>NZ_CP077201.1:2267500-4594505 GCF_019046925.1 Aeromonas sp. FDAARGOS 1402
CTGCACGAATGGTGTAACCATGGCCATGCTGTCTCCACCCGAGACTCAGTGAAATCGAATTCGCCGTGAAGATGCGGTGTACCCGCGGCTAGACGGAAAGACCCCGTGAACCTTTACTACAGCTTGGCACTGAACATTGAACCTACATGTGTAGGATAGGTGGGAGGCTTTGAAGGCGTGACGCCAGTTGCGCTGGAGCCGTCCTTGAAATACCACCCTTGTATGTTTGATGTTCTAACGCAGGGCCCTGAATCGGGCTCGCGGACAGTGCCTGGTGGGTAGTTTGACTGGGGCGGTCTCCTCCCAAAGAGTAACGGAGGAGCACGAAGGTTGGCTAATCCTGGTCGGACATCAGGAGGTTAGTGCAATGGCATAAGCCAGCTTAACTGCGAGACGGACAGGTCGAGCAGGTACGAAAGTAGGTCATAGTGATCCGGTGGTTCTGAATGGAAGGGCCATCGCTCAACGGATAAAAGGTACTCCGGGGATAACAGGCTGATACCGCCCAAGAGTTCATATCGACGGCGGTGTTTGGCACCTCGATGTCGGCTCATCACATCCTGGGGCTGAAGTCGGTCCCAAGGGTATGGCTGTTCGCCATTTAAAGTGGTACGCGAGCTGGGTTCAGAACGTCGTGAGACAGTTCGGTCCCTATCTGCCGTGGGCGTTGGATGATTGAAGGGAGTTGCTCCTAGTACGAGAGGACCGGAGTGAACGAACCTCTGGTGTTCGGGTTGTCACGCCAGTGGCACTGCCCGGTAGCTAAGTTCGGAATCGATAACCGCTGAAAGCATCTAAGCGGGAAGCGAGCCCTGAGATGAGTCATCCCTGACCCCTTGAGGGTCCTAAAGGGCCGTTGGAGACCACAACGTTGATAGGTGGGGTGTGTAAGCGTAGCGATACGTTGAGCTAACCCATACTAATTACCCGTGAGGCTTAACCATACAACACCCAAGAAGTGTTTCTGGCCTTGTAGCGAATGAACGAATTACTTACATCAGCTTTCTCAGATTGAAGATTTTGCCTGGCGGCAATAGCGCAGTGGAACCACCTGACCCCATGCCGAACTCAGAAGTGAAACGCTGTAGCGCCGATGGTAGTGTGGCATTCGCCATGCGAGAGTAGGACACTGCCAGGCACCCAATACAAGAAACCCCGCTCATCTGAGCGGGGTTTTTTATTGCCTGAAATTTATTTTTTAGATAATAAGCCTGGTTAATGCGCAAAACACAGTCTATTGTATCGATAAACATTGTTATTCAGCCAGTATCACTGTCTTTCAAACGGCTCAATCTCTCTTTCTCACCAGGTTGAGCGTCAAGTATCTCCGGCTCAAGCGCTATTCCCTTCCTTGATAATCACTATCGCTGGAAACGGGAGTGACAAGTACCTCAGGATCCATAGACTGTTTCTTTCATGTACAAGGAGCTGTCTATGTTGGGGATCCACGATTTGGCGTTGTTTGTCGTTTCTGGCCTGCTGCTGAACATGATGCCTGGGCCTGACTCCCTGCTCATCATGCTGCGCAGCGGCTCCCAGGGATGGCGTGCAGGGTCCATGGCGGCATTGGGTATCGGGACAGGTACCATGGTACATGTGTTGGCTGCGGCGCTGGGACTGTCTGCCCTGTTGAGTGCCTCCGCCGAGCTGTTTGCCGTCATCAAGCTGATGGGGGCGCTCTATCTGGTCTATCTCGGCGTGTCCATGCTCTGGCAGAGGAGTGGCACTTCAACGTCTGTGGATGGGGCTGTGGCGCTGCCTGCGCTCTCTTATGGGCGCATCTTTCGGCAGGGGTTGCTCACCAATGTCCTCAATCCCAAGGTGGCGCTCTTCTTTCTCGCTTTTGTGCCCCAGTTCATCGATCCCGCTTCACCGCAAAAGGCGATGGCATTCATCGTGCTGGGCTGCATCTTCAATCTCAACGGCATGATCTGGTGCCATCTGCTGGCGTTTTCCACCGCGTTTGCAAGCCGCAAGGTGCGACTGCCCGCCCGGGTGGCCACCTGGCTGAATCGCGTGATGGGGGGGCTGTTCGTGGGGCTCGGTATCAAGCTGGCGGTGGAGTGAGCAGGTAAAAACCGGGCATAGAAAAAGGCGTATCCCATCGCTGGGATACGCCTTCGTCTGCACTGCAGCAGAATGACCGGGATCAGTTCATGCCGTAACGCTTGAGTTTCTTGCGCAGGGTGCCGCGGTTGATGCCCATCATTACGGCGGCGCGAGTCTGGTTGCCACGGGTGTACTGCATGATCACGTCCAGCATGGGAGCTTCGACTTCGGAGAGAACCATATCGTACAGATCAATCACTTCCTGACCGTTCAACTGGGCCAGGTAGTTACGCAGGGCCTGTTGCACAGAGTCACGCAGGGGGCGTTGGGTCGGCTCGGCAGCGTGATTGTGAGTAGTTGTTACCAATGCATCAGAAGTCAGGGTTTGTTCGAACATATTCGGTCGGCTCTTTAGTTATGCGTTAACCTAATCCATCGAAATACGCTTCGAGTGCCTCGAGTTGTGCGTCTGCACAATCCAGGGCATTGAAGTGCTTACGGAATTCTCGGCCCGCCTCTTCTTCATCCAGATACCAGCCCACGTGTTTACGGGCAATGCGCGCTCCCAGATAGGCACCGTAAAACTGGTGCAGATTGGTGACATGCTCGTTCATCAGGGTGCGAACCTCTTCCCTGTCGGGAGGCGGCAGCTTGGTGCCCGTTTCAAGAAAATGGCGGATTTCCCGGAAAATCCAGGGTCGTCCTTGCGCAGCACGGCCGATCATCACGGCGTCGACACCGGTATAGTCGAGGACATACCGGGCTTTCTCCGGGCTATCGATGTCGCCATTGGCGACAACAGGAATCGATACGGCCTGCTTAATCGCCCTGATAGTGTCGTACTCCGCTTCGCCCTTGTAGAGGCAGGCACGGGTACGACCATGCACGGCAAGGGCCGCGATACCGCAATCTTCGGCGATTCGGGCGATCTCCTCGCCATTGCGGTTATCCGGATCCCATCCTGTGCGGATCTTCAAGGTGACAGGTACTTCCACCGCATCCACCACGGCCCGGCAGATGGATCTGACCAGGTCTGGCTGACGCAGCAGGGCGGAACCTGCCAGCTTCTTATTCACTTTTTTTGCCGGACATCCCATGTTGATGTCGACGATCTGAGCGCCCTGCTCCACGTTGTAGCGGGCAGCAAACGCCATCATCTCGGGGTCGGCACCGGCAATCTGGACCGATCGCAAGCCGCCTTCAGCAGAGTGATCCATTCTCATCCGGGTTTTCTGGGTATCCCAGACATCCGGGTTGGCCAGCAGCATCTCGGAAACGGCCATACCGGCTCCCAAACGTAAACAAAGTTCACGAAATGGTCGGTCTGTTACACCGGCCATGGGGGCCACGATCAGGGGAGTTTCAAGCGTGTGGGGACCTATCTGCATTCCACGGTTACCATCGGCTTAGGGCGGCGTATATTACGCATTTTTTAGTCAGGAGAAAAGGTTAGTATTTGAGCGTCAGCCATTTTTTTCTGAAAAAAACGTCGCGCCAAGGCTTGCAAATTCAGGAGTGCTTGAAAATCGGACATATTGTCTGTGACCATGGTCAGGAGGGCACGAGTGAGGGAGATGGTGATTTGTGAGTCTCCCTCTCAAGCCGGTTTAGGCTATGATAGCGGGCCTGAATTGAGCAAAGACTCTACACAATTTCATTACAAACGGATCGGGGATGTATGACGGCAAAGTTCATCAAATCGCTCTGCCCATGCCTGCTGGGTATCGTGCTGGGGTCGGCTCAGGCGCAGACGGTCAGCTTCACCGAGGCCTGGAGCCGGGTCATCCAGCAGGATGACGGCTTGGCGGCAGAGCAGGCCGGGGTGGAGCGGGCCCAGCAACTGCGGGAGGCGGCCAAGGCCATGTACCTGCCCAAGGTGGATGTGGGGGCAAGCTATACCCATCTCGATCAGCCGATGGAGCTGGACATGCTGGATCTCAACCCCATCGCCAATCATCCGGAATTCGGCAAGGTCCTGGGGCCCGTGATGCAGGCACTCAACCTCAGCCCGAGCGATTTTGTCACCCCCCTCACCAAGCAGAACGTGGTGACCAGTTCGGTCAAGATGCTATGGCCGCTCTTTACCGGCGGGCGCATCGATGCGGCCCAGGATATTCGTCAGGCCCAGGTGAGCGAGGCTGAGCAGTTGCTGGTGCTTAAACAGCAGTCCACCTTCGAGAGCCTCTCCCAGACCTACTTCGGGGTGGTGCTGGCGGCGCAGGTGGTGCAGACCAAGCAGGAGATCGAGCAGGGACTGGCACACCATCTGGATCATGCCAAGAAGCTCGAAGCCCAGGGGCAGATCGCCAAGGTGGAGCGCCTTTCGGCCCAGTCTGCCTATGACAGGGCACGTATCGATACCCAGAAGGCCAGGCGCAGCCTGGAGATCGCCCAGCTGGCGCTCGGCCACATGCTCAAGCTCAAGCAGGCTGAGCCCAATACCGCCCTCTTCATCAACGAAGGGATGCCAGCCTTGTCTCCCTTCGTGGAGGAGACCCTGTCGGTGCATCCCGGTCTCAAGCTGTTGACGGCCAAGAAGGAGCAGGCCCAGGGGATGATCAAGCTGGAGAAGGGCAAATACGCCCCCGAGCTCTTCCTGTTCGGCAACTACAACCTCTATGAAGATGATTCCATCGTCTCCAAGACCACACCGGACTGGCTGGTTGGTGTCGGGGTCAGCATGCCGTTGGTGAGTCGTGATGGCCGCTCCGAGACGGTCCAGGCAGCCAAGAGCGCCGAACTCCAGGTCAACCTGCTGCAAGCCAAGACCCGCCAGGATCTGGAGCTGCTGGTCGAGAAGACCTGGCGCGAGGCTGCCCAGGGACTGGAGGAGTATCACTCTCTCTCCTCAACCCAGGCGCTGGCCGAGGAGAACGTGCGGTTGCGTGACAAGGCATTCGGTCAGGGGCTCTCCACTTCCCTTGATGTGGTCGATGCCCAGACCCAGCTTGCCGGGGTCAAGACCCAGCGCGCCGCCGCCGCCTATCAATACGTGATCTCCCTGGCCCGCCTGTTGGCACTCTCCGGTCAGATGAACAGTTTCAACCAGTATCAGCATGGTCAGGCGATCGAGGTGAACTCATGATCGCGCTCTCTTCCATTCCGTTATTCATGTCCGTTTCGACCGCCAAGGGTCGCCCGTTTGCCGAGGTGAATTCATGAGTCATCCCCCCATCAAGAAGAAGATGAGCCAGGGCAAGCCCTGGCTGCTGCCACTGGCGCTGGTATTGCTTGTGCTCTGGCTTGGATGGCGCTTCTGGCTGGCCTATCAGCCGGAGCCGGTGCGTCTGCAGGGGCAGATAGAGGCGCAGCAGTATTCGGTCTCTTCCAAGGTGGCGGGTCGCATCGACGAGGTGCTGGTGAAGAAGGGGGATCAACTGGCCAGGGGCCAACTGGCGTTCACTCTGGCGAGCCCGGAGATCGAGGCCAAGCTGAGTCAGGCCAAGGCCGGGCAGGCCGCGGCGGGTGCAATGGCCGAAGAGGCCGAGAAGGGGGCGCGAGTGCAGCAGATCGCGGCCGCCAAGGATCAGTGGCAACAGGCCAAGGCGGCTGCCCTGCTTCATGGCAAAACCTACGAGCGCATTGCCAGCCTGCATCGGGATGGCGTGATGTCGCTGCAAAAGCGTGACGAGGCCTGGACGGCCTGGCAGGCGGCGAAGTACAGCGAGGGCATGGCCTGGCAGCAATACCAGATGGCACTGGAAGGGGCGCGGGAAGAGACCAAGATAGCGGCCCGCGAGCAGGCCAAGATGGCGGCTGGCGGCGTGGCGGAAGTGGAAGCCTATCTGGCCGATACCCGCATCGCCAGCCCACACGAGGGGGAAGTTGCCCAGGTGCTGTTGCGTAGCGGCGAGCTGGCTCCCCAGGGCTTCCCCGTGGTGACCTTGCTCGACATGAAGGATGCCTGGGCCCAGTTCCATGTCCGTGAGGACCTCTTGCCAAGGTTCCCGGTCGGTACCGAGTTTGATGCCCGTATTCCCGGCCTGGGGGATCAGCTGGTGCGCTTCAAGGTGACCCATGTGGCCGTGATGGGGGATTTCGCCACCTGGCGTGCCACCGACACCCGCCAGGGGTTCGACATGAAAAGCTTCCAGGTGGAAGCGCGCCCCTTGCAGCCGGTTGATGGGCTGCGGGTCGGCATGAGCGTGCTGGTCGAGCTCTGATGGGGCGCGAATGGCGGTTGCTCTGGCAGGACCCGTTCGGCCGGGCGCTGGCGAGCTGGGTCCCCTTGCTGCTGATAGGGATCCTGTGCTGGATCTTTTCAGCCGGCCTGGCGCGGGATCTCAAGGTCGGTCTGGTGGATCTGGATCGCAGCCCCCTCTCCCGACAACTGGCGTTCTCTCTCGATGGCTCCGCCGGGCTCAAGATAGCGCAGCAGTTTGACGCCATCGACGAGGGGGCCAGGGCACTGCGAGGGGGAGACATCTATGCCCTGGTGGTGATCCCCCATCACCTGGAGCGGGATGCCCGGCAAGGCACTCAGCCGCAGGTCACCGTGTTCAACAATGGCCAGTTCATCCTGATTGCCAAGCTGGTCAACTCCGCACTGGCCCAGGTGGTGGGAACTCTCAATGGTCAGGTAGGGGGGTTGGAGGCCATGGCCGACGGCAAGACGCTGCCCGGTGCCCTGGGACAATCCGTACCCATTGCGAGCCAGGTTACCGCGCTCTACAACATCAATTCCAGCTACGCCCAGTTTCTGCTGAGCGCCCTGCTGCCTGCGGTGTGGCAGATCCTGGTGGTGCTCTATGGCCTGAACGCCCTGGCCCGCACCGATCGCCTCGGGTTGGACTGGACCACCAGAGGGGTCTGGTTCGGCCTCTGGCGTACCCTGCTGCCCCATGTGCTCATCGGCTGGGGGTGGGGTCTGGCGTGGAGTCTGCTGCTGTTCAAGGGGCTTGGGTACCCCATGCAAGGCAGTTGGCTGGTGCTGACGGCGGGGCTGGGACTGGCGTCAGCCGCTTGCGTCACCATGGGGGCCTTCTTCTACGCCATCATCCGGGATCCGGCGCGGGCGCTCTCTCTGGCCGGCGCCTACACGGCGCCGGGATTTGCCTTCATGGGGGTCACCTTTCCGGTCACCGCCATGGGTGATGTGGCCCAGTTCTGGCGCAGCCTGCTGCCCATCTCCCACTATGTGGAGCTGCAGATCGGGCAAACCAACTACGGTCAACCGTTGACGGCGGCCCTGCCCCAGCTCGGGGCTCTGCTGCTGTTTCTGCTGCCCCTGTTGCTGGTGGTACACCGTTACCGGACGCCGTCGGGCGCGGCCCTGCCCCATGAGGAGTCCAGACCATGATGGGATTCTGGGATCTGATGCGCCTTGAGCTGCGCACCCTCTTGGCGGATCGCGCCATCATGCTGACCCTGTTTGGCGGCGTCTTCTTCTACTCCTTCCTCTACCCCCAGCCCTACCTGCACCAATTGCCCAGGGAAGAGCCCGTGGTGGTGGTCAACGAGGATGGCAGCCAGCTCTCCCGCCAGCTGGAGTTCATGGCCGATGCCACGGCGCAGGTGAAACTGGTGGCCCGTGCCGGTTCGCTCGACGAGGCCCGCCAGATGATGCTGACCGGCAAGGCGAGCGGCATCTTGCACATTCCCCGCCACTTCTATCGGGATCTGATGCTGGGCAGGAGCGTGACCCTGGGTTATGCCGGGGATGCCTCCTACTTCCTGGTCTATGGCACCATTGCCGAAGGGCTGGCCCAGGCGGGGGGCACGCTTGCCGCCCAGGTGAAGGTGGCCAGGCTGTTGAGCCAGGGTGAGGCGCTGCCCCAGGCCGCCATGGGCTGGAACGCGGTGGCCCTCAATGTGCTACCGGTATTCAACCCCACCATGGGCTATGTGAACTACGTGGTGCCTGCGGTATTCGTGCTGATCCTGCATCAGGTGTTGCTGATGGGGACCGGCATCCTGGGGGCGACCCAGAACCAGCGCAGCCGCCGTGGCGAGTCAGGCTACTGGCAACATGCCCCCGTGCCGGCCTTGTTGCTGGCCCGCACCCTGGTGGTGGGGGCTCTTTTCGTCCTTCCGGTGACCTACTTCTTCGGCTTCTGCTTCGATCACTACGGCATTGCCCGCACCGCTGTACCCGGCGAACTCTGGCTCTTTACTCTGCCGTTCCTGCTGGCCACCACCTGGCTCGGGATCGTGCTCGGCGCCCTGTTCACCCGCCGTGATCTGCCGACCCAGATAGTGCTTGTCTCCTCTTTGCCGCTGGTCTTCCTGGCCGGCTTTATCTGGCCCCTTGAGCTCATCCCGGCCCCCCTCAACTGGCTGGCCCAGTGGGCCCCGAGCACGCCGGCCATCGAGGGATTCCTGCGCCTCAATCAGATGGGGGCCGACTTTGCCCAGGTCTCCCGCTACTGGTGGCAGTTGTGGGGGCTTGCACTGTTGTATGGCGCTCTGGCGTGCTGGTTGCTCCGCTGGCGTCAACCGTGCCCTGCAACGGGGCCGGATGATGGGGCGACTGCGTCTTCCACCGACTAGGCCCCCTTGCAACAACACGGTCAGCCCTCGGGCTGACCGTGTTGCCATTCACAGGGGTCATGGCTGACTCAGACCCGGATCGCCGATGGCATAGATCTGGCCGTGCGCCTCCTGGTCGGTGAGCAGTTGCAAACCCCGTATCGCCACATCCTGGCGCCTGACCAGGCCATGCCTCTCTTGCCCCTGGCTCAGGATGGCCTGACCCGTGGGCTCCCCATCCTGCAACCCTGCGGGGCGTAAAATGGTCCACTCAAGGGGGCTTGTCTGCAGCCAGCTTTCCGCCAGGCTCTTGAGGCGTACCTCGTGTCCGAAGGCGGCGCGAGCCCGCTCGGGCAGGTATTGCCAGCTGTCGCCACAACCGAGGGAGGTAACCAGCAGCAGGCGGCTGAGCCCGGCGTGCTCCATCTCGTCGATCACATGGCGGTTGCCCTGATAATCCACCGGTGCACTCTGGCGAAAGCTGCCGAGGGTGGAGACTACCCGGGCATCCCTGCCCGCCAAGCGGCAAGCCAGGGCCACGGCCAGGGGGTCCAGGGCATCCCCGATGACGACCTCGACTCCCAGGGTATGCAGCTCGCTGGCCATGTCGGCATGGCGCACCAGGGCAACGACCCTGTGGCCCAGTTGCAGTGCGTGGTCGGTGAAAGCGCGGCCCAGTCCGCGACTGGCACCGAAGATGAGTGTGGTTGGCATGACAGGCCCTCTCGAACAAAAGAGCAAGCCTAGAGCCTGGATGGATCTCTGTAAATGAGAGTGGTTTTTATTTGTGAGGTGCAGGGGATATGAAGGGCCGGACATCAGGGACGCCGGCCCGACGGGATCAACCGTTGTAATGGCCGATGCTGGGACGGCGGCTGGGTCCGCTCAGGTGGATGTCCACCGGATTGAACGCCTTGATCGCCTCATAGCTGAAATCACCGATGGCCTGATGCAGGCTCTGGGGGCTGTGGTTGGTGATGATGATGACGCTTTTGGACAGGTTGCGACGACGGCGCAGCAGGTGGCCGAGGAAGCTGGACTGACTCTCGGCCATCTTGGCGCGGTTGGCCGCCACCTCGTCGATGATCAGCAGGTCCACCTCTTCCAGGGCGCGGCGGTACTGGTTGCGCTCCTCCTGATCCTGGATGACGTTGAAGAAGAGCCTGTCCACGATGGAGGCCCACTGCTGGAAGATCACCGACTTCTGGTGGCGCGCGATCAACTCGTGGGCCACGGCGCCCGCCAGGGTGGATTTGCCGGTGCCGTAATCGCCGTAGATCAGCATGCAGCCCCCGCCGCTCTTCTCCCAGTGCTCGAAACCGCTGATGAAGTAGCGGGCTGTCTCGATGGGGTATTGCAGGGCCGGGTCACCGGAATCCATCTTGTCGAAGATCCAGTCCGGATTGAGGTCGGCCTGGGCGATCAGCTTCTGGATCCGCTCCTGGCGGGCGGCTTTCTGCAACTCGCGCACTTCGGCATTGGCCTTGGCGTCGTACTCCTTGCGCAGGGTCTCGTAGTCGTACTGGCTGCCGCCGGTTGCGGCCCGCAGTCGGAGAATACGTTGCTGCAGGTTGCTGACGTGACGCTTGAGCTCGGGATCATGAGCCCGTTGCTCCTGTCTGGCCTTGGCGATTTTCTGGCGTTTGGCCTCGATCTCTTCCAGTGCCTGGCGCATCGGGTCGTGCGGATCTGTCATGGAATTCTCCTTCTGCTAGGGCTGTGGCTGGATGGGCAGGGGGTCAATAGTGCACTTCGTGGCCGCCTGGTATCAATCATTCTCCGGCTCCTGAGCTTGTGCCAGCCGTTTGGCCTCATCGATCATCTCTTGCGCCCGGCGGCTCGGGCCAGCCTCTACCGGGGCTGGCGCGACCTGCTGGTACCCGGTGACCACGGTCGCCGGGCGGCGGGCGTAGCGCCGACTCTTGAGGGCCCGAATAAATTTCAACATCCACTGGTGCTGGGAGTCGAACACCTCGGGGCGGCCGAGCCAGTAGGCGATGAACTCCCCGAGATCCTCTTCGCTGTAGCTGGCATCGATCACCCCGCACAGGCGTGCGAGAGCAGGCAGTTCTTCGTCCGGACGCCACTGCAGGTGCATCTGGAACGGGCGTGCCGGCAGAGGGCTGCGCACCCGCTGGCTCAGCAACGGCAACTGGAAAGGGCACTGGTGGTAGTGCTCACTGTCAGCCTGGGCCTCGACCTGAAGCAGTTCGGCCTCCATCAGCTCGTCGAGCAGCTCGGTCAGCTGGCGAGCGTTGACCTGATAGCTGAAACCACCGGGATTGCCCGGATCGACGACAGCCAGTGCCCGGCCAAGCTCGGGATAGTTGAGTCGGGCCAGCCGATTTTCCAGCACCAAGCGGCGCAGTTGCAGGGTATAGAGGCTGCGGGCCGGATGGGAGAGTCTGGGATGGGCGAGGGCGCTGTATTCGGCTGGCGTCATGGTCTGCTTCACGATCTGGAGTGGAGGGCATTATCCCTCATGGCGGTGCCTCATACAATTCATGGTGCCGACCTGCGAGAGAACGGCTGCCGGGCGACGGTTGCCGACCATCTCTGCGCAAGGGGGCGATCAAAATAGTCGGACCATTTCAAACGCTTGGCAGATACCAAGGCCAGCTCGGCTCGCTGCTCGACAATATTGTGTGGCGGTATCCAGCGCCCATGATCTAGTCTTAATGCTCAAATAACCATTTGACTAATAAGAGCTTTGTCAAGATGTCAAAAGCCGGACTACGGATCTTGGTGGTAGAAGACGAAGCGGTTTTTCGCCACTCACTGGTATCTTATCTCGAGCACGACGGGGCCTGCGTCTTTCAGGCAGAAGACGGGATTGAGGGGCTCTCTGCCGCAGCGCTCTATCACCCCGATGTGGTGTTGTGTGATCTGAACATGCCGAACATGGATGGCCATGAGGTGATTGCCTGCCTCACCGCCCGCTATCCACAGGTGCCCGTCATCGTCATCTCCGGTCAGGATCAGATGGCTGCGATCGAGCGTGCGCTGCGGGCGGGGGCCAGGGACTTCTTCATCAAACCGGTGAATGACTATGAGCAGATCCGCCGCAGCATCGAGCAATGCCTGACAAACCTCGGGCATCAGAGCCAGCAACTGGAGCTGATGGAGCACATCGACTTTTTCCGTGGCCACGATCTGGCGAGCAGCCGGCTGCTCGCCTGGCTGGCCCCCCCTGGCATGCAGGAGTGGGGGCCCTGGCAGGTCACCTTTGCCGGCATGGGCAATCTCTTCATCCCGGATACCTTCAAACTGGACGACAAGCTGCTGGTACTGGTGATGGAATTGCCCATCCTCGGTGTGGATGCGGCCTTCTGTGGTGCCTTGGTGCGATCCCTGATGAACGGCCCCTATCGCCAATACCAGCAACAAGAGAGCCTGCTGTTGACCCAGCCACACCGATTGCTGGATTACCTCAATCTGCAACTGCTGGAGTCGGGCCTGCGTCACTCCTTTGCCATGGCGGCCCTGCTGTTCGATCAGGAGGATGGGCTGCTTTTTGCAAATGCCGGGCTCACCTCACCTCACTGGTTGATGCGTGCAGGGGGGTTGCCGCTCGGCTTGATGCGCAGCAGTCGCTACACGTTGCACAGGCGAAGCTGGCACGAGCCCTTTGATCTGCAGTTTCGCAGTGACAGCGGCAGCGCCCTGACGATGCAGGTTCGTCACCACTGACGCCGTGAAGTGAACACATGCAAACAGGGCGCCCATGGGCGCCCTGTTTGGTCTCTGCTGTCCTGACCGGTCAAACGGTCGCAGACTGCAGTTTCTGCTCTTGTTCTTCGGGCTCTTTGGCCGGGCCTTCGGCACCGTGCATCCAGTAGACCAGGCGGTTGGCCATGGTCAGCAGGATGAGGGCGCTGATCACGGCGGCCAGTGCGATGCCACCGAAGATGGCCATGGCGCCGGATTCGCCGACGAAGGAGCCGATGAAGCCGGCGGCATAGTTGGCCAGGGCCACGAAACCGAACCAGGCACCCATCATCAGGGAGGCCAGGCGCAGCGGAGCCAGCTTGGTCACCATGGAGAGACCGATGGGAGAGAGGCAGAGCTCGCCCAGGGTATGGAACAGGTAGGCACCGACCAGCCAGAACATGGAGGTCTTGACAGCCTGATCACCACCTTGCTCCAGCACGGCACCGATCATGAACAGGAAGCCGACGGCCAGGAACAGCAGGCCCATGGCGAATTTCACCGGGGAGTTCGGCTCTTTCTTGCCGAGCTTGATCCAGATGGCGGCCACGACAGGGGCCAGGGTGATGATGAAGAAGGGGTTCAGGGACTGGAACCAGGCGGTCGGCACTTCGAAGCTGCCGATCATGCGGTCGGTATACTCCTGGGCATACAGGTTCATCAGACCACCGGCCTGCTCGAAGCCGGCCCAGAAGATGATGGTGAACAGGCCCAGCACTAGGATCACCTTGATGCGATCCACTTCCTGTTTGGTCAGGGGCGCTTTTTGCTCCTTGGAGCGCTGCAGGGCGGCACGCTGGGCGGCGGGGACACGGCCGATGTCGCCAAGGAAACGCTGGGCCATGGTGGCCTGCACGACCAGGGAGAGCAACATGCCGATACCGGCGCTGACGAAGGCGGCTTGCCAGCCATAGGCGGTGGCGGCGGCGCCGCAGATCACGCCGGCCAGCAGGGAGCCCAGGTTGATGCCCATGTAGAAGATGGTGAAGGCGCCGTCACGACGGTGATCCCCTTCTTTATACAGGTCGCCCACCATGGTGGAGATGTTCGGTTTGAACAGGCCGTTGCCCACGATCAGCAAGCCAAGGCCGGCATAGAAGACGGTGTTGACCATGTCAGGGAACATGGCGTGAGGCAGTGCCAGGGTAAACTGGCCGGCGGCCATCAGCACGGCACCGAACAGGATGGCACGGCGCTGGCCCAGGAAGGTATCTGCGAGCCAGCCGCCGATGATGGGAGTGATGTAGACCAGACCGGTATAGATGCCGTACAGCTTGAGGGCGTCGGCCTGGGTCCAGCCCATGCCACCGTTGGCGGTCAGGTCGGTCAGATAGAGGACGAGCACGGCACGCATGCCGTAATAGGAGAATCTCTCCCACAGTTCGGTACTAAAGAGCAAAAAAAGCCCTTTAGGGTGACCTAAAAAGGTCCCTTTGGACGGGTTATTCATTGGAACTTCCACCTGTGTCTTATATTTTTTTAGAAATTTTATGCAAGGGCTAGGAACAAGCCTTAATCCTTATAGAACAAGCGACTTTAAATTACAATATTATGATTTAGCGATATTTTATCTATCAATGGTTGAATATTTGTTTATAAAATGAAAAAGGGCATCGAATGATGCCCAGTTTTTTATTCTGCTTATCTTGTAAATATTCAGAGATTACAGCTCTTTGGCAAACTGCTTCAGCCAGCTGGTGAATTCTTTGCTGAGTTCCCGATGGCGCACGGCGTATTCCACATTGGCCTTCATATAACCGAGCTTGCTGCCGCAATCGTGGCTGCGTCCCTTCATGAAGTAGGCATTGACCTGCTCCTTTTCCATCAGCATGGCGATGGCATCGGTCAGCTGGATCTCGTCGCCGGCGCCGGCCGGGGTTTTTTCCAGCAAGGGCCAGATATTGGCCGAGAGCACATAGCGACCGACCACGGCCAGGTTGGACGGGGCTTCATCCCGGGGCGGCTTCTCGACGATGGCCTGCATCGGCAGGGACATGCCTTCGCTCAGGGCTTCCCCCTTGATGTCGGCGATGCCGTATTTGTCCACTTCGCTCTCGGGGACGGCTTCCACCATGATCTGGCTGATCTGCTCCTCTTCGAACAGATGCACCATCTCCGCCAGGTTGTCCTGCTTCAGATCGCTGGCCACCTCGTCGATGAGCACATCCGGCAGCAGAACGGCGAAGGGTTGATCCCCGATGAGGGGGCGGGCACACAGTACTGCATGGCCCAGGCCTTTTGCTTCCCCTTGACGCACGTGCATGATGGTGACGTCTTTGGGACAGATGTGCTGAACCTCTTCCAGCAGTTGGCGCTTGACCCGCTTCTCCAGGGTCGCCTCCAGCTCGAAGCTTTTGTCGAAGTGGTTCTCGATGGAGTTCTTGCTTGAATGGGTCACCAGGATGATCTCCTTGATGCCGGCGGCGATGGCTTCGCGCACCACATACTGGATCAGCGGCTTGTCGACCACGGGCAGCATCTCCTTGGGGATGGCCTTGGTGGCGGGCAGCATGCGGGTACCCAGACCGGCAACGGGGAGAACGGCCTTGCGAACAACGAGCGGTGTCTTTTTCATGGAGTGAGTCCGAAGATACAAAGTGGGCTCATGATACCCGAAGAAAAATAGGGCAGCCACAGGCTGCCCTCGGGATGATAGGGATTCAAACCGGTTACTTGACGATAATCATGTCCCGGTTTGCTTCCAGCGTGGCAGGTCCGATGCCACTGACGTCCGCCAGTTGATCGACGGAGGTGAACTTGCCCTGCTTCTCCCTGTGGTCGATGATGGCCTGTGCCTTCTTCTCGCCAATGCCTTTCAGGGCGGTGAGCTCGCTGGCACTGGCGGTATTGAGATTGATCTTGCCGCTTTCCTTGACTTGGGTGGTGGCCACAGGCTTGGTCGCCGCCTTGTCGGCGGCCAGCAGAGGTTGGCTCAACAGGGGGAGGCAGCCCAGCAGCAGTGCGGCGATCAGGGTCTTCTTGTTCATATCGTCATGTCCTTATGTGGCGTTAGTGCCACATTTATCATTAGCTGTGTTGCGCCACTTTTTGTCTGTCAGTTTTGACACTGTATAAGTCAGTGCAAACGGCTATAAGCCGAAGATACTCACTCGGTTACACTGACCAACCCTTTGAGCGAGAACTCTCTTCCATGTATCTACCCGCCATTTCCGAACTGGAGCCCATCGCCCGCGCCGCCGGTGAGGCCATCATGTCCATCTACAGCCAGCCCTTTGCGGTGGAGTACAAGCAGGACGAGAGCCCGCTGACGGCTGCGGACAAGGGGGCCCACGAGGTGATCGTTCAGGCGCTGGCGCGTCTCACTCCCGATATCCCGGTGTTGTCGGAAGAGTCCTCCCCCGAGGTGATGGCTGCGCGACTCGGCTGGTCCCGCTACTGGCTGGTGGATCCTTTGGATGGCACCAAGGAGTTTGTCTCCCGCAACGGCGAGTTCACGGTGAATATCGCCCTGATTGAACAGGGGACCCCGCGCTGGGGGCTGGTCTATGCCCCGGTACTGGACAAGCTCTGGTATGGGGGCAAGGGGATTGGCGCCTGGCGTGTGGCCGATGGCAGGCACGAGACCATCCAGACCCGTCCTCATGACGCAGGGCAAGTGTGGCGCGTGGTGGGCAGTCGCAATCACCTGTCGCAGGAAACCCTCGAGTATCTGGCCCGTTTTGGCGAACTGGAGCGGGGCGAGATCGAGCTGGTTTCCATGGGCAGCTCTCTCAAGTTTTGCATCATTGCCGAGGGGGAGGCCGAGCTTTACCCGCGGCTCGCGCCGACCTGCGAGTGGGATACGGGGGCTGCTCAGGCGGTACTGGAAGGGGCGGGGGGCAGCGTCACCCAGCTCGATGGTTCGCCGCTTTGCTACAACAAGCCCGATATCCTCAATCCCTGGTTTGTGGCCAGGGCATGAGTCACCATCGGATACGAAAAGGCCGGACAGTGTCCGGCCTTTTTCTTGTCAGCCTCGATGGGCTCAGAAGACTTTCTTGAACGGTTTGATGGTCACTCTGGCGTAGACCCCTGCCGCAACATAGGGGTCCGCATCGGCCCAGGCCTGGGCGTCGGCCTGACTGGCAAAGTCGGCGATGACGGTGCTGCCGGTGAAGCCCGCATCGGCCGGATCCTCGGCATCGATGGCCGGGTTGGGGCCGGCCGTCAGCAGGCGGCCCTCATCCTGCAAGGCTTGCAGGCGGGCCAGGTGGGCAGGGCGTGCCAGCTTGCGCTGGGGCAGGCTGCCCGCGACATCTTCGGAGTAGATCAGATACCACATGGAACAATCCCTTTCTGGTTGCGGTTATTTTTTCTGTTCTGCGTTCTGCTCGGCCGGCATGTGGCGATAGAGATAGACGCCGCTGAGCAGGGTGAAGACCAGGGTCATGCCCAGCAGGCCGAACACCTTGAAGTTGACCCACATCTCCTGGGAGAGGTTGAAGGCCACGTAGAGGTTGAGCAGACCGCACAGGGTGAAGAAGCCGACCCAGCCGAGATTGACGTTGTCCCAGACCCGGTCGGGGGCTTGGAGCTCCTTGCCCAGCATCTGCTTGATGAGGTTCTTGCCAAAGCCATAGCGGCCGATGAGCAGGGCGAGGGCAAAGAGCACATTGATGACGGTCACCTTCCACTTGATAAAGGCATCGTTGTGGAAGAAGACGGTGAGGCCGCCGAAGAAACCGACCAGCACGAAGGTGAACAACTGCATCTTCTCGACCCGGCGATAGCGAAGCCAGCTGTACAGGAGTTGCAGGCCGGTGACGACCACCAGGGCGCCAGTGGCGGTGTAGATGTCGTAAAACTTGTAGACCGCGAAGAAGACGATCAGGGGGATGAACTCGATAAACTGCTTCATGCTGGGCTCTAACCTCAAAATTTCACTCAGTGTACCTGCCCGTCAGACAACGGCAAATGAATAAGACCGTCCATTCTGCAGGCAGTTCCTTCCCGGGGCGGCGGGTTACTCGAACAGCTGGCTGGCAATCTGGTTGCCAAGGCGCACCTGATCGTCCAGCAATGCGTGTATGTCCGCTTCCTCGATGAGAGGGTTGAGTAGGACGGCGCGCAGCAGCGTGAGCGGTTGCTCGCCATAGCGGGAGACTGCGCGCTGGGTGCGTGAGACGAAGCTGTGCCCTTCGGCGCGCTGGGCTTTTTGCAGGGCGACGTTGAAGAGATTGATCTGTTCGTTGGCCGCCACATCGGGCACCTGACCTTGCAGGTGGGGCGGAATGCATCGGTAGGAGAGCAGGTTCATGACAGGTGCCGACATCAGCTCGAAGGCGGGGCTGGCGTCGATGAGCGCGGCCATTCGCCGCGCCCTGTCGTAGTTGGCGTCGATGAGTTGGGCATAACCCTGCTGCCCCAGCATCTGGAAGGCGGCATCCAGATAGAGCGCGTTGGCGGGACGGGTCCCCTCCAGAGTGAAACGCCCCTGATCGAAGGAGGTGGCGCGGATGGCGTAGGGAGCCTCGCGCTTCACCGTCATCATCAGGTCCGGTTGGCGGCAGAGCAGCATGCCGGTACCGAGCGGGACCAGCAACTGCTTGTGACCGTCAAGGGTAACGGTATCGGCGTGCTCTATCCCCGTAAGCAATCCCTGATAGCGGGGCGAGAAGAGGGTCGGGCCACCCCAGGCCGCGTCCACGTGGAAGTGGATTTGCTCGCGCCGGGCGATGGCGGCCAGTTCCGGCAGCGGGTCGACGGAGCCAAAATCCGTGCTGCCAGCCACGCCGACCAGCGCCAGCACCTTGAGCTTCTGCTCCCTGCATTGTTGAAGGGCCTGTTCCAGCGCCGCCAGACTGAGCCGGTTGTGCTCGTCTGTGTCGAGACGCCAGACGCTGCGACCCCCGAGTCCCAGCAGATCCATCCCCTTGTCGAAGGAGTAGTGCATCAGCCGCGATCCCAGAATGACGGCGCCGCGATAGCCCTGCTCGGCGAGGGCGAACAGGTTGTCGCCACAGGCCCGGTTGCGGGCCAGCCAGAGTGCGGTGACGTTGGCGATGGTACCGCCACTGGTCATGACACCGAGGGCTGCATCCTTGGCATGCATCTGGGCTGCATAGAAGGCGTCGCCCTCGCGGTAGACCAGACGGTGCAGCTTGGCCAGCACTTCCCGCTCCAGAAAGCTCAGCAAACGGGAGGACTCCATCTTCATCGGGTTCTGGTTGAGCATCACCAAGAGCCGGGAGAGCTCGGCGGTGAAGGCCGGCAGCGGTGCCGTCATGTGTCCCATGTAGCGGGGAGAGGTGAGGTGCGATGCCCCGGGTACCAGGGTGGCGAGCCGTGCCAGATAGTCCCGGGGAGAGATGCCGATGGCGGGCATGCACGACTGATCGAGCTGGTGGGTGAAGCTGCCCCGCTGATAGGGGGCCTGACTGTCGTCGGAATGATGGAAATGCTCCAGCAGGGCCGTCATGGCCTTGCCGAAATCAGGATCCGGTTGTGTAAACAGTTCAGTGAGCTTCATCGGGTTCTCCAGACCAGATTGTCGGGCAGACGCGGCAATCCGCATGGGCGGCGTCGGCGGCAGAGCATACACCAAAGGGGCGGGGGGCACAGCCATCTCTGGCCCTCCCTCTCCTCGCCCCTTTATTTTCAGCTAACACTTGTAGCCTGAAACGTCGGCCGCTAGAGTGGGCCGGTAATGGGTTGGAGGTAATGATGGATGTGACGGGGTACTCCCCACGGGAAGAGTGGGCGAATCGCCTCAGCCATGGGCTGGGGCTGCTGCTGGGCGGACTGGGACTGGTCTTGCTGCTGCACAAGGGGTGGGATCAGGGGCCCAGGGTACTACTGAGCTACGGCGTCTACGGTGCCAGCCTGGTATTGCTCTATCTCGCCTCGACGCTCTATCACAGCGTGAGCTCGGTGGCGGCCAGACGCTGGAGCAAGCTGTTCGATCACTGCGCCATCTATCTGCTGATCGCCGGCACTTATACCCCCTTCCTGCTGGTGGCGCTCGATACGCCGCTGGCGCAAGGACTGATGGTGGTGATCTGGGGGCTGGCCCTGGCGGGGGTCGTGTTCAAGCTGATCTTCATCAATCGTTTCAAGAAGGTGTCGCTATTTACCTATCTGATGCTGGGCTGGCTGTCGCTGGTGGTCATCTACCAGCTCTATCTGCATCTGGATGGTACCGGGCTCCTGCTGCTGGGGCTGGGTGGTCTCATCTACAGCCTGGGAGTGATCTTCTATGTGGCCAAGCGCATTCCCTACAACCACGCCATCTGGCACCTGTTTGTGCTGGGGGGCAGTCTGTGCCACTTCATGGCCATTTATGGCCATATCTGATGACTAACCCTTAATTGGTATTTTTGTGCTCATGAAAGCCTGAATTCGTGCGGCACCCCACAGTTGCCCCCTTCGTTTGCTGACAAGCTAGTGCCAGTTCAGTTTGGAAAGGATGCAAACGATGAGTGAGATCGCGCTTTCCATCAGCATGCTGTCGCTGGTGGCAGTGCTGGGGCTCTGGCTGGGAAACTGGCGAGTCTATGGCGTGGGTTTGGGTATTGGCGGGGTGCTGTTCGGCGGCATCATAGTGGGCCACTTCGCCGGCTTGTCCGGCTTGAAGCTGGATGAGCAAACACTTCATTTTATTCAGGAATTCGGCCTGATCCTGTTCGTCTACACCATAGGCATCCAGGTCGGTCCCGGCTTTTTCTCCTCCTTGCGCAGTTCGGGCCTCAAGCTCAATGGCTTCGCGGCCCTGCTGGTTCTGCTCGGCTGCCTGGTGGCGGCAGCGTTGCACCAGCTGTTCGATGTACCGCTGCCGGTGATCCTCGGAGTCTTTTCCGGGGCAGTGACCAATACCCCGTCCCTGGGGGCTGGCCAGCAGATCCTGGCCGAGCTGGGGGCGGATCCTGGATCCACCGGCCTGATGGGGATGGGCTATGCGGTGGCCTACCCGTTCGGGATCTGCGGCATCCTGCTCACCATGTGGCTCATCCGTATGTTCTTCCACATCAAGATCGAGGAGGAGGCGGTCGCTTTCGAGCAGCAGGCCGGCAAGACCAAGGAGAGTCTGCAAACCATCAACATTGCCGTGCGCAATCCCAATATGCATGGCCTGATGCTCCGCGAGATCCCGAGTCTGGACGAGGCGGACGTCATCTGTTCCCGCCTCAAGCGTGGCGACGAGCTGATGGTGCCAAAGCCCGACTCGCGCATCGAACTTGGCGACCTGCTGCACCTGGTGGGGGAACGCCATGCCCTGCACAAGGTGCTGCTGGTGCTTGGAGAGGAGGTAGACACCTCCCTCTCCACCCGCGGGACCGATCTGCGGGTCGAGCGGGTGGTGGTCACCAATGAGCAGGTGCTCGGCAAGCGGATCCGCGATCTCGACATCAAGCAGAAATACGATGTGGTCATCTCGCGCCTGAATCGGGCCGGCATCGAGCTGGTGCCAACCAGTCAGACCAGTCTGCAGTTCGGTGACATCCTGAACCTGGTGGGGCGGCTCGATGCCATCGAGGCGGTCACCAGCGTGGTGGGCAACGTGCAGCAGAAACTGCAGCAGGTGCAGATGCTGCCCGTCTTCATCGGCATCGGGTTGGGGGTATTGCTCGGATCCATTCCCTTCTACCTGCCGGGATTCCCGGCGGCGCTCAAGCTGGGGCTGGCAGGGGGACCGCTGGTGGTGGCGCTCATCCTGTCTCGTATCGGCAGCATCGGCAAGCTCTACTGGTTCATGCCGCCGAGCGCCAACCTGGCGCTGCGGGAAATAGGCATAGTGCTCTTCCTGGCGGTGGTGGGGTTCAAGTCCGGGGCCGGCTTCATCGACACCCTGATCAACGGCGACGGTCCCGCATGGATGATGTACGGTGTGGCAATCACCCTCATCCCGCTGCTGCTGGTGGGTGTGCTGGCACGCCATTATGGCAAGCTCAACTACCTCACGCTATGCGGTCTGCTGGCCGGCTCGATGACGGATCCTCCCGCTCTGGCATTTGCCAACGGCATGCACCCCACCAGTGGTGCCAGCGCACTCTCTTACGCGACCGTCTACCCCCTGGTGATGTTCCTGCGGATCATCTCGCCCCAGCTGCTGGCCATCCTGCTCTGGGCCGGTGTCTGACACCTCACGAGACGGGAGCCGATGAGGCTCCCGTCTTCGTTTTGTCACAATTGATGCTATTGATTTAATTAATTTTATTTATCTTCTGCGTCCCTTCGTTTTCGCCCCGAAACCCGGCTTCATTTCGGTCTGTTCATTCGATTTTTCTCACTGGTTTATGGCCTGATAAACGGGCACATTGGAGGCTGGAGCAATATGCCCTTCGATATTTCAGGAGAAACCATGAGCAATCAGCGCATCGTATTGGATCAGGATGTCGTCGTTACCCACTTGCAAGGCAAAATGTATCTGGTCGCCGCCGACGGGAGCCAGAGACTCGTTGCAGAAGGCGATGTACTGCCCAAGGATGCGGTATTGCTTGCGCCCGAAGGGGCCAGCTTCCAGGGAGGGGAGACCACGTTCACCCTGGGTTCCGGCGAGCGCCCCGAACAGGGTGACGCCGTGCTGGCGAACGCGGGTACGCCCGATGACATCGCCGCCTTGCAGCAAGCGATTCTGGACGGGACCGACCCCACCAAGGCATTCGAAGCGTCGGCGGCGGGCGGAGCCCCGGCCGCAGGCAATGCGGGGGGCGTGGCTGGTGCCAGCGGCAACGGCGGTTTCGTCACTATCGATCGTACCGGTGATGCAACCATCTCCAGCGCAGGCTTTGACAGTGCGAACCCGGCTGACGCGGCGCCGCTGGTGGATGCGCAAAGCAGTGAGGATGAGCTGGTCGACCTCACCGCTCCCGTCATCACCGTCTCTGCCCCCGACAACACCAACGATCGGACGCCGACCCTGACCGGCACCACGGATGCTCCCGCTGGCAGCACGGTGACCCTGGTGGTGACCGATGCCAACGGCAATCAACAGACCCTGACCGCTACGGTACAACCGGATGGCAGCTTCAGCGTGGATGTCACCTCACCGCTGGCCGAAGGGGGCTATCAGGTGACGGCCTCCGTGACCGATCCGGCCGGCAACACCGGCACCGCGACCGATGATGGCAGCGTGGACACTACGGCCCCGATCGTGACGGTGAATGCACCGGACAATACCAATGACAACACCCCGACCATCACGGGTACCACGGACGCCGCCCCCGGCAGCACGGTGACCCTGACGGTGACCGATGCCAACGGCAATCAGCAGACCCTGACCGCCACGGTACAACCGGATGGCAGTTACAGCGCGGATGTCGTGACACCGTTGCCGGATGGAGGCTATGACGTGACGGCCAGCGTGACTGATCCTGCTGGCAACAGAGGCACGTCGAGCGACGATGGTAGCGTGGACACCACGGCGAACATCACGGTGAGCCTGGATGACGTGAACGCGGCCAATGTGGCCAACACGCCCATCAGCGGCACCTCCGATGTTGGCCCGGGTCGTACCGTGACCCTGGTGATCAGCGATGCCACCGGTAAGAGCGTGACAGTCACTGCCGTCACCGATGCCGATGGCAACTACCAGACCCGCGCCGATCTGAGCGGGCTGGCTGATGGCAACCTGACCGTGGTGGCCAGCGTTACCGACGCGGCGGGCAACCCGGCCAGCGCCACCGACGACACTACCTTGCTCGATACCACGCCACCGGATGCCAGCATCACCCTGGATGGCAACATCACCCCTGACGACGTGATCAACGCGGCCGAGTCCAAGCAGGACATCGCCGTGACCGGTCGTGTGGGTGGCGACGTGAAAGAGGGCGACACCGTCACCCTGACAGTCAATGGCAAGGCCTTCACCGGTCTGGTCTTGGCCGACAAGACTTTCAGCATCAATGTGCCGGGTAGCGAGCTGGTGGCCGATGGGGACAAGGTGATCGACGCCAAGGTCACCACCACCGACGCGGCGGGCAACAGCACCACCGTGACCGATACCGAGGGTTACAGCGTCGACACCCTGGCCCCGAGCGTGGTGGTCCACATCGTTGACGACCAGCTGACCGTGGGTGAAACCAGCGACGTCACCTTCACCTTCAGCGAGAAGGTGACCGGGTTCGAGCTGGGCGACCTGACCGTGGTGGGCGGCACAGTGACCGGGCTGACCACCTCCGATGGCGGCAAGACCTGGACCGCGACCTTCACTCCGGATGCGCACTTCACGGGCACCGCCAGCGTGACCGTGAAGGAGAACAGCTACACCGATCTGGCGGGCAACAAGGGGACCGGCGGCAGCGACAGTGCGGCCATCGACACCGAGGCGACCGGTGCGCCGACCGTGGTCATCACCGAAGACGTGAACAACGACGGCACCATCAGCAACACCGAGATCAGCGGCAAGGTGGACGTGGCAGTGAGCCTGCCGGGCGATGCCAAGGCCGGGGACACCCTCAAGGTGAGCGGCCAGGCCGACCGCCTGTTGACCGATGCCGACATCACGGCGGGCAAGGTGGGTTACGAGTTCGACCGTCCGGCGGACGGCGTGACGCTGACCGTGACCGCCACCATCGTGGACGCGGCGGGCAACGTCTCGCTGCCGGGCAGCGACAGCGCCACCATGGGCGACACCACCGCGACCGGTGCGCCGACCGTGGTCATCACCGAAGACGTGAACAACGACGGCACCATCAGCAACACCGAGATCAGCGGCAAGGTGGACGTGGAAGTGAGCCTGCCGGGCGATGCCAAGGCCGGGGACACCCTCAAGGTGAGCGGCCAGGCCGACCGCCTGTTGACCGATGCCGACATCACGGCGGGCAAGGTGGGTTACGAGTTTGACCGTCCGGCGGACGGCGTGACGCTGACCGTGACCGCCACCATCGTGGACGCGGCGGGCAACGTTTCGCTGCCGGGCAGCGACAGCGCCACCATGGGCGACACCACCGCGACCGGCGCGCCGACCGTGGTCATCACCGAAGACGTGAACAACGACGGCACCATCAGCAACACCGAGATCAGCGGCAAGGTGGACGTGGAAGTGAGCCTGCCGGGCGATGCCAAGGCCGGGGACACCCTCAAGGTGAGCGGCCAGGCCGACCGCCTGTTGACCGATGCCGACATCACGGCGGGCAAGGTGGGTTACGAGTTTGACCGTCCGGCGGACGGCGTGACGCTGACCGTGACCGCCACCATCGTGGACGCGGCGGGCAACGTTTCGCTGCCGGGCAGCGACAGCGCCACCATGGGCGACACCACCGCGACCGGCGCGCCGACCGTGGTCATCACCGAAGACGTGAACAACGACGGCACCATCAGCAACACCGAGATCAGCGGCAAGGTGGACGTGGAAGTGAGCCTGCCGGGCGATGCCAAGGCCGGGGACACCCTCAAGGTGAGCGGCCAGGCCGACCGCCTGTTGACCGATGCCGACATCACGGCGGGCAAGGTGGGTTACGAGTTTGACCGTCCGGCGGACGGCGTGACGCTGACCGTGACCGCCACCATCGTGGACGCGGCGGGCAACGTTTCGCTGCCGGGCAGCG
This sequence comes from Aeromonas sp. FDAARGOS 1402, assembly GCF_019046925.1. Lineage (NCBI taxonomy): Bacteria > Pseudomonadati > Pseudomonadota > Gammaproteobacteria > Aeromonadales > Aeromonadaceae > Aeromonas > Aeromonas sp. FDAARGOS 1402. The sequence continues at coordinate 2,292,211 of NZ_CP077201.1, forward strand.
ACAGCGCCACCATGGGCGACACCACCGCGACCGGCGCGCCGACCGTGGTCATCACCGAAGACGTGAACAACGACGGCACCATCAGCAACACCGAGATCAGCGGCAAGGTGGACGTGGAAGTGAGCCTGCCGGGCGATGCCAAGGCCGGGGACACCCTCAAGGTGAGCGGCCAGGCCGACCGCCTGTTGACCGATGCCGACATCACGGCGGGCAAGGTGGGTTACGAGTTTGACCGTCCGGCGGACGGCGTGACGCTGACCGTGACCGCCACCATCGTGGACGCGGCGGGCAACGTTTCGCTGCCGGGCAGCGACAGCGCCACCATGGGCGACACCACCGCGACCGGCGCGCCGACCGTGGTCATCACCGAAGACGTGAACAACGACGGCACCATCAGCAACACCGAGATCAGCGGCAAGGTGGACGTGGAAGTGAGCCTGCCGGGCGATGCCAAGGCCGGGGACACCCTCAAGGTGAGCGGCCAGGCCGACCGCCTGTTGACCGATGCCGACATCACGGCGGGCAAGGTGGGTTACGAGTTTGACCGTCCGGCGGACGGCGTGACGCTGACCGTGACCGCCACCATCGTGGACGCGGCGGGCAACGTTTCGCTGCCGGGCAGCGACAGCGCCACCATGGGCGACACCACCGCGACCGGCGCGCCGACCGTGGTCATCACCGAAGACGTGAACAACGACGGCACCATCAGCAACACCGAGATCAGCGGCAAGGTGGACGTGGAAGTGAGCCTGCCGGGCGATGCCAAGGCCGGGGACACCCTCAAGGTGAGCGGCCAGGCCGACCGCCTGTTGACCGATGCCGACATCACGGCGGGCAAGGTGGGTTACGAGTTTGACCGTCCGGCGGACGGCGTGACGCTGACCGTGACCGCCACCATCGTGGACGCGGCGGGCAACGTTTCGCTGCCGGGCAGCGACAGCGCCACCATGGGCGACACCACCGCGACCGGCGCGCCGACCGTGGTCATCACCGAAGACGTGAACAACGACGGCACCATCAGCAACACCGAGATCAGCGGCAAGGTGGACGTGGAAGTGAGCCTGCCGGGCGATGCCAAGGCCGGGGACACCCTCAAGGTGAGCGGCCAGGCCGACCGCCTGTTGACCGATGCCGACATCACGGCGGGCAAGGTGGGTTACGAGTTTGACCGTCCGGCGGACGGCGTGACGCTGACCGTGACCGCCACCATCGTGGACGCGGCGGGCAACGTCTCGCTGCCGGGCAGCGACAGCGCCACCATGGGCGACACCACCGCGACCGGCGCGCCGACCGTGGTCATCACCGAAGACGTGAACAACGACGGCACCATCAGCAACACCGAGATCAGCGGCAAGGTGGACGTGGAAGTGAGCCTGCCGGGCGATGCCAAGGCCGGGGACACCCTCAAGGTGAGCGGCCAGGCCGACCGCCTGTTGACCGATGCCGACATCACGGCGGGCAAGGTGGGTTACGAGTTTGACCGTCCGGCGGACGGCGTGACGCTGACCGTGACCGCCACCATCGTGGACGCGGCGGGCAACGTTTCGCTGCCGGGCAGCGACAGCGCCACCATGGGCGACACCACCGCGACCGGCGCGCCGACCGTGGTCATCACCGAAGACGTGAACAACGACGGCACCATCAGCAACACCGAGATCAGCGGCAAGGTGGACGTGGCAGTGAGCCTGCCGGGCGATGCCAAGGCCGGGGACACCCTCAAGGTGAGCGGCCAGGCCGACCGCCTGTTGACCGATGCCGACATCACGGCGGGCAAGGTGGGTTACGAGTTTGACCGTCCGGCGGACGGCGTGACGCTGACCGTGACCGCCACCATCGTGGACGCGGCGGGCAACGTTTCGCTGCCGGGCAGCGACAGCGCCACCATGGGCGACACCACCGCGACCGGCGCCCCGACCGTGGTCATCACCGAAGACGTGAACAACGACGGCACCATCAGCAACACCGAGATCAGCGGCAAGGTGGACGTGGAAGTGAGTCTGCCGGGCGATGCCAAGGCCGGGGACACCCTCAAGGTGAGCGGCCAGGCCGACCGCCTGTTGACCGATGCCGACATCACGGCGGGCAAGGTGGGTTACGAGTTTGACCGTCCGGCGGACGGCGTGACGCTGACCGTGACCGCCACCATCGTGGACGCGGCGGGCAACGTTTCGCTGCCGGGCAGCGACAGCGCCACCATGGGCGACACCACCGCGACCGGTGCGCCGACCGTGGTCATCACCGAAGACGTGAACAACGACGGCACCATCAGCAACACCGAGATCAGCGGCAAGGTGGACGTGGCAGTGAGCCTGCCGGGCGATGCCAAGGCCGGGGACACCCTCAAGGTGAGCGGCCAGGCCGACCGCCTGTTGACCGATGCCGACATCACGGCGGGCAAGGTGGGTTACGAGTTTGACCGTCCGGCGGACGGCGTGACGCTGACCGTGACCGCCACCATCGTGGACGCGGCGGGCAACGTTTCGCTGCCGGGCAGCGACAGCGCCACCATGGGCGACACCACCGCGACCGGCGCGCCGACCGTGGTCATCACCGAAGACGTGAACAACGACGGCACCATCAGCAACACCGAGATCAGCGGCAAGGTGGACGTGGAAGTGAGTCTGCCGGGCGATGCCAAGGCCGGGGACACCCTCAAGGTGAGCGGCCAGGCCGACCGCCTGTTGACCGATGCCGACATCACGGCGGGCAAGGTGGGTTACGAGTTTGACCGTCCGGCGGACGGCGTGACGCTGACCGTGACCGCCACCATCGTGGACGCGGCGGGCAACGTTTCGCTGCCGGGCAGCGACAGCGCCACCATGGGCGACACCACCGCGACCGGCGCGCCGACCGTGGTCATCACCGAAGACGTGAACAACGACGGCACCATCAGCAACACCGAGATCAGCGGCAAGGTGGACGTGGAAGTGAGCCTGCCGGGCGATGCCAAGGCCGGGGACACCCTCAAGGTGAGCGGCCAGGCCGACCGCCTGTTGACCGATGCCGACATCACGGCGGGCAAGGTGGGTTACGAGTTTGACCGTCCGGCGGACGGCGTGACGCTGACCGTGACCGCCACCATCGTGGACGCGGCGGGCAACGTTTCGCTGCCGGGCAGCGACAGCGCCACCATGGGCGACACCACCGCGACCGGCGCGCCGACCGTGGTCATCACCGAAGACGTGAACAACGACGGCACCATCAGCAACACCGAGATCAGCGGCAAGGTGGACGTGGAAGTGAGCCTGCCGGGCGATGCCAAGGCCGGGGACACCCTCAAGGTGAGCGGCCAGGCCGACCGCCTGTTGACCGATGCCGACATCACGGCGGGCAAGGTGGGTTACGAGTTTGACCGTCCGGCGGACGGCGTGACGCTGACCGTGACCGCCACCATCGTGGACGCGGCGGGCAACGTTTCGCTGCCGGGCAGCGACAGCGCCACCATGGGCGACACCACCGCGACCGGCGCGCCGACCGTGGTCATCACCGAAGACGTGAACAACGACGGCACCATCAGCAACACCGAGATCAGCGGCAAGGTGGACGTGGCAGTGAGCCTGCCGGGCGATGCCAAGGCCGGGGACACCCTCAAGGTGAGCGGCCAGGCCGACCGCCTGTTGACCGATGCCGACATCACGGCGGGCAAGGTGGGTTACGAGTTTGACCGTCCGGCGGACGGCGTGACGCTGACCGTGACCGCCACCATCGTGGACGCGGCGGGCAACGTTTCGCTGCCGGGCAGCGACAGCGCCACCATGGGCGACACCACCGCGACCGGCGCGCCGACCGTGGTCATCACCGAAGACGTGAACAACGACGGCACCATCAGCAACACCGAGATCAGCGGCAAGGTGGACGTGGCAGTGAGCCTGCCGGGCGATGCCAAGGCCGGGGACACCCTCAAGGTGAGCGGCCAGGCCGACCGCCTGTTGACCGATGCCGACATCACGGCGGGCAAGGTGGGTTACGAGTTTGACCGTCCGGCGGACGGCGTGACGCTGACCGTGACCGCCACCATCGTGGACGCGGCGGGCAACGTTTCGCTGCCGGGCAGCGACAGCGCCACCATGGGCGACACCACCGCGACCGGCGCGCCGACCGTGGTCATCACCGAAGACGTGAACAACGACGGCACCATCAGCAACACCGAGATCAGCGGCAAGGTGGACGTGGAAGTGAGCCTGCCGGGCGATGCCAAGGCCGGGGACACCCTCAAGGTGAGCGGCCAGGCCGACCGCCTGTTGACCGATGCCGACATCACGGCGGGCAAGGTGGGTTACGAGTTTGACCGTCCGGCGGACGGCGTGACGCTGACCGTGACCGCCACCATCGTGGACGCGGCGGGCAACGTTTCGCTGCCGGGCAGCGACAGCGCCACCATGGGCGACACCACCGCGACCGGCGCGCCGACCGTGGTCATCACCGAAGACGTGAACAACGACGGCACCATCAGCAACACCGAGATCAGCGGCAAGGTGGACGTGGAAGTGAGCCTGCCGGGCGATGCCAAGGCCGGGGACACCCTCAAGGTGAGCGGCCAGGCCGACCGCCTGTTGACCGATGCCGACATCACGGCGGGCAAGGTGGGTTACGAGTTTGACCGTCCGGCGGACGGCGTGACGCTGACCGTGACCGCCACCATCGTGGACGCGGCGGGCAACGTTTCGCTGCCGGGCAGCGACAGCGCCACCATGGGCGACACCACCGCGACCGGCGCGCCGACCGTGGTCATCACCGAAGACGTGAACAACGACGGCACCATCAGCAACACCGAGATCAGCGGCAAGGTGGACGTGGAAGTGAGCCTGCCGGGCGATGCCAAGGCCGGGGACACCCTCAAGGTGAGCGGCCAGGCCGACCGCCTGTTGACCGATGCCGACATCACGGCGGGCAAGGTGGGTTACGAGTTTGACCGTCCGGCGGACGGCGTGACGCTGACCGTGACCGCCACCATCGTGGACGCGGCGGGCAACGTTTCGCTGCCGGGCAGCGACAGCGCCACCATGGGCGACACCACCGCGACCGGCGCGCCGACCGTGGTCATCACCGAAGACGTGAACAACGACGGCACCATCAGCAACACCGAGATCAGCGGCAAGGTGGACGTGGAAGTGAGCCTGCCGGGCGATGCCAAGGCCGGGGACACCCTCAAGGTGAGCGGCCAGGCCGACCGCCTGTTGACCGATGCCGACATCACGGCGGGCAAGGTGGGTTACGAGTTTGACCGTCCGGCGGACGGCGTGACGCTGACCGTGACCGCCACCATCGTGGACGCGGCGGGCAACGTCTCGCTGCCGGGCAGCGACAGCGCCACCATGGGCGACACCACCGCCACTGCGGCACCGACCGTGGTTATCGTGGATGATGCCAACAACGACCAGATGCTGACCAAGGCCGAGATTGGCAATGATCAGATCCAGGTTCGCGCCGGAATCAATCACGCAGACCTGGTTGCGGGCGGCAAGGTGACGCTGACCATCAACAATGGCGGGGTGAACAGCACTGTCCAGTTGACGCTCAAGGCCGATGGCACCCTGCTGGCAAGCAATGGCAAGAGCTACGGCTATCAGAATGGCACCATCAGCTGGACGGAAACGACCCCGGCCAACGGCAAGTCGTTGACGGTGACGGCGACCCAGACCGACAAGGCGGGCAACGTCTCGCTGCCGGGCAGCGACAACGCGCAGATCCTGAATGAAGCGCCGGAGACGGCAAACAAGCAGGCAAACGGTCAGGAAGATGCCGCCAGCATCGCCATTCCGACCCTCAGTGGCAGCGACATCGATGGCAACGTGGTGAGTTTCACCATCAAGAGCCTGCCTGCCAACGGCATCCTCTATCTGAACGGGGTGGCTGTGACGGTGGATCAGAGCATTGCGGTGGCGGACGCCGGCAAGCTCACCTTCACTCCGAATGCGAACTGGAACGGCAACACCACCTTCAACTATGCGGCGGTAGACAACGACGGCGCCGTGGATGCGAGTCCCGCAACCGTGACCATCAAGGTGGATGCGGTCAACGATCTGCCGACGCTGACCATCTCCAATGGGGCTGTCGTCTCCGAAGAGGGGCTGGCAAACGGTATTGCCGACACGGTCGGCAACCCGGATACCACCAACGCCATCAAGGCGTCCGGTACCCTCTCGGTGGGCGACATCGACAGCAGCACGCTCAGCATCTCCCTGAACGGACCGGCCGGGCTGACGTCCGGTGGGGCCAAGGTCCAATGGAGCTGGGATGCGGGCAGCAAGACGCTGGTCGGCTACACGGGGGCGATTGGCGGCGCCGATTACAAGGCGGTGGTCGAAGTCAAGCTGACGGCACCCAATGCCAGCGGCAAGGGAGAGTGGACCTATGACGTGACCCTCAAGGGCCCCCTCGACCACGGGGATACGACCTCGGAAGACAAGTTGTCGTTCCAGCTGGACGTGGAGGTCTCCGATGGCAGCGGCGTCACCAAGGGCAAGCTGGATGTCAGCGTCGAGGACGACTCCCCCATTGCTGGCAACAGCGATGCCGTTTCCGTGGTGAAGACCGATATTCCGAATGTGCTGACCGGGCTCTTCGACCTGACCAAGTACAGTGGCAACCAGAGCACCCTGAACATGGCGGGCTTTACCATCAGCGCCCTGGGCTTCAAGTCGGCAACCGATTCCTCACTGGTAACGGCGGATGTCAACGGCTCCAGCTCGGGGCTGGGGGTGGCCAGCGGTGCTGCGCCTTACCACAACCTCGCCAACGAGATTGACTTCCGTCACTTTGCTGACGGATCGTCCGCCTCCGAGCAGCTGATCGTCAGGCTGGATGCGGGCAAGGTTGCCTACGGCGCCAACATCAAGTTCAGCAAGATGTTTGGCGGCGAGCTGGAGAGCGGGGTCGTGGAGTTCTATCGCGGTGGTGTGCTGATCAGCACTCTGGTATTCAACTCCAACGCATCGGGTGGGGAGTTCAACCAGAACTTCCAGGTGCAGCAGGGTGGCTTCGATACCATGGTGATCAAGGCGACCAACAACGGCAACACCAATACCTCCGACAACAGCGACTTCACCGTACAGAGCATCGAGTTCCTCGGTGCCAACACGGCGCAGGCCATCGCCTATGGTTCCGGCACCGTGACCCCGCAGTGGGGGGCGGACGGCAAGGGCTCCATCGGACTGGTGCTGGACCCGGCGACCTTCGAGAATGGTCTGCGGACGGCTTCCGGCTCAGCCATCGCCATCACCGCCAGCGGGGCCAATACCCTGCTCGGGAAGGATGCGGGCGGCAACCTCGTCTTCAAGCTGGAGTTCACGCCAGCCACCGGCAAGTGGGAGTTCTTCCAGTACCAGCGCATGTCCAAACCCCTGGGTGATGGTGACATCGACTTCCAGATCCGGGTGGTGGATGGTGACGGTGACGCCAGCATTGGCTCCTTCGCCACCAAGCCTCTCTTCACGCCGCTGGTTCAGGGTGTCTCCAGCGAGAGCGTGACTGAAGGGGGCAACCTGTTGCACAAGGTCACCTTGTCCGATGCGACCCAGGAAGCGACCGAATACGATTTCGCCATTCGCGGATCGGGCAACAACCCCGCCTCCAACCAGGACTGGGGCAATGCCCAGTTCAGCAACGGCGTGACCTACAACAGCACCACCGGCAAGATCACGGTACCGGCGGGCGTGACAGACTTCACGGTGACCATCCCGACGGTGAACGATCGCCTTGTCGAGACGAACGAGACCCTCTCGGTGACCATCGGTGGTCAAAGCGGGACCGGTACCATAGTGGACAATGATCGGGCGCCGACGGCGGCTGGCGGCCACAGTGCCGGTGCCGAAGATCAGCCCCAGGTCCTGACCTGGGCCCAGTTCGGTGCCAGCGACGATCAGGACGCGACCGATCTCGGGGTGCAGATCAACACCCTGCCGCTGAACGGTACCCTCGAATACCTCAATGCGGCTGGGCAGTGGGTTGCGGTGCAAACCGGATCCCTCATCTCCTATGCCGAGGTGAACGCAGGCCATCTGCGCTTCGTGCCCGGTCTGAACGAATCGAGCACCCATGCCGCCAACGGCAACGGCGCCGTGGTCGGCAACATGAAGGGCGACTATGCCAGCATCGGCTATCAGATAAGCGACGGTGCCAACCTCAGCAACGGCAGCAAGCTGGTGATCGACGTGGCGGCGGTGGCCGACAAGCCGACCGTCAACCTGAGTCTGGTGGGCAACGGTATTCCCCTTTACAACCTGAGCTTCCCGAGCGCGGGGATCACCACGGGCCAGTTCCAGTCCGGCAGCTTCGACAAGGGGGCTCTCGGGATCACCAAGACCCTGACCGATAGCTCTTCTGGTCAGGATCTGGTCAATGGCACCAGCGGCAACGACTACATCGTGAGCCAGAAGGGAGGCGGCGACAGCCTGGTCGGCAACCAGGGGAATGACATTCTGGTGGGCAGCGATGCCATCCAGGGTGATTCCCTCTATGGTGGTGAAGGCAGCGACATCCTGGTCTCCGGTCTTGGCAACGATGGCCTCTATGGCGGGACTGGCACGGATATCGCCGTGCTGCCCGGCAATCGTGCCGACTACTCCATCAAGAAGGGGGAGGGTTATTCGAACAACGACAAGTGGTTCGACTTCGTCGTGTCCGAGCGAGGCGTCGGGGTGACCAAGGCCCTGCACGACATGGAATATGTCCAGTTCGCAGACGGCATCTACCAGATCAACCAGACCACGGGTGAGCTGACCCTGGTTCCGCCGACCAAGGTGGATTACCCGGTCGAGCTGACGGCCTCCCTCACCGACAGGGATGGCAGCGAGGTGTTTGACAGCCTGGTGCTGAGCGGCATGCCCAAAGGGTCCGAACTCTACAAGGGCAGCCAGTTGCTGGGTACCGTCGGGGACGATGGCAAGCTGACCTTCACCGCGTCGGACAAGCTGTGGAGCAGCAATGCACTGGATCTGAACTTGAGCGGCCTGACTCTGCGGGTACCGGGTGACAAGGCGGGCCTGGTCAATCTCAAGGTCGATGTCATCGCCAAGGAGGTCGGGACCGATCTGACCAGTACCGCGACCGATGACGACAGCATCCGCCTGAGCTACTTCAACGCCACCGAAGGGGAGCCGGGGGACCAGAACCGGACCTATGGCAGCGAGCACAATATCGTGGTGGGGGATCTGGATGGCAGCGTGATGCTGCCGGGCCAGAACTACAACCTCGCCTTTATGGTCGACAGCTCCGGCAGTATCGGCAGTGACGCCATGGCGACCATCAGAACCCAGCTGTCCCAAGTGTTTACCAGCCTCAAGAACTCTGCGGGGGCAGCCGGTGCGGGCAAGGTCAATATCTTCCTGGTGGACTTTGATACGTTGGCCAACAAATCGGTGAGCGTGAACCTCAAGGATTCGGATGCGTTGACCAAGTTGCAGGCGATCCTCGACAGCATGGATGGCAGCAAAGACAGTGGCGGCGGGACCAACTATGAAGATGTGTTCCAGACCACGGCCAACTGGTTCAACAGTTCGACCGCACAAGGTAATACGAATGCCAAGAACCTGACCTATTTCATTACCGATGGCAAGCCGACCTTCTATCTGGACAGTGAGGGAGGCAATCCGATCGTCAATGATAAGTTCTGGGATGATGATGTTCGTCTTAACACGGTGCTTAAGGGCAGCTATGTGGCGGGCAAAATCTATAACAATGATGGGAAGACCATCATTGATGCTCAGGGCAGGGTCTACTCCTACGACTGGCGGGGTACCCAGAGCACCATCGGAGCCATGCGACCAGATGGTAAAGGCGGTTACGTATACTGGTCTCTTGGCGGCAATGGGCAGGACTCCTCTGACACAACCATCACCAACTCGGTAGCCGGCTTCGGGCTGCTGACCGGCATGGGAGTGACCGTCGAGGCGATCGGACTGGGAGCGAATATCTCCTATAACGATCTCAAGTCCTACGACTCTGATGGTGTTATCAAGACAGGGGTCAATGCCTCCGATCTCGCCAATGCCATCCTGGGGACGCCGGTCAGCAACCTGCCCGGCGTTGACAGGCTGGATGGCGGTGCGGGCGACGACATCCTGTTTGGCGACGCGGTACGCTTCACCGGCATCAGCGGGGAAGGGTATGCGGCCATCAAGCAGTATGTGAGCGGCAAGCTGGGGGCTGGGTCGGTGACCGATGCCCAGGTGCACGCCTACATCACGGATCACGCCAGCGAGTTCGATCTGTCGTCGGCCAATGACAAGGGTGACACCCTCCTCGGCGGTGATGGCAATGACATCCTGTTCGGTCAGGGGGGTGATGACTTCCTGTACGGCGGTGCCGGCAACGACACCCTGTTCGGTGGTAGCGGCAACGACACCCTCTATGGGGAGAGCGGCAACGATCGCCTCTATGGTGGCAGTGGCAACGACACCCTCTATGGCGGTACCGGCAACGACATCTTGAGCGGCGGGCTGGGCAACGACATCCTGATCGGGGGGGCCGGCAACGACATCCTCATGGGGGATGCAGGTGCCGATACCTTCACCTGGCTGAAAGGGGATACCGAGGCTGGCAAGGTGGCCAAGGACTACATCGTCGATTTCAGCAAGTCGGAAGGGGACAAACTGGATCTGAGCGACTTGCTCGACAGCGATGGCAGCAAGAGCGAGAGCTCCCTGAAGAGCCTGCTCTCGGTGTTCCAGGACAGCGAAGGGGTGCACCTGCAGGTCAAGGAGAGCAGTGCGGCGCCGGTGACCCAGGAGATAGTGCTGATGAACCACACCTTCGACTCCCTGACGGGCGGTTCAGGGACGACTGCCAACCAGGTGATCGATTTCATGTTGCAAAACAACATGTTGGATATCAACAAGTAACAGCCAAGCGGGCTGGGCAAAAGCGGCAGAGCAATCTGCCGCTTTTTTTATGGGGGATTTTCGGGTGGATGGGCGCAGACGAGGGGGAGGGCAATGCAAGGAGAAGGTAAAAAAAGGTTCTTCGCGGGATCTTGGGGAAGTGGAAGTTGACAGACAGGGTGCTGGTAAACTGGCTGTCTCCAAACACACCACCACCATCACCCTGCTGTCGCCGTGCATCATATTGATATTGCCTCCTTCTGGCCAGGTTATACCGTCATCGCCCAAGCGCTTTCTGCCAACCATCACACCCTGTTTACCCTTGAGCCTCGCGCCGACCTGTTGCCCCGTTGTCGCCGATGCCTGCAACCCACGCCATTGATCCACGACCAACGTATCCGCCGGGTGCGTGAGCGAGACCTATTTGACCGACAAGTCTGGTTACAACTGCCTGTTCGCCGCGTCGACTGTCTGCGCTGTGGTCGCGTCAGTGAACATATCGACTGGCTCCCCTCTGGCTCCCGCCTCACCCGGCGCATGCAGTGCTGGATTGAAGCGCTCGTTCAGTACCTCCCCATCCGCCATGTCAGCCAGCTCACCGGGGTCGGTTGGCACACCATCAAGGAGATCGACAAGCGCCGTTTGCAGACCAGTGTGGGCACCATCGAACTTGGGGAGGTGCGGCGGCTGGTGATGGATGAGTTTGCCCTGCACAAGGGACACCGCTATGCCACCGTGATCATGGATGCCGAGCGAACCCGCGTCCTGTGGGTGGGGCACGGCAACAGCCGGGCCGCTATCCGTCCCTTCTTCGAGCAGCTCGGCGAGCGATGCCAGCAGATTGAGGCGGTGGCGATGGACATGAACACGGCGTTCGACCTGGAGGTGAAGCAACACTGCCCGCAGGCGGAGGTGGTCTACGACCTGTTCCACGTGGTGGCTCGCTATGGCCGAGAGGTGGTGGACCGGGTGCGAGTGGAGCAGGCGAATGCACTGAAAAGCGATAAACCGGCGCGAAAAGTGGTCAAAAGTGCGCGTTGGTTGCTGCTACGTAATCGGGCGAAGCTGAGTGAAAAACAGGATGTGAAGTTGCAGGAGCTGTTGGCGGCGAATCAACCGCTGGCGATGGTGTACGTGCTGAAAGAGGCGTTGAAGGGCATCTGGTATGCGCCGAGCGTGTGGGAAGGATGGCGACGATGGCGGAGCTGGATGCGGCAGGTGAAGGAAAGCGGGCTAGCGCCGCTGCAACGATTTGGTCGAAATTTATCGAAATATATGCGGGGGATCCTGGCGAGTGCAAACTACCCGATGCACACGAGTGTGCTGGAAGGGGTGAACAACAAGATCAAAGTGATAAAGCGTATGGCATATGGATTTAGGGACTCAGAATACTTTTTTCTGAAAATCAAGGCGGCCTTCCCCGGAAAGCCGCGATGAACCTAAAAAAAGGGCGCCCTTCAAGAGAAGGGCGCCCGGGGTAGACGGGATGATTGCCAGAGGATCAGGCGTTGACCCCTGCCAGGCGGGAGCCGCGCTGGAAGCAGTTGGCCAGCAGCAGCAAGGTGGTGACACCGACGGTGCCGAGCACCAGCCAGGGCAACCAGGGTTGCCCCTGGGCCATGGCGTAGTCGTGCAGTGCGCCGCCCCCCACGTAACCCGTCATGCCCCCGAGCGCCAGTCCCAGTCGGCTGAAGCCCATGTAGCTGCCCCGCGCCCCCGGTTGTGCCAGCTTGGTCATCAGGGTTTCCCGGGCCGGCTCGGCGATGACGATGCCGAGATAGAAGCAGGCGAGCAGCAGGAAGACGGCGGGCAAGGTGGTGGCAAAGGCCACCAGCCCGATCCCCGTGGTCATCAGCAGCACCCCCGCCATCAGGCGGTTCTCCAGCTTGAAGTGGCGCTCGCCGAACCGGGCAAGGGGGTAGAGCAGGGCCAGGGAGATGGCCGTCTCCAGGGTGTACATCCAGCCCACCGCCGTGGTGCTGCCTGCCATCTGTTTGACCAGGATGGGGAAGATCAGCATGACCTGCACCCAGAGCGCGTAGTAGCCGCTCAAGATTAGCACCAGTCGGCAGAAGGCCTTGTCCGCCAGCACCTGGCCGAGGCCGTCCCGGATCGGCGTCGGGCGCACCGAAAGCTTGTAGGGGGGCAGGATCAGCAGGTTGCACAGGGCGGCGCAGACGAAGAGACCGGCACCCAGCAGGCAGACATATTCAAAATCGAAGTTGAGCAGCCAGCTGCCGAGCAGGGCTCCCACCACGGCGCCGGCGCTCTCCAGCATCATCAGCAGGGAGATGTAGCGACCCCGCTCCCGTGGCCGGGTGAACTTGATCACCAGGGCGGCGCGGGGGGGATCGAACAGGCAGCCACCCAGCCCCGAGATGATGCAGGAGAGGATCAGTTCCAATCCGCTCTGGGCATAGGCCAGGCTGGCAAACCCCAGCGCCCGCAGCAGCATGCCGCAGACGATGAGGGGGCGCGCCCCGAACTTGTCGGCGAGGGAGCCGCCAAAGACCCCCAGCCCCTGCTGGGTAAGCTGACGCAGCCCCAGTGCCAGTCCGACCACACCGGCGGCCCAGCCCAGTTGGTCGACGAAGCGCAGGCTGATCATGGGCATCACCACGAAGAAGCCCAGGATCACCAGCAGGGAATCCAATGCCAAGAACCACCGCCCCAACCGCCTCGCCCGATCCACCATGACCCTGATACCTCTGTTTGCTTCGCTGATATTGTTGTCTTTCTTGCCCGAACGGCGCCGTCACCAAACAGAGCCAAGGGGATGACAACTCCCTGGCTCGGTGGCGTTCAGCCGGTTCATGACGATTGATGCTGCTATTCTGGTGGGGCTCCAGATATAGTGGTAGCCGACAACTGGCTATATTTCATATTGGATTTGGTTATGGCTATGACCCTCGACGATTTGCAACTGCTGCTGGATGTGGCCAACCGTGGCAGCTTCAGCAAGGTGGCCGCCATTCGCGGCTGGTCACAACCCATGGTGAGCCAGCGCATTGCCGTGCTGGAGCAGGAGCTGGGTCAGTCCCTGTTCCGTCGCCATCGTCGGGGGGCCACCCCGACCCCGGCCTGCGAGCAGTTTCTGCCTGCCGCGACCGCGGCTCTGAGCGCACTGGAAGGGGGGCGGCTGGCGATGCAGGGGGCGCCTGCATTGCCGCGGATCCGGCTTTCCTGCCTCCCCTCTCTGACCACGGCGGTGTTCGGCCCCCTGCTGCTGGCCCTGGTGGACGAGACCTTCGAGATCCGCTGCAACACGGATCACTCTGGCATCATCATGCAGGAGTTGCTGACCGGCGAGACCGACGTGGGCTTCATTCTCAAGTGCCCTGCCATCGCGGGCATCCAGCTCGAACTGCTTTACCGTTCCCCGATCATCGCCGTGGCCTGCGCCACCCACCCGCTGGCCGGGCGGCAGGGGCTGACCCTGCAGGACATTGCCAACGAGCGGCTGGCGCCCCAGCAGTGGGGGACGGGCTGCGACGAGCTGATCCTGCAGCTGCGTCTGCTGCGCCAGGTGGCGAGCCCGCTGCACGCCATCCAGCCAGCGAGTGCGGCACGGGAGCTGGCGCTGGAGCACGGCTTCATCACCCTGATGCCGGCGCTCGCCATCACCCGGGATCTGGAGTTCGGTCGCCTGGTGAAGCTGGACGTGGTGGATCTGCCACCGGATCACTGGGACGTGATGATGGCCTGGCGCAGCGGCAAGCGCCCCAATCCCGCCAAGGAGCGGGTGCTGGAGGCGGCCCGTACCCTTGCCCGGCGCTGGTCGGGCAAGCGGACATAAAAAAGCGCCGGACCAGGCCGGCGCTCTTCGCTTATTCCCCTTGATGCCCGCTCAGACTCAGTAGCTGGCCTTGAGGGTGACGCCGGAGAAGGCGCTGAACCCGCTCAGCTGCACGTGCCAGGTCCCCGCCTTGGGGGCGTTCAGGGTACAGGTTTCGGCATTGCCGCTCTTGTAGGGGCGGCAGTCATAGCTGCTGGCGGTCGGCGCGCTGCCGAACTTCACGTAGAGATCCGCATCCCCGCTGCCGCCGCTGCTGGTCACCACCAGCTGGCTTCTGCCGGCGGGCACCTCGACGGTGAAGTTCAGCTTGCCCCCCTTGGCGGCGGTGAGATTGCTCACCGGTACCCCGTTTTGCAGCACGCTGCCCGGTTGGGGCGTGGTGCCGCCGCAGGTGGCATTGACCCCGACGGCGGTGAAGGCGGCTGCCACGTCGCTCACGCTGTAGCCGAGATCCGTGGCGGCCCTGGTCACCCCGCACGCCCCCTGATCGAAGGTGGTGTTGGGGCCCCAGTAGAGGCGGTTGGCCAGCACGAACACCTCGAACGCCTTGCGGGTTTGCCAGCCGCTGGTGTTGGCCAGCAGGTAGAAGGCGCGGTTGTAGACCCCGGAACTGTGGTGCACGTCGATGCCGTCATAGTAATCGCTGGCGTGGCTGATGGACTTGCCGTCCCGGGCCGGGTCCTCGAAGTAGCGCAAGGAGCCGTTGCCCTTGAAGATCTGGGCCCCCACCAGCCAGTCGTTGCTGCCCTTCATGTAGTATTCGGCCGCTTCCCCCGCCATGTCGGAGAAGGCCTCGTTGATGCCGCCAGACTGACCGGAGTAGACCAGTCCTGAGTTCTGCTCGGTGAAGCCATGGCTCACCTCGTGGGCTGCCACATCCAGGCTCACCAGTGGATAGAAGGTGGTGGCCCCGTCGCCGAAGGTCATCTGGCTGCCGTCCCAGAAGGCGTTCTCGTAGTTGCGGCTGTAGTGCACCCGCATCTTGAGCTTGAAGCTCAGCGGCGCCGTGTTGTACCAGTTGCGGTACATGTCGAACACCACGTTGCCGAAGTAGTGGGCATCGTTGAGAGGGGAGTAGGCACCGTTGATCTCCTTGACCGTGTTCTCCGGGCAGGTGAACTGGTGGATGGCGCCCCCCGTGGTGCCGTGATTCATGTTGAGGGTGTCCACGTTGGTCCCCGTCATGCGGCAGTTGTCATCCACCTGGAGGGGGCCAAAGTCGGCGCCGTAGAAATACTTGCCGGTCTTGACGTTGCCCCCCGGGCCGGTGGCGTCCTTGTGGTTGATCCCCTCCCAGCGTTTGAGCTCGCTGCCGGTCTGGGCGTCGATCATCACGAAGGGGCGGCTCGGTTCCTTGCTGGCGGCGAGCCAGGAGACCAGATAGACCAGTCTGGCCTGGCCGGTCTCATCCTGCATCACGAACAGCTTGACCTGTTCGTTGCTCCCCTTGGCACCGCTGCGAGCCTGGCGTGCGGCGTCGCTGGCGGAGAGGGCAACGGCCGGGCCCGTCAGGTCGGCATCGATCTTGCGCAGCATGGTGCCGGACACCTGATTGACCTGGCCCCCCAGCGCCTGATCGGCCACCAGGACCTGGCCCCACACCGGAATCCCCTGCCAGGTCTGCTCATAGCGTATCCGCTGCTGGCCATTGGGCAGCGTCACCGCCCGCACCTTGCGAAACTCGCCATCCCCGGCGCCAAGGGCGCCAATCTTGGCGGCGCCACTCACCGCACCGGCCAGGTCGGAGACCTGGTTCACTTCCACCTGTTCTGCCGCCATGGCGGCGCTTCCCCAGCAGGCCAGCATGACGGCCAAATAGACTTTGTTCATCTCGTCTTTCCTTAGTCGATGAAGATTACACGCCGGGTCCGTTGCCCGGCGCTCTTACACTAGTGGGAAGGGGGAAAATAACGGCCTGTCATTTGTCACAGGGCAGCGAAAACAGGTAGCACGATTCACTTTTACAGCGCCAATCATCCATAAATGCTGGTAATGGCAGCATGTTGAACCGCTGTGAGGGGTGATTGATGACCTGGGGGGCAAGGTGCCCGCATGGGGATCGCCATATGGGGGTTGCCAGCGGGGAAGTCGGTTGAAAAGTCCTTGGCAAACAAGGGATTGATTGACTACATTGGCTCCCATGCCGGCAGATGGCCGAAGCGGAACCGGGGAGGAGTGGCGATGTTTTCATGGCAACTGGATGACGAGCTGGCGCTCCTGTTCCTGCAACCCGACATGGCCAGCGAGCTGTTTCGCCTCTGCCAGCGCAACCGCGACTACCTCTCCCAGTGGCTGCCCTGGGTGCCCCACATCCAGCAGCCCGCCGACAGCGCCACCTTCATTCGCCACGCCATCGAGAAGTTTGCCCGGGGGGAGGGGCTGACCACGGCCATCGAGTATCAGGGGGAGGTGGTCGGCGTCATCGGTTACAACCAGATCGATCAGGATCTCGGCAAGGTGACCATCGGCTACTGGCTGGCGGAGCGCTGGCAGGGGCACGGCATCATCACCCGGGCCTGCCAGGCCCTGATCCATCACGCCTTCGAGGAGATGGGAATGGAGAAGGTGGAGATCAGCGCCGCCCTCGAGAACGAGGCGAGCCGAGCCGTGTGCGAGCGGCTGGGAATGACCCAGGAGGGGATGACCCGGCGGGCGGAGCGGCTGGCGGACAGGGTGGTGGATCACGTGCACTACGGCCTGCTGCGGGACGAGTGGCTGAGGCTGAGGGATCTCTGATGACCTTCCTGTCCGCTTCCAACCTCCTGAGGGCGAGATGACGACGCTGCCCCACATTGTCACCCCCCGCACCCGGCTGACCGTGCTGACCCCGGAGCGGGCCTGCCTGATGGTGGATTTCTATCTGCGCAATCGCGCCCACCTGGCCCCCTGGGAGCCCAGGCGGGAGGAGAGTTTCTACACCCTCGCCCACTGGCAGACCCGCTTGCGCGACGGTTACGGCCACTATTTCGAGGGCAGTGCCGTGCAACTGGTGGCGCTCGATCCCAGGGGGGAGCGGGTGCTCGCCACCTGCAATTTCACGAACATTGTGATGGGCATGTTCAAGGCGTGCCACCTGGGCTATGCCATCGACAAGGAGCACGAGGGACAGGGACTGATGCAGGAGGTGGTGGCCGCCGGCATCGATCACCTGTTCCGGGAGCGGGGCCTGCATCGCATCATGGCCAGCTACATGCCCGCGAACCTGCGAAGCGGCGCGCTCCTCGAACGGCTGGGGTTCGAGCAGGAGGGGTACGCTCGGGACTATCTGATGATCAACGGCCGCTGGGAGGACCACGTCCTCACCGCGCTCATCAACCCCGCTGGCTAGCAGAGCCGTTGTCGAAAGGGAGGCTGGCGGGTGACCGCCATCGCTTTTTCACTGCAAGATCGCACTATCTGTACGCCTCTCATACCCCTGGGGATAAAAGCGTGTAAAATTGCGCCCTGAATTTTCCCGGCCGGCAGACGCAGGCCGCGACTCCATACATGCAAGGCAGACATTGTGACAGAAGTAGATAGATTCGCGGACATTCGCCCCTATCGCGATGAAGAAGTACCGGCTGCCATCGAGCGGCTGATCCAGGATGACGAGTTTATCGGCGCCATCGCCAAATACCGCTTCGGTTCCCTGATGAGCTGGCTGGGTTGGGCCATTCGCCCGCTGATCCGCCAGTTCCTGCGCCACAAGTGGGCCAAGGTCAGCACCATCCATCAGGTACAGATGGGGGTGACCCGCTACATGACCAGGATGATCGCCACCTCCACCCAGGGAGTGAGCTTCTCCGGGCTCGAACACCTCAAGAAGGAGCAGGGCTACCTGTTCGTCTCCAACCACAGGGACATCGCCATGGATCCGGCGTTCGTCAACTGGGGGCTGCACACCCACGGGTTCGATACCGTGCGCATCGCCATCGGCGACAACCTGCTGCGCAAGCCCTGCGCCACCGAGCTGATGAAGCTCAACAAGAGCTTCATCGTCAAGCGCTCCGCCAAGGGACCGCGGGAGATGATGAAGGCCCTCGGGGAGCTGTCGGCCTACATCGGCCAGTCGGTGCACGAGGGGCACTCCATCTGGATCGCCCAGAAGGAGGGGCGCGCCAAGGACGGGGATGACAAGACGGATCCGGCCATCCTCAAGATGTTCTACGTGGACGGCAAGAAGCAGAAGATCGAGTTCGTCGACTACATGCGCAGCCTCAACATCGTGCCGGTGAGCATCAGCTACGAGCTGGATCCCACCGACAAGGCCAAGGCGCGCGAGCTCTACGAGAAGTCGGTCAACGGCAGCTACGAGAAGGGCGAGTTCGAGGACATCGAGAGTATCGTCGCGGGCATCGTCGGCCAGAAGGGGCGGGTACATGTCTCCTTCGGTGCTCCCATCACCGAGGGCTTCAGCGATCCGGACGAGCTGGCGGCGCTCATTGACAAGGCGATCTGGAGCAGCTATCGCCTCTTCCCGGGCAACTACCTCGCGGCGGATGTGCCCGGCAAGGCCAGCACCATAGAGCAGAGTGCCTTCCTGACTCGCCAGTCCGAGGTGCCACAAGAGCACAAGGCCATCTGGCGCGCCATGTACGCCAAGCCGGTGGAAAACGCCGGCAAGGTTTGAATGGCACCGCTTTGAGCGGGTGATGGAAAAAAAACGGGAGCAGATGCTCCCGTTTTTGCGTCTGGTCAAAGTCGGGGGAGATTGGGTAGTGAATAATATTGTTTCAACTGGTACGATCATCGGGTGAATGGGCGAGTATCTCTTGGCAGGGGCGGACGAGTATGCAACAGTGACTCGGCGCCATCGGCTAGGAAGCGACAGCGCCCCCGTCTGCACGGATGGCAGACGAGACGATAAAAGGACCTTCAATGGTCCTTTTTCATTGGTGCACAAAGATAGACCACAGATATATCTAAGGATGCGAACCTCATGATCACCGGCAGTCTGGATACCTTGCAACGCACCCCCTTGCCCGCCCCCCTGAACCGTATCGTGGCCGAGGTGGTGCAAAGCGTTGAACGCTGGCTGCACGCCCCCCTCGGCAAGCAGGAGGTCGACGGCCTCATGCTGTTCTGCCTGGTGAGCGAGGATCTGACAGAGCCGGTGGCGGATCGCCGGGGCGAGTTTCATGAGCAGTATCTGGACATCCAGCTGCTGCTGCGCGGCGAGGAGTGGATCGGCGTGGGCCCTCACGCCTACAGCCGGGACGGTGCCGATCATCCTCACCCCGATCTCTGGTTCGTCGATGACGAGCAGACCAGTTATCTGGCGTTGCAGCCCGGCGACTTCGCCATCTTCTGGCCGGGAGAACTGCATCGCCCCCTCTGTACCCTGACGACCCCAGGTCCGGTCAAGAAGCTGGTCGTCAAGGTTCACCAGTCGCTCCTGACCGGCGCCTGAGTGGCAACCGGGGCCTGGAGTCCCGAGTGATTGGGCCAACAGAGGCCCGTTGCGAATCGCTGATTCGACGCGCGCGCCAGACGAACGGTCTGCGCCCAACGATTTGAAAAATTGGACGCACCCTCCTGCGACCATAAGCCCCCGGCAGGGGAATCCCATCCATCGCTGGATGACACGACACTGTCGGCGTAAAGCCGAAGCACAGGAAGATGTAGAACATGAGCAAGTTGGTATTGATCCTTAACTGCGGTAGCTCTTCCCTGAAATTTGCCGTAATGGACGCTGAAACGGGCGAGGACATGCTGTCCGGCCTGGCCGAATGCTTCAATCTGGATGACGCACGTATCAAATGGAAACTCCACGGGGTCAAGGGCGACGCCATGCTGGGCGCCGGTGCCGCGCACCAGGAAGCCCTCGACCACATCGTGGGTCACATCCTGCCCCAGGATCCCGCCCTGGCCGATCAGCTGGTCGCCATCGGCCATCGCATCGTGCACGGCGGCGAGCAGTTCTCCCGTTCCGTTCGCATCGATGAGGGCGTGATTGCCGGCATCGAGGCCGCCATTCCGTTTGCCCCCCTGCACAACCCGGCGCACCTCATCGGCATCCGTGCCGCCCTCAAGGTGTTCCCGGCCCTGGCCGACAAGAACGTGGCCGTGTTCGACACCGCCTTCCACCAGACCCTGCCTGAGGAAGCCTACCTCTACGCGCTGCCCTACAAGCTCTATCGCGAGAACGGCATCCGTCGTTACGGCGCCCACGGCACCTCCCACCGCTTCATCGCCGAAGAGACCGCCAAGGCGCTGGGCAAACCGCTCCATGAGCTCAACATCATCAACTGCCACCTGGGCAACGGTGCCTCCGTCTGCGCCATCAAGAACGGCGAGTCCGTCGACACCTCCATGGGGCTGACCCCGCTGGAAGGGCTGGCGATGGGCACCCGCTCCGGTGATATCGACCCTGCCATCGTCTTCTTCATGCACGACAACCTGGGTTACAGCGTGGACAAGATCAACCAGGTGCTGACCCGCGAATCCGGCCTGCTGGGCATGACCGAGGAGAGCAGCGACTGCCGCTACGTCACCGGCAACTACGCCACCGACGCCGGTGCCAAGCGTGCACTGGATGTCTTCACCTATCGCGTTGCCAAGTACGTCGGTGCCTATGCTGCCGCCATGGATGGTCGCCTGGACGCCCTGGTGTTCACCGGCGGCATCGGCGAGAACGCCGCCATGGTGCGCGAGATGGTGCTGGCCCGACTGGCCCTGCTCGGCTTCAAGATCGACAAGGAGGCGAACAACGCCGCCGTGCTGGGCGGTGAAGGCCCCATCACCGTCGAAGGCAGCCGTCTGGCCCTGGTGATGCCCACCAACGAAGAGCTGGTGATCGCCCGTGATGCCCTGAGCCTGGTCGGCTAAGGCACCCTCTGGTGATGACAACGCCCGGCCCCTGCCGGGCGTTGTCGTTTCGGCAATAGTGATCGGCCTGTCATTTGACATGGGGGACCAGATGCGTACCCTGACCGTTGTGTGATATTGCGGAGGTAACGATGAAAGAGATGTTTTTCAACTGGTTGTCAGGCTTGGGGGTCGATGTGACCCCCATGATGGCCCTGGTGATCGCCCTGGGGTTCATCGTGCTGACCGCCATGGTGCTGCACCTGGTGCTGCACCGCATCCTGCTGGTGCGCCTGGTGGGGCTGCTCGGCAAGACCAAGCAGATGTGGCTGCCGCCCCAGTTGCAGCAACGCCTCTTCTACCGGCTCGCCTTCGTGTTCCAGGGCGCCGTGCTGCTCGGTCAGGCGGAGATCTGGCTGCCCAAAGCGTCCGAGAGCCTGGCGCTTATCGAGTTGCTGGCCCAGCTCTGGATCCTGCTGTTCCTGCTGCTGGCCCTGTTCGCCCTGCTCGACTGCCTGCTCTCCCTGAGCCGCCATACCCGGCTTGGGCGGGATCTGCCCCTGCGCGGCATCTTCCAGGGGGTGAAACTGGTGGCCAGCATCCTGGTGGGCATCCTGATGATCGCCCTGCTGCTCGGCAAGTCGCCGCTCTTCCTGTTCAGCGGCCTGGGGGCCATGACCGCGGTCCTGATGCTGGTGTTCAAGGACCCCATCCTCGGCCTGGTGGCGGGTATCCAGCTCTCCGCCAACCGCATGCTGAGCGTCGGTGACTGGCTGCAGATGGACAAGTACGGCGCGGACGGCGAGGTGACCGACATCGGCCTCACCACGGTCAAGGTGTCGAACTGGGACAAGACCATCACTACCATCCCTACCTATGCCCTCATCTCCGACTCCTTCAAGAACTGGCAGGGGATGACCGAATCCGGCGGGCGCCGCATCAAGCGCAGCGTCAACATCGACATGACCAGCGTGCGCTTCCTCACCTCGCAGGAGCAGTTGCAGCTCAAGCAGGCCAGGTTGCTGGCGCCCTACCTCAGCCGCAAGGAGCAGGAGCTCAGCAGCTACAACCAGCAGCTCAGCGATGCCATCAGCTGCCCCATCAATGGTCGCCACCTCACCAACCTCGGCACCCTGCGCGCCTATCTGGATGCCTACCTGCGGGCTCATTCGGGTATTCGCAAGGACATGACCCTGATGGTGCGCCAGTTGGCACCGACCACGGACGGCCTGCCGCTGGAGATCTACTGCTTCACGGCGACCACCGCCTGGGCCGAGTATGAAGGGATACAGGCTGATATTTTCGACCACATATTTGCGATAATTGAGCAATTCCATCTACGTTTGCATCAGTCGCCAACCGGTTATGACATGCACAGTTGGAAAAACGGCTGATCCCGCTTATGACAAGGTGCCGCGGCGCGGCGCGGCACCGTATTTAATCACCGACCCGTCAGCACGTGGCGGTTGAAATTTGCATGGCAGAGGAGAAAAATGGCGGCCTTCTCTTCGCCCCGGGCGCGCCCGTCGCCTCCGCGCTGGCCAGAGTGCTGAACCACCCCCTTTATCACAGGAAAGTTATGAAGCTCCTCCACAACACGGCGGCCGCACTGTGCTGCTCCCTGATCCTGGCCGCCATGCCCGCCCTCGCCATCGAATATGCCCTGCCCGCAGCCAACAGCCGCCTGGTGGGGGAGAACCTGGACTACGTGGTGTCCCCGGAAGAGGCGGGCCAACCCCTGGAAGCGGCAGCGGCCAGATTCCAGCTCGGCTTGACCAACATGCTGGAAGCCAACCCCAAGGCGGACCCCCTGCTGCTGCAGGCGGGCGAGAAGCTGGTCGTGCCGCATCAGCTGATCCTGCCGGATGCCCCCCGTGAAGGCATCGTGCTGAACGTCGCCGAGATGCGCCTCTACTACTACCCCAGAGGCAAGAAGGTGGTGGAAGTGCTGCCGATTGGCATCGGCCAGCTCGGCACCGACACCCCGGAAGACTGGGTGACCAGCGTGCAGCGCAAGAAGGCGGGCCCGACCTGGACCCCGACCGCGAAGATGCACGCCGAGTACGCCGCCCGTGGCGAGACCCTGCCTGCTGTCTGGCCGGCCGGTCCGGACAACCCCATGGGGCTGTTCGCGCTCTACATCGGCAAGATGTACGCCATCCACGGTACCAACGCCCAGTTCGGCATCGGCCTGCGGGTGAGCCACGGCTGCGTGCGTCTGCGCAACGACGACATCGAGTACCTGTTCAAGCAGGTCCCGGTCGGTACCCGCGTCCAGTTCGTGAACCAGCCCATCAAGGCCTCTGTCGAGCCGGATGGCCGCCGCTACCTGGAAGTGCACCAGCCCCTCTCGCGCAACCAGGAGGAGTTCAACTCCAGCCTGCCGGCCCCGCTGCCCATGTCCACCGCCGTGACCCGCTTCATCGCCCACGCGGACAGCGACTCCCAGCTGGTCAAGCAGGCCCTGGAGCAGCGCAGCGGCATGCCTATCGCCATCAACCGCTGATCCCGCCCGTCGGTATTCCGAGCCCCGGCCACTGTCGGGGCTTTTTTATGGCGCGGGGGAGGGAATCATCAGGGTAAACCCTTGGCAGGTCGGGATAAAATCCGGCCTTATTGCAATTGAGTGGTTGCTTGGTTAGGTGTTAAACGTTTTCCATGTGTTTTTTATTTGTTAAAAGTGGTTGTGGTCCGGCGATCTGCTGATTACTCTAGGCCGGTTTTTTTAAGGAAGAGTCCGTCGCAAGAACGGGCACAGACGTCACATAACGGAGTTTTGAATGACAGCTAGCACCCCCATGCTCATCACCTTTCTGGTGTACATCCTCGGGATGGTGTTGATCGGCTTTATCGCCTATCGCGCCACCCGTAACTTTGACGACTACATTCTCGGCGGCCGCCGCATGGGGAGCTGGGTGACCGCCCTCTCCGCCGGTGCCTCCGACATGAGTGGCTGGCTCCTGATGGGCCTGCCTGGCGCCGTCTTCATCGGCGGCATCTCCGAGAGCTGGATCGCCATCGGCCTCATCATCGGCGCCTACTTCAACTGGCGCTGGGTGGCCGGTCGGCTGCGGGTTCACACCGAGAAGAACCGCAACGCCCTGACCCTGCCGGACTACTTCACCTACCGCTTCGAAGACAAGAGCCGGGTGCTGCGCATCCTCTCCGCCCTGGTGATCCTGCTGTTCTTCACCATCTACTGCGCCTCCGGCGTGGTGGCCGGTGCCCGCCTGTTCGAGAGCACCTTCGGCATGAGCTATGACACCGCCCTCTGGATCGGTGCCGCGGCCACCATCACCTACACCTTCTTCGGCGGCTTCCTCGCGGTAAGCTGGACCGACACCGTGCAGGCGACCCTGATGATCTTCGCCCTCATCCTGACTCCTGTGTTCGTCATCATCGCCGTGGGCGGCATCGACACCGCCATGGTGCAGGTGGCGGCGCAGAACGCCAGCAATCTCGACATGTTCAAGAACCTGGACTTCATCGCCATCATCTCTCTGATGGCCTGGGGCCTGGGCTACTTCGGCCAGCCCCACATCCTGGCGCGCTTCATGGCGGCGGACTCCCACCACTCCATGGCCAGCGCCCGTCGCATCAGCATGACCTGGATGGTGCTGTGCCTGGGTGGCGCCGTGGCCATCGGTTTCTTCGGCCTGGCCTACTTCTCCACCTTCACCGAGCAGGCGGGTGGCGTGACCGCCAACCCGGAGCGCGTCTTCATCGAGCTCTCCAAGATCCTGTTCAACCCCTGGATTGCCGGCGTGCTGCTCTCCGCCATCCTGGCGGCGGTCATGAGTACCCTCAGTTGCCAGCTGCTGGTCTGCTCCAGCGCCATCACCGAGGATCTCTACAAGCCCTTCCTGCGCAAGAACGCCTCCCAGAAAGAGCTGGTGTGGGTCGGCCGCGCCATGGTGCTGCTGATCGCCCTGGTGGCCATCGCCGTCGCCACCAACCCGGAAAACCGGGTGCTGGGGCTGGTGAGCTACGCCTGGGCCGGTTTCGGTGCCGCCTTCGGCCCCGTGGTGCTGCTCTCCGTGCTCTGGTCCCGCATGACCCGCAACGGCGCCCTGGCGGGCATGCTGGTCGGTGCCCTGACCGTCATCATCTGGAAGCAGTTCGGCTGGCTGGGTCTGTACGAAATCATCCCGGGCTTCCTGTTTGCCACCCTGGCCATCGTGCTGTTCAGCCTGTTGGACAAGGCCCCCTCCAAGGCCATGCAGGATCGCTTCGCAGAAGCCGAGCAGGAGTTCCAGAGCCCCATGGCAGACGCCATCGCGGCAAAATAACCCCCGCCTCGACGACAAAAGCCCCGCAACTGCGGGGCTTTTTAATGGGCAAAACATGCCCATGGCAGGGATTAGGCGGGGCGCCTGCCCAGCCGCTGCACATCCTGGCGGGCGGCGGCCCCGGCCTAGCTGAGCCAGCGCTGGCGGGCCCCCTCATCCGAGGTGTGGACGGGCCCCAGATGCTGGCGGTGGGTCAGCCGGATACCGCACAGCCCCAGCACCGGCTTGTCCAGGGTGCGATCCAGGGGGGCTCCCTGCCACCAGCGGTAATACCAGGGGGGGCTGTCCATGGTGAGCAGCAGGCGTGCCGTCTTGCCGGCGAGCAACTGCTCCGGGTACGCCTTCCCCGGCTGGTAGCGAAAGGCGAAACCCGGCAGCAGGGTGCGATCCAGCAGCCCCTTGAGCCGGGCTGGCAGGTGGCCCCACCAGACGGGGGCGACGATCACCAGATGGTGGGCCTGCGTCAGGCTCTGCTGCACCGACTGCAGATCGGGCTCGAGGGGCTGCACCTCGTCATAGCCATGGTGAAGATCCGGCGCGAAGGCGAGCTCCCCCACGTGATGCAGGGTGACGCGCGCGCCCCCTTGCTCGGCACTGCGGGCATACTCTCGGGCGAGGGCGTGGCAGAGGCTGTCGGGTTTGGGGTTGCCGTTGAGAACAAGCAGGTTGGGGGTCATGGTATGGCTCCTTGAAGTGAGCCCCCATTACACCCCTTGTCCCATGGGACAGAGTCAAGCCACCTTTTGACCCCGAGCCGCGGCGGCGGGATGATCCCGCCCGTCGGGGGATTGCCGCGCCGGGGCGCCATAGCGGCAGGGGTGCTGCGCCAGCAGCGTGGCGCACTGGCTCAAGCCCTGATGCTGGCGTTGCAGCCGGGCGACCTCCGCCGCGATCTGCGCCAGCTTGTCCGCGATAAGCTGCTCCACCTTCTGCCAGGGGAAGTGGTCGAGGCTGGTGACGCCCGCGAGCAGGGGAACCAGCTCCCCGAGCTTGCAGCCAAGCCGCTGGGCCTCGCGGATAAAGCCGACCCACTCCAGATCCTCGGCCCGGTAGACGCGATACTTGCCGCGCCGCCTGGGCTCGGGCAGCAGCCCGAGCTGCTCGTAGAGACGGACCGCCTTTGGGGTGGTGCCCGCCAGCCGGGCAAATTCACCGATATACATACTGCTGCTCGCAAAGGTGGTGTGAAAGGAGCCCACTATAGGTCAGTGGCAGGGGGGATTGAATACCCGAGGGGGAGGGCGCCATCGGTGCAGTGTGGGGAGGATAACGATGTGGAGCTGTGACGGCATCGCCGCATCCCTGACACGGCGCAGGGGCGGGATATGGCTTTGCCCTCGACGGGGTTTCGCCCGCTCTTCGGGCCGGGGAGAGTGACATTGGAAAGACCCAAAGCCACCAAAGGTCTTCTCCCCCGGCAAGCCGTCCGTTTCGCGGATTCCCTCTCCTCCTTCATCGGGTCGGACGGATCGCCGCACACGGCACATCCCTGCGCCGCCTGCGGCTGCGCCGTCGTCCATGACGGCGCTCCTGACCCGTTGAACTCGGCTCGGCGGCTTTCAGGGGGAAACAATACCCTGCCTGTCTGCGGTACAGTGAGGTGTGTCGTAGGGGCGGGATATGGCCGAGCTGACCCGTGATGGGGCCGCAACAGGCACTGGTGGATTGGTGAGCGCCACTATAAGAGAAAATGTGATCATCCACGGAGAACCCATAAATTCCATTTATAGTGACTCTGGCGAGCCAGACAGGACCACCTGGTGGCCGAAATGGGCTCCCCAAGGGGATTTCCCGACCCTTGTTTATGTCGTGGCTGGGTTATAGACGATAGTTTGAATACGCTGAGCTATTCGCACCTGTGAACTGAACACCAACATCGGTACCGAGCAAAATTCCAGAGGTTACGAATCACCCCTTGATGCTTTGCGATGCTTTAATCTGGCGTCGATTTTATCCGAAAGATCTTGGAAACCGTCCAGATCAAAAGGGGCGTAAATACGCTTGAGGCTGTTGGTTCGAATGACCATGCAATCGATGATAAGCATTTTTCCCATGCTGACCCCCACCATCTCGGTATATGGTATGGATACTTTTCGGAAAAATCGGTTTCTACCGACCACATCTTCACTTCTCAATTCGACAGAAAACAATCTGGAAGCTTGAGCCATCATGAACAATACGATAAAGGCTGCTAGCAGTATTTTCAGATATTGGTAAAAGAGCCAGATACCCAGTTCCATGTTGAGTTGAGTTTTGAATGCACTGAGCGCAACGAATCCTACAAAAATCAATGTGATAAATATAAAGAACCGCTTGCTCATGAGGAGCAATGGGCGTTGCCAATTCAAAGAATACTTCATGATTTCTTCCTGCTAGATTGAGGCATACTGTCCAGATACCAAGCTGACAAGGTGCTATCACCAATACATATACAACAGTCATTACCACGGTTTATTAGAGTTGGTGACATCACGTGTTGAAATTTTCTATTTATACATTCATTTCCCAAAGGCCACTTTAATGATATTTCCTTGGCATACTTCATACTTTTGTTCAAGTTTCCATTTAGGGTTTTGCTGCCATTTAATACCAGTCTCTATACAAAAAACTACACCACAATAAGCTATTACACTATTTGTGATCCTAGAGCCCATAACCGTTGTGCCAGAGGCGGAAAAATCAATGTTGGTCTCACCAATAGCAAAGTTAATTTCAACGGCCGTTATTGGGAAATTAAAATCAGAGTTGTATGAAATACCAAACATAGATTGAAGTTGCTCTTTGTCTTCAACTTCAGAGAATCGTAAATATAAATGGTCTCCATTACTATAGTGTATTTCTAACTCCTTCCCTTGAGGAGGAGATCGAAGATCAACTGGATTGCCAATATTTTCCTAAGAGTTTTCATCTATTATTAGTCGCTCTTCAGCCCTTAAACTAAGCATACTAATGCTCAGTCTTTGAAAACCACTAGCATCTCGTGAAAATGATACCAAATTATGCCCATCAATTTGGACAGGTATTGGTGTCTCATAGTAAAGGTTACCACCAACGATCGATAGTAGGTCTCTGCGCAGCCAATCTAGGTTGCCTCTTACTTGTTTAGAGTGAACGCGGTTCATTTTAAAATCATGAAGTTGTTCGACTGTATATGCATTTCCATCTGCTTTTTTATGGTGTTGAGCACATAGCGCAATCATGCCTTTAGGATCATTGTGTGGTTTGATATGAATCGGAGGATCAAAATGATGGTATTCCAAGTATGGGTTACCGCAATCTTTAACTGGGCAACCAAAGCCGACCTCTTCTCTCAATATCTCTTTGACCTTTTTGGGAATAGATGCTCTTTTAGCCACCGATCTCTCCTAAATGTGTAATGTGTTCATAGCTATCGAGGCTTTACTGCGTCCAGTATCCTAAAACGGAGTAATGACCGCGAGGGCAGACGATTTATTATCAGGCTATCAGTATGATATGTCTATTCGCGATTTTTAGATTTTGCTTCGTTATTCTAACCTACTGGATATTATGCTCTTATTCATTGATTAGAAGAATTGTCTCATAGTTAGAAATCATATCATCACGAAAAGATTTAAAATCAGTCACAGATGTAATGCGACGACCTTCTTGTGTCATAATTTTTTTGAATGTGCTGGTGAAATAACTATTTAGCTCTGAGGATAAGTCGCGCAGGTATATGTTGTGGCCTTTTTTTTGAATTTCAATGGCAATTTTAAGTACTTCCTGTAGGGGTTTGTCATTACTAGCATACAGAAATTCTTTATTGCTTGGTTTTTTTTGCCAGTGTTCAAAGAACTTGTCTAACAGAAACAAATCCCAAGTCATGTTTATTAAACCTTGCTTATTTATCTTAGCTGATTGCTCTGGGGTATATTTCATTAACTTAGGTATCGGTTTTTTACCAAATAGTTTTATAGCAAAACAAGTGACAACGAGTGAAAACAAAAAACCATGATGACACCATTGCCAGAAGTATTTTAGTTTTTCTTCACCTGTAGTATCTTTCCTATAATAAAACAATTCAGTTACTTTAAGGACTAGTAAATATATTGTGTCCCACTTCTTAAGTCTTTGATACTCTACAAGTCGATATTTTAAATGAGAACGTTCTAAAGATCTTGGCTCAGGTAGTTCGATGGTATCAGTATTACCAAGTGCAAATTGGGCTAAAACGTCCATATCTGCATTGTCAATTTGACGAAACAGTATCAAGTCATCAATTAACTCATCAGGGCACTGATTTCTATAGTTCAATTTTTCATATATTGCAATTGTTGGGTCAAGAATTATATTCGTGAATTTAGCAAAAACCATCAAAGCTATAGCATTTCTGTGCAATGGTTGTTTTTTATCTTTTTTTACAGCATTTAGCACATACTGATATATGTTAAGGTCTAGATGGATTGTATATTCTACATTATTAAATTCTAAGTTATATAGGTATGCTGATGGATTATATATATCTCTCACATTTCCTAGTGTAAATGAATGAACGAACCAATCATTCTCAATCATCTTGTCGATTATGTTCCCCGCATAAAATGGGAGTTGATAAACTACGAGTGCCATTTTAAATTATTTTTCCTATAGATAGATTTTTTTATACTTACCACTTTTATTCCTTCATAGTTGCGAAGATGCTCCAAGATGGGGATCTAAATTGCTGAAGGTATGGAATAGTGTAGCTAGAAAGTGATCACCACCGACCCCGCGCTGCGCTTTGCCTCGCCGTGATAAACCGCTTCGATATTATTGCCGTCCGGATCGAGGACAAAGGCGGCGTAATAGCCGGGGTGATAGGCTCGCTCGCCGGGGGCGCCGTTATCCTGGCCGCCATGGGCCAGCGCTGCCTGATAGAAGCGATCGACTGTGGCGCGGTCCTGCGCCTGGAAGGCGAGGTGATGGCGACCGGTCAGTGCGCCGAGCGCTGCCGGGCTGTCGATGGATGTGACAAACAGCTCGTCAGCCCAGAAGTAACCCTCACCCGCGCCGCCGATTGGCACATCGAGGGTGGCCAGTATGGCCCTGTAAAAGCGCTCGCTGGCGGTCAGGTCTTTCACCACCAGTTGGAGATGGTCGATCAGCCGACCCCGATGCAGTGTGTGCGTTTCCATACATTCACTCCACTCGACATGGTTGAATCAGTCATTTACCTCTTGCCGGTTGTGCCCTTTGGCGACGCTACCGCCCTGAATGTCAGCTTCCAGCTTGCTGCGATTGACCAATTGGGCGTGGTTGGCATGGCTCATGGGAGACTCCGACGAGGCGTGTGTTGCCAATTGGCTATATTAACGGCCCGCGAGCGAAGGGAAAGGAGGAAATGGCGAATTGCCGGGCAAGATCAACAAATGGAGGCCAGCCCGAAAGCCTGGCGTCCGGGCTGGATTGGCGAGAGGGGGAGAGGATAGGTAAAAGGGGGTGAGTGGCCACCAACTGGTGAGCCTCTTGCTGCCTGTACGGGAGTGGTTGCCCGGCCTCTGGCCGGCCGGGGGATCAGTTGCCCGGGATCTCGCTGCAGTTAAGGGTGGGCTGACCGTAGCGCTCCAGCATGGCGTCGCTCCCCTTGGTCCAGAAGGTGAGGTTTTGCCCCTCGTACCGGGCGCCGCTGGCGCTGGGGGTCTCATAGGCGAGCACCTGTTGCTGGTTGTTACCCTCGCTCAGGTTGATCATGGCGGCGGGCCGCTTGGCCTCGTTGTAGAAGTAGGTGGAGAGGGTGACGCTCTTGCCGCACTGGTAATCGACCGGTGTCGGCACCTTCAGTTGGCCGCCTTTTATCTGCAACTCGGTGATCCGCAACTGGTAGCTCTCTTCCACGCACTGGCGCAAGTCGCCCGCCTTCCAGCAGTCGTTGCGCCCCTTGATCCAGCCGCGCTGGATGGCGCGCTCGCTCTTCTGCTGCTCGGGGGAGAACCCGGCAATCGCCTTGGGATAGAGGGCTGACAGCTCGTTATCCAGCGCAGCCAGTCCGGCATCCTTGCAAATGAGGGTTTCGGCGGCGCCTTTCGCCTTGGCGCATTCGAAGGACGGGGTGGCCGCCGCGGCCAGCAGAGGGGAAAACAGCAGGGTTCCAAGCAAGATCTTGTTCATCGACAGGGCTCCAACAGGGGGCATGATGCCCCGTGATCAGAGCACACTTTACACCCGAAGTAGGCAGGAGCACCCCGTGTTTTTGGGTGTCGGGCGGCCCTGCATGGCAATCAGACGCCGGCCAGCGCCAAGGTCTGGCGGCTGCGCCACAGCCGCTCGTGGAAGAAGAAGACGACGGTGTTGATGGCAGGTTCGATCAGTGCCATCACGCCGCCGGTGAGCAGCTCGCCACTCAGCAGGTAGGCGACACCGAAGGCCACCGAGAAGTGGACCAGGGCGAAGCTGCTGGTCTTGGCCTGCAGGCTGTGTTCAGGCTTGAGCTTGTGCCAGCCAAGGTCGTGGAAATAGAAGGCGACCGTGTTCACGGCGGGCTCGATGAGGGCGATCAGGCTGGCGGTGAGCAGTTCGCCGGTCAGCAGGTAAGCCACGGTGAAGGCGACACAAAAGTGCAGGATGGCGAAGCTGATGGTCTTTTTCATGGTGGTGTCTCCTCTGGCGATGAAGGCAGTATCACCCAGAATTACATCAAATGAAAACCATTCTCATCTATCGGCGAAATAGAAAATGCCTATCGACCGGGGGAGGCACCACCAGATTGGGAGTTGCCCGGGACCGCAGCGGCGCTAGAGTGTGCCTTTTGCCATGAAAAAGGAGCTTTCATGACCATCAACTCCAACCTGTTTGTTCTCTTCATGCTGCTGCTGATGATCGTCGTCGGCGTGGTGGCCTGGCGACTGGCCCGGCGCAAGAGCCGCCACCCGGGGCTTGTCACCTTCCTGTGCGTGCTGCTCTGCCTGGTGCCGCCCTTTGCCCTGCTGGCGCTGCTCATTCTGGCGCTCTGGCGGGACATGCCCGCAGGCGCCGATGCCAGGCAAGCCTAGTTTCTTCCGCTACTGCCGCAGTCATAGAAAAGCCCCTTGCGGGGCTTTTTTACTTGGAATGTCCCGCGCAGCAGGTGGCCGGTTGGAAGGGGCAAGATCGGGTGATGGCCCTACCTGCCGAGGCCAGCGATCCGAGCATGGGCCTCGCGCATTCCCTGCTCCGCCCCGTGGGGGCGCAGATCCATCCCCTCTGCGTAGACGAATTCCACCTCCGCGATGCCCATCAGGCCGAGCACGGATTGGAGGTAGGGGGTGACCGCATCCGTCGCCTGTCCCTGATGCACGCCGCCGCGGCTGCTGAACACCAGGGCGTTGACCCCCTCCACCAGCCCCATGGGGTAGGTGTCGGTGTAACGGAAGGTCACCCTGGCCCGCGCCACCAGATCGAACCAGTTCTTGAGGGGTGTCGGTACATTGAGGTTGTACATGGGGGCGCCGATCAGCAGCAGGTCGGCGGCCTTGAGTTCGGCAATCAGCCGATCCGACAGCGCCACCGCCTGCCGGATGGCCTCATTGGCCGGTTCAGCCCCGCGCAGGGCGTGAAACAACGGGCTGTTGAGGGCGGGCAAGTCGAGGGCGGTCAGGTCGCGCACCGCCACCTGGTCCTGATGGCCCTGCTCCCGGCGTGTTTGCAGGAAGCGCTCCATCAACTGGTTGGTGCGGGATGCGGGGCCGTTGAGGCTGGATTGCAGCAGCAGGATCTGGCTCATGAGGGGAACTCCATCTGAAACGTGTGAAGAATGAAGGGAGCTTACCAGTCATTTTTTTCCGCAGTGCTGATAGTATTTCGCCATATTGGTTCCAAAAGGTATGCAATAGATGGCAAACACGCTCAACGGCATCGATCTCTTCGCCACCGTGGTGGAGGCGGGCAGCTTCGCCCAGGCGGCGGAGCGGCTTCACCTCACCCGCTCGGCGGTGGGCAAGGGGGTGGCGCGGCTGGAGCTGCGTCTCGGCGTGCAATTGTTTCATCGCACCACCCGCAGTCAGAGCCTGACCGAGGAGGGGGCGCTCTTCTATCGCCACTGCCTGCGGGCGCTGGAGGAGGTGCGTCTTGGGGAAGCGGCGCTGGCCAGCAACAAGCTCACCCTCAACGGCAGATTGAAGGTCTCCATGCCGGTGCTGTTCGGCCAGCAGTGCGTGGCCCCCATTTTGCTGGCGCTGGCGAAGGCGCATCCCGGGCTGGCCCTGGAGCTGTCGTTCAGCGATCGCAAGGTGGATCTGGTGGAGGAGGGGGTGGATCTGGTGATCCGCAACGCAGAGCCGCCGGACAGCCTGGATCTGGCGGCACGCAGGCTCGGGGAGCACGGCATGACGCTCTGTGCCTCGCCCGCCTATCTGGCCGAGCGGGGGGAACCTGTGACCCTGGCCGAGTTACCGGAGCACGAGTGCATCGCCTATCTGCGCCAGGGGCGGGTGCTGTCGTGGTGGTGGCAGGAGGCCGAGGCATGGCGCGAAGTCCAGCCCAGAGGGCGGTTGCAGATGGACGATCTCAACGCCATCACCCAGGCGGCCATCGCGGGCTTTGGTCTCGCCTGGCTGCCGACCTGGCTGGCGCGGCCACACGTTGAGCGGGGCGAGCTGCGCGAGCTGCTGGCCCGGTTGCCGGGTCGGCGCTATCCCATCAACGCCCTCTGGCCCCATGGTCCGCATCTGCCCCTCAAGACCCGGCTTGCCATCGACTGGCTGGCGAGCCGCCTGCCCGAGCGGCTGGCCAGCGTGAACGAGCCGAGTCATCAGCCCCAATGAAAAAGGGCCTGCTGTGACAGGCCCTTTTTCATTTTCTGTGGTTCCGAGGGTCAGGCTTCGGCCTTGTTCAGCCACTCCACCCTGTACTGGGCGCCGGCGCCCTGGGCCAGCTTGGCGCACAGGGGTTTCAAGAAGGCCTCGATCTGCTCGTCCAGCATCCAGGGGGGGCTGACGATGAGCATGCCGGAGCCGTTCATGCCCCAATCGCTGGTCTGGCCGGCCACTTCCAGCTCGGCCACCAGGACGTTGCCGAAGTTCTCGCGCTTGATCGCTTTGAGCATGTCGCGGGACTTGTCCGCCTCTTGCCCGAGGATGGGATACCAGAGGGCGTAGATGCCGGTGGCCCAGCGCTTTTGCGCTTTTTTAAGGGTATCGACCACGGCGAAGTAATCTTCCTTCAGCTCATAGGGGGGGTCGATGAGCACCAGGCCGCGGCGCGGGGTGGGGGGCAGCAGGGCGACCAGCCCTTCGAAGCCGTCGCGATGGTGGACGGCGACGCGGGGGTCGTACCCCATGTTGGCGCGAAGATCCTCCACCTCGTTGTTGTGCAGCTCCATCAGCGCCAGCTTGTCCTGATCGCGGATAAGGCGGCGGGAGAGCTCCGGCGAGCCGGGGTAGTAGTGCAGCTGACCATCGCTGTTCATCTCCTCGATGACACCCAGATAGGGGGCCATGGCGGACCACTGGGCCCGCTCATCCCAGAGGCGTTTGATCCCGTCGGCGTATTCCGCTTTCTTCTGGGACCAGTCGCCGCGCAGGTCGTAGAGACCGCCACCGGCATGGGTGTCCAGCACGATGAAGGGTTTCTCCTTCTTCTTGAGGGACTCGATGATCAGGGCCTGGACGGCGTGTTTGAGCACGTCGGCGTGGTTGCCGGCGTGAAAGGCGTGGCGGTAGCTCAGCATATGAGATCTCTGAGGGGGCCCTGCTGGGCACCCAGTAACGATAGATAGTGAAACAGGTTGCGGCTGTCGCCGCGAAACAGGGCGAGGGTGCGCAGGGTCTGCAGCAAGACCCCCTGTTGCAGCCGCTCCAGCTCCAGTTCGTGGGCCAGCATGGTCTGGTACTCCTCGGCCCCCACCCGTGACTTGGCCTGCTGGCGCAGGGTGCGCCAGGGGAGCAGCACCGCCTCGGTCTGTACCAGGGCCGGTTGCAAGTCCGTGAGGTCGACCGGGATCCGGAGCAGGTCGAGGTGGTGCAGCAGGAGCGCCAGGTTGACGTTGCCCCCCTGGCTCTGTACGTGGAGCCAGTCCTGGCTGCGCTGGCCATAGGCGCCTGTGCTCCATGTCCAGAACTCGGAAGGAGTGGGCAAGGCGTCGGGGCTGACCCGCTCGCTGGCCATCAAGGCTTCATCACGCAAAGAAGGCCTGCTCCATGGTTTCCAGCTCTTCAGAGAGGCTCATCCACTCCAGCTCGACGTGCTCCAGCTCCTCCTTGAGGGGGCCCTGGGACTTGAGCAGCTCGGAGAGCTTGCCCTTGGCGCTCTCTTCATAGATGGCGGGATCGGCGAGCTGGTGCTCGATGTCGGCGAGCCTGCCTTGCAGCTTCTCCATGCTGGTTTCGAGCTTCTCCAGCTTCTGGCGAAGCGGCCGGGTTGCTTGCCGGAACTGGGCCTCAAGGCGCTTCTGATCCTTGCGCGCCACCGCCGAGTTGGCGGAAACGGGGCCATCTGCCGGCTTGGCATTGGCCTCTTTCTCCTGCTCGCCGAGCCACTTGTGGTAGTCGTCGAGATCCCCATCGAAGGGCTCGACCCGGCCGCCGTGGACCAGATAGAAGTCATCCGTGGTGGTGCGCAGCAGATGACGGTCGTGAGAGACCACCACCATGGCTCCCTCGAACCCTTGCAGGGCCATGGTCAGGGCGTGGCGCATCTCCAGATCCAGGTGGTTGGTCGGTTCATCCAGCAGCAGCAGGTTGGGCTTTTGCCAGGTGATGAGGGCCAGCACCAGACGCGCTTTCTCACCGCCGGAGAAGGGGGCCACCTTGTCGAGTACCTTGTCGCCGTGAAAACCGAAGCTGCCGAGGTAGTTGCGAAGCTCCTGCTCGGTCTTGTCCGGGGCCAGGCGCACCAGGTGATCGAGGGGGCTGTCATCGAGGCGCAGGGTCTCGAGCTGATGCTGGGCGAAGTAGCCGATGCTCACCCCGGCGCTCACCTCCAGCTTGCCGGAGAGGGGCGGGTTGGAGCCCGACAGCATCTTGATGAAGGTGGACTTGCCCGCGCCGTTGCGACCGAGCAGGCCGATGCGCGACCCCGGCACCAGGTTGAGCTTGATCTTCTCCAGGATCACCTTGTCGCCGTAACCGGCGCTGAGGTTCTCCATGGCAATGAGCGGGGTCGGCAGAGCGGAGGGCTCGCGAAACTCGAAGCTGAACTCGGAGTCGGCGTGGGCGGGCAGGATCTTCTCCATCCGCTCCATGGCCTTCAAGCGGCTCTGGGCCTGACGGGCCTTGGAGGCCTTGTAGCGGAAGCGGTCCACATAGGATTGCATGTGGGCCATCTCCCGTTGCTGCTTCTCGTACATGGACTGCTGCTGGGCCAGGTGCTCGGCCCGTTGCAGTTCGAAGTCGGAGTAGCCGCCGCTGTATTCGTTGAGCTTGCCGTTCTCGATATGGATGATGCGATTCACCACGGAGTCGAGGAAGTCGCGGTCGTGAGAAATGAGCACCAGCGTGCCCTGATAGCCCTTGAGCCACTTCTCCAGCCAGATGACGGCGTCGAGATCCAGGTGGTTGGTCGGTTCATCCAGCAGCAGCAGATCGGAGCGGCAGAGCAGCGCCTGGGCCAGGTTCAGGCGCATGCGCCAGCCACCGGAGAAGCTTCTGACCGGCGAGTCGAGCTGATCGCCGCCAAAACCCAGACCGTGCAGCAGCTCGGCGGCGCGGGCACGAATGCTGTAGGCACCTATGGTATCGAGCTTGCCGTGCAGCTCGGCCACCAGCAG
Source organism: Aeromonas sp. FDAARGOS 1402 (assembly GCF_019046925.1). Lineage (NCBI taxonomy): Bacteria > Pseudomonadati > Pseudomonadota > Gammaproteobacteria > Aeromonadales > Aeromonadaceae > Aeromonas > Aeromonas sp. FDAARGOS 1402. The sequence goes on from NZ_CP077201.1 coordinate 2,329,582, forward strand.
ACCGTTGTCATCCGCCTCGGCCCGGGTGAGCTCGGCCTCCAGGGCGCGGAACTCCTTGTCGCCGTCGATCACGTATTCGAGCGCGGAGCAGTCCAGCGCCGGGGTCTCCTGGGCCACGCCGGCAATCTGCCAGCCGGCGGGCAGGCTGAAGCTGCCGTTGTCGATGGCCAGCTCGCCCCGCACCAGCGCAAAGAAGGTGGACTTGCCACAGCCGTTCTTGCCCACCAGGCCCACCTTGTGGCCGGGGTGTATGGTAGCGGACGCGTTGTCCAGCAGCGTGCGGCCGCCGCGGATCAGTTCGATTTGACTGGCAACTATCATGGATGGGTCTGCTTGGCTCGATTGAAGGAGAGAAACTGGCGCGGATCTTACGTGAAATGACACAAATTTGCACTTGAGGGCGGGGGGGATGGCTGCCGCCGGAAAAACGTGTCATAACAGAGACATCTGGGGGGCAGGAGGCTGACCATGTTGATTAAAGAGATCATGACGACCCGGGTCGCGACCGTTTCCATGGATGACAGGCTGAGCGTCATCAAGGAGATCTTCGAGCAGGCCCATTTCCGCCACCTCCTGGTGGTGGAAGAAGAGGAGTTGGTGGGGGTCATCTCGGACCGGGATCTGCTGCGTGCCATCAGCCCCTATCTGGACACGGATGCCGAGATGAACCGGGACACCGAGACCCTCAACCGGCGCGCCCACCAGATCATGAGCCGTGAACCCATCACCGTCTCCCCCGAACGCTCCCTGAAAGAGGCCGCCGGCCTCATGCTGGAGCACCAGATCTCCTGCCTGCCTGTGCTGGAAAACGGCGCCCTGGTGGGCATAGTGAGCTGGAAGGATCTGCTGAGGGTGATGCGCGGCTGGCAGCCGGTCTGACGGGGCGGGGAAGGTGTGCGGGGAGCCCGTGTCGCCCGGCAGGGCCCCTGCTTCTCGCCTTGTTGAAGTATTAAACTGCATTTATCCCGTTTTATAGATCACTTGTATTGCTATTTTGATTTTCTTGGTCATAAATTCCGCAAGAATTATTTCGCGTGACACTATGTGTCGCGGCGTCAGGCGGAATTGATGCTTTTATAATTAATCGTTCGCCGCTTCAGTTCCCATCAAGGTTTCCGGATCTACCTTAGGCCATCGGCACATCAACCGATCATCACGACCGAACTCTGGTCTGACAGAGAGTGCTTACACCTGAGGAAAGAACAATGAAAAAGACAGCATTGACGATGGCCATCTCCAGCCTGCTGCTGGCCGGTGGTGCACAGGCCGCCAACGTTTACGATCAGAATGGTACCAAACTGGACATCGGCGGCCGCGTCAACGGCATGTACTACGGCACCGATGACAACGCCACCGAAGGCGATGCCAGCTACCTGCGTCTGCACATCGCAGGTGAAACCAAGGTTGACGAGGATCTGACCGCGTTCGGCTTCGCCGAGTACAACCTGCCGGTTTCCGGTTCTGACAACGACGAGCTGCGTTACGCCTATGCGGGCATCAAGCACGATCGCTTCGGTGCCTTCAGCTACGGTCGCCAGGACGGTCTGTTCACCAAGGCGGTGAACAACTACACCGACGTGCTGCCGGAGTGGGGTGGTGATGGTCTGGGCAAGGACACCGAGGTGTTCGGTACCGGTCGTACCAACGGCCTGGCCCAGTACATGTACAACTGGCAGGGGCTGACCCTGGGTGCCCAGTTCACCGGCAACAACGACCCGCAGAACGCGAGCCGCAGCGAGCGCGTCGGTCCGAACAGCACCTGGAGCCCGAAAGGTTCTTCCGAGGGGTATGCCCTCTCTGCCAACTATGACTTCAACATGGGCCTGAGCCTGGGTGCCGCCTACAACCAGGCAGGCAAGACCGACGAACAGGCCGAGAACGTGAGCTTCGGCGGCGACAACGACGCCAAGCTGTTCGGGGTGGGCGCCAAGTATGCCGTCGGCAACCTCTACATGGCCGCCACCTACTCCCACGGTGAAGATCACCTCTTCGTGGACACCGGCTCCATGCGCGGTTACGCCGAGAAGATGGATGGCTACGAAGCGGTCGTGCAGTACAACATCACGCCGAAGTTCAAGCCCTCCCTGGCCTACCTGCGTACCGACGTGAAGGACAGCGCTCACGGCATCGATGACACCGCGACCGAATACGTCTCCGTGGGTGCCTGGTACAACTTCACCGACAACTTCAATGCCTACGTGGACTACAAGATCAACCTGCTGGACGAAGTGGGTTCCACCGGCAAGAACAGCCTGAACAAGTCCACCGACGACATCGTCGCCGTGGCCCTGCAGTACAACTTCTAAGTCGTCCCGGACGCACTGCACATCTCAGGACCGGCCCATGTGGCCGGTCTTTTTGTTGCTGGCGGACCGCGCTGGATGACAAGAGCGGCACGCCGGGGTTCAGCAATGGCCCTGTGTGGTCGATACCCTTGTTGTCGGGGCCGGTGCGTGGCTGTGCTTGCCATGAGGCAGTGATGGGGCGATGATCACGCCCCGTGGTCAAGATCCTATCTTTCCTCGACGCTTTTCATTATTTCTATATAGGCTTGCGTTGTCCCGACAGGGAAAGCGGGGCTGGTTGGCATGTCGCAGCTCCGGTGCGGGGCAATTTCGGGAAATGGACGTAAGGGCGTTATATGGCGAGCATATTGGATTCAGTGGATCAACGTACCCAGCTTGTAGGGGAGAATCGCCTGGAACTGCTGATGTTCCGTTTGGGTGCCCAGCAACTGTTTGCGATCAACGTCTTCAAGGTGCGGGAAGTGGTCAAGCTGCCTCATCTGAACAAGATGCCGGGGTCCCACCACAACATCAGCGGCGTCGCCAACATTCGCGGCGTCTCCATCCCCGTCATCAACCTGCGCGGTGCCATCGGGATGCGTCCCATGGCCATCGATCAGGAGTCCAACCTCATCATCACCGAGTACAACCGCACCATTCAGGGGTTCCTGGTGGGGCAGGTGGCCCACATCGTCAACATGACCTGGAAGGACATACTGCCGCCGCCCCGTTCGGCGGGTCGTGCCAACTACCTCACCGCCATCACCCGCATCCCGGAAGGGGGCGTTGACCAGATCGTCGAGATCATCGACGTGGAGAAGGTGCTGGCGGAGATCATCACCTATGACGTGCGCATCTCGTCCGAGGTGCTGGACGAAGAGATCCTGCCCCAGATGCAGGGACGTCGGGTGCTCATCGTCGATGACTCCAGCACGGCCCGCAACCAGGTGCGCGAGACCCTCGCCCAGCTTGGGCTCGAGGTCATCGAGTGCCAGGACGGCTTGCAGGCCCTCAAGCTGCTCAAGGGGTGGTGCGATGCGGGCAAGAAGGTGACCGACGAGATCATGCTGATGATCACGGATGCCGAGATGCCGGAGATGGATGGTTATCGCCTGACTCACGAAGTGCGCAGCGATCCGCGCATGTCCGATCTCTTCATCACCCTCAATACCTCCCTGAGCGGCAACTTCAACGAGGCCATGGTCAAGAAGGTGGGGTGTGATCGCTTCATCTCCAAATTCCAGCCCGACTTGCTGGTGGACGTGGCCCAGCAGCGGATGCGGCAGATCCTGGGCCGTTGAACCCGGCACGCCGAACCATGAAAAAGCCCCCGCCATGCGGGGGCTTTTTCATGGGCAAGGGGAAGGGCCATGGGCCCGGCCACCGGGTTATTGTGTCAGCAGAGGCTCGACAAAGCGGGCGACCTTGTCGCGGATCCGGGGCTGGGCGGCGGCCGTCGGGTGCAGTCCATCGTTCATCATGAGTTCAGGGCGCAGCACAATATCATCCAGAAAGAAGGGCATCAGCGGCAGGTCGTTGGCCTTCGCAAGATCCGGGAAGATCTGCTCGAACTGCTGCAGATAGCGCGCCCCATAGTTGCGGGGTAGCAGGATCTGGGTCAGCACCGTCTTCGCCTGGTGCGCCCGGGTGAGCTCGATCATCTTGGTCAGGTTGGCCCGGGTGATGGCGGGAGCAAAGCCCCGCAGCCCGTCGTTGGCGCCGAGTTCGATCAACACCCAGTCCGGTTTGTGGGTTTCAAGCAGGGCGGGCAGGCGGGCCAGGCCGCCCTGGGTCGTTTCACCGCTGATGCTGGCATTGATGAGGGTGTGTTCTCCCCCCTGCTGCCGCCACTTTTCATTGAGCAGGGCAGGCCAGCTCTGTTCGGCCTGCATCTGGTAGCCGGCGCTCAGGCTGTCGCCCAGTACCAGCAGGGTCTGGGCCTGGACGGACGCTGCCCAGCAGCACAGGCAACTCACGGCAAACAAGAGACGCATCATGCAGTCAACTCCCACGTTCTATTGTCATTACAGGTTCAGGCAAACAGGATACCCAAGATGAGTTCAACGCCCATTATCGCCGTCAGGGGACTCGGTAAAACCGTTCGCCTCGGTCAGGAAAGCCTCACCATCCTTGAAGGGATCGATCTGCAAGTCAATACCGGCGAGACGCTGGCGCTGGTCGGTGCGTCCGGTTCCGGCAAGTCCACTCTGCTCGGTTTGCTGGCCGGTCTCGATCTGCCGAGCAGCGGCGAGATAGAGATCCTCGGCCACTCCCTCACCCGGCTGGACGAGGAGGGACGCGCCAGGCTGCGGGCCGAGCAGGTGGGGTTCGTGTTCCAGTCGTTCCTGCTGCTGCCCACCCTGAGCGCCCTGGAAAACGTCATGTTGCCGGCCGAGCTGCGGGGGGAGACCGACAGCGAGCCCCGTGCCCGGGAGCTGCTGGCCCAGGTCGGTCTGGGGGAGCGGTTGCACCACCTGCCGCCGCGCCTCTCTGGCGGCGAGCAGCAGCGGGTCGCCATTGCCCGTGCCTTCATGACCCGCCCCAGCCTGCTGCTGGCGGACGAGCCCACCGGCAACCTCGACAGCAAAACGGGGGAGACGGTGATCGAACTGCTGTTTCGTCTCAACCGCGAGCACAACACCACCCTGGTGGTGGTGACCCATGACCATGAGCTGGCCCAGCGCTGCCAGCGGCAGCTGGTGATGTCAGCCGGGCGGCTGGAGGCACAGGCTGTCATGGCGGCCAGGGTGGGAGAGCTGTCATGAGTCAGTGGCGACTGGGATTGAAGCTGCTGCGTCGGGAAGGGTTCAGCGGCGAGCTGCGCTGGTTTGTGCTGGCGCTGGCGCTGAGCGTCGCCTGCGTGCTCAGCGTGGCTCTGGTGGCGGATCGGCTGGACGCGGGGCTCAAGGCCTCCGGGCGGGATTTCATCGGAGGGGACAGGGTGCTGCGCTCCGCGACGCCGGCACCGGCAGAGTGGCTGGCGCAGGCGCACCAGGAGGGGCTGGCCGTGCAGACCACGGTCAGCTTCAACAGCATGCTGTTTCACGGCGATACCCTGCAACTGGCCTCCATCCGCGCCGTGCCCGGGGATTTTCCCTTCTACGGCAAGCTGGAGCTCACTCCCCAGCGCGCCCCGGCACCCGGCGAGATCTGGCTCTCCGCCAGGGTGATGCAGCTGCTCGGCGCCAAGGTGGGGGAGGCACTCGAGGTCGGCAACACCCGGCTGACGGTGGCTGGGGAGCTGGGCCAGGAGCCGGATCAGGGGTTCAGTCCCTTCCAGATGGCGCCAAGGGCCTTGATCCACAGCGCCGATATCGAGGCGACCGGGGCCCTGCTGCCGGGCAGTCGCCAGCAGTGGCGCTATCTCGTCAAGGGGCCCCGTGACGCCATCGCCCGCTATGAGGCCTGGCTCAACCCCAGGCTGAGCGCCGGGCAGAAGCTCGTCAAACCCGACGATCAGGGTACCCAGGTGGGGAAATCCCTGGGCAATGCCGAGCGCTTCTTCCGTGTGGCATCCCTTGCCGGCGTGCTGCTCGGCGCCCTGGCCATGGGGATAGCGGTGCGCCATTTCGCCGAGCGCCAGACCAACATGGTGGCCCTGCTCAAGACCCTGGGGGCCTCGCGGCGCACCCTGTGGCAACTGATGGGCACCCTGCTGTTCTCCCTGACCCTGGTGGGGGCCCTGATGGGGCTGGTGGCGGGCAGCGCCATGCAGTGGCTGACCCTGAACCTGCTGGGGGATCTGCTGCCTGCGGATCTGCCGCCCCCCTCCTGGCGACCCTTCGCCCTGGGCCTCGCGGTCGCCTTCTTCATCACCCTGATGCTGGCGTTCGTCCCCTTCCTGAGGCTGCTCAAGGTACCGCCGCTGCGGGTGCTGCGCCGGGAGCTGGAGGCGGGGATCCCTCCCTGGCTGACGGTGCCCGTGGGGCTCATCGGGCTGTTTGCCCTGGTGTGGGGCTTTACCGCCGACATCAGGCTGGCCTGCGGGCTCATCGGCGGCATGGGGGTGTTGATGGCGCTGCTGGCCCTGCTCGCCTCCGTGCTGCTGCGCCTTGGCAGTCGGCTCAAGGGGCCCCATGCCCTGCGCCTGGCCATCAATCACCTCTCCCGTGAGCGGGGTAGTGGTCTGTTCCAGCTGGCGGGCTTCGCCCTGGCCCTGATGCTGTTCGGGCTGCTGTGGGCGGCGCGGGTCGATCTGCTGGAGGATTTTTCCACCCGGTTGCCTGCCGACGCCCCGAACCGCTTCCTGGTCAATGTGGCGGACAGCGAACGGGAAGGGATCCTGGCCGATCTGCACCAGGCCGGGGCCATCACCTCGGACTTCTACCCCATGGTGCGCGGGCGCCTGACCCGTATCGCCGGTGAGGCGGTGGGGGAGGATGCGGCGCGGGAGGGGGTGGACAGAGAGCTCAACTTCACCACCACATCGGCCCTGCCCGCCGACAACAAGGTCACTGCCGGTCAATGGCTGGCCGGCAAGGGGGAGGTCTCCGTCGACGAGGCACTGGCGGGACGGCTCGGCATCGCACTCGGCGACGTGCTCGGCTTCACCATAGAGGGGCGGGCGTTCGAGGCCAGGGTGACCAGCCTGAGGTCCATCAAGTGGGACAACATGAGGCCGAACTTCTACATGATCTTCTCGCCGGACGTGCTGGCCCCCTTCTCCCAGACCTGGCTCGGCAGCTATCGTCTGCCGCCTGAGGGGCGAGGGGCAGAGGTGGAACTCATCCGCCGCCACCCCACGGTGAGCCTCATCGATGTGGAGGATCTGATAGGCCGCCTCACTTTGGTCTCCGATCAGGTGAGCCGCGCCCTGGGGTTGATGCTCGGGCTGGTGACGGTAGCCGCCCTGCTGGTGCTGCTGACCCAGACCCAGGCCGGCATGGCCCATCGGCGCCGGGAGCTGCTGCTGATGCGCACCTTGGGGGCGGGCAGCGCCCTGCTCGAGAAGATGCTGCGCTGGGAGCTGGTGGCGAGCGGTGCCCTAGCAGGGCTCTGCGCCGCCATGGTGGTGGAGCTCTGCTCCTTCGGTCTGCAGTGGTGGTGGGAGGGGGCGCAGTGGCAGTTCCACTGGGCCATCTGGGCTGCACTCCCCCTGCTTGGGGCCGTGCTGGTGACCCTGGCCGGACAAGGCATGCGCCGCCAACTGCTGGCGGGTACCCTGAGCGACCGGCTCAGGGGGTTGGGGCAGGGGCTGCTCTGATGGCTCGACACATCCCGACCTCGGTCGGGATGTGTCATTGGGTCAACGGGGTGAGTGCAGCAGATTGTCCAGAGCGCCGGGCAGGGCCGGGAAGCTGAAGTGAAAACCGGCCTGCTGCAAGCGGGCGGGCAGCACGTGCTGTCCGGTGAGCAGCAGATCCGCGGCCTCTCCCATCAGGAGTCGCAGGAGGGGGGCCGGTACGAAGAAGAGGTGCGGGCGATGGAGCGTGGCGGCCAGGGTCTCGCTGAACCGGCGATTGCTGACCGGTTGCGGGGCCGTGCCGTTGAAGATGCCGTCACACTCGCCGTGCTCGATGAGAAACAGCATGGCCCGCACCAGATCCTGCACGTGGATCCAGCTCATCATCTGGGTGCCGCTGCCCATGGGGCCGCCGAGGCCGAGGCGGTAAGGGGGCAGCATCCTGGGCAAGGCGCCCCCCTCCATGCCGAGTACCAGGCCGATGCGCAGGATGCAGACCCGGGTCTGGGCCGAGCGGGCCTGCTGGGCAAGCTGCTCCCACTGCTGACAGAGACGGTGGGTGAATTCGTCGTGAGGGCTCTGGCATGTTTCATCCAGAGGGGCGTCATCCTGGCGGCCATACCAGCCGATGGCGGAGGCATTGAGCAGCAATCTGGGGGGCGTGCTGGAGAGTTTGACGAGATCCACCAGCTGTTCGGTCAGCAGCCAGCGGCTGTTGCAGAGCAACTGCTTGCGGGGCTCGCTCCAGCGTCCGGCGGCGATGGGTTCGCCGGCCAGGTTGATGACGATGTCCACGTCATTGAGGTGATCCAGCCTGTCCAGGCTGTCCAGCAGGGTGACATCGTGGCCGAGCAGCTCGTAGGCCCGGCTGCCCTGACGGGTCAGCACGACTACTTCGTGCGCCACCTTGAGGTGTGCCACCAGACGGCGGCCGATAAACCCCGTGCCCCCCGTGATCAGTATCTTCATGTCCTGCCTCCCTGACGCTCTAGGGTCTACTCTAGAGCCTGGGTGCCCGATGGACAAGCTCCTGTTTTTATGAGCATTATGATTTTTGTCTCCCAAGACGCCGCCCCCTTTGTTCACGGGGCAGCCGGGCTTTGCGACCACGGGGGGCGCCGTGGCGCGGCGGTATCAGGGGCTCATTCCGGCTTGCCAAACGGGCGCCAGCGGGTAAACTCGAGCGCTTTTTCGCCATGTTCATGAGGGCCGTTATGCCATTTCGACGTTTGAAGGTGCGTCAATTCTATGTCCGGCTGCTCTGTGCCTTGCTGGCCGGTCTGTTGCCCATGCTCCTTGGGCTCGTCATCGTCATCTGGCAGACCGCCACCGGCGTGAAACAGGATGCGGTGGCGCGCCTGGAACATGCCAGGGTCATGTTCGACCGCACTCTGGACAATGCCCAGTTGGCGGCGTCGGCCCTCACCGGCAGCCTGGGCAGGCCCTGTCTCGAGGTGGTGCAGGGGCTCAGGGATCAGGTGGCCACGGTGCCGGATGTGCGCAGCGTCAACCTGGCCAGGGGAGATCGGATCTACTGCTCTTCCCTCTATGGCCCGGTCGATGGCGGCATCAAGCTGGAAGACTATGTCGGGGGCAGGCTCGACCTGATGAAGGGCAACCCGGTCACCCCGAATCGCCCCCTCATCGCCTACCGGGAAGAGGTGGGCGAGTTCAGCGTGCTGGTGGGGGTCGACGGCTACTACCTGCTCAACATCCTGGACATGCTGAGCCGCAACTCCCCACTGGGGCTGGTGGTCGGCAACGAGATGCTGCTGCGAAACAGCGAGCTCACCGACAAGCTGATCCCCAAGGACCGCAGTGGCTATCTAGAACAGGTCTCGAACAGGTACCCGTTCAAGGTAGTGACCACGGTGTCGGTGGATGAGTACCGTGCCCACATCTGGGACTACTCCAAGGTGGGCGTCATTATTTATCCTCTGCTGAGCCTGCTGCTCGGGGTGGCGGTCTTCTGGCTGATGGGCCGTTCGACTTCGCCGGCCCAGGAGCTGAAACGGGCACTCTCCCAGCAGGAGTTCATCCCCTATCTGCAACCTGTGGTGAACGGGGAGGACGGCCAATGGAGCGGTTGCGAGGTGCTGATGCGCTGGCAACACCCCCGTCAGGGGATGATCTCGCCGGATCGCTTCATTCCCCTGGCAGAGGACAGTGGCCTCATCGTGCCCATGACCCGGCTGCTGATGGCGCAGGTGCGCGAACAGTTTGCGGGTAAGGCGCACCATCTGCCGCGAGGGTTCCACTTCGGCTTCAACATCAGCGCCAGCCACTGCAAGGATCTGAGCCTGGTGGAAGATTGCCGGGATTTCATCAACGCCTTCAAGGGAAATCCCATCAAGCTGGTGCTGGAGCTGACCGAGCGCGAGCTCATCGTGGCGGACGAGACGACGGACCGGCTCTTTGCCGAGCTGCATGCCCTCGGGGTCTTCATCGCCATCGACGATTTCGGCACCGGCCACTCCAGCCTGACCTACCTGCAGACCTTCCAGGTCGACTTCCTCAAGATCGATCAGAGCTTCGTCGGCATGATTGGGTCGGACGCGCTCTCCAGCCACATCGTGGAGAACGTCATCGATCTGGCGACCCGGCTCGGTCTGCAACTGGTGGCGGAAGGGGTGGAGAATCAGGTGCAGGCCGACTATCTGAAGGCCCGCGAGGTGACCTTCCTGCAGGGCTACCTGTTTGGCAGGCCCATGCCCATGAAGGAGTTTGTCAGCCAGCTGGCCGGGCAGGGGCGCTGAGGGGAAAGCGCGAGGCAAAAAAAACCAGCGACCGGGTCGCTGGTTTTTTTATGGCCGGATGGCTCAGAGCATGCGGGCCAGGGCGCGGCACAGACGCTGAACACCCTCTTCCGTGGTCGCCTCATCCACACAGGAGAAGCTCAGGCGCAGGGTATTCTGGATCTCGGGGCGCACATAGAAGGGGGCGCCGGGCACGAAGGCCACCTTCTCCTTGATGGCCTCGTCGAACAGGGCCATGGCACTGACGCTGGGCGGCAGGGTCAGCCAGAGGAACATGCCCCCTTCGGGACGGGTGTAGCTGACGCCGGGCGGACAGTGGCGGGCGAGGGCGGCTTCCATGGCGGCACGCTGGCGACCATAGACCTCCTTGATCTTCTCCAGGTGAGCGTCGAGGGAGTTGTCGGTCAGGAAGCGGTGCAGCACCTGCTGGCTGAAGGCGTTGCTGTGCAGGTCGGTGGCCTGCTTGGCGATGGTGACCTTCTTGCGCAGCCAGTCCGGCACCACCATCCATCCCAGGCGGAAGGCGGGCACCACCGTCTTGGAGAAGGACCCGAGCAGCACGGTGTTGTGGGGGGCCAGCTTGGCGATGGGAGGGAGGTGTTCCCCCTCGAAGCGCAGCTCGCCATAGGGGTCGTCTTCCACCATCAGCAGATCGTGGCGCACCAGGCGCTCCGCCAGGGCTTCCCGGTTGGCGCGGCTGTAGGAAACACCGCTCGGGTTCTGGAAGTTGGGCACGCCGTAGAGCAGCCTGGCGCTGGACCCCTGCTCCAGCAGCGCATCCAGCGCGGCCAGATCCAGCCCCTCTTCCGCCAGGGTAATGGGCTTGAAATTCGGTTGATAGACGGAGAACGCCTGGATGGCGCCAAGGTAGCCCGGCTCTTCGATGATGAGATCCTGCCCCTCGTTCACCAGCACCTTGCCCAGCAGATCCAGCGCCTGCTGGGAGCCGCTGGTGATGAGGATGTTGTCAGGATTGACGGCCATGCCGTGGCGGCTCAGGTAGCGGTCGGCGATGAACTGGCGCAGCGGGGCAAAGCCCTCGGTGGTGGCGTATTGCAGCGCGGCGGCTCCCTGCTCGCGCAGCACGTCCTGGCACGCTTGCTCGATGGCCTTGACCGGGAACAGATGGGGGTTGGGCAGGCCGCCGGCGAAGGAGATGATCTCCGGATTGGCGGCAACTTTGAGGATTTCGCGGATAAAGGAAGGCTCGACCTTCTCGAAGCGCTGGGCAAAAAACGGCTGCATAGGGTTCTCTCTGACTAGGTGGCGGTCGCTCCATTCAACCGCCAGGTTATCCGTTTGTATCAGATTTCAGAAATGAGGCAATGGCTGTCACAAAAATCCATAAAAAAGGGCAGGTTTGGCACCTGCCCGAATTTTATCGTCCCGACCCCGGTCAGGGGCGCAAAAACCCCTGTCAGGGGGGCATCGGGCGGGATGGGGGTCAGAGCCCCGGCGCCTTGAGGAAGCGGATCATCAGGTCGGTATTGGCCCCGAGCTGCTGCTCGATCCGGCCCGGGAAGAGCTCGGCCATCTTGTCGAGGCGATCATGCTCCGTGTGCCAAATCTTGCCCCACTGGGTCTCGCTGTCCCGGTCGCAGGCGCTCTTGGTGGCGTCGTCGTAGCAGTCCCACAGCGCCGGATTGGTGCTCTGGGAGTAGCCGTCATAGCCATCTTCCCCGTTGATGGTGAAGTTGGTGGCCTCCACGTAGGCGATGGGCACCCCCAGGCAGGCAAAGGGGGCATGATCGGACCAGCTGCCGGTCTCCCCTTCCGGGTAGCCGCTGTAGCTGGGGTGGATGGCGAACGGGGTGGCGGTCTGCTGGGAGATGGCCAGCAGGCGATCGCGCACCTTGGGATCGAAGCTGTAGCGGCTCGGGTCGGCGCAGTTGTACTCGGCCACGTCGGAGTGGGCCGAGTGGACATAGACGATGTCACCCCCGGCGATGGTGTCGTAGTTCACCATGGCCAGCAGCTTGGCGACGGCGTCGGTGTCGAGACTGGCGGCATAGGCTCTGGAGCCGTTGAGGCCGTTTTCCTCGGCGCCGAAGAAGGCGAAGCGCACCGTGTAGGGCAGGGTCTCTCCCTTGAGTGCCTCGGCAACCGCCAGCAGGGCGGCGACGCCGGCCCCGTTGTCGGTGGCGCCTTCGGATCCTTTCTTCTCGCCGGTGCTGTCATAGTGGGCACCGATGAGGATCACCTTGTCGCTTTGACCCTTGAGCTCGGCGACGATGTTCTGGGAGGTTCGGTCTGTGCCGCCCCGGGTGTAGGTGAATGGCTGGTTCTGCACCTCGTAACCCCAGCCGGCCAGATGATCCTGGATCCAGGCGGCGGCGCGGGTTTCGGCCTCTGTGCCCGTGGGACGAGCGCCTATCCCTTCTGCGCCAGAGCTCAGTTGCACCAGAAATTCATGGGCCTGAGCTGCGGGGGCAGGGGGTTGGGAGTCGTTGTCAGAGGGGTTGCAACCGGCCAGCAAGGCAGGCAGGACAAGGGCCAACAGGGTTTTCTTCATACTGCAATCCTTTGTTGTATATGGTTTTATTTTTCCGCGTCAGGATGAACCCGACGCCCGGCAGATTCTGTGAAGGGGGTGGCATTTGTCAACCTTGCCGGTGGAAGTGGGCAGTCCCGGGGGATTTGTTGTGGGAAACACTTGCGCCTTGTGCCTATCTTGGGATAATTCGCTCCCCTGTTTTTGCGAACTGATGCAATAACGAGCGATCCATTTATGTCGGCTCTGTTCCAGAGCGATGCAATAACGAGCAATTTACTATGTCTGTGACCCAAGATGTGTTTAACGAAGACGGCAAGTTCATGCGCAAGATCCGCAGCTTCGTCCGTCGCGAAGGCCGCCTGACCAAAGGGCAGGAGAAGGCCCTGGAAGAGCTCTGGCCGGTCATGGGCATCGATTTCGCACCAGAGCCGCTCGACATGGTGGCCCTGTTTGGCCGCGAGGCACCCGTGGTGCTGGAGATCGGGTTCGGCATGGGCGCCTCCCTGGTGGAGATGGCCAAGAACGCCCCCGAGAAGAACTTCATCGGCATCGAGGTGCACTCTCCGGGTGTGGGCGCCTGCCTTGGCACCGCCCAGGAGGCGGGCGTCACCAACCTGCGCGTCATCTGCCACGATGCGGTGGAAGTGCTGGAGCACATGATCCCGAACGGTTCTCTCTCCTGCCTGCAGCTCTTCTTCCCTGACCCCTGGCACAAGAGCCGCCACCACAAGCGTCGCATCGTGCAGCCTGCCTTTGCCCAGGATATCCGCCAGAAGCTTGCCATCGGTGGCGTCTTCCACATGGCCACCGACTGGGAGAACTACGCCGAGCACATGCTGGAGGTGATGAGCGCCGCCGAGGGGTACGAGAACACCTCCGCCACCGGCAACTGGGTGCCCCGTCCCGACTGGCGCCCCCTGACCAAATTCGAGCAGCGTGGCCATCGTCTGGGCCACGGTGTCTGGGATCTGATTTTCAAACGAGTCAACTGAGTCAACGTATCAACTAAGGAGCTATCATGGCCAACCGTAGCCGCCGTCTGCGCAAGAAACTGCGCGTCGATGAATTCCAGGAAATGGGGTTCGACATCAGTTTCAACTTCCCGGTCGGCACCGCCGAAGAGACCATTGATGCCGTGGTCGATGCGCTGATCGACGAGGTGATTGAGCCTCGCAAGCTGGCCTTCGCCGGCTCGGGTCACCTGGCCTGGGAAGGGATGATCTGCACCCAGCAGCTCGGCAAGTGCACCGACGAAGACCGTTCCGCCGTTCAGACCTGGCTGCAAGGCAAAGGGCTGGAGGCTGTGGTGGTCACCGAGCTGTTCGATCTCTGGTACGGCGAGCCGGCCTGATATCTGACTGCCTCCCGGGCAGATAGAAAATCCCGCCGCCGGCGGGATTTTTGTCGGTGGGCTGGCCCCGCCTCGTTTCACGTCATGGAATAGCCAATGGTGTTGTCATCCGAATTACTGGCCGGCATCCTGGAAGAGGTGCGTCCGCTGCTCGGGCAGGGGAAGGTGGCCGATTACATTCCCGCCCTGGCCCAGGTGCCTGCCGACCGGCTGGGGATCGCGGTCTGTACCGTTGAAGGGGAACTGTTCACCGCAGGTGACGCTTTCGAGCCCTTCTCCATCCAGAGTATCTCCAAGGCCCTGAGCCTCACGCTGGCCTTGACCCTCTATCAGGAGGAGGAGATCTGGGCCCGGGTGGGCAAGGAGCCCTCCGGTCAGCCGTTCAACTCCCTCGTCCAGCTGGAGTTCGAGCAGGGCATTCCCCGCAACCCCTTCATCAACGCCGGTGCCCTGGTGGTGAGCGATCTGCTGGAAACCCGGCTCACCGCTCCCCGCCAACGCACTCTGGAACTGGTGCGCCGCCTGTGCGGCAACCCGGCCATCATGGCGGATCAGGTGGTGGCGCGCTCCGAGTACCAGCACTCCGCCCGCAATGCCGCCATCGCCTATCTGATGAAGGCCTATGGCAACTTCGAGAACGAGGTGGACAAGGTATTGCAGAGCTACTTCAATGCCTGCGCCATCCGCATGAGCTGCGTCGATCTGGCACGAGCCTTCGTCTATCTGGCCAACCGGGGCGTCCCCCTTGGCGAGAGCACGCCCCTGCTGCCGGCCCGGACCACCAAGCAGGTCAATGCCCTGCTCGCCACCTGCGGCCTCTATGACGAGGCGGGCGACTTCGCCTACCGGGTCGGCATGCCGGGGAAATCCGGAGTGGGGGGCGGCATCATGGCGCTGATCCCGGGAGAGCTTTCCATCTGCGTCTGGTCACCCGAGCTCAACAAGGCGGGCAACTCCCTGGCCGGGACGGCGGCGCTGGAGCTGCTGGCCGAGCGCCTGGGCCGCTCCATTTTTTAACTCTCTTCACTATGCATCGAGACGACATCATGAAACGAATGACTGGACTGTGGCGAAGCTGCCTGACCGCCTTGCTGCTCTGGTGTGCCTGGCCCGCGCTGGCCGCTGAGCTGCCCCCGCTCTCCCTGGCGGATGCCAAGGGCAAGGAGGCGGTGATCCTGGATACCCGCCCGAGCTATTTCTACCAGGGCTGGCCCATGGACGGGGAGAAGCAGGGGGGCCATGTGGCCGGTGCCGAGCTGCTCTCCGCAGAGTGGAAATACAGTGACGAGGAGTGGCCTGTGGCGCTTGCGAGCAAGGGGCTGAAGGCCGACAAACCCGTCGCCCTCTATGGCACCCCTCGCGAGGTGGCCGAGGTGGCCCGTCTGCTGCGCCAGCAGGGCATCAAGCAGCTGTTCGAGCTGCAGGGATGGAAAGATGCGCCCCGGGAGCACCTGGCACGCTGGCAGCAGCTGGTCCATCCGCTCTGGCTGGCAGACTTGCAGGCAGGCAAGCCGGTCATCGCCGCCCCCAAGGGGGAGTGGAAGGTGTTCGAGGTGGACTGGGGATCCCCCAAGGCCTATCTGCTGAGCCACATTCCGGGAGCCGGCTACATCGACACCAACCGGCTGGAAGGGGAGCCGCTGTGGAACAAGGTCTCTGACGAGGCGCTCAAGGCGCTGCTGCTGGAGAACGGCATCCGTCATGACACCACCGTCATCCTCTATGGCCGCAACACCATGGCGGCGGCCCGTGCGGCCCATCTGATGATGTATGCGGGGGTCGAGGATGTGCGGCTGCTGGATGGCGGGCTGGAGGCCTGGTTCGTGCAGCATCTGCGCACCGAGACCGGTCTGGCCAATACTTTCAAACCGGCCAGGGAGTTTGGCGTGGTCATCCCCGCCCGTCCCGAGTTCTACACCACCCTTGACCAGGCCAAGGCCCTGCTCAAGCAGCCGGACGGCGCCCTGGTCAGCGTGCGCACCTGGGACGAGTTCGTGGGCAATACCTCGGGCTACAGCTACATCAAGCCCAAGGGGGACATTCCCGGGGCCAGATGGGGTCATGGCGGGGTGGATGCCAACAGCATGAGCGACTTCCACAACCCGGACGGCACCATGAAGCCCGCCCGCGAGATCCTCGCCATGTGGGATGAGTGGAATATCGAGCCGACCCAGCAGGCCGCTTTCTACTGCGGCACCGGCTGGCGCGCCTCCGAGGCGTTCTTCTACGCCTGGTTGATGGACTGGAAGCGGATCAGCGTCTACGACGGCGGATGGTTCGAGTGGAGCATGGATCCGGCCAACCCCACCGTCACCGGCGAGCGCAAGCCGGGCAAGTAACTAATAATCCAGAGCAGGCCGGACAGATGTCCGGTCTTTCTTTTCTTGATAGATCATTTTCAATGGCTATAGCAGGTGGATTCTTTCTGTGAATCCTGTTGCTGCAATCAAGGTAAACGGGCCATCCGGTTGAGCTAGGCTTCATCTATCACCGCCAGGGTGAGCGTGAAGAAGGGGAGAGTGATGAAAGCTGTGATGATGCTGGTTTGTCTGTTGGGATTGGCGGGGTGCAGCTCCCAATACATCATGAGCACCAAGGATGGCAAGATGATTGCCACCGACAGCAAACCCAGGTTGGACGAGACCACAGGCATGTATCGCTATTACGATGAAGAGGGGAGGGAGGTGCATATCAACAAGGACGACATCACCCAGATCATGGAGCGTTGAGGCTCTCCTCAAGCAACAAGGGCTGCCCGCGGGCAGCCCTTGTCATTTTCAGCCCTCACACCGTCTGGGGCACCTGGCGGTTGACCTGGCCGGCAAACAGCTGGTGGAAGCGGGAGTGGGGGTTGGCCAGCAGGCTCACCGGCGAACCCTGCTCCACCACGGTGCCGGCCTCCATCACCACCACCTTGTCCACCGACAAGAGCGGCTCCAGATGGTGGGCGATCACCAGATAGCTGGCCTCCGGCCGGTAGCGGTAGAGCAGCTCGGCCATCTTGCGCATGCCGCCGTGATCGAGGTCCGAGGTGGCTTCATCCAACACGATGAGCGGTCGGCGCGACAGCAGGATGCGGGCGATCACCAACAACTGGGTCTCGCCGGCGGAGAGTTGCAGCCTGTCGAGATCCTCATCCAGCCGCCCGGCGCAGCGCTCGGCGAGGCCCACCCGGGCCAGCGCCTGCTCAAGCACGGCGTCGTCATGCTCGGTCAGGGGCGTCAGATTGGCCCGCAAGGAGCCAAAGAAGGTGAGTGGGATCTGGGAGACGGTGTCGTAGAGATCGCGCACCGCCTCCGGTGCAAGTCGTGACAGTGGCTGATTGCCGTAGAAGATCTCTCCCTGGGAGGCGGGATACATGGCCTGCAATACCCCCAGCAGGGAGCTTTTGCCTGCCCCGGTACGCCCGCACACACCCACCTTTTCACTTGGGGCCAGCTCGAAGTTCACCTTGTGCAGCGCCCACTGGCTGGTTTGGGGGTAGCGCAGCCCCAGGTTGTCGAAGCGCACTGCGGGGTGAGGGGTGGCGAGGGCCTCTCCATCCTGGCGTTCGCTCTCTATCTCGCTGTATTCCCGTACCCTCTCCACCGCGTTCATCACCTGCTCCACTTCCGCGAAGGTACGGATCAGGGAGTTGAGCATGGCCGAGGCGGTGAAGGCGTAGGTGATGGCCACGGCCCCCAGCAGCGGGCTGTTGCCAAAGGCCACCATCAGCGCCACGGCCCCCACCAGGGCGGCGGAGAGCAGGGTCTGGTGCATGCCGAGCCAGCGGTTGATGGAGGTGGTGGTGTACCAGCTGCGCAAGTTGTTGTCATAGTGATGCAGCACCTGATCCAGTGCGAAGCGTTCGGCCCCGGCCAGACGCAGTGCGGGGGCGCCGCGGATGGTCTCGCTGATGCTGATGTAGAGCGGGGAGCGCAGCACCGAGGACTGGCGCCGCAGCTTGAGTTGCACCGCCCGGTAGCGGCGCTGCAACACATAGAGCGCCCATCCCACCAGGGGGGCGATGAGCAGCAGCAGGGGAATATTGATGCCGATCACCACCACCTGCAAGGCCACGGACACCAGCATGCCGAACAGTCCCACCAGCATGGAGAGCAGCATCTCTTGCGCCTCCCCCAGATCCCGGTCGAAGCGGTTGAGGATGCGCCCCTGGGGCACCTTGTCGAAGAAGGCCATGGGGGCGCGGCTGATGCGCCCCAGCATGCCGTCAAACAGGGTCCAGGCCAGCTTGAGGCCGAGTTTGTAGTTGATGACCCGCACCGCCATGATGCAGGCGAGGGAGCCCGCCCCCAGCAGCACATAGATGCCGAGCAGGGTCTTGACGTCGCTCACCTCGGCCTTGCCGCCGAGCCAGAGATCCGAGGCGATGCGCAGCCCTTCCTGGCCCAGGGTGAGCAGCAGGACGAGCAGGATGGCACCGGGGGCGGCGAGGCGCTGCCACATGAAGCCAAACAGCCCCCAGTCCACCTTGCCCTCCACCACTTTCTCCTCGCTGAACTGCTCCGCCTCCTGAGGGGGCACCGGCGGGGCGGGCTGGGGATGCTGGACAAGATCCGCCAACTGGTGGGCATCGAGCTCCACCAGGCGCCCCTGCTCGATGCGGATCACCCGATCGCACCTGGCCAGCACATCCGGGTCGTGGCTTACCAGGAGCCGAGTTGGCCCCGGCTTGAAGGCGAGCCCCTGCTCCAGTACCTGGGCCGCGACCATGGGGTCGAGCGCAGACAAGGGGTTGTCCAGCAGCAGGATATCGGCCCGGGCGTAGAGGGCGCGAGCCAGGGCGACCCGCTGCTGCTGGCCGCCGGAGAGGCGGGTGCCGAGCTCGCCCACCAGGGTTTGATCCCCGTGGCTGAGCAGCGCGAGATCGGCCGTGAGGGCGCAGGCGCCGAGCACCCAACGATAGCGCTCGGCGTGCCAGGGCTGGCCGAACAGGATGTTGTTGCGGATGGTGTCGTTCATCAGCCAGGGGTTATGGCCCAGATGGGCAACCCGGCCGTGGCGACGGATGCTGCCGGCAAACTCGCTGTCAAAGCCGGCAACCAGATGCAGCAGGCAGCTCTTGCCCGCCCCGGTGGCCCCGGTGATCCCCACGAGCTCCCCCGGTGCGATGGCGAGGTTGGCTCCCTCGAGCACCGGTTTTTGCTGGTGCAGGGCGGTGACGTTGTCGAGCCGCAGGCTGCCCACCGGCAAGCTGGGATCGGTGAGATCCCGATGCTGCTCCGGGCTGTTCAGGAACTCGCACAGCCGGTTGAAGCCGGTGTTGAAGTTGATCAGGGTGCGGATGAGGTAGGGCAGTCGCATCATGGGAATGCGCAGCACGGTAAACAGGGCGATGGTGGTGAACACCTGGGGCAGGGTGAGGGTGTTGCCCGACGCCAGGTAGGTGGTGAAGGTGGCCAGGGTCACCAGCAGGGGAGTGCTCAGCATCAGCCCTTCGTTGATAGCATCGAGCCTGAGCACCCTGCCCAGCACTCCCAACTCCTGCTGGCGCTTGGTGTTGGCCGCCCGGGTGAAGAAGGGGCCAAGCCCGTTCTGGCGCACCAGCCGCAGCTTCTTGATGTATTCCGCCAGGATGCCGTTGCGCTCGTCCTGTTGACGCTTGAGCTGCTGCTCCTGCTGGTTCATGCGCCGTACCACCCGGGTGGAGATGAGCAGCAGCAGGGCCAGCACCGCGAAGCCCACCAGACCGGCACTGCCCACCTGCCACACCAGCAGGGCGATGGTGCCGATGAGTTGCAGCGCCATGGTGACCGGCATGGCGGGGTCAGCCAGGATCCAAGTGATGTCCCACACGTCCCGGTTGATGAGGTTCTGAACCCGGCCGCCGGCCCTGTCGTCGAAGCTCTTGCCACCCTGCTTCATCACCTTGGCGAGCAGGGATTCGGCCAGCAGACGGCGGATGGGCACGTGCATCTTGAGGGCCAGTTGCAGGGAGTGCTCCGCCAGCATGCCGGCGGCGAGCACGGAGGCGAACAGGGCCAGGGCCAGCAGCAGCTTGTGGCCGGTGGTGGCATCGGTGCCGAGCTGGGTCATGCTGTGGTTGAGCAGCCAGGGGCTGGTCAGGGTGGCGAGCATGCCGAGCAGTTGCAGCAGGGTGAGCAGGCCAATCCGTCCCTTGTAATGGCGCCAGATAAAGGCGGTCAAGGGCCAGGGGCGCACTGGCTGGCGGGCGGTGAGCGCGAGGAAGGCGTCGGCGCGGCCGTCGCGCCTGTCTTCCGGTAGCAGGGGATAGAGATCGTCGAGACTGACCTGGGGCTGGGTCAGCCCCTTGCGCAGCAGCGGGCCGGTCCAGCGATAGAAGAGGCGACTCAGCCAGCCGGCCGAGATTTCCGGATGATCCAATGGGTGTCCTTGTTGTTTTGTGTTGCTTCCATGGGCGGGGCGGCTCATGGGCCGCCCTCGAACTTGTTGTCTTGCTGCGGGCGTGCGCCCGGCGGGATCAGCGATCCCGGTTCATGCGGATGAGCCGATCCAGGATCCGCTCGCCATCGACCCGCAGGCCGTTGTGTTCGAACTCGTTGGTGATCCAGGCGCGGCTGTTGTCAAGCCCCTTCAGGGTGTCGCGGCTGTAGTCAAACTCCACGTACATGTCCTCGGCATAGACGGCGCAGGCCACCGGCACAGTGTTGCGGGCCAGCTGCGCCGGGTCGTAGAGGGGACCCCAGTCCGCTTTCTGGGCAAGCAGGTGGGCTGCCTCCTTCAGGGGAATGAGCTCGCGGAACTGCTCGAACATCCAGGGGAAGATCATCTCGCCGGTAAAGGCGAAATCTTTGCCTGGCGCCCAGGCCAGGGCAGGGAACTCCCTTCTCACCCGCTCGGCCGCCCAGTTGCTGGCACTCCCTTCGCAATAGATGAGCTCGTGCAGGATGGCGAACACCGGGTTGGTGTTGAACGGCTGCATGGCCTGCACCTGATAGAGGAAGGCGGGGTTGAGGCGTTCGCCGATGAAGGCGTCTTCCAGCAGGTAGTAAAGTGCCTCGAAGGCGCCGCTGGCCCCCAGATCCAGCCCCTGCTGCTGCAACTGCTCCACCGTCAGGCGCTGGCCGTTGGGCAGGCGTACGTCGTAGTGGTGCAGGTGGTTGGCCAGCCGGTTGGCCAGGGCCTGGGCATGGGGGAAGCGGGTGAAGAAGGCGCGGTTCTTGTCCGCCACCCGCTGGTAGGTGGCGCGGTAGACCTCATCCGCGCTGCGCCCGATGGGTGCCACGCCGCCGGTGAGGTAGACCTCGTGCAGGCTCCGCGGGAACAACGAGAGGTAGGTGAGGCTGCAAAAGCCGCCGAAACTCTGGCCGAGCAGGCTCCAGGGGCGCCCCGGGCTCAGCACCTCGCGAATGCATTCGGCGTCGCGCACTATGCTGTCGGCGCGAAAATGGCCGAGGTAGTCCGCCTGCTCACCTGGGGTCATCCCCGCCAGGGCGTCAGCACTGATGGGGGTGGAGTGGCCGGTGCCGCGCTGATCGAGCAGCAGCACCCGAAACTCCTGCAGGGCCCGCTTGATCCAGCCGCCATCGGCGGTCGGGCGAGGAGCGCCAAAGCCCGGGCCCCCTTGCAAATAGAGCAGCCAGGGCAGGTCATCATCCAGCTTGTCCTTGCGGCAGAGGGTGCGGCCAAACAGGGTGAGGGTCGCCTCCTCGTCGGGATGCTGGTGGTCGAGGGGCACGGTAAAAAAGTGTGGCTCGCAATGGATGCCATCCAGCACATAGTGCAAGGGGCTGCTCATCTGGGGTCTCCCTGAGGGTAGGAAAATCGTCGGCCTCATCATAGCCCTGGCGCAGGAGCGGGTCACGCCGGTTTTCCAGATTGTTAACAGAGATGGAGTCTGAGGTCGGTGCCGTACAAGGTGTGGTTTCGCCGCAGTTGACGGCGGGCTGCAACTGGACAAAGATGAGCCGCCTGCCGGGACGAGCAGGGATAGGTCAGCACCCCGGGTGCAGGAAACTGGATGGAGTTGGCTCGATGAAGCCGAGATGGATACGTGTTCGCAAGAGACGCACACAGAGGGATCCGGAGGGGGTGCTGCAGGCGGGTTTGCTGGTGTTCAGCGCCACCTGTGGTGCCACTCTGTTGCTGGCGGCCTGCAACGGCGGTTAGCTGAGTGAAACAGACCCGCTTGTCATGAGCGGGTTTTTTCATGCCAGAGCAGAAGGTCAGGACCTGCCTGTAGCCCTTTGCTGGCGCGGGTTTGCTGTATGCAGAGCACGGCTGCTATGGTCAATTTACGACCGGATCCACAGAGGGAGGCGATCATGAACAGTCGTGAAAAAGTCCTGGCTCATTTGGCCACAGATCACCGGGTTGCAGGATTGACCGCTGGCGAGGCACTGGCTGGCATGAGCCACTCGATGAGTTCGCTCCTGCTGCAACAGGATCAGCACTTCTTCCGCCGCCATGCGGACGACCCCTGCCACGAAGTCGCCCGGGCCTGCTCGGCCGGACACGTATGGCATGGGGACGAAAACCACTACTAGCCCCGGCATGTGAGTAAATGACAGATGCAAAAAGGCCCGCTCATCTGAGCGGGCCTTTCGAATTTGGCTCCTCCTACTGGACTTGAACCAGTGACATACGGATTAACAGTCCGCCGTTCTACCGACTGAACTAAGGAGGAATAGTTGGTGCCCAGAGACGGAATCGAACCGCCGACACGGGGATTTTCAATCCCCTGCTCTACCGACTGAGCTATCTGGGCAATGGCGCGCATTAAACCCTTTCTGGACTGAGGTGTCAACCACAGGCCGCAGATTGATGTACCGTTCGCTCGATATCCGAGCAATCTTCCCGTGATTGGACCGGTTTCCCCGTTTTAACCATGAAAAGAGGGGCGCCTGCGGGGCAGGGTGGGCCGACGGCCAGCAGAACATCATGAAGGGGGGCGAGCTGCCTGACGTGCCGAGGGCTGCCCGCTGGCGCCAAGCCGGGAGAGGCGCCAGTTATCTTGGCCCATCGATTGAGCCTGCCGCGCTCTGCGGGTATGCTTTGCCGCACTCATCCCCTGGCCATGGTCCGGGCCGACGCGGCTGGCAGGGGTGACATCCATTCAACACCGCCTGGGGTTTATATGAATACCAATATGCAAGAGTGGCGCGAAGAGACCGCCGCCATCGTCAACGAGCTGCTGGCCGATGGCAGCAACCCGGATCTGGATTACGAGATTGAGCACCACTTTGCCTGCCAGAAGTTCGATCTGCTGGAGAAGGCGGCGGTCGATCTGTTCAAGGCCGGTTTCGAAGTGACCGACGCCGAGGAGATGGAGCTGGACGACGGCGCCACCATCTTCTGTTTCGACGCCATGGTGGAGTGCAAGCTGGACATCGACACCATCGTCGCCGACATCGAGAAGATGCTGCCCATCCTCGAGAAATACGGGGTGGACTACGACGGCTGGGGCACCTACTTCCAGGAGTAAGTGCGTCAGATCACGTACGCTTTGCAAAAACAACAAGGCCACCCTCGGGTGGCCTTGTTGTTGCTGGCTTACTGCTCCGGCAGCTGGTAGCTGCGGGCAAAGTCGGCCGGTGGGAGGGGGCGGCTGAACAGATAGCCTTGCAGCCGATCGCAACCGACCTGCACCAGCCAGGCCTGCTGCTCCGGTGTCTCCACCCCTTCGGCGGTGATCTTGATGCCAAGTTCATGGCCCAACCCGATGACGGAACGCACGATGGCGGTGGTGGCCTGGTTGGTGGCCAGCCCCTGGGTGAAGCTCTTGTCGAGCTTGAGGGTCGCCACTTGCAGCCTGGGAAGGTAGGCGAGGGAGCAGTAGCCGGTGCCGAAGTCGTCGATGGCGAGCTGGAAGCCCGCCTCGATGAGGCTGGCCAGGTTGCTCTCTATCTCGTCGGCATTCTCCATCAGCACCCCTTCGGTGATCTCCAGCTCCAGTTGCCAGGGGGCGAGCCCGTGGCGCGCGATGCAGTCGAAGATCTGCGGGCAGAGCTCGGGATCGCGGAACTGCAGGGGCGAGAGGTTGATGGAGAGCACCAGATCCGGGGCCGCCACCTGCCAGCGGGCAAGCTGGGCACAGCCGAGCTCCAGCATCAGCTGGCCGAGCTGGCCGATGAGCCCCAGCTCCTCCGCCAGCGGGATGAACTCGTCGGGGGAGATCATGCCGAATTCGGGATGGGGCCAGCGGCAGAGCAGCTCAGCCCCGTGTAGCCGGTTGCTGTGGGTACAGATGATGGGCTGGTAGACGGCGGTCAGCTCGGCGGACTTGATGGCGAGTGGCAACTGGGCGGCGATGAGCTGGCGGCGTTTGAGCTTGGCATCGAGTGCGGGGTCGAACAGGGTACAGTGCTGCTGCTGGCGCTTGCCCTGGGCCAGGGCGGCCTCGGCGTGGCTCAGCAGACGCTCGGCATCCTTGGCCTTGCCATGGGCGATGCCGAGGAACACCGGGATCTGGATCCTGTGCTCCTCGACCTGATAGGGCGTCATCAGCTCCTGCTGCAGGTTGCGGCTCCACGTATCCAGAGAGAGGGGGAGCTCGGGCAGCAGCAGGGCGAAGTCATCCGCCGCGACCCGGCAGAGCAGGGACTGGGGCGGCGCCAGTCGTTGCAGGCGACGGGCCACCTGGCTCAGCAGGCGGTCGGCGACCCGGATGCCGAAGCGATCGTTGATCTCGCGAAAATGTTGCAGATCCACCAGCAGCAGGCTGGCTTTGCGGGCGCCCAGATGACGGCTGGTCTGGAGGAAGTGGGAGAGCTTGAGCAGGCCGGTCAGGCTGTCGTAGTGCTGCTCCTGCTGCAACTGGGCCTGGGTGGTGCGCAGCCCGGTGATGTCGCGGCTAAGGGTAAGGATGCCGAGGGAGTTGCCCTCGTCATCCGGCACCTCGACCCGGGTGACCTCCAGATGGCGGCCTCTGCCCTGAGCATCCACCACGCAATACTCCCCCTGACCCAGGGTTTGTTCGACGGGCAGCCGGGGCGGGACGCGCCGACCCAGAGCCTCGCTTGCCACCAGCCCCATGAAGTCGAGAAAGGCCTGGTTGCAGTCGATGAGCACGCCCTGGTGATCCTCGAGACGGATGAGGTCGGGAATGGCATCCAGCAGGCGGCGTTGCAGCAACTGCTGCTGGCGGAAGGTTTGCTCCAGCTCCTTGCGCTGATCGATGGCGCTGACCATGGCAAACAGGGCGATGGGATCGCCGTGCTCGTCATACAGGGGAACCTTGTTGATCTCCATCCAGCTGGCGCCTTCGCCGCTGTGGCAATGGAGCTGCTGGTGCAGCAGGGGTTTGCCGTCGGCCAGCAGGCGGTCATCTTCCTCCCGGAATACATCCCCCCAGGGCATTTCGGCATCGCTCTTGCCAATGAGTTCGCTCGGGTCTTGCAGGCCGGCTTCCCTGGCGAATGCCTTGTTGGCAAACAGGTACCGTCCGTGCTTGTCCCGGCAGAAGATATTCATGGGTAACTGGTCGATGATCTGCTGCAGCAGCGCCAGGGAGAGCGAAGAAGTCACGAGAGCACTCACGGGGGAGACTTCGAGCAAATCTATGATAACAGGTGGGTTTTGTAAAGCCTGGGTTAAGAGTACGCCATTTGTGCGGATCCCTGCTGACAGCCTGTGTCGCGATCGCCATAATAGCCGCCGGTTGGCCTATGGCCTTATGGATGAGAGAAGCAGCATGAAGAAGATAATGGGGGGCGCCCTGGCCCTGTTGATGGTGGGTTGTGCGAGCGACAACAACGGCGGCGAGCAGTATCGCTATACCCCGCCGGTTGCCAAGGCAACCAACAACACCCAGGAGATGGCTATCCCGGTGGATCTGGTGTGGGCCCGTGCCGAGAAGTGGTTCGGCGATCACGGTCTGAACATCGAGAACAGCCAGCGTGGTGCCGGTCTGATGACCGCCAACGTGGAAAACTCGGCCGATGGTCTGGAGTGGCTGGATTGCGGCACCATGGGGTCCAAGGTGGCGCTGGGCAACCCCAACCTGCAGATCAACCTGATCATCACCCAGAGCGGCAACAACAGCGTTGCCACCGTGAACGTCAAGGGCAATACCCAGCTCTACTTCGTCGAGTCCTCCGGCGAGCGGGTACTGGCTCCCTCCATCACCCCGGTGTGCGTCTCCCGCGGCAGCCTGGAACAGAGCCTGTTCTCCACCCTCGGCAACTGATCCTGCCGGGTATCATGAAAAACCCCGTTGCATGCAACGGGGTTTTTTTATGCCTGCTCTGCGCCCATCAGGGCGTGAGGGGAGGGATGACGAGGATCAGGGGGTCAGATCGCCGTGATAGAGCACATGGTCGCCGGCTTTGAGCACATAGCCCTTCCAGGGGAAGAGCTGATAGCCGCCGCCCTGCCAGGACCAGTTGCCCTCTTCGCCCTGGCGGATCAGCCGGATCGGCTCGCCCTCTGGCAGGGTCAGCTCGGCCTGACTCTGATCGGCATTGAACAGCACGAAAGCGCTGACGGTCTGACCGGCATCGGTCGGATTGAGGCGAATGCCCTGCTCGAACAGCCGCACGCACTGGCCTGCCAGCGCCGACCACTGATAGCCCGCGCTGCCGATGCAGCCATGTTCGTCGCGATCCGCGCCGACCAGGGGCTCCCTCGGTGTCGTGTTGCAGGCGGCCAGCAGCAGGGTGGCCGCCATCAGGGTCAGGGTGCGCATGGTTACTCCTTGGCGTCCCGTTCGATGACGATGCTGGAGAAGCCCAGCTCCTTGAAGTAGTTCTCCCGGTAATCCTTCACGCTCTTCTTGTCGCGGCGGCACACCTGGGCCAGCTGCTCTTCCATGGCGTGGAAGCGGGTCAGATCGATCCCCTCGGCGGCGGCAACGGCATCATAGATGCTGTTGAACTTGTCGTTGGCGTAGCCAATCTCCCTGGCCTGCTTCTTGTAGGTGTAGGTAATCTTGAACGCCATGGCGTCACTCCTTCTCTTTGGCCTGCTTGCGCTGGACGTACAGATAGAGGCTTTCGACCTTCTCTCTGGCCCAGGGGGTCTTGCGCAAGAACTTCAGGCTGGACTTGATGCTGGGATTATCGGTGAAGCAGCGGATATTGATCTGCTGCCCCAGCGCTTCCCAGCCATAGTGCGCGACCAGGGCGGTGACGATGGCCTCCAGGGTCAGCCCGTGCAGCGGGTTGTTCTTCTGGGAAGCGGGTTGATCGCTCATACCTGCGCCGCCAGGGTGGCAAAGGGCTGACCCATGCGGGTGGTGACCCCGTTGGCCAGGTGCGGCTCGAAACCGGCCAGCATGCCCGGGCCAAACAGGCAGACGACTGTGCTGCCCAGCTTGAACAGGCCCATCTCGGCCCCCTTTTGCAGGGTGATGGCTTCATCGCCGGTGTAGTCCCAGCGCACCACCTTCTTCTCTTTGGTCGGCGCTATGTTGCCGGCCCAGATGGTTTCGATGCTCGCGACGATAGTGGCACCGACCAGCACCAGGGCCATGGGGCCGTGGGGGGTACGGAAGGTAGCCACCACCCGCTCGTTGCGGGCAAACAGGTTGGGCACGTTCTCGGCGGTGAGGGGGTTGACGGAGAAGAGATCCCCCGGCACGAACACCATGCTCTCCAGCACGCCGTCCAGCGGCATGTGGATGCGGTGGTAATCCTTGGGTGCCAGATAGATGGTAGCGAAGTCGCCATCCTTGAACGGGGCCACCAGATCCTCATAGCCCCCCAGCAGCTCGCGGGCGCTGTAGTCGTGGCCCTTGGCCTGAATGATGCGACCTTGGCTGATGGGCCCGAGCTGGCTGACGGTGCCATCCACCGGCAGGACCAGGGTCATGGCGTCTTCCACCACGGGGCGGATGCCGGGTTTGAGCTCGCGGGTGAAGAATTCGTTGAAGCTCTTGTAGTGGGCCGGACTCTCGTGCAGCGCCTCGCTCATGTCGACCTGGTACTGCTTGATAAAGGCCTCGATCACCCTGGTGGTGAGGTTGCCCGCTTCGGCGGCGGCAAGTTTGCCCACCAGGCGGGAGAGGGCGTGTTTGGGCAGGCAGTATTGACCGGCAATTTTCAGGTTGTCAGTGATGCTCATGATCTTCATCTGGGAATGAGTTGAACGGGTCACAGCCGCGCCTGTTGGCGACCGTGGCGGGCTTCCTGCATGGTTTCCAGGATGCGGTGGTAGTTGTGGAAACGATCGGCGCTGATGGCGCCCGCTTCGACCGCGGCGCGCAGGGCGCAGCCGGGATCATCCTTGTGGGTGCAGTCGCGGAACTTGCAGCCACCCAGGTAGTCGCGAAACTCGACGAAGCACCAGGTGATGCGGTCGGCTTCCAGGTGCCAGAGGGCGAACTCGCGGATCCCGGGGGAGTCGATGAGATCGCCGCCGCTCGGGAAGTGGTAGAGCCGCGCCGTGGTGGTGGTGTGCTGGCCGAGCCCCGAGTTCTCGGAGATCTCGCCGGTGAGCACGTCCAGCCCCGGCATCAGGGCGTTGGTGAGGGACGACTTGCCCACCCCGGACTGGCCCACGAAGATGCTGATCTTGTCGGTGAGCGCCGCCTTGAGGGCGTCGATGCCCTCACCGCTCTCGCAGCTCACCAGCAGCACCTCGTAACCGAGCTTGCGGTAGGTCTCGAGCTGGTGCTCGATACGGGCGCGGGCCGCGTCATCGAGCATGTCGACCTTGTTCAGCACGATGAGGGGCGCTATCTCCACATCTTCTGCCGCCACCAGGTAGCGGTCGACGATGTTGGTGGAGAACTCGGGCATCACCGCCGAGACGATGATGATCTGGTCGATGTTGGCGGCGATGGGTTTGACCCCGTCGTAGAAGTCCGGCCGGGTCAGCACCGAGTGGCGCGGGTGCACCGCCTCGATGACGCCGGCAGTCGCGGCATTGAGGCCGGGGCGCCACACCACCTTGTCGCCACACACCAGGCTGCTGATGCTGCTGCGCCGCAGGTTGCTGCGGTGGATGGCACCATCGCTTGCCTCGACGTCCGCGTGCTGGCCGAAACGGCTGATCACCACCCCTTCGATGGCGGGGCCGAACAGGGTGTCATCTACCACTGTGGTGTGCTCTTTTTGCAGCCGCCGCTCGCGGTTGGCCTGGACGCGCCTTTGTTGACCCAGATTGAGTTTTGCTTTCTTTGCCACGGGGTTTGCCAGTTTATGAACAGATTCAAAGCCAGTATGATACATGCAAATTGGCAAAATTCCGCCATTCCTCCCAATAGAGAGAGCAATCATGACAGTCAGCGCGCAGAACCTGGTATGGATCGACATGGAGATGACGGGTCTGGACCCCGAAGAGAACGTGGTACTGGAGATCGCCACCATCGTCACCGACAAGGACCTGAACGTGCTGGCCGAAGGGCCGGTCATCGCCATCCACCAGAGCGAGGAAGAGCTCGGCAAGATGGACGACTGGAACGTCAACACCCACACCAAGAGCGGGCTGGTGGCCCGGGTCAAGGCGAGTGAATACGACGAGGCCAAGGCCGTTGCCGAGACCCTCGCCTTCATTCGCCAGTGGGTGCCGGAGCGTACCAGCCCCCTGTGCGGCAACAGCATTGGCCAGGATCGCCGCTTCATGGTCAAGCACATGAGCGATCTGGAAGCCTTCTTCCATTACCGCAACGTGGACGTCAGCACCATCAAGGAGCTGGTCCGTCGCTGGCAGCCTGAACTGCTGGATCAATTCAAGAAGAGCGGCTCTCACCAGGCGCTGGACGACATCCGCGAATCCATCGCCGAACTGCAGTTCTACCGCGCCCACGTCTTCAAAATCTGAGTGGCTGGCAAGGGTTTGCCGTCGTTCGGTTGCTAAAATCAGCAGTTCGGCCAGCTTTTGAGCGAACGGCTGCAACCAGACAAAAAAGCCCTTGCAATTGGAATGTCTGCTCTTATAATTCGGCTCCCGTACAGTAGCGCAAGCAACCAAATGCTGTACGGTCTGTTTTCAGGTTTTGCGGGAATAGCTCAGTTGGTAGAGCACGACCTTGCCAAGGTCGGGGTCGCGAGTTCGAGTCTCGTTTCCCGCTCCAAAATGTTTGCTGATGACGTTCCGATGCGGGAATAGCTCAGTTGGTAGAGCACGACCTTGCCAAGGTCGGGGTCGCGAGTTCGAGTCTCGTTTCCCGCTCCAATCATCAGCACAGCCTCAAGACAATCCATGTTGCGGGAATAGCTCAGTTGGTAGAGCACGACCTTGCCAAGGTCGGGGTCGCGAGTTCGAGTCTCGTTTCCCGCTCCAATATGCAGTGCCGGAGTCACCGCGTTGGTAGAGCATGTTGAGTGCTTGCCAAGGTCGGGGTAGCGAGCGCGATTCTCGTTGCTGGCTCCAAAAATATGTAAGTGATATTCCGATGCGGGAATAGCTCAGTTGGTAGAGCACGACCTTGCCAAGGTCGGGGTCGCGAGTTCGAGTCTCGTTTCCCGCTCCAATCACTTGCAGATGACATTCTGTTGCGGGAATAGCTCAGTTGGTAGAGCACGACCTTGCCAAGGTCGGGGTCGCGAGTTCGAGTCTCGTTTCCCGCTCCAAGCAGTGTCCAGTAGATATGTGTAAGTGATATTCCGTTGCGGGAATAGCTCAGTTGGTAGAGCACGACCTTGCCAAGGTCGGGGTCGCGAGTTCGAGTCTCGTTTCCCGCTCCAATCACTTGCAGATGACATCCTGTTGCGGGAATAGCTCAGTTGGTAGAGCACGACCTTGCCAAGGTCGGGGTCGCGAGTTCGAGTCTCGTTTCCCGCTCCAATCTCTCTTCGAACCCTTCGAATTCAATCTCTCCCCCAAGTACACGAATCCAGTTTCTCAGTACCATCACTGCCGCGTCCTGTTGGTAGAGCATGATCCGCGCTTGCCAAGGCTGGGGTCGCGAGTTCGAGTCTCGTTTCCCGCTCCAATCTCTCTTCGACGTTCTCATAATCCCTTTGAATTGCCCATCACATCGCGCTGCGATGATTTGTCGTATCCGGCGTTTGCCTGATTTCTCTCTTCCCCGCACATCCCAAGTCATAAGACCAAGATGTGTTGCTTGCTAATAGCCTCCCGGAGATCGGGCACAACCCTTTGCGGTCGGCTAACAGGCTTGGCAGGGCCTGAATGACAGACAGTGGCTCGGTGTAAGTTAAAACCGGGGCATTTAACCAAAACTCATCATTTTGATTTATAGCGGCTGTGGCGGCCATAAACGGCTTGCAGGTGGGGATGGCAAGCCCGGCAAGAGCTCTGCCGATCGGGGAGGGGAAATCGCGGGCAAAAAAATAGGAGGGGCGATGGCTCCTCCTACGGGTTCACTGGCGCTGGCTCAGATAACGGTGACGTTCTCGGCCTGAGGGCCTTTTTTGCCCTGGGTCACAGTGAACTGGACTTTTTGACCTTCAGCCAGGGTCTTGAAACCTGCGCTCTGGATGGAGGAGAAGTGAACGAAAACGTCCGGTCCCTGGGATTGCTCGATGAAGCCAAAACCCTTGGTTTCGTTGAACCATTTTACTTGGCCGGTGCGAATGTCAGACATGTGGTAAGTCCTATCTATAACAAAATGAAACTAAGCCTGGTTGGGCAGCATTTGCCTGGAAGTCAGGGGTTGAAGCATGACTGACCACGTCTCTTTGTCCCAGTAGCATGTAGCACAATCCCTGTCTAAAGCCTGACCGATTGTACTGGAGCCCGATCCCTTGTCAATTTGGCACTTTTCATTTTTTGAGCGAGCTAAAAGTATTGTGAAGTCAGCAGCTTGTTTCATGCTTCACATCAAAAAAAACGGGAGGCCATGGCCTCCCGTCTGCATAAGGGGGTGTGGTCGAGCCCCCTTATTCCTTGAGGGCGAACCCTTCCCCCTGGCGGTCGTAGCGGTAGCTGACCTGACCGAGAGAGCGGACCTCGACCCGCTGGATGCGGCGGCTGGTGTCCACCAGGATGAACACCGACTTGCCCGACTGCAGCCGGGTCAGCGGCCTGTCCGGCCCTTCGATGGCGATGAGCCGGCTGAGCTCGGCCCCCGGCAACTCGAACTTGCGGAAGATGGAGTAGAGGGTTTCACCGGCCTGCACGTCGTGCTGCAACCAGGTGCCATCCACTTTTTCCTCGACGGGCTTGGCGGCCTGGGGCTCACCGGCGTTGCCGACGGTCAGGGCCTGGGCCGGCACGGCCAGGGGGACCGCCAGAGAGCCTGACGGCGCCGTGGTGGGGGCGGCGGGGGCGGGCTCCCAGGCCAGCACCAGCAGCCAGAGCGGGATCAGCACCAGCAACCCTATGGTGTGTTTGCGGGGCAGGGGGCTTGCCAGCTTGAACGAGGCCGCCTTCGGTTCCTTGTTGCGCTGACCCAGGCCACTCATGCCCTGGCCGAGACGCTGGCGCAGGGGCAGGGTAGCCGCGTTGATACGTTGGAGCAGGGTTCCTTGTGATTCGTCTTGGCGACGCTGCTGGGCTCGTCTGTTATGGCCACGTGGGCGACGGTCCGGGGTGGGCACGGCATTTACCTCTCACTACATTGCCTGCCATCAGGCAAATATGCCGCCTATGGTAAACGGACTCGTCCCCGAGGGGGAGAGTCCGGAGCATGAAAATTATCAGCTGAGACGAAACTGACCCAACAATTGCTGCAAACGTTCCGCCGCCTGACGCAAGGCCTGACTGGCGTTGGCCGTGCTGGTGGCGTCCCTGGCGATGTCGTTGGCCAGTGCGCTGGTTTTTGACAGATTGCCGGAGACGGTCTCGGAAACCGAGCTCTGCTCCTCGGCGGCGGAGGCGATCTGGTAGGTCATGTCGTTGATGGTGGCGATGGCCTGGAAGATGCTGCCGAGGGCCGCCTCCGCCTGATCCGCTTCCCCCACCGCCTGATGGGTCAGCTGCTGGCTCTGCTGGATGGCGTTGACCGCGTTGGTGGAGCTGTGGCGGATCTTGTCGATCAGCTCCTGGGTATTCTGCACCGCCTGCTGGGTGTTGCCCGCCAGCTTGCGCACCTCGTCGGCCACCACCGCAAAACCGCGCCCCTGCTCGCCGGCCCGGGCCGCCTCGATGGCGGCGTTGAGCGCCAGCAGGTTGGTCTGATCGGCGATCCCCTGGATGACAGTGAGGATGCTGGTGATCTGCTCGCTGTCGTGAGCCAGCCCTTCCACCACCTCGGCTCCCTTGCCCGCCTCGGCGGCCACCTTGTGCATGGAGTGGATCACCCGCTGGAAGCGTACCTTGCCCTCGTCCGCCGCGCTCTGGGCCTGCTTGGCGGAGTCGGCGGTGTTGTTGGCGTGGGTGGCCACCTCCTGGCTGACATAGGACATCTCCTGTACCGCGGTCAGCATCTGCTCCATCTCGGCCTGATGATGCTGCAGGTTGCTGTCGGTCTGGCCGGCGATGCGATCGGTATCCCCGGCGTGGCGATGGACCTCGCTCGCGGTCTTCTGCACATCCCCGAGCAGGGCCTGCAGCTTGTCGATGAAGCGATTGATGCCCCGGGCCAGGGCCCCTAGCTCGTCCCGGGAGCGGCTCTCCAGGCGCTTGGTGAGATCTCCGTCGCCGTCGGCGATGTCATCCACCAGGCTGACCATCTGGCGGATGGGGCCCGTGATGCTGCGGGCAATGACCAGCATGGTGCCAAGGGCCAGCGCCAGTACGATGAGGGCACCGATGAGCTGCTGGGTCATGGCGGCGCGGTTCATGTCGGTGAGCTGGCGTGCCAGCTCGTCCGCTCCCGCCAGTACCACCTTGTAGGGCAGGGTGACGATGATGGCCCAGTTGCGGGCCATGCCGGGCACCGCGATGGGCACCGAGATACGGAACGCGTCGGTGAGCTCCTGGCGCTGCACGTCCGGTTTGAGGTACTGCTGCCAGCCGTTGCCGAGCACCTTGTCGGCGCGGCTGCCGAGCAGGCTGGCGTCGCCGCTGGTACCGGTGATGACGCCGGCGGCGCTGACGATCAGGGTTTCCCCCTTGCCGTCATAGATGTTGCTGTTGAGGGACTGGGCCTGGCGGCTGATGGAGTCCACCGCCAGATCCAGCGCGGCGATGCCC
Source organism: Aeromonas sp. FDAARGOS 1402 (assembly GCF_019046925.1). Classification (NCBI taxonomy): domain Bacteria; kingdom Pseudomonadati; phylum Pseudomonadota; class Gammaproteobacteria; order Aeromonadales; family Aeromonadaceae; genus Aeromonas; species Aeromonas sp. FDAARGOS 1402. The sequence goes on from NZ_CP077201.1 coordinate 2,363,555, forward strand.
TTGAACCGGCCATCCACCAGGATGGGGGTGGTGATGGTGCTCACCAGCACCAGCTGGCCGTTGATGTCCACCTTGAAGGGATCGATGAGGCAGGGGCGCCCCTCCCGTTTCGGGCAGGCGTAGTAGTCGTTGGCCGGGTTGCCGAACTCGTCCGGATCGCTCTTTTCGATGGAGAGCAGCAGATCGCTGCCGATCTGATCCTTGTCGCGATAGAAATAGGGAACGAAGCGCCCCTTGTCGTCGCTGCCAAGGGCTGCCTGTCCCGCGAAGCTTTCGTCCTGGCCGTCGAAGCCGTTGGGCTCGAAGCCCGCGAAGGCGCCATAGAGCTGAGGCTCCAGGGCAAGCTGGGCCTTGAGCAGATCGGTGGCTTGCTGGCGATCGAGCGGCAGCTTGCCCTCCTGCTGGCGGGCGAAGACGCTGGCCATCTGCTGGGTGTAGGAGAGCCCCTTTTGCAGCAGCTGGGTGATGGTGGCGGCCTCGGCACGGGCGTTGGCGCTCACCTTCTGCCACGCCTCCTGTTGCAGGGCGGCTCGACTGGAGTCGATGGTGAGCTGCTGGGTCTGCCGGCCTGAATACTGGTTGAGCAGGATCAGGATGACCAGGGCCGTAGTCATGGCGACACCGGCCAGTACCAGGATACGATTCTGGATAGAACGAAACTGCATCGTGCGTTCCTTGTATCGTTGAGGGTTCGTTGACGGGGTGACTGAAGTATCGGCTGTGCGGGAGATCTCTCCAGCAACCTCGCCTAGCTAAGCGGGAAAAAAGGGAAAATTCTGAGACATCACTCTAAAACAGCGGTTTTTGCGGGAATAGACCCTATTTTCCCCTCTGCCTCGCCATGGTTTTCCCATCCGTCATTGTCGGTGCTAAAATGCGACGGTTTTTTTAACGAATTGGCCCAAGGCCCTCTACACAAGGCTTAAAGATGAAAGTCAAAACCCGTTTTGCTCCCAGCCCGACCGGCTTTTTGCATGTCGGCGGTGCCCGTACCGCACTCTATTCCTGGTTGTTTGCAAAGAACCAGGGCGGTGAGTTTGTGCTGCGTATCGAGGATACCGATCTGGAACGTTCCACTCAGGAGGCCATCGACGCCATCATTGAGGGCATGGAATGGCTGGAGCTGAACTGGGATGAGGGCCCCTACTACCAGACCAAGCGCTTCGATCGCTACAACGCACTGATCGACGAGATGCTGGCTGACGGCCGCGCCTACAAGTGCTACTGCTCCAAAGAGCGTCTGGAAGCGCTGCGCGAAGGCCAGATGGCCAACGGCGAGAAGCCCCGCTATGACGGCAAGTGCCGGGATGGCGCCCACGATCACCCGGCCGATGCGCCCCACGTGATCCGTTTCCGCAACCCGACCGAAGGCTCCGTGGTGTTCGATGACCACGTCCGTGGCCGCATCGAGTTCGCCAACACCGAGCTGGACGATCTGATCATTCGCCGTACCGACGGTGCGCCGACCTACAACTTCTGTGTTGTAGTCGATGACTGGGACATGGAGATCACCCACGTGGTGCGTGGGGAAGACCACATCAACAACACCCCGCGCCAGATCAACATCTACAAGGCCCTGAACGCGCCGGTGCCGGAGTTTGCCCACGTCTCCATGATCCTGGGTGACGACGGCGCCAAGCTCTCCAAGCGCCACGGCGCCGTCTCCGTCATGCAGTACCGCGACGACGGTTACCTGCCGGAAGCGCTGCTGAACTATCTGGTGCGTCTGGGCTGGTCCCACGGGGATCAGGAGATCTTCACCCTGGACGAGATGATCAAGCTGTTCAGCCTGGATGCCATCTCCAAGTCCGCCTCCGCCTTCAACACCGACAAGCTCTTGTGGCTGAACAACCACTACATGCGCAGCCTGGATCCGGCTTATGTTGCCAAGCACCTGGCATGGCACATGGAACACCAGCAGATCGACACCAGCAATGGCCCGGCGCTGGCCGACGTGGTCACCCTGCTGGCCGAGCGCTGCAACACCCTGGTGGAGATGGCCGCCCAGAGCCGCTACCTGTTCGAAGAGTACGAGGCCATCGACGAAGCGGCTGCCAAGAAGCACCTGCGCGGCGTGGCTGCCGAGCCGCTGGCTCTGGCCAAGACCAAGCTGGCGGCCCTGGAGACCTGGACCACCGAGGCGCTGCACGAGCTGATTGAAGCGACCGCCGCCGAGCTGGGTCAGGGCATGGGCAAGGTCGGCATGCCGCTGCGTGTGGCCGTCACCGGTCTGGGTCAATCCCCTGCCATCGACGCCGTGATGGCGCTGGTCGGAAAAGAGCGTGTACTGGCCCGCATCGACCGCGCCCTGGCGTATATCGAAGCGCGCATGGCCGCCGAGTAAGCTTGCCGCCGCACATTGCCGTCACCGGTCTGGGGTAATCTCTCCCCTGCCATCGATGCCGTGATGGCGCTGGTGGGCAAGGAGCGGGTCCTCGCCCGTATCGACCGCGCTTTGGCGTATATCGAAGCGCGCATGGCCGCTGAATAAACATCGGCCATGGCATGAAAAGGGCTCCCTGACGGGGGCCCTTCGTATTTTGGCCTCAAGCGGATTTGCGACGTAAAACAGCGACATAGCGACGAGGTTGGCGGTAAAAACAGCTAACTGCCTGAATTTTGACTAAACGCTCCAGTGGGCGAGAATTTTGGGTTGACAGCAAAGCGGGTGATGCCTATCATGCGCCTCCGTTGCCAGAGATAACTTTGGTAGCGCCGAGGTGAGTTGGGGTTATAGCTCAGCTGGGAGAGCGCTTGCATGGCATGCAAGAGGTCCGCGGTTCGATCCCGCGTAGCTCCACCAAATTCTCCTCGAACAATCTGGAATCCAAGGGGTTATAGCTCAGCTGGGAGAGCGCTTGCATGGCATGCAAGAGGTCCGCGGTTCGATCCCGCGTAGCTCCACCAGGTTCTCGATTGATATGAAGTACCCAGGGCAGTGCGGTGTGTATCACCCAGGCCGACCTTTGTGGGGTTATAGCTCAGCTGGGAGAGCGCTTGCATGGCATGCAAGAGGTCCGCGGTTCGATCCCGCGTAGCTCCACCATTATTGAGGATGAATGGCCGCCAGAACCATTCATTGAGTACCGAATTTGGGGTTATAGCTCAGCTGGGAGAGCGCTTGCATGGCATGCAAGAGGTCCGCGGTTCGATCCCGCGTAGCTCCACCAAATTCAGAGTGATTCAGTGTCACTCACACACATCGGGGTTATAGCTCAGCTGGGAGAGCGCTTGCATGGCATGCAAGAGGTCCGCGGTTCGATCCCGCGTAGCTCCACCATCTTTCGCAAGAAAGCACCAAGGCCACCGCATCGCGGTGGCCTTTTTGTTTGCCTGTCATTTGGATTTCCCATGATCTCGCCCTTTGCATTTGTCTGGCAAATGGCGTTTCACCCTGTCCGCGAGGGCATCAGCGGCCCTGGCCGCCGCTGACGGGAGTGAGGGTGGGGATTGGCGCCGATGCCGCCATGGCCATGACGCGGGCTGCGCGGTGCCATCCTCTGCCGCGTGGCGGTTGGCTCGTTCGGTAGCCTGCGATGGCGCTTCACCCTGTCCGCGAGGGCATCAGCGGCTCTGGCCGCTGCTGACGGGGGTGAGGGTGGGGATTGGCGCCGATGCCGCCATGGCCATGGCGCGGGCTGCGCGATGCCATCCTCTGCCGCGTGGCGGTTGGCTCGTTCGGCAGCCCGCGGGATACGCCATCCGGCCCCTGGTGTCAGCACCGGGTTTCCCCGTCGGCAGGGTGCCAGCCCCCCGGGAAAGGGGCGAGGCGGGGGCAACAGGGTATTTATTAATCCCATGATGTGGCCCTTTGCATTTGTTTTTCAAATGGCCCTGGCACAAAAAAAGCCCGCGATCATCGCGGGCTTTGCACTTGGCATCGAGGATGCCGAGTCTTAGCGACGACGCCGCCAGGCGAGCGGCAACAGGGCCAGCAGCAGGGCGCCCATGGCGCCACCACCCCCCTTGCTCGCTTCCTTGAGCTTGAGGTCGACGATGACGGGGTCGTGGTCCGAGGCGCTGAAGGGGTTGTCCGACTTGATGAGATCGCCGGTGTAGGCGCTGCCATATTCGAACAGGTTGCTCTCGAAGGAGTTGATGTGCCAGTCGGCCACCGCCACCACCTTGTCAGCCAGCGCCGGGTTGGCGAGGGCGTAGTCCAGGGTGCCGAGCTCGGCCTCGTAGCTGTAGGAGATGGCCTTCTCCTGGTTGAACTTGACGTTCAGATCCACCAGGCCGTAACCCTTGGCCACCGTCTGGCCCATCTGTTCATAGGGCTTGTCGCCGATGTAGGTGTGGGAAGCGGAGCGGATCTGGCGCTCCCCCGCGACCGGCGCATAGTCGGTCAGCACCCGGATGGGATCCTCCTTGGCGTAGGAGTTGAAGTCCCCCACCAGCAGCACCTGGCCCGGCATCTTGCTCACCGCCTCCCCCAGCACCTTGGCGGCGCTCACCCGAAACTCGGTGCACTTGCCCTGCAGATCCGCAGGCTCCGTCTTGCCATCTCCGTTTTCATAGCAGCCCGACCCCTTGGACTTGAGGTGGTTGACCACCAGGGTCAGGGGGGCGTCGCTGCCCGCCACGGTGAAGCGCTGGACCAGGGAGTCCCGCTGACCGGCGCTCTTGGTGACGCCGCCCGTGGTGTAGCGCTGCTGGGGCAGGGGGATGACGTCGGCATCCCCGCTCGGGGTGAGCAGGGCGGGGCGGTAGATCATGGCGACCATGATGGCGTCGCCGCCAAAGAAGCGATCCTCCGTGAGCAGGGCCTTGGGCAGGGTGACGAAGGCATAGTGCTTGCTCGCCTCCTTCTGCCTGGCGTTGAGGCTTTCCACCAGATCGTGGAGGGCGGCGTGCTCGTCAAAGCCGTTGTTCTCCATCTCCATCAGGCCGAGCAGGTCGGCGTCCATCTCGGTGATGGCGTTGACGATTTTGGCGCGCTGCAACTGGAACTCCTCCAGGCTCTTGGCGCCGCGGTTGCAGCCCTTGGCGCTGTCCGCATCCGCCTGATCCGCGCAGAGCACGTTGAGGGCGCCCCCCACGCTGGAGTGGCTGGTGAAGTAGTTGAGCACGTTGAAGCTGCCGATGCGAAGGTCAGAGCCATCCAGCCGGGCCGGGGCGCTCTGGCGGTCGTTGTCGCCGGTGCGCAGCAGATCCCCCGCGGTGATGGTCTGATCCCGGGGCACGATCAGGCGGTACTCGTTGTAGCTGTAGCCGACCATGGCCTCCAGATTGACCGGGGCATCGCCGATGCGCAGGTAACCCTGCTCCGGCTCCCAGGCGGGCAGCCAGGGGAGCTTGCCGTCCCCCGCCTTGAAGTCCGACTCGAGGAAGACGCGGTTGCTGGCGTTGGCCTCGGCCAGCGCCACGGCCTCGGGGCTGCTCGCCACATGGAGCTGGGTCGGCTTCATCAGCGGGGCGCCGTGAGCGAGCACCAGGTTGTTGCGCCGGGCGGCATAGTCGTAGCTGAAGTTGCGGCTGATCTTGAGGGCGCTGTCGGCGTCAAGGCGCACCCGCATCCCTTCGTGACGCTCCAGGGCCCGGGCCAGGGTTTCCCCCTCCAGTACCCGCAGCGCCGTGGCGGCCGGGGCGTCGCCCTGGGCCAGGGTCGTCAGGCGCGGCGTGCTGCCGTCAAACAGGGGCTTGAGCTGGGTGTGGCCGTAATACTCCTCGACCTTGGCCTCCAGACAGACCAGGGCGCCCGGCTGGATGTCCGGGTACTTGCTGGCGAAGTTCTTGTCATTGAGGTAGACGAAAATGCCGTCCGACGTCTCGGGGTTGCCGTCCCCCTGCACATCCAGCAGGTAGAAGCCCTTGTTGAGGCTTTCCCCCAGACCCGAGACCACCGCCTTGACCGAGACGCTCTGGGCGCTTTCGAACTGATCGTCCGGGACGAGGGGGCTCTTGTCGCCGCTGCCCTGGATGGCGGGGATGGGGGTGAGGGCACTGTCGGCCGGGCAACTGAAGCCGGCGGCGTAGAGAGACGGGGACGCGAGCGCGAGCGCCACGGCCAGCGACAGCAGGGTAGGTGTTCCTTTCATGGGTATTCCTTTTTTTATTCTTGCCAGTGTTTCCATAGCCTTGGCATCGTGGCCAAGGGCGCGCATTGTCACATTTCTGGCAGCTCTGACCAGTGAACCAACGCACATTATGAGGAGACAAAGGAGCCCATCTGCCATTTTTTGACGTGGCTAACAGTTTGATATTGATGATCTATTTGTCATCAGGTGGGAGCGAAAAGTGTGAGGCGGCCAGCATTCACATATTTTCCTTCGAGAATAAAGATTGAGCAGTGGTCACTTGCTTCCTATACTCGAGCCGTTCCTCACGGAACCCAGGCAAAGGGCAAACCGGCAGTGATGCCGGGACGCAAAGCCTCCGATCTGTCCCATCCGGGCCAGACAGCGGGGTTACCCAGGGTGACTTGAGGGTTTGTGGCCCGTCCATGGCCTGTTGTCGCTCCCTTGTTCCCTGTTGCGATTGCGCTTTTCCCGGTATTGAAGCCAAGACAAAACAAGGAAGATAACAATATGCAACAGATCTTGAGGCCCAGCAGGCTTGCCATGCTGGTCGCCCTTGCGGCCGTCCCTGCCTGGGCGCAGGCCGCTTACCCCGCCTATCAGGCCGGCACCGCCTATCAGGCCGGCACCGCCTACAAGGCTGGCGACATCGTCAGCAACGCAGGCGCCCTCTATGAATGCAAGGAATTCCCTTACTCCGGTTGGTGCGGCGCGTCCCCCTATCACTATGCCCCCGGGGTGGGGGTGGTCTGGGCCGATGCCTGGAAGCTGTATGGTGGCGAGGTGCCGCCGCCGGCCCTGGTCGTCGCCATCGGCTCCCCCGCCGTGGGTGCCAGCGTCAGCGAGGGGGCCAGTGTGGCCCTGGCGGTGACGCTGAGCGGCCCGGTCACGGCGCTCGCCCGGGTGGAATACCTCATCGACGGCACCCTGGTCGCCACCGCCACGGCTTCTCCCTGGAGTGCCAGCTGGTCTGCTGCCGGTGCGGGCAATCACGCCCTCAAGGCCCGGGCGCTGGATAAAGACGGCAAGGTGCTGAGCGAGGCGGATTCGAGCTTCAAGGTCGCCGCCGTGGTGGCCCCGGAGGCGCCCAGGGTGAGCATCGCAAGCCCCGCCGCCGGCGCCAGGGTGACCCTGGGCCGCGCCCTCACCGTGAGCGGCAATGTCACCGACGCCAATGACGACGTCGCCAAGGTCGAGCTCTTCGTGAATGGCCAGAAGGTGGGCGAGGACACCAGCGCCCCCTGGCAGCTGAGCTGGACGCCCCAGAACAAGGGGCTGACCGGCCTCAAGCTGGTGGCGACCGACAAGACCAACCTCTCTGGCGAGTCGGCCCAGGTGGACGTGCAGGTGGAAGAGGCGGCCCTGCCCCCCACCGGCGGCAACCTCTCCTGCGACGTGCGCCAGATCTACCGCGCCGACGGCAGCGAGTGCATGGGGGATGACCACGGCCGCCGCGTCATCGGGTATTTCACCTCCTGGCGCACCGGCAAGAACGGCCTGCCCGCCTACCTGGTGAGCGACATTCCCTGGGACAAGATCACCCACATCAACTACGCCTTCGCGGCGGTGGACGAGCAGAGTCACACCATCAAGGTGGATGACGCCGCCACCAAGCTGACCTGGAACGGGGTGCCGGGCGCCGAGATGGATCCGGAGTTTGCCTACAAGGGTCACTTCAACCTGCTGTCCAAGTACAAGAAGCAGTACCCGGACGTGAAGACCCTCATCTCCGTCGGGGGCTGGGCCGATACCCGCGGCTTCTACGCCGCCACCACCAAGGGCGATTGCTCGGTCAACACCGCCGGCATCAACGCCTTTGCCGACTCGGCCGTGGGCTTCATCCGCCAGTACGGCTTCGATGGGGTGGATATCGACTACGAGTACCCCACCTCCATGAAGGATGCGGGCAACCCCAACGATTTCCCGCTCTCCAACCAGTGTCGCGGCAAGCTCTTTGCGAACTATGAAGTGCTGATGAAGACCCTGCGCAACAAGCTCGACAGCGCCGGCACCGAGGACGGTCGCAAGTACATGCTGACCATCGCCTCGCCGGCCTCGGCCTACCTGCTGCGCGGCATGGAAAACTTCCAGGTCACCCAGTACCTCGACTACGTCAACCTGATGACCTATGACTTCCACGGTGCCTGGAACCACTTCGTCGGTCACAACGCCGCCCTGTTCGACAACAAGGCGGATCCCGAGTTGTCCCAGTGGGGTGTCTACACCCAGGCCCAGTTTGGCGGCATCGGCTATCTCAACTCCGCCTGGGCGGCCCACTACTTCCGTGGTGCCCTGGCGGCGGGCAAGATCAACATAGGGGTGCCCTATTACACCCGTGGCTGGCAGGGGGTCACCGGTGGCACCCACGGTCTGGGTGGCAAGGCGGCGCTGCCGAGCCAGAGCGATTGCCAGCCTGGCACCGGTGGCAGCACCATTCCGTGCGGCAACGGGGCGGTGGGCATCGACAACATCTGGCATGACCTTGACAAGAACGGCAAGGAGATTGGCGGCGGCGCCGTGCCCATGTGGCATGCCAAGAACCTGGAGCACGCGGCCAGCCTCGGCATCACCACCCTGCCGAGCTACGGCCAGGCCTGGGGTCTGGATCCCAACAACCCGGCCCACGTGATGCAAGGCCAGTATGTGCGCTACTACGACGACAAGGCTCATGCGCCCTGGCTCTGGAACGAGCAGAAGAAGGTGTTCCTCTCCACCGAAGATGAAGAGTCCATGGGTCACAAGCTCGACTACATCGTCAAGCGGGGCCTGGGGGGCGTCATGTTCTGGGAGATGGCGGGGGACTATGACTTCGACGCCGCGAAGAACGAGTACGTGATGGGCAGCACCCTCACCAGCCTCGCCTACGAGAAGTTCAGCAAGGCCGACAAGGCGGCCCTGAAGCAGAATGATCTGCCGGCTCCGGCTGCCCAGCTCGGCATCGGCGTGAGCCTCTCCGGCTTCAAGGAAGGGGACTCCAACTACCCGATCAACCCGACCCTCAAGCTCACCAACAAATCGACCCAGACCATTCCGGGCGGCACCCGCATCGAGTTCCTGGTCCCCACCTCCACCTCAGACACCATCACCGACCAGAGCGGCATGGGACTGAAAGTGGTGGAGAGCGGTGGCAACCAGAACTCGGACGGCATCGCCAATGAGAAGGACTTCCACAAGGTGGCTCTGACGCTGCCGGCCTGGAAAGCCTGGACGCCGGGCACCGACGTGGAAGTGGCCATGACCTACTACCTGCCGGCCGCCGGCGTGCCGAGCGGCATGCGCCTGATTGCCGGCAGCCAGACCATAGGCCTGAAGTCCGACTTCCCGGCCCTGGCCGAGGCGGTGCTGGGCAGCAGTGGCGGTGGTGACGGCGGCAGCGGTGGCACCACCTGTGCCAGCCAGAACGTCAACCCGGCGGACTACAATGCCTATCCGGCCTGGCCGCGCGGGGATCACGCCAATGGCAACGACCGCATGACCAACGACAAGGCGGTGTGGCAGGCCAACTGGTGGACCAGCAGCGAGCCCAAGGCGGGCGACGGCAGCTGGAAACTGATATGCAGCTACTGAGTTGTCCAGGCTGCTATACCAGCAGCGAACTCAGAGTGGGCGACGGCAGCTGGAAGCTGGTGTGCAGCTACTGATGACCGTTTGAGCGGCAGGCCGGCACTTTGCATGGCCTGTTCTCTCGCAAGGCAATGACCCAATCCGGAGCCCAGGCTCCGGATTTTTTTGTGCCTTGTATCAGGAGAAGGAGGGGAAAAGGGCAGGGGCGGTGCCATAAAAAAAGACCGCTCCGAAGAGCGGCCAATTGCCACCAAGGCAATCTGCGGGGTGACCCCCTTGTCGATGTGTCGCGGCCCGGATGCCGAGTCGGGGAGATCCCCACCCCGCCAGCCGGGCCGCGCAGCTTTATTGGGTGACGGCGCCGCCCTGTTGCTCTTTCAAGAAGCTGATCCAGGGGGAAGCACGACCACTGACGTTGCCATTCTGGGCGGCCTGAGTGAAGGCGGAGAGCGCCTCCTTGGGCTTTTGCTGCTCAAAATAGGCGACCCCGGTCAGGAACTTCAGATCCGCCCGCTGCTCGCCGCTGGCGTTGGCGGCAGGCTTGGCGGCGAAGGCCACCAGATCCTGGTAGCGCTTGCTCTGGATCATCATGCGCGCCATCTTGAGCTGCAGCTCGGCATTGGGGGCCAGCTTGTAGGACTTGGCCAGGGTGTCGATGGCCGGGTCCAGCTCCTTGGCCTGATGCCAGTAGTTGGCCAGCGTCTTGTAGTTGGCCGCGGTGCTCTCGATCTGCCCCTCCTTCATGGCTTTCTCCATCACGCGGGCGGCGCGGTGGGGAATGCCGGCGAAGGCGAGGTAGTTGGCGAGCCGCTGCAACTCGTTGGCCTCGGTCAGCATGCCGAGGTTGTAGGCCCCTTCCAGTGCCGCCAGGGCCTTGGCATCGTTGCCCGCCTGCATGTGCATGGCCGAGAGCTGGGTCCAGTACTTCTTCTTCTCCGGGTAGCGGTCCACCAGGGCGGTCAGCACCTCGGTAGCCGGCTTGTACTGTTTCAGCTCGTAGTGGGCCGCCATCTTCAGCAGGTACCAGGACTCCGGCGCCTTGCCCGCGGAGAGCTTGATCGCGTTGTCCACCGCCGGAATGGCTTCCCGGTACTGCTTGAGCTGCACATGGGCGTTGGCCAGGGTGATGTAGGCGTGCGGGGTCGGCTTCTCGTCCTTGCCGAGGTTTGCGAACCACTCCTTCATGGTGTTGATGGAACCCTTGAAGTTCCCCTCCGCCATGTAGAGCTGGGCCAGGTTGTAGCGCACCTGCTGGGCCACCGGGGGCGGCAGGCCGCCGGTGGCGATGGCGTCGGCGAAGTACTTGGTCGCCTGACCGTACTTCTCCTGCTGCGCCGCCACGAAGCCCAGGGTCTGCAAAATGACCCCCTTGTCGTAGACCCGCTCGCCGGCGCCGGACAGCGCCTCCTGCAGCTTGGCATTGGCCTCGCCGTATTTCTTCTCGGTGATCAACGCCTGGGCCTTGTTGACCGCGCGGTAGGCGCGGTCAGACAGGGCGGGTTGTTCGGCGGCCCAGGTGGCGGTGCTGAGCAGCACCGCCATGGCCACCGGGGCGAGGATCAGGGTATGTAACTTTTTCATCGCCACCCTCCTTAGTTGGTCGCAAACTCGATCTCTTGCTGCATGCGACTGGCCTGCGGCTTGCCGTCCACCATGGCCGGCTTGAAGGTCCACTTGGCGATGGTCTGGCGCGCCGCCTTGCCGAGGTCATAGCTGCGGGGCTCTTCCTTGACGATGCGGATGTTGCTCACGGTACCGCGCTCGGTGACGGTGAACTCCACCAGCACCTTGCCGGACGCAAGACCGGCCAGGGCCGCCTTGCGGGGCATCATGGGCTCGAAGGTCGCCATCGGGATGGCGCCGTTGTTGCCGCCCATGCCGCCGCCACCGCCGCCGGTGCTGTAGGCACCCAAGGCGTTGCCGCCACCGATGTTGACCGGGATGTCGAGTTTGGGCATGTCCATGGGGGAGCTGTCCATCTTCGGCCTGTCCGTGCTCGCCACCTCCATCTCGGGCGGGGGCGGCGGGCGTTTCGGGGGCGGCGGCTTGGGCAGTTCCCGTTGTTTCTCTTGCAAGGTCTCCTGAGGCTTGAGGCGGATGAAGTCGGTCATGGTGACGTCCTCCCGCTCCGTCAGCTCCCGGTGATCCGGCGTGATGAGCTTGTTCATTCCCAGAAACAGGAAGAACACCACCACGCAGGAGACCGCTAACGATATCAGGTATCTCATGGCATTCGCTCCGGCATCAGCTGCTCTTGTCGGCGGCGATGGAGATGTTCTGGACACCGGCCATGCGGATCTGGTCCATGACCTGCACCACCAGACCGGAACGGGATTCGCTGTCGGCCTGGATCACCACGGCGCTTTCCGGGTTCTCCGCCCGCAGCCGCTCGATGTTGGCACGCACGGCACCCACTTCGACGATGCGCTTGTCGACCCAGACCTGGCCGTTCTCGCGGACCGCGACCATGATGTTCCCCTTCTTCACCGTCTCGGCCGTGCTGGCGCTCGGGCGGTTGATCTCCACGCCGGACTCCTTGACGAACGAGGTGGTGACGATGAAGAAGATCAGCATGATGAACACGATGTCCAGCATGGGGGTCAAATCGATGGCCGCCTCGTCAGCACCGCTGTCGCTGTGACGTTTTCTCATGGCAAAAACTCCTTGCTTGTTCTGTGCCCCGGCGGGCATGGCCCGGCCGGGGATGTGCATCCTGCATCAGCCGTGTTTCAGGTTGTCTTCCAGCTTCTGCACGGCCAGCTTGGCCTTGTGATCGAGCCGGCTGACAAAAAACAGGCCGGAAAGGGCGGCAATCATGCCCGCCATGGTCGGTACCGTCGCCTTGGAGATCCCCGAGGCCATCGCCCTGGGGGAGCCGGTGCCGGTGATGGCCAGGGTATCGAACACCTGCACCATGCCTACCACGGTCCCGAGCAGCCCCATCAGCGGGCAAAGGGCGATCAGCACCTTGATGACCGGCATCCCCTTGTCCACCGCCATGGCGACCTGGGAGACCAGCTCGCGGCGGATCTGCCTGGCGGACCAGGAGAGGTGATCGGTGCGGGCCAGCCAGGCCGTCTTGGTCTGTTTCACCTGCTGGGGATAGACCGCCATGAAGTAGAACCAGCGCTCCAGCAGCAGGGCCCACATCATCAGGGTCAGGAAGAACAGGGCGACCAGTACGTCGCCCCCCAATCCCAGAAACCGGCGGACCGACTCGACTTCTTCAATCAACCAGAACCACATGGGTGACTCCTTAGGCTGCGGCTTTGGCGGCGTGCAGACGTTCCTGATAACGGGCAACGAAACCGGCGCTCTGCTCTTCCAGTACCTGGATCAGACGGCGGCTCTGGGTCTGCACGATGGTGTAGAGGAACAGCATGGGCACGGCCACGACCAGACCCTGCATGGTGGTGACCAGGGCTTCGGAGATACCACCCGCCATCAGCTTGGGATCGCCGGTACCGAACAGGGTGATGGCCTGGAAGGTGGCGATCATGCCGACCACGGTACCCAGCAGACCCAGCAGCGGTGCCACCGAGGCGATCAGCTTGATGATGCTGATGCCCTTCTCGAACTTGGGCACGTTGCGCAGGATGATCTCGTCGAGCTTGGACTCCAGATCCTCGATGTTGTCACCCCGGTGATCCTGGTAGGCGCCCAGCATCTCGCCGATGGGGTTGCCCTTGATGATCTGATCGGATTTGAGCTGCTTGCGCATGGATCCGCCGATGAGGGAGAGGCGGGCACCGCAGAACAGCGCCAGCAGGGTGCCGATGACCCCCAGTGCCAGGATCACGTAACCCACGGAGCCGCCCTGATCGATGCGCTCTTTGAGGGTTGGCGACTGCACCAGCAGGGAGAGGATCACGCCGCGGGACGGGTCGATGAAGATGGGTTCGACGCTGCCGCCACCCTGTTCAAACTTGGCGACCGGTTCCAGCACCGCGTTCTCGGGCTGGCGGGAGAGTTGCTCGAACTTGCCGGTCTCCGGCACGAAGGTGAGGTACTTGCCTTCGGAGACGGTGTTGAACTCGCCTATCTGGGTCACGGTCTTCTGGGCCTGGTTGCCCTCGCCGTAGACCACGGTGGCCGGGATCTGGCTTACCTTGCCACCGTCGACCATGCGGCTGAGGGTGGTGGTCCAGAAGGCGGTCAGGTCATCGCTGGAGGGCAGCTCCTTGCTCTCGGCCAGGCGAGTCAGCAGGGCGGTCTGCTCGGGATGTTCGACCCGGCGGGCGGAGGCATTGAAGATCCCCTTGAATTCACCGGCGAACTGGCGCAGCACGCCAAACATCTCGCCCATGTTGCCGGAGCGCTGGCGCAGGGTTTCGGTCAGCTCGGTGAGCTGCTTGTCGTTGGCATCGAAGGTGGCCTTGAGCTTTTCGCCCCTGGCGACTTCGGCGGCGAGATCCGCCTTGGCCTTGGCGAGCAGGGCCCCTTGTTCGTTCTTGTCAGCCAGGAAGCGGGCTTCCCGCTCCTTGTTGAGCTGGGATTCGCTGGTGCTGGCGGCCTTGACCTGATTGAGCAGGGCGTTGAGATCCACCGGCTTCTCGGCGGCGGTCACCGGCAGGGTGACCAGGGTAGCGCCCGCGATCAGCGAGGCGATGGCAAGTTTGATTCCTTTCATGATGCTTTCTCCGCAGTTTGAACCGGCAGCTTGATGAGGGCGGGGGGCGCCTGCTTCTTCGCGATGCGAAGGCCTTGTTCAACCGCACTGCGATACTCCTGGGGCAGTACTTCCCACTGGCGGGTCTTCTTGTTCCACATGCCGGTCTCGTTGCCATCCGGGGACTGGTAGAGCAGGGCGATGCGGCCTACGCGCAGGAACTCGTAGGTCTTCTCGTCCCCATCCTTGTCCAGGCTTGCCTTGTAGGCTTCGATGGTGCGGCTGAAGCCCTCCTCGATCTGGTAGGCCTCGAGGATCTTGCGGTACTTCTCGGAGATGGTGACGTCGGCCCGGTTCATGAGATCGGTCAGGGCCGCCACGCGGTCCTCACGCTCCACCTTCTGGAACGGCAGGTCCAGGGAGACGAACTGCTCGAGGGAGTCGATCATCTTGAGCATCAAGGGCACCACTTCGGTGCTGGTCTGGTCGATCTGGGCGATCTGCTTTTGCATGGAGGCGAGTTCGGCGCTCTGGGAGTCGACCATCTTGCCCACTTGCTCGTTGTAGGCGCGCAGGCTGTCTACCTGGCGCAGGGCGGCCTTGTACTGGGCCAGGGCAGACTCGGCAGATTCGGCGTAGCTGTCGATCTTCTGCTGGGAAACTTTGGATGCATTGTCGGTGGCGGCTTGAGCGTCCACGGCCTGACCGGCGGTGGCGGCACTCAGATTGAAGCTGGTCAGCAAGGCAGCCGAAATCAGGCTGCCGAGGAGCGCTTTCTTCATTGTAATTGTCCTTGTTTTCATAGGATTACCCTATCTCCGTAACTTCCTTGGGACCTTGGGCAAAGCCGGCCCGAACGGGCCGGCTTGTGGTTTGCTGGTGGATTAGAACTTCTGGCTGTAGTCGAGGTAGTAGATGCGACCGTCGATGCTGTAGAGCTCGTCGTCATAGGTGAAGCCATCGCTCTCGAGGGACGGGCCCACGTTGAACATGTTCTTCACGCCGACCTGGATCTTGCCGTTCCAGGGCGCTTCCACGCCGACGTTCAGGTTCCAGGTGGTCTGGGACGCGATGTGGCCCACTTCCTCACCGGTATCGGCGATGTAGTCCTGGCTCTGGGAGTCGATGTAGTTCGCGCTCAGGTAGGTATCCATGTTCCACCATTGGGGAACGTTGACACCCACACCGGAGCTGAAGCGCATCTGGGGCAGACCGTTTTGGCCGATCTTGTCGATGACGGGACCACCGGCGTACAGACCTTCCTTGTATTTCAGGATGTAGGTACCGCCCAGGTCATAACGCACGGTGGCGTAGTTCAGGTCGTAGGTGTAATCCACTTTCAGGTCGAGGCCGGAGGTCTCGAGGGTCCCCAGGTTGACCATGGGAGCGATGGCGCTACCGATCTTGCCCTGGCTGTTGCGGGTGATGCTGCTGGAGCTGCCGCTGTTCAGTTCGTCATAGATGAGAGACTGCAGGGAGTTCAGCTGGATCACGTCCTCGATCTTGATGGTGTAGTAGTCCAGGGAGAGGTTCAGGTCATCCACCGGGCTGTAGGCCACCCCGAAGTTCCAGGTGTCCGCGGTCTCTTCCTTCAGATCCTCGTTGGAGGTACGGGTGGTGGTGTACTGGCGGTTCGGGCAGTCTGCCGCGGAGATGCCGTTGGCCTCGCAGTAGACGTAATCCTTCGCCCAGTCGGCGGACTCGGAATCAGCCGAGTAGAGATCGCTCAGGCTGGGGGCGCGGAACGAACGGGACCAGGAGGTGCGCAGCATCAGGTTGTCCAGCGGCTGGTAACGCAGGCTCGCCTTGGGGGAGAAGGCGCTGCCGAAGTCGCTGTACTTGTCGAAGCGACCGGCCACGTTCAGCTCGATCTGCTCGGTGATGGGCACCAGGGACTCGATGTAGGCGGCAGTCACGTCACGCACGCCACCGGAGGAGTTGCCTGCGGAGCCGATGATGTTGCCTGCTTCGGACTGGGCGTCGTACTTGTCGGCATAGACCCAGTCGTTGTACTCGGCACCGGCGTACCAGCTGACCGGACCGGCCGGCAGTTCACCCATGTCCCACTGGACACCGGCGTACCACTGGTAGAAGTCCATGGTGGCGCGGCGGCTGGTGTCGGCGGCCATGGAGGCCGTGCTCTGGGGGTCGAACTCACCACCGACGAACTTGCCGTCGGCGATCGCCTGCTGGGCGGCGGACTTCAGCACGTAACCGGTGCCGTTCTCCTTGTTGTCGGTCTTGGAGTACATGTAGCCGGCGTTCCACTGCATGTCGCCGACGCTTTCGGTGGCGATGGTGCCTTCGAAGCCGAGGTTCATGCTGCCGGTGGTGTCGGTGACATAGTTGTCACGGGGACCGACGTTGCTGAAGCGGTAGTAGGCGTAGGCAGCCTCACCCAGACCCTGGGTGGCGGCGGCATCCAGGCCGTTGTCGGTGAAGAACTGGGCGTTCTTCGGGTTGGCCGGGTCAATGGTGAAGGCACCGGCGGCCGGGGCGAAGCGGCCGAAACTCTCGACCCGGGAGCCGATGATCTGCGGCACGAAGTCCACGTTGTCGTTGATGTGGTAGCGACCGTTTACGTACAGGGTGTCACGGCTGCGGGAGGCCGTGGTGGCCGCGACCTGGCCGTAGTTGAAGTTACAGCCGCCCTCGAAGCCGACGAAGGGCTCCTTGCATGAGCCGTCGGCATTGGTGGCGCCGGCCAGGGGGCCGTATTTCCAGATGGGGTCGCCGTTGGCGTCAAGACCCGTGATCCCCTCCACGTTGCGGCCGTAGGGGCTGGGGGAGTCGTTGCCCTGCTTGGCAAGATAGTCCCGATCGCGACTGTAGATGACGTCCTTCTTGTCGTGCTCGTAGACCGCCATCAGGGAGCCCTTCTCGCCGGCCACCCCTGCCACGATGGAGCCGCTCTTCTCGTCGCCGCCCTCTTCGCTCGGGGAGCCAATGCGGCCCTGGAAGTCCAGCCCTTCGTAGCCCTCTTTGAGCACCACGTTGATCACGCCACCAATGGCGTCGGAACCGTAGATGGCGGAGCCGCCGTCCAGGTTGACCTCGACCCGCTCAACGGCGGCCATGGGGATGGTGTTGAGGTTGATGGAGGTGCCGCCCATGGTGGGGGAACCCGCTACCCGCTTGCCGTTCAGCAGAACCAGGGTACGCTCGGAACCCAGGCCGCGCAGGCCGACGGTGGATTGGGACTGGAAGGAGCTGCCGGAGGCAGGGGAGACGCCGCCAAAGGAGTTGTAGGAGGCTTGCTTGAGGTAATCGGCGACGGTCTGCTGACCGGATTGCTCGATTTTCGCCTTGGTCACGGAGACGACCGGGGTGGAGCCTTCCACATCGACCCGGGAGATCCGGGAGCCGGTGACCTTGATTTTTTGCAGTTTTTCTACGTTCTGGCCCTCTTCGGCCAGGACAGGGGTGGCCACAACTGCCGCGCTCGCCAAGGCAAACGCTACGGCAGCAGAGAGTCTGCTTTTCCTAAGCATCGCTAGTATCCTTCCTGATTGTTTATTGTTTGCTTCCATTACCGCCCTCGTTGGAGCGGTGCGTAAGGCTTATCAAGGTTTGGTGATGGACGTCAAATGGAGCGGCGGGGATGGGGGCAGTAGAGGGAATTAGATGGGAATATGCACTTGATGGAATATTTTTGGCGTTTTATTCCGTAAATGCCGCGTCAACTTATGTAAAGATGTTGTTAAATTCGATTTTTACAATTTTATTGATTATTTTTGAACTTATCGATAAGTCGCTTGTCACTCCAGTGTCGATATCGAGAAAACGGTTTTTTGCAGTATTTTCATCTGCTTTTGTGGCGAGAGCGTTTTCCGGGGAACGGATGGTGGGGGCGGCTATCCCTCTTCTTTTATAGGTAAATAAGAAAGCAGTCCGGCTTATCATTAACTTGTTGATTTTGCTTTGCTTTGCATGGATTAAAACACCTGTGTAATTAATTTTTTAATAATTAAAATCGAGTTTGACGGGTCGGCGTAGCAGTTTTTTATATTGAAGTTGGGTTTTTTGGAAAAAATCATCCGCGGGATATGCTGCGGGGGGACATTCCTGGTCGCAGACAGGGTTCTACTTGATTTTTGTTGCAGAGCTTTTACAGTGACCGAGCCGGATTGTCTGCCAATGCCAGTCAATTCAGTGAGTAATGCCAGGTAAGGATAGGCCCGTCACCGGATGTGACTGGCCATAAAAGAACAACAAGGACGAGGTTCCACCATGCTGTCGTATTTCCTACGTCGGATGCTTTTGATCATCCCGACGTTTCTCGGTATCACCCTGCTCGTCTTCACCATCACCCGCTTCGTGCCGGGCGGCCCGGTTGAGCGCATGCTGCTGCAGGCGCAGGTCTCGCAAAACGAGTCCGGCCGCTCCAGTGGCAGCAAGGGGGCGCAGGCACTCTCCGACGAACAGATTGAAGAGCTCAAGGCGTTCTACGGCCTCGACAAGCCCATGCTGGTCGCCTACTGGGACTGGTTGCAGAAGCTGGCGGTGCTGGATCTCGGGGAGTCGACCCGTTATTACGAGCCGGTGTGGGATCTCATCAAGGAGAGGTTGCCGGTGACCGCCTTCTTCGGGCTCGCCACCTTTCTGCTGAGTTATGCCGTCTCCATCCCGCTCGGGGTGGCCAAGGCGCTCAGGCACAACAGCCGCTTCGATTCCCTGAGCTCGATGCTCATCTACATGGCCTATGCGCTGCCCGCCTACGTGGTGGGGATCTTCCTCATCACCGTCTTTGCGTTCCATCTGGAGTGGCTGCCCATGGGGGGCTTCCCGGGGGACGAGTTTGACGGGATGGAGAGCAGCTGGGATCAGATCCGCACAGTCTTCGCCCACGCCCTGCTGCCGCTCATCGCCTACGCCATCGGGGATTTCGCCATCCTCACTATGACCATGAAGAACAGCCTGATGGAGAACCTGTCGGCGGATTATGTGCGCACCGCCGTGGCCAAGGGGTTGCCGTTTCGCAAGGCGGTGACCGATCACGCCATGCGCAACAGCCTGATCCCCATCGCGAGTCACTTAGGGTCGGTGCTCACCGTCTTCTTCGGGGGCTCCTTCCTCATCGAGACCATCTTCAACATCGACGGCATCGGCCTGCTCGGTTATGAGGCCATTGTCGAGCGGGATTACCCCACCGTCATGGGCATTCTGGCCATCACCTCCATGCTGATGCTGGTGGGCAACATTGTCTCCGACATCTGCGTTGCCCTGGTCGATCCCCGCGTGCGGTTTGGAGAGTGAGCATGAACCTGAATCCGGTAACTCTGAAAAAACTCAAGCGCTTCAAGTCGATAAAGCGCGGCTACTACTCCTTTGTCATCTTTTCGGTCCTGGTGGTCATCTCTCTGCTGGCGGAACTGCTGGTCAACAGCCGGGCCCTGGCGGTGAGTTATCAGGGGGAGCTCTATTTCCCCACCTATGGGGACGTGATCCCGGGCCAGCACTTCGGGCTCGATTACGAGTACGAGACCAACTACCGCCAGCTCAAGAGCCAATTTGCGAAGGAAGATAAGGGGGATTGGGTGTTGCTGCCCCTGGTCCCCTGGAACCCCTATGAGCAGGACTTCAAGGAGGAGGCCTATCCGCCCTATGCCCCGAGCCTGGCGGAGCGCCACTTCCTCGGCACCGACACCAGCGGTCGCGACGTATTGGCACGGCTGGTCTACGGCTTTCGCATCGCCATCGGCTTTGCTTTCATCGCGCTGGTGGCGAGCTATGTCATCGGGGTCAGCATCGGCTGCATGATGGGGTTCCTCGGCGGTCGGTTCGATCTCCTGAT
Organism: Aeromonas sp. FDAARGOS 1402; assembly: GCF_019046925.1. Lineage (NCBI taxonomy): Bacteria > Pseudomonadati > Pseudomonadota > Gammaproteobacteria > Aeromonadales > Aeromonadaceae > Aeromonas > Aeromonas sp. FDAARGOS 1402. Next base: position 2,383,539 of record NZ_CP077201.1, read on the forward strand.
GCAGCGTTTCATCGAGATCTGGTCCCAGGTGCCCTTCCTCTACGTCATCATGATCCTGGTCTCCCTGGCCAAGCCGAACTTCGGCCTGTTCGTGGGCATCAACGTGCTGTTCGGCTGGATGGGGATCACCTGGTACATGCGCACCCTCACCTACAAGGAGCGGGCGCGGGACTACGTGATGGCGGCGCGGGCCCAGGGGGCGAGCACCCGGCGCATCATCTTCAACCACATTCTGCCCAATACCCTGATGATGATCGTCACCCTGGCCCCGTTTGCCGTGGTGGGCAACATCTCCACCCTGACGGCGCTGGACTACCTGGGCTTTGGCCTGGCGCCGCCGACCCCGAGCTGGGGGGAGCTGCTCTCCCAGGGGATCAACAACCTCGACGCCATCTGGATCGTGAGTTCGGTGGTGGCGGCGGTGAGCCTGGTGCTCATCATGGTCTCCTTCATCGGGGAGGCCATCCGGGAGGCGTTCGATCCGCGCAAATTTACCCGTTATCAGTGAGCGGTGGCGCCTTGCCAGGGCACATCGACAGGACCCTTAATGAAGACGCCCCCAGTGCAGGGGCATGACCAGGAAGTCAAACATGAACAATAAAATCAAATGGACAGGTGCTCTCTTTCTGCTGTTGAACGGATCCTGGGTGTGGGCGGCCAGCCTGCCCGCGGATCTGACGTGGGAGACCAACGACACCGACCCTGTGTTCGCCTCTCCCAAGGCGCTGCCCGGCGGCAACCTCAATCTCTTCGTCGACAGCTTCCCGCTGACGTTTCGCACCGTGGGGCCGGATTCCAACGGCTCGTTCCGCTCCTTCATCCTCGACAACCAGATGAGGCTCATCAGCTTCCATCCCAACACGGGCAACCCCATTCCGGCCCTGGCGAATGCCTGGGCCATCGCGCCGGACAGCCAGACCGTCTATTTCAGGCTCGACCCGCGCGCCAAGTGGTCCGACGGCAAGCCGGTCACCGCCGATGACTACACCTTCGGCTACGAGATGATGCGCTCCAAGGACATCAAGGGCCCCTGGTTCAACAACTACTACACCACCGAGGTGGTGGCGGTGGAGAAGATTGACGACCACACCATCCTGGTCAAGGCGGGCAGCCGCAAGGCCAAGCTCGATCTCCTCAACACCACCGAGCTGTGGCCCCAGCCCAAGCACTACTACAAGATGGGCCCGAACTGGGTAAAGCAGTACAACTGGGCCGTGGTACCCACCACGGGCCCCTACGTGATGAGCGACGTGAAGAAGGGCAAGTCCGTCACCTTCAGCAAGCAGAAGGAGTGGTGGGCAAAAGACGATCGCTACAACCAGCACAGGTTCAACCTCGACACCATCAAGGTGCAGGTGATCCGCGACCACAACATTGCGTTCCGCCACTTCCTCAAGGGGGAGCTGGACACCTTCGAGATGATCCTGCCCAACTGGTGGCATGAGAAGGCGGTCACCCCGGAGTACAAGCAGGGATACGTGCAGAAGGTGATGGCCATGACCGACACCAAGCAGGGGGGGCAGGGGGTTCACCTCAACGTGGCCAATCCCAAGCTGGCGGATCTCAACGTGCGGCTCGGTATCCAGCACGCCTTCAACATCGACAAGATGATAGAGACGGTGCTGCACGGCGACTATGACCGCGCTACCACCTTCGGCTCTGGCTTCGGGGCCTTCACCGACATCGCGCTGCCAGAGCGGGCCTACGACATCGCCAAGGCACGGGAGTACTTCGCCAAGGGCGGTTACGGCAAGCAGGGACCGGACGGCATCCTGCAAAACGACAAGGGAGAGCGGCTCACCCTGGCCCTCACCTACACCAGCCAGGAGCACTCCAAGCGGCTGACCGTGCTCAAGGAAGAGGCCAAGAAGGCGGGCCTGGATCTGGAGCTCAATCTGGTGGATGGCGCCACCGGCTTCAAGGTGATGCTGGAGAAGAAACACGAGGCGGCCTGGCTTGGCTGGGGGGGCGGCGGTCTCTATCCTCAATACTGGGAGTCCTTCCACTCCGACAACGCCAACAAGCCCCAGACCAACAACCTGTTCAACGTGGCTGACAAAGAGCTCGACAGCCTGATCGACGCCTACAACGTCGAGTTCGACATGGACAAGCGGGCCGCGCTTTCCCACCAGATCCAGCAGCGCATCTATGATCTCGCCATCTTCGTGCCCGGCGTTCAGCTCAACTACGTGCGAGCCAGCAGCTGGCGCTATGTGATGCTGCCGGAGGTGCCCGCCACCCGCAACACCCCGGATTTGCTCTACTGGCCCATGGATGGCTACCCCCACAGCAGTGGCGGCCTGCTCTGGATCGATCCCAAGGTGAAGGAGGAGACCCAGAAGGCCAAGGCTGACGGCAAGGCGCTGGCCCCCATCACCCTGATCGACAAGACCTATGCACATCATTGATGTGGCCCAGAAGGGAGCAGCAGTCATGCCCAACACACAGGCCACCGCCCCCGGCACCAGCGATCATGAGGGGCAGTCTCTGTCCCCCATCCTCGAGGTGCGGGATCTCGAGGTGGAGTTCGCCGTCGACGACGGCAAGATCAAGGTGCTCGACGGGGTCAGCTTCCAGGTCGCCCCGGGCAAGACCCTGGGGATAGTCGGCGAGTCCGGCTGCGGCAAGAGCGTCACCTCGCTGGCCATCATGGGGTTGCTGCCAAGGCCCCACGGTCAGGTGGTAGGGGGCTCCATCCGCTTTCAGGGGGAGGAGCTGCTCAATCTGCCGCCGGAGCAGATGTACAAGGTGCGCGGCAACCGTATCTCCATGATCTTTCAGGAGCCCATGACGGCCCTCAACCCGGTGCAGACGGTCGGCGATCAGCTGATGGAGGTGTTTCGCCTCCACCGCCCCGATTACAGCAAGGCCCAGCGCCGTGACGCCGCCATCGCCATGTTGAAGAAGGTGGGGATCCCCGAGCCTGCCCAGCGTTTCGCGGCTTATCCCCACAATCTCTCCGGCGGCATGCGCCAGCGGGTGATGATCGCCATGGCGCTGGCCTGCGAACCTGCCCTGCTCATCTGCGACGAGCCGACCACGGCGCTCGATGTGACCATCCAGGCCCAGATCCTGGATCTGATGAAGGAGCTGCAAGCCCAGACCGGCATGGCCATCATCTTCATCACCCACGATCTCGGGGTGGTGGCGGAGCTGTGCGACGAGGTGGTGGTGATGTATGCCGGGCGTGCGGTGGAGCGGGCCGATATCTATGAACTGTTTGACCACCCGCGCCATCCCTATACTCATGGTCTGATGGCCTCGATCCCGCGTCTGGAAGATGTGCCAAAGAGCCTGCTCAAGACCATCAAGGGTCAGGTGCCCGCCCTGCACGAGATGCCGGCGGGGTGCCGTTTCTCCAACCGCTGCCCCCATGCCACGCCCCTTTGCGTGGAGACCATACCGGTGACCGAGCAGTTGAGCGAACGCCACGGGGTGGCCTGCCACCACTGGAAGGAGGTGAGCCTATGAACGGTCTGGTGTTACGGGGTGTCGCAGGGCAGCCTGGCGGCGGGAAGGCGACCAGGTCGTCTGCTGCCATGAATCGTCGGGGATGGAAGTCATGACCAGCTTGTTGTCGGTAAGCAATTTAAAGCAGCATTTCAAGATGGGCGGTGGTTTCTTGCGCAAGCAATACACCGTCTACGCGGTGGATGGCATCAGCTTTGATCTCAGGCAGGGGGAGACCCTTGGCCTGGTGGGGGAGTCGGGATGCGGCAAGTCCACCCTGGGGCGTTCGTTGCTCAAGCTGTTCGAGCCGAGCGCCGGCTCCATCACCTTCGAGGGGCGTGACATCACCCACCTCTCGCCCAAGGAGATGCGATCCCTGCGTCAGGAGATGCAGATCGTGTTCCAGGATCCCGCAGAATCCCTCAACAGCCGCCACACGGTTGGGCAGATCCTGGAGGAGCCTTTCATCATCCACGGCAAGGGCAACGCCGAACAGCGCCGGACATGGGTGCAGGAGCTGCTGGAGAAAGTCGGCTTGCCCGGCAGCGCGGTGGATCGCTACCCCCATGAGTTCTCTGGTGGCCAGCGCCAACGTATCGGCATCGCCCGCGCCATCGCCCTCAAGCCCAAGCTGCTGGTGTGTGACGAGGCGGTGTCGGCGCTCGACGTGTCGGTGCAGTCCCAGATCGTGAACCTGCTGCTCAATCTGCAGCGGGAGATGAACCTCGCCATCATTTTCATCGCCCATGACCTGTCGGTGGTCAAGCACATCTCGGACAGGATTGCGGTGATGTATCTGGGCCGGATCGTCGAGCTGGCCGAGGCCCAGGCACTCTACCTGGCACCGCGCCATCCCTATACCCAGGCCCTCATCTCCGCCATTCCGGTGCCGGATCCGCGGCGGCGCAGCCAGCGCATCCTGCTGACGGGGGATGTGCCGTCCCCCATCTCGCCGCCGAGTGGCTGCCATTTTCACCAGCGCTGCCCCCATGCAACGGATCTGTGCCGCACCCGCTCGCCTGCCCTTGAGGCGTGCGGCGGGCAGGGGCATCAGGTGGCCTGCCATTTCCCCTTGCCCGTGCAGGAGGCGGTCCCGTTGGGAAAGGCGATATGATGCCGGCGCCCGCCGCGTCGCGACCGGCATCGCTGCAAGATGGCACCGAGGAGGCGCAATAGAGGCGGAAACGGAATAAAAAAATGGGGCCTGCGGGCCCCATCTTCATGGTTGGAGTTCAGGTTTGGCCGTGGAAATTCTGGCCCGGGCAGGACAGCGCCCCGATGGGGGTGACTGTTGTGTGGATTGCTGAGTTGTTTTGTAGTTTTATTACGTTGCTAATTTCAACTTCCGGACAGGCGATATCAGGCGCCATAACGGAAGTAGTAATTGCGGGTTGCAGGCGCATAAGTGTCTTTCTCTTCAGCACCTTTCTTGCTGGTTGCACCCTTCAGGTGGAACAGCACTGCCAGATTCTCGAACATATGATGACCTCGTTTCTCTGTGGTTCATGGGTTGTGTGACCTTGGTCACGTTCTGATCCTAGGGGGATATGTGAGCTGGATCAACTTTTTGTGTTGTAAATTTACATAAATCATGGAAAAGGTTTTCAAATGCAGACCTGTTCATGGATACGATTTCAAGCCAGGGCCGCGCGTGGAATCGGGGATATGAGAGAGGTGGCCGAGGAGGGAGCACAAAAAAGATGCCCCGCACTGGGCGGGGCATCGATATGGTCGTGAGCTGGCTTACTTGGCCGGGATATGTTCCAGCACGTGAACCAGCAGTTGCCAGAAACGCTCGACCGCCGGGATGTGTATCTTCTCCCCCGGTGCGTGAGCGCCACGGATGGTCGGGCCGAAGGAGACCATGTCCCAGTCCGGGTAGGCGCTCTTGAACAGACCGCACTCGAGGCCTGCGTGGATCACCATGACGTTCGGCATCTCGCCAAACAGGGTCTGGTAGCTGCTTCGCACCAGCGCCATGACCGGTGAGTCAACGTTCGGGGCCCAACCCGGGTAGGCGCCGGTGAACTCGCAGCTGGCGCCAGCCAGGGTGAACAGGGAGCGGGTCATCTGCTCGATGTTCTCGCGACCGGAATCGATGAGGGAGCGGATCAGGCACTGCACATAGACTTCCCCCTCGAGTGTCTTGATGACACCCAGGTTGGTGGAGGTCTCGGTCACGCCCGGGATGGCGTCGCTCATGCGCATCACCCCGTTCGGGCAGGCCATCAGGGCATCCAGCAGGCGGCTTTGCAGGGACTCGCTCATGAGCTGGGCCGGTTTCTCCCGGGCGGTGAGCAGCACGGTGAGGTTGGCCTCGGTGGCGGCCAGCTCGCTCTGATAGATGCCGGCGTAGCGGTCCACCAGGGCCTTGAAGTCAGCCACGCTGGCGGCGGGCACCAGCAGGCTGGCACGGGCCTCGCGGGGGATGGCGTTGCGCAAGGTGCCGCCACTGAGATCGCCAAGGCGCACCCCCAGTGGTTCGGCGGCCTTGAGCAGACGGACCAGCAGCTTGTTGGCGTTGCCGCGGCCGCGATGGATGTCGACCCCGGAGTGGCCGCCGCGCAGGCCCTTGACCTGCAGCTCGAAACCTTCACCCTCGGTGGCAGCGACGAGCTCCAGGGGGAAGCGGATATTGGCATCCACCCCGCCGGCGCAGCCCATGTAGACCTCGCCATCCTCTTCGGAGTCGGTATTGAGCAGGATCTCGCCTTCCAGCCAGCCCGCTTCCAGACCGAAGGCGCCGGTCATGCCGGTCTCTTCGTCGGTGGTCAGCAGCACTTCCAGCGGACCATGCTTGATGGTCTTGTCGGCCAGCACGGCCAGGCAGCCCGCCATGCCCATGCCGTTGTCGGCGCCCAGGGTGGTGCCGCGGGCAGTGACCCATTCACCGTCGATGTAGGCATCGATGGGATCGGTGGTGAAGTCGTGCTGGGTGTCGGCGTTGGCCTGGGGCACCATGTCGATGTGGGCTTGCAGCACCACGGCCTTGCGGTTTTCCATCCCCGGCGTGGCCGGTTTCTTGATGATGATGTTGCCGACGGCATCTTGCTTGACCGCCAGGCCTTCTCCCTGGGCCCATGCGACGATCCAGGCGCTCAGTTGGGCTTCGTGCTTGGAGGGGTGGGGGATGGAGCAGATCTGCTCGAAGAATTGCCAAATCAACTTGGGAGACAGAGAACTGAGCTGTGCCACGTCGGGACTCCTTACCAGCATGGAAAATGTCGGGCCCCACTCTGCGGGCCGGGGAAGAGGATAACGATAATACAGTCAATCACGCAAAAATGTGAGCGATCAGCGCAAATGACGCTCTGCTTGTGCTGGGAAAGGGAGCATGGATGGCGAACTTCACTACCTGCCTTATTCGTGTCAGCACAACATCAATTATGTGATGTTGATCACAAAAATATTGTCTTTTTGGCGCCGGGTGGTAAATTAGCCGCCGTGGCCAGCCCACTTGTCAGGATGACAATCAATGCCTCCAGGGAACCGAAGCAAAGCAAGTGCGCCTCCATGGAACCGAGTGTCAGTTCAAGGATGTGAACCCGCATTAAGGTACGTAACTTGTTAAGCAATCAGGAGTTTATGATGTCAGGCAGCAATTCAACCTATTGGTTTGCCCAATCTCTCTATACCCAGGGCTTCAACTACCCGAATCCCTACGCCACCCGCCGTTAAGGCTCGCAGGCGTCAAAGGTAACAGCAGCAGGTGTGTGAGGATCCTCTCCTCCCCCTGCTATTTTTTTGCCCGAATGTCATGGAATGTGTGTCAAACGGCTAACCTGTCGGTGTCGCCGGAGCCCTCCCAAAAGGGCGACAGAGCGGGAGATGGCGGACATTTCCTGTTTTTCGCATACGTTTGCCGCTCAATTTATCCATAAAGAGTGCTATCATACCGGCCCAACAGCCGGCCCGAGATCGGGAGTCCACCCGAGATGGCCGCCAGCTACACCCCATCCCTGTTCGCATTGCATCCGTTTTTGCCGCCGAGGCGTCAGCCCCGAGGCCGAAAAAGTGCAAGCAAAATTCGGGAAACGGGGTGCCAGAATTGACCTGAACCCGTCTCTTTGCCGGGTTTCGCCTCATAAGTGATTGCTTTATAACTCGTTGAGATCGATAGCATGCCAAAAAAGTTCTATGTATCGTGGGATAACCTGCAACGCGAAGCGCGCCGTCTGGCCCGTCGTCAACTGCCTGTCAGCCAGTGGAAAGGGATCATCGCCGTCAGCCGCGGTGGTCTGGTGCCTGCGGCCCTGATGGCCCGCGAACTTGGCATTCGCAATGTCGAAACCCTCTGCATCTCCAGCTATGACCACGACAACCAGCGCGAGCTGGTGGTGGTGAAGGCTGCCACCACCGCAGGTGACGGCGAAGGCTGGCTGGTGGTGGACGATCTGGTGGACACCGGCGGCACCGCCAAGGCGATCCGCGAGCTCTACCCCAGAGCCAAGTTCATCACCATCTTCGCCAAGCCCATGGGCGAACCCCTGGTGGATGACTTCGAAGTCGCCATTCCGCAGGATACCTGGATTGAACAGCCCTGGGACATGGCGCTGGAGTTCGCCAAGCCGATCTGCGACGAAGCGTAATCGCCGCACCGGTCGCGACCAGTGACTCCCCGGCATTCGGGAGCGGACTGATCCGTCGTGATGCAAGGTTGACCACATTGAGCCCCTTTTGGGGCTCAATGCGTTTCTGGTGTGGCTGCTCGATGTGAAAAGTGGTTAAGATGGGACATTGTTTGAGACAGAAGAGCCACCATTTTGGAACCAAACGACGATACCAATCTGACGGAAAAGCTGTTTACCCGGGTCAAAAAGGTATTGGAAACTTCCGAAGTCTCCAACTCGAGCCCCGTCGACGAGCAAGACAGCGCACTGTCTGACAGCTTCATCGATGGCGCCCTGTCGCCCCGCTGGTATCGCCTGCTGCGCAGACCGACCTGGGCCTGGCAGGGGGCCGATCCCGTCGAGGTGGAGCAGACCCTGGCGCACATCGCCATGGGGCAGGGGGAGCGCAGTCACGAACGCTATCTGGACACCATCAAGGGCTATGTGCCCGGCAACTGGGTCTATGAGTGGAGCCAGCTTGCCGGCCGTTATTTCAATACGGGGCGGACGCTGCTTGGGGAAGGGGATCGCGCCGCGGCGCTGAAGAGCCTGCTCAAGGCAGTGCGCTACTACTCCATCGCAAGCTACCCCCACCTCAAGCACGACGAGCTGGCGGATCAGGCCCAGTTGCTCGGCAACATGGCCTATCGCGAGGCCGGACGCCTGTTCAAGGTGCCCCTCAAGGAGTTGCAGGTCCCGTTTCGGGGCAAGACCATCCAGGGCTACCTGCATCTGCCCACCACCGAGAAACCTGTGCCCCTGGTCATCGTCAGCGGTGGCATTGATTCGCTTCAGGTGGACTTCCTCAACTTCTATTTCAAGTGTCTCGAGCCCCACGGCATCGGGATGCTCTCCCTGGACATGCCGGGCACCGGCTATGCCGAGCACTGGCCCCTGGTGCAGGACACCAGCCGCCTGCACCAGGCGGTGCTCAACTACCTCTCGGAGGTGGCCTGGGTCGATCACCAGCGCATCGCCATGGTGGGGTTCCGCCTCGCCGGCAATGTGGCGGCCCGCCTCGCCTTCGTCGAGCCGTTCAAGCTTCGGACCGTGGTCTGCATCGGTGCCGGCATCAACCAGGTGTTCACCAATCAGGAGATGTTCGCCCGCTGCCCGCGCATGATGCGCGACGGGCTGGCGAACCGGCTGGGGGCGGACGCGGCCCAGTGGGATCTGCTGCGCACCAAGTGTCAGGTCTTCTCCCTCAAGACCCAGGGATTGCTGGGGAGTCGCACTTCCGTGCCGATATTGAGTATCGGGCACAAGAAAGATTTTATTTGTCCCGAGCAGGATGTCCGGGCATTGGCCGCTGCGAGTCGCAACGGCAAGGCGGTGGTGTTTGACAAGCAGCCACTGCTCGAGGTCTATGACGAGGCACTGAAAGAGACGGTAGACTGGCTCAAAAAGCACTTATGTACATGATATAAAACTAAAAATGTAACATCATCATGTGATGGTATGGCTTGTTCAACAGGGAGGTTAGCATGTCAGAAAGAGTGACTTACAAGCGATTGCTGCGGCAGTTCGCGGCCATTGGCCCCTATTTGCGTGAAGACCTGTGCGAGGAGGGCCGCTACCGCTTTGACTGCCTGTCCGTCTGTGTCAGCGCCAAGCCTGCCCCGGACAAGCGGGAGTTCTGGGGCTGGTGGCTGGTGCTGGAGCAGGCGGATCACAGCTTCAGCTACCACTATCAGACGGGGTTCTACAACGCGGACGGGGAGTGGATCGACAAGGCGCTGCCCAAGAAGCATCAGGCGGAAGTGGAACGCACCCTGCAACATTTCTACAAGCTGATCAGCGGCAAGTTGACCCAGCTGGAGTGCACCCTCTCCCCTGCGAAGCAGGTGACCGCCGAACTGAGCGTGACGGCAGCCTGATCCCCAAGCCCCGCATCTTCCCGGTGCGGGGTACCCCGATGCTTTGTCACCGAGCCCGCAACTGCCTGGCGAGGCTTAATTGCCTTGCAGGGCAGGGGGGCCGTGGGTATAAAGGGATTCCTTACTTTTCTAACCCTTCGTTCCCATGGAAAACAGAACCATAGTCGTCAAACTGGGCACCAGCGTGCTCACCGGGGGATCTGCCCGCCTCAACCGTGCCCACATGGTCGAGCTGGTCAGACAATGTGCCGCCTTGCATCGACACGGGCACCGTGTCGTGCTGGTCACGTCGGGGGCCATCGCCGCCGGTCGCGAGCATCTGGGCCACCCTCCGCTGGCGCCTACCCTGCCGAACAAACAGATGCTGGCGGCGGTGGGTCAGACCCAGCTCATCCGGGTATGGCAGGACCTGTTCAACCTCTACGGGCTGCACATCGGCCAGATGCTACTGACCCGCGCCGACCTGGAAGACAGGGAGCGCTACCTCAATGCCCGCGACACCCTGCGCACTCTGCTTGATCACCGCATCATCCCCGTCATCAACGAGAACGACGCCGTGGCCACCGCCGAGATCAAGGTGGGGGACAACGACAACCTCTCCGCCCGTGCCGCCATCCTGGCGGATGCGGACTTGCTGATCCTGCTCACGGATCAGAAGGGGCTCTTCACCGCCGACCCGCGCACCAACCCGGATGCCCAGCTCATCGAAGAGGTGCAGACCATAGATGACACCCTGCGCTCCCTCGCCGGTGACAGCGTGAGCGGTCTTGGCACCGGTGGCATGGCCACCAAATTGCAGGCGGCCGACGTGGCGCGCCGCGCCGGGGTGGACGTGGTGATCGCCACCGGCCAGATCCCGGAAGTGATCGGCCGCCTCGCCGCCGGGGAGCGGGTGGGGACCCTGTTCCCGGCCCTGGCATCCCCCCTGGAAGGGCGCAAGAGCTGGATCCTGGCAGGGCCCCCTCCTCACGGCGAAGTGCAGGTGGATCAGGGGGCCGTGGCCGCCATGCAGGAGAAGGGCTCCAGCCTGCTGCCCAAGGGCATCGTCGCGGTGAAGGGTGATTTCGTGCGTGGCGACGTGGTGCGTATCCTGGATCCCAAGGGGAGCGAGCTGGCTCGCGGTATCTGCCGTTACGACCATCTGGAGCTGGATCGGCTGCGGGGTGTCCACTCGGATCAGATTGAACAGGTATTGGGTTACGGCTATGGGGCCGTGGCCATCCACCGTGATGACATGGTGCTGCTCTGAACAGGGCGGCACCGCATGAACAAAAGGGAACTGTGATGAGTCTGGAGAAAATGGGGCAGGCGGCCCGTGAAGCCGCCTATCAACTGGCCACCGTCAGCACGGCACAGAAGAACTGGGCGCTGGCGGCCATCGCCGATGAACTGGAAGCACGCAGTGCCCAGATCCTGGCGGCCAACGAGAAAGACATCGCCGCCGGGCGCGAGGCGGGGCTCACGGAAGCCATGCTGGATCGCCTGCTGCTCAACCCGGCGCGCCTTGCCGGCATAGTGGCGGATGTGCGCAAGGTGATCACCCTGGACGATCCGGTCGGGGCCGAAATCGACAGCCGGGTGCTGGAGAATGGCCTGCGCCTCTCCCGTCGCCGGGTGCCCATCGGGGTCATCGGCGTCATCTACGAGGCGCGCCCCAACGTCACCATCGACATCGCCAGCCTCTGCCTCAAGACCGGCAACGCCAGCATTCTGCGCGGCGGTCGCGAGACCTTCCACTCCAACCTGGAGCTGGTGCGGGTGATCCAGCATGCCCTGGCGGCGTCCGGCCTGCCCGAGGCGGCGGTGCAGTACATCGACAACCCGGACAGGGCGCTGGTGGCCGAGTTGCTGCGCCTCGACCGCTACGTGGACATGATCATCCCCCGCGGCGGCGCGGGTCTTCACAAGATGTGCAAGGAGAACAGCTCCATCCCCGTCATCATCGGCGGGTTCGGTATCAGCCATATCTTCGTGGACGAGAGCGCCGATCTGGCGCGTTCCCTGGCGGTCATCGAGAACGCCAAGGTGCAGCGCCCCTCCGCCTGCAACGCCCTCGATACCCTGCTGGTACACGAGAAGGTGGCGGCCACCTTGCTGCCGCAACTGGTGGCTCTGATGAACGAGCGCAAGGTGACTCTGGTGGGCGCGCCCAATGCCATGGCGCTGCTGGCTGGCAGCGACAACCTGTGCGACGCGGGGCCGGAAGATTTCGACACCGAGTGGCTGGGGCTGACCCTGGGGGTCAAGGTGGTGGCGGACGTCAACGAGGCGCTCGCCCATATGCGCGAGCACAACGCCGGCCACTCCGATGCCATCCTGACCAACTCCCTCGCCAATGCCGAGCGTTTCGTCAACGGGGCCGGTTCGGCGGCGGTCTATGTCAACGCCTCCACCCGCTTTACCGACGGCGGCCAGTTTGGCCTCGGGGCCGAGGTGGCGGTCTCGACCCAGATGCTTCACGCCCGTGGCCCCATGGGGCTGACCGAACTCACCAGCTACAAGTGGGTGGGGCAGGCGGATTATCTCAGCCGTGCCTGATCCAGGCACGCTCAGCAAGCAGGACAATGCCGACTCAGGTCGGCATTTTTGTGCTTTTTTATTGCTCGCAATCAATGGCTTGCATATAACTATCCAGCAGGATGCGGTGTCACCCGGGGCATCAGGCCACCGACAGCAAGGGGAGCAACTTCAAGGATGAAGGGACAGGATAGGAGTGCGTGGTGGGGCAGCCTCTGGCTGAGCCTGCCACTTCTGCTGGGGGCGCTCTGTTTCAGCGGCGCCAGCTACGCCAGCTGGGACCAGGATCTCTATCGTCAGCTCGGCCTGGCCGGCAAGCTCGACAGCCGCGTGTTTCGCAAGGCCCTGGACGGTTACCAGAGCGTGCGCCACAAGCGAAAACCCATTCTCACCATCATCGACTACAGCAAGCCCTCGACCATGCGCCGGCTGTTCGTCATCGACGTCAAGCGCCACAAGCTGCTCTACCACACCTGGGTCAGCCACGGCCGCAATTCGGGGGAGCTGGCCGCCCGCCAGTTCTCGAATCAGATGAATTCCCGGCAAAGTTCCCTGGGGGTCTACCGCACCGCCGAGACCTATCAGGGCAAGCATGGTTACTCCCTGCGTCTCGACGGCCTCAGTCCCGGCAAGAACAGCAATGCCCGCAAGCGCGCCATCGTGGTGCACGGGGCGGACTACGCCAGCCCCAGGCATCTGCAGAAGTTTGACAAGCTGGGGCGCAGCTGGGGATGCCCGGCCCTGCCAAGGGAGCAGTCCAGGGCCATTATCGACACCATCAAGGGAGGGAGCGTCATCTATGCCCATGGCTGAGACCCTGCCCGCGAGCCTGCGGCGAGGGCGTCACCAGGACTGGTGGGCGGCGCTCTACCTTGCCGACGACCTCTCGTTATCCCTCGTGCACCGGTTCTGAGATGAGCATCCCATGGCAATCAACAGCAAAAAGGCCAGCATATGCTGGCCTTGGCGCATCAGGCGGGGATTATTTGCGGACCACCAGCACAGGGCAGGGGGCGTGGCGCACCACGGATTCCGCCACGCTGCCCACCAGCAGGTGGGTGATGCCGGAGCGGCCATGGCTGCCCATGACCACGAGATCCACCTTGTCTTCCTTCGCCTGGAGGACGATTTCATCGGCGGCGCGGCCAAAGCGGACCTCGAACTTGGCCGGAATGGGCAGGCAGGCGACCAGTTCCTTGAGCTGGCTCTTGGCCTGGCGCTCCATCTCGTGGGTGATCTCGATGGCCGTCATGTGCAGGATCTTGTAGCTGTCGAAGCCGTGCAGCTGATCCACCACGTGGACCAGTTTGAGCTCGGCCTGGTGGGTGTTGGCCATGAAGACGGCGTAGTCGAGTACCGCTCTGGACATCTCGGAGAAATCGACGGGGCAGAGCAGGGATTTGATGGTTGGCATGAGAATCTCCCCTCAAGTTGGGCTACTAATGAATCTTGTTTGCCATGATACGCTGTGGGGCGACAATAACCCTCGACCCGCTCGCAAAATGGGGAAAATGTCGGCCGGGACTCTGTTTTTCTATGCTATCTGTATGCCTGAACGGGCCGTCCAGCGGTGAGCATCTGCCGAGTGCCATATCACTGAGGATATTCATGGTTCGTCTTTTTCTGTTCTGTTGCCTGCTGATCACCTCGTTCGTGCGGGCAGACACCATACACGTCTATTGCGACGACTGGCCCGGCTTCTGTCACCGGGACGGCAAGGGGGTCTATCTGGATGTGGTTCGAGCCATCTATGAACCCCTGGGGCACGAGGTGAAGCTTCACATGGTGCCTTACAAACGGGCACTGGCGGTGGTGTCGCAAAAGGAGGGGGACATGGCGATGGGGGTCTATCGGGGAGAAGTGCCCGGGGTCCATCAGCCTGACTACCCCGACTCGGCGGACTACGTGAGCGTGGTGATGCAAAAGCGCTGGCTGCCGCACTGGGCAGGGGAGCACAGCCTCAAGGAGCAGGAGGTGCTCTGGCTGAGGGGGTGGGCCTTTGACAAGTTCATCCCGGAGCCGATGCGCTGGTTCGAGATAGACAGCCACGAGATGGCGCTGCAATTGCTGATCAAGGGGCGTTACCGCTACTACCTGACCGACGGCGCCCTCTACCCCGAAGGCTCCCTTCCCCCCGAGCTGGTACAGGTATTCCTGCGCTGGATCCCGACCTACCCCATCTTCGCCGATACCCCGAAGGGCAGGGAGTTGCACGGGCTCTGGGATCCCGGCATGCGCACACTGATAAGGCAGGGCAAGCTGGCGGAGATCTATCGGCAGAACAAGCTCTACGACTACTACCAGGACTTTCTCAGGGAACAGGTGGTGCGGGCGAACAAGCCACAGCCCTAGCTGTCGGGCCTGATGCCGTCATCGGGCCCCTCTTGTCCTGCCTCAGCCTTTGGCTCTGAGCGTCTTGGCCAACCGGTCATAAAGGATGACGTTGACCGAGGCGGTGAGGTGCATGCAGCCTGTCGGTCTGGCCACATAGATAACGTCTTGTCCTGCCTCAGCCTTTGGCTCTGAGCGTCTTGGCCAACCTGTCATAGAGGATGACGTTGACCGAGGCGGCCAGGTTCATGCAACCCTGAGTCGGCACATAGATGACCTCCTTCACCGCCGCGAAGCGGGCGGGTTCCAGGGTGCCATCCTCCGGGCCGAAGATGTAGAAGGCTCTCTCGGGGTGCACGTAATCCGGCAGGGGCGTGGCCCCCTCGATCAAATCCACCAGCACAGGGGTGCAGCCCTCGGGCACGAAGTCCAGCAGCTCCTCGACCCCGAGCAGGGGGATCTTCTCCACCATCTGCTTGGTGTCGGTGACAAAACGCCTCGCCAGCTCGAAGCGCTGCCCCGTGTAGTAGACTTCGTCCGCCCCGTAGCAGCCGGCGGCCCGCATCACGGCACCCACGTTCTCCGGGGATTTGGGATTGACCAGCCCGATGGCGCAATAGTCCCCTCTCTCCCGGGCATCTGCCCGGTGCTGCCAGGCAGCGCCTTCATCTGACACTTTCATCTCTCTCTCCTGTGTGGCGGCGCATTATACCCCCGGTGGGCCCCTTGCCCAGCGTGCGGGGCGGATTCCCGCAAGGCGGGCCCAACAAGGGGGCGGCTGCACCGTGGCGGCGCAGCCCGACCCCCTGATGCGCAATGGCGGCGCCCCTTGCATCCTGGCGCGGGGTTTGCAGTCACTTCCCCATACAAGACGATGAGGCATCCGGACAAAGGCGTCCGTCCCCGCAGGGGGGCGGACGCTTTTTTTTATGGGCCCCTCGTCAGACACATGACAAGGAGCAAGGGAATGAAGACCACCTGTGCCTATTGCGGAGTGGGGTGCGGCATCCGGCTGAGCCGGGAGGGAGACAACTGGCAGTTGCAGGGGGATGAGCAGCATCCGGCCAATGGCGGCGCCCTGTGCGTCAAGGGGGCCAGCCTGCTGGAGAGCCTGGCCTTTCCCGACCGCCTGCTCTATCCGCGCTGGATGGGGCAGCGCATCGGCTGGGAGGAGGCCCTGGACACCCTGGCGGAGCGTTTTGCCGCCATCCTGGCCGAGTCCGGGCCGGATGCCATCGGCATCTATCTGTCGGGCCAGCTCACCACCGAGGATTACTACGTCGCCAACAAGCTGATGAAGGGGTATCTGGGCAGTGCCAACGTGGACACCAACTCCCGGCTCTGCATGTCGTCGGCGGTGGTGGCCCACCAGCGCGCCTTCGGGGAGGATCTGGTGCCCGCCTGTTACGAGGATCTCGAGCTCGCCGATCTGGTGGTGCTCACCGGTGCCAACACCGCCTGGACCCATCCCGTGCTGTTTCGCCGCCTGCAGCAGGCCAGGGCGCGGCGCCCCGAGCTCAAGCTGGTGGTGCTGGATCCCCGCCGCACCATGACGGCGGAGCAGGGGGATCTGCATCTGGCACTCAAACCCGGCAGCGACGTGACGCTCTGGAACGGCCTGTGCCGCTACCTGCTCGATGTCGATGGCTGGGACAAGGCCTATGTGGCGCAGCACGTGAGCGGCTTCGAGGCGTTGGCGGCGGCGCTGGACGATCCGGCCTGGCAGTTGGACGAGGTGGCCCGCAGCTGCGGCCTCTCCCGCAGCGATCTGATCGGTTTCTACCAGCTCTTTGCCCGTACCCCCAAGACCGTCACCCTGTTCTGCCAGGGGATCAACCAGTCCAACCAGGGAGTGGACAAGGCCAACGCCATCATCAACGCCCACCTGATGTGCGGTCGCATCGGCAAGCCGGGGGCGGCTCCCTTCTCCATGACGGGGCAACCCAACGCCATGGGAGGGCGCGAGGTGGGAGGGCTCGCGACCCAGCTCGCCGCCCACATGGGCTTTGGCGAGGCCGAGTGCGATCGGGTACAGCGCTTCTGGGGAAGCCCGACCATGGTGCGCGGGCCGGGGCACAAGGCCGTCGAGCTGTTCGAGGCGGTGCACCGGGGGGAGATCCGCGCGCTCTGGGTGCTCGGCACCAACCCGGCGGTCTCCCTGCCGGACGGCAACCGGGTGCGCGAGGCCCTGAGCCGCTGCGAGCTGCTGGTGGTCTCCGAGGTGACGGCCAACACCGACACGGCGCGCCTCGCCCACCTGCTGTTGCCTGCCGCCGCCTGGGGAGAGAAGAGCGGCACCGTCACCAACTCCGAGCGCACCATCAGCCGCCAGCGCGCCTTCCTGCCCCTGCCGGGGGAGGCCAGGCCCGACTGGTGGGCCCTGACCCGGCTCGCCCGTCGGCTCGGTTTTGGTGAGGGGTTCGCCTATGAGCACGAGCACGAGATCTTCTGCGAGCATGCCGCCCTCTCCGGGTTTGAGAACGACGGATCCCGCCAGTTCGACATCTCCGGGCTGGCGGGTCTCACCCGTGCCGAATTCGAGGTGTTGGAACCCTTGAGCTGGCCCGTCAACGCCGACTGGCCCCAGGGGAGGGCCCGCCTGTTCGAGGACGGGCGCTTTGCCACCCCGGATGGCCGGGCCCGCCTGCTGCCCCTGGCCCAGCGCTTCCCCGAGCAGCCAGAAACGCCCCCGCTTGCAGGGGCTGTCTCCCTGCTCCTCAACAGTGGCCGCCTGCGGGATCAGTGGCACACCATGACCCGCACCGGCCATGTGCCCCGGTTGCAGGAGGCCGAGCCCTGGCCCAGGGTGCGGATGGGGGCCGCCAGCCTGCTGGCGCTTGGCGTGAAGGAGGGGGACCTGGTGCGCCTTTGCAACGGGCTTGGGGAGGCGCTGCTGCTGGTGGGGCTGGATGAGGGGCTCAGGGAGGGGGAGGCCTTCCTGCCCATGCACTGGACCGACAGCCAGTGCAGCCAGGGAGCGGTCAACCGCCTCATCGCCCCCGTGGTGGATCCCCTTTCCGGCCAGCCGATGTTCAA
Organism: Aeromonas sp. FDAARGOS 1402; assembly: GCF_019046925.1. NCBI lineage: Bacteria > Pseudomonadati > Pseudomonadota > Gammaproteobacteria > Aeromonadales > Aeromonadaceae > Aeromonas > Aeromonas sp. FDAARGOS 1402. Next base: position 2,401,360 of record NZ_CP077201.1, read on the forward strand.
ACAGGGGTGGGTGCAGGCCAGGGCGCAGCCCACCCGCTGGCAAGGGATCTGGTGTAGCCGTGGTGAGTGGCGCGAGCCGGTGGACTGGTGGGCCAGGCGTCCCCTGCCCGAGGGGAACTGCACCCTGCTGGCCTCCTGGTCAGAGAGCACAGAGAGCCTGTGGCAACGGCTGGGGGCCGAGGGGCACTGGCTCAGGCTGCCCATGAAGGAGGGGTGGCTGGCCGTGGCCCTGGCCGGAGATCGCATCGAGGGCATCTTGCTGGTGGGGGCGCGGCGCCCGGACATCAAGGTCGACCTGCTGGCCAGTCTGCTCGGCACGCCGCTCCAGGCGGGGGCCCTGAGCCAGACCCTGAGCCAGGCCCTGGCCGGGGAGAGCCGGCTGGTCTGCTCCTGCCTGCGGGTCTCGGAGCAGCGCATCGTCGATGCCATCACCCGGCAGGGGGTGAGCGAGTTGGCGGGGCTGCAGGCCCTGCTCGGCTGTGGCAGCAACTGCGGCACCTGTCTGCCCGAAATCGACAAGCTGTTGATCAAACATGTTTTCCTGGCATCCGCTTAGTGCGGTGCCAGGACACAAGGAGCCTGAGATGAGCCAAATCAGTCTGGTGGGAGCGGGCCCCGGGCCCCTCGAATTGTTGACCCTGCGCGCCCTGCACCGTCTGGAGGCGGCAGAGGTCGTGGTCTATGACCGCCTGGTGGGGAGCGAGATCCTGGCCCGCATTCCCCACGGGGCGGCCCGCTTCGACGTGGGCAAACGCTGTGGTGAACCGAGCCCGACCCAGGAGGAGATCAACGCCCTGCTGCTGGCCCTGGCCCGCACGGGCAAGCGGGTGGTGCGCCTCAAGGGAGGGGATCCCCTGGTGTTCGGGCGCGGTGGCGAGGAGGCGCTGCACCTGGCCCGGCACGGCATTGAGGCCGAGCTGGTGCCGGGGATCACGGCGGCCCTGGGGTGCGCCGCCAGCAGCTTCATTCCCCTGACCCACAGGGGGCTGGCCCGCTCCCTGACCCTGGTGACGGGGCACCTGATGGACGAGCGCGACTATCAGGGCTGGCAGGGGTTGACCCGGGCGGGCCACACCCTGGTGTTCTACATGGGGCTGGAGCGGGCGGCCCGCATTCGGGAAGGGATGTTGAGGGCGGGGGCTCCGGGCGCGCTGCCGGTGGCCCTGGTGGTGGCTGGCTGCAGCCCCCGCCAGCAGGTGCACGAGGCCACGCTCGATGGCCTGGAGCAGGCCGCCCGTGCCCTGCTGGGCCAGAGCCCGGTGCTGATCATCATGGGGGAGGTGGTGCGGCTGCGCGCCGAGCTGCAGGGGCTGCTGACGGAGGCCCAGGAACGGGTCGCCTGAGGGGCGATTTTCCCTCTACCCCCACTACCTCCTGATAGATAAAAAGGAGGTAGATTCAAAGAGTTGGCCTTCATGTTGCGGCATTTTCGCCAGACAGAACGCGATCGTCGCCGGCAAGGAGCGCCATGACCACTTTTTCCACCCGGGGCCAGGACGGCCCCGCTTCCCGGCTGTTGATCCACGCCGATGACCCGGGCCAGGCGAACCGCCTGGCCCTGCTGGTCAGTCACTACGGCCATCAGCCCGGGATCCTCGATACCCGCCAGTTGCTGACTCCGACGCAGAGGGGGGATGCCCTGCTCGTCAGTTGCCGCCAGTTCAGCGCCGAGGTACGCCTTGGCCTCTCCCTTTGGCCCGACATGCCGCGGCTCTTGTTCTGCGAGCGGCTGGGGGGCGATACCCAGCTCGCCCTGTTGCAGCAGGGGGTGTTGCTGGTGCCCCACCCTTGCGGCGAGCGTGAGCCGGTGGAGCAGTGGCTGCGCCTGGCCCGCAGTCAGCTCGCCATGGTGCAGGCCCTGATGCAGACCGAGAGCGAGCTACGCCAGAAGCTGGAGGATAGGCGGCTCATCGAGCAGGCCAAGGGACGCCTGATGCGCCATCAGGGGTTGGACGAGGACGAGGCCTATCGCCTGATGCGCAGCACCGCCATGAGCCGTCACCTGAGCCTGGGGGAGCTGGCGCGGCAACTGCTGCAGGCTTTGCCCGCCTGAGCGCTCCAGTGGCCAACCGTTTTGGTGCAACTGCGCCTAATTGAGGCAAATTTGAGGGAGGATCAGGGCACCACAGGCCGCAAAGGGCCGCCTGATGCACCCTGGACGAGCTGGCACGGAAAGTGAATAACAAAAACACGATAGCAATGAAGTAACGATGCGCAGTGAGGGGCCGGTCAGGCCACTCACCCGCAACAGGGCAAAGAAGCCCCGCCGATCCCGGATCGGCGGGGCTTTTTTTTGGTCGCGACGCACCTTGGGTCGCAGCGCTGCAACGAGGTGGCACTGCGATTCCAGGCAGCCTGGCGCCATGGCCCTGACCCGGAACCGAGGGAGGAGATGCAATGAACGGACGACAAGGATGTGCGGGGCTGCTGCTGGCGGCGTTGTCGCTGCCGGTGCTGGCACTGGGAGCCCCGGAGCAGGAGGAGCTCAGGCTCGGCTTCATCAAGCTGACCGACATGGCGCCGCTGGCGGTGGCCTACGAGCGGGGCTATTTCGAGGATGAGGGACTCTACGTCACCCTCGAAGCCCAGGCGAACTGGAAGATCCTGCTGGATCGGGTGATAGACGGCGAGCTGGACGGTGCCCAGATGCTGGCGGGCCAGCCCCTGGCGGCCCACATCGGCATCGGCACCCAGGCCGAGCTGGTGACGGCGTTTGCCATGGATCTCAACGGCAACGCCATCACGGTGGCCAACAGCGTCTGGGCCGCCATGGCGCCCCAGTTGCCCAGGCCGCAGGCGGGCCAGGTGCCGCCCCCGGTGAGCGCCGCCGCCCTCAAGCCCGTGGTGGCGGAGTATCGCAAGGGGGGCAAGCCCTTCAACATGGGGATGGTCTTCCCCGTCTCCCCCCACAACTACGAGCTGAGGTACTGGCTGGCGGCAGGTGGCCTGCATCCCGGTTTCTATGCGCCCAAGCTTGGGGACAACTCGGGCCAGCGCCAGGCGGACGTGCTGCTGTCGGTGACGCCGCCCCCCCAGATGCCCGCCACCCTGGAGGCGGGCACCATCGCCGGCTACAGCGTGGGGGAGCCCTGGAACCAGCAGGCGGTCGCCAGGGGCATAGGGGTGCCCGTCATCACGGATAACGAGATCTGGCGCAACAACCCGGAGAAGGTGTTCGGCGTCACCCGGCAGTGGGCCGAGCGTCACCCCAACACCCATGTGCGGCTGGTGAAGGCGCTGCTGCGGGCGGCCTGGTGGCTGGATGCAGACGACAACGGCAACCGGCGCGCGGCGGCCAAGCTGCTGGCCAAACCCGAGTACGTGGGGGCGGACGAGCAGGTGATCGCGAGCTCCATGACGGGCACTTTCGAGTACGCCAGGGGGGACAAGCGCCAGGTGCCGGATTTCAACGTCTTCTTCCGCCACCACGCCACTTATCCCTACTACTCCGACGCCATCTGGTACCTGACCCAGATGCGGCGCTGGGGCCAGATCCCCGAGGCCAGGCCGGACGCCTGGTTCGAGCAGGTGGCCAAGGCCGTCTATCAACCGGATGTCTATCGCCAGGCCGCCGAGGCCCTCATCGCCGAGGGCAAGCTCAAGGCCAGTGACTTCCCCGACTTTGCCAGCGAGCAGGGCTATCGCGGCCCCCAGGATGGCTTCATCGACGGCCTCATCTACGACGGCCGCCACCCCAACGCCTACCTGCAACAGTTCGCCATCGGCCTCAAGGGCGATGAGCGGGTGCAATGAGCAAGGAGATCCCGATGAAACGACACACATGGCCCCTCATCCATTTAAAAGCCATCAACTGGAAAATCATGGTGCAGCCCCTGCTCGGCGTGCTGCTCTTCCTCGGCCTCTGGCAGTGGGGGGCGAGCCAGGTGCAGACCAGTCTGGGCACCCTGCCGGGGCCGCTCGCCACCGCCAGCCAGCTCTGGTCCCTCGGGCAGGAGCATCTGCAGGAGCGGGAGAAGGCGGCGGCCTTCCTCGAACGCCAGCAGGTGCGCAATGCGGCAAGGCTGGCGGCGGATCCGGCGGCCGAGGTGAAGCTGCGTCCCTACACAGGACGCCCCACCTTCTTCGATCAGATAGCCACCAGCCTGCTCACCGTGCTGTGCGGCTTCGCGCTGGCGACCCTGATCGCCATTCCGTGCGGGGTGCTGCTCGGCATGAATCAGGGGCTCTATCGCGCCGCCAACCCGGTGATCCAGCTGCTCAAGCCGGTGTCGCCGCTGGCCTGGCTGCCCCTCATCACGCTAGTGGTGAGCGCCCTCTACGCCAATCCCGCCCCCTGGCTTGCCAAGTCCTTCCTCACCTCGGCCCTGACGGTGACCCTCTGCTCCCTCTGGCCGACCCTGATCAACACGGCGGTGGGGGTGGCGGGGCTGGATGGGGATCTGCACAACGTCAGCCGGGTGCTGCGCCTCTCCTTTGTGACCCATGTGCGGCGCATCGTGCTGCCCGGGGCCCTGCCCATGATCTTCACCGGGCTGCGGCTCTCCCTGGGGGTGGCCTGGATGGTGCTGATCGCGGCGGAGATGCTGGCCCAGAACCCGGGGCTCGGCAAGTTCGTGTGGGACGAGTTCCAGAGCGGCGGCTCTGCGTCTCTGGCCCGCATCATGGTGGCGGTGATCACCATAGGCCTCATCGGCTGCGCCCTGGACAGGGGCATGCTGGCCCTGCAGCAGTGGTTGTCCTGGGACAAGCGCCAGGTGCTGCGTTAATCACATTTCTATTCAGGCAGGAGAAGAGCCAATGAAGAGTTATCTGGAAATAAGCGACGTCGGCATCTCGTTCGAGACGGAGCAGGGCAGCTTCGAGGCCTTGAGCCGGGTCAACCTGCGCATCGAGAAGGGGGAGTTCGTCTCCCTCATCGGTCACTCGGGCTGCGGCAAGAGCACCGTCCTCAACCTGGTGGCCGGGCTGCTGGAGCCGACCCTGGGGGGCATCATTCTCGATGGTCGCGAGGTGGCGGGGCCGGGGCCCGAGCGGGCCATGGTGTTCCAGAACCACGCCCTGCTGCCCTGGCTCAGCGTCCAGCAGAACGTGGCGCTGGCGGTGGCCCAGGTGGAGTCTGACAAGCGGGCGGTGGCGGAGCGGGTGGACTACTACCTCTCCCTGGTGCAGATGGATCACGCCAGCCAGAAGATGCCCCACGAGCTGTCGGGGGGGATGAAGCAGCGGGTCGGCATTGCCCGCGCCCTCTCGCTCTCCCCCAAGGTGCTGCTGATGGACGAGCCGTTCGGCGCCCTCGATGCCCTGACCCGGGCCCATCTGCAGGATGCTCTGATGGCGATCCAGGCGGAGCTTGGCAACACCGTCATCATGATCACCCACGACGTGGACGAGGCGGTGCTGCTCTCTGATCGCATCGTCATGATGACCAATGGCCCCAGCGCTACCGTCGGGGAGATCCTGACCGTGGACCTGCCAAGGCCCAGAGACAGGGTCGCCCTGGCGGACGATCCCCACTACCACAAGCTGCGTCAGCAGGTGCTGCGCTTCCTCTACGAGAAGCAGCGCAAGGTGACCCCCCTCAAGGCAGCCGGGCAGGTGCGCAGCAAGCTGCGCGCCTGAGCCCGCCGGATTCAAGGAAGAGAGACATGACTGACAAAGAGCAACAGTGGGTGACAGGGGGCGGCATGGACCTGCTCGGTCGCCAGAACAGTGGTTCCGCCGACACGGCCGACAAGCAACGGCTGCTGGTGGTGGGCAACGGTATGGTGGGTCATCACTTCGTCGAGCAGCTGGTGGCGGCGGGCGGCCTCGAGCGGTTCGAGGTGACGGTATTTGGCGCCGAGCCGGACCCCGCCTACGACAGGGTGCATCTGTCCGAGGTATTCGGCGGCAAGGCGCCCCAGGCCCTGCGCATGGCGGATCCCGCCTGGTATGAAGAGAGCGGCATAACGCTGCGACTGGGGGCCGAGGTGGAGGTGCTCGACCGGGCGGCCCGCACCCTGACGCTGGCCAACGGCGAGCAGTTCCCTTACGACCGTCTGGTGCTGGCGACCGGCTCTGTCCCCTTCGTGCCCCCCATCCCCGGTCATCAGCGGGAGGGCTGCTTCGTCTATCGCACCCTGGGGGATCTCGCTGCCATCCGCGATGCCTGCGCCCAGGCCCGCAGCGGCGTGGTCATCGGTGGCGGCCTGCTGGGGCTGGAGGCGGCCAACGCCCTGCGCCTGCTCGGCCTCAAGACCCAGGTGGTGGAGTTCGCCCCCAGGCTGATGCCAGTGCAGCTCGACGAGAGCGGCGGCGCCGTGCTACGGGACAAGATCCAGGCCCTCGGGGTCGAGGTGCTGGTGGAGAAAGCCACCGAGTGCATCGAGCAGGGGGAGCAGGCCCGTCATCGCCTGCGCTTCAAGGACGGCACTCACATTGAGACCGACGTGCTGCTGTTCTCCGCCGGTATTCGACCCGCCGACACCCTGGCCCGGCAATCCGGGCTGGAGGTCGGGGAGCGCGGCGGCATCTGCATCGACGACGGCTGCCACAGTTCGGATCCCGCCATCCTCGCCATCGGCGAGTGCGCGCTCTGGCAGGGGCGCATCTTCGGCCTGGTGGCTCCCGGCTACCAGATGGCCCGGGCCGCAGTGGCCAGTCTGTGCGGCGGCGAGATCCGCTTTATCGGGGCCGACATGTCCACCAAGCTCAAGCTGATGGGGGTGGACGTGGGCTCCATCGGCGATGCCCACGCCAACACCGCCGGCGCCCAGGAGTTGCTGCTGCTGGACAGGGTCAACGGCATCTACAAGAAGCTGGTGACCGACGGCGAGGGCAATCGCCTGCTCGGCGCCATCCTGGTGGGGGACGGGGCCGATTATGAGCGGCTGCTGCAGTACTACCAGAACGGGGTGGCGCTGCCCCAGCCGCCGCTCTCCCTGCTGGTGGGGGAGGTCGGGGCCGCCCCCGCGCCCCTGGTGCTGCCGGACAGCGCCATCCTCTGCTCCTGCCACAACGTCAGCAAGGGGGACGTGGTGGCCGCCGTTCGGGCGGGCAATCACGAGCTGTCGGCGGTGAAGAGCTGCACCAAGGCCGGCACGGGTTGCGGCGGTTGCAGCAACCTGCTCAAGCAAGTGGTGGATCAGACCCTGGCGGATCTTGGCGTCGAGGCGGACAAGGGGTTGTGCGAGCACTTCGCCTACGGCCGTCAGGAGCTCTATCACCTGGCCCGGGTGGGCGAGCTGAAGAGCTTCGAGGCGCTGCGGGACAAGCACGGCCAGGGGCTGGGGTGCGACATCTGCAAGCCGACGGTGGCCTCCATCCTGGCGTCCCTCTGGAACGAGCACGTGCTGGAGAAGCCCCACCGCGCGTTGCAGGATACCAACGACGCCTTCCTCGCCAACCTGCAAAAGGACGGCACCTATTCGGTGGTGCCGCGTATCCCGGGGGGGGAGATCACCCCGGAGGGGCTCATCACCATCGGCGAAGTGGCGCGCAAGTACGGCCTCTACACCAAGATCACCGGCGGCCAGCGCATCGATCTCTTCGGCGCCCGGGTCGACCAGCTGCCCGCCATCTGGGGCGAGCTGGTGGCGGCGGGCTTCGAGACCGGTCAGGCCTACGGCAAGTCGGTGCGCACCGTGAAGTCCTGTGTGGGCTCCACCTGGTGTCGTTACGGGGTGCAGGACTCCATGACCCTGACCCAGACCCTGGAGCACCGCTACAAGGGGCTGCGGGCGCCACACAAGCTGAAGTTTGCGGTCTCCGGCTGCACCCGGGAGTGCGCCGAGGCCCAGAGCAAGGACATCGGCGTCATCGCCACCGAGCGGGGCTGGAACCTCTATGTGTGCGGCAACGGCGGCATGCGGCCGCGCCACGCCGACCTGTTCGCCACGGATCTCGACGAGCAGACCCTGATCCGCTACATCGACCGGCTGCTGATGTTCTACGTGCGCACCGGGGACAGGCTGCAACGCACCTCGGTCTGGATGGAGAACATGGAAGGGGGGCTCGACTATCTCAGGTCGGTGATCATCGAGGACAGGCTCGGCATCGGTGCCGAGCTGGAGGCCATGATGGAGGGGATCGTCGGCACCTGGCAGTGCGAGTGGAAGAGCACATTGGCGGATCCGGACAAGCTCAAGTTGTTCGAGGCCTTCGTCAACCGGCCCGAAGACGAGACGCCGCCGCGCCGTGAGGAGCGGGGGCAATGGGTGCCGGATATCGCTATCAAGGAGGTGGTATGAGCGGGGGCAACGGGTTGCACGCCCGCCATCAGTATCAAGGAGGTGGTATGAAGGATGACAAGGACGATGCACAGCTCTGCGGGCAGTGGCACCGGGTGTGCGAGCTGGCGGCGCTGCCGGAGCAGGCCGGGCGCAGCGCCTGGCTGGAGGGGCGGGTACTGGCGCTGTTTCGCCTCGGGGAGCATGTCTATGCCCTGGACGGGGTGGACCCCCTGGCCGGCGTTGCGGTGCTGGGGCGTGGCCTGGTGGGGGATGCGGGGGGGGAACCCGTGGTGGCCTCGCCGCTGTACAAGCAGCGCTACGCCCTGATGGACGGTCGCTGTCTGGACGATCCTGCCCTGAGCGTCGCCTGCTGGCCGGTGCGGCTGGAGGGGAGCGAGGTCTGGGTACAGCTGGGGTGAGTGGCCCATCTGAAAACCATGTTGTGATCGCCGGGCACTGCCCGGTGATTTTTTGTGCGCGACCCGACATTTCTTGTACGAGAGGATGGCGGGGAAACGTTTTTCGGAAATAATAGACAAACGTTTGCAACTGGATGTTTGTCTATGACGGAACGTGAGCAAGAGATCCTCGCCCTGCTGCGCCAGGATCCCATGATTGCCCAGCAGGAGCTGGCGGACAGGCTCGGCATCAGCCGCTCCGCGCTGGCGAGCCACATCTCCAGCCTGATGCGCCAGGGCTATGTGCAGGGGCGCGGCTATGTGCTGCGCGAAGGCCCCTACGCCGTGGTGATCGGCGGCGCCAACATGGATATCTGTGGCTGCAGCCACGACAACCTGCGCATCGGCGATTCCAACCCGGGCCGGGTACGCACCTCAGCCGGCGGGGTAGGGCGCAACATCGCCGAGAACCTGGCGCGCCTTGGTACCGACACCCGGCTGTTGACTGCGGTGGGCAACGATCAATACGGCCACCACCTGCTGGAGGTGAGCCAGCGCGCCGGGGTCGACGTGCGCCAGGTACTGGTACTGGACGGCCAGGCCACTTCCTGTTACCTCAGCCTGCACGATGGCAGCGGCGAAATGAGCTGCGCCGTCAACGACATGGGGATCATCGACCAGCTCACCCCGGCCCGGCTCACCCCCCTGAGCGGTTTTCTCGGTGCGGCCCGGCTCTGGGTGCTCGACACCAACCTCGCCACCCACACCCTGGACTGGCTGTTCGAGCGCCAGGGGGAGCACATCATCTTCGTGGACACCGTGTCGGTGGCCAAGGTGGAGAAGATCCGCCCCTGGCTGCACCGCATCCACACCCTCAAACCCAATCGCACCGAGGCGGAGCAGCTGTGCGGCTTCACCATCGGGGGGCCCGACACCTGGCCCATGGCAGCGGCCTGGTTCCACCGCGCCGGGGTGCAGCGGCTCTTCCTGAGCCTCGGCGATCAGGGGATCTTCTATAGCGACGGGGCCTGCCAAGGCCATCTGCCCGTGCTCGGCAGCCCGGTCGTCAACGTGACCGGCGGCGGCGATGCCTTCATGGCAGGGCTGGCCCACGCCTGGTTGCAGGAGCAGGGCATCATGGAGACAACCCGGTTCGCCCTCGGTTGCGCCGCCCTCACCGTCAATTGTTCCGATACCGTCTTTTCCGGCCTATCCAAGGCCGCTGTTGAACGCATGCTGGAGGAGTACCCATGTTGAACGCTTACCTCGATATCCAACCTGAAGTTGCCGCCGCGCTGGCCGCCGGCAAGCCGGTGGTGGCCCTGGAGTCCACCATCATCTCCCACGGCATGCCCTATCCGCAGAACGTGGAGACGGCGCGCCAGGTGGAGCAGGTGGTGCGGGACAACGGCGCCGTGCCGGCCACCATCGCCATCATCGATGGCCGCCTCAAGGTGGGGCTGGATGCAGGGGCGCTGGAGGCGCTGGGCCGGGCCGGCCACGCCGCCACCAAGTGCAGCCGCCGCGACATCCCCTTCGTGCTGGCCAACAAGGGGTTGGGGGCGACCACGGTGGCCTCCACCATGATCATTGCCGCCATGGCCGGGATCCGGGTGTTCGCCACCGGCGGCATCGGCGGCGTGCATCGCGGCGCCCAGGAGACCTTTGACATCTCGGCGGATCTGCAGGAATTTGCCCAGACCCCGGTGGCCGTGGTCTGCGCTGGTGCCAAGTCGATCCTCGACATCGGTCTGACCCTGGAGTACCTGGAGACCCAGGGGGTGCCGGTGATCGGCTACCAGACCGAGGAGCTGCCCGCCTTCTACACACGCGAGAGCGGCTTCAAGGTGGATTACCGGCTCGAGAGCCCGGCGGCCATCGCCGAGGCGCTGCGCCTCAAGTGGGAGCTGGGGCTGGCGGGCGGCGCCGTGGTGGCGAACCCCATTCCGACCCAGTTTGCCATGGCCAAGGCCGACATCGACGCCGCCATTGCCCAGGCACTGCGAGAGGCGGACGAGCAGGGGGTGAAGGGCAAGGAGTCCACCCCCTTCCTGCTGGCCCGGGTGTGCGAACTGACCGGCGGCAACTCCCTGGCGGCCAATATCCAGTTGGTGCTGAACAACGCCGCGCTGGGGGCGCGCATCGCTGCCAGCCTGTAAACACCTTTGCGAAAGATGCAAAAGAGGGCCAATAGGCCCTCTTTTTATTGCGTGAATCGGTGAGATAACCCCCTTATTCCAGCACCAGTCGCCCGTTGAGAGGTTGGACGGGGCGGTTGTTGGGGTGGTGCATCACCGCCTTGAAGGCATCGATCTGGGCCTGGCTGGCCTGGACCGGCTCCTTCATCACCAGCCAGCGCACTCCTTCCGAGCAGGGTGGGGTGGTCAGGGACCCGCTGAAGCGGTAGTAGTCGTGCTGGGCGGGCAGCAGTTGCTCTGCCGAGATGGGTTCCTTGAAGGCATGGATCTCCCCCGCCTTGGCTGGCAACACCTGCCAGGCCTGGCTCAGGGCCCCATTGGCCTGGCCCTGCTCGAACATCACGGCGACCACCGCCAGCTCCCCCTTGTCATTGGCATGGACCAGGTGACCCTCCAGGGGGTAGGACCTGCCTTCGATGAGGTTTTCGCTGGGGGCGTGGAAGTGGAACTGCTTGAGCTCGAAGTGCATGCCGTCGAGCTCAAGGGTGCTGCCGGGGGCATAGTTGACCTGCACCGTGTGGCCGTTGTTGACCAGCGTCTTGCCACCCGCCTGATAGTGGAACTGCAGGGGGGCCAGATCGGCCTTCACCAGACCCGAGAGGTTGACCGGCGACTGGTTGCTGCCGGCACACTGGCCATATTCCGGGGTCAGGCTGGCCCATTTCGCCGGGCCGGCCTCGCCGCTGTATTCCCAGTGTGTGGTGGCGGCAAAGGCGGCAGGGCAGAGCAGCAGGGCGCCAGCCAGCAGGGACTTTTTCATCATGCATCCTTATCCTGATTGAAAAGCACGGCCATTCCTGGCCTTCCGGCAGGAAGGCCTCATCAATGGCATCGTTGGAAACGCAGGGTACGCGGTGCCTGACCGGATTAATTGTTATGAAAGGTCTGTCGTCATCGTTATTTGAAGCGTGGCATGAGGCGGCGCCATGATGTATTCCGGCAACGGGGCCCGCTTATTCATGAAGGAGAAATCCTGCGGGCATTTTCGCAATGAACGGCCCCCCTTTCATGGCGTCCCAAATAGATGACGGGCTGATTCTAGAGGGCTTTTCATGGCTCCGTTTGATCTCGAGCAAACAAGCGCGGACTAATTATCGGGCTTGAGGATCCCTTATTTCGCTGGGATTTGTTCGATATTCCCTGACCCGGTCAGGGGCGTGCGTGGCGGGAGCTGGGCGCTGTGCTGACAGTGTGCCTCGGTGTTGACCCCTTATCCCTCTGATAGTGCAGGAGAAATTCCCCCCTCATCACAGTGACGGCGGGATGGCAATCCCCCGGTTGGCGGCGCCTTGTTTGCGGTTTTGCCGTCCTCTTCACATTTCCGGATTGCTCGCTATTTGTGCGATTGCCTTACTCATCCGACCTGGTGTCAAATCACTCCGCCTAACACAAGGAGTGGCATAATAATGAATAATATCAATAAATTAGTTCTGGCTATCGGATTCACTCTCACCACCTTCCCGAGCCTGGCGGCGGGATTCCAGTGCGGGGAGCACGTTACCCTAGGGGTACCCGGTCAATCCAGTCAGCTGTTGTGCCGGGAGGGCTATGCCGCCGGGTACAACTACGACACCAAGGTCTCTGACTGGGTCTCTTACCGGATGACGGCCGCCAGCGCCCAGGGTCAGGTGCCGCGCAAGGATGCCTTCGCCGAGGACAAGGAGGTGCCGGTGCAGTTTCGCGCCACCCTGTCGGACTACAAGGGCTCCGGTTATGACCGCGGCCACCAGGCACCGGCGGCGGACATGCGCTCCACCACCAACACCATGAAGCAGAGCTTCCTGCTCACCAACATGACCCCGCAACTGCCGGCGCTCAACCAGGGGGCCTGGCGCATCCTGGAGGAGAAGACCCGGCAGTGGGCCATCACCTACAAGAGCGTGCAGGTGATCACCGGCCCCATCTTCACCCACTCCGATGGCGCCATCGGCAACGGCGTGACCGTGCCCCACGCCTACTACCGGGTGGTGATGGATCTGGCGGGCAAGCGGGCCATCGCCTTCATCCTGCCGCAAGAGAACGTCTCGGCCAGTCGGCTGGCGGACTATGTGGTGACGGTGGATGAGGTGGAGGAGCAGACCGGACTCGACTTCTTCACCGAGCTGCCTGACGAGGAGGAAGAGGCCATGGAGTCGCGGCTGTCGGCCATGTGGGGCGGTTAGCGCGTCCGGCAGGGGTAACGGGGGCCCAGGCCCCCGTTACCCACACGGGCCTCCGGCCATTGTCATGGCCCCTGGTACAGGGCCAGTACAGCTTGGGTCTGGCATCGGGTCCTTATCATGACTCCTTTTTTCAGGAGGCATCATGTCAGCGCTGTTTTCCCTTCACTCCTCGTCCACTCTTGCCCGCGCGTTGCGCATCTGCGTACCCATGGCGCTGCTGGGGGCTGCTGTTCCCCCGGCCATGGCCGACGAGGATATCCGCTTGGGGCAGACCATTCTGCTCGGGGTCGGCGATCATCCCGCCATCATTCCCATGCTCGCCTGCCGGCCGACCAAATCCATCATGGTCAAGGCAGGGCGGGAGTTGACCCTGGAGCGGGTCAAGGTGTTCTACGGCAACGATCGCAGCAAGACCCTCTATTTCGACAAGGTGTTGAGAGAGGATCAGGAGTCGGGGTGGCAATCCCTCGGCAGCCGACTCTGCATCAAGCGCATCGAGGTGTACGGCAATTCGGAAGGGAGCAGGGCGGGGGTCAAGGTGTACGGGCGCAAATGAGCAAAGGGCGGGGAAATCCCCGCCCAGTGCTTATTTCTTCGGGCGGAACGGTTTGATGATGGCCTCGTCGCACTCGAGATAGGGCCCTTCCATCAGGTCGATGCAGTAGGGAATGGCGGGGAAGACCGCATCCAGGCACTCGCGGATCGATTTGGGCTTGCCCGGCAGGTTGACGATGAGCGAGCTGCCGCGCAGGCCGGCGGTCTGGCGCGACAGGATGGCGGTCGGCACGAACTTGAGGGACTCGGCCCGCATCAGCTCGCCAAAGCCCGGCATCATGCGATCGCACACCGCCTCGGTGGCCTCCGGGGTCACATCCCGCCTGGCCGGCCCTGTGCCCCCCGTGGTAACGACAAGGCAGCACTGCTCATCGTCCACCAGCCGAACCAGGGTCGCCTCAATCTGATCCTGCTCGTCGGGGATCACCTGATAGACGGGCTCCCATTCCGAGGTCAGGTAGGCGTTCAGGGTGTCGATGATGGCCTTGCCGGAGAGATCTTCGTAGATGCCTGCACTGGCGCGATCGCTGACGGTGACGATACCGATTCTTGCCTTGCTCATGGTCTGCCCTTGGTTGCCGCAATAAAGTGGTAAATAAAATAACATAATCAGTGAGATATGTTAAACCGCCGGATGAGGCAACGGGAGGGCATCGAGTCAGGGAGAGAGTCGAATGAAAAACAATTTTGAGAAAAGTTCCTTAATAAGGCATAAGGCCGAGAAAAATGACGCTGAAATTTTATAAAAAAACTGACGCAGGCCGGATTCGGTTAATTTCATGAATCATAAGGAATAAATGATTTTTTCCGCCAACGATGCGCAATTCGTGCCAAAAACCGGACTCCTGTGGCTCGGCGGTGAATGACCCAAAATCGCCACCATCCTATATAACCTTCCCTAGGGACAGTGAAATAGTGATGTGCCCGGCGTCGTTCCATTCCATGGGCGAGGTCCGGCCAGGAGGGTATATGGAGCTGCCTGATTTCGATACCCTGAAGTACTGGGCGCTGGCCGAGCCGGAGCGACTCGACGCGCTGCTGCACCAGCAGATAGAGACCCTGATCGCCCAGGTGGGGCCAGAGCGGCAACGTCGGTTGCGAGGTCTGCAATTTCGCATCGACTGCCAGCGCCGCCTGGCCAGAAACAACCTCGACAGCTGCATCCGGATAGCCAACATGATGCATGACTCCGTCTACGCCATGCGCCAGCACATTCTGGATCTGCAGAACGAATCTTGTCAGGAAATGGCAGAGCCCCCGCTGCCGGATAATGTGATAGCGTTTTCCAGTTATCTGAAACGGAAATAATTCACGGCCCTGTTCAAGATATAAAAAAACAGGGTGTTTATTAATTTGTTTCACCCCTTCCCAAACAAGTTGTTAAGCAAGTTGGGTGAATTGTTTTTTATTTGCTGCAAATATTACCCGGGCGGCTGAATAATAGTGACCAGTGCCCGCAGTCCGATAGAGATGGATGAAGGTGTATTTATTTTGGGGTAATATCCAGACACATTTCATCTTGCTATGACTCAAAGGGATCATGAGAAGCATCACACCAGGAAGGGTGCTGTCGCGAGAGCAGCAGACGGAGATCACCCGGATCATCGTCAAGGCGGGCCAGATGCTGGCCCAGTTTGGGGCGGAGAGCCGCATCATCGAGCAGACCACGGTCCGCCTGGGCATGGCGCTCGGGCTGGAGAGCGTCGAGATGGCCATCTCTTCCAGCGCCATCGTCCTCACCAGTCTCTACCAGGGCAGTTGCGTCACCACCACCCGCCGGGTGCGGGAGCACGGCATCAACATGCAGGTGGTGTGCGAAATCCAGCGCATCTGCATCATGACGGAAAAGTCGCTTATCGGTGCGCGCGAGGTACGTCAGCGCCTCGAGGCCATCACGCCGTTCCACTATCACCCCTGGCTGGTGGTGCCCATGGTGGGGCTCTCCTGCGGAGCCTTCAGCCTGCTGTTTGGTGGTGACTGGCCCATCTTCCTGGTGACCTGCTGCTCGGCCTCGGTCGCCATGCGGGTGCGCCAGCTCATTGCCCGCCATCACCACAGCCCCCTCATCAACTTTGCCGCCACCGGTTTTATCGCCACCCTGCTCGCCTCCAGCGCCACTTTCTTCGGCTGGGGCGAACAACCCTATCTCGCCATGGCCGCCAGCGTGTTGCTGCTGGTGCCGGGGTTCCCGCTCATCAATGCGGTCTCCGACATGGTGAAGGGTTACTTCAACATGGGGCTGGCCCGCTGGGGCACGGCGACACTGCTGACCATCAGCGCAGCCATAGGGATCATTCTCGCCATGTCGGTGACGGGTATCTGGGGGTGGAAAGTATGAAGATCTTTGACGTTGTATCGACCCTGTTGATCGGGGCAAACCGGCTATCCATCAGCGCGCGGAACCATATCGGGATCATGCTCGCCATGTCGGTGACCGGTATCTGGGGGTGGAAGGTATGATGGAACTGCTCTGGTTGCTGGCCAAGGATGCCTTCTGGTCGGCCATTCCGGCGGTGGGCTTTGCCATGCTGTTCAACGTGCCGCCACGGATGCTCAAATATTGCGCCATGGGGGGCGCGTTGGCCCATAGCCTGCGTACCCTGCTCATCCACTACGGCATGCCCATCGAGTGGGCCACCCTGGCAGCGGCGACCACGGTCGGCTTTGTCTGTGTCTACTGGTCGCGCCGCCTGCTGGCACCACGCCCGGTGTTCAGCGTCGCCTCCATCATCCCCATGATCCCGGGCAGCTATGCGTTCAAGACCATGATCGCCATCGTCGAGCTCAATATCTCCGGGGTGACCATGGAGCTGCTTCAGAGCGCGGTGGAGAACGGCCTCAAGGCGCTCTTTATCGTGGGGGCCCTGAGTTTCGGTTTGGCGATCCCCTCTCTGGTCGTGTACCGTAACCGCCCCATTATCTGACGACGGTGCGAGAGGTTGACCCCATGATGATTTCCATGATTGCCGCCATGGCCCAGGACAGGGTGATCGGCCTGGACAACCAGATGCCCTGGCATCTGCCGGCGGATCTGGCCCACTTCAAGCGGGTGACCCTGGGCAAGCCGGTGTTGATGGGGCGCAAGACCTTTGAATCCATCGGACGACCGCTGCCCGGGCGCCGCAATCTGGTGATCAGCCGCAACCCCGACTACCGGGCCGACGGCGTGGAGGTTATCGACTCGGTGGAGGCCGCACTGGCCCTGCTGGCGGATAGTGACGTCGCGGAGCTGATGGTGATCGGGGGGGGGCATCTCTACGGCCAGCTGCTGCCACGGGCCGACAGGCTCTATCTGACCCGCATCGATCTGGCGGTGGAGGGGGATACCCGCTTCCCGGCCTTCGATGAGAACGATTGGTCGTGCATCGAGCGCGAGTCCCATCAGCCTGACGAGAAGAACCCCCATCCCTACTGTTTCGAGACCTGGCAGCGGCGCTGAGCCCTCTGATGCCATGAAGAGCCCCTTGCGACAGCCGGGGGCTTTTTTGTGCCCTGTTACTGCAAAGAGAAGGGGGCTGAACCGGCATGGCTGAAGCTGCCTGAAGCAACATCCGGAATGCGTGACACTAAAATGATTAGTGGTGTAATCAATAAACCATTCATCGCTCCGATGGGCGCCGTCGTCCCACCCTCTCTTTTCGCCTGCTGCTAACGCCTTTTAATCATTAATGAAATGTGCTGCAAGTGCATCGATACTGTGGCGACCCTGTCTGTTATAGGCGTTTTTATCGTGATTTAATAGATTTTTATGAATGAAAATAACCAATAAAAATCAATGACTTAAATTTAATCCTTTTAAGGTGGCTTCAATTGGTTCTTTTGTTTGGGTGTGAAATTGCTTAGTGTTAAAAGTAATTGGCTCACGTTCGACGGTTTGCCAGGCAAGGCGTCGGCCAAGAAAAAAGGACAATATGACAGTCAAACTCGAGGTCAAATCCCTCTACAAAATCTTCGGCGATCAGCCGGATAAAGCGTTCAAATTGCTGGCGAAAGGGCATGATCGCGCCAGCATCCTGAAAAAGACCGGACAGACCCTGGGGGTCCAGGATGTCAATCTGGCCATCAACGAAGGGGAGATCTTCGTGGTGATGGGCCTCTCCGGCTCGGGCAAGTCCACCCTGGTGCGTCTTTTCAACCGGCTGATCGAGCCGACCCGCGGCCAGGTGCTGATCGATGGCGAGGACATCGCCGCCATCTCGGAGCGCGAACTGCGGCAGGTGCGTCGCAAGAAAATCAGCATGGTATTCCAGTCCTTCGCCCTGATGCCGCACCTGAGTGTGCTGGAAAATACCGCCTTCGGGCTGGAGCTGGCCGGTGTACCGCTGGCGGAGCGCCAGCAGAGCGCCCGTCAGGCGCTCCATCAGGTGGGGCTGGGACAGTGGATAGAGGCTTATCCGGATGCCCTCTCCGGCGGCATGAAGCAGCGGGTCGGGCTGGCCCGGGCCCTTGCCAATGACCCCGACATCCTGCTGATGGACGAAGCTTTCTCCGCGCTGGATCCCCTGATCCGCACCGAGATGCAGGACGAGCTGCTCAAGCTGCAGGCCAGTCAGCAGCGCACCATCGTCTTTATCTCCCACGATCTGGACGAGGCGATGCGTATCGGCGATCGCATCGCCATCATGCAGGATGGCCAGCTGGTGCAAGTGGGCACCCCGGACGAGATCCTGAACCAGCCCGCCAACGACTATGTGCGCGCCTTCTTTCGCGGGGTGGATCTGGCCCATGTGTTCAGCGCCCGCGACGTGGCCAGCCGCAAGCAGGTGCCTCTCATCAAGAAACACACCACCGACGGGCCGGGCAACGCCCTGCGCCAGCTCAAGGAGCTTGAGCGGGAGTTCGGTTACGTGGTGGATCGCAGCCGTCGCTTCCTCGGGGTCGTCTCGGTGGAGTCGCTCGGTCAGGCGGTAAGGGCCAAAGGCAGCCTGGAGCAGGCGTTGCTGGCGGACATTCAGCCCATTCTGGCGGACACCGCCCTCAATGAACTGATAAGCCAGGTGGCGGCCGCTCCCTGTCAGGTGCCCGTGGTCGAGGAGGATGGCACTTACCTCGGCCTCATCTCCAAGGCCAATCTGCTCAACACCCTGGACAGGAGTACCCCGGCATGAAGCTGATGAATCCCCATTTCTTGCTGAGCGGGCTGCTGGCCCTGGTGCTGCTGGCGAGCCCTTCTCTGCGGGCCGATGAGGTGGCGGCAGACCCCTGGAGCGCGCCTGCGTCCACCGAGGTGTCCGATCCCTGGGGCAGTACCGACACCCTGGCCACCGACTGGCAGAACCAGATCGAAGCCGCCGACACCACAACCGCCATCGACTGGCTGGATCCTTTCCAGCAGGCGCTGGTGCCGCTGGATACCTGGGTGGAAGGGGGCATCGGCTGGCTGGTGGAGAACCTGCGGCCGCTGTTCCAGCTGATCCGCGCACCGGTGGAGCTGACCCTGAACGCCATGACCCATCTGCTGCAGACGGTGCCCTCCACCCTGATGATGGGGCTCCTGGCCCTGCTTGCCTGGCAACTGGTGAACGGCCGCATGGCGCTCGGCACGCTCGTATCTCTTGTGGGGATCGGGCTCATCGGGGCCTGGTCCGATGCCATGGTGACCCTGTCCCTGGTGCTGACCTCGCTGTTCTTCTGTGTGCTGCTGGGGTTGCCCACCGGCATCCTGCTGGCCCGCAGCGAGCGGCTCTCCACCTGGACCCGGCCGCTGCTGGATGCCATGCAGACCACCCCGGCATTCGTCTACCTCATCCCCATCGTGATGCTGTTTGGCATCGGCAACGTGCCCGGGGTGGTGGTGACCGTCATCTTCGCCCTGCCGCCCATGATCCGGCTCACCATGCTGGGCATTCGCCAGGTGCCCACGGATCTGGTGGAGGCGGCCCACTCGTTCGGTGCCAGCCCCTCCCAGTTGCTGTTCAAGGTTCAGCTGCCGCTCGCCATGCCCACCATCATGGCCGGGGTCAACCAGACCCTGATGCTGGCGCTCTCCATGGTGGTGATCGCCTCCATGATCGCGGTGGGGGGCCTCGGCCAGATGGTGCTGCGCGGCATCGGCCGGCTCGACATGGGGCTCGCCTCCATCGGCGGCCTCGGCATCGTGCTGCTGGCCATCGTGCTCGACCGCCTCACCCAGGCGATGGGGCAACCGGATCGCACCCGTACCGGTCGCTGGTATCAGCATGGCCCCGCCGCCCTGCTGCTGCGCCTGGCCGGCCGTGACAAGAAAATCGATTACAAAGGAGTAAACGCATGAGACCGATCACCAAAGGATTGACCCTGGGCACATTGCTGCTGAGTGCCCAACTGCTGAGCCCGCTCGCCATGGCCAGCGCCGAGTTGCCGGGGGAGGGGGTTCGCGTTCAGCCCCTGCAGAGCTCCTTGCCGGAAGAGGCCTTCCAGAGCCTGCTGGTGAGCAAGCTGATGGCGCGTCTGGGTTACGATGTCCAGCCCGCCCAGGAGGTGGACTACAACGTGGCTTATGCCTCGGTGGCCCAGGGAGACGGCACCTTCCTCGCGTTCAACTGGGTGCCGCTGCAGGACAACAAGTACGAGCAGGCGGGGGGCGACAAGGTGTTCTTCCGTGAGGGCACCTATGTGGCCGGTGCCGCCCAGGGGTACCTCATCGACAAGAAGACCGCGACCCAATACGGCATCACCAACCTGGGCCAGCTCAAGGATCCCGAGGTGGCGGCGCTGTTTGACGGGGATGGCGACGGCAAGGCCGACCTCATCGGTTGCAACCCCGGCTGGGGCTGCGAGGGGGCGATCAACCATCACCTCGATGCCTTTGGTCTGACCCCCACGGTGGCCCACAAGCAGGGCAACTACGCGGCGCTGATCGCCGATACCCTGGCTCGCTACCAGGCCGGCAAGCCGGTGCTCTATTACACCTGGACCCCCTACTGGCTCAGCAGCGAGCTGGTGCCGGGCAAGGATGTGGTGTGGCTGGAAGTCCCCGCCGACGCCCCGGATGCGGCCAAGACCCGCTTGCCGAACGGCAAGAACTACGGCTTTGCGGTGAACACCATGCACATCGTTGCCAACAAGCGGTTTGCCGAGGCCAATCCGGCCGCCGCCAAGCTCTTCTCCATCGTCAAGCTGCCGCTCAATGACATCAACGTGCAGAACGGCCTGATGAACAAGGGGCAGAACAAGCCGGCGGACGTGGAGCGTCATGCCGACGCCTGGCTCAAGGGTCACGAGGCACTGGTGAACGACTGGCTGAATCAGGCGCGCGCTGCCGCCATGTAATGAAGGGCGTTACATCACCCTTTTGCGCAAAGAAAAACGCCCGGCAGTTGCCGGGCGTTTTTTTGTGGGCGGGCGCAGCACATGGCCGGGCCGGGGGATCAGATGCCGGAGCCGTCGCTCTCGCCACCTTCCTCATGCAGGCCGCACTCGCGCTTGAGGCCGAAGAAGCGGGTCTGCTCCTCGCTCATGCCGGGCTCCCACTTGGCGGTGGTGTGCACGTCGCCGACCGAGAGGTAGCCCTGCTCCCACAGCGGGTGGTAGGGGAGGTCGAACTCCTTGAAGTAGTAGAAGACGTCCTTGTTGCTCCAGTCGATCACCGGCAGGAACTTGAAGCGACCGCGCTGGATGGCCAGCACCGGCAGCTTGCCCCGGCTGCCGGACTGCTCACGGCGCAGGCCCGAGAACCAGGTGCGGGCACCCAGCTCGTTCAGGGCGCGGTCCATGGGCTCCACCTTGTTGAGCTGGTTGTAGCGGGTGATCCCCTCCACCCCCTGCTCCCACAGGAGGCCGAAGCGGGCCTCCTGCCAGGCCGGGCTGAGTTCGGCCCGGTAGATCTTGAGGTTGAGCGCGAGACGCTCGGTCAGCTCGTCGATGAAACGGTAGGTCTCGGGGAAGAGGTAACCGGTGTCGGTCAGCACCACGGGCACGTCGGCCCGCTCGCGGCTCACCAGGTGCAGCATGAGCGCCGCCTGGATGCCGAAACTCGACGACAGCACATGCTCCCCCGGCAGGTTGGCCAGGGCCCAGCGCACCCGCTCGGGGGCGCTCATGGCGTCCAGCGCCCGGTTGAGGGGGGCCAGCGCCTCGACCTGCTCCTCCCGGCTCAGGGCCAGCAGGGCGTCGAGGTCGAGCCGGCCGTCGGCGGTGCGCGCCAGCCGGGCTGTATCAGTCTGTTCAGGCTGCATAGAAGTCCCTCGCGGAGTCGATAACCGGGGCGATGATCCCGGCGCGAATGACAAAATCGCCGAAGCACTCGTCCGGGTTGCGATCCTTGGCCCAGCGGCCGATCAGGGCGTCCAGTTCGGCCAGGATCTGCGGCTCGGTGATGTTCTCAAGATGCAGGCGCGGGATGCGGGTCCCCTCAAGGTTGCCCCCCAGGTGCAGGTTGTAGCGACCCGGCGCCTTGCCCACCAGACCCACTTCCGCCAGCATGGCGCGGCCGCAGCCGTTGGGGCAGCCGGTGACCCGGAAGATGATGGCGTCATCCGCCAGGCCGTGCTTGGCCAGCAGCCCCTCGATGTCGGTGACGAAGGCAGGCAGCATGCGCTCGGCCTCGGCCATCGCCAGGGGGCAGGTAGGCAGGGCCACACAGGCCATGGACTGCTTGCGCTGCTCGCTCACGCCGTCATCCAGCAGACCGTACTGACGCGCCAGGGCCTCAATGCGGGCCTTCTCGCCGGCAGGCACGCCTGCGATGATGAGGTTCTGGTTGGCGGTGAGGCGGAAGTCCCCCTGATGCACCTTGGCGATCTCCAGCATGCCGGTCTTGAGGGGCTTGCCCGGGAAGTCCAGCAGGCGGCCGTTCTCGATAAACAGGGTCAGGTGGTGCTTGCCGTCGATCCCCTCCACCCAGCCGAAGCGATCGCCACGGCTGGTGAATTCATAGGGGTGAACCGGCCCGAACTGGATGCCGGCGCGGTTCTCCACCTCGGCCTTGAAGGCCTCGACCCCCACCCGTTCAAGGGTGTACTTGGTCTTGGCGTTCTTGCGGTTGACCCGGTTGCCCCAGTCGCGCTGGGTGCTGACCACGGCGGCCGCCACCTCCAGCACGTGGGAGAGCGGAATGAAGCCAAAGTCGCTTGCCTTGCGCGGGTAGGTGGTGGTGTCGCCGTGGGTCATGGCGAGACCGCCCCCCACCAGCACGTTGAAGCCCACCAGCTTGCCGTGATCGGCAATGGCCACGAAGTTGAGATCGTTGGCGTGGATGTCCACATCGTTGTGGGGCGGGATGACCACGGTTGTCTTGAATTTGCGCGGCAGGTAGTTGGAGCCCAGGATCGGCTCCTCGTCACCCCCCAGCTTCTCGCCATCCAGCCAGATCTCCACGTAGGCGCGGGTCTTGGGCAGCAGGTGCTCGGAGATCTTCTTGGCCCACTCGTAGGCCTCCTGGTGCAACTCGGACTCCACCGGGTTGCTGGTGCAGAGTACGTTGCGGTTCACGTCCCCCGCGGTGGCGATGGAGTCGATACCTGTGCTGTTGAGGGTCTGGTGCATCAGCTTGATGTCGCGCTTCAGTACCCCGTGGAACTGGAAGGTCTGGCGGGTGGTCAGGCGGATGCTGCCGTACATGCTGTGTTCTTCGGCGAACTTGTCGATCACCTGCCACTGGGCCGGGGTGATGATGCCGCCGGGCAGGCGGGCGCGCAGCATGACGTTGTGCAGGGGCTCCAGCTTCTGGGCGGCGCGCTCCGGGCGGATGTCGCGGTCATCCTGCTGATACATGCCGTGGAAGCGGATCAGCTGGAAGTTGTCGCCGTTGAAGCCGCCGGTGAGCGGGTCCTGCAGATCTTCGGCGATGGTGCCGCGCAGGAAGTTGCTCTCGCGCTTGAGGCGTTCGTTGTCAGCCAGCGGCCCTTCGACCGGTCCCGGAATAAGTTGTTTGCTCATCAATAGACATCCCTTTGATAACGTTTGGCACGACGCAATTCGCTCAGATACTCTTCTGCTTCCTCACGGCTCTTGTGGCCGTGTTCCGCAATCACTTCCAGCAGGGCTTCCTGCACATCCTTCGCCATGTGGTTGGCGTCGCCACACACATAGAAGTGAGCGCCTGCTTCCAGCCACTGGTAGAGCTCAAGCCCTGCCTCGCGCAGGCGGTCCTGCACATAAATCTTGTTGGCCTGATCCCGGCTGAAGGCCAGGGAGATCTTGGACAGCAGGCCCGATTTCACATAACGCTGCCACTCCACCTGATAGAGGAAGTCCTGGGTGAAGTGGGGGTTGCCGAAGAAGAGCCAGTTCTTGCCCTCTGCCCCCTGTGCTTCCCGCTCCTGCAGGAAAGCGCGGAACGGGGCAATGCCGGTGCCCGGGCCCACCATGATGACGGGGGTGTCGGGATTGACGGGCAGGCGGAAGTTGTCGTTGTGCTCCACGAACACCCGGACCTCGGCATCTTCCGGCAGACGGTCCGCCAGATAGGAGGAGGCGCCGCCGCTTCGCACTGTGCCATCTTCTTGGCGGTAGCGCACCACGCCGACGGTCAGGTGCACCTCTTCTTCCACCTCGCTCTGGGCGGAGGCGATGGAGTAGAGGCGGGGGGTGAGGGGGCGCAGCAGTGCGATCAGTTGATCGGCACTCAAGGAAGCCGGGAAGCGTTTCAGTACGTCCACCACCTGGGCGCTGGCCACCAGGGCGTTGACCTGGGCCTTGTCACCGGCCAGATCTTTGAGCGCCGCGTTGTCCGTGATCTCGGCGAGGCCAGTGATCAGGCCCCCGTGCAGCCGGGTCAGCTCGTAGTGACGGGTCAGCGCCTCGCGCAAGCTGCCATGGGGGGTAGCCTCGTCACCGGTCAGACCGGTCAGGGCCAGCACTTCCCCCACGAGATCAGCGTCGTTGTCGAACCAGATGCCGAGCGCATCCCCCGGTTGATAGGTGATGCCGGACTCTTCCAGGTTGATCTCGATGTGACGGATGTCCTTGGTGGAGTCGCGGCCGGTGATCTTCTGGTTCACCGAGAGTCTGGCCGGGAAGGGGTTATCCTTGTTGTACTGGCTGTGGCCGACGGCGGCCTGCACCGAGCCCGCCACGCTGGCGGTCGCGGCGCCGGCTGAGAGGGTGGCGGCGACCGCCGCAACGGCCTGCTCGCCCCAGGCCTTGGCGGCATCCTGATAATCCACATCGAGGCTAGCTAGCTCATGGATGCGCTCGGCCCCCGCTTTGGCGAGGAAACCATCGAAATCCTTGCCGGTCTGGCAGAAGAACTCATAGGAGCTGTCACCCAGCCCCAGCACGGCAAACTTGAGCCCTTCCAGCTTGCCGACCTTGCCCTTCTTGAGCTGCTCGAACAGATCGACGGCGCTCTCGGGGGGCTCCCCCTCCCCGTAAGTGCTCACTACCACCAGCAGGTGGCTCTCTTTCTTGAGCTGCTTGGGTTTGTAGTCCGCCATGGAGGTGAGGGTCACCGGCAGGCCGCGGGCCTCGGCCTGGGCCTTGATGGCGCTGGCCACGCCCTTGGCATTCCCGGTCTGGGAGCCGTAGAGAATGGTCAGGCTGCCGCCGGGAGCCGCGACTTCTGCGCCTGCGCTCGCCACGGGCTGGACGCCCGCCTGGGAGAGGCCGTAGAGATAACCGCTGACCCAGGCCAGTTGCTGGGTATTGAGGGTGGTGAGAACTTGGTTGAGCTGGCGCTGCTGTTCGTCAGAGAGCGGGCTCAGGATGGGGGCTGTCAATGGCATCACACATGTCTTCCATGGTCTGATTTTTGGTCAGGGTAAGGGGTGTAATGAATAACAACAAAGAATAAAAATATCTTCTTTATGCGATTTATGAATTTATAAAGCCAAAATCCATCTCAGCCCCGGGGCGCCCGTGATATAAAAATGGCCTTGCCGAGCCCCCTGTCCCGGGGATCTCTCATGCCCCAAGGAGCAACCGTGTCCCGTCTCTATCATGTCAACGCCTTCAGCCATCACCCCTTCGCAGGCAACCCCGCCGTGGTGGTGCTGGGGGAAGCGCGGCCCGACGCCGAGCTGCAGGCCATGGCAGCGGAGTTCAACCTCTCTGAGAGCGCCTTTCTGACCCAACTGGGGGAGGGGCATTACGGGTTGCGCTGGTTCACTCCGCAAGTGGAGGTGGACTTGTGCGGCCATGGCACCCTGGCGGCGGCCCATGTGCTGTGGCAGACGGGGGCGGTGGCCGAAGATCAGCCCATCCGCTTCGCGACCCGCAGCGGTGAGCTGGTGGCCCGGCGGGAAGGGGAGTGGATCTGGCTCGATTTTCCGCGCATTGCCCTGGCGCCGCTCATTCTGGATCCGGCCTATGGGGCTGCGGTCGGCTGCCAGCCGCTGCGCACACTGGCGGCCGGGGCCAAGTTCCTGCTTGAGCTCGGTAGCGAGGAGGCGGTCCGCGCGCTCACCCCCGATTTTCACGCCCTGCGGGCGCTGCCGGGCCGGGGGATCATGGTGACGGCGCCATCGAGCCGGAAGGAGGACGACTTCGTCTCCCGCTACTTCGCCCCCTGGGTCGGAGTGGACGAGGATCCGGTGACCGGCTCCAACCACTGCGCCCTGGTGCCCTTCTGGGCCGAACGGCTCGGCAAGCTGCAATTGCGGGCCCGCCAGATCTCGGCCCGGGGTGGGGATCTCAGGCTGGAACTGCAGGAGGGGCGGGTGCTGATGGCGGGCCGGGCACTGACCCTGTGGCAGGGCGAGTGGCTGCTGCCGCCGGCCTGATAAGCGGCAAGTTGGTGGCGTATTGAAGGTTCGCCACCGGTTGTGTCCATCATAAAAAACGCCCCGCAATTGCGGGGCGTTTTGATTGCCATGGACGGCAGCGTTTTGCTGCGGCCCTGTTTCTGCGGCGCTTACTTTTGTGGACGCAAGGCCGGGAACAGGATGACGTCGCGGATGGTGTGGCTGTTGGTGAACAGCATCACCAGACGGTCGATACCGATACCCTGACCGGCGGTCGGCGGCAGACCGTGTTCCAGCGCGGTGACGAAGTCGGCGTCGTAGAACATGGCTTCGTCGTCCCCTGCGGCTTTCTGGTCAACCTGGGCCTGGAAGCGCTCGGCCTGATCTTCCGCATCGTTCAGCTCGGAGAAGCCGTTGGCCAGCTCGCGGCCGCCGATGAAGAATTCGAAGCGGTCGGTGACGTCCGGGTTCTGGTCGTTGCGACGAGCCAGCGGGGAGACGGCGGCCGGGTACTCGGTGATGAAGGTCGGTTGCAGCAGCATGTGTTCCACGGTCTCTTCGAAGATCGCGGTGATCACGTGGCCCAGCTCCCAGCTCTTCATCAGCTCGATCTTCAGACCCTTGGCGACGGCGGTGGCCTTCTCAAGAGTGGCCAGATCGTCACGGGTCACACCCGGGTTGTACTTCAGGATGGAGTCAACCATGGAGAGGCGCTGGAACGGCTGACCGAAATCGATGGTCAGGCCCTCTTCGCCCTCTTTGGCGTAACGGATCCTGGTGTCGCCCAGGATGTCCTGTGCCAGGGTGCGCAGCATCTCTTCGGTGAGATCCATCAGATCGATGTAATCGGCGTAGGCCATATAGAACTCGAGCATGGTGAACTCGGGGTTATGGCGAACGGAGATGCCTTCGTTGCGGAAGTTGCGGTTGATCTCGTAGACACGCTCGAAACCACCGACCACCAGACGCTTCAGATAGAGTTCCGGAGCGATACGCAGGTACATGTCGATGTCCAGCGCATTGTGGTGGGTGATGAAGGGACGTGCGGAGGCGCCACCCGGGATGACTTGCATCATGGGGGTTTCCACTTCCATGAAGCGCTTGTCATTCAGGAACTTGCGAATGCCGGCCACCACCTTGGTGCGGGTCACGAAGGTCTTGCGGGACTCTTCGTTGGCGATCAGGTCCAGGTAACGCTGGCGGCAGCGGGCTTCCTGGTCGGTCAGACCCTTGTGCTTCTCGGGCAGCGGGCGCAGGGCCTTGGTCAGCAGGCGGATGGTGGAGACGTGTACGGAGAGCTCACCGGCGTTGGTGCGGAACAGGGTGCCCTCGACACCGACGATGTCACCCAGATCCCACTTCTTGAACTGCTCGTTGTAGAAGCCTTCCGGCAGATCGTCACGGGTCACGTAGATCTGGATCTTGCCAGCCATGTCCTGCAGGGTCGCGAAAGACGCCTTGCCCATGATCCGGCGGGTCATGATGCGACCGGCAATCTTCACCTGTTTACCCAGGGCGACCAGCTCGTCATTGCTCTTGTCGCCGAATTCGGCATGCAGATCGCCGGAGAGGCTGTCACGACGGAAATCGTTGGGGAAGGGGTTGCCCTGGGCGCGCAAGGCGGCCAGCTTGGAGCGACGCTCAAGCATCTCGTTGTTCAGTTCGAGAGTCTGGTCGACTTCCGGGGTGGTGGTTTGTTCAGACATGGTGATTCCTGCTGCTCTGTTTACAGGCCTGATTTCAGGCTGGCTTCGATAAACTTGTCCAAGTCGCCGTCGAGTACCGATTGGGTATTGCGGGTTTCGACGCCGGTGCGCAGATCCTTGATACGGGAATCATCCAGTACGTAGGAGCGGATCTGGCTGCCCCAGCCGATGTCGGACTTGGTCTCTTCGAGGGCTTGCTTCTCAGCGTTCTGCTTTTGAATTTCCAGCTCGTAGAGCTTGGCCTTCAACTGCTTCATACACTGATCTTTGTTCTTGTGCTGGGAACGGTCGTTCTGGCACTGCACCACCACGCCGGTCGGCACGTGGGTGATACGCACCGCGGACTCGGTCCGGTTGACGTGCTGACCACCGGCACCGGAGGCGCGGTAGACGTCGATGCGAAGATCAGCCGGGTTGATCTCGATCTCGATGTCATCATCGATCTCGGGGTAGACGAACACGGAGCAGAACGAGGTGTGGCGACGGCCGCCGGAATCGAACGGCGACTTGCGTACCAGGCGGTGCACGCCGGTCTCGGTGCGCAGCCAGCCGAAGGCATACTCGCCGGTGAACTTGATGGTGGCGGACTTGATGCCGGCCACGTCGCCCTCGGAGCATTCGATGAGCTCGGGCTTGTAGCCGTGGGCATCACCCCAGCGCAGGTACATGCGCAGCACCATGTTGGCCCAGTCCTGGGCCTCGGTGCCACCGGAACCGGACTGGATGTCGATGTAGCAGTCGGAACCGTCGTGCTGACCGGAGAACATGCGACGGAACTCGAGATCCACCAGCTTGGCCTCCAGCTCGTCCGCTTCGACCACGGCTTCGTTGAAGGTCTCTTCGTCTTCGCCTTCGACGGCCAGGCTGACCAGCATCTCGACGTCATCGACGCCCTGGGTCAGGGTATCGATGGTGCTGACGACGTTCTCCAGGGAGACGCGTTCCTTGCCCAGCGCCTGTGCGCGCTCGGGTTCGTTCCAGACATCCGGCTGTTCCAGCTCGGCATTGACCTCTTCTAGACGCTCTTTCTTGGCGTCATAGTCAAAGGTACCCCCTAAGCAGCTCGGTCCTCTCAGACAGCTCCTTAAGCTTGTTTAATACAGGATTGACTTCAAACATCGTGAAAACTCTCGGGGTCGATGTGATTTAAAAACGGGATATTCTAGCCAATTGCAGAAGGAATAAACAGGGTTGGCTGGCCCCGCTCTTTTTCCTGCTCCAATTTTCCGCAGCATTTTTAAAATTTCCGCGTAAAATATCGTCACTCACGCCATTCTCCGCTTCAGTTTTGCGCAGATTGGCCGCTAACAACACACAGTGCCACGCACTCCCGATTGATCCTGTTCCCGACCCCCACAAGAAGAAAACACGATGAAAAACCTATCACTCAAGCAGAAGATACTGTTGTCTGTGGTCATCGCCTTGTCACTGGTGATCCTGCTGCTCTCCTGGCAGAGCTACACCAGCCAGAAGTCCATGCTGCTGGAAGGCAGTCAGGAACAGGTGCAGCGCCTTGGCAGCCAGCAGGCCGCCAGCGTCAGCGACTGGCTTGCCGCCCGTCGTGACGTCATCCAGGCCCTTGGCAACAAGGCCGGTGCCGAGCCCCTCAACGCCCTGCAACAGGCCCAGGTGTCCGGCCGTTTCCAGCTCACCTATTTTGGTGAGGGCAGCGGCAAGATGAACGACTCCGACCCCTCCATCAACCGCGACGGTTACGATCCCCGCTCCCGTGGCTGGTATCAGGAAGCCATGGCCAAGGGCGGCATGATCGTCACCAAACCCTACCTCGACGTGGCCTACAACATTCTGGTGGTGACCCTGGCCCAGCCTGCCCAGGGCGGCGTGGTGGGGGGGGATCTCTCCATCGCCTCCCTGGTGGATGACATCACCAAGATGAAGCTGCCGGCGGACGGCTTCGCCATCCTGATGCACAAGGATGGCACCGTCATCGCCTACAAGGATGCGGCCAAGGCGATGAAGCCGGCCAGCGAGATCGACAACGATCTGACCAATGCCCTGATCGATCAGAGCAAGGCGAGCAACAGTCTGGTGCCTGCTTTCTTCGACAACGAGGGGCGTGACAAGCTGCTGTGGGCGACGGACATTCCGGACACCGACTGGGAGCTGGTGCTGGTACTGGACAAGAGCACCCTGGAGGCGCCGCTCTCCTCCCTGCTGATGACCCAGCTCGGCCTGGCCCTGCTGGTGCTGGTGGGCAGCATCCTCGCCATCTCCTGGCTGGTCAGCCTGCTGCTCGGCCCCCTCACCAAGGTGTCCCAGGCTCTGGCCCGCATCGCTGACGGTAACGGCGATCTGACCCAGCGCATCAAGATCGACGCCAATGACGAAGTGGGCCAGCTCGCCGGCAGCTTCAACCGCTTCGTGGGCAGCCAGCATCAGCTCATCGCCAACATCCGTCAGCTTGCCAACGAGCTGAACGCCGATGCCGAACGCAGTCTGGTGACCAACCAGGCCGCGGTGGAAGAGCTGCAACGCCAGCAACAGGAGGTAACCATGGTCGCCACCGCCGTCACCGAGATGGCGAGTGCCACCATGGAGATCGCGGGCAACGCCGAGAACACCGCTGCCGCCGCCCAGCAATCCGCCCAGAGCAGTGAACAGGGCAAGATCCTGGTGAACCAGACTCGTCAGTCCATCAACAACCTGGCCGAGGAAGTGGGGCAGGCGACCGGCGTCATCGGTGAACTGAGCCGTCACGCTCAGGCCATCTCCGGCATCCTCTCCACCATCCAGGGCATCGCCGAGCAGACCAACCTGCTGGCGCTGAATGCGGCCATCGAAGCGGCCCGTGCCGGCGAACAGGGTCGCGGTTTCGCCGTGGTGGCGGACGAGGTGCGGGTGTTGTCGCGCCGTACCCAGGATTCCACTCAGGAGATCCAGTCCACCATCGAAACCCTGCAACAGACCACGGCCCGCGCGGTGAGCCTGATGCAGACCAGCCAGGGGCTGGCGGACAACAGCGTGAAGGATGCTGACGCTGCCGCTGCGGCCCTGGAGGAGATCACCCAGGCCGTCAGCCTCATCTCCGACATGGCGGGCCAGATCGCCACCGCCGCCGAGGAGCAGACCCAGGTGACCGGTGAAATCACCCAGAACACCACCGCCATCAAGGATGTGAGCGACGAGATCACCGCTTCCGCCATGCGCGACCTGGATCAGGCGCACAACCTCAAGGGGCGTGCCACCAACCTGAACCAGCAGGTGTCGACCTTTATTTTGTAAGGAAGGTCAGGCCGCAATTTGAACCAGCTGGTGTTGGCCTTCATTCTGTAAGGAAAGGTCAGGCCGCAGTTCTACCGTGGCGTCAGTAAAAAGCCCCGCACCTTGGTGCGGGGCTTTTTGTTGCCTGCAGTCGGCCCCTTGGTGAGGGTCGGGGCAGCGTCCAGGGGCCAGCAAGCAAAGAGCCCACCGCAAGGTGGGCTCTGTCATACGGGGCCTGCGTCCGGGATCACAGGAAGGGCAGGGCCAGGAACAGCTTGATCACCACGGCGTTGATGATGTCGATGAAGAAGGCTCCGACCATGGGCACCACCAGGAAAGCCAGGTGGGAGGGGCCGAAGCGCTGGGTAATGGCCTGCATGTTGGCAATGGCAGTGGGGGTGGCGCCGAGGCCGAAGCCGCAGTGGCCCGCCGCCAGCACGGCTGCATCATAGTTGCGCCCCATGACCCGGAAGGTGACGAAGATGGCGTAGAGCGCCATCGCAACCGTCTGCACGGCCAGCAGGATGAAGATGGGCAGAGCCAGGCTTGCCAGCTCCCACAACCTGAGGCTCATCAGCGCCATGGCGAGGAAGAGCGACAGACTGACGTTGCCGAGCAGGGAGACCTCGCGGTCGCTCACTTCGTGCCAGTTGAGCAGGGTGAGGAGGTTGCGCAGCAGCACGCCGACAAAGAGCACGCAGACGAAGATCGGCAACTCGAAGACGCCGCCCTTGAGATAGAGGGCCAGCATTTCGCCCCCTTTCAGGCTGATGGCGATGAGTGCCAGGGTCTCGATCAGGCTGAAGGTGGTGAGCGGGCGCTCCATGTCCGGCATTTCGAAGCCCTGGGGGGCGCCGTCACGGTTGTGCTCCTCACCGGGCACCTGCACCTTCTTCACCAGATAACGGGCCACCGGGCCGCCGATGAGGCCTCCCAGCACCAGGCCGAAGGTGGCACAGGCAATCGCCAGCTCGGCGGCGGATTGCACGCCGTACTTTTCGGTGAAGATGGAGCCCCAGGCCGCCCCGGTGCCGTGGCCGCCGGAGAGGGTGATGGAGCCGGCCAGCAGCCCCATGTGGGGATCCAGCCCCAGCAGGGTGGCCAGACCCACCCCCAGGGTGTTCTGCACCAGCAGCAGGCCGGTGACCACCAGCAGGAAGGTGGCCACCGCCTTGCCGCCGCGCTTGAGGCTGCCCAGATCGGCGGAGAGGCCGATGGAGGCGAAGAAGGTCAGCATCAGGGCCGTCTGCAGGCTGGTATCAAATTGCAGTTCGATCTGCAGGGTGGAACGCAGCACCAGCAGCACCAGGGCAACCACCAGG
Organism: Aeromonas sp. FDAARGOS 1402; assembly: GCF_019046925.1. Classification (NCBI taxonomy): domain Bacteria; kingdom Pseudomonadati; phylum Pseudomonadota; class Gammaproteobacteria; order Aeromonadales; family Aeromonadaceae; genus Aeromonas; species Aeromonas sp. FDAARGOS 1402. The sequence continues at coordinate 2,433,696 of NZ_CP077201.1, forward strand.
CCACCGGCCACGGGTTTGGGGATGTTGAAAGTGCGCAGGGGTCCTATCTTGTTGACCAGCAGGCGGCCAAGCAGCAGCACCAGGGTCGCGGCGACCAGGGTGGCGTAGGCATCAAGTTGTAGCATTCAGTGCTCCCATGTTGATCGGCTGTGTCTTTGGCGAGAAAGACTCACGGATCCAGCCGGGATGAAACAGAGTGGCGAACGCGCCAGTGACAGAGGGGCCGCAGCCCCGTCCCTCTGCAAAAGAGGGGGTCGACACGAGCCCGTGTTCGTCGGGCGTCCAGATGAGATTTGTGAAAAATCCGCCGGATAATAGCAAAAAACACCAAGTACATCCACATATGTCACATTAATGATTAAAACATGGTGTTAGCATGGCATTTAAAACTTCCTCGCCGAGTGTGCTCCGGATCGCAACAATGCTGCTGCCGCTGTCATTTGCAGCGGCACTCTTTATAATTCGCCCGGTTCCGCCCCCACGGGAGGACACAGACCCTCAAGAGGTCTGCTGATGACCGATATTGAGCCCGCCCGCACCATCTGAAGGACGGGGGCTGTATCGGTTGAGCCCTGTTTGATTTGCCGGTTTCCAGTCCAGAGAGAGGAGAGGGTGTGAAGAAGTCCATCTACATTGCCTACACAGGCGGCACCATAGGGATGCAGCGTTCCGACCACGGTTATGTACCGATGGCGGGCTTCATGGAGGACTGTCTGGCACGGATGCCCGAGTTCCATCGACCGGAAATGCCCGATTACCATATCCACGAATATGCCCCCCTCATCGACTCTTCCGACATGACGCCGGCAGACTGGCAGCGCATCGCCGAGGATATCAAGGGCAACTACGACAAGTACGACGGTTTCGTCATTCTGCACGGCACCGACACCATGTCGTTCACCGCGTCTGCGCTCTCCTTCATGCTCGAAGATCTGCACAAGCCGGTCATCATCACCGGCTCCCAGATCCCCCTGGCCGAGCTGCGCTCGGACGGTCAGCAGAACCTGCTCAACGCCCTCTATATCGCGGCCAACTACCCGATCCACGAGGTGACGCTCTTCTTCAACAACCAGCTCTATCGCGGCAACCGCAGCAAGAAGGTGCATGCCGACGGCTTCCACGCCTTCGACTCGCCCAACTACCCGCCCCTGCTCAATGCCGGTATCGCCATCTCCCTGGAGGCAGGCGAGCTGGGCGTGCCGTGCGATCGCCCCCTGGTGCTGCACGACATCACCCCCCAGCCCATCGGGGTGGTGACCCTCTACCCGGGGATATCGGCTGAGGTGATAGCGAACATCCTGCAACAGCCGGTGCGTGCGCTGATCCTGCTCTCCTTCGGGGTGGGCAATGCGCCCCAGAACCCGGCCATGCTGGCGCTGCTCTCCGAGGCATCTGCCCGGGGCGTCATCATCGTCAACCTGAGCCAGTGCCTGCACGGCAAGGTCAACATGGGGGGCTATGCCACCGGCAACGCCCTCTCCCGTGCGGGAGTCATCTCGGGCTTTGACATGACCGCCGAGGCGGCGCTCACCAAGCTGCACTTCCTGCTGAGCCAGGATCTGCCGGCGCCGCGCATCCGCGAGCTGATGCAGCAGTCCCTGCGGGGTGAACTGACCCCCTGACTTTCCCTCCCACCCTAACCCTCTCCCAGCGGGAGAGGGGATAGATCGAGGTGGCGAGGTTTGCCATGAAGATCGCCGGCAGGTGGCCCGCTGACTGCTCGCAGGTGCGTGCCAGCTCCCTTCTCCCCTGGTGGGAGAAGGGCCGGGGATGAGGGGGATGAGTCATCCTGCATAGAGAGGAAAAAAGAGGGGAGCCATAATGGCTCCCCTCTTTCGTTTCGTTACCGCGATAGGTGACGTGCGGCCTGCCTCAGTGGCTAAGGTCGACCCGCACTATCTCTTCCTCATCGCGATATTGGCGCTTGAGCTCGCTCTTGCTCTTCATCACGATCTCGCCGTCACGGCCGATGTTCATGTGCTCGGGGTTCTCAAGGTGCATCGCCTGCCAGGCCATCACGGCCTGCAGGGAGGTGGCCTTCTGCTCCTCGGTGAGGGGCTTGCCATCCGGCCATTTGCCGAGCTCGACCGCAGTCTTGAGTCGCTCGTACACCTCTTTGGGCATCTGCGCTATCGCTTGTTGAAACGTCACTTGCTGAGACGACATCCGGCCTCTCCTTGAAAATTGAGCCATGAACACGGGTTCAGGCGGGCAGATCCTGTCGGACTATACCGGTAGATCCTGGCGAACTACGCCAGCCATCTGCTCCATCACCCGCACTACCTGACAACTGTACCCGAACTCGTTGTCATACCACACGTAGAGCACGCAGTGATCCCCCTCGGCGATGGTGGCCTGGGAGTCGACGATGCCCGCAAAACGGGAGCCCACCATGTCGGAGGAGACCAGCTCGGTGCTGGCGCTGAAGTCGATCTGGCGATGCAGGGCCGAGCTCAGTGCCATCTGCTGCAGATAGGCGTTGAGGCTCTCCCGATCGGTGGTCTGCTCCAGCGACAGGTTGATGATGGCAAGCGACACGTTGGGTGTGGGCACCCGGATGGCGTTGCCGGTCAACTTGCCCTTGAGCTCCGGCAGCGCCTTGGCCACCGCCTTGGCGGCGCCGGTGCTGGTCATCACCATGTTGAGGGCGGCGCTGCGACCGCGGCGCTCGCCTTTGTGATAGTTGTCGATGAGGTTCTGATCGTTGGTATAGGAGTGGACCGTCTCCACGTGGCCATGGCGGATGCCGTACTTGTCCTGCATCACCTTGAGCACCGGGGTGATGGCGTTGGTGGTGCAGGAGGCGGCGGAGACTATCTTGTCATCCGGACCTATCACCTCGTGGTTGACCCCGAACACCACGTTCTTCATCTCCCCCTTGCCGGGGGCGGTCAGCAGCACCCGGGCGGCGCCGCGGGCCTTGAGGTGCTCGGACAGGCCCGCCTCGTCACGCCAGACGCCGGTGTTGTCAACGATCAGCGCATTGTCGATGCCGTAGGCGGTGTAGTCGATGTCGGCCGGGCTGTTCGCGTAGATCACCTGGATGAAGGTGCCATTGGCGATGATGGCACTGCGTTCTGCATCCACCTCGATGGAGCCGTTGAAGGGGCCGTGCACCGAATCGCGGCGCAGCAGGCTGGCACGTTTCTCCAGATCCCCGTCGCGACCGCCGCGCACCACGATGGCGCGCAGGCGCAGGGAGTTGGCGGCGCCGGTGCGCTCGATGAGCAGACGGGCCAGCAGGCGGCCTATGCGGCCGAAGCCGTAGAGCACCACGTCGGTCGGGGCGGGCACGGCACTGCGGTTCAGGGTCGGTGCCAGCTTGGCACGCAGATAGTCCTCGATGCCGGCTTCATCCTGGTGATCCTGCCAGTAGCCCACGGCCAGTTTGCCGAGATCGACTTCGGCGGCGGTGGGGTTCAGGGCGACGATGGCGCGCAGGAGAGGGAAGCTTTGCTGGATGGGCAGCGGGGTGCCCTGGTGGCGGCGAACGACCCGGTGGGCCTTGAGGATATCGATGGTGGAGGCGTTTTGCAGCGGGCGTCCGTAGAGGGTGATCTCTATCCCTTGCTGTCGGTAGAGGCGACCTATCAAGGGTTGCATGGCTTCGGCGAGCTCCTGGCTCTCCTGCCACGCCTGCAGGTAGTGCTCGTGGGTCATTAACCAGATCCTTTTATTTCACGTTGTTGAAGCAAGTTGCCTGGGCAAATTGAAATTCGTCGAAGGCAGATCAGTGTAGGGCTGATGGTTTCGTTATATTATTCTGCAATCGCGGCCTTATACGGCGCGCGCATTGTAATGGATATGTAGCCTGTTTGCTAGTTGGCGGTGGCCGGTGCGGGTTGCGATTGTTATCAACCAGATGTGAACCATGACCCTATTCTCACAGCGTCCGTTACTGCTTTCCCTCGCTTGTTGCCTGACGTTGACGGCCTGCGACGACGACAGGATCCACAACATCTGCTCCCAATATCCCGCCCTGTGCGCGGACCTGGTGGACGACGGCTGGTGTCGCTATGAGCGCAGCGACGTCATTCGCGGTCGTTACTATCTCCAGGAAGAGGGGACGGACAGGCGCAAGTACGATCTGATGCGCGGCCTGGAACGTTATCTGCAGTGCGCCGAGCACTCCACCAATATCGAGTACAAGCGGGCCAGGGAGCAGAAGAGCCCCAGAGTGGAAGGGATGCTGGCCGCCGGCCGGCAACTGGAGCAACTGGACGCTCAGACCCGTGGCTCCCGAGATCCCTACCTGCTGCTCTGGCACTGGACCAACAACACCAGTCCCGAGGCCCGCGCCAGCTTCCTCGCGCAGGAGGGAACGCCGAGCCTCGAGGAGCCCGAGCTGCAACTGGCGCTCGGCGGCATTTATGCCAAGAGCGAGCCCGAGAAGGCCATCAGGCTGATGCACCATGCGCTCTCCCTCTATCGGGAGGGGGACAAGGTCAACAGCCGGATCCTCACCGCCCTCAGCACCCTCTACATGGGGCAGAAGCGATTTGATCAGGCCTATCTGTGGGGCAAGGTGAGCGAGTCATTCCAGGAGAGCCCCGAGGTCTCCGCCACCCGGCTCGGCATTTACCATGCCATCGGCAAGGAAGAGCAGGAGACGCTGGACGACCAGGCGGCCACCATCGTCGATGCACTCAGGCAGGGGAGCTACCACACACCATGAATCCGACCCTGTCAGAAGCCCGGGAGTGGGCCCATCCCTTCGATATCCGCCTCGTCCACGGCCAGATCCGCGGCGAGGACAGGGTGCTTGAACGGGCCACGGTGAGGGCCGTGGTGATGCGTGGTGATCGACTGCTGCTGGTGCACTCCCGCGTCAACGGGGATCTCATGTTCCCCGGTGGCGGCATCGAGCACGGGGAGGCGCACGATGCGGCCTTGGCCCGGGAGCTTCGGGAAGAGTGTGGCGCCGAGCTGGTGGCCGTGGGCCCCCTGCTGGGAGAGACCCGGGAGTATCGTGCCGCGCGCGAGCCGGATTACGATGCCTACTGCATCCGATCGTCCTATTACCTCTGCCGGGTCGGGGAGGACTGGAGTGCGCCGCGCCCCCAGCCCTACGAGATCCGCCTCGGCTTCACGCCGGGCTGGTTCCCCCTGGCCGAGGCCCTGCAGACCAACAAGACCCAGCTGGCGGGTCCCTGTCCCCAGTGGACGGCGCGAGAGACCCGGGTGCTGGCAGAGTTGCACCGCTGGCAAGCGTCCGGCTTGCTGACCTGACAAGGCCGCTTGCCCCATAAAAAAACCGCCTGTCGGCGGTTTTTTTATGGCTGTCCCCGGCGTCAGGGGAGACAGACCGGGCAGAAGGCGTAGGTGCCCTGGGGATCGTTGAAGCGGGTCAGCGGGTCCAGAGTGCGGTTCATCTCCAGCAGCGCCTTGCCAAGCCCGGCGGGCAGCCAGCTTTGCAGGTGCGGGGCCAGCGCCTGGGCGCTGCTGTCAAACAGCTCGCGCAGGAACTTGTCCCTGGCAGACTCTTCCGGTGCGATGGGGGTGACCTGCCAGCTCTTGAGGTTGGCGAGATCGGCGGCCGCCTTGAGGGCGTCATCCAGATTGCCGAACTCGTCCACCAGCCCCAGTGCCTTGGCATCCTGCCCGGTCCAGACCCGGCCTTCGGCGGCTTTTTCCGCCTCTTCTGGGCTAAGGCCCCGGCCTTTGCCCACCAGGCCGACAAAGCGCTGATAGGTGTCTTCCACGCTCAGTTGAATGGCTTCACCCACGTGATCCGGCAGGGCACGGGTCAGCCCGACCCCCACGAAGTCGGTGGTGCCGACGCCGTCGGTGTGTACCCCGTACTGGGAGAGCGCCTTGTCGATGGTGGCGAACATGCCGAACACCCCGATGGAGCCGGTGAGGGTGGTGGGGGAGGCGAAGATCTTGTCCGCATCGGCGGAGATCCAGTAGCCACCGGAGGCGGCGTAGCTGCCCATGGAGATGACCACCGGCTTGCCCGCCTGTTTCAGGGCCAGCAATTCGGCGCGGATCTGCTCGGCGGCAAAGGCGCTGCCGCCGGGGCTGTCCACTCGCAGTACCACGGCTTTCACCTGATCGTCACGGCGGGCTTCGGCCAGCAGATCGGCAAGGCTGTCGCCGCCGATGGTACCGGCAGGCTGGACGCCATCCATGATGGCGCCGCTGGCGGTGATGAGGCCTACCTCATCCTTGCCGCTCTGGGGGTACTGCTCCGGGATGGCGGCCAGATACTCTTTCAGGCCCACGCCCTTCCAGCCGTGATCATCGGCCTCGCCCACTTCCTTGATCACCGCCTGGGTCATCTCGTCGCGGGTGGCGAGCTGATCCACCAGACCGTTGTCGAGGGCGTAGCTGGCCGCATTGCCACCGGCCTTGCGCAGCAGTTCGAGGAAGTGATCCTTGTTCGGTGCGACGGCATCCGGCTCGATCTCCCGCTGCTCCGCCACGTCGGCCACATAGGATTGCCACAGCTGATCCAGCCAGCGCTGGTTCGCCTCCTTGCTCTCGGGGGACATTTCGTCCCGGGTGTAGGGCTCGACGAAGGACTTGTAGGTGCCGACCTTGAAGACGTGCGGGGTGATGTTGAGCTTCTCCAGTGCCGACTTGAAGTAGGTCTGGTAGACACCCAGCCCCTCGATCAGCACGGCACCACTCTGGTTGAGCAGCACGTGGTCGGCGTGGGCGGCGAGCAGATAGGCCCCCTGGCTGTAGTAGTCCGCCATGGCGATGACCGGCTTGCCGCTCTCCTTGAAGGCGTCGATGGCGGCCGTCACCTCCTGCAGTTTGGAGAGGCTGGCCCCTTGCAGACCCTGGGGTTTGATCACCAGCGCCTTGATGCGATCGTCATTCCCCGCGCTCTTGATGGCCCACAGCAGATCGGAGAGGACGATTTCGCTTGGCTGCTCGTCCCCCTTGTCCATCTGCCTGAGCAGTTGCACCGTGGGATCGGTCTGGGTGCGCTGTTCTACCAGCACACCGGAGAGATTGAGGGTGAGCGCCCCCTCGATGGGGGGGCTTGGGGTCTCGCTCTGGCTGACGCTGAAGACAATGACCAGCACGACGAGAAGAAACAGCAGGTTGACCAGCATCAAGCGGGTAAAGTTGAGCAGGCGCCAGAGGCTGCGAAAGAGCCATCCCAGACCTTTGAAAATAGACATAGCTGCGTTGTCGCCCTGTTAATGGGTTGAGAGCAGCCATTATTAACCAGTTGCGCAGCCAATTGCCATTTCCCCTTGAGTCGACTGCCTCCCCGCCACTTCGGAACACGGCTGTTCGCTGAAAAAATGTCCAAACATTTGTTTGAAAAAGAGTTTTCGATTCTTTACTCTAGCTCCAGTTTGATAACAAAAAATTAACTGAAAGGCCCGATGAGCCGGCCCAACCTCCACCCACCCCTTCTTTTTACTGCCCGTCACCCGAGGCAGCCAGGAAGGCTGGAGCATGACCCCGTGCACATCGACCTCGACAAGGAGTGCATCATGAGCCGTTATCCCACGCTGCTGACCCCCCTCGATCTGGGTTTTACCCAGTTGCGCAACCGCGTACTGATGGGGTCCATGCACACCGGCCTCGAGGAGGAAAAGGGGGGCTTTGACAAGCTGGCCGCCTTCTATGGTGAGCGGGCCCGTGGCGGGGTCGGTCTCATCGTGACCGGCGGTATCGCCCCCAATTTGCGGGGGCGGCTGGTGCCCCACGGCTCCCAGCTGAGCTTTCCCTGGCAGGTAGCCAAACACCGCAAGGTGACCGAGGCAGTGCACCGGGAAGGGGGCAAGATAGCGCTGCAGATCCTTCATGCGGGCCGCTACGCCTACCATCCGTTCAGCCTGGCGCCGAGCGCCCTCAAGGCTCCCATCTCCCCGTTCAAGCCGCGGGCCATGAACGAGCGGCAGATCCGCGGCACCATTCGCGACTTCGCCGCCACTGCGGCGCTGGCCAAGGCGGCCGGTTATGACGGGGTCGAGGTGATGGGGTCGGAAGGCTATCTCATCAACCAGTTCATCTGCGAACGCACCAACAAGCGCACCGATGGCTGGGGCGGCAGCAGCGAAAACCGCATGCGCTTCCCGGTGGAGATTGTCCGCGCCATCCGTGAGCGGGTGGGCACGGATTTCATCATCATCTTCCGCCTCTCCATGCTGGATCTGGTGGAGCAGGGCTCCTCCCTTGAGGAAGTTATCGCACTTGGTCGGGCACTAGAGCAGGTGGGGGTGACCCTCATCAACACCGGTATCGGCTGGCACGAGGCGCGCATTCCCACCATCGCCACCAGCGTGCCGCGCGGTGCCTTCAGCTGGGTGACCGCCGAGCTGAAAAAGCACCTCAAGGTGCCCCTCATCACCACCAACCGCATCAACACCCCCGAGGTGGCGGAGCGCATCCTGGCAGGCGGCGAGGCGGACATGGTCTCCATGGCGCGCCCCTTCCTGGCGGACCCCGAGTTCGTCATCAAGGCGGCTGAAGACAGGGCGGACGAGATCAACACCTGCATCGCCTGCAACCAGGCCTGCCTCGACCACGTGTTCAAGCAAAAGCGTGCCTCCTGCCTGGTCAACCCCCGCGCCTGTTTCGAAACCGAGTTGACGTTTGGCCGGGTGCCCCAGCCCAAGAAGCTGGCGGTGGTGGGGGCGGGTCCTGCGGGGCTGGCGTTTGCCTGCTACGCCGCCGAGCGGGGCCATCAGGTAAGCCTGTTCGATCAGGCGAGCGAAATCGGCGGCCAGTTCAACTTTGCCAAGCAGATCCCGGGCAAGGAGGAGTTTCACGAAACCCTGCGCTACTTCGCCAAACGGCTTGAGAAGTGCGGCGTCGAGCTCTATCTGGGCCAGCGCCAGAGTGCCGAGAGCCTGCTGGGCGGCGGTTTTGACGAGGTTATCCTCGCCACCGGCATCCGCCCGCGCACTCCCAACATTCCGGGTATCGAGCACCCCAAGGTGTTGAACTACCTCGATGTCTTGCGTGATCACAAGCCGGTGGGCGAGAAGGTGGCGGTGATCGGCGCCGGTGGTATCGGCTTTGACGTGGCCGAATACCTGGTGGAGAAGAGAGGATCGCCGGATGCTACAAGCCATCGCGATCACTGGCTCAAGGAGTGGGGTATCGACAAGCAACTGGGTGAGCGCGGCGGCCTGACTACCCCCGAAATCGATGCCCCCGAGCGCCAGATCTGGTTGCTCCAGCGCAAGGAGAGCAAGGTGGGCGACGGCCTTGGCAAGACCACCGGCTGGATCCATCGCACCGTGCTCAAGAATCGCAAGGTGCAGATGCTCTCCGGCGTCCAGTACCTGCGTATCGACGATGCCGGGCTTCACATCCAGGTGGGCGACCAACAGCAGTGCCTGCCGGTGGATCAGGTGATCATCTGTGCCGGACAGGAACCCCTCAAGGAGTTGCAGGCTGGTCTGCAGGCTGCTGGCAAGCCGGTGCACATCATCGGCGGTGCCGACGTGGCCGCCGAGCTGGATGCCAAACGCGCCATCCGGCAAGGGGCGGAGCTGGCTGCCGTCATCTAGCCTCCCGACCCTTTCGTATCCTGACAAACCCCTGAACCCCAGGGGTTTTCTTCATCCAGTGCTGTGCTAAGGTAGCGCCATCATCGCCTTTGACAAGGAACTGCCCCATGGATGCCCTCCATCTGTTACTCAATCGCCACTCCTGTGGTCGTCTGGCCGAACCTGCCCCGAGTGGCGAAGTGCTCGACAATATCCTCAAGGCCGGGCTGCGGGCGCCGGATCACGGCACTCTGACCCCCTGGCAGTTCATTCTGTTCGAAGGGGAGGGGCGTGAGCGTCTGGGGACATTGCTGGCCGATGCCGCCCATGCCCGTGGCGAGGATGCGGACAGTGTCGAGAAGTGCCGCGCCGCGCCACTGCGTGCTCCCCTGGTGATCGCGGTGGCGACCCGTTATCAGGCGCACCCCAAGGTACCGAAACTGGAGCAGGAGCTCTCTGCCGGTTGCGCCCTGATGGCGATGCAGATGGCGGCCCAGGCCCAGGGCTTCAACGGCATCTGGCGCTCCGGCTGGTTCATCTTCGACGAGCAGATCCATGGTGCACTGGGGCTGACACCGGAGGATCAACTGGTGGGCTTCCTCTACCTTGGCACCCCCATGCTGGAGGCCCGCAAGCTGCGCGAGTTGCCCATTCAGGACTTCGTGCGCAGCTTCTGAAGCACAGAATGCTAAAAGCCCTGATTATTCAGGGCTTTTTTGTTTTCTGACAAAGCCGTCAGGCTGTACTGATAAATGCGCACTTGCCAAGAGGGGAGAAGGGGGTTGGCCGGACATTTTTTGAATTGTGAGAGATTCTTCTCACTCCTGGTTTATTACGCTATGTAAAACGTTTGCGCCGCGTTATTATCCCACTGCCAGTTTAGAAGGTGACCCCTTCTAATTTTCTGCGATGAGAGTCGCAATTCCGTAGCACCTTTTTAGAGCCCAACGTCTTGATGACATTGGGCTTCATTTTTTTGCGGGATCGGCACGTCAGCGTTCTTTCTCCTCCGCCTCTTCTCTACCTCACCCGGCCTCTTTGTGGCGATCTTTTGCACAGCCATTGATGTGGCCTCGATTGGAATCAGGATCAGGGTCAAATATCCTGCATTTGCAGGTGAAATCCGGCCCGGGATCCGCCAGCATCGGCAGAGACAAGAGAGCCAGAGGCTTCCCTTCGACGTCGACTGCCCGCACCTTTGCCATCCGGAGGCCATATGTGGTTCAACCGCAAGCTTGAAAAAGAGAATCAACAGCTCAGGGAGACGATGCTTCTCAAAGAGCAGCAGCACCAGCGCGAGCTGGCCGAATTGCGCGCCACCATCGGTGAATACGAGCACATGCATCGCACCAGCCGGGAGCGTGGCGATCTCTTCAATCAGGTGATCTCCTGCCAGAACCAGGGAGGTGAGATGCTGCAGAGCGTGCGGGAAGCGCTGGCCGGCAGTGCCGAACACCTGATGGCGGAAAAGGGAGCGCTCTGCGAGCTGGATCAGCTCTTTGCCCAGACCCGGGGCGCCATCACCCGTCTCTCCGAGCGCGCCCATGCCATCACGGATGAGGCGGCTCGCAGCCTCGCAGCCGTCCATCAGCTTGATGCCAGCACATCCGCCATCAACCAGTTCGTGACCGCCATCCAGGGCATTTCGGATCAGACCAACCTGCTGGCACTCAATGCGGCCATCGAGGCGGCCAGGGCCGGTGAAGCTGGTCGAGGATTCGCCGTGGTCGCCGATGAGGTGCGTCAGCTGGCGAGCAAGGCTCATGAAGCCAGCAGCCAGATCGAGGTGCTGGTCAGGCAGATAGTGGCCCAGGCGCAGGAGATCAAGTCCATCATCGATGACAACCAGGCCAGTGCCGCCGAGGTGGCGACCTCCTCCTCCCAGATCGATGTGGTGGTGACCCAGGTGCTGGCACAATCAGGCCGGATGCAGCAGGTGATCCACAGTGCGGCCTCCACCTCCTTCCTCAATACCACCAAGCTGGATCACGCCGTCTGGAAAAGCACCATCTATCGGCTCATCGATCAGCAGCATTTTCACGAGCCGGTGAGCGACCACGCTCAGTGCAGGCTGGGTAAATGGTATTTCGAGGGGCAGGGCGCCGAGCTCTTCGCCCACAAGCCGGGCTTTCGTGAACTGGACGGGCCCCACAAGCGGGTCCACGAGAGCGGCAAGGCCGCCCTGCACGCGCGCGAGCAGGGGGATATCAAAAGCATGGTCGAGCAGCTCAAGACCATGGAAAACGCCAGCATGCAGGTGGTGCACTGTATCGACCGCTTGCTGGAAAGCGCCTGAGCGAGCCTCGGGCCTTCCGCTCAACCTTTGACTGGCAGCAGCCGTGCCGGGTTGCCTGCTACCCTGGCACCGGCCGGTACATCTCTGGTCACGACCGAGCCCGCACCCACGACGGCTTCCCGCCCTATGGTGACGCCGGGCAGCAGAATGGCGCCGCCGCCTATCCAGACCCTGTCTTCGATGGTGACCGGCAGCGCCGTCTCAACCCCCTGAATGCGCTTATCGGCGTCCAGCGCATGGGCGGCGGTGTAGATCTGCACGTTTGGCCCAATCATTACCTCGGCGCCGATGCGAATGGGGGCATTGTCCAGCAGGGTGGCCCCCATGTTGATGTAGCTGCCCTTGCCAAGGTGGATGTGGCGGCCATAGGTGCAGAAGAAGGGTGGGCAGATGAAGGCACCCTGGGCCAGCTCGCCGACGATCTGCAGCAGCAGTACCAGCTGTTCATCCTCCTCGTCGCTGCGATTGAAGCGGCGGTACAGGCGGGCCGTCTCCCGGCGCAACAGATCCAGCTCTGGTGCCATGCAGTTGTAAGGCTGGCTGGTGATCATCTTCTCGTATTCGGTCATGACTGGGCCTCGATGGGGTGGAGGAAGAGAGGATAAGCCATCGGGGGGCAGAGAAGCGTGAGGCTCTCCCCAGAGTGGGCAGAAGGAGAACGGGCGTCCGGAAACGACAAGGGCACCCTGGGGTGCCCTTGTCGTTCAACGACCTAAGTGTTGCCGCTGTGGCCTGTTGCTTGTCAGCCGAGTGTGCGGCTGATGGGTTGGCAACTGCCGTGGCTTGTTGCTTATCAGCCGAGTTTGCGGCCGATGGGTTGGCAACTGCCGTGGCTTGCTGCTTATCAGCCGAGTGTGCGGCCGATGGGTTGGCAACTGCCGTGGCTTGTTGCTTATCAGCCGAGTTTGCGGCCGATGGGTTGGCAACTGCCGTGGCTTGTTGTTTATCAGCCGAGTTTGCGGCTGATGGGTTGGCAACTGCCGTGGCTTGTTGCTTATCAGCCGAGTTTGCGGCCGGAGAGGCGGCACCACTCTTCCTTCACCGCAGTCGGGTCCATTTCGAACCACTGGTCATAGATGGTCTCCAGCTCTGGCGCCTGGCTTTCCAGCACGCCGGAGAGGGCCATCAGGCTGCCCGCCTTGCCGTGGCCGGCGATAAGCGGCGCCAGCTCCCGCAGCGGGCCGGCCAGGATGTTGGCGACCACCACGTCCGCTTCGACGTCTTGCGGCTGATCCGCCGGCAGGTAGAGCTCGATCTGGTCGGCTACGCCATTTCGCTCGGCGTTGTCACGGCTGGCCTGGATGGCTTGCGGATCGATGTCGATGCCGATGACCCGGGCGGCCCCCAGTTTCAGGGCGGCGATGCCGAGGATGCCGGAGCCGCAACCAAAGTCGACCACGGTTTTGCCGGCCAGATCCAGCCCGTCCAGCCACTGCAGGCAGAGTGCCGTGGTGGGGTGGGTACCGGTGCCGAAGGCCAGGCCCGGGTCCAGCATGACGTTGACCGCATCGGGGTTCGGCACGTCGCGCCAGCTCGGGCAGATCCAGAGCCGCTCGCCGAACTGCATAGGGTGGAAGTGATCCATCCATTCGCGCACCCAGTCCTTGTCTTCCAGCTGCTCCACCTTGTAGCCCACGTCTTCACCGAAGATCTGCTGGAAGAAGGCGATGGTGGGAGCCGGATCGGTTTCGGCGTCGAACAGTCCCATCACTTCGGTCTCGCCCCAGAGCGGGGTTTCACCGGGCATGGGCTCATAGACGGGCACATCCTTGGCATCCATAAAGGTCACCGCCTGGGCCCCACGCCCCAGCAGCATGTTGCTCACCTTGTCTGCGGTCTTGGCAGTGGCGTTGATTCGAATTTGTATCCAGGGCATGGCGTCGGCTCTTCATAAATGTGAAACCGCGGGATTCTATCATCATGGGCCCGTGCTGTCGTGGTTTGACCATGACCTCATGGAGAAGGGAGGCAACCCTGCCAAGTTGGCACGGTTAATGTATTCCTTCATGGGTGACGGGAAGCAACTTGTTCCCGCTGAATGCTTTGCTCTATGAAGTTCCGTCATCTTTTTTCAGCCACCTTCGGGTGGCTTTTTTTATGCCGGTGCACTGAAAAACGGTTAATTGGAAGGGAAAAGCAGAGATTGGCACGCTATCTGCAAAGTTACAGATGTCCTGCATAAGGATATGTGTGTGATTGTTACCCCAACGTTCAGGTTTTTAGGGCCATCCCGACGGGATGGCCTCTTTTTTATGGTTTTTTCGGGGGAGATGCCCCGTCAGGGACAAAGGTCACCTGCGGGGCTGTGCACTCTTGGGGCTTGTCACTGGTGATTTCACCCCATGATGGTGCATTTATTTACCTACAAGGGAATAGTCAGGACGACGATACCCGCTCTGGCGGCGCCTCAGCGATGGAAACCGCTCATGTCGATCACCAGCTTGCCCACCATGCGACCCGCTTCCAGCTCGGCATGAGCCCGGGCCAGGGTGAGGGGCGTCAGTTCGGGCACCACCTTGCTGAGGGTGGTCTTGAGCACCCCTTCATCGATCAGGGCCGCGACCCGGCCGAGCAGGTTGTGCTGCTCGATCATGTCCGGGGTCTGGAACAGGGAGCGGGTAAACATGAACTCCTGGCTGAAGGTGACGCTCTTGGGTTTGAGCAGACCCAGATCCCAGGGTTCACTGGACTCGGCGATGGTGCAGATGTGACCAAACGGACGGATGAGGCTGGCCATGGTGTTCCAGTGCTGCTCGGTGGCGTTGGTGCAGAAGATGGCATCCACCTCGCTGATGCCGAGCGCCTTGAGCTCCGCCTGCAGATGGTGATGGCTCACCACCTGGTGGGCCCCCATGTCCAGGCACCACTCCCGGGTTTCGGGGCGCGATGCGGTGGCGATCACCTCCATGCCGGTGAGCTGGCGGGCGAGCTGGATGGCGATGGAACCGACTCCGCCGGCGCCCCCGATGATCAGCAGTCGCCCGGTGCTTTCGCGGGTGAGGCTCATGCGCTCGAACAGGGTTTCCCAGGCGGTGATGGCGGTGAGCGGCAGGGCGGCGGCTTCCAGATCGGTCAGGGTGACTGGGGCGATGGCGGCGATGCGCTCGTCCACCAGTTGCAGGGCGCTGTTGCTGCCCGGGCGGCTGATGTCGCCGGCATACCAGACCCTGTCACCGGCCTTGAACAGGGTGACGTCGCTACCGACGGCGATCACCTCGCCCACGGCGTCCCAGCCCAGCACGCGGGGGCTGCTTTCGACCTTGTCCTTGGGGGCGCGTACCTTGGTGTCGACCGGATTGATGGAGGTGGCGTTGACCCGTACCAGCAGATCCCGCGGGCCCGGTGTCGGATCGGGTAGATCGCTCTCGATGAAGCAGTGGGGGTGGTTGCTTGGCAGATAGTGAGTCAGGGCGATGGCTTTCATGGCTTTTCCTTTCAAATAGCAGTGTTCGGGATTGCCACTCACCCTAGTCTGGATGATTATCAAGATTAAGATGGGTAATTGGTAAAGACTGTTTGAATATATGAACAATGTCGAACTGGAGTTGATGGGGCTGTTCGCCACCGTGGTGGAGCAGGGGAGCTTCACCGGGGCGGCCGAGGTGCTCGGTATGCCCAAGTCCTCGGTGAGCCAGAAGATCTCGCGCCTCGAATCCCGGCTCGGGGTGAGGTTGCTGCAACGCACCACCCGCAGGCTCAGCCTGACGCCCCAGGGGGAGGTCTATGTGGCCCATTGTCAGGAGCTGCTGGCACTGGCGCGCAGCGCCAATCTGGCGATGGCGCGGTTGCGCGCGGCTCCTGGAGGGCGGGTGCGGATCACTGCTCCCGAAGCCACGGGAACCTTGCTGCTTGGCCGGATACTGGCCGAATTTCGCGCCCTCTATCCCGAGGTGGTGCTGGAGCTGACCCTTTGCGATGAACAGCTGGATCTGGTGGGGGAAGGTTACGATCTGGCGCTGCGGGCAGCGCCGCTGAAAGATTCCAGCCTCATCTGCCGGCGCATCGGCCAGGTGGCGCGCCATCTGGTGGCATCTCCCGGTTACCTGGCGGCCAACGGGACGCCGCTCCAGCTCTCGGAGCTGGCCGGACACGCCTGCCTGGTACATGGCTCCTTGCCGGTGTGGCCATTGCAGGAGGGGGGCTGGCGCCCTCGCGGGGCCTGCCAGAGCAACAGCCTGTTGGCGCTGCGGGAGCTGGCACTCCATGACGGGGGGATTGCCCTGCTGCCGGCCCATGTCTGCGGCGACGATCTGGCGGCGGGGCGACTGCTCAAGGTGCTGCCGGATCTCCTGGTTCCGGTGAACCCCTTCTATCTCATCTACCCGAGCCGGGAACACCTGGCCCCCGCCCTTCGCAGCCTGATGGACTTCGTGGCCGAGCGTCTTCCCTTTGCCTGATCACTGGTGCTGGCCAAGGGGAGCCTGAGCCGGTTCGAGACCGAGCGGGACCGACTGGCGTTCCGCCAGCATGCGGATCTGCCCTTCGATGAGGCCGGCATGGGGGCCGAGCACCAGCACCAGCTGATGTTCGTTCAGCTCGACCCAGGAGAGGCAGCCCAGTCTGGCCAGGCAGGATTGATCCACCAGGGCCATGTCGCGAACCCGCAGGCTGAGGCGGGTCAGGCAGACGCTCATGGCCTGCAGGTTGTCCATGCCCCCCAGCATCTTGAGGTACTGGATAGCCAGCATCTGGGGATCGGTGGGGGCCACGGTCGCGAGCCGGGAGAGATCCTCGGCGATGGGTTTGCCCGGCAGACTGAGGGGGGCGTGTTCCAGCAGCCGGGAGAAGAGCAGGGCATAGACGACGAAGAAGAGGATGCCCAGGGGGATGAGCCAGAAGCTGTGCAGACCGGCGTGGTAGCTCAGCACCAGGTCCAGCAATCCGGCAGAAAAGTAGCTGCCCACCTGGATGTCGAGCCCGCTGCAGATGGCCAGCGATAGCCCGGTCAGCAGGGCATGGGCCAGAAACAGCCAGGGAGCGGTGAAGGCAAACAGGAACTCGATGGGCTCCGTGATGCCCACCAGTGCCGAGGTGAGCGCCAGGGTGAGCAGCAGCCCTCCCTGGGGCAGTTGTTGCATCCGCTGGCGATGGATCCAGATGGCAAAACAGGCACCGGGCAGGCCGAACATGATGACCGGATAGAGCCCGGCCACATAGCCTTCATGCAGCGGCTGGGCGGTCGAGAGGGCTTGCAGGTTGCTCTCCCCGAGCCCGATGAGGCTCCCCAGCACCTGGTGCAGGCCGAGGGGGATCAGCAGCCGGTTCAGCACGCCATAGCAGAAGGCGCCAAAGGGCGTGGTGAGCAGATCGGAGGCGAGCAGGGTGAGCCCCTGTTCCAGCAGCGGCCAGAGGATGGAGAGGGGGAGCACCAGCAGCAGGCAGGCCAGCGCCGAGAGCAACATGCCCGGCAGATCTTCTTGCAGGGGGCGCAACCAGCCCGGCAGCCGCAGAGTGCGGGCCCGGGAGCAGACCATGGCGGTGACGAGCCCGGCCAGCAGGCCGCAGATCATGTCCGCATGCAGCCCGGGCACCAGGGTGCCCAGCGCCGAGCTCAGCAGCAGGAAGTTGACCGCACCGGCGAGCGCCTGGGCTCCTTGCCCCTGGCGACTCAACCCGAAGGCGATGGCCACCGCATAGATGAGCGGCATCTGGCTGAAGAGGGCACGACCGGCGAGGGAGAGCACCGCCAGATCCAGCACGTCCGGTTGGCCGAGCCGGTGGAGCAGGGCGGCCAGGGGCAGGATGGAGACGGGCAGCAACAGGGCATAGCCGAGGCGCTGCAGGGACTGGGTCAGGATCTTTCTGGCGTTCTGGACTGGCATGGGGGCACGGTATTTGTGACGTGGCGCACATTTTACCCGTGAGCCCCCATTTGGGAATAGGCGAGCCTTCCTTTATTGATCCTTTTCTTAATTTTGATCAAACAATCGACGGACACGCTGATCCGGGGCAGGTGTGAGCAGGCTGACCAGGACAAAGGTCGCCAGGCCAAGGGCCAGGCTCGGGACGATGGCGTGCAGGCCGGCCACCTTGATCCCCCACTGGCTCAAGGTGCCGTAACAGAGGATGCCGCAGACCATGCTGGCCAGGGCTCCCGGGCCGTTGGCCCTGGACCAGTAGAGGCCGAGCACCAGGGGCCAGAGGAAGACCGCCTGCAGGCCGCCGAAGGCGAGCAGGTTGAGCCAGATGATCATCTCGGGGGGCTGGAGCGCCGCCAGCAGCACCAGGGTACCCAGGATCAGGGTGCAGAGCAGGGAGAGGCGCGGCACCCGGACCTCCAGCTTCTCCTGCCTGGGGTTGAGGTAATTGAGGTAGAGATCTTTCACCAGGGTGGCGGAGGCCTGGATCAGCTGGGAGTCGATAGTGGACATGATGGCCGCCATGGGGGCCGCCAGGAAGACCCCGGCCAGCCAGGGGGGGAGCACCTCCATCATCAGGGAGGGCATGATCTTGTCCGGGCTGTCCATGCCGGGCAGGATGGCGCGGCCCAGTGCCCCGGCCAGGTGCATGCCGAACATCAGCAGGGCGCAGACGATGGTGCCGATGAGGATGCCCCGGTGCAGCGCCTTGCTGTCCCGGTAGCCAAAGCAGCGCAGCGCCGAGTGGGGCAAGCCCACCACCCCGATGCAGACCAGCACCCAGAAGCTCAGCATGAAGGGCTGGGTCAGCATGTCGCCGGCCCCCTGGGGGCTCACCAGCTTGGGATCTATCTCCTTGAGCTGGTGGACAAGATTCGGCAACCCGTCACCGGCGATGAGGATGCCCGCCAGCAGGGCGCCAGTGCCGATGAGCATGACGATGCCCTGCAGGGCATCCGTCATCACCACGGCGCGAAAGCCGCCGATCACCGTGTAGAGCAGCACGCAACTGGCAAACAGGAAGAGCCCCTGCTGATAGCTGAGGCCGGTCGCCGTTTCCAGGAGGCGGGCGCCGCCGATGAACTGCACCACCATGGTGGCGATGAAGGCGAGGATGATGGTGACTGAACCCAGCACGACCACCGCCCTGCTCTGGTAGCGGGCCCACAGCATGTCGTTGATGGTCACCGCGTTGACCCGGCGGGCGATGATGGCGAACTTCTTGCCAAGCACCCCCAGGGTGAGCCAGACGGTGGGCAGCTGGATCATCGCCAGCAATACCCAGCCGAGGCCGACCTTGTAGGCGGCTCCCGGCCCGCCGATGAAGGACGATGCAGAGGTATAAGTGGCCACCAGGGTCATGGCGAGCACCAGCCCCCCCATGCTGCGGTTGCCGATGAAGTACTCCTGCATGAAGTTGCCGCCGGTCCGGTGGCGACTGGCCCAGAAACCGACCCCCAGTACCAGCACCAGGTAGATGAAGAGCGGCAGCATCAGCTCAAGATTCATGGGGTGGTACCTCGCTATCCAGGGGAATATCGACGAACAGGCGATCCACCATGAGGGCGCAGAGGCCGATGAACAGCAGGGGCATCAGGATGCAACTGAGCAGGAACCAGAGCGGCAGGTCCCACAGCTCGAGATCCTCGGGGATGAAATAAGCCGAGCCATACCAGGCGACAAAGTAGAGCAGGGTCAGCAGCAGGCAGAAGGCTGCTTCCCGACGGGCGAGTGCGAAACGGTTCACTGTGGCCTCCGACGAGTGAGCGGGGCGCAAGAATAACAAAAAAGGGCCATGTCGCCATGGCCCTTTTTTACGTTGGCGATCCGGGTGGATCGCGCAATATCCCGATGAAAGGGGTCTTTGCAGACCCGACTTCTTGTGCAGGTAGTGGCTGTTCTGTGTTGCCACCGTGCTCAATGGGTCGGGCCTCAAGCCATTACAGACCCGACTTCTTGTGCAGGTGGTGGCTGTTCTGTGCTGCCACCGTGCTCAATGGGTCGGGCCTCAAGCCATTACAGACCCAACTTCTTGTGCAGGTAGTGGATGTTAGTGCCACCGTGCTGGAAGTTTTCGTCCTTCATGATCTCTTTTTGCAGGGCGATGTTGGTCTTGATCCCTTCCACCACCAGCTCGTCGAGGGAGTGACGCATGCGGGCGATGGCCACGTCGCGGTTCTCCCCGTAGCAGATCAGCTTGCCGATCATGGAGTCGTAGTAGGGGGGGACCTTGTAACCCGCATAGATGTGGGATTCCCAGCGCACGCCCAGGCCGCCCGGCGCGTGGAAGCGCTGGATGAGACCGGGAGAGGGCAGGAAGGTGGCCGGATCTTCGGCATTGATCCGGCACTCGATGGCGTGGCCACGGATGCGGATGTCCTGCTGGGTGATCGACAGGGGCTGACCGGCGGCAATGCGCAGCTGCTCCTTGATGAGGTCGACGCCGGTGACCATCTCGGTGACCGGATGCTCCACCTGGATACGTGTGTTCATCTCGATGAAATAGAACTCGCCGTTCTCGTACAGGAACTCGAAGGTACCTGCACCGCGGTAGCCGATCTCGAGACAGGCGCGCACACAGCGCTCACCGATGAACTTGCGCATCTCGTCGGTGATGCCGGGGGCCGGCGCCTCTTCCACGACCTTCTGGTGACGGCGCTGCATGGAGCAGTCCCGCTCACCCAGATAGAGGGCGGTACCCTGACCGTCAGCCAGCACCTGGATCTCGATGTGGCGCGGGTTCTCCAGGTACTTCTCCATGTAGACCATGTCGTTCTTGAAGAACTGGCCCGCTTCGGATTTGGTCAGCGCGATGGCGGAGGCCAGTTCGGCCTCGTTGCGCACCACGCGCATGCCGCGACCACCACCGCCACCGGCGGCCTTGATGATCACCGGATACCCGATCCGCTTGGCGATGGCGGCGTTGCGCTTGGCATCGTTGTCCACCGGGCCGTCGGAGCCGGGTACGCAGGGCACGCCCGCCTTCTTCATCGCCTCGATGGCGGAGACCTTGTCACCCATCAGGCGAATGGTCTCGGCGCGCGGGCCGATGAAGATGAAGCCGGATTTCTCGACCACTTCGGCGAAGTCGGCATTCTCGGAGAGGAAGCCGTAGCCCGGGTGGATGGCGACGGCACCGGTCACCTCGGCGGCGGCGATGATGGCCGGCACATTGAGGTAGGACTCACCGCTGGCAGGTTTGCCGATGCAGATGGTTTCGTCCGCCAGGAGCACATGCTTGAGCTCCCGATCGGCAGTGGAGTGAACGGCCACTGTCTTGATCCCGAGCTCTTTGCAGGCGCGCAGGATCCGCAGGGCAATTTCACCGCGGTTGGCGATGACTACTTTGTCCAACATGGGTGGCATTTTCCCTTATTCGATGATGAACAGCGGCTCGTCAAACTCGACGGCCTGACCATTTTCAACCAGGATCGCTTTGATCACGCCGGCCTTGTCAGACTCGATTTGGTTCATCATTTTCATGGCTTCGACGATGCACAGGGTGTCGCCGACATTGACGTGCTGACCGACTTCCACGAACGGCTTGGCTTCCGGGCTGGAGGAGCGGTAGAAGGAGCCCACCATGGGGGAGCGCATCAGATGACCGCTCGGGGCGGCATCGGCAGCAGGCGCAGCGGCTGCTGCCGGAGCAGCGGCAACCGGTGCGGCAACCTGAGCTGCGGCCTGGGGCATGATCATCTGCGGGGCAACGCTAACCTGGCCGGAGAAATTACGGCTGATGCGAACGGACTCTTCCCCTTCGGAGATTTCCAGCTCGGCGATGCCGGACTCTTCAACCAGTTCAATCAGCTTCTTGATTTTGCGGATATCCATTAGCATTCTCTTTCTTCTTTATCTGATCAGTGATTATCAAGCCGCGCGCAACTGATGCACGGCCGCGGTTAAAGCGAATTGGTAACCATCGGCACCCAACCCGCAGATCACCCCCTTGGCGACATCAGACAGATAGGAGTGATGACGGAAGGGCTCCCTGGCATGAACGTTTGACAGGTGAACCTCGATAAAGGGGATGGCCACACCCAGCAGGGCATCGCGCAGGGCAACGCTGGTATGGGTGAAGGCGGCGGGATTGATGATGATGAAATCCACCTGGCCCATGGCCTGATGGATGCGGCCGATCAGCTCGTGCTCGGCATTGGATTGCAGATGTTCCAGGGTGACACCGAGTTCGCTGGCGCTGCGCGTCAGATCGGCGACGATCTCATCGAGCGTCTTGCTGCCGTAGATTCCCGGTTCCCGCTTGCCCAGCAGATTCAGATTGGGGCCGTTAAGCAGGAGGATTCGGTGATGTTGCGACATATTGAGTACATCCTCGATGATTATGCTGCTATCTATCAGCTATCTTTGGACTACCAAAAATCTAGCCAATTTTTGCACAAATCGGTGTGCCCTGACACACAGATTTCGCAATTATATTGATTTCGTGAAAATTAGCAGCATTTTACTGGTCTAATCTCTACATCTGGCTATTTATCGGCCTGGTTTGCCCGCAAGCCCTGCCTGCCACCGAACTCTGCCCTGTCCGGATCCCGAAGACAACAAAGCCGGCACGTGGCCGGCTCTGTTGACGTGGGGAAGAGACTCACGCCGCTTCCGACTTCTCGCGGATCAGCTTGTCCACGACCCCCGGATCCGCCAGGGTGGAGATATCCCCCAGGCTGTCGGTTTCGCCGGTGGCGATCTTGCGCAAGATACGCCGCATGATCTTGCCGGATCGGGTCTTGGGCAGCCCTTCGGCCCAGTGGATCACGTCCGGGGTCGCGATGGCGCCAATCTCCTTGCGCACCCACTCCTTCACTTCCTTGTGCAGCTCGCGGCTCGGCTCTTCCCCGGCGATCAGGGTGACATAGGCGTAGATGCCCTGTCCCTTGATCTCGTGGGGAACACCCACCACCGCCGCTTCGGCGATCTTCGGATGGGCCACCAGAGCGGACTCGATTTCGGCGGTGCCCATGCGGTGGCCGGAGACGTTGAGTACATCATCCACCCGGCCGGTGATCCAGTAGTAGCCGTCCTCGTCGCGACGGGCACCGTCGCCGGTGAAGTAGCGACCCGGGAAGGTGGAGAAGTAGGTCTGCTCGAAGCGCTCGTGATCGCCGAACACGGTACGCATCTGGCCGGGCCAGGAGTCGGTGATCACCAGGTTGCCCTCGGTGGCGCCCTCCAGCGGCTCACCCAGGTTGTCCACCAGAGCAGGCTGTACTCCGAAGAAGGGACGGGTGGCCGAGCCGGGCTTGAGCGCGGTGACGCCGGGCAGCGGAGTGATGAGGATGCCGCCGGTCTCGGTCTGCCACCAGGTGTCGACGATGGGGCAGCGCTCGTCGCCGATGGTGCGGTAGTACCACTCCCAGGCTTCCGGGTTGATGGGTTCACCCACCGACCCCATGATGCGCAGGCTGGTGCGGGAAGTGCCTTCGACAGCCTCCTTGCCCTTGGCCATCAGTGCACGAATGGCGGTGGGGGCGGTATAGAGGATGGTGACCTGATGCTTGTCCACCACCTGGCTCATGCGGTTGGTAGCCGGGTAGTTGGGCACCCCTTCGAACATGACGGTGGTGGCGCCGTTGGCCAGCGGCCCGTAGACCAGATAGGAGTGACCGGTGACCCAACCCACGTCGGCGGTACACCAGTAGATGTCCTCTTCGTGGTAGTCGAACACGTATTTGAAGGTGAGGGCGGCATAGACCAGATAGCCGCCCGTGGTGTGCAGCACACCCTTGGGTTTGCCGGTGGAGCCGGAGGTGTAGAGCACGAACAGGGGATCTTCGGAGCCCATGGCTTCGGGCGGACAATCCGGGCTGGCGGCGTTGACCGCATCATGCCACCAGATGTCTCTGTGCTCGTGCCAGGCCACGTTGCCACCGGTGCGCTTGAGGACGATCACCTTGCTGACCTTGGTATCCGGGTGGGTAAGGGCCTCATCCACGTTCTTCTTGAGGGGGATGGGGCGACCGCCTCGCAACCCCTCATCGGCGGTGATGACGACGGAGGCGCCGGAGTCGATGATGCGGCCCGAGAGCGCCTCCGGCGAGAAGCCGCCGAAGACGATGCTGTGCACGGCCCCGATGCGGGTACAGGCCAGCATGGCGATGGCCGCCTCCGGCACCATGGGCATATAAAGGCAGACCATGTGGCCACGCTTGACCCCCTGGGCTTTGAGCACGTTGGCAAACTTGCATACTTCGGCGTGCAGTTCGCGATAGGTGATCTTGCGATCTTCGGCCGGGTTGTCCCCTTCCCAGATGATGGCGACCTTGTCGCCGCGCTCGCTCAGATGGCGATCCAGGCAGTTGGCCGAGACGTTGAGCAGGCCATCCTCATACCACTTGATGGAGACGTGGCCCGGATCGTAGGAGGTGTTCTTGACGCGGGTGTAGGGGGTCATCCAGTCGAGGATCTTGCCCTGCTCCCCCCAGAAGGCGTCCGGATCCTGCACCGACGCCTGATACATGGCTTCATAACCTTCCTTGTCCAGCAGGGCGCCGTTGCCGATGTGGGCCTTGACCGGGTAGACCTTGCTCTCGCTCATCTCTCACTCCTGTGAATACATTTTCTTAATGATTGAGTAACAACTTATACCTTTGGTTCCCGAGGGCAATTAGACTTTTGGATAGCGACGAAGATAGCGGGCGGGAAGCCATGATGATGAAGCAGAAGGGAGCCATGGGCTCCCTTCTTTGCTTTCGTGGTGGCGCGGCCAAGGCTCAATGGCGGAAGGGGAGCAGGGAAGGCAGCTGGGGTTCTGGCAGGGGATGGCTGAACAGGTAGCCCTGTCCCTCCTCGCAACGCAGGGATTGCAGGAACTGGCGCTGGGGCTGGGTTTCTATCCCTTCCGCCGTGACGGCCATGCCGAGGGAGCTGGCCAGCTGGACTATGGTACGGCACAGCTCGCGGCTGTGCTTGTCGTCGGGCAACGCCTGGACGAAGGCTCTGTCTATCTTGATGCGATCGATGGGCAGGCTCCTGAGCAGGCTCAGGGAGGAGAAACCGGTGCCGAAGTCGTCGATGGCGATCTGCACCCCCAGCGCCTTGAGACGGGTGAAGAGCCGCAGACTGTGATCCACGCTCTGGATGATGCTCTCGGTCACCTCGATCTCCAGCCGTTCGGCAGGAAAACCGGTCTCGGCCAGAATGGCTGTCACCCGCTCCACGTAGTCGTGGGAACGCATCTCCCTGACCGACACATTGACCGAGAGCCGGGGCACGGCGAGCCCTTCGGCTAGCCACTGCTGCCCTTGCCGGCAGGCGGTGCGCATCACCCATTCGCCCAGTGGTTCGATGAGACCGCACTCCTCTGCCACCGGAATGAAACGGTCCGGGGATATCATGCCAAGGCTGGGATGCTGCCAGCGGATCAGGGCCTCCAGGCCGCTGAGATGACCATCCGCCAGATCCGTCATGGGTTGGTAGAGCAGGCGAAACTGTTGCTGCTCAATGGCCTTGAGCAGTCCCTGCTCCAGCAGCATCCGCTCCCTGGTCTGTGCCGTCATGTCGGGGGAGTGGAACAGATAGCCGTTGCGGCCACGGCGCTTGGCTTCATGCATGGCGTTGTCCGCCGCGCTGATGAGGCTGTCCGGGGTCTGGCCATGCTCCGGATAGAGGGAGACGCCGATGCTGGCGGAGAGCCTCACCCGCTCCTGGCCGATGTCGGCGGGATCGTGCAGCCTGCGTTGCAACCCCTCGATGAGACCCAGCAGATCCTGGGTCTCCCTGATGGCGGGCAGCAACACCAGAAATTCGTCTGCCCCCAGCCGGATGGCGATGTCTCCGGGGCGCAGACAGTGGCGAATGCGGTCTGCCGACAGCTTGAGCAGCAGATCGCCGGCACTGTGCCCCAGGTTGTCGTTGATGAGCTTGAAGCCGTCGAGATCGATGAACAGCAGCGCCAGGACGTGGTGGTTCACCCTGGCCGTCTCTATCTCCAGGGTGAGGCGCTCTTGCAGCAGATGGCGATTGCCGAGATCGGTGAGGGGATCGTAATAGGAGAGGTGCTGCAAGCGGGCTTCGGCCTGATAGAGACGCAGTGCATGGCGGTGGGTCATCTCCTGCAGGCCGGGTGACGCGGGTGCGTCGAGGTGGGGGCCTGTCTGCGCGGATTCCCTCATCACGAGGAAGATGCCGCTGAAGGTGCCCTCCTCATCCAGCACGGAGCTGACGCTCACTTGCCAGCGTGCCGGGGAGGCCGCGCGGGAGAGACCGACCATTTCCACCTCAAATGTGCATCGGGGGGGACCTTGCCGCAGTTGCTGAAACAGCGGGAGCAGCTGGGGAGTCTGGGCAGGGACAATGTCGAACAGCGTCTTGCCCGGGTGCTCTGCCCGCGCGAGGCCGGTCAGTTCGGCAAAGCGTCCGTTGACGTCGCGACACCTGAATTCGTGATCGAAGACCCCAATCCCGACGGGCGCCTGGGCGAACAGCTGTTGCAACTCGTGGGGAGAGAGCGGGCCTGACAAATGCCGTGTCGGAACCGATTCGGGTAGCACTTTTTCCATGGAGGCTCCTGAATTGATTGCTTTGTCATTTGGACGACTGTGTCAGTATGGCAGGAAGTGTCAGGAGAGAAAGAAAGTGTGAGAAGGGTGTGAAATCAACGAGATGTCAGCCTTTCTGGCGGCCAAACGCCTGGATCCCGCGAACAAATACCAGCCAGCCCACCAGATGAAACGGCAACGCCATGGCGTAGAGCACCAGCCAGTGGCTCTCGGTGCCGCTGCTGTTGATGAAATCTGTCCAGGCGGCGAGCAGGGCCAGCATGCCCGCTATCTGGAAGCGGCGACGCAGCACCACTTCCACCCCGAGATTGGCGAGGTAGAGGGTCAGCAGGATGCCGGCAAAGCCGGTGAGCTGGGCGGTGCCGTAGAGCGCGCGGTCCGGGTTGAACAGCAGCGTCACGAGGGGAGTGAGACCCTGATCCAGCGGGATCAGGGCCAGCAGCCAGCATGCGATAAGAAGCAGGGCTGTCTTCATGCCGGGCTCAGTCGGCGGACGGTGCCGGTTTGACCAGGGAGAGGTAGTTGGCGTCCATCTTGAGGAACACCCCCAGCAGGCGGGCACTGGCACCGTAGAAGCCAAACTTGTCGGCGGCCCGGCAGGCCTGCTCGAAGCGCTCGAACCAGCCCAGCAGGTGGCCGTGCAGCAGGGACTCCTGCTCGCCAAGCCACGCCTCGCGCTGGTCGGCGGTGGTCGACTCGGCGGCGCGGATGATGAGGCTGCCCATCAGGTCCAGCTCGATGGCCAGATGATCGGCAGGCTCATTGTATTTGTCGCTGACATTGATGCCGAGGCGATCGAGGCGTGCCTGCATCTCGGTCATGGGTGCCTGCATCAGCTGCTTGTCTTCGCCCCGGTAGAGGGATTCGTAGGGCAGGGCACCCTGCCCGGGAGCGCTCAGGAACAGGCCGGCGAAGTCGGCGGCCAGGGCCGTCTGGCGCTCGGGGCGCACCAGCAGGCGGGCGATGGCGTCGTTGAGCTCGGCCACGGCTTCGCGCATGGGATCGAGGGTGGAGAGGCTCTTCAAGAAGCTGCGCACGTCATAGGTGTCGTATTCAGCGATCTGTGCATCACTGAGTTCGGCAGCAAACAGGGTGGAAAACCACCAGTAAAGCTCGGCCCGGCGTTCGCTGGTCGCCATGAATTCCTGCATTTTTCCTCCGTGGATGACAATCGGGAGCCTTGATGGCCCCCGATTCTAACGACTTTAAAAATAAAGGAAACTCATGGGGCCTTTTGGCCGGATAGCGCCAGGAGAGGGGGGCGCTATCGCGGGATCGCCGTGGGCGACGAGGAGGCCGACCTACTCCTCGACGCGATAGAGCACCTGCTTGCAACGGGGGCAGATGTGCTGGCGGCGGTAATCCATCTGGTGCACCAGGCCGACCTCCCGCTGCTGATGATGACCGCAATGGATGCAGAAAATGAGATCCCCGTCGGCGGCGCCGGGATGGGCCGCCAGGTACTGCTCCCGGGTGGGAAGTGTCTCCCAGTTGGCGGTGCAGGCACCCTTGCGGCTGGCGGTGTAGTAGGCCCAGTAGAAGAGAGCGAAGACCGCGACAATCACGAACAGCATCAGATGATCCATCATGGCGTTTCCCCTTGTGTTCCGGGATGGCAGGGAGCGACACCCGCTCGTGCAGATGTCCCATGGCCTAAAGATGTTATCTGTTAGTAAATGCTATATCCATGATCTGGCTCTGGTTTTCATCGCCTTGCCCGGGAAGCGGGGACGATGGCTGGAGCCGGATTGCTGGTGTGGGGAGGCCGGGGGGATGAGCGAAGCCAGGGGGCGGGATTCGAAATTTGCGACGTATTTTACATTTTATAAACAATTTTTTGGGTGGTTGGACTGTCTCTTTGATCCAGCTCACGTTACAATGCGCGGGCCCACTTCACCTATCGCGCAAACGATTTTCAGGAGATAAACGGATGTTGAAACGTGACATGACCATCGCCGGCTATGATCCAGAGCTGTGGCAGGCCATCACAGACGAGACCCGTCGTCAGGAAGAGCACATCGAGCTGATTGCGTCCGAGAACTACACCAGCCCCCGCGTCATGGAAGCCCAGGGCTCCCAGTTGACCAACAAGTACGCCGAAGGCTACCCGGCCAAGCGTTACTACGGCGGTTGCGAGTATGTGGATGTGGTTGAAACCCTGGCCATCGAGCGCGCCAAAGAGCTGTTCGGTGCCACCTACGCCAACGTGCAGCCGCACTCCGGCTCCCAGGCCAACAGCGCCGTCTACATGGCCCTGCTGCAACCGGGCGACACCGTGCTCGGCATGAACCTGGCCCACGGCGGTCACCTGACCCACGGCTCCCCCGTCAACTTCTCCGGCAAGCTGTACAACATCATCCCCTACGGCATCGACGAGTCCGGCAAGATCGACTACGACGAGATGGAGCGCCTGGCCGTTGAGCACAAGCCGAAGATGATGATCGGCGGCTTCTCCGCCTACTCCGGCATCGTCGACTGGGCCCGCATGCGCGAGATCGCCGACAAGATCGGTGCTTACCTGTTCGTGGACATGGCCCACGTGGCCGGTCTGATTGCCGCTGGCGTCTACCCGAACCCGGTGCCCCACGCTCACGTGGTCACCTCCACCACCCACAAGACCCTGGCCGGTCCGCGCGGTGGTCTGATCCTCTCCGCCGCCGACGACGAAGATCTGTACAAGAAGCTGAACTCCGCCGTCTTCCCGGGTGGTCAGGGTGGCCCGCTGATGCACGTCATCGCCGGCAAGGCAGTGGCCTTCAAGGAAGCGCTGGAGCCCGAGTTCAAGACCTACCAGGCCCAGGTCGTGAAGAACGCCAAGGCCATGGCGGCGACCTTTATCGAGCGCGGCTACAAGATCGTCTCCGGCGGTACCGACAACCACCTGATGCTGGTTGATCTGATCGGTCGCGATCTGACCGGCAAAGATGCCGACGCAGCCCTCGGCAAGGCCAACATCACCGTCAACAAGAACTCCGTACCGAACGACCCGCGTTCCCCGTTCGTCACCTCCGGCGTGCGTATCGGCACCCCGGCCATCACCCGCCGCGGCTTCAAGGAAGCTGAGTCCATCCAGTTGGCCAACTGGATCTGCGACGTGCTGGACAGCCACGACAACGAAGAAGTGCTGGCGACCGTGCGCGAGAAGGTGCTGGACATCTGCCGCCGTTTCCCGGTCTACGCATAATCAGCCTGACCTTCAGGTTGAAGACCAATGCCACCCTCGGGTGGCATTGTTTTTTGCAGCGCCTGGCAAGATGAGACAGAGGTGACCATGTGCGATGACATGGAAGAGGACGCGCTGGAGGCGTCACTGCGGCAGACGGTTCGCGCCCAGTACCACTTTCGCGCCAGCGAACAGGGGCTGCTGGCCTGGGATGTGCGCCGCTTGATCCGGCTGAGCTGCAACCTGCCGGTGCAGGCGGTGGCACTCGGCGAGATTGCCGAGCTTGACCGCGACCACTGGTACGGCCATGGCGACGCCACGCCCACGGTGAGCAGCGTGGTGGCGCATTGCCAGCTCATGATGGCGGCGGATCTCGCCTATCCCATCCTGCTGGACAGCGCCGGTCGGGTGATGGATGGCATGCACCGGGTAGGCAAGGCGCTGATGCTGGGCCACCGCCATATCGAGGCGCGTCGTTTTGTTGTGGATCCTGAGCCCGATTACCTGGATTGCGACCCCGAGGCGTTGCCCTATGACGACTGAGTCCTGCCCGAAGGCCTGGCAGGTTGTCCCTTGTTTTCATGGGCTTTTACCGGCTCTGGATGGCCGTGTTACACTGGCCGGCCTAGCGCCAGCCCCCGGGGCCCGCGCCCATTTTCATCCACGCCGGAGGTCAGATGCATTGCCCTTTCTGTAGTGCCGTTGATACCAAGGTGATCGATTCCCGTCTGGTGGCCGAGGGCCATCAGGTGCGCCGCCGTCGCGAATGCCTGCTCTGTCACGAGCGTTTTACTACCTTCGAAATGGCCGAACTGGTCATGCCCCGCGTCATCAAGTCCAACGGCTCCCGCGAGCCCTTCAACGAAGACAAACTGCGGGCCGGCATTCTGCGGGCGCTGGAGAAGCGGCCGGTGAGCATGGAGGCCATCGAGAAGGCGGTCAACCACATCAAGTCCCGCCTGCGGGCCACCGGCGAGCGTGAAGTCGCCTCCCAATTGGTGGGCAATCTGGTGATGGATGAGCTCAAGAGCCTGGACAAGGTGGCCTACATCCGCTTTGCCTCCGTCTACCGCAGCTTTGAAGACATTCGCGAATTCGGGGAAGAGATCGCCAAGCTGGAGAAGTAACGCCGGCCTGCGGCTCCCTATGTGAATCAGAGAGGGGCTGCCGTTGCGGCAGCGCCAGTTGTTACACCAGTGAGACATCTAGACAGCGCATCGTTGCACTGGTGAAAAAGTATGAGGGCGTGCGGCCGCATCCTGCGATGTGTGTGCCCGTCGCCATGGCGTCAGATGCCATGGCCGATCTGCCCGAGAAGGCGTGCGGCAAGCGCGTACACCCTATTTTCTTGTCCCATCGGATGGCCGTGCCACCGGGGACAGGTTGCTGGACACAGGAGCCCGGATGTTTAGTCAAGACGATTACCAATGGATGAGCCGGGCCCTCGAACTGGCCCGGCGCGGCCGTTACACCACGGCCCCCAACCCCTGCGTCGGTGCCGTGCTGGTGAAGGCCGGCGTGGTGGTGGGGGAGGGCTGGCACAAGCGGGCCGGTGAGCCCCATGCCGAGGTCTATGCTCTGCACGCGGCAGGGGAAGAGGCCCGCGGTGCCACCGCCTATGTGACCCTGGAGCCCTGCTCCCATCACGGTCGCACGCCCCCCTGCGCCGAAGCGCTCATCAAGGCCGGGGTGACCCGGGTGGTCGCCGCCATGGTGGATCCCAATCCCCAGGTGGGCGGGCGTGGCCTGCGGATGCTCTCCGAGGCGGGGATCAAGACCGATTTCGGCCTGCTGGCCGCAGAAGCCGAGGCCCTCAATCCTGGTTTCTTCAAGCGGATGCGCACCGCGTTTCCGCTGGTGACGGTCAAGCTGGGGGCGAGCCTGGATGGTCGCACCGCCATGGCGAGTGGCGAGAGCCAGTGGATCACCTCTCCGGAGGCGCGCCGGGACGTGCAGCGGCTGCGGGCACGTCACGATGCGGTGCTCTCCAGCGCCGAAACCGTGCTGGCGGATGGCGCCTCCCTCACCGTGCGCTGGGACGAGCTGCCCCCCTCGGTCAAGGCGGTCTATCCCAAAGAGACCCTGCGCCAGCCACTGCGGGTCATCGTGGATTCGCAAAACCGGCTCACCCCGGATCTGCCCCTGTTCCAGAGCGAGAGCCCGGTACTGCTGGCCCGCCACAAGGCATCCGGTGAGTGGCCCGCCTGGGTGCAGCAGCTGGAGGTGCCGCTGCTGGATGGCAAGCTGGATCTGGTCAGCCTCTTCATGCTGCTGGCCAAACAGAACGTCAACTCGGTACTGGTGGAGGCGGGGCCACGGCTGTGCGGCGCCCTGCAGGAGAAGGGGCTGGTGGACGAGCTGGTGCTCTATCAGGCGCCCAAACTGATGGGGGATGAGGGGCGCGGCCTGTTCCATCTGCCGGGGCTGACCCGGCTGTTCCAGGCCCCCAAACTCAACCTCAAGGATGTGCGCATGCTTGGCCAGGATATTCGCATCACTGCGAAAATAGCCTGATTTTTCAATGTTCACGGGGGCATCCGTCGCCCCCGTCATCAGCAAGGTGATCTGCATGTTTACCGGAATTATCGAAGCGGTGGGAACCCTGGCCGAGCTGCGTCGCCAGGGGGAGGACATGGCCCTCACCGTGCACGCGCCTACCCTGGACTTCAGTGACGTCAAGTTGGGCGACTCCATCGCCACCAACGGCGTCTGCCTCACCGTGGTGGCGCTCGGGGATCACAGCTATACCGCCGACGTCTCCCTGGAGACCCTCTCCCGCACCGGTTTTTCTGCCGCCAAGGTGGGGGATCCGGTCAACCTCGAAAAGGCGCTGATGCCCACTTCCCGCCTCGGCGGCCACCTGGTCTCCGGCCACGTGGACGGCATCGGCGAGGTGAAGAGCAAATCGTCCAGCGGCCGCGCCATCGAATACTGGATCAAGGCGCCGGGGGAGCTCTCCCGCTACATCGCCGAGAAGGGGTCGATTGCGGTGGATGGCATCAGCCTCACCGTCAACGCGGTTCAGGGGGATCTGTTCCGGCTGACCATCGTGCCCCACACCGCCCAGGAGACCACCATCGCCCGCTGGAAACCCGGCTACCGGGTCAACCTCGAGGTGGACCAGATAGCCCGCTATCTGGAGCGGCTGATGACGGGCAAGCGCGAGCAGAGCAGTGCCTCTACCCTGACCCTGGAGAAGCTGGCCCAGTCCGGATTCTTGTGAGCCGTTTTGACGGGAAAACGCGGTTCTGTGATCCCGCGCGGATTGAAACGGGGCCGCGTGCCCCCATCTAGAGCACAATACGCAGTATCAAGTCGAGCCGACTGGCTCAATCCCCAAGCATGTTGATGGAGTAGCCCATGGCGCTGAGCACGACCCAGGAAATCATTGCCGATATCAAGGCTGGCAAGATGGTGATCCTGATGGATGACGAAGACAGGGAGAACGAAGGGGACCTGATCATGGCCGCCTCCTGTGTCCGCCCGGAAGACATCAACTTCATGGCGCGCTACGGTCGTGGCCTCATCTGCCTGACCCTGACCCGGGATCGCTGCAAGCAGCTGGCGCTGCCGCTGATGGTCGATCGCAACAATGCCCAGTTCTCCACCGCCTTCACCGTCTCCATCGAGGCGGCGGAAGGGGTGACCACCGGCATCTCCGCCGCCGACCGCGCCGTCACCGTGCAGGCCGCGGTGGCGCCCCATGCCAAGGCCGCCGATCTGGTGCAGCCCGGCCACATCTTCCCGCTGATGGCGCAGGATGGCGGTGTGCTGACCCGCGCCGGCCACACCGAAGCGGGCTGTGATCTGGCCCGGCTGGCCGGCTTCGAGCCAGCCTCCGTCATCGTCGAGATCCTCAACGAAGACGGCACCATGGCCCGGCGCCCGGATCTCGAGATTTTCGCCGAGCAGCACGGCATCAAGCTCGGCACCATTGCCGACCTTATCGAATACCGCAACCAGCACGAGACCACGGTAGAGAAGGTGGCCGAGTGCAAGTTGCCCACCGAATACGGCGAGTTCGACCTCGTCACCTTCCGCGACACCATCGACAACCAGGTGCACTTCGCCCTGAAGAAAGGGGACGTGAAGGCCGACCAGCCGACCCTGGTACGGGTGCACCTGCACGACGTGCTGAGCGATCTGCTGCTCACCGACCGCCACAGCGCCCGCAGCTGGCCGCTGCCCAAATCCATGGCCCGCATCGCCGACGAGGGCGGGGTGCTGGTGATCCTGGGGGCGGAAGCCCATGGCGCCGAGCTGCTGGCCCGGGTCAAGGGTTTTGAAGCCGCCGACAAGGGGCTGGCACCGGAAGGGGCCAAGTGGCAGGGCACCTCGCGCCGGGTCGGGGTTGGTTCCCAGATCCTCAAGGCGCTGGGGGTCGGCAAGATGCGCCTGTTGAGCTCCCCCAAGAAGTACCATGCCCTCGGTGGCTTTGGTCTGGAAGTGGTGGAGTACGTCGGCGAGTAAGCGCTGCGTACGGTTGAATTCATCACCATGGCCGCCCGTTGCGGCCATGGTTTTTTGTCGCGGCTCTGTTGTGCTAGAATGCGTGCACTTTTGAGCCCGGCCCCTAATTGATTGCACAGAGACAGGATTTCCAATGAAGATTATCGAAGGAAATATCGCCGCTCCCGAGGCGCGTGTTGCTATTGTCGTTGCCCGTTTCAACAGCTTCATCAATGACAGCCTGGTGAACGGCGCGCTGGACGTGCTGAAGCGTCAAGGTCAGGTCCAGGAGAGCAATCTGACCCTGGTGCGCGTACCGGGGGCCGTCGAAATTCCCCTGGCGGCCAAGAAGCTGGCCAAGAGCGGTCAATACGACGCCATCGTCGCACTCGGCACCGTCATCCGCGGCGGTACCTACCACTTCGAACTGGTAGCGAGCGAGAACGGCAAGGGTCTGGCCCAGGTAATGATGGAATACGACATTCCCGTTGCCTTCGGCGTGCTGACCACCGAAAACATTGAACAAGCCATCGAACGCGCCGGTACCAAGGCGGGTAACAAGGGTGCAGAGGCTGCACTGAGCGCGCTCGAAATGATCAACGTCCTGAAACAACTGGACGTGTAACGAGGAGAAATGCATTGAAACCGTCCGAGCGCCGTAAGGCCCGCCATTGCGCCACCCAGGCCATCTACCAGTGGCAGATGACCCAGGCCAACGTGGGCGACATCGAAGAGCAGTTCAAGATCGATCAGGACACCAAGGGTGTGGACCTGAACTATTTCCGCGATCTGCTGTTCGGGGTAGCGGTCCACTGCAACGAGCTGGACAAGGTGTTCGCGCCTTTCCTCTCCCGTCCGCTGGAAGAAGTGGACATGGTGGACAAGGCAATCCTGCGTCTGGCGACCTACGAGCTGACCCGTCGTGAAGATGTGCCGCCGCGCGTGGTGATCAACGAAGCGATCGAGCTGGCCAAAGCCTTCGCCGCCGATGACAGCCACAAGTTTGTCAACGGCGTCCTGGACAAGGTGATCAAGACGCTGCCCAAGCGTTGATCCTGCTGTCCGTCAGCAATTAAGAGAGGAGCCAGCTTATTGCTGGCTTTTTACTGTATGGGTGAATTTGAGCTGATTGAGAAGTACTTCAAGGTCCCCCACGCCCGCAAGGACGTGGTGATGGGCCCTGGAGATGACTGTGCCCTGCTGACCCTGCCCCCCGACGCCCAGTTGGCGGTGAGCACGGACACCCTGGTGAGCGGCGTGCACTTCTTCCCCGACATGGATCCGGTGGATCTCGGCTACAAGGCGCTGGCGGTCAATCTCTCCGATCTGGCCGCCATGGGTGCCGAGCCGCGCTGGGTCTCCCTGGCCCTGACCCTGCCCGCCATCAACGAGCGCTGGGTCGCCGGTTTCGCCGAAGGGTTCCTCGAGCTCGCCGAGTACTACAACGTGGCGCTGGTGGGGGGGGACATGACCCGCGGGCCCCTCTCCATCACCGTCTCGGTGAAAGGATCGGTCCCGGCAGGTCGCGCCCTGATGCGCAGCGGCGCCAAGGCCGGTGACGGGGTCTACGTGACCGGTACCCTGGGAGATGCCGCCCTGGCGCTCTCCCACCTGCTGGGCAAGCGCACCCTCAACGAGAACCAGCTGGCGGCCGTGCTGCCGCGCCTCGACCATCCCCATCCCCGCATCCTGGCCGGTCAGGCCCTGCGCGGGCTGGCCAGCAGCGCCCTGGATCTCTCAGACGGCTTGGCGTCCGATCTCGGCCACATCCTCAAGGCGTCCGGTGTGCGGGCCCAGATCGATCTCAATCTGCTGCCCCTCTCCCCCGTGTTGCAGGATGCGGTGCCAGCCATGGATGCCTGGCAGCTGGCTCTGGCCGGGGGCGACGACTACGAGCTCTGCTTCACCGTGCCCCAGGAGCATCACGGTGCCCTGGACACGGCGCTGGCCAATTGTGGCGTGAAGTTCACCCGCATCGGTCGCATCCTGGCCGGGGAGCCTGGCATCGACTACCTGCAGGACGAACAACCCGTCGAACTGCACCTCAAGGGCTGGGATCACTTCGCATGATGTCTTTCAAGATAAAGCCCGAACTGACGCGGCTGAACCTTAAAAACCCGCTCCACTTCCTGGCGGTGGGCTTTGGCTCCGGCCTCTCCCCCAAGGCGCCGGGCACCATGGGGACCCTGGCAGCCATCCCGCTCTATCTCTTGGTGAGCGGGCTGCCGACCTCCTGGTTCATCGCCCTGCTGGTGGTGGGTTTCGTGGCGGGCATCCGCATCTGCCAGAGCGCCACCGACGCCATCGGGATGCCGGATCACGGGGCCATCGTCTGGGACGAGGTCATCGGATTCGGGGTCACCATGATTGCGGCCCCGGCCGGCTGGGAGTGGGTGCTGGCGGGCTTCGTGCTGTTTCGCCTGTTCGACGTGCTCAAGCCCTGGCCCATCTCCTGGTTCGATCGCCGCATTCACGGCGGGCTTGGCATCATGCTGGACGATCTCATTGCCGGCCTGTTCGCCCTGGCCTGCATGCAACTGCTTGCCCACTGGTGAGGGGAGGCGGCATCTGAACGCCCTCTCGCTGTTTTTTCACTGCTCTCCTCTTGCAAATAGGCCGGATATACCGCACACGCAGGCCCTGAGGGGCCTGCGTTTTTTTGTATGCAATCCCTCCCGGCTTGCCGTGCCGGCGGGCCTGTGGCCCAGGTTGATCCTTCTGCATTGTCCCTATTTAGCTCTGCCTATTTTTCCTTACTCCGGATATGCTGCCGTCAAAAAATCATTTCACATAAATATTCACTACTCATTCGAAGCTCGCCAGCATAATGCTGATAGTGAATAAGATGGTTTGTTGCTATTTTGTTGAAACATAATTGGTTGATGGTCTCGCATTGCCAGCGTAATCTCTGGTAATGTGACTTTTATCGACATTTTAACCCCAGGGTGTCGGCATTCTCTGGGCAAAGTATTGCGAAATTGTATAACTGGATCATTTACACCCGCGGGCAAACCGACTAACTTACTCGCGGGTTATTCCAAAAAAATGCAAAAAACCCGCCCGGATCGCTGGTTTGGCTGCCTCATGGATTGAGCGTTAATTACACAACAACGGCTCTCGAGCAGTACCAAGGCACAACCAGCATCTGCGGCTGATTTACGGACGAATTATTTGGGACGGATGTCCCCCGCAGAGGTAACCATGTCCTTGCTTGAAGTTAAAAACTTGCGGATCGAGTACCCCTCCCGCTACGGGGTGCTTGCCGCGGTCAAGGATCTCTCTTTTTCTGTTGAAAAGGGCGAGATCGTCGGCGTCGTCGGTGAGTCCGGCGCTGGCAAATCCACTATCGGCAACGCCGTCATCGATCTGTTGAGCCCGCCCGGTCGCATCGCCCGTGGCGATATCTACCTCAACGGCGAGCTCATCTCCGGCAAGAGCCAGAACGAGATGCGGGCCATTCGTGGCTCGCGCATCGGTTTCATCTTCCAGGATCCCATGACTTCCCTCAACCCGCTGTTCACCGTGGAGCAGCAGCTGGTGGAGACCATCCTCGCCAACACCGACCTGTCCCGCGAGGCGGCCTTTGCCAAGGCCCTCGAGCTGATGGGAGCGGTGGGGATCCCGAACCCGGATGTGCGCATCAAGCAGTATCCTCACCAGTTCTCCGGTGGCATGCGCCAGCGGGTGGTGATCGCCATCGCCCTCTCCGGGGATCCCGAGCTCATCATCGCCGATGAGCCGACCACGGCGCTGGACGTCTCCATCCAGGATCAGATCCTCCAGCTCATCCGCAACCTGTGCAAAGAGCGCCAGGTAGGCTGCATGCTGGTGACCCATG
This sequence comes from Aeromonas sp. FDAARGOS 1402, assembly GCF_019046925.1. Classification (NCBI taxonomy): domain Bacteria; kingdom Pseudomonadati; phylum Pseudomonadota; class Gammaproteobacteria; order Aeromonadales; family Aeromonadaceae; genus Aeromonas; species Aeromonas sp. FDAARGOS 1402. Next base: position 2,471,277 of record NZ_CP077201.1, read on the forward strand.
ACATGGGTGTGGTCTCCAACGTCACCGACAAGGTGGCGGTGATGTACCGCGGCGATCTGGTGGAGTTCGGCACCACCGAACAGGTGCTGGGCCGCCCCAATCACCCCTATACCCGCAGCCTCATCTCGGCGGTTCCCCGCTCGGATGTGAAGCTGGTGCGCTTCCCCCTGGTCTCCTATATCGAGGATGCCGGTGCGGCGGATACCAGCATCGATCTCAAGACCCACTGGCTCGGCCAGAGTCAGGACGAGCGCACCTATGAAGGCGCGCTGTTGCGGGTGGAGAACGTGGATCTGAAGTTCGTCACCAAAGATTCCATCTTCCCGAGCCGCCGCCAGTACGTGCGCGCCTGCAACAACATCAGCTTCGAGATCTTCGAGGGTGAGACTTTCGGTCTGGTGGGGGAGTCGGGCTCCGGCAAATCCACCATCGCCCGTGCCATCACCGGGCTCTATCCGCCCGACACCGGCAAGATTGTCTTCGAGGGGATAGATCTCACCGCCCTGAAAGGGGAGCACGAGCGTCGCCCCCTGCGCCGCCAGATGCAGATGGTGTTCCAGAACCCGTACTCTTCGATGAACCCGCGCATGAAGGTGCGTGACATCATCGCCGAGCCGATCCGCTTCCACCGCCTCGCCGAGAGCGAGCGGCAGATAGAGCAGATCGTCGGGGACCTGCTGGATCACGTGGGCCTGGGCCGCGGCGCCGGGGTCAAGTATCCCCACGAGTTCTCCGGTGGTCAGCGCCAGCGCATCTCCATTGCCCGCGCCCTGGCGACCCGCCCGCGCTTCCTCATCTGCGACGAGCCGACCTCGGCGCTGGATGTCTCGGTGCAGGCCCAGATCCTCAACCTGCTCAAAGACTTGCAACAGGAGCTTGGGCTCACCATGCTGTTCATCAGTCACGATCTGCCGGTCATCCGCCAGATGTGCGACCGCATCGGTGTGATGCAGCACGGTCATCTGGTGGAAGTGGCCGAGACCGAGAAACTGTTCACCAATGCCGAGCATGAGTACAGCCGCAAGCTGATCTCCCTCATGCCGGAATTCAAGGGAATGTCCCGCGAGGGGCTGGAAATCGCAAGCTAGGAAAGCACCGGTTCGCCGGTTTGTCTGTCAATAAAAAGCCAAAAGCATGGAGAAAGACATGAAGAAAGGATTATCCAAGATCGCCATGGCGCTGTTCGCCGCTGGTCTCGCGTTCAACGTTTCTGCTGCCGACATCAAGGTCGCCGTCGCGTCCGACGCCACCTCGCTGGACCCGCAGGAGCAGCTCTCCGGTCAGACCCTGGAGATGTCTCACCTGGTGTTCGACCCCCTGATGCGTTACACCCAGGATCTGCAGTTCGAGCCGCGTCTGGCCGAGAAGTATGAGCGCATCGACGACAAGACCGTCCGTTTCCACCTGCGCAAGGGTGTGAAGTTCCACTCCGGCAACGACTTCACCGCCGATGACGTGGTATGGACCGTCAACCGTCTGAAGGCCTCCCCGGACTTCAAGGCGATCTTCGACCCCATCGCCGAAGCCAAGAAGGTGGATGATTTCACCGTGGATCTCGTCACCGCCAAGCCGTTCCCGCTGGTGCTGCAGACCGTCACCTACATCTTCCCGATGGACTCCAAGTTCTATAGCGGCAAGACCGAGGCGGGCAAGGACAAGGCCGAGATCGTGAAGAACGGTGACTCCTTCGCCTCCACCAATGTCTCCGGTACCGGTCCGTTCAGCGTCAAGTTCCGCGAGCAGGGCGTGAAGCTGGAATACGTGCGTAACGCCAACTACTGGGACAAGGCCTCCAAGGGCAACGTCGAAAACCTGACCGTGGTACCGATCAAGGAAGACGCCACCCGTGTTGCAGCCCTGCTGGGCGGCGACGTGGACATGATCTACCCGGTTGCCCCGAACGATCTGGAGCGCGTGAAGAACGGCAAGGATTCCCAGCTGGTCACCCTGTCCGGTACCCGTGCCATCATCATCGAGCTGAACCAGAACACCAACCCGGCGCTGAAAGACAAGCGCGTGCGTCAGGCGATCAACTACGCCATCAACCAGGTGGGCATCGTCGACAAGATCAACAAGGGCTTCGGTACCCCGGCCGGCCAGCTGAGCCCGAAAGGCTACGCAGGCTACAACGAGGCGCTCAAGCCCCAGTATGATCTGGCCAAGGCCAAGGAGCTGATGAAGGAAGCCGGTTACGAGAAGGGCTTCAAGATGAGCTTCATCTCCCCGGCTGCCCGCTACGTCAACGACGTCAAGATTGCCCAGGCCGTCTCCGCCATGCTGTCCAAGATCAACATCAAGGTGGATCTGAAGACCATGCCGGTGGCCCAGTACTGGCCGGAGTTTGACAAGTGCGCCGCTGACATGCAGCTGATCGGCTGGCACTCCGACACCGAAGACAGTGCGAACTTCTTCGAGTTCCTGACCTTCACCAAGGATGCCAAGACCGGCATGGGTCAGTACAACTGCGGCGGTTATGCCAACGCAGAAGCTGACAAGATGGTGATGGAAGCCAACACCGAGACCGATCCTGCCAAGCGTGCCGCCATCCTGCAGAAGGTGGAAGCCATGCTGATCGACGACGCTGCCTATGTGCCGCTGCACTGGGAAGACCTGGCCTACGGTGCCAAGAAGAACGTCGACATCAAGCCGGTGGTCAACGTGATGAACTTCCCTTATCTGGGTGACCTGGTGGTCAACAAGTAAGCGAAGCGCTTAAGGAAGGACCCGGCGGGGCACCCATGGTTGCCCCGCCATTAACAGAAGCCTGTGCCAAGACACAGGCCACGTAGAAGGACAAGCATGTTTACATTCCTGCTGAAACGGTTCTATCAGGCCGTGATAGTGATGTTCGTCATCAGCCTGGTCGCCTTCTCCATCCAGGACAACCTGGGGGATCCGCTGCGCGAGCTGGTGGGACAATCCGTCTCCGAGTCCGTGCGCCAGGAACTGCGCGACAAGATGGGACTCAATGATCCCTTCCTCGTGAAATACAGCCGCTTCTTGAAGAACGCGGTACACGGGGATCTGGGCACTTCCTATTTCTTCAAGCGACCAGCCCTCGAGGTTATCCTCGACAAGCTGGTGGCTACCCTTGAGCTGGTGTTTGCCGCCGCGCTCATCATCGTCGTGGTCTCCATTCCGCTGGGGGTTTATTCGGCGATAAGACCGCGCAGTTTCCTGACCAAGCTCATCATGGCGGTGAGCAGCATCGGCATCTCGATCCCGGTCTTCCTGACCGCCATCATGCTGATGTACCTCTTCTCCATCCAGCTGGGCTGGCTGCCGGCCTATGGCCGTGGCGAGACTTACAACCTGCTGGGCTGGGAGTCGGGATTCTTTACCTGGGACGGTATCCTGCACCTGGTGCTGCCTGCGGTCTCCCTCTCGTCCATCATGCTGCCGCTGTTCATCCGGCTGGTGCGCTCGGAGATGCTGGAACAGCTCTCCTCTGAGTACGTCAAGTTTGCCCGTGCCAAGGGGCTGGACAACAACAAGGTCTACTACCAGCACGCCCTGAAGAACACCATGCTGCCGGTCATCACGGTGGGCGGTGTGCAGATCGGGACCATGGTGGCCTACACCATCTTGACCGAGAGCGTGTTCCAGTGGCCGGGGACCGGCTTCCTCTTCCTTGAGGCGATCCACCGGGTCGATACGCCGCTGATCACCGCCTACGTCATCTTCGTGGGCCTGATCTTCGTGGTGACCAATACCCTGGTCGACCTGCTCTACGGGTTGATCAACCCGACCGTCAACCTGACCGCCAAGGGGTAACAGATGACTAATGCTGTAACTGCAAGCCCAAGCCGTTGGGCACGCTTCAAAAATTCCGACATCGTCTACTACTTCCTGCGGGACAAGGTAGCCATGTTCAGCTTTGCGGTGTTTGTGGTCTTCGTGCTGGCGGCCCTGCTGGCACCCTGGATCGCACCGCACAACGTCTATGACCAGACCAGCTTCGATCTGATGGATGCGGAGCTGCCCCCCTCCTGGCTGGAAGGGGGCGAGGCCCGCTTCTGGCTCGGGACCGACAACCAGGGACGCGACATCTGGAGCACCATCCTCTATGGCGCCCGCATCTCGCTGACCATTGGTCTGTTCGCGGTGGGGCTGCAGCTGGTGCTCGGTATCGTCATCGGTCTGATGGCCGGTTACTTTGGTGGTCGCATCGACAACCTGCTGATGCGCTTTGCCGATGTGCAGCTGTCGTTCTCCACCATGATGGTGGCGATCATCATCTCCGCCATCTTCCAGGCGACCTTTGGCTCCGAGTTCTACTCGAAGTTCGCCATCCTGATGCTGGTGGTGATCATCGGTATCGCCGAGTGGCCCCAGTATGCCCGGACGGTGCGCGCCTCCGTGCTGGCGGAGAAGAAGAAGGAGTATGTGGAAGCGGCTCAGGTGATGGGGTTCCGCGCCCCGCGCATCATGTTCCGCCACATTCTGCCGAACTGCCTGTCACCCATCCTGGTCATCTCCACCGTGCAGGTGGCGAACGCCATCATGAGCGAGGCGGCCCTCTCCTTCCTGGGTCTGGGGATGCCGGTGGATCAACCGTCCCTGGGGTCGCTCATCAGCGTGGGCTTCAACTACATCTTCTCCGGGTCCTGGTGGATCACCGCCTTCCCGGGTCTCTGCCTGGTGGTGCTGGTGCTGGTGATCAACCTGCTGGGTGACTGGCTGCGGGATGTGTTCAACCCGAAGATCTACAAGGGCTGATAAACCTCTCCACGAACTGGCTGCGAGGCCGTGATCAAGGTTCATGTGCTGCTCGCTTATGTGGAATCAAGGAGTGCTCATGTCTGTCTCGGTTCCTGAGCGGCTTGTAATCTTGTTGACGGCCTTCTCGCGACAGTGTGTGAGCAGGTTTGGTCTGGCACAGTGAATAACAAAAAAGGGCGCCATCAGGCGCCCTTTTTTGTTGCTTGCGATAACTCTTGTCAGGCCTGCAGCCAGCTCTCGATGCGGGTCTGAATGCCCACGCTGTCCAGCCCCAGCAGGGCATAGATCTCATCCTGGGTGCCCTGCTCGATGAAGCGGTCCGGCAGGCCGAGGTTGAGCACCGGTTTGCACTGCTTGCAGCCCATCAGCAGCTCGTTCACCGCAGAGCCTGCACCGCCCATGATGGCGTTGTCCTCAAGGGTGACGAACTGATCGTGGGAGGCGGCCAGAGAGAGCACCAGCGCCTCGTCCATGGGTTTGACGAAGCGCATGTCCACCAGGGTGGCATCCAGCGCCTCGGCGGCTGCTCTGGCCTGTTGCAGCAGGGTGCCGAACGCCAGGATGGCGGTCCCCTTGCCCTCGCGAACGACACGTCCCTTGCCGAGGGGCAGGGCCTGCATCTCGCTCTCGGCCTGGATACCGGTGCCGCTGCCACGGGGGTAGCGCACCGCCGCTGGCCCGTTGCACAGATAGCCGGTGTAGAGCATCTGGCGGCACTCGTTCTCGTCGGACGGGGTCATCACCACCATGTTGGGCACGGTGCGCAGGAAGCTGATGTCGAACGCCCCCTGATGGGTCGGGCCGTCGGCCCCCACCAGACCGGCCCGGTCGATGGCGAACAGCACCGGCAGGTTCTGCAGCGCCACATCGTGGATCAGCTGGTCATAGGCCCGCTGCAGGAAGCTCGAATAGATGGCGACCACGGGTTTCTGGTCGGCGATGGCGAGACCGGCGGCGAAGGTGACAGCATGTTGCTCGGCGATGGCCACATCGAAGTAGCGATCCGGATATTGCTGGCTGAATTTCACCAGACCGGAGCCTTCGCGCATGGCGGGGGTGATACCGACCACGCGCTCGTCCTTGGCGGCGATATCGCACAGCCACTGACCGAAGATGGCGGAGAAGGTGGGTTTGCCACCGGCGCTCTTGGGCAGGGCACAGTCATCCGGGTTGAATTTGGGGACGGCGTGATAGCCGATGGGATCTTTTTCCGCCGGCTCGTAGCCCTTGCCCTTTTTGGTCTTGACGTGCAGCAGCTGGGGACCCTTGAGGTTGCGCATGTTGCGCAGGGTTTCGACCAGGGCATGGATGTCGTGACCGTCGATGGGGCCGATGTAGTTGAAGCCGAACTCCTCGAACAGAGTGCCGGGTACCACCATGCCCTTGAGGTGCTCCTCGGCCCGCTTGGCGAGCTCCTTGACCGGCGGCAGACCCGCCAGCACCTTCTTGCCCCCCTCGCGAATGGTGGTGTAGAGCTTGCCGGACATCAGCCTGGCGAGGTGATTGTTCAGGGCCCCCACGTTCTCGGAGATGGACATCTCGTTGTCATTGAGCACCACCAGCATGTCCTTGTGGACGTCGCCGGCGTGATTGAGGGCCTCGAAGGCCATGCCGGCGGTGATGGCGCCATCACCGATGACCGCGACCACCTTGCGGCCAAGCCCTTCGCTCTCGGCCGCCACCGCCATGCCGAGCGCCGCCCCGATGGAGGTGCTGGAGTGGCCCACGCTGAGCACGTCGTACTCGCTCTCTTCCCGCCAGGGGAAGGGGTGCAGGCCATCTTTCTGGCGAATGGTGTGAATGCGTTCCCGTCGTCCGGTCAGGATCTTGTGGGGATAGGCCTGGTGGCCTACGTCCCACACCAGTCGATCGAAGGGGGTGTTGTAGACATAGTGCAGGGCGACCGTCAGCTCGACAGTGCCAAGGCCGGAGGCGAAGTGGCCGCTGGAGCGGCTCACCGAGCGCAGCAGATACTCGCGCAGCTCTTCGCACAGAATGGGCAGCCGCTCTTTGGGCAGGGATCGCAACTCGACCGGCGTATCCGCGAGGGCCAGGTTGGGGAAATCGCTAATATCAACGCTCATATTGTTACTGTTATCCAGCGTTTAGTGGGTTCGCTCGATGATGTAATCGGCAAACGCTTCCAGAATGTCGGTATTGTAGGGCAAGGATTGCAGGGCTGTTAAGGCCTTGTCATGCAGTTCGCGAGCCAGCTCACGGGCAGGGTCGAGACCGAGCAGGGCCGGATAGGTGCTCTTCTCCTGCGCCAGATCCGAGCCTTGCGGCTTGCCCAGGGTGGCAGTATCGCCCGTGATGTCGAGGATGTCGTCCTGCACCTGGAAGGCGAGTCCGATGGCGGCGGCATAGGTTTGCAGGGCGGTGAGGGTGGCGGGTTCCACGTCAGCCTTGCACAGGGCGCCGAGGGTCACGGCGCACTCGATGAGGGCCCCGGTCTTGTGGCGGTGCACCTGCTCCAGCTCTGCGAGGCTGATCCGGCGCCCTTCGGCATCCAGATCCAGTGCCTGACCGCCGCACATGCCGAGATAGCCGGACGCGCGGGCCAGGGCACTCAGCATCCGCACCCGGTTGGCCATCAATGTATCGGGCATGGGGTGGTCGGCCAGAATGGAAAACGCCAGGGTCTGCAGGGCATCGCCCGCCAGGATGGCAGTGCCTTCATCGAAGGCCTTGTGTACGGTGGGTTGGCCACGACGCAGGTCGTCGTCATCCATGGCGGGCAGGTCGTCGTGCAGGAGGGAGTATGCGTGAATGCACTCCACGGCGGCGGCGGGGCCATCCAGCAGTTCGCTCTTGACGCCCAGCATCTCGCCGACGGCATAGACCAGGAAGGGGCGCACCCGTTTCCCACCGAGCAGCAGGCCGTATTTCATCGCGTCCCGCAAACGTGGCGCCATGGCGGGCAGGGCGTCAAGCTGTGCCGAGAGGCAATCGTCGATGCGGCGCCGATGCAGGCGGGAGAAATCGTCCAGGGTCACTCACTCCTCTCCTTGTTCTGCTCGAAAGGGGACCGCTTGCTCGCTGCCATCGGCCTGGGTCAGGAGGATCTGGATCTTCTGCTCGGCCTGTTCCAGCTTCTGCTGGCCGGCGCGCACCAGATGGATGCCCTGTTCGAATTGTTTGAGTGCCTCCTCGAGGGGGAGCGAGCCCTGTTCGAGTTGATGCACTATGGTTTCCAGCTCTTCCAGGGTGGCATCAAAACTCAGACGGTCGATTTTTTTACTGGCCATGTCCATCCTCGGGGATTGAAAAAAACGGCTCATCTTAACATCGACCGGCCACAGGGGGGAGGCAGAAAAACGCGGCGTCCTCAAACTATCCTGACCCTGGCCGATAAGAACGGGCATGCAACCACGCATTGCCGATCGGCGATTGCGGTGTGCCGGACTTGCTGCCGGGGACGCAATAGCAGAAAATTCAACGCAATATAATTAGACGGCACGTTCGGCGACAGGAGTAGGGATGTGGATTTAGGGAGTCTGATAGGCTTAGTGCTGGGGTTCGGGGTCGTAGTGTACGGCATGTTGCTGGGCGGCCCCATGAGCATGTATGTGGACATGCCATCGGTCTACATCACCATACTGGGGTCCGTGTTCATCTGCATGATGAAATTCAACCTCGGCCAGTTTCTAATGGCCTTCAAGGTCGCGGGCAAGGCCTTCATGTACAAGGGGGACAAGCTCGACGATCTCATCACCAAGGCGGTGGAACTGGCGGATGCGGCCCGCAAGGGGGGCTTTCTGGCTCTGGAGGCGGCGGAGATCCCCAATACCTTCATGAAAAAGGGCATCGACATGCTGGTGGACGGCCATGATGCCGACGTGGTGCGTGCGGTGATGGAGAAGGACATCGAACTGACGTCCGAGCGTCACGCCACGGCCATCAAGGTGTTCCGCTCCCTGGGGGATCTCGGTCCGGCCATGGGCATGATCGGTACCCTGGTGGGGTTGGTGGCCATGCTGGCCAACATGAGCGACCCCAAATCCATCGGTCCGGCCATGGCGGTCGCCTTGCTGACGACCCTGTATGGCGCCATCGAGGCCAACATGATTGCCATCCCCATCGCGGACAAGCTGGAACTGCGCAGCGGCGAGGAACAGTTGAGCCGCACCCTGATCCTCGACGCCATCATGGGGATCCAGGATGGACAGAACCCGAGGGTGATCCAGGCCATGTTGCAGAACTACCTGAATCAGTCGAAACGCAACAACGGGACCGAATAGGAGCGCACAGATGGCAAAGTGCAAGTGCCCGCCTCCCGGATTACCCGGTTACATGGGAACCTTCGCGGATCTCATGTCTCTGCTGATGTGCTTCTTCGTGCTCTTGCTCTCCTTTGCCGAGATGGATGTGCAGAAGTTCAAGCAGATCGCCGGTTCCATGGAGAAGGCGTTCGGGGTGCAGAACATCCTGGAGGTCAAGGATATCCCCAAGGGAACCTCCGTCATCGCCCAGGAGTTTCGTCCTGGTCGCCCCGAGCCGACGCCTATTGACACCATCATGCAGCAGACCATCGACATGACCCAGACCGAGCTGGATTTCCAGCCTGGGGATGCGGACAAGGCGGGTGGACATGACAAGACCGAAGGCCAGCAGAGCGGTGGCGATACCGCCCAGGAGGCCCAGAAGGCGCAGGAACAGTCCAACACCCTGGCCAAGGCTCTGGCGGAGCAGATGCAGGCCCAGATCCAGGATGGGGCCATCGAGATAGAGGCGCTGGGTCAGCAGATCATCATTCGCATTCGCGAGAAAGCGGCGTTCCCGGCGGGATCCGCCTTCCTGCAACCCCAGTTCTGGCCGGTGATCCGCAAGGTGGCTGCGCTGCTCAAGGATGTGCCGGGGGAGATCACCGTCTCCGGCCACACCGACAATGTGGCCACCGAGGATGAGTTGTTCCAGTCCAACTGGGAGCTTTCGTCCCAGCGGGCGGTGGCGGTTGCCCACCAGATGATCAAGGTGCCCGGTTTTGACGGCAATCGTCTGGTGGTGCAAGGGATGGCGGATTCCCAGCCGCTGGTGCCCAACAACAGCCCGGAGAATCGGCGCATGAATCGACGTGTCGAGATCGCCATCATGCAGGGCAAACCGACGGTGTCGGCTCCGCTTGGCGTCTCGGAATCCAAGTAACGCTGGCCCAAAGCGGGATCCCGCTCGCAGGGGCTGACATGGATTTTGTGGCGGCTTCATATTAAGATGCCCCATCCGAACCGACAGCTGCGGCTCTCTTTTGATTGCCGCAGCTTCTCTTTATAAAGCAACCCAGGTTTCGACTATGAATCATACTCCGATGACTGTTCGCGGCGCTGAAAAGCTGCGTCAAGAGCTCGATTATCTCAAGACCGAGCTGCGTCCCCAGATTATCGAAGCGATTGCTGATGCCCGTGAACATGGCGATCTGAAAGAAAATGCCGAATACCATGCCGCCCGCGAGCAGCAGGGTTTCTGTGAAGGCCGCATTCAGGAAATCGAAGGCAAGCTCTCCAATGCCCAGATTATCGATGTCACCAAGATTGCCAACAATGGCCGCGTCATCTTCGGCGCAACCGTGACCCTGCTCAAAAGTGAAACGGAAGAGGAAGTGGTCTACCGCATCGTGGGAGACGACGAGGCGGACATCAAGCAGAACATGATCTCCGTGAATTCCCCCATTGCCCGCGCCCTGATCGGCAAGGAAGTGGATGACGTTGCCATCGTCAAGACGCCGGGTGGCGATGTGGAGTACGAGATCCTGGAAGTTGCCTATCTCTGATTGAACGTCGGGGAAAGAGACAGGGGAGCCGGGCTCCCCTGTTGTCTTTAGTCACCCTGATAGGCCTGGACGAAGGCGTCCTGGTGGCGCTGGAAGAGCCAGTCCCGCAATTGTTCCTGATCCTCCTTGCCCAGCCGGAACTGGACGGCCCAGTCATGGTAATGTTGATTGGCATCCACGTGCCTGACGAGGGTGCCTGTCATGGCCAGGGGAGGGAGATCCTCGATGCGAAGGTATCCGCCAAGTGGATCTCCCTTGGCAGAGGAGTCCGGCAAGCCGGCCACGATGAGACCGCCAAGGGAGAGGCTGTATACCTCGTACTCCGCGTCTTCGGTGCAGAGCACGGCCTTTTCGTCGAGTCGCCAGGCGCGCAGATGGGGCGAACCCAGCTCGGTAATGGTCGGCGCGGCGATGCGCAGCTCGGCGTGGCCCTCCTCTGCCTGGGTGCAGTGGAGCGGGAAACGCAATTGGTAGCCGGCGATGCGGGCTTCGAGTGTCAGAGGCTTGGCTCGCTGCAACAGGCTTTGGAGAGGAAGGGGCAGGGTGCCGCGCAGGTATTGGCTGGTGGCAATGTCTTCATCGTTTCCCAGGTCCCGCAGCATGGCCAGTTCTTCATCGGTGAGGAGCTGATGCTTGTCCATAGTGGGTGTCCACGGCTATTCATCGCAGGTTAAGGGCCTGGCAACTATTTTGGCAAGCGACTTGGGAAGAAGGGAAATGAAGGAAAGAGCGAATGCTCTTTCCTGTTACTTGCGTGGCAACTGGATCTTGGGCTCTTTGGCCTGACGGTAGATGGTCAGTACATGGCCCATGCTCTGTACCTTGATGGCGCCGGTCTCGCGAACGATGGCATCCATCACCAGCTGTTTCATCTCACGATCTTCAGACGCAACCTTAACCTTGATCAGCTCGTGGTGGTTCAGGGCCAGATCGATCTCGGCCAGCACCCCTTCGGTCAGACCGTGTTGTCCCAGCAGGACGACCGGCTTCAGACTGTGGGCCAGGCCCTTGAGGTACTGTTTCTGTTTATTGTTGAGAATCATGGCAATTTCTTCATAAGTCAGGGTTGAAAGGGGCGTATTCTACCCCCACTTAGCCCTTAATACTAATAACCCTTGTGGTTTTTTAAAGTCGACAATCATGACCCAGAAAAAACGTTCCCCCAGTTCAACCCGCTGGTTAAAAGAACATTTCGACGACCAATACGTCAAGAAAGCCCAGAAGTTGGGACTGCGCTCTCGCGCCGTTTTCAAGATCGACGAGATCCAGGGCAAAGACCGGCTGCTCAAGCCGGGGATGACGGTAGTGGACCTGGGGGCTGCTCCCGGTGGCTGGTCCCAATTTGCCATCGACCAGGTCGGTGACAAGGGGCGCGTCATTGCGTGTGATATTTTGCCGATGGATTCCATTGCCGGTGTCGATTTCCTGCAAGGGGACTTTCGGGAGGAAACTGTACTCGGCGCCTTGCTGGAGCGAGTCGGCCCCGACAAGGTGGATGTCGTCATGTCCGACATGGCGCCCAACATGAGCGGTACCCAGCAGGTGGATCAAGCCCGTGCCATGTACCTGGTGGAACTGGCGCTGGACATGTGCAATCAGGTCCTAAGCAGTAATGGCAGTTTTGTAGTCAAGGTGTTCCAGGGGGAAGGGTTTGATGCCTATCTCAATGAAATACGTAGACTTTTCTCTGTCGTCAAGATTCGAAAACCAGACTCGTCCCGTGCCCGTTCACGAGAAGTCTACATTGTGGCTACCGGTTTTAAACTGTAGTACCCTAACCCTCATCGTTAACTGTCAGTCTGCGAGGTCATTGATTTGAGTGACATGGCGAAAAACCTAATCCTGTGGCTGGTCATCGCCGTCGTGCTGATGTCGGTGTTCAATAGCTTCAGCCCCAGCGATACCACCAGTCGCCAGCTGGACTATTCCAGCTTCGTGAAAGAAGTGACCCAGGAGCAGATCCGTGAAGTGCGGATGGATGGCAAGGTCATCAATGGCGTCAAGCGCACCGGTGAACGTTTCACCACCATCATTCCTGCGCCGGATCCCCAACTGCTCAACGACATGCTCAACCATAACGTCAAAGTGATGGGTGAGAAGCCGGAAGAACCGTCCCTGATCACGTCCATCTTCATCTCCTGGTTCCCGATGCTGTTGCTGATCGGTGTCTGGGTCTTCTTCATGCGTCAGATGCAGGGCGGCGGCGGCAAGGGTGCCATGTCGTTCGGCAAGAGCAAGGCTCGCCTGATGAGCGAAGATCAGATCAAGACTACCTTCGCCGACGTAGCCGGTTGTGACGAGGCAAAGGAAGAGGTCAAGGAGCTGGTCGACTATCTGCGTGACCCGACCAAATTCCAGAAGCTGGGTGGCAAGATCCCGACTGGCGTCCTGTTGGTAGGTCCTCCCGGTACCGGTAAGACCCTGCTGGCCAAAGCCATTGCAGGCGAGGCCAAGGTGCCCTTCTTCACCATTTCAGGTTCGGACTTCGTGGAAATGTTCGTGGGTGTCGGTGCCTCCCGGGTGCGTGACATGTTCGAACAGGCCAAGAAATCCTCCCCCTGCATCATCTTCATTGATGAGATCGATGCGGTCGGTCGCCAGCGTGGCGCCGGTCTGGGTGGTGGTCACGACGAACGTGAGCAGACCCTGAACCAGATGCTGGTTGAAATGGATGGTTTCGAAGGCAATGAAGGCATCATCGTCATTGCCGCCACCAACCGTCCCGACGTACTGGACCCTGCGCTGCTGCGTCCGGGTCGTTTCGACCGCCAGGTCGTGGTCGGCTTGCCGGATGTTCGCGGTCGTGAGCAGATCCTGAAGGTACACATGCGCAAGGTGCCGCTGGCGGATGATGTCAATCCGGCGCTGATTGCCCGTGGTACCCCTGGTTTCTCCGGTGCCGATCTGGCCAACCTGGTGAACGAGGCTGCCCTCTTCTCTGCTCGCGAGAGCCGCCGAGTGGTCTCCATGCTGGAGTTCGAAAAGGCGAAGGACAAGATCATGATGGGGGCAGAACGTCGCTCCATGGTGATGAAAGAGTCCGAGAAGGAGATGACGGCCTATCACGAAGCGGGTCACGCCATCATTGGTCGCGTGGTGCCGGATCATGATCCTGTCTACAAGGTCTCCATCATTCCGCGCGGCCGTGCGCTGGGTGTGACCATGTACCTGCCGGAGCAGGACCGCTGGAGCCACTCCAAGCAGCATCTGGAGTCCATGATCTCCAGCCTGTATGGCGGTCGTCTGGCGGAAGAGTTGATCTACGGTGCCGAGAAGGTATCGACCGGTGCATCCAACGACATCGAACGTGCCACCGACATCGCTCGCAAGATGGTCACCCAGTGGGGCATGTCCGAGCGTCTCGGCCCCATGCTTTACGCAGAAGAGGATGGTGAAGTCTTCCTCGGCCGCAGCATGGCCAAGGCCAAGCACATGTCTGACGATACCGCCCGCATCATCGATGCAGAGGTCAAGCAGGTCATCGATCGCAACTACGATCGTGCCAAGCAGATCCTGCTGGACAACATGGATGTGCTGCACACCATGAAAGATGCATTGATGAAGTACGAGACCATCGATGCCAAGCAGATCGATGATCTGATGGCGCGTCGCGAGGTCCGTGCTCCCAGCAACTGGCATGATGAGCATGGTGACACCCCGCAAGGTGGTGCCAGCGTGAACAACGGGCCGGAGGCCAAGGCGCCGGCTGAAGAGGGCAGTGCACCTCTGAGTGACATCGACAAGGCGAACGATGTCCCGGCCAAATAAGTTGCCATGATACAAACCCCGGGCTTGCCCGGGGTTTTTCTTTGCACGAAGAGTTTGCCGCTCTTGTTGGAGGTAGTTGAAGCAATGCAGTTAATCAGCAAGGGACGTCCCCTTTCTCTCGACCGTCCCCATGTCATGGGCATTCTCAATGTGACGCCGGACTCCTTTTCAGATGGTGGCCGCTTCAAGCAGATCGATCTGGCGTTGGGTCATGCCCGCGACATGGTGGCCGATGGGGCCACCCTTATCGATATAGGTGGCGAGTCGACCCGCCCGGGCGCCCCCGACGTGAGCGAGCAGGAGGAGCTGGACAGGGTCATCCCCGTGGTGGAGCGCATGGTCGCCGAGCTGGATGTGATGATCTCCCTCGATACCTCCAAGGCGATTGTCATGCGGGAGGGTTGTGCTGCAGGTGGTCACCTCATCAATGATGTCCGCGCCCTGCAAGAGCCGGGAGCGCTGGGCGCGGCGGCCGAGGCTGGCGTACCGGTATGCCTCATGCACATGCAGGGGCAGCCCCGTACCATGCAGGTGGAGCCGCACTATGACGATTTGCTGGGGGAGGTGAGAGCCTTCTTTGACGAGCGGATTGCCGCTTGTCTGGGGGCCGGTATCCCGCGTGAGCATCTGGTACTGGATCCAGGCTATGGCTTTGGCAAGACGCTGGCGCACAACTATCAGCTGCTGGCACAGCAGGCGTCACTGCTCGATTACCAACTTCCGCTCTTGGTGGGCATGTCACGAAAGTCTATGATAGGCAACCTGCTTGACCGCCCGGTAGCCGAGCGGTTGGCTGGTAGTCTGGCCTGTGCCCTGATCGGGTTGCAACATGGCGCCAGGATCATCCGGGTGCACGACGTGCGGGCCACCATGGATGTCTTGCGTACAGGCTGGATGACCATGACGGGACAAGATTTCATATCCAAATAGAAAAACGAGAAACAGACAATGACCAGAAAGTACTTCGGCACCGACGGCGTGCGCGGCAAGGTGGGTGAATACCCGATCACCCCGGATTTCGTCATGAAACTGGGCTGGGCCGCCGGCAAGGTGCTCTCCAAGAAAGGGACCAAGAAGGTGCTGATCGGCAAGGATACCCGTATCTCCGGTTATATGCTGGAGTCGGCACTGGAGGCGGGGCTCTCCGCCGCCGGTCTCAAAGCCATACTGATGGGACCCATGCCCACCCCGGCGGTTGCCTACCTGACTCGCACCTTCCGTGCCGAAGCCGGCATCGTCATCAGTGCATCCCACAACCCCTATTACGACAACGGCATCAAGTTCTTCTCCGCCGACGGCACCAAGCTGCCCGATGATGTCGAGCTGGCCATCGAAGCCGAGCTCGACAACGAACTCAAGTGCGTGGAGTCCGCGGAGCTTGGCAAGGCGCAGCGCATCGATGATGCGGCTGGTCGCTACATCGAATTCTGCAAGAGCACCTTCCCCTCCAATCTGAGCCTGGAAGGGCTGAAAATGGTGGTGGATTGCGGTCATGGTGCCACCTACCACATCGCCCCTTCCGTCTTCCGCGAACTGGGTGCCGAAGTCATCGCCATCGGCTGCAGCCCGGATGGGCTCAACATCAATGACGGCGTCGGTTCCACCGCACCGGAGGCGCTGGCCGCCAAGGTCCAGGAATGCAAAGCCGATCTCGGCGTTGCCTTCGACGGTGACGGCGACCGTCTGGTGATGGTGGACAGCACAGGTTACATCATCGACGGAGATGAGATCCTCTACATCATCGCCCGGGATGCCCTGCGCCATGGCCGTCTCAAGGGCGGTGTGGTGGGCACCCTGATGGCCAACATGGGGCTGGAGCTGGCGCTTCAGACCCTGGGCATCCCCTTTGCCCGTGCCAAGGTAGGTGACCGCTACGTGCTTGAAATGATGAACGAGAAGGGCTGGCGCATCGGGGGCGAAAACTCCGGTCACATCATCTGCCTGGATCAGACCACCACGGGGGATGGTATCGTCGCCGCCCTGCAGGTGCTGACGGCCATGCGCAGTGCCGAGATGCCGCTGGCCAAATTGCGTTCGGGCATGAGTAAGTTCCCGCAAGTGCTGGTCAATGTGCGCTTCGCCGAAGGCAAGGATCCGCTGACCTCCAGTGCCGTTCAGCAGGAAGTGGCGGCAGTGGAGCTGGAACTGGCCGGCCGTGGCCGGGTGCTGTTGCGCAAATCCGGCACCGAGCCCCTGATCCGGGTCATGGTCGAAGGTGAACACGAACAGCAGGTGCGCGATATGGCAGAGCGCATCGCCAAACAGGTCGAATCGGCGTTTTAATGAACAACCAAGGCGGCTTTTTAGTCGCCTTGGTTGTATCTTGTTCAAACGATTCGAAAATTTGAAAATAGCACTTGTCAGCTGAGCATCCTCTGGATATTATCAGCCCCGCTTTCGCAAGGGAGTTGCCGATGGGACATCGCAAGCCGTTTGTAGCAGCCAACTGGAAGTTACACGGTAGTAGGTCGCAGTTAGAGCAGTTTACGAGTCAGTGCACAGAACGCATTGATGAAGACGTAGATGTGGTCTTGTGTCCATCCCATGTGCATCTCGGTTTCACGGCCGAACTGCTCGGTGAGCAGGGAAGAGTGAAGCTGGGGGCTCAGAACGTGAGTCAGCACAGACAGGGCGCTTATACGGGTGAAATCTCGTGTGAGATGCTGGTCGAGGCAGGTTGCCGATATGTACTTGTTGGCCACTCCGAGCGCAGGCGTCTCTTTGGTGAGACCAGTTTTATCGTCGCAGAGAAGTTTGCGGCAGTCAGAGCAGCAGGTCTGATACCCATACTTTGTCTGGGTGAGTCAGGCGCGGCGAGGCAGGCAAGAAGAACCTTTGAGGTGATTGCCGAGGAACTGGACATCGTCATAGAGAAAAATGGCGCGATGGCTTTCGATAATGCTATCATCGCCTACGAGCCAATCTGGGCTGTAGGTACAGGTAAATGCGCCACACCCGAGCAGGCACAAGAGGTTCATTCCTTTATTCGCAGTCGCTTGGCGGAGGATACTCCGGTAATAGGTGAGAAAGTCAGAATCATCTATGGTGGGAGCGTGACACCGGCCAATGCACAAGATTTGTTTGCGCAGCCCGATATTGATGGCGGTCTGATAGGCAGGGCAAGTCTTGATGGCGAGGCGTTTTTAGGAATAGTTGAAGCGGCAAAGGGTGCAAGTTAAATGTACGAGATTCTTTTGGTCGTTTATCTGCTGGTATCGCTGGCTCTGATTGGTCTGGTGATGATTCAGCAAGGTAAAGGGGCTGATATGGGCGCCTCCTTCGGCGCAGGGGCATCGAACACAGTGTTCGGCTCCGGTGGTTCGGGCAGCTTCCTGACCCGCACAACAGCGATTTTGGCTACTCTGTTTTTCTTGATTAGTCTGGTTCTGGGTTCCATGTCCAGCAACAAGGTCAAGCAGGGTAGTGAATGGGAAAATCTGCAACAGACTCAACAAGTTGAGCAGAGCAAATCGCCAGTGAAGAAAGATACTGACGTTCCCGAATAAGAGTTTTGCCGTGGTGGTGGAATTGGTAGACACGCTATCTTGAGGGGGTAGTGCTCTAGGGTGTGCGGGTTCGAGTCCCGCCCACGGCACCAATTAAGCAGTGAACCCGGGTAACCGGGATGTTATAGCCACTGAGTATTGTCTCACGAGAGTGAAGTGGCTATAATCTCGCACGATTTCGGACGCGGGGTGGAGCAGCATGGTAGCTCGTCGGGCTCATAACCCGAAGGTCGTCGGTTCAAATCCGGCCCCCGCAACCAAATTTCACGCATTTCCTACGCTCAGGAAGGCGGTCGCTGCGAGGCGACAATCAGGGTAAAGCGCCAAGCCCCGATTTGACATCGGGGCTTTTTGTTATGTGCAATTTACTCTGAATCTATTTCTATCTGGGCTATATGCCCTTTTTTCGTTTTTCGGAGGGTGACTTTGGCTACATTGGAACAACGTTTGACCGATCTGCTCGAGGCTCCGGTCGTTGCCTTGGGTTTTGAACTGTGGGGTATCGAGTTTATCCGTGCGGGTAAGCACTCGACCTTGCGCGTTTTCATCGACTCGGAGCAAGGCGTGACGGTGGAAGACTGTGCCGAGGTGAGCCGCCAGGTCGGCGCCATCATGGATGTCGAAGATCCCATCACCGAGGAGTACTACCTTGAGGTGTCTTCCCCGGGTCTGGATCGTCCACTGTTCAAGGTCGCCCAGTTCGAAAAATACGTTGGCCAGGAGGCGGCGGTAACGCTTCGGATGGCAACAAACAACCGCCGCAAATTCAAAGGCGTAATCAAAGCCGTGCAGGGGGACATGATCACTCTGACGGTAGATGGTAAGGACGAGGTGTTGGCTTTCACCAATATCCAAAAAGCGAACATAGTGCCGAACTTTGGTTAACGAGGCTATCGGATATGAATAAAGAGATTTTGCTGGTCGTTGACGCTGTGTCCAACGAGAAGGCTGTCCCCCGCGAGAAGATTTTCCAGGCTCTGGAGACTGCGCTGGCGACTGCGACCAAGAAAAAATACGAAGGCGAGATTGAAGTGCGTGTCGAGATCGATCGCAAGACCGGTGACTATGACACCTATCGTCGTTGGGTCGTGGTGGCCGATCAGGCTTCCATGGAGAACCCGTACGGGGAAATCACTCTCGAAGCCGCTCAGATCGAGCAGCCGGATATCCAGATCGGCGACTATGTTGAAGACCAGATTGACTCTGTGACCTTCGACCGTATCACCACCCAGACCGCCAAGCAGGTCATCGTGCAGAAAGTGCGCGAGGCAGAGCGTTCCCAAGTCGTTGACCAGTTCAAGGACAAGGAAGGCACCATCATCAGCGGCGTGGTCAAGAAGAGCAACCGCGACAACGTGATCCTGGATCTGGGCAGCAATGCCGAAGCCGTGATCTTCCGTGACGACATGCTGCCCCGTGAGACCTTCCGTCCCGGCGACCGTATCCGTGGCCTGCTCTACGCCGTGCGTCCGGAAGCCCGTGGTTCCCAGCTGTTCGTCAGCCGCTCCAGCCCGGACTTCCTGAAAGAGCTGTTCCGCATCGAAGTGCCGGAAATCGGCGAAGAGATGATCGAAATCATGGGCGCCGCCCGTGATCCGGGTTCCCGCGCCAAGATCGCGGTCAAGACCAACGATCGTCGTATCGACCCGATCGGTGCCTGTATCGGCATGCGTGGTGCCCGCGTTCAGGCCGTCTCCGCCGAGCTGAGCGGTGAGCGTGCCGACATCGTGCTGTACGATGACAACCCGGCCCAATACGTGATCAACGCCATGGCGCCAGCCGATGTGGCTTCCATCATCGTTGATGAAGACAACCACACCATGGACATCGCCGTGGAAGCCGCCAACCTGGCCCAGGCCATCGGCCGCAACGGTCAGAACGTGCGTCTGGCCTCCCAGCTGACCGGTTGGGAACTGAACGTGATGACCGTCGAGGACATGCGTGCCAAGCACCAGGCCGAGAACGACCGCATCCTGACGCTGTTCACCAGCACCCTCGATATCGACGACGATTTCGCCGGCCTGCTGATGGAAGAGGGCTTCTCCACTCTGGAAGAGATTGCCTTCGTCCCGGTCAACGAGCTGCTGGCCATCGACGGTCTGGATGAAGACATGGTCGAAGAGCTGCGCAAGCGTGCCAAGGATGCCCTGACCACCAAGGCCCTGGCCAAAGAAGAATCCTTTGAAGGCGTCGAGCCTTCCGAAGAACTGCTCAATCTCTCCGGCCTCGGCCGTGAAATGGCCTATGCCCTGGCCGCTCGCGGTGTCGGCACCCTGGAAGATTTGGCAGAGCAAGGTATCGATGACCTTGCCGACATCGAAGAGTTGACCGCCGAGAAGGCTGGTGAGCTCATTATGGCTGCTCGCAATATCTGTTGGTTCGGAGAAGAGCAGTCTGAATAAGGTCAAACGGAGGAAAATGAATGGCAGAAGTATCAGTTAAGCAACTTGCCACTGACATCGACACGCCGGTTGATCGTCTTCTCCAGCAGTTTGTCGATGCCGGCATCGTGAAGAGCAAGGCCGACGACATGGTCAGCGAGTCTGAGAAACAGACTCTGCTGGCACATCTGAAGAAACAGCATGGAGGTGACGAGGTCACCGCACCTGCTCGCATGACCTTGCAGCGCAAGACCAAGAGCACTCTGAGTGTTCAGGGGACTGGTGGCAAGAACAAGGAAGTGCAGGTAGAAGTGCGCAAGTCTCGCACCTATGTAAGACGCTCGGCGCTGGAAGATGAACAGCGCCAGGCGGAAGCCGAGGAAACAGCGCGTTTGGAAGCAGAAGAAAAAGCTCGTCGCGAGGCCGAAGAGAAGGCCCGCCTCGACGCTGAAGAGAAGGCTCGCCGTGAGGCTGAGCAGGCTCGTCGTGAAGCTGAGGAAAAGGCGCAGATCGAGGCACAACAGAAGGCTCGACAGGCTCAACAGCCCGCCAAAGCAGCCGGTAGCACAGCTCAGCAAGAGGCAGAAAAGATGGCCAAGCGCGAAGCAGAAGAACTGAAGCGCCAACAGGAACAGACAGCTTTGCAAAAAGCTGAAGAACTCGCCGCGAAGAAAGCCGAAGAGGCTCGCATCATGGCGGAACAGAATGCGGCCCGCTGGGCTGAAGAAGAAGCGGCTCGCGCCAAAGAGAGCAGCGATTACCATCTGACCACCAACAAGCACGCGCAAGCGGCCGAAGATGAGTTGGATCGTAAGGAAGAGACCAGCCGTCGCACGGCTGCCGCTGCCAAGGCGCCGAAGAAAGTCGGCCGTCGCGAAGACGACCGCAATGACCGCAACTCCCGCGATCCCCGTGCCCGCAAAGGCAAGCGTGGCAAGATGGCCATGCCGAACGCCATGAAACACGGCTTCAACAAGCCGGCTGCCGTGGTCAACCGTGACGTCGTCATCGGCGAGACCATCACAGTGGCGGAGCTCGCCAACAAGATGGCCGTCAAGGGCGTTGAAGTCATCAAGGTGATGATGAAGATGGGTGCCATGGCCACCATCAACCAGGTGATCGACCAGGAGACCGCTCAGCTGGTCGCCGAGGAGATGGGTCACAAGGTAGTGCTGCGCCGTGAGAACGAGCTGGAAGAGGCGGTACTTAGCGATCGTGACGAGACCTCCGAAGCCAAGCCGCGTGCGCCGGTCGTGACCATCATGGGTCACGTCGACCACGGCAAGACCTCGCTGCTGGACTACATCCGTAAAGCCAAGGTCGCGGCGGGCGAAGCCGGTGGCATTACCCAGCACATCGGTGCGTACCACGTCCAGACCGACAGCGGGATGATCACCTTCCTGGATACCCCGGGTCACGCGGCGTTTACCTCCATGCGTGCTCGTGGTGCCAAGGCGACCGACATCGTTGTTCTGGTTGTTGCAGCTGACGACGGCGTGATGCCGCAAACCATCGAAGCTATCCAGCACGCCAAGGCGGCCGGTGTGCCGCTGGTTGTTGCGGTGAACAAGATCGACAAGCCTGAAGCGGATCCGGATCGCGTCAAGACCGAGCTGGCCCGTTACAACGTCATGTCCGAAGACTGGGGTGGCGATTGCCAGTTCGTGCACGTCTCCGCCAAGTCTGGCGAAGGCATCGACGACCTGCTGGAAGCCATCCTGATCCAGGCCGAAGTCCTGGAGCTGAAAGCGGTGGTTGACGGCATGGCCAACGGCGTCGTGATCGAATCCTTCCTGGATAAAGGTCGTGGTCCGGTTGCCACCGTGCTGGTACAGGAAGGTACTCTGCGTCAGGGCGACATCGTTCTGTGCGGTCTCGAATACGGCCGGGTGCGCGCCATGCGTGACGAACTGGGTCGCGAGATCAAGGAAGCGGGTCCGTCCCTGCCGGTGGAAATCCTCGGCCTGTCCGGTGTTCCCTCTGCCGGTGACGAAGCCACGGTCGTGCGTGACGAGAAGAAAGCCCGTGAAGTGGCGCTCTACCGTCAGGGCAAGTTCCGCGAAGTCAAGCTGGCCCGCCAGCAGAAGGCCAAGCTGGAAAACATGTTTGCCAACATGACCGAGGGCGAAGTGTCCGAAGTGAACGTGGTGATCAAGGCCGATGTACAAGGCTCTGTGGAAGCGATCTGCGATGCCCTGGTCAAACTCTCCACCGACGAAGTGAAGGTGAAGATCGTGGGTTCCGGCGTAGGTGGCATCACCGAAACCGACGCGACCCTGGCCGCGGCTTCCAGCGCCATCCTGGTGGGCTTCAACGTCCGTGCCGACGCTTCTGCGCGCAAGGTCATCGAATCCGAGAGCCTGGATCTGCGTTACTACTCCGTCATCTATGACCTGATCGACGAAGTGAAGCAGGCCATGAGCGGCAAGCTGGCTCCTGAGTATCGTCAGGAGATCATCGGTCTGGCTGAAGTGCGTAGCGTCTTCAAGTCGCCGAAGTTCGGCGCCGTTGCCGGCTGTATGGTCACCGAAGGTGTGGTCAAGCGTTCCAACCGCATTCGCGTTCTGCGTGACAACGTGGTTATCTATGAAGGCGAGCTGGAATCCCTGCGCCGCTTCAAGGATGACGTCAACGAAGTTCGCAACGGCTACGAGTGTGGTATCGCGGTCAAGAACTACAACGACGTGCGCGAAGGCGACCAGATCGAGGTGTACGAGACCGTTGAAATCCAGCGGACTCTGTAAGCCGAGCGTTAGACAAAATAGGGGGCCGCGGCCCCCTTTTATCGCAGGATAGAATATGGCCAGAGAATTCAGCCGGACCCGTCGGGTCGGGCAGCAGATCCAGCGTGAAATCGCGCTGATCCTGCAGCGCGAGGTGAAAGACCCGCGCATCGGCATGGTGACCGTCTCCGACGTGGAGGTCTCCAAGGACCTCAACTATGCCAAGGTTTATGTCACCTTCTTGCAACTGGAGAATGACGCCGAGCGCATCAAGGAAGGGCTCAAGGGCCTGACCGAGGCTGCCGGTTACATCCGCAGCCTGCTGGGCAGCGCCATGCGTCTGCGGGTGGTGCCCGAGCTGCGTTTCTACTACGACCAGACCCTGGTCGAGGGGATGCGCCTCTCCAACCTGGTGACCAACACTGTGCGTGAAGACAAGCGTCGCATGACTGAAGCCGGTCGTGACGAAGAGCAATCCGCACCGGATGACACGACTGAGGATAACGCCTGAGATGTCTCGTAGACGTCGTTTCAAAGGCCGTGACGTACACGGCATCCTGCTGCTGGACAAACCGACCGGCCTGACTTCCAACGATGTGTTGCAGAAGGTCAAGCGGATCTACAACGCCGCCAAGGCTGGTCATACCGGCGCCCTGGACCCCCTGGCCACCGGCATGTTGCCGATCTGCCTCGGGGAGGCCACCAAGTTCTCCCAGTATCTGCTGGAAGCGGACAAGCGCTATGAGGTGACCGCCAAGCTGGGCGAGCGCACCAATACCAGCGACTCCGACGGCGAGGTGGTCTCCACCCGTCCGGTGAACGTGGCCGTGGGTACCCTGATCGAGGCGCTGGACCAGTTCCGCGGCCCCATCATGCAGGTGCCGTCCATGTACTCCGCCCTCAAGCACAACGGCCGCCCGCTCTACGAATATGCCCGTGAAGGGATCGAGATCGAGCGGGAAGCCCGTCCCATCACCATCTTCGAACTCAAACTGCTCGGCTTCGAGGGGAACGAGGTGAAGCTGGAAGTGCATTGCAGCAAGGGTACCTATATCCGCTCCCTGGTGGACGATCTGGGGGAAGTGCTGGGCTGTGGCGCTCACGTCACCCAGCTGCGTCGCACCCAGGTGGCGAGCTACCCCTACGAGCGGATGCTGACCCTGGAGCAGCTCGAGTGTATCTTCGAGCAGGCCAAGGCCGAAAGCATTCCGCCACGGGAGCAGCTGGATCCCCTGCTGCTGCCGATGGACACCGCCGTGGCCTCTCTGCCCGAGGTGAACATGCTGGTCGCCGTGGCCGCCTATGTGAACCAGGGTCAGGCCGTGCAGGTGGCAGGTAGCCCCCAAAGCGGCCAGGTCCGCATGACGGTTGGCCCGGAGCGCGAATTCATCGGGGTTGGCGAGATCGATGACGAGGGGCGCGTGGCGCCCAAGCGTCTGGTTCGCTACCACGACGAGGAGTGATCCTCAGGCGGTATCGGTCTGTCACGCGTCTTTCCCGTTGCGAAAAGGGGCGGGGACGATTATGATACCGCCCTCATTTCACGGCTGAATTAGAGATTGGCTGTGAACCTTTAAACACTCTACTGGAGTAATACCATGTCTCTAAATGCTGAGATCAAAGCTCAAATCGTTGCCGACAACGCTCGTGGCGCCAACGACACCGGTTCCCCCGAAGTGCAAGTTGCCCTGCTGACTGCCCAGATCAACCATCTGCAAGGTCACTTCAAGGAGCACGCCAAGGATCACCACGGTCGTCGCGGTCTGCTGCGCATGGTTTCCCAGCGTCGTAAGCTGCTGGACTACCTGAAGCGTAAAGACGTTCAGCGTTACGCTGCTCTGATCGCCAAGCTGGGTCTGCGTCGTTAATCGACCATCAGATTTCGCAAAAAAGGGGAACCGCGAGGTTCCCCTTTTTTATGGTTCTTCGCGGGATCTTGGGGAAGTGGAAGTTGACAGACAGGGTGCTGGTAAACTGGCTGTCTCCAAACACACCACCACCATCACCCTGCTGTCGCCGTGCATCATATTGATATTGCCTCCTTCTGGCCAGGTTATACCGTCATCGCCCAAGCGCTTTCTGCCAACCATCACACCCTGTTTACCCTTGAGCCTCGCGCCGACCTGTTGCCCCGTTGTCGCCGATGCCTGCAACCCACGCCATTGATCCACGACCAACGTATCCGCCGGGTGCGTGAGCGAGACCTATTTGACCGACAAGTCTGGTTACAACTGCCTGTTCGCCGCGTCGACTGTCTGCGCTGTGGTCGCGTCAGTGAACATATCGACTGGCTCCCCTCTGGCTCCCGCCTCACCCGGCGCATGCAGTGCTGGATTGAAGCGCTCGTTCAGTACCTCCCCATCCGCCATGTCAGCCAGCTCACCGGGGTCGGTTGGCACACCATCAAGGAGATCGACAAGCGCCGTTTGCAGACCAGTGTGGGCACCATCGAACTTGGGGAGGTGCGGCGGCTGGTGATGGATGAGTTTGCCCTGCACAAGGGACACCGCTATGCCACCGTGATCATGGATGCCGAGCGAACCCGCGTCCTGTGGGTGGGGCACGGCAACAGCCGGGCCGCTATCCGTCCCTTCTTCGAGCAGCTCGGCGAGCGATGCCAGCAGATTGAGGCGGTGGCGATGGACATGAACACGGCGTTCGACCTGGAGGTGAAGCAACACTGCCCGCAGGCGGAGGTGGTCTACGACCTGTTCCACGTGGTGGCTCGCTATGGCCGAGAGGTGGTGGACCGGGTGCGAGTGGAGCAGGCGAATGCACTGAAAAGCGATAAACCGGCGCGAAAAGTGGTCAAAAGTGCGCGTTGGTTGCTGCTACGTAATCGGGCGAAGCTGAGTGAAAAACAGGATGTGAAGTTGCAGGAGCTGTTGGCGGCGAATCAACCGCTGGCGATGGTGTACGTGCTGAAAGAGGCGTTGAAGGGCATCTGGTATGCGCCGAGCGTGTGGGAAGGATGGCGACGATGGCGGAGCTGGATGCGGCAGGTGAAGGAAAGCGGGCTAGCGCCGCTGCAACGATTTGGTCGAAATTTATCGAAATATATGCGGGGGATCCTGGCGAGTGCAAACTACCCGATGCACACGAGTGTGCTGGAAGGGGTGAACAACAAGATCAAAGTGATAAAGCGTATGGCATATGGATTTAGGGACTCAGAATACTTTTTTCTGAAAATCAAGGCGGCCTTCCCCGGAAAGCCGCGATGAACCTTTTTTATTGCCCGTTTCAAACAGGATGCAGGCCGTTGCCTGCCTCACAGAATTGACGTCCGCGCTTACCTTTTGATGCGAATCAAGTATACTTGCACGCGAATTTAAAGCGCCAAATTGTTAAAAGGAAATTCACGTGAATCCTATTGTAAAGTCATTCCAGTACGGTCAACACACCGTCACACTGGAAACCGGTGTGATGGCCCGTCAAGCCACTGCGGCCGTCATGGTCAGCATGGACGATACCTGTGTCTTCGTGACCGTCGTTGGCAAGAAAGAGGCCGATCACGGCCGTGATTTCTTCCCGCTGACCGTCAACTATCAGGAGCGTACCTATGCTGCTGGTCGTATCCCGGGTGGTTTCTTCCGTCGTGAAGGCCGTCCGAGCGAGGGTGAGACCCTCATCTCCCGTCTGATCGACCGTCCCATCCGTCCGCTGTTCCCGGAAGGCTTCCTCAATGAGGTTCAGGTGGTTGCCACCGTCATGTCCGTGAACCCGGCCGTTTCTCCCGACATCGTTGCCATGATCGGTGCCTCCGCGGCCCTGGCCATCTCCGGCATCCCGTTCGGCGGCCCGATCGGTGCAGCCCGCGTGGGTTACATGAACGGCCAGTACGTGCTGAACCCGACCACCACCGAACTGCCCCAGAGCGATCTGGATCTGGTGGTTGCCGGTACTGCCAATGCGGTGCTGATGGTGGAATCCGAAGCGGCCATCCTCTCCGAAGAGGTGATGTTGGGCGCCGTGGTCTACGGTCACGAGCAGATGCAGACCGTGATCAACGCCATCAACGAATTCGCTGCCGACGTCGGTACCAAGCCCTGGGACTGGACCCCGCCTGCCGTCAACGAAGCGCTGAAAGCCAAAGTTGCCGAACTGGCCACCGCTGAACTGGGTGAAGCCTACCGCATCACCGAGAAGGCTGTTCGTTACGAAACCATCGCAGCCATCAAGGGCCGCGTGGTCGAGCAAGTCATCGCATCCGGCGTGGAAGAAGATGCCAAGAAGATCGGCGAAGAGTTCCACAGCCTGGAGAGCCGCATCGTCCGTGGTCGCGTCGTACGTGGTGAGCCGCGTATCGACGGTCGCGATCCGGAAATGATCCGCGCCCTCTCCGTCGGTACCGGCATCCTGCCCCGTGCCCATGGTTCTGCCCTGTTCACCCGTGGTGAAACCCAGGCCATCGTGGTGGCCACTCTGGGTACCGAGCGTGACGCCCAGAACATCGACGAGCTGACCGGCAATCGCGCCGATCGCTTCATGCTGCACTACAACTTCCCGCCCTACTGCGTCGGCGAGACCGGCATGATGGGCAGCCCGAAGCGTCGTGAAATCGGTCACGGCCGTCTGGCCAAGCGCGGCGTTGCTGCCGTGATGCCGAGCGCCGCCGAGTTCCCGTACGTGGTGCGCGTGGTCTCTGAAATCACCGAATCCAACGGCTCCTCCTCCATGGCGTCTGTCTGTGGTTCCTCCCTGGCGCTGATGGATGCCGGTGTGCCGATCAAGGCCTCCGTTGCCGGTATCGCCATGGGTCTGGTGAAGGAAGAAGAAGGTTTCGTCGTGCTGTCCGACATCCTGGGTGACGAAGATCACCTGGGCGACATGGACTTCAAGGTAGCCGGTACCAGCGAAGGTGTGACCGCGCTGCAGATGGACATCAAGATCGAAGGCATCACCAAAGAGATCATGGAGATTGCCCTGAAGCAAGCTCGTGGCGCTCGTCTGCACATCCTGAAGGTGATGGACGAAGCTATCCAGGCTCCCCGTGCTCAGATCTCCGATTTCGCACCGCGCATCCACACCATCAAGATCAATCCTGAGAAGATCAAGGACGTGATCGGCAAGGGTGGTTCCGTGATCCGCGCACTGACCGAAGAGACCGGCACCAACATCGAGCTGGATGATGACGGTACCGTTCGCATCTCCGCCGTGGCCAACGAAGCCGCCATGGAAGCGATCCGTCGCATCGAGGCCATCACCGCCGAGATCGAAGTGAACCGCATCTACGAAGGCAAGGTCGTGCGCCTGGCTGACTTCGGCGCCTTCGTCAACATCCTGCCGGGTAAAGACGGTCTGGTGCATATCTCCCAGATCACCGATGCCCGCGTGCAGAACGTGGCCGACTTCCTGAAAATCGGCGACGTGGTGAAGGTGAAGGTACTGGAAGTGGACCGTCAGGGCCGTGTGCGTCTCTCCATCAAGGAAGCGAACGCACCGACCGAAGCGGCTGCTGCTCCTGCTGCCGTTGCCGTCGAAGAGCCGGCTGCCGAATAAGGCTGCCGTATGTGAAAGAGCCGACCCTTGGGTCGGCTTTTTTGTGCCTGTCGCCCGGCATGGCGCAGATTGTCTCCTTGTTCCTTTTGGCGCCCCTTGATATAAGGGACGACCCCGCTTCGTTGGCAAAAGGAATTGCAGCATGTCATGGGCCTACCTCAGGCAGTTTCCTTCCCTGGTCTGGATCGTCATCCTGGGCACTTTCATGGTGCGTACCACCTTCTTCATGGTCTGGCCCTTTCTCTCCATCCTGCTCTACCGTGACTACGGACTTTCGGCGACCCTGATAGGCGCCATCCTGGGGGCCACGGCGGCGCTTTCCACTCTCGTCAGCTTCTATGGCGGCTGGCTCTCGGACAAATGGGGGCGGCGCAACATCCTGTTGTTCGGCTGCCTGGTGTCCGCCCTGAGCGTCGCCCTGCTCGGCCTCTCCCACCAGGTGGGCTGGCTGGCACTCGGGGTGATCGGCAGCGGACTCTCCTACGGGCTCATCGACTCACCGGGCAAGGCACTGATGGCCGACAATCTGGCCGAGCCCAAAGCCCGTGAGCTGGCGCTGCACCTGCGTTATTTCCTGCTCAACCTGGGGGCGGCCATCGGTCCTCTGCTCGGCGTCACCTATGGCCTGAGCGCGCGTCAGGAGACCTTCCTGTTGCTCAGTGCCAGCTATCTGCTGCTTGGCATCGTCTTTGTCATCGGGTTCAGGCTGGCAGGTTGCCACACCAGCCAGGCGGCCGGGCCCGGCATGCGTGCTGTGCTGCGGGTGCTCTGGCAGGACAGGGGGTTTCTGCTGCTGATCATGGCCAATCTGCTGCTGATGCTGGTCTACGCCCAGTTCGAGTCGCCCCTCATCCAGTATCTGACCCGCGCGGGGACGCCGGAGGTGGAGCGGCTCATCGGCTGGCTGGTGACGACCAATGCGCTGACCATAGTGATGCTGCAGTTCCCCCTGCTGCACCTGACTGCCCGCTGGTCCACGCGGCGCAAGCTGCAACTCGGGGTGGCGCTCTTTCTCGGCGCCCAGTTGCAGTTTGCGCTGGGGGATACCGCCATCTGGTGGCACTGGATAGTGGCGGTGATCCTCTTGAGCGTCGGGGAGTGCATCCTCTTCCCCTTGCTCAATGTGCTGATCGATCAGATGGCGCCTGGTCATTTGAAGGGGAGCTATTTCGGGGCGGCCTCCATCTCCGGACTCGGGGTGGCCATGGGGGCCTTGCTGGGAGGCTGGGTGCTGGCCCACTGGGGCGGGAGCTGGCTTTACGCCCTGATGGCGCTGCTCTGCCTGGTGATCCTGATGCTCTATGGTCTGAGTACCCGGACCTCGCGCCCTGCGCTGGTCCGGGCCGGGCCCTGACGGCTAGAAGGTCAGCACCTTGTCGGCGGCCAGAGTCCATTGGGCAAGCAAGGGGAGGGTGCCTATCTCTATGCCCTCGACAAGGGGTAGCGGGGTGATGCCGCGCGCATCGGTGCAGCTCTTGCAAAGCCGGATCCGGGTGCCCTGAGCCAGCAGTATCTCCAGTATCTGGCGCAGGTTGTAGCCCTCGGCCGGAGCCTGCCCGGCGAGGGCAGCAGTGACGGCATCCGACATCAGGAAGAGGTTGAGGTCTACCTTCCCCTCCTCTTTGAGGGCAATGCCGAGGCGCAGGGCATTGAACAGGGACTCGCTGCCATAGGGGGCGCCGTTGGCAATGATGAGAATGTGTTGGGTCATGTGGCTCTCCTGATTGAAAAGGCCATTGTAGCCTCGGCGAAAGCGGCCCGGCATGATGCAGAGCACACTCTGTCGTAGCCCGGCCCCGTGTGTCTTGACCTCACACAGGGAGTCAGGTCTCATGGACGGGCATCCAGTATGACAGAACAAAGAGGTTGTTATGTGGAAGATCGCCGGAATAGGCTTATTGTTGTTGGCCGGACAAGCCTATGGTAGTGAAAACATCGGCTGCAAGGCCAGACAGCAGGCCGTGACGGATCAGCTTGCGTTCGCCAGGGCGCACAACAACCAGGAGCAGGTAGCCGGCCTTGAGCGGGCACTGCGCAACCTGGAGGCCCATTGTACCGATGCCGGGCTCCTTGAGGAGCAGCAACGCAAGGTGGTCAAGCAGAGGGAAGAAGTGGAAGAGCGGCTGGCCGAGTTGCAGAGCGCACGGGTATCGGGCAAGCCGGACAAGATTGCCAAGAAGCAGTCCAAGCTGGAGGAGTCCCAGGCCGAGTTGCTGGAAGCCCAGCGCGAACTCGAGGCGCTGCAAAAACTGGTCAAACCCTGAGGGAAGGGCAGCGCAATAGAAAAAGCCGGGCATGCCCGGCTTTTTCTATTTCTGGATAATGCACTCCGCGAGTGTCAGACGCTGACTGCCTGTGCATCCGCACGAACTTCTCCATCCGCTGATCTTCGGTTTCCACCCTATGGGCGGGATCCCGGAGGATGCCGTCCATGGGGCGCAGACGCTGATACAGGTTTACTGCCTGTGCATCCGCACGAATTTCTCCATCAGCTGATCTTCGGTTTCCACCCTATGGACGGGATCCCGGAGGATGCCGTCCATGGGGCGCAGACGCTGATACAGGCTTACTGCCTGTGCATCCGAACAAACTTTTCCATCAGCTGATCTTCGGTTTCCACCCTATGGACGGGATCTCGGAGGATGCCGTCCATGGGGCGCAGACGCTGATGCAGGTTTACTGCCTGTGCATCCGCACGAATTTTTCCATCAGCTGATCTTCGGTCTCCACATGGGCGGGATCCCAGATGATGCAATCGATGGGGCAGACGCTGATGCAGGTCGGCTTCTCATAGTGGCCGACGCATTCGGTGCAGCGATCCGGGTCTATCTCGTAGATCTTACTCCCCAGGGTGATGGCCTGGTTCGGACACTCCGGATCGCACATGTCACAGTTGATGCACTTGTCGGTGATGAGCAGTGCCATCTCAGGCCGCCGAGTGAGGTTGACGGGTATCCTCTCGCTCGCCGAGATTGCGCAGCAGGATGCCGTAATTCACGTCGATCTCCTTGGGAACCGGCACGTAGACCACATGGCCGTTACCCGGTGCGGTGTCGATGAGCTCGCCCTTGCGGTTCTGCATCTGCTCCAGGTTGAAGCTGAGGTTGCCTTGGGGGGTCATCAGCTCCAGGCTGTTGCCCAGCAGGAACTTGTTCTTCACCTCGACTTCGACCATGTCACCGTTGCGACCGGTGATCTCGCCGACGAACTGCTGGGTGTCGGAGACGGAGTAACCGTAGTCGTAGTTCTGGTATTCGCTGTGGTTGTGACGGCGCAGGAAACCCTCGGTGTAGCCGCGGTGGGCCAGGTTCTCGAGGGTGCCCATCAGGGTCGGATCGAACGGACGGCCAGCCACCGCATCGTCGATGGCCTTGCGATAGACCTGGGCGGTACGGGCGCAGTAGTAGAAGGACTTGGTACGGCCTTCGATTTTCAGGGAATGAACGCCCATTTTGGTCAGGCGCTCGACGTGCTCGACGGCGCGCAGATCCTTGGAGTTCATGATGTAGGTACCGTGCTCGTCTTCAAACGCAGTCATGAACTCGCCCGGGCGGTTGGACTCCTCCAGCAGCACCAGGGCATCGGTCGGCTTGCCTGCGCCCAGGGTCGGATCCACCTTTTGCACGGCGATGGGCTCCTGGCGGTGGACGATCTGGCCCACGTCATCTTCCTTGCCCTCGTGCACCTTGTACTCCCAGCGGCAGGAGTTGGTGCAGGTACCCTGGTTGGGGTCACGCTTGTTGATGTAGCCGGAGAGCAGGCAGCGGCCGGAGTAGGCCATGCACAGCGCCCCGTGGACGAAGACCTCCAGTTCCATCTCCGGCACCTGCATGCGGATCTCCTCGATCTCGTCGAGAGACAGCTCGCGGGAGAGGATGGCACGGGTCAGGCCCATCTGATGCCAGAACTTCACCGTGGCCCAGTTGACCGCGTTGGCCTGCACCGAGAGGTGGATAGGCATGTCGGGGAAGGCTTCGCGCATCATCATGATGAGGCCGGGGTCGGACATGATGAGTGCATCCGGCTTCATATCCACCACGGGGCGCATGTCGCGGATGAAGGTCTTGAGCTTGGAGTTGTGGGGCTGGATGTTGGCCACCACATAGAACTGCTTGCCGAGGGCATGGGCCTCGTTGATGCCGAGCTGCAGATTCTCGTGATCGAATTCGTTGTTGCGCACCCG
The DNA here is from genome assembly GCF_019046925.1 of Aeromonas sp. FDAARGOS 1402. Taxonomy (NCBI): domain Bacteria; kingdom Pseudomonadati; phylum Pseudomonadota; class Gammaproteobacteria; order Aeromonadales; family Aeromonadaceae; genus Aeromonas; species Aeromonas sp. FDAARGOS 1402. Next base: position 2,503,826 of record NZ_CP077201.1, read on the forward strand.
CAGGCTGTAGCGCGGCTGGCCCGCATAGACGGCGTCTGCGCCATAGGCATAGGCGTAGCGCATGTTCTTGAGGGTCCCGGCAGGGGAGAGCAATTCTGGTCTGAACATGTTGGACTCTTTTATCTGATTGCAAATCAGGACGGCGCCACCTGATGGCGTCGTGTGGGTTCATCGGTGGCGCGACCGTCTTCGACGCACGCCCATCCGATGGGGGTACATCGGAGCAGGAGGTGACTCGATACTCCGGATATACGGGGTGCGAGATTGTACTCGTGACCGCCTCGTCATGCAATTTGGGACGGTCTTGGCATGCCTGCGCCATGTTCATTTTACGCTCAGACTGGGGTTGCTAGAGTGCAAGGGGTGAAAGATGCCCCTGAGTTGGCTGTGAAATGGATCTTTTCGGCGAAAAAGACCATCTCCAAGTTGAAATTTTGCCCTGCTCGGGAAAGAATGCGCGCTCGGTTGTTGGTCCCCGGTGACGGGCCCACAAGAGACCGATGATGAGCAGGGCAAAGGCCCACAGGAACAGGAAACCATACAGGAATTTTATGAATCCCCTTCGCATTGCCGCTTCGGCTCTTTTATGTACGCTGGCGCTGGTCAGCCAGCAGGCCGCCGCCGTTGAATACCAGCTGCCTGCAGCCAACAGCCGCCTGATCGGTGAGAACCAGGAATACGTGGTGCCTGCAGACAACCGTCCGCTGGAGCAGATCGCCTCTGACTTCCAGCTGGGTCTGACCAACATCATGGAAGCCAACCCAGGCGTCGACCCCTACCTGCCCAAGGCGGGCAGCACGCTGATCATTCCCCATCAGCTGATCCTGCCCAACGCTCCCCGCGAAGGGATCGTCATCAACGTGGCCGAGATGCGTCTCTACTACTACCCGAAGGGCAAGAACGTGGTGCATGTGCTGCCCATCGGCATCGGCCAGCTCGGGGTCAACACCCCGGAGAACTGGATCACCAAGGTTGAGCGCAAGCGTGCCAACCCGACCTGGACCCCGACCGAGAATATCCGTCGCCGCTACGCCGCCCAGGGCAAGACCCTGCCCGCGGTCTGGCCGGCCGGCCCGGACAACCCCATGGGCCTGCACGCGCTCTACATCGGCAACCTGTACGCCATCCACGGCACCAACGCCACCTTTGGCATCGGTCTGCGGGTGAGCAGCGGCTGCGTGCGCCTGCGCGCCGACGACATCAAGTACTTGTTCGATCACGTGCCGGTCGGCACCCGCGTCCAGTTCGTCAACCAGCCGGTCAAGACCACGGTCGAGCCGGATGGCGGTCGCTACATGGAAGTGCACGAGCCGCTGTCGCGCACCGAGGAAGAGTTCAACTCCACCGCCTCCGTGCCGCTGCCCATGACCCCGGCTACCACCCGCTTCATCGCCCACGCTGACAGCGATTCCAACGTGGTCAAGCAGGTGCTGGAACAGCGTACCGGCATCCCGACCCGCCTCAATCCAGAGGCGTAATGGCCGGCAAGTACAGTTAAACAACAACGGCGACCATCAGGTCGCCGTTGTTGTTTGTGCGTATCCGGACGTCAGCTGGCTGGTGGGGCATAGAGGGCCAGCCAGTTGCCTTCGGTATCCTCGATGATGACCCGGGATCCATGACCACTGCCGATGCTGTGCAGAGGCTCCAGCACCCGTCCGCCGAGCCGTGGGACCAGCAGTTCCGCTTCCTGCAGCCTGTCACCGAGGGAGAGATAGATGAGGGGACCGGCACCGCCGGGCTGGTGATATTTGTCCATGGGGCCGAGACAGGCCGCCGCGTTGCTGCCGTCGTGGCGCAGCATGGCAAAGCGCATGGTCTCTTCCTGGATGGGGGTGACCTGCACATCGAGCAGGGCCGAGTAGAAGTCCATGGCGCGATCCAGATCCCGTGTCGGAATATCGGCCCAGACCAGGGTGTTGTCCATCGTCGTATTCTCCAGAGTTCCCGGCCAACGCGGTCGGTGGCTCTTTGAGGTTAGAAGTGGCTGTCGGGGGGCGCCATGGATAAAAAAAGCGGCGCCTGATGGCGCCGCTTGAAGGGGGAGGAGCCGAGTAAGGCTCCCCCTCTTATTTGCCGGCAATGCTGAGCCCGCCAAAGCGGATCAGCGGGGCATAGAAGTCCTTGCCATCGTCGTGGTGCAGCTGGTTGCCGACCGCTTCCAGCTCCCCGAGCAGACGATAGAAGTTGCCCGCCACCGTGATGCCGCGTACCGGCGCCACACGCTCGCCATTTCGGCAGAGGAAGCCGGAGGCGCCGAACGAGAAGTCGCCGCTCACCGCATCGGCCCCGGAGTGCAGGCCGTCCAGCTTGACCAGCTCCAGGTACTCACCGCTTTGTATCTCGGCCTCGCCGTGGGGGCCGAGCCCGAACACCAGGTGACGAGGGGCCACGTCCAGGGCACTGCGGGCACTGCGGGCGGCTGCACCGTTGCTCGTCACGCCGAAGTGGCGGGCGGTGGCGCTGTTGTGCAGCAGGGTCTTGAGCTCCCCCTCGCCGATGAGCAGGAGATCCGAAGTGGCGGCCCCTTCGCCGTCAAACGCCTTGATCTTCATGCCCCCCGGCATATAGGCACGACTCTCCAGGGTGAGCCAGCGAGAAGCCACGCTTTGGCCCAGCTTGTCGCGCCAGGGGTTGATCCCCTGCTGGGCCCACTTGCCAGACAGTGCGGACTGGAAGCAGCCAAACAGGCTGGCAAAGCAGTGGGTGCTGAAGATGACGCTGTAGCGACCGCTCGGCACCGCCTCACCCATCAGCAGGCCATCGGCCACGGCGTGGATCTGGCGGATGAGAGGCTGGCTCTCCAACTCGTCGAAGCGCCGTGCGTACTGTCCCTGGTAGTGCATGGACTGGCGGCCCTCTCGCTCGATGAGAGCGGAGCTGTGGCAGCCGACGCTGAACTCCTGATGTTCGCAGACACTGCCCTGGCTGTTGGCAAGCCAGAGGCGGCTCTCCCCCTCGAAGAAGCCGTTGTAGGGGGCGCCGGTCACGTCCGGCAGGGCCAGCATGTCGGACTCGAGGCGCAGGGTCAGGGCGATCTTCTCTTCCACAGCCGTGGTGTCGGCCTGATGTATCTCGGCGCAGTCGGTGATGAGCCGGCTCTGCTGCACTGTGATGCGCTGATCCGGGTCCACCTTGGCGAAGCGGCTCGCATCGAGCGCATCCTGCACCATGGCGTCCAGGGCCGACGCGTCGAGGGACTCGGAATAGGCGATGCCGACCCGGCCCTCTTTTATCAGCCGAATGCCGATCTGCTGGCTGCTGGTGACCTTGTATTCACTGAGTTCGCCCTTGTCGGCCTTGAGGGAGAAGGCCTTCTCCTGATTGGCGATGACGTCTGCCTCGGCACCCAGATCGGCGACCTGGTCCAGCAGACGGACAAGCAGTTGGTTCATGTCGAGTTGGCTCATCAGGCGTTCCCTCCGACCAGGATATTGTCAACCTTGAGCGGCGACGGGCCGACTGAAACGCGAATGAGGCGGGAGATGGAACCGCACAGAGTGTAATGGATGTTCATCAGGCGTTCCCTCCGACCAGAATGCTGTCAACCTTGAGCGGCGGTTGGCCGACCGAGGCGGGAATGGATCCGGAGACCGAGCCGCACATGCCGGCGGAGAGGGCCAGATCGCGCCCCACCATGGAGATCTCCTTCAATACCTGCGGGCCGGTGCCGATCAGGGTGGCCGACTTGAGGGGCCGGGTGATCCTGCCCCCCTCGATGAGGTAGGCCTCCTGCACGTTGAAATTGAACTCGCCGGTACCGGGCTGCACAGAGCCCCCCCCCATCCGCTTGGCATAGATGCCGTGCTCCACGGTTGCCAGCATGTCGTCGAGGCTGTAGTTGCCCGGTTCGATATAGGTGTTGCGCATGCGGGAGGCGGGGGCGAACTTGTAGGATTCCCGGCGCCCGGAACCGGTGCGGGCGTAGCCGGTGCGAAGGGCCCCCATTCTGTCCACCAGGAAGCCGGTCAGCACGCCGTCCTTGATGAGCTGGGTGTGCTGGGTCGCCATCCCCTCGTCATCGACGTTGATGGAGCCCCAGGCGTTGCCCTGCAAGCCCTCGTCCACCGCGCTGACCGCGGGGTTGGCGATGAGCTGGCCCATCTTGTCGTGGAACACGGATGCCTTTTTGGCTACCGAGGTGGTCTCCAGCAGGTGACCGCACGCCTCGTGGAAGATGACGCCGCCAAAGCCGCTCTCCATGATGACCGGCAGCTTGCCGCTCGGGCAGGGGGCGGCCCCCAGCTTCACCAGTGCCTGGCGGGTGGCGGTGAGAGCCAGCTCGCGGGGATCGATGCTCTCGGCATGCTCCCATCCCTTCATGGCTCCGGGGGCTTCATAACCTACGCTCTGCTCGCCCCCGTCCAGGGCGATGGTCTGGGCCATGATGCGGTTGTAGTGGCGGCGATCGCTCACCTGGACCCCTTCGCTGTTGAAGATCTCCACCTCCTGCTCCCAGCCGAGCACGTTGCCCGAGAACTGGCTCACCTTGTCGCTCTCGGCGCGGGCCGCAGCGTTCATGGCATGCAGGTAGGCGATCTTCTGCTCCAGCAGCTTGTCGGCCGACAGCGGCAGGGCGATGGGGTTGCGGTCGGTCAGGCGGGTGAAGTCAAAGGCAGTGGCGGTGACCACGGGGTCACGCCTGTCCTTGGCCGCCAGCAGGGTAACGATGCGCAAGAGCTCGTTGCGATCGGCCAGATTGGTGTAGCCGTAGAGCACCTTGTGGCCGTAGCACAGGCGAACGCCGATACCGAAGTCGAGACCACCGCTGATGTTCTCTATCTGGCTGGAGAGCAGGCTGAGCTGGCTGCGGCGCTTGCGCTCCACAAACAGCTCGGCGAAGTCGGCACCCAGCGCCAGCGCGTGATCGAGCACGTCGCGGGCGATGGCGGGGGCCAACAGGGAGAATGAAGTCATAGAATATCCTTTTCTGGTCTGTCCGTTTGCTTCCGACACCCGGCGTTGTGTTGTTATGGGGTGTCGACCTCATTGTTGCAGACCAGAAGCAAAAAGTCGCTATAGCGTCAGCCGATGATACCAAACGAGAAAATCGGTGCGATTTATGCGCCCGGCAGCCCGAGCGCAGGCTACCGGCAGGGGAGGTTGGCGCCGCTCATGGCGCTCGTTTTATATGAGGTTGACCCACTGCTCGATACGGGGTCGGTCTGGTCGTCAATTGGCTGGCGTCGTCGAACATCCAGGCGATCAAGGTCAGAGCAGTTCGTGGATCTCGCTCAGGATCTGGTCGACCCACTGCTCGATGCGGGGTCGGTCTGGTCGTCCATTGGCTGGCGTCGTCGAACATCCAGGCGATCAAGGTCAGAGCAGTTCGTGGATCTCGCTCAGGATCTGGTCGACCCACTGCTCGATACGGGGTCGGTCTGGTCGTCCATTGGCTGGCGTCGTCGAACATCCAGGCGATCAGGATCAGAGCAGTTCGTGGATCTCGCTCAGAATCTGGTCGACCCACTGCTCGATGCGGGACTCGGTCTGGTCGTACTGGTTGGCGTCATCGAGGGCCAGCCCGACGAAGTGACGGCCATCGTCGATGAGCGCCTTGGAGGCGTCAAACTCGTACCCCTCGTTGGGCCAGTAGCCCACCAGCTTGACCCCCTTGGGGACCAGCTGATCGTGCAGCAGGCCAAGGGCATCCTGATACCACTCCCCATAGCCCAGCTGATCGCCCATGCCAAACAGGGCGATGATGCGTCCCTCCAGATGCAGGTCGGCGATGTCTTCCCAGCGGGATTCCCAGTCCTCCTGCAGCTCGCCGAAGTCCCAGGTGGAGATGCCCAGGATCAGGATGTCGTACTCCTGCATGCGGGCGAGGGCCACATCCTTGATGTTGTGGAGATCGACCAGCTCGGGGCCGATGAGGGCGCGGATCTTCTCGGCGGCCATCTCGGTGTAGCAGGTGGTGGAGCCATAAAACAAACCTATCTTCATCGCTCTTCTCTTGATCGCAGTCGGCAAGGGGCGTGACCGGCACAGCGGCGCCCGGGGGGAGGGCGCCAGTCTAGCAGATTGCGCCGGGCTCTTCACCGCCTGAGGGGATGTGCAGCCTTGCCTTGCGGCCCGGGTGGGTCGGCACGTTACAATGGCGACCTGTTTCCCTGAGCGCGGCGCACCATGAGCAAAGCAGAATCCCATCCCCTGATCGAGCCGTTTCTCGACGCCCTCTGGCTGGAGCGGGGGCTCTCCGACAACACGGTCAGCTCCTATCGCACCGACCTGGAAAAATTTGCCCTCTGGCTCGATGAGCAAGGCGGTTCCCTGCTGCTGGCGGGGCTGGACGACATCCAGCACTACCTCGCCTGGCGGGTGGACCATCAGTTCGCGGCCAGCAGCACGGCCCGTTTCCTCTCGGCCCTGCGCCGCTTCTACCAGTACCTCAATCGCGAGAAGCTGCGCAGCGACGATCCCACCGTGCTGCTGGAGGGGCCAAAGCTCCCCAAAAAGCTGCCATCGGATCTGAGCGAAGCCGAGGTGGAGGCGCTGCTGCAAGCGCCCCTGGTGGACGACCCGCTGGAGCTGCGGGACAAGGCAATGCTCGAGCTGCTCTACGCCACCGGGCTGCGGGTGTCCGAGCTGGTGGGGCTGACCGCCGAACACGTCAGCCTGCGCCAGGGGCTGGTGCGAGTGGTGGGCAAGGGCAACAAGGAGCGCCTGGTGCCCATGGGGGAGGAGGCGGTGCACTGGCTGGAGCGCTACTACCGGGAGGGGCGCACTCTGCTGCTGGGTGGCACCAGCTCGGACGTGGTGTTCCCCTCCAAGCGGGCCCGGATGATGACCCGCCAGACCTTCTGGCACCGCATCAAGCTCTATGCCCTGAGAGCCGGCATCAGGGGGGAACTCTCCCCCCACACCCTGCGTCACGCCTTCGCCACCCACCTGCTCAATCACGGTGCCGATCTGCGAGTGGTGCAGATGCTGCTGGGCCACGCGGATCTCTCCACCACCCAGATCTATACCCACGTGGCCAACGAGCGGCTCAAGGCACTGCACGGCCAGCACCACCCCAGAGCCTGATCGCCTCACCTGCCTTGCAACAAAAAACCGCCCGAAGGCGGTTTTTTTCAGCACACGACAGGGAGGAAACGGTTATTTCCCCTGCTGGGATTTCAGCAAGTCGCGGATCTCGGTCAGCAGCTCCTGATCCTTGGTGGGGCCGGCCGGGGCAGCGGCCTCCTCTTCCTGCTTCTTCTTCAGGGTGTTGATGGCCTTGAGCCCCATGAAGATGGCGAAGGAGATGATCAGGAAGTCGATACAGGTCTGGATGAACTTGCCGTAGGCGATGACCACGGCAGGGGCATCCCCTTCGGCGGCCTTCAGGGTCACGGCGAGATCGCTGAAATCCACGCCCCCCAGGATCAGCCCGATGGGGGGCATGATCACGTCTCCCACGAAGGAGGAGACAATCTTGCCAAAGGCGGCACCTATGATGATACCGACCGCCATGTCGATGACATTGCCCCTGGATGCAAAGGCCTTGAACTCTTGAATAAGACTCATTTTTCCCCCTATAAATGGACGACGTGCCACCTGAGCGCACGTCGATTTGAATAATAAAACATCAGCAAAACAGAGGGATGACTAAAGATGTCTCCCGTCGTCCTGATTAGCTTGCGGGGCTCAAGCCCGATTGGCAACCTGTCATCCCGTGATTTTTTCTTGCGGACGTTATTAATAGATAACTAATTAAGGTCTTTGGGAGAGGGAATTGTCTGGGTTACCTTATGAGACCCTTCAATCATGCCAAGTGAATGAGCTGATGCGATATTTACTGCTGGGAATGATGCTGCTGTGCGCTTTTGCGGCCAGAGCGGGGATGGACCCCCATGTGTTGAAACAGACCATAGAGCAGCGCCTCGGTGTGCAGGTCTACCTGGTGGACGAGACCCCCATGCCGGGCCTCTATCTGCTGGGCACGGCCCAGGGACTGCTCTACAGCGATGCCAGGGGAGACTATGTGCTGCAGGGCTCCATGCTGGATCTGGCCCACGACATGAGAAACCTCACCCGGCTCAGCCAGCAGCAGCAACGCAGGCTGGCGCTCTCCCAGATAGGGGAGGCCCGGCTCTGGCTCAAGGCCACCCCTGAACGCCACCGCCTCACCCTGTTTACCGATCTCGCCTGCGGTCCTTGCCGCATCGCGCTGGAGGAGTTGCCCCGCTTGCAGGCGAGGGGCGTGAGCGTGCAACTGCTGCCTGCGCCTGTCGCCGCCTCGGATCAGGCTAGCTGGTGCGATCCCGGTCTGCTGCGCGAACTCAACTTCAGCGATCGTTTGCCTGAGAGCGGCTGTAATGCGATCCTTGCCCATCATATCGGCCTGAGCCAATGGCTCGGGATCAAGGCGTCACCGAGCTGGGTCCTGCCCAATGGCGACCTGGTGCGCGGTTACCAGAGCCCCGAACAACTGCTCAAGATACTGGATCACGTCAATGCCCCTGCAAATCCGTCGTCGTCCGCGAGTTGATGATTCCCATCTGCCCGCCACCCTGCACCCGCTGCTTCGCCAGATCTTCGCCAGCCGCGGGGTCGAAGACCCTGCCCTGCTGGAGCGCAGCGCCAACCAGCTGCTGCCGCCCCAGCGCCTGTTCGGCATGGCGCAGGCGGTGCTGCTGCTGGCCGAGGCGCTGACGGCGCAAAAACGCATTCTCATCGTCGGTGACTTCGACTGCGACGGCGCCACCAGCTCGGCCCTGTGCGTGCTGGCCTTGCGCGCCATGGGGGGGCACCACATCGATTTTCTGGTGCCCAACCGATTCGAGTTCGGCTATGGCCTCACCCCGGAGATCGTCGAGCTGGCGGTGGCCCGCGGCGCCGAGTTCCTGATCACGGTGGACAACGGCATCTCCAGCATCGCCGGGGTGGCGGCGGCCAAGGCGGCCGGCATGCAGGTACTGGTTACCGATCACCATTTGCCGGGTCAGGAGCTGCCTGACGCCGACGCGATAGTGAACCCCAACCAGCATGGCTGCGACTTCCCCTCCAAGTCCCTGGCCGGGGTCGGGGTCGCCTTCTATCTGATGGCGGCCCTCAACACCCATCTGCGCCAGAGCGGCTGGTATGAGCGCCAGGGGCTGCGCGCCCCCAACGTGGCGGATTACCTGGATCTGGTGGCCCTCGGCACCGTGGCCGACGTGGTGGCGCTCGATGGCAACAACCGCATCCTGGTTCATCAGGGGTTGCAGCGGATCCGGGCCGGCCGTTGTCGCCCCGGCATCCAGGCGCTGGTGGATGTGTCGGGCCGCGACGGGCGTCGCCTGTGCGCCGCCGATCTCGGCTTTGCGCTGGGGCCGCGTCTCAACGCGGTGGGCCGGCTCGATGACATGTCCCTCGGGGTCGCCTGTCTGCTCTGTGACGACATCAACCTGGCGCGCCAGCTCGCCTCCGAAATGGACAGCCTCAACCAGGAGCGCAAGGAGATCGAGCAGGGGATGCAGCAGGAGGCGCTCGCCACTTTGGAGCAGATCCGTTTTCGTGACGGCGAGGTGCCCTCCGGCATCGTGCTGCACCGAAACGAGTGGCATCAGGGGGTGGTGGGGCTGGTGGCCTCCAAGGTGAAGGAGAAGTACTACCGCCCGGTCATCGCCTTTGCCGAGAGCAGCGAGACCGAGCTCAAGGGCTCCGGGCGCTCCATCCCGGGGGTGCACCTGCGCGATGCGCTGGAACTGCTCGATACCCGCCACCCCGGCTTGATGGGCAAGTTTGGCGGCCACGCCATGGCGGCCGGGTTGACCCTGCCCAAGGCCAATATCGAGGCCTTCGGGCGGGCTTTTGAGGCGGTCATCGGCGAGCTGGTGACCCCTGAGCTCTTGACCGGGGTGCTGCTCACCGACGGCGAACTGCTGCCGGACGAGCTCACCCTCGAGCTGGCGGAGCTGATCCGCGCCTCCGGCCCCTGGGGTCAGGCCTTCCCCGAGCCGCTGTTTGACGGCGAGTTCGTGCTGGTGCAGCAGCGGCTGGTGGGGGAGAAGCACCTCAAGATGATGCTGACCACGGATTCCGGCCACGCGGTGGATGCCATCGCCTTTGGCGTCGACTTGCAGCGCTGGCCCGATGCTTCGGTGAAGCGGGTGCGGCTGGTCTACCGGCTCGACGTCAACGAGTGGCGTGGCAACCGCAGCGTGCAGCTGCTGGTGGAGCATCTGGAAGCCGCCGGCCTCTGATCCCGCGAGTCTCTCTTGCTGTCGGTGACGGCCACCTCAGGGTGGCCGTTTTTTATGGTGTGAACCCGGATGTTGTCGTTGACCCGTCTATTGCTTCACAGTTTAAGCTTCCCTTCATCGGGTCACGGACCCCTCAGCGAGTGGTTGTCATGAAAATATCCGAACTGGCCCGGCGCTGCGGCCTGGCCCGCTCCACCTTGCTCTATTACGAGAAGCTGGGGGTGATTGCGGGCACAAGGGGCGCCAACGGCTATCGCCACTACGACGATGACGATCTGCAGCGGCTGCGGATGGTACAGGCCCTGCAGGCCGGCGGGCTCAGCCTCAAGCAGTGCCTCGCCTGTCTGGCGGGCGAGCTGGAGCAGGCGACACTGGAAGCCCGGGTCAGGGAGCTGGATGAAGAGCTGGCGCGGATGCAACGCGCCCGGGATCTGCTGGCGGATCTCGCCGGTTTGCGTGCGCACTCCGGCGACGAGTTCAAGGCCTGGCAGCTGCAACTGCAGCATCAAGCCCCGCAGACTTACTTTGCCTGGGTGATGAAGCAGGGATTCAGTGAAAAAGAGCGTTACCACCTGCAGTGGCTCAGCAAAGACATGAATGAACATGAACGTTACATCCGGGATTTCAAGCGGCTGCTGGATGGCATGAGCTATTGGGGGCCGGGCGATAGCCTCTTCACCCAGCAGCAATTTGCCGCGCTGCCCAGCCAGCCTCGCCGGATCCTCGACATGGGCTGCGGGCGCGGCGCCGCCACCCTGGCGCTGGCACAGGTGACGGACGCCACCATAGTGGCCATCGATCTGGACGAGGAGGCGCTGGCCGCCGTGGCCCGTAGCGCCAGTGCGGCGGGGCTGAGTCATGTCACTACCCTGTGCGCCAACATGGCGGCGCTGCCGGCAGATCTTGCCCCCGCCGATCTCATCTGGGCCGAGGGGAGCGCCTACACCATCGGGGTGGCCAACGCCTTGCAGGCATGGCGGCCGTACCTTGCCGGTCCTGCTGCCTGCCTGGTGCTGAGCGACCTGGTGTGGCTGACAGACACGCCGCCAGAGGAGGCATTGGCGTTCTGGCAGCGGGATTATCCCGCCATGCAGACCCTGGCGGGCCAGCTCAAAACGGTGAAGGAGGCGGGTTATCGCTGCCTGTGGCACACCCCGTTGCCGCAAAGGGCCTGGGACAACTATCTGGATCCCATCGAGCGCAATCTGGCGCGCCACCGTGCCGAGCTGGGGGATAACCCAGCCTGGCAGGATCTGAGCCGGGAAGTGGCCATCCACCGCCAACACCTGGGCAGCTACGGCTATGTGATCTGCTGCCTGCAGACAGTCTGATCAGGCCATCCATTGCAAGATAACAAACGGAGAAAACCTATGAACATCATCATTCGGCCCGAAACAGGCGCCGATCACGACGCCATTGAAGCGCTGACCGTGGCCGCGTTCCTCAATGCCCCCCATACCGATCACAACGAGCAGCTGATCGTGCGTGACCTGCGCCAGGCCGGGGCACTCAGCCTGTCGCTGGTGGCGGAGCAGGAGGGACGGATGGTCGGCCACCTCTGCTTCTCGCCGGTGACCATCAGCGATGGCAGCCCGCACTGGTATGGTCTTGGTCCTATTTCCGTCTCTCCCGAGCTGCAAGGCAAGGGGCTGGGGTCACGGCTGATGGAGGCGGGTCTGGCCGAGCTCAAGGGGATGGGGGCGGCTGGCTGCGTGGTGCTGGGGGATCCCGGCTTCTACGGCCGTTTCGGTTTCGTGTCCGAGCCGGGGTTGACGCTGCCCGGCGTGCCGCCCGAGTACTTCATGACACGCTCGTTCGGCGCTGCCATGCCCAGTGGTGAAGTGCGCTACCACCAGGCCTTCCAGCAGGGGTGAGCCCTCACCTTGAGGAAGATGCAAGTCGCTTTCTCAAGGTGGTGCAACCTTGTCGGTTTTAGAGAATGGGGCGGTGTTTAATATCAACCTTTCTGATATCTCATGGTGGAAAATGCAATAAGTGACGGTATTGTGATATATTCCACCTGTAATTTTTCTTGACGGACAGCCCCCTTGTCATCCTCTCGCCGCCCCTCGTCATGGCCGATGGTGCTTGCCATCGCCTGCCTTCTCTGGCTTGCCGCTGCGGCGGCGGCAGGGGTCGTTGCAACGCCGGGAATGGAGACGCAAGGGCAGGAGCGGCCGATGCTGTTCCATGAGCCAGCGAACCCGGGGCTTGCCGACAACGTCAGCCTGCCGCCCGCCTCCCAGTGGCGGCTCGGTTTCGAGCAGGGACGGCGACTGGAAGGGGCCGCTCATGCCGAGCTCTACCAGATGCTGCTGGCCTGGTTCCAGCACGAGATCCTCGGCCTGCTCTGTGGCCTGCTGTTCTTCCTGCCCCTCATCTACCTCAGGCAGCGGCCCGACTACTTCGGCGCTCTGCACACACGGCGGCTTCGCTGCCACCACCTGCAATATCGCTTCTGCCAGGGCGACTAGGTTCACCAGCCGGGCGCCCGCCCGTTTGATCCCCGTCATTGAGTACCGCTGACCGGGCTGCTCGGCAGTCTGGCGGCTGCCGTGGTCATTACCGGGTGCTGCGCCAGCTCTCTCTGTAAACGTCATCTTCGCGACTGGCCGTTGGCCGGGCGCGGACATGCTCTTATTGCAACCAAGTGGTGAACTCATTCATGGACTATTACGTCAATCTCTTCATCCAGTCGATCTTTGTGGAAAACCTGGCGCTGGCCTTCTTTCTTGGCATGTGCACCTTCCTGGCCGTTTCCAAGAACATCAACACCGCCTTCGGTTTGGGCATGACGGTGCTGGTGGTCATGGTGATCGCCATCCCCCTCAACAACCTGATCTACCGCCATATCCTGCGTCCCGAGAGTACCTTCCTCGGGGAGTTTGATCTGGGCTTTCTCGATTTCATCGTCTATATCGGGGTGCTGGCGGCGCTGGTGCAGGTGATGGAGATGGTGCTCGACAAACATTTCCCGGCGCTCCATCACGCGCTCGGCATCTATCTGCCGCTGCTGACGGTGCATTGCGCCATCTTCGGCGGGGTGATGTTCATGGCCCAGCGGGATTACGACTTCATCGAATCCGTGGTCTACGGGGCGGGCTCAGGGCTGGGCTGGCTGCTGGCCATCGTCGCCATTGCGGGATTGCGCCAGAAGATGAAGTATTCGGATGTGCCCGAGGGGCTGCGGGGTATCGGCATTACCTTCATCGTGGCGGGGCTGATGTCCCTCGGCTTCATGTCCTTTTCCGGCATCTCGCTCTGAGCCATGGGCCGGGTGGTGGCCCAATGAAGGTGCTCAATCCAGACGCTTTGCCATGTTGTAGCCGGTGATGGTGAAGCCCAGCGCCTGATAGAGCGCCAGTGCCCTCGGGTTGTCATGGGCCACCCTCAGCTTGATCTGGTGGATGCCTAGGGGGGCGCTCTGCGCTTCCAGGGCGGCCATGGCTGCCTTGCCGAGGCCGCGACCACGATGGGACGGTGTCACATAGAAGTCGTAGATGAAGGTGGTGCCGGCGGCGCCGTCGATGGCGTGCCAGAGATAGCCCAGAGGCTCGCCCGGCGCGTTCGAGGCTTCAGGTACCATGGCGAGCAGGTGATGACCCGGGGTGGCGACACCCAGTGGCAGGAGCTGCTGCAACGAGGCGTCGGCCTGACGGTGGGCGTCAGGCAGCGCCATCCCGTGGTTGCTGGCAAGATCCTGGGCGTAATCCTCGATGAAGTAGTCGCGATAGGCGGGAAAGTCTGCGTCACGCAGGGGGATCAGGCGAACGGTGAGAGTCGGCATCCGGCACAGCACTCCAGAGAAGGGGAGTGGCCACGTTACGCCAGAACGGCGCCAATCACAAAGGGACAACCGCTGCCTGCGAGGTGACGGCGATAAAAAAAGAGCGCCCAGAGGCGCTCTTTTTTCTGCCAGCAGGAAAAGAGGCTTATTTGACCTCTTCCCCCTTGGCTTGCAGGTCTGCGTGGTAGGAGGAACGCACGAAGGGACCGCAGGCGGCGTGGCTGAAGCCGAGATCCATGGCCACATCCTTGAGTTCGTCGAACTCTGCGGGCGGCACATAACGCTTCACCGGCAGGTGGTGGCGGCTCGGTTGCAGGTACTGGCCCAGGGTCAGCATGTTGACGCCGTGCTCGCGCAGATCCTTGAGTACCTCGACGATCTCCTCGTTGGTCTCGCCAAGGCCCATCATCAGACCGGACTTGGTCGGCACGTGGGGGTGCATCTCCTTGATGCGGCGCAGCAGCTCCAGGGACCACTTGTAGTCGGCGCCCGGACGGGCAACCCGGTACATGCGCGGGGCGGTTTCCAGGTTGTGGTTGAAGACGTCAGGCGGGGTCTCGCGGAACACCTCCAGCGCCTGCTCCATCCGGCCACGGAAGTCCGGGGTCAGGATCTCGATGCGGGTCTGGGGGCTGTGCTCGCGGATCTCGCGAATGCAGTCGGCGAAGTGCTGGGCACCGCCGTCCCGCAGATCGTCGCGGTCCACCGAGGTGATCACCACGTACTTGAGGTTCATCTCCTTGATGGTGAGTGCCAGCTTCTTCGGCTCCTCCGGATCCAGCGGCAACGGACGGCCGTGGGCCACGTCGCAGAAGGGGCAGCGGCGGGTACAGATGGCGCCCATGATCATGAAGGTCGCGGTGCCGTGGTTGAAGCACTCCGCCAGGTTGGGGCAGGAAGCCTCTTCACACACAGAGTGCAGCTTGTTTTTGCGCAGGGTGCTCTTGATGTGCTCGATCTTCTGGCTCGACGGCGGCAGCTTGATCCGCATCCACTCCGGCTTGCGCAGCACTTCCTCGTTGGGATCCGGCATGAATTTCACCGGGATCAGGGCCATCTTGTCGCCATCGCGCAGCTTGACGCCCGGCTCCATACGAACGGGTTTGCTCATGATTCACTCTCGGTGTTTGTTATTGTCTGGTTGACAGTCACCAGGGGCCTTGCGGCTCCCTCGTGACCACGGGGCATGGGGTTGCTCATGCCGCCTCTTCGGTATTCGTGATCTCTTGGTAGCCAATCAGGCGGGCCAGCTCCGTCACCAGCAGGGACTGTGCCTCGGCGACGCTCTGCGGGCCGCCCAGGGCGCTGGTCTGGGTCATGGCCATGCCCGCATAGCCGCACGGATTGATGCGCAGGAAGGGAGTCATGTCCATGTTGACGTTGAGGGCCAACCCGTGGAACGAGCACCCCTTGCGAATGCGCAAACCCAGGGACGCCAGTTTGGCTTCCATACCCAGATCGCTCTTCACGTAGACGCCCGGGGCATCGGCCTTGGCGTAGGCCTCGATATTGCTTTTGGCGAGCGTGTTGATGATGGCGGTTTCGAGGCAGGTCACCAGCTCCCGTACAGAGAGCTTGCTGCGGCGCACATCCACCAGCACGTAGAGCACCAGCTGGCCCGGGCCGTGATAGGTCACCTGGCCACCGCGATCACTCTGCACCACCGGGATGTTGCCCGGGGCGAGCAGGTGTTCGGCCTTGCCGGCCTGGCCCTGGGTGTAGACGGGGTCATGCTCCACCACCCAGAACTCGTCCGGGGTGTCGGGGGTGCGATTGTCGGTGAACGCCTTCATGGCGTCCCACACCGGCTGGTAGGGGCGACGGCCCAGCTGTCTGACGAGCAGTTGGCCGGCTGACGGTTGTGGCTCGGCGGGCGTTTCGAGTGACATCTTTCCTCACTGGCGGCGCGGTGTCGGTACGGTCGCCGCTGCGACCGGGCGGCAAATAATCAGTCGCCCCGGTGGCGGGGCGAGAGAGGCAACTTACAGGACGTAACGAACCAGCTCGATCTTGCCAAGGGCGGTATACATGGCCTCGATGTGTTCCTTGCTCTGGGCGGTGACCGTCACCCGTACCGAGTGATAGTTGCCCTTGGAGCTCGGTTGAACGGTCGGGCTGTAGGTGCCGGGAGCATGTTGCTGCAGCACTTCCACCACCATGTCGGGCAGGGCGGGATCGGCCACGCCAAGCACCTTGAACGGGAACTTGCAGGGGAACTCCAGCAGTTCATCAAACTTGGTATTCATCTACTTCACCTTTCTGGGTCGCCGGGAAGCGACGTCATCTTTACGTCTTTGAGGGCCGCCGAAACGGTCCCCTCATCTGCCCCCAGGGGGCAGTTCCCAGTCTATATGGGCATGAGCCGCCTCGGGATCAAGACCCGGCGGTGTAGCAAGACGTGGAAATGCTGCTTTTTACCACAAATCGTCAGTCGGCGGAACCTGCAGATTACAGGGTTATTGACTGGACAGACCGCAAAAGACAGCAGCGGCGCCTGTTGGCGCCGCTGCTTGAGGAAGGGTCTGTTACTTGAACCAGCTGGAGACCAGCATCACCAGGTAATCCCACAGGCGGCTCATCAGGCCACCTTCCTGCACCTCTTCCAGGGCAACCAGGGGAACCTGCTTGATCTCCTTGTCCCCTTGCTTGAGGTACACGGTGCCGACGCGCTGGCCCTTGGCCAGGGGCGCCTTCAGCTCGCTCTCCAGTTGGAAGTCCGCCTTGAGGTTGTTGCCCTGGCCACGGGTGACCAGCACGGAGACGTCCTTGTCGACCCCCAGCTTCACTTCAGACTTGTCGCCCATCCAGATCTTCTGGGTGACCAGTTCGGTGCCCGCCTTGTAGGGGGTCAGGCTCTGGAAGAAGCGGAAGCCGTAGGTGAGCAGCTTCTTGCTCTCGGCGGCGCGGGAAGCCTCGCTATTGGCCCCCATGACCACGGCGATCAGGCGCATGCCTTCGTTGTTGGTGGCGGAAGAGACCAGGTTGTAGCCGACCTGGCTGACGTGACCTGTCTTGATGCCGTCAACCTGCAGGGATTGGTCCCACAGCAGGCGGTTGCGGTTGTGCTGGGTGATGCCGTTGAACACGAAGGACTTCTGGGAGTAGATCTTGTACTCCTCCGGCTGATCGTGGATCAGGGCCTGACCCAGGCGGGCCATGTCGCGGGCGGTACTGTAGTGGCCCTCTTCATCCAGGCCGTGGGGGTTCTTGAACTGGGAGTCCTTCATGCCGAGCTTGGCGGCCCAGGCGTTCATCAGGCTGGCGAAGGAGTCGGTGCTGCCTGCCAGGTGCTCGGCCATGGCGACACAGGCGTCATTGCCGGACTGGATGATGATGCCCTTGTTCAGATCATCGACGGAGACCTGCTTGCCCACCTCGATGAACATCTTGGAGGAGTCGGAGTAGTTCTTGGACCAGGCGTTCTGGCTGATGGTCACCATGTCGGTGCCCTTGATGTTCCCCTTGTGCAGCTCGTCGCCGACGATGTAGGAGGTCATCATCTTGGTCAGGCTGGCGGGGGGCAGACGCTCGTCGGCGTTCTGCTCGGCCAGCACCTGGCCGGAGAAGTAGTCGATCAGGATGTGGGCCTTGGCGGAGATCTCGGGCGCGGCAGGCACCACCATGGGGGCGCTGTTCAAAGTGGGGACCGGCTGGGCACTCGGCAGGGCCGAATCCGGGGTCGGAACAGGCTGGTTGGCCTGAGCGGTGGCGCTTAACAGGGAGGCCAGAATAACGGAGCGGGCAAATTTGGACATCTTGAAATTCCTGGTGCCTGGATGGGTTGTACCCAAGTTGAAAAAAAGCGGGCCCCACTATACCAGATGTGCGTGTCGGTCATAGTCCGAGATGCGACCTGGACGGGATTTTATGGGATGGTCCCCGACCTCGCGTCGTATCCCGGCGCGAGGTCGGGGCGGGTATCAGGGCACGATGAAGGCCTGCTCCAACCCACCCTGGCGGATCTGCTCGAGCAGGGGGGCCTGCTTGTCGCTGGCC
This sequence comes from Aeromonas sp. FDAARGOS 1402, assembly GCF_019046925.1. NCBI lineage: Bacteria > Pseudomonadati > Pseudomonadota > Gammaproteobacteria > Aeromonadales > Aeromonadaceae > Aeromonas > Aeromonas sp. FDAARGOS 1402. The sequence goes on from NZ_CP077201.1 coordinate 2,521,781, forward strand.
ACGGGCCCGAGCAGGACGCGGAAGACGGCGCCATGTGCCACCACCTGGTACGGCACGCCATAGCGCTGGGTCATCACCTTGCCCATGGCCTCGGCCCGCGCCTGCGAGCCGCTGGCGAGCACCTGGATCATCTTGCCCTGGGTCGCACCGGCCTTGGGGGGGGAGACGGTGGTGGTCGCCGTGGCGGCAGGAGCAGGAGCAGGAGCAGGAGCAGGAGCAGGGGCGGCCTTGGCCGGTGCCGTGGGGGCCGGCGTCTCGTTCACGAAGGAATTGGCGGCTGGCGCCGCAGGCTCCATGGGCGTCATCGGGGTCATGGGCACCATCTCCACCATCTGATCCGGCTGATCGGTGATGAGTTCGAGGCGCACCCGGGCCTCACCTCCTTCCACCATCTCCAGCTGCGCGGCGGCGGCGTGGGAGAGATCGATGAGGCGATCGCTGCCGAAGGGACCGCGATCATTGACGCGTACTATGGTCTCCAGACCGTTGTCCAGATTGGTGACCCGCACGTAGCTTGGCAGGGGCAGGTTGCGGTGGGCGGCGCTGAACAGGGTGCTGTCCTGCACGTCGCCGTTGGCAGTCTTGTTGCCGTCCAGATCCCGGGAGAGCCAGCTGGCAGTGCCTTCCTCGCTGTAGTGCTTGATGTCGCGCCACACCTCAAACTTCTGCTTGCCGATCCAGTAGTCCCGGTTGCCGCTCTCGCTCATGGGTTCGGGGCGGGGAATGGCGCCGGTCGCCTGGGGGATCTCGATGACCTGGGGCTTCTCCTGGGGGACGGGCTCCGGGGGCAGCGGCTGGGGTTCGGGTTGGCTGCTACAGGCGGCCAGCAACAAGGTCAGGCTGAGGGGAAGAAGTTTGTGGCTGTAATGCATAAGCGTCCTGGATGGCTTGACTGAGTTGATGCACCGCCATCGCATAGAGAGGGCTGCGATTGTAGCGGGTGATCACGTAAAAATTGTGGCGCGCGACCCAGTATTCCGGTCCTTCGGCCTGCTCCATCGCCAGCAGTTTTACCGGCGTCTCGGGTGACGGCGGTGTGGCGACTTCAATGCCCGCAGCGGCCAGATCTGCCCAGCGGTGTCTTAGCTCGGGCTCGGGTGCAAGCAGGGTACCTACTGGCGCCAATCCGATCAAGGCGGGCTCCACCACCGGCTCGCCCCAGCGCCAGTGGTGCAGGGCGAAGTAGTTGGCCACGCTGCCGATGGCATCTGCCGGGTTGGCGAAGAGATCCCGCTTGCCGTCTCCGTCGAAGTCGACCGCGTAGTGGCGGTAGCTGGAGGGCATGAACTGGCCCATGCCCATGGCGCCGGCATAGGAGCCCTTGAGGGTGGTGAGCGGCCACTTCTCTTCCCGGGCAAGCAGCACCAGCTGGGCAAATTCCTTGGCGAAGAAATCCGCCCGTTCGGGGTAGTGGAATCCCAGGGTGTAAAGGCTGTCGAGCACCGGATGGCGGCCCATCTGTCGACCGTAAAAGGTCTCGATGCCGATGATGGCGACGATGAGGGAGGCGGGGACCTGGTAGGTCTGCTCGGCCCGTGCCAGGGTGGCGGCATGGCGCTGCCAGAATCCCACTCCGTCCCGGATGCGCTCCGGAGTGACGAACAGCGGCCTGTAGCGGTGCCAGGGCTTGGCTTCCCAGGGGCGGCGGATGGTGTCCAGCACCTCCTGGCGCAGGCTGGCCTGGGCGGCGGCGGCCTGCAACTCTGCCAGCGGCACCTGCTGCTGCTCGGCCAGCAGGCTGAGCCGGGCCGGCGAGACGGCAGCACCCGCCGTCAGGGTGCACAGAGATAGAGCCAGCCAGCCGAGCCGCATCAGGCGAGCAGCCGCCTGTGGGTCTGGATGGACATCAGAACGCCGAAGCCCGCCATCAGGGTCACCATGGAGGTGCCGCCGTAGCTCACCAGTGGCAGGGGAACTCCTACCACCGGCAGGATGCCGCTTACCATGCCCATGTTGACGAACACATAGACGAAGAAGGTCAGGGTCAGGGCGCCCCCCAGCAGGCGTTCGAAGCTGTTCTGGGCCTGCATGGAGATAAACAGGCAGCGGCTGATGATGTAGAGGTAGATGACCAGCAAGAGGGCCACTCCCACCAGACCGAACTCCTCGCTGAAGACGGCGAAGATGAAGTCGGTGTGGCGCTCTGGCAGGAATTCGAGCTGGGACTGGGTGCCTTGCAGCCACCCCTTGCCGAACACGCCGCCGGAGCCGATCGCAATCTTGGACTGGATAATATGATAGCCGCGACCGAGCGGGTCCTTCTCCGGGTCCAGCAGCATCAGCACCCGCTGGCGCTGGTAGTCGTGCATCAGGAAGAACCAGAGTACCGGCATGAAGGCGCAGATGAGCAAGACCGCGAGCCCGATGAGCCACCAGCTGATCCCCGCCAGGAAGATGACGAAGAAGCCGGAAGCGGCCACCAGGATGGAGGTGCCGAGATCGGGTTGGGCCGCGATCAGCAGGGTGGGCAGCAGCACCATCACCAGGGCGATCATCACATGGCTGAACTTTGGCGGCAGGGAGTGCCGGCTGAGCCAGGCGGCCACCATGATGGGCATGGAGAGTTTCATCACCTCGGAGGGCTGGAACTTCATGAAGCCGAGATCGAGCCAGCGCTGGGCCCCCTTGCCGATATGGCCGAACACGTCCACCGCGATGAGTAGCAGCACCACCACCGCAAACAGGGGCACCGACCAGCGGGCATAGAGGGAGGGCGGCAGCTGGGCTATGCCGATCATCAGACCGAAGGCCAGGGCGCCGCGCACCAGCTGGCGCACGATGGAGTCGAGATCCTGGCCCGAGGCGGAGTAGAGCACCACCATGGAGAGGGCCATCAGGGTCAGCAGGCCGAGCAGCAGCGGCAGGTCGATGTGCAGCTTGTACCAGATGCTCTGCTGGCGGGCAGAATTACTCATTGGGAAACGACCTCACTCGGTTGGGACGGCTTTTCCGGTGCCGGTGGCAACTGGGGTTCCGGCGGGAGCAGATAGGCATCCAGCATGTGGCGGGCGACCGGTGCCGCCATGGCGCTGCCGCCCCCGGCGTTCTCCAGCACCAGGGCGACGACCGCCTTGGGTGCCTCGAAGGGGGCGAAGGCGACGAACAGGGCGTTGTCGCGGTGCTCCACCTTGGTGGTGGCCGCGTTGTAGACCTGGTTCTCCTTGAGACCCACCACCTGGGCGGTGCCGGACTTGCCCGCCGCCTTGTAGGGGGTATTGGCGAAGGCGCGGCGCCCCGTCCCTTCGTGGCCGTTGATGACGCGCCACATGCCGTCTTTGGCCACCTGCCAGTAGGTATCGCTCTTGGCGGCGATGGCCACGTTCGGGTTGATGGGGGCGTTGACCACGCCATCGGACGAGGCGGTGCTCTTGAGCAGGTGCGGCGTCACGTCGTGACCGTTCTGGGTCAGGATGCTGATGGCCTTGGCGAGCTGGATCGGGGTGGCGCTCCAGTAGCCCTGGCCGATGCCGATGGAGATGGTGTCCCCCTGGTACCAGGGTTGACGCCAGCGGGCCATCTTCCAGTCCCGGGAGGGCATGACGCCCCGGGTCTCTTCATAGAGGTCCACGCCGCTGTACTGGCCGAAGCCGAACTTGGTCATGTAGCTGTTGATCTTGTCGATGCCGACCCGGTAGGCGAGATCGTAGAAATAGGTATCCGCCGACACTTCGATGGCGCGATAGACGTCGAGCCAGCCGTGGCCCCAGCGGCGCCAGTCCCGGAACTTCTTGGTGGTGCCCGGGATGGAGAAGCTGGGCCCGCCGAAGTAGCGGTAATTGGGGGTGATCGCCCCCTCGTTGAGCCCCATCACCGCCATCATGGGCTTGACGGTGGAGGCGGGGGCATAGATGCCCTGGGTGGTGCGGTTCACCAGCGGCCGGGCGGGATCATTGAGCAGCGCCGAGTAGTTGGCGCTGGAGATGCCGGTCACGAACAGGTTGGGGTCGTAGCTCGGGCTCGACTCCATGGCCAGGATGGCGCCGGTGTTGGGCTCCATCATCACGATGGCGCCCCGGCGGCCGGCCAGCAGCTCCTGGGCCTTCAACTGCAGGCGGATGTCGATGTTGAGGTAGATGTCCTTGCCGGGCTCGGGGGGCTGGAATTTCAGGGTACGTACCACCCGGCCGCGGTTGTTCACCTCGACCTCCTGATAACCCGCCACGCCGTGCAGCTGATCCTCGTAGTACTTCTCCACCCCCTGTTTGCCGATGTCCTTGGTGGCGGCATAGTTGGCGAGCTTCTCCTCCTTCTCGAGGCGCTCCACGTCACGGGTGTTGATCTTGGCCACGTAGCCCAGGGCATGGGTGAGGGTATCGCCGAACGGGTAGTAGCGCTTGAGGTAGGCCTCGATGCTGGCCCCCGGGTAGTTGTGCTGGTTGACCGAGAAGAGGGCGACCTGGTATTCGGTCAGCTTCTCGAACAGGGGCACGGGCTTGAAGCGGCGCTGACGCTTGACCTCGGCCAGGAACTTCTCCTTGGTCCCCTCCGGCAGGGCCAGCAGGGTGATGAGGTCGTCCGCGGTCTTCTCCAGGTTCTCGGTCTCTTCGGGCACGATCTCCAGGCTGTAGACCGGGCGGTTTTCCGCCAGCAGGACACCGTTGGCGTCGTAGATGAGGCCACGGGGCGGCGCCACCGGTACCACACGGATGCGGTTGTCGTTGGAACGGGTCTGATAGGTTTCGTAAGACTCTACTTGCAGGTAGTAGAGGTTAGCCAGCAGCACCAGCATGAGGGTGACCATGCCGATGTAGGCGACCAGGGTGCGCCGGAAGAACAGACGTCCCTCGGCACTGTGATCGCGCATTTCAATGCGATTCTTCAGCATGCCGTTACCTTGTGGCTGACGTGCGGGTGAGAGAGGAGAAATGCATGCTCAGGGTCGGCATGGGTCACTCTCTGTGATAAGGGTGATTGGTGGTGATGCTCCAGGCGCGGTAGAGGCTCTCGGCCACCAGTACCCGCACCAGGGGATGGGGCAGGGTCAGGGGCGAGAGCGACCAGCTCTGCTCCGCGGCAGCCTTGCACTCGGGGGAGAGCCCCTCCGGGCCACCCACCAGCAGCGCCACATCCCGGCCATCCAGCTTCCAGGCTTCCAGTTGCACGGCGAGCTGCTCCGTGGTCCAGGGCTTGCCCGGAATGTCCAGGGTCACGATACGGGAGCGGCCGGCGGCGGCCAGCATGGCTTCCCCTTCCTTTTGCAGGATGCGGGGAATGTCGGCATTCTTGCCGCGCTTGCCTGCGCCGATCTCGACCAGCTCGAACGGCATGTCTTTGGGGAAGCGGCGACGGTACTCTTCGAAGCCATGCTCTACCCAGGCAGGCATCTTGGTGCCCACGGCAATCAACTGGATCTTCATCTTTGGTTACGCTGTCGCCCTTTATTGCGAATTGACCTGGGCGGCGCCGCTCCAGAGTTTTTCCAGCTGGTAGAAGTCGCGGTATTCATCCTGCATCACGTGGACGATGACCGACCCCATGTCCACCAGCACCCACTCACCGGTGAGTTCCCCTTCCACGCTCAGCAGGTCGAGCCCCGCATGACGGGCCTCGCTGGCGAGGTTGTGGGCGATGGCACTGACGTGACGATTGGAGTTGCCGGAGCAGATGATCATGGTGTCCGTGATGCTGGATTTGCCGCGCACATCGAGGGTGATGATGTCGCGGCCTTTCATGTCATCGATCTTGTCGACGATAAAGGCGAGCAATTCTTGGCCTTGCAATGTCTTCTCCTATCTTCCGGCGCCAGAGGGCGGCGGATTATATCATGGTCACTCCCGTTTCCCAGCCTGGCAAAGGGAGCATCGCCCGGGGAGCCGTCCCGTGGGGGGGGGCCCCTTGACGATCACTATAGTGTGCAACCCGGCCTGGCAATAGTCAGGGCCGGGCCCGGTGCGCCCGGACGTGTCGGCTGAGCCGCCTGCGTGGCGCCGTTTACTGCGTTGCCGATGAGCGGTAGAGCCCGTGGCGCCGGATATAGTCGGCGACCGGGTTGGGCAGCAGGTATTTGGGATCCTGGCCTGCCGCGAGCAGGGCACGCAGGCGTGTGGCCGACAGCTCGACGGGCAGGTTGTCACAAAGCCAGACATGACCGTGGCGCTGGCGATGGAGATCCTGAATGTCCCGGGTCTGGTGGCGGGCCAGCAGCTCGGCCACCTGGACGGGATAATCCGGTTGCCAGCCTGGGCGGCAGCTCACCACCAGGTGGGCGTAATCGAGCAGCTCCTGCCAGCGGTGCCAGCCCGGCAGGCCGAGCAGGGAATCCATCCCCATCAAAAAGCAGAGCGGGGTGTCCGGCAGCTCGCTCCTCAACTCGGCAAGGGTGTCGATGGTCCAGGAGGGAGTGTCGCGCCTGAGCTCCCGCTCATCCACCACGAATCCCGGGTTGTCCGCCGCAGCCAGCGCGACCATGGCCAGACGCTGCTCGCTGGAGCAGAGCGGATTGGCCCGGTGGGGCGGGATATGGTTCGGGAGCAGGCGCACCTCGGCCAGACCCAGGGCGTCCCGTGCCTCGATGGCGGGCCTCAGGTGGCCGATGTGAATGGGATCGAAGGTGCCGCCGAGGATCCCGATGGGCGGTGTCAGCATGATTCCGTCTCCAGCAGGGGGAGCGGGGTACCGTCACGAAAGCCGAGGGCGATGGTTTGCAGCATCAGCCAGGCCTGTTCGGTGTCGAAATGGCGCTGGGCATGGTCCAGCTGGGCCATCAGTTGCCAGAGTTGCCGGATCTTGGGGAAGGGAAGCCGGGTCAGCGCCTGCTGGATGAGCTGCTGGCGGCTCTGCCAGATGCGCAGGCGGCTGAAATGCTCCACCAGGGGCTGTCCGGCGCGGGCGGCCAGCGCCAGCTCGGTGAGCAGCTCCAGTTCGCGGCACAGGGTCCAGGCCAGCATGCCGGGTTCGGTGCCCTCGGCGCGCAGGGCCAGCAGGATGCGCTGGGCCCGGTTCACCTTTCCTTCCAGCAGGGTATCGACGAGCTGGAAGGGGGTGAAGTGGGCGTGGCGGATGATGGTCTCCTGCAGATAGGCGACGCTGATGGGCTGGGGCGGGGAGAGCAGGGTCAGCTTCTCGATCTCCTGGCTCGCGGCCAGCAGGTTGCCCTCGTAGGCGTGGCACATGAAGTTGACCGCATCCGGCAGCGCCTTGAGGCCGAAGCGCTGAAAGCGGGCGCTCATCCAGCGCGGGAAGAAGCGGGGTTCGGGGTGGTTGACCGGCACATAGGTGCCGCTCTGGCTCAGCTTGTCGAACCAGGCCGCCTTCATCTGGGTCTGGTTGAGGCGGGGGCCCGAGAGCACCAGCAGCAGGTCGGGGTGGAGCTGCTTGCCAATGTCGCTGATGCGGGCGGCGAGATCCTTGTCGATCTTGGCGGGCAGCTCCAGCTCGATGATCTGGCGGGCCGAGAACAGGCTCATGGCCTGGCAGGCATCGTAGACCTGGTTCCAGTCCAGCCCCTGTTCCACCACGAAGCTGTGGCGCTCATCGAAGCCCTGTTTGCGTGCCACCTGACGCACGGCGTCGACAGCTTCCAGTTTGAGCAGGGGCTCGTCCCCAAAAATGAGATAGCAGGGCTTGAGCCCTGCCTTGAGATGATCCGCGAGTTGTTCAGGGTAAATCCGCATCAGAACCTGGCCTGGTTGAGGGGGAAGGATGCACGGTCGATGGCTTGCTCATTCTTGAACAGGAAATCGTCCCCGAAAATGAGATAGCAGGGCTTGAGCCCTGCCTTGAGGTGATCCGCGAGTTGTTCAGGGTAAATCCGCATCAGAACCTGGCCTGGTTGAGGGGGAAGGATGCACGGTCGATGGCTTGCTCATTCTTGAACAGGAGATCGTCCCCGAAAATGAGATAGCAGGGCTTGAGCCCTGCCTTGAGGTGATCCGCAAACTGCTCGGGATAGACTCTCATCAACACCCTCTCATCAAGATACGCGCATCAGAACTTGACCTGACTGAGCTGGCGAATAACCAGGTTGGCGGCCTGCTCCTGCATCTCCTTGCCCAGCTGCTCCTGCTCGCGGGAGGAGGCGAGTGCCGCATCCGGCTTGTTCAGGAAGCTGCGGTTGAAGGTGATGGGGAAGACCTGGGTCGGTTTGCCCGGCATGACCACGGTGAACTGGGTGCTGTAACTCAGCAGGTATTCGCGGTCCTGGCCGATGGAGTCGACCGAGGCGACCTGGCTGCGGCTACGTACCCCGGCCAGGGTCAGCACCGGGATGCCCTCCTTGTCGGCGAGTTCGACGCCAGCGGCCTTGAGACGGGTGGTGACCAGTCGGTAGAAGTCGCTCTTGTTGTCACCGACCACTTTCATGGTCATCAGCTCGGGGGGAATGGCGGTGCCCCGCATCTGAAAACCGCAGGCCTGCAGCAGCAGTCCTGCCAGCACGATGGCCATCCAGCGCGTGAAGATGGTGCCCATAAAAAATCCTCTTTGCATGAAGGGAAGAGCGGCGGGCGCAAGGCCCGCCGTCATCATCCGTGTGTCGTCAGCCCCTGGCCCGGACCGTCGGCCGCCGCCAGGGGAGGCGTCATCAGTTGGCCACGATGTTGAGCAGCTTGCCCGGCACGTACACGACTTTGCGCACGGTCAGACCGTCGGTGAACTTCTGTACGGACGCATCGGCCATGGCCAGCTTCTCGACGTCGGCCTGGCTTATCTCGGCCGGTACGGTCAGTTTGCCGCGCATCTTGCCGTTGATCTGCACCACCACCAGCTTCTCGGTCTCGACCATGGCCGCTTCGTCAGCCACTGGCCAGGTCGCGACATCGATGTCCCCTTCCTTGCCCAGCATCTTCCACAGCTCGAAGCCGATGTGCGGGGTGATGGGGTAGAGCATGACCACGACCGCTTCCAGCGCTTCCTGCATCAGGGCGCGATCCTGAGCGTCGCTGCCCAGTTTTGCCAGGTTGTTCATCAGCTCCATAATGGCAGCGATGGCGGTGTTGAAGGTCTGACGGCGACCCACGTCGTCGCTCACCTTGGCGATGGTCTTGTGCAGCTCGCGGCGCACGGCTTTCTGGTCGCTGGTGAGGGCGGCGACGTCCAGTGCGGCAACGGCGCCACCGGATACGTGCTCGAAGGTGATGCGCCACAGGCGGCGCAGGAAGCGCTGGGCACCTTCCACGCCGGAGTCGGACCACTCCAGGGTCATCTCGGCCGGGGAGGCGAACATCATGAACAAACGGACGGTATCGGCGCCGTAACGCTCCACCATCAACTGCGGGTCGATGCCGTTGTTCTTGGACTTAGACATCTTGGTCATGCCGGAGTGCATCACTTCACGACCCTCAAGGTCGACAGCCTTGGTGATGCGGCCCTTGTCGTCACGTTCCACCTTGACGTCGAGGGGGCTGACCCAGACGTTGCCGCCCTTCTCATCCTTGTAGTAGAAGGCGTCGGCCAGCACCATGCCCTGGCAAAGCAGACGCTTGAACGGCTCGTCGCTGTTCACCAGGCCCGCATCGCGCAGCAGCTTGTGGAAGAAGCGGGCATAGAGCAGGTGCATACAGGCGTGCTCGATGCCGCCGATGTACTGATCCACCGGCAGCCAGTGGTTGGCGGCCGCCGGATCCAACATGCCCTTGTCGTAGTCCGGGGAGCAGTAGCGGGCGTAGTACCAGGAGGACTCCATGAAGGTGTCGAAGGTATCGGTCTCGCGGAACGCTTCCTGGCCGTTATACGTGGTCTTGGCCCACTCGGCGTCGGCCTTGATCGGGCTCTGGATGCCATCCATCACCACGTCTTCCGGCAGCAGTACCGGAAGCTGATCTTCCGGGGTCGGCACCACGGTACCGTCCGCCAGGGTCAGCATGGGGATGGGAGCGCCCCAGTAGCGCTGACGGGAGACACCCCAGTCGCGCAGACGGTAGTTGACGGTGCGCTTGCCCTTGCCGAGCCCTTCCAGCTTGTTGGCGATGGCATCGAAGGCACCCTGGAAGTCGAGGCCGTCGAACTCGCCGGAGTTGAACAGCACGCCCTTCTCGGTATAAGCCGCTTCGCTCACGTCGACGTCACCATCAACCGGCTTGATGACAGGCTTGATCTCGAGGCCGTACTTGGTGGCGAATTCGTGGTCACGCAGGTCGTGACCCGGTACTGCCATCACGGCGCCGGTGCCGTAGTTCATCAGCACGAAGTTGGCGACCCAGACGGGCACCTTGCGGCCATCCAGCGGGTGAATGGCGTAGAGGCCGGTGGCCATGCCCTTCTTCTCCATGGTGGCCAGTTCAGCTTCGGCCACCTTGGTGTTCTTGCACTCTTCGATGAAGGCGGCCAGCTCCGGATTGTTCTGGGCTGCTTGCAGCGCCAGCGGGTGACCGGCGGCGATGCCCACATAGGTCACACCCATGAAGGTGTCCGGACGGGTGGTGTAGACCTCGAGGTGCTCGGCCTGACCGTCGATATTGAAGCTGATGTTGACCCCTTCGGAGCGGCCAATCCAGTTGCGCTGCATGGTCTTGACCATTTCCGGCCAGCCTTCCAGATTGTCGATGTCGTTCAGCAGCTCTTCGGCGTAGTCGGTGATCTTGATGAACCACTGGGGGATCTCTTTCTGTTCCACCGGGGTATCACAGCGCCAGCAGCAGTTGTCCACTACCTGCTCGTTGGCCAGCACCGTCATGTCGTTCGGGCACCAGTTGACGGAGGAGGTCTTCTTGTAGACCAGACCCTTCTCGTAGAGCTTGGTGAAGAACCACTGCTCCCAGCGGTAGTAGTCCGGCTTGCAGGTGGCCAGCTCCCGATCCCAGTCATAGCCCAGACCCAGCATCTTCAGCTGGTTCTTCATGTATTCGATGTTTTCGTAGGTCCAGGGGGCTGGCGCCGTGTTGTTCTTGATGGCGGCGTTTTCTGCAGGCAGGCCGAAGGCGTCCCAACCGATGGGTTGCAGCACGTTCTTGCCATTGAGCCGTTGATAACGGGAGATCACATCACCTATGGTGTAGTTGCGAACGTGCCCCATGTGTAGACGACCAGACGGATAGGGGAACATGGAGAGGCAGTAGAACTTTTCCTTGTCTACTTTCTCCACCGCCTTGAAGGTTTTCTTGGCATCCCAGTGCTTCTGCACTGCTGGTTCTATGGATTGGGGAACGTATTGCTCTTGCATTGGTGACATCCGGATCTGTGAAATGAATAGATAAAACGGCTGGGAAATCCCGATAGAATACCCATATCCTGCGGCGGCAACAACCGCCAGCATCCGCCCGGTCTCGGGCCAGGTCCGGTACCCGCGAGGATTTGCAGAGCCGCAAGAGCCGCGAGAGTCGCAACGAAGTGAGAATGGCAACCGCCGCCCGTATCCGCCGAGCCCGAGGTCAGGGTCTGGCTCGATCGGGATTCAGCAGAGGAGTGATGGCCATGGACAAACGTCGACAAGGGTATGAAGCCTTTATCGCCCAGCTCAAGAAGCAGTGGGAAGAGACGGAAGCGTTTCAGGGAGAGCGCCTCAACCGGATGATCGCCAAGGTGCAGGCCTATCTGGAGGCGGCCGGGGATCTGACCCAGGACGAGCTGGCGCTGATCGCCGAGTATGTGAAGCGGGATCTGGGCAACTATGACGAAGGGCGCAAGGATGATCAGGTGGAGGAGTCGGCCTTCATGCTGGCGCTCAAGGACACCGCCTGGTCCTGGTTGGCAGACGTGACCGACCGCACCCAGGTGGAGTGGCAGGAGTTGGCGGACGAGCTGGAACACAAGGGGGTCTACCGGGCGGGGGACTGGGTGGGACTCGGGGTGCTGGTGTGCGATCACTGCGAGTGGCGCCATACCGTGCTGCACCCGGAGCAGCTTGGCACCTGCCCCGAGTGCGGGGCCGATGAATATCATCGCGAGCCGCTGTCTCCTTGAGCCACCAGACTGTGCCAAGCCATAAGCCAAACCATAAAAAGAGGCGCCCAAGGGCGCCTCTTTTGTTTATCGGGGTTGTGTGGTCTTAGCCCTTGCGTGCCCAGGGGTGGGCGCGGGGGCGCAGCCACAGGGCCAGCCCCAGCAGGGCGGCGGCCAGGCCATACATTGGCCAGCTGCCAAAACGCAGATAGGGGGTCTGGCCGTGGGCGGGGCGTACCTCGGCACGCAATACTCCAGCCTCGAACTGCGGGATCTGGGCGATGATGCTGCCGTCTATCTCGGTGACGATGGTGATGCCGGTGTTGGTGTCGCGCAGCAGCGGGCGGGCCAGCTCGAGGGCGCGCATGCGGGCGATCTCCATGTGCTGCCAGGGGCCGATGCTGGTACCGAACCAGGCGTCGTTGGAGACGGTCAGCAGAAAGTCGGTATCCGGCTGCACGTTGCGGCGCACCTCGTCCGGGAAGATGATCTCGTAACAGATGGCGGCTGCAAACTTGAGCCCCTTGGCGATCAGGTTCGGCTGCACCTCGTCACCCCGGCTGAAGGAGGACATGGGGAGGTTGAAGAAGGGGGCGATGGGACGCAGCAGATCTTCGAAGGGTACGAACTCGCCGATGGGCAGCAGGTGGTACTTGTAGTAGCGGTTCTTGTGCTCGTAGTAGTAGGACTCCTTGCCTTCTGCATCCTGCACCCCCATGCCGAGCACGGTATTGAAGAAGCGCTGCTGTTTCAGGTCGTAATGGATGATCCCCGCCAGCAGGCCGGTGTCGTTCACCTTCATCGCCTTGTCCAGGCTCTCCAGATAGGTACCCATCTCCTTCTCGATGGCCGGGATGGCGGACTCCGGCCAGACGATGATGTCGGCATCCTGGTTCTCGCGGCTGAGATCCTGATACTTGCGCACGGTCGGCACTAGGGCCTCCGGATCCCACTTGAGGGACTGCTCGATGTTGCCCTGCACCAGCGCGACCTTGACCGGCTCACCCCGGGTCACCCAGTTGAGCTGCATCAGCCCTTGGGCGGCGCCCACCAGGGCAACGGGGAGCAGCAGCCAGGCCGGCTTGCGGTGCTGCCATACCAGCCAGAGGGCGGAGGCGGTGAGCAGCAGGGCGAGGGTGATGCCCTGCACCCCGAGAAGGGGAGCGAAGCCCTTGAGGGGGCCGTCTATCTGGGTGTAGCCGAACCAGAGCCAGGGGTAGCCTGTCATCACCCAGCCCCGCAGCCAGTCGGCCATCAGCCAGAGCGCCGGGAAGGCGAGCAGCCAGCGGCTCCAGTGGCGGCCGACAAAGAAGCGGGCGAAGAGCCAGCAAGCCAGGGTCGGGTAGAGGGAGAGATAGGCGCAGAGCCCGGCCAGCAGCACGAAGGCGGCCGGCAGCGGAATGCCGCCAAACTCCGTCATGCTGACGTGGATCCACCACTGCCCGGGCAGGAACAGACCCATGGCGTAGCCGAAGCCTCGCCAGGCTGCCTGTTTGGGGGTGGCCTTGTCCAGCAGGGCGTAAAGGCCGAGCAGGGAGGGGATCACCAGGGGCCAGTAGCCGAAAGGGGAGAAGGCCAACACGGCGATGGCGCCGCTGGCAATGGCAAACAGGCTGGTCAGGAGTTTCGATTTCACGGGGGATCGGGGCTCGAATTGGACTGAATGGAAACACAATGGCCGACATCTTAACCGCAAACCGGGTCAACGGCGAGCCTCGCGGTCGGCGTGGGCCCAGGGGCGGTCGCGCGGCGGGAGAGAGGTAAAAAAAGCGCCCCTGACGAGAGGGGCGCGGGATGTGCATGGTGCTGGGCGGGATCAGGACTCCGGCTGCGCCGCCGCATGATGCTCGGGGATCTTCACCTGCAACTGTTGCAGGCGACGGCGATCGGCGTGCATCACCTTGAACAGGTAGCCGTCGAGTTCGATCTCTTCCCCCTTCTTGGGCAGGTGGCTGAAGGCGTGCATCACCAGACCGCCGACGGTGTCCACCTCTTCATCGCTGAACTGGGTGCCGAAGAAGTCGTTGAAGTCCTCGATCTCTGTCAGCGCGCTCACCGAGAAGACCCGCTTGCTGATGCGGCGGATCTCTTCCGGCTCGTCCTCGATGTCGTCGAACTCGTCGTCAATCTCGCCGACGATGAGCTCCAGAATGTCCTCGATGGTCACGAGACCAGAGACACCGCCAAACTCGTCCACCACGATGGCCATGTGGTAGCGCTCTTCCCGGAACTCCTTGAGCAGGCGATCGACCCGCTTGCTCTCCGGTACGATCACCGTGGGACGCAGGATCTTCTCCAGCTGGAGCGGCTCGCTGGCATGCTGGCCGCCAAACCCGAACGGCAGCAGATCCTTGGCGAGCAAGATGCCCTCCACGTGATCCTTGTCTTCGTTGATCACCGGGAAGCGGGAGTGGCCGGATTCGATGATGACCGGCAGGAACTCGTCCACCGGCTGGGACTTCTCGATGGTCACCATCTGGGAGCGGGGGATCATGATGTCACGCACGCGCAGCTCGGCAATTTCGAGCACGCCCTCGATCATGTCCTTGGTGTCCTGATCGATGAGGTCCCGCTCTTCGGCATCGGCGATGACCTCTACCAGATCGTTGCGGTCTTTTGGCTCGCCCTGGAAGAGTTGGCTGAGTTTGTCGAGCCAGGTTTTCTTCGGCGAGCCGGTACTAGGGTGATCGTCGGTCATTTTCTCTCTTGGTTACTCGTATGAACACACTTGAAATCGTTGTGGTTATATGAGGATGGGCATCGGCTGTTTCAAGACGATGACCATCCAGTTCGTTACTCTTCGTCGTTCAGATAAGGATCGGCGAAGCCCAGTTCCTGCATGATGTCGCGCTCGAGCTGCTCCATCTCCTCGGCTTCCTCGTCCTCGATATGGTCATAACCTAGCAGATGCAGACTGCCATGCACAACCATGTGAGCCCAGTGGGCCATCAGGGGCTTGCCCTGTTCGACGGCTTCAGCCTCGACCACCTGGCGGCAGATCACCAGATCCCCGAGCAGGGGCAGCTCGAGACCCGGTGGCGCCTCGAAGGGGAAGGAGAGAACGTTGGTGGGCTTGTCCTTGCCGCGATAGGTATGGTTGAGCTCGCGGCTCTCCGCCTCGTCCACCAGGCGCACCGTCACCTCGGCCTCGGGCTGGAAGCCCAGAATGGTGCCGTCGAGCCAGCCTTGCAGCTGGGCCTCGGTCGGCAGGCCGTCCGGGCTGGCGCAGGCCAGTTGCAGATCCAGGGTCACGCTCATTGGGCACTCTCTTTGCTGGTGTTTTCGTTGCGGGGAGTGGCTGCGCTCTTCTCGGCCGCCTGCTGGGCATCGAATGCCTCGTAGGCCTGCACGATGCGGGCCACCACGGGATGGCGCACCACGTCCTTGGACTCGAAGAAGTTGAAGGAGAGGCCATCGACCCCCTGCAACACCTCTAGGGCGTGGCGCAGACCGGATTTGGTGCTGCGAGGCAAGTCCACCTGGGTGATGTCGCCGGTCACCACCGCCTTGGAGTTGAAGCCGATGCGGGTCAGGAACATCTTCATCTGTTCCGTGGTGGTGTTCTGGGCCTCGTCCAGGATGATGAAGGCGTCGTTGAGGGTGCGGCCGCGCATGTAGGCAAGCGGCGCCACCTCGATGACGTTGCGCTCCATCAGCTTCTCCACCCGCTCGAAGCCCAGCATCTCGAACAGGGCGTCGTAGAGGGGGCGCAGGTAGGGGTCCACCTTCTGGGAAAGATCGCCGGGCAGAAAGCCGAGCTTCTCACCGGCTTCCACCGCCGGGCGGGTCAGCAGGATGCGGCGGATCTCCTGGCGCTCCAGGGCATCCACGGCGGCGGCCACGGCGAGATAGGTCTTGCCGGTCCCGGCGGGCCCGATGCCGAAGCTGATGTCGTGGCGCACGATATTGGCGATGTACTGGGCCTGGTTCGGGCTGCGGGGCTTGATGAGACCGCGCTTGGTCTTGACCGTGACCTCCTTGCCGTAGGGCAGGGAAGGGGCAGGTTCGTCGTCCTGCTCCAGCACGCGGGACTCCTGCACCGCCAGGTGCACCATCTCGGGGGTGATGTCGCTCACCTTGCTCCCCTTGAGGGGCTGGGTTTCCACATAGAGGTGCTTGAGGATGACGGCAGCCGCCTCCACCTGGGCCTGCTTGCCGATCACTTGGAAGTGGTTGTCCCGGTAGCTTATCTCGATGCCGAGACGGCGCTCCAGCTGCTTGAGGTTGTCGTCAAAGGGTCCGCACAGGCTGGCGAGGCGCTGGTTGTCGGCGGGTTCAAGGTGCAGATTCAGGGTGGAGATGTGTCGGCTCAAGGTGTCCTCTTATCGGTTGTTCCCCCGCCAGGGGGCGGGGGAGAGAGTCATCAATGGGGTCTGAAGGCCGCAACGCCCAGATCATCGGGCACGTTGTCAGGACGACGGGCGAGGATCTCGCTCGGGGCCGTGGCGATGCGCAGGTTCATTTCGTCCTCGCCGCGGATGAAGCGGCCGCGCAGGGAGTAGGGGCGTACGTCGGTGATCTCCACGTCGGCGAAGCCGCCGATGAGGCGGTGCGGCCCCTCGAAGTTGACCACCCGGTTGTTCTCGGTGCGGCCACTGAGCTGCATGGGATCCATCTTGGAGGGCCCCTCCACCAGGATGCGCTGCACCGAGCCCAGCATGGCGCGGCCGATGAGCATGGACTGGTGATTGATGCGGTTTTGCAGTCGGGTCAGGCGGGCCTTCTTCACTTCCATGTCGACGTCATCGGGCAGGTCTGCGGCCGGGGTGCCGGGGCGCGGGCTGTAGATGAAGCTGAAGCTCATGTCGAAGTTGATCTCCTCGATGAGTTTCATGGTGGCCTCGAAGTCTTCGTCCGTCTCGTTCGGGAAGCCGACGATGAAGTCGGAGCTCATGGTGATGTCGGGACGCACGGCGCGCAGGCGGCGGATCTTGGACTTGTACTCCAGCACGGTGTGCGGGCGCTTCATCATGGTCAGGATGCGATCCGAGCCGCTCTGGATGGGCAAGTGCAGGAAGCTGACCACCTCGGGGGTATCACGATAGACCTCGATGATGTCGTCGGTGAACTCGACCGGGTGGCTGGTGGTGTAGCGAATGCGGTCGATGCCGTCGATGGCAGCCACCAGGCGCAGCAGCTCGGCGAAGGTGCAGACCTCCCCGTCGAAGGTCGGTCCCCGGTAGGCGTTGACGTTCTGGCCGAGCAGGTTCACTTCGCGCACCCCTTGCTGGGCGAGCTGGGCGATTTCATAGAGCACGTCATCCAGCGGCCGGCTCACCTCCTCGCCACGGGTGTAGGGCACCACGCAGAAGGAGCAGTACTTGGAGCAGCCTTCCATGATGGAAACGAAGGCGGTCGCCCCCTCGGCACGGGGTTCGGGCAGGTTGTCGAACTTCTCGATTTCGGGGAAGGCGATGTCCACCTGGGCACCGCGCCCCTCCTGCACCTGCTTGATCATGGTCGGCAGGCGGTGCAGGGTCTGGGGTCCGAAGACGATGTCCACATAGGGCGCCCGGCTGCGCAGGTTCTCCCCTTCCTGGGAGGCGACGCAGCCGCCCACCCCGATCACCAGCCCCGGTTTTTTCGCCTTGAGCTTCTTCCAGCGACCGAGCTGGTGGAACACCTTCTCCTGGGCCTTCTCGCGGATGGAACAGGTGTTGAGCAGCAGCACATCTGCCTCTTCCGGCTCCTCGGTAAGCGTGTAGCCATTGCTGGCATCCAGCAGGTCCGCCATCTTGGACGAGTCGTACTCGTTCATCTGGCAGCCCCAGGTCTTGATATGAAGTTTCTTGCTCATTGCTTCTCGTGACTGGTTTTGAAATCGGCAGGGTCAAAGGACCGGCCATTTTACTCCGCAATCCCGGTGCTGACCAGTCTGGGGCCGCCCGTCGCCATCAGGGCCGGCTTGTCGTCGGCAATTGCGCATCCCTCTCACTGTTTCTGCCGCCTCCTTGCGTTATCATGCCCCATTCGGTTCGGCCCTTGCCCCTTATCGCGGGGACTCCTTGCAGGAATCAAGTTATGGAACAGTGTGATATTGCCATCGTCGGCGCCGGCATGGTGGGCGCCGCCACCGCCTGCCTGCTGGCGGCAGAGGGGCTCTCGGTGCGGGTCATCGAGACCCGGTTGCCCGAGCCCTATGCCCCCGAGCAGCCGCTGGATCTGCGGGTTTCCGCCATCAGTCAGGCCTCGGTGGCGCTGCTGACCCGGGCCGGTGCCTGGCAATATCTGCAGCAGATGCGGCTGTGCCCCTATCGCCGGCTGGAGACCTGGGAGCTGGACGGCTTCGCTACCCGCTTCGACGCGGTGGATCTCGGGCTGCCCCAGCTCGGCTACATCATCGAAAACCGGCTGATCCAGCTCGCGCTCCTGAAAAGGATGGAGGATTTCCCGACCATCCAGACCCATACCCCGGCGGCGGTGACGAGCCTGCGCCAGGGTGCGGATGACGCCGTGCTGACCCTGGATGACGGCACCGAGCTGCAGGCGCGCTGGGTGTTGGCCTGCGATGGTGCCGAATCCCACACCCGGCGATTGGCCGGCATCGGGGTGTCGCGTTTCGAGTACCGCCAGCACTGCATGCTGATCAACATCGACACCGATTTTGCCCAGGAAGACATCACCTGGCAGCAGTTCACCCCGAGCGGCCCGCGCGCCTTCCTGCCGCTGCCGGGCCGCCATGGCTCCCTGGTCTGGTATGACAGCCCGGCCCGCATCCGGGCGCTGGCCGCCATGAGCAACGAGGCCCTGGCCGTCGAGGTGCGCCGCCACTTCCCGAGCCGCCTTGGCGGTTTCACCGTGACGGACAAGGGGAGCTTCCCCCTGGTGCGCCGTCACGCCAACGACTATCACGCCGGGCGAGTGGTGCTGCTCGGGGATGCGGCCCACACCATCAATCCGCTGGCGGGGCAGGGGGTGAACCTCGGTTTCAAGGACGTGGCCTGCTGGGCCGGGTTGCTCGGCAAGGCGGGGGCGCAGTGGCACGAGCTGGCGCTGGCCGGGCGTTACGAGGGGCGACGCCGCCCTGACAACCTGCTGATGCAGTCGGGGATGGATCTCTTCTACGGGGTCTTCAGCAACGAGATAGGCCCCCTCAGGCTTGCCCGCAACCTGGCGCTGAATCTGGCGGACAAGGCGGGCCCCCTCAAGGAGATGGCGCTACGCTATGCGCTTGGGCTGTTATGAGGCAGTGCGTGGCACTGCCAGGTGCCAATCGGGTGGCATATCAATCCGTGTGATGGTGCCAGCCGGTTTTTTATATGGCCGCGAGGAGTGATCCTGGCGGCGCAGGGGCAAAACGGCCTCAGGCAAGGGGGGAGCACACCATGAACAAGGCATTGCTGGTGATCGATTTCATCAACGACATCGCCCACCCGGACGGGCGCATCGCCGCCTCGGCGGCCCAGGTGATCGAGCAGGACGCCATTGCGCACGCCAACCAAGCGCTGGCTCATGCCCGCGCTCACGGCTGGCTGGTGGTGCTCATCAAGGTGGGGTTTGACGAGGGCTATCTGCTGCAACCCAGGGATTCCCCCATGTTTGGCCGTGCCCGGCAGTTCGGGGCCCTCTCCCTGGCGGACAGCGGCACCGACTTTCATCCGGATCTCGATGTGCAACCCGGGGATCTGGTGCTGACCAAACCCAGGGTCAGCCCCTTCTACGGCACGGCGCTGGAGCCTGCGCTACGGGCCAATCGCATCGAGCATCTCTATGTGTGCGGCGTGAGCACCAGCTGGGCCATTCAGGGGGCGGTGCGAGATGGCCACGATCGGGACTACGCCATCACCATCCTGGAGGATGCCTGCGCGGCGGCGGATGCCGCAGAACACCAGGCTTCCCTGCGCATGCTCGGTCGCATTGCCGAGATCATCAAGGTCGCGGAGCTGCTCTGACCACTCGTATCTAATCCACTCATTTTTCATGCCAATGCTCTGTTGAAACCGAACCAATTTCGGGCAACATGAGTGGAACCGTACTGGCCACAAGGATGAGGACATGCGTTATCAGGGCAGGATCGCGAGCTGGAATTCACAACGCGGTTTCGGGTTCATCAAGCAGGAGCAGGGCGGTGCCGATCTTTTTGTTCACATCACCACCCTGCAATTCGATGGCAGGCCGCCGGAGGTGGGGGAAAAGGTTTCCTATCTGATCGGGAGCAGCAAGGATGGCAAGCCTTGTGCCGTACAAGTGTTCTTTCCCGACCGCCCGCTCTCGCTGGCTGGCGGACCTATGCCATCCATGCTGGATCGTGGGAGCAGGGAGGATTTGAGCCCTCGGGCACCACACGCCACCACATATAGAACCCGGGAGTATCATGCTCCTCGTCGCAAGGGGAGCTGGGGTGGCAAGTTAATCCCCCTATTGGTGCTGGCGGGGTTGTTCTCCCTCTATTCCCGCTTCTCGGCCGAGTTTGCCTCACTTCCATCCGCTCCCTCTTTTAGCCAGGAGGACAGTACTTCGAACAGTACGGTTCAGGTTCCGACTTTTGTTCGTCAGTGCGATGGCCGTCAGCATTGCTCCCAGATGACTTCCTGCGAGGAGGCGACCTGGTTTTTGCAAAATTGCCCCAATACCAAGATGGATGGGGAAGGAGACGGCATCCCCTGCGAGCGGCAGTGGTGTGGCCATTAGCCAGCCGTTATGTACTTCAGGATTCCGGTTCGGGCTGCGCTCCTCTCAGAGGCTGTGGCTCTGCGGATATGCCGCCCTGACCAGGGCCAGAAAGCGATCCCGGATGGGATCGGCAAATTCCGGGTTCCACACCAGGCTGATTTCCCATTCCGACCAGGGGCCGGAGAGAGGGTAGAGGGTCACCTCCTTGCCCGCGATGAACCCTACGCTGCGCGGCAGGATGGCGTTGCCGATACCGGCGGCCACCAGGGCCACCAGGGTCTGGATGTCTTCCGCCTCCTGGATGAGACCGGTCAGCCGGTTGGCGCCGAGAAAGCGGGCGATCTGCTGGCTGAGACCCGGGCAGCGATGGCCCACCATCTGCAGCAAGGGATCGCGGATCAGCGCCCGCTCCAGGTCGAAGTCCGGCCCTGCCACCTGGGTGGGGACGGCCAGCACCAGTCTGTCCGTCAGTAACCTGTGTTCCCTCAGCTGCGGCGCATCAGGCCGTCGCATGAAGCCCAGTTGCAGCCGACCCGCCAGCAAGTGTTCCTGCTGGATGGCGGAGGTGGTGTCCCGCAGGTGGACCAGCACGTCGGGGGCCTGCTGTTTGAAACGGGCCACCAGGGAGGGGGCCAGTGCGAAGCTGGAGAGCCCGAACCCGATGTTGAGGCGTCCGGCGGCACCGCTTGCCAACGCCAGGGCATGCCGCTCGAATCCCTTGCCGTGATCCACCAGAGCCCTGGCCTGGGGCAGCAACTGGAGGCCGATGGCGGTCAGCTCGGCCCCGTGGCGGCCCCGGTTGAACAGGGTGCTGCCGAGGGCCTGCTCCAGCCCCTGGATCTGCTTGGTCAGGGCCGGTTGCGTCACAAAAAGCCGGCTGGCCGCCTCCCGGTAGTTGGCACTCTCGGCCAGCATGACGAAGGCCTGCAATTGTCTCAGGTCGAATCTCATTCCATTTGGTTATCCAATGTGGCGATTTATTGATTATAAATTATCTAATCTCCTTGTTCTAATGGTCTCGAAACGGGCCTGCTTGCCCGCTGTTCAGCCACAAGGAGTCATGTCATGTCGAGCGAACGCTATCTGTTCTTGATCAAGGGGAGCCTGGTGATGGCTCAGCCGCTGGCCGCACCGGAGACCGGGGAACTGCTGACCAGCCTGTTGCAGCAGGGGTTCGTCGTCGCCCCCTTGCCGGTGTGGGCCAGCAATGCGGAGCAGGCGCTCGCCTGTTACGAGGCCGCTGCCCAGCGGCAGGTCTTCGCCGATGCGCTGGCGGGGAGAGCCCTGTGAGCGCGGTGCGCGTGAGGGCCGCGGCCCTGCTGCTGGACATGGACGGGACCCTGGTCCACTCCACCGGCGACGTGGAAGTCGTGTGGCGGCGCTGGTGTCAGCACCATGGGCTGGATCCCGCTCCCGTGCTCGCCATGTGTCACGGCGTGCGCTCACGGGAGGTGATAGGGGCCCTGGCTCCCCAGCTGGACATGGCGGTGGAGGTGGCCCTGCTCGACGATCTGGAGATGGAATACGCTGCGGCGCCGATGCCCCTGGACGGTGCCCGGCGACGGCTCGAACAGCTGCCGCCGACGCGCTGGGCGCTGGTGACTTCCGCAAGCCGGAGGGTGGCAGAGCACCGGCTGCTGCACGCCGGATTGCCGCTGCCCCGTCTCCTGGTGTGCGCCGGGGATGTGGTACGGGGCAAGCCGGATCCCGAGCCTTATTTGCTGGCTGCCAGCCGGTTGGGACTGGCTCCGGCCGATTGCCTGGTGTTCGAGGATGCGCCAGCGGGCATCGCCAGCGCCCTGCAGGCGGGTTGCCAGGTGGTGCAGATGGGGGGAACAAGGCGGTATGACGACAGGCTCAAGGGCTGGCTGCGGGACTGGCGCGGGATCGAGATCGAGGCGGCATCGGACGGGCTCCATCTTCATCTGCCCGCCCCGCTGCCGGCAGAGGCCGGATGATGACGACAAGAGCCACGCCATTCAGGTGCCGCAAGATTGCCCGGCGCTGGGGGAAGCCTGCTCGGCCGAGTAGCGTTCCACCCGGTTGCGGCCATTGTGCTTGGCCAGATAGAGCGCCTGATCGGCGCGAGAGAGCAGCTCGTCCAGATTGAAGGGGCCCTCTCTCTGGGAGGCGATACCGATGCTGACCGTGATGCAGACGGCGGGCTCGGCTCCATTTTCTTCCCCTGGCTGCGCGACGATTTTTCGCAGCCGCTCGGCCACCGCTATGGCCTGCTCCTCGCTGAGGCCGGGCAAGATGGCCACGAATTCCTCTCCCCCCAGGCGACAGAAGAGGTCCCCCGGCCGAAGCTGGTCGCGCACCCGGGCCGCGAAGCCGCTCAACTGGTTGTCCCCCTCTTCGTGACCGTGCCGATCATTGATGCGTTTGAAATGATCGATGTCCAGCATGCAGACCGCCACAGGGTAGCGCTGCACCGTGAGGTGCTGGAGCAGTTCGTTGGCGGCCGACCAGAAGCCGGCCCGGTTCAGCGCACCGGTCAGGTGATCGTGGTGGGCCAGGTGTTTCATCTCCCGTAGCAGGCTGTTGCGGGCCGCCATGATGCTGGCGGCGGTCAGGGGGGTGAGAGCGATCAGCATGACCCCTATCCGGACGGAGAACATCCAGTACTGAGTCTGGACATCGTGATTGATGACGAGATGGCCGTTTGAGAGGGCGATCAGGATCAGAGTGCTGTAACTCAGGGTCAGCAGGCTGGTGGCGAAGACGGAGTAGGTGACTGCGCACCAGAGCAGTGCCGGTACCGGGAAGGCGATGGATCCCGGCCCCTCGATGAGCAGGGTGAGCAGCAGGGAGGCCACCAGGCTCAGCAACGGCATCAATCCGGCCCAGGAGAACTCGGTGCGATAGAGGAGGGTACGCCAGGGGGGCACGCTGTCATGGGGAGGCAGTGTCAGGAGCACCGGCAGTATGGTCATGTAGTTCACCAGCTCGCTGGCAAACCAGAAGCCCAGCCCGTAGAGCGGGGGGCCCAGAGACAGGATGGGATTGATGATGGCGCCGACCACGCCGGCGGCGAGGGAGGCGGCCAGGGTGTTTCGCAGCAGGAGCACGAGGGAGGTGGGGCGCCTGAGGAGCTTGTCGGCAGGCGCGAGCCGATGCATCAGCAGATACCCGACGCCGATGCCGGCCAGGTTGCCGCAGGTCAGCAGGATGGTTTTGAACAGGGGCTCGCCGGTGAAGAGGGCGGCGAGAAAAAAGCCCAGTATGCCGCCGGCCCAGCCCGCCGGGGTGGCCAGGCGTGGATAGCGCACCATGCAGCCGAGCAGGACCGCATTGGCAGGCCAGAAGGCCGCCAGCAGGTTGGGGGGGCGGGTGAAGATGCCGATCAGCGAGAACAGCAGTACCAGGGCGGCGACACACAACAGAGCGGACAAGGGCGTCAATGTGCATGAGGTACGTTGGCGTGCGATGTCCCCCATGGGGACCTCCTGACAAGAGAGCGTTTGTTCAGAGTATGGCTGGCACGTGACAAGGGTGAACGTGTGAGAGAAGAAAACGCCCCCTGGTGGAGGGGGCGTGAAGGCTTACTTGAAGACCCGGAAACGCACGTCGTCGTCGATGAAGGTCTTGTCGCCGGCAGGTTGCTCTATGCTGCCAAAAGGCATCTGGGCACGGAGCAGCCAGCTGGCGGGCAGGTCCCACTCCTTGCGCACCGCAT
The DNA here is from genome assembly GCF_019046925.1 of Aeromonas sp. FDAARGOS 1402. Taxonomy (NCBI): domain Bacteria; kingdom Pseudomonadati; phylum Pseudomonadota; class Gammaproteobacteria; order Aeromonadales; family Aeromonadaceae; genus Aeromonas; species Aeromonas sp. FDAARGOS 1402. Next base: position 2,545,890 of record NZ_CP077201.1, read on the forward strand.
CGTCGATGAGCGGGTTGTAGTGTTGCAGGGAGGCGCCGATGCCCTCCTGGGCCAGGGTGGTCCAGACCGCGAACTGGGCGATCCCGGTGGCATGTTCGGACCAGATGGGGAAGTTGTCGGCATAGAGAGCGAATTTCTGCTGAAGATCCTCGATGACGGCGGTGTCTTCGAAGAAGAGCACGGTGCCAGCCCCGGCGCGGAAGCTGCCGTTGATCTTGGCTTCACTCTGGGGATAGGCCTCCGGCGGCACTATCTTCTTGAGCTCCGCCTTGACGATGTCCCACAGCTTGTGGTGCTGCTCGCCGAACAGGATGACGGCGCGGGAACTCTGGGAGTTGAACGAAGAGGGGCTGTGCTTGACGGCATCCTTGATGAGGGCGGTCAGCTGGGCCTCGGAGTGGGTCACCCGGTTGCCCAGGGCATAGATGGTACGACGTGCTTTGATCTGTTCGATAAACGGACTGCTCATAACATCTCCTTGGTTGATGAATCATCACCGCCAGCGTTGCCGACAAAGGTCATCTGGCTCCGATTTCTCGAGTCATCGACTATAACACCTTGCGGGCAATAAACCGTCAACGACGAGTAATGACTGTTTCTACTTTTTATGGATATTCACATGACGGATGTGAATATGGCCGCGAGACACCTTGATATCTTTTTTATCATTAGCAGTGGATGTTAATGACTTCAATCAATATCTTTTGCAGTTTTTTAATCTATAAAATTAATAAAATATGACATTTTATAGAGGGTGGCATGACGGCGGCGCTGATCAAGGAACGCTATTACATACTGACTCCGCTGTCGTTTCTCCTGGGAGGGCTGGTGCTGATCGCCACCCTGTTGCTGGCGGCAGCCAGCTACTTGAGCAGCATCGACAAGACGGTGGCGGGTTACGGTCACATGCTGGCCGCCCTCGACGCCACCCTGTTCCAGGACATGGCGCAGGACAACCGCTGCCAGCTTGGCGTGCTGGAGGCGTCCCTGGATAAGCAGGCCATCGCTGCCGGGGCATCGGCCATCAATCCCATCTGGCCCATTGCCCATCAGTTCAAGTACGACGCCCACTTCCTCTATTTCTACAATGCGCGCACCCATCGGCTCGATGGCTATCCCGACTGGCAGCAACCGGAGGGCTACCGGGCACAGGCGCGGCCCTGGTACCAGACCCTGTCCGGCGAGGGTGATGATCTCGTCTGGTTCGGTCCCTACCCGGCGTTCGATTCGGCCGGAGAGGTACTGACCCTCATCAAGCGGGTCAAGGATGATGAGGGGCAACTGCTTGGGCTGCTGATGGTGGACATGTCGTTCAGCGCCTTGCAGGGGGCGTTGCACCGGGCAGTGGGTGAGGATCCGGTGGCCCTCTACATCACCGAGCGCAAGGGCGGCAAGCTGGTGGTGGGGCACAATTTGTCGCTGTTGCCGCCCCGTCTCGAGCGGGAGACGCAGGCGGTCGGCCTGGACGGGTTCTGGGAAGGACGCCACCTGCAACACGCTCTGGAGGGGATGGAGTGGGATCTCAACGTCTATCTTCCCCCCTCCCATTTTCATGAAAACCTGCAAGACACCCTGCTGATGGTGGTGCTGCCCGCCCTGGCATTGCTCTGCATCTGGCTGTGCAGCCTGTGGTTTCTGGTGCGGATCTTTCGCCAGGAGCAGGCGCTGGTGCAGGGCTCGCTCAGCGGCCTCATCCGGGATGAGGCGAGAAAGGAGATCCAGCGGCGTCAGCGAACCTGGTTCGTGCACGGCAGCCTGGGAGAGATAGAACAGGTGCGAAACAGCCTGCTGCAAGGGCAGGATGCCCTGCTCCACGACCCTCTCACCGGCATCCTGAACCGGCGAGCCTTCGATCAGCAGCGGGCGGGGCTGGAGCAGGCGGGGAGGCCCTACTGGCTGGTGCTGTTCGATGTGGACAACTTCAAGCGCGTCAACGACAGCTGGGGACACGGTGTGGGGGATGCGGTGCTGTTTCGGGTAGCCACCATCATGGCGAGAACCCTGGGGGATGAGCAGGTCTACCGCATCGGGGGCGATGAATTTGCGGCCTTGCTGCCCTGGGAGCAGGCGGAGGTGGAATGTCGCCTGACCCACCTTCTCGGTCGGGTGAAGGCCCTGAAATGGCGGGAGTTCGCCGACGCCATCACCCTGAGCGCCGGCGGCGCGCGCTATCCGGATGATGCCCTGACGCTGCTCGAGCGGGCGGATGCCTGCCTGTACGAGAGCAAGCACCAGGGGCGGGATTGCTGGCATCTGGCGGCGTCGTCGCCCGTTGACGGGGAGGTTGTGACAGTATCTGTCTGACGGTGATCGCTGCAAAAAAGGGCCTTTGGGCCTAGAAAAGGGTCATGACGGGGATGATTTCTCGTGTGACCTTTTTTTTTGATGTGGTTTCAGGTGGTTAGCCTGCTTTCTTGCATTGTGTCGCGAACCGGAGACAGGGAGGGCTGGCCGTGAGGTGCCCCTTGCGGCAGTGGCGCAGGTCAGGGGGCTTTGTATAGTGCAGGGAAAAATAATCAATCATCAGGTTTGACAGGAGTACCCCATGAAAATGAAACCGTTTGGCATGAGCGCACTGGCGCTGCTGGGTGCGTTGCTGTTGGGCACAGGACAGGTGCAGGCATCCGAGACCCTCAATACCATTCTCGGCGGCGGAGCCGGCGGGGTGGCGGGCACCATGATCGGCAAGGAGCTGGGTGGCGACACCGGCGCCCTGGTGGGGGCTGCCCTGGGGGGCGCGGCCGGTGGTGCGGCCACGGCCAATAGGGGCAACAAGAACGAAGCTGCGCTCGGCGGCGCCGTTGGTGCCCTGGGCGGGGCTGCCATCGGCAAGAGCGTCGGTGGCAGCACGGGCCAGCTGATCGGCGCCGGCATCGGTGGTGCCGGTGGCTCCGCCATCGGAGCCAGGACCGGGGATGGTCATGAGAGCCGCGGCGATCGCTATTACGATGACAGGCGCTATCACAAGCACCACAAGAAACACAAAAAGCACCGCAAGCACAGATGGCATGACGACTGATGCCGCGGCAAGCTGACCGACAAAAAGGGGCCTTTGGCCCCTTTTTTGATCCCGCTGCCGGCCCGTGAGGGGCGGCGAGCGGCCTCTTACACCAGCCGGTGCTGGCGCCTGCCAAGGGAGAAGGCGTTGATGTTGTCGATGAGCTGATCCGCGAGGCGCTGCATCGACTCTTCGCTGGCCCAGGCCACGTGGGGAGTCAGGATGAAATTGGGGTAACGCAGGGCCTGCATCAGAGGGTGATCCGGAGGCGGCGGCTCGACACTCGCCACATCGAAGCCGGCGCCCCCCAGACGGCCGTTGCCGAGGGCTTCTAGCAGCGCCTGCTCGTCCACCAGGCCGCCACGGCCCACGTTGATGAGCAGGGCGCCCGGTTTCATCAGGGCCAACTCCCGCTCCCCGATGAGATGGCGGGTGTAGGGGGTGAGCGGGCAGTGCAGGCTGATCACATCCGAACTTTGCAGCAGGGCATCCAGGGGCAGCCTGTCGTCATCCCCCGGAGAGCCGACCTGGCTCTGGGCATAGTAAACCTCCATCCCGATGGCGCTGGCCCGCTGTCCCAGCGCCTGTCCCAGGGTTCCCTTGCCGATGATCCCGAGGCGCTTGCCATGCAGATCCGTGATGGGGTGGTCGAAGAAGCAGAACTGGCTGCTTTGTTGCCAGCGCCCCTCCAGCAGGGACTGGCGCCAGGCGAACAGGTTGCGCGACAGGGCGAGCATCAGGGCCATGGCGTGCTCGGGGACGGAAGGGCCCGAGTAGTTGCGGATATTGCACACGGCGACATTGGCGGCGCGGCACGCCTCCAGATCCAGGTTGTCGCTGCCGGTGGCGGCCAGGGCGATCAGGCGCAGTTCGGGCAGCTGGGCCAGTTCATCGGCCCCGATGCGCACCTTGTTGATGATGGCGATGCTGGCGCACTTGAGCCGCTCCACCACCTGATCCGGCGCCGTGGTCGGGTAGCTTTGCCAGTGATGGGGAAAATCGGGGCGGCGCAGATTGATGCCGGTGTCCAGGGTGTCGCTGTCGAGAAACACGATTTGCTGCATGAAGCCTCCTGCCATTGGTTCGGACATGATGCCAAACATGGAGGGCGGCTGACCAGCGCGGTGGCATCGGGCCAAGTCCGATGGGGAAGGCAAAGGCGGGGGCTGTGCCTCGGAGGGCCTCAGATCCAGCCCAGGTGCGTCAGCCAGCCCTGGATGCGGCCCGGCGTCTCCTCCAGATCCATCAGGGCATAGGGGCGGTAGTTGAGCTTGTGGCTGCGGCGGCTCTCGCTTCTGCGGGCTTCGGCCGCCAGCAGGGGCCAGCGTCCTCCCTCCTCCTGATAGAGATCCAGGGTAGGGATGCTGCCCTGGGCTATCTGCTTGGCGAGGGTCTGGTTGCTCAGCTGGTTGGGGAAGAAGCCGTCGAGCAGCACCAGGGCATCGGGGGCGGGCAACTGTTCGCTGGCGATGAGGTTGGCGGCCCAGGCGGCGCTGGTACCCTGGGCCAGCAGCAGCTTGAAGCCCCCCTCCTGCAGCTTGGCATCCCCCAGCTTGCTGATGCGGGAGGCAAACTGCTTGCGAAAATCGTCGATGACCTGCTGTTTCTTCTCGGCGGCGGGGTCGAGCTCGGTCTGCTGCGGCGAGGGGAGCAGCAGCAGGGTATCGAAACCGAGGCGCCCCAGCTCCCGGGTCAGTTGCCACAGCTGGCCGCTGCGCTGCCAGTCGGGCAGCAGGATGACCAGACCCACGTAGTTGTCGCTGTCGTGCTTGGCAAACAGTACCTGTTGTTTGTCCACCCTAGTGCTGTCGGGTATCCCCTGCCAGTCGCTGCTCTGCCAGTAGTCGGGGGGAACCAGGGGGGCTGGATCCGGGGCTGCGCCTGACGGTGCATGCCCGGCGCCGTGGGCGGCAAAAGCAAGCAGGGTCAGCAGCAGATAGGGGCGAAATGTCATGGGGGATCCTCCAGCACTCCCTCATAGCGGCCTCGCCGGGGGTTTCTTTAGGGCAAGGGGGCACATCGGCATCGGCGGTGGCGAAGAGGGTCTGACCGGCGGGCCGGACACGGGCCCGGGATTGTTCCAAATGGCAAAGCATTCCCGGTTTTGATTGTTCCATCCCGTGACCCATACATGGTTCAGTAAGGGCAGACAGACAGGGGGCCGGGGCATGTCGCCACTGGCCGCAGGCGGAGAATTCTCCCCCCTGTCTCGTCAGAACGAGAGGTTCACCCTCACTTTCCATCGACAGGGAGCGTTATCGCCATGAGCACCTTGGTTCACTTGCCCATCCTCGACCTGAGGCAGCTGGATGCCTCGCCCGACGCTCGGGCCGATTTTCTGGCATCGTTGCGCGATGCCGCGAGAGAGACGGGATTTTTCTACCTGACCGGCCACGGCATCGATCCCGAGCTGCAACAGGAGGTGCAGCAGCTGTCGCGGGCCTTCTTTGCGCTGCCTCTGGCGGCCAAGCAGCAGGTCGCCATGATCCACTCTCCCCATTTTCGTGGCTACAACCGACCGGGGGCAGAGCTGACCCGGGGTCAACCCGACTGGCGAGAGCAGTTTGATATCGGTGCCGATCGCCCTGCCTTGCCGCGCGCGGCGGGCGACCCGCCCTGGTGGCGGTTGCAGGGGCCGAATCAGTGGCCGGAGGCGCTGCCGACACTGCAACCCGTGCTGACGCGCTGGCGTGGGCAGATGACCCGGATGTCCCGTACCCTGCTCGGGGCTTTTGCCGAGGCGCTCGCACTGTCGCCAGATGCCTTCGATGCCCTGCACGGAGAGCGTCCCAACGAACATATCAAGCTGATCCGCTATCCCGGTGAGCGGGGCGCCACCCAGGGGGTCGGTCCCCACAAGGATTCGGGCTTCCTGAGCTTCCTGCTGCAGGATGACCAGCCCGGCCTGCAGGTGGAGGTGGCGCCGGATCACTGGATCGATGCGCTCCCGCTCCCCGGCACCTTCGTGGTCAACATCGGTGAGCTGCTGGAGCTCGCCAGCAACGGCTACCTGCGGGCGACCGTGCACCGGGTGGTGCCGTCGGCGCCGGGGCAGGAGCGTCTCTCCATCGCCTTCTTCCTGGGGGCCCAGCTCGACGCCGTGGTGCCCGTCTATCCGCTGCCCGAGGCACTGGCCCGTGAAGCCAGGGGGCCTGCCACCGACCCGCACAATCCGCTGCTGCGGGAGGTGGGCTGGAACTACCTCAAGGGGCGGCTGCGTTCCCACCCTGACGTGGCATTGCGCCACCATGCCGATCTGTTGCCGACGCCCCGGGCGCTGGCGGTCGGCGAAACCACCCATTGATTGCATGGCAAGGAGCACAAGATGAACAAGCACGGACTGTTTTCCCTGAGCGGCCTGGTATTGGCCCTCGGACTCTCTCTCTCCGCCCAGGCAGCCCAGGCGCTGCGGGTTGCCGCGGATCCACTGCCCCATGCGGATATCCTCGGCGAGGTGAAACGCCAGGACCCTTCGCTGGATCTGCAGGTGATCGAGCTCAGTGGCGGCATCAATGCCAATGCCCTGCTGGTGGCGGGTGATGTGGATGCCAACTACTTCCAGCACGTCCCTTACCTGCGGGATCAGGAGAAGGCGCTCGGCACCGAGCTGGTGGTGGCCGCGACCGTACACGTGGAGCCTCTTGGCATCTATTCGAAGAAGTTCAAGCACCTGAGGGAGGTACCGGAAAAGGCGGTGATCGCCCTGCCCAACAATGTCACCAACCTGAGCCGGGCCCTCTATCTGTTGCAGCACGAGGGGCTCATCACCCTCAAGGCCGGCCATGAAGATCCGGCGCGGGATCTGGCGACGGTGCACGACATCGCCACCAACCCCAAGGCGCTCAGGATCCTGGAGATCGAGGCGCCGCAGCTGCCGCGCTCCCTCGACGACGTGGATCTGGCGGTGATCAATGGCAACTATGCCCTGGAGGCGGGGCTGGAGCCTGCTCGCGATGCCCTGGGGCTGGAGAGCGCCCAGAACAATCCCTACGCCAACATCCTGGTGACCACCCCGGCGCTCAAGGATGATCCGCGGATCCGCCAGTTGGCGCGGGACCTGGAGTCCAGGGCGATCGCCGACTTCATTCGCAAGAGCTACAAGGGGTCGGTGATCCCGGTGGCCGGGCGGCAGTCATGATAGTGCTGGAGGGGCTCGGCAAGCAGTACCCGGGGCACGGGCAACCCGCTCTGGAGGGGGTGTCGCTCGAGATTCCGGATGGGGCCATCTACGGCATTCTCGGGCGCAGCGGGGCGGGCAAGAGCACACTCATTCGTTGCCTCAATCTGCTGGAGCGGCCAAGCCGGGGCCGCATCCTGTTCGATGGCCGCGACATCACGGCCCTGGAGGGAGCGGCCTTGCGCCGCCACCGTCAGGGGACCGGCATGATTTTCCAGCACTTCAATCTGCTGCACGCCCGCAGCGTGGAGGAGAACGTGGCGGTCCCGCTGGAAATCGCCGGAGTGGCGCGCCGGGAGCGGGCGGCCCGGGTCAGCGAGCTGCTGGAACTGGTGGGGCTTGGCGAGCACCGTCGCGCCTTTCCCTCCCAGTTGTCGGGGGGACAGAAGCAACGAGTGGGCATCGCCCGCGCCCTGGCCGCCAATCCGCGCCACTTGCTCTGTGACGAGGCGACCAGTGCCCTGGATCCGGAGACCACGGAGTCGGTGCTGGCGCTGCTTGCCGACATCAACCGCCGCCTCGGGATCACCATAGTGCTCATCACCCACGAGCTGGAGGTGGTCAGGGCCATCTGCGATCACGCAGCATTGCTTGAACGGGGTCAGCTGGTGGAAAGCGGCGCTCTGGGCACCCTGCTGGCCAACCCCGACTCCCGCGTGCGGCAGGCCCTGTTGCCGGATCCCGAGATCCTGCGGCGTTTCATGGCGCGTCACGGAGTCACAGAGGAGGTACGTTTATGCAGAGTCGCCTGAGTGCCGATGCCTTGCTCGAACTGATGTATCAGGGGTCGCTTGAAACGCTCTACATGGTGGGAGTGGCAGCCGTGTTCACCCTGCTGCTGGGGCTGCCGACCGGGGTGCTGCTGGTGGTGACCCGTCCCGGGGGCGTGCTGCCCTTGCCCCGTCTCAACATGGTGCTGGGGATCGGTATCAACATCGGGCGGTCGCTCCCCTTCGTGGTGCTCCTGATCGCCCTGATCCCCCTGACCCGGCTGGTGGTCGGCACCTCACTGGGCAGCACCGCCGCCATCGTTCCCATTACCCTGGGGGCCTTCCCCTTCTTTGCCCGGGTGGTGGAGAGCGCCCTCGATGAGGTGGACAAGGGGCGCGTCGAAGCCGTGCTCGCCATGGGGGGGAGCGGCTGGCACGTGGTCGTCAAGGCGCTGCTGCCCGAGGCCTTGCCGGCGCTGCTGGCCGGACTCACCCTGACGGTGGTGATGCTCATTGGCTTCTCCTCCATGGCGGGGGTGGTCGGTGGCGGCGGGCTCGGTGATCTGGCGATCCGCTACGGCTACCAGCGCTTTGATGACAAGGTGATGGCAGGGACAGTGGTCATGTTGCTGCTGCTGGTGCAACTGGTACAGGGGGTGGGGGACAGGCTGGTGCGGGCACTGGCCCATCGCCGCTAGGGGCACGGCTTCTCATCAGGCCGGCCGTGAGGTGCCAGCCAATAAAAAAGCGAGCCTTGGCTCGCTTTTTTTGCAATCACATCAAGGGGTCAACTTAGTTGACGCGACGCTTGAATTCACCGGTACGGGTGTCGATTTCGATCTTGTCACCGATCTCCACGAAGGCGGCAACGGCCAGCTCGTAGGAGGTGCCCTTCAGGCGGGCAGGCTTGGTCACTTTACCGGAGGTGTCGCCACGGGCGGCCGGCTCGGTGTACTCGACTTCACGCACGATGGTGGTCGGCAGTTCTACGGAGATGGCTTTCTCGTTGTAGAAAGTCACTTCGCAGAGGTCTTCCATGCCGTCTACCAGGTAGTTCAGGGCATCACCCAGGTTGTCTTTCTCGACGTCGTACTGGTTGTACTCGGTGTCCATGAAGACATACAGCGGGTCGGAGTAGTAGGAGTAGGTGCACTCTTTACGCTCCAGCTGAACGACTTCCAGCTTGTCGTCGGCCTTGAAGACGGTCTCGGTGGCGCTGCCGTTCAGCAGACCCTTCAGCTTCATCTTGACCACGGCGGAGTTACGGCCGGATTTGTTGAATTCAGCCTTCTGGACCACCATCGGCTCGGTGCCGATCATGACTACGTTACCAGCGCGGATTTCCTGTGCGGTTTTCATGTAAAAAATTCCTGTTCGTGAAACGGACGGATAAAAACTGCCAGATTATATACGGCTTTCTAAAAATTTCACCAACCTCGTGACGAGATCCCCGTCCGCCAGCAGCCTCTGTGGCCAGGTGCGCCCATGTTGCTGCCATATGGCCGCGTATTGAGGCCATTGTGCCCAGAGTTCACCCGTATGCTCCCCCCGGTTGAGGGCATGGTTGAAGCGGCGCAGCCACTGACCGGCCGGCGCTGGCAAGGGGGAGAGGTAGTGGTCGAGAAAACTGTCCAGCTTGACCATGTGGGCATCCTCTTCCTGCTGGTAGATATGCCAGAGGAAGGGGCGCCCCGCCCACTGGGCCCGCACGAAGGAGTCCTCCCCGCGCACCAGGTTGAGATCGCAGCTCCACAGCAGGCGATCGTAGCCCCTCTGATCGGTCATCGGCAGCAGCTTGACGGTGAGGTTGCCCGCCTGGAGCAGATCTCCGGCCCGGGCACCGGGAATGGCCTCTGCCAGCCCTGCGCCGATGAGCACGTCGTCGAGGGAGCGCCCCAGCGGCAGCAGCAGGGTGACGGGGGTGACGCTCTGGCGCCAGCCCTCGGCCAGGCTCCTGAGCGCCTCGCTCTCGTAGGTAAAGAGGCTGACCCGCAGCTCGTCTTCTCGTTGGGGTGGCAGGCCGAGGCTGGCCCAGTAGGCGGCCAGTCCCGCAACATCCTGTTGCCAGCGCTCGCGCTCGACGATGAGGCCTCGCTCGCACAAGAGGCCGCCCGTTTTCTGCGTGAAACCCGGGAAGAAGAAGTACTTGTCGAGGCGCTGGCTGCCGACCTGCTGGGGCGAGGCGAGGCCATGGCAATCCTCGACCCAGCTCTCGGCCGAGAGGTATTCGAGGTTGATCCAGCAGGGGGGCGTGGTCTGCTCGGCCATGCGTTCGATAAAGGGGGCGGGCAGCTCGCAGGCAAACGCCTCGATGACCACCCTGGCCGAGGTCATGTCGGCGGGGAGGCGCTCGTGCCAGTGCTGGACATAGATGCCATCGACCCACTGACCGTCCTGTGCGGGGTCGAGCGCCGGGCAGATGCGGGCGAAGCTAACCAGATCGTCCACCCAGAGCCGCACCTGCACCTCACTCTTCTGCGCCGGGAGCGCGCCTTCCTGTTTGAGCTGGCGGGCGAGTCGCCAGGTGACGCCGATGTCACCAAAGTTGTCGACGACGCAGCAGAAGATGTCCCAGTCGAAGGGGGGGAGAGGGCTTGTCATGGCGCGGGATCCCAGATGCAAAAAAACCGGTGCGCAGGGTAGCACACCGGTTGGCTGGCTTCTAACGGTCGGCTCGGGGCCGAAGGAGGAACTTACTCCTTGCCGTAGACGTTGTTCTCCTGCTCGCGCACCCGGATGAAGGTGGTGCGTTTGGTGAGCTCTTTCAGCTGGCTGGCACCCACATAGGTGCAGGTGGATCGCACCCCACCCAGGATGTCGCGCACCGTGTTTTCCACCGGGCCGCGATAGGGCAGCAGCACCGTCTTGCCCTCGGAGGCGCGGTAGTCGGCGACGCCGCCGGCGTGCTTGTCCATGGCGCTGGACGAACTCATGCCGTAGAACTTCATGAACGGCGAGCCATCCACCTCGACGAGCTCGCCGCCGCACTCCTCGTGGGCCGCCAGCATGCCCCCCAGCATCACGAAGTCGGCGCCGCCGCCGAACGCCTTGGCTACATCCCCCGGGCAGGTGCAGCCGCCGTCACCGACGATCTGGCCGCCGAGGCCGTGGGCCGCATCGGCACACTCGATGATGGCGGAGAGCTGCGGATAGCCGACCCCGGTCTTGACCCGGGTGGTGCAGACCGAGCCCGGCCCTATGCCGACCTTGACGATGTCGGCGCCGGAGAGGATCAGCTCCTCCACCATCTCGCCGGTGACCACGTTGCCCGCCAGGATGACGTGGTTCGGGCAGGCCTCGCGGATCTTGCGCAGGAACTCGACGAAGTGCTGGGAGTAACCGTTCGCCACGTCCACGCAGATGAAGCGCAGGGCCTCTGACATCGCCAGGATCTGGCGGGTCTTGGTGAAGTCCTCCTCCGAGGTGCCGGTGGAGACCATGATGTGGCCGAGCAGGGCCGGATCCGTCTCGTTCACGAAGGCTTGCCACTGGGGGAGGCTGTAGTGCTTGTGCACCGCCGTCATCATCTCGAAGCCGGCCAGGGTGCGGGCCATGGCGAAGCTGCCCACGGTATCCATGTTGGCGGCGATGACGGGCACCCCCTGCCATTGGGTCTGGGTATGCTTGAAGGTGAACTGACGGGTCAGGCTGACTTGGGAACGGCTCTTGAGAGTGGAGCGCTTGGGGCGGAACAGGACATCCTTGAAACCGAGCTTCAAGTCTTCTTCGATACGCATTGCGAATTCCTTTTTGAGCCTCGAGTGATACGGCACTTTGCAGTGGCAACTTTTCGGCAGGCACAAAAAAACCGCAGGTTTTCAAGGCCTCCGGTTTACAACAGTCTAGGCAAAAATCCCGTCAGAACAAGACTGATAATTCACGAAGCCTTGTGGTAGCCTTTGGCGTCACAACCTCAGGATGGCAGCCAGTGTCATCCAGCACCTTCCTCCCCCCATTTCTTTCTGTTCCTCCCCTCTCTGTGGGGGCATGCACTGTGTCCGGCACGGCCTGTCGCCTGCCATCGGGGTGGCTGGGGGCGGTTCGCCCCGGGCCCGGAATCCGGTTGACCCGCCGGATGGCTGTGGTACATCTGGGCGCAACATCGGCAAGGCGAGAGAGCGAGATGAGCAAGAGAATGGCGAGCGCGGTCATGATGTGGGCCCTGTGTGGCAGTGCGGTGGCGGCGCCGGTCAGCTACGGCTGGATCGAGAAGGGGGTGATCATGCCCTACGGGGTGGCGGTCAAGATGAAGCTGGATACCGGGGCGCTCACCTCCTCCCTCGATGCGCGGGAGCTTCACCACTTCAAGCGCGACGGCAAGCCCTGGGTGCGCTTCACCCTGGCGCTGACCGATGCCAACACCGACAAGGCGGTGCGCCAGACCCTGGAGCGGCCGGTGGAGCGCAGCGTGACGGTGCGCGGTGCCGGCGGCATGGAGCAGAGGCCCACGGTGACCATGAGCATCTGCGTCGGCGACAAGGTCTACAAGGAGTGGTTCACCCTGCGGGATCGCAGCGAGATGATCTACCCCGTGCTGCTGGGACGCCGGCTGCTGGCGGAGCTGGGGCCGGTGGATGCGAGCCGGACCTTCACGGTGCAGCCCAGCTGCCGCTGATGTTCCGTGGAGATGAACAACGGGGGCCTGGCCCCCGTTTTTCATGGCTGGAATGCGGGCGGTGCAGCTCAGGCAGGGCGCAGGGGGGAGGGCAGCAGCACGCTCACTTCGAGCCCCCCTTCAGGCCGGTTGTGGATGTCGAGATCCGCCCCGTGAAGCTGGGCGATGCGCTGGACTATGGCCATGCCGAGCCCCACGCCATCCCCCTGCTGGGGATTGACCCGGAAGAAGCGCTCGCACAGCCGTGACAGGGCGGCGGTGGGGATGCCGGGGCCGTTGTCCCGCACATCCACCCGGACCCGGTTGCCCTCCTGGCTGACCACTACGGCGATCTCGCCGCCCACCTGGGTGTAGCGCAGGGCGTTGTCGATGAGGTTGCCGAACATCAGCTCCAGCAACATCGCCAGTCCCATTACCTGCACCTGTTCGGCGCCCTCCAGGGACAGCTGTTGATCCTTTTTCAGGGCGATGGGAGCCAGGGTCGCCAGGGTGCTCTGCAACAGGGGGTGCAGAGGGAGGGCGGTGAGGGCCGGGCTCTGCTGGTTGTCGATGCGGGCCTGGGTCAGCAACTGGCGGATCAGCCGATCGCTGCGATCGAGGGCCAGGAGCATCTTGCGCAGGGCCTGCTCCCGGCTCTGATCATCCTCGGCCGTCATGGCGTTCTCGCTGTGGATGCGCAGTACCGCGAGGGGCGTGCGCAGCTCGTGGGCGGCCTCGTTGGTGAACTGTTTCTCCCGATCCAGGGTGTCTGCGAGGGCGTGCATCAGGCGGTTGATCTCCCCCACCAGCGGCGTCAACTCCTCGGCCTTGATGGCCAGGTTGAGCGGGCTCAGGTTGGCGGGGTGCCGCTCGCCGATGGCTTGCGCCAGCAAGTGCAGCGGGGCCAGGCCACGGGTGACCAGCCACCACAGCAGGCCGAGCAGGAAGGGCAGGGTGATGAAGAGGGGCAGCATGGTGAGGGTGGCCATCTTGCTGGCCAGCTCGCCCCGCTCGTCGTCCCGCTCCGCGACGATGAGCCAGGTCTGCTCATCCTCGTTGTAGAGGGTAAAGGTGCGCCACTCGTGGTGATCCTTGGTTTCGCTGTTGAAGCCCCGCTCCAGGGTGGTCAACGGTTGGGCCGGGGCATTGGGCGAGCGCAGCAGCACGGCGCCCTGCTCGCTCAGCAACTGGAAGTAGAGGTTGCGCTCGAACTCGTGGCCATAGGGGGTGAACTCGTTGTCCTGTCCGATCTGGCCGAAGCCGCTCGGCTCCTGGTGGGGGGCGTTCGGCACGGCCTGCTCCCACTCCTGATAGATGGCGCCGTTGCTCGGCAGATCGCCGCGCTGTTTCAGATAGCGGTCGAGCAGCTGGTTGGTGATGCGGGCGGACTGGGCCAGACGGGCATCAAACAGCTCCTCCATCTCGTGATTGGCCTCCAGATAGCCGATGAGGCCGCTGACGGCGAGGCTGACGCTGACCAGGGCCAGGATGCCGGAGAGCAGGAAGCGGCGGATGGAGCGGACGCGACTCATGGGGCCGGGGCTCCCTTGCCGCCCGTGACATCGAGCTGGGGCACTATGTAGCCGACGCCGCGGATGTTGCGGATGAGCTCGGGGAAGAACTTCTTGCGCAGGTGGTGGATGTGCACCTCCACCGCGTTGCTCTCGGCCCCCTCGTCCCAGCCGTAAAGGCTCTGCTGCAGCTGCTCTCGGCTCAGGACCCGGCCGCTCTGGGTGATGAGCTCCTGCAACAGCTTGTATTCGTGGGGGGTCAGCCTGACCGGCTCGCCTCGATAGGTGACCTGCTGTGACGCCGGATAGAGCAGCAGCTCGCCGTACTCCAGCTCGGCCTGGGCCTGCCCCTTGCTGCGGCGCACCAGGGCGCGCAGGCGGGCGTTGAGCTCCTGCAGGGCGAAGGGCTTGACCATGTAGTCGTCGGAGCCCGCATCGAGCCCCAGCACCCGGTCGTCCAGGGCATCCCGGGCGGTGAGGATGAGCACCGGCAGGGTCTGCCCTTCCCGGCGCAGCTTGCGCAGCAGGCTGATGCCGTCGATGTCCGGCAGGTTGAGGTCAAGGATGAGGGCGGCGAACTCCTCGCTCTTGAGCGCCGAGAGGGCCGGCATCCCCTGCTGGAGCCAGTCCACCGTGTAGCCGCTGCCGCGCAGGGCATCCACCATGCCGTCCCCCAGCATCACATCATCTTCCACCAACAGGATCCGCATTCTCTTCTCCCTCAAACGACACTGCCCACCAGTATGCAAGCTGGTGGGCAGAGTTTAAATAGCGCACTGATCTGCTTGCGTTTACAGCTTGGCGAGACGCTCGCGAATTTCCATTCTGCGGCCCTCGTCCGCCACCTCGCGGCCAGGGCGCGCCGGGGCGGCCAGGGCCTTGTCCAGGTAGATCCTCGCCTGCGCCTTGTCCCCCTGATCCAGCAGGAAGTCGCCATAGAAGAAGTTGGGGTCGATGCCGGTGGGGTTGATGGCCAGCGCCTGCTTGAGCAGCTTCTCCGCCTTCTCGTCGTCACCAAAGCCCACCGGCCAGCCCGGCACCTGGTAGTAGAGGGAGCCCAGGCTGGTGTAGGCCGAGCCGTCCAGCGCAGCGGGATCCTGCTTGATGGCGATCTCCAGCCTGGCCTTGGCCTCCTTCACCAGGCCCAGCGCCCCCAGGCCACCCTTGGCGCCGGCCCAGGTGCTCTTGACGATGGCGGACCAGATCAGCAGATCGGTGCGAAACGCCTCCTTGACGCTCGCCTCATCGGCCTTTGCACTCAGGGTCTCCAGGCAGCTCTCCTTGGCCTTGCCGGTCTGCTGGTACTGGCAATGGGCCCACTGCTGCTGGATGGTGGGCAGGGCATCGGCGGCCTGGGCCTGCATGCTTCCCAGGGTGAGCAGCAGGACGCCCAGGGCGATACGGGGGGATGTGGCGTGTTTCATCTCAATGTTCCTTCTCGTTCGTGGCACAGGGGGGCGGGCTCTGGTGCCCGGTGGCAAGGGGGAGCGAGCGGCGGGCGTGGCGCTCGATGATCGGGCGCTGCCTGGCCAGCGCCCTGTCCACCACGGCGGGCAGCAGGGCGTTGAGCCGCACGAACAGCTTCTCCGGCCAGCCGAGCCAGCTGCGGCGTGTCTCGTTGCACAGGGCGATGACGGCCTCCTCGGCCACGTCCTGGGGGCTGTCGGTGTGGGTGCCGAGCTCGGCATTCATGGCGTAGGCCGCTTCGGAATTGAGGTGGGTGCGGGTGGCGCGGGGGGCGAAGTGCAGCACCTTGATGCCGGTGCCCTCCAGCTCCCGCCCCAGCGCCTCGCTGAAGCCCCGCAGGGCGAACTTGCTGGCGCAGTAGACGCTGTAGCCGGCATAGCCGATGGCCCCCAGGCTGGAACCTATGTTCATGATGATCGCGGGCTTGCGCAGCCTCGGCAGCAGGGCGCGGGTGAGCTGGATGGGGGCCTCGACGTTGAGCAGCAGCTGGCGCTCGACCTGCTCGCTGCTCTGATCCTCCAGCCAGGCAAACTGGTTGCAGCCCGCGCCGTTGATCAGCACGTCCAGCCCCTCGTCCAGGGCCGGATGTTGCAGCAGCTGCGCCCGCTCATGGGGCGAGCCCAGATCGGCGGTCACCGTCTGGTGGCGCTCCGGATGCGGCAGCTCCTTGCGCAGGCGCTCCAGCGCACCGGCCCGGCGTCCGTGCAGCAGCAGGTGTGCGCCCTGGGCCGCCAGCTCCATGGCCAGGGCCTCGCCTATGCCGCCGCTGGCGCCGGTGAGCAGTATGCGTTTTCCTTCGAGCTTCATTGGCCGGATCCCGTGAGCTGATAGAGCATGTCGCCATAGAGGCGGTAGACCACGCGGGCCGCGTGAATGATGGCGGCCTGATCGGCCTGGTCTTCCACCCGGTTCATCAGGGATTCGAAGAACTTGAGGTGCTCCTGATCCAGGGCGCCGTGGGAGCTGAGGTAGCTCATCGCCTGGGGCGGCAGACCCAGACCGCTCCTGAGCTGATCGGCGACGGTCAGGGCGATGGCGACGCTGGTGCCTTCCAGCACCTGCACCATGCCGAAGAAGCCCATGGGATTGCCGCGCTGGATCTGGTCGTAGAGGAAGGCGACCATCAGCTCGATGGGGAGCCCGGGCCGGCCGTGGCGCACCGCCTCGGCATCGCCGCCGCAGGCGCGGATGTCATTGAGGATCCACTCCTGGTGGCCGTACTCCTCGTCGATGTACTCGCGGATGGCGCCGCGCACCCACTCGTACTCCTGCCCCAGCCTGCCGCCGGTGGCCATCAGGAGCGGCACCGTGTGGCGCACGTGGTAATAGGCCTGTGCCAGGAAGGCGAGGTAGGTCTCCCGGCTGATGTCGCCACGGCGGCAGGCCTCGATGATGGGAGCATTGAACAGGCGCTCGCGCTCGCCGGCGGTGGCTTGTTGCAGGGTCTGATAGAAACTCATGAGGATTCTCCTGTGAGGCCTTGTGTCAGGCATTGGTCGATCTGCCGGGAAAAGTGCTGATAAATCTCGTTGCGACGGGGGCGACCGTTGGCGGTCAGCAGGCCGGGGTGCTGATCCAGCGCCACCGGCAGCCAGTGATGGATGCGGGCGTAGTCGGGCAATTGCCGGTTGAGCCGGGCTATCTGTTCGGCCAGCTGGGATTGGCTGCCCGGCAGCGGCTGGATCAGGGCCACGTTGGCGGGCTGGCCGTCGCCGAAGATGACGATGCGGGCGATGGCCGGGCAGAGCTGGGCCTGGGCCTCCACCCATTCCGGCGAGAAGTTGCGGCCGAAGGCGGTGATCTGCACGTTCTTCTTGCGCCCCGTGATGTGGAGATAGCCCTCCTCGTCCAGATGGCCCAGATCGCCGGTGGCGATCTGCGGGTCAGCAGGCTTGCCTGTGGCAAGCGGGTTGGCCGCGGCGCCCTCTTCCCCCAGGTAGCCCAGCATGGCGCTGCCGCTCACCATGACCTCGCCGTCGGCGGCGATCGTCACCCGGCAGTGGGGCAGGGGCAGGCCGACGCTGCCCGGGCGATCCCCCAGGGGGCCATTGAGGGCGACCACGGAGCCGCACTCCGACAGCCCGTACCCCTCGTAGACCGGCAACCCCGCCGCACGGGCATGGCCGATGAGATCGGGGGCGACCTTGCCGCCACCGACGGCGACGAAGCGCAGCCCCCTGAGCCCTTCGGCCAGCACAGGATTGGCGCCGCACAGGGCTAACAGCAGGCGCAGCAACTCGGGCACCAGCACCAGGCTGTGGCTGGGCCATCGCAACAGGGCCTGAGCCAGGGTGGCGGGATCCAGCTTGCTGGAGCCCGAGAAGCCGAGTTCCCCCAGGGAGGGGATGCGGCTGCTGGCACCGGTGAGCAGCGGCACGTAGAGACCGGTCAGGTTCTCCAGCAGGGTGGTGAGCGGCAGCAGGGTCAGGTGTTGTTCCACCCTGGCCGGGGCGACGCGCTCGGCCAGAGACTCGCAGACCGCCGTCATCTGCGCCAGCGACAGGCAGACCCCCTTGGGCTGGCCCGTGGTGCCCGAGGTATAGGTGATCTTGGCGGTGCCCGCCGGCAGCTCGGGCAGGCTGGTTGGGATGCGGCGCCACAGGGGCACGGCCTGCTCATCCGGCCTGCCTGCCATCAGCACGAACGGCGCGGCAGCCTGCCATCCCTGGTGCTCGGGCCCCACCAGGGCATCGGCCCCGCTGCTTTCCAGCAGCCAGGCCTGCTGCGTCGGGCTGAAGAAGTGAGGCACGGGGATGACCACGATCCCGGCCCGGGTGCAGGCCAGATCGATCAGGGCCCAGGGCAGACCGTTGTCGAGCTGCAGGGCCAGGCGGCGAATGCCGGCGTGCTGCAAGCGGTCGGCCAGGCGCTGGATCTGCTGCCACAGGGTCCGGTAATCCAGCTCTCCCTGGCTGCCTTGCAGTGCGGGCTGTCGCGGCGTCAGGCTGGCGTGGCGGGCGATGGCGTCGAACAGGCTCATTGAGCGCACCTCTTGTCATGGCCGGCCTGGTCAAAAAGCATGGGCATGGGCCCCAGCAGGTTGAGCAGCAGGCTGCTCTGGGCGAGCACCTCGCGCCCCTGGTTGAGGTCGCCCGCCATGACCCTGGGCTGACAGCGGTAGTACTCCCCCCAGGCGCTGGCGTCTGCCCCGACCTGGTGGGCCTCTGCGAGTGCCAGCTCCACCGGATTGAGGCGCAGCCGGGCAAAGCTGTTGCGAAGCTTGGCGGTGCCGGTGAACACCACGTAGTCGAGGGCGTTGTCGCACAGCAGCCGGCACAGGGCGGCAAACATCAGGCGGGCATTGCCCGGCTCGCGGCAGGCGAGGTTGCCCACTTCGATGATGCGGCTGCGGGCCGGACGTACCCCGAGGCGGGTCTCGATGGCGGCCTCGACGGGCTGTTCCAGGTACTGCTCCAGATAGAGGGGATGCTCACGCTCGCCATGGCTGGCCTGGTTGAGGCCGCAGGCGCCGACCAGCACGCCGTCTGCCCGGTAGAGTCCGAGCAGGCAGGGCAGAAAATGGGGGATGCGGGCGTTGAATTCGAGGGTGTAGGCGGCCTGGATATAGGCTTGCAGCGCCATGACCTGCTGCTCTGATTCGGCCAGGATCAACCTGTAGGGGGCTTGGATCTCGCTGGTCATGGTTGGCTCCTTCTCTTGGAATGGGTTGAGAGTAAAAGGGCAAACTTAAGAAACCCTTAAGGCGCAAAAAAAGACGAAAAAATCTGGCGGGCGGTGAAAGGGGATCGACGGGGGCACAAGACAAAACAGTTGCCAGCGGCGGGCGCGGCAGGCAATCTGCCCCGCTGTCGCCACCCGAGGAGTCCCCATGCCAGCCCCTTGCCCTCTCTGTTCGTCCTGCCGAAGTTACCCCCTGCCGGTGGCAAGCAAGGCGTATCACCGCTGCCTGGCGTGCGAGCTGGTCTGGCTGGATGAAGCGGATCACCTGGACGAAGCAGCCGAGAAGGCGGTCTACGACGATCACGACAACCGGGTGGACGATCCCGGCTATCGCCGTTTCCTGATGCGGGCCTTCGGGGAAGTGCTGGCCCGGGTGTCGCCTCCTGCCAGCGGCCTCGACTTTGGCTGCGGCCCGGGCCCGGCGCTGGTCGCCATGGGGCGGGAAGCGGGCTTCGAGATGGCGGGTTACGACAAGTTCTACGCCGACGATCCCGAGCTGCTGTCGCGGGAGTATGACTTCATCACCAGCACCGAGGTGGTGGAGCACCTTGCCGACCCCCGCGCCGTGCTGGACGGCCTCTGGGCCCGGCTCAAGCCCGGCGGCGTGCTGGTCGTGCAGACCCAGCGGGTGCTGGGGGACGAGCGCTTCAGGACCTGGCGCTATCGCCAGGACCCCACCCACATCGTCTTCTTCGCCGAGGCCTCGTTCCGCGCCCTGGGAGCGCGCTGGCGGGCAGAGGTCGAGTTTCCCCATGCCGATGTGGCCGTCTTCACCAAACCCTGAACCGGGCGTTTTCATTTGGCCATGAGTTGGGCATGCTGGTGGCCTGATACCCAGGAACGGATGCCCCTATCTCCATGTCGATCCCCCACCTCTCATTGCAAGACGCTCGCCACCTGCAACTGGCGGCCCAGGGGCTGCTGACCCCGCTCCGCGCCAGAGCAACTCCCGCCGACCTGCTCGCCTGCATTCGCCGCATGGCGTTGCTGCAGATAGACACCATCTCCGTGGTGGCCCGCAGCCCCTACCTGGTGCTGTTCAGCCGCCTCGGCCACTACGATCCCGTCTGGCTGGAGCGGCTGCTGGCCGAGGGCGACCTCTTCGAATACTGGGCCCACGAGGCCTGCTTCGTGCCCCGGGAGGATTACCGGCTGCTGCGCCATCGCATGCTGGATCCCGCCGCCATGGGCTGGAAGTTCTCGGCCCAGTGGCTCAAGACCCACGGGGAGGAGATCGAGCAGATCGTCGAGCGCATTCGCCTGGAGGGCCCGGTGCGGGCTGCCGACTTCGAGCGCAAGGGGGGCAAGGGCAATGGCTGGTGGGACTGGAAGCCGGAGAAGCGGCACCTGGAGGTGCTGTTCACCGCGGGCCGCCTGATGGTGCGCGAGCGGCGCAACTTCCAGCGGGTCTACGATCTCGCCGAGCGGATCATCCCCGAGTGGGACGACGAGCGGGATCTGCCGAGCCTCGAGCTCGCCCAACGGGACATGGTGCGGGCCAGCTGCCGGGCGCTGGGACTGGTCAAGACCGGCTGGGTGGCGGACTACTATCGCCTGCGGCGGGGCAAGTACGACGCCCTGCTCCATCGGCTGGCGGACGAGGGGGAGCTGTTGCCGGTGCGGGTGGAGGGGTGGCAGCACGGTGCCTTCGTGCACGCGTCGCTCGCGGGCGAGCTGGCGCAGGCCCAGGCGGGCACCCTCAAGGCGACCCACACCACAGCGCTCTCGCCGTTCGATCCCCTGGTGTGGGATCGCAAGCGGGCCAGCGAGCTGTTTGGCTTTGACTACCGCATCGAGTGCTACACCCCGGCCCCCAAGCGCCAGTACGGCTACTTCGTGCTGCCCCTGCTGCATCGCGGCAGGCTGGTGGGTAGGATGGACGCCAAGGCCCACCGCAAGGAGGGGGTGTTTGAGGTCAAGAGCCTCTATCTGGAAGACGGGGTCAGGATCACCCAGAGCCTGGCCCAGGATCTGGGCAAGGCCATCCAGAAGCTGGCGCAGTGGCACCAGACCCCGCTGCTGCGTTATGGCAACGTTCCTGCTCCCTTGTTGGCTCAATGGCAGGAGGTGGCACGCTGAGGAAGGACGCCTACCCTCGCATCAAGCCGGGCAGCACCAGCGCAACGGCCGCGGTGATGCGCGCGCGGATGTCGCTGCCCGGCGCCAGCAAGCCGAGCGCCATCTGGCGCAGCGGCTCCGCCATGGTCATCGCCAGCAACAGATCGCTGGTCTGGGCAGCGTCCAGCTCGCGCAGCCAGCCCAGTTGCTGCTGGCGCTGCAGCCAGCTGGCCAGAGTCGCCCTGCCGCGGGCAATACCGTTCTCCTGATAGGCCACCAGCAGGGCATCCCGCCCCGCGAACTCATGTTGCAGCAGCCGGAACATGCCCACCGCCGGTGCGCTCAGCACCTGATCTGCAATCGCCTGCAAGCCCTGCTCCAGCATCTCTCCCAGTGCCTCGGGGTGGGTTGCATCCTGCTCGAAGGCCGGCTGGAAGGCATCGGTCCAGCTGCGCACCGCCTGCGCTACCAGCTCGTCGCGATTGGCGGCGAAGCGGTAGAGGGTCTTCTTGGCAACCCCCGCCTCTTTGGCCACCGCATCCACGGTCGCCGCGCTGTAGCCCCCCTTGAGCAACAAGGTCAGCGTCGCCTCGGCGAGGGCGGCGCGAAGGTCGGCTTCCGGGGTGACCGGACGGCCTCGTGAGCGTGTTTCTTCATCGTTCTGGTGCGACATATGGGCTCCTGGAAAGTATTGACAGACTAAGCATACAGGCATAGCGTAATTTGAGAAACGAACTTCGTTTCCTAAATTTATGGGAGTCATATCATGCATCCTTCTGCCCTGTTTGCCCCCTGGGGCGTCAATGACATCAATGAGTTGCTCAGTCCGCAACCCCTTCGCCTGGAAATGGGCCTGACCCGCAGCACCGACGGCCTGCTGACGGTCGCCATCCGCACCGATCTGCACGGCTGCAAGGGGCGCATGCTGGATTGGTGGTTCACCTTCTTCGAGACGACCCAGCACATCAGGTGGTGGCACCCCCACGATCATGTCGAGCACCGGGGCTGGGATCATCACTGGAAAAAAGGGGAGCGCTGCGTGGGAGCCAGCATAGAGGCGGTGGAGTGGCTTGCCGAGCTGCCGCCGGTGGCAGCTCGCCTCAAGTTCCACGGCGCCGAAGAGGTGTTCGCCCCGCAATCGCTACAGGAGGCGCGGGAGACGCAGGCTCTCTCTGCCGCCATCTGCGCCCGTATCGGCTTTGGCGATGAGGTGGCGCTGGATGAGCAGGGGGCGCCGCTGGATGGCGAGATGTTGCACCTGGCGCGCGATACCCCATACGGCTGTGTGCTGCGCAGCCGCTTCCTGCTGGGCAAGGCCTGCACCAATCCGCTTGACGAGGTGCCGGACGAGATAGGCTTCAACCTGATGCGCCACTGCTACAGCGAATTCAGCTATCTGGCGCAGTTTCTGCCGTCGCTCTACTACGCGGAAAACGGCCGTGAGCCGGCACCGAGGCTCTGGTGAAGGATGCCGAACGAGTGCGCAGGACAGCTGCCGGATGGAGATGAGCCGCGGAAGATGGTCATAAAAAAACCGGGCACTGGGCCCGGTTTGTCATGCAGTCAGGATGTGCTTACTGGAGCACCAGCACCATCAGCAGGCCGACGGTGATGGCGGACACCAGGAAGGCGAAGCCATAGAACACATAGTGGTGCAGCTTGGTGGTGTGGATCCCCAAGTCATGCAGGCCGTGGTAGATGCGGTGCATGCCGTGCCAGACGGGCAGGGCGATAATGACCAGCAGGATGCAGGCACCCCACCAGGAGCTGGCGAATGCCAGCACGCGCTCGTAGCTCATGGTCTCCACGTCCATGATGCCCATGGGCACCAGCAGACCGGTGATGAGGACAATGACCGGCAGCAGCATGGCAACCACCATGCCACCCGCACCAAACAGACCCCAGTAAATTGGCTCGTCAGAACGTCTCATATTTTTTCCTCAAATCAGGCCACGATGATCAGGACAAGCAGGGATACCGCCGCCAGCGCCACATACTGGGCGATGACGATCGGCTTCTCCGGCACCAGGTCTTCGCCACGGAAGATGCGCATGGCTTTCGGTGCCAGGGCGAACCAGGTCTTGGCGTGGAACAGGCAGGCTGCCAGGGCGATGACGTGGAACAGGATGGCAATGGGGCTCTGCAGGGATTCCAGCCAGCCGTTGAATGCCTCCTGACCCTGTACCAGGCGCAGCAGACCCCACATCAGCACGACGGCGTAGATGGAGACGAAGATGCTGGTGCCTTCGCGGATCATGTAACCGGTGTAGAAGGCATTCTTCAGCCACCAGTCTTTCTTCATCTCGCGCACGTAAGGCTTACGTTTGCTTTGGGTGTTGTTCATGGTCTCACTCCTGGTCTCAGTCCGGCTTGAACATGGCGATCATGTAGTCCTTGGCGCTCTCGACCTTGCCAAGCTGGATGGCGGCGGCCGGATCCACGCCTTTCGGGCACACTTCGGAGCAGTAGCCCACGAAGGTACAGCCCCAGACGCCCTCGTCCTGGCTGATGATCTTCATCCGCTCCCTGGACGCGCTGTCGCGGTTGTCGGCGTTGTAGCGATAGGCCAGTGCCAGGGCCGCCGGACCGGTGAACTTCTTGTTGATGCCATATTGCGGGCAGGCCGCGTAGCACAGACCGCAGTTGATGCACATGGAGAACTGGTGATACTTCGCCATGTCAGCCGGCGTCTGGGTGTACTCGCCATCGCACAGGCTGCGCGGCTCAGACGGGATGATGTAGGGCTTGATGCTCTCCAGCTTCTCGATGAAGTCGGACATGTCGACCACCAGATCGCGCTCGATGGGGAAGTTGTTGAGCGGCTCTATGGTCATCTTGCCCGGCAGGTAGTCCCGCAGGAAGGTCTTGCAACCGAGTTTCGGAATGCCGTTGACCATCATGCCGCAGGAGCCGCAGATCGCCATCCGGCAGGACCAGCGGAAGCTCAAGGTGGAGTCCAGATGATCCTTGATGTATTGCAGCGCATCCAGCAGGGACATCTCTTTGAGGTAGGGCACCTGGAAGGTCTGCATCCAGGGCTCGTTATCCTGCTCGGGACGGTAGCGCAGGATTTCAATTTCGATCATCTCAGCCATTCTTCTTAGCCTCGTCTTGTTTCTCACCCTCGGAACCGTATACGCGCTTGGCCGGTTGGGATTTAGTGATCTTCACATCGGAATAGTCGATGGTCGGGGCCCCTTCGTCGTTGTAGAAGGAGAGAGTGTGCTTGAGGAAGTTGACGTCATCGCGCTCCTCGTAACCGTCCAGACGCTGGTGGGAACCGCGGGACTCTTTGCGGTTGATGGCGGAGTGCGCCATGGCTTCCGCCACGTCCAGCATGTAGCCCAGCTCGATGGCGTACAGCAGGTCGGTGTTGAAGACCGAGGACTTGTCGTTGATCTTGATCTTCTTGTAACGGGCTTTCAGCTCGTTGATCTTGTCGATGGTGCCCTGCATCAGCTCTTCGGTACGGTAGATACCGACACCGGCTTCCATGGACATGCCCAGTTCGTTGCGGATATCCGCCGGGTTTTCGGTGCCGTCGATGTCCAGCAGGGAGAGGTGCTGCTTGATGAGCGCCTCGGCCTTGGCGACCAGTGCCTGGGTGTTGCCGTGTTGCTGGGTGGCGGCATACTCGGCTGCCTGCTCACCGGCCACCTTGCCGAAGACCACGATCTCGGACAGGGAGTTGGAACCCAGACGGTTGGCGCCGTGCAGACCGACGGAGGCACATTCGCCAGCGGCATAGAGACCGGCCAGACGAGTGGCGCACTTGCCGTCGGTTTCGATGCCACCCATGGTGTAGTGGGCAGTCGGACGGACCGGGATCGGCTCTTTCACCGGATCCACACCCACATAGGCCTTGGCCAGTTCGCAGATAAAGGGCAGACGCTCTTTCAGGTACTTCTCGCCAAGGTGGCGCAGGTCAAGGTGAACCACGTCGCCCATGGGGCCCTGGATCACGCGGCCTTTTTGCTGCTCCTGCCAGAAGGCCTGGGAGAGACGGTCGCGCGGACCCAGCTCCATGTGCTTGTTCTTCGGCTGGCCGACCGGGGTTTCCGGGCCCAGACCGTAATCTTGCAGGTAGCGATAGCCATCCTTGTTGAGCAGGATGCCACCCTCACCACGACAACCTTCGGTCATCAGGATGCCGGTGCCCGGCAGACCGGTCGGGTGATACTGGACGAACTCCATGTCCCGCAGCGGTACGCCGTGGCGGTAGGCCAGGGCCATGCCGTCACCGGTGACGATGCCGCCGTTGGTGTTGTAGCGATAGACACGACCTGCGCCGCCGGTGGCCAGCACCACGGACTTGGCCTGGATGAAGCGGGTGATGCCGTTCTGGATGTCAAAGGTGACGACACCCTGGACGCGGCCATCTTCCACGATGAGATCCAGACAGAAGTGCTCGTCGAAGCGCTTGATGGTCGGGTACTTGATGGAGGTCTGGAACAGGGTGTGCAGGATGTGGAAGCCGGACTTGTCGGCGGCGAACCAGGTGCGGGGGATCTTCATCCCGCCGAAACGGCGCACGTTGGCCTTGCCGTCCGGTTTGCGGCTCCAGGGGCAACCCCAGTGCTCCAGCTGGATCATCTCGTTGGTGGCGTTGTTGACGAAGTACTCGACTACGTCCTGCTCACACAACCAGTCACCACCGGAGACGGTGTCGTTGAAGTGGTTTTCCAGGGAGTCGTCATCGCGGACGACGCCTGCGGCGCCACCTTCGGCGGCCACTGTGTGGCTGCGCATCGGATAGACCTTGGAAATCAGGGCGATTTCCAGCTCCGGGTGGGCTTCTGCAATGGCGATTGCGGCACGCAGGCCACCGCCACCGGCACCGATGATGGCAACATCGGTCTTGATAATATCCACATCTGCCTCCTTAGGGATAGATTTGCTGGGCACGATTTTGCTCTATGAAAAAAATTCAGGCTTGATGCAAGTCAAACTGCTTTGTTTTAGTGCTTGGCAACGGTGATTTTTATTACAACCACCCCATTCCTTGGATGAAAATGCCGTCATTATCGCCATCCATCAGTGATCTGGATCAGCCGTACTCGCTACTCTGGTGATTTTAACTCCAAGATTATACGTAGTTTTCTTTCAAAAAAATGAGAAATGCCTCTCTTTTTGGGTATTACCCATAAAGTTTTTAAGTTTTTTATCAAAACAGTTTAATGATAACTATTATCACGATGACATATCGAGATTAGGCATCAAAAAAGTAATGCGAATATAGCCATGACAGACTGCGCCCGTCTCCCACACATGGGCAAAAGGAGATGTCGATCACAGGGTTGAGGGTCTCGAAAGGGGATTATAACCGTTGAAACAAAAAGGGTTTATAAAAAAAGGGGCCTGAACGGCCCCTTTCTTCCCATGGTCGATCAGATGCGGAACATGCCGACCTGATTATTCAATTCACCTGAAATATTTTTAAGCTGGGCCGACAAATTGCGGGAGCTGTCCGCATCCACTGCCAGCTCGTCCGAGACATCCTTGACCGCCTGGATGTTGCGGCTCACCTCGTCGGTGACGGCACGCTGTTCCTCGGCGGCGCTGGAGATCTGGGTCGCCATGTCGGAGATCTGGTTGATGGAGGTGGTGATCTGCTCCAGCGCCTGGGTTGCATCGTTGGCATCTTCCACGCTGTTCTGGGCCAGCAACTGACCCTCGTGCATGGTACTGACGGCGCCCTGGGTGTTGCGCTGCAGGGTCTCGATCATGCTGCGGATCTCGACGGTGGAGCTGTGGGTGCGCTGGGAAAGCACCCGCACCTCGTCGGCCACCACGGCAAAGCCGCGTCCCTGCTCGCCAGCCCGGGCGGCCTCGATGGCGGCGTTGAGCGCCAGCAGGTTGGTCTGCTCGGCGATGCCCTGGATGGTGGAGAGGATGGTGTTGATCTCCTGGGCGTTCTTCTCCAGTTCCTGAATGATGCCGGAGGCCTGCTTGACCTGGGTGGCGAGATCCGTGATGGAGCGCTGGTTGCGGGCAATCACCTGCTTGCCGTGCTCGCAACTGCTGGAGGAGCTGCGGGCCGCTTCCGCGGTCTGCTCGGCGTTGCTGGCCACTTCGACGGCGGTGGCGGACATCTCGTGCACTGCTGTCGCAATCTGGGAGATCTCGTTTTGCTGGCGGGCCAGCCCCTGGTTGGATTTCTCCGCCATGTCGTGGGAAGACCTGGCCTGCTGGTTGAGCTGGGTGGAGGAGTTGGAGATGTCCTGCACCATGACGTGGATGCGCTCGATGAAGGTGTTGACGTGCTTGGCGACGGTACCGACCTCGTCTTCACGCTCGATCTTGATGCGACGGGTGAGATCGCCGTTGCCGCGGGAGAGATCAGCAATTGCCTCGCCCAGGGTTTTCAGCGGCGCCAGGGAGCCGTTGATGGCGACATAGGAGAAGCCCGCCACGATGAGGATGGTCAGCAATCCCTGAATGAGGGCGGAGGTGACCATGCGGGAGACGGACTGGTAGGCGACCGCTTCGTCCACCACGATGCCGAAATACCAGTTGGTGTTGGGGATCTCGGTGAGGTCGAACACGCTCGCCTTGCCGCTGATATCCATCTCGGAGATGGTGTTGTCATGGGCCAGCTCGTTGACCTTGGCTGCCGTCAGTTCCGGGGAGATGGCGGTGGCGGGTTTGAGGGTCAGATCCTTGTCCGGGTGGGCGATGATGGTGCCGTTGCTGTCCACCAGAATGGCATAGGTGCCTTCCGAGTTCATGGCGAGCACGTCTTTCACCAGACCGTCGATGGAGACGTCACCGGCGATGACGCCGTCGGTGTTGCCGCGACTGAAGGGCTCGGCGATGGTGATGATGAGCTGGCCGGTGGTGATGTCGGCATAGGGGGCCGTGATGGCGAGCTTGCCGGCGGCCATGGCGTCCTTGTACCAGGGGCGCTGGCGAGGATCATAGCCGGCCGGCAGATCGGTCGGCTTGCTCTGGATCATCCGGCCATCCTTGGTGCCCACGTAGACGAGATCGAAGTTGCCCGCATTCATGGACTGGGCCAGGTGGCTGAGGGGCTCGTCTTCCTTGGCGAAGGCTTCCTTGGTGGCGGTGACGAGATTGATGCGGGCGTCGAGCCAGCGGGAGATCCCCTTGACGTTGGCGACCGAGCTGTCGTCGATGAAGCTCCAGATCAGCCGCTGGGTTTCACTGCGCAACTGGGAGGTGTTGTACCAGACCTGCAGGCCGGTGATGACCAGAATGATGGCCCCGATGGAGAGGACCAGCTTGTTCTTGATGGATAGGTTCATGTTTACATCCTTGTGAGCGTCAGTCAGAGATCCATGGTGTTTGTTATTGTTATGAGCCAACACTGTATCGGCTGGCTATGGACTTTATGTATCCCGGTGCACCGCATTTTTTCAATTCTTTTCACCTCCTTGTGGCCTGCCAGGCCGCGCCGATACTCAGCTGAATCGATCTGGTCGGTTGGTGAAGATGCCATCGACACCCATGCTGGCGAGGGCGCTCCCATCACTCACTTCGTCGACTGTATAGACCAGGATCTTGAGCCCCCGGCGATGGGCATCCGCCACCAGGGTCTCGTCGACGAAATCCACGTCGCAGTTCAGTGACCAGGCCCCCAGCGTCTCGGCGAAGGCGGCGCCGTCGAGGGGCAGGCTGGCGGTCAGGGCGCCGATCCTGATTTCCGGTCGCAGTCCCTTGAAGCGTAACAGCTCGGGATGATGAAAGGAGGAAACGATCCAGTGCGCCTGGGTAAAGCCAAGCTCGGCCTCGGCCCGCCTGGTCAGGGCGGCCACCGGCTCGGCGGTGTGGGCGCCCTTGAGCTCGATGTGCAGTTCGCAGCGCCCCGCCACCAGTGCCATCACCTGCCACAGGATCGGGATCCGCTCCCCGTCCCCCGCATCCAGGCTCGCCAGGTACTCCCGGGATTGCCCGGTCAGCACACCCTGGCCGTTGGTGCAGCGCTCCAGCCGCCGGTCGTGGAAGACCCAGAGCTCTCCGTCGGCCCACTGCACGTCCAGTTCGATGGCTTTGGCACCCAGATCCAGCGCCAGGCTCATCGCCTTGAGGGTATTCTCCGGGGCCAGGCCGCTGGCACCGCGATGGGCAATGATCTGCATGATGGCTCCTGTTGTCGTCTTTGGGGGCTTCATCCCCGGCTCATCCGGATGTCGATCTGCTGATGTGGCAGATGCATGCCGACCTGGCCGAGTTTCTCCAGGATCAGAGAATGTACCTCGTGCGTAATGGGCATCCGGTGATCCATGTTGTTGACGTAGAGCCGGATCTCGTAGATGAGGGCCGAGTCGGTGAACTCGATGAGGAACACCTCCGGGGCGGGCGTATCCAGCACCAGGGTGGACTCGCGCACGCTCTGCTCCAGCAGTTGCTGTACCTGCTTGGGATTCTGGGTCAGGCCGATGCGAATGCGCAAGCGGACCCGGGTGATGGCATCGGACAGGGACCAGTTGATGAACTGCTCGGTGATGAAGGCCTTGTTGGGGACGATGATCTCTTTCCTGTCCCAGTCCACTATGGTGGTGGCGCGGGTTTTGATCTTTGTGACGGTGCCGGTGAGATCCCGGATGGTGACGGTGTCACCCAGGCGGATCGGTTTTTCGAACAGGATGATGAGGCCGGAGACGAAGTTGGCGAAGATCTCCTGCAACCCAAAGCCCAGCCCCACGGAGAGTGCTGCCACCAGCCACTGGGTCTTGGACCAGTCGATGCCGAGCATGGAGAAGCCGGTGAGGGCGCCAATCAGCAGTACCAGGTACTTGCTCACCGTGGTGAGGGCGAAGCCGGTGCCTGGGGAGAGGCTCAGGTGCTGGAGCAGGGTGAGCTCCATCAACCCTGGCAGGTTGCGGGCGGTGACCACCGTCAGGATGAAGGCGAAGACGGTCAGCATCAGATCCTGCAGGGTGATGGCGGAGAGCTGCTCGATGCCGGCCACCTTGCTGCTCACCTGCCACACCTCGATGCTGCTGAGGAAGCTGAATGCCGAGTTGAGATCCGACCATTGCACCACCACCAGCATGGTGAAGCCCAGCATCAGCAGGGTGCGCACCAGGCCGAGGGACTGGGCGCTGATGGTATCCAGATCCAGCTCGGGCTCCTCCACCACATCGGGGATCTCGGAGCTGAGATCGTCCTCTTCCCGCTCCCGCTGCGCCAGGATCTCGGCCCGCTTCTGCTTGGCGCGATCGAAGGCGAGTCGGCGGCGCTGGATCAGCATCCAGCGGTGGGCCAGATAGTAGACGAGCAGGCAGCCGAGCCCCGCCAGCAGGCTCAGCTCCAGCTGGCGCAGCAGGGTGCGGGAGGTGTAGAAGTAGCCGAACAGGGCGCCCAGCACCGCCAGCAGCGGGGCCAGCATCAGGCTGTTCCAGATGAAGTGGTGCAGCAGATGGGGCTTGGTCATGTCTGCCTGACCCCAGGTGAGGGGCAGTTTTTCCCGGTTGAGGCGGGCAAAGAAGAGCAGCAGCCAGAGGGCTCCGATGATGAAGGCGAGGCGTCCCAGGGAGTCGTAGAAGGCGTGCTCCTGATAGCTGCTCGCCATGCCCTGCACGAAGAAGCTCGGGATCAGCACCAGCAGCAGGGTACGAAATTGTCCCCACACTCGCTGCACCCGCTCCTTTTGCCAGCGGAAGTGGAGGATGAGGATCCCCTTCTCCAGAGTGAGGTGGCGCGCCACCAGCAGGGCCAGCAGCAGGAACCAGATTTCACCCAGGCCCCGGGCCACCGCCACCGCGAAGGGATATTGCCAGGCGCCGTCCAGCAGGCCGTGCACCATGAGCACCATGGCGGGCAGCGGCAGGGCGGCGAGCACGGAACGCACCAGCAACCGGCTGGTGAGGCTGAACTTGTCCTGGGTTACCTTGCCGATGCGCGGGGCAATGTAGTGGCTGTATTGAATGAGGTGGCGGGCCAGTTTCAGCCAGCACCAGGCCAGCCCCAGCAGCCCGAGGCCAGCCAGGGTCAGGCTCAGGGGGTTGTTCTCGGCGATGGCCCTGGGCAGTTGCAGCCAGTTGGCCGGGTTGAAGGCAAGGCCGAGGGCGGCCGGGACGCCGAGCAGCACCGCCGGGCTCAGGGGGCGCACGTCCGGCATCCAGAACAGATGGCTGGCGCTGAGTTCGCGGATCTCGTCGATCTTGCTGTTCTGACGGCTGTAGAGCAGCTTGAGGCGGGTCTGCTCCTGAATGAGGGTGTCGGAGGCATCGTTGAGCCGGGTCAGCAGTTGCCGCCTCGCCTTGAGCAGGTTGTCCAGCACGGCGCGCTGGGCCCTGTCCAGGGTGATGCCGTCTCCACTGAGCAGGCTGTTGCGCAGCTGGACCGGATCCTTCAGGGCATCCTGCTCGGTCTCGTACTGGTATTTGGCCATACGCGCCTTGACGATGGCGGACTCCAGCCGCTCCAGCGGGAAGTAGGCGGGCAGATCGGCCAGCTTGCTGCGCAGGTTCTCGCCGTAGGCGTTACTTATCTGCAACCACTCCAGCTGTTCGCGCACCGAATTGACCAGCTCGTTGAGCCCGGAGAGGGAGGTGTCCACCCCCCGTTGCTCGTCCTGCACCCGTTCAATCTGGTCCTCGAGGGCCCCCAGTTGCAGGGAGAGGGCCTGGTTTTGCTGCTGTTGCTCCTGCAAGAGGGGGAGGTCAGAGGTGAGCTGGCGGCGCAGGCGTTCGCTCTCGGCCAGGGCCTGCTCGGTCTTGTCCCGGCGCAGCTGGTTCTGCTGGGCAAGCAGACTGGTCTGCCACTCATCCTCGTCGGTGATGGCGAGGTTGAGCTCCTGCAGCTTGAGCTTGCCCAGATCGTTGCGCTGCTGGGCGGAGAGCTGCTCCAGCTCCAGCATCTGGATCCGGTCGGAGAGGCTCTGCTCCTTGAGTCGGGTGGCCAGTTGCTGGGCCTCCTGCAACCTGTCCGACTCGTTGCTGAAGCTCAGGCGATCGAGCAGGGAGCGGGTCTGGAGCAACTGCTTGCGCAACTCGTCGACCCGCAGGTGATACTCCTGGCCCGTGCTCTCAAGCTGGTTGAGGCTGTCGGTCACCGCCTGACGCTCCTTGCGCAGGTTGAGCTGGCGGTTGCTGCTCAGGCTGATGGCCTGGCGCAGGGCATCCTCCTTGAGGGAGGAGAGGGACGGGCGGGACTGGGGCTGATAGTTGTGCAGCCCCTCCTTGAGACGGGCGGACTCCTTGGGGTAGTCGATGAGGATCTGCTGGTAGGCCTTGCCCTGTTCCCGGTAGCGCTGGGCATCCCGGGCATATTGCAGGGCCTGCTGGTAGCTCTCCCGCAGTTGCTGGTTTTCCGGAGTATCCGTCTTGGGGATGCTTTGCAGCAGCTCCTCTACCTGAGTGATGGCATCATCGGCCTGGACAGCGGAGAAGGGGAACAGGCTGAGACAGAGCATCAGACAGAGCAGGCGTTGCAACATGGCGCACGTTTCCGTTCAGGAGAAGTCGCCCTAGCCTAAAGCAGGGGCAGGGGCGGGTAAAGCCCTCAAGATGAATGATCCACGGCACAAATAACGGGTGATCCGGGTCTTGTTTGGCTATTATTCTGGCCGTTCCCCTTCATTGAGCAATTTATGTCCTCCGTCGATCTGGGCACGGCCCCCCTTTCCCGCCTCTTCTTGCGTTACGTCACCCCCACGGTGGCCGCCATGCTGGTCACCGGCATCTATGTCACCATAGACGGCATCTTCGTCGGCCATATCCTGGGCCAGGACGGGCTGGCCGGCATGATGCTGGCGTACCCCATCTGCGCCGTGCTCTACGCGGTGGGTGCCCTGATCGGCATGGGATCCTCGTCGCTGGCCTCCTTCTATCTGGGCAAGGGGGAGCAGGCCAGGGCGCGCCACATCGTCGGCAATGCCCTGGTGATGGTGCTCATCGCTTCCGCGCTGCTCGCCTTCATTGGCATTCGTTACGGCAAGGCCATGCTTGTCTGGATGGGGGCGCAGGGGGTCATCTTCGACGCAGGCTTCGCCTATCTGCAGTGGTACGCCTGGCTCGGGGTGTTCGCGGTGCTCTCCATGGCCTTTACCGCCCTGCTGCGCAACGACGGGCGACCCGGCCTCACCACCTGGATCCTGGTGGGGGGCGGCGTGCTCAACGTGCTGCTCGACTACCTGCTGATGGCGGTGATCCCCTGGGGGCTGGCGGGGGCCGCCATCGCGACCATGCTCTCCCAGGCGGTCACCGGAGGCCTGTGCCTGTGGCACTTCTTTACCCCCCGCAGCCAGTTGCGCATTCGCTGGGATACCCTGGTGCCCGACTGGCGGCTGATGGGGGAGACATTGCGACTCGGGGTGTCGAGTTTTCTGATGTACCTCTACCTCTCGGTGGTGCTGGCGCTGCACAACAAGGCGCTGCTCTCGGTGGGCACTTCGCTGCACGTTGCCGCCTATGGGGTCATCAGCTACAGCGAGGCCTTCTTCTATCTCATCTTCGAGGGGATCGCCATGGGCATCCAGCCCATCGCCAGCTTCAATGCCGGGGCGGGCAACTGGTCGCGAGTGCTGCGGGTGCGCAACCTGGCATTGGGAGTGACCATGGCGGTGGCACTGTGCGGGATGATCCCGCTGTATCTGTGGCCAGAGGCAGTGGTTTATCTGTTTGCGGGGGACAATGCTGCCCTGTTGCCGGTGGCGACCCTCGGTATCTGGCTCTACTTCTGGGGGCTGCCCATGGAAGGCTTGCTGCTGGTGGGGGCCACCTACTTCCAGGCCATCAACCGGGCCCGCATCGCTTCCCTGCTCACCGGCGGCAAGCTGGTGCTGATCGGCGGTTTCCTGTGGGGCTTCTCCTCCCTGTGGGGAGTGGCCGGTGTCTGGCTGGCGCTGCCCACTTGCAGCACTCTGCTGGTCCTGGTGATGTGGCGGGCGATGAACAGGGAGGGGCGCCAGCACAGCGCTGCCTGAGATGTGGTCATGCGTCCATGAAAAAGGCAGCCTTGGCTGCCTTTTTCATTTTGAGTGCCCCTGCCTGTGGGCGGCAGGTCGCCGGCCTCAGGGCTTGAAGGCGCCGATAAAGATGGCGGGGTCGACGCGGGCGTCGTTGAGGCTGACGTTCCAGTGCATGTGGGGACCGGTGGCGCGGCCGGTGGCGCCGACCCGGCCGACGATGCCGCCGCGGGGCAGGCTCTGGCCCAGCTTCACGTCCACCTTCGACATGTGACAGAACATGCTGATGAGGCCCTGGCCGTGGTCGACGAACACCGTATTGCCGTTGAAGAAGTAGTTGCCGATGAGGATGACCTTGCCAGCGGCTGGTGCCTTGATGGGAGTGCCGGCTCCGACCGCGAAGTCGAGGCCGGAGTGGGGGTTGCGCTCCTCGCCGTTGAAGAAGCGGCGCAGCCCGAAGGGACTGGAGAGCGGGCCCTGGACCGGCTTCTCAAACAGCAGGTTGCTCGGCTGAGCCGGGCTGAAGGTCTGGTAGGCGCGGGTCTGTTCGGCAAGCTCCCGGTTGATGCGGGTCATGTCTTCGGCCAGCGGATTGACCTGGCGGCTGTTCTTGAGCTTGATGTGCTGCTCACGGTAGTGCTTGGTGCCGACCGTGAAACTCAAGGTGCGGCCATCGCTGGTGGTCACCTGATGGGGGCCGGGCGCGCTCTTGAGCGGGATGCCGACGATGGCGATCCACGTCTTCCCGTCTTCCTGTACCACCAGCACAGGCTTGTCCTGATAGCGCACTGCGGGCGCCTTGGCCCCGCTTCCCAGTGGTACCACGGCCACGCCCCCCGGCACCGGGTGGTTGAGCAGGCGGCTGATAAACCCCGGTTCGGCGTGAAGCGCAGGGCTGCCGAGCAGCAGGAGAAGAAAGAAGAGGCGGCGCATGATGGCTCCATCGGATCAGGGGGAAAGCAAGAGGGGGGAGATGATGCCACATTCTGGCGGTGCTGTCCGTCAACCGTGGCCGATAAACTCGTCGGCTGCGGCCCAGAAAGACGCAACGGACACGCCATTGCAGCGAGGTGAATGCTCTGGTTGCGGGTGCCCGCTTTCCCTTCGACCTTGCCAGCCTGATCAGGGTGCCGCTGCGCTACAGCTTCTCGGGGGTGCTCGCGAGCGACAACCGCTTCATCACCACCAGCCTGGCCGGTGTCGGGGTGGGCATGGTCGAGCAGGGGGCCCTGACCCCTATTCCATTCGATACCGCCATCGCGGTACCCTACTCGGCGGCGACCCAGGCCACCGACTACAA
The DNA here is from genome assembly GCF_019046925.1 of Aeromonas sp. FDAARGOS 1402. NCBI lineage: Bacteria > Pseudomonadati > Pseudomonadota > Gammaproteobacteria > Aeromonadales > Aeromonadaceae > Aeromonas > Aeromonas sp. FDAARGOS 1402. The sequence continues at coordinate 2,581,260 of NZ_CP077201.1, forward strand.
GGTGAGGCTCTACCCGACCCGGCTGCCGGGCCAGGTAGTACGCACCGGCCCCTACACCGGCACCATCATGGTCACGGTGAGCGTGCCCTGAGGAGACGCCGCTTCGCCCCTATTTTTCGACGAGGTCAATGATGAACAGTGACAGGGCCCTGCGCCACGAACCCAAACGCCATGGCATAGGACAGGGCTGGATCTGGATCCGCACCGGATTCGACATCTTCAACAAGGGGATGGGTGCCAGCGTGGCCATGATAGTGCTCTGGTTTGTGGTAGGCATCGTGCTGGATCAGCTGCCGGCGGGGGGCTTGATCTCCCAGTTGCTCTACATGGTGTGGGGGGCTGGCTGGGTGGCGGTGGCGCGGCGGGGTCACCATGGCGAGGCGCTGCAATTTGGCGACTTCTTTGCCGGTTTCCGCCATCGGTTGACCCCCTTGATGCTGGGGGGCCTGATGGTGCTCGGCCTCATCATGGGGATCCTGATGATCTGCGTGTTCCTGCTGCACCAGTGGGGACTCACCGGCCTGTTGTCCGCGGATCCGGGCTCCCTGGCGCTGACCCCGGAGCAGGCACAGGGCTTCCTCGTCTGCGCCCTGGTGGGATTGGCACTGTTCGTTCCCGTGCTGATGGCCATCACCTTCGCCCCCGCCCTTATCCTCTTCCATCAGGTCGGGGTCTGGCAGGCAGCCAGGCTCAGCTTCAAGGGATGTCTGCGCAACATATGGCCCTTCCTCTGGTGGGGGCTGCTCGGGGCCGTGCTGATCTTCTTTGGCGCACTCCTGATGCTGGTGGGCTTGCTGGTGGTGCTGCCTGCCATCAACTACTCCATCTATGCCGCCTATCACGACATCTATCTGGAGGATCAGGAGGCCGAGGAGGGAGAGACCCCGGTCAAGGCATTCGGTTTCGAAGCCTGACCGGGCACAGGATGGAGCAAAGAGGGGCCGCGAGGCCCCTTTTTTGTGCGGCTAGCAGGGATCAGAGAGAGGGAGGGGCTTCCTGCCACAGGGGATCGTCCGCCATCCGCTCCACGAGAAAGTCGAGGAAGCTGCGCAGCAGGGGGGACATCTGTTTGCGGGTGCCATAAACGGCATAGACGCCGAGGCGCTTGGGCTGCCAGGGGGTGAGCAGGGGGACCAGGGCGCCGCTTGCCAGATGGGGGTGAACCGAGTAGGCGGGTTGCAGGCTGATCCCCGCCCCGTCCAGGGTGGCGGCCAGCAGCAGGTTGGAGATGTTGGCGCTGAGGTTGCCGCTCACCGGGACGGATTCGGGACCATCGGGCCCCAGAAACTCCCACAGGCTCTTGCCGAAATAGGTGTAGGTGAGGCAGTTGTGCAGTGCCAGATCCTGCACCTGCTGCGGCGGAGCATGGCGGGCCAGGTAGGCGGGGCTGGCGCACACCACCGAGTGGCAGGTGCCGAGCCTGCGGGCCACCAGGTTGGGATCGAGGTCGTTGGTGATGCGCAGGGCGAGATCGATTCGCTCCTCCACCAGATTGACCGTCCGGTCCAGCAGCAGGATGTCGATCGCCGTGCCGGGGTAACGGGCCAGGTAGTCGTTCGCCGCCCCAACCAGCAGGGCTTCGGAGAGAGAGTAGCTGCTGGTGATGCGCAGTTGCCCCTTGGGGGCCTCGTCATGGCGGATGGCCAGGTGTTCCATCTCTTCCCCCAGGGCCAGCATGGCTCTGGCTCGGTTCAGTGCCTCTTCTCCCGGCCCGGTCAGGCTCAGCCGGCGGGTGGTGCGGTGCAGCAATCTGGCCCCCATCCAGCGTTCCAGCTCGGCCAGGTAGCGCGACACCATGGCGCGGGACATCTCCAGTTTCTCCCCGGCGCCGCTCAGGCTGCCCTGTTCCACTACGCAGACAAAGACCCGCAATGCGGTCAGCCTATCCATCTTGTGCCCCTATATGCTCGATTTGTGCAACAGTGATGCGCCTATTATGCGGTATTTGTATCGATGGTGATGCAATAAACTGCGCTCATTCCATTAATCCACACCGATGAGCGTTATCTGATGAACAACACACTGCGTACCCTGACCCTGACCCTGACCCTGACCCTGACCCTGACCAGCCTCCTGATGACGGGCACCGCCCTGGCTGCCCCCCTGACCGTGACTGTCTACAACCCCGGCGAGAAGGCGATCTTCCCCGTCTCCTCCTCACTGGTAACCGGTGACAAAGAGGCCATCCTGATCGATGCCCAGTTCGACGTGCAACATGGTCAGGCGCTGGTGGACATGATCAAGAAGAGCGGCAAGAAGCTGACCACTGTCTATATCAGTGCCGGTGATCCCGACTTCTACTTCGGTCTGGAACCCGTCATGGCGGCGTTCCCGGATGTCAAGGTGTTGGCCGACCAGCATGTGGTCGACCATATCAAGCAGACCAAGGATGCCAAGCTGAGCTACTGGGGCCCGATCCTGGGCAAGGATGCACCCAAGAGCCTGACCGTGCCGCAAGTGATGACGGCCAGCCACCTGACGCTGGATGGCGAGAAGATTGACATCAAAGAGATGAACACCCCGAATGCCTACCTCTGGGCCCCTTCCATCAAGACGGCCTTTGGGGGTGTGCCGGTCTACAGCGGCGTGCACGTCTGGATGGCGGACAGCCAGTCCAAGGCCGCTCGCAGCAACTGGGTCAAGGCGCTGAACAACCTGCTGGCGCTGAAACCCGAGCGTGTGGTGCCGGGTCACTTCCTGGGGACTGCGCCCAAGGGTACCGAAGCCGTGACCTTTACCCGTGACTACGTGCAGCGCTTTGAGCAGGAGCTGGCCAAAGCCAAGCACTCCGGCCAGCTGATTGAAGCGCTGAAGAAGGTTTATCCCTCCCTGCCGGTCGACGATGGCCTGGCCATCGGTGCCAAGGTCAATACCGGCGAGATGAAGTGGTAACTCCCTGACGCCTACTTCCCTGTGTTTTTTTACCGGGCCCGAGTGCCCGGTTTTTTATCCAGCCTTGAAGCGAGAATGATGATGAACGAAGCGCAAACAACCCTCCATTATGTCTATGACCCCCTCTGTGGCTGGTGCTATGGCGCCGCCCCCCTGCTGAAAGCCGCTGCCGAGATCCCGGGTCTTCGCATCGAACTGCATGGGGGGGGCCTCTGGATGGGCGCCAGGCGCCAGGCCATGGGCCAGCCCCTGCGGGACTATGTGCGCCCCCATGACGAGCGCATCCACGCCCTCACCGGACAGCGATTTGGTGAGCGCTACTTCAACGAGCTCCTGCTCAACGAGTCGCTGCTCCTTGACTCCGAGCCGCCCATTCGAGCCGTTCTGGCGGTGAGCGAGCTTGGCGGCGACGGCCTTGCCTTGTTGCACCGCATCCAGGAGACCCACTACCGGGATGGGGAATGGGTCGGTTCCCCGACACGGTTGGCGGCGCTCGCGCTGGAGCAGGGGCTGACATCGGAGGCATTCGCCCTGGCCTTTGGTCGGGTCGATCTTGTGGGCCATCTGGCCACAAGCCAGGCGTGGCTGCGCCGGCTCGGCGGGCAGGGGTTCCCGACCCTGGGATTGATGCAAGGGGAGCGCGTCGTTGCGCTGCCTGTCTCCTCCTATCTGGGAGAGCCATCGGCATTCGCGGATCACATCGCCTCCCTGATGGGGTGAGTCTCTCGCCCATCGCCTGCGGCTTGTCAAAGGAGAGGGAGAGGGCAGACCCGTCTGCGCGCCTCCCTTGTCCCCCGCACCGTTCTTGTGCATGCTATCGGCCTCATTGAACGGCAGGATGCAGTACCTATGAACCTTCGCGATCTCGAATATCTGGTAGCGCTGGAAGAGGAGAAACACTTTCGCAAGGCGGCGGAGCGCTGCTTTGTCAGCCAGCCGACCCTGAGTGGGCAGCTGCGCAAGCTGGAAGATGAACTGGGGGTGATCCTCATCGAGCGCACCTCCCGCAAGGTGCTGTTCACGCCCGCCGGCGATGCCATGGCCCGTCAGGCGCGCAAGGTGCTCAAAGAGGCGCGAGAGCTCAAGAGCATAGGCCAGCACTTCGCCGAGCCCATGTCCGGCGAGATCCACATCGGTTTCATTCCCACCGTGGGCCCCTATCTGCTGCCCCACATCATCCAGGATCTGCGTGAACACTTCCCCAAGCTGGAGTTCTACCTCTACGAAGATCAGACCCAAGTGCTGCTCAAGCGACTGGAGGAGGGGGAGCTGGATTGCCTTGTGCTGGCGGAGCTGGAAGGGATGGAGGGGTTTGGCGCCATCCCCCTCTATCAGGAGCCCATGTGGCTGGCCGTGCCCCAGCATCACCCGGAGGCGAGCGCCAAGGCGGTGCCCCTGCACAATCTCAAGGGCAAGAAATTGCTGATGCTGGCCGACGGTCACTGCCTGCGGGATCAGGCGATGGGTTTCTGTTTTGCCGCGGGCATCGGTGAGGATCAGCGCTTCAAGGGCACCAGTCTGGAGACCTTGCGCAACATGGTCGCCGCCGGCAGCGGCATGACGCTGGTACCCAGGCTCGCCGTGCCCGCCAACCCGGAGGAGGGGGGCGTCAGCTATCGCCCGGTGATCAACCCCGTGCCGGGGCGCACCATCTCCCTGCTCTATCGTCACTACTCGGTGCGCCGTCCCTGCTTCAATGAGCTGGCGGCCCGCATCTCGAGTCTGATGAAAGCCCTGCTGGGCTGACGCAGCCCGCTCGTCATCCCGAAACAAAAACCGGCGCCTGGGCGCCGGTTTTTGTTGTTTCCAGGGGGACCTAGAAGATGTCGTCGGTGGAGACGGGACCGTCTGTGGTCGCATCGTCACCGCCATACACCTGGTTGCCATCGGAGATCTGGCTCGCGTAGCGGGTGGGCTCTGTGCCCTCCTTGAAGAACTCCTCCGTGGTACTGCCATCGGCGCGATTGGTCAGCAGACCGGTTTCACGATCGATGCGGACCTGCATGATCCCTTCGGGGACCGGCATCTTGCGCTCGGGCACCTGGTGCAGAGCCGTCTTCATGAAGTCAATCCAGATGGGCTGGGCGGCACCGCCGCCAAACTCGGCCCGGCCCAGACCGCGCTGGTGGTTGTCAAAACCGATCCAGGAGGTGGCCACCAGATTCGGGGTATAGCCGGAGAACCAGGCATCCCGGGATTCGTTGGTGGTCCCCGTCTTGCCCGAGATGTCGTGACGCTTGAGGTCACGGGCTGCCCGCCAGCCGGTACCACGCCAGCCATTGCCACCCCAGATGGCGGTGGTCAGGGTGTCGGTGATGAGGAAGGCGCTCTGGGCACTGATGGTCTGCGGTGCGATGTTGTTGGGCACGACAGGATCGATGGGGCACTGGGCCTTCCAGTCTGCCGTGGTATTGGCATAGGCATCCGCGCTGTCGAGACCGGCGGCGGCCAGCACGCCGCAGTCGCGGCAGGCGGCGGCCGGGTTGGCCTCGAACAGGGGGGTGCCGAAGCTGTCGGTCACTTCGGTGATGAAGTAGGGGGTGACCTGGAAGCCGCCATTGGCCAGCACCGAGTAGCCGCGCACCACTTCCAGCGGGGTGAACTCCGCCGCACCCAGCGCCAGGGATTCGTTGGCGGAAATGTGATCACGGGCGAAGCCGAAGCGGGTCAGGCCGTCGATATAGGTATCCAGCCCGATGGCGCGCATCAGGCGGACCGACATCACGTTCTTGGACTTGGCAAGGCCGAGGCGCAAGGTGGTCGGCCCTTCATAGATGGCGGGCGAGTTCTTGGGCTGCCACATGGGGCCCTTGGCAGGATCCCACTGGTTGATCGGTGCATCGTTGATGAGGGACGCCAGGGTATAGCCCTGCTCCAGCGCGGTGGCATAGAGGAAAGGCTTGATGTTGGAGCCGACCTGACGACGGGCCTGATCGACCCGGTTGAACTTGGAGAGCTCGAAGCTGAAGCCGCCGACCAGGGCCTCGATGGCGCCGTCTTGCGGGTTCATGGCCACCAGGGCGGCGTTGACGTCGGGGATCTGGGAGAGCAGCAACTCTTCCCCTTTCTCCCTGACCCAGATCTGGGCGCCGACTTTGAGTACATCCCGCGCCGATTTCGGGGCAAAACCCTGGCGATCGTCGGTGATGAAGGCGCGCGCCCACTTGATGCCATTCCAGCCCAGTTCGGCCTGTTTGCCATTCTTGAGCACCAGGGTGGCGCTCTTGTCGCCGAGCTGGGTGACCACGGCGGCCATCAGGGGCTGATAGGTCGGCTGCTTGGCCAGATGGGCCATGATCTGCTCGTAGTCCCAGGCCGTTTCACCGGCTTTCCACAGCAAGGCGGTCGGGCCACGGTAGCCGTGGCGGGTGTCGTAGTCGAAGACACCGTCCAGCAGCGCTTGATGGGCGGCGCGCTGACGCTTGGCGGTGACGGTGGTGTAGACGTGCAGCCCCATGGTGTAGGCATCTTCACCAAACTGCTCCACCATCTTCTGGCGTACCATCTCGCTCAGATAAGGGGCGTTCAGCGTAGTTTCGGCACCGTGAAAACGGGCCTTGACCGGCATCTTGGAGGCTTCGTCATACTGGGCCTGGGTGATCTTGCCGGTTTCCAGCATGCGACCCAGTACCACGTTGCGGCGAGCGAAGGCGCGCTCCGGGGAGCGGATCGGGTTCAGCATGGAGGGGGCCTTGGGGAGACCCGCGATGATGGCGATCTCGTCCAGGGTCAGATCCTTGACCTCCTTGCCGAAGTAGACCTGGGCGGCCGCGCCGACCCCGAATGCCCGGTAGCCGAGGGGGATCTTGTTGAGATAGAGGGTGAGGATCTCGTCCTTGGAGAGGTTCTGCTCGATGCGCCAGGCGAGGAACACTTCCTTGATCTTGCGTACAAGAGTCTTCTCGTTGCTCAGGAAGAAGTTGCGGGCCACCTGCTGGGTAATGGTACTGGCGCCCTGACGCGCCTGGCCGGAGACGGCCCAGACGGTGGCGGCACGGATGATGCCGATGGGGTCAATGCCCGGGTGCTCATAGAAGCGGGCATCTTCGGTGGCGAGTACGGCATCGATCATGGACTGGGGAATTTCGTCCAGCCGCAGGGGGATGCGACGAATTTCGCCAAACTGGGAGATCAATTCCCCGTCCCGGCTGTAGACCTTCATGGGGGTAGCCAGTTTGACATCGCGCAGGGCGCTGACGTCCGGCAACTGGGGCTTGATGTAGAAGTAGATGCCGATGAGGCTGGCAACGCCCAGCACAGCACCCAGCATCATGACAATAAACAGGCGAACGAGCCATTTCAGCATGGAAGAACTACCAATCGTCTTAAAATTAGCCAACGGGCGCAGAGTATAGCCTTTTTACCCTCGCGGATTCGAGGTTTTCCTGTCCGCAAACAGGCGACCCCGAGAAGAGGCGGGAGGGTAGCACTCCAGGGCACAATTACCAAGGGGGCCGCAATCAAGGCCGAAAGGAGAGGGGCGTCAACTTTTGACACAAACTTTATGACATTGATAGATAGAGCATTATATTGAGTTAAGCCGTCACATCATGACGCGCTGTCCTACAATAAGTCCGAAAACCCAATAACGCATGGATGTGTATATGTTTGGGCTATTAAGTAAGGGATCCCTCGTCTCCATGGCGGGCATTGATTTTGGCAGTCAAACCATCAAGGCCGTCACCATCAGCGGACGTCCCGGCAAGGTGCACCTCGGCTCGGTTGCCGAGATCCCCATGCCAAGAGGAACGCTGGTCGACTATCAACTTCAGGACATTGAACGGGTCAGTCAGTCCCTCAAGTCGCTCAAGCGGCTCGTGCAAGGGGATTGCCAGAACGTGGCCACGGCCGTGACCGGTTCCAACGTCATCACCAAGATCATTCAGGTCGATACCAACATCAACGAGAGCGAGCTGGAGAACCAGGTTCACCTGGAGGCTGAGCAGCTCATCCCCTTTCCCCTTGATGAAGTGAGCCTGGATTTTGAAATCCTCGGCATGGCGGGCGACAACGGGCGTCAGGAGGTCCTGCTCAGTGCCGCGCGGACCGAGAGCGTCAGTGGCCGGGTCAGTGCCCTGACGGAGGCAGGCATGACGACCATGGTGGTGGATGTGGGGGCCCATGCGCTCGGACGCGCCGTGCTGGCTTGCCTGCCCGACCTGCAAACCTCGGAGAAACCGGTTGGCATCGTCGACATCGGTGCCAGCGCCCTGACTTTCGCCGCCCTGCTACGGGGCCAGGTCATCTATTCTCGGTTGCAGAATTTTGGTGGTGATCAATACAGCCAGGCATTGGCCTCTTTTTACAGCATGAGTATGGAAGAAGCGGAACTGGCCAAGCTCCAGGGCTCCTTGCCTGCGGATCATGAGGTGGATGTCCTGTTGCCTCATCTCAGCACCCTGGTGTTGCAGATACGGCGCAACGTGCAGCTGTTTTGCAGCTCTTCGGGGAACAAGGAGTTCTCCAGGCTGGTGTTGACCGGAGGGGGGAGCCTGTTGCCGGGGCTGGCCGGACAAATCGGCAGCGAGCTCAACTGCGAGGTGCTGCACCCCGATCCCTTTGCACTCTTTGGCAAGCCGCAGGGAGAGGGGGGGCTGACTCATGGGGCCAAGTACATGACGGCGCTCGGGCTGGCACTGAGGAGCTTCACACCATGTCAAATATAAACCTTCTACCCTGGCGGCAGGCTCGGGCGCAGCGTCAGAAGAAACAATTCGGTATCCTGTTCGGTCTGTTCCTGGCGGGGACGGCAGCCATCGCCTTTGCCGCAGACTGGCTGGTGCAGCAGCAGATCGGCTACCAGCAGCAGCGCAATCAGCGGTTGCAGCAGGAGATGGCAACCCTGGACACCCAGCTTGGGGAGATCAGGCTTCTCAAGGAGCGGCGCAAGGAGTTGATTGACCGCATGCAACTCATCGAGCAGTTGCAGATGCGCCGCAACATCCCTGTGCGTCTGTTCAATCAGCTGCCGGTGCTGGTCCCCAACGGGGTGTATCTTGATAGCCTTGCTCTGCAAAACAACAAGATAGACGTGAAGGGAAAGACCGAAGCCTATGGCAGGGTTGCCAGCATGATGCGCCGAATCGACGGTTCCGGCTGGCTGACACAATCCCAGCTCAGCACCATTTTCACGGCCGAGGTGGCCCCCATCGCCCTGAGCCAGTTCTCCATGATGTTCCAGATTGCCACGGCGCTACCCAACGCGGCTAAGGGGCAAAAATGAACCTGCAACAACTCAACGACCTGGATCTCAATGACATTGCCCGCTGGCCGCCGATCGCCAAGGGCATCTTTGTCTTCTTCTGCTGTGCTCTGCTTGGCGGGGCACTCTATTACTACGTGATTGCCAATTCCCTGGCCGCTCTGGGTCGTGAAGCCGCAAAAGAGACCGAGCTCAAGGGACAATTCGAGAGCAAGGCCATGCTGGCCGCGAACCTGGAAGCATACAGAAAGCAGATGGTCCAGCTGGAACATCTGGTCGACACCCAGCTCAAACAGCTGCCCAACACCCACGAAGTCGCCGGTTTGCTGGATGACATCAGCTTCATTGCCACCGACAACGGTTTGACATTGAACAGGATCAACTGGGAGCCAGAGGTGAAACACGAGTTCTCCACCGAGCTGCCCATGCGCATCGAGGTCGTGGGCACCTATCACGAACTTGGCAAGTTCACGGCGGACATGGCTGCTTTGCCGCGCATCGTGATCCTGGATTCTTTCCAGCTCAGCCAGGGGAAGGGGGGTGAGCTGATCGGTATGTCCATGCAGGCCAAGACCTACAAGTACAACGGCAAAACCGTGGAGAAAAAGCCATGAGCATGAGAGCGGGCGTACTTCTCTTGTCGGCGCTGCTGTTGACGGCCTGTGGGGGACAGGAGGACATGGATGAGTATGTCAAACAGACCAAGGCCAGAAAGCCGGTACCGATCGAATCTTTGCCGGAGATAAAGCCCTTCTCTCCCATGGTCTATCAACGCAGCGATCAGCGTAGTCCGTTCATTGCACCCCAGCCGGAAACCAGTTCCAGGCTGGATGCCAAGGCCAAGCCGGACTGTGCCCAGATAGTGGCCAATCGGGAAAAGGAGGTGCTGGAACGCTACTCGCTTGCCAGCCTGAGCATGAAAGGCTCCATCGGCAAGCAGGGGCAGTTGTGGGCATTGATCAAAACCCCGGACGGGCAAGCCGTGCGCGTCGGGCTCAACCAGCACATGGGGCTGGATCAGGGCAGGGTCATCAAGATAACGAACACGCATGTTGACTTGATGGAGACGGTACCGGATGGCAAAGGATGCTGGGTCACCCGAGAAACCCAGCTGGCCATGGCCAATCTCGACGCAAAACTATGATCAGGGATGAGCAGAGATGAGAACAACAATAAGAAGGATGACCGGTGTGGCGCTGCTGTGGCTGGGCGGATGCACTCAGGTGTGGGCAGTACCCGCGTTGCAGGAGGTCAAGGTGAATCCCCTGCTGGCCGATCAACTCCTGCTGGAGCTCAGCTTCAGCGAACCGGTCAGCGGTTTTACGGACAGGTTGACCTATGAACCCAATCAGCTTCTGCTGCACGTACCCGGGGCCATCGGTGCCCTGACGGTCAATCCCCTGCCCATCAAGCAGCAAGGGGTGAACAACCTCCTGGTGGAGGGGAAGGGGCAGGGGCTCGACATCAAGATCGCCCTCGATCAGCTCACCCCCTATCAGGTCCATCAGCAGGGCAATAAATTGCTGGTGGCGCTGGGAGACAAGGCAGGGCAGCCGGTCGCTTCCTCGGCGGCGCCTGTTGCAGCCAGCCAGTCTGCGCTCGTCAGAAGCCAGCCGGTGACCCAATCTGCGCTGATTGACACCCAGCGAGTTGCCCAGAACCAGTCCCAGTATCAGGCTCAGCCGGCCATGGCTTCCACACCTACTGTGGCTCCTTCGCCCGTTGCCCCCGGCAAGCCGGTGTTGTCCGTGCCTCAGGCAAACATGGGTGGCGCCTACTTCAACTCGGTCAAGGGCGTGGATTTTCGCCGTGGCAAGGAGGGGCAGGGGGAATTCCTCGTGACGCTGGACAACAGTTCGGCGGCGGTGGATGTCAGCAGCCGTGGTCAGAAAGTGCTGGCCAAGTTCCACGGTACCCGGGTGCCTGATGATCAGCTCAACCTCATCAATGTGCAGGACTTTGCTACCCCGGTCTCCCAAGTGGAGGTGTTCCGCCAGGGCAATGACACCCTGTTCGAGCTCTCGGTGAACGGCCAATTTGACTACCGTTACGATCAGGCCGACAAGATGTTCATCATCGAGGTGAAAAAACGGGTGGCCACCACGGCAGCGAAGCAGTACCAAGGCAAGCCCATCTCATTGAACTTCCAGGATATTCCTGTTCGTACCGTGCTGCAGATCATCGCCGATTTCAACAATCTGAATCTGGTGACCACGGACTCGGTCTCCGGCAACATCACGCTGCGTCTCGATGGCGTGCCCTGGGAGCAGGCGCTGGACATCATCCTCAAGGTCAGAGGGCTGGACAAACGGCTGGACAACAACATCCTGCTGGTGGCGCCGGCGGACGAGATTGCCGCTCGCGAGAAACAGCAGATGGAGAGCCGCAACCAGGTGGCGGATCTCGCTCCCCTCTACACCGAGTATCTGCAGATCAACTATGCCAAGGCATCGGAAGTGGCGGCCCTGCTCTCCTCCGAGAGTACCAAGCTGCTCTCCCCCAGAGGGGCGGTCAGCGTGGATGAACGTACCAACGTGCTGGTGGTCAAGGACACGGCGGATGTCATCAGCAACGTCAAGCGGATGCTGGATATCCTCGATATCCCGGTCAAGCAGGTGGTGATCGAGGCGCGCATGGTGACCATTGATGATGGTTTCGATGAGGCTCTGGGGGTGCGCTGGGGGGTGACCAAGACAGACGGTCATGGCAACGGCACCTCGGGCACCATAGAGGGTAATGATGGCGCCGGAAACAATGATGGCAGTTCCACCATCACTCGCCCCAACGTAGAAGACAGACTCAACGTCAACCTGCCGGTGACCAACGCGGCCGGCACGCTGGCGTTCCAGGTTGCCCGTCTTGCCAATGGCACCCTTTTGGATCTTGAGCTCTCGGCTCTGGAAAAGGAGAGCAAGGCCGAGATCATCGCCAGTCCGCGTGTCACCACGGCCAACCAGAAGCCGGCCCTGATCGAGCAGGGGACCGAGATCCCCTATGTGGAGTCCTCTTCCAGCGGGGCGACCTCGGTCACCTTTAAGAAGGCGGTACTGAGCCTCAAGGTCACGCCGCAGATCACCCCGGACAACAGGGTGATCCTGGACTTGACCGTGACTCAGGATACCAAGGGGGAAACCGTGCCGACCGGAACCGGGGATGCGGTGTCCATCAACGCCCAGTCCATCACCACCCAGGTGTTGGTCAACAACGGTGAAACTCTGGTGCTTGGCGGCATCTATCAACAGACCATCAAGAGCGATGTCAGTAAGGTGCCGCTGCTGGGGGATATCCCCGGGTTGGGCTATCTGTTCAAGAAAACCACCAGTGAAAACAAGAAGCGTGAACTGCTGATCTTCGTGACCCCGAGGATAGTGACCGACGCCCTCTGAAAACTTTACTTGTGAGAGTAAAACACATATAACCTTACGCCCCGATGAGGCTGGGGCGTAAGGGCTGCGGTTGCCAGTCCTGGTTTCTACTGAGATAATCCCCCTCCTGATCCAACGCAAGATAAGGTTCATAGGTACCCCGGTCGAGTGTTTACCGGGGCCATACAGTTTGTAATTACTAACGAAAAGACATGGCTGAGAAACGCAATATTTTCCTGATAGGTCCCATGGGTGCGGGCAAGAGCACCATAGGTAGACATCTGGCAGAACAACTGCACATGGAGTTTTTCGACTCAGATCATGAGATTGAGCGCCGCAGTGGTGCCGATATCGGCTGGGTGTTCGATGTTGAAGGCGAAGAAGGCTTCCGGATCCGCGAAGAGAAGGTGATCGGTGAGCTCGCCGAACAGCAGGGTATCGTGCTGGCAACGGGTGGCGGTGCCATCAAGAGCCGTGAAACCCGCAACAAACTCTCCGCACGCGGCATCGTGGTCTACCTCGAAACCACCATTGAAAAGCAATTGGCGCGAACCCAGAGAGACAAGCGTCGTCCCTTGCTGCAAACCGAAGAGCCGCCCCGTGAAGTGCTTGAGCGTCTTGCGCAAGAGCGCAACGCCCTGTACGAAGAGGTTGCCGATTTTGTCATCCAGACGGATGACCAGAGTGCCAAAGTTGTCGCTAATCAAATCGTCAAGTTGATTGGTATGTAATTCATTAGAGGACGTCCATGGAAAGGTTGAAGGTCGAACTGGGTGAACGCAGCTACCCGATAGAGATAGCTGCCGGTCTGCTGCAACGCCCCGAGGTACTGGCGCAGACGATCAAGGGCAAGCGGGTCATGATAGTGACCAATACCGTGGTCGCGCCCCTGTATCTTGAACAGATCATTCAGTTGCTGTCCGGTTTTCAGGTGGAACACCTGATCCTGCCCGATGGCGAGGCCTACAAAACCCTGGCGACCTTCGAGCGGATCATGTCTGCTCTGCTGGAAACCAGTCATGGTCGTGATACCACTCTGATCGCTCTGGGGGGCGGTGTGATAGGCGATGTTGTCGGCTTTGCTGCGGCAAGCTACCAACGAGGCATTCCGTTTATTCAGGTGCCTACCACGCTGCTCTCCCAGGTTGACTCTTCCGTCGGCGGCAAGACCGCCGTCAACCATCCCCTCGGCAAGAACATGGTGGGTGCCTTCTATCAGCCCAAGCATGTGATCATCGATACCGACTGCCTCAAGACCCTGCCTGCCCGGGAATTTGCCGCTGGCATGGCCGAGGTGATCAAATACGGCATCATCTGGGATGCCGCCTTCTTCTCCTGGCTTGAAACCAACATGACCCGCCTGCAGCGCCTCGACGGTGATGCACTCTCCTATGCCATTCGCCGCTGCTGCGAGATCAAGGCCGATGTGGTCGGTCAGGACGAGACCGAGCACGGCGTGCGCGCCTTGCTGAACCTGGGACACACCTTCGGCCATGCCATCGAGGCGGAGAAGGGTTATGGCAACTGGCTGCACGGTGAAGCCGTGGCGGCGGGAACCATGCTGGCGGCCGAGACGGCCCTGGCCCGTGGCGACATGACGGCGCAAGAGGTGGCACGAGTCCGCGATCTGCTGTTGGCCGCCGATTTGCCGGTCAAGGCACCGTCCGATATGGATTTTGCCGCCTTCATTCGCCATATGCGCCGTGACAAGAAGGTGCTGGAAGGCAAACTGAGGCTGGTGCTGCCGATCGGGATCGGACAGGCCCAGGTCGTGGCCGATGTGACAGACGAGCAATTGATGGCGGTGATCGAGTCTGGTCGTGACCACTAATAAATTGCTCAAACTGCCTTCTCAGCGGCAGTTGGTTGACCGGCTGCTGCACCTGATCGAGTTCAACCACCCCTTTGTTTTTCTCTCCGGCAAGCCAGGCAGTGGCCGTGGCACACTGTGCGAGTCGCTGCTTGCCCAACTGCCCGATGCGGTGCGGGTGGCCAGCCTCATCGGCAGCCCGTCCATGAAGATGGCGGATGTGCGCCAGTTGCTGTTGCAGCAGGTGGTGGCACGTCCCCTGTTCAACGCGCAGGATGCCCTGGCGGACAGCTTCTTTCGCATGGTGGGTGACAAGCCTGCCAGACTGCTGCTCATCATCGAACGTGCCGATACCTTGCCTGCCGAGCTGGTGGGGGAGTTGTGGGCGCTCTGTCGTCACAACGATACCCTGGCATCTCCTCATAAACTGGCCATCCTGCTCTCGGGTGATGACGCCTGGTGTCGCAACCAGAAGGCGCTCCTCAAGGGACGAGCCATGCCAGCCCTCGAGCTGGAAGTCGCGCCACTGAGCGCTCCTGAGCAACGTATCTTCTTGTATGAGAAGGCCAAAGAGCTCAAGATCCCGACAGCCCTCTTGCCCAAGCCGAAAGTGGAAGAGATCCTGAATGGGGCGGGCGGACATCCGTCAGCCATCATGCAGTTACTGGAGGATACCATGACCGACAGAAGGCCCAAGAAACGTCAGGCCGAGTTGCCCGTCAAGAAGATAGCGATCGTGCTTGCCCTGGTGGCGGGCGGGTTGCTGGCCCTGAGCTATCTGTCCCTGTTCGACAGTGCAGGCCAGGACCCCGCCCAGGCTCCGTCCCAGGGGATGGCGTTGCCCGATCCCGTCTCAAGCGATCCTGTGAACGTCGGTGCGGCGAGCGGGGCCTTGAGTACTCAGGCGAACAGTGGCGCCGCTGCCATCCCGTCAGGGAATCAGGTTGCCCGCGATTGGCAGTCCGATGCCAAGCCCTTGCCCAAGAAGGTCGAAAGCGAGACGGTCACCACGGAGTCAACCAACTATGAGGGGCGCCGGGTCGTCATCTCCGACGAAGTGGTCGAGAAATTGATGAACCAGCCGAACGTCAGCGGCGCCTTGCCCACGGCCGTGGTGGATGAGCTGGTGGGGAGCGGTTCCCGTGCGGTCCCGACCGGAACGACGGCCCAGGTCAAGAATCCGGCCCCGAACAGTGTCCCGGCCCGGACAGAGGCTCAACCGGCCAGTGGCGCGCAGACAGCGCCGGTCGCAGCCCCAGCGGCCAAGGTGGCGTTGACGCCGGTGGCGACTCTCAACAAGAAGCCGAAGAATCACTACAGCATCCAGTTGATGGGGGCGAGCAACACCAAGGCGGTAGACAGCTTTGTGGCCGAGCATGGCTTGGCGGGCAAGGTGTGGGTCTACAAGACCCGCTTCCGTGGCAGTCCCTGGTATGTAGTGGTGCAGGGAGACTACGCCAGCAGTGCCCAGGCCAAGGCGGCCATTCGCAAGCTGTCACCTGCCTTGCTCAAGGGACAACCCTGGCCCAAGTCATTCGCCCAGATACAAAAAGAATTGAAGCAATAGCCAGCCACCCGAAGAAGGGGGTAGAATCACCCCCCTTTTTTGGGCATAGCCTTGTCAACACCGGACTTCCATGAAAAAAACACGCGCGTTTTTAAAATGGGCCGGGGGAAAATACTCCCTGGTCGAAGAGATCGCCGAGCGTTTGCCGGCCGGGCGTGTGTTGCTGGAGCCCTTCGTCGGGGCGGGATCCGTGTTTCTCAACACGGATTACGACGCCTATGTGCTCAACGACATCAATCCGGATCTCATTGGCCTCTACAACCACCTCAAGCAGCAGCCGGACAGCTTCATCAGCGAGGCCCGCAAGCTGTTCGTGGCCGAGCACAACCACAAGACCGCCTATTATCGGCTGCGTACCCAGTTCAACCAGACCGCGGCCGGGTTTGAACGGGCTCAGTTGTTCCTGTTTTTGAATCGCCATGGTTTCAACGGCTTGTGCCGTTACAACAAGAAGGGGGGGTTCAACGTTCCCTTCGGTTCCTACAAGAAACCCTACTTCCCGGAGAAAGAGCTGTGGGCGTTTGCCGAGAAGGCGCAGAAGGCGACGTTCATCTGCGAAAGCTATGCCGACGCCATGGCCCGTGCAGAGGAAGACTGGGTGATCTACTGCGATCCGCCCTATGCCCCCCTCTCCACCACGGCAAGTTTCACCACCTATTCGGCAGGCGGTTTCACCCTGGACGATCAGGCGCTGCTGGCCAGGCTGGCTCGCCACACCGCCGCCCATAAAGGGGTGCCCGTGCTCATCAGCAACCATGACATCGAGTTGACCCGCGAGCTCTATCGTGGCGCCCGGCTCGACGAGATCCTGGTCAAGCGCACCATCAGCCGCAACGGCGGTGGTCGCAACAAGGTGGCCGAGCTGCTGGCGCTCTATCCCCCCGGCATCGAGCCCGAACAGGGCTATTATCCCGGTGAGGCGGAGCTGGTTGCCGTCGGCTGAGTGAACAACGGTCCCTGAGGGGGCCGTTGTCATTTCTGATGCTGCCGCTGGCATTCCGTGAGCCGCGCCTGGCATCGTGTGCCAGCCATGGTGCCGGAGCGGCGTGTTCTGTAGATGCGGGTCGTTTTCATCGCCCTTTTGCGATAAAATTGCGCCGTTTTTTCTGCCACGCTGCCAATGGATGACGCTGATGAAAGACTTTCTGATTGCCCCCTCTATCCTCTCCGCCGACTTTGCCCGTCTGGGTGAGGATGTGGCCAAGGTGCTGGCCGCCGGGGCCGACGTGGTCCATTTCGATGTAATGGACAACCATTATGTCCCCAACCTGACCATAGGCCCCATGGTCTGTCAGGCGCTGCGCGATTACGGCATCGAAGCGCTCATCGACGTGCACCTGATGGTCAAGCCGGTGGATCGCATCGTGCCTGATTTTGCCAAGGCCGGTGCCAGCCTGATCACCTTCCACCCGGAAGCCTCCGATCACGTGGATCGCACCCTGGGCCTCATCAAGGAGCAGGGTTGCCAGGCTGGTCTGGTGCTGAACCCCGCGACCCCGCTCACCTGCCTGGAGTACGTGATGGACAAGCTGGACGTGATCCTGCTGATGTCGGTCAACCCGGGCTTTGGCGGTCAAAGCTTCATCCCCGGCACCCTCGACAAGCTGCGCCAGGTGCGCCGCCTGATCGACGAGAGCGGCCGCGACATTCGCCTGGAAATCGATGGCGGGGTCAAGGTCGACAACATTCGCGAGATTGCCGAGGCGGGTGCCGACATGTTCGTGGCGGGCTCTGCCATCTTCGGCAAGCCGGATTACAAGGCAGTGATCGACCAGATGCGCGCGGAGCTTGCCCATGTCCGTCGCTGATCGCCCCTTTGACCTGGTGCTGTTCGATCTGGATGGCACCCTGATTGACAGCGCCCCGCAACTGGCGCTGGCGGTCAACCGTACCCTGGCGGAGCTGGGGTTGGCCGAGGCCGACGAGTCCGTGGTGCGTACCTGGGTCGGCAACGGCGCCGACAAGCTGATCCAGCGGGCTCTCGATTACCGCGACGCCCCGGAGCAGTTTGCCAAGGCCCGCCCCCTGTTCGACCGTCACTATCAGGCCTGTCTGCTGGAAGGCCTGGCCATGTATGACGGAGTGGCCCGGAGCCTGCGCCGTCTGCAGGGGCTGGGTTACCAGCAGGCCGTAGTGACCAACAAACCGAGTCACTTCGTGCAGCCCATTCTGGAGGCCCTCGGCATCAGCGACTGTTTCGCACTCTGGCTAGGGGGCAACTGCGTACCCGTCAAGAAACCGAGCCCGGAGCCGCTGTTGCACGCCTGCCACGAGCTGGGTGTCAGCCCGTCCCGCACCCTGATGGTGGGGGATTCCGAAAATGACGTGCTGGCCGCCCAGGCCGCCGGTATGAAGGTGGTGGGGCTCACCTATGGCTACAACTATGGCCGCCCTATCGCAGACTCCCGCCCCGACTGGGTTTGCGAGCAGTTTGCCGAACTCGACGCCCTGCTGGTCTGATCCAGACCGGGCTGGCGGATAACAAGGATTACTACTCTGATGACTAAACCAATCGTATTGAGCGGTGCCCAACCCTCGGGCCAGCTGACCATCGGCAACTACATGGGAGCCCTGCGTCAGTGGGTCAGCATGCAGGATGACTTCGATTGCCTCTATTGCATCGTCGATCTGCACGCCATCACCACCCGCCAGGATCCGGCCGCCTTGCGCAAGGCGTGCCTGGACGCCGCCGCCCTCTATCTGGCGGTGGGGATCGATCCGGCCAAGAGCACCGTCTTCATCCAGTCCCACGTGCCCCAGCACGCCGAGCTCGGCTGGATCCTGAACTGCTACACCCAGATGGGCGAGCTGTCGCGCATGACCCAGTTCAAGGACAAGTCCGCCCGTTTCGAGAACAACGTCAACGTCGGCCTGTTCGGTTATCCGGTGCTGATGGCAGCCGACATTCTGCTTTATCAGGCCAATCAGGTGCCGGTTGGCAATGACCAGAAGCAGCATCTGGAGCTGACCCGCGACATCTGCACCCGCTTCAACAACCTCTATGGCGAAGTCTTCACCCTGCCGGAACCTTTCATTCCGACCGAAGGGGCCCGGGTGATGAGCCTGCAGGACCCGACCAAGAAGATGTCCAAGTCCGACGACAACGAGGCCAACTTCATCGGCTTGCTGGAAGATCCCAAGCAGATCGTCAAGAAGATCAAGCGGGCGATGACCGACTCCGACGAACCGGCCGTGGTGCGTTTCGATCCCGAAAACAAGCCGGGGGTTTCCAATCTGCTGACCCTGATGTCCGGTGTGACCGGCCGCTCCATCCCGGAGTTGGAGCAGCACTTCGAAGGCAAGATGTACGGCCACCTCAAGAGTGAAACGGCCGATGCCGTGGTCGCCTTGCTGGAACCCATCCAGGCGCGCTTCCGCGAGCTGCGTCAGGATGAGGCCCATCTGCAGGCCATTTTGGCGGCTGGCGCACAAAAGGCGCGTGAAAGGGCTGAAAAAACCCTGATCAGCGTATATGATGTCGTCGGCTTCGTTCCTCGAGCCTGACATACTGGGAAGGTGTAGTAGAAGAGAGCTGGGTGGATGCCTGGCTTTCTTTGTTTTACACCTTCCGGTTTGTCGCAACCTCCCCAATGTCAAACACGGGCTTTGCCCCAAGAGAAAGCATGTCTGTCGAATCACAAACCCTGAGTGAAGAGTTGGGTGACAAGGGTCACTGGCTGCGCAAGTTTCGCAAGGCCAAGAGCCTCAATACCTTGCAGTTGATGGTCTCCAACGCCATCGACAAGCACCACAAGACCCCGGCCATCGCGGCTGCCATCTATCTGGCCGAGTGCCAGCGGGAACGGGAACTGGAACAGGGCCGTTATCTGGACCGCTGAGGTCTGTTGTCAGCCCTTGCCAAGGTGACTCCTTCCCATCTGCCTGTCACGACCTGTGCCCTTTTCCCGGTCGCCTCCCGTCTCTTTTACCTTGCCATCCTGACATGGAGCGGCTGATGCTGCCCGATCGGGGACAGGCCCACCGCCGGGTGGGGTCGACAGGCCTGGATCGCCATTGAAGAGCGGACAGACTGCACGGCAGGTGAGGTGATCGCCGGTTTATTAACGCAATGAGACATGCCAGAATGCGCGGCGTTTGTCTGCCCGCCCTCGCAACGGGCTGTCCGATCACCGTCTCTGTCTTATTCCCAGGGTGTTTGCATGCTGCTACTCATCGACAACTACGACTCTTTTACCTGGAACCTGGTGCAATACTTCGGCGCCCTGGGGCAAGAGGTGGTGGTCAGGCGCAACGATGAGCTGAGCCTGGAGGAGATAGCCCGGCTTGCCCCCCGCCATCTGGTGATCTCTCCCGGCCCCTGCACGCCAAACGAGGCGGGCATCTCTTTGGCCGCCATCTCCCGTTTTGCCGGCGAGATCCCCATCCTCGGCGTCTGTCTCGGCCATCAGTCCCTGGCACAGGCCTTTGGTGCCCGGGTGGTGCGTGCCCGTCAGGTGATGCACGGCAAGACATCTCTCATCCGTCACAAAGGGGAGGGGGTGTTCAAGGGGCTCAACAACCCGCTACGGGTGACCCGCTATCATTCACTGGTGGTGGAGGCGGCGTCGCTCCCCGACTGTTTTGAGGTCACCGCCTGGAGCGAACATGCCGACGGCAGCCAGGACGAGATCATGGGGCTGCGGCATAAAACGCTGGCGCTGGAGGGAGTGCAGTTCCATCCGGAGAGTATTCTGAGCGAACAGGGGCACCAGTTGCTGGCCAACTTTTTGGCCGTTTCCTGAAAAAATTGCGATGTCTGTCTCAAAACCGTCATGAGGCAAAAAAAAATTTCCCTGAGACTTTATTCACCCTCCTCCCTGTCCAAATTATCTCTTGCCAACACCCCCTGAGCCGTTATGCAATGCGGTTGCCTAAAATCTCAAAGGCAATCGAACATTGTTCCTTATAGGCGGTTAAGTTACAGACTTTTTACTTTTTTTCTGTGATAATTCCGCCACGTTTACACGGATTTAACTTTTGGGCGGTGGATTATTCTGCCGCGAGATAGCAGGAGAGCAATATGTCAGAGTTGTTGGCAGTGACACGTGAAGTGTTTGATGAAGTGATGGTTCCCAACTATGCGCCGGCCAAAATCATCCCGGTGCGCGGCGAGGGGTCACGTGTCTGGGATCAGGAAGGCCGCGAGTATGTGGATTTCGCGGGCGGGATCGCGGTCAATGGCCTGGGCCATTGCCATCCCAAACTGGTCGAGGCCCTGAAATCCCAGGGTGAGAAGCTGTGGCACCTCTCCAACGTGATGACCAACGAGCCGGCCCTGCGCCTGGCCAAGAAACTGGTCGCCGCCACCTTCGCCGAGAAGGTCTATTTCTGCAACTCCGGCGCCGAAGCGAACGAAGCGGCCCTCAAGCTGGCCCGCCGCTACGCCATCGAGAAGTTCGGGGCCCACAAGACCCAGATCATCGCCTTCCACCAGGGCTTCCACGGCCGTACCTTCTTTACCGTCAGCGTCGGCGGCCAGGCTGCCTACTCCGATGGCTTCGGTCCCAAGCCTGCCGACATCACCCACGTCGCCTACAACAACCTGGAGGAGCTGGCTGCCGTCATCTCCGACAACACCTGCGCCGTGGTGATGGAGCCGCTGCAGGGCGAGGGTGGCATCATCAGCCCCACCGACGAGTTTGCCAAGGGGGTGCGCGAGCTGTGCGACAAGCACAACGCCCTGCTGGTTTATGACGAGGTGCAATCCGGTGTCGGTCGTACCGGCGAGCTGTTTGCCTATATGGGTCTGGGCATCACCCCGGACATCCTCACCAGCGCCAAGGCGCTGGGCGGTGGCTTCCCCATCGGGGCCATGCTGACCACCACCGAGATCGCCTCCCACCTGAAAGTGGGCACTCACGGCTCCACCTACGGCGGCAACCCGCTGGCGTGTGCCGTGGCCGAGGCGGTGATCGACGTGGTCAACACCCCGGCAGTGCTGAGCGGCATCAAGCAGCGCGAGCAGCTGTTCCGCGAAGGGCTGGAAGCCATCAACGCCAAGTACCACTGCTTCAGCGAAGTGCGCGGCAAGGGCCTGCTGCTGGGCGCCGTGCTCAACGATGACTTCAAGGGCCGCTCCCGCGACTTCCTGCTCGCCTCCATCGATCAGGGTCTGATGGCGCTGGTTGCCGGTACCAACGTGGTGCGTTTTGCTCCCTCCCTGGTGATCCCGGAAGCGGACATCAAGGAAGGGCTGGCCCGGTTCGAGAAAGCGGTCGCTCAGGTGGTCAACGCCTGATCCAAATTGAGGTGGGGAGCCCTCCCGGCAGGAGCCGGGACCCCACCTGTCGTCAATGAAAGGGAGTTGTCATTTATGTTGGTTATCCGTCCTATCGAGCAGCGCGACTTCGCCGGCCTCAAGACCTGTGCCATCGAATCCGGCACCGGCATGACATCCTTGCCGGTCAACGACGAGCTGCTGCAACGCAAGATCGATGCCTCGACCCAGACCTTCCTGGACAAGCCCGCCGGCAAGGGCGAGTGCCTCTATTTCTTCGTGGCCGAGGATCTGGAGACCGGGGAGATGGTCGGTACCTGCGCCATCGACGCGGCGGTCGGCCTGTCCCAGGCGTTCTACAACTATCACATCGGCAAGGTGGTGCACTCCTCTCCCAAGCTCGGCATCTACAATGTCGTGGAAACCCTCACCCTCTCCAACGACTACACCGGCAATTCCGAGCTCTGCACCCTGTTTCTGCGTGAATGCGCCCGCGAGGGGCTCAACGGCCGTCTGCTCTCCAAGCACCGTTTCCTGTTCATGGCCGAACACCCCGAGCTGTTTGACAGTACCGTCTTTGCCGAGATGCGTGGTGTCTCCGATGGCAACGGCCACAGCCCCTTCTACGAGTGGTTGCAAAAACATTTCTTCTCGATGGATTTTCCCACCGTCGACTATCTGACTGGCATCGGCAAGAAGCGCTTCATCGCCGAGCTGATGCCCAAGTACCCCATCTACGTCAATCTGCTGAGCAACGAGGCGCGCGCCGTCATCGGCAAGACCCACGAAAAGACCCGGCCTGCCCTCAAGATGCTGCAGGATGAGGGGTTCGTGAATCGCGGTTATGTCGACATCTTCGACGCCGGCCCCACCGTCGAATGCGAGGTGAAGAACATTCGCAGCGTGCGCCGCAGCCAGAAGCTGGCGGTGCTGGTGGGTGAGCCCATCGGCGGCCATACCTACCTCATCTGCAACACCAGGTTCGAGCAATACCGCGCCTGCTACGGCAACATCCGGGTCGATCTGGACAAGCACGAAGCCATCATTCCGCCCAAGATGGCGGCCGCCCTCAAGGTGGAAAATGGCGACATGGTGCGCGTCGTCGATCTGGATTGACCCGCCCCGCAGCACAGCATTGAGACAGGCTGCCGAGGTGGCCTGCGTACCCACAGGGAGTGAATTGATGATGTCTTTAGTCCAGTGTATCGATGGCCAGTGGCTGGCCGGTGAAGGCAAGCCGTTCGAATCCATCGACCCGGCCAAAAACGAGGTGATCTGGCGTGGTGAGGCGGCAAGCCAGTCCCAGGTGGATGCGGCCGTCAAGGCGGCCCGCACGGCCTTCTACCATTGGTCCGATCTGGCCCTTGAAGAGCGCCTTGCCATCGTGCGCCGCTATGCCGACCTGCTCGGCGAGCACAAGGAGGCGCTGGCCCTGACCATCGCCCGTGAAACCGGCAAGCCCCTGTGGGAGACCCGCACTGAAGTGGCGGCCATGCAGGGCAAGATTGCCATCTCCATCCGCGCCCATGAGGAGCGTACCGGTACGGTGGAAAACCCCATGCCGGGCGCCAAGGCGTTCGTGCGCCACAAGCCCCATGGCGTCGTGGCCGTGTTCGGCCCCTACAACTTCCCGGGCCACCTGCCCAACGGTCACATAGTGCCTGCGCTTATCGCGGGTAACGCAGTGGTGTTCAAGCCTTCAGAGCTGACCCCCATGGTGGCCGAGGCCATGCTGAAGATCTGGCAGGAGGCGGGGCTGCCCAAGGGGGTGCTCAACCTGGTGCAGGGGGAGGTCGACACCGGCAAGGCGCTGGCCGGCAACCCGGACATCGACGGCCTCTTCTTCACCGGCTCCTCCCGTACCGGCCACTTCCTGCATCAGCAGTTTGCCGGCCAGCCGGGCAAGATCCTGGCACTGGAGATGGGGGGCAACAACCCGCTGATCGTGAAAGATGTGAGCGACGTCGACGGCGCCGTCCATGCCATCGTGCAGTCCGCCTTCATTACCTCCGGCCAGCGTTGCACCTGCTCGCGCCGTCTGTTTGTCGAGCGCGGCGAGCGGGGCGATGCCCTGGTCAAGCGCCTGGTGGAGGTGGTCGGCCAGATCAAGGTCGGCCTCTATGACGCCGCCGAGCAGCCGTTCATGGGCGCCATGATCAGCGAGAAGGCCGCACTCGGCATGGTCGAGGCGCAAGCCAACCTGCAGCGCCTCGGTGGTGAAAGCCTGCTTGCCCTCAAGCACCTGGAAGCGGGCACCGGCTTTGTCTCCCCGGGCATCATAGACGTGACCGCGGTCAGTGCGCTGCCGGATGAAGAGTACTTCGGCCCGCTGCTGCAGCTCATTCGCTACGACGACTTCGATGCGGCCATCGAGAAGGCGAACGCTACCAGTTTCGGTCTCTCGGCCGGCCTGCTCGGTGACAACGAAGCGGACTGGAACCACTTCTTCAAGCGCATCCGTGCCGGTATCGTCAACTGGAACAAGCCCATTACCGGCGCCTCCAGTGCCGCCCCCTTCGGCGGCATCGGTGCCTCCGGCAACCACAGAGCGAGCGCCTACTATGCCGCCGACTACTGTGCTTACCCGGTCGCCTCCGTCGAAGACAGCAAGGCTGCTATGCCGGATCAGCTGTCTCCCGGTCTGACCTTCTGATAACAAGAAAATAAAAGAGGGGCACTGAACAGGTGCCCCTGTCTGTACCCGCAATCAAAGGAAAGAGAGATGCAAAAGGATATCGACACCCTGTTTGGCCATCTGTGGGACAACTACATTCAGGTCACCCCCAGTGCTCACAAGGTTCATCAACTGCTGGGCGGCGGTGCCCCCATCATCAACGATCACGTGGCGTTTCGGACCTACAACCTGCCCAAGCTCGGTCTCGAGAAACTGGCGGCCCATTTCCGCGCCCTGGGGTACGAAGAGAAGGGCGAGTATGTATTCAAGGCCAAGAAGCTCTATGCCAAACACTTCGAGCATAAAGATCCTGATGCGCCCAAGGTGTTCATCAGCGAGCTGAAGGTGGAAGAGCTCTCCGAAGTTGCCCAGGCCATCATCCACAAGCTGGTGGATCAGGTACCCGATCACCTCACCGACACCCCGGCTTTCCTCTACGCCGGCGCGCCCTGGCAGGTCTCCCACACCGACTACCAGACCCTGCTGGCAGAGAGCGAGTACGCCGCCTGGATGGCCGCCTGGGGTTATCGTGCCAACCACTTCACCGTCAACATCAACCGCCTGAAGGACTTCGACACCATCCAGCAGGTGAATGCGGCGCTTAAGGCGGCAGGCTTCGTGCTCAACACCGTTGGCGGCGAGGTGAAGGGCGATCCCGAGGTGATGCTGGAGCAATCCTCCACCATGGCAGACAAGGCCGAGGTGCCCTTCAGCGACGGCGTGCGTACCATCCCGAGCTGCTTTTACGAGTTTGCCCTGCGCTACCCGCAGGCCGACGGCGTGCTCTACCCTGGCTTCGTCGAAGCGTCGGCCGACAAGATCTTCGAATCCACCAACGCCATGTAATGGCCGCCATGAAAACAACGCCCCGCCTGGGGCGTTTTTATTTTGGATTAAATACGGTCAAATTATTGCTGTGGTGTAGTGCCCTGTCGGGCTAAGCGCTTGCCCAAAAGAATGAATAAAGTTATTTGATATACATCATTGAAATATTCCATTAAAGAGATGATGCCAAAACGAAATGCTGAGCTATGTCTATAGCATGTGACTGATTTTTAAGTGAGAGTATTTTATGCGTTTTTTAATTTCCCCCTTTGTGGGGGCAGGGAAAATCAAGTTTGGCATGACTCCTGACCAAGTGAGATTATTATTAGGGGAAGTATTTGATTCTTTTAAAAGAACGGAGGAGTCTGTGTTCCTATGTGATTACTTTGAGAATTTAGGCGTGTTCGCATATTACAACGCCTCTGGCGTTTTGGAGGCGATAGAGTTTACTGAACCAGCGGTTCCAGAGTTCGAAGAAATGGACTTGCTAAAAATTCATTTCAAGGACTTGATCACGTATCTTTCAGATAAAGACAAAGGCCTAGAAGTAGAGTCTGCATCGCTAACATCTCATGTGTTGGGTATAGGTGCATACGCTCCTGATGCAGATGACAATACACCATCATCTGCCGAAAGTATTATTGTCTTTGAAAATGGCTATTATGATTGATTAGAGTCAGTTGATATTTCGATAAGCATTTGTTTAATCCTATGATTATTAAGATAAGTGTAAAGTTAGCTAGGCTGTAATCAATATGTTCATGTTACAGAATTTTACTTGGAAGATAGATGAAGAGTCGGCGGAGGAACATCGAATTAAGAACCATGAGTGGTATGCTTGCCCATTTCTCTAAAACGTATCAAACAAAATCTATCCCATTGTCATAAACAGGAACTAATTCTTTGATAAATAATGAAAAACATTTTATCGATGAGGTTGAAAATGGAATGGGACGTTGCCTTGTCTTGGCAGCTCCTTGGTCGGATAGTTTTAAATCAATAATCGATAAAGAAAATATTTCAGTGCTCCGTTTAAGTCAATCCGCAGGCTGGAATGGAAATGACATTTCATTTATAAATTACTTGCCTTCTCTTTCTGGCGTTGAAATTTATTCTTGGGGTGTCAAGGATATCACTCCATTAGAGTCTATCAGTAATCTTGAATATTTAGGATTACAGTGTGAGTTTACGAAGGCTCCTGATTTTTCCAAACTAAAAAAAATTAAAAGTACTTAAGCTTTTTTGGAGGCCTAAAGCGAAGACGATTTTCTCTTGTGATGAATTGAATCTGCTAAATATTGTTAACTATCCTTCAGAAAACTTGAAAGAACTTAATAGAATGTCTTTATTAAGACGTCTACAACTAACCTCCAAAAAAATAAAATCATTGTCAGGAATAGAGGAACTTAGCTCGTTATCCATTCTAGATTTGGCCGACTGTCCTAAGCTAGAAGATCTTTCAGGCATAGATAAGTGTCAGCAGATAGAGATTGTAGAAATTGAAAACTGTAAAAGAGTTTATGATATAGCTATTTTGAGTGAGCTAAAAAACCTCAAAGAGATTGTATTAACTGACTGTGGGACAGTTAAATCTTTGAGGCCACTTGCACACAGCCAATCATTGGAGAGTATCACCTTTATAGGGGACACAACCATTGAAGATGGAGATCTGACTTCCTTATTGGATATTCCGACGCTAAAGAAAATGTGGTTTGCTAATAAACGTCACTACACCCATACCCGAGAACAGGTGATGGAAGTGTTATCTTGAGTTATCAATCATGAATGATATTTATGCATTTTTTTGAGGGTAGCTTACAACCCGGAAGAAAAGTTATGTATGTCAAGATTGCTCGCAATCTTATCTTGCCGATTATCTGCTGAGCATGTTGCCAACACGCGAACTGGTATCAGAAATATTGTCAATGACGTTGTTCGGAAAATAAGAATAACCGTGATGATGCCAGGCCCCTTCGTACCTGCTTGCTGGGGAGGCTACTAGTGTTGCAGTCAAGGAAGAGAAATCAGCTGAGTTGAAAAGAAGTACACTGAGATGCGACTATGAGTACTTAAAATCAGTTTCTCTATCTGATTCAGGATGCGGACACCGATAGTGAAAAGAAAGACATCATCGGTCAGTGACTTAATGAAAGTAGCACTTCCCATGGAGTCAATTATCAACTTGAAGATAATGGCTCATCAACTGAATTTGGAGCAATATCCAAGGAAGGAAAAATCCACTTTGAAGAAGGCATTCGCCAACCAGAGTATGAACTGCCAGATCAAAAAAGGCCAAACAATATAGGTTTGTATGGATATGAAACTGACAGAATTTAGTTTGTGGGCATTTAAACTTGAACTTGGTTTGGCACGAAAGTTCACGCTGTTCAGCAGATGTGTTTGTGCCCATTTTGAGCGCCACTTTGATCCTATAGAAACAGATGGTGTTTATAGGGTTGTTGTAAAACTTTGTGGGCCAGATGAAAGAGTTGGTACCACTGAGTTAAGTAGCTCAGTGATTAAGTATTATAAGACGTTCGATTTTGACTATTTTGAGGGGTTGAATATAATCGCCAAGAAAAGGTTTCTTCTTGATGCACTATACAGCTCACTTATTTCATTGTGCGATATGGAAGGATGGCCGAAGAGCCCCTTTCATGAAGCGTACGAGATGGTTGTTCGAGAAAATTTTGTCAATTTATACACAATAAAACGTAAGTTAAGTCGGAATAAAAGCATGTCAGCTGAGTTGGTTGGAAGTCATGATGAAGAAGCGTTTAACGGTTTCATTGTGATAAAAGATAATGATGGTAATGAGCTTCTTAATGAACACCTTTTCTCTGAAGAACCGGATGAGTTTTTATTTAATGCTCGTATTGGTGATATTAGATGGGGTGACAAAACGACTGTTCGGTATCAATCAAAGGATAAGAAAGAATTAGGTCTGTTTGATATTGGAGATGTAACCTCCGATTAAATGACATTGCAAAGAGTTACGATGATTGTGCAGATATAGCTATCGCTAAAGTAGTTCACGAAAAGAAAGATCACTGTGATTATGGCAAGATGCCTCCGTTTCCTATTCTAGGAAGCGAGAATCGAGTTGGTTGGGTGTAGTTGAAGATCTGGTTGATGCCTGACTCTATAGCATTCAACGTGATATATGAGTCACTGCTCTTGAGTAGTATCGGCAGAGCTTCTCTCTCGCAGGGCTGGATTCAGGATCCAAGATGCTTCATATTGGTTTCATCGATAAAGGCTACCAAATCAACGGCGAGTGCTGTTAAAGTTACCACCAAGGCAGAGGAGACTCTGGGGGGTTGTAAAGGGGGAAGACGAAATTGGAACAATCTCCACTCGCACCACAAAAAATACAATTCTATTAGGTGGTCAACCAGGTGAGTTTGGAGTTAATATTACATACAAAGATGGCTCTGAGTTCGATATGACAAAAACTCGTGTTAAAGAAACGGAAGTAAATTCCTAAAAACCAGATCGTACGAGACCTAAACGGAATTAAGATGTTTTAGTACGAAAATAGCCCCAGCCCAGGAAGAACTAGGTTGGTTTAAGAGTATTGATTGGTAAGGCTATGATTGATTCAAAAACAGGTGAGCGAATAGTTGTATTGATCAACGATGATTCAGGTCCATACATCAGAGTATCAACTTGGAATGATGCCGATGGGTTGGAGGATTTATTGTCAGGAAAATATGATGTCCTTTATGAAATGAAAACTCCTGAAGAATTTAAAGCTGACGGAGGAAAAGTGTATTATTTTGGTAATGCTGCTGATCCCGATAAGCTTCAAAGAATTCTTGATGATATTAACCTGTAGTTATTCAAGCTCATATCTTTGATGCTTTCAATATGCAGCTTGCTGAATCACTCTTTCTCACACTTCACTGAAAATCCTGTTGTAAAGGGAGGGGATGGAAAAATACAAGTAATCCCTGATCGTAAATCTCATATCCATATCGCCATATCGCAGAGTTTCCCTCTTCCAAGGCTGGATTCAGGAGCCAAGATGCTTCATATTGGTTTCATCGATATCAAGACTACCGGATCAACGGCGAGTGCTGCTAACGTTGCCAGCATTACATAGGAGGTGACGAGGATTGCAAAGAAGGTGCGTTGCAACATGAGATTTAGGCTCTGGAATAAATACCAGAACGGTAAAATCAGTGATAATACTGTAGGTCATGAACAGGACCCATGGCGATCATGACAATAGATGGCCCACTTGAATGACAAGGCTGGTGAAGACATTGATGACTAATATTAATGTTGTATGCACGTTGGACGTTTCAAGAGAAAACGAAACGTACAATCTCAGTGAAATTTCTCAAATGGTTAATTTGAAGGTAGCTGCCGTTCGATGGCAGATTTCTTCTCGAAATCGCCTTGAAGCGCGAATTATAGTTTTAAGGTTTATTTTTAGTCTTATTGTTAAAAAAATACCTGGATTTAAGTTGTGGTGTGTTGTTGGTGACTCAGTTTGGCAAAGTGATACACGGATTATAAGACACAATAAACTTTTTAAGAGATTAAAGGAACGAGGGGTAGAGATAAGCCACGCAGCTCACTTTTTGGAAGAACTAGTAGAATCAGATGGAAAGTTGAAGTTATTTGGTGCTGCTCAATTATCTGAGTTGTCAATTGAATCAGTGGTGAGTTTGATGGAGGAGGAATCATGCTCCTATCTTATTGCTGTGCCAGAAGAGTTTGAAGTTCATGCGTTAATATGCAGAGGGTGGAATGCTAGTGAATTGATAGATACAAGGTTATTGTGCGAGATTGTTAAAAGTAATGGTCTGGTTCTTAAAATGGTTGGTGCCTTTGATGATCCAGAGTCAGGGTTCGTCGGAATAGGGTCGCCAGAGATGGTGAAGGTGTTAGTTGCGTAACTCTATAAGAGAGTCAAGGACGAGAGCAGGGTACTGATATAATAAATAAGAAAGGTATGGTGACGGACTTCGCCTTTGTCGGTACCAGATGTGCGAGTTTTTATACAGAGATATGGGTAGATCTAAAATCTTGACCATGTGGGTAGTCGAGACTTTGTGAAGAGAGTATGCAGAAGTGCATTGATTTATGGTTTAATATTTTCATAAGTATAGATAATGATCTTGGAAAATTTGAACTCTTCTTAAATGTGATGTCAGGATTTTTGGGTGGTGTCAAAATTAGGGATTGATTATGTCATATCGTGATGCACTGAATGAGGCTATTCAGCATTGGAACTCAGGCTCTATAGAGGATGAGTGGTTTTTTGAAAAGTTTAGAGATGATGTCATCGGCAAAATGAGTCCATCTGAAGCATTTTGCTTTATAAGTGAAACTATCGAATTTTTAATCAGGGAAGATGATGAGTCTACCGCTTGCGAAATATTGCAAACGATTATAGGTCTTGCAAGCAAAAGCCAAACAACTGAAGTGCCGAATGCTCTTGTCGAGAATAGGGAAGTAATTGAAAGCCAGTTTTGTCAGAGAGGTGAGTACTCAAAAGGTAAGCTTGCAGAGTTGTTTAGGTATTATAGAATTTCGTGATGGAATGATGAACCATCAACCTTTAATAACGAGAAGCAGTTTTCTGAGTGGCTGACGAAAACGTAATGGAACGTTTTGAGGTTATCTGGTTTGATGAACATTAAAATACTCATTTTTTTCCAGGGATTTAGACGCATTTTATAGTGCGAGTGGTGGTGTGAAATTATTTTTGGTCGTGACTATGTCATGGAGAAAGTTAGTCTGGATAGATTTTTTATCTAACCCACTAATACTGCCAGAAGGATGGGGTATAAGACGTACCTAGATATGACAGTTTAGATGACTGGTATATCATCGCGAAAGCAGGGCCTTAAATAAAATGTCGATTGACCTATATAAAAGTTGTACAGATCTAGTTATCACCTGACACCGGCCTCAAACCGGTGTCTTGTTTACGCTACTTTAGTGTACACTTCCTTCGGTATCAATTTCAGACCCTTCTTGAACATGCTGTAAGGCATCTGTCCCTCCATCATCCTGCCCTGATGTGGCCGCTGGGTGTTGTAGTGTTCCAGGTAGCTATCCAGGTCTGTCTGCATCTGTTCTACCGACTCATACCAGGTCGTTCTCCCCTTGATACGGAAGTGTTCATCCAGCAGTGTGCGATGCAGTCGCTCGATAAAACCGTTGCTCTGCGGCCTGCGTACCTTGGTTGTCCGGTGTTCAATTCCCTCCAGTTGCAGGAACAGCTCGTAGGGATGATGGTCAGGGCGCCCGCAGAACTCGCGCCCATTGTCCGACAAGATGGTATAGACCCGTGCCTCATGGGCTTCGAAGAACGGCAGCACCGTTTCGTTGAGTACATGGACCGACGTCACCGGCAGCTTACTGGTGTAGAGCCGTCCCCAGGCGTGGCGGCTGTAGCAATCGAGCACGGTTTGCAGATACACCTTGCCCACCCCCTTGAGTGTACCGACGAAGAAGGTGTCGACCGCCACCAGTTCCCCGGTGTATGCTGTGTTCTCAAAATGCTGGTTTTCTGTCCACACATAACTCGCGCAAGTAGCGAAGGCAGAAAGCCAGTTTGATAAAGGCTGCAAAACTCTTGGCTAGCTTTTCATATCTCGTTGAAAACCGGCGAAACTTCTTCAACCAACCGAAGCACCGCTCCACGACATTGCGCCTGCGGTAATGCACTTTGTCCAGTACCAATGGACGCCCCTTATGGCGCCGTTGCTGGTCGCTGCGTTGCGGAATGACCGCTTTTATCCTTCTCCGCCGTAGCTCGGCTCGAAAGGCTTTGCTGCTATAGGCCTTGTCTGCGGCAAGATGCGCTGGCCGTGTTCGGTAGCGACCTGATGACGTTGGTATCCTCGCCATGGCCAACGCGCTTGTTGCATAGCTGATTTCTGCTGATTGCCCCGGTGACAGGCAGAAGCTCAGTGGTAAGCCATGACCGTCCGTGACCAAGTGAATTTTGCTGCCGAAACCTCCCCGCGAACGGCCAAGGGCTTGATTCATTGAGGTGTTTTTTTACGTGCACCGGCAGCATCTTTGGATGCTCTGACATTGGAGCCGTCCAGGCACCACAGGTCGAAATCGATGAGCCCTTCTTCATTGAGCTTGAGTTGCAGCGCTTCCAGAATGGCATCAATCCGGCCTGCATCCTGCCAACGCCGGAAGGTGTTGTAGACCGAATTCCATGGTCCGAAACGTTCTGGAAGGTCTCGCCAAGGAGCTCCGGTGTGGAGTATCCAGAGAATGCCATCGAGCACTTGGCGCGGTTCACGGGTAGGGCGCCCGATCAGGCTTCGAGAAGGAAACTGGGGCTCGATAAGCCCCCATTGTGCATCAGTCAGCTGATAACGGCGGGACACGGAATGGATCTTAAGCTGTTGAGAAGATGTGAGATTATATCTTCATCACTTTAAGAACACAGCCTAGTGGACCTCTATCTGGCGTTCGCGGAACTCGGGGCTGAAGCGCTCGAGCAGGCGAATTTGCTCGTCATTGAGCTCAATCGTCTGCTCCCTATGGGTTTTCTCGAGGCGCAACAAGCGGTCATGTTTGGAGAGCAAATCGTGACGTTGCCACACGCCACGCACACCGCCCGCACTGACGTTGATGCCTTGCAGAGCGAGTTCTTGCGCGACCCGCAGCGGGCCATGGGTTGGTCTGGTGAGAGAGTAATCGAGGATGGCCTGTTCAATCTCGGGAGCGACCCGGTTGGGATGCCCCCCTTTACAGCCGGGGAGTTTGTCAAGCAAGCCCTCAGCCCCATAGGTCTGGTAGTTACGGCGAATTTCGTAGAACTGCTGACGGCTGTAGCCGATGAGCTTGCAGGCTTTGCTGACATTATTGAGCTCTTTGGCGAGCTCTAGCAGGCTGAGTTTGCGACGTGCTACTTTCTCGTTGGTGGTCATACGGTGACTCCGGATAACACGGTAGGGGTACCGTTTTGTTATCCGGTTTGAATCCGTATGACCACTCCCTTTTGTGGGCAACTGTCAGGTGAATACCATCTCCATACACGTTTACCCATACTAGCGCGGGTAAAGTGCGCCCTGATCGACCAGCAAGGTGGTCATGCCGGCGGCCTTGCCCGCCTGAATGCCTATCCGGGTGTCTTCAAACACCAGGCAGTTGGCCGGGTTGGCGCCGAGCTGCTCGGCCACTTTCAGGAAGGTGTCCGGGTGGGGCTTGTGATTGACCACATCATCGGCACTCACCAGCACGGAGATGAAGGCATCGAGCCCGGTCTGACGCAGGATGTGCGCCGCATGTTCCCGGGTTGAGCCGGTACCTATGCCCATGGGCACCTTGTCGTGGTACTGCCTGACCAGCTCCCACATGGCGGGAAACACCCGGACGTCGTCGATCCGTGCCAGGTAGAGGGCCACCTTGCGCCGGGCAAAGGCTTCCACGTCGATGGTCATCCCGTGCTGCTCTGCCAGCATGGTCACTATCTTGCGGGTGGGGATGCCGCCGTACTCGTTGAGCTGTGCCCGATCAAACGGCAGGCCGAACTCGGCACTGGTGATTTCCCAGGCATCCAGGTGCAGAGGCATGGAGTCCACCAGGGTGCCATCCATGTCGAAGATCAGGGCGTCGTACTCGTCGAATCGGGGCTGTTCACTCTGGTGATGATCGCAGGGGGATGACTGGGGCATGGGGGGCGTCCTCTTCGGCAAAGACTCACCCTAGCAGATCCGGCTCGCAGATGTCGCGACCTTCATCATGGTTGGCAGTGGTTTTGACCATCGGCTAATGACTTATGAGACAATAATGTGCCTTGCACCCCCTGTGCCGATATCTCACATGAGCGAGCCTGCCTATGTCCCCCAAAACCGTCTTCTCGAGCGTGGCCCTGGTGATCGCCCTGGGCTCACTGGAAAAGAGCATCGTCACCACGCCCTTGCCCATCATAGGGGTTGAGCTGAACGCCGGTGCCGCCCTCACCTGGGTAGTGACCGCCTATCTGCTGGCGGCCACTGCGGCCCTGCCCATCTATGGCAAGTTGAGCGACATGTTCGGCCGGGTACGCATGCTCAACATCGGTATCGGCCTGTTTCTGGCGGGATCCGTGGCCTGCGCCCTGGCCCAGGATCTGCCGACCCTGCTGGCCGCCCGCGTGCTGCAAGGGTTGGGGGGCGGGGGGCTGATCGCGCTCGCCTTCACCGTCATCGCCGACTGTATTCCGCCACGGGAGGTGGGCAAGTATCAGGGGTATATCTCGGCGGTCTATGCGGTCTCCAGCATCGCAGGCCCGCTGCTCGGCGGCTACTTCACCGAGCAGCTCAGCTGGCGCTGGATCTTCTGGATCAATCTGCCGCTCGGTGCCATCGCCCTCTGGCTGGTGAACCGCAATCTGGGTCACCTCAATGTGCGTCGCCACAGCCGCTTCGACTGGAAGGGAGCGGCGCTGCTCATCACGGTCACCACCCTCACCCTGTTGCTGCTCTCGCCGGAGGCGGCCTTGCCCGCCGTCTGGCTCGCGGCTGCGCTGGGGGCGGCCTTGTTGCTGCTCGTCCTGACTGAGCGGCGGGCGCACGACCCCATACTGCCTGCCCACCTGGTGCGCCTGCCGGGTTATCTGGTGAGCGTGCTGCTGGCGCTGGCCTCGCAGTTGCTGATGTTTGCCGTGCTGGTCTACCTGCCGTTGCAGATGCAGTGGCAAAAGGGGATGAGCGCCAGTGACAGTGGCGGGATCATGGTGATCTTCATGGTCTGCATCACGGCAGGGGCCTTCGTCGGCGGCAAGCTCATCGGTCGCACCGGTCACTACAAGCGTTTCGTGGTGGCAGGTTTTGCCCTGGCGGCGCTGGCCCTGTGGCAGATCCACTTCGACCTCTGGGCCAGAGTGGGACTGGGGTTTGCCGGATTGGGGCTGGGTCTGGTGCTGCCGGCGCTGTCGGTGGTGGTGCAAAATGCCCTGCCGCGGGAAGATCGCGGCATCGGCATGTCCCTGTTCAACTTCGGCCGGGAGCTGGGTGGGGCGGTCGGGGTGGCCATCTGCGCAGTGTTGTTCCATGCCGCCCTGCCAGCGGGCAGCAGCCCCAATCTGGTCAGCCTGAGCCCGGCCGAACTGGCACCCGGTTTCAGCGCCACCTATATCGGCATGGCGCTGATCGCCACCGCCGCCCTGCTGGTCACCTTGCTGGCATTGAAGCGCCACGAGCTGGCCAGCAAGCACGCCTGATGGTTGCTATCGGATACAAAGAGGGCTCCCCGCGGGGAGCCCTCTTCATGGGATCAGGCTGGTGCCTTTCCTTCCGTGTCGTGGCCTTGTGCCACTCAGCCCGCTCATCGGGCGTCGGGGCGGGAAGGTGACCTGACAGGCTCGGGTTGCTGGCGCTCGGCCTGGGCATCGAGCTCCTTGCCGAGGAAGTAGTTCAGGAAGGTGCGGATGACCGCGATGATGGCGAGGCGCACCAGCTCCTCCTTGCTGGGGGCCACCGTGGTGGCCAGGATGTCGGCGGCGAGCTGGAACTCCAGCGCCAGGATGAGCCAGCTGCCGAAGCAGAGGCGGATACGGGGAAAGCCGGGCTCGTGATCCCGCACTCTGGCCGCCAGCCAGAGGGTCTTGCCAAGGCCGATGACCACGCAGGCGATGGAGATGATCTCCAGCAGCAGCTGGAACAGCTCCACCCCGTGCATCATGCCCTCTTTCAGGCTCGCTATCTCGAACACTCGGGTTACCTCCCTGATTCAAAAGAGACACTTTTAACACGGCTTGGGGGCCGGTTCCAACTCAGAGTCTTCTGAGCATCATGGCTATCTGGTCGATGAGCTGACGAGCGGCAGGGCTGATGGCCGCCAGTTGGAAGTAGCCGTGGATGACGCCATGCTGCCGCTGGCAAGTGGCATCGACGCCAGCCTGCACCAGCTTGCCATACAGGGCTTCCCCTTCGTCGCGCAGCGGATCATATTCCGCCGTGACGATATGGGTCGGCGGCAATCCTGACAGGGTGGGATGGTGGAGCGGGCTGGCTTCGGGATGGCTGGGGGGCAGGCTGCCCAGGTAGGCGTGAAAACCGCTTGCGAGCATGTCCCGGGTTATGAGGTAGTCGTCACCGAGATCGCGGTAGCTTTGGCTCTCGCAGAGGGCATCCAGCATGGGATAGAGAAGCAGCAGGGCCTTGGGCAAGGGGGCGCTGGCAGCCTTGATCCGCAAGGTGGTGATCAGGGCGAGATGACCCCCTGCACTGTCGCCGGCAATGGCGAGACGTGTCGGATCCCCATGCCATTTCTCCACCTCGGCCATGATGGCCCGCGTGGCGGTCAGCGCATCGTCGTGAGCCGCAGGATAGGTGTGTTCCGGGGCGAGGCGGGTGTGTACGGCGAAGATCAGGGCACTGGCCCGGTTGCACAGCATCCGCATCTGGCGATCGTGGGTCTCGAAATCCCCGCTGACAAAACAGCCGCCGTGAAAATAGATCAGCACCGGATACGCGGGGTCCGGTTTGTCTGCGGGCCGATAGCAGCGGATGGCGTGGTGATCGGCCTGCCACTCTTCGATGGCGCCCACCTCTTCCCGCTCACCGCCCAACAGGGCAGAGGCAAGGTAGCCGTCACGGCGCACCTGCCAGCTCAGCTGGCTCGCCTTGGGACGACCTGCGGCGATGAAGTCAGCCACCATGGCCGCGATGGCCGGTTCGAGTTGTTTTTCCAAAAGACACCAATGACTGTATATAAAAACAGTCATTGTGCGCTTTTGGCCCGTGAGCGCAACCGGCGTTAGCTGAGGCAGCTCACAAAATCAGGCTTCAATCAGCACGAATTCAATCACATAGAGGGGCGGCAGTGCGGGGTAGATATCGCGGATCACATCTTTAAGCTCGGGGAGGGTCATGTTCTCCTGACGAGCGTGCTCGTCGCTCAGCGCCTCGAAGGCGACCGCCTTGACCGAGATGACTTCAATGGTGCCAAAAGGCTGGTGTTCCGGGTTGGTGAACAGGGCCAGGCGCTGGCCGGGCCGCCAGTTTGCCTCGCTCTCGTCGCGGATGGTGATGGTCTTTCGGCCAGCCTGGATGTCGGCGACAAAGCGGCTGAAGAAGGTGAATGCCGGGTAGGCCGGGGTGTGCTGGGTCATGTCGTCTCCGAAGGGCAAGGGGTGAGAGGGCGGCTCAGGCCGCGGCGGGCCCATTTTAGGAGGGGAGGGGGGAGAGTGCAGCACTTTTTACCCCGACATGTGAAGGGCGACCGACTGCGTTCACGGACCGGTAAAATGGCCGCAACTGAACCTGGATGTGAGATGATGCGGCCTCCTCTTTCTTGATATGTAACAAATCAGAGGGACGGGCTCTGTGGTCTGATGGCGTCCGGGGCCGGCCGTGGTTGACGTTGAACAAAAGGAGCAAGTGTGAATTCCGAGTTGATCTGGGTGCTCAGCATGCTGGTGGGTGCCATTCTCCTGTTTATTACCAACAAGGTACGCATGGACGTGGTCGCCTTGTTGATCATCATCCTGTTCGTGTTGAGCGGCACCCTGACCCTGCCGCAGGCGCTGGCAGGATTCAGCGATCCCAACGTCATTCTGATTGCCGCCCTGTTCGTGGTGGGGGAGGGGCTGGTGCGTACCGGTATCGCCTATCAGGTGGGGGATGCCCTGGTGAAGGTGGCCGGCAGCAGCGAAACCCGCATGCTGGTGCTGCTGATGGTGGCGGTGGCGACCCTGGGGGCCGTGATGAGTTCGACCGGGGTGGTGGCCATCTTCATCCCCGTGGTGCTGAGCGTGGCGAACCGGATGGGGATCCCGGCGGGCAGACTGATGATGCCGCTCGGCTTTGCCGGCCTTATCAGCGGCATGATGACGCTGGTGGCAACCCCTCCCAACATGGTGGTGAACAGTGAACTGATGCGCCACGACATCCAGGGGTTCGGTTTCTTCGGCTTCACCCCCATGGGGGTCATCATTCTGGGGATGGGGATCCTCTACATGCTGCTGATGCGCACCTCCTTGGTGCGTGAAGGAGAGGAGGGCAAGGGCAAGCAGATGGGACGCAGCACCATGCGGGATCTCATCCGTGACTACCGGCTGGCGGGGCGCGCACGCCGACTGGCGATCCGGCCCGACTCCCCCCTGATCGGCCAGACCCTCGACGAGCTGCAATTGCGTGCCCGCTTCGGGGCCAACGTCATCGGGATGGAGCGCTGGCGCAAGTTCAGGCGGGTGATGGTCAGTGTCACCGGGGTGACCGAGTTCCAGGCCAAGGATGTGCTGCTCATCGACATGTCGGATCCCGAGGTGGATGTGCGGGAGTTTTGCAGCGAGGCGCGGCTCGAGCCCATGATATTGCGCGGGGAGTATTTCTCCGACCAGGCGCGGGAGGTGGGCATGGCGGAGGTCTCCCCCATCCCCGGCTCCCGGCTGCTCGGCAAGAGCATCCGCGAGGTGACCTTCCGTTCCCGTT
This sequence comes from Aeromonas sp. FDAARGOS 1402, assembly GCF_019046925.1. Classification (NCBI taxonomy): domain Bacteria; kingdom Pseudomonadati; phylum Pseudomonadota; class Gammaproteobacteria; order Aeromonadales; family Aeromonadaceae; genus Aeromonas; species Aeromonas sp. FDAARGOS 1402. Next base: position 2,620,215 of record NZ_CP077201.1, read on the forward strand.
ACGGCCTGAGCGTGGTGGGGATCCGCCGGGATGGAGAGGCGCTGACCGGCAAGCTGGTGGACGAGGCGCTGCAGATGGGGGATACCCTGCTGGTGGTGGGGAACTGGAGCCTCATTCGTCAGTTGCAGACCCATCATCGCGATTTTCTGCTGCTGGGCCTGCCTGCGGAAGTGGACGAGATGGCGCCGGCTCGCAGCCAGGCCATTCACGCCCTGATTGCCCTCGGGGTCATGATAGTACTGATGGTGACGGATCCCGTGCCCAACGTGATCGCGGCGCTCATCGCCTGCCTGCTGATGGGCAAGTTCCGCTGCATCGATCTGGAGAGTGCCTACAAGTCCATCCACTGGCCGACCCTGATCCTCATCGTGGGCATGCTGCCCTTTGCCCTTGCATTGCAGCAGACCGGCGGGGTTGATCTCATCGTCGGCGCGCTCATCTCGGCGGTGGGGGAGATGGGCCCCAGGGTGATGCTGGCCAGCCTCTTCGCGCTCTGTGCCGTCATCGGGCTCTTCATCTCCAACACGGCGACGGCGGTGCTGATGGCGCCCATCGCGCTGGGGACGGCCCATCAGATGGGGGTGTCGCCTTATCCCTTTGCCATGACCATCGCCATCGCCGCCTCGGCAGCCTTCATGACGCCGGTCTCGTCGCCGGTCAACACCCTGGTGCTGGGCCCGGGCAACTACAAGTTCATGGACTTCGTGCGCATTGGCGTGCCCTTCACCTTGCTGGTGATGGTGGTGAGCGTCATCGCCATCCCCTGGTTCTTCCCGTTCTGACGACAGCAAACGATATGGCGGCCTGTGGGCCGCCTTTTTATTGCCTGCAGCGCTCAGCGAGATGAAAAGGGCTGCATCACGCGAGAGGCGTAGCAGAGGAGAGCACAAGGCGCAGCCGTTGAGACATGAGGTGGCGTTGCAGGCGTGCGATGGCGTGGAGAGGGGAAGAAGAGCGGCAAACGCCGGATACAAAAAAACCAGCCTGAGCTGGTCTGTTTGGTACTGCTTTCGATGGTGCGGAAGGAGAGACTCGAACTCTCACGCCTAGGGCGCCAGAACCTAAATCTGGTGCGTCTACCAATTTCGCCACTTCCGCAAGAATAATGGTGGCTATGACGGGATTCGAACCTGTGACCCCCGCATTATGAGTGCGATGCTCTAACCAACTGAGCTACATAGCCGTCTTGTGCACGACTTGCGTCGAATACAAGCAAAAATGGCTGGGGCACTAGGATTCGAACCTAGGTATGGCGAGATCAAAACCCGCTGCCTTACCGCTTGGCGATGCCCCAACAGTGTTCTTTGCAATCGGATGATTGAAGGAACGTTTTTCAAACATGGTGGCTATGACGGGATTCGAACCTGTGACCCCCGCATTATGAGTGCGATGCTCTAACCAACTGAGCTACATAGCCGTTTGTTGTCAACCACATAGGTGGAAGAGAACATAAAAATGGCTGGGGTACTAGGATTCGAACCTAGGGATGGCGAGATCAAAACCCGCTGCCTTACCGCTTGGCGATACCCCAACAGCGATGCTTGACAGAGACTGTCACACATCATTCAAAAATGGCTGGGGTACTAGGATTCGAACCTAGGGATGGCGAGATCAAAACCCGCTGCCTTACCGCTTGGCGATACCCCAACGACGATGCCTGACAGAGACCATCAAACATCATTCAAAAAATGGCTGGGGTACTAGGATTCGAACCTAGGGATGGCGAGATCAAAACCCGCTGCCTTACCGCTTGGCGATACCCCAACTAGAGATGGTGGCTATGACGGGATTCGAACCTGTGACCCCCGCATTATGAGTGCGATGCTCTAACCAACTGAGCTACATAGCCAACCGTGCTTCCAGTGAGTCGTTGCCTCGTCACTGTGCGGCCGGAATTATGCGTATCTGGCTCTGGGGCGTCAACCCTTTTTTTGTTTGAAAAAACGAATTTGGGTGCGTTTGGCGAGTTATTGGCCGCTGTCGTGCAAAAGCCCAACAATCTGGTTTTTTTTACGACATTCGCACCCAGATCGCGCCTCTGGCCAGATAAAAAAGAGGCCAGCAAATGCTGGCCTCTCATGGGGTTAGACGTTGAACAGGAAGTTCATGATATCGCCATCCTTGACGATGTAGTCTTTCCCTTCCGCGCGCATCTTGCCTGCTTCCTTGGCGCCTTGCTCACCCTTGTAGGTGATAAAGTCGTCGAAGGCGATGGTCTGGGCGCGAATAAAGCCTTTTTCGAAGTCGGTGTGGATCTTGCCAGCGGCCTGCGGGGCGGTGGCACCTACGGGAATGGTCCAGGCGCGCACTTCTTTCACACCGGCGGTGAAGTAGGTCTGCAACTTGAGCAGCTCGTATCCGGAGCGGATCACCCGGTTCAGGCCCGGCTCCTCGATGCCCAGATCCGCCATGAACTCGGCGCGGTCTTCGTCGTCCAGCTCGGCGATGTCCGCCTCGATGGCGCAGCAGACGACCACGACAACGGCGTTCTCGGCGGCGGCTATCTCACGGACCTGATCCAGATAGGGATTGTTCTCGAAGCCATCTTCCGCCACGTTGGCGATGTACATGGTGGGTTTGAGGGTCAGGAAGTTGAGGTGGCTGACGGCGTCCAGCTCATCCTTGTCCAGCTTCATGCCGCGGATCATCTGGCCGTTTTCCAGGGCAACCTTGATCTTCTCCAGCACTTCCACTTCCAGCTTGGCATCCTTGTCGCCGCCCTTGGCACGCTTGGACTGGCGATTGATGGCGCGCTCGCAGGCATCCAGGTCGGAGAGGGCCAGCTCGGTGTTGATCACCTCGATGTCGTCGGCCGGGGAGACCTTGCCCGCCACGTGGACGATGTTCTCGTCCTCGAAGCAGCGCACCACGTGACCGATGGCTTCGGTTTCACGGATGTTGGCCAGGAACTGGTTGCCAAGGCCTTCGCCCTTGGAGGCACCGGCCACTAGGCCGGCGATGTCCACGAACTCCATGGTGGTCGGCACGACACGCTGCGGATTGATGATGGCCGCCAGCTGGTCGAGGCGGGGATCCGGCATGGGGACCACACCCGTGTTCGGCTCAATGGTGCAGAACGGGAAGTTGGCGGCTTCGATGCCGGCCTTGGTCAGCGCATTGAACAGGGTGGATTTGCCTACATTGGGCAGGCCCACGATACCGCATTTAAAACCCATGGATTGTTACCTTGTTGATGGATGCTTCAAGGGGCCGCGCGGGCGGCCCGTGTCGTGTTGCTTGACCCCGAGGCGAAGGATCTCGCCAGGGGGCCGGTCATCTTGAACTGCCTGGCGATGCAGGCTGAAGGCCTAGACTTTCTCGGCCTTGAAACTGTGCAGGCGATTCATGGCCTTGGTCATGTCCTGCTTGAACAGGATGTCGGTGGCGCGCAAGGATTCGTCCAGTGCGGCCTCGATCAGACTCTGCTCACTGCTGGGCGCCTTGGTCAGCACGAAGCCGGCGACCAGCTCCTTGGCGCCCGGATGGCCGATGCCAAGGCGCAGCCGGAAGAAGTTATTGTTGTTGCCCATCCTGGCGATGATGTCCTTGAGGCCGTTATGGCCGCCGTGACCGCCCCCTTGCTTGAACTTGGCGATGCCGGGAGGCAGGTCCAGCTCGTCATGGGCCACCAGGATCTCCTCCGGGGCGATCTGGTAGAAGCGCGCGAGCGCCGCCACGGCCTTGCCGGAGAGATTCATGTAGGTGTTCGGGATGAGCAGCCGCACATCCTGCCCGTCCACCTGGATGCGGGCGGTGTGGCCGAAGAACTTGGGCTCTTCGCGCAGGCTGACATTGTGCCAGCGTGCCAGTTGCTCCACATACCAGGCGCCCGCATTGTGGCGGGTCTTGGCATATTCGGGGCCGGGATTACCCAGCCCGACAATCAGTTTGATTTGACTTGTCACGCTTGATGTCTTCACTCGCTACTTGCCATGGGCGGATGACCCGGGGCAATGGGACGCAATATTCTAGCCGCCGAGTGGCGATCACTCAACCAAAGTGCGGCAAGGTCGGGGAAAAGCCGGACAGAAGGGTTCGGGTGGGGTGGCTCGTCCGAGGTTTTCGTCTCTTGCCGAGTGAAGGCTGGCGGTTGGCGCCAGGCACCCAAAAAAACAAAAACCGCCATTTGGCGGTTTTTGTCACGACAGGGTCTATCAATGCTCGAACATGGCAGAGATGGACTCTTCGTTGCTGATGCGGCGAATCGCTTCGGCCAGCACGGAGGAGAGGGTCAGCTGCTTGACCTTGCCGACTGCCTTCATCTCCGGGGTGAGCGGGATGGAGTCGGTGATGATCAGCTCATCGATGACCGAATTCTTGATGTTTTCAACGGCGGTGCCGGAGAAGACAGGGTGGGTCGCATAGGCGAACACGCGCTTGGCACCACGCTCTTTCAGCGCTTCGGCCGCCTTGCACAGGGTGCCGCCGGTGTCGATCATGTCGTCGACGATGACGCAGTCACGACCGGCCACGTCGCCGATCAGGTGCATGACCTGGGAGACGTTCGGACGGGGACGACGCTTGTCGATGATGGCGATGTCGGTGTCGTCCAGCAGCTTGGCGATGGCACGGGCACGGACCACGCCACCGATGTCCGGTGACACGACCACGGGGGATTCGAGGTTCTTGGCCTTCATGTCTTCCAGCAGCACCGGGCTGCCGAACACGTTGTCGACGGGGACGTCGAAGAAGCCCTGGATCTGCTCGGCATGCAGGTCAACGGTCAGCACACGGTCCACACCCACGCTGGAGAGGAAGTCGGCGACGACCTTGGCGGTGATGGGCACACGGGCGGAGCGGACGCGGCGGTCCTGACGGGCATAACCAAAGTAGGGGATAACGGCAGTGATACGGCCAGCTGAAGCACGACGCAGTGCATCCACCATGACGATCAATTCCATCAAATTGTCGTTGGTCGGGGCACAGGTGGATTGAATGATGAAGATATCGCCACCGCGTACATTCTCGTTGATCTGTACGCTGATCTCGCCGTCGCTAAAGCGACCTACGGCAGCATTGCCGAGTTTGATAAACAGGCGATCTGCGATCTTCTGGGCTAGTTCCGGCGTTGCGTTACCAGCAAACAGCTTCATGTCAGGCACGGTTTGAAACCTCGGGGTTGCATCCAGTATGTGGGGAGTCTGATTTTAGACCCGTATCGTTTGGGGGCAAACGATTTAGCAAGATGACGGACAAGGTCTCTGGGCGATGTCGAGGATGGCGTCTCATCACCCGCAGGGTGGGTGGACGGGAATCCACCTTGAGCGCCATCGCGTCAGATTGGCCCAAGACACATCGACGAGGTCAACACCTCCCGATACGGCCTCAACAGGGAGAGAGTTGGCTGGGGTACTAGGATTCGAACCTAGGAATGGCGAGATCAAAACCCGCTGCCTTACCGCTTGGCGATACCCCAATCACTCACTTGTTGCAAAGTGACGAAGAGTGGTGATATGTTCTCGCCCCTGGCGACAAACCCATCCCAGCCTTCCGGCACTCTTGCCAACACCTTCCGAGCAGCCATTTCGTCTTCAAATCGAGCAAAGACGCAGGCGCCAGTGCCCGTCATTCTTGACGGCGCGTATTCTAGCAACCAGCCGAGCGCATTGGCAACCTCGGGGTGGCGCTTTTTCACCAGCAGCTCGCAATCGTTTTTCCACTCTCCTGCCAGCAGATTGTCCAGGGTCATCTTGGGGGTGTTGCGGGGCAGGTCGGGATCCTGGAACACGGCGGCGGTGGCCACATGGCAATCCGGCTTGAGTACCAGGTACCAGGCATCCGGCACCTCGATCTGTTGCAACCGCTCCCCCACGCCTTCGGCGAAGGCGGCCTTGCCCCGCACGAACACCGGCACGTCGGCGCCCAGCTGCACGCCGAGCTCGGCCAGCTCGTCTTCACTCAAGCCAGCTTGCCAGAGGTGGTTCAAGGCCACGAGGGTGGTGGCCGCGTCCGACGAGCCGCCCCCGATGCCACCGCCCATGGGCAGTACCTTCTTCAGCCGGATATGGGCTCCCTGCGGACTGGCCAACCGGCTCTGCAACAGTCGCGCAGCCCGGATGATGAGGTTCTGTTCATCGGGCACGCCGGGAATGGCCGGGCTCAAGGTGAGCTGGTCGCTGCCGGGGATCGGCTCGAATTCGAGCCAGTCGCCGTGGTTGAGAAAGATGAAGAGGGTCTGCAGTTCGTGGTAGCCATCGGGGCGGCGGCCGTTGACGTGCAGGAAGAGGTTGAGCTTGGCCGGGGCGGGCCAGCGGATCGGCGTCTGGTCGTGCATCATGGTGTCAGGGTCCACTCGTTGATCTGCAGCTTGAGACGGCTCTCCTGACCGGTCATGGTGAGCAGGTGGGGCAGGCGATAGCCGTCCTGATCCCGATAGTCCCCGTAGACGATCTGCCACTGGCCGTCGCGCACGCTGGCGAGGCTGGCATCGGGGTTGAGCTCGAATTCGGCCTGCCCCGGCAATCCCTTGATCCACTCAGGCAGCCCGGCCACCGGAATGTGCCAGCCGGTGAGCTGATAGACCAGGAGCTCGGCATCCTGGCTCTGGTGCTGTTTTCCGTCGTTGTCGAGCAGAGTCACCTCGCCGCCGGTGCGGGAGAGTTCCAGAATATGGGTGCCGATGAGGCTGGTGAGGTTGAGGCGATAGTCGTCGCCGTTCTGCTGCCAGTTGAGGCGGGCGCTGCCCTTCTGGCGGGCGGTGATGATGGCCATCTTGCCCGACAACTGCCAGTGTGTGAGGCGTTCGAGGCGGGCGCGCTCCTGCTGCCAGTTGACCTGATCCCGCTGGGGTTGGGTGGTGGTACAGCCCGCCAGCACCAGCAGGCAGGCGAGGGAGAAGATACGCAACAACAAGGTGGAGCTCCGCAGATGAGGTTTGCGACAGTATAAGGGGCGGCCGTATTGCTTTTAAAGACTTACCCTTTCTCGTACAATTGTCGGCCTCTACACCCTGTGCATGAAACGATCATCACCCACCCATGAGTCTGCTTGCCCTCGGAATCAACCACAACACCGCCAGTGTCGCCTTGCGGGAGCGGGTCGCCTTTGGTCCGGACCGCATCGATCGCGCCCTGCGTGAGCTGGTGGAGCAGCCTGGCGTCAGCGAGGCGGTGATCGTCTCCACCTGCAACCGCACCGAGCTCTATTGCAGCCTGGTGCAGGGGCAGGGGGAGCAGGTGCTGAACTGGTTGCAGCGGTTCCACGCGCTGGAGGCGAGCGAGGTGCTCTCAGCCATCTACCGGCACCAGGACGAGGAAGCGGTGCGACACCTGATGCGGGTGGCCTGTGGCCTCGACTCCCTGGTGCTCGGGGAGCCGCAGATCCTGGGGCAGATCAAGCAATCCTACGCCCACGCCCAGCAGGCGGATGCGGTGAAAGGATCCCTGGAGCGCCTGTTCCAGAAATCCTTCTCGGTGGCCAAACGGGTGCGCACTGACACCGAGATCGGCGCCAGCGCGGTGTCGGTGGCCTTCGCCGCCGTGAGCCTGGCCCGCCGTATCTTCTCCGATCTCTCCCAGACCAAGGTGCTGCTGGTGGGCGCCGGCGAAACCATCGAACTGGTGGCCCGCCACCTGCGCGAGCAGAGCGTGACCCGGATGATGGTGGCGAACCGCACCCTGCAACGGGCCCAGTTACTGGCAGAGGAGTTCGGTGCCCAGGTAATGACGCTCGAAGAGATCCCGGACTACCTGCACGAGGCGGACATCGTCATCAGCTCCACGGCAAGCCCCCTGCCCATCATCGGCAAGGGCATGGTGGAGCGGGCGCTCAAGGCGCGTCGCTTCAAGCCCATGTTCCTGGTGGACATCGCCGTGCCCCGCGACATCGAAGCCGAGGTGGACGAGCTCTCCGATGCCTATCTCTACACGGTGGACGATCTGCAGGGCATCATCGAGCAGAACCTGGAGACCCGCAAGCGGGCGGCCGCCGAGGCGGAACTCATCGTGCAGGAAGAGCGCGACGAGTTCATGGGTTGGTATCGCAGCCAGCACTCGGTGGATCTCATTCGCGATTATCGCCATCAGTCACAGCAGGTCGCCGACGAAGAGTTGCAGCGGGCCCTGCTGGCCCTGCAACAGGGTGAAAATGCCGAGCAGGCGCTCAAGGCCATGGCCCATCGCCTCACCAACAAGCTGATCCACGCACCGACCCAGGCCCTGCGCCAGGCCGCCGCCCAGGGGGACAGCCACAAGCTGGCCCAACTGCGTCAGGTGCTGGGATTGTCACAAGAATCATAGTGTTGGGACGGCCCTTTGCCGTCCCGTCCTCCATCGAGAATCCAAGAGTCATGAACCCCTCATTGATCAGAAAGCTGGAAGGCCTCATCGAGCGCCATGAAGAAGTACAGGCCCTGCTCGGGGAGCCCGGGGTCGCCTCGGATCAGGACAGATACCGCGCCCTGACCCGGGAATACGCCCAGCTGGAAGATATCGTTCACGCCTTCCAGCGTTTCCGCCAGGCCGAAGAGAACCTCGACACCACCCGGCTGATGCTGGAGGAAGAGGATGCCGAGCTGCGGGAGATGGCGCAGGAGGAACTGCCGCTCGCCAAGGCGACCTTCGAGGAGCAGGAGCAGGCGCTTCAGGTGATGCTGTTGCCGCGCGACCCCAAGGATGACAACAACTGCTATCTGGAAATCCGCGCCGGTGCCGGTGGCGACGAGGCGGCCATTTTCGCGGGGGATCTGTTCCGCATGTACTCCCGCTACGCCGAGCGTCAGGGGTGGCGTGTCTCCATCGTCAGCTGCAATGACGGCGAACACGGTGGCTACAAGGAGGTGATCGCCAAGGTGGACGGCGAGCACGTCTACGGCCGCCTCAAGTTCGAGTCCGGCGGCCACCGGGTGCAGCGAGTCCCCGAGACCGAATCCCAGGGCCGGGTGCACACCTCCGCCTGTACCGTGGCCGTGCTGCCGGAAGTGCCGGAAGCCGAGCAGGTGGAGATCAACCCCTCCGAGCTGAAGATCGACACCTTCCGCGCTTCCGGTGCCGGCGGCCAGCACGTCAACAAGACCGACTCCGCCATCCGCATCACCCACCTGCCCACCGGGCTGGTGGTGGAGTGCCAGGACGAGCGCTCCCAGCACAAGAACCGCGCCAAGGCGATGTCGGTGCTCTCTGCCCGCCTGCAGGCGGCCGAGGACGAACGCCACCGCGCCGCCGAGCAGAGTACCCGCCGCAACCTGGTGGGCTCCGGGGATCGCTCCGAGCGCATCCGCACCTACAACTATCCCCAGGGGCGTCTCTCCGAGCACCGGATCAACCTCACCCTCTATCGTCTGGGCGACATCCTGGAAGGGGATCTGGACTGCGTGATCACCCCCCTGGTGCAGGAGTATCAGGCGGATCAGCTCGCCTCCCTGGCCGAGAGCAACTGATGCAGATCCAGCAGGCCCGCGCCCATATCATGGCGACCCTGGCCTCCGGGGAATCCCCCCGTGCCGACGCCGATGCCCTGCTCTGTCATCTGCTGGATTGTCGGCGCAGCTATCTGATGACCTGGCCGGAGCACGAGCTCGATGCCGCCCAGCAGGCGACCCTGGCGGGCTGGCTTGCCCGTCGCCTCAATGGTGAGCCCATTGCCCACCTCATCGGCGAGCGGGAGTTCTGGTCGCTGCCGCTGAAAGTGAGCCCGGCCACCCTGATCCCGCGCCCCGATACCGAGGTGCTGGTGGAACAGGCGCTGGCCCGCCTGCCGGGCGGCCCCTGCGCCCTGCTGGATCTGGGCACGGGCACCGGTGCCATCGCCCTTGCACTCAAGTCTGAGCGACCGGATGCCGATGTATGGGCGGTGGACAGGATGCCGGCCGCGGCCGCGTTGGCCCGCACCAACAGCGCCGCCCTGGGGTTGCCCATCGAGGTGCGCGACGGCAGCTGGTTTGCGCCGCTCTCGGATGCACCGCGCTTTGCGATGATCGTCTCCAACCCGCCCTATATCGACGGGACGGACCCCCATCTTCACGAGGGGGACGTGCGCTTCGAGCCGCGCTCCGCCCTGGTGGCGGAGGAGCAGGGGCTGGCGGATATCCGCCTCATCGTCACCCAGGCGCCCGCCCATCTGGTGCCAGGTGGCTGGCTGTTGCTGGAACACGGCTGGGCTCAGGGGGAGGCGGTGCGTCAACTCCTGCTGCAACAAGGCTACGTCCAGGTGGAAACCGTGCGCGATTACGGCGATAACGAGCGGGTGACCCTGGGGCGCCTGGCTCAGTGATATGACGGGCTGGCCCGGTCTGCCCCTGTTCAAGGAAATCTTATGTATGTTGTTCTCAAGCATCTGCACCTCACCCTGATTGCCGGGGCCGTGCTGATGTTTATCCTGCGCTTTTACTGGTTGCAGACCGGCTCCGCGCTGGCAGGGGGCGCCCGCACCCTCAAGATCAGCGGCTGGCTCAACGGCCTGGTGGTGCTCTCCGGTGCGCTGCTCTGCATGGTGCTGGGTCTCAACCCCCTCAACAACGCCATCCCCTGGCTGGCCGAGAAGCTGACGTCCATCCTGGTGGTGGCGTTTCTGGCCATGATGGCGCTGCGCCTGGCCCGCAGCAACGGCATCCGCTGGTTTGCCTTCCTGGGCGCACTGGGGTGGATCTTCTTTATCGCCAAGCTTGCGGTGCAAAAGCAGGCCAGCCTGTTCGGCTAGGAAGGATGACGATGATACGTGTGGATGAGTGGACCGACTTCGAGGCTCACGATCTGGCCGAGCTGGCGCTGTCGGTGAGCGACGAGATCCGGGGTCATGGCGGCACGGGAGAGGCCGAGCTTGCCCGCCTCGATGCCTGGCTGGACGAGACGATTGCCGAGGGAGACTGCGACGAGGTGCGCCGTCAGCTGTTGCAGGGTTTCTACCAGACCCTGGGCTTTCGTGGCGACTGGCAGGATTACTTCTCGTCCGCCAACTGCGATCTGGACCAGGTGCTGGCAAGGCGCAAGGGGATCCCGGTCAGTCTCGGCATCCTCCTCATCCAGCTGGGTCGCAAGATAGGGCTGGATGTGGAGGGGATCTGCTTCCCCGGCCATTTCCTTCTGAGTTTTGCTGGTCTGGACGGGGAGGTCTATGTAGACCCCTTCAACGGTGATGAACTGAGCCGGCACCGCATCGAACTGCTGCTGCGCGGTGCCCTCGGCAACCTGGCGAGTCTGAGCGATGATCATCTGCAGCCATCGGGGCAGTGGGAGATCATCGAGCGCTTGCTCAATGTCAGTAAGGGCGCCCTGCTGCGCGAGGAGCGCATGACGGAGGCGCTGCGCTGCAGCGAGCTGCTGCTGCGCATGAAGCCCGGCGATCCGCTGGAGACGCGGGATCGGGGCTTCATCTATGAGCAACTCGATTGCCCGCGCTTTGCCGCCGACGATTTCGAATACTTTATTGAACAATGCCCTGATGATCCCGTGGCCGATGTGCTGAAAACCCAGCTGGCCACCCTGGACCTCAGTCCCAAGCCCCTCCATTAAGGATCCCTGAGATGGAACAGAAGAATATCAAGGTCAACCAGATCGACGTCGCCAACGACAAACCTTTCGTGCTGTTCGGCGGCATGAACGTGCTGGAATCCCGCGACATGGCGATGGCGGTGTGCGAGAAGTACGTGGAAGTGACCAGCAAGCTCGGCATCCCGTTCGTGTTCAAGGCGAGCTGGGACAAGGCCAACCGCTCCTCCATCCACTCCTATCGCGGCCCGGGTCTGGAAGAGGGGATGAAGATCTTCCAGGAGCTGAAAGCGACCTTCGGCATGCCGGTGATCTCCGATCTGCATGAGCCCCATCAGGCCAAACCGGTCGCCGAGGTGGTCGACGTCATCCAGCTGCCCGCCTTCCTGGCGCGCCAGACCGATCTGGTGGAGGCCATGGCCCGCACCGGCAACGTCATCAACATCAAGAAGCCGCAATTCCTGAGCCCAAGCCAGATGAAGAACATCACCGACAAGTTCGAGGAGTGTGGCAACGATCGCCTGATCCTCTGCGAGCGCGGTGCCAACTTCGGCTATGACAACCTGGTGGTGGACATGCTGGGCCTGGGCGTCATGAAGAAGAGCACCGGCGGCTATCCGGTCATCTTTGACGTCACCCACTCCCTGCAGTGCCGTGATCCCCTGGGAGCGGCCTCCGGTGGTCGCCGCGAGCAGGTGACCGAGCTGGCCCGTGCCGGCATGGCGGTGGGCCTCGCCGGTCTCTTTATCGAATCCCACCCGGATCCGAAAATTGCCCGCTGCGACGGCCCGAGCGCTCTGCCGCTGGAGAAGCTGGAAGGCTTCCTCAAGCAGATGAAGGCCATCGACGATCTCGTCAAGGGCTTCGAGCCCCTCGATACCTCCGCCTGATCGCGATTTTTACTATCAAAAATGCCCCGCCATGCGGGGCATTTTTATTTCCGTCATTTTCATTTGGTGCTCTTCGGCGTCCATTGCGACCATGTTTTCGTGGTGTTAATGATGTTAAATATATTGTGTGATTGATGTCTCTTATTTGCTTCTTATGACATGCAAAAGTAGCGACCGTCAGGATGGCAAAAAGGTATGAAGCGGGTGAGATAACCCTATTTCTCGCCGCAGACTGCTGCATGCGTTATTTGCTGTCAGTGGAGTCACACTTATTAACAGGACGTTGAGCATGCACAAGAAAATTGTCAGTAGCCTCTATTTTCAGGTGATATTGGCAATCACCATCGGAATATGTCTGGGACATGTCTATCCGAGTCTGGGCGCAGATATGAAACCCCTTGGTGATGGCTTCGTTAAATTAATCAAGATGATCATCGTCCCCGTCATTTTCTGTACCGTGGTCACCGGCATTGCCGGCATGGAAAGCATGAAGGCGGTGGGCAAAACCGGTGCCATTGCGCTGATCTATTTTGAAGTGGTGAGCACCCTGGCCCTGATCATCGGTCTGTGCGTGGTCAACGTGCTGCAGCCGGGGGCCGGTATGAATGTGGATCCCTCCTCACTCGACGCCAGCGCCATCTCCGTCTATGCGGATCAGGCCCAGTCCCAGGGGATAATTCCCTTCCTGCTGGATGTGATACCGGCCAGCGTCATCGGTGCCTTTGCCGGCGGCAATATACTCCAGGTGTTGCTGTTTGCCGTCCTGTTCGGATTTTCCCTGCATCATATCGGGGAGAAGGGAAAACCCATCTTCAATATCATCGATGGTTTCTCCCAGGTTATTTTCGGCATCATCAACATGATCATGAAACTGGCGCCGATCGGGGCATTTGGCGCCATGGCATTCACCATAGGGAAATACGGTATTGGTTCTTTGGTTCAGCTGGGGCAATTAATTGCTAGCTTCTATCTGACCTGCCTGCTGTTTATTTTCCTGGTGCTCGGCAGTATCGCCAAAGCCAATGGCTTCAGCATTGTGCGCTTTATTGCCTATATCCGGGAAGAGCTGTTGATCGTGCTCGGAACATCCTCGTCGGAATCCGTATTGCCGCGCATGCTGGTGAAAATGGAGGCGCTGGGCTGCAAGAAATCGGTGGTGGGTCTGGTGATCCCGACCGGTTACTCATTCAACCTGGACGGCACCTCCATCTATCTGACCATGGCCGCCGTCTTCATCGCCCAGGCAACCAACACCCCGCTGGACCTGTTCCATCAGCTCACCCTGCTGGTGGTGCTGCTTATCTCCTCCAAGGGGGCGGCCGGAGTCACGGGGAGTGGCTTCATCGTGCTGGCAGCCACCATCTCGGCGGTAGGGCATCTGCCGCTGGCCGGGCTGGCGCTGATCCTCGGGATTGATCGCTTCATGTCGGAGGCGCGCGCCCTGACCAACCTCATTGGCAACGGGGTGGCGACCCTGGTGGTGGCCCGTTACTGCGATCAGCTCGACGAGGCCACCATGCAGGACGCCCTGGCGAAACCCGTGGTGGCAAGGCCGGTGGACCTGCGAAGCTGAGCCAGGTTCCGGCGGTGATCATCACCCATGAAAAAACGGCCCGAGGGGGCCGTTTTTTTATCTCTTTACGCAGGGCGCCTTACAGGCTCTGGGTGAAGGTGCGGGTGACCACGTCACGCTGCTGCTCCGGGGTCAGGGCGTTGAAACGCACGGCGTAACCGGAGACGCGGATGGTGAGCTGCGGGTATTTTTCCGGGTTGGCGATGGCGTCTTCCAGGGTTTCGCGGCGCAGTACGTTGACGTTCAGGTGCTGACCCCCTTCGACCACAGGCTCTTGCTGAACCGGCAGTTCACGGTATTCGAATTGACCCAGGTCGGAGAGGCTGACTTCCTGATCGGCGGCAAAGCTGTCGCCCTTGGCGCAGATGCAGCGAGCCTGTTGTTTCTCTTCGTCCAGCAGCCAGAAAGAGTTCAGCAGAGCGGCGTTGGCGGACTGGGTGATTTGGATGCCCTTGATCATGGTATGACTCCTCATAGGAAAGCGGATTCAACGGTAAGCACATTACCCTGATGTTTTTAAACCACCTCTTGGAAGGAATGATTTAACGGGGCCTTGCCTTACACCTTTACTTCGTTGGGGCCATATATACCACGACGGTAATATTACGAAAATTGATCCAAATCAATAAAACCCCATTTTGCGCGCATTGAAAGGGATTAAATCATTGAGTTGAATCAAAAACAGATCATTTTTCTGTTTTTGTAAGATATATGAATTATGCATTTTTTATTATTCATATCTAGTAATTTAACTACACCTTTAGGGTTTATTTCTGGCGTCAGCGAAAACCGGCCTGCCCATGAGGCCTGTCCGAAGGACATCCTGTTATTCCTGTGTCGACGCAGCCCCGGTCATTGCCCGTGAACGCCGCCGCCACTTCCCAGGCTGGCCAGGCTGAGCCTGACCTCCATGCGGTTGCGTCTTGGGGGCGAGGACCCTATCCTGAGCCCCTTGCTCTATTGACCGAGGAGATAGCGGTGCCAAGCTGGACAGAAGGCGGGGAGTGGGGAGAGGGAGAGGCTGGCATGCCAGCCAGGATGGAAGGAGTGGATTCGCAACGAGAGGAGACGGGTGTGCTGACCTGGAAAGATGTGATTGGTTCGGAGAAAGAGCAGGCGTATTTCATGGACACCCTGGCCACCGTCAGGGCCGAGCGGGAGGCGGGCAAGGTGATCTATCCCCCGGCGACCGAGGTCTTCAATGCCTTCAAACTGACCGAGCTGGATGACGTCAAGGTGGTGATCCTGGGGCAGGATCCCTATCACGGACCGGACCAGGCGCACGGCCTCTGTTTCTCCGTCTTGCCCGGAGTGCGCACGCCGCCGTCCCTCGTCAACATCTACAAGGAGATGCAGCGGGATCTGCCGGGTTTTGTCACACCCAATCACGGATTCCTGGAATCCTGGGCCAGACAGGGAGTGCTGCTGCTCAATACGGTGCTGACGGTACAGGCGGGCATGGCGCACTCTCACGCCCACCTGGGGTGGGAGACCTTTACCGATCGGGTCATCGAGCGGATCAATGCCCATTGCCAGGGAGTTGTCTTCCTGCTGTGGGGCGCTCATGCCCAGAAGAAAGGGCGCTTCATCGACCGGTCGCGCCACCATGTGCTGAGCGCCCCCCATCCCAGCCCGCTCTCTGCCCATCGCGGTTTCATCGGTTGCGGCCACTTCTCCGAGGCCAATCGCCTGCTGGTCCAGCAAGGACGCAGTCCCATCGACTGGCTCTCGGTCTGCGCCGATCCGGCGGCCTGACGCCGTGCATGCACAGGGGAAATGGTCTCCCCTGTGCCTCCTGTGGTGAGAGGCTGGTGCAGCCGCTGTCTGCATCCGACTTGATTGAGTGCAAAGTTCAGGCAATAAATGACCGTATACTCGAGACAGACGTTTTCTCATTTCAGTGCAAGGAGTGCCCATGTTATCCAGTCTGCATAAGGACCACCTCAACATCACCCGGTTGCTGACGCTGCTCAAGCAAAAGCTGGCGGCCATTCGCAATGAGCAGCCGGTAAGCTACTTCCTGCTGCGGGATGTGGTGGATTATCTGCGCGAGGTATCCGACAAGTACCACCACCCGAAGGAAGACATGATTTATGACTACTACCTGAAATACAGGGTGGTGGAGGGAGAGGTGGCCAACCGGCTGCACGAAGAGCACGCCCGTCTGCTGGATGCAGGGACCGAGCTCAAGGAGATGGTGGAGATGATCCTGATGGATGCGGTCATCCCGCTGGATCAGTTCGTGGCCCGTCTGGAGCAGTTCATCGAGCAGCAGGAGGCGCACATGAACTATGAGGAAGGGGTCATCTTCCCCCATCTGCGCGACTCCCTGACCGAGGATGACTGGCGTCATCTCGAACAGCTCTGGCAGAACCGGGCCATCAATGATCCCCTGTTCGGGGCGGAGGTGAGCCAGCATTTCCAGGCGCTGGCCAAACAGCTCTCGCTGCCTGCAGCCTGACAGTAGGTTCACCCATAAAAACAGCGCCCCGGTCAATCCGGGGCGCTGTTTTTATGGCTCCACTCGCTGGAGTGAAACATGGGCGACGTGGGCGTATCAGAGCTCCAGGTCGTCCGATCCTTCATAGGCGATGTCGATGGCCTGCAGCTCCTTTTGCAGGCGGTGCTTGTCTTTAAGCGCCTCAATCTCACGCCATTTGCGTTTTTTTCCCGTTGTCCCGCGGCTACGTGAACCCAGCTCAACGACCTCGTCAAAATCGAAGTTGAACATGTCCATGGCTCCCTCCTTGGTTTTATGGTTTTCACCATCCGTATAACACGACGCCTTTGAAAATAAAACGTTTTTATGACGAAGTTGTGACAACCGGAAACAGGCACAAAAAAACCGGGCTGCCCTTTCGGGAGCCCGGTTTTTGCGGCGCCACTTCGCTCTGTGAGAGCCGTGTGGCGAGCGGCCTTACAGGTGGCTTGCCAGCATGGTTTCCAGCTTGCCCTGGTCGATGGCGAACAGGCGGATGCCTTCCCCCAGTTTCTCGACGGCCATGGCGTCCTGGTTCAGCTCCCAGCGGAATTCGGCTTCGGTCATCGGGGTCGGTTTGGCTGTGCGCTCGCCGGTGTAGTCCAGCTTGCGCACCACGGCGCCTTCGGCCTTGCTCAGCTCTTCCAGCAAAGCGGGGCCAATGGTCAGGCGGTCGCAGCCGGCCAGTTCCAGGATTTCGCCGGTGTTGCGGAAGCTCGCGCCCATGACCACGGTCGGGTAGTCGTGCTGCTTGTAGTAGTTGTAGATGGCGGTGACGGAGACCACGCCCGGATCTTCACTGGCGGTGTAATCACGGCCGTTCTTGGCCTTGTACCAGTCGAGGATGCGACCGACGAAGGGGGAGATGAGGAAGGCGCCGGCTTCGGCACAGGCACGGGCCTGGGCGAAGGAGAACAGCAGGGTCAGGTTGCACTGGATACCCTCTTTCTCCAGCACCTCGGCGGCACGGATCCCTTCCCAGGTGGAGGCAAGCTTGATCAGGATGCGATCATTGCTGATGCCGGCTTCGTTGTAGAGGCGGATCAGCTTGCGGGCCTTGGCGATGCTGGCATTGGTGTCGAAGGAGAGGCGGGCGTCCACTTCGGTGGAGATGCGGCCCGGGACGATTTTCAGCACTTCGAGGCCGATGTTGACCGCCAGCTTGTCGCCTGCGTCGATGATTTGCTGTGCCTTGTCCTGGCTCTGGGATTTGGCCCAGGCAATGGCGTCCTGGATCAGGGCTGCGTACTCGGGGATCTCGGAGGCCTTGAGTACCAGAGAGGGGTTGGTGGTGGCATCGATGGGCTGGTAGCGCTTGATGGCTTCGATGTCGCCGGTATCGGCAACCACTGTGGTCAGGGCTTTCAGCTGGGTCAATTTATCGGCCATGGCAAATATCATCTCTTTATGAGGGAGCAATCCCAGGGTGGTGGGCATGAGACGGCAGTTCTGAAATTAAATTACAAGATCCCGGCGGCTCAGGCTCAGAAAGGGGCGATGGGCAGGCCCCATCGTCATTGCCTGCCTAATTAATACGGATGTGGCGCATCCTGCAATAGGGGGGCTTGTATGCGAATCAGCCAGGTGGTGAAAGCGGTACCGGCTGTCGAGTGAAAGTGTTTGATAAAAAACGAGTTTTATTCATGGTGTGGCGGCTGGCTCCGACATGGAAAAGCGCAATTATTTTGGTGGATTCATGAATTTGTGCGGGAGGTCACATAAATAGTTTTGTCAGCTACTTGAAATTTAATTACGTGTAAAACGTTTTGCGTTACAACCCCTTGCCGATGAGGCATGAGAGGCAAACGCTTGTCTCCCTGATGTCGTTTCACTCAGCGGTTTTTACCCCCATGGGATGAGTTGTAAAATGGTTCTCTATTGGATCTAATTTGTGAGGGGCTGGGTTGCACATCAATTTTTGTTGATTTATTGCGTGCTAAATGAAGCTTTTTTGCATCAAATTGCTCGTTTTTTGTCTCCCCAGTGAGCTCTGTCACTATTCTGAATTCCCTCGCTATGCTAGATTCCGCCCCTTCGGCGCAATGCTGGTTCGGAAATTGACAGAGAGCGGTCAGCGCAGACTGGCCATGGATGTGATAACAACGAGAGAATTATGGACACCTTGATTGCAATGATTAACGACCTGATGTGGGGAGCCGTGCTCATTTACCTGCTGATCGGGGTCGGTATCTTCTTTACCTTCCGCCTGGGCTTTATCCAGATCCGCCACTTCGGCCACATGTTCTCGGTCCTGCGCAACAGTCGCAAATCCGACAGCGCTGGCATCTCCTCCTTCCAGGCTCTGTGTACCAGCCTGGCGGCTCGCGTCGGGACGGGCAATCTGGCCGGTGTGGCCGTCGCCATCTATCTGGGTGGCCCTGGCGCCGTCTTCTGGATGTGGCTGATCGCCTTCATCGGCATGGCCACCGCCTTCGTGGAGAGCACCCTGGCCCAGCTCTACAAGGTCAAGGATGAGGATGGCAACTACCGCGGCGGCCCCGCCTACTACATGGAGCGCGGCCTCGGCATGCGCTGGATGGGGGTGGTCTTCTCCCTCTGCCTGCTGCTGGCCTTCGGTCTGGTGTTCAACGCGGTGCAGGCCAACTCCATCAGCCTGGCCATGAACGTCGCCTTCGGCATCCCTGACTGGGTGAGCGGTCTGGCCCTGGTGGTGCTCTCCGGTCTCATCATCTTCGGCGGCATTCGCGGCATCGCCCGCTTTGCCGAGCTGGTGGTGCCCTTCATGGCGATCGCCTATATCCTGATGGCGCTGTTCGTGGTGTTCATGAACATCAGCGAGCTGCCGGGTATCTTCGCCCTCATCATCAAGTCTGCGTTCGGCATCGAGCAGGCAGGTTCCGGCGCCATGGGCTATGCCATCTCCCAGGCGATGATCAACGGCATCAAGCGCGGCCTCTTCTCCAACGAGGCGGGCATGGGCTCTGCCCCCAACGCTGCCGCCACCGCCACCCCCTATCCGCCGCACCCGGCCTCCCAGGGGTATGTGCAGATGCTGGGGGTCTTCCTCGATACCATCGTCATCTGTACCTGTACTGCCGCCATCATCCTGATGTCCGGCCAGTTCGAGCCGGGTTCCGGCGTGACCGGTGTCGAGCTGACCCAGCGTGCGCTCTCCTCCCAGGTGGGCGGCGGTGGCAACATCTTCATCGCAGCGGCCATCTTCTTCTTCGCCTTCACCTCCATCGTGGCGAACTACTCCTATGCGGAGACCAACCTGGTGTTCCTCGAGCACAACCACAAGGGCGGCCTGATGCTGTTCCGGATGTTCGTGCTGGGCATGGTGATGTTCGGATCCGTGGGCGAACTGCCGACCGTGTGGGCTCTGGCGGATGTCTCCATGGGGCTGATGGCCATCGTCAACCTGGTGGCCATCCTGCTGCTCTCCGGCGTCGCCATCAAGCTGGCCAAGGACTACAACGACCAGCTCAAGGTGGGCCGCGTGCCGACCTTCGATGCCAACAAATACCCCGAGCTGCGCAGCCAGCTGGAAGAGGGGATCTGGGACAACCCGGGCAAGAAATAAGCCTGCGTTGCAAGGTGATTGAAGGGGAGCCATGGCTCCCCTTTTTCATGGGTAAAAAGAGGGGGCGGCTTCACACTGACTTCACAGAGCCTCATCGGCAGCACACCTCGCGGGACTATGCTGGGTTCATCACTCGCCGCCATGGCGATACCTTGCTAACGACAGTCAGGAGACATGCAATGCAACAACGACAATCCATCCTGTGGGGCGCTCTGGCCACCCTGATGTGGGCCGGTCTGGCTCATGCCGGTGACAAGGCGGCGACCGATCCCCTGCGCCCCGTGGTGGATGCCAGCATCCGGCCGCTACTCAAGGAGCACAGGATCCCGGGCATGGCGGTGGCCGTGCTCAAGGATGGCAAGGCCCACTATTTCAACTACGGTGTGGCCGATCGGGAGCGCGCGGTCGGTGTCAGCGAGCAGACCCTGTTCGAGATAGGCTCCGTGAGCAAGACCCTGACCGCGACGCTGGGGGCCTACGCCGTGGTGCAGGGGGGCTTCGAGCTCGATGACAAGGCGAGTCTGTTCGCCCCCTGGCTCAAGGGATCCGCCTTTGACAACATCACCATGGGGGAGCTGGCTACCTACAGCGCGGGCGGCTTGCCGCTGCAATTCCCCGAGGAGGTGGATTCGCTCGAGAAGATGCAGGCCTACTACCGCCAGTGGACCCCAGCCTACTCGCCGGGTTCCCATCGCCAGTACGCCAACCCCAGCATCGGGCTCTTTGGCTATCTGGCGGCGAGCAGCATGAAGCAGCCGTTCGATCGCCTGATGGAGCAGACGATCCTGCCGGGGCTTGGCCTGTACCATACCTACCTCAATGTGCCCGAGCAGGCCATGGGGCACTACGCCTACGGCTACTCGAAGGAGGACAAGCCCATCCGCGTCACTCCCGGCATGCTGGCGGACGAGGCCTACGGCATCAAGACCAGCTCGGCGGATCTGCTGCGCTTTGTGAAGGCCAACATCAGCGGGGTGGATAATGCGGCCATGCAGCAGGCCATCGATCTGACTCACCAGGGCCAGTATGCGGTGGGGGAGATGACCCAGGGACTGGGCTGGGAGCGTTACGCCTATCCCGTCAGCGAGCAGACGCTGCTGGCGGGCAACTCCCCGGCGATGATTTACAATGCCAACCCGGCGGCGCCCGCGCCCGCTGCAACAGGGCACCCTGTGCTCTTCAACAAGACCGGCTCGACCAACGGCTTCGGGGCCTATGTGGCCTTCGTGCCGGCCAAAGGGATCGGCGTCGTCATGCTGGCCAATCGCAACTACCCCAACGAGGCGCGCATCAAGGCGGCCCACGCCATCCTGACGCAACTGGCCAGGTAATGGAGCGCCTTCGCTGAGCCTTGAGGGCACGCCGCATCGCCGCGTGCCCGTTACCTCGGACCCGACCCCTCAAGGGCGACCTGGCAGGGGGCGGGTCGATGAGCATGCCAATCCGGACCTCTCCTGCGGGAGATGTCCGGATTGGCATCCACCGAGTGCCATCTCGTCACTAGGTCCCGGCAGGCCGCCCGCTCTATAGTGCCCGGCATCTTCCTCTGCTTTTGCAGGATTGAGTTGTCCATCTCGCTGACAGCGCACCTGTGATGGTGAAACCTGCTGCTATGGAGCCTTCATGGGTATGTTTCTGCTGTGTACTTTTCTGATGATCATCCTCTATCCCCTCGGGATCGATCTCTATCTGGTGGCCGTGCCCCGCATTGCGCAAACCCTGCAGGGGAGCGAGGCGCAGATCCACACCGCTTTTTCCATCTATCTGCTGGGCATGGCGGCTACCGTGCTGCCGGGGGGCATGCTGGCGGATCGCCATGGCAGGCGCCCCGTGGTACTGGGGGGCGCCCTCATCTTCGTGGTCGCCTCCCTGGTGGCGGCGGAGGCGACCGGCATCGCCCAGTTTTATCTGGGGCGTTTCTGGCAAGGGGTGGGCGCTGGAGCGCTCTACATCATGACCTTCACCGTGCTGCGGGATGTGCTGAACCAGGCGCGCCTCGCGATGGCTCTCTCCCTCATCAACGGCGTGATCTGCGTCATTCCGGTGCTGGCTCCCGTACTCGGTTATCTCATCCTGTCGCACTTCGAGTGGCGCGGCATCTTCGTGGGCATGGCGCTGGTGGCCGCCATCAGTGCCCTGGTCAACCTACGACTGCTCAAGGAGACCCGCCCCACCCGCCAGCCTGCGGGGGCATCGCCGCTGGCCCTGCTGGGCATGGCCCCCTTCATGCAGCGCGCCTTGCTGACCAGCGCCAGCGTGACCGCCATCCTGGTCTATGTGAGCGTCTCGCCCCTCGTCCTGATGACCATGTTCGGCCTGCCTCCCGAGCAGTACACCCGGCTGATGATGGCGATGGCCGGGGTGAGCATGTCCGCTTCCTTCCTGACCCCCTTGCTGCTGCGCTGGCTCGGCAAGGCAAAGGTGCTGGCGCTCTCCCATCTCGCCTACCTGCTGGCTTTGCTCGCCCTGCTGTGCAGCAGCGGGCCCGAAGGCGGCCTGTCCTGGCTGCTGGCGGGGTGTGCCCTGGTCTGCATCGGTTTTTCCTGCGGGTTCGGGGTGGCGATGGGGGAGGCGCTGGATGTGTGCGGGGATCAGGTGGCATCGGCCAGTGCCCTGCTCTGCATCATGCAGATAGGGTTGTCCGGGCTCTTCATCTGGGGGATGGGCCATCTGGGGATGCCTGCGCTCTGGATGCTGATCCTGGCACTCCTGCTGGCGCTGCTCGGTTACCTGGTGGTGAAGGTGCTGCTACCATGGCGTGCGATCCGGCGAGTCCGGGCTCGGGGATAAGAGAGACGCGATGCGCAATCTGGGTGAACTCGATTTGAACCTGCTGGTGGTCTTCAGGCACCTGATGCAGGAGCGCAGCGTGGCGGGGGCGGCCAAGAAGCTGTGTGTCACCCCGTCGGCGGTGAGCAAGGCGCTCGGCAAGCTGCGGGACTGGTTCGGGGATCCCCTCTTCGTGCGCGTGCGCCAGGGTTTGCAGCCGACCAATCTCTCCCTGACCCTGGCGGAGGAGCTCAAGACTTGGTTCCAGCTCACCGAGAGCATCAGCACCCTCAACAGCGAGGCGATCCCCGAGGGGGCCCGCTTCAGTCTGGTGATGGAGTCCCCCTTTGGCATCAGCTTCCTGAGCGAGCTGCCCACGACCATCTACCAGAAGTACCCCCACTCCGTGGTCAGGATGCTGGGCTGGGATCACCACTCTCTCAACGACATCGTCAACGGGGAGGCGGATCTCGGCTTCTGTGCCCGGGAGACCCACGGCCGCTCCCATGCCAGGGTCAACCGGCTGCCCTATTACATCGATCATGAGGTGCTGTTCTGCGATCGTCCCGTGGTGTTCCTGCGCAAGGATCACCCCTTGCTCGGGCAGACGTGGTCGCTGACCCGCTTTCTGGCCTGCCCCCAGGTGAGCGTGGTGTGGGAGGCCAGCGACAGCTGGGCACTGGATGATCTGCTGGAGGACGAAGGCCACAGGCGGCAGGTGCCCATCATGGTGGCGAGCTTCGAGCAGGCGCTGCACATCGCCGCCCAAAAGAGCCACGAGCTGATCGCCGTGGTGCCTTCATATTGCGCGGACTATGCCACCAGACACCACCCCGACCTCATCCCCATGCCGTTGCCGCTGGAAGAGTCCCTCTATGCCCAGCTGGAGATCTCCTTCATCCTGCTGTGGCACAAGCGCCACAATCAGGATGCCAAGGTGATGTGGTTGCGGGGGGAGATCCGGCGGCTCTATGGCCTGGCCGCGGCGGGGATGACGCGTTTTGCCTGGGGCGGGCCCATGGAGATCGGGGCGGCGAAAGAGAAGCAAGGGGGAGGAAGCCCTCCGGTTTAGTCGTACTGCTCTTCCATCCAGGCTTCGACGATGAGCTGGGCGGAGACGCCGTCCACGCTCCCCTTGTCCAGCGCTTTGTAGCCGCCACGTTCAAACAGGCGGGCGCGGGCATCCGTGGTGGTGAGCCGCTCGTCCTTGAACTCCACCGGCTTGCCGAAGCGTCCGTGCAGGCGATTGCCGAACTTGCGAGCTCGCACCGTGATCTCCTGGTCCGTGCCATCCATGTTGAGCGGCAGACCGACGATCAGCAGATCCGGTTGCCACTCCTTGATCAGCTTTTCTATCTCGTCCCAGTTGGGGATGCCGTCGTTGGCCTTGAGGGAGCGAAGGGGGCGGGCGCTGCCCGTGAGCTCCTGGCCGATGGCGACACCGATGCTCTTGGTGCCGTAGTCAAAGCCCATGATGCTGCGTGATGACATGGGGTCTCCTCGAAATGGATGGATAAATGAAGGGGGAAGCCCCCTCCCTGTCTCCCCCTGCTCGTGAGGGGGGAGCGTGCCGCGGAGGGGAGGTACGGAGTGTCAGCTATGGCCCACCTGGCTGGAGAGGTGCAGGGGGTTGACCCCAATGCTCGCTGCGGCTTGCTGCCAGCGCAGGTGGATGGGGGTATCGAAGACCAGCTTGGGATTGGGGGGGATCACCAACCAGGCGCCATCCACCAGCTCCTGCTCGAGCTGGCCAGCACTCCAGCCGGCGTAACCGAGCGCCACCAGCCAGTGGTCCGGCGCCTCGTCGGTGCCCAGGGTCTCCAGGATGTCCTTGGAGGTGGTGACCATCATCTCGTCGCTCACCTGCAGGGTGGAGTTGAACCCCGGGCGGAAGCTGTGCAGCACGAAGCCGCGATCCCCGTGCACCGGGCCCCCCTGCAACACCGGCTGTTTCATCTCGGCGGTGGCTGGGGGATTGAGGTTGAGCTTGGTCAGCATGGCGTCCAGGGACATGTCGACCGGAATGTTGACCACCAGTCCCATGGCGCCTTCGCTGCTGTGTTCGCACAGATAGACCAGGGAGCGCTGGAAATAGGCGTCCGTGAGGCTCGGCATGGCGAGCAGAAAGTGATTTTGCAGTGTTTGCATGGAGCGTATGTATCTCTAAGCGTGCAAAGGTATTTGGGGTGATTATGGCAGTTGATGGCGGCGGGCAAAACCGCTTTTTGCCGGCAGGAGGGCGGTAGTCAAAGGGGCCCTCACGGCCCCTTGTGTGTGTGTCCTCGCCGCAGCAACGAAGGGGTCAGCGG
Source organism: Aeromonas sp. FDAARGOS 1402 (assembly GCF_019046925.1). NCBI lineage: Bacteria > Pseudomonadati > Pseudomonadota > Gammaproteobacteria > Aeromonadales > Aeromonadaceae > Aeromonas > Aeromonas sp. FDAARGOS 1402. The sequence continues at coordinate 2,645,202 of NZ_CP077201.1, forward strand.
CCCAGTCGGCGCTCGATGGCGTCCATCAGCATGCCGGTAATGGAGACGTCGAAGGCCGCCTCAATCTCGCGGATGCAGGTAGGGCTGGTGACGTTAATCTCGGTCAGGCGATCGCCGATGATGTCGAGGCCGACGAAGATGAGCCCCTTCTCTTTCAGGGTCGGGCCCACTGCGCGGGCGATGGCCCAGTCCGCCTCGCTCAGGGGGCGCGCCTCGCCACGGCCACCGGCCGCCAGGTTGCCACGGGTCTCACCCTGGGCCGGGATCCGGGCCAGGCAGTAGGGTACCGGCTCGCCGTCCACCACCAGCACCCGCTTGTCGCCATCCTTGATGGCAGGCAGATAGGTCTGCGCCATGCAGTACTGGCTGCCGTGAGAGGTTAATGTCTCGATGATGACGCCGACGTTGGCGTCATCCTCCTTCATGCGGAAGATGGAGGCGCCGCCCATGCCGTCGAGCGGCTTGAGGATGACGTCCTTGTGCTTGGCGTGGAAAGCCCGCAGCTTGTCGGCTCTGCGAGTGACGAGTGTGGTCGGGGTGTGCTCGGCAAACCAGGCGGTGTAGAGCTTTTCGTTAGCGTCGCGCAGGCTCTGGGGCTTGTTGACGATGAGGCAACCCTCATCCTCGGCTCGCTCCAGCATGTAGGTGGCGTAGATGAACTCGGTGTCGAAGGGGGGATCCTTGCGCATCAGGATCACGTCCAGGCTGGAGAGCGGCTGATCCACCACCTCGCCCAGGCTATACCAGTCGGCATAGTCATATTTGACGGTGAGCGGACGCATGGTACCGAAGGCGCGACCGGCCTCCATGTAGAGATCCTTCATCTCCAGATAGAACAGCTCGTAGCCGCGCTTTTGCGCCTCTTCGAGCATGGCGAAGCTGGAGTCCTTCTTGATGTTGATGGCCGAGATGGGGTCCATCACGATGCCGAGTTTAATGGTCATCCGAGTTTCCTTCCTAATGGCTCGATAGGGTTGTAGGGTCGATTAGCGCAGCGTAATCGGCCGTTTGAGGCTGCCATGATGTGATGCGCCACACGGCTTATCGACACCGCCAGATAGTATCAAGCGAGATCGCCAAAGCGGCACTGAAGCGCAGTAATCGCCGTCAGGGCGGCGGTTTCGGTACGCAGCACCCGCGGCCCCAGCAGCATCTCCTTGAAATCTTCCTGCACGGTACGGGCGATCTCGTCGCTGGACAAGCCCCCTTCCGGGCCGATCAGCAGGCGCACGCCGTGCTCGGGGATGGGCAGGGTGTTGATGCTGTAAGGGGCGCGCGGGTGCAGGTTGAGCTTGAGCTCCTGGGTCTCTTCCGCCAGCCAGGCGTCCAGCTCCATCGGCATGCGCACCTCGGGCACGGTATTGCGACCGCACTGCTCGCAGGCACTGATCACCACCTTCTGCCACTGCTCGCGCTTTTTCTCCAGCCGATCGGCGGGCAGCTTGACGCCGCAGCGCTCGGAGAAGAGGGGCGTGATGCAGGTGACGCCGAGCTCCACGGATTTCTGGATGGTGAAGTCCATCTTGTCGCCGCGGCTGATCACCTGACCCAGGTGGATGGCAAGGGGGGACTCCACCGAGCGGGTCTCGCAACTGTCGATGGTCACCTCAACGGACTTCTTGCCCACACTGGTGATGGTGGCGGGGTACTGGTGGCCGTCGCCGTTGAACAGCTCGAGCTGCTGGCCCGGCTGCATGCGCAGCACGCGGCCGATGTGATTGGCACCGTCTTCCGACAGGGCGAGGGTCTGGCCCACCAGCAGGCTGGCCGGTTCATAGATACGTGGAATGCGCATGGCTGATAGTCAGTCTCTTGCTTGGAAACCCTTCAATACCCTACTGCACGGCGGCGAGCAAGGCTCGCGAGACAGAGAGTGAAGGGATTCAGGAGGAGGGGGACGCTCCCCCTCCCTGGTCAAATGGGGTTATTGGCACTGCTTTTCAATGAAGGGATTGGTATTGCCCTGCAGCTTGCCGATACGGCGGTTGCGCTCGCACTCCCAGCGATCAGCCGGATACTGCCTGTCCCAGGCTTCGTAAAGCTTGCGCTGCTGGGCCGCCAGACGCAGTCCGTACTGCTGGCTCATGTAGAGGTAGGCGCGGGCGATCTGTCCACGCACCGGCCCCTTGGGCGGCTGCACCTGGCGCTCCTTGAAGTCCACCAGCATCTGGCACTTGCCGTACTGGTTCGGTTTGCCGTTCCAGTCGCTGAAGCGGAAGTTCGCCCGATCACCGTTCACTTCGCCGATGGCGGGGAAGAGGTTGTGCATGTCTCCCTCCATCCTGTTGAACTCGTCGCTCTTGCCGCAATTCTTGCGACCCCCGTCCTGCCAGCACTGGAGCTGGTGGCCGAACTCCCAGGCGGGCACCACGTGCTCCCATTCGATGCGGGAGGCCCGCTCGGCCTGCTTGCGCGGCAGGTAGCCGCAGCTCTCCCAGTCGGGGGCCATCTTCTTGCCGCTGAACTTGATGTTGCAGCCGCAGTAGAAGGTGACGGGGTGGCTCTGGTAGAGCTTGTTCAGATCCTGCTTGGCGGCGCGAAAGGTCTGGATGTTGTCGGCATGGGCCGGGGCGCTGACCAGCAGGGCCAGGCAGAGGGAGAGCAGAGGGCGAAACATGAATATCCTTGGCAATGAGACAGTTGAATGAAGTAAGCGCGCACCCTATCACAGGAGCGCGACACGGGGTGACTCAATCCGCCGTCGTGTCGCGCTGCCACACCAGGGGCTGGCGACAGCGGCGGCAGTGATAGCGGGCCTCGCCGCGCATCACCTTGTTGTGGCGGCGCACCGAGAGGGGATGCTGCTGGCAGGCGCAGGCATACACGAAGGTGCGCTGGGCCAGCACCCCCAGATCGAAGCTGTGGGTGGTGCTGGGTTCGAGGCCGAACAGCTCCCGCATCACCGACTGCCACTGGCGGCCATGGGGCAGTACTCGGCTCTTACCGCGCCCCTCTCCCCAGAGCGCATAGACCAGCAGGTGCGCCACCTCGTGGGGCACCACTTCCCTGAGAAACGCCTGCTGATTGGCCTGATAGAGCGCCGGATTGAAACGCAGCTCCCAGGTTTGCAGCCGCGCAGACCCTGCCGCCCGGCCCCGCATGTTGCAATGGACTTGCGGGCGGGGAAAGGTGCGGCCAAGGCGTGTTTCGGCCTGTACAAAGCAGGCCTCGACGCGCGCGAGCAGCGTCTCGATGAGGGCGGGGTCAAGCCGGGTGGCAGTGGCAGGCATGGGATCCTCGGGACGGACACAAAAGCAAAAGGGGAGCCAGGCTCCCCTTTTATCACAACCTCGAGCCTTACAGGCCAGCGGCAGCGCGCAGCAGCCCGGCCTTGTCGGTCTTCTCCCAGGGGAACTCGTCGCGGCCGAAGTGGCCGTAAGCGGCGGTTGCCTGGTAGATCGGACGCTTCAGATCCAGCATCTCGATGAGGCCATAGGGGCGCAGCTCGAAGAACTCGCGCACCAGCTTGACCAGCAGGGCTTCGGCCACCTTGCCGGTACCGAAGGTTTCGACGCTGATGGAGGTGGGCTCGGCCACGCCGATGGCGTAGGAGACCTGCACTTCACAGCGATCCGCGAGACCTGCGGCGACTATGTTCTTGGCCACGTAGCGGGCGGCGTAGGCGGCGGAGCGGTCCACCTTGGACGGATCCTTGCCGGAGAAGGCGCCACCACCGTGACGGGCCATGCCGCCGTAGGTGTCGACGATGATCTTGCGACCGGTCAGACCGCAGTCACCCATGGGGCCGCCGATGACGAAACGACCGGTCGGGTTGATGAAGTACTTGGTGTCCTTGTTGATCCACTCGGCCGGCAGCACCGGCTTGATGATCTCTTCGCGCACCGCTTCCACCAGATCGCTGTGGCTGATGGAGTCGCAATGCTGGGTGGAGAGCACCACGGCATCGACACCCAGGATCTTGCCTGCGTCGTCGTAGGCGAAGGTCAGCTGGCTCTTGGCGTCCGGACGCAGCCACGGCAGGGTGCCGTTCTTGCGCACTTCTGCCTGACGCTTCACCAGCAGGTGGGAGTAGGTGATGGGCGCGGGCATCAGCACGTCGGTTTCGTTGGTGGCGTAGCCGAACATCAGGCCCTGGTCACCGGCACCTTGCTCCAGCGGGTCGGTACGGTCGACGCCCTGGTTGATGTCCGGAGACTGTTTGCCGATGGCGTTCAGCACGGCGCAGGAGTCGGCGTCGAAGCCCATGTCGGAGTGGGTGTAACCAATCTCGCGCACGGTGTCGCGCACGATCTGTTCGATGTCGACCCAGGCAGAGGTGGTCACTTCGCCGGCTACCATCACCATGCCGGTCTTGACCAGGGTTTCGCAGGCGACGCGCGCCTTGGTGTCCTGCTGCAGGATGGCGTCCAGCACCGCATCGGAGATCTGGTCGGCGATTTTATCGGGATGGCCTTCGGAGACCGACTCGGAAGTAAACAGCTTTGCCATGTTTGGTTCTCGATTCGTAAGGGTTATCGCCTTGGCCATAACCGGATAATGACAGGATGACTGTAGAGGTATCTACATCTGGACGTCTATTTTAAATAGGTCATCCGGTGATTGCCAGCACTATTTGGGGGTGGAGCCGCCCGGGGCGGGACGGGGAAGGGATCCACCTCCATGGAGGTAAGGCAGGGGGCGGATTGAATCGTTTTCCCCGCCCAGAAAAGCGATTGTGCTCCCAAAGCCACTTTATTCGCCCAGATAATATTTGCACGCCGCGCCCCCTGCTGGGACAATAACGCGCCTTAATCTTGGCCATCAAATGAAGCAATCGCAGGAGATACAGATGCCTTCTCGTAAAGAGCTTGCCAATGCCATTCGTGCATTGAGTATGGATGCCGTTCAAAAAGCCAACTCCGGTCACCCGGGCGCCCCCATGGGAATGGCGGATATCGCTGAAGTGCTGTGGCGCAGCCACCTCAAACACAACCCGAACAACCCCAAGTGGGCCGACCGCGACCGTTTCATTCTCTCCAACGGCCACGGCTCCATGCTGCTGTACTCCCTGCTGCACCTCTCCGGTTATGACCTCTCCATCGACGATCTGAAAAACTTCCGCCAACTGCACTCTCGCACCCCGGGTCACCCGGAGTACGGTTATGCACCGGGCGTTGAAACCACCACCGGTCCGCTGGGTCAGGGCATCACCAACGCCGTGGGCATGGCGATCGCTGAGAAGGCCATGGCCGAGCAGTTCAACCAGCCGGGTCACGACATCGTCGACCACTACACCTACGCCTTCATGGGCGACGGCTGCCTGATGGAAGGTATCTCCCACGAAGCCTGCTCCCTGGCCGGCACCCTGGGTCTGGGCAAGCTGATCGCGTTCTGGGATGACAACGGCATCTCCATCGACGGTCACGTAGAAGGCTGGTTCACCGACGACACTCCCAAGCGCTTCGAAGCCTACGGCTGGCACGTCATCCCGGCCGTTGACGGTCACAACCCGGAAGCCATCAACGCTGCCATCGAAGCCGCCAAGGCCGAGACCGGCAAGCCGACCCTGATCTGCTGCCGCACCATCATCGGTTACGGTTCCCCGAACAAGTCCGGCTCCCACGACTGCCACGGCGCACCGCTGGGCAATGACGAGATCGCCGCCGCCCGTGCCTTCCTGAAGTGGGACCACGCGCCGTTCGTCATCCCGTCCGACATCGCCGCCGAGTGGAACGGTCAGGAGAAGGGTGCCAAGCTCGAATCCGACTGGGCTGCCAAGTTCGCCGCCTATGAAGCCGCTCACCCGACCCTGGCTGCCGAATTCAAGCGCCGCACCACTGGCGAGCTGCCGGCCAACTGGGCTGCTGAATCCGCCAAGATCATCGAAACCCTGCAGGCCAACCCGGCCAAGATCGCGACCCGTAAAGCGTCCCAGAACTCCCTGGAATCCTTCGGCAAGCTGCTGCCGGAATTCATGGGCGGCTCCGCGGATCTCGCGCCGTCCAACCTGACCATGTGGTCCGGCTCCAAGTCCCTGACTCCCGAGAGCGCCGCAGGCAACTACATCCACTACGGCGTGCGCGAGTTCGGCATGTCCGCCATCATGAACGGCATCGCCCTGCACGGTGGTTTCATCCCCTACGGTGCCACCTTCCTGATGTTCATGGAGTACGCCCGCAACGCCCTGCGCATGGCCGCCCTGATGAAGCAGCGCGCCATCTTCGTCTATACCCACGACTCCATTGGTCTGGGTGAAGATGGTCCGACTCACCAGCCGGTCGAGCAGATCGCCTCCCTGCGTCTGACCCCGAACATGAGCACCTGGCGCCCGTGTGATCAGGTAGAGTCCGCCATCGCCTGGAAACACGCCATCGAGCGTACCGACGGCCCGACCTCCCTGATCTTCTCCCGTCAGAACCTGGCCCAGATGGACCGCACCGCCCAGCAACTGGCCGATGCCGCCAAGGGTGGTTATGTGCTGAAGGATTGTGCCGGTACCCCGGAGCTGATCCTGATCGCCACCGGTTCCGAAGTGGAGCTGGCCGTGGCTGCCTATGAGCAGCTGACTGCCAAGGGCCGTGCCGTGCGCGTGGTCTCCATCCCCTCTACCGACGTGTTCGATGCCCAGTCCGCCGAGTACAAGGAGTCTGTCCTGCCAGCCGCCGTCACCAAGCGTGTGGCCATCGAAGCGGGCATCGCCGACTACTGGTACAAGTACGTGGGCTTTGGCGGCAAGATCATCGGCATGCGCACCTTCGGTGAGTCCGCCCCGGCCGAGCTGCTGTTCAAGGAATTCGGCTTTACCGTGGAAAACGTGGTTGCGACCGCTGAATCCCTGTAATCGCTGATTGCTTGGTACTGAACTGAAAAGCGCCTCCCTCGGGAGGCGCTTTTTTATATAATAATTATGGCTTGCAATATATAACTAAGCCTTAATGTTAGTTCTATGGTATTAAGTGAATAAAAAGCGGAATAGACTTGCTCATTGCTAGGAATATATAAGATAGAAATAGTGAGTAATCTCTAATTTTGTAACCAATTTCTATTTTATTTCCTAGCTTGAGTAGCTGATACTTTCGCTCTGGAAGTAGTTCTGATAATACCTGAGCTTTTAACTCTGATTCATCTGGATAGAGAATGTCCCCATTCTCTTCGTTGATTGCAACGCCGCCTTCTATTGCATTCTTTTTGTATCCTGCTAGATGTTCTGAAAGATCAAGGTATTTGCCATTTTTATTTAGGTAAACATTGTAAAGTGATATTGTCTTTAACCCACAAACAACTGATATAGATAGCAAAGCTAACGCTAACAAAGTCAATGTACTTTCATTAATATAGAAATTATCACTAACCTTGAAATCTTTGGCAAAATAAGAGAATGTTGCAGCTCCGATGCCAACTATAAAATAGTCATATTTATTTGCCCCATTAATGCTTTGCTTTATTAACTCTATGGAACGTTCAGACATAAATATAAAATCCCCTGTCGATTATTTACTTTGTTTTCACAGGTTAAGTTGAAGGCTGGTAGTTAGATGAAGCATGCCATAGGTGGTGAGGATTTCCTAGAGTTTAATAAATGAGATGTTACTCGCGACTGTGGCTACAACTGTGACTATAAATGTGTAACTGTCTGCAAATATTTATAATTAGATAGGTTTATTCAGATGGATATAAGTTTTAGATTAGAAGAGAAATCTACTATAAGTGAACGAAGACACCGGCCTAAGCCGGTGTCTTTTTATCGTTAAAGCAATGTCTTACACCTGCGGCGGGGTGCTTTCCGCATTGGAGAGTACGGCATCCATCTGCACCAGGGCGCCTGCGGGCAGCTCGCTGACGCCAATCACGGTGCGGGCGGGCAGGTAGGCCGGGAAGTATTGGGTGTAGATGGCATTGACCGCGTCCAGATCCTCGATGTTCTTCACCTGGATATTGACCTTGACGATATCGTCCATCACGTGGCCGATGCTCTCGACGATGGTCTTGATATGGCCGAGGCACTGGGCGGTCTGCTCACGGACGCAACCGGTCAGCACTTTGTCTGTGGTCATGTCGAGCGGCAGCTGGCCCGCGATATGGTTGTAGTGGGAGAAGGCGACGCTCTGGGTATGCAGCGGGCTTCTCGGCGCTTTGTCGGTATTGCGGGCACGGATCACCAGGTTGTGCCTGTCTTCCACCAGCTGGGGCGGGGTGCCGTCACCGTGGGAGATGACCGCATCCATCTGCACCCGGGCGCTCAGCGGCAGGGCGGCGGCACTGACCACAGAGCGGGCGGGCAGATAGGCGACGGCACGGGCGATGGCGGAGTCCGGGAAGAAGGTGGTGTAAACCTCGTTGACGGCGTCGAGATCCGCCAGATTGGTCAGATAGACGGTCACCTTGACGATGTCGTCAAAGGGCACGTCGATGCTCTCCAGCACGGTTTTGATATTGCGCAGGCACTGGGCCGCCTGCTCGCGGATGCCACCGTCAACCAGGGCGCCGGAGGCGGGGTCGAGGGGCAGCTGGGCACCGATATTGTTGTAGTGGGAGAAGGCGACGCTCTGGCTGGAGAGCGGATCCTGCGGGGCGCGGTCGCTGTTTCGGGAGATCTTGAGCAGCGGGCAGGGGGCCTGGGGGAAGGTGCCTTCCCCGTTGGAGAGCAGGGCGTCCATCTGCACCCTGGCGCCGAGCGGCAGACTGGCGACGGCGAGCACTGTGCGGGTCGGCAGCGAGTGGGGGAAGAATTCCCGATAGACGGCGTTGACGGCATCGAGGTCGGCGATGTCCGCGAGGAACAGGGTCACCTTCACCATGTCCTCCATGCCGTGGCCAACGCTCTGGACGATGGCCTGGATATTGGTGAGACACTGTCTGGCCTGCGCCTGGATATCCCCTGCGACCAGCGCGCCCGTTTTCGGATCGACCGGGAGCTGGGCGGCAATATTGTTGTAGTGGGAGAAGGCCACGCTCTGGGTATAGGGCCCCAGATCCTGAGGCGCATTGGGGGTATTTCTGGCTGACTTGATGATGGTACCACTCATGGCGATACTCCTTTTTCGTTTTTGATGTAGGGTCCGGGCCGCATTGTTCTTCCCTGGCCGAATACGGCACGCTGATGACTCGTGATATTGCGGCAACAGTTGCCCGTTCCCGCCGCAGGGCGACGGAGAAAAGGAGAACGATCATCACAGTGTCGAGCCCTGTTTCGATGCAGACAGCGCGTGCAACAGACAAGGGAGAGAAGTTGGCCTGATGATTCAGACGGGAGAATTCTAGGGGGCGGTTATCCGGGGATGCAAACCGGGATCCTGTTTCTATGAAGTGGCTCAACAGAGTGAAATATATTCATTTTGCGATTCAATTCATGACGGGTATGGCAAATAAAGGTGATGATGATCCCGCTTTACCATGAAAGTGGAACCAGATAGCGCCATATTGTCGCGCATCAGGGTTACAGCCTGTGAATCCTCCGTTAATACTTTTGGCGAAATTGCAGCTTATTCTCCCGGTTTTGCATAGCTATCTATTTATCGCTCTCTCGACGCCCTGTTCAGCGCCGCCAAAATATGCTGCGGTGAGCACACTGAAATAACATTCACCCTCTTTGCATGGCCACAGGTCATGACATAAATACGGGAGAAAGAGAGGGCGCTTTTTAGCCCCTGCAGCGGAGGCTGACATGGGCGGGTCACCGCGCCGCCTATGCCATATCTTTTCAGCGGCGCGAACGCAGCCCGCCAACAAGGCTCATACGCAAGGGGAGGGGGCCTTCCCCTTGCCTGGCCCGACTTGCCGCCCCCCGATGCATATCACTCCTGTCATGACCTTTCCTGTGAGGGGGCCCCGGAGTCCGCCCTGCTTTGCCGCCCTGACGTATCCCGCACTCCTTGCGATGCAGCCGGCTCATCTTCCCCGCACCACCCTTATTTGTGTTCTTTATCATCAACTGCCGTTATTGCGACCTGGGTCGGGGTTTGGGTGGATTATTAACTGTATGATTAATAATGAAATCAGGGACCCTGCCGACGAGCAGCACGGATCGGCACTCATCTGCCCGGGAGTGGCACATGCGATCGCATCGCGATCCCCGTCATCTGACTTCGGAGGTTTTATGCTTGGATTCATTCTGGGTGACATGTACAGCCGCACCAGCGGGTTTCGGCCACCCCCCCGCCTAGGCAAGCACTTCCCCCTCGCCCCCGACTATCAACTGCGCGGTCGCACCGGTGCCGCCATCCTGACCATGGAGACCCTGCTCGATACCCCCTATCCCCAGAAGAAGTTCAGGGCCCTGATCTATGGCGCCTTTATCGAGCGCCAGCGTCGCCTCTTTGCCGAGCAGGTGGTCATTGGCCGGATGGAGGAGGGCCAGGACCTGGCGATCGCCATCGATCTCGCCTTTATCAGCACGGCGGTGCCCATCGGTCTGCTCGCCATCTCGGAGGAGATCGCGCTGCTGACCACCCCCCGTCCCACCCAGAGCCATCCTCATCAGGCGGCCTTGAGCCAGGCGCTCGACTGTACCGCCATGCTGATGTTCTATGCCAAGGTCATTCGCCAGCGCAATGAAGTGCTTGAGCACATCGGCCACCAGTTCGGCTACAGACCGCAGGCCGGGTTGGTGGCCAGGGTGGGCCACGGCGGGGAAGATGACTATGCTGCCTTCATGGTCAATGTGATGACCTGCATCGCCCATTCGGGCTCCTTCAAGGAGGCGCTGGAGAATGGCGTCAGGATGGGCATGCACGAGCCCGCCTTCTTCTGTATCGTCGGCGCCCTGGCCTCGACCCTGTGGGGAGTCCCCAAACCCTGGGCCCATGAGATCTCTCGATTCATCCAGCGCCAGCATCCCCACTATCTCCAGATCCTGCTGCGGGGCGAAGCCAGGGTGGGCCGCAGACAGATCAACCTGGAGCCTCCCAAACCGCCGCTCTGTGCACCGGTCAAGCGCCAGGTAAACCGCTTCCTGAAGTGGGCCTTCTAGGGCCATGGGAGTGCTCTCGAGGTGTGGGCCCATGGCGCTATCCCATCGGCCCGCCCCTCCTGAGGGTCATCACGGGGCTGTAATCTCACTGACCCCTGATCCCCCGGCTACCTTGCCCATGAGAGGATGGCCAGAAAAGCCAACGGCTGCACGGGGGACAAGGGGCGGGTAGAAGGTGATCCACCTCGCCTTTTGATGTGAACGTCTTTTGATGTTTGGCGCCATACGATACCATGCGCAGCGTGTGTTCCTGTTGGGGGAGGTGCCGCCCATCGCCCCGTGGCTGGCTGCTGGTCCGTCATGATCACGGGATGCACAATCCGGGGCCGCCACGGCAACCCCTTATCGCCATAGCCAACAGGACGGAGTATCAGGATGGCCATTGCCATTGAGCAGTCGGACAACACACTGAGGGTGAACAAGGATCGCTACGATCTGGGCCGCATCGTCGGCGTGCAGGTAAAAGCACTCGGCTGGATGGAGCGGCTCAAGAAGACCTTGTTGCTGGGAGTAGTTACCTCCAGTGTGCTCTTTTACTTCACCCCTTCCTACGAGCAGGCGGGCAACTGGCTCATCGTGCTCTTCCTGCCCCTGGTGGGTTTTCTGTCTGGCGCCCTGATGGGGCTGCTCTCCAGCGCGAAATATGAGTTTTGCATCGAATTTTCCCACGCCGACGAGACGGGCGTGCAGTGGATCACCGCCGCCAGGAGTCGGCATGTCGCCGATTATGAGACCTTCAAGGCGCAGGCGGCCAGGTTGAAAGAGCGGCTCGGGTAGGGAGCACAGAGTGACGGGTCTGCGCCATCTGGCGCCAGGCATAACAACAAGCCCGATCAGGTGCACCTGTTCGGGCTTGTTCCATTAGGGGGGAGGGCGCTCGGGAAGCGGCTCAGGCGGGATAGAGGGCGCCCAGCACCGCCGGGCGACTCGCACCGGTCACCGCAGGCAGGTTGCCCGGCTTTCGCTGGATAAAGCGTTGTGCCAGCCAGGCAAAGGCGGCCCCTTCCACCCAGTCCGGTGCAAGGCCGAGCTGGGCGGTACTGGTCAGATGCCAGTCGGGCAGCAGGGCTGCCAGCTCCGCCAGCAGCGGGGCGTTGTGGGCACCGCCGCCGCAGACAAACAGCTCGGGCCGGGTTGGCGCATCACGGTGGGCGGGCAACTGGCGGGCGATGCTGTGGCAGGTGAGGGATTGCAGGGTACGCTGCACATCTGCGGGGGCGTATGTGCAGCCGCCCAGCTCGCCATCGAGCCAGTCGAGGGTGAACATCTCACGCCCCGTGCTCTTGGGGGCGGGGGCGGCGAAGTAGGGGTGAGCCAGCAACTGCTCCAGCAGCGCAGGGATAGGCTTGCCGCTGGCGGCCCACTGGCCACCGGCATCATAGCTGTCACCGTGGGGCTGATGGCGGCGATACCAGCCGTCGAGCAGGGTGTTGGCGGGGCCGGTATCGAAGCCATATACCCCTGAACCAGCCCCCCCGTCGGTCTGGCCGGGCAGCACCGAGATATTGGCAATGCCGCCGAGGTTCAGCACGACCCGCAGGGCGCCGGGGCGGGCAAAGAGCGCCTGATGGAAGGCGGGCACCAGGGGCGCCCCCTGACCGCCGAGGGCCATGTCCATGGTGCGAAAATCGGCCACCACGTCGATGCCGGTCAGGGCCGCCAGCAAGGCCGCGTTGCCAATCTGCAGGGTAAAGCCGAGGGCAGGGCGGTGGCGTATGGTCTGGCCGTGACTGCCGATGGCGCGAATCTCCTTGGGAGTCAGCGCCGCCTTGGCGAGCAGGGCCTGGGTGGCGGCGGCAAATTCGCGGGCCACCAGGTTGTCGGCGACCCCCATGCGGTCGATTTCGTTCTCCCCCGGGGTGCAGAGGGCGTGCAGCTCGTGGGCGGTCTCCGCTGGCCAGGGATGGCACAGCGCCGCCTCTACTCGAAGCGCTTCCCTATCCATCGTCACCAGCACGGCGTCGATACCGTCCATGCTGGTACCGGACATCAAGCCTATATAGCGTTCCGTCATGACAACCCCCTTTCAATGATGCAGAGGAACCGTCCGATGCCGTGTTCCGCCTTGGTCCCCGGCATCAATCGGATATATGGCCCGCTCATGACATCACCTCTTCAGTGATGCAGAGGAACGGTCTGATACCGTGTTCCACCTTGGTCGACAGCGCTCAGCTGTCGTCGCCGTTGCCCTTGTTTCTGGCCAGTTGCAGCTCGGGGCTGTCCAGCTTGGCCAGTTGGGGCATGGCCTGGGCCTTGAAGCTGGCCAGCGCCCGCCCGCTGAGAGACTCCGCCTGGGGCAGGTTGAGGGTGCGCGGGTTCTTGTGCACGCCGCCCACCACGAATTCATAGTGCAGGTGCGGGCCTGTGACCCGGCCGGTGCCGCCGAGCAGGCCGATGGTTTGCCCCTGCTTCACTCGCTGCCCCTTGTTGACGGTGCGCTTGGAGAGGTGCAGGTACTTGGTCACGTAGTTGCCAGCGTGCTTGATGAAGACGTAGTTGCCGTTGAACTGGTTATAGCCGGCGGCCACCACGCTGCCGCCGCCCGCCGCCATGATGGGGGTCCCCACCGGCGCCACGTAGTCGATGCCGTTGTGGGGACGCACCTTGCCGGTGACCGGGTGAAGGCGGCGCGGATTGAAGTTGGAGCTGATGTATTTGAAGTTGACCGGCGCGCGCAGGAAGCTCTTGCGCATCGCCTTGCCGTCCGGGGTGTAGTAGTTGCCATCCTCATTCAGCACGGCGCGGTAGATGGCCCCCTGGTTGATGAACTCGGCGGCCAGGATGTCGCCGGAGGCAACCCGCTCGTCATCCTGGTATTTGTCCTGGTAGACCACCCGGAAGCTGTCCCCCGGTTGCAGGTCCTGGGCAAAGTCGATGTCCCAGCCGAAGATGGCGGCGAGATCCATGATCTGGTCTTCCGTCATGCCCGCTTCGACGGCGGCGCCCCAGAAGCTGGAGCGGATCTCCCCCTGGGCCACCTGTTCGCGGGTGTCGAGCTCGATCTTCACCGGCCTGGCCACGAAGCCGTCATCCCGGCGGTTCACCTTGAGCGCCTGCTCCAGGCTGTGGGGGTAATAGAGGCTGTGCAGCTCGCCGCCCTTGGTGAGCTTGAAGGTGAGCTCCTGACCGGGTTTGAGCAGGCGCAGGGTATCCGTGCCCTCGAGCTGGTCGATGAGGTGCAGATCCGTGGTACTGAGGCCCAGGCGCTGGAAGATGACCCCCATGTTGTCGCCGCTGCGCACCTTCACCTGTCTGGTGACATAGCGCGGTTTGGGCGGGGTGACGGGCTCGGCCCGTGCCAGCTGCGCCTCCTCGTCGACCTGCTGCTCGACGGCCAGTTCGTTGTCGTTGTCATCGACCCGGGTGGCGACTGCCTGTTCGCTCGGCCAGGCCGCCAGCATCATCACCATGATGCTCAGGATCAGCACCATCTTGCGGTGCCAGTGAGGGAGAGAGTTGAAGGCGTGCCAAAGGACCATGAGAAGCAGACAAAGTTGAACCCGGAAGAAGGTCGGAGTTTACCGCCTTTCCAATTGGCCCGCCATTCCAGTAATATGTCTGGCCCTGTGGAATCGTGATTGGAGAGTCAAAAAATGTCCCAGCTCGAGGTGGCGCTAGCCGAGATCAAGCGCGGAGCGGAAGAAATTCTGGTTGAAGAAGAACTGATCGCCAAGTTGAAGGAAGGGCGCCCCCTGCGCATCAAGCTGGGGATGGACCCGACCGCGCCGGACATCCACCTGGGTCATACCGTGATCCTCAACAAGCTGAAGACCTTCCAGGATCTGGGCCATGAAGTGATCCTGCTGATCGGTGACTTCACCGCCATGGTGGGTGACCCCTCCGGCAAGAACGCCACCCGTCCGCCGCTCTCCGAAGAGGCCATCAAGCACAACGCCCTCACCTATGCCGAGCAGGCGTTCAAGATCCTCGACCCGGCCAAGACCCGCATCGAGTACAACTCGACCTGGCTGAGTGAGCTGGGCGCGACCGGCATGATCAAGCTGGCGGCCAAGCAGACCGTGGCCCGCATGATGGAGCGCGACGACTTCAAGAAGCGCTACAGCAACGGCCAGTCCATCGCCATTCACGAATTCCTCTATCCGCTGCTGCAAGGCTATGACTCGGTCGCGCTGAAGGCGGACGTCGAGCTCGGCGGTACCGATCAGAAGTTCAACCTGCTGATGGGTCGCGAGCTGCAAAAAGATTCGGGCATGGCGACCCAGTGCGTGTTGATGATGCCGCTGCTGGTAGGCCTGGACGGTGTCAAGAAGATGTCCAAGTCCGCTGCCAACTACATCGGTGTGCACGATGCCCCGGGGGAGATGTTCGGCAAGATCATGTCCATCACCGACGAGCTGATGTGGAACTACTACGAGCTGCTCTCCTTCCGTCCGCTGGCTGAAATCGAAGAGTTCAAGGCGGGCATTGCCGCCGGCACCCTTAACCCACGTGACGTGAAGATTTGGCTGGCCAAGGAGATCATCGCCCGTTATCACGACGAGGCTGCGGCTGAAGCGGCCCACGAAGATTTCACCCAGCGCTTCTCCAAGAACGCCATTCCGGACGACATGCCGGAAGTCGAGCTGGCACTGGAAGGGGAAGGGCTGGCCATCGCCAACCTGCTCAAAGACGCCGATCTGGTGGCCACCACCTCCGAAGCGCTGCGCATGATCAAGCAGGGCGCGGTCAAGGTGGATGGCGAGAAGCTGGACGATGGCAAGGCCCTCATCGGTGCCGGTACCGCCGTCTACCAGGTCGGCAAGCGCAAGTTTGCCCGGGTGACCGTCAAGTAAGTCGCCACCTGCGGCGCAGCCATAAGAAAGGCCTCCCTTGCGGAGGCCTTTTTGTTGGCTCATTGCTGCAAAGAGGGATCAACCCTCGGTTTTCAGGAAGTTGCGATAGAGCATGTAGAGGTGGGCCGAGCTCCAGCTGAAGTTGCTGGCCCCCTGCATGGCGCCGGTTTCCGGGTTGTAGTTCTCGCGGATGGGGCCGCTGCCCGCCAGCCCCTCGGCATTGCTAAACAGCTTGTTGACGAGCTGTTGGGCATCGCTGCGATAGCCGTAGTTCTCCAGCCCCTTCACCCCGAAGTAGAACTGATCCAGCCAGACCCGGCCGCGCCAGTAGATGTCGGGGTCGTAGGCCGGGTTGGTCAGCGCCGCCGTGCCGAGCGGCACCTTGGTGTTGAACTCCTGGGCATTGAGCATCACCTCGCGCACCCGCGCCGCCTTCTCCTTGTCCGCTACCTCGGCCCAGAGCGGGCTCCACCCTTCCGGGCCACGGCCGCGGGCGGTCAACAGCTTGCCGACGCAGCCGTTGGCGTCGGGCAGATCCCCCTGGGCTATCTGGCGGTCGTAATAGAAGCCGGAGGCCTCATCGAACAGGCAGCTGTTGATGTAGCCAGCCAGCTGGGTCGCCCCTTCGCGGTAGCGGCTCGCCTCGTCAGGCTTGCCGAGCAGCTCGGCCATGTCGGCCAGGATGCGCTTCTCCTTGGCGAGGAAGGCGTTGAGCTCCACCGACTCCTGATCGATGGAGAAGCCGATGAGGCTGCCGTCGTCCTGATGGTTTTCAAAGAAGAAGACGTTCCAGTCCTGGCGCGCCCTGGCCATGTCGCCGCCATAAGTCTTGTCGGCATAGCGCTTGAGCTGATCCGGCTCGATAAAGCCGAAGCGGGCGGCGTTGTCCATGCCGGACTCCCAGCCGGCCCCGTGCTGGGCGCCGATATCCATGTCGGCGTAGCCGCCAACGCTCAATACCTGCTGATAGAGCGCCATGCCGGCGCAGCCATACCAGCCATCTCCCTCATTGGTACAGCTCGACAGATCCAGCCCGACCGGTGCCCCCGTCGGGTACTGCACCTTGAAGGTGATGTTGCCGAACTCGTCGTTGTGCTCGACGTGGCGGGTGGCGCCATATTCGATGATGCCGTTGCGGTTGTTGTCCCGCGCCCGATACCACCAGTCGTGATAGGCCTGGATCTTCGGATACATCTCGGCGATGAAGGCCTTGTCCTGGGTGGCGCTGTAGATCTCCCAGATGGCCCAGGCGGAGAGGGGCGGCTTGGTGTCGCGCTCGTTCCAGTTGCCGCCGTCGCCACCGCGATCGGCGAGCTTGTTGTAGAAGACGGCGTCGATCACCATGCCGGCATCCTGCGGCCGGACCGGGTCATCGGCCTGGATCTGGTAGTCATACATGGCGCGCACGTTGTTCTTGGCCACTTCCGGGTTGAAGTGGGCCATGGCATAGGCGTGCTTCCAGCTGTCCCAGGCCCAGACCCCGTCGAACCAGCGGGCGGTGTTGGAGGGGGTCACCCCGTCGTGCAGGATGGCGCCGGCCGGTGAGCGCCAGTTGCCGTTGAGGGTCTCCATCGCCTTGACCGCGATGCGCCGCTCCGATTCCGGGATCCCCTGATTGGAGAGGCCGCGCGCCAGGTAATCCTCCCAGCGGCGGATGGAGTCGTCGAAATGGCTGGCGGGGTCGGCCAGCAGCGCCTGGCGGCTTCGCTCGAAGCGACTCGCGTCAGCACTGCTGTGGACATAGCTCTGCAGGGTGTAGATATCCTGCTGGCCCTTGGCGGCCAGGGTGAGGCTGGCCTCGCTCACGTAGCCGAGCCCCTGCTCGTCGAGGGTGGTGCGACTGGGCAGGGTGCGATCGATGCGGTAGCTGGCGCTGCCGCTTTGCATGATGTTCCAGGTGCTGCGCAGTTTGCCGAACTGGAATGCCACGCCGCGCTCGGTCTGGCTGATGGTGCGGGTCCAGGCGGGGTACTGCTCGGCGACCGTCTTGTTGGCATCCCACTGGTTGAGCAGCTCCCCCTGCCAGTTGAGCTTGAGGGTGAGGGGGGCGTCAGTGTGGTTGATGAGGCGGGTGCGAACCAGCGCAGTGCGGGCATCGCCGTAGCGCAGCTCCAGCTCCAGGGTGAAGGGGTCGAATTCGAAGCGCTGCACCAGCGCCCCCGGGATGGCGTACAGCGCCTGCTTGCTGGCGCTGGTGAGCGGGAAGGCGCGGCCGCTCTCGTCGCTCAGGGTCAGCTTGTCCAATTCGCTTGCGAAGAACAGGCTGTACTCCTCGGCGATGACCATGGGACCGGTAAAGCCGCCCCATTCGCTGTCGCTGGCGGGCAGCAGGAAGCCGTGCCAGGCGCCGAGATCGAGCAGCGGGTTGTATTTGAGGTTGGCGTAGCTGTCAAAGTCACGGAACTGGAGCGGGGTGCCGCTGCGGTCGATCACGTTCTGATACTGGTTCGCCAGGGTGGCGCTGGGGGCGGCCGGGCTGCTGGAGTCATTGCCGTTGCAGGCAGTGAGGCCGAACAGGGCGACGCTCAGGGTGATGGAAAGTAAATTTTTACGAAACATCTCTCGCTCCAATGACAGTTTTTGTAGGTTAAGGAAGGTGTTTTTTAGTGATTATTTTAGTGAAAGCGTTTGCGAGAGCCATTATAGGGCGATTCTGACGGGATTATTGGCGCTGTGTCACAGTGCAGGAGGGGCGAGTGTGAGCCGGATCACCCGGTTACACGAGGTTACATAACTCTGTGTTTTAGTAATTATTTACTTTTGTGGTGGCAGTCAGTGAGAGAGAGGAGGGGCAGGTACGCAGGTATTGGTGGGGGGTCAGGCCGAACTCCTCCTTGAAGCGCGCGGCAAAGCGGCCGGGGGAGTCGTAGCCACAGGCGAGGGCGGTCTGAAGCGGCGTGAGCCCCTGTTGCAGCAGGGTGAGGGCGTGCCCCAGGCGTACCTGGGTCAGCACCTGGCGAAAGCTGCGCCCCTCGGCGGCCAGCTTGCGGACCAGAGAGGCGCGGCTCATGGCGAAGTGGGTCGCTACCGTCTCCAGCCGGTGATCGAGACCAGGCTCCACGCTGAGGTAACGGGCCAGCCGTTCCCCCAGGGTCATGGTGGTGGCAGGAAAGAGCAGGCCAAGGCCCCCCGCTTCCCTGAGCTCGCCATAAAACCCTTGCAGCAGCTGGGTCTGGGCCGTCTCGCAGAGCTGCCGCTGCGCCATGGTGGTGACGAGATCGAAGCAGAAGGCGAGGGCCGACGTCACCCTGATGGCCGGTGGCTTGAGGAGATCGAGGGTGCTCTCTGCCAGCCACTCGGCCGGTGGCGGGGCCAGCAGGGTGAGCGCCTGGGAGCGAAACGTGCCCTGCTCCGGCTGGTTGACGAAGGTGAGCCGGTGACCCGCCGGGATCAGCAGCCAGCTCTCCTTGTCAAAGGAGAGGCGCTGCTCCCGCCACCACAGCTGCTTGCGGCCCTGCTGCACCCAGATGAGGGTCGGCGCGTAGATGAGCACCCGGCGCAGGGGCTGCTGGCGGATCCCGAAGTAGTGATTCAGTTGCAGCAGGGGCGTGCTCATCGGGCGGGCTCCTAGGGGGTGGTGAAGGTGGCGGTCAGGGTGGCCTTGCCAAGGGCCAGGCTGTTGAGCATGTAGCCTACCATGGCGGGCGGGGTGTTGGCCTTCACCTCCAGCGCCTTGGGCAGGGCCCAGACGGTGAACTGGTAGCGGTGCATGCCGTGACCGGCGGGCGGGCAGGGGCCGCCATAACCCTGGGTACCGTAGTCGGTGCCAAGCTCCAGCCCCTGCTTGATCTTGCCGGAGGCATTGCTCGGCAGCTCGCTCTGGCTGGCCGGCAGGTTCACCACCAGCCAGTGCCACCAGCCGCTGCCGGTGGGGGCGTCCGGGTCATAGGCGGTGATGGCGACGCTCTGGGTGCCGGCGGGCAGGCTCTGCCAGCTCAACTGGGGGGAGCGGTTCTCGCCGCTGCAACCAAAGCCGTTGAAGCTGAAGACCTTGTCCATGGGTTCACCCTCGCGGATGTCGGTACTCTTGAGGGTCATGGCGCCGGCGGGCAGGGCCGCGAGGCAGAACAGGGGCAGCAGCGGGATAATGGGGGATCTCATGATGGGCACTCCTTTATGTGAATATGGCATTCACTCTAAGGGGGCTGGCTCAAAACAGAGTGCCCGTATGGCTCAAATTATGCCATTGAGACGGCTTTTGTGAGCTGTTCGGGGCTTTTGAAGGGGCATAAAAAAACCGGCATCCTGGGATGCCGGTTTTTGGGAGAGGCGAGGGGCCTTAGCGCAGGATCATCTCGTCACGGCCCGGGCCGACGGAGACCATGGGCACCGGCACGCCCAGCAGGGCTTCGATGCGCAGCACATAGTCCTGGGCAGCCTTGGGCAGCTCGGCGAAGGTGCGGCAGCCGCTGATGTCTTCGCTCCAGCTCTCCATCTTCTCGTAGACGGGGGTGAGGGCGGCGGTTTGCGGCCAGATCGGGTTCTCGGTGTGAGCACCTTCGTAGGCCACGCAGATCTTCAGATCCGGCAGACCGGTCAGGCAGTCCAGCTTGGTCAGGGCCACTTCGGTGGCCGCCTGCAGCTCGACGCCGTTCTTGGTGGCGACGGCATCGAAGTAACCCACGTCACGGGGACGGCCGGTGGTGGCGCCGAACTCGTTGGTGATTTTGCGGAACTCGTCCTGGTTCTCCATGGCGGTCAGCAGGGTGCCGGTACCGACGGAGGAGCTGAAGGCCTTGGCCACGGCGATGACGCGCTCCGGGCGCAGGCCCGGCAGACCGCCACCGATGCCAGCGTAGGCGCCGGAAACGTGGGAGGAGGTGACCCAGGGGTATTCGCCGTAGATGAGATCACGACCGGCGCCCAGCTGGGCTTCGAACAGCAGGGTCTTGCCTTCGGCTTGCAGTGCCTTGAGGGGCATGCTGACGTTGCAGACGGCGTCCAGCCAGGGAGCGGACACTTCCAGCAGCCAGTCGGCCATCTCCTGGGCGGTCTGGGTGAATTCGAAGTCCGGATAGAGAGCCTTCATCTGCGGCAGTTTCCAGTCCAGCATGAACTGGATGCGCTCGACCAGCACGTCCGGCTGTTTCAGCCAGCCCACCAGGATCGCCTTTTTCATGACCCGATCACCGTAAGCCGGGGCGATGCCCTGACGGGTGGAGCCGTAGGCGCCGTCACCCAGGCGTTGCTCTTCCAGGGTGTCTTCCAGCGCGTGCAGCGGTAGGCAGAGGGTGGCACGGTCAGAGATGGCGAGCTTGGGAATGACGCCGGAGGCCTTGACCTCTTCCAGCTCGACGGTGAGCTTCTCGGGGCTGATCACCATGCCGGGGCCCAGCACGACCAGACAATCCGGGTTGAAGACGCCGCTCGGCACCTGGTGCAGCTTGAAGGTGCCCAGATCGTTGACCACGGTGTGGCCGGCGTTGTTGCCGCCCTGGAAACGAATACTGGCGCCAGCCTGGCCTGCCAGATAATCGACGATGCGGCCTTTGCCTTCATCACCCCAGTTAGCACCTACGACTACGATAGACGACATGACTCTTTCTCCTAAGACGTTAGGCGTCCATCCTAGGAGCCCCGTGAGGATTAGAAAAATTAATTATCTTTATAATTCCGATAAGAAAGCCATATAATTCCGGTGCCATTATCGACACCGCGCTCCCTTGCGTGGTGCCCGTGCCCTGGCGGCGCTGGCCCTGCCATCGACCCGGGAGAAGAGGAACCCCATGCTGGACATTCACTGGCTGCACACCTTCGTCACCCTGGCCCGGTTGCAGCA
Organism: Aeromonas sp. FDAARGOS 1402; assembly: GCF_019046925.1. Classification (NCBI taxonomy): domain Bacteria; kingdom Pseudomonadati; phylum Pseudomonadota; class Gammaproteobacteria; order Aeromonadales; family Aeromonadaceae; genus Aeromonas; species Aeromonas sp. FDAARGOS 1402. Next base: position 2,666,683 of record NZ_CP077201.1, read on the forward strand.
CTTCGGCCAGACGGCCACCGAACTGCACATGACGCAACCCAATGTGAGCCTGCATCTCAAGAACCTGGAGCAGGCGACCCGGGTCAAGCTGGTGGAGCGCAGCCCGTTTCGCCTGACCCAGGCGGGGGAGCGGCTGCTGCAAAGCGCCGAGCGCGCCATCAACGAGTTGCAGCTCTGCCAGTCCGATCTCAATGCCCTGAGCCAGTTGAGCCAGGGGACGCTCGCCATCGCCGCCAGCGACATCATCTCGCGCCTGCTGCTCATCCAACCGTTCCAGCGCTTCAAGCAGGCCTTCCCCGGCATCGACCTCACCCTGTTCAACACCACCTCGGATCAGGCGGCGGATCTGGTGCGGGCGGGCAAGGCGGATCTGGGCTTCGTGATGGCACAAAAGCGCAGCGAGCCGCTCTTCTACACCGAGTTGCAGCAGGTGACCTGGTGTGCCCTGGGGCACGGCCTGGCCCGCTGGCAGGCGCGGGCCAGCTCGGGGGAGAGCGATCCTCTGGACGAGCCGACCCTGATCCTGCTGGGGCACGACACCCGGACCCGGGCATTGATCGACCCCTCCCTGCCCCTGCTCGGCCTGCCGAGCTGCCGCATCATGGAGGTGGGGAGCGTGGATGCCCAGCTCGACTGGGCCGAGGCGGGCTTTGGCGTCGCCATCGTGCCGGATTTCTCCCTGCACCCCAGGCTCAAGCTGACCGCCCCGGTGACCCGGCTCACCGATTTTCCCGGTACCAGCCTGGGGTACGTGGTGCGCCAGAACCAGGTGCTGTCGCGGGCCATCAAGCAGCTGCTGCACTGGGTGGAGGAGGAGATCCAGAATCCGGCGCTGCTGCTGGCGCCGTGACAGGCCAGGCGCCCGTTCCCCATAACAAAGAGGCCACCCCTGGGGTGGCCTCTTGGTTGGTGTTCATTGCCCGGCGGGGGCTGTGGTCTCCACCGCATGGCTGGGCGGGCTGGCCGGCATGGCCTGCGGTGATGGCGCCTCCAGCGGCGTTGCCGCCGAGGCGGGCGCCTCAGGCGGGCTCAGGGGATGGCCTGGCGCCAGGGTTGCGCTGCCCGGTGTGGGCGGCTCGGGCAGGGCCGGGGCCTGGTTGGTGGAGGCCGCCTCCGAACTGGTTGAGAGGGTCGCGGCGGCTGGCTGCTCCGGCAAGGTGTCGGACCCCTCCAGTGGCGCGGTGCCTTCCAGGGGGTCTGTCCCATCGGTCGGTGTGGCCGCGCTGCTCGCCGGGGGCAAGGTTGGCAGGGCACCCGAGGTCGCCACGGCACCGGATGCCGTGAGGGTGTCCGCCGGGAGGGTGGGCACGGCATCCAGCATGCCGGGATGGAGCAGGGCGATGCTGCCCGCCTGCATGCCTTCCCAGGTGAGGGTGGTCAGTGCCGGATGCAGCCGGGTGAACTGCTTGAGCCGCTCGTTCAGCACGTCCCGCAGGGTGCGCACCTCGCTCTCGGGCAGACTGGCCAGCGCCACCAGTTCGGCGGTGACGGCGAAGGTATTGACGCCGCTTGTCTGCCCCGGATAGAGGTTGGCGCCGATGCGGCTGCGATCGTAGTAGGGGTGCTGCTTGAGCAGCTTGTCCACCTGTTCCCCCTCGATGGGAATGAGGCGGGCCTGACAGCGGCCGGTGAGATCGCCGATGGCCTGATTGGGGTGACCGGCGACCACGAAGGCGGCATCCAGGGTGCCGTCACAGAGCCCCTCCAGCCGGTTGCCCGGGGAGATCACAGGCGGGCGGCTGAAATCGGCGACCCGCCACCCCATGGCATCGAGCAGGGCCCGGCTGGTGACTCTGTCCCCGGAGTTGGGGGCGCCGACATCGACCCGCTTGCCCTTGATGTCGGCCAGGGTGGTGATGTTGCTGGTGGCGCTGGCAATCAGGGTCAGGGACTCCTTGTGGAGCCGCAACAGGCTGCGCAGCTGATCGTCCGGGGCCTGGCCCGCGAAGGGGCCGGTGCCGTGCACCGCATGGTAGAGCACATCCGACTGCATCAGGGCGAGCTGTACCTCCCCCTTGGCGAGGGCCGCCAGATTGGCGATGGAGCCCGAGGTACTCTGCACCGTGCAGTGCAGGCCGTGGCGGGCACTCTCCTCGTTGAGCAGGCGGCAGATGGCGCCCCCTGTGGGGTAGTAGACGCCGTTGAGGGCTCCCGTACCGATGGTGACATAGGCGGGGGAGGCGAAGAGGGAGGGCGCCAGCACGGCCGCAAGCCAGGGCAGGGCGGTACGTGACAGACGCAACAGGGCAGAGAAGGCGAATGGGCGCATAGTGGACCGAAACCGTGGCTGAACATGAGGAGGAGGCGGGCTCATCCGGTGATGAGCCTCATCTTATCCGTATCAGACGGGAAGCTGAACGGATTTTACCGCTTTTGCGCACACCGGGCGGCCTGGGGCCGCCGCCCGGGACGGTTCGCTAGCGGGTCTGGAGAATGGCTTTCTCCATGCGGGCCAGGGCCTCGGTGAGACGGGCCCGGGTGCAGCCAAAGTTGAGCCGCACGAACTGGCCGTTGCCGAACTGGGCACCGGGGGAGAGACCCACGCCCGCCTGTTCGAAGAAGGCGACGGGATCGTCCAGGCCCAGGGCGCTCATGTCGATCCAGGCGAGGTAGGTGGCCTGGTTGCGGGCCAGCTTGACGCCGGGCCAGCGGGCCACGGCCTGCTCGATCAGGGCCAGGTTGCCGGCCAGGTAGTCGAGCTGTTCATTCAGCCACTGCTCGCCCCCCTCATAGGCCGCCTCGGCCGCCACGAACCCCAGCAGATTGACGTCGGCGCTGATGCCGCGCATCGCCTGTTGCAGCTTGAGCCGCAGGCGGGCATTGGGGATCACGGCGAAGGAGCAGCACAGCCCCGCGATGTTGAAGGTCTTGCTCGGCGCCATCATGACGGCGGAGCGTTCGGCCGCCTCCGGGCTCAGGGCACCATAGGGGATGTGGCGGGCATCTTTGTCCAGCAGCAGGTCGCAGTGGATTTCGTCGGAGCAGATCACCAGGTTGTGGCGCTCGGCGATGGCGTCGATGGCCAGCAGCTCTTCCTGGGTGAAGACGGTGCCACCCGGGTTGTGGGGGTTGCACAGCAGCAGCAGATCCGCCGAGGGGGCCTGACGCTCAAGCTCTTCGAGATCCAGCACCCAGCGGCCTTCTTCCTCCACCACGGGGACGGTGAGCAGGGGGCGGTCATTGAAGCCCGGTGCCTGCAGGAAGGGGTAGTAGACCGGCTTGGGGGTGATGATGCCGCGCCCGTGCTGGCTCCAGGCCTTGCAGGCGAGATTGAGGCCCGGCACCACCCCGGGCAGGAAGACGAGCCATTCGGGCTGGATGGTCCAGCCATAGCGGCTGGCCAGACGCGATACGATCAGTTCGATGAGCCGGGGAGAGGGGCGCGAATAGCCGAAGATGCCGTGGGCGACCCGTTTGGTGAGGGCCTCCAGTACGGCGGGGGGAGAGACGAAGTCGGTGTCTGCGACCCACATGGGCAGGACATCCTGACCCTTGTATTTGTCCCATTTCAGGCTCATGGTACCGCTGCGATCTATTTCCCGGTCAAAATCAAACATGTTAAATCCTTGTACTGGCGCTGGATGGGCTTCCAATGTACGGACTTGGACGCCCCCCCGCAACCCTTGAGGTGGCTGTTGATAATGACATAAAATAGCCGCCGCCATACGCCAAGCCCGCCCGCATCTGGCTCCTTTTTTTCTTCCATGTCAATGGTATCTCTATGAGTTTGCTGTCTGTTGCCCGCAAGAGGCCGGATCCCGTCTCTCTCTCGTTTCTCGCCGTGACCTTCATGACCGGGGTGGCGGTGGCGCTGCAGGTGCCGACCTTGAGCCTGTTTCTGGCCGAGGAGGTGCAGGTGCGCCCCTTCCTGGTGGGGCTCTTCTACACGGTGAACGCGGTGATCGGCATCCTCATCAGCCAGTGGCTCGGCCACCGCTCCGACAACAAGGGGGATCGCAAGCAGCTGATCCTGCGCTGCTGCTTTGCCGGCATCGTGCTCTCCCTGCTGTTTGCCTGGAACCGGCAGTACTGGTTGCTGGTGAGCCTGGGGGTGCTGCTGGCGAGCCTGACCGCCACCGCCAGCCCGCAGCTGTTCGCCCTGGCGCGGGAATACGCCGACAGCCGCAACAAACAGGCCGACATGTTCAGCTCGGTGCTGCGGGCCCAGTTCTCCCTGGCCTGGGTGATAGGGCCGCCCATCGCCTTCGCGCTCGCCATCGGCTACGGCTTCAAGGTGATGTATCTGGCCTCGGCGCTGGCCTATGTCATCTGCGCCTTTGTGGTGTGGCGCTGGCTTCCCTCCCTGCCGCTGCCGGTGATGGACAGCGAGGTGGAGCGGGTGAGCAGCTGGCGGGACCCGTCGGTGCGGGCGCTCTTCATCGCCTCCACCCTGATGTGGACCTGCAACAGCATGTACCTCATCAACATGCCCCTCTACATCACCCGCGAGCTGGGGCTGGAGGAGAAGCTGGCCGGTTTGCTGATGGGCACGGCGGCGGCCCTGGAGATCCCCTTCATGCTGCTGGCGGGCTACTACACCCGGCGCTTCGGCAAGCGGCCCATGATGCTGCTGGCGGTGCTGGCCGGGGTCGGTTTCTATGGCGGTCTCGTGACCCTGTCTAGCCAGCATGCCCTCATTGCGCTGCAACTGCTCAATGCCATCTTCATCGGCATCGTGGCCGGCATCGGCATGTCCTATTTCCAGGACTTGATGCCGGGGCGCGCCGGAGTGGCGACCACGCTCTTTTCCAACAGCATCCGCACCGGCTCCATCATGGCGGGGGCCATCGCGGGGACGGTGGCGGAGCTCTGGAGCTTCCACGGGGTCTTCATGGTGGCGGCGGCCCTGGCGCTGATGGCGCTGGCCGCCTGCTGGCGGGTCCCCAACGTATAGGGGATGCAAAGGGGAGCCGATGCCCGGAGGTGCCGGCACCTGTGCCCCGGTCGTGCGGGGAAGAAGCGGCCTTACCTGGGGTTGTCTCCCTGGTATTCGATGCGCAGGCAGCGCAGCAGCAGCTCGGCCGCCGGTCCCAGCGCCTCCACCGAGGGGGTGAGCAGGTAGGTGTAGAGATAGCGCTCGCTGCCGCCGGTGAGATCGAGCTGCACCAGCGAGCCCTCGGCGAGCTCCTCCTGCACCAGGTGGCGGGGCACCCAGGCGTAACCCATGCCAAGGCGCACCATGTTGAGCACCTCATGATAGTGGGTCGCCTTCCAGCCGGTGTCGTCCGCATCGTTCCAGTCCACCGAGCGGTGGATGGGGGGATGCAGGCTTATCTGGTTGTGGCTGGCCAGCACCTCGGCGGTGATGGGCTCTCCCTGCTCCGCAAGAGGGTGGCCCGCTGCGCACAGAGGAAGCAGACAGACTTCGTCCAGCGGCAGGCCGGTGCGATCCTGGGGCAGGTGCTCGGAGAGCATCAGATCTCCTGCCTGCAGCGCATTGAAGTGGCAGTGGATCCGCTCATGCAGGTTGATGCGGCAACCGCGGCTGCGGGGATAGAAGTGGGCCAGCGCCCGGTAGAGGCGCTCCCGCGGCTGCACCACGGACACATAGAGGTTGATCTGCGGCTCCCACTGCCGCTCCAGGTTGTTGGCCAGGTTCTCCAGCTCTTCCACCTGCTGGCTGAGCTGGCGCGCCCGCTTGAGGAAGATCTCCCCCGCCGGCGTCAGCACCGCCTTGCGTCCCCGCACCTCCAGCAGGGCCACCCCCAGACTCTGTTGCAGCTTGGCAACCGCATGATTGAGGGAGGATTGGCTCTTGTTCAGCGCCTCGGCAGCCTGGGCATAACCGCCGCAGTCCACCACTGCCTGAAAGATCCGCCATTGCTCAAACGTGCTCTTGGGACGAAACATAGTGCAACCTGTCTGGGGCCGATGGGATTCAACAGGGCGCGCCTTGGCACCCCCTCTTCACTGTAATCCCATCTGGTTGATTTGTTGATTTATTTGGGCTGGGCCACGAAGGTCTTGCCGCTCTGGCCCTGACTGTCACGCCCCATCAGGTAGAGATAGAGGGGCATCAGATCGGCCGGGGTCTTGAGGGTTTGCGGATCTTCCGCCGGGAAGGCGCTGGCTCGCATCCTGGTGCGGGTGCCGCCCGGGTTCAGGGTGTTGACCCGCACCCTGGTGTTCTCCAGCTCGTCCGCCAGCACCTCCATCATCCCCTCGATGGCGAACTTGGAAATGGCATAGGTGCCCCAGTAGGCGCGCCCTTTGCGGCCCACGCTGGAGGAGGTGTAGACGATGGAGGCCTCGCCGCGCTCCTTGGCGGTCTGGCGAATGAGGGGCAGCAGCGCCTGGGTCAGCAGGAATTCGGATTTGACGTTGACCTGCATCACCTCGTCCCACTCCTGCTCCTGAATGTGTTCGAACGGCGACAGGGTGCCGAGCAGCCCGGCGTTGAACAGCACGCCGTCGAGGCGGCCGAACTGCTGGGCGAAGGTCTCCGCCATGCCGCGGTAGTGGGCGGCAGTAGCTCCTTTCAAGTCCACCGGCACGATGGCGGGCAGGGGGTGACCGGCCGCTTCAATCTGGTCGTAGACCGCCTCCAGCTTGGCACTGGTACGCCCGAGCAGGATCACGGTGGCACCGTGGGCCGCATAGGTGAGGGCCGCTTCGCGGCCGATGCCGTCACCGGCACCCGTCACCAGAATGACCTTGTCCTTGAGCAGATCACGGGGGGCCTGATAGTCGAGCATGTGGACTCCTGTTAACAATGCCTGGCGGCTTGGCGCAACGAATCGAGTGGGCAAGTGTACTGATCCGGCCCGGCAGTTGACCAGTATGAGACGGCAAAAATGTGAATAAAACAGGGCGATAGCGTCGATCCCTCCGCCCTTGGCACGGGAGATGGCAGAGTTTTTGCGCGAGGGGGGCAAACTCCTTACTATGTGAAAAAACCGGACATTGAGCGGAGCATCAAGTGGCATTTTTGACCGAATACGGCCTGTTTCTGGCCAAGACCCTCACCTTCCTGCTGGCCATCGGCGCCGTCATCCTGATGGTGGTGAGCAGCCGCCAGCCCAAATCCCGCAAGGGGGAGCTGGTGGTGACCGATCTCTCCGGCGAGCTGGAGCAGGGGCGCCATCAACTGCAGGCAGCCCTGGCGGGCAAGGCCGAGCGCAAGCAGATGGAGAAGACCCGCAAGGCCGAGCACAAGGCCAAAGCCAAGGGGGAGGATGAGCGCAGCCGGCTGTTCGTCATCGACTTCAACGGCAGCATGGATGCCAAGGAAGTGGCCTCCCTGCGGGAAGAGGTGAGTGCCGTGATAGGCGTGGCCCGGCCCGGGGACGAGGTGCTGCTGCGCCTCGAATCCGGCGGCGGTGTGGTGCATGGCTACGGCCTGGCCGCCTCCCAGTTGCAGCGGCTGCGGGACAAGGACATCACGCTGACCGTGGCCATCGACAAGGTGGCGGCGAGCGGTGGCTACATGATGGCCTGCGTCGCGGACAAGATCCTGGCGGCGCCGTTCGCCATCGTCGGATCCATTGGTGTCATTGCCCAGATGCCGAACTTCAACAAGCTGCTCAAGAAGCACGACATCGAATTCGAGATGCACACCGCAGGCCAGTACAAGCGCACCATCACCATGTTCGGCGAGAACGACGATCTGGGGCGGGAGAAGTTTCGCGAGGAGCTGGGGGCCATCCACGAACAGTTCAAGGCCTTCGTGGCCGAGCACAGACCCGGTCTCGACATCGACAAGGTGACCACCGGCGAGCATTGGCTTGCGAGCCAGGCCAAGCAGCTCGGTCTGGTGGATGCGCTTTGCACCAGCGATGACTACCTGCTGGCCCAGGCCAGCCATCACAAGGTGGTCGGCATCCGCTACAGCAAACCCAGGAGCCTGACCCAGAAGCTTGGCAAGCAGGCGGCACTGGGGCTGGAGGCCGGCCTTGGTCGGCTGTGGCAACAAAGCCCCTGGCGCTGAGGCGTCTTGTTGAAGAAAAAAGAGAGCCGGGCATTGCCCGGCTTTTTGATGGCTTTGTTGCGGTTTGGCACCTGTCTACGAGCTGTCGCGAGAGGTCGTCAGCAAGGCAAAGAGCAGTGCAGGAGTCTTGAACGCGACCTGGCAGTCAGATCGTGACAGATCCTCAGCACTGGAAGGGGTAGACGGAGCCGAGTTTCAGGATCTGGGTCAGCTCGTCCAGAGCGGTGCGGGTCTCCAGCACCAGGGAGGGGTCGCGCAGATCGTCCAGCGCCAGGCTGTCGCGATAGTGCTTCTCGACCCACTGATCCAGGCGGGCAAACTGGCTGTCGGTGATGAGGCAGGCCGGGTTGACCGCGGCGAGCTCGGTGTCGTTCATGGCGACCCGCAGGCGCAGGCAGGCGGGGCCGCCGCCGTTTCTCATGCTCTGCTTCACGTCCATGTAGTGGACGTCCTTGATGGGGGTGCCCAGGGTCACCAGCCTGGCCAGATAGGCGGACACCGCCGGGTTGTCGCGGCATTCGGTGGGGGCGATGATCGCCATCTCGCCGGATGGCAGGGTGAGGATCTGGGTGTTGAACAGGTAGGACTTCACCGCATCCTGCACCGACACCTCTGCAGTCGGCACCTCGATGAAGTGCAGTTCCCCGTCGCCGAACTTGGTACGCACCTCGGCCAGCGCCGCCTCGGTATGGAGGAACGCCTGCTGGTGGAAGAAGAGCACGTTCTGGTTGCCCACCGCGATGACATCGTTGTGGAACACCCCCTGATCGATCACGTCCGGGTTCTGCTGGATGAAGACCGCACTCTCATCCCCCAGGCCATGCAGGCGGGCGATGGCCTGGCTCGCTTCCAGGGTCTGGCGGGCCGGATAGCGTTTGGGGGCGGGCTGGGAGACGTCGAAGGCGCTGCGGCCATAGACGAACAGCTCGACCCCCGCTTCGCCATAGGCGCGGCACAGCCGGGTGTGGTTGGCGGCGCCTTCGTCACCGAAGTGGTCGTTCTCCGGCAGATGCTGGTGGTGATAGAAGTGGCGATCGTTGTTGAACACGGCCCGCAGGATGCGCCCGGTCACCTCGGGCTCCAGGGAGCGGTGGAACTTGTTGGTCAGGTTGGCGGGGGTGAAGTGGATGCGGCCATCCTGGGTGTCGGCGCTCGGGGAGACGGTGGCGGCGTTGGCAGTCCACATGCTGGAGGCGGAGTAGCAGGCGGCCAGCACGGCGGGGGCCTGTCTGGCGGCCTGGGCCAGGACGCTGGCATCGTTGCCGGTGAAGCCCAGGCGGCGCAGGGTCGCGAGATCCGGCCTCTCCTGGGGGGCCAGCACGCCCTGCACCATGCCGAGGTCGGTCAGCGCCTTCATCTTGCGCAGCCCCTGCTTGGCCGCTTCCTTGGGGTTGGAGGCCTCTTTGGCGTTGCTCTGGGAGGCGACGTTGCCATAGGAGAGGCCGGCATAGTTGTGGGTGGGGCCGACCAGGCCGTCGAAGTTGACCTCGAAGTGCTTCATGATCACATCCTTTCGATTTTTATATGGGGAGCGGTTCCTTCCGCGCACAAAGCTGCGGTGTGCGGCCATTATAAAGAGATTTCATCCTTTGTAACAAGCTGATAACCAGAATGGGTTTTTATGTCACAAGGGTGGCTGGATATGTCATTTCCAATCTAAAAAAGGGGGGGATATAGCATAAAAACAAAAAAGCGGTTGCTTCCCGCGCCCCGGCTTCGCATTAATAAATAAAGAAGCAGTGCGGTTCGGGCTGTCGGGCAAATTGACCCGCAAGATTGCTTTTTCCCGTCAAATCTCTTATACAGCCCCACAAAACCGCACGCCAACCCCGTCGGGTGCAATGAGGATAATAGTTACAGCATGGGCAAATCACTGGTCATCGTGGAGTCTCCGGCCAAGGCCAAGACCATCAACAAATATTTGGGCAAGGACTACGTGGTGAAATCCAGCGTAGGCCACGTGCGCGATCTGCCGACCAGCGGCAGCGCCAGCACCGAGCCCAAAAAACCTGTCATTCGCGGCATCAAGCTCAGCGAATCCGAGAAGGCGGCCAAGGATCGCAACGCCCTGTTCTCAAGGATGGGCATCAACCCGACCGCAGGCTGGCAGGCCAACTACCAGATTTTGCCCGGCAAGGAAAAAGTGGTCAGCGAGTTGCAAAGTCTGGCCGCCAAGGCCGACACCATCTATCTCGCAACCGACTTGGATAGAGAGGGGGAAGCGATCGCCTGGCACCTGCGCGAGATCATCGGTGGCGACGACAGCCGCTACAAGCGCGTGGTGTTCAACGAGATCACCAAGAGCGCCATCCAGGAGGCGTTCGCCCAGCCGTCCGAGTTGAACATTCATCGCGTCAACGCCCAGCAGGCCCGTCGTTTCCTCGACCGGGTGGTGGGCTACATGGTCTCCCCGCTCTTGTGGAAGAAGCTGGCCCGCGGCCTCTCCGCCGGTCGGGTGCAATCCGTCGCGGTGCGCCTCATCGTCGACAAGGAGCGGGAGATCAAGGCGTTCGTGCCGGTGGAGTTCTGGGATCTCAACGCCGACCTGCTCACCGCCGAGAAGAGCGAGCTGCGCATGGAGGTGGTCAGCCGCAATGGTGCCGACTTCAAGCCGGTGACCCAGGCCGAGACCTTCGCCGCCGTGGCGGCCCTGGAAGGGGTCGACTACAAGGTGGTCAACCGGGAAGACAAGCCGACCGGCTCCAAGCCCTCCGCTCCCTTCATCACGTCCACCCTGCAGCAGGCCGCTTCTACTCGTCTGAGCTTCGGGGTCAAGAAGACCATGATGATGGCCCAGCGTCTCTATGAAGCGGGTTACATCACCTATATGCGTACCGACTCCACCAACCTCAGCAAAGAGGCGGTGGACGCGGTGCGGGAATACATCGGCGAGCAGTATGGTGCCGCCTACCTGCCGAGCGATCCGAACCTCTACGGCGCCAAGGCCAATGCCCAGGAGGCCCACGAGGCGATCCGCCCCTCCAGCGTCCAGGTGACTGCCGAAATGCTGGAAGGGATGGAGCCCGATGCCATGCGGCTCTATGACCTCATCTGGCGCCAGTTTGTCGCCTGCCAGATGACCCCGGCCCAGTACGACTCCTCCACCCTGACCGTCAAGGCAGGGGAGTTCGAGCTCAAGGCGCGCGGTCGCACCCTGCGCTTCGCCGGCTGGACCAAGGCCCTGCCGCCCATGGGCCGCAAGGGTGAAGACAGCCAGCTGCCGGCGGTGACCGTCGGCGAGGTGCTGAAACTGGTCAAGCTGGATCCGCGCCAGCACTTCACCAAGCCGCCCGCCCGCTTCACCGAAGCGGCCCTGGTGCGCGAGCTGGAAAAGCGCGGCATCGGCCGTCCATCCACTTACGCCTCCATCATCTCCACCATCGTCGACCGTGGGTATGTGCGGGTCGAGAGCCGCCGCTTCTTCGCCGAGAAGATGGGGGAGATCGTCACCGACCGCCTGGTGGAAAACTTCGTCGAGCTGATGAACTACGAGTTCACCGCCAAGATGGAAGACAAGCTCGACGGCATCGCCGAGGGGAGCCTGGAGTGGAAGAAGGTGCTCGACGCCTTCTACGCCGAGTTCACCCAGGAGCTGGAGCAGGCCGACAAGCCCCATGAAGAGGGAGGCATGCGTGCCAACCAGATGGTGTTGACCGATATCGACTGCCCGGATTGTGGCCGCAAGATGGGTATCCGTACCGCCACCACCGGCGTCTTCCTCGGCTGCTCCGGCTATGCCCTGCCGCCCAAGGAGCGCTGCAAGAAGACCATCAACCTGGTCAGTGCGGACGAGTTCGTCTCCGCCACCGACGGGGACGAGGCGGAAACCGATGCGCTGCGTGCCAAGCATCGCTGCGGGATCTGCGGCACCGCCATGGACGCCTACATCATCGACGACAGCCGCAAGCTGCACGTCTGCGGTCGCAACCCGGATTGCGATGGTTACGAGGTGGAGCAGGGGCAGTTCAAGCTCAAGGGCTACGAAGGGCCGAGCATCGAGTGCGATCGCTGCGGCTCCGAGATGCAGCTCAAGAACGGCCGCTTCGGCAAATACATGGGTTGCACCAACGAGAGCTGCAAGAACACCCGCAAGATCCTGAAAAATGGCGACATTGCACCGCCGAAAGAGGATCCGGTACCCCTGCCCGAGCTGAAATGCACCCAGTCCGACGCCCACTTCGTGCTGCGGGATGGCGCCGCCGGCCTCTTCCTGGCCGCCAGCAACTTCCCCAAATCCCGCGAGACCCGTGCGCCCCTGGTGGAGGAGCTCAAGCGCTTCCGCGATCGCCTCTCTCCCAAGCACCAGTACCTGGCGGACGCCCCGGCGTCAGATCCTGACGGAAACGCCTCCGTGGTGCGCTTCAGCCGCAAGACCAAGGAGCAGTACGTGATGACCGAGGTCAACGGCAAGGCGACCGGCTGGACAGCCCATTACGACAACGGAAAATGGCAGGAGAGCCTGCCCAAGGCGAAGAAAGCCTGATGGCGACGCCGCTCACCGCATGATGAAAGAGGCCCCTTGCGAGGGGCTTCTTTGTTGGTGGATGGCGATATACTGGAATGGCTGCATGGATGGCAGCGCAAGACAGGGAGTTGTCATGGAGATACATGAAATACGGCCGGGCATGACCTGCCTGACCCGTGAAGGGACGGCCTATGTGCTGGAGGTGGACAGACAGAGTCTGCTGGTGCTCTTGCAACGGGAGGATGAGACCATCCCGGTACAGGTGCGCAGCGATGACATTCTGGGACCCATTGCCGGCGACTAGGGAAGAGAACGTGACGGAGGGCGATCACAGAGGCCCTCCCTTTGTTGCAAGAGCCCCCATCCCTTCGGGGCGTGCCAGCCTCGTCAGAAGGGAACCAGAAAGAGCAGCTCGGCCAGGTCGGGCTGCCACTGCCACTCCCGCATCCTGACCCGCCCGCCAATCACGGGCACCCCCTCCTCCTGCAGCAGCCCCGCTTGCTTGTCAAAGCCTGCGGATCCTTTTGGCAGCGAAATGGTGCCTGCCGCCCCCAGCACCCGGTGCCAGGGCAGCACCTTGTCGGTTTCCCGCAACACCTTGCCCACCAGTCGTGCTCGTCCGGGCAGGCCCGCGAGATCCGCCACCTGGCCGTAGCTCACCACGCGGCCGGGGGGGATCAGGGCCAGGATCGCCTCGATGCGGGCCGTCTTGTCCAGGGGGGGCGCGTTCGTTCTCATGATGATGGCTCGTCAAAAACAGCAGAAGCGCCATTGTGGCGCTTCTGTCATGGGGCTTGCAATCTGTCAGCCGAAGGTCTGGCTCAGTCCCCTGAGCTCGCAGGCCCGCCTGAGCAGCTCCTGGCTGGAGTCGTCCACCGCCTGGATCTTCTGGCTGTTGGCGCGGGAGTATTCGGAGATCTGGTGGATGTTGCGGCTGATCTCCTCCACCACCACCTGCTGCTGCTCCGCAGCGGCGGCGATCTGGGTGGAGAATTCGGTCACCTGATCGATTTCACCCAGCACCAGGTGCAGGTTGCCTGATCCCTGGCGGGTCATCTCGACGCATTCCCGGGTCTGGGCCAGGTTGTCCTGCATCATGCCCTGCCAGCGCTCCAGGGTGTGCTGGATTTGGCTGATGCTGCCCTGAATCTGCTCGGTCGCCTTGTGGGTACGGGTCGACAGGGTGCGCACCTCGTCCGCCACCACCGCAAAGCCGCGCCCTTGCTCGCCAGCACGGGCGGCCTCGATGGCGGCGTTGAGGGCCAGCAGGTTGGTCTGCTCGGCGATGCCCTGGATTTCACCCATCACGCTGCCAATGCGCTCCGACTCGCTGGCGAGCTCCACCGCAGAGTGGAAGGCCTGCTCCGCCTGGCTGGCCAGCCTGGTCATCTGCTGCTGGGTCTGATCCAGCTGTTCCACCGTGCTCTGGCAACTGCTGCGTGCCTCGGTCACCTGGCCGTTGGTGTCCTGGATATTGCGGGCAATCTCGTGGGCGGTGCTGGCCATCTGGGTCATGGCGGCCGCCATCTGCTGGGTCTGGGCATCCTGCTCGTTGATGTCGAGGAAGGCGCGGTGTGAGGAGTCCTGCAGATCGGTTGCCAGGGCCTGAAGCGGATGAGTGGCATCGTCGACCCGCCCCAGCACGGTGCGGATTCGGGCCTGCAGCATCTTCAGGTGAAAATCGGCGATGGCACCCGGGGCATCCCCCGAATAGACCAGCCGGGTCAGGCTGTCATATTGCTGACCGAGCTGCCTGAGATAGCGGGGCAGGGCGATGAGTTCGCGCCAGTAGGCGCCCGCAATGGCGAGGGGGGGAAGCAGCATCAGCAGCGCGGTGAGGGGGCCCTGGATGAGGGCGGCCCAGACCAGCAGCGCCAGCAGCGGCAGGCCGAGCATCAGCGGCCTGAAACGGCGCAGCGAGGGGCGGGCCGGGGTGCCCCGTTGCTCGGCCTGAAGCAGGACCCGATAGGCCTGGGCGGCTGCCTGCTTGAGCTGGGGGTCGGGCTTGCAGCGCACCGACTGGTAGCCGCTTATCTTGCCGTGCTCGTAGATGGGGGTGACGTAGGCGTCGACCCAGTAATAGCGGCCATCCTTGCAGCGGTTTTTCACCACTCCCCGCCAGGGGTTGCCCTCCTTGAGGCGATCCCAGAGGTCGGCGAAGGCGGCCTTGGGCATGTCGGGGTGGCGAACCAGGTTGTGGTTGTGGCCGACCAGTTCATCGACCTGATAACCGGCGATGCGGCAGAAGGCGGGGTTGGCGTAGGTAATGACGCCGCGCAGATCCGTGGTGGAGACGAGTTGCACGTCGGCGGGAAATTCCACTTCACTGTCCACGACCTGGGCGTGTTTGCGGGCCATAAGGGTAAGCTCCGATCTGTTTGCTGATTGTTATTGTGGCGGAACCGCAGGGAGGTGCATCCCCTGTCTGGTTTCATCGGGGGCCTTATTTTGCCAACAAAGGCAGATGAAAAGTAGGGGCTAGGTTGGGTTTTTGTTGTTGATGGGTAAAAAAACGGCGACCAAAAGGTCGCCGAAAAGAAAAAGATAACACTACCTCTGTGGCACCCGGTAACGCACTTGCAACTGGTCGAGGATGTGCAGCTGGCCGGGTAGACGGGCGACGAAGTGCTCCCACACCTTGCGGGCGGGAGTGCTCCAGGCCACCTCTGCCGTGGCCAGCATGCGCGGGAACAACATGTAGTCGAGACGATCGCGAGAGGTGATCAGTTCCGACCACAAGGGGCTCAGCACCCCCAGGATGTTATCGTTGGCATGGAAATCGGTCGGGGCAGGATCGCATGCATGCACCTGCGCCAGGTTGAGGGTACCCGCCCAGTAGAGTCCCGGCTCGTGGATGTCCTGACTCCAGGCGAGATCCAGATAGAGGTGCTGGGCAGGCGCCATCACCACGGGGTAACCGGATGCGGCGGCATCCAGGCCGGCCTGGAAGCTGGTCCAGGCGAAGACGGTGGCCTCCCGGCTCACCTTGTCACCGTGCAGTATCTCTTCCCACCCCAGCATCTGCTTGCCCTTGCTGGCCAGGTATTGCTGGCAGTGGCGCAGCAGGTGCCCCTGCAGCTCGCGGCAATCCTGATACCCCTGCTCGGCCATCAGCTGCTGGCAGGCGGGACTGTCGGTCCAGACGCCGGTGGGCACTTCGTCCCCCCCCATGTGAACCTGACTCCCTGGGAAGAGATCGCACACCTCGTCCATCACGGCGTCCAGGAACCGGTAGGTGCCGGGCAGGGCCGGGTTGAGCACGTTGTCGTCGAAATATTGCACCGAGAGGTAGCGGGAGCGGTCTGCCTCTTCCACCAGCAGCTCGGGCAGCGCCTTGATGGCGGCGTGACAGTGCCCCGGGATGTCTATTTCCGGAATGATGGTGATGCCAAGCCCGGCGGCGTAGGCGACCAGCTCGCGCACCTCGCTCTGGGTGTAGTAGCCGCCGTAGGGATCGGGGCCGCCGCTCAGCTGAGGCCCCACCGCCAGGCCATGGCCGCGCCAGGCACCCACGGCGGTCAGCTGGGGGAAGGCCTTGATCTCAAGGCGCCACCCCTCGTCATCGGTCAGGTGCCAGTGGAAGCGGTTGAACTTGTAGAGGCTCATCTGCTTGAGCAGGCGCTTGAGGGTGGCGAGGGAGTGGAAGTGGCGGGCACAGTCGAGGAAGATGCCGCGAAAACCGAAGCGCGGTGCATCCCGCACCGTCAGGCAGGGCAGGCTCTCTCCGTGTTGCAGCGCCCACTGGGCCAGGCTCACCAGTCCGTGTCGCCAGCCCGCCTCGCCGGCGGCCCGGATGATGATCTCCTCAGGGGTGATGGTGAGCTCATACCCCTCGGGGGGAAGTGTCGCCTCGACGAGGTGGATCTCCGCATCGTGATCCTGGGTCAGGGCCAGGCCTGTCAGCTCGTTGAAATGGGCGAGCAGTGAGGCGAGGGGAACGGGGCCGTCGACGTGGGCCCGCTCGGCCAGCCGGAAGTTGCCTTCTGTATAAATCAGGTGGGCGGGCTGGGGCACGAGGCCGTTGACGGCCTCCACCTGTGGCAGGTCGGGGCCCGGGGAGGGCGGGTTGGTCAGGCCAAGGTCTTCCCCCTCCAGCACCAGGGGTTGCAGCTGTCCCTTGCTCTCCAGGCTCAGGAAGAAACCCTTGGGCATATCGGAGTCATGCTTGAGCGGGGTGTTGCGACAGCAGAAGCGCAGCTCGCTCACCCCCTCGTGGGGCACCATGACCTTGTAACTGCCGCTCTGGCGCTCCAGAGCGCCCCCTTCGATCGAGTGGGGATCGATCTGGCGGGCGAGGCAGAAGTGGAGTTTCCAGGGAGTGGCCGGGAGTTGGCTCAGGGTGAAGCGAAACCAGATATCGTCACCGTCACGGTGATCGACCCGGGTGTGGATCAGGGGTGCGGACATGGGAATTCCTCTGATGGGGTGAAGGAAACGGGAACCTGTCCCGCAGGTGTTGTCGGCCCGACCAAGCATCAGGGATGCAGACATGGCAGCGCCTCCGTCCTGGCAAACAGGATGGCCCCCTCCAGCGCGTCGCGCTTGGGGGTGACCAGATGGAAGTGGCCCAGACGGGGGGCGAGGCGCGTGCCAATGCCGCCCAGCAGGGCGATCCGGTCTGCCCCGAGCTGGGTCATGCCCTCCAGCAGCATGCCGAGCTGGGCACAGGTCTCATCCAGCAGGGCGGTGGCGAGCTCGTCCCCGTCGCTCGCGGCATCGAAGACCCAGGGGGCGAAGCGGCCATAGTCGGCCGGGATGGCGCGGGCGGCCCAGCGCACCACCTCGGCCTGATCCCGCTTGAAGTGATCCATCAGGCGCACCGCCAGGGTGCTGGGGGGCAGGATGCCGTCGTGGCAGAGCAGGGACTGCTGGATGGCGCGCAGCCCGAGCCAGGCGCCGCTGCCGAGATCCGAGACGGGGAAGCCGCGACCCGAGCAGGTGCGAAGGCGTCCCTCCCGGTAGATGAGTCCCGCCGAGCCGGTGCCCGCGATCAGGATGGCCCCCTCCTGGCCGTCGAAGGCGCCGAGGCAGGCACCAAAGGCATCGGAGGTGAGCTTCACCCGCGTAAACGGGAAGGGCATGGTCAGCATGGCGTGGTAGCAGTCGGCGAGCTCGGCGGAGGCGAGTGCGAGCCCGACTCCCATCCGCTGTACGCTCTCTCTGGGCAGACCCGCTTCGATGCGGGCCTGATCGATGGCAGCCAGCACATGGCCGTGGGCGAGGGCGATGCCCAGCTCCAGATTGGAGCCGGCGGCGCGCCCCTCGCCGAGCAGCTTGCCTGCGTTGTTGCGAATGCGGGCCCGGGTGTGGGTGCCGCCGCCATCCACCCCGACCCAGAACTCAATCATGGGGGCCTCCCTGCGCGCTTTGCCAGGTGATGGCCAGGGTAAACCTGGCTGGCGGTATGGAGGATCCAGGGCTCTCCCCGGTGCCAGTGATGTGTGAACCGCTCTCAATCATGGTGGCCTCCTTGTGCGCTCTGCCAGGTGATGGCCAGGGCGAACCAGGCGGCGTGCGGGATCCATTGCTCCCCCCAGCGCCAGTTCTGATCCAGTCGATCCTTGTACGCCTCTGGAATAAAGGCCACGTCATTTTCGTCATCGAAGCCGGCGGTGATGCCGTTGCAGATCCCCCCCTGTGCATTGGGGTAGCCGGCGGTGTATTCCGGGTTGTTGATGCCCTGACCCGCCAGCATGCAGGCGTTGAAGGGGTTTCTCCCCAGGATCCAGTCGAGCTGCTGCTGGCCGAAGGTGCGCAGCAGTGCGCTCTGCCCGGGCAGGTGCTGTGCGGCAGCAAACGCCATGGTGGCGAGCGATGCCAGCCGGGCGTTCTCCCCCTGCCACCAGTAACCGGATTCGTTGTGGTGGGGCATGAAAAAGCTCACCCGGGGTGCCTCATCGACCCCTTTCACATACTGGCGGGCGAGAGCGAAGGGATTGCCTGCCCGGGCCGCGAGGGCCAGCTCGGCCGCCAGGGCCTGCTCGGCGACGGTCCTGGCCGCCCACTGGCGCGCCGGATCCGGCTCGATGGCGAGATACTCCAGCAGCGCCAGCACCGGCAGGCCCGCTTCGGCGGCGTGGTAGTAGGGGCGAGAGCCATCGTCGTTGGCGGCCCAATGGTGGCCGAGATCGGGGTGGGCGCGCTGGCGGGCGCACAGCCGGCCGGCCCGATCCCGCGCCTCGGCGAGCCACTCGGCGCCCAGCGTTCTGGTGAGCTCGACCGCCGCCAGCAGGGCGCAATAGTCGTCGATGATGTTCTCGACCCCGTCATCCAGGTAGGCGAGGTTGTGCTCGCGCAGGTGCAGGTAGCCGCGTCTGGCCGCGTCGGCGTACTGGCTTGTGTCAAGGTCGCCGCCAATCGGTTCCCGGGCGGCGCGGGCCAGGGCGGCGATGGCCATGCCACCCCCCTGGCGAAAGCCCGCCTGCCAGTGGGCGGACTTGATCCCCTGCTGGGTCGAATAGGCGCACAGCTCCCGCTGCTCGGGATCCTTGCTCCACTTGTCGAACAGGGTCATGTAGAAAAAGCCGCTCTCGTCCTGCATCCGGCAGAGAAAATCTGCCCCGTGCAGCCCCTCGTCATTGAGCCGTTTGCACAGGTTCATCCCGTCGATGTCGCGACGTGTCGCCAGGAGTTCCCTGCACTTGAGCAGGGACCAGACCACCATGGGGGTCTGCTGGGGATTGAGGTAGTTGGCGTAGGATAGGTGACTCAGGTACTTGCTCATGTCGCCGCTGGCGTCGAACCAGCCGCCATGTACGTCCCGGCGCTGATCGGTGCCAAAGAGGCGTGCCCTGCGGTCCGCCCGGTCGAAGGTGCCGCTGGCGCGTTGTCCCTTGAAGTAGTGGATGACATCGGAGAGGCAGCGGCGTGCCAGCAGCCCCCGGCCGATGGCAAAGGGGGTGGAGCGCACCAGGCGCTCCTGCGCTCCCGTAGTCACGACGGCCTCCAGTCGGTAGTGGCCGGGCTCGGTGAAGGCGGAGAAATCGGCCCGCCAGTAGTGGCGCCCCTGCCAGCCGGGGACACTTCCCGCCGCCACCAGCGGCGTCTCCAGCAGGAGGTGGTCGTCTTCCTGGCGCAGCAACCTGACGTGGCCGCGGATATCGAGGTCGGCGCCGCACTGCAGCAGGGCTCTCTTCTCCCCGTCACATTCGTAACCCACCTGGTTGATCAAAAGTTCCATCAAGGTCTTACTCCGAAGGCTCGCCCCTGGCGGGCGAGGCTCATTGCGGGGCCTTGCGGCCCCGACGCGAGGCATGGCCGGGCGACGGTGCCCGGCCGCGGGCCTGCTTACCCCTGTTCGTGGAGGTAGCAGCGCACGAAGTGGTTGTCGGCGAGCCGGGTCACCGGGGGCAGGCTCTCCTTGCAGCGGGGCATGGCCTGATGGCAGCGCCCGGCAAAGGGGCAGCCACGGGATTCCGGGGTCCAGAGCGGGATCTCCCCCTTGCGGCCTCCCTCCAGCTCGGCGTGGATGCTCTTCTCGGGATCCGGCACCGCCGAGATGAGCAACTGGGTGTAGGGGTGCTGGGGGTGGTGCAGGATCTCGTCCACCTCTCCCCACTCCACCATGTGACCCACGTACATCACCGCCAGATCTTCCGCCACGTAGCGGGCGGTGGCGATGTCGTGGGTGATGTAGAGCATGGAGACGCCGAGCTCGTTCTTCATCTGCTCCATCAGGTTGAGGATGCCGATGCGAATGGAGACGTCGAGCATGGAGGTGGGTTCGTCCGCCAGCACCACTTCCGCCTCCACCGCCAGGTTGCGGGCGATGTTGACCCGCTGGCGCTGGCCGCCGGAGAGCTGGTGCGGGTACTTGGCCGCGGTCGCCTTGGCGGGAGTCAGTCCCACCTTTTCAAGGAGGCCATAGACCATGTCGGGCAGATCCCGCTTGTCGCTCACCTTGCTGTGCAGCAGCAGGGGGCGGGCGATGTGGTGGTAAATGGTGTGGGTCGGATTCAGTGAACCGAACGGATCCTGCCACACCATCTGTACGCTCTGGCGATAGTCCAGCAGGGCGGTGCCCTTGTTGAACTCCTCGAGGTCGCGGCCACGGTAGAGGATGCGGCCGTTGGAGAGCTTGTACATCTTGGCGATGATCTTGGCGATGGTGCTCTTGCCGGAGCCGGATTCCCCCACCACTGCCAGGGCGCGGCCCCGGTGCAGGTTGAAGGTGATGTCGGACAGCGCCCGCATCTTGCCGCTCTTGATGGCGTTGGAGTTGACGGCGAAGTCCTTGTAGAGGTGCTGGACCTCGATGATGGGCGCGTCGGTTTGGGCGATTTGCATGACAGACATCCTTAACAGCCAGCGGCCTTGTCCAGATGGATCGGAAGATCCGGTTGTTCCTCTGCTGCCTCATGAAGGTGACAGGCAGCCTGTTGGCCGGGCCGGATCTCGGCCAGCCGGGTGTATTCCTGGCGGCAGCGCTCGTGCACCTTGGCGCAGCGTGCCTGGAAGCGGCAGCCCACCGGCACCTCCAGCAGATTGAGTGGGCTGCCAGGGATCCCCTCCAGCACGGTCTTGGGCCCGTGCAGGGGGGGGAAGGAGTTGCCAAGGCCCCGGGTGTAGGGGTGCAGAGGCGCGGTCAGGATCGCCTTGGCCGGCGCCACCTCCACCAGCTCTCCCGCGTACATGATGCCGATGCGATCGCAGAACTCGACCATGAGCGAGAGGTCATGGGTGATGAAGAGGATGGAGAAGTTGAACTTCTCTTTCAGGGCATAGACCTTCTGCAGGATCTCCCGCTGCACCACCACATCGAGCGCCGTGGTGGGTTCGTCCATGATGAGCAGCTCGGGGTTGAGGGCCATGGCGATGGCGATCACCAGCCGCTGGCGCATGCCGCCGGAGAACTGGTGCGGGTAGTCCTTGAGCCGGCTCGGGTGGATGTCGACGATCTCCAGCAGCTCCTGGGCGCGCTTGATCGCTTCATAGCGGGTCATGCCGGGGTTGTGGGCCAAGAGCACGTCGCAGAACTGCTCCTCCATGCGCAGCACGGGGTTGAGCGCATTCATGGCGGACTGGAACACCACGCTTGCCTGGCGCCAGCGGTAGCTGCGCAACCGCTCGTCATCGAAGCCGAGGATGTTCTCTCCCTTGAACAGGATCTCGCCGCCGCTGATGTAGGCGGGCGGTTTGTGCAGGCGCGCCACCGAGAAGGCGACCGTGGACTTGCCGCAGCCGGACTCGCCGGCGAGGCCGAACACCTCACCCGGCATGATGTCAAAACTGACCGAATTGACGGCGCGCACGTCGCCGCTCTCGGTGATGTAGTCGACGCAGAGCTGGCGCACCGACAGCAGGGGTTGTTGCGGCTTCATGCTGTCTTCTCCTGAGCAGTGATGGGAGTGGCAAGCTGCTTCCAGCGGCGCAGGCCCTTGTGGGAACGAAGCTGCGGGTTGGCGATTTCGTCGATGGCGAAGTTGAGCATGGCGAGGCCCGCCCCCAGGGTGGCGATGGCGAAGCAGGGGGCCAGGATCTCCCACCAGGCGCCCACCAGGATGGCGCTCGAGGTCTGGGCGTTGTAGAGCATGATGCCCCAGCTCACCACGGTCGGATCGCCAAGGCCCAGGAACTCCAGGGTCGCCTCGGTGACGATGGCGTAGATGATGGACCCGATGAAGCTCACCCCGATGATGGAGATGAGGTTCGGCAGTATCTCCACCAGGATGATGCGCCAGGCCGGTTCACCCAGCACCTCGGCGGCGATGACGAACTCCTTCTCCCGCAGGGCCAGGGTCTGGGCGCGGATGACCCGGGCGCCATAGGCCCAGGAGGTCAACCCTATGATAAGGGCGATCACCATGGGGGAGGCCTCTCCGATGAAGCTTGCCAGCACCAGCAACAAGGGGAGGTTCGGGATCACCAACACCACGTTCATCAAGAAGGTGAGGCACTCGTCCACCACGCCGCCGAAGTAGCCGGCGGTGATGCCCACCGTGATGGCCAGGGCGCACACCAGCAGGCCTGCCCCGAAGCCCACCATCAGGGAGATGCGGGCGCCGTTGGTGAACTGGGCCCAGAGATCGTGGCCCATGCGGTTGGAACCCATTACCAGCTCCACGCTGGGGGGCTGGTGGGGGCGGGCGACCCGCTTGGTGGGTTCGTTGCTGGCGAGCAGCGGGGCGAACAGGGCCATCAGCACGAAGGTGACCACGATGGCGAGGCCGAAGGCGGCCTTCTTGTTGCCCAGCAGGATTTTCAAGATAGTCGGCATACGCATCTTATTTGCCTCCTGTACGCAGACGGGGATCCAGGAAGACGTAGAGCACGTCCGCCAGGAAATTGAAGCTGAGCATGGTGATGGTCATGATGAGCAGTTGCCCCTGGATGAGGGGGTAGTCACGGGCCAGGATGCCCTGATAGAGGGTCAGTCCCAGGCCGGGGTAGTTGAAGATCACCTCGGTGATGAGGGATCCGCCGATGACGAAACCGAGCGCCATGGAGAGGGCGGTGACGCTGGGCAGCACGGCGTTGCGGGCGCCGTAGTTGAAGATCACCCGGTTGCTGGAGAGCCCCTTGGCCTTGGCCATGGTGATGTAGTCCTCGCCCAGGAGGTTGATCATGTTGTTGCGCATGGTGATGAGAAAGCCCCCTACCTGCACCGCGGCCAGGGTGCCCACCGGCATGATGGCGTGCAGCAGGATGCTCTTGATGTGTTCCCAGCCAAAATCGGCGGGGATCTCGGGGCTGTAGGCGTAGCCGATGGGCAGCCAGCCGAGGCTCACGCCGAACAGGAAGAGGGCGAGCAGGGAGACCACCACGGGGGGGATGGCCTGCATCACCAGGGTGAGCGGGGAGAGGATGCTGTCCATGCGTCCGCCCCGGTACCAGGCGGCGAAGATGCCGACGATGGAGCCGATGGAGAAGCTCAGAATGGTGGAGGTGCCCACCAGGAACAGGGTCCAGCCGATGGCGCGGCCGAGGACGTCGGCAACCGGTTGGGGGTAGTAGCGCACCGAGGTGCCGAGATCCCAGGTGAAGACGCTCTTCACATAGGTGAGAAACTGGGTGCCGATGGGGCCGTCCACGAAACCGAAGGTGGCTTTGAGGGCTTCCAGCGCGGCGGGTTCCATCATGGCGCCGGCCCGGGCAAACATGACGGAGACGGGGTCCCCCGGCATGGCTCTGGGTAGCAGGAAGTTGATGGTGGCGGCCACCAGGAAGGCGACCAGATAGAAGGAGAAGCGTCTAAGTATAAATCCCATGGTGATACCTTTTACTGCAAGCCTGCCCCGCGCCGGGCAAAGCCCCCCCAACCCCGGCAGGTGCGGGGGATGGAAGACATGGCGGGGAAGAGGGCCCCCCGCAGGGGGCCGGGGTGATTAGCTGTTTGGCTTGAGTGACAGCACGTGCAGCAGACGCTCCGGAGTGTCCGGGTGAACCTGCGGCTTGGCGACCGGGTTGTCGGCACTGAACCAGCCGTTGAAACGCTTGGTGCTGTATTCGTACCAGGTCGGGTTGTTGAACACCGGGATGATGGTCTGGTTGGCCCCGACACGCTCCTGGATGGCGAACATGATCTCCTTCTGCTTGGCCGCATCGGCGGTCTGGGTGAAGTCGTCGATCAGCTTGTCGAGCTCGGGATCCTTGTAGCGGGGCGCCGCGAAGCGGTTGCCGCGCTCACCCATGTTGCGGGAGTGGAAGGCGGTCTCGAAGTACTTGTGCGGGTTGGCACCGGCAAAGTAACCCTGCAGGGCGACGTCGAAGTCACCGGTGATCAGGGACTCGGTCCAGACGGTGGCTTCCGGGGTGGCGGTCTTGGCGTTCAGGCCCAGGGCCTGCAGGCCTTCGACCCCGATCTGGACGGTGTTGACCCAGTCGGTCCAGCCGTTCGGTACCAGCACCTTGAACTCGATCTTTTTGCAGCTCGGGGTGTCGAGGAACTTGTCGCCGTCACAGTCCTTGTAGCCCGCCTGTTTCAGCAGGGCCTTGGCCCCTTCCAGGTCGAACTTGTTGTACTTGCCGTACTTCTTCTCGACGTCCGGGTTGTCCCAGGAGGCGAATGCCTTGCCAAGTCCTGACGGGTACTCGTTGACGGTGGGGTAGCCGTAGCCTGCGATGTCCACCATGGACTGGCGGTCCATGGCCATGGAGAAGGCACGGCGGAAGTTGATGTCGTTGAAGGCTTCGTGGTTGCCCGGGTTCTTGCTCTGGAAGTTGACGTTGAACGCCACTGTGCCGGAGGCGGGGAACCAGTACTTGTTGTTCTTGGGATCGTTGCCGACGTAGAGGCGCTCGATGTCCGGTACGAAGGAGCCGAACCAGTCCACGTCACCCTTCATCACGGCGGCCAGTACCTGGTCGTTGGTGGCCATCTGCGGCATGCGCAGGCAGTCGATGGAGAGGCTGGCGTTGTCCCAGTAGTGCGGGTTGCGGCACTGGGTGTAGAGCTGGGCGGAGAAGTTGTCCACTTCGGTGAAGGGACCGGTCCCGACCGGCTTGTCGTTGGTGAAGGCCACCGGGTCTTTCACCGACTTCCACTGGTGCTCCGGCACGATGGGCACCAGCACCAGGTCGTTCACCACGTTGGTGTTGATCTCGGCCAGGTCGAATTTGACCTTGTGGTCACCCAGCTTCTCGACACCCTTGATCTGGGTCCAGATGGAGCGCTCGTCCAGCGCCTTGTTGGCCTTGACCAGGTTGAAGGAGAAGAGGATGTCGTCGGCGGTGAAGGCTTCACCATCGGACCACTTGACCCCTTCGCGCAGGTCGAAGGTGACGGATTTCAGATCATCGCTGAAGGCGTAGTGGGTGGCCAGACGATAGACGGGTTTGCCACCCTGCATATCGTTGAAGATCACCAGCGGCTCATAGATGAAGTGACGGGTGGTGTGGAGCAGACCCGCTTGCAGGAAGGGGTTGAAGTTCTTGACCCATGCGGTTTCCTGCTGGGCAACCAGGGTCAGCACCGTCTTGTTGTCGGCGGCCATGGCTGTGCCGGTGGCACCGGCAAGCAGAGTTCCCAGCATGACTGAGGTTGCGATTTTGGATACTTTGGCAAGCATATTTTTTCCTTTCTTATTGGTCTTCCATGGTTTTGGAATGGAGCACCGACATCGCATGCTTGGATACCGGCCCTCGCTGTTGGTCAGGTTTTGCACCCTTGTAGTTGTGTCGTCCAACGCCCTTAGAAAAGCAGAATTAACAGGAAAACAACAACTCTTCATTTCGTCGATATCGTAAAAATTGCACGGCGCACGTCATTATCGTCAAAATGTATTTTTAATCCTTTTAAATTATACAGTTGCATTAATTCTCACAAAGTAAAAAGTCACCTTGCCACTCCCTGTGACAACGATAATGTGAGCTGGATCGTGCTCGTTTTTTCCCCGTTGACACGGCTTATTTTTGCGCAGGAAACAAGCGGCTCATGTGGCAGGAGAGAAGTGTGCGCTGGTTCACGGGCGCGTGCGAAAAGAGCAAGGGGAGGGAGACCGGTGATGAGGGGTGGGACAGGGAATGACAGGGGGACATGCAAGAGCCTGACGGGCGGCGGACATTAAAAAAGCCAGTCGGTGAGACCGACTGGCTTTGAGGGGGAGTGGCGTGATTATTCCACCAGGCTGGCCCAGAGGTCGTACTCGTCCGCTTCGTCGATGCGGACCTTGACCATGTCGCCGGGCTTGAGGCCGGTTTCACCGTTCAGGTAGACCAGGCCGTCGATCTCGGGGGCATCGGCGGCGGAGCGGCCGGTGGCACCCTCTTCGTCCACCTCGTCGATCAGCACCAGCATCTCTTTGCCCACTTTACGGGCCAGCTTGCGGATGGAGACCTGCTGTTGCAGCTCCATGAAGCGCTGGAAGCGTTCTTCCTGCACCTCGGCCGGCACCGGATCCGGCAGCTCGTTGGCCTTGGCCCCCTCGACCGGGCTGTATTTGAAGCAGCCAACCCTGTCCAGTTCCGCCTTGTCGATGAAGTCCAGCAGCATCTGGAACTCTTCCTCGGTCTCGCCGGGGAAGCCGACGATGAAGGTGGAGCGCAGGGTGATCTCGGGGCAGATCTCGCGCCACTTCTGGATGCGCTCCAGGGTGCGCTCGACGGAGCCGGGGCGCTTCATCAATTTGAGGATGCGCGGGCTGGCGTGCTGCAGCGGGATGTCGAGGTAGGGGAGGATCTTGCCGTCGCGCATCAGGGGGATGACGTCATCCACGTGCGGGTACGGGTAGACGTAGTGCAGGCGCACCCACATACCGAGCTTGGCCAGCTCTTCGCACAGGGCCACCATGCTGGTCTTGACCGGCATGCCGTCGTAGAAACCGGTGCGGTGCTTGACGTCCACGCCGTAGGCGGAGGTGTCCTGGGAGATCACCAGGATCTCCTTCACGCCGGCCTCTTTCAGGCGCTTGGCCTCGGCCAGTACTTCGCCGATGGGGCGGCTCACCAGATCCCCGCGCATGGAGGGAATGATGCAGAAGGTGCAGCGGTGGTTGCAGCCTTCGGAAATCTTGAGATAGGCGTAGTGGCGCGGGGTCAGCTTGACGCCCTGGGCCGGCACCAGGCTGGTGAAGGGGTTGTGGGTGGGTTTTTCCACGTATTTGTGGACGTGGCCCAGCACCTCTTCATAGGCGTGGGGACCGGTGATCTCGAGCACCTTGGGGTGGATCTCGCGGATCTGGTTCTCTTTGGCACCCAGGCAGCCGGTGACGATCACCTTGCCGTTCTCGGCCAGGGCTTCACCGATGGCTTCCAGGGACTCCTGCACCGCGCTGTCGATGAAGCCGCAGGTGTTGACCACCACCAGCTCCGCATCGTCATAGCTGGGCACCACGTCGTACCCTTCGGTACGCAGCTGGGTCAGGATGCGTTCGGAATCGACCAGGTTTTTGGGGCAACCCAAGGAGACGAATCCTACTTTGGGGGCCTGTTTTGTGTTGGACATCGCTCAATCACTCTTAGGTGGCTCTTATTCAAGGGCGCGGATTTTACCGGAATGGCTAACCAAAAACTATACAGCCGACACGTCGG
Source organism: Aeromonas sp. FDAARGOS 1402 (assembly GCF_019046925.1). Taxonomy (NCBI): domain Bacteria; kingdom Pseudomonadati; phylum Pseudomonadota; class Gammaproteobacteria; order Aeromonadales; family Aeromonadaceae; genus Aeromonas; species Aeromonas sp. FDAARGOS 1402. Next base: position 2,694,042 of record NZ_CP077201.1, read on the forward strand.
AAGCGAACAATCTCTTTGTCCGGGGACGCGGGGTGGGGCGGGCGTGACATGACCACGGGCAGGGAGGGGGCCGTCGCCAGTGCGGGCGGGATCACGATCCCTGTGCACCGTCACCATTTGGCAGGAGGGGCAAAACGGGTGTCACTATACTCCCAACAGGCCTATCAGAAGGATGTGCGGGATGGAGAGTTCATTTGGTGAGAAAGTGCAGAACGTGCACGCCACCCTCAGGTTGCGCTTTGACAAGTTGAGCCGGGTGGCGATCGCCATCTATGACCCGCAGACGGACCAGCTCAAGACCTTTGCCCACAGCACGGACGGGGGCTCGCCGCTGTTGCAGTACGAGGTCAGGCTGAGCGAGGTGCCTTCCCTGCGCTACCTGGCCGAGCACCAGCAGCCCAGGGTGCTCGATACCCTGGATTCCCTGCTGGGCTCCCCCTCCGAGCACAGCCGCAAAGTGCTGGCGGCCGGGTACGCGTCGAGCTATACCGAGCCGCTGCTGCTCAACAGTCGCTTGTTCGGCTTTCTGTTTTGCGATGCCAAAGAGCCCGGTTACTTCGATGGCGCCATTTGCGGTGAGCTGGCGGCCTATGCCCAGATCCTGGCGGCCATCATCGCGGTGGAGTTCTTCTCCATCCAGACCCTGAACGGGGCCCTGACCACGGCGCGGGAGTTCAGCCGCTACCGGGACGAGGAGACCGCCAATCACCTGCACCGCATGTCGGCCTATTCGCGGCTCATCGCCCGGGAGGTGGCGGCCCATTACCCCTTGAGTGACGAGGAGGTGGAGTTCATTCACCTCTTCTCCGAGCTGCACGATATCGGCAAGATTGCGGTGCCCGACGCCATCCTGCTCAAGCCGGGCAAGCTCACGGCCGAGGAGTACGGGGTGATGAAGACCCACCCCTTCAAGGGGCGGGAGATGATCGCCCTGATGATCCGCGAGTTCGGCCTCGACGGCATCCATCACACCGACATGCTGAAGAACATCATCGCCTACCACCACGAGCGTTTCGACGGTCAGGGTTACCCGGAAGGACTGGCGGGGGAGGCGATCCCCCTGGAAGCCCGCATCGTCGCGGTGGCGGATGTGTTTGACGCCCTTACCAGCGAGCGACCCTACAAGCAGGCCTGGCCCCTCGAAACGGCTTTTGAATACCTCAAGACCCATGCCGGCAGCCAGTTCGACCCTGTCTGCGTCGCGGCGGCGCTGCAAAGCCGGGAGGCGTTTTGTGCCATCCACCGGCAATATCGGGATCCCGTGATCACCTGATTGCGCCCCCCTCTCTCCTCCCCGGCTTCTCCCGGATTCCCCAGGCCCCGTCATCTGACGGCAGGGCCCTGGGGCCATTTCTCGTTTCATCGCCTTTTGGTGCATCCGGCGCCGGGGTTGTTCTGCTGCATTGCGGCTTTGCGGCGGGGCAGGGCGCCGCGGTGAGCGGGGCGGCCAACGGGAGGATTGTCCGGGGTATGGTCATAAGAGTGCCTTATAAAGAGAGGCCAGATATTAGCCGTATGACTGACATGAGGCCGCTAGTGGGCACGACATGGCCGGGGCGGCGCCTCTGGCGGCCCGTCCCGTCGCGATGTCGGCTCGGTGGTGACACTTTGATCATTTCAATAATTCTTGTATAGTTGAAATGAAGCATCCAAGGGGGGAGACCCATGAACAAAGAGACGGCCACCAAGGTCTTTGAATCGCTGGCTTCCGGGATCCGGCTCGAGGTGTGGCGGCTGCTGGTCAAGGCCGGGCTGGAGGGGCGGGTCGCGGGGGAGCTGGCCGGCGAGCTCGACATCGCTCCCAATACCCTCTCGTTTCACCTCAAGGGGATGCTCAACGCCGGGTTGCTGTCGGTGGAGCAGGAGGGGCGTTTTCTGCGCTATCGCGCCAACATCCCCCTGATGCTGGGGGTGATCGCCTACCTCACCGAGGAGTGCTGCGCCGGCCATCCCGAGGCGTGCGGCCTGCTGCCCGCCGGGCCCGGCAGCGCCTCCCGCGCCGAGGGGTCGTCGCCCTGCTGCGGCGAGTCGTAACGGGCCAGGGCTGTCGATGCCCATGTGCCGTGTCATTCATCTATTCAACCTGGGGTGCGAGCGTGGATCGCACCGGGAGTCATCATGTCTGCAAGCTGTGAGGCCAAGGCAGCCCCTGCCATCGGCTTTTTTGAACGTTATCTGACCGCCTGGGTCGCCCTCTGCATCCTGGTGGGCATTGGCCTCGGGCAGGGGTTGCCGAGTCTCTTCAAGGCCATCGGCGCCATGGAGGTGGCCAGGGTCAACCTGCCGGTGGGGCTGCTTATCTGGGTGATGATCATCCCCATGCTGCTCAAGATCGACTTTGGCGCCCTGCACCAGGTGAAGGGGCACCTCAAGGGAATCGGGGTCACCCTCTTCATCAACTGGCTGGTCAAGCCCTTCTCCATGGCCTTCCTCGGCTGGCTCTTCATCCGGGTGCTGTTTGCCGACTGGCTGCCGGCGGATCAGCTGGACAGCTACGTGGCGGGCCTCATCCTGCTGGCGGCGGCCCCCTGCACCGCCATGGTGTTTGTCTGGAGTCGCCTCACCAACGGCGATCCCTACTTCACCCTGTCGCAGGTGGCGGTGAACGACCTCATCATGGTGTTTGCCTTTGCCCCGCTGGTGGCGCTGCTGCTCGGGGTCTCCAGCATAGTCGTGCCCTGGGATACCCTGCTCACCTCGGTGGTGCTCTACATCGTCATCCCTGTCATCCTCGCCCAGCTGCTGCGCAAGGCCTTGCTGAGAAAGGGGCAGGCCCATTTTGACGGCATCATGACCCGCATCCAGCCCTGGTCGGTGGCGGCCCTGCTGCTCACCCTGGTGCTGCTGTTCGCCTTCCAGGGCAACGCCATCATGGAGCAGCCGCTGGTCATCGCTCTCCTGGCGGTGCCCATCCTGATCCAGGTGCTGTTCAACTCCGGGCTCGCCTACTGGCTCAACCGCAAGGTGGGGGAGAAGCACTCGGTGGCCTGCCCTTCCGCCCTGATCGGGGCCTCCAACTTCTTCGAGCTGGCGGTGGCCGCCGCCATCAGCCTGTTCGGCTTTCATTCGGGCGCGGCGCTCGCCACCGTGGTCGGGGTGCTCATCGAGGTGCCGGTCATGCTGCTGGTGGTGCGCGTGGTCAACGCCAGCAAACCCTGGTACGAGGCGGGACTAAAGCGCTAACGGATGGCCACTAACCCATTTCTATTCACTTGAGTCATGAGAGACAGGCAAATGAGTGCAATCACCCTCTATCACAACCCGGAGTGCGGCACCTCCCGCAACACCCTCGCGCTGATTCGCAACAGCGGTGTGGAGCCCACCATCATTCACTATCTGGAGACACCCCCCTCCCGCGACGAGCTGGTGGCCCTGATCGCCGCCATGGGCATGCCGGTGCGCGATCTGCTGCGCAAGAACGTGCCCCCCTACGAGGCGCTGGGGCTGGCAGACGATCGCTTCAGCGATGACGAACTGATCGACGCCATGCTGGCCCACCCCATCCTCATCAACCGGCCCATCGTGGTCACCCCCCTCGGCACCCGGCTGTGCCGCCCGTCGGAGGTGGTGCTCGATATCCTGCCCGACCCGCAGCAAGGGGCCTTTGCCAAGGAGGATGGCGAGCAGGTGGTGGACGGTCAGGGCAAACGGCTTCGTTGAGCCCCTGCGCGTCAGCGTCTGACCCGCGCCGGGGGGATGCCCTTAACGGGCAGGCGCCAGATCTGCTACTGTGACCTTCGACTCATCACAGAGGGTGGAAACAATGAAGATTCGATTCCTGGTGATAGCCACGGCACTGGCGCTGGCCTCAACCCCCGGTCTGGCCGACTGGGCAAAGCTGAAGGAGGCCGCCTCCGAACTCGGTACCGCGGTGAGCGATACCAGCAAGGAGGCGTGGAAGGGGATCACCGATTTTTCCAAGGAAACCTGGGAGTCGGTGTCCAGCTGGGGGGCCGAAGCCTACAACAAGGCGGGGGCCTGGACGGCAGAGAGCGCGGCCACCGGCAAGGAGTGGCTGACCGCCGCCGACAAGAAGCTCGACACCATGCTCGAGCCCAAGACCCCGGAGGAGGCGAGAACCGCCCTCGATACCATGGCCGATACCGCCCTGGTGCGGCTGTTCAACGAACAGCCCTCGGCCAAGTTGCTGTTTGACAAGGCTTATGGCTATGCGGTGTTCGACTCGCGCAAGTTCTCCCTGATGATCCACACCAATCAGGGGGCCGGGGTCGCCGTCAATCGCACCAGTGGCAAGCACACCTACATGAAGATGTTCGGTGCCGGTCTTGCGGCCGGGATCGGCGGCAAGTTCTACCAGCAGGTGATCCTGTTCGAGGACAAGGCGAGGTTCGATGCCTTCGTCAGCAAGGGGTGGGAAGCCACCTCCGAGGTGGGCGCCGTGGCGGGCAAGGAGAGCGCCGAGCTCACCGCCAAGTACAATGGCGGCATGGCCATCTACCAGATTGGCGAGAAGGGGCTGTTGCTTGACGCCAACATCTCGGGCTCCAAGTATTGGCTGGATGATGACCTGAACAAGTGATCCCTGCCGATCTGACTCGTTTTTTCTTGGAGGAGATCGAGGTGCACTCTGTTTAATTGTCGGGACTTGCAGTAAAAAGAGGGCCTTGGGCCCTCTTTTTCATGGGCGCCGCACAGAGTCCAGCGACAAGGAGAGCAAGATGACCCATGAGGCCGAACAGGAGCGGATGGCTGCCCACCGCCGGGAGTGGGACAAGCAGAGCATCTATCTGCGACTGCAGGAGGGGATCCCGGCCGCGTTCTGGGTCTGGGGGGATCTGGTAGCACCGCTCGAGCCCTGCCTGACACAGAGTGATCAGGGGGCATCCTTCGGTTGGGGGGAGGCCGACGAGGCCAGCCTGGCGCTTTCCCATGCCATCATCGCCAGGCTGGTGAGCGTGGGGCTGGTGGCCCCCGAGCAGGCGGGGGAGAAGGCCCGCTACCTGCGCGACGAGGTGCTGGCCAAGCTGCCTGCAGGCGAGCACTACGATCTGCACCTGAGTTACCTGCGGCTGCTGCTGGGCGATCCCCCCGGCTCTGCAACCTGATCGCCGGATGGCCGGTGCCCGCCGGCCTGATCGCGCCCCTCTTTTATCCCTGATCTCGAGATCTCGCTCTGGTTGGCACCTTTATTGCTTCAAGCCAGTCAGTGTCAATGATTTGTCTGGGAAGGGAAGATGGAAATTAGCGCAAGCAGCCTGATGCAAGAGATGCAGGCCCTCAAGGTGGAAGCCGGTGCCACGCCGTTGACCCAGCCCGGTCGTCCGGTCAGCTCGAATTTCGGCCAGATGCTGCAACAGGCCCTGGACAACGTCAACGAGTTGCAGGGCACCGCCAACGATCTGCGTACCCGCTTCGATCTCGGCGACAAGTCGGTGGATCTCTCCCAGGTGATGATCGCCGGCCAGAAATCCTCCATCGCCTTCGAGGCGACGGTGCAGGTGCGCAACAAGATGGTCGATGCCTACAAGACCATCATGAACATGCCGGTGTAACTCGGGCCCATGGCGACCGAGCATCATGAACATGTCAGCAACAAGGACATAAACCGTGGCAACTGATCAAAACGGCGATCTGCTGATCAACAACGAGGGGGCGGCCGCCCTCGACGAGCACGAGCAGAAGAGCTCGGCGCTGGGCTTCCTGTCCAACACCGATGTGTTGCGCCAGATCACCCTGATCCTGGGGCTGACCATCTGTCTGGCCATCGCCGTCTTCATCCTCTTGTGGGGCAAGGAGCCGGAGATGCGTCCCCTCGGCACCTTCACCACCCAGGAGCTGGTCTCCACCCTGGATTACCTGGATCAGCAGAAGATCCCCTATCAGGTGGATGGCAAGAGCGTGCTGGTCAGTGCTGAAAACTATGCGGACATCCGGTTGCGCCTGACCCGCGCCGGTCTGGCCAACAACAGCGACGCCAGCAACGACGGCGAAGCCATCCTGCTCAAGGACTCCAGCTTCGGCGTCAGCCAGCGCATGGAGAGCGAGCGCCTGAAACTGAGCCGCGAGCGTCAGCTGGCGAGCGCCATCGAGCAGTTCCAGAACGTCGCCAAGGCCCAGGTGCTGCTGGCCATCCCGAAAGACAACGTGTTTGCCCGCAACGAACGCAAGCCCAGCGCCACCGTGGTCCTGAGCCTCAAGGGCAACGCCCTGGGCCAGGGTGAGGTGGACTCCATCGTCGACATGGTCGCCTCCGCCGTTCACGGTCTGGAGCCGACCCGCGTCACCGTGACCGACCAGAACGGTCGCCTGCTCAACTCCGGCTCCCAGGATCCCCTCTCTGCCCAGACCCGCAAGGAGTTTGCGATGCAGCAGAAGCAGGAGCTCGAATACAAACAAAAAATTGACGCCATCCTGATCCCGGTGCTGGGGGCCGACAACTATACGGCGGAGGTGGATCTCTCCCTCGACTTCTCCCAGCAGGAGCAGACCCGCAAGACCTACAACCCGGACCTGCCGGCGGTGCGCTCCGAAATGACCATGGAAGAGAACAGCGCCAGCGGCAGCAACGGCGGGGTACCCGGCGCCCTCTCCAACCAGCCGCCCGCCGCGTCCAACATTCCCGAGCAGGCAGCCGGCGGGGAAGGAACCGCCTCTTCCGGCCGTTCCCGCAAGGAAGCGACCCGCAACTTCGAACTGGACACCACCGTCAGCCACATCCGGCGCCAGCAGGGCGGCATTCGCCGCATGACGGTGTCGGTGGCGGTAGATTACAAGGCCATCCCCGGCGCCGACGGTGCCGTGACCCGGGAAGCCCGCAGCCAGGCCGAACTCGATACCCTGCGCCGTCTGCTGAGCGGCGGTCTGGGCTTTGACGTGACCCGGGGGGATACCCTGGAGGTGGTCGCCATTCCGTTCAACCGCCCGGAACTCGAGACCGTGGCCGACATCCCCCTCTACGAGCAGCCCTGGTTCTGGCGCGCGGTGCGCATCGCCGCCTCCGTGCTGGTCATCATAGTGCTCATCGTCACCGTGGTGCGACCCATGCTCAAGCGCCTGCTCTACCCGGACGCCAAGCCGGAAGGGGAGCTGGACTTCGACAACCACACCGTGCTGGGTGGCGACGACGAACTGAGCCTGCTGGCCGCCCAGGCCGAGGCCGAACCGGTATTCGGTCTGCGGGATGGTCAGCTCAAGCTGCCTGACCTGCACCGTGACGAGGATCTGCTCAAGGCCGTGCGCGCCCTGGTAGCGAACGAACCTGACCTGGCCGCCCAGGTCATCAAAGAATGGGTAACCAAAGATGCCTGAAGAGAATAAAAGCCAGGTCACCGGCAACGACATCACCGAAAGCCAGCGTCTGATCCTGGATCAGATGGGGGGCATGGAGATGGCGGCGGTACTGATGCTGAGCCTCAACGAGGAGGACGCGGCCCAGATCTTCCGCCACCTCGAGCCCAAGCAGGTGCAGCGGCTCGGCATGTCCATGGCCTCCATGTCGGATTTCAGCCACGATCGGGTGGCGGCGGTGCATCGTCAATTTATCGACGACATCCAGAAGTACACCAACATCGGCATCGGCAGTGAAGACTTCGTGCGCAAGGCCCTGGTGGCGGCGCTCGGGGAGGACAAGGCCAGCAACCTGGTGGATCAGATCATCCTGGGGTCAGGCGCCCGCGGCCTCGACTCCCTCAAGTGGATGGATGCCCGCCAGGTGGCCAGCATCATCCAGAACGAGCACCCGCAGATCCAGACCATCGTCCTCTCCTATCTGGAGCCGGAGCAGTCCGCCGAGATCCTGAGCCAGTTCCCGGAGCAGGTGCGCCTGGATCTGGTGATGCGCATCGCCAACCTCGAAGAGGTGCAACCGGCGGCGCTGCAGGAGCTCAACGACATCATGGAGAAACAGTTCGCCGGTGCGGCCGGTGCCCAGGCGGCCAAGATGGGCGGCCTGAAGGCGGCGGCCAACATCATGAACTACCTGGACACCAACATCGAAGGGCAGCTGATGGACTCCATCCGCGAGTCGGACGAGGAGATGAGCCAGCAGATCCAGGATCTGATGTTCGTGTTCGAAAACCTCATCGACGTGGACGATCGGGGCATCCAGACCCTGCTGCGGGAAGTGCCCGGGGATCTGCTGCAACGGGCCCTCAAGGGGTCGGACGACCAGATGCGGGAAAAAGTATTCAAGAACATGTCCAAGCGGGCCGCCGAGATGCTGGCGGACGACCTCGAGGCCATGGGGCCGATCCGGGTCTCCGAGGTGGAAGCCGCCCAGAAGGAGATCCTCTCCACGGCGCGCCGCCTGGCGGATGCGGGCGAGATCATGTTGGGAGCGGGTGGTGGCGAAGAGTTCCTCTAAGCCATGGGCCATGGAATGTGCGATGATGTCGGCCCCTGTACCCGGCCCTCGATAGGAGTCTCTTCGGCACATGAATGACAAGAACAGCAAACTGCGCGGCTATCTGAGGCCCGAGTCCGACACGGCGCAGATTGAGACCTGGGGCTGGCCAGAGATGGAGACCGAAGCCGAGGTCGAGACCAATGCCCTGGGGCTGGCTCCTGACTGGTACCGTCAGGAGCAGGCCGATGCGGCCCTGCCGGAAGAACAACCCGAAGAACCCGCCCCCAGCATCACCGCCGAAGAGGTGGAGGCGATTCGTCAGGCCGCCTGGGAAGAGGGGATGCGCGATGGGCGCGAGGCCGGTTTTGCCAAGGGGCTGGAAGAGGGCAAGCTCGAAGGCTTGCAGCAGGGCCACCAGGCCGGGCTGGAGCAGGGCAGGGAAGAGGGCCTCGCCATGGGGCGGGAGCAGGTGGAGCTGGAGATAGCCCGCTGGCAAGCCCTGGTCTCACGCCTGGCCACTCCCCTTGGCGAGATGGACGAGGCGGTGGAGCAGCAGCTCATCGCCCTGGTGCAGCAGCTCGCCCGCGCCCTCATCCGCCATGAGGCGCAAACCTCCCCCACGCTGTTGCTGGAGGCACTCAAGCAGGGGTTGGCCCTGCTCCCTGCCGCCGAGCAGGGGGTCACCCTGATGCTGCACCCGGAGGATGTGACCCGGGTAGAGGCCGCCTTTGGCGCCGAGGAGTGCGCCAGGCGCCACTGGCGGCTGCAAAGCGAGCCCACCTTCTCCCCCGGCGATCTGCAATTGGCCACCGAGCTTTCCAGCATTGATCTCACCCTCTGTGGGCGCATCGATCAACTGCTGCGCAATTTCCTGCGTGACAACGCGAGCTGAGCCATGGCCCGGTTCGAACCCGTCGTGCAGCGCCCTGCTGACGGCATCATCAGGCACTCATCGTCGGAGGCGACATGACGGCACCCCTTCTTGATCGGCTTAAAGGCTACCGGGTTCGCGAGCAGGCCCCCATACCGCCGGTGGCAGGCAAGCTCACCCGGGTGGTGGGGTTGACCCTGGAAGCCATTGGCTGCCGCGCCGCCATCGGCTCCCTGTGCCGCATCGATACCCAGGATGGGGCCCTGGAGGCCGAGGTGGTGGGGTTTGCCGGGGATCGCCTGTTCTTGATGCCGAGCGAGCAGCTCAAGGGGGTCATTCCCGGCGCCCGGGTGGTGCCCGTCACCGAAGATCACGGCATCCCGGTGGGCATGAGTCTGCTTGGCCGGGTCATCGACGGCATCGGCCAGCCCCTGGACGGGCTCGGCCCCATCCTCTCGTCCCAGACGGTGCAGTTCGCCCAGCACCGCATCAATCCCCTGGCCCGTCGCCCCATCCATCAACCCATGGACGTGGGGGTACGGGCCATCAATGCCGTGCTCACCGTGGGCCGGGGTCAGCGAATGGGGCTGTTCGCCGGCTCCGGTGTCGGCAAATCCGTGCTGCTTGGCATGATGACCCGGGGCTCGGTGGCGGATGTCGTCGTGGTGGGTCTCATCGGCGAGCGGGGCCGGGAGGTGAAGGAGTTCATCGAGGAGATCCTCGGCGCCGAGGGGCGCGAGCGCGCCGTGGTGGTGGCCGCCCCTGCGGATGCCTCGCCGCTGATGCGCCTCAAGGGGTGCGAGACGGCGCTCGCCATCGCCGAGTATTTTCGGGAGCAGGGGCTCAATGTGCTGCTGCTGATGGACTCCCTCACCCGCTACGCCCAGGCACAGCGGGAAATTGCACTGGCGGTGGGGGAGCCGCCGGCCACCAAGGGCTATCCCCCCTCGGTGTTTGCCAAATTGCCGGCGCTGGTGGAGCGGGCCGGCAACGGCAGTGACGGCCAGGGCTCCATCACCGCCTTTTTCACCGTGCTGACGGAGGGGGACGATCTGCAGGATCCCATCGCCGACGCGGCCCGAGCCATCCTCGATGGCCACATCGTGCTGGCGCGAGAGCTGGCGGATGCGGGCCACTATCCGGCCATCGACATCGAAAAATCCATCAGCCGGGTCATGCCCATGGTGACCTCACCGGAGCACATGGAGCTGGCGCGCACCTTCAAGCAGTTCTACTCCCTCTACCAGCAGAACCGGGATCTCATCACCATCGGCGCCTATAGCCAGGGATCGGATCCGCGCATCGACCGGGCCATCATCCAGAAACCCTATCTGGATCAGTTCTTGCAGCAGAAAATGCGCGAGGTCATTCACTACGATGAAGGCCTGCAATCCCTGCAACTGGTGGCCATGCCCCTGATGCGTTGACCGGTGGAGAGCCCTTATGAGTAAAGGATTGACGTTGCTGGCGAGTCGGCTGGAGGAGGCCGAACAGCAGGCCGCCATGGCGCTGGCCAAGGCCCAGCAGGATCTCAAGCTGTTCATGGATCAGCAAAACGCCCTCAACCAGTACCGCCAGATCTACCACCAGCAGTGGACGGAGCGCGGTCTGCAGGGGATCAGCCCCCAGCAGAACAGCCAGTATCACGCCTTCATCAACAAGCTCGAAAACGCGGCGACCCAGCAGTACCAAGGGGTGTTGCAAGTGCGCGAGGCGCTGGCCGAGTGCCGCACCCAGTGGCTCGAAGCCCAGCAGCGGCGCAAGGCGGTCGAGCTGCTGCTGGAGAAGAAGGCGGACAAGGTGCGCCAGAAGGCCCAGCGCCAGGAGCAGAAGATGCTGGATGACTACGCCATCCTGCGTCGTTATCACCAATCTGGCCTGTAATTTGCTTTCTTCCAGTCATGCGAGGCCGATGGGCCAAGCCATGACCGCACGTGCGGCCGTCACCGAATCGTCGTCAGGGATCCCAGCATGATACAGACCCCCTTGATTAGCACTCTCCCCCAGGCGCCTTCTGCCGATGGCAGCGCCACCCTGCTGGCTCCCACCGTCGGGGGCGAAGGGGGCGTGCAGCCGTCAGGCGAGGGCAAGGCCGCCTTCTCGCAAGCCATGGCCATGGCCCAGCTGATGGGCAAGGCGCCAGCCAGTCAGGGCAATCCAGCGCTCCAGGGGCCCGCCGAGGGCGCCCGGGAGGGGCTTGCCCCGGCTGCCAAATCTTTGGCGTCTGACGAGCCCGCCACCGAGTCCGCGTCTTCCTCGAAGGGGGCGGACGACGAGGGGGAGCTGCCTCCCGACGACTTCCTGCAACAGTTGCAAGCCTCCCTGCGCCAGGATGTGAGCCTGGTGGTGCCCCCGACATCGCCCGCCATGGCCGGTGAGGCGGCGGCGCCTGTGGACGGCAACCCCTTGCCGCCTGGCGCCGCTGCGCCTGGGATGGCAGAGGGGGTGGGAATGGCAGAGGACGTGGGGATGGCAGAGGGCGTGGAGGCGGCAGAGGGGAGCGCCTCCCTGTCGCAGATGACGCCAGAGCGTCAGCAGGAAGGGAACAAAACGAAGGCCATCCCCGGTGCGGCCCAAGGCGCCAGCGCCGTGCCGAGCGGTCAGGGGGCTCTGCCGCTGGGGGCAGAAGAGCACCCCTTGGCCGATGACACCGCCGTGGCCGACCAGGGCGGGGTGACCCGCCAGCCCATGGCAGGCAAGGGAGCGGAGCCGGATGCCAAGGGGGGGGAGCCCCCTCTCTCGGGTCAGGAGCGTGCCGCCCTGCTCGCCAAAGTGGTGGCCGGAGAAAACGCCCAGGCTCCCACTGTCACCCGGGCTGACTCATCGCAAGAGGCACAGGTGACCGATCCCCTGGCGTCGGCCGGACAGGGGACAACCGCTTCCCGTGCCACCAGCGCCTATGGCGATGGCGTGATCCGGACGGTGGCGCAGGGGCCGGCCCCTGCGGCCACACCGGAGTCCGCCCCGCCCGCGACGGCGGCAGGGGCAGAGAAGGAGGCCCCTGTCGCCGGTGAGGCCAGACAGGCCGAGGCCGCGAGCGGGCAGGGAGCCCGTGCAGGGGCCGAGCCTGCGGTGAATGCAGGGAGCAGCCAGCCCGTGACGACGGAGGACCCGGCCCCCTTGCAGGTGGCGCCGCAGATCCTGGCTCGTCATGAATCCCAGGGGGCACAGGCTCCCCTGACGGCCCTCTCGGCGGGCCTGGACCAGATGGAGAGCGCCCCCGTGGTGGCCGCCGGCGCTGCCGTGTCGGTGAAGCCCGAGGTGGACAAGTCCCGGCTCGATGAGCTGGGTAAACAGTCGGGGATGGAGGTCAAGGGCAGTGAACCCGCCGAGGTGAGCCAGCCTTTGCATCAGGCACAGAGCCAGGTCGGCGAGAACAGACCGCTGGCCGAGGCGACCGTCAGACGGGAGCCTCAGAGCCTGCCCCACCTCAAGCTGGCGACCCCTGAGGCCCCCGAGCAGCTGCACCACAAGGTGAACCTGATGCTGGCGGACAAGCTGCAGCAGGCGGAGATCCAGCTAGACCCCCTGGGGCTTGGCAAGATGAAGATCCAAATCCAGATGGATGCCTCCAGCCAGGCCAGCGTGCACTTCGTGGTGCAGCATGGCCAGACCCGTGAGATGCTGGAGCAGGCCATGCCGCGCCTGCGCGACATGCTGGCAGGGCAGGGGATCCAGCTCGGCCAGACCGTGGTGCAACAACAGGCGCAGCAGCAAGCCTTCCAGCAGCAGGGGCAGTCATCCTCCCAGGGTCAGTCCGGTTTCGGTGACCAGGGGCGACAGGGGGGAAATGGTGGCGGCAGCGATGGCAGAGAGGCCGAGGGGAGCGCTCGCAACCTCACGCTGCTGGTGGAATCGGCAAACGATGCCGGAATCGATTTCTATGCTTGATGCATTCTTAAGTAAGTTTATGATACCGAACAAGTTTGAGACTAGGGTGGACAAGGGATGGCAGACGATAACGAACTGACGCTGAAGGATCCGGCGGCAGGCAAGAAAAAGAAGCTGATCATGATAGTCGCCCTGGCCGTCGTGCTCCTTGGTGGGGGTGGCGCCGGCGCCTGGTTCATGCTCGCCGGTGGGGATGAGCCCGCCGCCGAAAAAAGCGAGGCCAAGCCGGAGGCGAACACGCCCCAGCCCTCGCTCTATGTGGGCATGCCCCGTCCCTTCGTGTTCAACGTGGCGGGAGGCCAGCGGGATCGGCTGGTGCAGATCAAGATCCAGCTGATGGTGCGTGGCACCGCCGACGAAACCCTGGCCAAACAGAACATTCCCCTGATCGAAGGCACCTTGCTGCGGGTCTTCAGCTCGGCGACCGCCGAACAGCTGATGACCTTCGAGGGTAAGGAGAAGCTGCGTCAGGATTCGCTGGAAGAGTGCCGCCGGGTGCTGAACGACCTGGTCTCTTCTCCCGTAATCGAACAAGTGCTGTTTACCGGCTTTGTCATGCAATGAAAGGTGAAGCGTGAGCGATCTGTTAAGTCAGGACGAGATTGATGCCCTGCTGCACGGCGTCGACGATGTCGAGGAGGAGGAGCTGGGAGCTGCTGGGGATCCCGGTATCGCCCAGTTCGACTTCTCCTCCCAGGACCGCATCGTCCGCGGCCGCATGCCGACCCTGGAGCTGGTGAACGAACGGTTTGCCCGCCACATGCGGATCAGCCTGTTCAACATGATGCGGCGCACTGCCGAGGTCTCCATCAACGGCGTGCAGATGCTCAAGTTCGGCGAATATGTCCACACCCTGTTCGTGCCCACCAGCCTGAACATGGTGCGTTTCCGCCCCCTCAAGGGGACGGCGCTCATCACCATGGAGGCGCGGCTCGTCTTCATCCTGGTGGAGAACTTCTTTGGCGGTGATGGCCGCTACCACGCCAAGATCGAGGGGCGGGAATTCACCCCCACCGAGCGGCGCATCATCCAGATGCTGCTCAAGCTGGTGTTCGAGGACTACAAGGATGCCTGGGCGCCGGTGATGGACGTGGGCTTTGAATACCTCGACTCCGAAGTGAACCCGGCCATGGCGAACATCGTCAGCCCCACCGAGGTGATCGTGGTGAGCTCCTTCCACATCGAGCTGGACGGCGGTGGCGGCGACTTCCACGTGGCCATGCCCTACTCCATGCTGGAACCCATCCGCGAATTGCTGGATGCGGGGGTGCAGAGCGACAAGGGGGATACCGACGTGCGCTGGAGCAAGGCCCTGCGCGACGAGATCATGGACGTCAAGGTGGAGCTCAAGGCCAAGCTGCTGGAGACCGAGCTCTCCTTGCGTGAGCTGATGGAGCTCAGACCCGGGGACATCATCCCGGTGGAGATGCCGGAGAACCTGCTGGTCTTTGTGGAGGACTTGCCCACCTTCCACGCCAAGATGGGGCGCACCAAGGAGAACGTGGCGCTCAAGATCACCGACAAAATCAAGCGCCCTGACGGGGTCAAGACAGAGATGCATCTGGTGACCCGCGGGGGCGTGCGCATTGATGGCGAAGCCGAGCTGGAAGAGCTCGAGCGAAGCATCTCTGACAAACACCCTGATTGATCCTCCCCCCGGGGGAGGTGTTGCAACACTGAGGAATTGAAGATGAGCGGAACCGATGACGAGCAGGATTTGATGGCTGACGCCTGGGCGGCCGCACTGGAGGAGCAGGTCACGGCCGAAGCCAAGCCTGCCCCCCTGGAGGAGTTGAAGGACGAAGCCCCCATCAGCGCTGAAGAGCGGCGCAAGCTGGACACCATTCTGGACATCCCGGTGACCATCGCCATGGAAGTGGGCCGCAGCCAGATCAGCATTCGCAACCTGCTGCAACTGAACCAGGGCTCGGTGGTGGAGCTGGATCGGGTGGCGGGTGAGCCCCTGGATGTGCTGGTCAACGGTACCCTGATCGCCCACGGCGAGGTGGTGGTGGTGAACGACAAGTTCGGTATCCGCCTCACCGACGTCATCAGCCAGATTGAAAGGATCAAGAAGCTCAAATGATCCGTGTGCTCCCGTTGTGGCTGTTTTCCCTGCCAGCCCTGGCCAACCCGGGGGTAGGGGCCAATCCCCCCAGCCTCACCTCCTGGCTGCTCTCCAGCCTGATGGTGATCGGCCTCATCCTGGTGCTCGGCTTCCTGCTCAAGAAGAGCAAGCTTTCCCAGGTGATGGGAGGGGGCCAGATGAAGGTCATCGCCACCCTGCCCCTTGGCTACAAGGAGAAGCTGATGGTGGTCAAGGTGGGCGGCCAGCAACTGCTGGTCGGGGTGACGCCGCAGCAGGTCAACTTCCTCTATCGCCTGGAGGAGCCGCTGGACGAGAGCCAGCCCCAGGCGTTCTCCGAGCAACTGGGCAAACTGATGGGCAAGCATGAAAAACGTTAACTGGACCGGGTGGCTGGCACTGCTCTCTCTGGTGCTCTCGCCCCTGGCGATGGCCCAGGACGGCATGTCGGCACTCACCGTCAAGACCATGGCGGATGGCAGTCAGGAGTACAGCCTGACCCTGCAGGTACTGGCGCTGATGACCGCGCTCTCCTTCCTGCCGGCCATGGTGATCATGATGACCTCCTTCACCCGGATCATCGTGGTGCTCGGCATCCTGCGCCAGGCCATCGGTCTGCAGCAGAGCCCCTCCAACCAGGTGCTGATCGGCATCGCCCTCTTCATGTCGTTTTTCATCATGTCGCCGGTGCTGGATCGCATCAACAACGAGGCGTTGCAGCCCTATCTGGCCGAGACCATCGGGGCCAAGGAGGCCCTGGAGAAGGCGGAGCTGCCCATTCACCAGTTCATGCTGGCCCAGACCAGGGTCAAGGATCTCAATACTTTCATGGAGATAGCGAACGTGCAGGTGGCCGAGCCTGCTGACGTGCCGCTACGGGTGCTGATCCCGGCCTTTGTCACCAGCGAGCTCAAGACCGCCTTCCAGATAGGCTTCATGCTGTTTCTGCCCTTCCTGGTCATCGATCTGGTGGTCGCCAGTATCCTGATGGCCATGGGGATGATGATGCTCTCCCCCATGCTGGTCTCCCTGCCGTTCAAGCTGATGCTGTTCGTCATGGTAGATGGCTGGAACCTCATTCTGGGCTCCCTGGCCACCAGCTTCGGGCTGGGCTCGGGTGGTTAGGGGAGGGCAGACCCTCCCCCTGGCTCTCCCCTTCACTCGGGGAGGGCGCGAGGCCTCTCTTTCTCTCGAAGGAGGAGGCCGGGAGGATGCGGCCCTGGGCAAACCCATCAAAAGGAGCGAGCAATGAGTCCTGAAACCTTCGTCGACGTCTTTCGCGAGGCGCTTTGGCTGGTGACCATCATGGTGTGCGCCGTGATCCTGCCGAGCCTGATGGTGGGGTTGGTGGTCGCCATCTTCCAGGCCGCCACCTCCATCAACGAACAGACCTTGAGCTTCCTGCCCCGTCTGGTGGTCACCCTGCTGGCCTTGGGGGCGGGGGCTCACTGGGGATTGCAGAGTCTGATGGACTTCTTCCAGCTGATGGTGAGCCAGATCCCCGAGGTGGTGGGCTGATGCCAGCCAAGGGCCACCCTTTCGCTCTGGCAGATCGGTGCCTGCGTCCTCCCGTTGGCCTGCCCCTGCCGGGAGTGCCGCTGTCATGACCTACACCACGGCGCTCATCATGGAGTGGCTCTCCTCCATCCTCTGGCCCCTGGCCCGGGTAAGCAGTCTCCTGATGGTGATGGCGGTCTTTGGCAGCCGGCTCGCTCCCGCTCATATCCGTATCGGCCTGGCGCTGGCGATCACCCTCATCATCGCCCCCCTGCTGCCCCCCATGCCGAAGATCGAGCTCTTCTCCCTCGGCAGCTTCCTGGTGCTGGGGCAGCAACTGCTCATCGGCATCGCGCTCGGCCTCATGACCCAGTTCCTGCTGGAGACCTTCGTGATGGCGGGTCAGGTCATCGCCATGCAGACCAGCCTGGGCTTTGCCACCCTGGTGGACCCCATGAACGGCCAGTCGGCTCCCGTGGTGGGCCAGTTCTACCTGATGCTGGCGACCCTGGTGTTTCTCGCGGTGGACGGCCACCTGCTGATGTTGCGCATGGTGGTGTTGAGTTTCGAAACCCTGCCGGTATCTGACAGCGGACTCACCCTGCCAGCCATCCGCAGCCTGGTGAGCTTTCTCGGGGTCATGTATCAGGCTTCTCTGGTGATGGCGCTCTCGGCCATCATCGCCCTGCTGCTGATCAACTTCGCGTTCGGGGTGATGACCCGTGCGGCCCCCCAGCTCAACATCTTCAGCATCGGCTTTGCGGTCAGCATGATGTCGGGCCTGTTCATCCTCTGGCTCACCATCGGTGGCTTCATGGGACACTTCGACGCGCTCTGGGAGCGGGTGCAGGAGACCAGTTGCGAGCTCATCAACGTTCAGTGCTTCGGGGGCCAGCATGACTGAGGCCCTCCCGGTTGCGGTCCTTTTGCCGCCACTCTGGCGGGCCGCCAGTCGGCTGATGCCGGCAGGAGGCCAGCATGGCTGATACCGATCAGGAACGCACAGAACAACCCACGGGCAAACGACTGCAACAAGCCCGGGAAAAAGGGCAGATTGCACGTTCCAAGGAGCTGGGTACCGCCAGCGTCCTGTTGGCGACCGTGTTCGGCCTCCTGATGATCAAGGAGAGTCTGGCAGGGGCCATGATCAAGGTGCTCACCATGGGCTTTACCCTGGACCGGGATCAGGCGTTCGACCCCAATGCCATGGGGGCCATGGTGCCTGCCCTGCTGGGGGAGCTGATCCAGCCTCTGGGGCTGCTGTTCATGCTGGTGATCATCGCCGCCTTCGTCGGCAACACCCTGCTCGGCGGGATGAACTTTTCCTCCGAGGCCATGCTGCCCAAGTGGAGCAAGCTGAGCCCCCTGAGCGGCATCAAAAGGATGTTCGGGGTGCAATCCCTGGTGGAACTTGTCAAATCCATCGCGAAAGTGGTGTTTATCAGTCTGTTCGCCTGGTGGATGCTGTCAAGCCAGTTCAACCATCTGCTGAATCTCTCTCTTGAGGGCTTTCCCGGCGGCATCGTCGATGCCCTGGACCTGCTGCTCTGGATGCTGATCATCCTCTGCTGCGCCCTGATCCCCATTGTCGCCATCGATGTGCCGTTCCAGAGCTGGAACCACAATCGCCAGCTCAAGATGACCAAGCAGGAGATCAAGGACGAGTTCAAGGACAGCGAAGGCAAGCCCGAGGTCAAGGGGCGGATACGCCAGTTGCAGATGCAGATGGCCATGCGCCGCATGATGGGGGATGTCCCCAAGGCCGATGTGATCATCACCAACCCGACCCACTACTCGGTGGCGCTCAAATACGATGCGGGCAAGCCGGGGGCGGCGCCCAAGGTACTGGCCAAGGGGGTCGACGAGGTGGCGATGAAGATCCGGGAGATCGGGCGCGAATACGACATCCCCGTCATGTCCTCCCCGCCGCTCACCCGGGCCCTTTACCACGCCACCGAGATTGGCCAGGAGATCCCGGAGGGGCTCTTCGCCGCCGTCGCCCAGGTGCTGGCCTATGTCTATCAGCTCAAGAAGTTCCGCCGTGGCCGCGGCCGGCGCCCGACCCCCATCGCCAAGGATCTGCCCATTCCCCCCGAGTTTCGCAAATAACGCAGTGGTGGCAGCCTGATCCCGGGTGCTCTCCCTTGTGCCCCCCGCGTTTCGCAAATAAAGCGGTGGGATGGCCCCACCATCCGGTCTCTCCCTGTGTCGCAAACAAGGCCGCAATCTCCCTGTCGAGGCGCGGCGCCTCGCCCCATGGCCTGGGCTGGCCTTTGGCCGGCTTGGTGAAGGCAGCTTCCCCCCTGTCACCATTCCCCGTGACGCCAACGACGGACTTCTGACAGCGTTAAAATAAAAACCATATAGATCAATGCATTGAATCCTTGGCTTGATATTTGCTTTAATCCGCTATTGGCAGTTTATCATTGAGATGCACGATGGGATTCAAAGCGGGACTGGGCCGTTTCAAAGAGTACAAGTGGCTGCTCAGCAGAGGGGTAGGGACGCCGCTGCTGGTATTGGCCTCTCTGGGGATGGTGGTACTCCCCATTCCGCCCCTGATGCTGGATATCCTCTTTTCCTTCAACATCGCCCTCTCCATCGTGGTGCTGCTGGTGGCGGTCTATACCCGCCGCCCCCTGGAATTTGCCGCCTTCCCCACCGTCTTGCTGATCGCCACTCTGCTGCGGCTCGCCCTCAACGTCGCCTCCACCCGGGTGGTGTTGCTGGAAGGCCACAACGGCAGCGCGGCGGCAGGCCATGTGATCGAGGCGTTCGGCAACGTGGTGATCGGCGGCAACTATGCCGTGGGCATCATCGTCTTCATGATCCTGGTGATCATCAACTTCGTGGTGGTCACCAAGGGTGCGGGCCGGATCTCCGAGGTGAGCGCCCGCTTCACCCTTGACGCCATGCCCGGCAAGCAGATGGCCATCGATGCGGACCTGAACGCCGGTCTCATCAACCAGGAAGAGGCCAAGAAGCGCCGTCAGGACGTGACTCAGGAAGCGGACTTCTACGGCTCCATGGACGGTGCCTCCAAATTCGTGAAGGGGGATGCCATCGCCGGCATCATGATCCTCTTCATCAACATCATCGGCGGCTTCATCATCGGCATGATGCAGCACCAGCTCACCTTCGGCGAAGCGGCCCAGGTCTATACCCTGCTCGCCATCGGTGACGGTCTGGTCGCCCAGATCCCCTCGCTCCTGCTCTCCATTGCCGCGGCCATCATCGTTACCCGTCAGAATACCGACCAGGACATGGGGACAGCGGTACTCGGCCAACTGTTCGAAAATCCCAAGGCGCTGGTGATCTCCGCCGGCATCCTGCTGATGATGGGCAGCGTACCCGGCATGCCGCACCTGGCTTTCCTGAGCCTGGGGGCGGTGGCGGCGGCGGGCGCCTGGTGGCTGCTGCGCCGCGAGAAGCAGAACAAGGCGAAGGCGGCGAGCGGCGAACTCATGCCGGCCCAGGGGGATGCCCCGGTGGAGCAGAAGGATCTCAGCTGGGACGACGTCATGCCGGTGGACATCATCGGCCTGGAGGTGGGTTATCAGCTGATACCTCTGGTGGACAAGAACCAGGGGGGAGAGCTGCTCAACCGGATCAAGGGGGTGCGCAAGAAGCTCTCCCAGGAGCTGGGCTTTCTGGTGCCTGCCGTCCACATTCGCGACAACCTGGATCTTGCCCCCAACCAGTACCGCATCACCCTGATGGGCGTGAGCACGGGGGAAGCCACCGTCTATCACGACAAGGAGATGGCCATCAACCCGGGGCAGGTGTTCGGCCAGATCCACGGTATCGCCACCCAGGACCCGGCGTTCGGGCTGGAGGCGGTCTGGGTCGCCAAGGAGCAGGTCTCCCAGGCCCAGACCCTTGGCTACACCGTGGTCGATGCGGCCACCGTGGTGGCTACCCACCTGAGCCAGATCCTCTCCAACCATGCGGCGCTGCTGCTGGGTCATGACGAGGTGCAACAACTGCTCGACATGATAGGGAAGCATCAGAGCAAGCTGGTGGAAGGACTGGTTCCCGAGGTGATCAGCATGGGCAACCTGGTGAAGGTATTGCAGAATTTGCTCAATGAAGGCGTGCCAATTCGCGATATGCGCACTATCCTGCAGACCCTCGTGGAATATGCGCCCCGCAGCCCGGACCCGGAAGTGCTGACCGCAGCCTGCCGGATAGCCCTGCGCAGATTGATTGTGCAGGAGATTGCCGGCCCCGAGCCCGAGCTGCCGGTGATCACCTTGTCACCAGAACTGGAACGTATATTGCATCAATCCCTGCAAGCAGGTGGGGGAGATGGCGCCGGTATCGAACCGGGACTGGCGGAGCGGATGCAACGCTCCCTGGTGGAAGCCACTCAACGACAAGAACTGGAAGGCCAGCCGGCCGTGCTTCTGACATCGGGGATATTGCGCAATACCCTGGCGAAATTTGTCAAGAATGCCATTCCTGGATTACGCGTGCTGTCCTATCAGGAAGTGCCTGACGACAAGCAGATCCGCATCGTCAGTGCGGTGGGACAGGGCTAGTTAGCGGAGATGACGGGTGAAGATTAAGCGGTTTTTTGCCAAAGACATGCGCACGGCGCTGGCCGAGGTCAAGGAGACTCTCGGACCCGATGCCGTCATCATGTCCAACAAAAAGGTCACCGGTGGGGTGGAGATAGTCGCGGCCGTCGATTATCAATCCCAGGTACCGGGGCCCAAAGACGCGCCGGTTCGCCGTCAGTTGAATGAAGAGAGCGTCAATATCTCGTCTGCGGGCAAACAGATGACGAGGTCGGCGCCACCCAAGGAACAGAACGAATACTACGCCGATACCCTGGCGGCCCTGCTGGCACGCCAGCAGAAGCTCAATCCGGCCAACCCGGCGGGTGGCAATGGCGCCCCGGGATCATGGTCTGGCAGCGGAGCGGGCAACGGTCAGCCAGCCTCGGCCTCCTGGCCCGCCAATAGCGCTGCCGGCACCCAGTCCGCCGGACTGGCGGGCGCGGCCAGTGCTCCCAGAACCCTGGCCGAACAGGGCCAGTGGGGCGCCGCTCCCGAGCCCGCCAAGCCCAAGGCCCGTCCTGCCGCCGCCCCGCGCCAGGCCCAGTCCGCCCAGCGGGATCAGGAGATGGAGGGGATGCGCAAGGAGATGGCCAGCATCCGCAAGCTGCTGGAGCACCAGATCTCCGGCCTGATGTGGCAGGAGGTGGAGCGCCGCGAACCCATGCGCGCCCTGCTCATCAAGGAACTCAAGAAGATGGGGTTCGACGATGCCTTCGCCGATCAGCTGGCGGGCCTCATCCCCGAAGACATGCCGATCCATCAGGCCATGGCCCAGCTGGCCGAGGTGCTGACGGCCCAGCTCAAGATCAGCGAGGACGAGATCCTGCGTCAGGGGGGGGCGGTGGCCCTGCTCGGACCGACCGGGGTGGGCAAGACTACCACCATCGCCAAGCTGGCGGCCCGCTTTGCCATGAAGTATGGCGCCGAGCAGGTGGCGCTCATTACTACGGACAACTACCGGATCGGTGCCCACGAACAGTTGCAGACCTATGGTCGCATCATGGGTTGCCCGGTGCGTCAGGTGCGGGACGCCGAAGAGCTGGCCAGTGCCCTCTATCAGTTCCGCCATCGCCGGCTGGTGCTCATCGACACCGCCGGGGTGGGTCAGCGGGATATCCGCCTGACCGAACAGCTCGACACCCTGGTGAAGAATGCCAAGGTGCGCATCCGCAGTTATCTGGTCATGTCGGCCACCTCCCAGCGACGGGTGATGCAGGAGGCGGTGGATCACTTCCGGCGCATTCCGCTCTCTGGCTGCATTCTGACCAAGCTCGACGAGAGCCTGAATCTGGGTGAAGTGATCAACGTGTGCATTCAAAACGCCCTGCCCATCAGTTACATCACCGACGGGCAACGGGTGCCGGAAGATATTCAAGTTGCCAACGCGGCGCTGCTGGTCGGTGCCGCCATGGGGTCGCTGGAACGGGAAGCAGAAGATCCCTATTTCTGGGGATCGGGTTTTGGCGAATCCGAAGATTCGGAGTTTTATGAGTAACATGTATATGGATCAGGCGAGTGGTCTGCGCAAAATGCGTCAAAACAATCGAGTGAAAGTGATCGCCGTGTCCGGAGGCAAGGGGGGCGTCGGCAAGACCAACGTGACCCTGAACGTGGCGGGAGCCATGGCCGCCCAGGGCAAGCGGGTGTTGGTGCTGGACGCCGACCTTGGTCTGGCCAACGTCGACGTCATGCTGGGGCTGAGGGTGCATCGCAACCTCTCCCATGTGCTGGCCGGGGAGTGCACCATAGACGACATCATCGTCGAGGGGCCCTACGGCATGATGATAGTGCCGGCCACCTCGGGCACTCAGTCCATGGTCGAGCTCTCCCCGGTACAACATGCCGAGCTCATCCGCGCCTTCAGCGAGATGAAGACCCAGGTGGACGTGTTGCTGGTGGACACGGCGGCGGGGATTTCCGACATGGTGCTGAGTTTCACCCGTGCCGCCCAGGACATCATGGTGGTGGTGTGCGATGAACCCACCTCCATCACGGATGCCTACGCGCTCATCAAGATCCTCTCCAAGGATCACGGTGTGTTCCGCTTCAAGGTGGTGGCCAACATGGTCCGCTCCCTGCGCGAGGGGCAGGAGCTGTTCGCCAAGCTGACCCGGGTCACCGACCGCTTCCTGGATACCTCCCTGGAACTGGTGGCCTGCGTGCCTTACGACACCAATCTGCGGGCCGCGGTGCGCAAGCAGAAACTGATAGTTGAAGCGTTTCCAAAATCCCCTGCCGCCCTGGCATTTCGTGCCCTGGCGAACAAGGCGGCGAGCTGGCCCATCCCGAATCAGCCGGGCGGCCACCTCGAATTTTTCCTGGAAAACTTGTTGCAAAAGCCGGTCATAACACAGGAAGACTCCCGTGAATAAAGCCCAAGCATACTTGCGTCATCAGGATTCCTACGTGCTGGTTGAGCGACACGCTCCGCTGGTCAAGCGGATTGCCCAGCATTTATTGGCTCGCCTGCCAAGCAGTGTCTTGCTGGATGACCTGATCCAGGCAGGTATGATTGGGCTGCTCGAAGCTTCCCGCAACTTTGACGGCAGCAAGGGCGCCAGCTTTGAAACCTATGCCGGCATCCGCATCCGTGGTGCCATGCTCGACGAGATCCGCCGTGGGGACTGGGTGCCCCGTTCGGTGCACCGCAACAGCCGTGCCATCGCAGAAGCGATCGAGAACGTGGAGCAGGCCCATGGCCGGGATGCCAGAGACACCGAGGTGGCCGCCAATATGGGGGTGTCCCTCGGGGAGTACCATGCCATGCTGCAGGATGTTTCCTGCGGCAAGATCATCGGCATCGAGGATCTGGGCGTCAGCGAAGATGTCATCGGTCATCCCGATGACGGCAACGGTCAGGGAGGATTCGACGATCTGGCGGCCGAGCGCTTCCAGGGGGCCCTGGCGGAGCACATCGCCCGCCTGCCGGAGCGGGAGGCGCTGGTGCTGTCCCTTTATTACGATGAAGAGCTGAATCTGCGCGAGATCGGTGAAGTATTGAGTGTGAGTGAGTCTCGCGTGAGCCAGATTCATAGTCAGGCCATGCACAGGCTGCGCGCCCGTTTGCGAGATTGGAATTTATAAGTGGTTGTACTGGCTACACTGGAGCACAACTCTAAGGCATAATCCGCACCATAAAACCTGCGATCTGCATCATGTAAGTGAGCCGTCTTGGCGGCTATTTAGGAGGAACTTTGGACAAGAACATGAAAATCCTCATCGTCGATGACTTTTCAACGATGCGCCGGATTATCAAGAACTTGCTGCGTGACCTGGGATACAACAATACCCATGAAGCAGACGATGGCAACACGGCGTTGCCGATGCTGAAAAATGGCGACTTCCAGTTCGTGGTCACCGACTGGAACATGCCCGGCATGCAGGGCATCGACCTGCTCAAGGCGATTCGCCTCGACGACAAGCTCAAGCACCTGCCGGTTCTGATGGTCACTGCCGAAGCCAAACGCGAGCAGATCATCGAAGCCGCCCAGGCCGGGGTCAATGGCTATATCGTCAAGCCGTTCACCGCTGCCACCCTCAAAGAGAAGCTCGACAAAATCTTTGAACGTATCGGCTAAGGAGCGGCAGGGATGAAGGCCAAAACGAGTGCCATGATCTCGCTTGACCAGGCAAGGATGCTGGTTGCCCACCTGGAGCGGGAAGAGTTTGAACAGGCCGATACCATCCTCGCCGATGTGTGCGCCCCCAATGCGGCGGCCCTGTTTGACAAGGTGGGGCAGCTGACCCGCCAATTGCACAACTCATTGCAGGATTTTCGCCTGGATCCCAGGATCCCCGACCTGGCCACCCATGAGATCCCGGATGCCCGGGAGCGTCTGAGCTATGTCATCGACATGACGGACAAGGCGGCCAATCGCACCATGGATGCGGTCGAGGCAAGCCTTCCCATCGCCGATCGACTCAACGACAACATTCAGCTGGTCATGCCCAACTGGAATGCCCTGATGAGCCGGGATCTCGAGCTGGGTCAATTCAAGGCGCTGTGCCATCAACTGAATGATTTTATTAAGGCTTCTGAGACGGATGCCGATAAGTTACGACAACTGCTGACGGAAATTCTGATGGCTCAGGATTTCCAGGACCTGACCGGTCAGATGATCCGCAAGGTGATCAAACTGGTGCAGGAAGTTGAAACGAAGTTGATAGAGATGCTGACCATGTTCGGTGAGGGCGTTAGCGACAATTCGGCACGTAGCCTGCCAGTGAGCGGCATCGAGGCGGAAGGCCCCATCATGAACCCGCAGACCCGCTCAGATGTGGTCAATGGTCAAGATGATGTGGACGATCTGCTGTCTAGCCTGGGATTCTAATGGAGTGACGCATGGCCTTCGAAGTTGATGAAGACATACTGCAAGACTTTTTGGTCGAAGCATCAGAAATATTGGAACAGTTGTCTGAACAACTGGTCGACTTGGAAAAGCGGCCCGATGACAAGAACCTGTTGAACGCCATCTTCCGCGGCTTCCACACCGTCAAGGGGGGAGCGGGTTTCCTCTCTCTCACCGAACTGGTGGATGTCTGTCACGGTGCCGAGAACCTGTTCGACATGCTGCGCAACGGCAAGCGGACCCTCAGTGCCGAGCTGATGGATGTCATCTTGCAGGCGCTGGATGCCATCAACGTCATGTTTGCCCAGGTCCAGAACCGCGAAGAGATAAGCCCCGCCTCTCCCGATCTGCTGCACGATCTGCACGAGCTGTGCAAGCCGGAAGGGCAGGAGCAGCTGCGTACCGCCAGCGTGGCGGCCCAGCCAGCACCCGAGCCTGAGCCCGAACCCGTACCAGAACCCGAGGTCATCGCCGAGGTGGCGCCTGTCGCCGTCAATGGCGGTGGCTCCATCGACGAGATCTCCGCCGACGAATTTGAACGCCTGCTCGATGAGCTGCACGGTGTCGGCAAAGCGCCGACGGTCTCTGCCGCCCCCGTGCTGAGCGGTTCAGGTGACATCACAGACGACGAATTCGAAGCCCTGCTCGACCAGCTCCATGGTCAGGGCCAGCACGGTGGTGCCCCCGATCTGGCACCTTTGCAGTCGGTCCAGAAAGAGGTGGACGAGCTCATCGACGACGATGAGTTCGAGCGCCTGCTGGATGAACTGCACGGCCGTGGGCAGGGGCCCCAGCACAGTCTGGCATCTGCTCCTACGCCCGCTCCCGAACCCAAGGCCCCGGCACCCGCAGCCCCGGTGACGCCGCCCAAGGCGCCGGTGGCCGCCAAACCCGCGCCGGCAGAGCCCCCAGCGCCAGCCAAGGCCGCCCCTGCCAAGCAGGCCGCTCCCGCCGAGAGCAGCGCGGTACAGAGCGATACCACGGTGCGGGTGGATACCAAGACCCTGGACGTCATCATGAACATGGTGGGCGAACTGGTGCTGGTGAGAAACCGCCTGGTGAGCCTCGGCATCGCCAGCAATGACGAAGAGATGTCCAAGGCTGTCGCGAACCTCGACGTCGTGACCGCCGATCTGCAGGGCGCGGTCATGAAGACCCGCATGCAGCCTATCAAGAAAGTATTCGGCCGCTTCCCGCGCGTGGTGCGCGATCTGGCTCGTACCCTCAAGAAGGAGATCGAGCTGGTGATGGTGGGTGAGGACACGGATCTGGACAAGAACCTGGTGGAGGCCCTGGCCGACCCCCTGGTTCACCTGGTGCGCAACTCCTGCGACCATGGCGTCGAGATGCCGGACGTGCGCGAGAAGGCGGGCAAGCCCCGTCAGGGCACCATCACCCTGAGCGCCTCCCAGCAAGGGGACCACATTCTGCTCTGCATCGAGGATGACGGCGCAGGGATGGACCCGGAGAAGCTCAAGTCCATCGCCATCAGCCGTGGCGTGCTCGATGCTGACAGCGCGGCGCGCATGAGCGACAACGATGCCTACAACCTGATCTTCGCCCCCGGCTTCTCCACCAAGTCGGAGATCTCCGACATCTCCGGCCGTGGAGTAGGCATGGACGTGGTGAAGACCAGCATCGTCAGCCTCAATGGCTCGGTGCACATCGATTCCACCTGGGGCAAGGGCACCCGTCTCGAGATCAAGGTTCCCCTGACCCTGGCCATTCTGCCGACCCTGATGGTGGAGGTGGGTCAGCAGACCTTCGCCCTGCCCCTCGGTTGCGTGAATGAAATTTTCCACCTGGATCTGAAAAAGGCCAACGTGGTGGATGGCCAGCTCACCATCATCGTCCGTGACAAGGCGATTCCGCTCTTCTACCTGCACAAGTGGCTGGTACGCGGTGCCGGCAAGACGGCCCGCCAGGACCAGGGCCACGTGGTCATCGTCCAGATCGGCACCCAGCAGGTGGGCTTCGTGGTAGACAACCTCATCGGTCAGGAAGAGGTGGTGATAAAGCCCCTGGACAACCTGCTGCAAGGTACCCCTGGCATGGCCGGCGCTACCATTACCAGCGACGGCGGCATCGCCCTTATTCTGGATGTGCCCAGCCTGCTCAAGGCCTATGCCCGTCGCCACTGAGCGCCAGGCTCAAGGAGTTAAAAGAATAACAATGGCAGTCAAGGTATTAGTGGTCGACGATTCGAGTTTCTTCCGCCGTCGGGTCAGCGAAATAATCAATCAGGATCCCCTGATGACGGTGATCGACACGGCCCAGAACGGGCGGGAGGCGGTAGACAAGGCGCAGCAGTTGCGGCCCGACGTCATTACCATGGACATTGAAATGCCGGTGCTCGACGGCATCAGCGCCGTGCGCGAGATCATGGCCAAGTGTCCGACCCCCATCCTGATGTTCTCCTCCCTGACCCACGAGGGAGCCAAGGCAACCCTGGATGCGCTGGATGCGGGCGCCCTCGATTTTCTGCCCAAGAAGTTTGAAGACATCGCCCGCGACAAGGACGAAGCCGTCAACCTGCTGCAGCAGCGGGTCAAGGAGATCGCTCGCAAACGCTTCCTGATGGCGACCCGGCCCCGTGCCCCCGAGCCTGCCGCCCGGCCCGCCGTCACGGGGGCCCTGAATCGTCCCTTGGCCGAACGCCAGCCCGAGCCTGCGCGAGCCGCGGCGGCTCCCGCCGCGTTCAAGCGCAGTGGCAAGAGTTACCAGCTGGTTGCCATCGGTACCTCCACCGGCGGGCCTGTGGCACTGCAGAACGTGCTGACCAAGCTGCCGGGGGATTTCCCTCATCCCATTCTGCTGATCCAGCACATGCCGGCCACCTTCACCGCTGCCTTTGCCGCCCGCCTCAACGGGCTGTGCCAGATAGGGGTCAAGGAGGCGCAGGATGGCGACGTGCTCAAGCCGGGTCAGGCCTATCTTGCCCCCGGTGGCAAGCAGATGCTGCTGGAAGGGCGTGGGCCCGGTGCCCGTCTTCGCATCATCGATGGCAATGACAAGGTCAACTACAAACCCTGCGTGGACATCACCTTCGCCTCCGCTGCCAAGACCTATGGCGACAAGGTGCTGGCCATCGTCCTGACCGGCATGGGTGCGGATGGCCGCGATGGTGCCCGTCTGCTCAAGGAGCAGGGGGCGACCATCTGGGCGCAGGATGAAGCCTCCTGCGTGGTCTATGGCATGCCCCAGGCCGTTGCCAAGGCGGGCATAGCAAGCGAATCCCTGCCGCTGGATCGGGTGGCCCAGCGCATTCTGGTCGAGTTGGGTCGCTGACCATGGGCATGCTCGGCCTGGTGCTGGCGCTGGGGGCCGTCGCCATCGCCCAGTGGTGGCATGGCGGGAGCCTGCTGACCCTGCTGGATGGCCCGGCCTTTGTCATCGTCGTCGGGGGAACCTGGGGGGCGGTGATCTTGCAGACTCCCCGCAGGTACCTGCTCAGTGCCCTGAGGCAGGCAACCTGGATGCTGTTTCCGCCGCAGCTGGATCTTGCGGAGCAGGCCGAGCGCCTGAAGGCGTGGGCCCAGTTCGCCCGCCAGCAAGGCTTGCTGGCGCTGGAAAACCAGGCCGAGGCCGAGCCCGATCCCTTCACCCGCCAGGGGCTTTCCATGATTGTGGATGGCGTCTCCATCGAGGATATCCGCAGCCTGCTGGAGGCGGACATCGACATCGAGCAGGAGCGCAACGAGCACTCGGCCAGGGTGTTCGAGTCCATGGGGGGGTACAGTCCCACCATCGGCATCATCGGGGCCGTGATTGGCCTCATCCAGGCCATGTTTCATCTGGAGGAGCCAGGCACCCTGGGGGCGGGCATTGCCGTGGCCTTCGTCGCCACCATCTACGGGGTGGGCTTTGCCAACTTGCTCTATCTGCCGATTGCGAATCGGTTGCGCGCCTTCCACTACCATTACGGCCTCTATCAGGAGATGACCCTGGAGGGGCTTCTGGCCATCGCCCACGGGGAGAACGGCCTGCAGGTTGAAAGGCGGTTACGGGCTTATCTGAAAGGGGAGTAGCCATGCGCAAGCGCTATCGTTTGCACCTGCAAGGGCGAGAGCATCTCGATCGCTGGCTGGTCTCCTATGCCGATTACATGACGCTCATCTTCGCCCTTTTCGTGGTGCTCTACTCCGTTGCCATCGTCAACAAGGAGGAGTACCGCGCCGTCATCGAGGGCATGACCCAGGCCTTCAACCAGGCGCCGCGCAGCGACGGCCTGCTGGAAGGGCGGGGCAATTCCTTGCTGGACAACCCGGTCTCGGCCGCCCCCAGCCTGCTGGAGAGCCAGGCCTCTGCGTCCCCCTCGCGTGCCCCCATCACGGGTACGCCCGTCTCGCAAGATGGCACGGCTCTTGCGCAGATCGACATGCAGATCCAGGAGTCCATGGGCGCCCTGGTCGATGCGGGGGTGGTGAAGCTTGCGCAGGATGACAACTGGCTGACGGTGGAGCTGAGTTCAGGTCTCCTGTTCAACAGTGGCAGCGCTTTTCTGGGGAACAATGCCGCACCCGTGCTCGATACGCTTTCAGGTATTCTCAAACCGGTCGATAACTATGTCAGGGTGCGGGGCTACACGGATAACCAACCGATAAACAACGAAATTTTCCGCTCCAACTGGACATTGTCAGCGGCCCGCGCCGAGGCAGTGCTCAATGCCCTGGTGGGCAAGGGGGTGGCTCCCGGTCGGCTCGCCTACGAGGCGTACGGAGAGTTTTCCCCCTTCGTCGACAATGGCACCGAGCAGGGACGATTACAGAATCGCAAGGTGGTGGTCGCCATATCCAGGTTCGCCTGGGTGCCGCCAGCCCCCGTCAAACCGCTGACGGGGGCACCGGTGCAGGACGCACCGCAGAGTGTCGACAGTGAAAAGATCAGGGTGATCGCGCTGCCCGGTGGGGGCATACGCATAACAACAAGGCAGGATTGATACAGTGATTGTTTGGACGGTTGCCAATCAGAAAGGTGGAGTCGGTAAAACCACCACGGTCGTCTCCCTGGCGGGCATTCTGGCCCAGCGTGGCCAGCGGGTACTGCTGATCGACACCGACCCCCACGCCTCCCTGACCTCCTATCTCGATTTCGACTCGGACAGGCTGGAAGGCACCCTGTACGAGTTGTTCCAGGCGGCCAAACCCAGCGCCGAGCTGGTCAACCGGATGACCCTCAAGACCCGATTCGAGAACATCAGCCTGCTGCCCGCCTCGATTACCCTGGCCACGCTGGATCGGGTGATGGGCAACCGGGAAGGGATGGGGCTGGTGCTCAAGCGCGCTCTGCTGCGGGTGCAGGATCAGTTCGACTACGTGCTCATCGACTGTCCGCCGGTGCTGGGGGTGATGATGGTGAACGCGCTGGCGGCCTGCGATCGCATCCTGGTGCCGGTACAGACCGAATTCCTGGCCCTCAAGGGGCTGGAGCGGATGATGAAGACCTTCGAGATCATGCAGCGCTCCAAGCGGGAGAAGTTCCGCTACACCATCATTCCGACCATGTTTGACAAGCGTACCCGCGCCTCCCTGATGACATTGCAGTCCATCAAGGAGCAGTATGGGGAGGCGGTGTGGAATGCGGTCATTCCCATCGACACCAAATTCAGGGATGCCAGTCTGGTGCACATTCCTCCCTCCATCTATGCACCGGGCAGCCGGGGCACCTATGCCTATGAGACCCTGCTCAACCATCTCGACGCGCTGGAGCGTCAACGGACCCAGGAGGTGATGCCGTGAGAGAGACCACCCAGGTTCGGGCCATGGACGACTATTTCCACTCCCTGCTGCTGGACGATGCCCTGCTGCGGGAAGATCCCGAAGACGAAGCACCGGCCCCTGCGTTGCAACGTCAGACCGTCGCCGTGCCGGAGGTGGCTGCCACCCCCTATCTTGAAACCGATACCCGACTGGCCCAGCTGAGCGAGCTGCTTGCCCAGGTGGGACAGGTCCAGTTCGAGATGGATGCCCTGAGCCACGAAGAGGTGCATGTCGAACCATTCCAGCTCGAGGCAGAGGTGGTTGACAGTGAGCCTCTGGTCGCCCTGGCAGAGCCGGTGGTGGAAGCCGTGGTGGAGGAGGTCGAGCCCGTCGCCCTCGCGGTGGCAGAACCCGCACCCGCCCTCGAAGCGGCGCCCGCACCGTCGACCTGGGAGAACCTGGATACCGGCAACGAGTTTCAGGCGCTCTTCTTCGACGTGGCCGGGGTGACGTTTGCGGTGCCTCTGACCGAGTTGGGGGGCATCCATCAACTGGGGGAGGTGACCTCTCTCTTCGGCCAGCCGGGCTGGTACAAGGGGATCATGACCTCCCGCGAGCAGAAGATGAACGTGGTGGACACGGCCCAGTGGGTCATGCCGGGCCAGCATCTGGAGATGGACGATTACAAATATCTGATTATGCTGGGAGAATCACCCTGGGGATTGGCCTGTCACCAGTTGAAGGGCACAGAACTGCTGCACCGGGACCAGGTGAAGTGGCGCCATCAGGAGGGCAAGCGCCCCTGGTTGGCCGGCATGGTCAAGGAGAAGATGTGTGCCCTGCTGCACGTCAGGGAGCTCTTGCTGCTGCTTGGCCGGGGCGTGAACATCGAAGGCCGCTGACAACGTCGGCATCGCCATGGTTTTATTGCTAATTTTACCCGTTGACGGGTTCATACAAGGATCAAGAAGATGACAGAGAAGCGCAATATTGCACAGAATCTGGCCGAAGACGAAGTGCTGCAGTGGGTGACCTTCCAGTTGGAAAACGAGACCTATGGCATCAACGTGATGCAGGTTCAGGAAGTGTTGCGCTACACCGAGATCGCTCCGGTCCCGGGTGCACCTGACTACGTGCTGGGCATCATCAACCTGCGTGGCAACGTGGTGACCGTCATCGATACCCGCTCCCGTTTCGGCCTGCCGGCCGGGGACGTGAGCGAGAACTCCCGCATCGTCATCATCGAGGCGGAGAAGCAGGTGATCGGCATCATGGTGGACAGCGTGGCCGAGGTGGTCTATCTGCGCTCCTCCGAGATCGATGCCGCCCCGGCGGTAGGCACCGAGGAGAGCGCCAAGTTCATCCAGGGCGTCAGCAACCGTGACGGCCAACTGCTGATCCTGGTGGATCTCAACAAGCTGCTCTCCGACGAAGAGTGGGAAGACATTGGTTCCCTGTAACAGGGACGGGAACGTGCGGACGGGGGCGATGGCACCTGTCCGCCTCCCTGTGACGGTAAGGTGATGGTTTGATGATTGAATTTGCAGCCTTGGGGTTGTCCTTGCTCGCACTGGTGCTGGCCCTTTACGGGATCCTGGGGCACCGTCGTCGCCAGCGAGAGTCCGAGGCCAGGGTGGAAGCGCTGCAGGGGCAGCTCGAGAGTCTGCGCAAGCAGATGATGGAGTTGCACACGGGCGCCATCGGCATGGGCCAGCGTCTGCAAGCCGCAGAAGGGGCCATGCAGAAGATCCACGACAGCCAGCAGGAGCTGACGTTGCAGGATCCGGAGCGCCGCCTCTACAGCCGCGCCGCCAAGATGGTGGAGCTTGGTGCCGATCTGGACGAGGTGATGAGCGAGTGCGAGTTGCCCCAGGCGGAAGCGGAGCTGCTTATTTCCTTGCGAAAGGGACGCAGCTGACGGATGTGTCGCGGGGAGGCCGGTGCCTCCCCGCTTTCTGTTCGGCCCGTGGCCACTTCTTTCTCGATGCCGGGACGGTGATAATCCTTTGGCATCAATCTCTTTGGTGGAGGCGCGATCTTCCCCACAAATCCTGTTGATTATTGGCATCTTTGAAAAGACGCCTCCGGATCCTGTGTTAAGATGCAGGCCGCCTCATTTTCAACGATTACATCCCCATGCTGCTTCAAGCGAACAATCTGAGCTGCGTGCGTGAAGATCGCACCCTGTTTGAACATCTCTCCTTCGCGGTGCGTGCCGGGGATTTGATGCAGATTGAGGGTCCCAACGGGGTGGGCAAGACCAGCCTGTTGCGCCTGCTCACCGGCCTCTCCCAGCCCTTTGCTGGCGAGGTGTGCTGGAATGGGGAGAATATCCGCCATTGCCGGGATGAATACCACGCCAGCCTGCTTTACCTGGGCCATCAGCCCGGCGTCAAGGCGACCCTGACCCCCCTTGAGAATCTCTCCTTCTACCAGAAGCTTCATGGCCCTGCCGGGGACGGCGTGGATCTCTGGCGGGTGCTGGCCCAGGTCGGCCTCGCCGGTTTCGAAGACTATCCCGCGGGACAGCTCTCCGCCGGGCAGCAGCGACGGGTGGCGCTGGCCAGGCTGTGGCTGAGCGAGCGACCGGCGCTCTGGATCCTGGACGAGCCCTTCACCGCCATCGACAAGCAGGGGGTCAGGGTGCTGGAGCAGTTGTTCCTCGCCCACGCGGACAGGGGGGGCATGGTGGTCCTTACTACCCACCAGGATCTGACCCTGATGCAGGGACGGCTCAAGACCCTCTCTCTGACCTCGCTGTTGCAGGAGTAGCCCATGCTGCGCGCCGTCATACACCTTATTCACCGCGAGTTGCTGATGGCCCTGCGCCAGCGCGCCGACATCTTCAACCCGCTCTGGTTCTTCCTCATCGTCATCACCCTGTTTCCATTGGGGATCGGGCCCGAGCCCCAGTTGCTGGCCCGCATCGCTCCCGGCATCATCTGGGTGGCGGCCCTGCTGGCGGCCATGCTCTCCCTGGAGCGGCTGTTTCGTGACGACTTCAGTGACGGCGCCCTGGAGCAGATGATGCTGATGCCTCATCCCCTGGGGTTGCTGGCCCTGGCCAAAGTAATCGCTCACTGGTTGCTGACCGGTCTGCCGCTGTTGCTGGTCTCCCCCTTGCTCGCCATCCTGCTCTCCCTGGAGCTGAAGACCTATCTGGCCGTGGTGGCCACCCTGGCGCTCGGTACGCCGGTGCTGAGCCTGCTCGGGGCGGTCGGAGTGGCGCTGACCGCAGGGCTGCGCAAGGGGGGCGTGCTGCTCAGCCTGTTGCTGCTGCCGCTCTATATTCCGGTGCTTATCTTCGCCACGTCCGCCATCGACGCGGCGAGCATGGGACTGCCCTATGCCGGTCAGCTCGCCATCCTGGGGGCCATGCTGGTGGGGGCATTGACCCTGACGCCCCTGGCCATCTCGGCGGCGTTGCGGGTGAGTGTCAACTGATTGATTTGGTGAAAAGATTTTCGTTTGAAGCCTTGTTAGGGGCGAGATAGTTGAGATAGATCAAGGGGATGGCTGCTTATTGCTTTCGGGGGATATGATGTTTTTCCCCCATGGGTATGGTAGCCCTCGCCACTTAAAAATTAATAACTGAAAGGTTTCGTGAGCTATGTGGAAATGGTTGCACCCTTATGCCAAACCCGAGCGCGCCTATGGGCTGGCCGGCACCCTGCTGCCCTGGTTTGCCGTGACAAGCCTGCTCGCCTTCATCATCGGCACCGTCTGGGGGCTGGCTTTCGCACCCGCCGATTACCAGCAGGGCGACTCTTTCAGGATCATCTATATCCATGTGCCTTCCGCCATCCTCTCCATGGGCGCCTACTCCACCATGGCGGTGGCCGCCTTCATTGGCCTGGTGTGGCAACTGCGCATGGCAGACATGACGGTGGCGGCCATCGCCCCGGTGGGGGCCGTCTTCACCTTCATTGCCCTCTTTACCGGCGCCGCCTGGGGCAAACCCATGTGGGGCACCTGGTGGGTGTGGGATGCCCGGCTCACCTCCGAGCTCATCCTGCTGTTCCTCTATCTGGGTGTCATCGCCCTCTACAACGCCTTCAGCGACAAGGTGGTGGCGGGCCGCGCCGCCGGCATCCTGGCGCTGGTCGGGGTGATCAACCTGCCCATCATCCACTACTCGGTGGAGTGGTGGAACACCCTGCACCAGGGGGCCACCATCACCAAGTTTGACAAACCCTCCATCTCCCCCGAGATGCTGTGGCCGCTGCTCATCATGATCCTGGCGTTCGCCGCGTTTCTCGGTGCCCTGACCCTGATGCGTTTTCGCAATGAGCTGCTGATGCGGGAGTGGCACCGCCCCTGGGTCGCCGACATCGCCAGGCAGGAGAAGTAAGCATGCACTTTGCCTCGTTCAGTGATTTCATGGCCATGGGAGGCTATGCCTTCTACGTCTGGCTCTCCTTCGGTCTGACCCTGCTCTGCCTGGTCGGCATCGTCATTTCCACCCGGTTGAAGACCCGCAGCCTGCTCGGCGAACTGCGCAACAAGCAGGCTCGGGAGGCACGCCGCAAGGCAGCCCAGCAGATGGAGAACACCCTATGAACCCGCGCCGCAAGAAACGCCTCACCATCATCCTGGCCATCAGCCTGGGCCTTGTCAGCGTGATTGGCCTGGTGCTCTATGCCCTGAGTCAGAACATCGACCTCTTCTACACCCCGAGCGAGCTGGTGGAAGGGAAGGGGCCGGAGAAGATCAAGCCCGAGGAGGGGCAGCGCCTGCGCATCGGTGGCCTGGTGGTGCCGGGGTCTGTGGTGCGGGATCCCCAGAGCCTCAAGGTAGCCTTCAAGCTGGTGGACAACGGCGGCCATCTGGTGACGGTGGAGTTTGACGGTATCCTGCCGGACCTGTTCCGCGAGGGGCAGGGCATTGTCGCTCAAGGCACCCTCAAGGATGCCACCACGGTCGCCGCCTTCGAGGTGCTGGCCAAGCACGACGAGAACTACATGCCGCCGGAAGTGGCCGACGCCACCAACGGCATGCACTTCAAGCCCGAATACACAGAGGCGCAGTTGCAGGGAGCCAAGCAATGATGCCGGTATGCGCCAAGAATTCACTTCTTTATACCGCCAAATCGGCAGGTTTCTCCGTGCAATCGAGAGGGAATAGTCAATGATCCCGGAATTAGGGCAGTTCTCACTGATCCTGGCCTTCGCCACCGCCCTGCTGCTGGGCAGTTACCCGCTGATCGGGGCCCATCTCGGTCGTCTTGGCATGATGTCGGCGGCCCGCCCGCTCGCCTACAGCCAGTTCCTGCTGCTGCTGCTGTCGTTTATCTGCCTCACCTGGGCCTTTATCGACAACGACTTCACCGTGCAGTACGTGGCCACCAACTCCAACAGCCTGCTGCCCCTGCAATACCGCATCTCGGCGGTGTGGGGAGCCCATGAAGGCTCGCTGCTGCTCTGGGTGCTGACCCTGGGGGGCTGGACGGCGGCGGTAGCCCTCTTCAGCCGTCGCCTGCCGCTCGATGCGGTGGCGCGGGTACTCGGGGTGCTCGGCCTTATCTCGGTGGGCTTCACCGCTTTTGTGCTGTTCACCTCGGATCCTTTCACCCGCACCCTGCCGTATTTCCCGGTGGACGGGCGGGATCTCAATCCGCTTCTGCAGGATCCCGGTCTCATCTTCCACCCCCCCATGCTCTACATGGGCTACGTGGGCTTCTCGGTGGCCTTCGCCTTCGCCATCGCCTCCCTGATGACGGGGCGTCTGGACGCCACCTGGGCGCGCTGGTCCCGTCCCTGGACCATGGCGGCCTGGGTCTTCCTGACGCTGGGCATCGTGCTCGGTTCCTGGTGGGCCTATTACGAACTCGGCTGGGGCGGCTGGTGGTTCTGGGACCCGGTGGAAAACGCCTCCTTCATGCCCTGGCTGGCGGGCACGGCCCTGCTCCACTCCCTCGCGGTGAGCGAGAAGCGCGCCACCTTCAAGGCCTGGACCGTGCTGCTGGCGCTCTCGGCCTTCTCCCTGAGCCTGCTCGGCACCTTCCTGGTGCGTTCCGGCGTGCTGGTGTCGGTCCATGCGTTTGCCTCCGACCCGACCCGGGGACTGTTTATTCTGGGCTTCCTGCTGGCGGTGATCGGCAGCTCGCTCCTGCTGTTTGCCTTCAAGGGCTCCCAGGTCAAGAGCCACGGCAAGCACGAGCTGTGGAGCCGGGAGACCCTGCTGCTTGGCAACAACATCCTGCTGGTGGCGGGCCTGCTCACCGTGCTGCTCGGCACCCTGCTGCCCCTGGTGCACAAGGAGCTGGGGCTTGGCAGCATCTCCATCGGCACCCCCTTCTTCAACCACATCTACAGCTGGCTCATCATCCCCTTCGCCGTGCTGCTGGGGGTGGGCCCCCTGTTCCGCTGGCGCCGCCAGGAGCTCGGTGAGCTCAAGGGCAAGGTGATCCTCGCCCTGGTGCTGAGCCTGGCCGCCGCCTTCCTGCTGCCGCTGGCCTTCGCCGAGGCGTTCAAGCCCTGGGCCGCGCTCGGCATCGGGCTTGGCGTCTGGATCATCGTCACCAGCGTGCAGGAGACCTGGGCGCGGGCCACCCACAAACACGGTTTTGCCACCGGCGTGCGCAAGCTTGGCAACAGCCACTGGGCCATGATCCTGGGGCACGTGGGGCTCGCGGTCAGCATCATCGGCATCGCCTGCACCCAGAACTACAGCATCGAGAAGGACCTGCGGATGCAGGCCGGCGATCGCGTCCAGTTCGCTGATTACGAGTTCGTCTTCACCGGCATCAAGGAGAAGAACGGCCCCAACTACGACGGTTTCAAGGGGGTGCTGGAAGTGCACCGGGATGGCAAGCAGGTAGCCCTGCTCAAACCTGAGAAGCGGATGTACACCGTGAGCCGCATGCCGATGACCGAGGCGGCCATCGATGCGGGTGTTACCCGGGATCTCTATGCGGCGCTCGGCGAACAGCTCGACAACGGCGCCTGGGCGGTGCGGATCTACTACAAGCCCTTCGTGCGCTGGATCTGGTTCGGCGGCGTCTTCATGGCCCTCGGTGGCGTGCTGGCCATGCTGGACAAGCGCTACCGCTTCGGACGTCGTGACGAGGAGGCCAAGGCATGAGCAAGAAGACCTGGCTCTATCTGCTGCCCTTCATCATCTTCCTGATGGGGGCCGTGTTTCTGTTCAAGGGGCTCTACTCCGATCCCACCAAGCTCGAATCCGTGATGGTGGACAAGGAGGTGCCCGTGTTCACCCTGCAGGACATCTATGACCTGGGCAAGCAGCACGACAGGAGCATCCTCAAGGGGCGCCCCATGCTGCTCAACGTCTGGGCCACCTGGTGCCCGACCTGTTACGGAGAACACACCTACCTCAAGGAGCTGGCGGGGCAGGGGATCTACATCGTCGGCATGAACTACAAGGATGAGCGTGACAAGGCCATCAAGTGGCTGGCGGAGCTTGGCAATCCCTACCAGGTCAACCTCTATGATCCGGACGGCATGCTGGGGCTGGATCTCGGTGTCTATGGCGCGCCGGAGACCTTCTTCATCGACAGCCAGGGTATCATCCGCTATCGCCACGTGGGGGACATCAACCCAGACGTCTGGGCCAGTACCCTCAAACCCATCTTCGATGCCATGAAGTGAGGCCTCCCCGATGAAAACACTGATTGCATCCCTGTTGCTGCTGGCCGGTCTCGTCTGCGCCGGACAGGCCCGCGCCGCCATCGATGTCTACACCTTCGAGAGCGACGCCCAGGAGCAGACCTTTCGCGAGCTGACTAAGGAGCTGCGCTGCCCCAAGTGCCAGAACCAGGACATCGCGGATTCCAACGCCGGGCTTGCCAAGGATCTGCGGGACAAGACCTACCAGATGGTGCGCGAGGGCAAGGAGAAGCAGGAAGTGGTGGACTACATGGTGGCCCGCTACGGCAACTTCATTCTCTATGATCCCCCCCTGATGGCCTCGACCCTGATCCTCTGGCTTGGCCCCTTGCTGGTCATCGTGATTGGCGTCGTCACCGTGGTGGTGCGAAGCCGCCGCCATGCCCCTGCTCCCTTGCAACAGTCTGAAGGCACCCTGAGTGCAGAAGAGCAGGCCAGGCTGTCCGCCCTGCTCAAAGAGGAAGAGAAACCATGACCCCATTCTGGATACTGGGTGCGGCCCTGCTGGTGCTGGCGAGCCTGGCGCTGATCGTGCCGCTGTGGCGCGGCGAGGGCAGGCAGAGCATCAGTCGCTCGGCCCTCAACAAGCAGCTCTATCGCCAGCGCCTGCTGGAGATAGGGGAGGAGCGGGAGCAGGGGATACTGGCGGAGGAGCCGGAATCCCTGGTGGAGCTGCAGCGCAGCCTCCTGGACGACATTCCCGACGTGGAGCAGACCGCCCGTGGCGGCAAGAGCCTGATCTGGATCCCCGGTGTGCTGGTGCTGGCGGTGGTGAGCATCGGCCTCTACGCCAAGCTCGGCGCCTGGCAGGAGGTGAGCCGCTGGCAGGATGCCAGCAGCCGGTTGGGGGAGCTCAGCAATCGCATCCTGGTGGAGCGCGACGCCCGGGTGACCGAGCAGGATCTGCTGGACTTCACCCTGGCCCTGCGAACCCGGCTGAAACAAGAACCGAACGACTACCGTGGCTGGCTGCTGCTGGGACGTCTGACCCTGGATGGCAATGATCCCGAGATGGCCCGCGAGGCGCTGGAGCGTGCCTACGCTCTCGCGCCCCAGAAGGCCATGGTGGCGGTGCCCTATGCCCAGGCCCTGATGATGACGGGGGAGGAAGCCCGTGCGGATCAACTGTTGCAGGCGGTCATTACCGAGGACCCGGCCAACATCGAGGCTCGCTCCGTCCACGCCTTCATGGCCCTGCAAAAAGAGGATTTCCAGACCGCCCTCGACCGCTGGCAGGGGATGTTGCCGCTGCTGGAGCCGGGCTCGGCCCGCTACACCATGGTGGAGCGCTCCATGGAGTACGCCAGGCAGCAGCTTGGCCAGCGTGGCATCGCCGTGACTACCCCGTCTGCCGAAGGCCAGGCACAAGCCGGGGTGCTGGCGGTGAAAGAGGGGGAATTCCCCCTGCACATCACCCTGGCGCCGGGCATCAAGATGCCGGAAGATGCCCATCTGTTCGTCTTTGCGGTGATCCCCAACGGTCCGCCCATGCCCATCGCGGTCAAGCGCATTGCAGGCCCGCATCTCCCGCTCACCCTCTCCCTGGGGGACGGGGATGCCATGATGGAGGGGAGCAAGCTGGCGGCCCATGCCGAGCTGCAGTTCAAGGCGCGCCTCTCCCGGGGCGGCAACGTCATGAACAAGGAAGGCGCCTTTGAAGGGGTTTCTGTCACCGTGCCGACCAGCACCATCCCCACAGCGCCGATTGACATCCGCATCGATCACGCCCTCTAATATGCTTTTGGCCCACCCCTTGGGGTGGGCCCCCTGTATAATTCATATCAATACCCAAAAAAATCTTAGGACTTTCATATGTATCTGCGTTCAGGAGCATTGGCGGTGGCATTGCTGCTCGCGGGCTGTGCGGGCGGCCCTCCCAAGCCGGGCCCGGAGAGCCTGGATCTCGGCGAGACCCCGAGCCGCCCCGGGGCATCCAGCACGGCCAGCGATCCTCGCGACCCCTTCCAGGGGCCCAACCGTGCCATGTGGGCCGTCAACTATGACGTGCTGGAGCCCTATGTGGCGCGCCCCGTGGTACACGGCTATGCCCGCTATGTCCCGCAAGGGGTGAGGGACAGCATCGAGAATTTCGTGGACAACTTCGACGAGCCGAGCAGCATGGTAAACCACCTGCTGGTGGGTGATCTGAAAGGGGCCGGTACCAACCTGGGCCGCTTCACCCTCAACACCACTGTGGGCCTGCTCGGTCTGTTCGACGTGGCCAAGCATGCGGGCCTGGCTCGCAACACACTGGAGATGGACACCGTGCTCGGCAAGGCCGACATCGGGGATGGCGCCTATCTGATGGTGCCGGTCTACGGTCCCACCACCACCCGGCAACTGGTAGGGGATACCATTGATACCATCTACTTCCCCTATGCCCTGCTGACCTTCCCGCTGAAGGTAGTGCACTGGGCGCTGGATGGCCTCGGTACCCGCTCCAAGCTGATCGATCAGGAGCGCATCATCGACAACGCGCTGGATCCTTACGCCCTGACCAAGGACTTCTACTTGCAGTACAACGATGGCAAGGTGACGGGCCGCAAACCCGAGCTCCAGGAGCAGAAACCAGAGGCGGCGGATGATGGCAACCTCGACGATTACATGGACGAGATAGACCAGTAAGCACGGTCATCTTCCACAAGGCGCCTGCGGGCGCCTTTGTTGTCGATGGCAGGTATTCGACCATAAAAAAACGCCCCGCAAGTGCGGGGCGTTTTGGCAAGAAAGGCTTATCAGGCAGCCAGGTTCTTGGCCACGAATTCCCAGTTGACCAGGGCCCAGAAGGTTTCCATGTACTTCGGACGCAGGTTGCGGAAATCGATGTAGTAGGCGTGTTCCCACAGGTCGACGGTCAGCAGCGGGGTGGTACCGGCTTCGGTCAGCGGGCAACCGGCGTTGGAGGTGTTGACGATGGCCAGGGAGCCGTCAGCCTTTTTCACCAGCCAGGTCCAGCTGGAGCCGAAGTTGCCGATGGCAGACTTGGTGAACGCATCCTTGAACTCGGCGAAGGAGCCGAAGGCCTTGGTGATGGCATCGGCCAGGGCGCCAGTGGGTTCGCCACCGCCGTTCGGGGAGAGGCAGTGCCAGTAGAAGGTGTGGTTCCAGATCT
Organism: Aeromonas sp. FDAARGOS 1402; assembly: GCF_019046925.1. Lineage (NCBI taxonomy): Bacteria > Pseudomonadati > Pseudomonadota > Gammaproteobacteria > Aeromonadales > Aeromonadaceae > Aeromonas > Aeromonas sp. FDAARGOS 1402. Next base: position 2,736,042 of record NZ_CP077201.1, read on the forward strand.
GGGCAGCGTTGTTGAAGACGCCACCAGTGGAGGTCTTGATGATCTCTTCCAGAGACTTGCCTTCAAACTCGGTACCCGGCACCAGGTTGTTCAGGTTGACCACGTAGGTGTTGTGGTGCTTGCCATGGTGGTATTCCAGAGTTTCCTGGGAGATGTGCGGTTCCAGAGCATTGATTGCATAGGGCAGAGCGGGAAGTTCGAAAGCCATTTTCTACTCTCCATTGGCTGGTCCGTGCGAAGGCGACGGTTGCAAGACATTGCGTACTCTTTTCTATCTTGAAAAGAATTTTTCTTGAAATGAGGGGGCCAGACGGCCCAAAGCCCGTCGATTGTAGCAGTATCAAAGATGGGCGAACAACCCTTGATTCTTGCCATGATCCGGATCAAGCTGCGGCGTATTGATGCATGACTTCTTTCATTCGCAACGGTTTGCCAGTTTGTGGTCTGCCCGGATTGCAGTAGAATGGCCGCCGAAATCGCTCCAGTGAGGCATTTATGGAAACTATTGAAAAGATCAAACAGCAGTTGGCTGAGAATCCCATCATCCTCTACATGAAGGGATCCCCCAAGCTGCCCAGCTGCGGTTTCTCTGCCCAGGCCTCCCAGGCCCTGATGTCCTGCGGCGAGCCTTTCGCCTATGTCGACATCCTGCAGAACCCGGACATCCGCGCCGAGCTGCCGAAATTCGCCAACTGGCCCACCTTCCCGCAACTGTGGGTCGAGGGCGAGCTGGTCGGTGGTTGCGACATCATGATCGAGATGTTCCAGGCCGGCGAGCTGCAGACCCTGATCAAGGAAACTGCCGCCAAGCACAAGCAGGATGACGCTGCCGCCGAATAAGGCCGCATCCATACCATGCAAAAAGGGGAGCCACTGGCTCCCCTTTTCTTTGTGCCCACGACAGACATCAGGCGATGCGTTCGAGGCGCGCCATGTAGAAGCCGTCGAAGCCGGTCTCGGCCGGGCTGACGTTGTGATCGCCGATCAGGCGGAAGTGCTCGTTGGCGGCGAGGAACTTGTCCACCTGCTGGCGGTTCTCCTCGGGCAGGATGGAGCAGGTGGCGTAGACCAGCAGGCCGCCCACCTTCACCATCTGGCTGTAGCGCTGCAGGATCTCCTCTTGCAGGGCGACCAGCACCGGCAGGCGCTCGGCGGTGTCGCGCCACTTGGCATCCGGGTTGCGCTTGAGCACGCCAAGGCCGGAGCAGGGGACGTCCAGCAGCACGCGATCGGCGCTTTCTTTAAGGCGCTTGACGGTCTTGCTGCTGGTGATGACCCGGGTCTCCACGTTGTGGGCACCGGCGCGGCGGGCGCGCTGCTTGAGGTTCTCCAGTTTCCACTCTTCCACGTCCATGGCCAGCAGACGGCCCTTGCCCTGCATCATGGCGGCCAGGTGCAGGGTCTTGCCGCCGGCACCGGCACAGGCGTCGATGACCCGCATGCCGGGCTTGACGTCGAGGGCCGCGGCCACCAGCTGGGAGCCGGCATCCTGCTGCTCGAAGCAGCCGTCGGCAAAGGCCTGGGTACGGAACAGGGCGGCGTCCGAGGTCACTTGCAAGGCAGTCTCCACTCCGTCGACGAGCACTGTGGTGACATGCTCTTTGGCCAGCATGGCTTGCAGCTCGTCCCGGGTGCACTTGAGGGTGTTGACCCGCAGGTAACGCTTGGGCATCCAGGCCAGGGCGGCACGCTCGGCCGGCCAGGCGTCGCCCAGTTGCTCGCTGCCGAGCTTTTCCAGCCAGGCAGGGCAGCCGTCCATCAGCACCGGGTTCTTCTTGGCCTCGGTCAGGCGGCGGCGGAACGCCTCCTCGTTGAAGCGATCCAGGGTCGGGTGGTTGGGCTGATCTATCTTGTGGAAGGCGTGCCAGCTGTGCAGCAGCGGCCAGACATTCTTCTCCGCCTGACGGACCTGGATGCCGGTGAGGAAGCAGTAGAGGCTGAGGCGGCGCAGCAGATCGCCGGTGACCAGGGCAATCCTTGCCTGTTCTTGCGGTTTGAGTTCGATGCCGGAGAAGTGACGTGCATAGGCGCGGTCGAGGGTAAGACCCTGACCCAGCACATCGTCAACGATGGCAACGACCAGATCCCCGAAACGGGGCAACAGTGGGGACTTGAGCATGAGATTAACCTTGGCCAAAGAAAGAGTGAACCGGCCCCGTCGAAGAGGGGTTCTGGAACGGACAAATCCGCGCCATGATAGGGGCTAGTCTGCATTGGTGCAACCTTCCCCATTCGGGGAATGTACAGAGGATGTTGCTGGACTAATCGGACCAGCGGGCAAATGATGCCGTGGCAGTTCAGGTGAATCCGTTTAAAAAGGAATTAAAAAGATGCAGTTGATGAAATATTCTCCGCTGGCGGTGCTGGTGGCGGGTCTGATGACGTCCGGCAATCTGATGGCCGGCGAGTGGCATACGGTCACGGCGCGGGCCACCGCCGCCGATGGGTACGAGGTGAGGGCCAGCCAGTATCGTATCGTCACCGTCTCCACCGATTACCTGGCTGCCCTGAAGGGGGGCGAGCGCCGCCTGACTCTGCCCCTGCCGGATGGCAAGGAGGTGACCTTCAGCCTGCAACCCTATGATCTGCTGCCGGCGGATCTGGCCGCCAAATATCCCGATATCCTGGCCTTCAAGGGGTACAACGAAGCGGCGCCGGGCGAGACCGGGCGCTTCGATCTCGGTCCCCAGGGATTCCACGCCATGTTCAGCCATGAAGGGAAGATGGTGTTCGTCGATCCCCTTCGCAACGGGGAAGGCTATGCCGTCTATTACCAGCAGGATGCCCACAGCCGGCTGGAAGAAGAGGCGGACAAGGTGATTGGGGGCGAGGCCAAAAAGCTGGCCCGCCAGGTGCTGGTGGATGGCAACGAGCGCAAGCGTTATGTCATCGCCATCTCGGCGGCGGGGGAGTACACCCAGTATCACGGCGGTACCGTGGAGGCGGGTCTTGGCGCCATCACCACCCTGCTCAACCGGGTCAACGAGGTCTACCAGCGTGACGTGGCGGCCGAATTCCAGCTGGCCAGCGGCAACGACACCATCATCTTCACCGACGTGGCGAACGATCCCTTCAACAATGATGACGGCGATGTCGATGCCAACATGCAGGTGCAGGCCGATGCCCTGACCAAGGGTCTGGGGGCCTTCGACATCGGCCATGTGGTCAACACCGGTGGCGGCGGCCTGGCGGGACTGGGCGTACTCTGCACCCCTGACAAATCGGCGGGGATGACGGGCTCCTCCGAGCCGGTGGGGGATGCCTTCTTCATCGACTACGTGGCCCACGAGATTGGTCACCAGTTCGGGGCAGACCACACCTTCAACGGCACCACAGGCAGTTGTGGCGGCGGCAACCGGGAGGCAAGCCAAGCCTGGGAGCCGGGCAGCGGCAGCTCCATCATGGCCTATGCGGGGATCTGCGGAGACGAAGATCTGCAGCCCCACAGCGAGCCCTATTTCCACAGCAAGTCCATCGAGCAGATGCGGGCCCACATGGCCACGGAGCCAAATTGCGGCACCCCGTTGGCGCTGGTCAACAATGCGCCCCAGGTGGCGGCAGGCAATGACTACGTCATCCCTGCCAACACCCCCTTCGTGCTCAAGGGGGCGGGGGCCGATCTTGACAGCGATCCGCTGAATTACACCTGGGAGCAGATCGATCTGGGGACGGAGTCGAGCAGCCCGGCCACCATGGTGGACGACGGCAGCCGCCCGCTGTTCCGTTTCGTGGCGCCGACCAGCGTGCCGGAGCGCACCCTGCCGAGTCTCACCTCCCTGCTCACCAACACCCTGGCGATAGGGGAGGCCTGGCCTGCCACCAACCGGGACCTGAACTTCCGCCTCACGGCGCGGGACGGCAAGGGCGGTGTCGCCAGCGATGACATGAAGATCCAGGTGGTCAACACCGGCAAGGCCTTCGCCCTGACCAGCCCGGTGGTGACCCCCCTGGGGGCGGGCAAGATGCAGACCATCAGTTGGGAAGTGGCCGGCACCAATGCCGCCCCCATCAACTGCAGCAAGGTGGATCTCTTCATGACCCGGGACGAGGGGGCAAACTGGACTCCCCTTGCCAGCGGCAAACCCAACTCGGGCTCGGCGAGCGTCACCATCCCGGCGGGCAAGGATGGCACTGCCCGCTTGAAGGTGGCGTGCAGCGACAACATCTTCTTCGCCATCAGTCCCCTCAAGCTCTCGGTCACCCAGCGCGGTGAAGAGGGGGGAAGCGGTGGCGGCGGTGCCCTCGGCTTCTGGACCCTGGCCCTGGCGTTGCTGGGCTGGCAGCGGAGGCGGGCATGAGACTGGCCGGGGTGCTGCTGCTCACCCTGCTCGGCGGTTGTCAGGCCGATGCTGACACCCTGGAGCAGGCGGTCAGCGCCAGCCTCGCCAGGCAGGATTATCGGCTGATCGTGCGGGCCGGGCGCGGCGAGGTGGCACCCGGGATCGCGGCGGATCAGCAGGCGGCGGCCAAGGCGCGCTGCGGCGTGCGCTATCTCGACGGATTCGGGGATGTCATCAAGCCGGATCAGAAGGAGGCCCACGCCAGGCTGAGCGCCTATGCGGCGGACTACAACCGGCGCATGCTGGCCCATTGCCCGCCGGTTGACGGCAAGCAGTAGGCTGACGGTCATCGGCATAAAGAGGGAGGCATGAGCCTCCCTCTTTTTTTGCTCCGCCATTTGGCCGCCCCGAGGCTTGTACCCATGGCGCGCTCGTCGCACAATGCCTGCACCGATCGCCGCACGGGCGGCAGAGAAAGAGAGAAGGAAAATCAAGATGATGGATGTGGCTGATCTGCGTCGCGAATACACCAGGGGTGGACTGCACCGGGCCGATCTGCCGGCCGAGCCCCTCGCCCTGTTCGAGAAGTGGCTGGCCCAGGCGTGCGAGGCCAAACTGACCGATCCCACCGCCATGGTGGTGGGCACCGTGGATGCCGATGGTCAGCCCTGGCAGCGCACCGTGCTGCTCAAGCACTACGATGCCGAAGGCATGGTGTTCTACACCAACATGGGCAGCCGCAAGGCGCATCAGCTGGAAGGCAACCCCCGTATCAGCCTGCTTTTCCCCTGGCACACCCTGGACAGACAGGTGCACGTGACCGGCCGGGTGGAGAAGATGAGCACCTTCGAGGTGATGAAGTATTTCCACAGCCGTCCCAAGGACAGCCAGATCGCCGCCTGGGTCTCCAAACAGTCGACCCGCATCTCGGCCCGTGGCGTGCTCGAGGCCAAGTTCCTCGAACTCAAACAGAAGTTTGCCAATGGCGAGGTGCCGCTGCCGAGCTTCTGGGGTGGTTTCCGGGTGCGCATCGACACCGTCGAGTTCTGGCAGGGCGGGGAGCATCGTCTGCACGATCGCTTCTATTACACCCGCGAGGGGGACGGCTGGCACATCGAGCGCCTGGCGCCCTGATGAACATCGCCCGGCTCAAGAACTTCACCGAGATAGTGAAGAACAACTTCAACATCTCGGCGACGGCGGAGAAGCTCTATACCTCCCAGCCGACCCTCAGCAAGCAGATGAAGATGCTGGAAGAGGAGCTGGGGCTGGCGCTGTTTACCCGCAAGGGCAAGAACCTGGCGGGCCTGACCCCCATGGGGGAGCAGGTAATGGAGCTGGCCAGGGGAGTAGTGGCCCAGGTGGAGCAGATTGGTCAGCTTTCCCTCGGGGATCAGCTGGCCACCAGCGGGGTGCTGCGCATCGCCACTACCCACACCATGGCCCGCTACAAGCTGCCGGCGGTCATTACCGAATTCTCCCGCCGCTACCCCGAGGTGAGCATCCAGCTGCATCAGGGAGCCCCTGCCCAACTGGCGCAGATGGCGCAAAACGGGGATGTGGAGATGGCCATCGCCACCGAGTCCATGCACCTGTTCGACGAGCTGGCGACCGTGCCCTGCTATCGCTGGGGGCGCAGCGTGGTGGTGCCCCACGGCCATCCGCTGCTGGACTGCCAGCCGCTGGCCATGGCGGATCTGGCCCGGTACCCCCTCATCACCTATGTGTTCGGTTTCACCGGCCGCTCCAAGATGGACAAGGCGTTCGGTCGCCATGGTCTCAGCCCCCGCATCGTGCTGACAGCCACCGACAGCGACATCATCAAGCACTATGTGCGCCTGGGGATGGGAGTCGAGGTGATCGCCACCTCGGCGTTCGACGAAGGGGACAGGGAGAGCCTGGTCTGCCTCAACATCGATCATCTGATCGCCTCGAGCGTGGCCCATGTGTGCCTGCGCAGGCACGCCCACCTGCGGGACTATATGTACGACTTCATCCACCTCTATGCCCCCCATGTGAGCCGGGAGACGGTGCAGCTGGCGCTGCTCAACCAGGGAACGCCCGCCCCGTCTGCGACCCTGCCCTGGCTCTGACGCCGAGACATAAAAAAGAGAGGCCGTCGGCCTCTCTTTGCATTGCTATCCCCTTGTACTGACCCCTCAGGCGGCTCGGGTCGCCAGATTGACGAAGATCTGGGCTCCCACCAGCAGGCAGTCGTCGTCCAGGTAATAGGGGTTCGCGTGCAGGTAGTTGCAGATCCCCTTGGCCTGATTGCCGCTGCCGAGGAAGAACATGGCCCCCATGCGGCTTGGCGTGGCGTTGATCATGTAGCTGAAGTCCTCGCTGCCGGTCATGGGCTGGCCCTTTGCGTTGATCCCGTCGCTGGACAACACCTCCGAGGCGGCTTGTTGCAGGCGCTCGCAGGCCTGGGGGTGGTTCTCCACTGCCGGGTAGCCGGCATGGACCATGGTGGTCTTGAAGCCGCGCAGCTCGCTCTGGGCGATGATGTCCCTGAAGCTGTTTTTCAGGATCTGGTCGGTTTCGGCATCCATGGCGCGGATGGTGCCACGGGCCTGCACATGATCGGCGATGGCGTTGGGAATGGTGCCGCCGTTGATCATGCCGCAACCAAAGACCGCCGGGCTGAACGGGCTGGTGCGCTTGGCGACGATGTAGTCCATGTCCTCGATGATCCGCACCGCCTCCCGGATGGCATCCAGCCCCTTGTGGGGGGTGGAGCCGTGGGCGGAGATGCCGTGCACATCAAGCGTCCAGGCCGACCCCCAGGAGGACATGATCCCCTGGTTGAACTTGATGGTGCCCGTCTCCATGGCGCCGTCGTTGTGCAGGGCATAGACCTCGTCCACCCCCTTCATGCAGCCAAGCTCCACCATCTTTTCGGCACCGGGGACGCGCATGTCCTCTTCCGCCATCTGGAAGATGAAGCGGACGTTGTACCGCAGGCGATCGCGGTTGGCGGCCAGAAACCTGGCGGCGGTCAGAGCGATCGCCATGTGGGAGTCGTGGCCGCAGTTGTGGGCCATCCCCTCATGGGTGGATTTGAACGCCACCTCGCTCATGTCGTGCATCTCCAGGCCATCCATGTCGGCACGAAAGGCAATGGTGGGCAGGGTGGGGTCGACCGCCAGATCCCCGTGAAAACCGGTGAAACCGGGGTACAGGGTGATCCTGTAGCCGAACTCTTCCATCAACCCACGGCAGTAGGCAGAGGTCTTGAACTCGGCCCCGGAGTATTCCGGGATGCGGTGCAGGTGGTGGCGCACTTCGTAGCTGAAGTCGCGCAGGGCCAACAGGTCAGGTTCGATATGGTAGTGGTTCATCAGATGATCCCTTGAATGGAGAAACCGAGCTGGGCAACCAGGGAGGCGCCAAAGAAGCAGCAGGTGGAGACGATCATGAAGATGAGGATCACCTTCCACGACATCTTCTTGAGCTCCTCCAGCTGACCGCCCACCGAGAGGCCGGCGAAGGCCAGGAGCGGCACGCAGCAGGAGAGGAAGGAGATCTTGGCCACAGCATCGATGAAGAGTCCGCGCACCGGGGTCTCGGGCAGGCAGATGAGAATGCCGATGATGGTGGCATAGGCAAAGGCCGGCAGGGAGGAGGGCAGATAGCGCTTGGTCACCAGGGAGGCGAACACCACCAGAGACATGGCGATGAAGCTGTCCCCCATCTGCCACAGCGGCAGGCCCGAGGTCAGGGTCTGGGTGAACATGGCCAGCAGGATCGCCAGGAAGACGAAGCGCATATCCATCACGATGCTTTTCATGCTTTCTCTCCTTTGGCGGTCAAGGCATAGATTTTTTCAGCGAGCGGCAGACCCAGATAGGTGAGGGAGAGCGCCCCCAGGGCCGACGAGAGCAGGTTCGACGCGGCGGCGATGCTGAGCACCTGCTGGGCCATCGCCTCGTCCAGGCCGTTGATGAGGGCACCGGAGGCGGCGCTCAGCATGGAGCCGGATCCCACGCCGGAACCGGCGGCCAGGGCCAGGGGGTGCAGCCCTGTGAGGGGGGCGATGCTGCCGAGCACGCTGAACCAGAGGGTGCCGATGACGGAGCCGCACAGGTAGATGGCGAGCACGCCGATGTATTCCTGGGAGCCGGTGCCGAACTTGCCCTGGATCACCGCGACCGAGGGTTCACGGCTGATGGAGGAGCAGGCCCCGATGGCGCGGCGGCCAAAGCCGAACTTCACCGCCAGTGGAATGGCGATGAGGATGGGCAGGAGGTTGCCTATCTCCTGCAGGAAGAGCGGTACGCCGACGCTCAGGATCATCTTGAGGTTGGGGATGATCATCCCCGCATACTGGGTCCCGAGGATCAGCAGGCTGAAACCCACCATCTTGCCGCAGAAGCCCTCTTCTCGCTCGGTGAAGAGCCTCTTCCAGCCGGGAATGCGATCCTTGACGGGCTTGGCGGAGACGATCATGCCGATGATGACGGCAAAGAGCATGGGCAGGATGGGAATGATGGCGATGCCGAGTCTGATCTCCTGCTTCCCAATGAGGGATTGGGCCACGAAGATCAGCAGGGCGGTCGCCAGGGTACTGACTACTACCGTTTTGAGTGGGCTGGTTGGCTGCATAGTGTGTTCTCTTGTTATCCGTTGTCCTTCATGGGCGTCTTTGGTCGCGCCATGATGGGGGCATGATAGGAAGCGAGGAGGGGAAGGAATGTGACCGCCATCAAGTCAGCCATATGGCATTTTTTCATGGGGTATGCCGTTTAACCATGGTAAACATATGGTTTAACAACTCATTGGTAGCTGCTTATGCTGCCTCAGACAGGAGTGTGGTGCCGCCCGGGCACCCGGTTCCTGATCCGGGGGGCGGATGTGGGGGAAGGAATGGATCTGTTGATCGAGGGTGCGCTCTGGCGCCCCTCCTGGCAAGCGGCGTTGCAGGCCTGGCAGCACCAGGGAAACCGCTGGTGGCTGTTGCTTGGCAAAGGGGAGGCGAGGGAGATGGCACCCTGGTCGGTCAGCCCGCCAGATGGCATTCTCCGTGCCCGCGACCTGCTTGCCGCCTGGCTGGGGGAGGCCGCCTCCCCGCTGATGGCGACACAGCCGGACCGGCAGATCCTGATCGCTGCCTCCGGCTCCCTGCTGACCCTGGCCAGAGAGAGCGGCCTGCTCACCCTGGGGCCCGCGGGGGCGGATCATCGCCTCGGTGCCGATGACGACCTCGGGGTTGCCCTGCAACGCCTGCTTGCCCGCCGCCTGATGACCCCTGTGCTGCGCGAGCCTGGCGGGCAGGACGCGCTGGTGCTGCGCCCCCTGCTGCCCGGCGATGAGAGCGCCATCCTGCGTTATTGTTCGGATGCGGCGCTCGCCCGCTATACCCTCAACATCCCCCACCCCTATTCGCCGGAGGCGGCGCGGGACTGGCTTGCCCTGAGCGGGCGCAAGGCTGCTCTCGGGCTGGGATGCACCTGGGCCCTGACTCTGCCCCAGGGGCGTGAAGACGAGCCCGCTCCCCTGGTCGGCTCTCTCTCCCTGCACTGGCACGGGGAGCTGGCATGGTGGGTCGGCGTGCCCTGGCAGAACAGGGGGCTGGCCACCCGGGCCGCGAGCCTGGTCAGGGCGTTTGCCTTCGAGCAGTGGCACCTGCCTGCCCTCACCGCCCGCCACATGCCGGGCAACCTCGCCTCAGGCCGGGTGATGGAAAAGACTGGCATGCACCATGACGGGCGTCGGCCAGATCCGGCCGATGGCGCCCTCGAGCTCGATCACTGGCGGCTGGATCGCCCGGTGCGCCTGACGGATGCACGCAAAGAGGCGCTGGCCCCCTGGCTGGATGACGAGGAGGTGGTCGTGGCCATACTGCACGGTGAGGAGGTGGCGCTCTTCATGGCGGGGGAGACGACAGAGGGCGAGCAGACACTCAGCGGGCTGACGGTGCGGCGCTATCCCCTGGCCATGCTGGCGCCAGAGGCGCCCGGGGTGCAGGCCCATGGTGGTGGCGCCCTCCTCAAGGAGTGCGGGGATCTGGGCCTCGCCTATCTGCGGCGATTGCGACAGCCTGACGACGGACGCTGATGGCTTGCGCAAGGGCGTTCATCGCGAAGCCTGGTGCGGGGTCTGTCAGGTGTTTTCCTGAGTCCGCCCTCCCATTTTCAGACAAAGGCAGTGAAGTGGCGCCCCACTTCTGTGGAATAATGGCCGCCCTGCTGTACGAGGAGTAACGCTGTATGTTGAGAACCGAGCGTCCCGGCGACATGCTGCCAGTCTATGAGCTGGTGAGTGCCGCCTTTGGTCGTCCCGACGAGGCCGAACTGGTCAACCGCCTGCGAGAATGTGGGGCCGCCGTGGTCACCATGGTCGAGGAGGAAGAGTACGAGTTCATGGGGCACCTGATGCTGAGCCCGATCACCATTGAGGGACAGGAAGGGCCCTGGCTGGGACTGGCACCCGTGGCCGTGCATCCCGACTGGCAGGGGCAGGGCATTGGCTCGGATCTGGTGCGGGAAGGGCTGGACACGGCACTGGAGATGGACTGGAAGGCGGTGGTGGTGCTCGGGGATCCCGCCTACTACGCCCGTTTCGGGTTTCGGCCAGCCAGCGACTTCGGCCTGCACTGCATCTACGAGGTGCCGACGGAGTGTTTCATGGCGATGGAGTTGCAACCCGGCGGGCTCGACGGGGTAAGGGGCGAGGTGCTCTATCACCCCCTGTTCGATGAAGAGCCGGTGGAGTGACCGCCTGCCCATCCATGAAAAAGGACCCTTAGCGGGTCCTTTTTCATGCCATGCCCATCGCTTGAATGGACGTCACTGGGCCAGTGATTTCAGCTGCTGCTTGCCCGGCGGGTTGTTCCAGTCGATGGGGCCGTGGGTGAAACGGTACTGAAGCCTCGGCAGACTCAGTTCCAGCCACTCCTCCCGGAAGTAGGCATAACCCTGGTCCCAGTCTGGATCCTGCGCCCAGCCGGTTTGCAGGAAGTGGAGCCGGGTGCCCTGGCCCTCCGGCACGAAGCGCAGGCTGACCTGGGTCTTCTGCTGACGAATGTGGGGAAACTGGGGAGGGAAATTCCAGCTGAAGCTGAGCAGATCATGGGGCATGACCGCCATCACCCGGCACCCTTCGCTGCCACGCTCGCCGAGGGGAGCATCGGGTCTGAAATAAATCTCGAACGGTCCGTTGGGTTCCGGGACCATGAGGCACTCCGGCGCCAGAAAACCGCGCAGCCCGCTCTCCGTGGTCCAGGCCCGCCAGACATCGTCAATGTGGGCGGGTACCAGAATACTGCCTTCAATTTGCTTGTTATCCATAAATCAGTGAACCTCAAACCAGTCATGGACGGGACCTCGGCAGTATAGCCCCTGAGGCGATAAAATAGGCAGCCCTGTGTCACAGGGTTACGTATTCAAGAGGGTCCATATTGCCGATTTGACAGCGCGGCGGGATCCATCGAGAGTGGGAAGCGACAAGCACGCAACGCAAGGATGGTGTCATGATCAGAATGATGACGGAAGCTGATGAGCCCATGCTGGCGCAGCTCTTCCTCAAGGGAAGGCGCCAGGCCTTCCATTGGGTTGATCCCGCCCTGTTCCGGCTCGAGGATTTTGCCGATCAGACCCGGGGCGAGGAGATCTGGGTGGCGGAGAAAGGGGGCAGCCCGTGCGGATTCGTCTCCATCTGGGGGGCCGAGAGCTTCGTGCATCATCTCTACGTGGTGGCGGACTGGCACGGGCAGGGCATGGGGCGGGCCTTGCTTGCCGCCGGTTTGGCCGGGTACCCCTCCCCGGCCTCCCTCAAGGTGGCCATGCGCAACACCACGGCGATGGCTTTCTATCATCGCCTGGGCTGGGAGAACACCGAAGAGACGGGTCATTGCGACATCACGGGCCCCTGGCGCAGGCTGGTGTTGACGCCCGATGCCGCAGGGGAATAAGCCGCTGGCAGACTGCGGCAACCGCACCGCACATTGATCTCCAGCCCTCGCAGGGCATAAAAAAGCCACTTCGCGGGAAGTGGCTCTTCAACACATCCGGGGGAAGGCAGACCTTCCCTCGCTCAACCGATGATCACAGGGCCGCCACGGCCTCTCTTACCAGGGCGGCCAGCTCTTCCCACCTGCCCTCGTCGATGAGCTTGGCCGGCACCATCCAGGTGCCGCCGCAGGCGATCACGGCATTCAGCCCCAGATACTCCTTCAGATTGGCCGGCGTCACGCCGCCGGTGGGCATGAAGCGCACCGGATAGACGGCGCCCAGGGCCTTGAGCATGGCGGTGCCGCCTGACTGCTCTGCCGGGAAGAACTTGAGGTGGCGAAGCCCCATCTTCATGGCTTGCTCCACCAGGCTGGGGTTGTTGACCCCGGGGATGATGGTGACGTCCTTGTCCAGGCAGTACTGCACCGTGGTCGGGTTGAAGCCGGGGCTGACGATGAAGTCGGCACCCGCCGCAACGGCCGCATCCACCTGCTCGCGGTTGAGCACGGTGCCGGCCCCGATCAGCAGATCCGGGTAGGCCGCGCGCATCTGGCGGATGGCCTCTGCGGCGGCGGGGGTGCGGAAGGTCACCTCGGCGGCGGGCAGGCCATTTTCCACCAGCACCCGGGCGAGAGGGACGGCCTGGGCAGCATCTTTCAGCGCGATGACGGGGATCACCTTGAGGGCTTCGAGGCGGGCGATGAGATCAGACATGGTGCGTTTCCTTGAGTGATGGCATGTGGGAGGGGGGAATGATGGCCCCCGGATACTGGATGACGGCCGCCGCCAGGCGGTGGCCTGCCCGGGCGGCGTCGGTGACGTCGGCCCCTTGCAGGCGTGCGGCGAGATAACCGGCGCTGAAGGAGTCGCCCGCCGCCGTGGTGTCGATCACCTGTTCGGCGGACAACCGCAGGGCGGCGATTTCGATCCGCTGCGCTGCCGTGACCACCAGGCAAGGCTCAGAGCCGCGCTTGACGACGATCTCGCCCACCCCGAAGCCCTGGCTGCGGGCGAGGCAGGTTTCGACCTCCGCGTCGCCCCAGAGTGCCTGCTCGTCATCCAGGGTCAGCAGGGCGATGTCCGCCAGGCGCAGGATGGCGGTGTAGGCCTCTTTGGCGGTCTCCTTGTCTTGCCAGAGGCGGGGGCGGTAGTTGTTGTCAAAGGCAATTCTGGCCCCCCGGGCGCGCGCTGCGGCGAGTCCTTCCAGCAGGCGCTGGCGCGAGGCGGGCGGCAGTATGGCCAGGCTGATGCCGCTCACGTAGACAAGATCGCACTGGCTCAGGGCGGCGAGAATGGCCTCGCCCTCGGGTTGCGCCAGCCAGTAGCGGGCGGCGGCGTCGCTGCGCCAGTAGGTGAACGAGCGCTCGCCGTCGGCCGCGGTGTCGATGAGATAGAGACCAGGGGCCTTGTCTGCCAGGCGCAGCACCCAGTCGGTGTGGATGCCCTCTTGCTGCCAGGCGGCCAGCATCTGGCTGCTGAACCCGTCCTGGCCGAGGGCTGTGACATAGTGCACCGCGAACGCCTGGCTCCCCAGGCGGGCGAGATAGAGGGCGGTGTTGAGGGTGTCGCCCCCGAAACCTTGTGCCAGCAGGCCTTGCCCGGCTCGGCGCAGCTCCACCATGCATTCGCCGATGACGGCTATCTGTCGGGTCATGGTTTCGACTCCTTGCAATCGTTACAGGGGGTTCGCCAGGGGATGACGCCACATGCGATACATGGTGTGGCAGTTGACGAACAGGAAGGTGGTCTCAATCAGGCTGCCGCCGATGGAGCCGATCAGTATGTTGTGGCTGGTCCAGCACAGGCCGCCCGCCAGCATGCACAGCCGCAGCGCCAGCCCGCGGGCCCGGAACAGGCCCCAGGTGCCGATGGTGGTGCCGATGATGGGGAGCCACTGCACCGCACTGGTGATCCCGGGGATGCCCAGTACCCACACCAGCACGAGGAAGAAGAGCATCACCCAGGGGTTGCGGGTGCGCCCCGAGGCGATGGTGCGACCACAGCTGAGGGCGGCGCTGAGAGCCGCCGTGCTGGCACCCATTAGCAGGAAGTGGACCGCGATGGCTCCCTGGTAGAGACACAGCCGCCAGCGAAAGCGGCTGTCATCCCGTTGCAGGAAGGCGCTCACCCCGACCAGCATGGCGGCAAGGCCGATGCCTTGCGCCAGGGGCTGCTGTTCAATCAGGGTCCAGACCGGTTGCAGCCAGCCAAGCTCGAGACTCACAGGGTGACACCACTCTTGAAGATGGCCAGCTCCCGGAAGTCGTTGCGCTCGTTGCAGGTCGGCTTGCCGTTGGCGATATCGACGATGAGGTCGATGAACTGGGCGAGCAGACTGCTCATGGGGGTGCCCTCAATCAGGGTGCCGGCGTTGAAGTCGATCCAGTGTGGCTTGCGCCTGGCCAGATCGCTGTTGGTGGCAAGCTTGACCGTGGGGGCCGGGCCACCGTAAGGAGTGCCGCGCCCGGTACTGAACAGCACCATGTGGCAGCCTGCGCCGGCCAGGGCGCTGGTGGCGACGGCGTCGTTGCCCGGGGCGCTCAGCAGGTTCAGCCCGGGGCGCTGCAAGCGGGCGCCGTAGGGCAGCACGTCCACCACCTGGCTGTGCCCCGCCTTCTGGGTGCAGCCGAGGGACTTCTCCTCCAGGGTCGAGATGCCGCCCGCCTTGTTGCCGGGGGAGGGGTTCTCGTAGATGGGCTGCTGGTGGTCGATGAAGTACTGCTTGAAGTCGTTGACCATCTGCACCGTCTTGTCGAAGGTCTGCTCGTCCTGGCAGCGGGACATCAGGATGCGCTCGGCGCCAAACATCTCCGGCACCTCGGTCAGCACCGAGCTGCCCCCGTGCTGGATCACGTAGTCGGAGAAGCAGCCGAGCAGCGGGTTGGCGGTGATCCCGGAGAGGCCGTCCGAGCCGCCGCACTCCAGCCCGAATTTGAGCTCGCCGAGCCGACCGGGTTGGCGCCTGTCTTGCTGCATCTGCGCGAGCAGCTCGCGCAGCAGTCCCAGCCCGTGCTCCACCTCGTCATCGTGCTGCTGGCACACCATGAAGCGCACCCGGGCGGCATCGATCGGGCCCAGGGTCTCCCTGAAGGCGGCGATCTGGTTGTTCTCGCAGCCCAGCCCCACCACCAGAACCCCCCCCGAGTTGGGGTGGTGCACCAGGTTTTGCAGCAGGGTGCGGGTGTTGAGGTGATCCTGACCGAGTTGGGAGCAGCCGTACTGGTGGCTGAACAGATGCACCCCGTCGATGGCGCCGAGATCGGTGTCGCGCTCGAGCTGTTGCTTCATCTGTTTGGCGAGGGCGTTGACGCAGCCCACGGTGGGCAGGATCCACAGCTCGTTGCGAATGCCGACCTGGCCGTCGTGACGGCGGTAGACCTGGATCTCCCGGTCCGGCAGCGCGGTGCTGACGTCGATGAGTTCCGGCTGGTAGCTGTACTCGTCGAGCTCGCTGAGGTTGGTGGCGAGATTGTGGTGATGGATATGCTCCCCCGCCGCGATGGCGCGGGTGGCGTGGCCGATGGGCAGACCGTACTTGATGATCTGATCCCCTTCACTGAGGGCCACCAGCGCCAGCTTGTGGCCGCGGGGGAGGGGGTCGCTCAGGGTGAAGGCAACACCTTCGTGCGCTATCTGCTCGCCGGCGGCGAGCTCTCTCAGGGTCACCAGCACATTGTCGGCGGGGTGGATGCGAATCACGGCTTGCATGGTCACTCCTTAGCAGCAGGCGGCCAGCGCCGCGCGCAGGCCCTGCTCGCGGATCCGGGTCAGACAGGCATCGACTCGCTCGACCAGGCCGGGCACCTCGCACAGGGACTGGCCCCAGTGGGCCTCCTGGCCGAGCACCTCTTGCACCAGGGCGCGCTGGGGGATCTCGCCGCGCTCCACCGCAGGCCAGAGGCGGGCGTAGGCGTCGAGCCAGGGTTGATCGTCCTGCAGCGGATAGGCGTGTCCGTTGCGCTCCCCGCGATAGAAGGCGAGCAGGGCGGCGAGGGCAAAGCTCAGGCGCGGCGCCAGTGTGCCCTGCTGCTGTTGATAGGTCAGCAACTGCGGCAGCAAACGGGTGCGGAACTTGGTCATGCCGTTCAGGGCGATGGAGAGCAACTGGTGCTTGATGAAGGGGTTGCGAAAGCGCCCCTGCACGTCGCGGGCGAAGGAGAGCAGCTCTTCTTGCGGCAGGCTCAAGGTCGGCACTATCTCATCGCGCATGATGCGCTCGACGAACTCGCCAATTTCCTCGTCGGCCATGGCCTCGCCCACCGTGTCGAGCCCGGCCAGGAAGGCGACCGGCACCAGGGCGGTGTGGGCGCCGTTGAGGATGGCGACCTTGCGCTCCTTGTAGGGCTTGATGTCATCGACGATGAGGATGTTGAGCGCCTGCCCGGCGGGCAGCTGATCGAGGCAGAGGGCGCTCGCCAGCCATGCAGGCCCCTGGATCACCAGCAGGTAGAAGTGCTCGGCGGTGACCACGAACTGATCCTGATAGCCAAATTGCGCCTGCAGCTCGGCGTGCTCGTCCCGGGGGAAGCCGGTGACGATGCGATCCACCAGGGTGGAGCAGAAGGTGTTGTGTTCGCGCAGCCAGGTCTGGAAGGCGTCTGGCAACTGCCACTGGGCGGCGTAGCGCAGCACCAGCTCGCGCAGGGCGTCGCCGTTGTAGTCGATGAGCTCGCACGGCAGCAGCACCCAGCCCTTGTCGGCGGCGCCGTCAAAGTGACTGAAGCGCTCGAACAGCAAGCGGGTCAGCTTGGCCGGGAAGCTCGCGGGCGGAGCGTCGTCGAACTGGGCGTCGGCGTGATAGCTGATCCCGGCTTCCGTGGTGTTGGAGAAGAGGAAGCGGATATCCGGGTTGCGCGCCAGTGCCAGCACCTCGTCGAACTGGCGATAGCAGCTCAGTTCGCGGTTGACGCTGCGGATCAGGCGCTGGGTGCTGATGGCCTTGCCGGACTCGTCCAGCCCGCGGATGACGGTGGTGTAGAGGCCGTCCTGAGTGCTCAGGCTGGGGGGAAAGTCGCTGTCGATGGGGCGCACTATGACCACGCCGGCGTCGAGGCGGGTGTGCTCGTTGAGCAGGTCCAGCTGCCAGTCGATGAAGGCGCGCAGGAAATTCCCCTCGCCAAACTGGATCACGCGGTCCGGATATTGGGCCCCCGGGAAGGCATCACGATTCAGGCGTTGCATCTTGTTGTGGTCCTCATGGGGCTGTGCCCCTGTGGCGGATATGGATGATGGGCGCGGTTTGACCCATGGAATGGTCCGCTCCGGCGGCGGGACATGCCCGCCGCCTCATTTTTTATTTCTGGTCAGTTCAGCTCGATGGCGAAGTAGTCGCGGGCGTTGTGGAAGCAGATGTTCTCCACTATCTGGCCCAGCAGCGCGAGATCGGCCGGGGCCTCACCGTCCGCGACCCAGTGCCCGATCATGCGGCACAGGATGCGGCGGAAGTATTCGTGACGGGTGTAGGAGAGGAAGCTGCGGCTGTCGGTCAGCATGCCGACGAAGCGACTGAGCAGGCCGAGCTGGGCGAGCTGGGTCATCTGGCGCTCCATGCCATCCTTCTGATCGTTGAACCACCAGCCCGAGCCGAACTGCATCTTGCCGGGAAGGTTGTCCCCCTGGAAGTTGCCGATCATGGTGCCGAGCACCTCGTTGTCCCTCGGGTTCAGGCAGTAGAGGATGGTCTTGGGCAGCGTCCCTTGCGCGTCCTGGGCGTCGAGCAGGCGGGAGAGCGCCTTGGCCACGGGAGCGTCGTGGATGGAGTCAAAGCCGGTGTCCGGCCCCAGGGTCAGCAGGCGGCGGCTGTTGTTGTTGCGCAGCGCCCCGATGTGGTACTGCTGCACCCAGCCGCGCCGGTGGTATTCGCCCGCCAGATAGAGCAGCACGGCGGTCTTGAAGGCGGCCACATCGGCGCTCTCCAGTACGGCGCCCCCCAGACGTCGAGTCAGCATGGCGTCGAGCGCCTGTTCGCCGGCCTGGCCGAAGGGCACTTCGTCCAGGGCATGGTCGGCAATCTTGCAGCCGTGTGCGGCGAAGTGATCCAGCCGCACGCCGAGGGCCCGGGTCAGATCGGCAAAGGTGCGGATCTGGATGTCGCTGACCCGGCCGAGTTCGGCCAGGTAGTCAGCAAAGCCATGGGCGTCGATGTTGAACGCCTTGTCCGGACGCCAGCTCGGCAGCACCTTGATGTCGAAGCCGCCGTCGGCCGCGATGGCGGCGTGGTGGCGCAGATCGTCGACGGGATCGTCCGTGGTGCCCACCATCTTGACGTTCATCTGTTTCATGATGCCGCGGGCCGAGAAGTCGGGCTGGGCCAGCTTGTCGTTGCACTGGTGCCAGATGGCCTGTGCGGTCTGCGGCCCCAGCAGCTGGCCCGTGATGCCAAAGGGCCGCTTGAGCTCGAGATGGGTCCAGTGATAGAGGGGGTTGCCGATGGTGTGGGGCACGGTGCGGGCCCAGGCCTCGAACTTGGCGTAGTCGTCGGCATCCCCGGTGCAGAAGCGTTCATCCACTCCGTTTGAGCGCATGGCGCGCCACTTGTAGTGATCCCCCTTGAGCCAGATCTCATACAGGTTGGCGAAGCGGTGATCCTCGGCAATCAGCTGGGGCGGCAGGTGGCAGTGATAGTCGAAAATGGGCTGTCCGGCGGCGAAGCCATGATAAAGCTGGCGCGAGAATTCGGTATCCAGCAGAAAGTCATCGGTCATGAAGGCGGTCATTCGCTTGCTCCCTACGAGAGTGCTCGGTGAAGTGGAGATAGTTGTTGGACCAATTATTCTCATTGCCAGACATCTCGTCCAGTCACCATATTGAAAAAACACCGGTCGGCTCACAAAATCGTCGAATTAAACCATTTTGAGTCTCAAAGAGGGCCTTCAATGGTGCCTAACAGGGTGAGAAAGAGCGGGAAAGAGGATGAAGAGGCTGGATGAGAGGTTTGTATGACACCTTTTTACTCTTGTGGATCGGGAAAATGTGACCTGCGTTGGGTTTATCACAGCCCATTTGTGGGGGTATGCCGTTTTTGTGATGGTTCTCAATATTCATAGATGTTCTACCAATTACAGTGTGCATCACAAAGATGTAGGACATTAAGACTGACTCCTCAGGGAAGAGGTCTAGCAGATAAACGCACACACTTGAGGTCCCGCTCCAATGAAAATGAAAACCATCGCCGCCGCCATCCTGATGGCCGCCCCCCTGGCCCTGACAGCCTTCTCTTCCCATGCCATGGAGAGAGTGACGCTGAAGCTGGCCCATAACCTGGACACCAACCATGTGGTACACCAGGCGTTGGCCCAGATGGCCAAGGAGATCAGCACCGCCTCCGACGGCAAGATGAAGCTGCGCATCTACCCGGGTGGCCAGATGGGCGGTCCCCGTGAGACCCTGGAGTTGCTGCAAAACGGCGCCCTGGACATGACCAAGGCCAGTGCCAGCGAGATGGAACCCTTCTCGCCCGCCTTCTCCATCTTCAGCCTGCCTTACCTGTTCAAGGATCAGGCCCACTTCAACAAGGTTATTTACGGCCCCGTGGGCGAATCCATGATGGCCCAGACCCGTGACAAGGGCTTCGTCTCCATCGCCGCCTACGTGGCGGGGACCCGCAGCTTCTACGCCAACAAGCCTATTCACACCCCGGCCGACATGAAGGGGATGAAGATCCGGGTGGTCGCCACCCCCACCACCATCAAGCTGATCGAACTGCTGGGTGCGGCCCCGGCCCCGATCCCCTTCGGTGAGGTCTACACCGCACTGCAGCAAGGGGTCATCGACGGCGCCGAGAACAACGAGCCCTCCTACGTGCAGACTCGTCATGTCGAGGTGGCCAAGTTCTACGCCGAAGATCAGCACACTTCTGTGCCCGATTTCCTGGTGATCTCGAGCAAGGTGCTGGACAAGCTTTCCGACGAGCAGAAGGCCATCCTCACCACTGCCGCCAAGCACTCGGAAACCTACGAACAGGAGCTGTGGGACAAGGAGGTCGCGGCATCTCGCAAGCAGGCGACCGACGCGGGGGCCACCTTCATCCAGGTCGACAAGGAGGCTTTCCGCACTGCGCTGGCCCCCCTGTATGACGATTTCCGCAAGGATCCGGTACGCGGTGAGTGGCTCACCAAGATCGAGAATGAAGCCGGTCAGTAATCATGAGGGGAGGGCGACGAGATCGCCCTCCCGGGAGAACCGCAATGCGTCTTGAAAAGTTCAAGCAACCCATCGACAGGTTGCTCGCCGGGTTTACCGTCGCCGTGATGGCCATGCTGGTAGTCTGCGTGGTCTGGCAGGTGTTCAGTCGCTACGTGCTGGCACAGCCGAGCACCATGACCGACGAGATAGCCCGCTTCAGCATGATCTGGGTGGGATTGCTGGGAGCGGCCTACGCCACCGGCAAGCGTCGCCACCTCAGCATCGACCTGTTCGTTTCCGACCTCAAGGGAGGGCGCAAGCTCGCCAACCAGCTGTTCGTGGATCTCTGCGTGCTGCTGTTTTCCAGCAGCGCCATGGTGTGGGGCGGCCTGACCCTGGTGACCAAGGTCTACAGCACCGGCCAGGTCTCCCCGGCCATGCAACTGCCGATGGCCTATGTCTACGCCGTGCTGCCCCTGAGCGGCCTCATCATCAGTTATTACTGTGTGCTCTTCATGCTGGAGACCCTGCTCGACAGTCTGGCGCCCACCCCCGATCTTGCCCCCTCAGAGGAGAACATCTGATGGATTGGACCATAGCCCTGGTCATGTTCGGCTCCTTCTTCGTGTTGGTGTTCGCGGGCGTGCCCATCTCTTTCTCCATCGGCCTGGCGACCCTGGCCTCCGGCATGATGATGCTGCCGATGGAAACCATCCTTGCGGTGGTCGGCCAGAAGATGGCCACCGGCCTCGACAGCTTCTCCCTGCTGGCGATCCCCTTCTTCATCCTGGCGGGGACCCTGATGAACTGCGGCGGCATCGCCCAGCGGCTCATCAACTTCTCCCAGGTGCTGGTGGGCCGCATGCCGGGCTCGCTCGGCCACGTGAATGTCATGGCCAACATGCTGTTCGGCTCCATCTCGGGGTCGGCGGTGGCAGCCGCGGCCGCGGTGGGTGGCACCATGGCCCCCATGCAGAAGAAGTCCGGCTATGATCCGGCCTATTCGGCGGCCATCAACGTGACCTCCTGCATCACGGGTCTGCTGATCCCGCCCTCCAACGTGCTCATCATCTATGCCCTGACCGCCGGCGGCATCTCGGTGGCCACCCTGTTCATGGCCGGTTACGTCCCCGGCATCCTGATGGGGCTCAGCATCATGGCCGTGGGAGCCATCATCGCCAAGCGCCGTGGCTACCCGGTTGCGGAGCGACCCTCCTTTGCCATGGTGATGCGCGCCTTCTGGGATGCCATCCCCAGCCTGCTGCTGGTGGTGGTGGTCATGGGCGGGATCCTGGGGGGCATCTTCACCGCCACCGAAGCCTCCGCCATCGCCGTGGTCTACACCTTCGTGCTCTCGGTGCTCATCTACCGCGAAGTGAAGTTCAAGGATCTGCCGGCCATCATGCTGGACTCGGTCATCACCACCGCCATCGTGCTGCTGCTGATCGGCATCTCGGTGGGCATGTCCTGGGCCATGACCAATGCGGATATCCCCTACACCATCAGTGACGCCTTGATGAATGTCTCCGATAACCCTCTGGTCATCCTGCTCATCATCAACGTGATCCTGCTCATCGTGGGCGTCTTCATGGACATGACCCCGGCGGTGCTGATCTTCACCCCGATCTTCCTGCCCATCGTCACCGAGCTCGGCATGGATCCGGTCCACTTCGGCATCATGATGATCTTCAACCTCTGCATCGGGCTCTGTACACCGCCGGTGGGCAGTGCGTTGTTTGTGGGGTGTTCGGTCTCGGGGGTCAAGCTGCAGGCCCTGATCCGGCCCATGCTGCCCTTCTTCTTCGTCTTGCTGCTGAGCCTGATGGCGGTGACCTACATACCGTCACTCAGCCTCTTCCTGCCGGGACTGTTTGGCATGCATTGAGTCATGAGAGAGCAAGTGAGCCCAGGGCTCACTTGTTCATTTTCATGTAAATTGGTATAACAAGTTACCGTATCCGGGGGACAGTCCCGGCACTTGAAGAGTATGAGGCTGGGGTGTGAGTGAGATGAATATGGACTTGGTTGAATCAAAGCGTCTCTATCAGAAAGTCGCCGCCGAGCTGAAACAACGCATTGCCAGCCAGCGTTATCAAGTTGGCGAGCGTCTGCCGGCCGAGCGGCTGATTGCCGAGGAGATGGACGTGAGTCGCACCGTGGTGCGCGAAGCCATCATCATGCTGGAAGTGGAAGGGCTGGTGGCGGTGCAGAAAGGGTCCGGGATCCACGTGATCGCCCGGGAGAGCCAGTATGCCGAAGCGATTCCCACCCTGGATGACGCCCTGTTGACGGCGGGCCCCTTCGAGCTGCTGCAAGCCAGGCAACTGCTGGAGAGCAACATCGCCGAGTTTGCCGCGACCCAGGTGACCAAGCAGGACATCATGGAGCTGCTGAAGATCCAGGCCCTGGCCCGCAAGGAGGATCGTGCCCGCGATTCGGAGTGGGACAAGCAGTTCCATATCCAGGTGGCCAAGGCGACCCAGAACTCCGTGCTGGTGATCCTGACCGAGCAGCTCTGGCTGCATCGCGAGCGCAACCCCTACTGGCGCAAGCTCCACGAGCATATCGACGACAAGGCTATCTCCAGCTGGTGCGACGATCACGACCAGATCCTCAAGGCCTTGATGCGCAAGGATCCGCAGGCGGCCAAGCTGGCCATGTGGCAGCACCTGGAGAACACCAAGCAGATGCTCTTCCAGGCCACCATCTTCGATGACGAAATGGAGGATGACCGCTACCTCTTCTCCGAAAATCCCGTCGTTCATCTGACCCAGCATTCCACTGCCAACGGCTAGTGGAAAGTTCTCGGGGGCGAATCCTCGAGGCTGTTTCAACCCCATGGAGGCGCTGGGCTGATGGCGTAGCCCAGAGCTCCCGGGCAAATTGCCGTTCCACTCGCCGGTTTTTGCTGGCCGCATCACCTGGATGCTGGCCCATGTCAAATGCAGTCACGACCCGCAGAGCCTTTGGCCCTTGGTCTGGAGATGCACAGCACTCGCGGGGCGGATACATCCTCTGAAGGCGAGAAAAAGGATACAAAAAGGGCCACTTCTTGCGAAGTGGCCCTTTCCAAACGTTTGGTGGAGCTGGGGGGATTTGAACCCCCGTCCAAAATTACTACATCCTCGGTACTACATGCTTAGTCACTCTTTACATTCGCCAACACGCTGCGGAGAGACACGCCACGCATTGACTAGCTCGATTGGTTTTAATGCTTCCGCCCCGAGCAGGACTTCCACACGATCCTGTGAAGGATGACCTTCCATTTCCCTAGGACACAGGCAAGCTAGGGGAGAAGGGCTCAGCGCAGGTTATTAAGCTGCGAGTGCGTAGTTTTCGTCGTTTGCGACTATTTTTTTGCGGTTTATTAACGAGGCCTACCGCACCTCGGCATGCACCTTGGGTTTCGTGAATCTTGTCGAATCCAGAATCAGCCCCAAGTTGTCAAAAGGGATTGTACGCAAAAATCCTGTCATAGCAAGGCGTTGATGGCAATCGACCGGCCTTGGCCGGTCGATTGCTGGTTTATTGGTCGCCGCATGGGGGCCGGCGGCGCACAATCAACCGCGGTGCTTGTTCTTCATGATGCGGGCCTTCTCACGGTCCCATTCCCGTGCCTTGGTGTCTTCCCGCTTGTCGTGCTCTTTCTTGCCCTTCACCAGGCCGATCTCGACCTTGACCCAGCACGCTTTCCAGTAGAGGGCCAGCGGCACTATGGTGTAGCCCTGACGAGCGGTCAGGCTCTCGAGCTTGTCGAGTTCACGGCGACTGAGCAGCAATTTGCGGGTGCGGGTCGGATCGCATACCACGTGGCTGGAGGCGGCGTTCAGCGGCAGGAAGCTGGAGCCGAACAGGAAGGCTTCTCCCTGCATGAAGATGACATAGGCTTCGCTGATGTTGGCCTTGCCCGCCCGCAGGGACTTCACTTCCCACCCTTGCAGGGACAGGCCGGCTTCCACGCGCTCTTCGATGAAGTACTCGTGACGGGCGGTTCTGTTGAGTGCAATGGTGCTGGACCCGGCTTTGTTTTTACTGTTTTTTTTGCTCATGACGGGGGCCTTAGGCAATGTTTAGGAAGGCGCATTATACGTGGGTGGCGGCGGCTGTAAAACGCACAGCGCTCCGAGTGGCGGCTTTGTGAGCAGTTCGATGACGATTTTGAGGGAAGGGCGGGGCGAGAGCAGGCCACACTGGCCGGAAAGTGTGCGATTGCCGTGCTTGGTGACCCGCGAACAGTTTCGGCGGTGATTTTGGCTGACAAGGTGATAAAATCGGGCCGATTGGATGAGGAAAACCCATGCCCCGTATTACTCGCAGTGCCCTGGTGATGTTCAGCGCGGAACAGATGTTCCGGCTGGTCAATGATGTTGATGCCTATCCTGAGTTCCTGCCCGGCTGTGTCGGCAGCCGTGTTCATGAGTCGGGTGAAGACTACATGATGGCCTCGGTCGATGTGGCCAAGGCGGGTATCGCCAAGACCTTTACCACGCGCAACCAGCTCGATGCCAATCGTGCCATCAAGATGGAGCTGGTGGAGGGGCCTTTCAGCAAGCTGGCGGGATGGTGGACCTTCACGCCCCTGGACGTGGATGCCTGCAAGGTGGAGTTCGATCTCGACTTCGAGTTCACCTCCAAGCTCATTGAGCTGGCCTTTGGCCAGATCTTCCGCGAGCTGGTGAGCTCCATGGTGCTCGCCTTCTCCAATCGTGCCAAGGTGGTTTACGGTGTCTGAGCTCCTCAATATCGAAGTGGCCTATGCCCTGCCCGAGCGGCAGACGGTGCTGTGCATCCGGGTCGCGCCCGAGACCAGCGTGCTGGCGGCCATCGAACAGTCCGGCATCCTGCAAAAGCACCCGGAGATCGACCTGTCGGTCAACAAGTTCGGTATCTACAGCCGTCCGGTCAAGGGCGCAGAGCCGGTGCAGGAGGGGGATCGCATCGAGATCTACCGCCCTCTCATCGCCGATCCCAAGGAGATGCGCAAGAAGCGGGCGGAGAAAGCCAAGGAAGAGGGGCGCGCCGATGTGGTCACCGGCGGGCGACCCGATGTGCACCGCAAGCGAGACGATGCCGGCACCTGACGGGTGATGGGTTGTGACAAGGGGCGCCGTGGCGCCCCTTTGTGATCGTCTCGCCCGGCACGGGGCATCACAGGGTGAGCAGGCGCTCGTTTTCCACCGTCTCTATCCCGCTCTCCTGGATGGCAAGGCGCGCCATGGCGTGCGCCACCTGACTGGCCTCGATGGCACGCCAGCGGCGCAGCGACCCGCGCAGCAGGGGCTTTACCAGCGGATAGATGGCCTGGATGATCTGCTCCGAACGGCGCGCAGGTTCGCGATGGCCGAGCAGCATGGCCGGGCGCAGGATGACGAGCCGCTGCCACTCCTGGGCCAGCAGGGCCTGCTCCATCTCGCCCTTGGTGCGGGGATAGAGGGCAGGGGAACCCGGGTTGGCGCCCAGACTGGAGACCACCAGCAGGCGGCGGCAGCCGTGGCGACGGGCGAGCGCGGCAAAGGCCAGCACATAGTCGAGATCGACCCGGCGAAATGCCTCGGCCGAGCCGGCATCCTTGCGGGTGGTGCCAAGGCAGCAGAAGGCAATGTCCACAGGGGAGGGCAGCGTCAATCTGTCCAGCGCGTCGAACGAGGTGGGCAGCCAGGTGCGTCCCGGAGCGGGATCGCCCGGTTTGCGGCAGAGCAGGAGGAGGTCGTGTTCCGTCCCCAGCTCGCGCAGCAAGGCTTTGCCAATCAGACCGGTGGCGCCGGCAATCAGGAATCGACTCATGATGATCTCCTCGGGGCAATGAGGCATCCAGAGTGTGGCCCGGCGACATCACCGGGGCCAGAGAGAACAAAACCGGCAGAAGCCGGTTTTGTAATGTCATCTAGAGCGGTGTGGTGAAGGCGGCAGGGAGAGGGAAATCACCGGTCACGGTGGCCAGTCTGTCACCCACGAAGTTGAGGGTCAGCTCCTTGCGCTCCTTGTCGCCCCGACCGGGCTGGAACTCATAGACGTAGTACCAGGTGTTGGGGTCAAAGCTGTCGCGCAACATGGGAGAACCCAGCACGAACTCGACCTGTTCGCGGGTCATGCCCTGGCGCAGCTTGTCGACCTGCTTTTGTTCCACATAGTTGCCCTGGGGAATATCGATGCGATAGACCAGGCTGCAACCGGACAGGGTGAGGGCGGTCAGGGCCGCGGCAATCAGGTGTTTCATCCGCATATCGGGTTCAGATCATCCATACAGTCTTTTTAGCTCGGCAAATCATACCCACTCCCCGTGCGGAAGTAAAAAGCCATTGATCCATCAGCCAATAAAAAGTGCCGCGTGGCGGCCCTGGCAGATCTTGCCCCCTTACATGGCGGCGCGGAAGATGGCGACGATCTCCGCGTGAGTCGCCTGCCTGGGGTTGGTGAGACCGCAGGCATCCTTGAGCGCATTGTTGGCCAGCACGTCGAGGTCGTCGGCCCTGACCCCGAGCTGCTCCAGACCGGCGGGGATCTTGACGTCGCGAGCCAGTTGCCGGATGGCGTCAATGGCTGCCGCCGCACCCTGCCCATCGCTCATGGCGCTCACATCCACCCCCATATGACGGGCCACATCCTTGAGCCGGCCGGCGCACAGCCGGGCGTTGTAGGCCTGGACATGGGGCAGCAGCACCGCATTGCACACCCCGTGGGGCAGGTCGTAGAAGCCCCCGAGCTGGTGAGCCATGGCGTGCACATAGCCCAGGCTTGCGTTGTTGAAGGCCATGCCGGCCAGGAACTGGGCATAGGCCATCTGCTCACGGGCATGGAGATCCTCCCCCTGATGCACGGCGGTGCGAAGGTGTTCGGCAATCAGTGCGATGGCCATCACGGCGCTGGCATCGGTGACCGGGGTGGCGGCGGTGGAGACATAGGCCTCGATGGCGTGGGTCAGGGCATCCATGCCGGTGGCGGCGGTGAGGCCGGCGGGCTTGGCCAGCATCAGTTCCGGATCGTTGACCGACATCAGCGGCGTGACGTGCTTGTCGATGATGGCCATTTTCACCTGACGGGATTCGTCGGTAATGATGCAAAAACGGGTCATCTCGGAGGCGGTGCCGGCGGTGGTATTGATGGCGATGAGCGGCAACTGCGGCTTGGCGGAGCGATCCACCCCCTCGTAATCCTTGATGCTGCCCCCATTGGCGGCCACCAGGGCGATGCCCTTGGCGCAGTCGTGGGGTGAGCCGCCGCCGAGCGAAATGACGCAGTCGCAGCCGTGGGCCCGGATCATCGCAAGACCCGCCTCGACGTTGGCCACGGTGGGATTGGGTCTGGTCTCGTCGAACACCACTGCGTCGATGCCGTGCTCGGCCAGGAGGGCGGCAAGCCGGCCCACCACGCCAATCTGGCCCAGGATCTTGTCGGTGACGATGAGCGCCTTGCGATAGCCATGTCCCTGGATATCTGCTGCCGCTTCCTGCAGGCAGCCCGCCCCCATCAGGTTGATTGCGGGAATGTAGAACTTGAATGTCGCCATGATGGACTCCGTATGATTATCCATTAAGTGGTATTCGGGCGCCAACATAACAGCGTCGGAGGGGATGAGAAGGGGTCAATGGTATCTCGTTTGCAACTTTGTGGACTCGATCGCGCTCTTTAAATGGACGGTCGCTCAAGGCTTGACAAGGGACGGGAGAGCAAAAGGAGCGTAAAAACGTTTTTCAAGAAATTCATCATCTTAGCAAACGTTTCGCGCCATTTTTGTCAGCTTTGAAGCGCAGAAGTGTGAGGCGCATCAAGGAATTGGAAAGCGCTTTCGACCATAGTTGGCGCCTCCCCGGATGAGGGGACACCGGCTTGAAAGTACCGTAAAGAATCACCTTAACTGCACTCGGCTGCCATGCGGCGGGGCGCAACCAGGAGTCCACTATGTCTGATGTATTTCACTTGGGTTTGAAAAAAGCGGATCTGCAAGGCGCCACCCTGGCGATCGTCCCCGGTGACCCCGAGCGCGTGAAGCGCATCGCAGAACTGTTGGACAACCCGGTGCACCTGGCCAGCCATCGTGAATTCACCACCTGGCGCGGCGAGATGGACGGCAAGGCCGTGATCATCTGCTCCACCGGTATCGGTGGCCCGTCCACCTCCATCGCGGTGGAAGAGCTGGCCCAGCTGGGCATCCGTACCTTCCTGCGCATCGGCACCACCGGCGCCATCCAGCCGCACCTGAACGTGGGCGACGTGATCGTCACCACTGGCTCCGTGCGCCTCGACGGTGCCAGCCTGCACTTCGCGCCGATGGAGTTCCCGGCCGTGGCCGACTTCGACTGCACCACCGCCCTGGTGAACACCGCCAAGGAGCTGGGCTCGAAGCTGCATGTGGGCGTCACTGCTTCTTCTGACACCTTCTACCCGGGTCAGGAGCGTTACGACACCGTATCCGGCCGCGTAGTACAACGTTTCCAGGGTTCCATGAAAGAGTGGCAAGCCATGGGCGTGCTGAACTACGAGATGGAGTCCGCCACTCTGCTGACCATGTGTACCAGCCAGGGCCTGCGTGCGGGCATGGTGGCCGGTGTCATCGTGAACCGTACCCAGCAGGAAATCCCGAACGCCGAAACCATGGCGAAAACCGAATCTGATGCCATCAAGATCGTGCTGGGCGCCGCCCGCAAGCTGATCTGATAGCACCACACCGAGTGGGGGGTGGGGGCCGTTGCGAAAGCGCGGCCCCTATCTTTATCCGCCGTTTGCCCCTTTTACCTTCCTGGCTCTGCTTTCCCCCTTCTTCGTTACCCCTGTTGCCCCGTCATGGCCGCCAGTGCCTGCGCAAAGGGCGCTTCACAGCGGATCTGTACCGCTTCGCCGCTCACCGGGTGCACAAAACCGAGTTCACTGGCGTGCAGCATCAGTCTGGGGGCTCGTTCGCAGCCGGGCGGGAGCAGGCCGCCATAGAGATCGCATCCCAGGATGGGATGGCCCAGCCACTGGCTGTGGATGCGCAGCTGGTGGGTGCGCCCGGTTTCCGGTACCAGCCTGACCCGGGTCAATGGCACCGGCTGGCCTGCCCCCTCCAGGGTGAGCCGCTCCATTACCCGATAGCGTGAGCGGGCGGGCTTGCCGCTGGCGGCGCAGATGCTCATCAGCGGGAACCGCGCCGGATCCTTGGCAATGGATGCGTCGATGACGCCCTCATCCGCCGCCAGATGGCCGCAGAGCAGTGCCTCGTAAGCCTTGCTCACGGTGCGCTGGCTGAACTGGTGGCAGAGCAGGGCGTTGATGCTCTTGTTTCTGGCCACCACCATGACGCCCGAGGTGCCAAAGTCGAGGCGGTGCACCAGGGTGCAGCCGGGGTAATCCTGTACCAGCCGGTAATGGACCGAATCGAGGTTCTGCGGGTTCTTGCCCGAGAGGCTCAGCAGGCCGCTCGGCTTGTTGATGAGCAGCAGATGCGCATCCTCAAACAGGATCTCGATGGTGGCGGCGCAGGGCGGAGCAACAAAGGTGTCGATGATGGCGGACATGGGGCAACCGGACGATGAAGGGGGGGGGATCATACCCGAACGATGGCGGCGCGGCGAATCTGGGTGTCCGCTCCCAAGGCCTGTCGCCAAGTACTTGATCTCGTTGGTTGAGGCGTTTTGTGACTCCCTCCTGAGTTCATCTGGCCATCTCTTGCTAAGGTATGGCTCCCTGTCATGCTGTAAGGAGTCTGTCCATGGCGTTGCCCGTTATTCTCGATTGCGATCCCGGCCACGATGATGCCATCGCCCTCATTCTGGCGCTGGCGAGCCCCGAGCTGAAGGTGCTGGCGGTCACCACCAGCGCGGGCAACCAGACCCCGGACAAGACCCTCAACAATGCCCTGCGCATCCTGACCCTGCTCGGCCGCGACGACATCCCGGTGGCGGCGGGGGCTGCCAAGCCCCTGGCCCGTGAGCTCATCATCGCCGACAACGTCCACGGCGAATCGGGGCTGGACGGCCCAGAGCTGCCGGATCCCGCCTTTGCTCCCCGGGCGATGAGCGCCCTTGAACTGATGGCAAGGTGTCTGCGCGAGAGCCCGGAGCCGGTCACCCTGGTGCCGACCGGGCCGCTCACCAACATTGCCCTCTTGCTGGCGACCCACCCCGAGCTCAAGCAGAAGATCGCCCGCATTGTGCTGATGGGGGGCGCCGCCGGTGCGGGCAACTGGACCCCCGCGGCGGAATTCAATATTTATGTGGATCCCGAAGCGGCCGATATGGTCTTCAAGTCGGGGCTGCCCATCACCATGTGCGGGCTGGACGTGACCCACGAGGCCCAGGTGATGGACGAGGATATCGAGCGGGTACGCGCCATTCCCAACCCGGTGGCGCAGTGCGTGGCACAACTGCTCGACTTTTTCATGATCTATCATCGGGATCCCAAGTGGGGATTTGCTGGCGCGCCGCTCCATGACCCCTGTACCATCGCCTGGCTGCTGGCGCCCTCCCTGTTTCACGGGGTGGAGTGCCGGGTCGATATCGAAACCGGCGGAACCCATACCCTGGGCATGACGGTGGTGGATCGCTACGACCTGACCGGCAAACCGGCCAATGCCCTGGTGCTGCTGGGGCTCGACAGGGTCGGTTTCATCGAGTTGCTGGTGCAGCGACTGCGCTCATTTGGTTGACATCCTGGACATCGGATAAGGGGTTGGGAATGTGGAAAGGGACGTTGGCGCTGCTGACATGCATGCAACTGACGGGTTGCGCGACCCCGTTCGAGAAGATGTGGCAGGGGCTGGCGACCTGCGAGCTGGACACCCTTCATCTCGACATCGAGACCGGGCGCCCGGCCAATCCGCAGCTCGCCATGTATACCCCTGACAAGGTGAGCGAGGGCTTTGCTTGGTACAAGGTCCATCAGGAGTTGCACGGCCTGCCCATCGTCGGCTTCCTGGTGCCGGCCTCCACCTTCGAGGTACATGCCCTCTTCGTGGATACCCCCATCGCCAATGCCCGCAGGCTGACCCACAACGCCTATGGCAGCGAATTTTCCGACGAGAGGCTGCATGACGAGGGGATGGCCCCCCTGTTGCTGCGCGACCCCAACAATCCCAAGCGCTCCATCATCGACTGCACCCGGGGTGAGTCGGCGGAGCCGCTGCCGGAAGAGTCTTTCGGCGAAGGGGAGTGAGTCCGGGGGAGGGCAACGGGATATCAGGCCAGACAAGAAAGGGGCCAGCCGCAAGGCTGGCCCCTTCTCTATGGGAGCAGACCCGGGTCCGGGGTGTCAGGGATACCCCAGGGTCTGCCTGATGACGGGAAGCTGCGCAGCAATCCAGGCCGGATTGATGGGCCCCCAGTCGCTGATGCGGTAGTGCCCCTGCAGATGGCGAGCCCCCTCGGTCTGCTCGAAGGCGCACTGGATGTCGAGCTCCGCCAGGGCGCTGAGGGTGTCCTGGGCGGTGCGGCGCGGCATGCCGGTCGCCTCCATGATGGCGGGCACGGTGTCCGTGCCCTGACTGATGAGGTGAGCCACGTAGAGCCGGCGATAGAAGCTGGTGCGGGTCTTGCTCGGCTCGCTCATATCTCGTCCTCGAGGTGATCGAAGTAGCGCCAGGTGGCGATGGCCGCCTTGCCCATCACCAGGGCCCAGACACCGAACCAGAACCAGCGGAAGAAGCTCCAGGTGGAGGCATCGGGCTCGGTGCTCGCGATCTTGGTGACGTTGGGGAACATGGAGAACATGTTCACGCGCCAGCCGTAGGAGGTGATGATGGCCAGGCGTTTTTCGAACTCCATGGACTTGGCCTTGGCCTGGACGTCGGCGGCGTTGAATTTGAAGTAGAAGGGCCAGCCCCATTCGGTGTCTTCATTGCGAAACACCCGGATCTTCTCGCCGGGGCGCTCGGTGTAGATGTAATAGACGTCGGTGGTGGGGCCGTCAGCCGGGTTCTTCTGGCTGATGGGGCCATCCTTGTCGGTGCGCTTCACCTCCACCCCGGTGATGGTGGCGATGGTGTGTTCCGGCAGATAGAAATCGAGCCAGAGTGCGGAGAGCAGGGCGATGAGGCCGAGCGTGATAAAAGCGGGTTTCTTGAACTTCAGGCTCATGATGATCTCTCGATGAGGGGGAGTGACGTGCCTCTACCATACCCACATTTGTGAATGCAGCCCAGCCCCCAATGGCACCTTGATGGCAAAAACCCGTTTTAAACAGGAGGCGTGAAGGGGGAGGGGCAAGTGCAAGTGCGGGGCCTGCGCCGGGCCCCGCGGTATCGAAGAGACCCTCTCGGGATCAGAGCTGGAACTGGGCGAGCTGCCTGCGCTGCTGCTCGGCGAGCTGTGACAGTTCGTGACTGGCGGCGGCACTCTGGCTGATGCCGGCAGCGTTCTGGTTCACGATCTCGTGGATGTTGGTGAGGTTGCGGCTGATGTCGGCGGTGACGCAGGATTGTTGTTCTGCCGCGGTCGCCACCTGGGCGTTGGCACCGTTGATCTGGTTGACCGCGTCCGTGATGCCCCCCAGCAAGGCCTGTACCTCGGCGGAGAGCTGCCGGTTGTGGCCGAGGATCTCCAGGGTCTGCTGCACGCCGCTGTTGGCGGAGAGGGACTGGCTCTGCAACTGCTCGATGATGGCCTGGATCTCCTTGGTGGAGTCCTGGGTACGGGCGGCCAGCAGGCGCACTTCGTCGGCCACCACCGCAAAGCCGCGGCCGCTTTCACCGGCGCGGGCCGCCTCGATGGCGGCGTTGAGGGCCAGCAGGTTGGTCTGCTCCGAAATGCTCTGAATGACTTCGATCACCTTGCCGATCTGCTCGGACTGGGACTTGAGCCTGGCCACCACAGTCGCGGCATTCTCCAGACTGCCCGCCATGCGGCCGTTGGCCTCGATGCTTTCGGCAAACAGGGTCAGCCCCTGCTCGACCCGACTGTTGGCATCCCGGGCCAGCTCGTCGGCCAGGGCGGCATTGTGGTTGACGTTGTCGGCAGTGCTGGCCAGCTCGGTGACGGCGGAGGCCACCTGTTCGGTCTCACCGCGCTGCTGCTGGGCGTTGACCTCTGCCTGGGTCATCACAGCGGCAAGCTCGGTGGCGGCGGAGGCCACATTGCCGCTGATGCCGGTCAGGGTCTGGATGGTGTTGGCAAGCTGGCTCAGGGTCCGGTTGATATCCCTGGCGAGCTGGCCCAGCTCGTTGTTGCCTTCGGCATTGGCACGCACGTTGAAGCGGCCGAGGGCGACGGCGTGCATCACCTCCTGCAACTGGCCGATGGGCTGCACGATGCGCCCGGAGATCCACCAGCCACCCAGCAGGGCCGCGATCAGGGTGCCCCCCATCAGCAGCAGGGTGCGCAGCAGGGTCGCGCGGTAGTGGGCCTGCTCCTCGGCAATCTCAGTCTGGGTCAGCTGATTGATGTGGACGGACATGGCATCGATCTGCTTGATGAGCGCCTCCCCCAGATCGCGAAAGTGCAGGCGGGCCTGCTCATAGGCGGCGGGATCGCCACTGCCTTGGTACTTGGCGGTCAGCAGGGGCAGCATGCTGCTGCGGGTATGGCCGAGGTAGGCCTGCAGGGCGGCCGCGACCTGACGGTTGTCCTGCTCGGCTCCGGTGACAACCAGTCTGGTCAAGATGGCGCCAATCTCCTGTTCGGCGGCGGAGAGCTGGGCCGGCAACTGGGCGAAGAGGGCCTCATCGTACAGGCCGTAGATGGCGTTGGTGCGCAGCCGGTAGGTGGCGTGGATCAGGGCCGCGATGTCGTCCTTGTGGCGGGTGACGCTG
The DNA here is from genome assembly GCF_019046925.1 of Aeromonas sp. FDAARGOS 1402. Lineage (NCBI taxonomy): Bacteria > Pseudomonadati > Pseudomonadota > Gammaproteobacteria > Aeromonadales > Aeromonadaceae > Aeromonas > Aeromonas sp. FDAARGOS 1402. The sequence continues at coordinate 2,770,118 of NZ_CP077201.1, forward strand.
GCGGTGGTTTCATTCATGTCCTGAATGGCACCGTCGATTTCCTGTTTGCTGATCACGGCCATCAGCAGCATCAACAGGCTGGCGAGCAGGAGAGGGATAAGCACTTGAAGACGAATGGACAGATTATTCAATGACATGAAAGATCCTAACCCGAAAGAGGAGTGAGGCGGCATCTTACACAGGCGCGACAATCCTTGTCACAGGGTTTTTAATGCTGAATTCTTGCTGAATGAAAAGGTTTTTCTTGTGTTAAAGGAGTGTGATAGGCAAGATCGTCTGCTTGTTACCCTGGAGGTGTAGTGTGTCCGACTGGATTGATCCCGCCATCTTGGCGCTCTTTATTCCCACGTTCTTTTTTGTCTCAGTAACCCCCGGTATGTGCATGACCCTGGCGATGACCCTGGGCATGAGTCTGGGGGTGCGCCGTACCCTGCACATGATGTGGGGGGAGCTTGTCGGCGTCGGCCTGGTTTCCGTGCTGTCGGTGGTCGGGGTGGCGGCAGTCATGCTCAACTACCCGGCCCTGTTCTCTGCATTCAAATATGTAGGTGGCGCCTACCTGGTCTGGCTTGGCATCCAGATGTGGCAGGCCAAGGGCAAGATGGCCATCCCGGCGGATCTCTCGGCGGGTCAGCAGACCAGCCCCATGGGACTGGCCGTGCAGGGGTTCGTGACCGCTATCGCCAACCCCAAGGGGTGGGCCTTCATGGTCTCCCTGCTGCCCCCCTTCATCAATGCGGCCAAGCCGATGGCACCCCAGATAGGGGCCCTGGTCGCGCTCATCCTGGTCATCGAGTTCTCCTGCCTGATGCTCTATGCCAGCGGTGGCCGCACCTTGCGCCATTTCCTCGCCAAGAGCGGCAATGTCACTCTGATGAACCGGATCGCGGGCTCTCTCATGCTGTTTGTCGGGGTCTGGCTGGCCTTCGGCTAAACACTCGCTCAATCTGCCGCCCTATGTGACGCCATGGGGCACCTGAAGAGACATCATGCAAAAAGCCACCTCCCTGCCCGGGAGGTGGCCTTTTACATGGGCCCGTTTTTCATGGACTCATGGGGTCAGTCGGTCAGGCAGTCCGGATCGAACACATATTCCCCGGCCAGCCAGCGCAGGATCTCGTTCACGCAGGCCTGATCCTGGAACGGCAGGTAGCGGCTCTTGAGGTGGATGACCTGCTCGGGGGTGAGCTGGGCCAGACCGATGTCCTGGAAGAGCGGCAGGTCGGCCTGGATCATGGCGGAGATCTGCGGCCCGCAGGTGGCGTTGAGGGAGGCGTGCAGCGCCTTGTCAGGATCGTACTGCTTGCCGAGCTTGTAGCTCATGGGCAGGGTGGCGAGCGGCAGGGCCGAGAGGGCCGCCTGCTTCATGGGATTGACCGCATGGCCGCTCACGAGATCCGCCAGCTCTGCCGGACGGTTTTCGAAGGCGCGCAGGTGCAGGAAGCTGCTCGCCTTGCTGCCGTCGTTGACCGGATAGTTGTCCCACAGGAAGGGCTTGCGATGGAGCCAGTCGGCGGCCTGTTTGAGGTGGGCAGCCGGATACTCGGTGGAGCAGACTTTGGGGCCGGTCCAGAAGACATCGATGCGCTTGTCGAGCCCCTGACCCAGATCCTGCAGATAGTGGGGGGGCATGGCACCGAACACCTTCTCCAGCACCGGATCCGTGCTGTAGTAGCTGGGGCAGAACAGCAGGCGGCCTGCGTCGGTGTGGGCCGCGATGTCGTGGGCGATGGTGAGCTGCCAGTGGGCGAGATCCGGGGTGTCCCCCTTCATGTCGTCAAACAGGATCGCCAGGATATCGGGCTTGAGCGCCTCCTCGATGAGCCTCACCTTCTCCAGCAGGGCGGGTCGCTGGCGGGCATAGTCGTGATGGGCTCCCATGGGGCTCAGGCCCACCCCGAAGGCCAGACCGTTCTCCCGGCACTGGCGGGCGAGCTGGCACAGGGCTTCAAGCTGGTCGGCGGGCCAGGGTGTGGCCCAGTGCTTGCGCAGGTAGCCGTCTTCCTTGGGGGCGTAGAGGTAGAAGCCATAGCCGTGGCGGGGCAGCCACTGGGCGTAGCGGGCACGGGCTTCCCAGCTCCAGCCCTTGCCAAAGAAACCCTCGATGAGGCCCAGCTTGGGCGAGGGAGGATACAGACCGGACAACAGGGTTTGATAAGGCATGGTTCACTCCCTTCTCACACAAATGCGGGCTACGATGGCCGGCGCCTAGACGGGGTCTTCTTCCAGGAAGCGTACCCCTATCTTGCGGGGTTCACCCTCTTCCATTTCCGCCACCGTCCAGAGCAGTCCCTGCCAGGCGACATGGTCACCGACCACCAGATTATCGCCCAACTGATGGGCAATAAAATCGCCGAGACTCTGATCCGCCACCTCGCTCACATCCAGCCCGTAGAGCGGGGCGAGATCCACCAGCCTGGCGTTGGCCTCCAGCAGGAAGTCACCGAAGAAGCGCGGGCCCAGATCCTGCTCCGGCGCCTGGCTGAAGAGCTGACCGAGGGCGGGCAGGTCGTGCTCGTGGCCGATGACGCACAGGATGTCATCGGATTGCAGGCAGGTACTGCCCGAGGGGTGGAGCAGCTCCTGGCCGCGGAACAGGGCGCAGATGCGGGTGCCCTGGGGCATGCGCAGCTCCCGCAAGGGGGAGCCGATGCACCACTTCTCGGCGCTCAGGCGATAGACGAAGGTCTCCCACTGGCTGTCGAGATCGATCTCCAGCCCAGAGCGGTTGATGGGAGAGGGCGGTGCGGGCACCTCCACTCGCGCCAGCTTTGATGCCAGCGGCAGCGAGCTGCCCTGCAGGATGAGCGAAACCAGCACCACGAAGAAGGCGACATTGAAGTAGAGCTGGGCATTGGGCAGCCCCGCCATCATGGGGAAGACCGCCAGGATGATGGGCACGGCGCCGCGCAGCCCCACCCAGGAGATGAACCAGCGCTCGCGCGGCGCGAAGTTCTTGAACGGCAGCAGTCCAATCCAGACCGACACCGGACGGGCAAACAGGATCATCCACATGGCCAGAGCCAGCGCCGGCAGGGCGATGGGCAGCAACTTGTGGGGAGAGGCGAGCAGCCCCAGCACCAGGAACATGCCGATCTGGCTGAGCCAGGTCAGGCCGTCCAGCACGGAGAGGGTGGTACTGCGGCTGCGCAGGGAGAGGTTGCCAAGCAGCAGGCCGGTGAGGTAGATGGCCAGGATGCCGCTGCCCCCCACCGCCGTGGTGAGGGCGAAGATGAGCAGGCCGCCGCTCACCGTGAGCAGGGGATAGAGACCGGGGGCGAGCTTGGCACTGTTGATGAGTTTCCACAGCAGCCAGCCCCCCGCAAGGCCGATGCCAGCGCCCAGACCAAACTGCTTGACGAGTTGCAGCAGCAGGAAGCCGGCATCCAGCCCCTGCTGGGCGGTGGCCAGCACCTCGATCAGGGTGACGGTGAGAAAGACCGCCATGGGATCGTTGCTGCCCGATTCAATCTCCAGGGTGGCGCTGACCCGCTCGTTGAGGCTGCGCCCGCCGAGCAGGGAGAAGACCGCCGCCGCATCGGTGGAGCCGACGATGGCACCGATGAGCATCCCCTGCATCAGGTTGAGGTCGAACAGCCAGGCGGCGGCGAGGCCCGTGAGGCCGGTGGTGATGGCCACCCCGACCGTGGCCAGCGAGAGCGCGGGCCAGAGTGCGACCCGAAAGGAGGAGACCCGGGTGCGCATGCCGCCATCCAGCAGAATGATGGCCAGCGCCAGGTTGCCCACCAGGTAGGCGACCGAGTAGTCGGCGAAGTGGATGCCGCCGGGACCATCCTCACCCGCCAGCATGCCGACGGCGAGGAAGATGACCAGGATGGGGATGCCGACTCTGGAGGAGAGTGCGCTCAACAGGACACTGGCGCCCACCAACAGGGCACCGATGAAGAAGAAACTGTTGACGGTGGTGGCATCCAATGGCGAACTCCTTATGGCGGGCTGCAAAACAGGCACATTATATGCAGATTGACCCCCTTTGTGTGGCTTAATTGTGCATTGTTTTGCAGTTTTTTACGTTTGTTGCGCAGTTTTCAAGCAGGGCGAGGGCGGCGTGCCCGCGCGGGAAAGCGCAGGGAAAGGGGGCAATGGATGGGGCTTTCAGGGCCGGCTCAGGGGGCGGAAAAATGCCGTGGTCGGGGAGGGGGCAGGAGCGCCGACGGGCTCCTGCGAGGAGGGTCAGTCGTCCTCGTCGTCCTTGACCTCCCGGATCTTGTCCTTGTACTTGGGCAGCTGTTTCTCGAGCTGCTTCATGTCCTTGATGGCGTTGAGAAACAGGCCGAGCAGAAACAGCAGCGGCAAGCCTATCCATAACCACAAGCTCATCAGAATCTCCTTTCGTGGTGTGCCGGGGTGACATAGCGGGCCAGGATCTCGTCGAGATGAGCCAGGATGCACTCCTTGCCTTCAATATCCGCCCGTTCCAGACAAAGCGCCAGCGCCGCCGGATCCAGGGCCAGCCCGTCGGATTCGGGCGCGAAGCTCAGGTGCCAGGGCTCGTAGGCCACCCCCTGATCCGGTTGCTCCCCTTTTGCATAGGGCAGGAAGAAGCCGAAGTCGTTCATGTGATCGTCCAGCCATTCGCGCAAATCGGCAAACCAGCCGTCCGCCTCGTACTCCCAGGGTTCCAGCGCGAGCCGGGTGCCGGCGGGCAGGCAGTCCGGATCGTAGATGTCGAGATCCGTGCCCCAGTGATGGCGGCTGGTGCCGGGCAGGGCGCTCCAGTGCAGGATGGCGTGCAGTCGCTCGGTCTCGCCCAGTTGCAGGGCATCGAGGGGCTGGTTGTGCGCATCCAGCAGAGGGCGCTCCCCGCGCCATTTGCCGTTCCAGATGGCGAGCTGGCGCTCGAAGCCGCGCCAGCTGGAGGCCGCCTGCAGGTTGAAACCGGCATGGGCGGCAGCCACCTGCATGTCGTTGAAGGCCGCCGCGGTGGCGGCGGTCAGACGATGGGGGCCGCGCCCCACCAGGATGAGGTGGCTCTCATCCAGCCCAAGCAGTTGATCCTGATTCATGGTCTGGTCTCTCTTGTCCGGAGCGCCGCTCATGCCAGCAGTCGTGCCAGCACCCCTTGGTACATGTCCGCCAGCAGATCCAGATCGTCCGCCTTCACGCACTCGTTCACCTTGTGGATGGTGGCGTTGACCGGGCCGAGCTCGATGACTTCCGCCCCGGTGGGAGCAATGAAGCGCCCATCGGACGTGCCCCCCGTGGTGAGTAGGGCCGGCTGCTGGCCATTCACTGCCGCCACGGCGGCGACAGTGGCGTCCAGCAGGGCGCCGGTGTCCGTCAGGAAGGGCTGGCCGGAGAGGGTCCACTTCAGCTCGAAGTCCAGGCCGTGACGGGTCAGCAGCGCCTCGACCCGCTCGCGGATAGCCGCATCGGTGAGCTCGGTGCTGAAGCGGAAGTTGAACTGGACCTGCAACTCCCCCGGAATGACGTTGGAGGCGCCGGTGCCGCCCTGGATGTTGGCGATCTGGAAGCTGGTGGGGGGGAAGTAGGCGTTGCCCTTGTCCCACTCGATGGCGGCGAGCTCCGCCAGCGCCGGGGCCGCCTTGTGGATGGGGTTGTCCGCCAGATGGGGGTAGGCGACGTGGCCCTGCACCCCGCGCACCAGCAGATCGCCGGTGATGGAGCCGCGACGGCCGTTCTTCACCACGTCCCCGACCTGGGCGGTGGAGGAGGGTTCGCCGACGATGCACCAGCGGATCTTCTCGTTGCGTGCCTCCAGGGTGTCGATGACGCGTACCGTGCCGTTGATGAAGGGCCCCTCTTCATCCGAGGTGATGAGAAACGCGATGGAGCCCTTGTGGTCCGGGTGCTCGGCCACGAAGCGCTCGGTCGCCACCACCATGGCGGCCAGGGACCCCTTCATGTCGGCGGCGCCCCGGCCATGGAGCATGCCGTCCTTGATGGTCGGCTCGAATGGCGGGGTGTCCCACTTCTCCAGGGGGCCGGCGGGCACCACGTCGGTGTGGCCGGCGAAACAGAAGAGGGGGCCCTCGCTGCCACGGCGTGCCCAGAGGTTGGTGGTGTCCTCAAAGACCATGGGTTCGATGACGAACCCCAGGCGCGCGAGGCGCTCCGCCATCAGGGTCTGGCACCCTTCATCCAGGGGGGTCACGGAGGGGCGGCTGATCAGATCCTTGGCCAGTGTGATGACGTCCGACATCGGTGTTCCTTAACAGAAAAAGTTAACGGGAGAAGAGGGATTGATAGAGGTCTGCCTTGAAGCCCAGGGTCAGGGTGCCGTCCTGGTCCAGCAGCGGGCGCTTGATCATGGCCGGGTGGGCCAGCAGCAGGTCACGGGCCTTGGCGGTGTCGAGCCCCTGTTTTTCTGCTTCCGGCAGGGCGCGGAAGGTGGTGCCACGGGTGTTGAGCAGGGCTTCCCAGCCCAGCTTGGCGAGCCAGAGATCGAGCTGCTCCGGGCTCAGACCGTCGGCGCGGTGATCGTGAAAGCGGTAATCGATACCCGCCTCCTCCAGCCACTTGCGGGCCTTCTTGATGGTGTCGCAGTTCTTGGGGGAAATGCCGTATAGTACGACTTTACATTCGGTCTTGTTTTCCATGGAGTTCGCCGTGTTCCGTTCAATGGGCCATAGCATACAGACGATCACTATGCAGGGAAACGTGGCTGCCTTGGGCTGGTCGTCTGGCGATGGGCTGGTTCTGCTGCATCGTGGCTCATTCGGCAAAAATAACTTCAACTGCATATTGTGTAAAGTGCCGATCTACTGGTAGGCTCATCCCATCTTAATTTTCAGCCGTGCTCACTTGCTTCCGATGTGAGCCAATCGCAAAGGAGTTGCCATGAGTCGCCCCATCAAAGCCTATTCCTATATTCGGTTCAGTACCCCCAAGCAGGCGCAAGGGGATAGTTATCGCCGCCAGCTTCAGCAAGCTATGGATTACTGTGCTGAGCACAACCTCCAGCTTGATGACAAGACGATTGATGATTTCGGCACGAGTGCATTTCGTGGTGCCAACATGTCTGAAGGGGCGTTAGGTCGCTTCGTTGATGCTGTGAAGCATGGTGAGATTGAACAGGGGTCATACCTGCTGGTTGAGTCAGTAGATCGTCTGAGCAGACAAGCAGTAGAAGAGGCCCTTGAACAGTTCCTGGCTATTGTGAGGGCGGGGATTGTCATTGTAACCCTCTCCGATAAGCAGGTCTTTCGTAGAGGTCAGGTGGACTTCACCAAGCTGATAGTCTCAATCGTCTACATGGCCCGTGCTAATGATGAGTCAGAGATGAAAAGCCGTCGGAGCCGTGCAGCATGGTCAAATGGCCGTGAGCAGGCAAGAAAGAACAACAAAGTGATAGCTAACTCCCGTCTACCTTCATGGCTCACTAGGGATGGGGAGCAGATCGTCCCTATATCCGAACGAGTAGCTATTGTGAACGAGATGTTTGAAATGGCGAAGTCAGGCTGTGGCTATGAGCAGATTGCCAAGGTTTTCCTAGAAAAGGGCTACAAAACATTCGGCAAAGAGGCTGACTGGCGTCCGGCAGGTATTCAAGCGGTCATCAAGAGTCAAGCGGTGATCGGTGTTTTCCAACCACATGTTATCGAGAACGGTGAGCGAGTGCCTGCTGATGAGCCAATCTTGGGGTACTACCCCACGATAGTCTCCCCAGCCTTGTTTGAAGAGGTGCAACACCTTATCAGCAAGAGAAACAAGCATAGTGGTTCCTATCGCAAGGGAACTTTTAACAATCTCTTCAGTGGTGTACTTCGCTGTCAGTGTGGTGAGTCATTACGTTATCAAAACAAAGGGCGAGCAGGGAGCCCAAGAAACTATCTGGTTTGTCCCAAGCAAAACACCGCTGGGTGCAAATTACCGAACATGCTTTACGACAAGATTGAACCACAACTTTTGCAAGCAGTGTTCTTGCTGAACAGGGTAATGAAGCAACGGGTTGAGGGGGAGGATAAAACAATCGCTCTTAGAACCACGCTAGCCGAATTACGAGTTCAGCTAGAGGTTGAGACCCAGAAGAGAAAGAAGGCAGCTCAACTTGTGCTGGATAACGATAATGATGCGGATTATCGAGTCTTGTTCGAGCAATGCAAGAAGAAGACGCAAGCCTTAGAAAAGCAAATTCAACGAGCTGAAAGTGACCTTATGAGCCGGGAGCTATCAGTGAAAACGCTCCAATACTTCGTAGCTCCTGAAGACCTTCGCAGTACGGAGCAACGCCAACGATTCAACGGTCAGTTGAAAACAGCGTTGAAGGAAATTCGATTCCGCTTTGATGGCGGCTATCTGTGGGCTGAGTATATGGACATTGATGGTAGTCGCGTGTTGACGCAGACCTTTGAAGACAAGTTGGCGGGGAGTTCGATTTATGACGGGTCTAGCTACCTAGTAAGAAAGACTCAAACTGAAGCTCCTTATGGTGTTGACCCTTCTGTTATGCAGCAAGAGATGGACGATTACATTCGAAATCTCCAGAAGAATGATGATGGTACAGATCCGGATTTCGAAGATTTGAGCTCGGCATATTCCAAGTAAAAAGCTGTCAGGAGGCGCTATTGAACATGACAGCAATTTTCATTGGCCAACCTGCCCGAGGAATCATCGACCCAGAAGCATTGCTATCTCAGATACCTGGGTTCAGCCAGCGAAGCACTCGGCGGTACAGTCAGTACGTCAGGCGGGCAATCAACAACATCCGGCAGGTGCGAGGACTCGACCTGCCGGAGGTTCCCGAACCGGATAATGGATTGGGGACATGGACTCCCTTACAAGCCTTGGCTGTGTTGACCTATGGCCCCAGCTCTCACCTGAACGCAGCGTTGATAGCGGAGATCGAGCGGTTGACCGGACAATCATTACCACGAGAGGAAGGTCAGAGCCGCTATGAGGCAGCATTTTACACAGAGTACCTAGTTTCGCTGCTTGCTTGGTTTGAAGAACAGCAGCCGGGTTTGCGAATCGAAGTGATCCCGCAGTCCGCTTGCGGTCCTTACCGAATAGATTTCCGAGTCGATTTTCAGTGGTTCGACCCGGATGGAAAATATTTTGACCGACCGATCCGGCAGGAAACGTACTTGCTGGAGTTTGACGAAGCCTATCATCTGGAGCCAGCGAACCGCCATGCAGACCAACAGCGTGATGCCTACATTGAGCAGCAGACGGGCCTCAGACCGCTCAGGATACGCCACGAGGAACAGGAGCTGTGGGTAACCATCTGTCGTGCTCAGGGACGCATCCTAAGCGTGGAGGGGTACCTGCAAGGACTGCTGGAGATGATGAAATGGCGACAGGAGGAGGGGCATATCTATATCACGCGGAAGTCTGCACAGAGTGCTTATACCTGCGACCCTGCCGGGTATCTGCGATATCCCGCTCAACCGGGACGAGACCTGAAGGCGGTTGCAGAGCGGCTTGATTGGCGATTTCGTAAGGGGCATAGCGACAACCTGCCGCATCACCGTCTGACCCCGCCGCGAGTGACTGCCAATCGACACATTTCGGGGTGATGTGTCTGGTCTATTTGAGTCTCATCGACACATCCAGCTGCGTGTTCATGGGCTTTTCGGCGGCATGTGTCTGGTGTGTCGCCTGTTCCAGCCCGATATAGATACCCGTTTTGTTACTCAGAGACTTATCTATTTACTGCACCGAGGGGGGAGCTTACCAGCCACCCGAAGGAGACAAATCGAGAAGATAGCAACGATCCCGCCCCGTTGGCGACCCTGAAAAAACAATCCCAAACCCCACCAGCATAAGGAAAACGAGCAGGCAACATTCAGACCCCACGCCGGTATAAGACAGATGAGATAAGCACCATAGGAGAACCCCATGGAACACATCACATCTGGCCCCTTTTCGGGAGCCATCCAGCAAGGAGAAGGCGTATGAATGAGCAGCAAGGAAACCCGTTACTGAAAGCGTTGGAGGCGGCACTGCTAGCAGCCTTGGGCGTCCTCATCAAGGAGGCCGTCAACTCGATGCAGACACCGCCGCCACCGCCGAAGGAGCCGGACGCTCAATAGACCATGCCCGTGTGACAGACCGGAAGCCCCCCGGCAACCCCTGTCACACGGGTTGGGATTTGAGTTTTGACACGTTTTTCTTGCAGGGTCTTGAGCCTATTGGGAGGCTATCATGGCAATCATCGGGTATGCCCGTGTTTCGACCACGGGGCAATCGCTGGAGCAGCAACTGACAGCTCTGGCTGAGTGTGAAAAAGTCTTTCAGGAGAAGGTCAGCGGTAGCAAGACGGATAGGCCGCAACTACAGGCAATGCTCGAATTTGCCCGCTCTGGAGACGTGCTAAAGGTGACCAAATTGGATCGTCTGGCCCGGAACACCCGGCACTTGCTGGAGATCACAGACCAGCTACACGCCAAAGGGGTAACATTACAGATCCAGAATCTGGGCATCGACACGGCCACTCCGACAGGCAAGCTAATGCTCACCATGATCGGAGCCATCGCCACGTTCGAGCGGGAAATCATGCTGGAGCGTCAAGCAGAGGGGATCGCCTTGGCGAAGGCCAAAGGGGTCTACAAGGGCCGGAAACCGACAGCGATGGAGAAGCGGGACGAAGTGCTGCATCTTCTATCGCAAGGCATCGCTAAAGCATCAGTGGCAAAGCGGTTGGGTATCAGCGTGTCGAGTGTCCATCGGATAACTTGTATGTCGCTGTGATTTTGTACGTAATTTGGTAGTATTTCGCGGGGTGTTGTACTGCTTGAGTTGTGCCCCGCTGAAATTTTAATGATTTCACATATTTTATTATCGAGGGATTAGTGTAATGGGGCGGTATCGAAGTTGGCGTTATCGAAGAAGATTTGGGTCACAGACGCCATCAAAATATCGTGTTTTGATGTCATATTTTGGAGATGCTATCACAGATATTCGTCAAGCATTCTTTAACTTTGATACCGATGCTCTTGATAGCATGCTTTCAGATTATGGTGATATGTATGGTTCATCTGCCGAGAGTTACGCTAGAAAAACTTTCCCTCTTTGGAAAAGTGGAAATACAAAACTATCTGGTCAAACAATGGAAAGGCTTGTTGAACTGGTTCCACCATACCTTTCTGCTAATCAAAGATATGACCTTCTATCAAAGGTTATACACAAGCACAAAGTGAAATGTACTACCTACAAATCTATAAGGATTAATGTAAAAGAGCCATCGTTGGGGTTCTCTGAATTGAATTCAGCGTTAGATTCTATGTCACATGATGACGTGTTGGCTCACATCCCAGAAAACGTGATGAAGGCTGCATCTTGGTTATATGATGACGATATATCTGCCGCACGTGCTATGTTAGCTCAGGCTACAAGGCTAGAGAATGAGTTGATAAAAAGCAATGCTAAAAAAGAAATTGAGTTGCTGAGGAAAACTATATCAACCGGGCAGGTTCAATCCGCAAGCTATAGTGTAACTATGCCAGCAGGTCAGCTTAATGTAGTTGCATATACACCATCTAAATGTTTCATTGCTACAGTGTGTTATGGTGAGCAGGCTTGGGAAACTCAAGTGCTACGCTATTGGAGAGACTCCCATCTGATCAATACATCTTATGGGAGGAGTTTTATAGTTTGGTATTACACCCATGGTGAGCATCTTTCTAAGATCATAGAAAAACATAAAGTTATAAAGCTATTAACTAAATCTATGGTCAGTCCATTGGTTAAGTTTGTTTATTTCTGCAATCGTAAGGAACTATCATGAGCAATGATGGCAATCTCCCCTCAAAAACACAAAGCAACTCATTGCAGTCGCTTCATGATAATGGCTTGAGGGCTGGTTCTCTTATTGATGCTGCCGTTCGTAGCCTTGATGAAGAGCAGACTAAAAACCTATTAGCAAAAGCTGCTGAAGAGGCTCTTAGGCTGGAAACAAAATCACGTGAACAAAATATGGATTATATTGCAGGAAAGAAAGTGGCCGAAGATCATATCGACACTTTCAGCATGTTAGAAAAAAGCGGTCGCTTGACACGCCAGAGTGTTACCTCAGATATAAAAACTGGGGCAGGTAATATGCGTATTGAAAGTAAGTCGGGAGCCACATGTTTCGTTGCATCTGTTGCATACGATGACCCTAATCATCCTGATGTAATGTTTTTGAGATGGTATCGTGACCATATTCTTCAGTATCATTTACTCGGTAGGGTATTCATCGCAACATATTGGAAAGTTGGTCCAAAGATCGCGAAGTTTGTAGGTAGAACGAATGTGCTTAGATCTTGGTCAAGATATGTTATTTCCATTATCGTTAAAGCCCTAAAAAATAAATGCAATAATCATTCCTAGTCTCGGCTTTTCTACTAAGAACAGCTCGCAGTTCTTGATGCCATAGAGGGTGGTGGCCATGGGGGATCCTTTGTCTGCGGGCCGGCGGCCCTGAAATCGTGCAAGGGCCCGATTCTGGCATTGTGGCCCCCCCATGGCAACGCTCATGGCCGGATGGGCTGGTTTTACCAGTCAGGCCGAGTGGAGAAGGGAGGGGCCGCGCGCCAGCACACGCTGGTCTGGGACGGGATGCGCTGCGGTATCAAAGGGGGAGACCGGGGGCAGGAGGCCCTTATGCTGCACGCCTGGCCGGATAGGACGACAGGGGGCAGGGCGCCTCACAGGGAAGCACACCTGGCCGGATGGGCCGCTGGGGCCGGGGAAGAAACGGTGGGGGCCAAAAACCAGAACGCGCCTGCTGGTATGGGCGCGTTCCGGATTCAGGGGGCGGCACTCAGTGCAGGGTGGTCCACTCGTGATCGAAGACCCGTGCCCGCTCCCAGGGGGCATCCGGCAGGCTGGAGGAGAGGCCGGCGTATTTGCCCACGTCATCCATCACGATGGCGGAGAGAATGGGCAGGTGATTTTCGGTGCAATACATGCGGATGCGTTGCAGCAGGGTGCGCAGTTCATCCTGGCACTGCTCCAGCCCGGCCTGCCTGGCCAGTTTGGAGTAACGAATGGTGGTGCGTTCCTTTGCAGACTCGACGAGGATGTCCCACAGCTTGCAGTCGCAGGTCGGGGTGCCTGCGGTGGCTTGGTTTGTCATAACTCTCTCCGGTGCGAAATGGTCGCTCTGTGTCGACGGGCATCTTGGCCAGTTCACCCCGGCGGGATGTTGATCCAACGCAAACTAAGTGGCGGTTGTCGGTCAGGGATACCCTGGGGAGCATTCTAGATCCAGTTTCGTGATGTTAAGTGTCGTTTTTAATTTCATTTTCGGAATAAAAATCTGCAACCGTTTGCTTTTTCCATCTTTATTGATGGTGATCAAGAGGAAAGGGGAGATCCCCCACTAGATTGCGCTTCTCGATAATCTTGTCAGGAGTGCACCTTGGAACTCGTCTTCGTCTTGCTCGTGCTGATCGCCGTGGTCTACGGCATCATCAAGGATTACAACCCGCAGGCGGTGCTGGCGCTGGCGGGCATGGCCCTCTTCACCGTCGCCTACTGGCTGGGACTGCACCCCATTCTGCCCGCCGACAAGAGCACCGGCTTCGCCCTGTTCGACCTGTTCGAGGTGTTCAAGGGGATCTTCTCCTACCGGGCGGCGGGCCTTGGCCTCACCATCATGGCGGTGGCGGGCTTTGCCACCTACATGTCCCATATCGGCGCCTCCCAGGCCCTGGTGCGGGTGGCGGTCAAACCGGTGGCGGGCATCCAGTCCAGCTACCTGATGCTGGCCATCTGCTACCTGGTGGCGGTCTTCGTCTCCCTGTTCGTCACCTCCGCCACCGGCCTCGGCCTGCTGTTGATGGTCACCATGTACCCTGTGATGCGCAACCTCGGCATCAGCCCGGCCTCCGCCTGCGGCGTCATCGCCACCTCCCAGGCGTTCGAAATCGGCCCGACCCAGACCAACGCTATCTTCTCCGCCGGCCAGTCCGGCATGGATCCCACCAGCTATTTCGTCGACTACCAGATCTGGCTGGTGGCTCCCATGCTGCTGGTGACCATGGTGCTGCATTTCTTCTGGCAGCGGCACTGTGACCGCCAGGAGGGCTGGGATCCCGCCCTGCACCGTGGCGAGCACGCCGAGCTGGATGAGCAGGGGGCGAACGAGGTGCCTGCGCCGATCTGGTATGCCCTGCTGCCCATCATCCCCTTTGTGCTGATGATGACCTTCTCCAAGCTGCTGGTGACCAGCATCAGCGTCAGCGTGGAGGTGGCCATGCTGCTGTCGGTGTTCATCGGCATGCTGTGCGAGCTGCTGCGCACCCGCTCGGTGCGCACCGCCTTCGCGGGGCTGTCGAGCTTCCTCGACGGCATGGGCAAGGTGTTCGGTCCCGTGGTGGCGCTGATCGTCTGTGCCGAACTCTTCGCCGAATCCCTCAAGGCCATCGGCGCCATCGACACCCTGCTCCATTCGGCCAGCAATGCCGGCATCGGCAGCGGTCTGATGACCCTGGTGATGGTGGGGCTCATCATGGTGGCGGCGGTCATCATGGGCTCGGGCAACGCGGCCTTCCTCAGCTTCTCCTCCCTGGCCCCCGCGGTGGCAGCCAAGTTTGGCGTACCGGCGGTAACCATGCTGCTGCCGATGCAGCTCGCCTCCAGTATCGGCCGCACTGTCTCCCCCATCGCGGCGGTGCTCATCGCCTGTGCGGGCATCGCCAAGGTCTCTCCCTTCGTGGTGGTCAAGCGCACCAGCGTGCCCATGGCGGGGGCCCTGGTGACGGCGCTGCTCCTCAACTATCTGCTGTTCATGTAAAGGCTCTGGTGTAGAGGCGGCGGCCAGTCGATCCACGCTGGCCGACCGCCGTTGACGAGGCGGCGCCGAGTGCCCGCCCACTCTTATCGTTGCAAAAACAGTCTGTCTTTTACGCAGATTGTTCCATGGAGAAGACAATGAACGATCTCAAGCGCCCGTTTTCACTCGATACCTATCTGGCGGAGCTGGCCCCGCTCATCAACCTCGACTGCGGCACCCGCACCCCGGCCGGGGTGGCCCGGGTAGCCGACATCATGACCGAGAAATATGAAGCCATCGGCTGGCAGGTGACCCGCCACCAGTTCGCCGCCGAGTGCGGCCCCTGCCTGGAGGCAACCAATGCCCCGGGGGCGGATCACTACGATGTCATGCTGGTGGGCCACATGGACACCGTCTTCCCCGAGGGGACGGCGGCCAAGCGCCCGCTGAAAATCGAAGGCAATCAGGCCTTTGGCCCCGGCGTCTCGGACATGAAGAGCGGCCTGCTCTCTACCTGGTATGCCTTGAAAGAGCTGGACCCGGCCGTGCTGGCCAGGCTCAAGGTGCTGGTCTGCTGCAACTGCGACGAGGAGATAGGCTCCCCCTGGTCCAAGGAGTGGCTGGTGGAGCGAGCCAGACAGAGCGGCTGCGTGCTGGTGGCCGAGGCGGCGCGCCCGAGCGGGGATCTCATCAGCGCCCGCAAGGGCAATGCCAAGTACCGCATCACCTTCCACGGCAAGGCCTCCCATGCGGGCTCTGCCCTGGCACAAGGGATCTCCGCCATCACGGAGCTGGCCCACTGGGTGCTTGCCATCAACGAACAGGTCAACATGGAAACCGGCACCACCATGAACGTGGGGGTGGTGCAGGGGGGCACCGGCGTCAACGTGGTGCCCGACTTTGCCGAGGCGATCGTGGATCTGCGCTTCTGGCGCAACGAAGAGGCGCAGGCGGTGCACGACCGGCTCACCTTCATGGCCAACAACCCCTTCCTCGCCGGTTGCCGGGTTGAGGTGGCGCGCCAGAGCTTCAAGCCCGCGATGCGCCCGAGCGGCGACACCGAGGCCCTGATGGCACTGGTGGAGGCGGCAGGCAGGGAGGAGGGAGTCCCCTTCACCTGGCTGGAGGCCGGTGGCGGCTCCGATGCCAACTTCACCGCGGCGGCCGGGGTGCCGTCCCTCGATGGCTTCGGCCCCATGGGGGGCGGCTTCCACTCGGAGGCGGAATTCCTGCTGCTAGACAGCATCGAGCCGCGCATCCGCCTGCTTAAGCGGGTGCTGGGCAAGCTGGCCAAATAGGTCAACGTTAAGGACAAGCAAAACGGGAGGCCAGCGCCTCCCGTTTTTTATGTGTCGCCCTCGTGAGAGGTCATTCCTCGTCCTCCAGCAGATAGGCAAGGTGCTCCTGGCGCGCCGCCTGCCAGTGGCCGAGCGTCAGCGGCGCCGCAAACCCGGGGCCGTCGGTCACCATGGTGTGGTACTCCCCCTGCTCGCCGCAGGCATCGAAGCCATCCCGATCCGCCAGTTGCTGCAGATCGCTGAGGGTGCCAGCATCGAGCCTGCGCCCCACCCACTCGGAGGCCAGTACCCGGGTATCGACGCAGGAGAGGTGGGCGACGATGCCGCGGGCCAGCATGTCCGCCAGCAACGCCTCGCGGGGTTGTTGCCAGAGCGGGGTGTGAACGGTGAGCCCTAGGGGGCGACAGCGCTCGCGGATCCAGTTCGGCGCGCCCCCCACGCTGTCGATGTCGCCGGTGACGACCCCATCGAGTTGCCACTCCTCTTTCAATGCCGCCAGGGCCTGCTCATAACCGAGATCGAAGGGCGCTTCGATGGTGACCAGCCGATGGGGCAGTACGAGGGCCGCCGCCTGACGGCGAACCTGTGACAGGGGATGGGCGAGAAAGCGGGGCGCTGGCGGGGCAAAGGTGATCAGGGCCACCACCTGATGGCCCGCTTCCCGGGCGTGGCAGAGGGCCTGCATGGCATCTTTGCCGCCGCTCCAGAGCAGGATGACGCGAGACATGGGGGATTTCCGCAAAGAAAAGAGGGCTCATGCTACCCAGAGTGGGGGGCGATGGCAAAGCGCGGGCCGGGGATGCGGGGATAAAAAAGCGGCTCCCACGGGGGAGCCGCTCGCACTGGATGCCTGTTACAGCAGGATGCTGGCCAGGATGAAGCCCAGGGTACAGGAGGTCACCACCCCGATGAGGCCCGGAATGATGAAGCTGTGGTTGATGATGAACTTGCCGATGCGGGTGGTGCCGGAGCGGTCGAAGCCGATGCAGGCGAGATCGCTCGGGTAGGTCGGCAGCACGAAGTAGCCGTAGCTCGCCGGCAGGAAGGCGATGAGCAGCTTGGGTTCGACCCCCAGCGCCAGCCCCATGGGGGCGATGGCGGTGAGCGCCGCGGCCTGGCTGTTCACCAGCTTGGAGATGAGGAAGAGCACCAGAGCGTAGGTCCAGGGCTGGGCCTGTACCACGTGGGCCAGGGTCTCCTTGAGCAGCGGCATGTGGGCCTGGAAGAAGGTTTCGCTCATCCAGGCGACCCCGAACACGGAGAAGATGGCGACCATGCCCGCCTTGAAGACGGCGCCGTTGGCGATCTCCCCCGGCTTGACCTTGCAGCGCATCAGGATGATGGCGCCGGCGATCAGCATCATCATCTGGATCACCAGGTTCATGGAGAGGGGGCCTGTCTTCTCCTTGATGGTGAAGACGGGGCGCAGCGCCTCATCGGCCCCCAGCAGCACCACGGCAGCGATGGCGGCGAAGAAGATCCAGGTGGACCAGTAGGCCTCTTTCGGGAACTTGGTGTTGAGCAGGGTTTCACCACCGCCGTAGATGAAGTCCCGCTGGGCAGGGTCCTTGATCTTGGCCTGGAACTCCTCGTCCTTGTCCAGATCCTTGCCGCGGCGCAGGCTCCACAGGGCCGCCATCATGACACCCATGAGAGAGGAGGGGATGGCGACCATCAGGATGTCGAGCAGACCGTAGGCCTGACCCACGCCGTGAGCCGCCGCCAGGATGGAGACCATGGAGACCACGGCCACCGAGACCGGCGAGGCGCAGATGGCCATCTGGGAGGCAACGGACGCCACTGCCATGGGGCGCTCCGGACGGATGTTCTTCTGCAGCGCGATGTCGGCGATGATGGGGAACATGGTGTAGACCACGTGGCCGGTGCCGCACAGGAAGGTGAGGGTCCAGGTGGTGAGCGGCGCCAGCAGGGTGATGTACTGGGGGTGACGGCGCAGCAGACGCTCGGCCACCTGCATCATCAGGTTGAGACCGCCGGCGGTCTGCAGGGTGGCGGCGCAGCCAATGACCGCCAGTATGGTCAGCATCACTTGCACCGGCGGCTCGCCCGGCACCAGGCCGAAGACGAAGGTCAGCAGGAACAGACCAATGCCGCTGATAAGACCCAGCCCCATGCCCCCGAAGCGGGTACCCAGCAGCAAGCAGCCGAGTACCACCAAAAATTCCATCAAGATCATTCCATTACCTCGTGTGTTTTATCCATGTCCCCATCGGCCAGCTGCCCGGGATCCGCTGTCATTAATTACCCCTGAAGGGTTAATGGATATTTTGTCACCCCTAAAGGGGTAAAAAATTGCGTTGCTTCAACAACCGGCTTTTTTCCGATTTAAGTGCATAAAAACTACGGTTCAGCCCTTGAACAGGGGACCGCGTCCTGGCGCACACCAGATAAATGACGGGAAAGATGGGGGAGCGCACAGGGTTTGGAATGCAAAAGGCGGGAATAACGGGGGCGGGAAGAGCGAGGCGGGCATAAAAAAAGCCGACCTCGGGGGTCGGCTTTTGCACGGTGCGAGTAGGCGGGTCGCCTTAGAACTCGGCGGTGCGGGGAGTACGGGGGAAGGGGATCACGTCGCGCACGTTGCCCATGCCGGTCACGTAGACCACCAGGCGCTCGAAGCCCAGACCGAAGCCGGAGTGGGGCACGGTGCCGTAGCGACGCAGATCGCGGTACCACCAGTAGTCTTCCTTGTTCAGACCCATCTCGGCCAGACGGGCATCCAGCACCTCGAGACGCTCTTCACGCTGGGAGCCGCCGATGATCTCGCCGATCCCCGGGGCCAGTACGTCCATGGCGGCAACGGTCTTGCCGTCGTCGTTGAGGCGCATGTAGAAGGCCTTGATGTCCTTCGGGTAGTTCTTCACCACCACCGGGGACTTGAAATGCTCCTCGGCCAGGTAGCGCTCGTGCTCGGAGGAGAGATCGATGCCCCAGGAGACCGGGAACTCGAAGCTCTTGCCGCAGTTTTGCAGCACGTCGATGGCGTCGGTGTAGTCAATCTGGGCGAAGTCGGAGGCGACGAAGCGCTCCAGACGGCCGATGGCGTCCTTGTCCACGTGCTGGGCGAAGAACTCCAGATCGTCGCGGCGCTCGGTCAGCACGGCGTTGAAGACGTACTTCAGCATGGCTTCGGCCAGGGCGGCGTTGTCTTCCAGATCGGCGAAGGCCACTTCCGGCTCCACCATCCAGAACTCGGCCAGGTGGCGGCTGGTGTTGGAGTTTTCGGCGCGGAAGGTCGGGCCGAAGGTGTAGACCTTGGATAGGGCGCAGGCGTAGGTTTCGACGTTCAGCTGGCCGGACACGGTCAGGAAGGTCTCCTTGCCGAAGAAGTCCTTGTCGTAGTCCACCTTGCCTTCGGGGGTGCGCGGCAGGTTTTCCATGTCCAGGGTGGAAACGCGGAACATCTCGCCGGCCCCTTCGGTGTCGGAGGCGGTGATGAGGGGCGCCGCGATCCAGAGGTAGCCCTGTTCGTGGAAGAAGCGGTGAATGGCCTGGGAGAGGCAGTTGCGCACCCGGGTCACGGCACCGACGATGTTGGTGCGTGCACGCAGGTGGCCCTGCTCGCGCAGGTACTCGATGCTGTGGCGCTTGGCAGACATGGGGTAGGTGTCCGGATCTTCGACCCAGCCCACCACCTTGACCTCGGTGGCCTGCAGTTCGAACGCCTGGCCGCTGCCCTGGGACTCGACCACGGTGCCGGTCACTTCGACGGAGCAAGCTGTGGTCAGACGTTGCACTTCATTCTCGTAATTGGCCAGGGTATTGGGGGCGACGGCCTGCACCGGATGGAAGCAGGAGCCATCGGAAACGGCCAAAAATGAGATCCCCGCCTTGGAATCGCGGCGGGTCCGGATCCACCCTTTCACAGTCAGGGTGGTGCCGACCGAATACTTACCGGCCAGCACATCAACTACGGATGCGTGCGTCATCGAAATATTGTCTCCAGCTTGTTCTTGCAGCGCTATTTGCAACACTAGGGGTCTGGCCCGGGCGCAGTTGGCCCACCATGGCAGACTAAGCCGTTCATCTTACCCGCGCAGGTTTGATAAACAAGCAAAAATGTCGGACCCTTGCGGGGATTTCCCCATGCATCGTGCATGGATCATGGCGGCTGGACGGGGGTGAGGGTGAAGGAGCGCAGGCGGGGGCCGGATGGCTGGATACGGGTGTTGCAGGGGCTGGTGATCCTCTGCTGGGGCGGCTTTGTCGCCCTGCTCTCCCTCTATCACTTCGCCCGGCCAGAGGTGGCTTACGGCTTTCTGGTCTATGGGGGCGTCAAGGTGCGCCAGAGCTGGGACCCCCTGCTCACCCCCTGGCTGGAGCGCGGGCTCTGGGGTTGCTGCCTGCTGACCCTGGTGGTGCTGGTGCTGGCCCGTGGCCGCAGCCGTCGGCAGGAAGATGCCCGCCACGTCAATCTCTTCATCCTGCTGCTGATCCTGGTGGCCTGCCTGCTGCTTTACTACCGGGGCTGAGGGCCGTCGCCGTCATCCAGCCCCTGAGAGGTGGGGCGCTTGCCTATCTGGCGCTCCACGCTGTCGAGCATCTGGTTGTAGGCGAGCGCCACCCGGCCAATCTCGTCCCCTTCATCCCCCTCCAGCCTGTGGCCGAAGTCGTTGCGATCGGTGGCCTCCTCCATGGAGCGGGTCAGCTGGTTGAGGGGGCGGACTATCCAGGTGCGGATGACCCAGAGGGTGAGCAGGAGTCCCAGCCCGAAGATGAGGGTGAGGCTCAGGGCCGAGGTAAGGATGTTCTGCTCCACCCGGGTAAACAGGGTGTCGAGGGAGTAGTCAAAACGCACCGCCCCCAGCACGGTGTTTTCCGGCACCTGGTGGCAGCTGGTGCAGTCGGTACCGCGAAAATCCTTTCTGGCCAGCAGCGGGCGGGTCACCACCAGCCGGCTGTGCATGCCGTCATGCTCTACCTCCAGGCTCCCCTTGCCCGCCAGCGCCAGGGCATCAAACCTGTCCTTCGGGGCCTCGTCGTCACGGCCCGGCCCGTACTGCTTGTTGACCGCCGCCCCGCGCACGATGCGAGCATCTTCCACGTGGGCGTGATCGAGAAACTTGGCGCGCAGGGTGTCGCGGGCGTCCATCTTGCCGGTCAGCATCAGCATGTTGAGGCCGTCGAAGTAGGCCTCGGTCTGCTCGCGGCTCTGTTCCTTGATGAGGGTCAGGATGAGGTCACGCTCGCGCACCGCCTGATAGGCCGCGGAAAACACCAACACCATGGAGAAGATGAAGAGCAGGAAGAAGTTGATCTTGGCAGCAATGGAGAGGCGCATGGGACTGGTACATCTGTTGGGTAAAACCCGCGCAGTCTACTCTCCTCGCCGGACGGGTTTTGGTGTCTTGCTCACATTCTGATGAAAAAGCGCCGAAAGGCCCTGCGTTCTCATGCAGGGCCCGTTCATCCGGACTCAATATTCGCCGATGGTGATGGCCTCGTGGATGGCGCCGGTCAATACCCGCAGCTCTTCAGGGGTGATGACGAAGGGAGGCATCAGGTAGATGAGCTTGCCAAAGGGACGGATCCAGGCGCCCAGCTCCACGAACTTGCGCTGGATGCGCGCCACGTCCACCCGCTCCTTCATCTCCACCACCCCGATGGCGCCGAGCACCCGCACATCCGCCACCGCCGGGTGCAGGGTCAGCTCCACCAGTTCGGTTTTGAGTTGGTGTTCGATGGCTTGCACTCGCGCCTGCCACGGGGAGGCGAGCAGCAACTCGATGGAGGCGTTGGCCACCGCGCAGGCAAGCGGGTTGCCCATGAAGGTGGGGCCGTGCATGAAGACGCCTGCCTTGCCGTCACACACGGTGCGAGCCACATGCTCGGTAGTGAGCGTGGCCGACAGCGTCAGGTAGCCGCCGGTAAGCGCCTTGCCCAGGCACATGATGTCGGGGCTGATCCCTGCCCAGTCGCAGGCAAACAGCTGGCCTGTGCGGCCAAAGCCGGTGGCTATCTCGTCGGCAATCAGCAGCAGGCCGAATTCGTCGCACAGGGCGCGCACCCACTGCAGGTAGCGGGGGTGATAGAAGCGCATGCCGCCCGCCCCCTGGACGATGGGTTCGAGCACGATGGCGGCAATTTCCTCGTGATGATCCGCCACCAGGGTGGCCAGCTCCACCACGCTCTGCTCGTCCCACTGGGCGTGGAAGCGGCAGCTTGGCGCTTCGACGAAATGGTGTTCGGGCAGGAAGCCCTGGTAGAGCTCGTGCATGCCGCCATCCGGGTCGCACACGCTCATGGCGCCGAAGGTGTCGCCGTGATAGCCGCCCCGAAGGGCAACGAATTTGGCGCGGGGCGTCCCTTTGGCATGCCAGTACTGCTGGGCCATCTTGAGGGCTACCTCCACCGCCACCGAGCCGGAATCCGCCAGAAAGACCCGATCCAGCCCCTTCGGGGTGATCTCCACCAGTTTGCGGCAGAGCTCGACTGCCGGGGCATGGGTCAGGCCGCCAAACATCACGTGGGACATCTTGCCGAGCTGGGCGGTGGCGGCCGCGTCGAGCTCAGGCACCTGGTAGCCGTGCACGCAGGCCCACCAGGAGCTCATGCCATCCACCAGCTCGCGCCCGTCCGTCAGGGTGAGGGTCACCCCCTTGGCGCTGGCCACTTCGTAGCAGGGCAGGGGATGGGTGAGGGAGGTATAGGGGTGCCAGACGTGGTGCAGGTCGAATTCTTGATTGGTCATTTTGTGTTCTGTTGTCAATTGATTTGATCTGGTCGGTGTTGACAGTCTACGCGCGCTCTCTACACTAGCCAACAATTTCAGCCACTTGGCTTCGCGCACGCCCTTGCGTCGCGCTGTCCAGCTGGCGGGTCTTGCGGCGAACGCTCTCTTGAGCGCGGCGCAGGATCCCACCAATAACAACCGGAAGCCATGTATGAATGCTCTCACCGCGGGTGCCCACGCCCTTCGTCACGACTGGACCCTGTCCGAGGTTCAGGATCTCTTTGCCCTGCCATTCAACGATCTGCTGTTCCAGGCCCAGACGGTGCACCGCGCCCATTTCGACCCGAACGAGGTGCAGGTAAGCACCTTGCTCTCCATCAAGACCGGGGCCTGCCCGGAGGATTGCAAATACTGCCCCCAGAGCGCTCGCTACCACACCGGGCTCGAGACCGAGCGGCTGATGGAGGTGGAAAAAGTGCTGGAGCGGGCCCGGGAGGCCAAGGCCAACGGCTCGTCCCGTTTTTGCATGGGGGCGGCCTGGCGCAACCCGAAAGAGAAGGACATGCCCTACATCCTGCGCATGATTGAAGAGGTGCGCGGGCTCGGCATGGAGACCTGCATGACGCTGGGGATGCTGACCGCCGATCAGGCGGCGCGTCTCGGGGCGGCGGGGCTCGATTACTACAACCACAACCTCGACACCTCGCCGGAGTTCTACGGCGACATCATCACCACCCGCACCTATCAGGACAGGCTCGACACCCTGGAGCATGTGCGCGGCGCCGGCATGAAGGTCTGTTCCGGCGGCATCGTCGGCATGGGGGAGCAGGCGAAAGATCGGGCGGGCCTCCTGATGGCGCTCGCCAATCTGCCGCGCCACCCGGAGAGCGTGCCCATCAACATGCTGGTCAAGGTGAAGGGGACGCCCCTGGAGAACCAGGAGAACCTGGACCCGTTCGAATTTATCCGCACCATCGCCGTGGCGCGCATCATGATGCCGGCCTCCCACGTGCGCCTCTCCGCCGGGCGGGAGAAGATGAACGAGCAGATGCAGGCCATGTGCTTTATGGCCGGGGCCAACTCCATCTTCTACGGCTGCAAGCTGCTGACCACCCCCAATCCGGACGAGAACAGCGACATGCAGCTCTTCAAGCGCCTCGGCATCCGCCCCGCCCAGCGGGCCCAGAAGCCGGATCAGGTTCAAGAGGAGGAGCTGCTGGCCGAGGTGAACCGCCAGAGCGAGCCGAGCGAACTCTTCTACGATGCCACCCGTTCCCGCGCAGATGTCCTCCGTCCATGATGACGCCCGTTGTTACCGGCCCCTTTGCCCTGGGGGAGGCGCTGGCCGAGCGTGAACAGGCCACCCTGCTGCGCCGACGCACCCCGGTGGATGTGGCGAGCGGCGGGCGGATCCGGGTCGGGGGGCGGGACTACCTCAACGTCTCTGGCAACGACTACCTGGGCCTTGCGGGTCACCCCGCCATCAAGGCCGCCTTCACGGCGGGGGTGGCGCAATATGGCGCGGGGGCAGGTGCCTCGCCCCTGGTGACCGGCTACAGCCGCGCTCACCAGCAGCTGGAAGAGACGCTTGCCGACTGGCTCGGGGTGGAGGCGGTGCTGCTGTTCAACTGTGGCTTCTCCGCCAATCAGGCGGTGCTCAAGGCCCTGCTCGGCAAGGATCATCTGCTGTGGCAGGACAGGCTCAACCACGCCTCCCTGCAGGAAATGGGGAGCCAGCTCCCCTGCAAGATGAAGCGCTTTTGCCACAACGACATGGCGGCCCTTGAGCGGCTGCTTGAGCCAAACCGGGGCCTGATCGTCTCGGAAGGGGTCTTCAGCATGGACGGGGATCAGGCCCCCTGGGCTGAGCTGGCCACACTCGCATCCCGAAGCGGCAACTGGCTGATGATTGACGATGCCCACGGCCTCGGCGTGCTGGGTGCCGAGGGGCGCGGCACCCTGGCGGCCCAGGGGGTGAACCCGGCCAGCGTGCACATCCAGATGGGGACCTTCGGCAAGGCGCTCGGGGTGGCCGGCGCCTTTGTGGGTGGCAGTCGCGAGCTGGTGGAGTACCTGGTCAATTTTGCCCGCCACTATGTCTACAGCACCCATATGCCCCCCGCCCAGGCGTGCGCCGTGCGCCAGAGCATCGAGCTGGTACGCGTAGCCGACGAGGCCCGTGCCCACCTGGCTCGCCTTGTCGCCCGGTTCCGGCAGGGGGGGCAGGCGCTCGGCTGGCGGCTTGGGGCAAGCGATACCCCCATCCAGCCGTTGCTGGTGGGGGAGAGCGTCGCTGCCCTGCAACTTGCCGAGCGGCTGCGGGAGTGCGGTGTCTGGGCCGGCGCCATCCGCCCACCCACGGTGCCGGTCGGCACAGCGCGCCTTCGCATCACCCTGTGCGCCGCCCATGGCGAAGATGACGTGGATCGCCTGCTCGAGGCCCTGGGACCCCGCCCATCCACCGACGAGAGAGGGGGCGCCCATGGTGCATGAGCGTTTCCAGTCGGTGGACAAGGCACAGCTCGCCCGCCGCTTCGGGGCGGCGGCTCGCCACTACGACGCCCACGCCCGCTTCCAGCAGGAGGTGGGGCAGTCGCTGCTGGCGCGCATGGACGAGGGGGGCGTGAAAGAGGTGCGCTCAGGGGCCGGGCTGGATCTGGGCTGCGGCACCGGTTTCTTCCTGCCTGCCCTGGCGCCGCGCTGTGAGACGCTGACCGGGCTGGATCTCGCTCCCGGCATGCTGGCCCAGGCGGCCCTTCGCGGCGGCGGAGCCCGCCTGGTGTGCGGCGATGCGGAGGGGCTGCCCTTTGCCGACCAGAGCCTGGACTGGGTCTTCTCCAGCCTGGCCCTGCAGTGGTGCGAGCGGCCGGCCCAGGCCTTTGCCGAGCTCAACCGGGTGCTCAAACCCGGTGGCCAGGTCTTCTTCTCGACCCTGCTTTCGGGGTCACTGTGGCAACTGCGGGAGGCCTGGCGGGCCGTGGATGGTCGTGACCATGTCAATCGCTTCCTGACGTTGCCCCAGTTGCAGCAGGCGGCCCGTGACGGGGGCTTCGAGGCAACGGAACTCTGCCCGCTGACCTGGTCCCTCGCCTACCCGGCGCTCAGCGGACTGCTGCGCGACCTCAAAGGGATAGGTGCGAGCCAGGTCAACGACGAGCGGTCTGCGGGCCTGGGTCATCGCCAGCGCCTGGTGCGACTGGGGGAGGCCTACGAGCGCCACCGTCAACCGGACGGCCTGCTGGCCGCCAGCTACGAGGTCTGCCTCGGGCGCCTGGTGCGGCGCTGACACAAAAAGACCCGGCGCACCCACCCCTTCAGCGGCAGGACGCGCGCCTGCCTTTCACCATGGATATCGGGGCGCCTCTGCGCCCCTGCACTGCATCGAGGAATCATCATGGGGACATCCTATTTCATCACGGGCACGGACACCGACGTGGGCAAGACCCTGGTGGCCCGCACCCTGTTGCTGGCGCTTGCCGCCAGAGGCATTCGCTGCGCCGGGTACAAACCGGTGTCGGCGGGCTGCACCCGCACCCCGGAGGGGCTTCGCAATCTGGATGCCTTGCTGTTGCAGCAGGCGGCCACGGTTGCGCTGCCCTACGAGCAGGTCAATCCCTATGCCTTCGAGCCGCCCATCGCCCCCCATATCGCCGCCCGTGAGCGGGGGGTGAGCATCCCCTTCGAGGGGCTGTCCGCCGGCTTGCGGGAGATTGAGGGAGCTGGGGCCGATCTCGTCATTGTCGAAGGGGCGGGGGGCTGGTTCCTGCCGCTGGATCACCAGCGTCTGCTCTCGGAGTGGGTCGCCCAGGAGCGGCTGCCGGTGATCCTGGTGGTGGGGGCCAGGCTGGGCTGCCTCAACCATGCCCTGCTCACCGTCAGCGCCATTCGCCAGCAGGGGTTGACCCTGGCGGGCTGGGTCATCAACCGGGTGGATCCGCACATGAGCCGCTACGAGGAGAACCTGGACACCTTGAAAGCCATGTTGCCGGCCCCATTTCTGGGGGAGCTCCCCTTCGTGGACGCGGTGAATGAGGTGGATTTGCACCACTGTCTCGATGTGTCGCCCTTGCTCTGAGGCCAGACATTCAGCAAACATTCATCGAGTCTGTCTATTATCTGGGGCAAGTGTGGCATCGGTCGCCCCTGGGGCGCCCCGAACCATGCATCCATATCTCACAAGGAGTCAATATGAAGCGAATTATGCTATTCCTGGTGACCAACCTGGCCGTCATGCTGGTGCTGGGGGTGGTACTCAATATCCTGTTCTCGGTTCTGGGGATCAACAAGTCCAGCA
Source organism: Aeromonas sp. FDAARGOS 1402 (assembly GCF_019046925.1). Classification (NCBI taxonomy): domain Bacteria; kingdom Pseudomonadati; phylum Pseudomonadota; class Gammaproteobacteria; order Aeromonadales; family Aeromonadaceae; genus Aeromonas; species Aeromonas sp. FDAARGOS 1402. The sequence continues at coordinate 2,797,087 of NZ_CP077201.1, forward strand.
TTTCCGGTCTGTTGGTGTTCTGCGCCGTGTTCGGTTTTGGGGGTTCCTTTATCTCCTTGCTGATGTCCAAGTGGATGGCCAAGCGCAGCTATGGCGTCCAGGTCATCGAGCAGCCCCGCAACGAGACCGAGCACTGGCTGGTGAGCACTGTTGCCCGTCAGGCCCGTGAGGCTGGCATCAAGATGCCGGAAGTGGGGATCTACGACTCCCCCGAGATGAACGCCTTTGCCACCGGCGCCCGCCGTGACGACTCCCTCGTTGCCGTCTCCTCCGGTCTGCTCTACAGCATGAGCCGCGACGAGGCGGAAGCCGTGCTGGCCCACGAGGTGAGCCACGTGGCCAACGGCGACATGGTGACCCTGACCCTGATCCAGGGGGTGGTGAACACCTTCGTGATGTTCTTCGCCCGCATCGTGGCCGGCGTCATCAGCAACTTCTTCAGCTCCAACAACGAGGAAGAGAGCAGCAGCACCGGCGGTTTCGCCTACATGATCACCGTGTTCGTGCTGGAGATGGTGTTCGGCGTGCTCGCCTCCATCATCGTCATGTGGTTCAGCCGTCAGCGCGAGTTCCGTGCCGACGCCGGTGCCGCCAAGCTGGCCGGCCGCGACAAGATGATTGCCGCGCTCCAGCGTCTCGCCCGCGGTGCCGAGCCGCAGATGGAGGGTTCCATGATGGCGTTCGGCATCAACGGCAAGCGCTCCATGAGCGAGCTGTTCATGAGCCACCCGCCCATCGAGCAGCGCATCGCCGCCCTGCGTGGCTGATAGCCAGTCATCTAAAGAAAACGGCTGCCCTCGGGCAGCCGTTTTGCATTCCGGGGACGGGGTTTTGCCCCCCGATCACCCTATTTGATCACCAGATCCGTCAGGGGCACGGCGCAGCAGGCGAGGATCTTGCCCTCGGCCCGCTCGGCGGCGCTGATGGCGGGGGCATCGGGGTGATCCACCTCGCCCGAGACCAGGGTCTGCTTGCAACTGCCGCAGATGCCAGCACGGCAGCTCCAGGGCAGCTCTACCCCCTGCTTGTTGGCCTGATCCAGCACGGTGCCCTGGTTGTTGCCCGCAAACTCCCGCTCGCCGATACGCAGTTGCACCGCCTGATGGGGGCGGGCCACCGAGAGCAGGGCCCCGCCAAAGCTCTCCTGGCGGATGCGCCCGGCCGGTACGCCGAGGGCGGTCAGCCGGTTGGCTGCATCGGCCATGAAGCCGTGGGGGCCGCAGATGAACACCTCCCGCTCCTGCAAATCCCGGATCCGGCCCAGGTGATCGTCATTCAGACGGCCGCTGAGCCCCTGCCAGTGTTTGTCAGGCTGGCTCAGGATCAGGGTGAGGGTCATTCCCTGCTGCGCCATGGCGTGCAGCTCGCTGGCGGCAGGAATGTCTGCCTCGCTGCGACACAGGTGCATGAAGTGGACGTCACCGAGCTCCCCCCGTAGTGCCAGAGTGCGGGCAATGGAGAGCATGGGGGTGACACCGGATCCCGCCGAGAGCAGCAGCAGCCTGCGCTCGGACCCTAAGTGAAACTCGCCGGCCGGGGGGGCGGCCAGCAACCGGTCGCCCACTTTCAGCTCATGGTGCAGCCAGGGGGAGAGGCGGCCATCGGCCAGCTTCTTGACGCTGATGCTGTAACGCTCGGGCCGCTCCGGCGTGGAGCTCAGGGTGTAGCGGCGCTGAACCCGTGTGTTTTTGATATCGAGGCTGATGGGCAGGTGCTGTCCAGGCAGGTAGTCGGGCAGGGGCTCGCCGTCGGCGGCCTCGAACCAGAAGGTTTCCAGATCCCGGGCCAGGGGTTCCCGGGCGACGCACACCAGCTCCCGTTTTTTCGGGGCCGCGTTGGGGTAGACCGGCGCCCGGGCCCGCTCCAGCACCTCGATCTCGCTGCCCGCTTCAATCCACCCCTCGTTCAGGGCCACCAGATTCTGGCCGAAATAGACCTCACCATCTTCGCCACGGCGGTAGCGGGTGAGGGTAGCCAGCGGCTCTTTCAGGGCATTGAAGCGCTCCGTGCCTGTCTCCACCGTGGTCATGATGCAGCGGCTGCACGGCTTGTCCACCCGAAACTCCACCTCGCCGATGCGGATCCGCTTCCAGCCATCCTCTTCGAAGGGGCGGGTGCCGCTCGCCACCAGGTTGGTACGAAACTGGCTCATCTGGTGCAAGGCATCGGATCTCAGGTTGAGATCCTCAAGGGAAGTCTGGCTGATGAGCAGCAAGGGGTAGCCGTCCGCAAAGCTCACCCGGGTGCCGGTCTTCTCCCGAAAACGATCGGATGCCTCCCCGAGCCAGAGCAGGCGCACCGGCTCCCTCGCCACCCGGCTCAGCCACTCATCGGCGTCGGGCCCGGTGTGCAGGGCGGTAAAGCGATCCCCCCAGACACCGGTGTGCTGAGGGGCGCGACTGAACGCCGCCTCCATGAGGGCAAGGGGGGGCAGACCCGGATAGCGCAGTTGCAGCCCCCCCTCGACGGGGGTGGCCACCACCTGCTGCAACTGGGGATGGGTGCGGGCGGTGATAAAGGTGCCATCCGGTTTGACCACCATGTAGCGGCGATCCCCGGCAAGCCCCTCCTGGGTCACCCGGGCGCGCTCCAGCGGCATGCCTGCCGTCGATTTGATGGGGTAGAGATGTATGCTGGCGAGGGTCGGCATGTCCTGGTCCTTGTGCTGTGGCGATTCCTGTGAAGAGGGGAAGATAACGATTCCTGCCCCGGGCGGCAATCTTCTCCTGCTGCCCATGTCGAGGGCGGCGAGGGGGCTCGGGCGACAGGCCCGAATGGCTGCGGGGTGTGACGGGGATCCGGTTGTGAAGGGGGCGACCCATAAAGCGCAACATTTATTGATCCTGATCCACCATGTCTTACAAAAAACGGCCCATCATCGGGCCAGCTTCCAGTTTCTGACGCTTTCGCTTCTTCCCCCTCCAGCCACCGTCTGCCCAGGCAAAACGGTATCAAGCGCATTCGGATGGGGCCTGTCACACAAAAAGAAGAAAGCAATGTATGAGCAAACAACTGGATATGACCCCACAGCCGGATCTCTCCCAGAAAACGGGAGCAGGCCCGGTTCGCACCCGGCTGCCCGGCTGGCGAGAACATCCAGGCCTGGCTTGCCCTGGCCGAAGCGGGCCGCTTTGAGGCGGCCTGGCAACGATTGATCGAAGAAAATCCCCTGCCTGCGGTCCACGGGCGGGTCTGCTATCACCCCTGCGAAAGCGCCTGCAACCGGGCCCAGGTGGATGATGCCGTCTCCATCCACGCCATCGAGCGTTTCCTCGGCGACGAGGCGCTGGCCCGTGGCTGGCAGCCTGCGCCCCCCGCACTCGCCAGCGGCAAGAAGGTGCTGGTGATCGGTGCAGGTCCCTCCGGCCTCTCCTGCGCCTGGCACCTCAATCGGCTCGGCCATCAGGTGGAGATCCGCGAAGCGGGGCCGCTGGCGGGCGGCATGCTGCGTTTCGGCATTCCCGCTTACCGCCTGCCTCGCGATGTGCTGGATCGGGAGGTGGCCCGCATCGTGGCGGCCGGGGTGACGCTGACCCTCAACCACAAGGTGGAGGATGTGCTGTGCGAGCGCGACGAGGGGGGCTTTGACGCCGTCTTCATGGCCATCGGCGCCCATCTGGCCAAGCGGGTCGACATTCCGGCCCGGGAGGCGGGCAAGATCCTCGATGCGGTGAGCTTCCTCGAGCAGGCGAGTCTGGCCGAAGAGAAAGGACTGCCACCGCCCAAACTGGGACGGCGGGTGGCCATCTACGGCGGCGGCAACACCGCCATTGATGCGGCCCGTACCGCTCGTCGCCTCGGGGTCGAGGAGGCGATGATCATCTACCGCCGCGACCGGGACCATATGCCAGCCCACGCCTTCGAAGCCCTTGAGGCCGAGGAGGAGGGGATCAAGATCAACTGGCTGCGCACTATCCGCCAGCTCGACAGTACCAACATCGAGGTGGAGGTGATGGCGCTGGATGCCGAGGGCAAGCCGGTGCCCACCGGCAAGTTTGAAACCCTCGAAGCGGACTCCCTTATTCTGGCGCTGGGTCAGGAGGTCGACCTCTCGGTGCTTGAGAGCATCCCCGGCGTGCGGGTCAACAAGGAGGGAGTAGTACAGGTTGGCGAGAACCTGATGACGGATGTGCCGGGCCTCTTTGCCGGTGGCGACATGGTGCCCTCCGAGCGCACTGTCACCATCGCCACCGGCCACGGCAAGAAGGCGGCGCGCCATATGGATGCCTGGCTGCGCGGTCGCCTCTACCACAAGCCGCTTTCCTATTCATTGGTGGGGCCGGAGCAGTTGCAGCTCTGGTTCCAGACCCATGCGCCGGCCAGCAGCCAGCCGGTCAAACCGCCCTCGGCGCGGGACGACTTTGGCGAGATCATCGGCGGGCTGGACGAGACGGCAGCCCGCTACGAGGCGGCGCGCTGCTACTCCTGCGGCAACTGCTTCGAGTGTGACGGTTGCTATGGCAGCTGCCCCGAGCAGGCCATCGCCAAGCTGGGGCCGGGTCTGGGGTATCAGGTGGATGCCGAGCGCTGCACCGGCTGCGGTGCCTGCCATGACCAGTGTCCCTGCCACGCCATCGAGCTTCGCCAACCGGAGGAGTCCCAATGAAACATGAACTGATCATGGTCGACGGCAACGAAGCCGCGGCCCGGGTGGCGTATCAGCTGAGCGAAGTGTGTGCCATCTATCCCATCACCCCGAGCTCGACCATGGCCGAACTGGCCGATGCCTGGGCGGCAGAGGGGCAGACCAACCTGTGGGGCAACATCCCCACGGTGGTGGAGATGCAGAGTGAAGGGGGGGCGGCTGGCACGGTACACGGCGCCCTGCAGGCGGGGGCGCTCGCCACCACCTTCACCGCCAGTCAGGGACTGATGCTGATGCTGCCCAACATGTACAAGATCGCCGGTGAACTGACTTCGGCGGTGTTCCATGTGGCGGCCCGATCCTTGGCGGCGCAGGGGCTGTCGATCTTTGGCGACCATCAGGACGTGATGGCGGCGCGCAGCACCGGCTTTGCCATGCTCGCCTCCGGCTCGGTGCAGGAGGCGCAGGACCTGGCCTTGGTCGCCCACAGTGTCACCTTGCAGTGCCGGGTGCCCTTTATCCACTTCTTCGACGGGTTCCGTACCTCCCACGAGGTGAACAAGATCACCGCGCTGCACAAAGATGAAATTCGCGCCCTTATCGACAACGACTGGGTGCGCGCCCACCGCGCCCGGGCCCTCAACCCGGATCATCCGGTGATGCGTGGCACCGCCCAGAACCCGGATACCTATTTCCAGTCCCGCGAGAGCGTCAACCCCTTCTACAAAGCGGTACCGGCGCGGGTGCAGCAGTGTATGGATCGGCTTGGCGAGCTGACCGGCCGCCACTACCGGCTGGTGGAGTATCACGGCGCCCCGGATGCCATTGAGGTCATCGTGTTGATGGGTTCGGGGGCGGCCACCGCCCGCACCACCGTGGATTGGCTCAACCGGCAGGATCGCAAGACCGGGGTGCTGGTCATTCGCCTCTATCGTCCCTTCCCGGTGCAGGCGCTGCTCGATGCCCTGCCCGAGAGCGTGCGGCGCATCGCCGTGCTGGATCGCACCAAGGAGCCGGGGGCAGGGGGCGAGCCGCTGCTGCTGGATGTGCAGAGCGCGCTGATCGACGGTTTGCAGCGCGGCCTTATCAAGCGGCTGCCCTGGCTCAGTGGCGGTCGCTACGGCCTCTCTTCCAAGGAGTTCACCCCCGCCATGTGTGCGGCCGTGTTCGAGGAGCTGGCCTCCGATGCGCCGCGCCCCCGCTTTACGGTGGGGATAGTGGACGACGTTTCCGGCCTCAGTCTGGCCTGGCACCCCATCGGCGATCTGGAGCCCGCCAGTCGGGTGCGGGCGCTCTTCTTCGGCCTTGGTGCCGACGGCACCGTGGGCGCCAACAAGAACAGCATCAAGATCATCGGCGAGCTGGAGGGCTTCCACGCTCAGGGCTACTTCGTCTACGACTCCAAGAAGTCGGGCTCGCGCACCGTCTCCCACCTGCGCTTTGGCCCCGAGCCCATCGACGCCCCCTGGCTTATCGAGCAGGCGAGCTTTATCGGCTGCCATCAGTGGGGCTTTGTAGAGTCAGTGGATCTGCTGGAGCATGCCGCCGAAGGAGCGACCCTGCTGCTCAATGCCCCCTATGAGCCTGACCGGGTCTGGGCCGAGCTGCCCGAGCGGCTGCGCGCCCGCATCCGCGCCCTCAATATCCAGCTCTACTGCATCGATGGGGATCGGGTAGCCGAGCGCAACGGCATGGGCAATCGCATCAACACCATCATGCAGACCTGCTTCTTCGCGCTGGCTGGCATCTTGCCGCGGGACGAAGCGATTGCGCTGATCAAAGAGAGCATCGAGAAAAGCTATGCCCGCAAGGGGCCCGAGGTGGTCGAGCGCAACTTCGCGGCGGTGGATGACACCCTGGCTCATCTCCATCAGGTGGCCATCCCGGCCGGTGACGAGCAGATCAGCGACTATCCGCTGCCGCTGGCACCGGGTGGCAGCGAATTTGTCCAGCGGGTCACAGGCCCGATGCTGGCGGGGCGCGGCGATCTGATCCCTGTCTCCATGCTGCCGGTGGATGGCACTTACCCCACCGCCACCAGCCGCTTCGAGAAGCGGGATATCGCCCGCGAGATCCCGATCTGGCAATCCGATATCTGCATCCAGTGCGGCAACTGCGTCTTTGTCTGCCCCCATGGGGCGCTGCGGACCAAGTTCTACCATCAGGACTGGCTGGCGACCGTCCCCGAGGCAGCGCAGTCGGTGCCCGTTACCGCCAGGGGCTTCCCCGACAGCCGCTACACCCTGCAGCTCTATCCGGAGGATTGCACCGGCTGCGGCCAGTGCGTGCAGGCCTGTCCGGTGCGGGCCGGAGCGGATGCCCGCCATCAAGGCGAGCGCGCCATCGCCATGATGGACAAGGCGCCGCATCTGGCTGGTCAGAAGCAGGCACTGTGCTGGTTCGAGAGCCTGCCGTGGCCTGCCCGCGAGCGGGTGGACTTCTCCACCGTGCGCGGCACCCAGTTCCTCGAGCCCCTGTTCGAGTTCTCCGGTGCCTGCGCTGGTTGTGGCGAGACCCCGTACCTCAAGCTGCTGACCCAGTTGTTTGGCGACCGCATGCTGGTGGCCAACGCCACCGGTTGCTCCTCCATCTACGGCGGCAACCTGCCGACCACGCCGTGGGCCAAGAACGGTGAAGGGAAGGGGCCGGCCTGGTCTAACTCATTGTTTGAGGACAACGCCGAGTTTGGCTTTGGTTTTCGTCTCACCGCCGACCAACACCACGGTCAGGCGGTGGCCGCCCTCGAAGCGATGAAGGGGGAGCTGGGCGCAGAGCTGGTCGAGTCGCTGATCAGTGCCCCGCAGCGGCTGGAGTCGGAGATCCGCGCCCAGCGCACCCGGGTGGCGCAAGTGCGGGAGCGGCTGGAAGAGGTGAAATCCGGCAAGGCCCGCGAGCTGCTCTCGCTTATCGATCAGCTGGTGCGCCGCTCGGTCTGGATAGTGGGCGGCGATGGCTGGGCCTATGACATAGGCTCGGCGGGGCTCGATCACGTGCTCGCCTCCGGGCGCGATGTGAACGTGCTGGTGATGGATACCGAGGTCTACTCCAACACCGGCGGCCAGATGTCGAAATCGACCCCGCTCGGCGCTGTCGCCAAGTTCGCGGCGGGAGGCAAGACGCTGGCCAAGAAGGATGTGGCGTTGCAGGCCATCTCCTACGGCAACGTCTATGTTGCCCGCATCGCCTTTGGCGCCAACCCGCAGCAGGCGCTGCAGGCCTTGCGGGAAGCGGAGGCCTATCCGGGCCCGTCGCTGATCATCGCCTACAGCCACTGCATCGCCCACGGCATCGACATGGAGCAGGGATTGGCCCAACAGAAGCGTGCGGTCAATTCGGGCCACTGGCCGCTGATGCGCTACAACCCGGTACTGCGCAGCGCCGGGCAGAACCCCTTCAGCCTCGACAGCCTGCGACCCTCCATCCCGCTCGCCGAATACCGGCAGGAGGAGACCCGTTATCGGGTGCTGGCCCAGAGCCATCCACAGGAGGCCGAGCGGCTGATGCAGGTGGCGCAACAAGTGGCGTGGCAGAAGTGGGCTACCTACGAGGAGATGGCCACCCGCGAAGCCAGCCATTTCCATCCGCTGGTGTGATCATGGGGTGAAACAGGTATGACAAAGCGGGCCATTGGCCCGCTTCGTTTTCCGGTGCCAAGGGAAGTGGCCGTTACCGCGCCTCGTGAGCAGCCAACAAAAAGCCCGGCGTCGGGCCGGGCTGGCAGGATAAGTTGCTTATCCAGGTATTCGTCGAGGCGTCTAGTGTGGATGTTGTTTGAGGATGTCGTATATCTCCTCTTTCAGTTTAAGTTTCTGTTTTTTCAGATCCTTCACCTCGGAGCTGTAGTCGCTGGCGTGGTGTTTCTCCAGCTTTCTGATCTCCGCATCCAGGTCGTTGTGCAAGTCAAACTTCTTCTGGAAATGGACATCACTGCTCTTCAGTTTCGAGATGAGATCTCTGTACTCCGGAAACATGTAATGAAGCCTCCTTGTTGTCGTTTGATTGTGCCTGCAAGACCAAAATACCCCTTACTGCCGGGGAGAAACGTGATCCCGATCCAATTCGGGGCCACGGATTTGCTGCATAAGAAGGGTGATTTTTAACTGTTTGAATTACAAGATGATTGCCTACTGACCCTGGGGCAGCAGAGGAAAGAAGCGGGATCCGGTTCACATTCGGGAGAGGGAGTCTGCAACGGGGCGGGCAACAGAAAGGGGCGCGAGGCCCCTGACTGGAAACGGGTGAGCCGTTTACTCTTTTTTCTTTTTCTTCTCGGGCAGGGGCTTGCCGTCTCTGGCAATCACCTTGCCTGCCTCGAAACCGATCTGCGCCGCCAGCTCTTCCAGATCCGGCGCCTTGGCCTCGTTGCCGATGGCGTACTGGTAGTTGGCGATGGAGATCTTCTCCGCCACCGGTGTGCCCGGCACGATGGGTTCGCGCCAGCCCTGACCGATGTGGGCCACCAGGGTGCCGTTCATGATGAGCTCGCCGACGATCTCCTGGGTGGGGATGCCTTTGCCGTAGGTGAGGCCCTGCGGGTGCTTCTTGCCGACCAGGGGCTCGGTGCTGGCGGGCATCAGCTTGGTGCGGATCAGCCACTTGGGCGATTTGGTCTTGCCCACCGCCTTGCCGGTCTGGTACTCGTTGATCTTGATGGTCTTGATCATCTGGGCCGTGAACTCCTTGGTCAGGGCCTTCTGGGCTTCGCTGGTCTCGTCGATGACGATGGGGGCCACATACCAGGTCTGGGGAGCCTGCGCCTTGGGGGTCGCCGGGGCGGTTTGCGCCATGGCGAGCGGGCTGAGCAGGATGGCCGTCAACAAGAGTCCGATTTTCTTCATGGTGATTCCGCTTATGTTTCGACAAGAATTTTGTTTTGCCAGCGACGACTGCGCCAGCGCCAGAACATGGCCAGACCGCGCACCCACTCGTCGCAGGCGAGGGCCAGCCAGATGCCTACCAGGCCATAGCCCTGCATGATACCAAGGAAATAGGCCAGGGGAACGGCAATGCCCCACATGGAGACGAGCGCCATGTAGAGCGGGAAACGGGCATCCCCGGTGGCGCGCAGGGCGTTGATCACCACCAGATTGAAGGTGCGACCGGGTTCGAGGATGAGGCTGATGAGGAAGAGCTGCGCCACCTGGGTGATGATGTCGGCGTCGTCGGTGAACAGGCTGATGATGGCGCGGCCGTTGAGGGCGGCGGCGATGGCGATGGCGGCGGTGACGATGAGGCCGAGTTTCAGGCTCTTCATCAGTTGGCGATAGGCCTGATCGAAGCGTCGGGCTCCCGCCAAGTGGCCGATGATGATCTCGTTGCCAAGGCCGATGGAGAGGCCGAACAGCAGGATGAACAGGCAGATCTGGAAGAAGTAGGACTGGGTCGCCAGCGCCTTGTCGCCGAGCAGGCCGACGAAGGCGGTCACCACCATGAACTGCAGCATCCAGGAGAGGTTCTCCCCCGCCGCCGGCAGACCGATGTGCAGCACCTTGTCCAGCATGGCGCGGCTTGGGCGGACGATCTCGGGCAGACGCAGCCGGATGCCGGTCTTGCGCGCCACCAGCCATACCAGCAGCGCCACCCCGACGATGCGCCCCGCCACCGTGCTGATGGCGACCCCGGCGACCCCGAGCTGGGGCAGGCCGAACCAGCCATAGAGCAGCAGCAGGTTGCCGACGAAGGTGATGATGTTGACGATGAGGGTCACGTACATGGCCTGGCGGGTGTGGCCGTGGGCACGCAGGGTGGCGGCCAGACAGAGGGCCGCCGCCTCCGGCAGCAGGCAAAGCCCGATGATCTGCAGGTAGAGGCTGCCGTCGCTCATCAGGTGGGCAGGCAGGTTCATCAGCGCCAGCATGGTGCCGGCCCCCGCCATGACGCCGACCGCGGCCACCAGTCCCACCAGCAGGTTGAAACCGATGGCGGTGTGGATGACGACGCGGGCTTTTTCCTTGTCTCCCGCCCCCAGATACTGGGTGATCACCACGCTGGTGCCGATGCTGACGAAGCTGAACAGGGTGATGGCCAGATCGAACACCTGGTTGCCCACCGCGAGGGCTGCCACCCCCTGATAGGAGACGTGGCCCACCATGAAGGTGTTGAGGGCCCCGGTCAGAAAGTGAAGGGCCAGATCGATGAACAGTGGCCAGGTCAGGGCGAAGAGGGAGCCCGGGCCTGCGTGGGATTGAGTCTGCATGGGATATCCAGGTGCTGGCGATGGCCCTCGTCAGGGCCAACTGGAGGGGCATTTAACACCAAGCGGGGGCGGGGTGCAATCCTGGTCGCAGGAGGAGGGGGCCTGCGACCAGGGGACGTGTCTCAGACCGGCGTGGCGCCGGCCTCCTGCTCGCTGGGGCGGGTGAGGCGCGCCGAGTCGGGCAGGTCGTCATCGTGCGGCCAGCGGGTGAGCAGGGCATCCGTGGTGCTCTCCACCCCCTCGTCGTCCCGGAACACCGGCTCCCGGTAGCAGCGGGTCATGCGCAGGGCCTGGTACATGTCGGGGCAGAGGATGATGCCATCCTCGCCGACCCGGATACCCGCCTGTTTGAACCACTGGCTCATCTGGCCGTGCCGACCGGCCATCACCATGTGGATGCCGCGCCGCTTGAGCTCCTTGTGCAGCTCTCCCACCATGCTCATCACGCTGATGTCCTGATGGGTGAAGCAGGCCACCGCATCCACCACCAGGCACCTGGGATTGTGGGGATCCTGCACCAGCAGCGCCAGCACCCGCCGCTTGAAGTAGGGGGCGTTGAAGTAAGTGAGCGGGGAGTTGAAGCGATAGACCAGGATGCCGGGAATCGCCTTGGCCTGCTCGTTGTCCCCCAGGGTGCGTACCACGCCCTCGTCGTCCATGCCGAGCAGCTGGTCGGTGGGGCGCATCACGTTGCGCAGGAACTGGAACAGCCCCAGCAGGACCGCGAGGGTGATGCCCGGAATGACCCCCATGGTCAGCACGCTGACAAAGGTCACCAGGGCGAGCCAGAAGGCGGCGCGATCCGAGTCGCGCAGAGCCCAGAGGCCGCGAAAATCCGTCAGCGACAGGGAGGCCATCACCAGCACCACGCCGAGGGCGGCGGTGGGAATGTATTGCAGCGGCGCCGTCAGGTAGAAGGTGACCAGGGCGATGACGGCGGCGGCGATGATGGAGACCAGCTGGCTCTTGCCGCCGTTGGCGTCGTTGACCGCGGTACGCGAATCCGCCCCGCTGATGGCAAACCCCTGGGAGGCGGCGGCGGCCAGGTTCGCCATGCCCAGCGCCCTAAACTCCTTGTCCGCATCAATCTCGTAGCCGTTCTTGGCGGCAAAGCTGCGGGCGGTAAGCATCATGGAGACGAAGCTCACCATGGCGAGGTTGAGGGCGGGCAGCACCAGCTCACGGATAAGCCCGGGGGGAAAGTCCGGTATCTGGAAGGCGGGCAGCCCCGAGCCGATGGTCCCCAGGGTGGCGATGTCGACACGGCCGAGATTGAACAGCCACACCAGGGCCGCCGTCACCACCATGGCCACAATGGAGGAGGGCCAGGCCGGTCTGTAGCGCTTGGCCAGCAGCAGGGTGAGCAGGGCGGTCAGGCTCATGGCCAGGGTGGGCAGATGGGTCTGGGTAATGTAGCTGGTGCCGTTCAGGATCCGCTCTATCAGGTAGCGCTCGCTGAAGGTGAAGCCGAAGATCTTGGAGAGTTGGCCCACCATGATGGTGATGGCCACCCCGTTGAGCAGCCCCATCAGGATGGGGCGGGAGAGAAAGTCTGCCAGCACCCCCAGTTTGAAGCGGCTGGCGATGAGGCACCAGAAGCCGGTCATGGCGGTCATGGTCATCACCAGTTGCCAGTGACGGGTGGGATCCCCGGCGGCGAGCGGCGTTACCACGGCGGCGATCACCGCGCAGGTGGCGGCATCCGGACCGACGATGAGCTGACGGGAGGTGCCAAAGAGGGCATACACCACCATGGGCAGGATGCAGGAGTAGAGGCCGACGATGGCACCTACCCCGGCGAGCTCCGAATAGGCGATGGCCACGGGCAGGGCCACGGCCGCGACCGAGAGGCCAGCGCGAAGATCCGGCATCAGCCAAGCCCGCTGGTATTGCAGCAAGGCGGCGAGCCCCGGCAGCCAGCGCTCGAGAGAGAAGAAGTCGCGCATTATTTAACCCATTGAGTTACAAACATCTTTTTCTTAGTGTGCCCAAGGTCGTCGGCCCTTTGCAATCCGCTCATGGCCAGTTCACCACAAGGTCAGGCCAGATGCGTTGCCACTCCTTGGCCCTGACTCGTTCGCTAAAGATACGGCTCTCCTGGCGACAGCGCGGATTGGGGCTCACCACCAGGGACCAGTTGGGGGCAAAGCCGTAGGGGGCCAGCCACTCGAACGCATCATCTGCCAGCAGGCGGACCCCGATGCAGGTGGGCACCTCTACCCAGTGGCTGAGGGCCGAGAGCGAGCTGGCAAAAGGAGGCACCTGCTGGCGCAGATGCATGCGTGCCTGGTTGCGCACCTCCCACTGCTGGCCCGGCATCCTGGCGGCGAGCCAGGCTTCGTGATCGGCTTCCTTCAATCCAGTCGGATCAGCGTTGTCCAGATAGATAAGATCGATGTCGTTGAGCGGGGTGGGTTCGGCCTTGTCATGGAGGTGATCCCAGATGAGGTTGCGCACAAACCCCGCCCCCAGGGCCCAGTCGGGCAGGGCCAGCTCCCGCGCAGCCCGGAGGCAATCCATGCGCGGGTGATCAGCCCGCAGCAGGGCCTCGGTGCAGGCCCGCAGGTGCGCCTCCCGCAGCGCCGCGGCGTCAACCGGCATTGCGGCGCAACCAGACGTCGATGTAGCTGCAGCTCGGCACTATGGTGAGCCCCTCAGAGAGGGTCCAGTCGTAGAAGCGGCGGGCCAGCTTGTCGGCAATCCCCTGTCCGCGCAGCTCGGGGGGAACCTGGGTGCTGTAGGCGTCCACCTTGGTGGCGTCCAGCCTGCGATAGGCAAGGCGGGAGAGCTTGCCGTCCACGGTGCAGACAAACTGCTGCTGATCGGCCTGGTGAAGGATGTCGCTCATCGGGAGTCCTCTCTGGGTGAATGGGAAGATCAGAACATGGCGGACAGGGTTTGCCAACGCCATTCTTTGCGCCCATGGCGGGCTCGCTTACACTGGCCGGCCTGCGAATGGTCGCAAGGCAAGGTATAGAACATAGAGAGAGGATGGATCCGTCATGGCCTTCGCCACCCTGGACGATCTGATAGGCAACACCCCGCTGCTGGCGCTGCGCCGCATCAATCCGCACCCCGGCGTCACCCTGCTGGTGAAGCTGGAGGGCAACAACCCCGCCGGCTCCGTCAAGGACAGGGCGGCGCTGAACCTCATCAGGCAGGCAGAGGCGAGTGGTCACTTAGCGCCAGGAGCCCGGCTCATCGAGGCTACCTCCGGCAATACCGGCATCGCGCTGGCCATGGTGGCGGCGTCCCGGGGTTACCGGATGCGGCTCATCATGCCGAGCAACATGAGCCAGGAGCGGCGCGACGCCATGCAGGCCTACGGCGCCGAGCTGGTGCTGGTGGAAGAGGGCATGGAAGCGGCGCGAGACCTCGCCCTGGCCATGCAGGCGCGGGGGGAGGGGCTGGTGCTGGATCAGTTCAACAACCCCGCCAACCCGGATGCCCACTACCGCTCCACCGGCCCCGAGATCTGGCGCCAGAGCGGCGGGGCGGTCACTCACTTCGTCTCGGCCATGGGCACCACGGGCACCATCATGGGGGTTTCCCGCTACCTCAAGGAGCAGAACCCGGCGGTGGCGGTGATCGGCCTGCAACCGGCCGAGGGGAGCCAGATCCCCGGCATTCGCCGCTGGCCCGAGGCCTACCGGCCCGCCATCTTCGAGCCTGCGCGGGTTGATGGGGTGCTGGATGTGACACTGGAAGAGTCCCTCGTCATGATGCGCCGCCTGGCGCGGGAGGAGGGGATCTGCTGCGGTGTCAGCTCGGGTGGCGCCGTGGCCGGGGCCTTGCGGGTGGCGGCGGAGATCGGGCAGGGGGTGGTGGTGGCGATCATCTGCGATCGGGGGGATCGTTATCTCTCCACCGGGGTCTTCACCCCCGATGCCTGACAGGCAAGGGGCCCGCTACTCCCAGGCCCGCTCCAGCAGGGCCAGCAACTGTTCCCTGTCCGCATCCTTGCGGTTGTAGAGCAGGGAGCCGTCGTTGATGGCGAGATCCCGGATCCCGGGCAGCAGCGCCTTGTCGGTGAGGCCCGCCTCCCGCAGGGTGCGGGGCAGCTTGACCGTCTGCCACAGGGTATCGCGCAGTGCCTGCAACGCCTCGATGGTGGCCTGGGCCCGCGCGGCGGCCGGGGTTGCGGCAAAGCGCTCGGCCCCCACCAGCGGCAGCAGCAGGCGGGCCAGCTCGGGGTCGATGCCGGGCCGGTTGTAGTCGAGCACGGTGGGCAGGAAGAGGTTCATACAGAGGCCATGGGGCAGGTGGCAGCGCGCCCCCAGACTGTGGCCGAGGGCGTGCACCAGCCCCACCATGGAGTTGGAAAACGCCATGCCCGCCAGGGTGGAGCCCTCCGCCAGTTGCAGCCGCAGGCCCTTGTCTGTCGGGTGGGCCAGCACCCTGGGCAGGGCGGTGGCAATCTTCTCCACCGCCATCAGGGCCAGGGCGTCACTGACCGGGTTCTTGCCGTTGCCGATGAAGGCCTCGATGGCGTGGGTCATGGCATCCATGGCGGTGGCGGCGGTGATGGGCAGCGGCAGCCCCAGGGTGAAGCGGGGATCCAGCACCGCCAGCCGGGGCAGCAGGAAGGGGGAGGTGAAGGGCACCTTGCGCCCGCTCCCTTCATCCTTGATCACCGCCACCAGGGTCACTTCGGAGCCGGTCCCCGCCGTGGTGGGGACCACCGCCAGGGGGTTGAGGGGACGGGTCAGGCAATCCGCTCCGGCATAATCGAGCAGCCGCTCGCCCCCCAGGGTCGCCAGTATGTTCACCGCCTTGGCGGTGTCGATGACGGAGCCGCCGCCAAGGGCCAGCAGGCTGTCACAGCCCAGCTCCCGGTAGTGGCGGGCGATCCGCTCCACCACGGCGGTGGAGGAGTCTGCCGGGATCTCGTCCCAGATGGCGGCGACCGGCAAGGCCCCTTCGGCCATCACACCGGCCAGCAGGGTGGCGAGCCCGCTGCCGCTGACCCCCTTGTCGGTGAGAAGCAAGGGGCGGCCAGCCCCCAATCCCCTCAGGGCATCCGGCAACTGTTCCAGTGCCTGCTCCCCCGCCATCAGCTTGACCGGGCAGAAAAAATCGTAATAACGGCTCATCCCGTTCTCCTCGTGTTCAACCGGTCAGAAGACCCAGATAGATGTGGCAGGCCCGCGCGAGCTTGCGATGCGGGTCCGGGTAGTGGCGAAGCAGGGGCCGCGCGATGAAGGCGGGCAGGATCAGGCTCTGCAACTGCTCAAGCGCCCGCACCAGGTGCATGGCCGCGTCGAGATCCCCCTCCACCAGCAGCCGGTTTTCGCAAAAGGCCTGGTTGATGCCGAGGCGAAAACTGAGGGCGCGAAAGGCGACGGCGGGGTGCTTGAAGCGCACCCGCAGGGGGTGGGGGCCGTCATGGGCACAGGTCGAGTGCGCCCTGCCAGTCTCCTCACCGCAGTGCCAGCGCCCCGCGAACTTGTAGAGACTCAGCCCCCGGGTCATGCCGTTTACCTCCAGCCTAATGGTGAGGCCGTCCGGCAGGGGGGCAAGCTCGCGGCGTACCGCCTCGTCGACCCGGGCGGCGCGGCACAGGGTGCGGCCGATGATCCAGAGCAGGCTGCCAATCCAGAGGCGCCTGCCGGTGGCAAGCAGGGCGTCAGGGCGCATGGGAACCTCCGCTGATGGCTGACCAGAAGAGGGCGAAGGCGCTCTCCTGCCAGTGGGAGTCTTCCCCCAGCTCAGGCTGATCGACAAAGAGGGAGGCGCAGGCCAGAAACTGGCCCTGGCACACCTCCAGCATCAGGGCCGGCGGGGCCGACATCAGCTCGCCGCTGGCCTGGCCACGGGCGAGCAGGCTCGGCAGAAAATGCAGGGTCTCAGCCAGGATCTGGCTGCGCAGGGGGCGGGCCAGCAGGGGGGAGTGGAAAAAGCCCAGCACGAACCTGAGCTCACGGGGGTGGGCCTGCATCCAGCCCATGGCCTGGTGCCAGTAGTGGCGGGCCTGCTCCTGGAGCGGCAGGGCGGCATCGGCCTCGGTGATGGCGGCGCCAAGGCGCAGCTTGATGTCCTGGTAGAGGCTCTGGATCAGCACCTCCTTGCTGGGAAAGTGATGAAACAGGGTGCCATTGGCCACCCCGGCCGCCTTGGCGATGCGGGCGGTGGCGGCGCCCTGCAGGCCATCCTCCGCGCACAGGGCCAGGGCGGCATCCAGGATCTGGCGGCGTTTGTCGGTCATGGTTTCTCGCATCTCGCCTCCTAGCGCAGGAACAGGGCCATCATCAGCCGCTGGTACCAGCGCCGATAGGGGGGGTGAATGAGGGAGCCTGTGCTGAAGCGTCCGCGGCGCAGCACTGTTTTCGCCTTGGAGAAAGTGAGAAACCCCTCGCGGCCGTGATAGTGGCCCATGCCGGAGGGACCGATGCCGCCGAAGGGGGCATCGTCCGCCGCCACCTGGAACAGGCTCTCGTTGATGGCCATGCCCCCGGCGTGGGTCTCCCGGATGAGGCGGCGTTGCAGCGTCTCGTCCAGGCTCATCAGATAGAGCGCCAGGGGGCGCGGCCGGGCCGCCACATAGGCCAGGGCCTCCTCGATGTCGTCATAGGGCACCAGAGGCAGCAGGGGGCCGAAGATCTCCTGCTGCATCACCTGGCAGTGGCCGGGCACCTCGGTCAGCAGGTGGGGCACCAGCTTGCGGGTGGCGTCATCCCGGGCGGGCGTGACGCAGGGGTGGATCTGGGCGCCGGCCTGCCTCGCCTCCTCCAGCCAGGCGGTGAGCCGCTCGTACTGGGGGGCGTTGATGATGGCGCCATAATCCGGGCTCTCGAGCCCTTTGGGGTAGAGGCGGCGAAAATGGGCCTGATAGGCCTCGATAAAGGCCTGCTCCTGCCCCCTCGGCAGCAGCACGTAGTCGGGGGCTATGCAGATCTGGCCGGCGTTGAGGCTCTTGCCGAAGATCATCCGCTCCACCGCCAGGGCCAGGGGCATGTCGGGGGCGATGAGACAGGGGCTCTTGCCGCCGAGCTCCAGAGTGAGGGGGGTGAGCTGGGGGGCGGCCGCGGCCATCACCAGCCGACCCACCGCCGTGGAGCCGGTGAAGATGAGATGGTCGAAGGGGAGGGCGCTGAAGGCGGCCGCGATCCCCGCATCCCCCTCGATGATCACCACCTCGTCACCGCCGAGGGCCTCATCGAGCAGGGTGCGCAGCGCGGCGTTGGTGTGAGGGGTGAACTCGGAGAGCTTGATCATGGCGCGGTTGCCGGCGGCGAGGGCGCCGATGAGGGGCCCGAGGCTCAGCATCACCGGGAAATTCCAGGGCACCATGATGCCGACCACGCCGAGGGGCTGATAGTGCACCTCGACCCTGGCGGGGGCCAGCAGCAGGCCGGAATGACGGCGCTCCGGTTTCATCCACCCCTTGAGCCGTTTCTGGGTGTAGTTGATCTGCATGACGCAGGGGAGCACATCGGCGATCAGGCTGTCGTAATCGCTGCGCTGGCCGTAGTCCCGGGCCAGGGCCTGACACAGTGCCTGCTTGTGGCGCAGCAGCCCCTGCTTGAGGGCATCAAGTCTGGCACGGCGGGACGCCAGATCCGGCATGGGGGTGGCCTGGCTGGCCTGCCTGAGCCGATGCAGTTGCTCGGGGAGGGAGAACTTGTCCGGTGAGGCGGGGGTGACGGTGGTGTCCATGGCATGCTCCGCACGAAAAGTGACCGACTGATTAGTCGGTCCAAATCTAGCGATTCGTTGCCGACTTGTAAACCGGGCGAGGGCAGAGGGTGGCTGCCAGTGGGCAGCGTTGTCCGGAACTGTGTCCGGGCTCCCATTTTTGAGGCATTCGGATTGGTCTTCTATCTAATAAGGGGTAATTGTGGGTCACCAACTCGGAGGGAGAACCGCACATGACCAGGGAATTGCATAGCCTGCTGGCCCGGCTGGATGACGTGATCGCGCGCATGCCGGACAGTTTCAATACCTATGAGTTTGCCCAGAAGCTGGCGCTGCAACATCAGCAGGAGTATTTCGCCGCAGGCCACTCCCTGGCGGGCCAGGAGAAGAACCTGCTGCGCCTGCTCCACGAGAAGATTGCCCTGGCGCTGGCGAGCCATGAGGGCGTCATAGAGGGGGCCCTGCTGCCCTGCATGACCCCCTGGGGGGAGCGTGCCACCTCGCCCCGCTGGCACCGCAAGCACTGACCCGGCAACAACATGAAAAGGCCCCTCGGGGCCTTTTCATGTTGGGGGTCGCACCTACTGGACCAGCCTGCGGGCCTGCCAGTAGCGGCTGTTCCAGTAGACGTTGTCGAGGCGCGAGCGGATCACGCCCTTGCTGGTGGAGGCGTGGATGAACTCCCCTGCCCCGGTGTAGACCCCGACGTGGTACTGCTGCCAGCCGGTCTTGAAGAAGACCAGGTCCCCGTGCTGGAGACGGTATCTGTCCACCGGGCGGCCGAGGCTCGCCTGGGATTCCGTGGTGCGGGGCAGGGTGAAGCCCAGCACCTGGCTGTAGGCGAGCTGGGTGAAGGCGGAGCAGTCGAGACCGGCGCGGCTGGTACCGCCCATGCGATAGGGCACGCCGCGCCACTGCTGATAGAAGTTGTCGAATGCGCCGCTCTGGCGCACGGGAGGGGGAGGCTCCGGCGTGCTGGAGCAGGCGGCGAGAAGCAGGGCCAGCAGGGGCAGCAGCAAGGTGCGAAACATCTCAACTCCTTGATAGGGCACGGGGTTCATCATAGACGATGATCCTGCCTGGAACCTGAATGACAACGGCATTGACGAGTGGCCGCCTGTGGGGGCAGCCACTGGATCACCCCGCCGGTTTGGGGGTAATGAGCGGCGTCAGCAGCTCGGCAATCTTGTAGAAGGTCTGCACCCGGGTGGTGCTGGGGCGCCACACCAGGCCTATCTCCCGATAGGGTTTCTCCCCGGGCAGGGGGATGGCCACCAGGTCCGTGTTGTCGAGGATGCCCGCATCTATGGCCATCTGGGGCAGGAAGGTGGTGCCAAGACCGGCCCCCACCATCTGCACCAGGGTGTGCAGACTGGTGGCGGCGAACGGGTTGATCTTGCTCTTGTCCCGCAGCCGGCAGGCGCTCACCGCGTGCTCCGTCAGGCAGTGCTCCCGCTCCAGCAGGAAGATGCTCTGGTTGGGCAGCTCCTTGTAGTCGAACGGCATGTGCAGACCCGCAGCCATGTGGGAGGGCATCACCATGTGGAAGGGATCCTGGCCGACGGTCTTGCTGTGGAAGCCGCCGATCTCCACCGGCAGCGCCAGGATCAGCAGATCGAGCTGCCCCTGCTCCAGCTGCTTGAGCAGATTGGTGGTGGTGTCTTCCCGCAGCAGCAGCTCCAGATCCGGATAGGCCTTGCCGCACACCTGCAGCAGCTTGCTCAGCAGGAAGGGGGCGATGGTGGGGATGCAGCCCAGGCGCACCGTGCCGTGCATGACGCCCCCCTGCTGCTGCCCCAGCTCCATCAGATCCCGGGCGTCGGAGAGCAGGTTGCGCGCCCGCGCCACGATCTCCATGCCGACCGGCGTCATGATGAAGCTCTTGTGATCCCGCTCCACCAGTTGCAGGTTCATCATGTCCTCCAGGGTCTGGATCCCGGTACTCAGGGTCGACTGGCTGACATGGCAGGCCTTGGCGGCGCGGTTGAAATTCTTGTGCTCGTCCAGAGCGACCAGATACTGGAGCTGCTTCAGGCTGGGCCAACGTTGCATAGGAGAAACCCGATCGATGCTATCTATTTGATTTGATTAATCTACCATCGAGAAGCCCCGTTGTCGTCGACAAATCGGTGCCCCCTGGCAGGCGCACTGCCTCACGCACATGTGGTGGCCTGCGCCGATGGACTGGCCACCCCTCATTGGTCAGGAGCTTATCCCCTTGTGCCGCGGCATTGAAGGGGTGCCGCCATGGGATGTGACGGGGATCGGCCTTCCGGCGGGGCGCCCTGCGCGCAGGAGCGGCCATAAAAAAACGCGCCGGTGGGCGCGTTTTTGCAGAAGGGGGGCGGACTATTCGTCGAAGATACCGAAGTGATCCTTGGCGAAGTTGACCCGCTGCTCCACGTTCATCTTGACCTGACCCAGCTTCTCGATGGTCTTGAGGTTGGGCACCAGGCCGCGACCGTTGGCGATCTGGATGGCAAGGCCCGGACGGGCGTTGAGCTCCAGCAGCATGGGGCCGCGGAACTTGTCCAGCACCATGTCGGTCCCGATATAGCCCAGACCCGACATCTCGTAGCAGGAGGCCGCCAGGTTGAGCAGGGTGTCCCAGTGGGGCACCTTCAGATCGTAGAGATCCAGGCCGGTGTCCGGGTGGTGGCGCAGCGGGTTGCCAAACTGCACCGCCCGCAGGGCGCGGCCGGTGCGCAGGCACAGGCCCACCCCCACGGCGCCCTGGTGCAGGTTCGCCTTGCCATCGGAAGCCGAGGTGGAGAGGCGCATCATGGCCATCACCGGGAACCCTTTGAAGATGATCACCCGGGCATCGGGGACCCCTTCGAAGGAGTAGCCGTCGAACACGTCGTCGAAGTTGATGAGCCCTTCCACCAGCGCCACGTCGGGCTTGCCGCCGAGGGAATAGAGCCCTGCCAGGATGTTGGAGACATGGCGCTCCAGATCCTGGCCGTTGGCGGCGCTGCCGTTGGGCTTGTAGAAGAGGCCGTCCTCCTGGCGCAGGATCACCAGGATCCCCTTGCCGCCGGAGCCGCGGGCCGGCTTGATGCAGAAGCCCGGCCAGTCCTTCACCAGCTCGGTGATGCGAGTCACGTCGTGCTGCTCGCGGATGGTGCCGATGAGTTCAGGCACCGTCACCCCCGCATCCAGCGCGATGCGCTTGGTCTTGAGCTTGTCATCCACCAGCGGATAGAGGCGGCGCGGGTTGTAGCGGCTGATATAGGAGTGGTTGCGCTTGTTCATGCCGAGGATGCCTGCCTGGGACAGGCTCCACGGACTGGTGTATTTCTGCCAGAACCACATCTGTTACTTGTCCTTACCCGGGGTGGCACCAGACTTCATCTCGTCCACCAGCGGCTTGAAGCGCTTGAGCTCGCTCAGCTTGTAGCCGGTGTAGTTACCCATCAACAGCACGGTCGCCATCAGCACCAGCTGCAGGCCGAGGAAGTTGAAGGTGAGGTGACGAATGAGCTCGTTGTCCATGGCCAGGTAGGCGATGACCGCCACCAGCAGGGAACCGCCGCCCTGGCGGAACACCTCTTTGGGACCCTCTTCTTCCCACAGGATGGACATGCGCTCGATGGTCCAGGAGAGGATGATCATCGGGAAGAAGGTGATCTTCATGCCGTCGGTCAGCCCCAGCTTGAAGGCGAACGCCGAGAAGATGCCGATCATCGAGATCACCATGATGATGATCGCCGATATTCGGGCGACCAGCAGCAGGTTCAGCCTCGAGAGGTAGGAACGGATCACCAGGCCGGTGCCGACGATCAGCAGGAAGCCGATGAGGCCGGTGACCAGCGAGGTCTGGATGAAGGCGACCGCGATCAGCACCGGCATGAAGGTGCCGGAGGTCTTGATCCCCACGATGACCCGCAGGAACACCACCATGAGCACGCCGATGGGGATGAGCAGCAGACCCTTGAACAGGGCTTGCTCTTCCAGGGGCAGGCTGTGGATGGAGAAGTTCATCATCTCGGATTTTTCGAACTTCTGGGCCAGGGCCACGTTGACCGGTTGCTCCTGCTCGATCATCGAGAAGGTGACGCGGGAGTTGTGACCGCCGGTGACGTCCAGGAGGGCGCCGGAGTTGTACTCCCACAGCAGCAGGTTGGCCGGTTGACCCTGTTCACCGCTTTGCGGGTTGAACAGCTTGTAGTCGGTCGGGCTGTTGAAGACCTGCAGGTAATCCACCAGCTCCTGACGGCGACGGCCGTCTTCCAGGCTGAGGGCGTGAACCACCCGGGCCGGGACGTCCGCGTTGTTGAGCAGCTCGGCAATCAGATTGGCGCGGCTCTTGTGGGACTTGAGCAGCTCGGCGTTCTGTTCCTGCTTCTCGATCTCCTTGATGATCTCGCGGGTCAGGGTGTAGCCGTCGGCGGAGCGCTCCTGGGCGCGCTCCAGGATCTGCTTCATGGCCGTGGCGTAGGGCTCGCTCTCGATCTGCTTCTCGATGGCGGGCGGCTGCGGGTTGGCGGCGGGCTTGGCATGGGCATCGGCCATCATGTCGACCCGGTAGTAGAGCTCCTGACGGCCGGAGGCGGCGCGGATGGACCACTCGGCGCGGGCATCCCCGTCTTTTTCCACGAACGACAGACCATAGCCCGGGCTCGCGGCGTTCTCGTTCATCAGGGTGAAGCCGGGCTGGGTGCCCGGAATGGCCAGGGAGGCGATCACCGGCTCGCCGGTGGCCTCGAACTCGAGCTTGGCTTCGATGGACCAGATCTGGCGCTTTTCACCCGGCGTGAGCGGGACGTCCAGCGCGATGTGATGATAGAAGGTCATCCCCAGGCCGACGATGTAGAGCAGGGCGACCAGCAGATAGAACGGCTTACGGGAAACCATGGATTATTTCACATCCTTGAGCTTGGGTTTGGGTTGGATATATTCGCGGGCCACGTCGACCACGGCGATGTCTTTGAGGAATTCACGGCCCAGCAGCACGGGGAAGGTCATGTCGCTGCGGTCCTTCAGGGTAAATTCGGCCTTCTCGGTCATGTCGCCGATGCGCACGGCGAGGCGGACCACGGGGCGACGGTCGAGATCGTCGGCGGAAGCCTGACGGACCCGCACATGACGCACCAGGGGCGCTTCAATCTGGATCTTGTCGTCCATCTCCTGGTGGCTCAGGAAGAAGCGCACCCAGTTCTTGCCGTTGCGCTCGAAGATGGTGATCTCCTGGGCGCTGATGGAGGAGGTGGTGGCGCCGGTGTCGACCCGGGCCTGGAAGGCGTCGTTGGCGGCGTCAACCCAGATCCACTCCGCTTCACCCACCAGCAGCTTGCCATCGACGGTGTGGCCCTGGCTCGGCGCCGGGCACTTCTCGGTGGGAATGGGCATGGCCTTGGGCGGCTCGGGAGGCAGGGTAGCCAGCTTGCTGTCGACTTTCTTCACGGACTCTTTCATGTTGGTGACATCGGTGTTGAGCTGAACCAGCAGGTGCTGTTGCTGCACATACTGCTTCTGTTGCTGTTCCATGGATGTTTGCAGACGTTGCTCGCTCAACGAGATCTCGTTGCGCAGCTCGGCCAGCGTCAGGGTCGGGGCCGGGGGGGCTTTTTCCATACTGACACACCCGCCGAGACTGAGCAGGGAGAGCAGGGTCATTCCTTTTAATTTGCTTTTCATGTCATTCATTTAACTGTGCTTCCTGGAATTGGGTCAGTGTAACTTCCACAGCCGCCATCGGCTAGTCTTTGGCCTTTCTGGCGATCAGTACGGCACGTTTGGGTGCCGGGTATCCTTCGACCGTGAGTGCAGGATTGTGTGGATCCAGATAGTCACTCAGGGACTCGTTAATCATCCAGTCGGTACGACGCTGTTCGTCGGTGCTGGTCATATTCTCGTCGACGATGCGCACATCGGTGAACCCGCAGCGCTCGACCCAGCGTGTGAGGGCCGCGCTCGAGGGGAGGAACCAGACGTTGCGCATCTTGCCGTAGCGATCGGAGGGCATCAGCACCTGGTTTTCGTCGCCGTCCACCACCAGGGTCTCGAGCACCAGCTCCCCATCGTCTTTGAGCTGGTTGCGCAACTGCTCGATGTGCTCGATGGGGGACTTGCGATGATAGAGCACCCCCATGGAGAAGACGGTGTCAAAGGCCCGCAGATCCGGCAGCTCCTGGATACCGAGCGGCAGCAGGTGGGCGCGCTGGTCGTTGTCCATGAAGTGGCGAATGGCTTCGAACTGGCAGAGGAACAGCGGGCTCGGGTCGATGCCGACCGCCAGTTTCGCCCCTTCCCCCACCATGCGCCAGAGGTGGTAGCCGCTGCCGCAGCCCACGTCCAGCACGTAGCGGCCCTGGAGCGGGCTGATGTGGGGCAGCACCCGATCCCACTTCCAGTCGGAGCGCCACTCGGTGTCGATGTGGATGCCGTGCACATGGAAGGGGCCCTTGCGCCAGGGCATGAGCTGGCGCAACAGGCTCTCGGTCTTCTTGCGCTCACCCTCTCCCAGGCTATCGGAGCCGCCGATGGCGACCCGCTCTTTGAGCTCGATCCGGCCGGGGGCTACGACAGGCAGCTTGGCGAGGGCGCGGTTCCAGCGCGGCAGATCCCCGTGCAGGTTGTCGTGCTGCCAGGCGTGCAGCTGGGCGGGCAGGGTGTGCAGCCAGTGGCTCAACCTGTTCTTGGCGATCAGTTGATAAAAATGGGCGAAATCGATCATGGCTTAGTTGGTGTCGCTGGCTTTGATGGCAATCATGGAGCCGAAGTTGAAGCACTGGAACCAGAGGTCCAGGTGGGTGAAGCCGGCGTCCCGCAGGCGCGCCTGATGGACCGCCAGGGTGTCGGTGCGCATCACGTTCTCAAGGGCGGTGCGCTTCTGGCTGATTTCCAGCTCGCTGTAGCCGTTGGCCCGCTTGAAGTCGAGGTGCAAGTCGATGAGCAGCTCGTTGACCTGCTCGTCATCGAAGCGGAACTTCTCGCTCAGGATGAGGATGCCGCCTGGGCGCAGGCCGTCAAAGATGCGCGCGATGAGGGCGGCCCGCTTCTCGGGGGCGACGAACTGCAGGGTGAAGTTGAGCACCACCACGGAGGCGTTCTCGATGGGGATGTCGCAGATGTCCGCCTCGATGAGTTCCACCGGCACCTCGGACTTGAAGCCCGAGAGGTGAGAGCGGGCCCGCTCGATCATGGGGTGGGAGAGATCCACCGCCGTGATCTGGCAGCCGGGCTGGGTGACGTGGCGGCGCATGGCCTGGGTCGCGGCGCCGAGGGAGCAGCCGAGATCGTAGAGGCGGCTCTGGGGCTGGGCGTAGCGGGCGGCCATCATGCCGATGGCGGAGATGATGTTGCTGTAACCGGGCACCGAGCGCTGGATCATGTCGGGGAAGACGTCGACGACCTGCTCGTCAAAGCAGAAGTCTCCCAGACGGGCGATGGGGGCGGCAAAAATCTGATCGTGCATGCTGACGCAACCTGACAGCCGGTGTGGTGGGCGGCTGTTTTATTCAATTGAATCTTGGGTGGACGGGCATCGAAATGGCGTCGTCACCGGTTGACGAACGGGGTGGCTTGCTCCGGGATCCTTCGGGCTGCCCCTGTTCGCAACGGGCCATGGTCCGGGCCCTCAGGGTGCCGGGCTGGGGTGGGCAACGCATTGCCATGCACCCAGGCCCGGGACCTTACTTGGGGCGCTAGTGTAGAGGAAAGGCGGGCGTTTGTCTTGACGTCAACCCCGGTGGGACCACAAAAAAAGCGGCTTTTTTTGGGGACGGAGAAGGGGCGGGGAGGGGGTCGCTCAAAAGGGCAGCACCCCCTGGCGGGCGCGATCGTTTTCTCCCGGCCAGGGGGCCATCTCCTGGCCGAGCAGGCGGCTGATCTGCCGTGCGAGTTCGGGGGCCCGGGCATTGTCGGCGGTGTGAACAAAGAGGTAGAGATCCTTGCCCTCCTGGAGCCATTGTTTCCAATGTGGCAACCATGGTGGCAAAAATGGGTGATTGTCCTCGATTTGAGGCAAACCAATCAGGCGCACCACCGGGGCACCCCCCGTGGCCAGCAGATGGACCGGCAACCTGGGTTTCTTGCCCTGGGCATCGATCATGGCGGCCGTGGTGGCGGGCACCGAGAAGAGCGGACGGCTGTCGAGCATGATGCGATTGATGCCCCGCGCCATCAGCATCCGGTTGAGGGCCCGTTCCGCCTCCCCCTTGGCGAAGAAATCGGGGTGGCGCACCTCGAGGGCATAGGTGAAATCCTGGGGCAGCCGCGCGAAGAAGGCATCCAGACGGGCCAGCCCCTCTGGCCCGAAGCGGGCGGGCAGTTGCAGCTTGAGCAGCCCCAGCTTGTCATGCAGGGGGGCCAGCAGGCGGATGAAGGCCGTCACCTGTTTGTCCGCGCTCACCAGATCACTCTGGTGGCTGATCTCCTTGGGAAACTTGAAGCTGAAGCGAAAGTGGTCGGGGACCGCATCGGCCCAGCGCTGCACCGTCTCCGGGGTCGGCGAGGCGTAGAAGGTGGTGTTGCCCTCCACGGAGTTGAACACCCGGGCATAGTCGGCGAGGTGCTCGGCGGGCCTGGCATTCATCCCCAGCAACTGGCCGGGCCAGGCCGGGTGTGACCACTGGGGCAGGCCCAAATAGAGGCTCATGATGGTTCCTGTCGGCAGGTTGGCGCACTTTTGCCCTCCTTTTTGCGCCAGAACAACAAAAAACAGGGTAAAGGGGGCTGCGGGCCATTTTACCCAAATGGAGGTTTTCCTCTATAATGCCAACCCTTTTGTTTGCCACATTGTCGTAATGCGCGCGACCGAGCCCCCGGGTGACGATGATCGCGGCCCGGCAGTGGCCAGACAACGACGCCAGCCGATACCCCGGCGCCCACTCGTCATCCCGGTCGGGAGCGGGGGCATGCCTGGGGCGGCGGCAAGAATCCGGCTCGGGGAGCCGGATGACCCGAGACAGATTTCAAACCGGGCAAGAAGCAGGATCTGGCCAGCTGTGAGACAGACGGTGCTTGCCAGTCGTGCCCGGCGACCCAGGATGAACCGTCTCTCTACCATTTCGAAGGAAGAAGTCCATGCGCTCTATCTATTGCGGACAGGTCAACGAGGCCCATGCCGGGCAGACCATTACATTGTGCGGTTGGGTCCATCGTCGTCGTGATCTCGGCGGCCTCATCTTTATCGACATGCGCGACCGCGAGGGCATCGTGCAGGTGTTCTTCGATCCGGACAAGCCGGACGCCTTTGCCCTGGCCTCCGAGCTGCGCGGCGAGTTCTGCATCCAGGTGACCGGTGTGGTGCGTACCCGCCCCGACTCCCAGCGCAACAGCGACATGGCCACCGGTGCCATCGAGGTGTTCGCCCACGAGCTGACCATCATCAACCGTGCCGAGCCGCTGCCCCTTGACTTCAACCAGGTCAACAGCGAAGAGGTGAGCCTCAAGTACCGCTACCTGGATCTGCGTCGCCCCGAGATGGCCAAGTATCTGAAGACCCGTGCCAAGGCCAGTGCCTTCGTGCGCCGCTTCATGGACGAGCACGGCTTCCTCGACATCGAGACCCCGATGCTGACCAAGGCGACCCCGGAAGGGGCCCGTGACTATCTGGTGCCGAGCCGCGTGCACAAGGGCAAGTTCTACGCCCTGCCGCAGTCCCCCCAGCTGTTCAAGCAGTTGCTGATGATGTCCGGCTTCGACCGCTACTACCAGATCGTCAAGTGCTTCCGCGACGAAGACCTGCGTGCCGACCGCCAGCCGGAATTCACCCAGATCGACGTCGAGACCTCCTTCATGACCGCACCCCAGGTGCGTGAAATCATGGAAGAGATGATCCGCAAGCTCTGGCTGCACATCCTGAACGTGGACCTGGGTGACTTCCCCATCATGACCTTCGACGAAGCCATGCGCCGCTTCGGCTCCGACAAGCCGGACCTGCGCCTGCCCATGGAGCTGGTCGATGTGGCAGATCTCTTGACCGAGGTGGAGTTCGCCGTGTTCGCCGGTCCTGCCAAGGATCCGAAAGGCCGTGTGGCGGCCCTGAAGGTACCGGGCGGCGCGGAGCTGTCTCGCAAGCAGATCGACGAGTACACCAAGTTCGTCGGCATCTACGGTGCCAAGGGCCTGGCCTGGATGAAGGTCAACGAAGCCGGGAGCGGCCTCGAGGGCGTGCAGTCCCCGGTGGCCAAGTTCCTCTCTGACGCCATCGTGCGCGAGATCCTGGCCCGTACCGGCGCGATGGATGGCGACATCATCTTCTTCGGCGCCGATTCCAAGAAGGTGGTGTGCGATGCCATGGGCGCCCTGCGCCTGAAGGTGGGCCGCGATCTGGGCCTGGTGGAGAACGTCTGGAAGCCGCTCTGGGTCATCGACTTCCCCATGTTCGAAGAAGATGGCGAAGGCGGTCTGGCGGCCATGCACCACCCCTTCACCGCCCCGAGCAACCTGGGCCCGGCCGAGCTGAAAGCGAACCCGGTGGGCGCTTACGCCAACGCCTACGACATGGTGATCAACGGTTACGAAGTGGGTGGCGGCTCTGTGCGTATCCACAACAGCGAGATGCAGTCCACCGTGTTCGACATCCTGGGGATCACCCCGGACGAGCAGCGCCTGAAGTTCGGCTTCCTGCTGGATGCCCTGAAATACGGCACCCCGCCCCACGCCGGCCTGGCCTTCGGTCTGGACCGCCTCAGCATGCTGCTGACCGGCACCGACAACATCCGGGATGTCATCGCCTTCCCGAAAACCACGGCGGCCGCCTGTCTGATGACAGACGCCCCGAGCTTTGCCAACCCGGCCCAACTGGGCGAGCTGGCGATTGCGACCACCGTCAAGGGTGACGAATAAGCCGTTATCGGCAACAAAGGCCGCAGCGATGCGGCCTTTCCCGTTTCCCTCTGGGCGCAACCAGTGTTACTGAAATTTCCAACTATAACGGAGAGTCCCTATGGCAGGTCACAGTAAATGGGCCAACATCAAACACCGCAAGGCGGCGCAAGACGCCAAGCGCGGCAAGATCTTCACCAAGCTGATCCGCGAAATCACCACCTCCGCGCGTCTGGGTGATGCCGATCCTGCCAACAACCCCCGCCTGCGTGCAGCGGTGGCGGCAGCCCTGACCAGCAACATGACCCGCGACACCATCAACCGCGCCATCGCCCGTGGGGCCGGCGGCGGTGACGGTGAGCAGCTCGAGACCATCGTGTACGAAGGGTACGGCCCGGCCGGTTCCGCCGTCATGGTGGAGTGCCTGACCGACAACCGCAACCGTACCGTGGCCGAAGTGCGTCACGCCTTCAGCAAGTGCGGCGGCAACCTGGGGACCGACGGCTCCGTGGCCTATCTGTTCACCAAGAAGGGGGTGCTGACCTTCGTGGGCGCCGATGAAGACGCTCTGATGGACGCCGCGCTGGAAGCCGGTGCCGACGACGTGGTGACCGAAGAAGATGGCACCATTGAGGTCTACACCACCCCGAACGACTTCGGCACCGTGCTGGACGGTCTGGAAGCTGCCGGCTTCAAGCCCGAGAGCGCCGAAGTGACCATGATCCCCTCCACCGAGGCGGAACTGGATGCCGAGACCGCGCCCAAGCTGATGCGCCTCATCGACATGCTGGAAGATCTGGACGACGTGCAGGAGGTGTACCACAACGGCTCCATCTCCGACGAGATCGCCGCGACCCTGTGATCCCTCAGGGCAAAGGGGAGGGTGACCACAACGGTCCTCTTCCCCGGCTCCGACGAGATTGCAGCGACCCTGTAATTGCCTCTCGCGACCCTGTTCAGGTTCGCGAACACACAGGTGCGACACCTTGTTCACCTTCGCAAAAACGGCAGCCCGGGCTGCCGTTTTTTTATGTGCCAGACCGCGCACCTCCCCTTGTGGTTCGATTTCCTCTCTTAATGTTCGCTTAAGTTTGCCGTCCTAGGATGACCCCGTATCTGGACCTCCCTGGCTCTTGTCCTGTTTTTCCAGGGCCGAGCGCCGGGATGGTCACCACGAAGCCTGCTGGCAGGTTGTTAGTTCCACTGGTTTGTCGGAGTCTCTCTATGCGTCTCACTCTGGGAGTGATGAAGGTCAATCTGTTGCTGGTGCTGCTGTTTGCACTGGTCTTCAACTGGCCCATTTTCCTGCACTTTTATCGCATTCTCAGCGCCCTTGAACACGTCAAGGCGGGGTTTGTCCTCTCCATTCCCCTGGTACTGGTGGCGGCCCTCAACGCGGTGTTCCTGCCCTTTACCTTCCGTTATCTGCTCAAGCCCTTTTTCGCCTTGCTCATCCTGACCGGCTCCCTGGTCAGCTACGCCATGCTCAAGTACGGGGTGATCTTCGACATGGGCATGATGCAGAACATCATCGAGACCAACAGCGGGGAGGCGGGCTCCTACCTCAACGGCTCCGTGGTGCTCTGGTTCCTGCTGACCGGCCTGCTGCCGGTGCTGGTCCTGCTGTGGGTGAAGATTGAGTACCCCCGTCCCTGGTACAAGGGACTGGGTCTGCGCCTCGGTTCCATCGCCCTCTCCTTGCTGTTTCTGATGGGGGCTGCCGCCCTCTATTACCAGGATTACGCCTCGGTCGGGCGCAACAACAAGTCCCTCGGCAAGGAGATAGTGCCCGCCAACTATGTGCACGGGCTCTACAAGTACGCCCGGGATGTGGTCTTCGCGACTCCCATTCCCTACCAGCAGATCGGCACCGATGCCAGGGTGATCGGCCAGCATGAGAAGCCGACCCTGATGTTCCTGGTGGTGGGGGAGACGGCCCGCAGCCAGAACTACTCCCTCAACGGCTACAAGAAGGAGACCAACGGCTTCACCGAGAAGGAGGCCAATGTGGTCTCGTTCAGGAACGTGCGCTCCTGCGGCACCGCCACGGCGCTCTCCGTGCCCTGCATGTTCTCGAACATGACCCGGCGCGGCTATGACGAGGCCAGGGCCCAGTCCCAGGACGGCTTGCTGGACGTGCTGCAACATGCCGGGATCTCGGTGCTCTGGAAGGAAAACGACGGCGGCTGCAAGGGGGTGTGCAAAAACGTTCCCACCATCGAGATTGAGCCCAAGGCATTCCCCGCATACTGCTCCGGCAATGCCTGTCATGACGAGGTGCTGTTGCAGGGGCTGGATCAGCAGATCGCCGACATGCAGGGCAAGCAGGGCAGCAAGCTGGTGGCCTTCCACCTGATGGGCAGCCACGGTCCGACCTACTATCGCCGCTACCCGGCCGCCGATCGCGTCTTCCTGCCGGACTGCCCGCGCAGCGACATCGAGAACTGCAGTAACGAAGAGCTGGTGAACACCTATGACAACACCATCCGCTACACCGACAAGGTGCTGGCCCAGCTCATCGACAAGCTCAAGAGCCTGGAGAGCCAGTACAACGTGGGGCTGGTCTATCTGTCGGATCACGGCGAATCCCTCGGCGCCATGGGGCTCTATCTGCACGGCACCCCCTACAAGTTCGCACCGGACGATCAGACCCGGGTGCCGCTCCTGACCTGGTTCTCTCCCCAGTTGCAGGCAGACCGTCAGCTCAATCTGGATTGCCTGCAACAGGAGGCAGCCAGCAAGCGCTTCTCCCACGACAACCTGTTTCACTCCATGCTTGGCATCATGGACGTGCAGACCCAGGTCTATGACGGCAAGCTGGATCTGTTCAAACCGTGCCGGGCGGGGTGAATGGGCCCGAGCGGTTGAGCGGCACGACAACCTGTTGCCCCGCACCATGCTCGGCATCATGGACGTGCAGACCCAGGTCTATGACGGCAAGCTGGATCTGTTCAAACCGTGCCGGGCGGGGTGAATGGGCCAGAACGGTTGAGCGGCACGACAACCTGTTGCGCCGCACCATGCTCGGCATCATGGACGTGCAGACCCAGGTCTATGACGGCAAGCTGGACCTGTTCAAATCGTGCCGGGCGGGGTGAACCGGCGAAAACAGACCATAAAAAAACGGCAGCCACTGGCTGCCGTTTTTTTATCCGAAGGGGTGGACCTTACTTCTGCTCCATGATGATCTGCAACAGATCCCCTTCCAGCAGGGAGCGCTTGACCAGGGCGAAGCCGCCGATGGTGGGCTGGTTCTGGAAGCGCGCCTTCACGATGGGCAGGCCGCGATGGAAACTTGGCAGAGACTGGTGCTCGACGCAGCGGCGGATGGCCGGGATCAGGATCTCTTCGGCGGCGGTGATTTCACCGGCGATGAGCACCTTCTGGGGGTTGAACAGGTTGACCGTGATGGCGATGGCGCGCCCCAGGTGCTCCCCCACGTTCTCGATCACGCTGCGGGCCAGCTCGTCACCGGCCACCGCCGCCTTGCACACCTCCTGGATGGTGATGTGCTTCTCCTGTAGCGAACTCAGGTGACCGCGGCTGATGAGCTCCTTCACCTTGTCGACGATGGCCTCGTTGGAGGCGATGGTCTCGAGGCAGCCGAAGTTGCCGCAGTGGCAGCGCTTGCCAAGAGGTTCGACCTGGATGTGGCCTATTTCACCGACGTTGCGGTTCTGGCCGAGAAACACCTTGCCCTTGGTGATGATGCCCGAGCCCGTCCCCTGGTGGACACTCACCAGGATGGAGTCCATGCAGTCGCGGGACTCGCCAAAGAAGTGTTCGGCCAGCGCCAGCGAACGGGTGTCGTTGCCCACGTAGCAGGGGAGGTTGAAGTGGTGCTCCAGGAGCTTGGCGAGCCCCAGGTTGCGGATCTGGTAGGTGGGGGTGTAGATGACCATGCCGGATTCCGGGTTGACCAGACCCGGCATGGTCAGCGCGATGCTGATGAGGTTGCGGCTGCGATCCTGATTGGCGTCGATGAAGGCGCCAATCTCCCGCAGCAGCATGTCCACCACCGGTTGCAGCTCGATCTCGGTCACCTGGGTGATGTGCTGATCGAGCTCCTTGCCGTCGAGGTCATACAGGGAGAGCTGCAGGTAGCCGCGACCCAGCTTGGCGGACACAAACTGGAAGCGATGCTTGATGGTGGTCAGGGAGATGGCGCGGCGCCCGCCAGTGGAGGCTTGCGGCGAGGTTTCCCTGATGAGGCCGTGCTCGATCAGTTGCCGGGTTATCTTGGTCACGCTGGCCGGGGCCAGCTGACTCAACTCGGCAATTTTGACCCGCGAGATGGGCCCCTGCAGGTCAATGAGGCGATAGACGACCGCACTGTTTACCTGCTTGATAAGATCTACGTTTGCTATTTGTCCGCCAGTCATAGTGTCACTGTGTTGTGTAGTGTCCGTTAACCACGGTCCCGCAGACCGCGAAGGCCTGATCAAAGACGGTGAGGTTGGCAATTTTTCCGACCTGGATACTACCGAGACGCGAGTCCCATCCAATGGCGCGAGCGGGGTAAAGGGTGGCCATTCTCAGTGCTTCGTCGAGCGGCAATCCGACCTGTTTGACCAGATTTTCCACCCCTTCGATCATGGTGAGGGCGGAGCCGCCGAGTGTACCATTCTCATCGACGCACTGACCATCGCGGAAATAGACGGTTGCGCCGCAAAAATCAAATTTCTCAAAGCCTTCCGGTGCACCTGCCGCCGCGGTGGCATCGGTGACCAGCACCAGCCGCTCCCCCAGCATCCTGTGCGCCAGGCGCACGTTGGCCCAGTGTACGTGGTGGCCATCGACGATGATGCCCGCATAGACATCCTTGCGATCGTAGATGGCACCGACCACGCCGGGCTCGCGACCATTCAGGGTCGGGGTCATGGCGTTGTAGAGGTGGGTGGCAAAGCGCATGCCGTTGTCAAAGCCCGCCATGGCCTGGTCGTAGTTGGCGGCGGTGTGGCCGGCGGAGACCAGGATGCCGGCCTCCACCAGACGGCGGATGTGCTCGGGCTTGTTGCGCTCCGGCGCCAGGGTGATCTTGGCGATGGCGTCCGCGTTGTCGCAGAAGAAGTCGATCATCTCGTCGGCGGGCTGGCGGATCTGTTCGGCCGGGTGGATCCCCTTGCGCTTGAGGTTGGTGTAGGGCCCTTCCAGATGGACGCCAAGCACCTCGTTGGGGTGGGTGGCCATGTAGTCGCGGGTGACGGCGACGGCCTGCTTCATGTCCGCATCCGGGCTGGTGATCAGGGTCGGCAGGAAGCTGGTGGTCCCGGATTTCAGGTTGGCCGCCTGCATGGTGGCCAGGGTGTCCGTGGTGATGTGACCGTTGAACATGACGCCACCGCAGCCGTTGAGCTGCACGTCGATGAAGCCGGCGCTGAGGTTGGCGCCCTGGAGGTCAATCTGCTCGATGCCGGCGGGCAGTTCTGCCTGGCGTGAGATGGCGACAATCTTGTCGCCATCGATGACCACGCCATAACCGGTCAGCACGCAGCTGCCGGTGTAGAGAGTGCAATTAGTCAGAGCGTACATGGGGGCTCCTCAGAGGTGCTTGATATTGTCGGCTTCCAGTTGCTGGAAGTAGCGCACCGTCTTGACCTTCAACTCCATGGTGGAAGGTTCGTCGCACACCACAATCCCTTTCGGATGCAGTTGCAGGGTGGAGATGGTCCACATGTGGTTGACGCTGCCCTCCACGGTGGCCTGCAGGGCCTGGGCCTTGGCGTGACCGACCACCAGGATCAGGATCTCTTCGGCGTCCATCAGGGTGCCGACACCCACGGTCAGGGCCAGCTTGGGCACCTGCTCCATGTCGCCGCCAAAGAAGCGGGAGTTGGCGATGCGGGTGTCTTCGGTCAGGGTCTTGACCCGGGTACGGGAAGCCAGGGAAGAGGCCGGTTCGTTGAAGGCGATGTGACCGTCGTTGCCGACGCCGCCCATGAACAGGTGGATCTTGCCGTAGGACTTGATCTTGTCTTCGTAGCGCTGGCACTCGGCCACCAGATCCTCGGCGTTGCCATTGAGGATGTTGATGTTTTCCGGGCGAATGTCCACGTGATTGAAGAAGTTGTTGTGCATGAAGCTGTGGTAGCTCTCCGGGTGTTCCTTGGGCAGCCCCACGTACTCGTCCATGTTGAAGGTGACCACGTTCTGGAAGCTCACCTCGCCGGCTTTATGCAGCTCAATCAGGCGCTTGTAGGTGTTGAGCGGGGTGCCGCCAGTGGGCAGACCCAGCACGAAGGGGCGCTCGGCAGTGGGTTTGAACGCATTGATGCGGTCAACGATGTAACGGGCAGACCAGAGACCCACCTGGCTGGCAGACTTCAACGGGATCAGGCGCATTCTATATACCTCAGTACGGTTGCCGCACAGGGAGTGACGGCAAGGGACCAGACACGGATTCAAGTTGTTTTATAGCGTAAATAAAGATTGCGAACTAAGCCACATCTATCGGCTACCTTTATCTCTGTTGAGTGATAATGATCACGAAAGCTGGTTTATTAATTTGCGCAGCGAAATAAAACACATAGACTGCCAATCAAGCCTTGATGGCTTATGCGTCGAACGTGATAAGCACTTAATTTCTAGAAAAACACCAACTAAGGAGAGGAACCGTGAACATTCTCGGTTATTTGCAAAAGATCGGCCGTGCCCTGATGGTGCCGGTAGCGGTATTGCCTGCCGCCGCGATCCTGATGGGGATTGGCTACTGGATTGACCCGAACGGTTGGGGTGGCGGAAGCCCTCTGGCTGCGTTTCTGATCAAGGCGGGCGCCGCCATCATCGACAGTATGCCCATTCTGTTCGCCGTCGGCGTCGCTTACGGCATGTCCAAGGATAAAGACGGTTCCGCCGCGCTGGCCGGTCTGGTCGGCTTCCTGGTGGTCACCACTCTGCTGAGCCCGGGCGCCGTGGCCCAGATCAAGGGTATCCCGGCCGACCAGGTGCCGGCAGCCTTTGCCAAAATCAGCAACCAGTTCGTCGGCATCCTGTGTGGTGTCATCGCCGCCGAGCTGTACAACCGCTTCAGCAGCGTGGAGCTGCACAAGGCGCTGGCCTTCTTCTCCGGTCGTCGTCTGGTGCCGATCGTGACCTCCGTGGTGATGATCGTCGTCTCCTTCATCCTGATGGCCGTCTGGCCGGTCATCTACGGTGGCCTGGTGAGCTTCGGTGAATCCATCGTCAGCATGGGCTCCACCGGTGCCGGCATCTATGCCTTCTTCAACCGTCTGCTGATCCCGGTCGGTCTGCACCACGCCCTGAACTCCGTGTTCTGGTTCGACGTAGCCGGCATCAACGACATCCCGAACTTCCTGGGTGGCCAGTCCTCCATCGACGCCGGCAAGGCTGTCGTGGGCGTGACCGGCATGTACCAGGCCGGCTTCTTCCCCATCATGATGTTCGGTCTGCCGGGTGCCGCACTGGCCATCTACCACAGCGCGAAGAAAGAGAACAAAGAGAAGGTTGCGTCCATCATGATCGCTGCCGCCTTTGCCGCCTTCTTCACCGGGGTGACCGAGCCGCTCGAGTTCTCCTTCATGTTCGTGGCGCCGGTACTGTACGTCATCCACGCCCTGCTGACCGGTATCTCCGTGTTCATCGCAGCCTCCATGCACTGGATCGCCGGTTTCGGCTTCAGCGCCGGTCTGGTGGATATGGTGCTCTCCAGCCGCAACCCGCTGGCGACCCAGTGGTACATGCTGCTGGTACAGGGTCTGGTCTTCTTCGGCCTCTACTACGTGGTCTTCCGCGCCGTGATCGCCAAGTTCAACCTGAAAACCCCGGGTCGTGAAGATGACGAAGCCGTACCGGTACAGGCTCAAACCACCGACCGCACCGAGCTGGCCAAGCAGTATCTGGAAGTGCTGGGTGGTCAGGAGAACCTGGTGACCATCGATGCCTGCATCACCCGTCTGCGTCTGACCCTGAAAGACCGCAGCATCGTTGACGAGCGCAAGCTCAAAGCCCTGGGCGCGGCCGGTGTGGTCAAGCTCGGTGAGCAGAACCTGCAGGTGATTCTGGGCCCATTGGCCGAGATCATCGCCGGTGAGATGAAAGCCCTGCGTTAATCGAGCGACTCGCTCACCTCAAGTCTAAGTCCATTGTTGACATAACTAAGGGCCCCGCCTCGGGGCCCCATATAAAAAAAGCCAAGAAAATCCAACCTTTACTTCAAATGAGAGCAGCAGTTATGAACTTGAAACATTCTCTGTTAGCCATTGCCATGTCTACCGTTTTCGCCGGTCCCGCACTTGCAGCTGATGCTGCCAGGCAAGCGGTGGTCGACGCCCTCGCCAGCAACCTCGTCGTCAAGTACGAAGTCGTCACCAATGACGGTGCCGGCGCCGGTCTTGACTGCCAGGCGCTGGGCTCCGAGTGGGCGAGCTGCGGCGTTGCCAAGCTGCACCTGACCAATACCGGGGCTGACGTCACCTCCAAGGACTGGAGCATCTATGTCTCCTCCATCCGCCGCATCCAGCGGGTGGACAACGACCAGTTCACCATCACCCACCTGACCGGCGACCTCTATCGTTTGACGCCGACCGAGAAGTTCCAGGGCTTTGCCAAGGACGCCACGGTCGAGGTGCCCCTGGTGGTGGAATACTGGGTATTGTTCGAATCTGACATCATGCCGAACTGGTATGTCGCCAGTGAAGGGGCCGAGCCGAAAGTGCTGGCCAGCATGAGCAACATCGACGATGCCAGCACCTACGAGAAGCCGATGCCTGCCGATGGCTGGAAGCGCACCAAGGATGACAACAACATCCTGATGAACAGCGAGACCCGTTTCGCCGCGAACCAGACCAGCACCCTGCTGCCTGCCGGCAAGATTGACGACCGCATCCTGCCAAGCCCGATGAAGCAGGTGGTCAAGGCCGGCCCGCAAGTCGACTTCTCCACCATCAAGCTCAATGCCCTTGACCTGCCGAGCGATCGCGCCGAGGCCCTGAAGGCGCAACTGACCAAGCTGGGTGTTACCCTCTCCGACACCGGCTACCCGGTCACCATCAAGCTCGGCAGCAAGCTCAAGCAGGCCGAAGGCTACGACATGACCATCGGCAAGAAGGGCACCGTCATTCAGGGGCACGACGTTGACGGCGCCTTCTGGGGCGCCCAGTCTCTGATCTCTCTGCTGGGCGTTGACGACAAGCTGGTGAGCCAGATGAGCGTCGAGGATGCGCCGCGCTTTGAATACCGCGGCATGCAGACCGACGTGGCCCGTCACTTCAGAAGCCCGGAGACCATGAAGAAGCTGGTGGATCAGATGTCTGCCATGAAGCTCAACGTGCTGCACCTGGGGCTGACCAACGATGAAGGCTGGCGTCTGGAGATCCCGGGCCTGCCGGAGCTGACCGACGTCGGCAGCCAGCGTTGCCACGACGAGTCCGAAACCAAGTGCCTGATGCCGCAGCTCGGCTCCGGCCCCACCAGCGACAACCAGGGCTCCGGTTTCTACAGCAAGGCGGACTACATCGACCTGGTACGCTATGCCAAGGCCCGCGGTGTGACCGTGATCCCCGAGATCAACATGCCGGCCCACGCCCGTGCCGCCGTGGTCTCCATGGAGGCGCGCTACAAGCGTCTGATGAGCGAGGGCAAAGAAGCCGAGGCCAACCAGTTCCGTCTGACTGACCCGGCCGATACCTCCAACGTCACCTCGGTACAGTTCTACGACAAGATGTCCTTCATCAACCCCTGCCAGCCGGGTGCCGCCACCTTCGTGGCCAAGGTGATGGACGAAGTGGCCCAGATGCACCAGGCCGCCGGCCAGCCGCTGACCGCCTGGCACTACGGTGGTGACGAGGCGAAGAACATCATGCAGGGCGGTGGTTACCAGGATCCGGCCGTCACCAAGAAAGAAGATCTGGTGGCCTGGAAGGGCAACGTCGACTCCAGCAAGCAGGACAAGCCGTTCGGCAAGTCCCCCATGTGCCAGAAGATGATCGACGATGGCAAGATCAAGGACGTGGCCGAGCTGCCGGTCTACTTTGCCAAGGAAGTGAGCGAGATGGTCAAGGGCCACGGCTTCTCCACCCTGCAGGCGTGGGAAGATGGCCTGAAGTACGCCACGGATGCCAGCGTATTCGCCACCGACAAGACCCGGGTCAACTTCTGGGAAACCCTCTACTGGGGTGGTTTCAACGAGGCGATGAAGTGGGCGCACAAGGGCTATGACGTGGTGCTCTCCAACCCGGATTACCTCTACTTCGACTTCCCGAACGAGGTACACCCGGCCGAGCGCGGCTACTACTGGGCAACCCGCTTCAACGACACTCGCAAGGTGTTTGCCTTCGCCCCGGAAAACCTGCCGCAGAACGCCGAGACCTCGGTTGACCGCGACGGCAACGCCTTCGTGGCCAAGGGTGACCAGGATCCGGTCAAGTTCAAGGGGATCTCCGGTCAGCAGTGGAGTGAAACCGTGCGCACCGATGCCCAGTACGAATACATGGTCTATCCGCGCATCTTCTCCGTGGCCGAGCGCGCCTGGCACAAGGGCGGCTTCGAGCTCGATTACGTGAAGGGTCGCGAGTTCTCCGGCACCACCAAGCATGTCAACAAGGCCACCCTGAACAAGGAGTGGAACCAGTTTGCCAACGTGCTGGGTCAGCGCGTGCTGCCGAAACTGGATCAGGCCGGGGTGGAATACCGCCTCTCCGTACCGGGTGCCAAGGTGGTGAACGGCGTGCTGGAAGCGAATGTGGATCTGCCGGGTCTGCCCATCCAGTACAGCCTGGATGGCAAGAGCTGGAGCGCCTACGACGTTGCCGCCAAGCCGACCGTGGATGGCAAGGTCTACCTGCGTACCACCAGCTTCGATGGCAAGCGCACCAGCCGCGTCACCGAACTGAACTGATAACCCTCGTTTTTTAACGCAAGGTGGGTCGCAAGACCCGCCTTTCCCAAGGGCGATGGCCATCGGGTTTGGGAAAGGTTGACTCTGCGTGTGAACCTTTGTTGTGTGTGTTTTGTCTGTTTTTCATCACTTGAGACCCCGCCCCGTGCGGGGCTTTTTTTGACCAGGATCTCTGCAATTTCTCCCGTTTCGCCGTTTTTGGTGCGCCAATGACCCGAATTGGCCAAATTCAGGTTGAGGCAGGGCGCGTAATGAGGGATCATACCCGGCTTGACGGCGGGGGTATGAGGGTGCCAGCCGGCACAACGTCCGCCAGTGACGCATTTTTGAGGTGAGCCATGAGTCAGGCGAACAGCCCAACTAACTTTATTCGTCAGATCATTGATGAAGATCTGGCCAGCGGTAAGCACAGCAGCGTGCATACCCGTTTCCCGCCGGAGCCGAACGGTTATCTCCATATCGGCCACGCCAAATCCATCTGCCTGAACTTCGGCATCGCCCGCGACTATCAGGGTCAGTGCAACCTGCGTTTCGATGACACCAACCCGGCGAAGGAAGACATCGAGTTCGTGGAGTCCATCAAGCAGGACGTCCAGTGGCTGGGCTTCCAGTGGAGCGGCGAGATCTGCTACTCCTCCGACTATTTCCACAAGCTGCACGGCTACGCCATCGAGCTCATCGAGAAGGGACTGGCCTATGTGGACGAGCTCTCCCCGGAGCAGATGCGCGAATACCGCGGCACCCTGACTGCCCCTGGCAAGAACAGCCCGTTCCGCGATCGCAGCGTGGAAGAGAACCTGGCCCTGTTCGCCAAGATGAAAAACGGTGAGATGGCCGAAGGCTCCGCCTGCCTGCGCGCCAAGATCGACATGGCATCCCCCTTCATGGTGATGCGCGATCCCGTCATCTATCGCATCAAGTTTGCCCATCACCACCAGACCGGTGACGAGTGGTGCATCTACCCGATGTATGACTTCACCCATTGCATCTCGGACGCCCTGGAGGGGATCACCCACTCCCTGTGTACCCTGGAGTTCCAGGACAACCGTCGCCTGTATGACTGGGTGCTGGACAACATCAGCATCGACTGTCACCCCCGTCAGTACGAGTTCTCCCGTCTGAACCTCGAATACACCGTTATGTCCAAGCGCAAGCTGAACCTGCTGGTGACCGAGGGGCACGTGAACGGCTGGGATGATCCGCGCATGCTGACCGTCTCCGGTCTGCGCCGCCGTGGTTACACCCCGGCCTCCATCCGCGAGTTCTGCAAGCGCATCGGTGTGACCAAGCAGGACAACATCGTCGAGATGAGCATGCTGGAAGCCTGCATCCGCGACGATCTCAACGAGAACGCCCCGCGCGCCATGGCCGTGCTGCACCCGGTGAAGGTGGTGATCGAGAACCTGGCGGCGGACGAGGTGCTGACGGCGCCTGCGCACCCGAACAAGCCGGAGATGGGGACCCGTGAGCTGCATTTCTCCCGCGAAATCTTCATCGACGAGGCGGACTTCAAAGAGGAAGCCAACAAACAGTTCAAGCGTCTGGTGCTGGGCAAGGAAGTGCGCCTGCGCAACGCCTACGTCATCAAGGCCGAACGGGTCGAGAAGGATGCGGACGGCAAGGTCACCTGCATCTACTGCTCTTACGACCCCGAGACCCTGGGCAAGGATCCGGCGGACGGCCGCAAGGTGAAAGGGGTGATCCACTGGGTCAGCGCCACTCACTCCCTGCCGGCCGAAGTGCGTCTCTACGACCGTCTGTTCAAGGTGCCGAACCCGGGCGCCGAGGATGACTTCGAAGCGGCTCTGAATCCGGAATCCCTGGTGATCATCGAAGGGGCCCGGGTGGAAGCTTCCCTGAAGGATGCCAAGCCGGAGTTTGCCTACCAGTTCGAGCGTGAAGGTTACTTCTGCGCCGACAACAAGCTCTCCAGCGCCGAGCGCCTGGTGTTCAACCGCACCGTGGCCCTGCGTGACGTCTGGGGCAAGGCCGAGGCCTGATAGAAGAGGGCAGGGGAAACCCTGCCGCTTCTGGTCCGGATTGCGGACATAAAAAAGCCAGCATCATGCTGGCTTTTTTATTGCGCCGACCCGGCCGAATCAATCGTCGTGCTTGCAGTCACCGTTGGCGCAGTGGCCATACAGGTAAAGGCTGTGGTTGGTCAGGCGGATGTTGTGCGCCTTGGCGATGTCGCGCTGGCGCTGTTCGATCACCTCGTCGGAGAACTCGATCACCTTGCCGCAGTCGAGGCAGACCAGGTGGTCGTGGTGCTCCTGGGTGGCCAGCTCGAACACCGACTTGCCCCCTTCGAAATGGTGACGGGTGACGATACCGGCATCATCAAACTGGTTGAGAACGCGATAAACGGTAGCGAGACCAATCTCCTCGCCCTGATCGATCAGCCGTTTGTACAGATCTTCCGCACTGGTGTGCTGGCAGTCCGGCTGTTGCAGGATTTCCAGGATCTTGACACGGGGCAAGGTGATCTTGAGCCCGGCCTTTTTTAACGCTTGGTTGTTGTCTGCCATTTCTATTTATTCGCATTCTCGAAGGTGTGGTTATTCTGATTGACTGCCGCTGTAATGGCAACCACGAACTCGCTTGGCCTGTCATTATAGGTCGTAGCCAAGTTAAAAATAAACCCAGCAATTCAAGGGCTTTAGCTCATCAAGCCCGTCATGGGAATATTCAGGCCCGCTTGCTCGACCAGAGAATGTTGATACTATGTGACTTCTCTATAGTCTGGTCGGATGAGATCCATGGATTGGCTTTTCGGCAATGCCGCCTGGGTGCGCTGCGCCCTCAACGCCTGGCCCCCCTTCTGGGGTGCAGGCATCAAGATAGAAACCCTGAGCCCCGATTTTCGCTTCTGCCGGGTGACGCTCAAGTCCCGCTGGTGGAACAAGAATGCCAACCGGACCCAGTTCGGTGGCAGCATGTTCGCCATGACGGATCCCATCTATCCGTTGATGCTGATGGGCTATTTCAAGAACCGCTACTACGTGTGGGACAAGGCGGGCAGCATCAATTTCATCAAGCCGGGCAAGGGCAAACTGGTGGCGGAGTTCACCCTGAGCGACGCCAAGCTGGCATCGATCGTGGCGGCGACCGAGGGGGGGGAGAAGCACTTTCCCGAGTTCGAGGTGCAGGTGCAGGATGGCCAGGGCGAGCTGGTGGCCCAGGTGAAGCGCACCCTCTATGTCAGATCCAAGCCCCAGCACAGGGGGGGCTGAATGCCTGCTGCAGATGCAACAAGGGCCCCGTCGGGGCCCTTGTTGCATGAAGAGGGAGGGAGATCAGATCACTCCAGCTCGCCCAGGCACATCTCTTCGTGCAGCTGTTTGCACCAGCCCTTGACGCGCTCTGCAGTCAGCTCGGGTTGGCGATCTTCGTCGATGCCCAGGCCCACGAAGTGCTTGTCATCCACCAGTGCCTTGGAGGCTTCGAACTCGTAGCTCGCGGTCGGCCAGTGGCCGATGATGATGGCGCCCTTGGCTTCGACGATGTCACGCAGGGTGCCCATGGCGTCGAGGAAGTACTCGGCATAGTCTTCCTGATCGCCGCATCCGAAGATGGCCACCAGCTTGTTGTTGAAGT
This sequence comes from Aeromonas sp. FDAARGOS 1402, assembly GCF_019046925.1. Taxonomy (NCBI): domain Bacteria; kingdom Pseudomonadati; phylum Pseudomonadota; class Gammaproteobacteria; order Aeromonadales; family Aeromonadaceae; genus Aeromonas; species Aeromonas sp. FDAARGOS 1402. The sequence continues at coordinate 2,840,731 of NZ_CP077201.1, forward strand.
CGATCTCTTCGAGTTCGGGGAAGAAGTCGTCCCAATCGGCCTGGGCTTCGCCGTAGTACCAAGTCGGGATGCCGAACATCAGCAGATCGAAGCTGTCGATATCGGCCTTGCTGCTCTTGGCAATGTCACGGACTTCAATCAGTTGTTTGCCCAGTTCTTTCTGGATCATCTTGGCGACAGCTTCGGTATTACCGGTATCGCTGCCGAAAAACAGACCTACACTAGCCATAGTGTTTCGTTACCCGTATCTGGTGTTGATGCTTGACGGTTCAGATTGCGATGCCTGCTGCATGAGCAGACTCGATCTGTTGCTTCAGGATAGATTGGATCAGCTCGGCTCGGCTGACGTTCTGTTGCAGCGCAAGTTGGTTCAGGCGCTCCAGCAACTCGGCTTCCACCTTTAACTCGACCCGTTTCAGCCCGTTCTCACGATCGCGCTTGAGCTGGTTGCGCTTGTTGATCTTGAGCTGGGTCTCGCGGGGGAGTGGATTGGTCTTTGGCCTGCCGGGGCGCTTCTCAGTTGCGAACAGATCCAGTGTTGTTCGATCAGTTTGCTGTTTGGCCATACATCACAGATGAAAAGTAGTTAGCCGATCCCTGAGCCTTCCCAGCCCATTTCGATCAGCCCCTTGGCGACAAAACCCGCGCAACCCAGAAACAGCACCAGCCAGACGATGAAGCGGCCGAAGCGGGGCACATTGCCCCGTTTGAGCACGTCCTGAATGGCCAGACCAATCAGCAGGAAGATGGCCACGAAGAACAGTTTCAGGCCCAGACTCTCGATGAGATCGATGTGTTCACTCAGCATGGATTGCGCGCACTCCTTAAGACGGGCGCACTATATCACAAAGGATTTGAAACTGTTAACCGCCTGTCGACAGGAAATCCACAACCAGTTTGTTGAACAAAACCGGCTTTTCCGCGTGCAGCCAGTGACCCGTGCCGGCGATGACGCGGGCCCTGGCGGCCGGGAACTGGGCCATCGCGGCCCCGGTGTATTCGGGCAGCATATAGTCGGAGTCGCCCCCCTTGATGAAGAGTGTCGCGCCTTCGAAGCGGCGTTCATCGTCGGGCCAGCCCATGATGTTGGCGTAGTTGCGCTCAAGGGCCGGCACGTTGAAACGCCACCCCCATCCAGACTCCCCTTTGGCGAAGGATTTGAGCAGGAACTGGCGCACCCCGGCGATCTCGATGTGCTCGGCCAGCATGGCTTCCGCCTCGCTGCGGCTCTGGGGGGGCGTGGCCAGCGTGGCATTGAGCCCGGCAAACACGTTCTTGTGGCGGGCGTGGGGATAGGCCACCGGGGCGATGTCCGCCACTACCAGCTTGCTGACCCTGTGAGGGGCCTGCTTGGCGACCTGCATGGCGACCTTGCCCCCCATGGAGTGGCCCACCAGGGCCACCTGCTCAAGTCCAAGATGGTCCAGCAGGGCCAGGATGTCCGCCGCCTGGGCCGGGTAGCTCATCTCGTCCGAGTGAAAGGAGGCACCGTGATTGCGCAGATCGACGCTGATGACCCGGTATTGTTCGCTGAGGGGGCGCGCCAGCAGGCCGAGGTTGTCCAGGCTGCCAAAGAGGCCATGGATCAGCACGACAGTCGGGCCTTCGCCCTGATCCTTGAAGTTCAATCGTGGGTATTGTTGCAAAATGACACCTTATCGGTCGTGGGCTCTATCGCCATAATTTTTAACACACTGAAAGAAAAGGATTTCATTCATGGTGGGGGATTTTTTTTGTGGTTTTTTTTCAAAAATATCGCCCCGGGATCGGCTATCAGTGCGGGGGATCACACACTTGGCCCGTCATTATGCCGTATTCTCAAGGAGATTCATGCACATCTGTCCGCCCCTTGCTTGGGCTGCCGGGTCTGCCTATGTATAATCGCCGCATCCGAATTTCGACGAGTCCAGCGCATCCCTATGAAAACCATCGAGCTTGATGACGATCTCTACTTCTTTATCGCGAGCCAGACCCGGCACATCGGCGAGAGTGCGTCCGATATCCTGCGTCGCCTGCTGGAGCAACCCGCCCAGGCTGGCACGGCAACCGTGGCGGCCGCGCCTGCGATGCAACCGCAACCCGTGGCCGATGCCATGGGGCTGGAGGCGTTGCTGGATTCCGGCGAGCTTCAGAAAGAAGAGAAGTCCATCAACCGCTTCATGCTGGTATTGAGCACCCTCTATCGGGACAACCCGGAAGGCTTCACCCAGGCGACCGAGATAAAAGGGCGCAAGCGCGTCTACTTCTCCCGTGACCCGGAAGCGCTGCGTGCCAGTGGCAGCACCACCAAGCCCAAGCCGGTACCGGAGACCCCGTTCTGGGTGATCACCAATACCAATACTAGCCGCAAGCAGAACATGGTGGCCCAGCTCATGAACAGCATGGGTTATGACGAGGATCTGACGGCTCGGGTGTGCGGCGCCGTTTAACCCATCAATGACTTCAGGCCTTGCCGGGCAAGGCTCAGCTCAAGGAAAACGCCATGGCACAGCATTCCCACGCCGGTCAGCCGGCTCGTCTTTGCGATCTGACCAACATTCCCCGTCTGGTCAGCGCCTACTACCTCAACAAGCCGGACATGAGCCGCCCTGAGCAGCGGGTCGCCTTCGGCACCTCCGGTCACCGCGGCAGCGCCCTGCACAGCGCCTTCACCGAATCCCACATTCTGGCGGTGACCCAGGCGCTGGTGGAGTACCGCCAGCAGGCCGGTATCACGGGGCCGCTGTTCGTCGGCATGGATACCCATGCCCTGTCTGAATCCGCCTTTGCCAGCGCGGTGGAAGTGCTGGCGGCCAACGGTGTCGAGACCCGCATTCAGGCCGGCCTCGGCTTCACGCCGACCCCGGTCATCTCCCATGCCATCCTGCGCCACAACGCAGGCAAACCCGTGGCCCAGGCGGACGGCGTGGTGATCACCCCGTCCCACAACCCGCCGGAAGATGGTGGCTTCAAATACAACCCGCCCCACGGCGGTCCTGCCGAAGGCGAGATCACCAAGTGGGTGGAAGACCGCGCCAACGCGATCCTGGAAGCGGGCCTGGCCGGTGTGAAGCGGATGCCGTTTGCCGAGGCCCTCAAGAGCCCGTTCGTGGTGGAACACGACTATGTCACCCCTTATGTGGATGATCTCGAAAACGTGCTGGATCTGGCCGCCATCAAGCAAGCTGGCATCAAGATCGGCGTGGATCCGCTGGGTGGCTCCGGCGTCGCCTACTGGGACGTCATCGCCAGGCGCTACGGTCTGGACATCGAGGTGGTGAACTACAAGGTCGACCCGACCTTCTCCTTCATGACCCTGGACAAAGACGGCAAGATCCGGATGGACTGTTCCAGCCCGTTCGCGATGGCGAGCCTGATTGCCCTGAAAGACAAGTTCGACATTGCCCTTGGCAATGACCCTGACTACGACCGTCACGGCATCGTCACCAAGGCGGGCCTGATGAACCCGAACCACTATCTGGCGGTGGCCATCCAGTATCTGTTCACCCACAGAACCGGCTGGCCCAAGGGGGCGGCCGTCGGCAAGACGCTGGTCTCCTCTTCCATGATCGACCGGGTGGCCGGCGAGATCGGTCGCACCCTCAAAGAGGTGCCGGTCGGCTTCAAGTGGTTCGTGGACGGTCTCTACAGCGGCGAGTTCGGCTTTGGCGGCGAGGAGAGCGCGGGTGCCTCCTTCCTGCGCAAGGACGGTACCGTCTGGACCACCGACAAGGATGGCTTCATCCTGGCGCTGCTGGCGGCCGAGATCCTGGCGGTGACCGGCAAGGATCCCCAGGCCCACTACGATGCGCTCGAAGCCAGATTCGGCCGCTCCAGCTACCGCCGCATCGATGCCCCGGCCAACAGCGCCCAGAAGGCGGTGCTCTCCAAGCTGGATCCGGCCCTGGTGGAAGCCTCTACCCTGGCTGGTGAGCCCATCCTCGCCAAGTTGACCAAGGCGCCGGGCAACGATGCCGCCATCGGCGGCCTGAAAGTGGTGACCGAGAATGGCTGGTTCGCGGCGCGCCCCTCCGGTACCGAGTCCATCTACAAGATCTACATGGAGAGCTTCAAGGGGGAGGCGCACCTGGACCTCATCCAGCAGGAAGCCCAGCAGATCGTCTCCGCCGCCCTGGCCAAGGCCGGCGTCTGACCCTTACGGCAACAACCCATGCGAAAGAGGAGCCCTGGTGGCTCCTCTTTTTTTGTGTCGGGTTGACTGCGGATCAGCCGTTGTCGACGCTGCAGGTGGCGGCCTTGCGGTTCTGCCAGCGCTTGAGGAAAGAGCGGGCCGGCAGCTTCATCAGGAAGAGAGAGAGCAGGATGATGCCGATGCCGAGCCACTGACGGCCATCCAGGGTTTCTCCCACCATCAGCACACCGCAGGAGACCGCCACCATGGGATTGGTGAGGGCCAGCATCCCCATCACCTCAGGGCCATGGCGTTTGAGTCCCCAGAGCCAGGCCCAGTAGGCCAGAGCCGTATTGAGGATCACCAGCCAGATAAGCCCGGGAGTGGCGTCAGCCCGGGGCAGGGGCATGGGGCCGGCCAGCCACCAGGCCAGCGGGATCAGCATCAGGCCGCCCAGCAGCAGCTGCCAGGCGGTCAGGGCCAGCAGATCGTCCACCGGCCAGCGTTGCATCCAGCGGCTCGACTGGCCGATGAGCAGGGTGGCGAGCAGGGCGCACGCCACGCCGACGGGATCCAGATTGGCAGAGGGATTGAGCAGCAAGAGCACCCCGACGAGCCCCATCACCCCCAGCAACAGCCACTTGAGCGTCGGTCTGACACCGTCTTGCAGCCAGGCCAGCCCCATCAGGATGAGGGGCAGCGTCGCTCCCAACGTACCCGCCACGGCGCCGGGCAGGCGAAACGCCGCCACGAACAGCAGGGCGAAGAAGGCGGTGATGTTGCAAAACGCCAGCAGGAACTGCCTGCTCCAGACGAGAGGCGGTCTGCGGGGATGGAGCAACAGCAGCAGCACCCCGGCGGGGAGGGCGCGCCACACGGCCACCCAGTAGGGGGAGTAGTCGGTCAGGTAGAGACTGACGACGGCATAGGTGCTGCCCCAGAGCAGGGGGGCGAGCAGGGCGATCAGCAGTGGCATGGTTATCTCGCAATAAAGTATCTTTAAGTAAAGATACATTAGCCGCGAGTTGGTTTATTATCAAGTATCTTCATGTAAAGATAATGGAGCCCGAATGGAGAGTGATCATGTAGATCAGCTGCTGGCCCAGTGGGCCCGGCAGCGCCCGGACCTCGACTGCTCCCCCATGGGGGTGCTGGGGAGGGTGGCGCGCATGGCGGCGATCGCCGGGCGCGAAGTGAGCGAGACCCTCAAGGAGTGCGGTCTGCTGGGGTCTGATTTCGATATCCTGGCGACCCTGCGTCGGGCCGGCGAGCCGCTGACTCCGACCGCGCTCTACCAGTCCGCCATGCTGAGTTCAGGGGCCATGACGGCCCGGCTCGACAAACTGGAGCAGCGTGGCCTGATAAGACGTGAAGCCTCCCCCGATGACAGGCGCAGCCTGCTGGTCTGCCTGACGGAGCCGGGGCGGGAGCTGGTTGACCATGCGGTGGAACAGCACGTGGCGAACGAGCGCCGCCTGCTGGCCCCATTGAGCCTGGTCGAACAGGAGCAGCTGGCGGCCCTGCTCAAGCGCTGGTTGCTGGAAAACGAATAGCAAAACGGGCCCATCGGGCCCGTTTTCGTTGGCATTGAGGCTGACTCAGTAGCCGCCTCTGGCATCCCTGACGGCAAGGCCAAGCTGCCATACCGCCATGGCGTAGTGGGTGCTGTGGTTGTAGCGGGTGATGGCGTAGAAGTTCGGCAAGCCGTACCAGTACTGGTAACCGGTGCCGACATCCAGACGCAGCAGGCTCGCCTCCTTGTGATTGCCAAGGGAGCCGGTGGGAGCCAGCCCGGCACCGCGCAGGGTGGCTACCGGGTAGCGGGTCTGGAAGCCGTGCTCATAGCCCGGCAGCTGTCCCTGGCCGCGTACTGCCACCGGCTGCCCTTTCTCCCAGCCGTGGGCCTTGAAGTAGTTGGCCACGCTGCCGATGGCATCCACCGGATCCCACAGGTTGGTGTGGCCGTTGCCGTTGAAGTCCACCGCGTAGTTGCGAAAACTCGACGGCATGAACTGGCCGTAGCCCATGGCCCCGGCATAGGAGCCCTTGGGTTCGGTGGGATCCATCCCCTCATCCCGGGTCATCACCAGGAAGGCTTCCAGCTCACCGGTGAAGAAGTCGGCGCGGCGCGGGTAGTCAAATGCCAGGGTCGCCAGGGCGTCGAGAATGCGGGTCTTGCCCATCACCCGACCCCAGCGGGTCTCCACCCCGATGATGCCGACGATGATCTCGGGTGGCACCCCGTAGATCTGCTGCGCCCGGTTGAGTTCACTCTCGTATTCACGCCAGAAGTTGACGCCGTTCTGTACGTTGTCCGGGGTGATGAACTTGGCGCGGTAGCGGTTCCAGGCGCCGGTCGGGCCGGTGGGCGGTCTGGTGGTGGGGGCCTGGGCGTCCATCAGCTTGATGATCCAGTCATAACGCTCGGCCTGGGCCAGTACCCGGTGCAGCTCGGCGCCGTCGAAGCCGTGCTTTTGCACCATCCGCTGCACGAAGTTGTCCACGTTGGAACGATTGGCGAAGTCCCCCTTGCTGACCCCGGGCTGGCTCACCTGTCCGTAGAAGGGTTTGCTCGGCGGCGTCTGGTTGATGAAGGCGCTGTTGGGTTGGGGTTTGACCACGGGCTTGGGCGCCGGCGTGCTGCTGCAGCCGTAGATCAGGGGAAACAGGGAGAGGACACAGACAAGGCGACGCATAGGGTTCTCGTGAGCCTGAAAAAGAGTGCCGTCATGGTAAAACATTGGCGTGCAGGCGCAAGTGCTCCGTGCCGGCGCATCCCCCGGGATCCCGTCAGCGCAGGGAGTGGTAGCCGCTCCAGATCCGGGTCAGGGTCGTGATGGCACAGAGCAGGGCAAAACCGTAGGCCAGTGGCACGAAGGCGGCGGGCCAGAGGCACATGAGCACGAAGAGGGCGATGGTTTCGCTCCCCTCGGTGAGCCCGCCCAGATAGTAGAGGGATTTGTGGTGGTAGACGGGGCTCTCGATGCCCCGCTTGCCCGCCATGATGGCAAAGGCCAGAAAGCTCGATCCCGTGCCCATGAAGGCGAACAGCAGGGTGGCGGCGGCCAGGGCGTTGGCCGGGTCGGCGAGGGCAAAGCCCAGCACCACGGCGGCGTAGAAGATGAAATCCAGCGTGATGTCGAGAAACCCGCCGCAGTCGGTGATGCCCATTTCCCGCGCCACGGCGCCATCCAGCCCGTCCAGCAGCCGGTTGAGCAGAATCGCCGCCAACGCCCATTGATAGCAGCCAAAGGCCAGCAGCGGCAGCGCCAGCATGCCGATGAGAAAGCCGGCGAGGCTCACCTGGTTGGCGCTCACCCCGGCCCGGCACAGGGGGCGGGCGAGCGCGGCGAGGGGGCGGCGGATAACCGGGATCAGGTGGCGATCAAACAAGGTGGTGCTCCTCTTCTGGGATGGCTGGGGGGATCAGCTGCAAGATGGTGCCCGGCGCATCCTCTTCGTCGTGGGTCACCAGCAGCGCGGGGATGGCCTGCGTGCGCAGGCGCTCGAACACCAGGGTTCTGAATGCCGCCCGCAGCGGCTTGTCGAGGCGGGAGAAGGGCTCGTCCAGCAGCAATGCCCTGGGCTCGGCCAGCAGGGCACGCAGCAGGCTGACGCGGGCTTTCTGGCCGCCTGAGAGCGCCCCTGGCAGCTTGTCCGCCTGAGCCTCCAGCCCGACCTCGGCCAGCGCCTCGCGGGCCCGGGTCTGCCTTGCCTCCATCCCCTTGAGATGCGCCGGCATGCCGAACATCAGATTTTCGGCCACCGTCAGGTGGGCAAACAGCAGGTCATCCTGAAACAGGATGCCGACGCCCCTCTCCTGGGGGGGCAGCGGGGTGAGGCGATGTGCGCCGAGCAGGATGTCCCCGGCCAGCCGGATGGGCCCCCCGGGTGGCAGCACTCCCGCCAGGGCCGCCAGCAGGGAGCTCTTGCCACAGCCGCTCGGTCCCATCAGGGTGAGCACCTCGCCCGGGGCCACCCTGAGGGGGGGGAGCGTCAGCAGGGGGGCGCCGTCGAGGAAGAGGGTGAGTGCGGAGGTATGCAGCATCGGGTCAGGGCCTCAGGGCGGGGTTGATGCGCCGCGGCAGCCAGAGCGCCAGGGCATAGATGAACAGGGGCAGCAGCAGTTGCAGCAGGCCGTAGAGCCCCGCCAGCCGCCGGTTGAGGCCGCTGCCGATGGCCACCGCCTCCGTGGTGATGGTGATGACCCGCCCGCCCCCGAACAGCAGGGTTGGCAGGTATTGGGCCAGACTCACCGCCGCCCCGACACCGAAGGCGAACAGCAGGGGACGGGCTAGCAGGGGACCCTTGACTCGCCACCAGGCCCCCCAGGGGCTGGCCCCGAGCGTGAGGGCCACCCGGGTGAGGCGCTCGTCGAACTGGCGATAGGGGCCGTGCAGGCAGAGATAGACGTATGGAAAGACGAAGATCAACTGGCTCCAGAGTACCCAGCCTGGGCCTATGCCAGTGAATCCCAGCCCGTCGGTCTGAAGGCGCAATCCAAACAGCAGGCTGGCCTGGGGCAGCAGCAGAGGCAGGCAGACAAGCCAGAGTGTGCGTGTGGCGCGGCGCGCAGGCAACGCCTCGAGGCAGAGCACTGCCAGCAGCAGGGAGAGCGCGGCGCAGAGCAGGGCCAGCCACAGACTCTGCCACAGCAGCGGGCCCAGGCTCGGCAGCAGAGCCAGCCAGTGGTGGCTGCTCCATTCGCTCGGCCAGAGGGCGGGAAAGGACCAGCGCCGGGTCAGGGACCAGAACAGCAGGGCGGCGAGCACCAGCAGATTGGTCAGGAGCAGCCCCCACACGCCGATGCGGGCAATGAGTGCGGGCCAGGGCGAGGCGGGGGCGCGTCGCCCATCCAGCCAGCGTGCCTTGCCGAGGGTGAGGTGGGTCCGCTCCAGCAGCCTGAGGGCGCCAAGCAGCAGCAGGTTGAGGGCGAGCAGCAAGAGGGCGCCGCTGGCACTGGCGCCGCGCCAGGCGGGGTCGGCATCCTGATACCAGAGCCAGAGTCGCACCGCCAGGGGCGGCGGGGCATCCGGCCCCAGCAGCAGGGCGAGATCCACCACCGCCAGACCATAGGCGGCCACCGCGTAGAGGGGCAGTCGCAGGGCGGGCCAGAGGGCGGGCAGCAGCAGGCGCCACCAGATCCGGGGGGCACTGAAGCCGAGGCTGGCCCCCAGCCACTGCTGGCGCGCCACCTTGGCGGGATCCAGTGCCGCCAGCGCCATCAGCAGCAGGAAGGGGGTCTCCTTGAGGATGAGCACCACGATGAGGCCAAGCCCCCGGGGATCCTTGAGGGTTTGCCAGTCCGGGGGCTGATGGGTGAGGTCAAGCAGGGGGGCGACGAGGCGCAGCAGCCAGCCGGAGGGAGCGATCAGAAAGGCGATGCCGATGGCAAAGGCGACGTGGGGAAGCGCCAGCAGGGGGGAGAGCAGGCGGCGCAGCCAGCGCATCCAGAGACGCCCGTCCCCCTGGGCGAGCAGCAGGGCGGTGACGGCCAGGGCCCCCAGAGTGGAGGCCCCCGCCACCCAGAGGCTCAACCCTGCGGAGTGCCAGAGTCCGGGCTGGGGGAGCAAGAGGGATAGATTGGCGGGGGTGAGCCCCTCGATGACCAGCAACAGCATACCCCCGGCGAGCGGGATCCCCAGCAGCAGGGCTCCCAGCATCAAAAAGGGCAGCAGGAGGAGAAGAGGGGCGCGCGCCTGCATGATGGATCAGTGGCCGTTGCGCTCGGCCCAGGCCGCTTCCAGCCGGGTCTGCCAGCTGGGGTGGGGCTCTGCCACTCCCTTGAAGCGCAATGCCGGACGGGTCTGGCCTGGCAGCGCCTCCTGGCGCAGCACGCTGGGATCCCCCCAGAAGGCGGGGTCGCTCTTGCGCGCCTGGGCGGCGGGGCTCAGCAGGAAGTTGACCACCACCTTGGCCCCGGCCCGGGCGGAGGCATTGAAGGGGATGGCGAGGAAATGGCTGTTGGTGAGCGCCCCTTTCTCCATGGCGATGGCATGGACGGTGGGGGGCAGGGTGCCGTTTTGCACCGAACTCTGGGCTTCCCCCGGGTTGAAGCTGATGGCCATGGCCAGCTCGCCGTCATCGAGCAACTGCCTGGTCTCGGCGGCGCCGGTGGGGAAGAGCCTGCCCTTTCGCCAGAGCGCGGGGTGAAGCTGGTCGAGCCAGGCCCAGAGAGGGGCGGTGACGCGACGGAAGTCGGCATCGGTCGCCTCCCGGTAGAGGGGCGCCGGATCTGGTGTCAGCTCCAGCAGGATCTGCTTGAGAAAGCTCGAGCCGTGAAACTGGGGAGGCTTGGGGTAGGTGAAGCGGCCGGGGTGAGCCTTGGCCCAGGCCAGCAGGGCGGCCGCCGAGGTGGGAGGTGCGTCTACCTGGTCGCCATCCACCATCAGATTGAGCTGGCCTATGCCCCAGGGGGCCTCCAGCCCCTCGACCGGCACGGTGAAGTCTTCACTCACCGGCAGGGCGGTGTCCACCAGGGCCATGTTGGGCAGCTCGTCGGTAAAGGGGGCCCCCAGCAGCCCCTGCTCCTTGAGCGCCTTGAAGTTCTCGCCGTTGACCCAGAGCAGGTCGATGGGGCCGTTCGACGTCTTGCCAGCCTGCTTGCCGGCCAGCAACTGGCTCACGCTCTGGGCGATGTCATCCACCTTCACCTGCACCAGCTCGACCTGGTACTGGCGAGCGATCTCCTGCCTGGCCCACACCAGGTAGGCGTTGATCTCGGGGCTGCCCCCCCAGGCGTTGAAGTAGACAGTTTGTCCCCTGGCGGCCAGCAGGGTCTGCTGCCACGATGCGTCATTGGCGTGGAGCGGGGAGGCCAGCAGCAGGGGGACAGCGGCCATCAGGGGACGGAGCAGGGCGCGAAGTCGGGTCGTGAACATGATGGTTGCCTCGTCAGAGTCAGGCGCCGCGGCGCCACCGGTGATAACGGGCCAGCAGCGCCAGCAGGCGCCCGGGCTGGCGGGCACGGCGCCAGGCGCCAGCCACGTACTTGTTCCCCTCCATCAGGGTGGGGTAGGGGTGAACGGTGGCGAGGATCTTGCCAAGTCCCAGGCGGTGGCGCATGGCGAGGGCAAACTCGGCGATCCGCTCGCCGGCGTGAGCACCCACTATGGTGGCCCCGAGTATCCTGTCACGGCCCGGCACCGTCAGCACCTCGACAAAGCCCCCGGACTCGCCGTCGGCGATGGCTCTGTCCAGCTCGGCCATCTCGAAGCGGGTCGACTCGAAGGGGATGCCTCGGGCCAGAGCCTCTTTCTGGTTGAGGCCGACCCTGGCTATCTCCGGACTGGTATAGGTGGCCGCCGGCATGACCCTGTAGTCTGCCCGAAAGCGCCTGAACTGGCCAAAGAGGGCGTTGATGGCGGCATACCAGGCCTGATGGGCGGCAAAATGGGTGAACTGGTAGGGGCCGGCAACGTCCCCTACCGCCAGGATGCTGGGGTAGTTGGTGGCGAGGAAGCCGTCGATGGCCAGGGTGCCGCCGGGGGCCAGTTCAACCCCCAGCGCCTCCAGCCCGAAACCGCTCACGTTGGCCTCCCGGCCAAGGGCCAGCAGCAGTTGGTCCCCCTCAATCACCAACGTCTCGTCCCCCCGGCGCAGGTGCAGCCGGATGGGCAGGTTGGTGTCTTTACCGTCCATATACCCGGCCGAGGTAGCCTGCCAGCCGAGGTGCAGGGTGACGCCGTCCTGCTCCAGCTGCGCGGCCAGGGCCCCGGCGACGTCCCTATCTTCCCGGGGCAGCAGCTGAGGGCCTTGCTCCACCAGGGTGACGGGGATACCGAGCAGGGCCAGGCTCTGGGCCAGCTCGCAGCCGATGGGGCCTCCTCCCAGCACCAGCAGATGGCGGGGGGGCTCGCGCAGTCGCTGCCAGAGGGTGTCGGAGGTGAGGTAGGGAACCCTGTCCAGCCCCGGCAGTGCGGGCACCCGGGGGCGGGCGCCGGTGGCGATCACAATATGACGGCTGGTCAGGCGCTTGCCGTTGACCTCCACCTCCCAGGGGGAGGTGACTCGCGCCCGCCCCTGGATGCACTCCACCCCAAGTCCTTCATAGCGCGCCACCGAGTCGTGGGGTTCGACCTCCTCGATGACCCGGGCGACCCGCGCCATCACGGCGGCGAAGTCGGCGCGGCTCTGGCTCGGGGTAAAACCAAGCTCCCCGGCCTTACGCTGTTCAATGGCGAAGCGGGCGCTTCGGATCAGCGACTTGGAGGGGACGCAGCCGGTATGGAGGCAATCCCCTCCCATCCTGTGCTGCTCGATGAGGGCCACTCTGGCTTTCACCGCGGCGGCGATGTAGCTGGTGACCAGGCCTCCGGCGCCGGCACCTATCACCAGCAGGTTGTAGTCAAAGCGCGCAGGCTTGCGGTAGGGGGCGTGCAACCGGTAGAGGGCGAGACGGCGCTGCAAGGCACGCATCAGCCAGGGCATCAGGCCGAGCAGGGTCAGGGCGGCCAGCAGGCCGGGGGAGAAGAGGTTGCCTGTGCTGGTGAGGGTAGCCAGCTCGCTCCCCGCCAGCACGTAGACGAGGGTGCCCGGCAGCATGCCGAGCTGGCTGACCCAGTAGTAGGTGCTGACTCTGATGGGGGTGAGCCCCATCACCAGGTTGACCAGAAAGAAGGGGAAGAGGGGGATGAGGCGCAGGCTCAGCAAATAGAAGGCCCCCTCCTTTTGCATGCCGGCCTGAACGCTCGCCAGCTTGTCGCCAAAGCGCGTCTCGACCCAGTCCCGCAGCAGGAAGCGGGCACTGAGAAAGGCCAGGGTGGCGCCAAGGGAGCTGGCAAAGGAGACCAGCAAGAGCCCCCACAGGATGCCGAAGACGGCGCTGCCCGCCAGGGTGAGCAGGGCCGCCCCCGGCAGGGAGAGGGCGGTGGTGAGCACATAGATCACCAGAAACAGCAGGCTGGCTGCGACAACATGGCGGTCGACCCAAAGGGCCAGGCGCGCCTGATGAGCCTGCAACTGGGTGAGGCTCAGATAGTGGTCAAGGTCGAGGGCAAAGAAGGTGCCGACCAGGGCCCCCATCGCCAGCAACAGCAGCAGGCGTGCCCGGTTCATCCCTGCCCCTTGTCGAGGGGGCGCTCGGGTTGCACCGGCAACTGGCAGAACCCTTGGGGAGCGATGTCGAGAGCGGCATTGAACTTGGCGGACATGTTCTGGAAGGCGATGAGGCCGGTGAGCTCCACCAGGGCGTCGTCATCGAACCAGGGCTTGAGGCGGGCGGCCTGCTCGTCGCTCACGCCATCCAGCCCGGTCATGGCCTCGGCATAGTCCAGCACGGCCCGCTCCCGCTCGTCGAACAAGGGGCTGTCGCGCCACCGGGCCAGCGCCTCCACCTTGTCGCTGGAGCCTGCCCGCTTGACGAGGGTCATGGCGTTGATGTCGACACAGAAACGACACCAGTTGAGCTGGGAGACCCGCACCGTCACCAGGGAGCGCAGCACGGGGTCGATGGGGGAGCGCTTGCGGTTGATGACGCCGTAGAGGGTGGCGACCGCGGCGAACAGCCTGGGGGAGCGCCCCCAGCACTTGCCCGGGATCAGCACCTGACCGTAGTTGCGTTTCTGCAGCCAGAAGAAGGGGCGGATGAACCAGGCGTAGGCCCGGTCCGGTTTGACCTCAATGCGCATCTTGTTCCTCTTTGAGCTTCTCCATCTTGGGCTTGTAGGCCCCCCCCAGGCGCTCGTTCAACCGATTCAGGAAATCGATGATCCGTGCCCGGTTGACCCCCAGATCGCTGCGCCCCTGGCGCGAGGCGGAGCGCATGTCGATACGGGTCTCTTTGGGCCCGGCAAAGACCCGCAGGGCCACGTCATCCTGAAACCCGAACCAGCCGGTGGTGACGACGGCATCGATACCCTCGCTGCCCGGGCGAACCTGCCAGCCCAGCTCCGTCATCAGTTCCTCGGCTTCCGCGAGTACTTCGACCGGGGATGCCCGGGTATAGAGAGGACCGGGGTTGCCTGGAAATACTTGCAGGGGCGGGGGGGAGATCGGGAGATCCTCCGGGCTTCTGAGCAGCTCGGCCCACTGGAGCCGTGGCGGATGGTAGGGATCCGTGCTGACGTCGTTGGTGAGGGGGGAGCGCAGCGCCTGGACGAGAAACAGCAGGGGCAACAGCAGGGGAGTTATGCCCCAGATATCCGGCCAGAGGTTGGTGGTGCGGCGATAACGCCAGGGCAGGCGCAGCAGCATCACGAGGCTGAGGAGGGCGCTGGCGAGACAGAGGATGAAGCCGAGCCACCAGGGCCAGAGATGGGCGCGGCTGCCAAGGGCCCCGCAAAGGGGCAATAGCCAGGTCAGCAGCGGCCACCACAAAGAGCTGTGCATATGAGGGATCCACGGGACAGGATGGAACTATGCCCAGAAGGATAAACTTAATTGCCTGATAACGTTAGTAAATGATCATCAATCCCAGGCGTGCGGCTCAGAGAGCCGATGGCCTCGTCGCCCTGGATCAGTTGCGATAGAGCACCTTGATGAGGTGGAAGCCGAACTTGGTGCGCACCGGCCCCAGCACGGTCAGCAGCTCCCCCTTGAACACGGCATCGTCGAAGGACTTGACCATGTCCCCCTTGGAGAACTCTCCCAGATCGCCGCCACGCTTGCCGGAAGGGCAGGTGGAGAAACGCTTGGCCATCTGGCTGAAATCGGCGCCCTTGGCGAGCTTCTCCTTGATCTCCAGACACTGTTTCTCGGTCTTGACCAGGATGTGCTGGGCACAGGCTTTTTTCATCGGAATGCTCCTCGGCGAGGGGAAAGGGGGCGCAAGATTACTGCAATTGCGCCTCCACGTCAGCCCCTCGGGCGCGAGACCCGGCTCCGGGGGCCGGTGGCCAGGGGGACCCTGGCCCGGGATTGCCAGAGGATCTCCAGCCCCAGCAGGGCATAGAGGCTCCAGATGGCCAGGGGGTTGAGCCAGTTGCCCCCCATCTGCAGGGTGGCCAGAGCTGCGCTCACCAGCAGCAGGACTATGCCGGGCAGGCGCCAGTGGACAGGCAGGGGGGCGAGCAGGGCCATGCCCAGCAGCAGGGCCAGGCCAAAGGGCAGATTGAGCGCGGTGAAGGCGAGGGCCTGCTGACCGTTCATGCCGGTCAGCAGGGCCAGCAGGGCGCTGCAGCAGGCCAGGAAGGTGATGAACTCGAGTCGGTCGGCGATGTAGTCAGCCAGTTGTTCGCTACGTAGGTGCATGGGGTCTCTCCTGCGATGATTGGGATCAGTGTGGGACAGGCAGGAGCGCAGGGGCAGCGGGATAAATCGATTGAATTGAACGAAGCTTTAGTGCCATCTATTCAAGTGATTGATTTAAACTTATTTTCCTGTTCAATAGCAGGCAGGGTGGGGAAGAGGGCACGGAGCAAATCGAGGGGGACGGGTTGACGAAACCCGCCGGATGCGGGGTGTCCGACAAGGGTTGTCGCGACGAGCCGGACCCTGCTGCCAGCCCAAGGCCGCCGGGGGAGATCCGGCGTGGCGGGGCAGATGGTGGCGTTTTGTTCGCCCCTTGCCCGGATAGTGCGCAGTTTGGCTCCTCACACCCGGCTGGCTCCTTGCAGGGCCGAAGCGATCCCCGCACCGGGGGTGGCAGAGCGGCACGCAAAGGGGCCCCGAGCGTGGGATTTCGCCGTCGCGATTATGCTAGGATGAGCGGCATTCGCCCGGGATGAGTCTCGGTATCGTACTAAATAACACAATCTTTAAATCATGTTATTCGGGGAAACTGACGTTTGACAGGATGCTATCCTACTTTTTTCACCGGGAGCACTTCATCCGGGCGATCCCGTCGCCCCGGGCCCGGTCTCTTGCTGCTCGCCCTCGCTCTCTGGCTGATGGCGATGCCCGCCATGGCGGCCAAGTTGACCTACCAGATCAAGGGGGTCAGGGGAGAGCAGAAAGACAACGTCGAGGCCTACCTCAACGCCCTGCCCGTCTACCAGGAACGCCAGTACCGCCCCGCCCGCGCCAAGATCACCGAGAGCGTACAGAAGGCGCTGCAGGTCTATGGCTACTACCAGCCCAAGATCACTCTGAACCGCGACAAGAAGACGCCCGCCAAGGTGGTGATCGAGATTGAGCGGGGGGAACCCGTGATCATCTCGCGCCTCGACATCCTGCTGGAAGGGGATGCGGGGAGCGACGAGGTGTACAGCGAGCTGCTGGACAAGCTGCCCCTGAAGGAGGGAGATCCCCTCAACCACGGCAAATATGAATCCATCAAGGCGGATCTCGGCAGTCTGGGGCTGGCCCGCGGCTATTTTGACGCCAAGATCAGTAAGAGCCAGGTCAAGGTTTTCCCGGAACAGGGCAAGGCGGAGATCTACATCCTGTTTCGCTCTGGCCCGCGCTACCATTTCGGCGAGATCCGCTATGACGCGACGCCGGAGGCACTGCACCTGATCCGCCCGCTCATCAACATCAAGAGCGGCGACCCCTATCTGGCGATCCGTCTGGCGGAGATGTCCCAGGATGTCTCCTCCACCAAGCTGTTCAAGCAGGTGGACATCAAACCCCTGATCAGCCAGGCCGAGGGCAACCGGGTGCCGGTGCAGGTGACCCTCTCCAACCGGGTCGATCACGAGATTGAGACCGGTATCGGTTATGCCACGGACGTGGGGCCGCGCCTGAGTGCCACCTGGGAGAAACCCTGGGTGAACCGCTATGGTCACCGCCTCTCCAGCACCGCCAAGATCTCGGCGCCGGAAGCGGAGCTCAGCTTCGACTACCAGATCCCGGTGGGCAACCCGCTGCGGGATTACTACTCCCTGCAGGCTGGCTATCAATACACCGACAACAACGACACCCGCTCCGATCTGGCCACCTTCGGGGTGCACCGCTGGACACGCCGACCGGAGAGCTGGGACAGAGACGTCTTTGTGCGCCTGGAGAACGAGCGCTACGTCCAGGGTCAGGACGAGGGGAACAGCCTGCTGCTGATCCCCGGCGTCTCCTGGTCACGGCTGCGGGTGCGCGGCGGTCTGGTGCCGGATTGGGGGGATCGCCAGCAACTGACGATGGAGTTCTCGAGCCCCTACTGGGGGTCCGACATCAGCTTCATGCGGGTGTGGGGGCGCAGCAAGTGGCTGCGCACCCTGGGCGAAGATCACCGTTTCCTGATGCGGGCCGAACAGGGGGCCATCGTCGGGGATGATTTCTCCCTGGTCCCCCCCTCCCTGCGCTTCTTCACCGGCGGCGATCAGACGGTCCGGGGCTACGGTTACGAGACCATTTCGCCACGGGGGGACGATGGCAAGCTGACCGGCGGACGCTACGCCAGCGTCGGCAGCCTGGAGTACAACTACCGCTTCAGCGAGAAGTGGCTCGGTGCCCTGTTCGTGGACGCCGGGACCGCCACAGTCGACTACAGCGAGGCCTGGAAGATAGGCACCGGGGGCGGGGTGCGCTGGGTCACCCCCATCGGTCAGGTCAGGCTCGATCTGGCGGTGGGCATCTCCGAGGAGGACAAGCCGCTGCGGCTGCACTTCGCACTGGGGCCGGAACTATGACCCGGCAACCAGGCGCATATCCTCTTCTTTCTCTTTTCTGGCCGCTGCGGCTGCTTTCCTTGCAGGGGTCTGCATCGTGATCTGGGTAAAACGCATTTTCTTGTGGCTCATGGGCCTTTTCTTCCTGCTGCTCATCGGCGTCAGCCTGCTGGGCTTCACCCATCAGGGTAACAAGTGGTTGTGGCAACAGGCCAGAGCCGCGCTGCCCTCCCTCAAGGGGGAGCTGGTGGCGGGGCAACTCGGTTATGGCTGGACCTTCGAAGGGGTTGGCTGGCAGGACGAGCTGGTGGATGTCACCGTGGAGCGGGCCGTGCTGGACTGGGATCTGGGCAAGCTCCTGCAGGGCAAGCTCTGGATCAAGTCTCTGGCGGTGACTCGCCCCGTTGTCCGGGTGGTGGAGTCCGAGCCGGTGCCGGAAGAGCCGTCGGAGCCCTTCGTCTGGCATCCGTTGCCGCTCAAAATCCAGGTCGACAGCCTCAAGGTTGCCGATCTCGATGTGGCGGTGCCCAGCGTGACGATCACCCTCAAGGATCTGGATATTGGCGCCGCCCTGGATCGCGCCGGGCTCATCGTGCGCGGCCCCGTGCTCGATGGCCTGAACGTGGTGGTGGCACCGGCCCCGGCTGAGGCGGCCAGTGACAAGGGCGCCAAACCGGCGGATGAGAAAAGCGCCACCCTGGCGGTCGGCGAGCGCAAGGCTGTCCCCGGTGACAAGACGCAGGCCGCAAGCAAGCCCGAGCCCATGGTGCTGCCGGCGGTGCGACTGCCTTTCCCCATCCAGCTGGAGGGGCTGAAAGCCACGGCGTTCCGTTATCAGCAAGGTGAGCTGGTGGAGGGGCTTGACAACCTGTTGCTGTCGGCCACCGCCGAGGAGGAGCGCATCGACATCCGGGAGCTCTCCTTGCGCCATGCCATGGCGGATCTGGCCTTGAGTGGTCAGGTGCGCCTGCACGAGGATTACCCCCTCACCCTGACTCTGGATGCCAAGGCGCGTCAAGGGCTGCTGGACGGGGAGCTCAAGGGGGAGCAGGTCAATCTCGTCCTGGACGGTTCTGTGGGCAAGCTTGGGCTGGCACTCAAGGCCAAGGGGCCGGTGGGCGCCAATCTCAAAGGATCCCTCGCGGCCCTCGACCCGGATCTGCCCTTCGATCTGGCGCTGGACTGGAAGAGCCTCTCCTGGCCCCTGCACAAGCCTGCCAAGGATGAGCCCAGCTATCGGCTGGACAAGGGCACCCTGAGCGCCAAGGGCAAGCTCTCCGGTTACCAGTTTGCGCTCAACACCGCCGGCAAGGGGACCGATGTGCCCCCCTTCAAGGTGGCGCTCTCGGGCAAGGGGGATCTCAACCAGCTGAGCCGCATCGAGCTGCTGCTGGGGGCCCTCAAGGGGGAGCTCAAGCTCGACGGCAAGCTGGCCTGGAGCAAGGGGGTCCAGTGGCAGGGGACGACCGAATTCAAGGGGATCAACCCGGCGGAGCTGGTGCCCGAGATCAAGGGGGCACTGGCGGGCAAGATCACCAGTCGCTTCGATCTGGATGAGGCGGGCCACTGGCAGCTGGCCCTGCCCGAGCTCAAGGTGGATGGCAAGCTCAACCAGTATCCCCTGGCCTTGCAGGGCAGGCTCAGTGGCAACGACAAGATGGAGTGGACCATCCCGGCCCTGGCGCTGCAAAGCGGCCCCAACCGGCTGCAGGCCAAAGGCTCGCTCACGACCCAGGCCTGGAAGCTGGATGCGGATCTGGATGCGCCCAAGCTTGGGGGTATCTACCCGGGTCTGGGAGGGGACATCAAGGGCCAGGTGCGCGTCACCGGCAACCAGCAGGCGCCGCGCGTGAATGCCGATCTGGTGTCGGGCCGACTCGCCTACGCGGGCACCGTCCTCAAGGAGACTGTCATCAAGGCCAACGCCCTGGTCGGGGAGAAGCCCGCCGGTGAGGTGGCGGTGACGGTGGCGAGCCTGGCGCAGGGGGAGACCAAGCTCTCGCAAATCGCCCTGAACCTGAGTGGCGATCTCGAGCGCCACGGGCTCACCTTGACCATGAAGGGGGATCCCCTGGCGGCAGACCTCAGCCTGAATGGCAGCCTGCGCGGTGACCACTGGCGTGGCGCCCTTGCCGAGCTGAAGCTCAAGACCCCCCTCAAGCGCTGGGCGCTGGCCGCCCCCTGGTCTCTGGATCTGGATCTGCCGAAACAGCAGTTGACCATGGGGGATCTCTGCCTCGCGTCCCAGAAGGCCAGTCTCTGCGTCAAGGGGAGCCGGATAGCCCAGTCCCAGGGCAATCTGGAATTTGCCCTGAACGAATTTGATCTCAAGCGGCTGCGCCCCTGGTTGCCGGACAATTTCCGCTGGCAGGCAGTGCTGTCGGCCGACGGGCGCGCCAGCTGGCGCGGCAACCAGCCGACCCTGTACGCCACCGTGCGCACCACGCCTGGGACCTTCGTCGCCGACGAACTCAAGACCGACTACCAGCGCCTCGAGCTCGGGATCGACTTCGAGCGCCAGCAGGCCGCCATCCGGGTCGATTTCGCCTCCGAGCAGATCGGCAACATCGACACCGATCTGCTGATCCGGGATCCCGCCGGCCGCGGCAACCTCGGCGGTCAACTCAGGTTTGACGATCTGAAGCTTGCGACCTTTGCGCCGCTCATTCCCGAAGTGCGCTCCCTGCAAGGGGTCATCTCGGCGGATGCCCGCTTCGACGGTACCCTGGCTGCCCCCCTGCTGTATGGCGAGCTGAACCTGAAGGAGGGGGAGGTTCAGACCCACTCCGACATGGTGACCCTCTCCAAGCTGGTGACCCGCCTCAAGATAGAAGGCAACCGGGCCGAACTCGACGGCTCCATGATGGTGGGCAAGGGCCCCCTGGTGCTGGGGGGCTGGCTGAGCTGGGCCCAGCAGCCGGTGACCGGCAGCCTCACCATTCAGGGCAAGGAGCTGGAAGCCCAGTACCCGGGCATGGGCCGGGTCAGGGTGACACCTGACATCGCCATCTCTCTCGGGGAGGAGACCAGGGTGACCGGTCAGGTGGACATCCCCTGGTCGCGCATCCTGGTCAAGAGCCTGCCAGACAGCGCGGTAGCGGTCTCCGATGACGTCACCGTCATCTACGACGATCTGCCGCCGGTCCCCAAGGCGGCACCGCTGCCCATGGAGATCAGGCTCGCCATCCGGCTCGGGGACGACGTCCGCCTCGAAGCCATGGGACTCAAGACCAAGGTGGGAGGGGCCCTCAACATTCGCCAGGATCCCTCCAAGCCGCTCTCGGGCAACGGGCAACTGGAGCTCAGGGACGGGCGCTTCAAGGCCTATGGCCAGAACCTCATCATCAAGGAGGGGCGGATCCTCTTCTCCGGCCCCATCGATCAGCCCTATCTCAACATCGAGACCTATCGGGATCCGGATACCATCGAGGACAACGTGACCGTCGGGGTGCGGGTGACGGGGCCGGCCGCCAAGCCGAAGATCACTGTCTATTCCGAACCGCAGATGGCGCAGTCCGAACAGCTCTCCTATCTGTTGCGGGGCAAGGGATTGCAGACCAGCGGCGAGGATGGCGGCTTTAACGGCCTGCTGGTGGCGGGGGCCGTGAGCCAGGCGAGCGGCGTGGTCTCCAGCATCGGGGAGTCCCTCGGCATGAGCGACGTGGCCCTCGATACCGCAGGCAGTGGCGATGACACCCAGGTGACCCTGTCGGCCTACCTGCTGCCCGGCTTGCAGTTCCAGTACGGGGTCGGGGTGTTCAGCCCCATCGCCGAATTCAAGCTGCGCTACGAGCTGATGCCAAGGCTCTATCTGCAGGCCATGAGCGGGGTGGCCCAGGCGGTGGATATCTTCTATCGCTTCACCCTGTAAGGGGCGCGGATGACAAGACAGATGCCTGGGGGGACGCTTATTCCCCCCTGCCCGACCTGCTGATGACAGCTGTCGCCAGCAGGTTCGGGGTGAGAGCGTGCATATATTGACGGGAGGCCTGGCCTCCCGTTTTTTTGTAGAAGAAGGGGATTTGTGGAAGGCAGAAAAGCGAAAACCCGGCACAAGGCCGGGTTCTCTGAAATATGGTGGAGGGAGAAGGATTCGAACCTTCGAAGGCAGAGCCGTCAGATTTACAGTCTGATCCCTTTGGCCGCTCGGGAACCCCTCCACGGGGCATGACCTGATTGTGCGCACTTGAATGGTGGAGGGAGAAGGATTCGAACCTTCGAAGGCAGAGCCGTCAGATTTACAGTCTGATCCCTTTGGCCGCTCGGGAACCCCTCCCCAAGTGCGAGGCGCATACTAACAGATCTGTCGCGCTTGTGAACCCCTCTGCCGGGATTTTTAATGCTTAAAGGATCGGGTTGATGGCCGATAAGCAATGAAACCTTCATTTCCAAGATTTATCTCATGCTGCCCAGTGCGATTCGTGACCGCTTGCTCGTGGATGAGGCCCAGTTGGGCCAACGGCTCAACCAGGATCTCCGTGCGGGGGACCGTGCCGACTTCAGGCTGCATCTGGCGCTGCTGACTGATGCAGTGGAAGAGCAGCCCTGGTTTGATGCCCCGCCCAAGCCTGCGTCGGGTGAGCTGGATTGGCGCTCTCGTTTCGGTCTGATGCCCCGGGCGTCCCTGCAAGGCGGGGTGGAAGAGAGCGATGCCACCAGCCTCAACGAACGTCTGCAACAGGGCGGGTGCATGACGGATGTGAGACTCTGGCTGGCGCTGCGCTCCCCGCCACTGGTGAGCCGAACGCCCGCGCTGGATCCCGCAGTGTACGACAACCTCTCGGCACTGGGTCGCGAGCGATGGCAGGCCCGACCTATGGGCGCTGACCCCAGGGAGGAAGTTCCGCTGATGATGCTGCCGCTGCTCGATGAGCTTGCGCAAGGGGTGGATGCCAGGCTGCGCTGGCTGGGGTGACGGCACGGTAGAATGCAAAAAGGCGGGATAACCCGCCTTTTGCTTTATGAGTGGTGAACCTTGTCAGGCGTCTGCTTCGTCCGGTTGAGGCACTTCCTTGCCGGCGGCACGACGGGCGATGGGTTTCTCCGTGTGACGGTTGAGCTGGCGTTCCAGCTTCTGGCCCAGGTCCGTGATGGCGGCATAGAGATCCTCGTGCTCTGCCTGCGCAAACAGTTTGCCGTTGGGAATGCCGATAGTGGCTTCGACGATATACATCAAACGCTCTTTGGAGATGATCACATGGGGTGTGATAAGAGGCACCTGAAGACGCTCGAGCTTTTCAAAACGGGATTCAATGCGCTCGCGGATGGCTGGGGTGATGTCGATGATTTTACTGGTCATTTCGATTTTCATAATGGCCCCCTTCGGGTCGTCTTGCTTGTGTCTTCACCTCCAGATTACCCATGTCGCCAAATCAAAGTGTGATCTGTGTCACGAAAAATGCCCTTGGGAATCCCGCTGTCCATAAATTGTGAGCTTTTCCCGTTTCATGCCAAAAACCGCTTGAGCTCAGTGAAACAGGCAGGCAGTATCAGCAAATAGGATCGTTTCTGTCCCCCCTCGGCAGCGCCTTGTGTCGACCCGATGTTTGGTTTTTGCCGCATAGTCTCGAATTTTCTCCACCCACATCGCCTCATCGCATCGCAAAATCATTGCCATGCGCCGGTGGAGATATGCGCGCAAACGGATATGCTTTTCTGCAGGAGTCGGGGTGGATAACGTGGTTGTAGTGGTTGGAGTCGTAGATGAAGCAGCAAGCCACCCAGATGATGTGGTTTTATGATCGGCAGCATGGGCAATGGAGCCTGTCTGATCATGTCTCTTGTGAACCCTGGGCAGGGGAGGGAGCCCACCCCTGGGCCACCCAACTTGAGCGGGAAGATGAAGCGGGTTTCGCCGATTTTCTTGCAAGACTCCACGATTCCGGCCAGCCTGGCCAGTTCATCGGTCACCTGCGCGATGAGGACGGCAAGGTACACCATGCGCTCTGGTACGGTCAGTATGTGCCTGCACAGGGGCTCTGTTGTGGCTGGCTTGCCCCCCTCGAAATGATGCATCGCGAGATGGATCGCGCCGACTCCCCCGCAGGCGTGACACCGCCGCTTCCCATGTTGCAGGCCCCCTTGCTGGCCAAGCTGGCGCAGGCGCTCTCCGCCAAGACGGGGCTCGATTTTTGCCAGACCCTGGTCAACGAGCTGGCCCATATCCTGGGAGCCACTGCCGTCTGGCTGACGGAGCGGGTTGGTCTCGACAGGCTGAGAGTGCTGGCGAGCCACGGCATCGACGTCAAGGAGTATGCCCTCTGTGACATGCCCTGCCAGCAGCTCTATCGCCAGGGGTCCTCCTGCGCGGTCCCCGTGAGTGAACCCCTGACCGGGTATCCCGACCTGCCCCCGGGCCAGCACTATTACGCCCAGCCGCTGCTCGATCGCAACGGTCAGATCCTGGGCCATCTCGCCCTGCTGTTCCCGAGCCAGACCCGGACCACGGATCTGGACTCTGTCCTGACCATCTTCTCGGTGCGCATGGTGGCCGAGCTGGAGCGCCTGCAAAGCGATGCCCTGATGCGGCTGTCTGCGGTGGCCTTTGAAACTCACGAAGGGATCATCATCACGGATCCCGAGTTCAAGATCCTGCGGGTCAATTACGCCTTCAGCCAGATCACCGGCTTTGACAACCAGGGGGTGATTGGTCTGCACCTTGGCAACGATCTCTGGTCGGGGCTGGGAGGGCTGGGTTACGAGCTCAACGCCCTGGATCGCTGGCAGGGGGAAACCCTGCGCCTGCACGCCGACGGTCACGCCTATCCCCAGTGGGAGATCGTCACGCCGGTGCAGGATGAGAAGGGGGGGATCAGCCACTATGTCATCTTCTTCGAGGATATTTCCGAGCGCAAGGCGGCGGAGCGCCGCATTCAGGATCTCGCCTTCTATGACGAGCTGACCGGCCTGCCCAATCGTCGTCAGCTGCACGAGACCCTGACCCAGGCGTTCACCGATGCAAATCGCAGTCACCTCATCGGGGCCCTGCTGTTCATCGATCTCGACCACTTCAAGACCATCAATGATTCCCTGGGTCACGCCACCGGCGACTGGCTGCTCAAGGAGGTGGCCAGCCGTCTCAAGCGGCTGGTGCGCCAGGGGGATTGTCTGGCCCGTCTCGGCGGCGACGAGTTCGTGTTGTTGCTGCCAGCGCTCTCCATCAGCCCGCCCCAGGCGGAGATGCAGGCCGACCTCATCGCGGAGCGGCTGATCGGGGAGATCGCCGCCCCCTATGATTTCAGAGGCCAGGTGCTGCACATCGGCGCCAGTGTCGGCATCACCCTCTTTCCCGGTCGGGAGCAGGAGGCGGGGGATCTGCTCAAGCAGGCTGACACCGCGATGTATCAGGCGAAATCGGCGGGCCGCAAGACCCGGCGCTTCTTTGATGCCTCCATGCAGTTGCAGGCCGACCGGCGTCTGCACATTCACAACGAGCTGCGCAGTGCCCTCGATAATGGGGAGTTGACTCTCCACTACCAGCCCCAGCACATGGTGGCGGGGGGGGAGATCATCGGTGTCGAGGCGCTGATCCGCTGGCAACCCCCCGGGCGTGCCCTGGTGTCGCCTGCCGAGTTCATCCCCATTGCCGAGGAGACGGATCTCATTGTCGACATCGGCAACTGGGTATTGCACGAAGCCTGTACCCAGTACGTCTCCTGGGAGGAGAACGGGATCCACGTCCCTCAGCTCTCGGTCAACGTGAGCGCCAAACAGTTCCATGCTCCCGACTTCGTCGATCGCATTCACGATGTGCTGGCGGCCACCGGCATGGATCCCGCCTGCCTCAACCTGGAGATCACCGAGTCGGTGGTGCTGGGTCATGCGGAAGACACCATCAGCAAGATGGCGGAACTCAAGACCCTGGGCATCAGCTTTGCCATCGACGACTTCGGGGCGGGGTACTCTTCCCTGAGCTACCTCAAGCGGCTGCCGGCCGATGAGCTCAAGATCGACCGCTCTTTCATCCAGGACATACCCAAGGATGGTGACAACATGGCCATCGTCGAGGCCGTGATCGCCATGGCCCGCCACATGGGGTTCAACGTGACGGCGGAGGGGGTGGAGTCCCGCCAGCAGCTGGAGTTTCTGCAGGCACAGGGCTGCCATTTCTTCCAGGGATACCTCGCCTCCAAGCCGCTCCCTGTTACCTACCTTGAACGCTATGTCAGCCGCCAGGTACGCGGTGATCGCCCCGTCTGCACCGATAAAAATAGTGTGGCGTAGCCCCCGTGCTTAGCGGGTAGAATGAAGGTATGTCACCACCGCACTTTGGCGGTGGTTATGTCTTCAAGGGGAGAATGCCATTCGTGAAAGTCGTGCAGGGAATCATCTTGTCTGCGCTCTGGATGCCGGGGCTGTTGGCTCCTGCCTTCGCGCAGACCATGGAGCAGTCTCTCTATCGCCAGGCCCATGAGGCCGTGCGTGCCAATGATCAGGTCAAATTCAGCCAGCTTCGGGCACGCCTGATCCACTATCCGCTGCTGCCCTATCTGGATTACTACCAGCTTGCGTTCCGTCCCGGGGCGGCAGACTACAACGATGTGACCCGCTTCATCCGCCAGCACGGGGACACTCCTCAGTCCAACCGGCTCGAGCGCAGCTATCTCACCTATCTTGCCCAGAGCCAGCAGTGGTCCCAGTTCCTGCGTTTCTATCCGGCCAAGCCAAGCTCCACCGATCTGCTCTGTCAGCACTATCAGGCCCGCTACTACACGGGGCACAAAAGTGAAGCCCTGCAGGAGGCAGGCAAGCTCTGGTTGAGCGGTCAATCCAGGCCCGATGCCTGCGATCCCCTGTTCCAGCTCTGGCAGCAGGCGGGTCTGCGTACTCAGGAGAAGATCTGGGAGCGCATGAACCTGGCCTTCGAGGCCCAGAACCCCAACCTCATTCGCCACCTCGGTGCCCAGCTCGGCAGCGGCATGAAGGGGTATGGCGATCAGATGATCGCCCTGTATGACCAACCCGTGCGGGCGATGAATCCGGCCAACTTCACGGCGGCGCCCCCGTCGCGGCATCTGCTCTCCCTGGGGCTGGCCCGCTACGCCAACCAGGAGCCCGACGCGGTTCTGCGCCAACTGGGGGAGATGGCCCGTCGCTTCGGCCTGAACCATGCCGAGGTGAGTCGGGTGGAGAAAGCCGCCGCCCGTCGCCTGTTGCTGGACCGCTCTTCTGACCAGCGCGCCTGGCTGGATACGGCCCTGGTGCGGCT
This sequence comes from Aeromonas sp. FDAARGOS 1402, assembly GCF_019046925.1. Taxonomy (NCBI): domain Bacteria; kingdom Pseudomonadati; phylum Pseudomonadota; class Gammaproteobacteria; order Aeromonadales; family Aeromonadaceae; genus Aeromonas; species Aeromonas sp. FDAARGOS 1402. The sequence goes on from NZ_CP077201.1 coordinate 2,867,531, forward strand.
CAAGGATCCGGAGCTGGTGGAGCTGCGGGCCCGTCTTGCTATCTGGGAGCAGGATTGGCGCGGCCTCGAAGGCTGGGTCAAGCGGATGCCCATGGGGCTGCAAAAAGAGGATCGCTGGCGTTACTGGATGGCGCGCTCGCTGGAGAAACAGGGGCGGCAGAAACCGGCGCGGGACCTCTATCTCGAGACTGCGAGCCTGCGCGGCTTCTACGGCTTCATGGCGGCCCAGCGCACCGGTGTGCCCTATCGCATGAAGAACCAGAGCGTGGCGCACAAGGTGCCGGACTGGCAAAGTGCCAGTCGCCGTTGGCCCTTCCTGCTGCGGGTGCGTGAACTGCTGGCGATGAACGAGATCACGGCGGCCCGCTCTGAGTGGATCCACAACATGGATCGCAACAGCGTGGCCCAGCGTCTGGAGTTTGGTCACATCGCCCTCAACCAGGGCTGGCACGAGCTGGCGATCCTCTCCAGCATCCGTGCCGAGGCCTGGGATGCGCTGGACCTGCGCTTCCCACTGCCCCTCAAGCGCACCTTCTCCCAGATGGCACAAGAGCGCACCATGAACACCAGTCTGCTCTACGCCATCTCCCGTCAGGAGAGCGCACTCTATCCCCTGGCCCAGTCACCGGTCGGGGCGAGGGGGTTGATGCAGCTGATGCCTGCCACCGCGAAAGAGACGGCCGGCAAGCTTGGGGTGCCCTATCGCAACGAACAGCAACTGTTCGACCCGGCCATGAACATTCGTCTTGGCAGCGCCTACCTCAAGCGTCTGCTGGATGTGTATGACGGCAACCGGATCCTGGCGGCGGCGGCCTACAATGCGGGTCCTGGTCGGGTCAAGCGCTGGCGCGAGCAGAGCGACAACAAGCCGATGGATGTCTGGGTGGAAAGCATCCCCTATCGGGAGACGCGCAACTATGTCCAGAACGTGCTCTCTTTCGATCTCATCTATCAACACAAGCTGCAGCAGCCTTTGCGTTTCATGTCGGAACGCGAGCTGAATCACGCCTATTGAGTTCGGGGGTAGTCGTTGTCGCGGCTGCCTCCCATTCTTGCCCCAGAATGGTTATCATCCCTTAAGCTTTGTTACAAAAGGAAACCTGCCAGGTGATCGGGCGCCGCGTCTTGGTCTGTCAGGTTCGATACAATGCCCGATCATCACTGACAGGCTTTTCCAACAAAGGAATCGAGAGTGGCAACGATCAAAGATGTGTCTCAGCTGGCGAATGTCTCCATTTCGACAGTGTCTCGAGTGATCAACAACACGGCGCAGGTGGCGCCCGAGAAGCGCGAGGCTGTCCTCGCGGCCATGAAGGAGCTCAGCTTTCGTCCAAACAGCTTCGCCCAGGCCCTGGTGAGCAAACGCTCCAACTGTATCGGTGTGCTGGTGGGGGATCTGTGTGGCGGCCCCTTCTTCGCTCAGATGATGCGCGGCATCGAAAGCATGGTCGACAAGGCGAACAAGTTCACCATCGTGGTGTCCGGCAACCACGACGCGGCCCGTGAGCGGCACGCCATCCAGGCGCTGCTGCAGCGCCAGTGTGATGCCCTGATCCTGCACAGCAAGGCGCTGCCTGACGAAGAGCTCAGCGAGCTGGCGTCGGGCACGACCCCCATCGTCTTCATCAACCGTCAGGTGCCAGGCTGCGAGGATCGCTGCGTCTGGCTGGACAACCAGGCCGGCATCACCACGGCTTGCCAGCATCTGCTGGACGCGGGACATCGCAAGATTGCCTTCGTCACCTCCGATGACGAGGAGTTTGTGGATGGTCAGCAGCGGATGGCCGGCTATCGCTTCGCCCTGCAACGGGCAGGTATCGAGCTGGATCCTGCCCTCATCGGCCGTGCCTATGCCGACGAAAAAGGTGGCTATGTGGCCATGAGCGAGCTGCTGGCGCGCGGCGTCGAGTTCAGCGCTGTGCTTGGTTTCAACGATGCCATGGTGGCGGGGGCCATCTCCTGTCTGCTGGAGCGGGGTTACAAGATCCCCCAGCAGGTCTCTGTGGTCGGTTTTGATGACATCCCCTATGCCCGATACATCTATCCCAAGCTCACCACGGTACGTTACCCCATCGAGGAGATGGGAGAGCGGGCCGCTGAGCTGGCCCTGAGGCTGCTGGATCACAAGCCGGTAGAGGGGCTGGCGCTCAAATTCGAAGCCGAACTGGTACGGCGGGAATCTGTGGCCTGAGTCATGAAGTTGGCCCCGTGCGGGTCAACTTTTTTGCAAAACAGTGAAAGCGCTTTCAGAAATCCTTTTCAACTGTGATCCGCTTCAAAGCTTTTTGACTGCGCTGCCACTAGGATAGGCCCACGAATTAGGAGCGTGCGCTCCCGATTTTCCCGCTGTGGGAGGTAACCGGTTAATCCGGCTATTTCCTTCGTTACTTTCGACGGTCATCATTGGATGGCCGTTTTTTTTTTGTCAGGATCCGGGTATGACGAACGAATTTGAGTATCAGACGGGTATCGTGGGCGCCGGCTGGCTGGGGTTGCCCCTGGCCAGGGCATTGCAAGAGCAGGGGCAATCTGTCGCGGTGACGGTCAGTACGGCCGAAAAGGCTGAACGGCTGCGGGGGGAGGGTATTGCCGCCTGGCCGCTGTTGCTCACCCCTGACATGGGGTCACTGCCTTTTCGCTGTCATGACCTGGTGATCTGTGTGCCCCCCAGCAAGACCGGGGATTACCCGGCATCCGTGGCCAGCCTGTGCCGACAGGCGAGGGAGGCGGGTGTTCAGAGGGTTCTGTTTATCAGCGCGACTTCGGTCTGGGGGGCCGGACAGGGGGAGGAGGAGATGCCCGCTCCAGCCCATGACAGAGGCTTGCGGATGCGGGCGGCCGAGCTTGCCGTGCTGGAAGGGCATGTTGACTGCGCCATGATCTTGCGCCCGGCCGGACTCTATGGTCCTGACCGTCACCCCGGCCGTTTTCTGGCGGGCAAGACGCTGGCCGGGGGAGGCCAGGCTGTGAACCTGGTGCATCTGGACGACGTGGTGGCCGCCTGTGAGCTGATGCTGGCCCGGGGGCAGGATGGGGATGCCTACAATCTGAGTGCCCCCGTCCACCCGCGCCGGGAGCAGCTCTACCCCTTCGCGAGCCGCCTGCTCGGGCTGGTGCCGCCGCAGTTCGTTGAGCCGGCGGGGGAGTTTGCTCCCATCGAAGGTCAGCGCATCTGCCAGCAGCTTGGTTTCGTCTATCGCTGGCCGGATCCGGCCCACTGGTTTGCGGACGGGGCGGCCTTGAAGGGTTGAACGGGTCGTCGCCATCCGGGCCCCGGAGTCGGTCATCTGGCGTGCAAACCAGATACGGCGCGCGCTCCGGGACAATTGAGGTTTGCCAAGGGGGGGATCGCCCCCTATCATGCCGCCATCCATGATAAAGAGAGCGGTAATGATGGAAGAGATCAAGCGCCACCCCGATGGGGAGCTGTTGCTGAGAACCCTGGCAATGCCAGCCGATACCAACCCCAATGGCGATATCTTCGGCGGGTGGATCATGTCCCAGATGGATATAGGTGGGGGCATCATGGCCAAGGAGCTGGCAAAAGGGCGCATCTGTACCGTCTCGGTGGAGGGGATGACCTTCCACAGCCCGGTCAAGGTGGGTGACGTGGTGTGCTGTTACGGTCGCTGCCTCAAGATTGGTCGCAGCTCCATGCGACTCAAGCTGGAGGTCTGGGTCAAGCCGGTATTGCGGGAGAACGAAGCCCAGCGGTACTGCGTGACCGAGGGCGTCTTCACCTATGTGGCCATCGACGATCAGGGCAAATCCCGCCCCGTCCCGGTCTGAGTCTGCTCAGATGAGCCGGGCATTGATGATGGATATTTCCTGCTCAAGCCCGGTTTTTTGCCGTATCATGCGCTCCAGCATCTCTTCCGACCCCACGCACTGCCGGGTGTCGAACAGACAGAGATCACATTGGGGATCCCGCCTGATTTGATAGACGGTGGAAAGCTCCACTTGATGACAGGTTCCCTGTTGATCGTAAAATGTCACGCGGTACTGGTGCTGTCTCGCCATCGTTGAATTCCTTCTGGATGAGTCGGGCCGGACACGAATAATGAGACTAGTCGGCGACCGTGGCCTGTGTGAGGGCCATGTCGTCTTGCAGAGGCAGGTGATTGTTAGCCAATGAAAAATAGTTATCGGATTCTGGGAACGTCCCTGCTGACGTTGGGGCTGGTCGGTTGCTTCGAGGTACCGGATCAAGATCATCTGGTGACTGCGGCAGGTATCATACCTGGCGCAAGCTGTGACAGACCACCTCTGGTGGCGCTCGCCTCCACGGCCTTGCCGAGGGAATTTGGCATCACCGTCTGGAACCTCTACAAGGGACAACGCAAGAACTGGCGGGAAGGGCTGGATGAGTATGCCAAGTCCCAGGATCTGGTGCTGCTGCAAGAGTCGGCTACCCGGCCCGAGATGCTGGACTGGCTGAAGAGAGGCGATTTCCAATGGCAGCAGTTGCAGGCCTTCACCCAGGGAGGTGTCTCCTTTGGCGTGATGACAGTGGCGAAAACGCCGCAGGCGTTTGTCTGTGGCGTCCGTTCCCCCGAACCCCTGCTGCGTATCCCCAAGTCAGGTCTGGTCAGTCTCTATCCCTTGCAGGGGGATCCTGACGGCGTGCTGGTGGTGAATCTCCATGCGGTCAATTTCGAACTGGGCATGGCGACCTTCCGCGAGCAGCTCAACGATCTGACTGCGTTGATCCATCGCCACCAGGGGCCGGTCATCCTGGGTGGCGATTTCAACACCTGGAGCGACAAGCGCGCGTTCTGGTTGAACAAGCTGGTGGGCGAGCTTGGCCTGCAGGAGGCCATACCTGTGCCTGATCTGCGTCGCACCGCCTTTGGCCGCCCGCTGGATCACCTCTACTATCGCAATCTGGATCTGGTGGAGGTGAGTTCACCTGCTACCGATGCCTCTGACCACAACCCCATTCTGGCGCGCTTTGCGGCCCAGGCTATCACTCCCTGAGTCATCCCTCAGGGGAGAGCGGAGTCGCCGCTGGTTCATGCAGACAAAAAAATACCCCGCATCAAGCGGGGTATTTTTTTGATTGCGACGAGCGATCAGCTGTTGTTCTTCACGAACAGGGTCAACTCCTGACCCGGCTTGAGATAGTCACTCTTGCCGAGCTGGTTCCAGCGCATCACATCGTTGACGGCGACCTGGAAGCGGGCTGCGATGGAGGAGAGGGAATCACCGCGGCGCACCTGATAGACCATGGACTTGTTGCTGCTCTTGCCCTGCTTGGGCCAGACCACCAGCTTCATGCCAGGCTTGAGGGCTGACTTTGCGTTCAGGCCGTTCCACTTGGCCAGGTCGGCGTGGGTGACCCCGTGTGCCTGGCTGATGCTCCACAGGTTGTCACCGGAGCGCACCTGATAGTTCACCTTGCCACCACTGCGGCTGGCGAGCTGCTGCGGCTTGCTCTGGGCAACCTGGGTTGCGCGCCCGCCATTGGGGATGATCAGGCTCTGGCCACGGCGCAGGTTGTTGCCGCGCATGTTGTTGGCCAGCTTGAGCTGTTGCACGGTCACCCCGTGATTCTGGGCGATCCGTGACAGGGTATCACCACTGGTGACCTGATAGGAGCGCACACCACGGGTACGTTCACGCTGGGGCAGATCGGCCAGGGCCAGTTCCAGGGTGTCGGCGTACTCGACGGGGACCAGCAGGTTGTAAGGGCCCTGCGGCGAGGTCATGCCACGCTTGAGCGCAGGATTGAGCGCCTTGAGCTGGGAGGCGGAAACACCAGCCAGCTGGGCGGCCACGTTCAAATCAATCTGGCCACCGGTATTGATGGTTCTCAATTGCGGCTTGTTGGCCAGCACCGGCAGGGTGACATTGTATTTGTCCGCATTGCGGATCATGTCGGCCATGGCCAGGATCTTGGGCACATACATCCGGGTTTCGCGGGGCAGGTCCAGCGACCAGTAGTCGGTCGGTCGACCAGCCCGTTCGTTGCGGGTGATGGCGTTGCGCACCCGACCTTCACCGGCATTGTAAGCGGCCAGGGTCTGCAGCCAGTCACCGTCGAAGAACCGGTTCAGGTACTCCAGGTAATCCAGTGCGGCATTGGTGGATGCCAGGACATCGCGTCGACCGTCGTACCAGTTGTCGTGGCGCAGGCCGAAATTCTTGCCGGTTGCAGGAACGAACTGCCAAAGACCGACCGCATTGCTGCGGGAGCGGGCATTGGGATCGAACATGCTCTCGATCATGGGGATGGTAATAAGCTCCATTGGCAGCTCACGCCGTTCGATTTCCTCTACCATCAGATACAGGTAGGGCTCAGCCCGGCTGGCAATGGTCGCCATATGCTTATCATTGCGCAACAACCAATCACGCTGTTGGCGAACCCGGGCATTATCGTGCGAGTCCAGCTGCATATCATCGCTGATACGCACCCACAGGTTATCAGTGTCATCCAGCTCTTCTATCTGTTCGTCGCCGAACAGCATCCGCGAAGAGTGTTTTTTGTACGTTTTCTTGCTGACTTGGGGGGATTTGATCGGCTCGATTGCCGTTACCGCCCGGTCATCCTGATGGCTCAGGTTTTGACAGCCGCTGAGAAACAGCGCTGCCAATAAGGCCGTTCGTAGCTTCATCTCGCTCAGGTCATCTGTGGAAAAACAGCTCGCATCATAAGGGGCAATGCCCCCCTGATCAAGGTTTGTTCAAAAAACGTCCTTCCAGGCCCGGAGAACAGCGAAGATATCCTCTGGATTTTCCAAGCATTTAAGGGCGTATTTCTCAGCAGAAAATTTTACCGAGCCCTGCTCGCAGCGCAGAAAAACATTGAAATTCCGCTCATCTCCCAGCCGGGAGGGGAGACTCGGGAGGCCCTGCTGACGCAGTCTGCTGATCACGCCGATCTGCCGCTGGATCGCCAGGTTGTCGGGCTCGACCGCATGGGCGAAACGCAGGTTGGAGAGCGTGTATTCATGGGCACAATAAAGGAGGGTCTCATCGGGCAGTGCCGCGAGCCGTTGCAGGGAAGTGTGCATCTGTGCCGGGGTCCCTTCGAACAGACGGCCGCAACCGGCGCTGAAGAGGGTATCGCCACAAAACAGCATGCCCTGGCCGTAATAGGCGATGTGCCCCAGGGTGTGACCGGGCACATGGAGGACATCCAGACTCAGGCCATGCCAGTTGATCTGATCCCCGTCATCGAGCCACTGGCCGTGATGGTCCGGCATGGGGTCATGCTTGGGACCATAGAGGCGAGCGTGGGGGAAGTGTTGCAGCAGCACGGATACGCCCCCGACGTGATCGCGGTGGTGATGGGTCAGGAGGATGGCATCCAGCACCAGATCCAGCGCAGCCAGCCGTTCCAGCACGGGAGCGGCCTCGCCCGGATCGACGACCAGGCAGTGATTTTCATGACGGATCAACCAGATGTAGTTGTCGCTGAAGGCGGGAACTGTGATGACGGTATACATGGGTCGAGGTCTCTTGTGTTCTCTTTAAGGAAGGGATCTTATATAACTGGATGGCATTCGCCCCCGAGTTGGTCCCATTATGCAACTGGCACGTACCGAACAACAGATCGCGCTTCCGACCAGTTGGTCCGCACTGCCCATGGGGGACTGGGTGGCCGCCGAGCTTCAGGAGCGCCTCGACAACTGGTGCCCCCACCTCTTTGGCTATCACTTGCTCAAGATAGGTGCCCTGAGCGCCGAACTCTCCTGCGGCTGTTCCACTATTCGCCATCAAATCGGTGTCGCCCCCGGCGGACGGCTGCTGGACATCCAGGGGGATCCGCTCGCCTTGCCGGTGCGATCGGGGAGCGTGGATGCCTGCCTGCTGGCTCACTGCCTCGATTTCTCGCCGGATCCTCATCAGGTGCTGCGGGAGGCAGAACGGGTGCTGACCGACGATGGCTGGCTCATTGTCAGCGGTTACAACCCGCTCAGCCTGGTGGGGCTGGGTCACTATCTGCCCTTCATGCGGCGGCATCTGCCCTGGTCTGCCCGCATGTTCACGCCCGCACGGGTGACCGACTGGCTGCAATTGCTCGGCTGTGAGGTGATGTTCGACGAGCGGTTCGGTTTCTCCTTCATGGGCAGGCAGAGCAAGATCGGCTGGTGGCGGGAGAGTCTGGGGCGGGACTATTGCCGCTCCCTGGCGTCTGTTTACGTGATTGCCGCCCGCAAGCGGCGTTTCCCCGTTACACCGGTGCGTCGCCGCTGGCGGCTGCCGGAGTCGATGGCCGCGCCAGGAATGGCGCGCCAGGGCGGCTAGCGGGCATCAGGGCTGGTAGCCGCTGTCTTCGGCAAGCTGCTTGCCGCTGGCGGCCTCACGGGCAAGCTCGTCACAGCGTTCGTTTTCCGGGTGGCCCGAGTGTCCTTTCACCCAGAGCCATTCGATCTGGTGACGGGCCACTTCCGCATCCAGGGCCTGCCAGAGATCGACGTTCTTGACCGGCTGACGGTTGGCGGTCATCCAGCCCTTCTTCTTCCAGCCGATGATCCATTGGGTGATCCCCTGGCGCACATACTGGCTGTCGGTGGTAAGCCGCACCTGGCAGGGTTCGTTCAGGGTCCGCAGCCCCATGATGGCGGCCATCAGCTCCATCCGGTTATTGGTGGTCAATCGAAAACCTGCGGAGATCTCCTTGCGATGCTTGCCATAGACCATGACGGCACCATAGCCGCCGGGGCCCGGGTTGCCTAAGCAGGAGCCATCCGTGAATAAATCAATCTGTTTCAACATGAGCAATCAATCTGTTTTAGCGAGAGGCTTGGGGTAAACTAGCGAGTAAAACCGAAGTTTGACATGGATTTGATCATGAGCACACCCCAACTGAATCGCCAGATCATTCTGGATACCGAAACCACCGGCATGAACACCGCGGGCGGCCCTGTCTATCTTGGGCACCGCATCATCGAGATCGGCTGTGTGGAGGTGATCAACCGCAAACTCACCGGCAACCATTTCCACGTCTACATCAAGCCGGATCGGCTGGTGGACCCCGAGGCCATCGCCGTGCACGGCATCACGGATGCCTTCCTGGCTGACAAGCCCTCTTTCAACCAGATAGCGGACGATTTCATCGAGTTCATTCGCGGCGCCGAGCTCATCGCCCACAACGCCCCCTTTGACGTGAGCTTCATGGACTATGAGTTCAGCAAGCTCGGTCTGAACTTCAAGACGGCGGATATCTGCGGCATCACGGATACCCTGGCGATGGCGCGGGATCTCTTCCCGGGCAAGCGCAACAACCTGGACGTGTTGTGCGATCGCTACGGCATCGACAACTCTCACCGTACCCTGCACGGCGCCTTGCTTGATGCGGAGATCCTGGCGGACGTCTACCTCCTGATGACGGGTGGCCAGACCAAACTCAATCTGGCGAGCGAAACCAGCGAGAGCGAGACCAGCCAGGATACCGGCATTCGTCGTCTGGAGAGCAATCGCCCGCCGCTCAGGGTGGTTCGCGCGAGCGACGAGGTGGCGGCTGCCCATGAAGCGAGGCTGGATCTGGTACAGAAAAAAGGAGGTGCCTGCCTGTGGCGGCAATGAGATCGCTTTGGGGGCTGCTGCTGCTGGCCTCCCTCCCGGCCGCGGCCAACGAGGTGTTTGCGCCTTCCGACATTCCTCTGCTCGACAACCGCTTTCGCATCGATTACGGCGTGAAGGAGATCACCTTCATCATCAAGCGCAAGCCGGGGACGCCCTCTGTGATCCTGGTGCGACCCGATGGCAGCAAGCTCTATGTGGGCAAGGTCAAGCCGCCCGACGTGGGCTGGTTGCCCCTCAAGGATCAGGATCTCATCACCATCCGCGACCCCATGCCCGGCCCCTGGCAGGCGATCGGGGAGGTGGACCCCGACAATCGGGTGCGCCTGCTCACCGACATCCAGGTCGAGAGCGAGCCGCTGCCGGCCCGCCTCTATCAGGGTGAGCGGGTCAAACTGCAATCCCGTCTGCTGATCGATGGCGCGGCGCCTGGGGCGGGTTACTACCTCACCGATCTGGGCATGACCGTCAAGCTGCAGCAGTTCAACGATGCCAGCCAGAGCGGCGATCCCGTGTTCGAGGAGACCCTGGGACGCTACATGGATGATGGCAAGGGGGTGGACGAAGTGCCGGGGGACGGTATCTTGACCGCCGAGGCGGTACTGGACGTCCCTGCGGGAAAATACCGAGCCCTCTTCAGCACCGGCAATGAGGTCTTCTCACGAGCCCAGTCACAGCAGGTGCTGCTCTACCCCTGGCCGGTCAGCTATTCCCTGAATCCCCCCTCCGGGGAGGGGGGAGCCAAGCTCTCTCTGGTCATCGATGTGGATGAACTGGATCCCGCCTCCGTGGTCATCCAGGGCAAGGCCATCGACGGCGGGGGCAGTAGCATGACGTTCAACGAGGTGGCGACAGCGCCGCGTTTTGGCGTGGATCTCTCCGCCCTCAAGGCGGCAGGGCAGTACAAGGTGGAGGCCACCCTCTTTGGAACAACCCGGCTCGGTCGCGAGGTGCAACTGCAATTGCCGGCCAAGTCGTTCACCATAGCACCGCCTCCCCCCCCTCCCGCACCCTCTGCGGCCATGCCCGCATCCGCCGCCACCCCCGACCGGTTCGAGGAGCGGGAGAGTCCGGTCTGGCTGCCCTGGGCGCTGGGGGGAGGTGGCGTGTTGCTGCTCTTGCTGGGGGCGGGTGGTTTCATTCTGCTGCAAAAGCGCCGCACCCTGCACAAGGCGATGGCGGCGCAGAAGGCGCAACTTGAAGAGACGCCAGCAACCCCCAAACTGGATCTCAATCTGCCGGAGCAATAATTCCGCGCACATTGCAAAGAAGCCGCCCAATGGGCGGCTTCTTCATGGTGGCAAGTGGATGGGGTGAATCCGATATCAGTGAGCGCCGATATAGATGTCTTTGTACTGTTCGCGAATATCGAGGAACTTCTCCAGATTGGCCAGCATCAGGTCCACCAGGAGGGGGTCGAAGTGCTCTCCTTTCTCCTCCTTGATCAGCGCCAGCACCTGATCCAGCGGCCAGGCCTGCTTGTAGCAACGATCCGAGCCCAGGGCATCGAACACATCCGCCAGGGCGACGATGCGTCCTTCCAGCGGAATGTCCTCTCCCTTCAATCCGCGGGGATAGCCGCTGCCATTCCACTTCTCGTGATGGTTGCCCGCGATGGTGGCGCCTATCTGGAACAGGGCCAGGTCACTGCCGGAGAGCATGTCCTGCCCAAGCTGGGCGTGGGTTTTCATGATCTCCCATTCCTCGGGAGTGAGTTTGCCCGGTTTGTGCAAGATGGCGTCCGGGATCCCCACTTTGCCGATGTCGTGCAGGGGAGAGGCCCGCTTGATGAGCTCGCACCTGTCCTCATTCATGCCGAGCAGCTTGCAGAACAGTTCGGTGTAGAGGGCCACCCGCTTGACGTGCAAGCCGGACTCCTTCGAGCGGCTCTCCACCAGTTCGCCGATGCGATAGATGATCTCTCGCTGGTTGTCACCGATCACCTCGTTGAGCCGGATATTCTCCAGCGCCACTATGATGTTTTCGGTGAACAGGCTCAGCAGCCCGGTGTCCATCTGGCTGAGCGGGCGAGTGGTCTCGATGTGGAACAGCAGGTGATGACGGGCATTCTGGCAATAGAGCACCATCTGGTTGCCATCGTAGACATTGGCTCCCTTGGCCATGGCACAGCGCAGGATTTCCGGCGCATCGACGAGGCGCAGCATGGGACCATCGCTGAGCAGAGGCTCGAGCACCTGATCCCGCACCTCATACGCCAGGTGCTTCACATCGTAAATCTGGGACTCTTCCAGATTGAGCAGGGCGCTGAGCTGGGTCTGGGCTCCTTCGACGAACTGGCGCAGGGCGCGCTGCTCGAAGATCCCCTTGGACGCCTCGATGACCTTCTCCAGCCCCTGTCGATTGCTCTCAAGGGTTCGGATGTCCCGGTAAGAGCGCAGGCTGGCGCGCAGCAGGGTGCGCAGTTTCTGGGAGGTGAGCTCGGTCTTGTCCTTGTAGTCGTTGATATCGTAGTTGGTCACCACGTCATCTTCCGGGGCCTGGCCGGGCTGACCGGTTCGCAGCACGATGCGCACCATCTTGTTTTGCAGCTCGTCGCGCACGAACTTGACCACCTCGAGACCGGCATGGTCGACCTCCATGACGACGTCGAGCAGCAGCAGGGCGACATCCGGGGTGAGGGCGAGCAAGGCTTTGGCTTCAGCCGCAGAGTAGGCGTGCAGAAAATCGATCGGCTTGCCGTCGAATTCAAACTTGTTCAGGGTGATTTTGGTGATGCGATGCACTTCGGGTTCATCGTCCACTATCATCACCTTCCAGCCGGCGGGACGCGGTGCTGATTGGGGAAGATCTTCATCATCAATAATCAGGATTTGATCATCCATTATGCAATCCTGTGTGTGATCCTGTGCTTACCTTAACCGCTTCATTCAATATAGGAAACGGATTGATATCCAAAATATGATCCAGTCGGTTTCTCTTTCTTCGTATCGAATGCCATCCACCAGCCCTTTCATGAAAAACGCCTCCACAAGGGAGGCGTTCTGGCATCAGAGGCATCAAGCTGCCCTGTGATAGGCGGAGGCTTCAAACAGTGCCTTGTTGGCCACCAGGTCGACGGGATCGAAGTCATCGACGTTGATGGTGCGAAGACGACTCTCCTCGGCGCGCCGCAACAGGTCCGCTTCGGCCTGGTTGATGACACCGAGGCTCAGGCCCGCCTCTGCCACCTTGTCGAGCTGGGTGAAGGGGCGTTTGCTCCCTTCGGCTTTGCACACCTTGTCAAACAGCGGCTCTGCGGTCAGCACATCGTCCAGCGCCTGTTCCAGCAGCCCGAAGGGGTTGCCCTCCTCGCGCGTGAGATATTGACCCTCGGCCAGACGGCTGCGAGTGGCACTTGGCACCTGGAGCAGGCGGGCCACCTGGCTGTCGAGCTTGTCGGAGGGACGCTTCAGGTCGCGACCAAGGGGCAGCACGATGGCGCGCAGGGCCAGACCAATCCAGCGGTTCGGGAAGTTGCGCAGCAACTCGTCGATCGCTTCCTGAGCCTTGAACAGGGCGTCTTGCAGTGCCCAGTGCAGCAGCGGCAGGTCGGCCTGCTGGCGTCCTTCATCCTGATAGCGCTTGAGGGCGCTGGAGGCCAGATAGAGCTGGCTCAGCACATCGCCGAGGCGGGCAGAGACCCGCTCTTTGCGCTTGAGCTCGCCACCCAGGGTGCCCATCGCCATGTCTGACAGGAAGGCCAGGTTGGCGGAGAGGCGGGATAGTTGCTGATAGTAGCCCTTGGTCTGATCCTTGTAGGGCGCGGCGGTGAAGCGGGCACCGGTCAGCCCCAGCCAGAAGCTGCGCACCAGGTTGCTGATGGCAAAGCCCACGTGGCTGAACATCGCCTTGTCGAAATCTTTCAGCGCCTGCTCTTTGTCGGGGTGGCTGGCTGCCAGCATCTCCGGCAACACGTAGGGGTGGCAACGGATGGCTCCCTGACCGTAAATGATCATGCTGCGGGTCAGGATATTGGCTCCTTCGACGGTCACGGCGATGGGCGCCCCCTGATAGCCACGGGCCAGATAGTTGTTCGGCCCCATGCAGATGGCCTTGCCGCCATGGATGTCCATGGCATCGATGATGCACTTCTGGGCGCGGTCGGTGAGGTGGTACTTGACGATGGCGGAGATGACCGAGGGTTTTTCACCGAGATCGATGCCGGTGACCGTCAGTTTGGCAGCGGCGCCCATGATGTAGGCGTTGCCACCCAGGCGTGCCAGCGGCTCTTCAATCCCTTCCATCTTGCCAATCGGCAGCTTGAACTGGCGACGGATGCGGCTGTAGGCACCGGTGGCCAGGGCCAGCATCTTGACGCCGCCCGTGCTGTTGGAGGGCAGGGTGATGCCGCGACCGACGGAGAGGCACTCCACCAGCATGCGCCAGCCCTGACCGGCCATGGCCGGACCGCCGATGATGAAGTCGAGCGGTACAAACACGTCCTTGCCGCGGGTCGGGCCGTTCTGGAACGGCACGTTGAGCGGGAAGTGGCGGCGACCGATGTCGACTCCCTTGATGTGGGTCGGAATGAGGGCGCAGGTGATGCCGAGCTCTTCTTCCTCACCCAGCAGGTGGTCAGGGTCACGCAGCTTGAAGGCGAGGCCGAGTACGGTGGCGATGGGAGCCAGGGTAATGTAGCGCTTGTTCCAGGTCAGGCGCATGCCGAGCACCTCTTCCCCTTCCCACTCGCCTTTGCAGACGATGCCGAAGTCGGGAATCGAGCCCGCATCAGAACCTGCTTCCGGGCTGGTCAGGGCGAAACAGGGGATCTCCTTGCCGACGGCCAGACGGGGCAGGTAGTAATCCTTCTGCTCCTCAGTACCGTAGTGTTGCAGCAACTCACCCGGCCCTAAGGAGTTGGGCACGCCGACGGTAGAGGCGAGCACGGCGCTGGCGCCGCACAGCTTTTGCAGCACGCAGGACTGGGCGTAGGCGGAGAACTCCAGCCCACCGTATTTCTTCTTGATGATCATGGCGAAGAACTTGTTGTCCTTCAGGTATTGCCACACCTCGGGAGAGAGATCGGCACGTTCGTGGGTCACTTCCCAGTCGTTGACCATACGGCACACTTCTTCAACCGGGCCGTCCATGAAGGCCTGCTCCTCGGCGCTGAGGGTGCTCACCGGAATAGCGTGCAGCTTCTTCCAGTCCGGGTTGCCGGCAAACAGATCCGCTTCCCACCAGGTCGTCCCCGCTTCGATGGCTTCCTTCTCGGTTCGGGACATCTCCGGCATGATGGACTTGTAGATCTTGAACAGCGGCTTGGTCAGCTGGTTGCGGCGAAACTCCACCAGATTGAGGGGCAGGGCTATCACCGCGAACAGCGCCCACACCAGCAGGGGCACATGGCCATAGAAGGTGCCGGCGACCAGGGCGGCGGCCGTGGCAAGCGTGGCGGTGAACAGGGACGCACGGCGATAGGCCATGGCGCCGATCACCAGGATCACCCCGAGCAGAGTGAGGGTCGTCGTCATTGTTTGCTCCTTGCATGAATTGCCGAGGTTGGGAAATTGGCGTTAACTGATCCAGAGGTCTGACCTGTTGGATGTGGCCCCTGTTGTAATTCATACGCACAAACTTATCAAGCTGTTTACAAGCCTGTTACCTTGGCTCTGTGATCGCTATAACGCACTGCCCGCCCCATCTTGGCGGGCGGGGGGCGACGATTGGACTGGCTTGTGCGACAATGCCGCCACCCTATGTTGGACGACGAGATTTCAAGAACCATGTACCAAGAACTGATCCGCAACGAGTTGACCGAGGCTGCCAGCGTGCTTCAGGCGTTCCTGGCAGATGAGCAAAATCTGAAAAACATCGAGGCGGCGGCCAGGCTGCTCGCCGACTCCTTCAAGCAGGAAGGCAAGGTACTCTCCTGCGGCAACGGCGGCTCCCACTGCGATGCCATGCACTTTGCCGAGGAGCTGACCGGTCGTTATCGCGAGAACCGCCCAGGCTATGCCGGCATCGCCATCTCCGATCCCAGCCACCTCTCCTGCGTCTCCAACGACTTTGGCTATGACTATGTCTTCTCCCGCTATGTGGAGGCCGTCGGCCGCCGTGGTGACGTGCTGCTCGGCATCTCCACCAGCGGCAACTCCGGCAACATCCTCAAAGCCATCGAGGCGGCCCGTGCCAAAGGGATGAAGGTGATTGCCCTGACTGGCAAGGACGGCGGCAAGATGGCTGGTCTGGCCGATGTGGAGATCCGTGTACCGCACTTCGGTTATGCCGACCGCATCCAGGAAGTGCACATCAAGGTGATCCACATTCTGATCCAGCTGGTTGAAAAAGAGATGGCCAAGTAATCAACGATCCGGGATTGAGAGGGGGGGATGGGTGACCATACCCGCCCTCTCATCCAGCCGTGACGGTTGATTGACGAAACCAGAGTCAAGACATTCAGGGAGTGGATGGTATATGTGCGAACTGCTCGGCATGAGTGCCAATGTGCCGACCGACATCTGCTTCAGCTTTACCGGGCTGATGCTGCGGGGCGGCAAGACCGGTCCCCACAAGGATGGCTGGGGGATCACCTTCTATGAGGGGCGGGGTTTTCGCACCTTCAAGGATCCCGAACCCAGCGCCCAGTCTCCCATCGCCAAGCTGGTCCAGGCACTGCCCATCAAGAGCCGTGCCGTGGTCAGCCATATCCGGCAGGCGAACCGGGGGTGTGTCTCCCTGGAAAACACCCACCCCTTTACCCGCGAACTGTGGGGCCGTTACTGGACCTTTGCCCACAATGGCCAGTTGACCGGTTACAAGAGGCTGCCCACGGGGCGGCACCGCCCGGTAGGCGACACCGACAGCGAGCACGCCTTCTGCTGGCTGCTCGACAGGCTGGAGCACAAGTACCCCAAACGGCCGGCAAATTTCCCCGCCATGTTCCGCTACCTCGCGACCCTGTGCGACGAGCTGCGCGGGCTCGGGGTGTTCAACATGCTGCTGTCGGACGGAGAGTTCGTGATGACCTATTGCAGCAACAATCTTTACTGGTTGACGCGCAGGGCTCCCTTTGGCGAAGCCCGTCTGCTGGATGAGGATGTGGCCATCGACTTTCAGAGTGAAACCACGCCGAACGATGTGGTGACCCTGATCGCCACCCGGCCGCTCACCGGCAACGAGAATTGGGTGAAGATGGTGCCCGGGGAGTTCTGCCTGTTCAGGCTGGGCGAGCTGGAATATGGCAATGCAGCCAACTTGTTGAACCAGAAATAAAAAATACCAGGGTAGATGTCTACCCTGGTTCTTCGCAGCAGCCATACAGGCAAAAAGGGATGAGAGAGGTGTTGCTGAGCCGCATCATTCTCATGGGTTGCATTGTTACTTTAATGTTAATTTTGTGACAACCTTTATCTCTCTCCATTCTGACTGACATACCGATAACTTGAAGCTGCTCACATTCTGGTGTCGCAAGAGCACCCGGAGCGATACGGGCATGCCCGAAGGACGGGTGACAGCGGGGCTGTGGGTCCGCTATATTGTGGTCTGTTTGAATACCATCATAGGGAAGAGAAGATGGAGTGGCTGGATCAGAAAGTGCTGCGACAACTGGCAGATGATATCGGTCACGAGATGATGCCGGTCGTCATCTCGGTGTTTGTCGAAGAGGTAGGCGAGCAGTTGGCCCAATTAAGACCGCTTTTTGAGCAGCGGGACTGGTCAGCCCTGGCGCGTCTTGCCCACAGCATGAAATCGTCCTGTGGCAGCTATGGCGCCAAACCCAGCTATCAGCAGGTGATGGATCTGGAGTCCGCCTGTCGCCGGGAAGATGAGCAAGAGGCCGGCAGACTGCTGGCGGAGCTGGAGCACTCCCTGCCCCAGGTCTTCACCCATCTGGCCCAGTTTCACTGATCCAGAAGGGCATCAGCCCGCCATGTCGCGCTCGCCAAGCCTGCTCAGGATCACTGTGTCGAGTGCCAGCCGCAGCTTGAGGCGGTCGTGGCGGTGGGGGAGGGCCGCTTCACCCAGCTCGGCCCGAACGAGGCAGTGCTGCAGCTCGGGTACCTGGGGGCCCTCGGGAGCCAGAATGGCATCGATCCGGCCGCTGCCTATCCGCTCTTCCAGCCAACGATGTTGACTGGACAGTGACAACTGGCCTGCCGGACCCTCTTCGTCCACCAGATTGCTGATGAACACGACGATGGCGCGGCTGCTGCGGATCGCCTCCGCAATTTCGCGCAGCAGCAGAGGAGGCATGATGGAGGTGAGGAAGCTGCCCGGCCCCAGGATGATCATGTCGGCCTGGCTCAGCGCCTCGACCGCTTCGCGCGTGGCGGGCACGACCGGTTTCAGGCTCAGGGCCCGTGGCGGCGTGGTGAGCTGATCGATGGAGACCTCCCCCAGGATCTGATCGCCACAGACGGTGTGGGCGCACAGATCGGTGGGATGCTCGGACATGGGCAGCAGATTGGGTTCAATTTCCAGCATGTCGCTGATGAGCCGGATGGCATCCAGGGGGCGCACGCAGAGGTTGTCGAGGGCCAGCAGCATCAGGTTGCCGAGGTTGTGGCCCGCGAGCTCGCCGCGGCCGGTAAAGCGGTGCTCGAACAGCTGGCTACCGATGCTGGGGGTGGTCACCAGCTGGTTGAGGCAGTTGCGCAGATCCCCCCAGGCGATGCACTCCTGGCTTTTGCGCAGGCGTCCGGTGGAGCCGCCATCATCCGTGGTGGTGACGATGCCCGTCAGCCGGGATCCCAAGAACGACAGGGAAGAGAGCACCCGGCCCATACCGTGCCCGCCGCCGATGGCGACAACCCGGTCGAAGTCATTGATATTTTTCTGCCACATGCAGTGATCCCGTGGGAGGCCAGTGAGCACCATTCTAGTCTCCATGGCCAGGTAATTGTTTGATAAGGGTATGATTTTTGCTTGATGCAAGCATCCCGTACCCCTAGGAGACGATGTTGAACTTCCTGACGGCTCACTCGCTTGCCGAGACGACCCCACTGGCCGCCCAACAAGTTACAGAGCGGTTGCATGCCCAGTCATCCCATGTTCCATCGCTGTTGCTGGTCTATTTTACCCAAGCACACGAGGCGGCGGAACTGCGCCGTGCGCTCAAGGCACGTTTTCCCGATACCCGGCTGATCGGTTGCAGCTCCTGCGGCGGTATCCTGACCCAGGATGGCCATCATGGTCGGCATGGCTGGAGCCTGTCGGTCGCCGCCCTTTATGATGACAAGGGGGCCTATGGCGTGGCTGGCCAGATGGGGGATCAACCGGATGTGCGGGCATTGCTGCGCCGCGCCATCGCCGATGGTGGCCGACCGGGAGAGCTGCCGCAGCTCGTGTTGCTGCACACCAGCCCGGGGCTGGAGGAGGCTGTGCTCGCGGGGATCGACGCCGAGTTTGGCGCGACCGTTCCCGTCGTCGGCGGGTCGGCGGCAGACGACGGCGTGGCCGGGCAGTGGCAGCTGTGCTGGGACGAAGGGGAGGGATCACAAGGGTGCGTGTTGGCGGTGCTTTACCCCGATTGCCAACTGGCGTTCCAGTTTCATTCAGGCTATGTACCCACCGAGTGTCGCGGCATCATTACCGGGATAGACGGGCGGGAGGTGCTGACCATCGATCACGAGCCGGCGGCCCGGGTCTATGGTCGCTGGACCGAGCGTGCGACGCCCTGGCCGGTGGGCCCCATCCTCAGGGAGACGACGCTCTCGCCACTGGCCCGTCAGGTCGGCATGCTCGATGACCTGCCCTACTACAAGCTCTCCCATCCCGAGGCGGTGACGGCGCGGGAGGGGCTGCGCCTCTTTACCGAGACCCGACTGGGAGAGCGGCTGCTGCTCATGTACAGCAGCCAGGAAGGGTTGTTGCAGCGCAGCCTGAATGCGGTGAATATCGAGCCTGAATATGGCATGGCGAGCAATATGCGCCCCTTTGGCGCCCTGGTGGTGTTTTGTGCCGGTTGTCGGCTGGCACTGGGGGACAGGCTGGGGGACATCGTCAGTCAATTCAGTCAGAGGCTGGGTGAGATCCCCTTCATCACGCCCTTTACCTTCGGTGAACAGGGACGATTACCCCATGGTGAGCTGGCGCACGGCAACCTCATGGTGTCGAGCGTAATCTTCCTCGAGAGCTGACACTGTGCTGGATTCAAGATGATAGGGAATAGCGAACTCGAAACCCTGGGCGACAAACTGCAAACCACGCTGGTGGAGCTGATGCGTTGCCGGGAGCGGGAGGCCAGATATCGGGAGGAGTCCCAAGCCCTGCTGTGCGGGGTGGCGACCCTGGCACAGGCACAGAGTCTGGAGCAGGTACTGGAGAGTCTCATTCTTGCTCTCAAGCCCTTTATCGGATTCGAACAGGCGGACGTGGTCGCCTGGGAGGCCGTGAGGGGCAGCACCCATCTGAGCACCCAGCCGGACGAGGTGGGCCGGACCTGGTCGCTGACACCGCTCTTCTCCAGGGCCATCGAGGGGGAGACCCTGGTCATCTATGATCCCGCCCAACTGCCTGAGCTGGCGCCGCTGGCAGGGGCGCCGGGCTGGGCCAGCGTCATGATGACAGGCTTGCAGGGACCGGGGTTTTCCGGTGTGCTCATCTGCCGGCACAGCGTGGCGGGCACCTTCGATCTCAAGAGCAAGGCGGCGATGCAGCGTTGTCGCCCGCTCATCTCCCAGGCTCTGGTCAACATCGCCTATCGGGCTCGCCTGCAAGAACAGGTTGACCTCAAGACCCTGGCCCTGCAGGCCAGCGAACAGCGTTTTCGCAGTTTTGCCGCCATGGCCTCCGATTGGTTCTGGGAGACCGATCCCCAGCACAGGCTCAGCTATGTCTCTGCCCCTGGCTATCAGGGGGAAGTGCTGGCCCGCCAGACGGGGAGAAGCCTCTATGATTTTGCCCACGACAAGCAGGACCCGGCCTGGAGCCACTATCGGCACCTGATCGCCCACCATCTGCCGGTGCGGGGAATGCGGGCCCAGGTGATGCTGGCGGGCGGGCCTTGCTGGATGGAGATCAATGCGGAGCCTTGCCATGATGCCGGTGGCCGCTTCCTCGGCTATCGGGGCACGGCGCGGGAGATAGGCAGCCAGATCCGCCGCGAGCAGGAGCTGGCGCGGGCGCGGGACGATGCCGAGACGGCCAACCGTGCCAAATCCCAGTTCCTCGCCATGATGACCCACGAGATCCGCTCTCCCATGAACGCCGTGCTGGGGATGCTGGATCTGCTGCAGCACGGCCGGCTCGACACTCCGCAACAGACCCTCATCGGCCATGCCACCCACTCTGCGCATCTGTTGCAGACCATCATCGACGATGTGCTCGATTTCTCGAAAATAGAGTCACATACCCTGACGCTGCACTGTGAACCCTTTCAGCCAGCCGAGCTGTGCCGTGCCCTGGTGGAGCCCTTGCAGGCACAGGCCAGTGCCAAGGGCATCACTCTGCACTGGCATCTGGATGAGACGCTCCCCGAACGCCTTCAAGGGGATGCCGTCCGCCTCTCCCAGGTGATAGGCAACCTGCTTGGCAATGCCGTGAAGTTCACCTCCGTCGGCAGCGTGCGTCTGGCGTTGACTTGGGAGGAGGAAAAGTTGGGGGTCATGGTCAGCGACACGGGGATCGGCATCTCCACCGAGGATCAGGCGTTGCTGTTCGAACCCTTCTATCAGGTCGACAGTTCGGCAACCCGCCGCTTCTCCGGCTCGGGGCTCGGACTGGCCATCTGCAGGCGGCTGGTGCAGCTGATGGGGGGAGATATTTGCGTGCAGAGCACGCCTGGGCTGGGAAGCTGCTTCTGGTTCGAGCTGCCCGGGATGGCCTCTCCCTGTGCTCCGGCCGCTGCCCCCGGCAGTGAAGAGTGCGCCAGACTGGAGCTGGATGTGCTGGTGGTGGAAGACAGTCCGGTCAATCAGCTGGTGGTATCCCTGATGCTGCAGAAGCTGGTGTGCAGGGTGAGGCTGGCAGGCAATGGTCTGGAGGCCCTGGCACAGGTGGCGAAGCAGCAGCCGGACCTTGTCCTGATGGATATGCGGATGCCGCAGATGGATGGGCTGGAGGCGACCCGGCGCCTGCGGGACATGGGGTGCGAGGTGCCCATCGTCGCGTTGACGGCCAATGCCATGATGGAGGACAGGGCCCGCTGCCTTGCCCAGGGCATGAACGATTTTCTGGCCAAACCCATCAGTCTTGCCAGGCTGCGAAGCTGCCTGCTCCGCCATTGCAGGTGATGTCGGCCGATTTTGGGTAAAAAAAATGGTCAACCTGGTGGTTGACCAATTCTTCAGCAAATACTGAAGAGAGCACGGGATAAATCGGGTTGTACGGTTTTATATGAAAAAGTCGTGCCAACTTTTCAAAACCTGTTATTTGCGGCCTGTAGCTGAATTGTGTGTTATTTATCGCTACCGTGATTGCAAAATGCAATTCTCATTTTTTCATTATAAGAATCCAGTGCCGAGAATTCGCGTTTTGCAAACCAACCGTTGACTCACTCTTTGACTCACTGTGCGATCAGTCGGCGCAAGAACTGGCGCGCCGCTTCACTGTTCTGTTTGGCAATCAACATCTGTTTTTCATAGATCGGCATGGGCAGGATCTCGAGCCAGCGTTGGCAGAGCCAGGCTGCATCGTCGAACTGCTTGTCCGGGTAGAGCTCATCCAGTTCCGGGTATTGTGCAAAGACCTCTCTCAATCGGCTGACCAGCTGGTTGTCGCTGATATCAGAATCCGCACTCGGCCAGTTGGGCAACGGCTCGACCTGTGCGTGCCTGAGGCCTGCGCTATCCGTTTCCATCTCGTGGATGCAGAAGCGTTCAAGGCCGAGCACGGTGACCCCGAGCAAACCGTCGTTGAGGGTATAAAAATCAGTCACCTTGACGCGGGTTCCGACCGGGAGAATCCGTCCGCAGGTGCCCGTGCTGGTGGTCTCTTCCATCACGATGCCAAAGCCACGATCCTCGAGGAAGGACTCCTTGAGCATCTGCAGGTGGCGCGGCTCGAACAGGCGAAGGGGGAGCTTGCCACCGGGCAGAATGTGGGACGGCAAGGGGAACAGTGCCAGTTGTTGAAGTTTCATGTTCCATCCTCCTAATCACTCATTGCTGAATGTGACAATGCAGTGACCGTGCCAGAGAGAGGTGGCGTGGCGAAGGGGTGAGTCATTTCCCGTGGTTATTTTTAATATCCATTTAAAATCAATCTATTGTGATTTGATGTCGCGAATGCAGGCAAGGCAGTGCGAAAGGGATTCAGGTGAGGTGTTAGGGCGCCGAACATACCCCGTGTGCAGAATGAGTCTATTTTCGCATATTGCAAATTTGATTCATGCAAAATGCCTGTTACAGACCCATTGAGCGATTGGGGGCAAAGGCCAGGGGATCAGGTGGTCAATTCGGTGTGCTGTGTCATGCCGTCCAGCATCAGGGCGGCTATTTCGTCATACATCTGCGACCAGGCCTGTGCCAGTGCCGGGGTAAAACCACTGCCGAGACGCCGTGCCAGTACCTGGGTCAGCGCCTGTTTGAGCAGCGCAAACTGGTGGGGTTGAACGTTGAATCGCTGGTGACGCCTGCCGAGATCGCGAATGATGAAACCCAGTGCATCCAGTTGGGAGAGGCTGGTGATGACGGTGTTCAGGGTGTCCGACACCTTGGCAACGGGCAGCTCCTGATGTGGGGGGAAGAGGGCCCTGAGTTCGGGAGACAATCTGAACAGCTCTTCATACACCTCCTGGACATAGCTGTTGTTCAGGGCGCTCACCCTGCCCCAGGCTTTCTGGACCAGCTCTATCTGCTCAAAGGTCATGTCGATGTTTCCTTCCCGTTCGATGTCATGAAAATAATAATCCATCTACTCAATAGAGCACCGGGTTCCGCGCCATTTGGGGAAAAGGAGAGGGGGCCAGCAAGGAGGCACGGATGGTGACCCCTTGCTGGCAGGAGGCCGGGACCTCAGTTGCGCTGTTCCAGGTACATGACGGCTGCTTCGACGCGGCTTTGGGCCTCGAGCTTTTTCAGCAGGCTCTTGACGTGGACCTTGACGGTTCCCTCGGAGATATGGAGCACTGAGGCGACCTGCTTGTTGGACAACCCCTTGGCGATTTCACGCATGAT
This sequence comes from Aeromonas sp. FDAARGOS 1402, assembly GCF_019046925.1. NCBI lineage: Bacteria > Pseudomonadati > Pseudomonadota > Gammaproteobacteria > Aeromonadales > Aeromonadaceae > Aeromonas > Aeromonas sp. FDAARGOS 1402. The sequence continues at coordinate 2,891,119 of NZ_CP077201.1, forward strand.
CTGCATTTCGCGTCGGGTCAGGCTCTCCAGCTTCTGCTGCAGGTGGTCCAGCTCGTAGATGTTCTCGAGATAGGGACGTAGCGGCTCGCTCAGGATCTGCTTGCCGGTCATCACGTCAGCCAGCTGGGCCAGCAGCATGTCAGGCTCGGTGTCCTTGAGCAGATATCCGTCCGCGCCTGCCTTGAGCAGGGCAACCACATCCTGGCGGGCGTCAGAGACGGTCAGGATCACCACGCGGGAAGTCACCTCTTCGGCCCGCAGCGCCTTGAGGGTATCGAGACCTGACAACCCCTTCATGTTGAGGTCGAGCAGGATAAGGTCCGGTTCGGACTCCTTGGCCATGGCCACGGCGTCGGTGCCGTTGGAGGCCTCGCCAACCACGTCGATGTTATCTTCCAACTCCAGCAGTTGCACAATTCCCTTGCGCATCAGGGGATGGTCATCCACGACCAGAACACTGTATTTCATCTCGTCCATCAGGCGTCTCTTGTTAGGCTGGTGGGAAAGGTCAGGTGTATGCGGGTGCCCCCGGAGGGCGGTTCACTGATGGTCAACTGGCCGCGCAATTTGCTGGCGCGTTCATTCATGATGCTGAGACCGTAGTGATTCACCGCCGAGCTTGCGCCCCTTATTCCAACACCATCGTCTGCAATCTGAACCTGGATGTTACCATCAGCCAGGGTCTCACAGCTAACGTCAATGTGCCGCGCGCTGGCATGCTTGATGGCATTGAGCACTGCCTCACGGATCAGCTGCAGGATGTGGATGTGCTGCCCCGCTTCAAGGTCGGTGTCCGTCAGTCCGTACTGGAGCCTGATGTCGGCGTGCGTCTGGGGTTTGAGCTGCTCGAGCATGACCGCGATGGCTTCACCCAGGTTGGCATCGCCGATGCTGAGGCGGAAGGTGCCGAGCAGTTCGCGCAACTGGGTATAGGCATTGCTGAGTCCCTCGTCGATCTGCTCCATGGCTGCCTCGGTCTTGGCTCTGTCTCCCTTGGCGAAGGAGCGCTTGAGCAGAGTGGCCTGGATCTTCAGGTAGGAGAGGGCCTGGGCGAGGGAGTCGTGCAGTTCACGGGCGATGACGGCGCGCTCTTCCATCAGCAGCAGGCGCTGGTGTTGCAGCAGGGTCTGATCCTTGTGCAGCACCTGGGCCAGCAACATGGAGAAGTTCTTCATCAGCCGCTCGTCGATGGGGTGGCCGCTTATCATGTCGAGTCGGCCGTACTCCTCGTCATCCATCTGCAGGTAAAAGCTCACCACGGCGTCCAGATCCCCCGGCCACCCCTTGCGCCCAGTGATGTAGACCGGCATCGCATTGTGCTCGAAGCGGGTGAGGCGGATGTACTCGATGTGCTGGTGGGCGGCGGCCCGCTCCAGCAGCTTTTGCAGGGTGCGGCGGCTGAGGGGCGCCGCGTGCAGTTTCTGGGCGGTGGAATAGAGGAAGGAGAGGGTGTCGTTGGCCTGTTGCAGCTTGGCCGTTTTCTCCTCCACCTTGCTCTCCAGCTCCCGGTAGAGTTTGCCAAGCTCGTCGGCCATGGTCGCGAACGCCCCCGACAGCTCTCCCAGCTCGTTTTCACAGTGGGGGGGCAGGGTGAGATCGAACTCCTGACGCTGGATCTGGCGTGCGCAATAGACCAGCTGGTTGAGGGGCGCCACCACCTGCTGGCGGGTGAAGCGCACCGTGCACCAGGCGATGGTGATGATGGCGAGCAGACCCAACCCCTCTGCCAGGGCCAGCATGCGCACCTTGAACTCCACGTGGTACTGCATCTGGTTGACGAAGTCATCGATGGCGGCGACGAACTGTTCCGTATTGTCGGTATAACGGCTGGGGGTGGCATTCTCGATGTGTTCGCGCATCACCTGCCATTGCAGCAGGACTTCACCATAGGTGCGGCGCAGGGAGGCGGGCGTGATCCAGCGCTGGGTCTCCTGCAGCTCGGGGGCATGAAGGGTCTGTTCAAACTGGGCGAGCCGACCGAGGACGACCTGATCCTTCTCGATTTCATAGGCCATGCGGTAGGCCTGCATGCGCAGGGATCCCGACAGGTTGATGGCCTTGGCATCGGGAACCGAATAGAAGAGGGTGACCATGGCCACCACGGCGATCAGGCTGGCCATGAACAGGATCAGCACCATGGAGCGACCGATGGCGCTGCTGACCGACTGCACTCTGAACCATTTTCCCATGCCGACCGGCTCCCTTTTCACCCACAAAGACCCCACAAAGTAGCATGGGAGTGTACTCCAAGTTGTGCTAGCATCGAAAAACTAGATGAACTCCGAGCGATTTTGCCTAAGTCATTGAGATAGGGGGAGATCGCCGTCAGCCGATGTTCGAGCTGAAAGGGTCAGGAAAGAAATGCCCTGGCCTCCCGTATTTGGAAAGGTGTTTATGTTGCCACTTGAAGATGGTTTTTCCCGTCGCTTTTACTATTTACGTCTGTCGGTCACCGACGTCTGCAATTTCCGCTGTACCTACTGTCTGCCGGACGGCTATCACCCGCCGAAAGGAGATGGTGAGGGGCGCCAGTCCTTCCTCTCCCTGGAGGAGATCCGTCGCGTCGTCTCCGGGTTTGCGGCCATGGGGACGCGCAAGGTGCGTCTGACCGGAGGTGAGCCCTCCCTGCGCCGCGACTTCACGGCCATCATCGAGACCGTGGCCAATACTCCCGGCATCGAGAAGGTAGCCATGACCACCAACGGGTATCGCCTCAAGGAGCGTGCCCGCGAGTGGTTCGATGCGGGGCTGACGGCCCTGAACGTCAGTGTCGACAGCCTGGATCCCCGCCAGTTCCACCAGATCACCGGCGAGAACAAGCTGGCGGAGGTGATGGCGGGGATAGACGCCGCCCTGAGTGCCGGTTTTCGGTCGGTCAAGATCAACGCCGTGCTGCTCAAGGGGCTCAATGATCATCAGCTCGAGACATTCCTCGCCTGGATCCGCGACAAACCCATCGAGCTGCGTTTCATCGAACTGATGCAGACCGGCGAGATGGACGCCCTGTTTCGCGATCACCATACCAGCGGTGAACTCATCAAGCAGCGCCTGCAAGAGAGCGGCTGGGTGCAGCAGCTGCGCGGCCTGGATGATGGCCCTGCCCAGGTGTTCACGCATCCGGACTCGAGGGGCGGGGTGGGGCTCATCATGCCCTACAGCAAGGATTTTTGCGCTGGTTGCAATCGGCTGCGGGTCTCCTCCAAGGGCAAGCTGCACCTGTGTCTCTTTGGCGACAACGGGGTGGAACTGCGGGATCTGCTCACCGATGACAGCCAGCAGGAGGCGCTGCAATGGCGTATTCGCCAGGCGCTGACCGGTAAGGCCGCCACCCATCGCCTCCATGAAGGCAATGCAGGCATGACCCCCCACCTGGCCTCCATCGGCGGCTGAGAGCCGCCGTGCACCTGAAATAACCTTCGATTAATTATCAATCCTCACATAGGGGTAATTTACCTTGCCCCTACTGTGTCTAATTGCGCCAAGGGTTTGATCCAGCGCAAGAATCACCCCTGTTTATCTCCCTGGTGGTATATCCCCTGACTTGTCAGGGCAGCAATATACACCCACGCTTATAATTGGTATTGAAAATGCCAGTCACGGGATCCGCGCGGGGCATCCGTCCCCGAAAAGAGGAGTCGATATGACCGATGGGGTCAACTTGTCACGCAGAGGCCTGTTTCGGGGACGCCTGAGCGCCCCTAAGGCCGGGATCCAGTTGCCCTGGTCCGTCTCCTGGGACGAGTTCGTGGCTGGCTGCACCCGCTGCGGCGACTGTCTGGCGGCCTGCCCGGAGCAGATCCTGATCAAGGGAGACGGGGGCTTCCCCACGGTGGATTTTCACCGCGGCGAGTGCACCTTCTGCACCGAGTGCGTCAGCGCCTGCCAGGCGCCGGTATTCAGGCCGACAACCCAGACACCCTGGGAGTATGTGGCCCATATCGAGGCGGGCTGTCTGGCCACGGCCCAGGTGTTCTGCCAGCGCTGTCAGGACAGCTGCGAGCAGCAGGCCATCCGCTTTTCCCCCCGACTGGGGCGCGTACCCACCCCCAGCATCCATGCCGAGTCGTGCAACGGCTGCGGGGCCTGCGTGGCGGATTGCCCGGTGGGCAGCATCAGCATCGGTCTGTCTCGTGGCGAGGCTTCGCGATGACCCAAGAGACGAACAAGTTGGAAAACGGTGATATGACGCGAGAAGAGTTCCATGTATCCAGCCTGGTGGTGCTGACCCAGCCCGATCTGCGCCACGCCCTGGCAGAGCGGATTGCGACCCTGGACGGGGCCGAGATCCACGCCGTCAGCGAGGAGGGCAAGCTGGTGGTGACCCTGGAGGGGCCGAGCCAGCGCCCCATCATGGCGGCCATCGACACCATTCAGGGGTTGCCCGGGGTGCTCTCTGCGGCCCTGATCTACCACCAGTTCGATGAAATGGACGCCGAAGATGGGGAATAAGGCGTCATGTGGCAGAAGCGCAAGAGTCGTTCGCTGACCGCCACGGGTAATACACGGGATGCCGGGTCTGTTGTCTGCGTTCGATGAACGAAAAGCCCAGAGCAAAGGAATAAAGCGCCATGGAGCTGAGCCAGCGCGGCTCGTCACAATGGCTGTCATTGATGTGATTAAGCAATGCGAGGATATGTCATGAAGCTGAGTCGACGCGACTTTATGAAGGCCAATGCGGTGGCGGCAGCCGCTGCCGTGGCCGGTGTCAGTGCCCCCACTCTGGCGGCGAACCTGATCACCAGTACCGACAAGACCGCCATCACCTGGGACAAGGCGCCATGCCGCTTCTGCGGGACCGGCTGCTCCGTGCTGGTGGGCTCCCAGGCTGGCCGCGTCGTGGCGACCCAGGGGGATCCCGATGCACCGGTCAACCGTGGCCTGAACTGCATCAAGGGCTACTTCCTCTCCAAGATCATGTACGGGGAGGATCGCCTGACCCAGCCCATGCTGCGCATGACGAACGGCAAGTTCGACAAGAACGGCAACTTCGCCCCCATCAGTTGGGATCAGGCCTTCGACATCATGGCCGAGAAGTTCAAGGCGACCCTGAAAGAGAAGGGCCCGACCGCCGTCGGCATGTTCGGCTCCGGCCAGTGGACCGTCTGGGAAGGCTATGCCGCCGCCAAGCTGATGAAGGCAGGCCTGCGCTCCAACAACCTGGATCCCAATGCCCGTCACTGCATGGCCTCCGCGGTGGTGGGCTTCATGCGTACCTTCGGCATGGATGAACCCATGGGCTGCTACGACGACATCGAGCAGGCCGACGCCTTCGTGCTGTGGGGCTCCAACATGGCCGAGATGCACCCCATCCTCTGGTCGCGCATCTCCGATCGCCGTCTGTCCCACCAGGATGTGCAGGTGCACGTGCTCTCCACCTTCGAGCACCGCAGCTTCGAGCTAGCGGACAACGGCATGGTGTTCACCCCCCAGACCGATCTGGCGATCCTCAACTACATCGCCAACTACATCATCCAGAACGACAAGGTGAACTGGGAGTTCGTCAACAAGCACACCCAGTTCCGCAAAGGAGTGACCGACATCGGCTACGGCCTGCGTCCCACCAACCCGCTGCAGCAAAAGGCCAAGAACCCGGACAGCGGCGACTCCACCCCCATGAGCTTCGAGGACTTCGCCAAGTTCGTGGCGGATTACGATCTGGAGTCCGTCTCCAAGCTCTCCGGCGTGCCCAAGGACAAGCTCGAGAAGCTGGCCCAGATCTATGCGGATCCGGACAAGAAGGTGGTCTCCTACTGGACCATGGGGTTCAACCAGCACACCCGCGGCGTCTGGGCCAACAACCTCTGCTACAACATCCACCTGCTGACCGGCAAGATCTCCCAGCCGGGCTCCGGCCCCTTCTCCCTGACCGGCCAGCCCTCCGCCTGTGGCACCGCCCGTGAAGTGGGTACCTTCGCCCACCGTCTGCCGGCGGACATGGTGGTCACGGATCCCAAACACCGCGCCATCGCCGAGAAGATCTGGAAGCTGCCGGAAGGCACCATCCCGGAGCAGGTGGGCTACCACGCCGTGCTGCAAAACCGCATGCTGAAAGACGGCAAGCTCAACGCCTACTGGGTGATGTGCAACAACAACATGCAGGCCGGCCCGAACATGAACGAAGAGGCGCTGCCCGGTTATCGCAACCCGGCCAACTTCATCGTGGTCTCCGACCCTTATCCGACCGTGACCGCCCAGGCGGCTGACCTCATCCTGCCCACCGCCATGTGGGTGGAGAAAGAGGGGGCCTACGGCAACGCCGAACGTCGCACCCAGTTCTGGCACCAGCAGGTGAAGGCACCGGAAGGGGCCAAATCCGACCTGTGGCAGCTGATGGAGTTCTCCAAGCGCTTCAAGGTGGAAGAGGTGTGGCCGGCCGAACTCATCGCCAAGATGCCGGAAGTGAAGGGCAAGACCCTGTTCGACGTGCTCTATGCCAACGGCCAGGTGAACCAGTTCCCGAAAGAGCAGAGCAAGGGGGCCCTGAACGACGAGGCCGAGCACTTTGGTTTCTACGTCCAGAAGGGGCTGTTCGAGGAGTACGCCTCCTTCGGTCGCGGCCATGGCCACGACCTGGCGCCGTTCGATCAGTATCACGAAGCCCGTGGCCTGCGCTGGCCTGTGGTGGACGGCAAGGAGACCCTGTGGCGCTATCGCGAAGGGTTCGACCCTTATGTGAAAGCGGGGGAGGGGGTGCGTTTCTACGGCAAGCCCGACGGCAAGGCGGTCATCTTCGCGTTGCCCTATGAGCCGGCTGCCGAAGCTCCGGACAAAGAGTACGACATGTGGCTCTCCACCGGCCGCGTGCTGGAACACTGGCATACCGGCACCATGACTCGCCGGGTGCCCGAGCTCTATCGCGCCTTCCCGGATGCGGTGCTCTTCATGCACCCGGAAGATGCCAAGGCCCGTGGCGTGCGTCGTGGTGAAGAGGTGATCGTCTCCTCCCGCCGTGGCGAGGTGAAGACACGGGTCGAGACCCGCGGCCGCAACCGTCCGCCCAAGGGACTGGTCTTCATGCCCTTCTTCGATGCGAGCCAGCTGGTCAACAAGCTGACCCTGGATGCCACCGATCCGCTCTCCAAAGAGACGGATTACAAGAAGTGCGCCGTCAAGGTCGTCAAGGCATAAGGCGGGGGAGCGCGAGATGAGTCGTAGTCGGCGCCAGTTTCTGGCCGACATGGCCAAGGGGGCCTGCGGTGTGGGCCTGCTTGGCGTGGGGCTCGGCGGCATGGCGCGCCAGCAGGTGCAGGCTTTGCCTGCCCAGGCGCTGCGCCCGCCGGCGGCCCTCGACGAGGCCGAGTTTCTCGGCGCCTGTGTGCGCTGCGGGCTCTGCGCCCTGGCCTGCCCCTACGACACCCTCAAGCTCGCCCGGCTGTTTGAACCCGTGACCACCGGCACCCCCTACTTCAAGGCGCGCGCCGTCCCGTGTGAGATGTGTGACGACATCCCCTGCGTGGCGGCCTGCCCGAGCGGGGCGCTGGATCGGGCCATGACCGACATCGATCAGGCACGGATGGGGGTGGCGGTGCTCATCGATCACGAGACCTGCCTCAACTACCTGGGGCTGCGCTGCGACGTCTGCTACCGGGTCTGCCCCCTCATCGACAAGGCCATTACCCTGGAGCTGCAGCACAACCCGCGCACCGGCAAGCACGCCATGTTCCTGCCCACGGTGCACAGCGATCTCTGCACCGGCTGCGGCAAGTGCGAGCACGCCTGCGTGCTGGAGGAGGCGGCCATCAAGGTGGTGCCTCGCGGGCTTGCCAAGGGGGAGCTGGGTCGCCACTACCGGCTCGGCTGGGAAGAGAAGGAGAAGGCGGGCAAGTCCCTCATCGGTGAACGACTGACCCTGCCGACCCGCAAACCGGAGGGTCTATGAGTCGGTATCCGGGAGCCGAGGCCACGGCCAGGCTGGGGTGGTGGCGTGCCCACCGCTTCCTGCTGCTGCGCCGGCTCTGCCAGTTCGGGGTGCTGGGGCTGTTCCTGCTGGGGCCGCTCGCGGGCATCTGGATCCTCAAGGGCAACCTCTCCAGCTCCCTGCTGCTGGAGACGGTGCCCCTCACGGATCCCCTGACCCTGTTGCAGTCGGTGGCGGCGGGCCAGTGGCCCATCCCCACCCTCTGGCTCGGGGCCGGGCTGGTGCTCGCGGGTTACTGGCTGGTCGGGGGGCGGGTGTTCTGCTCCTGGGTCTGTCCGGTCAACCTGGTCACCGATGCCGCCGCCTGGCTCAGGGGGCGGCTCGGGCTCAAGGGCAATGGTCAGTTCAACCGCGCTACCCGCTACTGGCTGCTGGCCATGGTGCTGGTGGCACCTGCCATCACAGGCGTGCTGGTGTGGGAGCTGGTCAATCCGGTGTCGCTCACCCTGCGCGGCCTGCTGTTCGGCATGGGGGCGGGCTGGGGCCTGCTGGCGGCGCTGTTCCTGTTCGACCTTTTTGTGGTGGAGCGGGGCTGGTGCGGCCACCTCTGTCCGGTGGGGGCCTTCTATGCCCTGGTCAACCGGGTCGGGTTCATCAAGATTGCAGCCTCGGGGCGCGAGCGGTGCAGCAACTGCATGGATTGTTATGCGGTCTGCCCGGAGCGTCCCATCCTGCGCGGCCCCGTTCACGGTGCCAGGCGTGGTCACGGGCCCTTGATTGCGGCTCAGGAGTGTACCAACTGCGGCCGTTGCATCGATGTCTGCGCGGAGCAAGTTTTTGAAATCACTGTAGGTTTTGCCGTCAAGGCAGAGAAAACGTCGGAGAACACATAATGAAGAAGCTGATTGGAGCAATGCTGGCCTGCCTGATGGCGGGTTCCTTGATGGCGGCCGTCCCCGAGATCACCAACAGCACGGGGGGCATCAAGTCGGAGCGGGGAAGCACGGATCTGGTGACGGATGCCGACGCGGCCCCCATGAAGAACTTTCGCAAGGATGGCGACCTCTACGATCGCCAGTACATGCACCAGCCCCCGCTGATCCCCCACGACACCCGCAACTATGAAGTGGACAACAAGGTCAACAAGTGCCTGGCCTGTCACAGCTTCAAGAACGCCAGTGCCATGAAGGCCCCCAAGATAAGCCCCACCCACTTCGAGACCCGCGACGGCATGACCCTGGGCGAAGTCTCTCCGCGTCGCTACTTCTGTCTGCAGTGCCACGTGCCGCAAGCGGATGCCAAGCCGCTGGTGAACAATACCTTCAAACCGGTTGAAGCGCTGAACTGAGGAACCCATAGATGAAATTACCCGGCTTTGTGAAGCGTCTGTGGACCACCTTCAAGTCACCGTCGAAGGCGGCCCTCTGGGTCATCCTGCTGATGGGCTTCTTCGGTGGCGTCATCTTCTGGGGCGGGTTCAACACCGCCATGGAAGCGTCCAACACCGAGGCCTTCTGCACCGGTTGCCACGAGATGAAGGACAACGTGTTCGTGGAGTACCGCGACACCATCCACTACGCCAACCGCTCCGGCGTGCGGGCCAGCTGCCCGGATTGCCACGTACCCCACGAATGGACCTACAAGATCATCCGTAAGGTGCAGGCCTCCAAGGAGCTGTGGGGCATGATCACCGGCAAGGTGGATACCCGCGAGAAGTTTGAATCCCACCGGCGGGAGATGGCCGAGCGGGAGTGGCAGCGGATGAAGGAGACGGATTCGCGCGAGTGCCGCAACTGCCACAACTTCGAGTACATGGACTTCTCCCTGCAAGGGCGTCGAGCCGCCCAGATGCACTCCACCAACCTGGCAAGCGGGGCCAACACCTGCATCGACTGCCACAAGGGGATTGCGCACCAACTGCCTGACATGAAAGGGGTGCCAGGCTTCTGATGGGAAGGCCGCCGGATCCCCGGGATCCGGCGGCCTTCGAGATTAATGGGCAATGACGCCCCCCCAGCCAGACATCTTTTGATAGAATCCCTTCCCGGCAACGCGGCGCCCACCGGCTCCTTTCATGGCTGGCACCACGGTGCGGCGCGTTCACCTCATCCTCTCGTGGTCAATGATTGACAGGAATGGCCCCAATGGCACCCAAACACAGCGAATTCATCCCTCTCAAGATCGCCGTCCTGACGGTTTCCGACAGTCGCACCGCTGCCGATGACAGCTCGGGGGACTATCTGGTCGAGGCCCTGACCCAGACCGGCCACGTGCTGGCCGACCGGGCGCTCTGCCCCGACAACCTGTTTCGCATCCGCGCCCAGGTTAGCGACTGGATTGCCGACGAGGGAGTCCAGGTGGTGCTCATCAACGGCGGCACCGGCTTCAACGAGCAGAACCGAGTGCCCGAGGCGGTCGGCGTGCTGTTCGAGCGCACGGTGCAGGGCTTTGGCGAGATGTTCCGCCAGCTCTCGTTTGCCGAGATAAAAGGCTCCGCCATGCAGAGCCGTGCCCTGGCAGGGCTCGCCAATCGCACCCTGATCTGCTGCCTGCCCGGCTCCACCGGCGCCTGCCGTCTGGGCTGGGAACAGCTTATCCGGGATCAGCTCGATGCCCGTACCCGGCCGTGCAACTTCGTGACCCATCTGTGATCCCGGGAGTAAACCCGGATCATCCATCTTATTTTTCGATAGGTGCATAGATGAACCTGACCCATCTCAACCAGAGCGGCGAGGCCCACATGGTGGATGTCACCGACAAGCAGGTGACCGAACGCGAGGCCCGCGCCGAGGCTTTCGTGACCATGGCCCCCGAGACCCTGGCGTTGATCCTGAGTGGTCAGCACCACAAGGGGGACGTGTTCGCCACCGCCCGCATCGCCGGCATCATGGCGGCCAAGAAGACCGCCGACCTCATTCCCCTGTGCCATCCCCTGGCCCTGACCCGGGTGGAGGTAGAGATAGCCCCCCAGACGGCGCACAATCGGGTCCATATCCGCACCCTGTGCAAGCTCTCGGGCAAGACCGGGGTGGAGATGGAGGCGCTCACCGCCGCCTCGGTGGCGGCCCTGACCATCTACGACATGTGCAAGGCGGTGCAAAAGGACATGGTGATCGAGCAGGTGCGTCTGGTGGAGAAAAAGGGCGGCAAGTCCGGTCATTTCCAGCTGGGTGCGACCCAAGGAGAGCAGGCATGATCAAGGTTCTGTTTTTTGCCCAGGTGCGTGAGCTGGTCGGCTGCGACGAGCTCAGCCTGCCTTGCGACTACGCCAGTGCCGATGTCCTTCGCGCCGCCTTGAGCGAGCGAGGTGACAAGTGGGCGCTGGCGCTCGAATCCGGCAAGCTCCTGGTGGCGGTCAACCAGACCCTGGTACCGCTGGATACCCCCCTCCATGACGGGGATGAGGTCGCCTTCTTCCCGCCGGTGACCGGAGGCTGATGATGAGCGAGGCAACCATGATCGATCGCATCCTGGTGCAGCGGGATGACTTCTCGCTGGCGGACGAATATGCCCGCCTCGCTGCCCGGCAGGACACAGGCGCGATTGTCAGCTTTGTCGGCAAGGTGCGCGACTTCAATCAGGGGGAGCATGTGAAGGGGCTGGCCCTCGAACACTACCCCGGCATGACCGAGAAGGCGCTGGCGAACATAGTGGCCGAGGCCCGCGGGCGCTGGCCCCTGCAGGAGTGCACCCTCATTCACCGCATCGGCGAGCTGCTGCTCGGGGATCAGATTGTGCTGGTGGTGGTGAGCAGCGCCCACCGCGAGGCGGCTTTCGAGGCCTGCCACTTCATCATGGATTTCTTGAAGACCCGGGCGCCGTTCTGGAAAAAAGAGCTGACCGCCGACGGGGTGCAACGCTGGGTCGAGGCCAGGGCGAGCGATGACGCCGCCCTGGCCCGCTGGCAACAAGGGGAGTGAGCCTCGGGCTCGCGTCAATCGATCCGGCCGTGCCGGAGCATAAGGAGCAACGGAATGAAGAGATGGGTATCCGTGTTGGTGCTGGGCGCCGGCGCCATGTACAGCAGTGCTGTGCTGGCTGACGAGGTCAAGGTGGCGGTGGCGGCCAACTTCAAGGGCACCATAGAGCGCATCGGCAAGGAGTTCACCGCCAAGACCGGCCACAGCGTCGTCATCAGTTCGGCGGCCACCGGCGTGCTCTATACCCAGATCACCCACGGTGCGCCCTTCGATCTCTTCCTCTCGGCCGACGTGGCGACCCCTCAAAAGCTGGAGTCGGAAGGCAAGGGGAGCGAGCGCTTCACCTATGCCATCGGTCAGCTCGGCCTCTGGCAGAAGGGGGGGCCTGCCCCTGACGAGGCCACCTTGCGCCACTGGCAGGGGGAGCTGGCCATCGCCAACCCCAAGACAGCGCCCTATGGCGCTGCCGCCATGGCGACCCTGGCTCATCTCATGATCGATCCCAAGCAGTATCGGGTGCTGACTGGCACCAACATCAGCCAGACCTGGCAGTTTGTCGATACCGGCAATGCGAAGCTGGGCTTCGTCGCCTGGGCCAACCTGGTGGAGGCGGGCAAGACCGGCGAAGCCTGGGCGGTACCGGCCAGCTTCTATCCCCCCATCGAGCAGCAGGCCCTGGTGCTGAAGAAAGGGGCGGCGGTGGATGCCCTGGTCGCCTGGCTCAAGGGGCCGGGACAGGCGCAGATCAAGGCGGCGGGTTACGCCCTGCCGCAGTAAGCGCCCGGCGTCTGCCGGGATCCGGCCAGCCCCGTGCTGGCCAGATCCGGTGCGTGACTTGTCCCAAGGCGGCGCCCGTCATGACGGCGCCCTGTTTTTTATCGACACCCGAGAGGGGACCCTATGAGTGAAGGGGATCTGCTGGCGGTCTGGCTGACCCTGAAACTGGCGGCCAGCACCACTGCCATCCTGCTGCTGCTGTCGCCGCCGCTCGCCTGGTGGCTGTCTCGCAGCCAGCACCGGCTGCGCCCCCTGGTGGAGGCCATGGTGGCCCTGCCGCTGGTGCTGCCGCCCACCGTGCTCGGTTTCTATCTGCTGCTGGCCTTCTCCCCGGAGTACGGCCTCGGTGACTGGTGGCGGGAGACCTTCGGGGCCCCGCTCGCCTTCAGCTTTCTCGGCCTGCTCATCGCCTCCGTCATCTATTCGCTCCCCTTCGTGGTACAACCCCTCACCTCCGCCTTCGTCAACATGGGCAACAAGGAGCTGGAGGCTGCCGCCACCCTGGGGATGGGCCCGTTTGAGCGTTTCTTTCGCATCATCCTGCCCATGACGCTACCCAGCTTCGTGATGGCGGCGGCGCTGGGCTTTGCCCACACCCTGGGGGAGTTCGGGGTGGTGCTGATGATTGGCGGCAACATTCCCGGGGAGACCCAGGTGCTCTCCATCGCCCTGTTTGATCACGTGGAGGCGATGGATTACCAGAATGCCCATATTCTGGCCGGCGGCCTGATGGGCTTCTCCCTGGTGATGCTGGTGCTGGTCTACGGCGTGCTGCAACGTCGGCAACGGAGGCTGTTCGGATGAACCTCTACCTCAAGGCCAGACGTGATTTCGGCCCCTTCACCCTGGCGTGCGATCTGGCGCTGCCCCCCAGCCGCATCCTCGGCCTGTTCGGTCCTTCGGGCTGTGGCAAGAGCACCCTGCTGCGCATCATCGCCGGGCTCGACAAGGCCCCGGGCGATGCCCTGCGCTGGCAGGGGTGCGAGCTGGCAGCCCTGCCCCCCGAGGCGCGGCGCATCGGGCTGGTGTTTCAGGATGCTCGTCTCTTCCCCCACCTGAGCGTGCTCGGCAACCTGCAACTGGCGGCTCGCAAGGGGAGGGGGCGCTGGCAGCCTGAGGATCTGGCTGCGCGCCTCGGCTTTGCCGAGCTGCTGGGGCAACCGGCCCACGGCCTCTCCGGGGGTCAGCGTCAGCGGGTGGCACTGGCCAGGGCCTTGCTGGCCGAGCCCGACTTGCTGCTGCTGGATGAACCCTTCTCGGCGCTGGACAGGCGCAGCCGCATCCATCAGGCCCACGTGCTCAAGGGCTTGCAGCAGGAGAGCGGCATCCCCATGATCTTCGTCAGCCACGCCATGGAGGAGGTGAGCCTGCTCTGCGATGGACTGGTGCTGCTGGCAGAGGGACGGGTGGAGGCCCAGGGCACCCCCGAGGAGATCTTCGCCCGCACCGACCTGTCGCTGGCCAGTCGCGACGACGTCGGGGTCATGCTCTCGGCGACCCTGGCCCACTACGACGAGCACGAGCAGATGGCGACCCTGCGACTCGGGGAGCAGACCCTGATGGTGACCATGGAGCATGCCCCCGATGAAGCTGGCCCCTTGCAGATCAAGGTGGCGGCGCGGGATCTGGTGATCGCCACCGAGCCCATCGTGCACTCCAGCCTCTCCAACTGCCTCGAGACCCGGCTGCTGGAGGTGCGGGAGGTGCGACCCGGGCAGACCCTGTTGCAGTTGGCTCTCGGGCAGCAGATACTGCTGGCCCGGATCACCAGCCGCTCCGCGCAGCGGCTCGCCCTGACGCCGGCCATGCGCCTCTACGCCTACATCAAGGCGGTGAGCCTGGTGGGAGAGGGGTAGACGGGGGATCGGAGTTCGGATTGGCTGGCCATGAGTGGCTGGCATGGCGTCGAGAAAGGGGGGACGGGTGCGTCGCAATCAGGTAATGAAATCCCATGGCTTGGCCCTGCGCAGTGCAGGGGAGGGGCCCTTGCTGCTCTTGCTGCACGGGCTGGGCTCTTCCAGCCTCGACTGGCAGGCGCAGATCGAGCGTTTTTCCGAGCGCTACCGGGTGGTGGCCATCGACTTGCGCGGCCACGGTCAGAGCATGCAGGAGGGGCCCTTTGACGTGCCCACCCTGGCGGCGGACGTGGCCCGCTGGCTCGACGAGCAGCCCGAGCCTGCCTGGGTAGTGGGGTTGTCGCTCGGTGCCATGGTGGCGCTGGAGCTGGCGCTGCAACTGCCCCACAAGGTGCAGGGGCTGGTGCTGGTCAACGGCTTCAGCGAATTTCTGCTGGAGACGCCAAAGGAGCAGGAGCGCTATGCCATGCGCCTCAAGTGGCTGCGCTGGTTCGGCATGCGGCCGCTGGCGTGGTGGCTCGGTCGCGAGCTCTTTCCCGGCCCCGATCTCGCCCAGGTGCGCCACACCTTCCGGGGGCGCTTCGTGCGCAACAAAAAGAAGACCTACAAGGCGCTGCTGGAGGCGCTGCCCGGCTGGTCGGTGCGGGCTCGTCTCGGCACCCTCTGGCAGCCGGTGGCCATCATCTCCACCAGTCACGACTATCTGCCCCTGGCGCGGCGGGTGGAGCAGTTCGCCTCCCTGCCCAATGCCACCATCCACACCCCGGATGGTCACCACGCCTGGCCGGCGGAAGATCCCGCCGGGTTCAATCATCTGTTGCAGCGGATCCTCTCAACCCATTGAGGGGAGCAGACAGCAGAGGTAGATAAAAAAGCCGAACCCCGGGGGTTCGGCTTTTTTGTGGGCGCAGCTCAGGGCCTTGAGCAGACCGGGCAGTCGGGGCGCTTGGGCAGTTTCAGCTCGCGAAAGCTGCCACCCAGACCGTCGATCATCAGCAGGCGGCCGCTGTAGCTTTTGCCCATGCCCGCCAGCAGCTTGATGGCCTCGAGCGCCTGCAGGCTGCCCACCAGCCCCACCACGGGGGCCAGCACCCCCGCCTCGACACAGGTGAGGGCCTGATCGCCAAAGAGGGCGCTGAGACAGGCGTAGCAGGGTTCATCCTCCTGCCAGGTGAAGCTGCAAAGCTGCCCTTCTAGCCGGATGGCGGCGCCGCTGACCAGGGGCACCTTGTGCTGGCGGGCACGCTGGTTGAGGAGGTTGCGGATGGCGACGTTGTCGGTGCAGTCGAGCACCAGCTGATGGCCTGGCAGCAGGGCATCGAGCAGCGCCTCGTCGGCGAGGGCGGCGTGGGTCTCCACCTCGAGCCAGGGGGTGAGGGCGCGCAGGGACGTCGCCGCGGACTCCACCTTGAGCTGGCCGATGCGCGCGTCGCTGTGCAGCACCTGGCGCTGCAAATTGGAGAGCTCCACCCGATCGAAATCCACCAGGGTGAGGTGGCCGACCCCGGCCACCGCCAGATACTGGCTGGCGGCGCAGCCGAGGCCCCCGGCGCCGATGACCAGCACGCGGGACTGCTTGAGCGCCTCCTGCCCCTCGAAGTCGAAGGATTTGAGCACGATCTGGCGGTTGTAGCGAAGGAGTTCTGCGTCGCTCAGGATCTCGCTCACAGCAGCAGCCCCGAGAAGGGCTCGACGGTGACCGTCTCACCGGCGGCCACCTTGCCGCGCTCCTGCTCGAGCACGATGTAGCAGTTGGCCCGGGACAGGGAGCTGAACACCCCGGAGTCCTGGGAGCCGGTGCTGCGTACCTCGAGGCCATTCGGGCCCACACTCAGGATGCCGCGCTGGAAGTCCAGGCGCCCCGGGCTCTTCTTGAGCGGCGCTGTCGCCAAGGCCTGGAGGGGGTGCGGGCGTGCAAACTGCTGACCGGCCAGTCTGGCCAGGGCCGGTTGCACCAGCTGATCGAAGGTGACCATGGCGGAGACCGGGTTGCCCGGCAGACCGAAGAACCAGGCGTTTGGCAACCGGCCAAAGGCGAAGGGTTTGCCCGGCTTGATGGCGAGCTTCCAGAAGCCAATTTCCCCGAGCTCTTCGAGCAGTTGCTTGGTGAAGTCCGCTTCCCCCACCGAGACTCCCCCGGTGGTGATCAGGGCATCGGCCTCGCGGTCGGCCTGCAAGAAGGCGGCGCGCAGGGCCGCCGGATCGTCGGGGATGATGCCAAGGTCCAAGCACTCACAGCCCATGCGGTTCAGCATCGCCTTGACCCCGTAGCGGTTGGAGTCGTAGATGTCCCCGTGCTGGAGCGGGGTGCCCAGAGGCTTGAGCTCGTCCCCTGTGCTGAAGATGGCGACCTTGAGGGGACGGCGCACCGTGACGCTCGCGATGCCAAGGGAGGCGAGCAGCGGCAGCTCTCTGGGGCTCAGGCGCAGGCCGCTTTCGAGCACCCTGTCACCCTGCGCCAGGTCCTCGCCGCGGCGACGGATGTTCTGGCCAGCAACGGGGCGGGTCAGGAAAGTGATCCCGTTGTCGCCGGCTTGCGTTTCTTCCTGCATCACCACTGCGTCAGCACCCGGGGGCACAGGGGCCCCGGTCATGATGCGGATGCAGTGGCCGGCGGGCCACTCCCCCTCATAGGGCTGGCCCGCAAAGGCCTTGCCCGCCACGGGGAGCGGCACCCCGGCGGCGAGATCCGCCAGGCGTACGGCATAGCCGTCCATGGCGGCGTTGTCGAAGGGGGGGACGAAGAGGGGGGAGCTTATCTCCTCGGCCAGGATCCGATCCAGCGCCTGGGGCAGGGGCAACTGCTCCGTCTCGCAGCAGCAGGTGAGTTGTTCCAGCATCCCTTGCAGGGCCTTGTCCAAGGGGAGGAGTGCACCGGTATCGAATCCCATCATCATGACCTCTCTGGTGTGTAGGGGGCGGATTATCCCAAAAATCCGCTCCGATGGGCAGGCCGAAGGTGCGGTAATGGGGGGCAGATGCCCCGGAGTGATCGGATTCTGGGGCGCTATCCCGTTGAATTACCTCCTGATGGGTAACCAATGCGTGGCTTGTGCGAGATGGTGGCTGGGGAAGAGGCGGCATGGCCTTGCCCCCGAATGGGCAGGCCGGTGCGGACAAAACGGGGTGGTTTGGCATAAAGTCGGGCACCGGGCTTGAGTTAGACAGAATTATGACAATAATCGCCCTGTAAGATTGCGCCGCGGCACCATGCCGCAGGCCAGCACAGTCCCTGAGCGTGGGAGAGAAACACGATGACGAGCTTAAGCCAGGAAGCCCTGTTGGTCAGGGCGGCGCTCGAGGCCGAGGGCCTTGAGACACCTCTGGTGGCCAATGAATTGAGCGGCCAGCAGAAAAAGGAAAAAATCGAAGGTCATATGCGCGCCATCATGGAGACGCTGGGACTGGATCTGGCCGACGACAGTCTGGCCGAGACCCCGCACCGCATTGCCAAGATGTACGTGAACGAGATCTTCTCCGGCCTCGACTATGCCACCTTCCCCAAGGTGACGGTGATCGAGAACAAGATGAAGGTGGACGAGATGATCATGGTGCGGGACATCAGCCTCACCAGCACCTGCGAGCACCACTTCGTCACCATAGACGGCTTTGCCCACGTGGCCTACATTCCCCGCGGCAAGGTGATTGGCCTGTCGAAGATCAACCGCATCGTGCAGTTCTTCGCCCGCCGTCCCCAGGTACAGGAGCGGCTGACCCAGCAGATCCTGCTGGCGTTGCAGACCCTGCTTGGCACCAGGGACGTGGCCATCAGCATCAAGGCGACCCACTTCTGCGTGAAGGCCCGTGGCGTGATGGACTCTACCTCCTACACCACCACCACCTCCCTGGGCGGCGTCTTCAAGACCCAGCCCGACACCCGCGCCGAGTTCCTCGGTGGTCTGAAAGGGTAGTGCTCCCGGGGGCTGTCGCCGACAGGCCCCGTCTCCTTTCCCTCACTTTTTTTGAAAAATACCTAAAGTTGTGACCGTGCCGGTCGCTATGGCTCTCCGTGTTGTCGGACGGTCTGGTTGACGCCGACACCCCGGGCCCGCCCTTGTGCGCGCCGACAGGGACGAGATGTGCTGCCAAGGAGGGTAGTGAAGGCGCAGGCCAGGCCTGCGCGCAGCAATGCCACTTGTTTTCCCCCATGCAGGACATGCCATGAACACCATGACGATAGGCAAAAAACTTACCGCCGGCTTTGCCGTACTCGGCCTGATGATGGCCTTTATCGGCGGCTTCTCGCTGTTTGAATTCAGCAAGATGAACCGCGCCGCCATCGGCTTTACCGACAGTATCCTGCCCGCCGTCGTGCGGACCAGCACCCTCGGCGAGACCATCAATGCCCTGCGCCGCTACGAACTGGATGTCTTCCTGGTGGCGGACGATGCCCAGCAGAAGGCCCGCTATCGCAACGAGAGCGAGAAGAGCCTGCAAGAGGCTGCGCGCCAGATAGTGGCCCACGATGGCACCATCTGGGCGGAGGATCGGGAGGAGCGCCGCGCCTTCGACATCGTCAAGGCGGACTGGGAGCGATATGTCGCCCTGCACCAGCGCATCCGGCAGATGCAGGATTCGGGACAGATGGCCGAAGCCCAGCACCTCTTCATGGGGGAGGGGGTCACCCTCTATACCAATCTGACCAAGTCGGTGGGTGAGCTTATCCGCATCAACCACGGCTACTCCGTGGGCTCCCGTGCCGAGGTGGTGGACGCCTTTGACAGCGCCAAACTGAGCGTGACCCTGGCCCTGGTGATAGGCCTGGCCCTGGTTGTCGCCCTCTCGGTGGTGCTGACCCGTCAGATCCGCGACCCGCTCATCATGCTGGCCCGTCAGGCCCAGCGCATCGCGAGCGGCGATCTCGGTCGGGGCGAGCTGCAGGAGTGGGTCCGCGGCAACCGCTTCAACCGCGACGAGCTGGGTCAGCTGGGGTCGGCCATCGACCGGATGCAGGGGGCACTGGCAGAGCTGGTGAGTGAAATCTCCGGCTCGGTGAGCCAGCTCAGCAGCGCGGTAGAGGAGGTGAGCGCCATCTCCGAGCAGTCCGCCAAAGGCATGGCAAGCCAGCAGGGAGAGGTCTCTCAGGTCGCCACCGCCATGAACGAGATGCAGTCCACGGTCAATGAGGTGGCTCGCAACACCACGGACGCCATGGGGGCGGCCAAGCAGGCTTCCCGCACCTCCACCCAGGGCAACCAGGTGGTACGCAGCGCCATCGGCAGCATAGAGCAGGTCTCCCGTCAGATAGAGCAGGCCGGGAGCGTGGTGCAGCAACTGGAGACCGACAGCGCCAGCATCAGCATGGTGCTGGACGTGATTCGCGGCATCGCCGAGCAGACCAACCTGCTGGCACTGAATGCGGCCATCGAAGCGGCCCGTGCCGGCGAGCAGGGCCGTGGCTTTGCGGTGGTGGCAGACGAGGTGCGCAGTCTGGCCCAGCGTACCCAGGCGTCCACCGCCGAGATCAGCAAGATGATCGAAGTGCTTCAGGAGCGCACCGCCGAGGCGGGCAGCGCCATGCAACTGAGCCGTCAGCAGATGCAGGAGAGCGTGGAGCTGGCGCGGGAGGCGGGGAGCAGCATCGACAGCATCAACGGTGCCGTCACCCAGATCACCGACATGAACACCCTGATCGCCACCGCCACCGAGCAGCAGAACGCGGTCACCGAGGAGCTCAATCGCAGCATCGTCAAGATCCACACCGCCGCCGACGAGAATGCCCAGGGGGCGCAGCAGACCGCCCAGGCCTGTGTCGAGCTGAGCAAGCTGGCCAATACCCTGCACCATATGACCCAGCGCTTCACCCTCTGAGTCTTGCTGCCACCCGGCACAGCGCAGAAGGCCCCGCCAATCGGCGGGGCCTTGTTGTTTGTCATCGCCCCCCCTGTGCCCGTTTCAACCGGCCCGCCTGCCCCGTCACCTACCGGATGGGGGGATGACAGGCCGGATGTTCGAATTCGCTCACAAATCGGCGATTAATTTCATGCGGGGCCGTTTACGACCTGTTTGCGAGCCCGCACAATGCCTCTGTTTTGGCTCAAGAGACCCACCATCCGCCATGTTCCGTTCCATCAAGTATCAAGTCATGTTCTTTGCGGGTTGCATCCTGCTGACCACCGTCCTCAGCGTGGTGGGTTACAGCTATGTTTCCCTGGCCAGCATGCAGGAGAAGATCCAGCAGGAGAGCCACGATGCGGCCCACCAGCAGGCCAGGCAGTGGCTGCTGACCCTGGCGGATGGTCAGGCGAGCGAGGTGGCACGCTCCTTCGAACTGGCGCTGGATGCGGCCGAAACCCTGGCGGCACTGCTGGCGGGCAATGTCCATCAGTCCGAGCCTCTCGATCGGGACGAGGTCACGGCCCTGCTCAAGGACATCGGGGATCGCAACCCGGATTTCCTCAGCATCTACAGTGGCTGGGAGGCGGATCGTTTCGACGGTCAGGATGCGCTCCATACCGGTGATGGCCGGCATAGCCAGGCATCGGGCAACTTCGCCCCCTACTGGAGCCGCGGCCCGGCCGGTTTTGACCTCAAACCCCTGGGGGATTTCTACAGCAAGACGCCGAGCGCGACCGGGATCCGGGCCTCCGAGTGGTATCTCTGCCCGCAGGAGAGCAAGGCAAGCTGCGCCGTCGACCCCTCCGTCTACCAGGTCAACGGTCAGCCCACCCTGCTCACCTCCTTCGTGGTGCCTGTGCTGAACGGGGATCAATACCTCGGCATGGTGGGCATCGACTACTCCCTCAACTACCTGCAACGGCTGGCCGCTGACATCAGCCGACGGGTATTCGACGGGCAGGGCAGGGTGCGCATTATCAGCCCCATGGGCATCATCGCCGCCGACTCCCGCGATGGCGACGGGGTAGGGCAGCGCTTGCAGGATCCATCCTTGCTGGCCCAGTTGCAACGCGGCGAGAGGGGCAGCGACGAGCATGCCGATGGCTTGAGGGTCTTCGCACCCATCAGCCTCAACAAGGTCACACAGGCCTGGGGGATCGCCATCGAGGTGCCGGGCAGCGCCCTCTATGCCGAGTACGAGCGGATGGCGCAGGCCCGTGCCGAGGCCTTTGGCAAGGGGGTCTGGACCCAGCTGATGGTGGGCATCCTGGTGGCGGGTATAGGTCTGGTCGGACTCGCTTTCGCGGCAGGGTCCATCTCCCGGCCGGTGCAGGAGACGGCTCGCATGGTGGTGCGTCTCTCCAGCGCCGGAGGGGATCTGACCCAGCGGCTGACCCAGCACCGGCGCGATGAGACCGGGGTGCTGGCGGAGGGGATCAACCAGTTCGTCGCGACCGTGCAGGGCATAGTGACCGACACCGCCACCAGCGTGCACGAGTTGCAGCAGGCGGCGGTGAACTCGGCCAGGCAGGCCCAGCAGGGGCTGGCGAACAGCCATCACCAGCTGGAGCAGGTCGAGCTGGTGGCCACGGCCATCCATGAAATGTCATCAACCGCAGACTCCGTCTCCAGCAGCGCCCAGATCACGGCCCAGGCGGTGGATGAGACCCGTCATGCGGTGCACAAGGGTCAGCAGGTGGTGAGCGCCTCTGCCAACGGCATCCGCCAGTTGAGTGCCCAGGTCAGCGAGGTGTCGGACAGGATCACCGCCTTGCAGCAGCAGGGGGTGCAGATTGGCAGCATCCTGGATGTGATCCGGACCATCTCTGAGCAGACCAACCTGCTGGCGCTAAACGCAGCCATCGAGGCGGCACGGGCCGGTGAACATGGTCGCGGTTTCGCCGTGGTGGCCGACGAGGTGCGTACCCTGGCATCCAAGACCCGGGCCTCGACCCAGGAGATCCAGCTGATGATAGACAGGCTGCGGGATACCACGCGCGCCGCGGTCGACACCATGACAGAGGGACGCCAGTTGAGCAGCCTGGCGCTGCGTGATGCCGAGCAGGCGGTAAGCGAGCTGGCGACCATAGTGCAGGCCGCCGACCGTATCCAGGACATGGCGACCCAGATTGCGAGCGCCGCCGAGCAGCAATCCAAGGTGAGCGAGGAGATTAACCAGAACGTCAGCAACATCCACGAGCTGGCGAGCGCCTCCACCCGGGTGGCCCGGGAGCAGGATGCCCAGAGCAAGCAGATGCACGGGTTGACCGAGATGGTCATGAGCAAGCTGGGGCGCTTCCACTACTGATGGCGTTCTGATACGCACAACAAGGCCCCGCCAATCGGCGGGGCCTTGTTGTTGATGGCGGGTGTGTTGATGTCAGGGTCGATTAGCGCCGCGTCATCGGCCGATGGCAGACTGCTTGCCCGATCATGTGGCGCAACCGGACTATCTCGCCGTCATCGTCGATGGCCATATGGCGCTCAGGGAGGGCAGGCTGCCAGCCTGCGCGTCAGCTCAGGCCGACAATCTCCCCGTCATCGTCGATGTCCATATGGTGTTCAGGGAGGGCAGGCTGCCAGACTGCGCGTCAGCTCAGGCCGACGATGTCGCCGTCATCGTTGATGTCGATATGGCGATAGGCCGGCAGGCTGCCCAGGCCCGGCATGGTCATGATGGGGCCTGCCAGGGCATAGACGAAGCCTGCCCCCGCGCAGAGTTTCACCTCCTCAATGGGGACCTCGAAGTCCGTCGGCACGCCCTTCCTGGCGGGGTCATGGCTGATGGAGAGCGGCGTCTTGGCCATGCAGACGGGCAGGTGATCCTGGCCCTCTGCCGAGAGTCTGGCCAGTTGCTGGCACGCCTTGTCCGAGAGGGTGATGCCCCGGCCGCCATAGCCGCACTCCACCAGGGTGGCGAGCTTGGCGGCAAGGCTCATCTCATCGGGGTAGAGCAGCCTGACCTCACTGGGCTGCTTGCAGGCCGCCACCACGGCGTGAGCCAGATCCGCCGCGCCCGCGCCACCGTCAGTGAAGGCCCGGGAGAGGGCGACCCCACAGGCACCGGCCTGGCGCGCCGCCGCCTCCAGCAGGGCCAGCTCGGCGTCGCTGTCGGTGGGGAAGCGGTTGATGGCGACCACCACGGGCACCCCGTAACGGCGGGCGTTGTGAATATGCCAGGCGAGGTTGGCGCACCCCGCTGTCAGGGTGGGCAGATCTTCCCCTTGCAGGCTGGCCGGCAGCGGCAGGCCCGGCCGGATGTCGAGCAGGCCGCTGTTGGCCTTGAGGCCGCGCACCGTGGCCACCAGCACCACGCAGGTGGGGGCGAGGCCGGATTGGCGATACTTGATGTTGAAGAACTTCTCCAGCCCCATGTCGGAGCCAAAACCCGCCTCGGTCACCACGTAGTCGGCAAGACCCAGCGCCATGCGATCGGCGATGACGGAGGAGTTGCCGTGGGCGATGTTGGCAAAGGGGCCGGCGTGGACCAGCACAGGGGTCTGCTCCGTGGTCTGCATCAGGGTGGGCTTGAGGGCGTCTTTGAGCAGCACCGTCATGGCCCCCGCCACTTCCAGCTGCTCGGCGGTGATGGGCTGGCCGCGCTGGTCGAGGGCGAGCTGGATGCGGCCGATACGCGCGCGCAAGTCCTTGAGATCCCTGGCCAGCGCCAGAATGGCCATCAGCTCGGAGGCGGCGGTGATGACGAAGCGATCGGGGCGCTCGACACCATCGGCAGCGCCGCCCTGGCCGAGGGTGAGGTGGCGAAGCGCCCGGTCGTTCATGTCCAGGGTGCGGGGCCAGAGGATGTTGGCCGGGTCGATATCGAGCCGCGCCAGACCGGTTCTGGCGCTGAACTGGTCACCGAGTTTGCGTTCATGGAACAGGCGGGCATCGAGGGCGGCAGAGGCCAGGTTGTGGGCGGCGGTGAGGGCGTGAAAATCCCCGGTGAGGTGCAGGTTCATCTCCTCCATCGGCACCACCTGGGCCATGCCGCCCCCGGCGGCGCCCCCCTTGACCCCGAAGACGGGGCCGAGGCTCGGCTGGCGAATGGTGGCGATGCTGGGCTGGCCGATGTGGTTGAGCCCCATGGAGAGGCCGATCGTGGTGACCGTCTTGCCCTCCCCAAGGGGGGTCGGCGTGATGGCGCTCACCAGCACCAGCTTGCCGGGCTCGCGGGTGGGGGCGTGATGGAGCAGCGCGAGGTCGAGTTTGCCCTTGTAATGGCCGTGGGGGTGGAGATGGGCGGCCGCTATGCCGAGCTGTGCTGCCACCTCGGCGATGGGCAGGCGGGGGGACTGGCGGGAGATCTCGATATCGCTTAGCATCAGCACCTCGTTGGCATGTCAGGTCAAATATGCGGCGAAGTCTAGAGGAATCAACAGGGTAATCCAATGAGCAATACTATTTTATCCGGCAGTCGTGAGCCCCATCAAAGCCCCATCCTGCTGGATCTCAACGCCCTCTATCACCCGCCCAAACGGCCCCTCACCGCCCTTGGCATCGTCAGCGCCTTCATTCCGCTCTTTGGTTACGGCTGGCAGGCGATGACCCAGGATCCCGAGACCCACTTTCGCCACGAGCTCGGCAAGCGCATCAACAAGCACAAGAGCGACGAGGCAAACCTCGCCCTGATGATGCAGTTGGCGGCTATGCTGGATTGCCACTGCCTGCACGTCACCCTGCCCTATGCGCTGGGGGAGGCCGAGCTCGCCGCCTTGCGCCAGCGTCTGCCACGCTGGCAGATGAGCCAGCAGGATCACCTGCTGGTGGCCGAGCTGATGCCCACCCCCTGAGCCCGGGCTCAGGTCTCCCTGTCCCAGTAGTGGGGCGCCAGATAGCGCTCCTGCACGAATTCGATGAAGCAGCGCACCTTGGCCGACACGAAACGGCGGTGCGGATAGAGGGCATAGAGCCCCACCTGCCCCTTCTCCCACTCCAGCAACAAGGGGACCAGCGCCCCCGAGCGCAGCGCATCCCCCACAATGAAGGTGGGCTGCAAGATGATGCCCTGGTGGTCGCAGGCGGCCCGGGTCAGGGCCACCCCGTTGTTGGCGCGAAGGGGCCCCTGGGGACGGATGCTGTGCTCCTCCCCATCCCGTTTGAAGACCCAGTCCGGCTGGGTCAGGGTGTAGATGAGGCAGTCGTGCTGCTTGAGATCCTCCGGGGTCTTCGGCCTGCCCCGGCGGGCCAGGTAGTCGGGGCTGGCGCACACCACCATCTTCATCATGGCGAGCGGCTTGGCCACCAGGGAGGAGTCCGGCAGGTTGCCGATGCGCAGGGCCAGATCGAACCCCTCCTCCACCAGGGCCACCCGCCGGTCGCTGTACTCAATCTCGAGCTTCAAGTCCGGGTAGCGCTCGCGAAACAGGGGCAGGGCGGGGGAGAGGTGCAGGTAGCCGAAATCCATGGGCACCGAGAGCTTGAGGGTGCCCTGGGGCTGCTGGTTGTTGTGGGTGAGCTGGCTGTGGGTCTCTTCCAGCTCCGCCAGCAGGGCCAGGGAGCGCTGGTAGTAGAACTGGCCCGCCTCGGTGGGATTGACCTGGCGGGTGGTGCGCGACAGCAGCCGGGTGGAGAGGGACTCCTCGAGCTGCTGCATCAGCTTGGAGGTCATGGCGACCGAGATCCCGAGCTGATGGGCGGCCTTGGTGAAGCTCTGGCACTCCACCACCTTGATGAAGGTGCGCATGGCGGCTATCTGATCCATATTCCACTCTCGGTTGATAATTATTTTAATAAATCGATGATTATCTATTCTCGATAGGAGGTTAGCATTTTGGACACCGTTGTGAACCCCCAATGAAGGAACGATCGGAATGAAAATGACCAAGGCCCTGCTGGCCTCTTGCCTGTTTATGGCGGCTCCCCTGATGGCTGCCGATTACGATGTCGATGCAGCGCACACCACAGTCCAGTTCAAGGTGGGCCACCTCGGCTTCTCCGAACTGGTCGGCCGGTTCAACACCTTCAGTGGCACCTTCAGCATGGACGACGCCAACCCGGCGGCGGCCAAGGCGAACTTCGAAATCGATGCCGCCAGCGTGGATTCCAACCACGAGGCCCGCGACAAGCACCTGCGCAGCCCCGACTTCCTGGACGTGAAGCAGTACCCCAAGATGACCTTCGTCAGCACCGGCTATGAAGGCACCAAGGACAAAGGCGTGCTCAAGGGCACCCTGACCCTGCACGGCGTCTCCAAGGACGTGGCCTTCGACCTGGTCCACATTGGCGAGGGCAAGGATCCCTGGGGCGGCTACCGCAGCGGCTTCAACGCCACCACCACCATCAAGCGCAGCGAGTTCGGCGTGAACTACATGGTGCCGAACATCCCTGACGAGATGACCATCAACCTGTTCGTTGAAGGCGTGCGCAAGTAATGGGCGCAGCACTCCTGCTTCAAACCCTGGCGGCTCCTTTAGGGGCCGCTTTGCTGTCGTGGCGCTGGCCGCGGCTGGGCTATCTGTGGGGCGCCCTGGGGATCTGGCTGGTGGGCTGCCTGCTGGGCGGTGCCTATGGCCTGCCGGTCAAGGCGTGGCAGTGGCTGCCACTGACCCTGCTGGTACCCGCCCTGACCCAGGGTACCAATAAGGGGATCGCCCTCGCGCTGTTCGGGGTGCTGGGCGCCCTGGTGTGGTGGCAGGGGCTGGCCTCCGTGCTGGCGAGCGAGCCCGGGATCTGGCTGGCCCTGCTGCCCGCCATCCTCTGGTCTGGCTGGACGAGCTGGCGCGGTGACAGCGAGGAGGGGCTCGGCTTCGCCCTGGCCTTCATCTGGCTGGCGCTGGTCATCGGCATCGATGGCAGCCTGCTCATCGCCCAGCTGACGGGGGCCCTGGCCGCGTTTGCCGGATTCCGTGCCCTGCTCGGCGCCTTTGCAGGGGTCAAGGTGACTCCGGCTGCCCTGGGGCTTTCACTCGCCTTCGTGCAGATGCTCGCCTGGCAGTACGTGGAAGTGCCCCTGCTGGTGCTGCTGCCGGTCTGGCTGTTGCCGCTGCTGGAACGTGCCCTGCACGGGCGCCCGGGACTCTCTCGCTGGGGGGTCTTGATCCTGGTGGCGGCCGTCGGTGCCGGAGTGAGTCTGTGGTGGGTATGGCCAGAGGCGTCACTTTACTGATTTCTGCATGAAAAACAGGCTATTACCTTAGAAATTGATGGGCTTGTCAAAGTCTGGACAGATAAAGATTGAGACCCATGGTGCTTTCGGATAAAAAGGATTTTCAATTATCTGGATACACACAGAACCCGGCTATGCCGGGTTCTGTTTGCCTGCTTTCCCGCGGCACGCTAAGGAGGCCACAGTTGCACAGTCAGGGATCTGAGCATCTGTTTTTTCGCCATTTCACCGAACAGGGATGTCTTGGGGATCTCTGCATCCTGCTGGTGACCCACCTGCTTCCCGACAGACCCGACTTCATCCAGGTGCTCGATCGGGTGGGCCGGGTCGGTGCCATCCTGCCCAAACCCAAGTCCGTGCACGGGCCGACGCTGGCCTGGGCCCAGCAGCACTACCCCGTGCTGCCCCTCAATCGCCACTGGACCTCGGATCCCGGTGAGGTGATCGCCCAGATTGCCCCCCTGGTGATGTCCCACGAGCGGCTCATCATCCTCGACATCGGCGGCTACTTCGCCAAGAGCCAGGCGGTACTGGCCGAGCACTTTGGCGCCCGCTTCATCGGGGTGGTGGAGATGACCGAGAACGGCCATCAGCGCTACGAACAGGAGTCCCTGGCGGCCCCCGTCATCTCGGTGGCCCGCAGCCCCCTCAAGCAGGCGGAAGATATCCAGATCGGCCTGAGCGTGGTCTACTCCGCGGAGTCCCTCGCGCGTACCCTGAGGCGTACCTTCAATGTCTGCCAGGCCGCCCTGTTCGGCTATGGCAAGGTGGGGCGCAGCATCGCCCGGGAACTGCGCTGTCGCAACCTGCATCTGGAGCTGGTGGAGACGGATGCCCTGCGCCAGGTGGAGGCGCTCTCCCACGGCTTCAAGCTGGTGAACAAGGCCGAGGCCCTGGGCCGCGCCGAGCTGGTGATCTGCTCCACCGGCAACGGCTCCCTCGACATCACCGATCTGCAGGCCCTGCGCCCCGGCGCCATGCTGGCCTCGGTCACCTCCGCCGACGACGAATTCGCCTTCAGCCTCGCCCAGCTGCCCTGGCCGAGCGAGGAGGTGTGTCCCCATGTGCTGGCCCTGACCCGGCCGGACGGCAGCACCATCTTTTTGCTCAACCGGGGGGAGGCGGTCAACTTCGTCCACGGCGCCGTCATCGGCGAATATGTCTACCTGGTGCTGGCGGAGATCATCGAAGGGGTGCACCAACTGGCCCATCAGGCATCCACCCCGGGCCTTCACGAACTGCCCCAGGCCACCATGCAGCGCATCGCTCGCCACTGGTTGACCGATTTTCACGGAGTCACCCCATGACAGACACCCATTTGCCCCTCGCGAAACCGCGCATCGAAATCCGTTACTGCACCCTCTGCCGCTGGATGCTGCGAGCCGCCTGGCTCGCCCAGGAACTGCTCTCCACCTTCGACGGCGAACTGGGCGAGGTGGCCCTGGTGCCCGCCAGCAAGGGGGAGTTTCGCATCCTGGTGGACGGGGTGCTGGTGTGGGACAGGGTGGCCGACGAGGGCTTCCCCGAGGCCAAGGAGATCAAGCAGCGGGTGCGGGATGTCATCGCCCCGGAGCGGGATCTCGGCCATGCGGATCGCAAACCCGCAGCCGAGTAGGCTGCATCACCCATGATGTGAAAGAGGGAGGCGCAGGCCTCCCTCTTTCGTTGCGGCCCCCGGTCAACGGTCGCCAGATGTGGCCAGCCCTTCCCCGGCGGGGAGGCCGATATAGCGGGCCCGCTTGTGGGGCTTGATGCGGCTCACGTCCACCCACACCAGGCCGTCGATGCAGTGGTTGAAGTCCGGGTCGATGCCAAAGTCCATGAACTGCACGCCCCCCGGCTCGCACAGCTCGGCGTACTGCTTGTAGAGGGTGGGAATGGCGCAGCCCAGGTTGTCTAGCCCGGCCTTGAGCACCTTGAGGTCGTCCCCGTAATCGCGCCCCTCGAACAGCGTCGGCGTGGCGGGATAGGGGCGGCGGGAAGGGGCGAGGGCAAGGGCGGGGGCGAAGTGCTGGCGATAGAAGCCCACCAGCAGATCCTTGGCCGCTGGCGGCAGGCTGCCGGAGAGGGTGACGGGCCCGAACAGGTAACGGTATTGGGGATAGCGGGCCAGATAGGCCCCGATGCCGAACCAGAGGTAATCGAGCCCCCGCTTGCCCCAGTAGGCGGGCTGGATGAAGCTGCGGCCAAGCTCGATGGCCTGTTCCAGCCGGGGCAGCAGCTTCTCTTCGAAGCCGAACAGGGTGTGGCTGTAGAGGCCATCCAGCCCCTTGCTGGCCAGCCGTTCGGCCACCGGGGCGAAACGGTAAGCGCCGATGATGTCGAGGCGGGCGGGATCCCAGAGGATGAGGTGGTGATAGTCATCGTCGAAGGCATCGAGATCCCGCCGCTTGCCCGAGCCTTCCCCCACCGCCCGAAAGGCGATCTCCCGCAGGCGCCCCAGTTCACGCAGGATCACCGAGTGGCTCTGCTCGTGGCGGCGATAGAGCAGGATACGCTGGCCGTCCGGGGTCTGGCCGAGCAGCTCGCACCCGTCGATGGCCTGTTTCAGCAGGCGGCGATCCTCCGGCAGGGCGATGGGGGCCTCGGTCTGCAACCGTCCCGCCTTGCCTCGAGCGATTCGGTAGAGGTGGCCGCGCACCAGCCGGGCTGCCGTCTTGGCCGGCAACTCCTGAAAACTGGCGAGGGGAATGCGCGCCCCTATGGTCACCGGCAGCGTCCGCCCCTGCTGGCGAAACAGCTGGCGTACCAGCAGCAGGGCGGAGGCGGGCTTGTTGAGCCAGGAGGCGAGATAGAACCAGAGGCTGTTGCGCCCTCCCAGGTGAATGGGCACCAGGGGCGTTCGGCTGCGCTGGGCCAGCTTGATGAAGCCGGCCTGCCAGGGGCCATCCTTTACCCCCTTGGGGCCGAGGCGGGAGACCTCGCCTGCGGGGAAGATAACCAGGGCCCCGTCGGCGGCGAGGTGTTCGTTCATGGCGAGGATGGCCTGCCTGTCGGTCTTGCCCCCCAGGTTGTCCACCGGCAATAGCAATGGGCGCAGCGGCGCGAGCTGGGCCAGCACCTGGTTGGCCACTATCTTGACGTCGGGGCGGATGCGCCCGATGAGGCGCAGCAGGGCCAGCCCGTCCAGGGAGCCGATGGGGTGGTTGGCGACAAGAATGACCCGGCCGCTGGCGGGAATGTGCTCGAGCTCGGCCTCGCTCACCCGGTAGTCGAAGTGGAGCTCGGTGAGGGCCTGCTCGATGAAGTCCAGACCGCGCAGGTGGGGATGGCGCGCGGCAAAGCGGGTGAAGGCCTCCTCGTGCAGCAACCAGCTCAGCCCCTGCCTCATCAGGGGACGGAGGAGGGGCTGGCTGGCGAGGCGGGGCAGGTGCTGCCCCAACAGGGTATCGACGTCGAACATGGGCAAGGCTCCGCTGAACTTTGCCCCAGTTTGACGCCCCTGCGTGCCTTTCGTGTGTCGGTTGGGTGACGGTTTGATGACGGGGCGAACCCCGTCCTTGCCCCCTTACTCTGCCCGCCAGGCAGAGGTGAGGCGCACCAGCGCCACCAGGGTGGCGACCGCTTTTTCCATGGATTGCAGGGGGATGAACTCGTGCTTGCCGTGGAAGTTGTGGCCGCCGGTGAACAGGTTCGGACAAGGCAGCCCCATGAAGGAGAGCCGGGCGCCGTCGGTGCCGCCGCGAATGGGTTTGATCTTGGGCACCACGTCGGCGGCCTCCATGGCGGCTTTGGCCAGCTCGACGATGTGGGGATGGGGCGCTATCTGGCTGCGCATGTTGCGGTAGTTATCCGCTATCTCCAGGGTGATGCGCGCCCTGGGGGCGTCCAGCTGCAGGGAGGCGACCCGCTCCTTGAGCTGGGCCTTGCGGGCGGCGAAGCAGTCATCGTCGAAGTCGCGGATGAGGTAGTGCAGGGTGGTCTCCTCCACCGTGCCCTCCATCCGGGCCAGGTGGAAGAAGCCTTCATACCCCTGGGTGCACTCCGGGGTCTGCTCGGCGGGCATGGCGGCATGGAAGCGGGCGGCCAGGGTCTGGCTGTTGATCATGCTGCCCTTGGCGGTGCCGGGGTGGACGTTGTTGCCTGTGATGCGCACCGTGGCGCTGGCGGCGTTGAAGTTCTCGCATTCGAGCTCGCCGAGCTCGCCGCCATCCACCGTGTAGGCCCACTTGGCCGGGAAGCGCTCCAGCGGGAAGCGGTCGGCACCGCGCCCTATCTCCTCGTCCGGGGTAAAGCCGACCCAGACATCGCCACGGGGGATCTCGGGGTGAGCCTGCAGGTATTCCACGGCGGTGAGGATCTCGGCGATGCCCGCCTTGTCGTCGGCCCCCAGCAGGGTGGTGCCGTCGGTGGTGATGAGATCCTGCCCCAGGTAGTTTTTCAGGAAGCGGTACTGGCGGATGGCCAGCACCTCGTCCCCTTTGCCAAGGCAGATATCGCCCCCCTGATAGTTCTCGACTATCTGGGGAACGACGCACTCGGCCTCGTAATCGGCGGTGTCCATGTGGGCGATGAGCCCGATGGCGGGGGCATCCGGCTGGTGCTCGTCCAGGGTGACCTGGCTCAGCCCCATCTGCGTCATTTCGTCGCGCAGGGCCCGGGCGAAGAGGCGCTGTCCCTCGCTGCTGGGGCAGGCAGGATTGGTCGCATCGGAGCGGGTATGAAAGGTGAGGTAGTGGAGAAAGCGCGAAAGCAGGGTGTTCATGGGCAAGCCTCGGGTCACGAAAGAGGAGTCATTGTGGCCAAGACGGCGGCGCCGCTTATTGCGTCAGCGCAGTTTTTGATGATTTTGTGGGAGAGAGGAGGGCCATCGAAGGGGAGGGGCGGGGATCATTGCTCGGCAGTTTGCATAAAAATTCCAAAATAAAAACTGGTTAAGCAATTGCGATAAAGCTGAATTTCCCCTCGGCCCAGCGCTGGCAAGGGGTGACCCAAAAAGCGTGACGTGTTGGTTATTTTCATCGCCTCGCCCACGCGCTCTCATCCCCCGCCATCCCAGAGCCCGCCTTGCTGGCAGCGAGATTTTGCCCCCCGATGAAAACCCGTTTTTTAACACGATTTTTTATTGTCACTGGCTGCGGTAAGTGTGTACACTCCGCGCCGATCCGAGGGCAACCCTGCGCAGGCCGTGTCCGCCAGACCCGCAGGATCATGACGCCTATAGGGCGAGGCACGCAGAAACGACAGACACTGCTGGGGAATGGTTTCTTTAATACCGGTTAGGCTCCGGTATCAGGGAGAACAACGGACTCTCATCTTTCAGCTGACCGAGTGGGCTTCGGGCTCATCATCTCCCTTGTCATGGGCGGTCACTGGCGTTGAGCGGGTCGTAGTGGTTGTCGTCCATCAACATGATGCGTGCTGACGTCTTCCCTTCTCTTCCTTGAAACCTTCTCCTGTCCGTCGGGATGGCTGCCGAATGATGAACAAACGGCGTGGCTGATGCCGATTGTCATCAAAGTACCGCGGTACGCCGGCAAGGTGTTACCGCATACCGTTGAGCTTGATGTAAAGCCACCAGCCCCACATCAAGACTCGTTACTTCCCAAGATCCACCAGGCAGCCTTGGCTTGCCGCGATGTGCAATGAACAGGATGTGGCGGAGCATGCTCCGTTGCGGGTCCAACGTCAGCAGGCCGCTCTGGCTTGCCGCATTTTGCAATCAATGGTCTGGATGTGATTGAGGGTAACGAAGGCGGCCCACGGCCGCTCATTTGCGAGGCATAGCCCATGACTAACTGGTCCAGCAAGGACTCCTTGAAGGTCTACAACGTTCCCTACTGGGGTGCGGGTTTTTTCAATATCAATGACGCCGGTCATGTGACCGTCTCTCCCGACAAGTCTCGCCCCGAGGCTCAGATCGTGCTGTCCGAGGCCATCGAGCAACTGCGCCAGTCCGGGCTGACCACGCCGGTGTTGCTGCGTTTCCCCGACATCCTCAAGAGCCGGGTCGATGCGCTGTTCAACGCCTTCGGTCAGGCCATCGAAAAGTCAGGCTATGAAGGGGATTACCTGTGCGTTTACCCGATCAAGGTAAACCAGCAGCGCCGCGTCATCGAGACCATCAGTCAGTCCTACAGCGACAAGCCCCGGCTTGGGCTGGAAGCGGGCTCCAAGCCCGAGTTGCTGGCCGTGCTGTCCCATCATCATGAGCAAGGGTCCGTGATCGTCTGCAACGGTTACAAGGACCGCGAATACATCCGCCACGCCCTCCTGGGCAACCTGATGGGCCACAAGGTCTACATCGTGGTGGAGAAGCCCTCCGAGCTGGAAATGGTGCTGGACGAGTCAGCTCGTCTCAACATCAAGCCCAACATCGGGGTGCGCGCCCGTCTGGCGTCCACCGGCTCCGGTATGTGGGAATCGAGCGGCGGTTCCATGTCCAAGTTCGGTCTCTCCGCCTCCCAGATCCTGGCGCTGGTGGAGCGTCTGCGCAGCCTCGGCAAGCTGGACTGCCTGCAACTGCTGCACTTCCATCTGGGCTCCCAGATCGCCAACATCCGCGACATCCAGGGCGGCATCCGCGAGTGCGGCCGCTTCTACGCCGAGCTGTGCCGTCTTGGCGCCAAGGTCGAGGTGGTGGACGTGGGCGGCGGCCTGGGTGTGGACTACGAGGGCACCCGTTCCCAGAGCCACTGCTCCGCGAACTACAGCCTCTCCGAGTACGCCAACAACGTGGTCTGGGGCATCGGCGATGTGTGCCGCGAGTTCGACCTGCCGCACCCGACCATCATCAGCGAGTCCGGCCGTGCCCTGACTGCACACCACGCCGTGCTGGTCACCAACATCATTGGTGCCGAAGGGGTGGAGGTGAACGACATCAGCGCCCCGGACGAAGACGCGCCCACCATCTTGCAGAACATGTGGAAAGGCTGGCTGGACCTGCGCGGGGAAGATCCCTCCCTGCTGGAGATCTTCCACGACTCCGTGGCGGATCTCGGTGACGTCAACGCCCAGTACACCATGGGCCTCTTGAACCTGGAGCAACGCGCCTGGGCCGAGATGCTGCACCAGAACACCTGTCTGGCGCTCAAGGAGCTGCTGAACCCGGTCAACCGCAACCACCGCGCCCTGGCCGACGAGCTCTCCGAGAAACTGGCGGACAAGTGCTTTGCCAACTTCTCCCTGTTCCAGTCCCTGCCGGATGCCTGGGGTATCGGTCAGGTGTTCCCGGTGATGCCGCTGGCCGGTCTTGATCGTCCGCTCACCCGCCGCGGCATCCTGATGGACATCACCTGTGACTCCGACGGTCAGGTGGAGCACTACGTCGACGGTCTGGGGGTGGAAAGCACCCTGCCGATGCCGGTCTACGGGGAGCACGAAGAGTGCCACGTCGGCTTCTTCCTGGTGGGTGCCTATCAGGAGATCCTGGGGGATTTGCACAACCTGTTCGGTGACACCCACTGCGCGGAAGTGTGGCTGGATGAAGAAGGCAAGATGGACATCCGCAACGTGGTGCGTGGCGACACCGTCGACCAGCTGCTGCGTTACGTCAACATCGACCCGTCCGTGATCCGCGAGAACTACCAGCGCATCGTCTCCCACCCGGCGCTGGACGACGAGACCCGCAAGGCCCTGCTCGACGAGCTGGAGCTGGGTCTGCAAGGCTACGCCTACCTGGAAGACGAATAAGCCAGCGGCTTGTTCCCCGTCGGTCAAATGACGGACATGAAAAACGGCGCCTTCGGGCGCCGTTTTTGTTGCGCTGTTGCCTGGCTGGGGCCGGTTGGCGGGCTCTGTCATCCAGGCTGGCGGCATCCCGCCCCGGCCAGATCCGGCCACTGCCCGCTTTTGCCCGCCACCTCCCTTGATCCAGGTCAAGGGGGACTTAGGTCCCTTATTTTAGGTTCTTCGCGGGATCTTGGGGAAGTGGAAGTTGACAGACAGGGTGCTGGTAAACTGGCTGTCTCCAAACACACCACCACCATCACCCTGCTGTCGCCGTGCATCATATTGATATTGCCTCCTTCTGGCCAGGTTATACCGTCATCGCCCAAGCGCTTTCTGCCAACCATCACACCCTGTTTACCCTTGAGCCTCGCGCCGACCTGTTGCCCCGTTGTCGCCGATGCCTGCAACCCACGCCATTGATCCACGACCAACGTATCCGCCGGGTGCGTGAGCGAGACCTATTTGACCGACAAGTCTGGTTACAACTGCCTGTTCGCCGCGTCGACTGTCTGCGCTGTGGTCGCGTCAGTGAACATATCGACTGGCTCCCCTCTGGCTCCCGCCTCACCCGGCGCATGCAGTGCTGGATTGAAGCGCTCGTTCAGTACCTCCCCATCCGCCATGTCAGCCAGCTCACCGGGGTCGGTTGGCACACCATCAAGGAGATCGACAAGCGCCGTTTGCAGACCAGTGTGGGCACCATCGAACTTGGGGAGGTGCGGCGGCTGGTGATGGATGAGTTTGCCCTGCACAAGGGACACCGCTATGCCACCGTGATCATGGATGCCGAGCGAACCCGCGTCCTGTGGGTGGGGCACGGCAACAGCCGGGCCGCTATCCGTCCCTTCTTCGAGCAGCTCGGCGAGCGATGCCAGCAGATTGAGGCGGTGGCGATGGACATGAACACGGCGTTCGACCTGGAGGTGAAGCAACACTGCCCGCAGGCGGAGGTGGTCTACGACCTGTTCCACGTGGTGGCTCGCTATGGCCGAGAGGTGGTGGACCGGGTGCGAGTGGAGCAGGCGAATGCACTGAAAAGCGATAAACCGGCGCGAAAAGTGGTCAAAAGTGCGCGTTGGTTGCTGCTACGTAATCGGGCGAAGCTGAGTGAAAAACAGGATGTGAAGTTGCAGGAGCTGTTGGCGGCGAATCAACCGCTGGCGATGGTGTACGTGCTGAAAGAGGCGTTGAAGGGCATCTGGTATGCGCCGAGCGTGTGGGAAGGATGGCGACGATGGCGGAGCTGGATGCGGCAGGTGAAGGAAAGCGGGCTAGCGCCGCTGCAACGATTTGGTCGAAATTTATCGAAATATATGCGGGGGATCCTGGCGAGTGCAAACTACCCGATGCACACGAGTGTGCTGGAAGGGGTGAACAACAAGATCAAAGTGATAAAGCGTATGGCATATGGATTTAGGGACTCAGAATACTTTTTTCTGAAAATCAAGGCGGCCTTCCCCGGAAAGCCGCGATGAACCTAGTTTTATTGGCCGCCTGCAGGGCCTTGACCATCTCCCGCTTATGCCAGTGCTTGAGGGATTCCAGCACCGAATAAGCCAACGCACCATCGAGCCAGGACACCTCGGCCACACCCACCCCGTTATTGATCCGCACCGTCTGACGCTCCACATAGTGATTGAGCGCCGTCTCACTGCCATCACGCAGCAGGCCGTGTTTGGCCATTGTGATCCAGATAGCCCGGATCACCCCTATTTCAGCCGTCCGAACCTGGGTACCGCTGACCGGGCTTAAACGCTTCTGCTTGCCTCCTTTTACGCCACGTTTAACAGTCGGTTTAAACCCTGCCCCCTTCATGGCTTGCAGCACCTTGTCCAGCTCCTGGATCGACAGCGCTGCCGCAGAGCACTTGCCACTCTGCTGGGTCAGCAGCTCACGATAGGTTTCGTCATCCAGCCCCAGGGAGCGGCGGCCCACCTGCACCAGCCGGATCAAGCGGGTGCGTTCATTGCTTGCTGTCATGACTTCTCCCCACTTTTGCCACCCAGATTTGACCGGCAGGCACATCGTTTCCATTGCGCCACTCAGGGCAATGACTATCGAGCCACTGCTCGGCACCTTGCTGGTTCAAGGGGCCAAACTTCATCACATAGACCAGCAGAGCCTGCCAATTAGACGCCGCCATGACTGACCTCTGCTGCTCTGGCTTGCTGCAGTTCCGCTACCAGTTGCCAGCGCATCTGGCTGGCTTCTCCTGCCAGAGCAAACAGCCCTTGGGCACGAGCCTCTCTATCAAACTGCTTGAGCTGTCTGCACACAGCCCGTTTATCAGGGGTCGCCTGTGCAATGGCGGCCGCGCTGAATATCTTGGTAAGCCGAATATCCATCTCTGTTTTGGTCATCGCCGTGCTCCTTGTTCGAGGCGGTGAAGACCTGGGCCCAGGTCGGCTGCTCATCAGTGCCCGGCCACCACGCCGGGCAGACAGAGGGGCTACCCCCACTGTTTCGCATGATCAATACTCAATCTCCTTATCCAAACGAGAATGGAGTGTCTATGAAGCCGTTGACCGCTCATGAGGTCCTGTTACCTCTCTACAACTTCACCCAACTGATGGTTGGCCATAACCCCAAGCAGCTGCACATCTCGATCAAAACGCAGGAGTGGCTCTTCACAAGGTTGTCCACCGCCCCCTTTCCCATCAAAGAAGCGATCGAATTGGAACCATCAAAGCGATCCGCGTTTTATGAGCTGCTTACGCAATACGTCATGTTTTTGACGATGAACTCTGACCTTAAATTTGGTTCATCGCGGCTTTCCGGGGAAGGCCGCCTTGATTTTCAGAAAAAAGTATTCTGAGTCCCTAAATCCATATGCCATACGCTTTATCACTTTGATCTTGTTGTTCACCCCTTCCAGCACACTCGTGTGCATCGGGTAGTTTGCACTCGCCAGGATCCCCCGCATATATTTCGATAAATTTCGACCAAATCGTTGCAGCGGCGCTAGCCCGCTTTCCTTCACCTGCCGCATCCAGCTCCGCCATCGTCGCCATCCTTCCCACACGCTCGGCGCATACCAGATGCCCTTCAACGCCTCTTTCAGCACGTACACCATCGCCAGCGGTTGATTCGCCGCCAACAGCTCCTGCAACTTCACATCCTGTTTTTCACTCAGCTTCGCCCGATTACGTAGCAGCAACCAACGCGCACTTTTGACCACTTTTCGCGCCGGTTTATCGCTTTTCAGTGCATTCGCCTGCTCCACTCGCACCCGGTCCACCACCTCTCGGCCATAGCGAGCCACCACGTGGAACAGGTCGTAGACCACCTCCGCCTGCGGGCAGTGTTGCTTCACCTCCAGGTCGAACGCCGTGTTCATGTCCATCGCCACCGCCTCAATCTGCTGGCATCGCTCGCCGAGCTGCTCGAAGAAGGGACGGATAGCGGCCCGGCTGTTGCCGTGCCCCACCCACAGGACGCGGGTTCGCTCGGCATCCATGATCACGGTGGCATAGCGGTGTCCCTTGTGCAGGGCAAACTCATCCATCACCAGCCGCCGCACCTCCCCAAGTTCGATGGTGCCCACACTGGTCTGCAAACGGCGCTTGTCGATCTCCTTGATGGTGTGCCAACCGACCCCGGTGAGCTGGCTGACATGGCGGATGGGGAGGTACTGAACGAGCGCTTCAATCCAGCACTGCATGCGCCGGGTGAGGCGGGAGCCAGAGGGGAGCCAGTCGATATGTTCACTGACGCGACCACAGCGCAGACAGTCGACGCGGCGAACAGGCAGTTGTAACCAGACTTGTCGGTCAAATAGGTCTCGCTCACGCACCCGGCGGATACGTTGGTCGTGGATCAATGGCGTGGGTTGCAGGCATCGGCGACAACGGGGCAACAGGTCGGCGCGAGGCTCAAGGGTAAACAGGGTGTGATGGTTGGCAGAAAGCGCTTGGGCGATGACGGTATAACCTGGCCAGAAGGAGGCAATATCAATATGATGCACGGCGACAGCAGGGTGATGGTGGTGGTGTGTTTGGAGACAGCCAGTTTACCAGCACCCTGTCTGTCAACTTCCACTTCCCCAAGATCCCGCGAAGAACCTTATTTTACGGTCAAGAGTGATGTTGGTGAATGACACATAAGGATGTGCGTATGGAACTCAAGAGGGACCCGAGATGCTATACCGACGTCTGTATCGACGGTAAGTGGTATCACTACGATCACTGCAGCACTCACGTTTATATGCTGATGGGGGGCGCCGCCCCCAGCCTGCAGCTTGCCCATGAACCCGGCAGTGAAGAGGAGCTGGTGGAGATGCTCCGCCAGCACCCCCAACGCTGACTGCCTGCGGGCCATCGGGGTATCGTCCCGGCGGCCCGCCTTGTTCAGCCCGCCTTGCGGCCCAGGATCTTATTGCCCATCTCCAGCAAGGCCGTTGCCGCCGCATAGGCCTCGTCTGACTTGCCTATCTCGTCCGCCACGTAGAGAAAACCGGATCTGTACTTCTCCACCGCCTCGCGGGGAGTGGCCGCGTCGATGAAATCCTCTTCCACCTCGAACCCTTGCGTCAGCAGCGCCTCCTTCTCCGTGAGGAAGGTGGGGGAGGCCATGTCGACATAGGTATATTGCTGACGGCGGGAGGCGGGGACGCTGAAGAACTGGTATCTGGCCATGGATGTGGCTCCTCTGAACGGGTGATCTGCCATGGGGGGCGCTCGATGCGCCCGGCAAAATAAAGGAGCATTCGAGTCTTGCAGCAGACTACCTTGAGTCGTGAAGGGACGCAATCGGGCTGGTGATGACCCTGGCGACACGGGCGCTGCGCCTCACCTGCTTGTCAGGCAAGCACACCTTCCAGCACCCGTTGGGGAGTCTCGGGAGCGCAGTGGACAAGCAGTTGCTCCCCGGTCATGGGGCGCCCGAGCAGGTAGCCCTGCAAGGTGTCGCAGCCCAGCTCGGTCAGCAGGTCCCGCTGCTCCGGGGTTTCCACCCCCTCTGCCACGATGCGCATCTCCAGGGCCTGACCCAGGGCGATGATGGCGGCGATGATGGTGGCATCATCGCCCCCCCGCTCCAGGGTGGTGACAAAGCCCCGGTCAATCTTGAGCTCGTTGGCGGGGAAGCGCTTGAGGTAGAGCAGGCTGGAGTAGCCGGTGCCGAAGTCGTCGATGGAGATGCCAAGGCCGAGCTCGGCCAGACGGTTGAGGATGGCGAGGCTCTCCTCGGCCTTCTGCATGGCGGTGGATTCGGTGATCTCCAGGGTCAGGTGACGGGCCTCGAGCCGATGGCGGGCGAGGGCGCCCTGCACCTCCTCCAGCAGCCCGGGGCTGGCGAGCTGGATGGTGGAGAGATTGACTGCCACGCTCCAGTCGTGATGACCCGCCGCCCGCCAGGCGCTCATCTGGCGGCACGCCTCGTCGATGACCCAGTTGCCGATGGGGATGATGAGCCGGCTCTTCTCCGCCAGCGGCAGGAAGCTGGCCGGCGAGACGGCACCATGCTCCGGGTGCTGCCAGCGCAGCAGGGCCTCGGCGCCGACCACCTGGCCGCTGCGGGCACAGTATTTGGGCTGGTAGTGCAGGGCCAGCTCCCCCCGCTCCAGGGCGTGTTGCAGCTCCTTGTGCAGCAGGAACTGCTGGTGGGCGTTGGCGTTCATGGCGCTGTCGAAGTAGTAGTAGTCGTTGCGCCCCTGCTCCTTGGCGTAATACATGGCGGCATCGGCGTTGAGGGTCAGCTCGTGCAGGCTGGTGCCATCCTGGGGATAGACGGCAATGCCGATGCTGGCGGTGATGTGCAGGCTGTGGTGCTCCCACTCATAGGGCTGGGCCAGGGTGGCCAGCAGCCGCTCGGCGAAGGCCGTGGTCTGGCTCACATCCCCCGGCGCCAGGGCCAGCACGAACTCGTCCCCGCCAAAGCGCGAGGCGGTGTCGCTGGCACCGAGCAGGCCGGTGATGCGCTGGGCCACCTCGGCCAGCAGCAGATCCCCGGTGTGGTGGCCGTGGGCATCGTTGATGATCTTGAAGCCGTCGAGATCGAGAAACAGCAGGGAGAAGCTGCGCTGGCTGTGCTGACACTCCTGGATGCGCTGCTCCAGCCGGTCGGCAAACAGCAGCCGGTTCGGCAGCCGGGTCAGGCTGTCATGGAGCGCCAGCTTGAGCAGCTCGTCGTGGGCCTGATGCAGGGAGGTGGAGAGCCTGGCGGCGTGGGCATCCAGCATGGAGAGCACGAAGGCGATGGCGAACACCGCCAGGGTCACTATGATGACCACGGTTGCCAGCCACTGGGTATTGAGACCGGTGTAGAGGGCCCCGCACAGGCTCTCTGCGGGGAACTGGGCCGCCGCCATGCCGGTGTAGTGCATGCCGATGATGGCTGTCCCCATCACCAGGGAGGCGAAGGCCTTGCTGAAGAAGGCGCGGGGCGAGCTGTTGCGCAGGCGAAACGCTATCCAGAGTGCGGCCCCCGAGGCGAATACCGCGATGAGGATGGAGAGGATGAAGAGCCCAGGCAGGTAGTGGATGCCAGGCGCTATCTTCATGGCCGCCATGCCGATGTAGTGCATGGTGGCAATGCCGGCCCCCATCAGCACGGCCCCGAACAGGATCTGGTGCCAGGGGAGCTGGGGACGACTCACCAGCCAGAGCGCAAAGGCCGAGGAGCCGATGGCTGCCACCAGGGAGAGACCGGTGAGGGTCAGATCGTATCCCAGCGCGATGGGCAGGTTGAAGGCGAGCATGCCGATAAAATGCATGGACCAGATGCCGAGCCCCATGGCGAAGGCTCCCCCCGCGAGCCAGAGCACGGCGGCCCGTCCCCGGCTCTGGCTCACCCGGCTGGTCATGGTCAGCGCCGTATAGGAGGCGAGCACCGCCACCAGGATGGAGAAGAACACCAGATCCTGGCTGTAATAACTGTCGAGCATGGGGTGGGTTGGGGTCACGTTCATTTACTCTGGGGTACATCAGGGCCTGAGCCTGGGCCGGGTCAGGGGAAATCGGGTGGCAGATTGTACACCAGGCGTCCCTGTCGTGAGCCAGAGATACGTACCAAAATGGCCCCCGGATCAGAGCAAAAACTCTGTCTTTTCTGGCTTTGGCCGCCATCCTGTGACCGATAAACCGGCACATCCCCATTTTATTCCGTCTGAACAACAAGATAGGGGAGCATGGGGCGCTTGCCACGGCGCTGGCGGGCCCGTGGCGAAGGCGTGTGGTAAGCGCACAAGGCGCCTGTGCGATAAAGGCGCGCAGCCCCTGTCGTCCTTATCACGATAGCCGCAGGCCATGCGCTCAAGGAGTCAGCACAAGCCTGCATCCTCCGGGTCTTGGTTGACCCGGTACATCTGTTATCATCTTCCCCCTGTTTTCTTATCTCGTTGACTCTGCTGGAGAAACCATGTCTCGAACCCTCTATTTGCTGCGCCATGGCCAGACCCGTTACAACGCCGAATTGCGGTTGCAGGGGCGTTGCAACTCCGAGTTGACCCCCAGGGGAGAAGCCCAGGCCCTCGCCATGGGGGCCCGTCTGGCCAAGCTCCTGGCCGAGCCCACCGACTGGACGATCTACGCCAGCCCCCTCGGCCGGGCACGGCAGACGGCGGAGCGGGTGTGTCAGCAGCTTGGCTTGGACCAGGAGCGCATCATCTGGGACGAGCGGCTGGTGGAGCTGGGGATGGGGGAGTGGGAGGGTCGCCGGGTGCCCGAGCTGCTGGCGGCCCACCCCGAGCTGGATCTGGAGGAGCCGGACTGGTATCTGCGGGCCCCCCATGGCGAGAGTTTTGAGAGCATTCAGCGCCGGGCCCGGCAATGGCTTGAGGACGAGCAGATTGCCGAGCAGGCCATCGTGGTTTCTCACGGTCTCTTTGGCGCCATGCTGCGCGGCGCCTATGTGGATCTGGACTACACCACCACCTGGCTGCAGGAGCTGCCACAGGATGCCTTCTTCAAACTCAGTGGTGGTCGCATAGAGCGGATTGCCTGCTGACCACACGAAGGCGGCCCGCCGTGGGTGGGCCTTGTTGTGATGGGTCGCTCAGCCAACTGCCAATTTGGCCGCTTCTTTCCACATAAAAGGCGGCATCGGAGTAGTGAGACGCCATTTAATGTTCATCGGTTGGCTACCGCTGTGGGAGATGTACTCCACCTCACCAAAGTTCACAAAGCCAAGGGTGCGGCCAAATTCATCTTTGCTCTGCTCACGAACGAACAGAAACACGCGCTTACCCTCTGCCCTGTGGTTTATGTAACTCAGCCCCTTGCCTCGCTCTGGGCGAGCGCTGTTTTGGCTCTGCCAATGGAACAGTGACTCATTAATGGCGTAGTCGTGATAACGGGTGGTGGGGGAGAAGTGCTGCTCCGTTTTGTTCAAGGTCACGAACAGCAACTCGATATTGTGCTCTGCGATGACATAGACCCCTTCGCGAGCCGTGGGTTGCTGCGCGAAGGTGGTTGCCCCAAAGCCAACCAGCACTTGCTCTCTGGCATAGCGAGCATGCAGTTGTAGTGGATTGCCGGGAAGATCTGGCATGGCGCTTTGTTCGTGCTGCACCCGGTTGATCAGCATGGGCAACAGATCTGCCAGCTCGGCCCTTAACTCTGGTTGATTGAGTTGTTTCAGGCTGTGCGCCAAGGAGCTAAAGCCTGCGTTGGGGCCGCTTTGTTGCCAGAAGTCGTAATGGCACATCAAGGCCATCCGCTCATCGTGCTCAGCCGTTAAGGTAAAGGCGCTTTCCACCAAGGTTTGTAAGAAGTTCAAGTAATGGAGCGCATCGCAGCCCAATAGCCGGGTTTTGATGGCCCGGGTGTAGAGGGTCGACAGCTTCTCATCACTCATTTCAGAAATGGTATGGTTGTGGGCCTGTTTGACCAAGGCGCTCCAATTGCCGCGCTTGTAGATCTCCTCAAGGCTGATATGAGGGTAGAACTTCAGAAAATTCGCCAGTGTCAGCGGTAAATCGCAATCCTGTGAGAAACGGCGGATCAGGCCCATGAGGCGCGAGGTATTGAGAGTCGCCTTTTTGATATTGCTCAGAATTAACTCTTGGGTCTGTTTTGAGAGCTCGATGCGGCAGCCCAAGGGGGCGTGAGGGAAGCCCTGTTTGATCTCGTGGCTGATCGCCTTATTGGTTTTACCCACCAGAGCCCGGAATTTCTGGGCAAAGTCATACTCCGCACGGGCATTCCCAACAAAGTCCAATACGGTGCAGCACTCTTTATCGCTCGCCAGCCGCAGGCCACGTCCCAATTGCTGCAAGAAGATGGTGAGGCTTTCCGTTGGTCGTAAAAACAGCAAGGTATCGACTTCCGGGATATCAACCCCTTCGTTGAAGATGTCCACCACGCAGAGAATATTGATAACGCCGGTACGCAAATCTTGTTGCTTACTATGTCGCTCGTCTCGGTTATCGCTAGTGAGGATGTCAGCCTTGATGCCCTTCAATAAAAATGCCTTGCACA
Source organism: Aeromonas sp. FDAARGOS 1402 (assembly GCF_019046925.1). Taxonomy (NCBI): domain Bacteria; kingdom Pseudomonadati; phylum Pseudomonadota; class Gammaproteobacteria; order Aeromonadales; family Aeromonadaceae; genus Aeromonas; species Aeromonas sp. FDAARGOS 1402. Next base: position 2,935,563 of record NZ_CP077201.1, read on the forward strand.
TAAAGTCGGCATGTTCACGGCTCACACAAAATGCCAGTGCTTTGATCTTGGTAATATCGGTGACGATCTCATTGAGGCTCTGGACTATCTTCTGTACCCGCTGCTGATTGTGGGTATAGATATTGGTGAGCTCAGTAATGTCATAACGGCCATTTTTCCAAGTCACTTGGCGCAAGTCAGTATCATCATCGATACCAAAATATTGGAACGGACAGAGATGGCGACGATTGATGGCCTCGGGCAAGCGGATCTCTGCTGCGATGACACCACAAAAGTCGGCAAGAATATCACCGCCATCATGGCGCTCTGGCGTTGCGGTTAATCCCAACAGAATCTGAGGTTCAAAGGTGGCGAGCAGACCGCGATAACTGGCCGCCGCAATATGGTGAACCTCATCAATGACGATGTAATCGAAATAGTCTTGACTAAGACGTAAATTAGCCAGCTGGTTATTCAAGGATTGCACCGAGGCAAACAGCTGACGGTAGTGGGTTGGCACGGCGCCGCCGACCAAGAGTTCGCCAAAATTTGATTGCTTGAGCACTCCGCGGTACGAGGCTAATGCTTGGCGCAAGATCTCCTCTTTGTGGGCGACAAACAGAAACTTGGCATCGGGTTTGGTTTTCAAAAAATGCGCAAAATCAAAGGCGGAGATCAGAGTTTTCCCTGTACCGGTAGCCGCTACCACCAAGTTACGAAAGCGCTGGTGTAAAGCGCGCTCCATCGCCAATTGTTCAAGGATCTCCAGTTGATGGGGAAACGGCGTGATATCAAAGAAATAGGCAGGGTTATTTCTGTCCCCATCCCCACGGGCCTCTTGCAGTGCATGCTGCAATTTTGTACGGCTTTCGAGCTTGCCATCAAACAGCTCAAAATCATCGGATTCCCAATAGGTTTCAAAGGTACTCAGGGATTTCTCGATAATATGAGGGATCTCTTGCGAGGTGATTTTTAGGTTCCACTCCAAGCCGCTGGTGAGGGCAGAGTGAGAGAGATTGGAGGAACCTATATAGCCGGTATGAAAACCGGTATTTCGGCAAAAGAGATAGCTCTTGGCATGCAACCGCTCGCGCTGGGTGTTATAGCTGAGTTTGACTTCGGTATTTGGGAGGCTGGCTAAAAATTCAACTGCCTTGGCGTCGGTCGCCCCCATATATGAGGTAGTAATTACTTTTAATTGGCGGCCGCTGCGAGTGAACTCTTCCAGCTCATGACGGAAAATACGGATACCTGCCCACTTGATAAATGAGACCAGCCAGCAGATGCTATCTGCCGATAATATCTCCCGTTTAATCTCTGACTCCATCGACAAACCCGCATTGCTGCCGCAGAACAGCTCACTTTGCGTTAGACCGGTCAGAGGGGAAATATCGTCAACATATTGTTTTAAATTGGCGGAAATGGGGTTGTCCAACTGGTACAGAGCGGTCAGTATTTTTCCCTGACTGTCGATAAGGTTCTCGCCAATAAAGTCTGGGTCTTGTATGCGATCTTTTAGCCAAAGCAATAACTGGTTAGCCAGCTCAATCTGCCGTTGTAATGGGTCATCGCCAGTGACCGAGCCTACTGCATATTCCAACACACGAGTTAGGAATCGTGATAACCAGACTGAGGCCTCCGCAGACTCCAGTTGTCGTTCCCCGATGTAGAAATGCGATCGATCTAGTCTTGATGCCAACAGTTGTGTGATGAGTTGTTCATAAATACCACATTGCTGCATGGTGACTGACCTTGAATCTTGTGCATAAGGGGAGTAGGCAGGGTATCATTTTTTTTAGCTAAATCAGTAAGCTGTTATCTAATTTTGCCCATTTGAAGATCTATCTAGCCATGGGCGGCGAAGATAGAGAAGGCGAACCACAGGGAGGTAGTGATGGATCCAATATCTTATCTTTTTTCGGCTTATCTCAATCTGGTGCAGCAGCAGGTGACGGATATCTATGGCACCGAGCTAAAAACGCTGGTAGTGCCCTATGAGGGAGAGCAGGTTCCCTTCTCTTTCCAGCTCTGGCAGATAAAACAGCAAAGTGTCTGCCGTCCCTACGAGCAAGATGTGCGGCGCTTCAGTCAGTGCACGGTCAAGGCGCAGGCACTGTTTGGTAAACTGTGCGATGACCTGACACGGCAAGACGACAGCAGTTGGCAGCTTCCCAAGTACCGCACCATGTACTGCTCGGCCGCCATCGGCTATCGCCCCATGATCGCGGAGATCGCCGATGCCCAGCAGAGCCCGGGTAAGCTCGCGGAGCGGGCCTGTAATCAGGCCATTCTGGCGGCCATGGGCAGTAATGACGAAACCCTGCTGGCCCAGCGTGACAAGGCGTGTGCTGCCGTGCGTTAAGGTATTTCCCTAGTCAAAATAAGTGGTTAGCCCCCTGTGCACCATGCCACAGTTTCTATTGAGGCGGGTGGGTATGATGGTGCGGCAATCACCATGACAGGGAGCAAGCATGATAAGCCATATCGACCATCTGGTATTGACGGTCAGCGACATTGAGCGGGCGGTGGCATTTTACAGCGGCGCCTTCAAGATGGAGCCCATCACCTTCGGGGCAGGCCGCCGGGCGCTGCGTTTTGGCAACCAGAAGATCAATTTGCAGTTGCTGGGGGAGGAGGCGCGCAACCGGGCGCAGGTGGGGTCGGGGGATCTCTGCCTCATCACCAGCTGGCCCCTGGATCAGGTGATGGCCCAGCTGGCGAGCCAGGGGGTCGAAATCGTGGAGGGGCCAGTGATGAAAAGCGGTGCCTGTGGTCCCATCTTAAATGCGAAAGGGGACTCCCTCCGACGTAGGTGGGAGGGGAATTTCGCCGGGGCGTCAGCCCCGCTGGTTTTGAATGTATTGCTTGATCACCTCCAACGGTGCTCCGCCGCAAGAGCCCGCAAAGTAAGAGCGTGACCAGAGTACGGGTTTGCTGTAAGCACCTCTCAAGTCCAGAAATTCATTACGCAGTCGCCTTGATGTGACCGCCTTTAACGAGTTCACCAGTACCGATAGCTGTACCGTTGGCGCGTACTCTATCAGCATGTGAACATGATCAGCCTCTCCGTCACACTCTTTCAGTTCCGCACCAAAATCTCTGCAAACCTCTGCCGCACACTGACTGAAGGAAGCGTGATGCAGATCCCCCAATATCGGCTTTCGATACTTGGTGATAAACACCAAATGTACGTGCAAAGCGTAGGCCGCATGGCGTGATTTATTAATTTTAGTGAATTGCATTCTGTCACTCAATCGGGCTTAATAGATATGGCAATAATGCTACACACTGAGCGCTAAATGCAAATTCTGAAAGCCTACAAATTCCGACTCGAACCGACCGAACAACAAGCGCAACGCCTGCGCCAGTTGGGCGGTTGTGCTCGTTATGTCTGGAATCACGGGCTGGCAGAAACCAAACGCATTCTGGATGCTGGCGAAAAACTGCCTTCTGCCTTTGAGCTGAACAGGATGCTCACCAGTTGGAAGAAAGACCCAGAAATGGCCTTTCTGGCCGAGGCATATACCGACAACCTCCAGCAGAAGCTCAAGGATTTGCATGGCGCGTGGATGCGCTGCTTTGATAAGAAACTCGCCGCCAAGGCACCCGTATTCAAGAAAAAAAGCGACAACCGCGACGCTATCCGGTTCGTCAACTTCGACAAGTATTGCCGCCTTGAAAAGGGTCGCGTGAAGCTGCCTGCCGGGCTGGCGTGGGTCAAGTTCCGTCAGTCCCAGCCAGTTGAAGGGAAAATTAAAAACGCGACCGTCAGCCAAGCAGCCGGGCACTGGTATATCTCCTTTCAGGTCGAGCAGGAGACGCTTGAGCCAATTCACCCCTCCGGCTCAATGGTCGGGCTAGATGCGGGGATCGCCAAGCTCGCAACCCTGTCAGATGGCACGGTGTTTGAGCCCGTCAACAGCTTCAAAACCAATCAGACCAAGCTGGCAAGGCTCCAACGCCAGTTGAGCAAAAAGGTAAAGTTCAGCAGCAACTGGAAGAAACAAAAAGCCAAGATCCAGCGGCTGCACTCACATATCGCCAATACCCGCCGCGATTACCTTCACAAGGTCACAACGACTATCAGCAAAAACCACGCGATGATCGTCATTGAGGATTTGAAGGTTGCCAGCATGTCAAAATCAGCAGCGGGCACGACCAGCCAGCCGGGGCGCAACGTCCGGGCAAAATCAAGGCTGAATCGTTCGATATTAGATCAGGGCTGGTTTGAGCTGCGCCGCCAGCTCGAATATAAGCAGGCATGGCGAGGCGGTCAGGTGTTTGCGATAAACCCGGCCTACACCAGCCAGCAGTGCGCCTGTTGTGGGCATACTGCGAAGGATAACCGCCAGACGCAAAGCCAGTTTAAATGCGCTGCGTGTGGTTATGAGGCGAACGCCGATGTGAACGGCGCTCGCAATATTTTAGCGGCGGGACACGCCGTTTTAGCCTGTGGAGGCGTGGTGCAATCAGGCCGCCCGATGAAGCAGGAACCCGGTACTGCGCGAGCAGCTATCACCCAGTAATGGGAATCCCCCTCCTGTGACGCGAAGCGCTAAGGTGGGGGAGGATGTCAACGAATCGGTCTATTGCCTGGACCCGGATTAGAACCTCATCGAGATCAGCCGCTATTGCTGAGCTCTTGGCACCTTGCGATTTGTGTCATTGCTCCCTGGTGCGCCCCTTGCGCAGCAGAGGGATCACGGTGAGCACCATGCCGGTGAAGAGCAGCAGATAGCCCAGGGGCAGCAGGGCAAAGGGCTCGTGCAGGAAGCCCTGGGCATCGAGGGTGGAGCCCAGCAGGTTGAAGGCCACAAAGCAGCCGAGCCCGGCCAGGATCAGCAGGGCACCTGTTTTCATCGTCATCTTGTCATCCTCGTCAGCGAGATGGAGCGGATGGGAGACTTTCATGCCTGGGTGAAGAGAGTGTGAAGTCGCGCCAGGCACAAAACACAACGGCAGCCCAAGGGCTGCCGTTGTGTTGAGGGTGAAGCCCCGGGCCAGGGCGCTCAGCAGACCCCTTGCGCCAGCATGGCGTCGGCGACCTTGACGAAGCCGGCAATATTGGCGCCGCTTTCGTAGTTCACATGGTCATCATCCTGACCGTAACGGACACAGGTGGCATGGATACTGGTCATGATCCCCTTGAGGCGGGCGTCCACCTCCTCCCGGGTCCAGGAGAGGCGCTGGGCATTCTGGCTCATCTCGAGGCCCGAGGTGGCAACCCCGCCGGCGTTGGCCGCCTTGCCCGGGGCGAACAGCACCTTTGCTTCGTGGAAGAGGCGGATGGCGGCGGCGCTGGAGGGCATGTTGGCCCCCTCGGCCACCAGCTGCACGCCGTTGGCAATAAGCTGCGCCGCATCTTCGGCATCTAGCTCGTTCTGGGTGGCGCAGGGGAGGGCGACGTCGGTCGCCAGGTGCCAGGGGGTGCGGCCGCTGAAGAACTCGAGCCCGAGCTCGTGGGCGTAATCCGCCACCCGCTTGCGCTGCTCGTTTTTAAGCGCCATCAGACGGGCCAGCTTCTCGGGGGTGAAGCCGTCCGGATCATAGACGGTGCCGCCGGAGTCGGAGGCGGTGATGACGCGGGCGCCGAGGGCCATCGCCTTCTCGATGGCGTATTGGGCCACGTTGCCCGAGCCCGACACCGAGACCCGCAGGCCATCGAGGGACTGGCCGCGATGGGCCAGCATGGCGTCGACAAAGTAGAGCAGGCCGTAGCCGGTGGCTTCCGGACGAATGAGGCTGCCGCCAAAGGAGAGTCCCTTGCCGGTGAAGACGCACTCGGCGCTGTTGGTGAGCTTCTTCATCATGCCCGCCATGTAGCTCACCTCGCGCCCGCCCACCCCGATGTCGCCCGCCGGCACGTCGGTGTTGGCCCCCAGGTGGCGATAGAGCTCCAGCATGAGGGCCTGGCAGAAGCGCATCACTTCTCCTTCGCTCTTGCCCTTGGGATCGAAGTCGCTGCCCCCCTTGCCGCCCCCCATGGGCAGGGTGGTGAGGGCGTTCTTGAAGGTCTGCTCGAAGGCGAGGAATTTCAGCACCGAGAGATCCACCGAGGGGTGGAAGCGCATGCCGCCCTTGAAGGGGCCGATGGCGGAGCTGTGCTGCACCCGGTAGCCGCGATTCACCTGCACCTGGCCCTGGTCATCCACCCAGCTCACCCGAAACTGCACCAGGCGCTCGGGTTCCACCAATCGCTCCAGCAGGCCGTGTTGCAGGTAGCGGGGGTGGCGCTCCACATAGGGCCAGATGGAGGCGATCACCTCGCTCACGGCCTGGATGAACTCGGGCTGGTGAGGGTTGCGGCTGGCGACCTGGGCCAGGAAGGCCTCCTGGGAGAGGGAATGACTCATCTTTAACTCCTGTCGTGAATGATGAAAGTGGCGTCCTGCCAGAGAGGGGACCATGCCCGTCTTCAGGGTTCGCGGGGCTCAAGGGGCCCGTTGTTGCGCCCCGATGGGGGTGTCATTTCCCGTCGTCGGCGGGTCAGAGCAGATAATTCGCGATGACCAAAATCTTTTTATGCATTTTTTCTGGATAAATATCAAGCGTTAGATCATCTGGCTATCTGCCGAAGGCCGCACCCTATCTTCGGCGGCGGGGGCCCGGCCCATGAAGTGAGCACCATGAAGTGAAAAGAGGCGGGGAGTGCGCGGTGCAGCCCAATCAGGGCCGCGGCGTCACCGCACGCTGGATAATGGGGGGCCTGCTGCTGCATCAGGGGCAGCACCCCCTGTGAGCCAGCGGGCAGGGGGCGACGGGGCCGGGCGCGTGCGCGTGCAATGTGCTACTGTAGCGGCGTTTTTTGCCGAACATGCAGGGCGCAGGCCCTTATTTCATGGAGTTGTATGCAGACGAACCCGACCACAGCGCGGCTGATCCAGCCAGCCATTCTCAAGGCCCATCCGACCCGGGAGGTGACCCATGCTGGCCGATGAATCCATGCGCCTGAACAAATACATCAGCGAGAGCGGCATCTGCTCCCGTCGTGAGGCCGATCGTTTCATCGAGCAGGGCAACGTCTTCATCAACGGCAAGCGGGCCGGGGTGGGAGATCAGGTGTTTGCCGGGGATCTGGTCAAGGTCAACGGTCAGGTGATCGAGCCGCGCGAAGCCGACAGCCTGGTCTTCATCGCCCTCAACAAGCCGGTGGGCATCGTCAGCACCACGGAGGCGGGGGAGAAGGACAACATCGTCGACTTCGTCAACCACAGCACCCGCATCTTCCCCATCGGTCGCCTCGACAAGGACTCCCAGGGGCTCATCTTCCTCACCAACCACGGGGATCTGGTGAACAAGATCCTGCGGGCGGGCAACGATCACGAGAAAGAGTACCTGGTGACCGTGGACAAGCCGGTGACCGACGAGTTCGTCCGGGGCATGGCGGCCGGGGTGCCCATCCTCGGCACCGTCACCAAGAAGTGCAAGGTGAAACGAGAGGCGCCCTTCGTGTTTCGCATCACCCTGGTGCAGGGGCTCAACCGCCAGATCCGCCGCATGTGCGAGCACTTCGGCTTCGAGGTGACCAAGCTCGAGCGCATCCGCATCATGAACGTCAGCCTCAAGGGGCTGCCGGTGGGGGAGTGGCGCGACCTCACCGACGACGAGCTGATCGAGCTGTTCAAGCTCATTGAGGACTCCTCCTCCGAGGCGAAACCGGCCAAGGGGGCTCAGGTTGCCAAGCCCAAGGCGGCTGCGGCCGGCACCCCGGCCCAGGGCAAGAAGCCGCGGCGCAGCGACGATCACGAGATTGGCGGGCGGCCCAATGTGCCGGGTCCCGAGGCCTTCGAGAAGAAGAGCCCCGCAGGCAAGGGCGGGGCGGGCAAAGGGGCTGCCAGCAAAGGGGCAGCAGGTAAAAGCGCGCCCGGCAAGGGGGGCAAACCCGCCCCGGGCAAACCGCGGCCAGGGCAGGGCGGGCGCCAGAAGAAGGGGCGCTGAGCGCCAGGCCTTCCCGCACCCTGATGCACAACACCGGCCTTGGCCGGTGTTGTGCTTTCTGGCCCCCAAGGCCGGTGCTCGCCGGATCAGGCAGGTTTGTGGCCTGCCGTCTGCACAGCCATGGCCTGCTCCGGGGGCAGGCCCATGGCCCTTGGGTAGTGGCGCGGGTTGAGACGCACCACCAGCAGGCTCATCAGGACCAGGGCGCCGAGCTGCCACTGCCAGGCGGCGGCGAAGTCACCGCTTGCATGGTGCAGGCGGGCCGCCACCCAGGGGCCGGTAGCCGCCACCATGAAGCCGACGCCCTGCATCAGGGCGCAGAGGGCGCCCGCCCGGCGCGGGTCGGGCAGGTGATCCAGCGCAATCACCATGATGAGGGAGAAGCTCCCCCCAAGCCCGGCGCCGCACAGCAAACACCAGAGCAGGGGGGCGGTCTGAGGAGCGAGCCAGAGGCCGCCAAAGCCCGCCAGCTGCATGGCGATGGCCAGCGCCATCCAGGGGCGGCGGTCCAGCCGACCGGCTGCCAGCAGGGGCAGGCCAAGGCCGCTCGCGGTCTGGGCCAGGGCGAGCCAGGCCACCAGCTCGCCCCCTTGCTGGGCGCTCCAGCCCGCCGCCATGTAGGCCGGGGCCAGCCAGGCTACGACGATGCCGTAGCCGCTGTTGATGATGCCAAAGCAGGCGATGAGCAGCCAGGTGCGGGGCAGGGGGAGCAGCCGCTGCTCCCCGGTGGGGGCGGGCGTGCTGGCCGGGGCAGGCAGGGGCACCCGCCAGGCCAGCCAGCCGAGGGCCAGCAGCACCGGCAGGCCCCAGAGCGCCAGCGCCCGAGACCAGTCCAGATACTCGGCAAGGCGCGGGGTGAGCACGGCCCCGAGCGCCCCGCCCCCCATCATGCAGGCGGAGAAGATCCCCATCACCAGGGGCACCTTTTGGGCGAACCCCTCCTTGATGAGGCCGGGCAGTACCCCCTGCACTAGGGCCGAGCCCAGCCCGCACAGGGCGGCGCTGGCGATGAGCAGGGCGCCGCTCGCCAGATCGACGCGCAGGGCGCTGCCAAGGGCGAGCAACAGCAGGGCCGTCCCGAGCAGGGGGCGCGGGCCCGTGCGACCCAGGAGCGCCGGGGTGAGCAGCACGCCGACCCCGATAAGCCAGAGGGGCAGCAGGGTGACCCAGGCCAGGGTATCTACCCCGAGGGCCAGCCTCGCGTCGATGCGAGGGGCCAGGGGGCCGATGGCGGTGAGGAAGGGGCGCAGGTTGAGGGCGATGAGGATCACCAGCACCAGCAAGGCGCCGCTGCCCGGGGGGAGGCGGCGCTTATGCATGGGGCAGGGGACCGTAGAGGGTTTCGGCCGCGATGGGGCTCGCCAGCTTGATGAGGGGCAGGGGCGGCGGGCACAGGGGCAGTCGCAGGGCCGCGTAGGCCGCGCGGCTGTCATAGCCGAAGGGGGCGGCATCGTCGTTGTCAAAGGCGTAGTAGACCGCCTGGATGCCGTTCATCACCAGGGCCGACAGGCACATGGGGCAGGGGTGCCCGCTGGCATAGACGATGGCCCCGGCCAGCGGCCCCTGGCGACTCCCTTCCCGCAGCGCTTCCAGCTCCGCGTGACGGGTGGGGTCCCCCGCCTCCAGCATGCGGTTGACGGCGCTCGCCACCAGCCGGTTCTCCCTCACCAGCAGGGCGGCGAAGGGGCGCCCCCCTTGCTGGCGATGGGTCAGGGCCAGGTGCAGGGCCTGCTCCAGCCACTCCTGATGGCTGGGGGCCGAGGCGGCGGTGAGGGAGTTGAGGAGGCGGGCACCGGACTGGGAAGGGGGTGGCATGGTCATATCCTGGCAAAAAAGGGGGAGGACAGCAGCCTAGAGGGTCGCCGCATCATTTGGAAATTAAATGATAAAATGACTTCCAGTGGTTTTATAAATGGAGATGGCCCATGGAGCGCCCCCTGCTGGACCCCCAATTGCTGCAGAGCTTCGTCGCCATCGTCGAAACCGGCAGCTTTACCCGCGCCGCCGAGCGTATCCACCTCACCCAGTCCACCCTGAGCCAGCAGATGCGCCGCCTGGAGCAGCAGCTGGGCTGCACCCTGCTCGACCGATCCGGTCGCCAGGTGGTGACCACGGCCCAGGGGGAGACCCTGCTCGGGCTGGCGCGCCGCATCCTGGGGCTGCTGGCCCGGGCGGGGGAGCGGGTGAGCGAGGCGAGCCACCCCCTGCGCCTCGGGGTGCCGGAGGATTTTGCCGCGGGGGCCATGACCCCGGTGCTGGCCGCCTTCGCCCGCGCGCACCCGCAGGTGCGGCTGGAGGTGCAAAGCGATCTCAGCCATGCCCTGTGGCAGGCCTTCGAAGGGGGAGAGCTGGATCTGGCCCTCATCAAGCAGGGGCGCGGCCAGGGGGAGCCCATCGCCCGCTGGCGCGAGCCCCTGGCCTGGGTTGACAGCCGGGAGTGGCCCGCCGCCGGGCGCGACCCCCTGCCTCTGGTGGTGTTTCCAAGCGAGGGGCTCTACCGGCGCCAGATGACCGACGCCCTGGATGCCGAGGGGATCCCCTGGCGCATCGCCTACGTGAGCGGCAGTCTCGCCAGCCTGCAAGGGGCGGTGAGCGCGGGGATCGGGGTCAGCCTGCTGCCGGCGCGCCTGTTGCAACCGGATCAGGTGGTGCTGGCCCATTGGCCTGCAGTGCGCTCGGTGGAGCTGGCTCTGCACCAGGGGCCGGGCACGAGCGAGCCCCTCGCCCGGCTGGGGGAGGCGCTGATCGCGCTCTGTGACGAGGTGATGGGGCCGAGGTAGCCCGGGCGGCCAGGGGTCAGGCCAGGGCCTGTTTTGGTACCACGGCGAGCCAGATTTCCACTTCGCCGCTGCCGGTGGCGGCGTCAAAGCGGGCGCCGTAGCGCTCGAAATCCGGCTGCTGGGCAGATTGATAGTCCGATTGCGCGAGCCATGCCAGGGCCTGGCGCCAGGTGTGCGGCAGGGTCGTGACATGCCCCTGATGCAAGAAGATGGCGTAGGTCTGGGGGGCGATGCGCATGCGGCCAAGCCCGGGAGGCAGCACCTCCAGGGCGGCGACCTCCACCCCGCAGAGGTATTCGCAGTGGGTGTCGGTGGCGGCGCAGATGGCGCCATAGGCGTGCTCCCCGAGCTGCCCCGGCAGGGGAAGCAGGGCGCTGAGGTCGCGCCACTGGCCGGCGAAGTCCCCCTGCTCGAAGGGGTGGTGACGGCGCAACCCCCCGAGGAGCATGGCGCGGCCTTGTTCGATGCGAATGGGTGCTGACATGGTGCCTCCTGCGGGGGCGCTCAGGCCTCCCGACCTTCCTCGAGCTTGCGCTCATAATCCCGGCGAACGATGGCGAGTGCCGCCAGGGCCAGCGCGGGGGCGATGTGGTTGGTTTCCAGCAGTTCGATCAGATCCACCGCGAGCTGGACCTCGGGGGGGGCATTTTCCAGGGACATCTTGGGTTCTCAAGGGCAAGGGTGGTCGCCATTATAGCGCCCGGCGGCGCGAAGACACGCCCCGGCAGCCCGGGGCGGGACGGGTCACATGTGCTGGCGCATCTCCTTGTCCAGCTCCTCGCGCAGGGCCATCAGCTTTTTGGCGTACTGCTGCAACTGCAGATCGCTCTCGCTCACCGGCTGCCACTGGGGCACCGGAGTGGGTTTGCCATGTTCGTCCATGGCCACGAAGATGATGATGCAGTGGGTGGTCTTGCGCCGCTCCGGGTCGGTGGGGTGGCGGCTGTAGACATCCACCGCCAAGTGCATGCTGGTGGTGCCGGTGTGGATCACCTTGGCGTGCACCTCCACCAGCTGGCCTATCTGGATGGGACGCAAGAAGCGGATGCCCCCCACATAGACGGTGACGGCATAGCCGCCACACCAGCCGGCGGCGCAGGCGTAGCCGGCCTGGTCAATCCACTTCATCACCATGCCGCCATGGACTTTGCCGCCAAAGTTGACGTCGGCGGGTTCGGCGAGAAATTGCAGGGTCAGTTCACGGGCGCTCATGGTACTTCCTTATGTCGAGGCAAGGGGGGGACTCCTTGGCTGTCCCCCGGGGACAATAGCAGCGGGCGGGGCCGGCACTGATCCAACCAGCGCCTCCTCTTGCCTGCGCCGTCATTCACCTTGAGTTCAGCGCAGGCGGCCCAGCATGACTCATCACGCGAGGGAGGAGGCCCCATGAAACAGATGCTGGAGCAATTGATGGGAGCTGGCAAGGGCTGGCTCAACGACGGTGGTGACACGCGCAAGGCCCAGATGAAGGGCATGGCGCAGGGGGGATTGGCCGCCGGGGCCATGGCGCTGCTGCTTGGCAACAAGAAGATGCGCAAATATGGCACCAAGGTGGCGGCGGTGGGGGGGGCGGCAGCTCTCGGGGGGCTGGCCTACAAGCTCTATCAGGACTGGCAGACCCAGCAGTCCACCCCGGCCCAGCCGACCCAGCCCCTGGACACCCTGGAGGGCAAGGCCCTGGATGCCCGCGCCAATCTGCTGGTGCGCGCCATGGTGGCGGCGGCCCGGGCCGACGGCCACATCGATGCCGCCGAGCGCCAGAAGATCCAGGAGTACCTGACCGAACAGGGGGCGCGGGATGCGGCCCGCTGGATTGACGCCGAGCTCTCCCGCCCCCTCGACCCCCATGTCCTGGCGCGAGAAGTGACCGACATGGAGCTGGCGACCGAGGTTTACCTCGCCTCCCTGCTCACCATTCAGGTGGATCACTTCATGGAGCGCGGTTATCTGGACGAGCTGGCGCGTGCCTTGAAGCTGGATGACAACCTCAAGGGGAGCATAGAGCGCCAGGTGGCCCAGTTGGGGGCGCCGGGCTGAGCCCGCATTGCCATCAGGATTGTCCACAAGGCCCCGTCATGGGGCCTTGTCGTTGCCGGGGGCTGTTGATTGCCGTGACGAGCCGATAAGATGCGGGTTCCAAAGGGTGACCGCCAAGCCTCTTTCCTCGCTGGCGACCCTCACTGCAAGGAGCATCAGGTGGACATTCGCAAGGCAACTGAACAGGATATCGACGCCATTCTGGCCCTGAACCGGCAGATAGGTCAGCTCCACTTCGAGCAGGTGCCCGAGGTGTTCTGCCCCCCGTCCCCGGAGGACAGGGCCTTCTTGCTCGGCGCCATTGCCGACGAGGCGCGTCTTTTCTGCGTGGCGGTGGTGGCGGGGGAGGTGGCGGGCTTTCTCACCGCCCGCATCGACCTCAACGAGAGTGTCCCCTTTCTCAGCAAGCTGCCCGTCTGCCGCATCACGACCGTGGTGGTGGATGAGGGGCAGCGCTCCCGGGGCATCGGCCGGGCGCTGATCGCCCACGGGGACCAGTGGGGCAAGGCACGGGGCGCAAGCCAGTTGCGCCTGGAGGTGATGGCTTTCAACGAGCGGGCCAGGGCCCTCTACGAGCGACTGGGCTTCAAGGCCCAGTCACAGACCATGGCCAGGTAAGGCGCATTCGCTTGCAAAAGGGCCCGTTACGGGCCCTTGTCGCGTGAGGCGTCAGGGGGGCTCTGCCAGGTTTCCCGTTGCCGGGCGATGAGGCCCGCAAGCTGGTTGAGCGCCGCGTCCAGCTGCGGGCTCCAGGGATGGGAGCTGTTGAGGCGCAGGCAGTGGTTGTGCTGGCCCTGGCTGGAGAAGAGGGCCCCGGGGGCGATGGAGACCCCCTGCTCGATGGCGCTGGCATAGAGCGCCCGGCCATCGAGGCGGGCGTCAAATTCGAGCCAGAGAAAGTAGCCCCCGTCCGGGGAGGAGATGCGCGCCTCGGGGAAGAGGCGCATCAGGGCTGCCCGCATCTGCTGCTGGCGCTGGGCCAGGGTGTGGCGCAGGCGGCGAAAGTGGGCGTCCACCCCGCCCTGGCGCAGCATGTCGGCCAGCGCCAGCTGACTGGGCACATTGGTCGAGAGCGTCGACATCAGTTGCAGCCGCTGGATGCGCTCAGCGTGGCGCTTCGCCACCACCCAGCCGACCCGAAAGCCGGGCGCCAGACACTTGGTCCAGGAGCCGCACAGCAGGCTCTCTCCCCGCGCATCCCAATGGGTGATGGGCCTTGGCCGCTCGCGCCCGACATAGAGCTCCGCATAGACGTCATCCTCCACCAGGGGGACCTGATGGCGGTTGAGCAGCGCCATCAGCGCCTGCTTGTGCTCATCGGGCATGGTGTGGCCGAGGGGGTGCTGCACATTGCCCATCAGCCAGCACGCCTTGACGGGGCGCTGGGCGAGGGCCTCCTCCAGCAGGGCGAGATCGATGCCCACCCCGGGGATCACCGGGATCTCCACCACCTTGAGCTTGAGCCGCTCGATGGCCTGCAGGGCGCCGTAGAAGGTGGGGGACTCCACCACCACCCAGTCCCCGGGCTCGGTCAGCACCTGAAGGCTGAGGGAGAGCGCCTCCATGGCCCCCGTGGTGATGATGATCTGCTGGGGATCCACCGCCATCCCCTCGCCGGCATAGCGCCGGGCGATGGCGCGGCGCAGTGCCTCGTTGCCGGGGGGCAGATCTGCCACCGTGCTGAAGGGGTCGAGGCGGCGCATGCAACTGCCGAGGGCCCGACCGAGTTGGGGGTGGGGGAAGAGTGTCGGGTCCGCCACCGCCATGCCAAGGGGCACCAGCTCCCGTGACTTGCTCGCCTGCAGCACTTCGAACACCAGATCGTTGATGTCCACCGAGCCGCTGTAGCGGGCCTGCTGGGGCTGGCTCTCCCGCCGGGCCGTGCTCGCGGCCTTGACGTAGTAGCCGGACTGGGGCCGCGCCAGGATGAGGCCCCGGCTTTCGAGCAACTGATAGGCCTGGAGCACCGTCATGGGGCTGAGGCCGTGGGTCTTGCAGCTCTGGCGGATGGAGGGGATGCGCTCTCCCGGCTGCCAGAGGCCGCTCGTGATCTGCTGTTGCAGCTGGTCTGCCAACTGGCCGTAGCGGGACATGGTGGGCCCAAACTGTTATAGGTGTTTTTCACTATAACTGCATCTGTTATAGGTGTCATGGACCATGGTGTACTTGGCGGGCGAAAACCTGTCCGTTAAATGCAACATAGAGAGTCATGCATGATAAGCCTGGATGATGTGGTCAGCCTCTCCCGAATACAGTTCGGCGCGACGGCGATGTTCCACTTTCTGTTTGTGCCCCTCACCCTGGGGCTGTCCTGGATCCTGGTGATCGCCGAGTCGGCCTACGTGATGACCGGCAAGGTGATCTACAAGGACATCACCCGTTTCTGGGGCAAGCTGTTTGGCATCAACTTCGTGATGGGGGTGACCACCGGGATCACCCTGGAGTTCCAGTTCGGGACCAACTGGGCCTATTACTCCCACTATGTCGGCGATATCTTCGGCACGCCGCTGGCGGTGGAGGGGCTGATGGCCTTCTTCCTCGAGTCTACATTGGTGGGCCTTTTCTTCTTCGGCTGGGACAAGCTCTCCCGCGGTCAGCACCTGCTGGTGACCATGCTGGTGGCGCTCGGCTCCAACCTCTCCGCCCTCTGGATCCTCATCGCCAACGGCTGGATGCAAAACCCGGTCGGCGCCGAGTTCAACCCCATGACCATGCGCATGGAGCTGGTGGATGTGGCCGCGGTCATCTTCAACCCGGTGGCCCAGGTCAAGTTCGTCCACACGGTGGCGGCGGGCTATGTGGCGGCCTCTCTGTTCGTGATGGGGGTGAGCAGCTGGTATCTGCTGCGCGGCATGGAGGTGCGCTTCGCCCTGCGATCCTTTGCCATCGCCTCGGGCTTTGGCCTCGCGGCCATCCTCTCGGTCATCGTGCTCGGGGACGAGTCGGGCTATCGCTCGGGGGAGGTGCAGAAGGTCAAGCTCGCCGCCATCGAGGCGGAGTGGGAGACGGAGCCCGCCCCGGCTTCTTTCACCCTGTTCGGCCTGCCGGATCAGCGTGCCGAGACCACCCACGCGGCCATCAAGATACCCTATCTGATGGGCATCATCGCCACCCGCTCCCTGGATGAGCAGGTGACGGGCCTCAAAGATCTGAAAGCGCAGCACGAGGCGCGCATTCGCAGCGGCATGCTGGCCCACGAGGCGCTCGAAGCGATGCGGGCAGACGGCAGCAACCAGGCGGCGCGAGCCACCTTCGAGCGCCACCGCAGCGATCTGGGCTACGGCCTCTTGCTCACCCCCTATGCCAAGGAGATTGGCAAGGCGGACGAGGGGGCCATCGCCAAGGCGGTGGAGGACTCCATCCCCCAGGTGGCGCCGCTGTTCTGGAGCTTTCGCCTGATGGTGGGCATCGGCGTGGCGCTGCTGGCGCTCTTTGCCGCCGCCTTCCTGCAGCTGTGCCGGGGCAGGCTGGTGCAATCCCCGCGGCTGCTCAGGGCCCTGCTCTGGTCTATTCCGCTGCCCTGGATTGCCATCGAGGCGGGCTGGTTCGTGGCGGAGTTCGGTCGCCAGCCCTGGACCATCAGCGACGTGCTGCCGGTGTCGGCCTCCGTCTCCCTGCTGCAACCGGGGCAGCTCTGGTTCAGCCTCATCGCCATCTTCCTCATCTACAGCAGTCTGCTGGTGGTGGAGTTGTTCTTGTTGCGTCATGTGATCCGCAAAGGGCCTGCCAGCCTGCAGACGGGTCGTTATCAAGGTGAAGTGTTGCAAAACGGGAGTCCTGCCTGATGGATTACGAAACCCTGAAAGTGATCTGGTGGGGGCTGGTGCTCTTCCTGCTGGTCGGCTTCGTGGTGATGGATGGCTTCGATCTCGGGGTCGGCATGCTGCTGCCCGTGGTCGGCAAGACGGATGACGAGCGGCGGGTGCTGCTCAACAGCGTGGGGCCGGTGTGGGAGGGCAACCAGGTGTGGCTCATCGCCGGTGCCGGCACCCTGTTTGCCGCCTGGCCCCTGGTCTATGCCGCCGCCTTCTCGGCGCTTTACGTGCCCTTCATGTTCCTGCTGTTCGGTCTCTTTTTGCGCCCGGTGGGCTTTGACTATCGCAGCAAGCTGCCGGACCCGGTCTGGCGCCGCTGGTGGGACCGCGCCCTGGTGGTGGGCGGTCTGCTGCCGACCCTGGTGTTTGGTGCCACCCTTGGCCTGGTGCTGCAAGGACTGCCGTTTCGCTTCGATGCGGCCCTTCGCATCCACTATGGCGCCTTTGCGTTCCACTGGCCGCTGCTGTTGACCGCCATGGGGACGGCGCTGGCGCTGCTCTTGCTGCACGGTGCCAGCTTCCTGCAGTGCAAGACCCAGGGAGCCATAGCGGCGCGCAGCGCCCGCCTCGCCCTCTGGCTCGGCCCCCTGGCGAGCGCCCTCTTTGCCCTTGGCGGCGTCTGGCTTGGAGAGATGGCGGGGTATCGCATCACGGCCATCGGCGATCTCAACGGCGCCCTCACTCCGCTGATGAAAGAGGTGGTGGCGGTGCCGGCGGGCTGGCTTGGCAACTTTGTCGCCCATCCGGTGCTCTGGGCCGTGCCTGTGCTCGGGCTCCTGCTGCCCCTGGTGTGCGCGCTGGCAAGCCGCTTCGGCAAGTCCGGGCTGGCGCTCGTTGCCAGCGGCGGTGCCTGCGCCGCCATGATGCTGACCGTGGCCATCGCGCTCTTCCCCTTCGTGCTGCCCTCGTCCCTGGAGCCGGCCAGCAGCCTGACCCTGTGGGACAGCACCTCCAGCGAGCGCACCCTGCTTATCATGCTGGGGATCGTCGGAGTACTGATGCCGGTCAACATCGGCTACACCCTCTGGGTATACCGGGTGGTGCGCGGCAGGGTCAGCGCCGAGCAGGTGCGCCAGCACGGCCACAGCCTCTACTAATCCGCTTCAACACAAGGATCAACGCGATATGTGGTATTTCACCTGGTTGCTGGGGCTGGGGTTCGCCTTGCTCTGCGGGCTGGTCAACCTGCTCTGGCTGGAGGCGCGCTGGGCTGCCGATGAGGATCTCAAGGAGCCCTGAGTCTCGCATCTTGCCCATGAAAAAGGCCGACACAGGGTGTCGGCCTTTTGCTTGCCCGGGGGTCAGGCAAGGGCGGCGCGGCGCTCGCCCGCTTCGCTGACATGGGTGAGGCCGTAGGCCAGCAGCACGATGAGGGCGCCAATCCAGGGGGTGTGCATCAGGCCGAGGTGCTCCACCACGAAACCGCCGACCACGGAGCCCAGCGCAATGCCGACGTTGAAGGCGGCGATGTTGAGACCGGAGGCCACATCCACGGCATTGGGGGTGTGGCGCTCGGCCTGTTTCACCACCAGTACCTGAAGACCCGGTACGTTGCCAAAGGCGAAGGCGCCCCACACCAGCACGGTCAGTACCGCCAGCACCGGGTGCGGCGCGGTGAAGGTGAGCACCAGCAGCACCACGGCGAGCCCGGCAAACAGCAGCTTCAGCGCAGGCAGCGGGCCCATCCGGTCAGCGAGCTTGCCGCCCCAGATATTGCCGACGGCGACCGATACCCCGTACACCAGCAGAATGAGGCTCACCGCGCCGGCGCTAAAGCCGCTCACCTGTTGCAGGATGGGGGCGAGGAAGGTAAACGCCGTGAAGGCACCGCCGTAACCGAGCGCCGTCTTGGCGTAGACCAGCAGCAAGGGCTTCCTGGTGAGCACCGAGAGCTGCTCGCGAACGCTGGAGGCGGCCCCCTTCGGCAGGTTCCCCGGTACCAGCAGCATGCTGCCCACCATGGCGACGAGGCCGAGCAGGCTCACCACCAGGAAGGTTTCGCGCCAGCCAAAGACCTGACCAATCCAGGTGCCAAGCGGGACGCCGGTCACCAGGGCGACCGTGAGGCCGCTGAACATGATGGCGATGGCGCTGGCCGCCTTCTCTTTGGCCACGAGACCCGTGGCGATGGTGCTGCCTACCGAGAAGAAGACCCCGTGGGCCAGCCCGGTGAGGATGCGGGCCACAATCAGGCTCTCGTACCCGGGGGCCTGCCAGGCCAGCAGGTTGCCGACGGTGAACAGCGCCATCAGCCCCACCAGCAGCCACTTGCGCGGCAGCTTGCCGGTGAGCGCCGTGAGCACGGGGGCGCCGATGGCCACCCCAAGGGCATAGAGGCTGACCAGGAGGCCCGCCGAGGGGAGCGAGACATTGAGCTGCTCGGCGATGGTGGGGATGAGCCCTACGATCACGAATTCGGTGGTGCCTATAGCAAAGGCACTTAAAGTGAGGGCAAATAACGCCAGTGGCATAACAACTCCTTCGATTGGGACTCCCGACGGGAGAATGGCGCCAGTATGCCGAGGGTGTTTGTTGGTAAAAATGACGGCAACGTCAAATTACTTTTGCCAAATCAGCAGCAATGGGGCCGTGAAAGTGGGAGTGGCCGAGGCCGCGAGGACAAGCGCGGCCATGCAGCACAAGTTTGAATGCAGAGGCAAAGCGTACAGACCGAACTGGGAATAAAGAGGGAAGGGCAGCGGAAGGTTCCAGGGGAGGGGGCCAGCGGCGCGGGTGGCAGTGACGCGCGGTATTGGGGACAAAAAAAGCGGGAGGCATTGTGCCTCCCGCTGGTGCTGAAGAATGTCATTGAGCCTTATTTGCTCCCTTCTCCCCTGGCGGGAGAAGGGCTGGGGATGAGGGGGATCAATCCCAATTCGGCGCAAAGTCCGGGTTGGCGCAGCGCTCACCCCGATCCAGGGTGGCAATCTGCGCCATCTCGTCGCTGCTAAGCCGTACCTTCAGCGCGGCCAGGTTGGCGGCCAGATTCTCCCGCTTGGTGGAACTCGGGATCACCGTCATGCCCTGGGCCAGCAGCCAGGCCAGCGACACCTGGGCCGCCGAGACGCCGTGGCGCTTGCCGATCTCCATCAGCAGCGGCTCGGCGAGCACCTTGCCATAGGCGAGCGGCATGTAGGCGGTGATGGCGATACCGTGGGCCTGGCAGAATTCGACCACCTTGCGGTTTTGCAGCAGGGGGTGGATCTCCACCTGCTGGTGGGCGATGGCGCCCGGCCCCAGGATCTCGACCGCCTGTTTAAGCTGGGCCACGGTGAAGTTGGAGACCCCGATCTCCCGGGTCAGGCCCCGGGCTTTGGCCTCGGCGAGCTGCTCCAGATAGACCGCCATCGGCACCTCATCCAGGGGGGAGGGCCAGTGAATGAGCGCCAGATCCAGATAGTCGGTGCCGAGTTTTTCCAGGCTCACTTCCAGGCTCGGGATCACCTTGCCCGGACCGAACTCGCTGGTCCACACCTTGGTGGTCAGGTAGATATCCTGGCGGGGCACGCCACTCTCGCTCATCAACTGGCCGACTTCGGCCTCGTTGTCATAGATCTGGGCGGTATCGATATGGCGGTAGCCAAGTTCCAGCCCCTGGAGCAGGGAGTCGCGAAGGGGCTGATCTTTCAGGCGGAAGGTTCCAAGACCCAGGTTGGGCATCTTCATCATCAAATTCCTCAGGTTAGTGTTTCTACGCTCAATGCTTTGTCTGTTTGCCGGGCCTGCGGTGCAGATCCGGCGGGGAGGGCGCCGGCAGCCTCAGACCCTGTGATAGCGGCGCACCAGGCTGCTGGCAAACCACTCCTGGGGGTCGGCCACGAAGGCGAGAAAATGGGGCTGCTGCTGGTGGGCGCTGAGGGCTGCTTCACTCTCCCACTCCTCGTACAGCATCCAGCCGTGGGGGCTCTCCAGGCTCTGATGCAACTGGTAGCGAAGGCACCCCGGCTCTTGCAGGGTAGCGGCGATCAGCGGCTCGAGGGCAGCGCGAAACTGGGCTGCGAATTCGGGTTTGGCGTCAAGCTGGGCAATCACAATCAGGGGGGATGGCATCTGAACCTCCTCGTTAAGACGGGAGTCAGTATGCCCGCCCCAGACTGGGGGATACAGGGCAGCAGTCGCAAAACACTATTGAGGTGAGTGCAGCAATGGGGAGATCTCATAAACTGGAGTTGATAAGGAGACCGGATAAACACCGGTCTCTGATGATAATAGGAACTGTACTATTTACATTAATGCTCATTACAAAATTTAGCCAGATAGCTGGTGTTGCCTTTCAAGTACGGAGGCATGATGCTGATCAATTTTAACGTTGACGTAATTGTCGGTGACCTTAACGAGATCTTTTATAAAGCGAATCACCTTTTCAAGTTCATCACGTTTTATAAGATGCGCAGATGGTATTCCAGAATTTATTGGTTTTGAACGATGTGCAGCATCACCGCGTTTTTTAATCCATTGATTTAGAGTGGTTCTGGCTTTATCTGGTTCATAGTTAGACCATCGCCATCCCTCTGTAACATCAAAACCTAGATAGTCTTGAAATATTCGTTTGGTTTTGTCAGAACTTGGATTATGGAACGTTTTTAAGTCTGCATGCAGTTTCTTGAGGATAAAATCGCCTAGGTAGCTGCCTTGTACAACAGTCAATTTTTTGTGCATTTCTTCGACTAGGCGATCCTCTACATATGTTTCCCATGCTGTGAGAGCCATCACTAGGCCAGCTCGTTTTAATACTTCACTATTCGTAGGTGGGGGATTAGCATTGATACTATCAAAATGAGCCAATAACTCTTCAGCATCTTTTATTGCGTATTCAAATCCTTGAATTGCTTTTGACATATTATTCTTCCAATGAAGTTCATTTAGATAATATATTTTGTTTTATTGGTGGCAATATAAATAGGCGCTGGCCGTATAGTAGTAGGTCATTCTCCCTTAATCTGACAGCTTCGCGATCATAAAATAGGTGTTTTATCCGTGAATTTAAAGCTAAAAAAGATAAAGGTAAGCTTTGTATATGACTGGGAGCGAGAGACTGTGCATGTCTGCCCCTCGCTATCAGAGACAGACAGCCAGTTCGGACCAGACCGCAAATTCATTGCCGCTGGGCTCGACAAAGTGAAAGCGGCGGCCACCGGGGAAGTCGAACAGGGGGCGCACTATGGTGCCCCCTGCGCCGGCTACCTTGCTCTGGGTCGCCTCGATATCGGCGCTGTAGAACACCAGCAGGGCGCCCCCCTGCTCCGTGTGGCTGCAGAGATCCGCGCGATAGAAACCGCCATCCAGCCCTTCTCCCTCGAAGGCGCAATAATCGGGGCCGTAGTCGGCAAACTGCCAGCCAAAGGCGGCGGTGAAGAAGGCCTTGGTGGCGGCAAGATCCCTGGCCGCAAACTCCACATAGTTCAGTTTTTCATGGGCCTTGGTCATGGGCTCTCCTTGTCGGTGATTATTTCGGTTGTCAGCGTTTTTGCGGGCGGATCGTGGAGTGCGGCAAGGCGTCCCAGGGGGTCAGCTTGAGCTGCTTGCGCCTAAACCAGAACCAGGTCCCCATCAGCAGACCGAGCCCGATGCCAAACAGCAGGCTCTGGCGCAGGGCAAACCCCGAGCTCACCTCATCCTGCCAGCCGAGGCACCACATCAACACCCCCCAGATAGCGCCGATGGGGAGTCCCAGGGCAAGAACGTTGATCAGAAAGCGTTCGTAGTGGGGCGGCCTGATGGTGAACCCCGCCTTTCGCAGCAGCCAGATGATCGGCGGGTTGTAGTTGAGCGTTTGCACGCCCTTCTCGGCCAGCTCCCGATGGGCGGCGGCCAGCCTGTTGTCGAATGTCATGGATCGTCCCTGTCATAGTGTGGCGCCATACGGTGCCGGTTGGCGGCATTGTACTGGCAAGGGCGCAGATAAAACAGGTGGTGCGTCACGATACGAAGCGACGCCTGTCTTGCCAACTCCCGGCCATTGCACCTATAAAGACCCATTACTCTTGCCAGGATGACAACAATGAAGACCCATTCCGATGAATTGACCCTGTTTGTGGCGGTGGTGGAGGCGGGCAGCTTTCGCCAGGCGGCGGAGAATCTCGGCATGGATAATTCCGTGGTGAGCCGCGGCATCAAGCGTCTCGAAGAGAAGCTCGCCACCGTGCTCCTCAACCGCACCACCCGCCGGGTCAGCCTGACCGAGGAGGGGAGCTGGTTCTATCAGCGGGCGGTGAAGATCCTGACCGAGATGAGCGAGGCGGAAGGGTTGCTGCTGATGCGCCGGGAGCAGCCGGAGGGCATATTGCGGGTGGACGCCGCCACCCCCTTCATCCTGCATAGATTGGTGCCCATCATCGGCGAGTTTCGCCGCCGCTACCCCGCCATCGAGCTGCAACTGCACAGCTCCGAGGGCTTCATCAACCTGATGGAGCGGCGGGTGGACATGGCCATTCGCATCGGCGAGCTGACGGACTCCTCCCTGCGGGCCCTGCCGCTGGGCCGCTCGCGGCTGCGGCTGCTGGCTTCCCCCGACTATCTGAAGGCACGCGGTACCCCGCGCCAGCCGGCTGACTTGCTGGCTGGCCACGAGCTGCTCGGTTTTTTGCACCCCGATCACCTCAATCATTGGCCCCTATTGAGCGAGGAGCAGGGGGACAGGTTCGCCATCACCCCGACCCTGCGGGCCAGCAGCGGGGAAACCTTGCGTCAGCTGGCGCTGGCGGGGCAGGGGATCGTCTGCCTGTCGGACTTCATGACAGGGGATGACAGGGCGAGCGGGGCGCTGGTGGAGGTGCTGGCCCGCAGCAACAGCGGCGCTTCGCGCCCCATCCATGCGGTCTTCTACTCCGATGCCCAGCGGGACATCCGGCTGCGGGTCTGGCTCGATTTCCTGAAAGAGCAGCTCGGCAACCACGCGCTCTAGGCGTGTTCCGACAGGGCCAATCCCCTCCCGCCCTTCCCCTCCACGAGAGGGAGGGGCCATCTTTTCCCACTCCTCAAGGGGAGGGGGCCGAGGGGCTTGCGAGCGCCAATATAAAGAGGCCGACATCGCTGTCGGCCTCTTTGCTTTTTTCATCTCAAGGATGCGTCGGTTACCCCATCACTCCTCTTCGGCCCAGCGGCGTGAGCGTTCCACCGCCTTCTTCCAGCCGCTGTAGCGCTTGGCGCGATCGTCGCGGTCCATCTGCGGAATGAACTCGCGGTCCACGCTGAACTTGTCTTCCAGCTCTTCGGAGCTCTTCCAGAAGCCCACGGCGAGGCCGGCCAGGAAGGCGGCGCCCATGGCGGTGGTCTCGATGCGGGTCGGACGCACCACAGGGGTGTGCATCATGTCAGCCTGGAACTGCATCAGGAAGTCGTTGGCCACGGCGCCGCCGTCCACCTTGAGGGCCGCCAGCTTGATGCCGGAGTCCTGCTGCATGGCATCCAGTACGTCGCGGCTCTGGTAGGCGATGGATTCCAGCGCAGCGCGGATGATGTGGTTGCGGTTGGCGCCACGGGTCAGGCCGACCATGGTGCCGCGAGCATACGGATCCCAGTAGGGGGCGCCCAGGCCCACGAAGGCCGGCACCAGGTAGACGCCGTTGGTGTCGCCTACCTTGCTCGCGAAGTAGTCGGTATCGCGGGCATCGTGGATGATCTTGAGCTCATCGCGCAGCCACTGGATGGTGGCGCCACCCATAAATACCGCACCCTCGAGGGCATAATTCACTTCCCCTTTCGGGCCGATGGCGACCGTGGTCAGCAGGCCGTTGCTGGAGCGAACCGGCTCGGTGCCGGTGTTCATCAGCATGAAGCAGCCGGTACCGTAGGTGTTCTTGGCCATCCCTTTTTCGAAGCAGAGCTGGCCGAACAGGGCGGACTGCTGGTCACCGGCGATACCGGCGATGGGGATGCGGGCGCCGCCGCCACGGGTGGTGTAGCCATAGACCTCGGAGGAGGGTTTGACTTGCGGCAGCATGGAGGCGGGGATGCCCAGCTCGTCCAGCATGCGCTCATCCCACTTCAGGTCGCGGATGTTGTAGAGCATGGTGCGCGAGGCGTTGGTCGGGTCGGTGACGTGCACCTCGCCGTTGGTCATCTTCCACACCAGCCAGGTGTCGATGGTGCCGAACAGCAGCTCGCCGTTCATTGCCTTCTCCCGGGCCCCTTCCACGTTGTCCAGGATCCACTTCACCTTGGTACCGGAGAAGTAGGCATCCAGCACCAGGCCGGTGTTTTCGCGAACGTACTCTTCAAGGCCCCGGGCCTTGAGTTCTTCACAGATGGCCGCGGTGCGGCGGCACTGCCAGACGATGGCGTTGTAGATGGGCTTGCCGGTGGCCTTTTCCCAGACGACGGTGGTTTCACGCTGGTTGGTGATGCCGATGGCGGCGATCTGCTCGCTGTGCAGGCCGCTCTTGGCCAGCACTTCGGTGAAGACGGAGGACTGGGTCGCCCAGATCTCCATGGGGTCGTGCTCGACCCAGCCCGCTTTCGGGTAGTGCTGGGTGAATTCGCGCTGGGAGGTCGCGACGATGTTGGCGTCCTGATCGAAGACAATGGCACGGGAGGAGGTGGTGCCCTGGTCCAGCGCAACGACAAATTTCTTTTCAGCAGACATGATGTTCTCCACGTTTTTATTTTCCACGTTGTTACACGTTGGGGAGGGCCGCTCTCAGGCGGCGGCCTCTTCTTTGTTAGACAGCTTGGAGGCTTCTTCGGTGGCGACGCGGTTGCCCGGGACGCAGGGAGCCAGCACTTTCACATACAGGGCGGTACCGATCTGGGCGCCGACGATGGGGCCAAGGATGGGGACCCAGAAGTAGGGGTTGTCACGACCACCGGTCAGGGCCACGTCACCCCAGCCAGC
The DNA here is from genome assembly GCF_019046925.1 of Aeromonas sp. FDAARGOS 1402. Lineage (NCBI taxonomy): Bacteria > Pseudomonadati > Pseudomonadota > Gammaproteobacteria > Aeromonadales > Aeromonadaceae > Aeromonas > Aeromonas sp. FDAARGOS 1402. The sequence goes on from NZ_CP077201.1 coordinate 2,960,945, forward strand.
CACGAAGGCGAACAGTTTGGGGCCGAAATCACGGGCCGGGTTCATGGCAAAGCCGGTCAAGGGGCCGAGGGAGGCGCCGATCACCGCGATCAGGATGCCGATGAGCAGGGCGGCGGCGAAGCCTTTGGGGGCGCCGTTGTTGTTGTCACCCAGTGCCATGATGCCCAGCATCAGGACGGCGGTGATCACCATCTCGACCGCGAAAGCCTGCATGTTGGAGAGCAGGGCATTGGGGTAGGTGGAGAAGATGCCTGCGGTGCCGAGGCTCTCGACGCTGCCGCGCACCACGTTGTGGGTCAGCTCCCACTGGGTGAACAGGTTGCTGTAGAGGGCGTAGACCAGGGCGGCGGAGGCGAATGCCCCGGCTATCTGGGCGATGATGAAGGGCACCACCTTGCGCTTGTCAAAGCCGCAGAAGGTCATCAGTGCCAGGGTCACGGCAGGGTTGAGGTGGGCACCGGAGATGCCACCGCTGACATAGATGGCGATGGCGACACCCAGGCCCCAGGTAATGGAGATTTCCCATTGCCCGAAGTTGGCGCCAGCCAGCACCAGGGCGGCCACGCAGCCGACACCGAAGAAGATCAGCAGGCCGGTGCCGATAAACTCGGCGAGGCACTCGCCAAGCAGGGTATTGGGTCTTTGTATGCTCATAGTTGTTATTCCTTATATCCACCCACAGTAGGTTTGATGTTCCGTTTTGTTATCTTTCATTCCCATTCATTGCGCCCGAAAACGTTTCTTCTTGTTTTTTGAGCTTGCGCAAACGTTATGCTCGTTTGCGCTCGTTCTTGGACGAGAGAGAAAATAAACCTTCTGCGTCAATTCACCATACCCCCGCCACCGGAAATGTGGGCAAGATCCCATTCATTGCTAAGAAAATGTGACGAAAAGCAACAGTTGTCGGCCATATTACTCCTTAGTGAGTAGCCAAAAGCCACGCCATGCGTGGGCTGACCCTGGATGCGCGTTCACTCACTGCGTCACAATTTTTGTAATAAAACTGCAATAATTTAGCGCTCATCACAGATTAAATGTTCACAAATGAGCACAATAGGCTCGCTTGCGAATTAAGACGCGTCTGATCGCCGGCATGAGCGGGGCGTCCTCAACCGCCCAGAACAACAATAAAAGGAAGCAGAACATGCTTAGTCTCTTCAGGCCTGCACCCCATATCGACCGGCTGCCGGCCGACAAGGTGGATCCCTTCTACAAACGCATGCGTTGGCAGGTGTTCTTCGGGATCTTCTTCGGGTATGCGGGTTACTACCTGGTACGGAAAAACTTCAGTCTGGCGATGCCCTACCTCATCGAGCAGGGCTTCTCCCGCGGGGATCTGGGTCTGGCCCTCTCCGGCGTCTCCATCGCCTACGGTCTCTCCAAATTCCTGATGGGGAACGTGTCGGACAGATCCAACGCGCGCTACTTCCTCTCCGCCGGTCTGCTGCTCTCGGCAGGCATCATGTTCATGATGGGGACCATGCATTGGGCTACCTCCAGCATTGGCATCATGTTCGTGCTCCTGTTCCTGAACGGCTGGGCACAGGGCATGGGCTGGCCCCCCTGCGGCCGTACCATGGTGCACTGGTGGTCGCAGAAGGAGCGGGGTGAGATCGTCTCGGTCTGGAACGTGGCCCACAACGTGGGCGGCGGCATGATAGGCCCCCTGTTCATCCTCGGCATGGGCTGGTTCAACGACTGGCGCAGCGCCTTCTATGTGCCTGCGGCGGCGGCGGCGGCCATCGCGGTGATCGCCTTCTTCGTGATGCGCGATACCCCGCAGTCGGTCGGTCTGCCTCCCATCGAGGAGTACAAGAACGACTACCCGAAGGATTACAACGAAAGCCACGAGCAGGAGTTCTCCGCCAAGGAGATCTTCATGAAGTACGTGCTGCACAACAAGCTGCTCTGGTACATCGCCATCGCCAACGCCTTCGTCTACCTCATCCGTTACGGCGTGCTGGACTGGGCGCCCACCTATCTGAAAGAGGCCAAGGACTTCAGCGTGGATCACTCCTCCTGGGCCTACTTCCTCTATGAGTGGGCGGGGATCCCGGGCACCCTGCTGTGCGGCTGGATCTCCGACAAGATGTTCAACGGCCGCCGCGCCCCGGCAGGCATCCTGTTCATGGTGCTGGTGACCCTCTCCGTGTTGGTCTACTGGTTCAACCCGGCGGGCAACCCGACCATCGACATGATGGCCCTGGTCGCCATCGGCTTCCTCATCTATGGCCCCGTCATGCTGATCGGCCTCTACGCCCTGGAGCTGGCGCCCAAGAAGGCGGCCGGTACCGCGGCGGGCTTCACCGGCCTGTTCGGTTATCTGGGTGGCGCGGTCGCGGCCAACGCCATGCTGGGCTACACCGTTGACCACTTCGGCTGGGACGGCGGCTTCATGGTTCTCACCGTCTCCTGCGTGCTCTCCATCATCCTGCTGGCCATGACCCTCAAGCACGAGAACGAGTCGATTGCCGCCAAGGCGGCTGCCCATAAGGCATAAAACGTGATCCTGACCTTATCGATTGGAAAAGGGATCAGGTACACTGCCAAAGGCCCCGCACCTGCCGGGGCCTTTTTTCGTCTCATCTGCGGAGTGCAAGCGTGAAGCAAACCCAACGACATCTGGAGATCCTGGACGTCCTGACCCGGCAGGGTTTCGTCTCGACCGACGATCTGGTGACCCATTTTGACGTCAGCCCCCAGACCATTCGCCGGGATCTCAACGATCTCGCCGAACAGAACAAGATCCGGCGCCATCACGGCGGGGCCTCACTGCATTCGAGCACCGTCAACACCGCCTACAGTGCCCGCAAGGTGATGCAGCTCAAGGAGAAGGAGCGCATCGCCCGGGAAGTGGCTGCCAACATCCCCGACGGCTCGTCGCTCTTTATCGACATCGGCACCACCACCGAGGCCATCGCCCGGGCCCTGCTCGACCACCGGGAGCTGCGCGTGGTCACCAACAACCTGAACGTCGCCAGCATCCTGACCGCCAAGGATGACTTCACCGTCATCATCGCCGGCGGTGAAATTCGCAACCGGGATGGCGGCATCGTCGGGGAGGCGACCCGCGACTTCATCGGCCAGTTTCGCATGGACTACGGCGTCATCGGCATCTCGGGCATCGACAGCGACGGCTCCCTGCTCGATTTCGACTATCACGAGGTGAAGATCGCCCAGGCCATCATCGCCCACTCCCGCCAGGTGTTCCTTGCCGCCGACCACACCAAGTTTGGCCGCAACGCCATGGTCAACCTCGGCAACCTCAACCAGATCCACGCCCTGTTCACGGATCAGGAGCCGCCGGAGAAGCTGATGCGACTGATGTCCCAGCATCAGATCGCCTGCCATATCTGCTGAGCTTCCCCGTACAGGCATCAGGCCGCCTCGGGGCGGCCGCTTTTTTTTCTGCCCCCTCCCGGCCTGCGGCGTCTCCCTTGCGGCGCCTAAGCGGCCAGTTCCTGGCGCTGACACACCTTCTTTGACCCCTGATGTTGTCCCCGCACTCGGGCACCCGGTTTGCACCGACGCCAGGCGCCTGCGAGGGATTCACGCCATCGCGTTCATCACCTTGCCCCATGGGCGCCCCCATCCGGGACTCTTTGTTCTCCTCCCTGCCCGAAATGGCTGTTTCCGGCAGACCTTAGCCTGGCTAGGCCGTCACCGACTGGCAGCATTTTTAGCATTGTGAAAACAATCGCGATCACATTTCTCTCACGAAATGTTCGTTTATTGGTTTTTCATGTTCTAATATGAGCGAAATCAAACATTGCTGTCATGGCAAACACAAAATAAGAAAGTAGGTGAACATGAGCGAACATTATGATCTGGTCGTCGTCGGCGGCGGCATCAACGGGGTCGGCATCGCGGCAGATGCGGCGGGGCGGGGGCTGAAGGTGGCGCTGTTCGAGGCGAGCGATCTCGCCTCTGCCACCTCGTCCAACTCCAGCAAGCTGATCCACGGCGGCCTGCGCTATCTCGAACATTACGAATTCCGGCTGGTGAAAGAGGCGCTGGCGGAGCGGGAGGTCCTGCTCGGTATGGCTCCCCACATCGCCCGTCCCATGCGTTTTCGTCTGCCCCATCGCCCGCACCTGCGTCCGGCCTGGATGATCCGAGCCGGTCTCTTCCTTTATGACAACCTGGCCAAGCGGGACAAGCTCAAGGGGAGTTGCGGCCTGCGCTTCCTGCCGCAGGACGGTCTCAAGAGCGGTATCAACAAGGGCTTTGAATACTCGGACGCCTGGGTCGACGACGCCCGGCTGGTGGTGCTCAATGCCATGCTGGCGCGGGACAAGGGCGCCGATGTGCAGACCCGTACCCGCTGCGTCAAGGCGGTGCGCGGATCCAAGCACTGGACCCTGACGCTGGAGCGGGAAGGGGGCGAGCAGTTCACCGTCAGCTGCCGTGGTCTGGTCAATGCGGCGGGCCCCTGGGTCAAGACCTTCTATGACGAGAGCCTGAGCGAGAAATCCCCCCGCGGCATTCGCCTCATCAAGGGGAGCCACATGATAGTGCCGCGCATCCATGAGCGCGAAGAGGCTTACATCCTGCAAAACGAGGACAACCGTATCGTCTTCGTCATCCCCTACCAGCAGGACTATTCCCTCATCGGCACCACGGACGTGGAGCACAAGGGCAGCCCGCGGGAAGCCAAGATCAGCGATGCCGAGATCAACTACCTGTGCAAGGTGGTCAATGCCCACTTCACCAGGCAGATAAGCCCGGCAGACGTGGTGTGGACCTATGCCGGGGTGCGCCCCCTGTGTGACGACGAGTCCGATTCACCCCAGGCGGTGACCCGAGACTACACGCTCGAGCTCAGTGGTGAATCCGACGGCGCGCCGCTGTTGTCGGTGTTTGGCGGCAAGCTCACCACCTACCGCAAGCTGGCCCAGGCCGCCTGCAACAAGCTCAAGCCCTGGTTCAGCCAGATGGGAGATGACTGGACCGCCTCCTGCCGGCTGCCCGGTGGCGAGTTCGACTGCTCGGTGCGTGAACTGGCGCGAGCCTTTGCGCTGGAATTCGACTGGCTTGACGATCGCAGCGCCCTGCGCATCGCCGAAGCCTATGGCGCTCATGCCCGCCTCTGGCTGAAGGAGGAGCGCGGCCAGCACTTTGGCGCCGGGCTGTATGAATCCGAAGTACGCTATCTCATCGCGCGCGAATGGGCTCACTCCCTGGAGGACATCCTGTGGCGCCGCAGCAAGCTGGGGCTGCGCCTGTCGGAGTCCGAACAGCAGCAGCTCGGTGCCTGGCTGCTCGAGCACCACCACGCCCTGCCCGAAGCCTGCTGATGACCCATGGCGGGCGGCCTTTGCCGCCCGCCGTCAAACTGCAATAAACCCCTGCTATAACAATTACCTGCATCCTACACACCATAACAACGAGACCTCTTGATGAAGCAACCTCACCGTACCCTGATAGCCCTTGGCCTCGGGGTCGCCCTGGCGCTGCCCGCACTGGCGGCCGACGAAGGCAAAATCGTGATCGCCCACCGTGGCGCCTCCGGTTACCTGCCGGAACACACCCTGGAGTCCAAGGCCCTGGCCTATGGCATGGGGGCCGACTATCTGGAGCAGGACCTGGTGATGACCAAGGATGATCAGCTGGTGGTGATGCACGATCACTTCCTCGATGGCATCACGGACGTGGCCGAGCGCTTCCCCGGCCGGGCCCGCCCGGACGGACGCTACTATGTGGTGGATTTCACCCTGGACGAGGTGCGCTCCCTGCGCATGACCGAGCCGTTCCAGCTGGTGGACGGCAAGCAGGTGCCGGTCTATCCGGCGCGCTTCCCGTTGTGGAAGTCCAGCTTCAGGATCCACACCTTCCAGGAAGAGATCGAGATGATCCAGGGGCTCAACAAGAGCACCGGCAAGCACATCGGTATCTACCCGGAGATCAAGGCTCCCTGGCTGTTTCGCCACGAAGGCAAGGACATCTCCAGGGCGGTGCTGAACGTGCTCAAGGAGTACGGCTACACCAGCAAGAGTGACAAGGTCTATCTGCAGTGTTTCGATGCCAACGAGCTCAAGCGCATCAACGGCGAGCTGATGCCCGCCATGGGCATGGATCTCAAGCTGGTGCAGCTGATGGCCGAGACCGACTGGAACGAGACCATGGTCTACGATGCCAAGGGCAAGGCAACCCCCTATGACTACGACTGGATGTTCAAGCCGGGGGCCATGAAGACCATCGCCACCTATGCCGAGGGAATCGGTCCCTGGAAACCCATGGTGGTGACCGAGCCGGGCACTCCCGGCAAGCCGGTCTTCACCGGCATGGTGAAAGAGGCCCACGCGGCCGGTCTCAAGGTGCATCCTTATACCTTCCGTCAGGATGAGGGGCAGATCCCGGCCTATGCGAAAGACTTCACCGACCTGCTCAACATCTTCCTCTACCAGGCCGATGTGGATGGGGTATTCAGCGACTTCCCCGACAAGGCGGTCGAGGCTATCAAGGCCCACGGCAAAGAATAAAAGAAGAGCAACACGGGAATGCAAGCGGGGCCAGGTGCCCCGCTTTTTTGTGCCCGGCGTCATCGCCGGGATGAGGGGCCGGATAAGGGGCCATGAGAGGGGGCAGAGAGATGATATTGAAATGGATGAGTGTAATCTAATGTTTACGATTTGGGGCTGGTTTTGCCTCGCGAGTCGCTACTTTTGAGTTGTTTCACTCTGCATTCTTGGTCATTTATCCATCTATCAGCGTGCTAAGACGCTAGTTTCACTTGATTGTTTGTTTTTCCTTGGTAAGGTGGGGGCGGTTGCGTAACAAAGCGCTGACTTGTGTAAATAAAAATGAACGGTCAGCGCCCTTGGCTTTAAACAGTAGAGAGAATGAGAAGATGCAAAGAGATCCCCTGAACAACATCCATATCCAGTCCGAACAAGTGATGATCACGCCTGCCCAGCTCAAGGAGAAACTGCCCATCTCCGATCGCGCGCTGGCATTCGTGCAAGGGGCCCGCAATACCATCGCCGACATCATCCACCGTCGCGATCACCGCTTGCTGGTGATCTGTGGTCCCTGCTCCATCCACGACATGGACGCCGCCAAAGAGTTCGCAACCAGACTCAAAGCGCTGCATGACGCCTATCAGGACTCTCTCTACATTGTCATGCGGGTCTACTTTGAGAAGCCACGCACCACGGTCGGCTGGAAGGGCTTTATCAACGATCCGAACCTGGACGGCACCTTTGACGTGGAGCTGGGTCTGCACCGCGCCCGCGAGCTGCTCTGCTGGCTGGCCGAGCTGGAGTTGCCGCTGGCGACCGAGGCGCTCGACCCCATCAGCCCGCAATACCTGGCGGAGCTCTTCTCTTGGTCGGCCATCGGTGCCCGCACCACCGAATCCCAGACCCACAGGGAGATGGCCTCCGGCCTCTCCATGCCGGTCGGCTTCAAGAACGGCACCGACGGCAACCTCGGCACCGCCATCAATGCGCTGCAGGCCGCTTCCAGTCCTCATGCCTTCATGGGGATCAACCAGCAGGGTCAGGTCGCGCTGCTGCAGACCCAGGGCAACCCGGATGGTCACGTGATCCTGCGCGGCGGCAAGCACCCGAACTACGACTCGGTCAATGTATCGCTGGCGGAAGAGGCGCTGGAGAAGGCGGGCCTGCTGCCCGGTCTGGTGGTGGATTGCAGCCACGGCAACTCCAGCAAGGATCACCGGCTGCAGCCCAAGGTGGCCGACAACGTCATTCACCAGATCCAGGAGGGCAACCGCTCCATCATCGGGGTGATGCTCGAATCCAACCTGTTCGAAGGCAACCAGTCCAGCGAGCAGCCCAAGTGCGAGATGCGCTACGGCGTCTCCATCACCGATGCCTGCATCGACTGGGAGACCACGGATGCGCTGCTGGCCCGCTGCCACAGCCAGCTGGCGGCACCACTTTTGGCCAGAACATCGGCATAAGCCGTGGTATCTTGTTGTAACTGATTGAACCATCGAGGTATCACTGCCCACGCAGTGATACCTTGTTGCCTCTTGAATGACAGGGCGTCGCTGCGGGCGGCGCCAGCAGGGACTGGACATGGCGGAAGAGTTGAATGCCCTCAGGGACAAGATAGATGCGGTGGACAAGCAGCTGATTGATCTGCTGGCTGCCCGTCTCGCCCTGGTGGGGGAAGTGGGGGAAGTGAAGAGCCGGCACGGCCTGCCCATCTACGCGCCGGATCGGGAGGCGAGCATGCTGGCCCGCCGCCGCGCCGAGGCCGAGGCACTGGGGGTGCCGGGGGACCTTATCGAGGATGTGCTGCGCCGGGTGATGCGCGAGTCCTATATTCTGGAGTCCGCCAGCGACAAGGAGCACCACTTCAAGTGCATGAAGCCTGAGCTCGGCAAGGTGGTGATCATCGGTGGCCAGGGGCAGCTTGGCCGCCTGTTCGGCAACCTGTTCAGCCTCTCGGGCTACCGGGTCGAAACCCTGGGTCAGGCCGATTGGCCACGCGCCGACGAGATCCTGCACGGCGCCGGGCTGGTGATGGTGGCGGTGCCCATCGACGTCACCTGCCAGGTGATCGACCGGCTCGGCAACCTGCCGGCGGACTGCCTGCTGGTGGACGTGACCAGCGTCAAGAGTGAACCGCTTGCCCATATGCTGGCGGTACACCAGGGGCCGGTGCTGGGGCTGCACCCCATGTTCGGGCCGGACGTGGCGAGCCTCGCCAAGCAGGTGATCGTCTGCTGTCAGGGGCGCGAGCCCGCCGCCAGTCAGTGGCTGTTGGAGCAGATGACCATCTGGGGGGCGCGTTTGCAGCAGGTGGAGGCCAGGGCCCACGACGAGGCGATGACCTTCATTCAGGCGCTGCGCCACTTTGCTACCTTCGCCTACGGCTGGCACCTCTCCCGGGAGCAGGCCAACATCGACCGCCTGCTTGCCTTAAGCTCTCCCATCTACCGGCTGGAGCTGGCCATGGTGGGACGGCTGTTCGCCCAGGATCCCCACCTCTATGCCGACATCATTCTGTCGTCGCCGCAGAATCTGGCGATGATCCGCCGCTATTACCAGAACTTCGGCGAGGCGCTGGGTCTGCTGGAGCGGGGGGACAGGGAGGGCTTCATCGAGGCCTTCAGCCAGGTCTCCGGCTTCTTCGGCGAGCGGGCGGAGGAGTTCCTGCGCGAGAGCCGCACCCTGCTGGCCCAGGCCAACGACCGTCGCCATCACGGCTGATGCACAAAGACATCCATACAAAAGGGGCCTGATGGCCCCTTTTTCATGTTGTTTGTGCTGCACCGATAACCACGGCAGATGAAAACACAGGTCTGGGCGTGAAATCGCCCTGTTTCATTCGGCAGGCGGTTGACGCAAGTCGGCGTCATGCCAGCCCAGCGGCAGGGTCAGCAGCTGATCGATCAGCTCCCGGCGGTCGGATTTCTCCAGATAGGCGAGGTAGAGCGGGCGGCTCAGGGATTGGCCCCCTTCCACCAGATGAAGCTGCCCCTGCTCCAGGAAGGGGCTCACCATGCGCCTTGGCAGGTAGGCGGCGCCGCCGTTGGCCAGCACGAATTGCAGGGCCATGCTGGCGGAGCTCGAATGCAGCACGGGGGTCTTCTGCAGGCTCTGCAACCGGCTCGATGGCGGTTCGAAGCTGGTGCCCCAGTCGAGATGAATGTGGGGCATCTGCATCAGGCTGTCGGCGTTTGCGGCTGGCTCCCGGCTCACCAGTTCGAATACCAGCTCGCCGATGGGGTGCAGGGCAATCTCGTCGATCTTGGTCGGCTCGGAGAGCAGGGCCAGATCGAGGGAGCGCTCCAGCAACTGGCGACAGAGGTGCTCGCGGGAGGCCGTTTCGAGGCGCACCGCGAGGCCGGGGGCCAGGGCATAGACATGGTTGAGCCAGTCGTTGAAGTCGAGCTCCCAGAAGACGGCGGGGGCGCCGATGGCAAGCTGCTGGCTGAAACCGGGGGAGAGGGCCACGTCCTGCTTGGCGCGCCCCAAAGTATGCAGAATGGCGTCTGCGTAGGGCAGCAGACGCTCACCGGAGGCAGTCAGGCGGATGTTGTTGCGATGACGGGCAAACAGGCTGACCCCGAGTTGCTGCTCGAGCTGGCGGATCCGGAAGCTCACCGCCGACTGGGTCAGGTAGAGATTTTCAGCCGCCCGGCCAAAGTGCCGGGTCTTGCTGACCTCGATGAAGGTCCGAAGCAGCTCGGTATCCATTAATCGAGGGACTCGTCGCTGCCGCCACCGCCGCCTTCAAAGCTGCCACCCGCATCTTCATTGGCGCCGCCTGCGACGGTGCACAGACGGTGCACGCGCTTGGGACCAATCACCTTCAGGTATTTGAACCACACCTTGGCGTGGGGGTTGTTGCCGGCTGCGCCGGATTTGACCTGTTCGATAAAGGCACTTTCTACGTCATCGCGCGGGGCCAGGTTGCCCTGATAGAGCGCCAGCATCACGGTGCCATATTTTTCCAGACTGTCCGCTTCGGCCACGGTGAATTCGCCACTGCGACGCAGGCCACGGGGAAAATGTTTGAAGTCGTTGAAACGCTTGTCTGATTCGAAGCTCATAGTGCTCTTGTTCTGGTTAGTTTGACCTTTGCGGGCAAGTATCATCAGGCCGTCGCAGAGTGCAAAATCAATTTTCTTACTATGTTAATAAATATCTTTTATCGAACAGGGTTTGTCGCATCCCGAGGGGGCATTTTGCGGTGCGCTGCACAAAAAAGCCTGAAAAATAGTGGAGTTATGTCAGATTTTGTACAGGAAAAACCGCTCAAGAACGGGCTCGGAAGCTAAAAATAAGGCGCCGTATGGCGCCTTTTTATCATCATGACTGAGCTGAACCCGAGTGCGCGGCACTCACTCAATCATGGCTGGCTGTGCCAGGTTGTCGGCACGCCACAGACGATAGCGCACCTCGTACTCCTGGGGCACATAGATGACGAAGGGCAGCTTGGAGTTGTAGTTCACGAAGAAGCCCTGACCGTAGATCTGGACGAAACTCTCCTTCTTCTGGCCGTCTGGGCAGGCCATCAGGGTGCTGACGGGGCCGGTGACTTGGCCCAGGGTCAGGTAGTTGTAACCCCAGCCCTTGACGCTGTGCTGTTCCAGATTGCCCGCGAAGCGGGGCAGGTTGCAGTCGACCAGCATCTTCTTGCCGACTTGCAGTTCGACCATCATGTCGGCTTCGTTCTCGACTTCCGGCAGACGGATCACGACACGTTCCTGGTTCACTTCGGCGGCGGGGAACATGCTGATATCAAATTTTTTCGGTTCGGCGGCGAAGGCATGGCCACCCAATAACAAGGCGCCCAGCAGGCTAAAACGCAACACGGTTTTCATCTGTACCTCTTGGGATTGGTTCAACGCCGCTAGACTAACCGCTCTGCCGGTTTCATGCCAGCGCTGCGGCGTGCAAAACCGCTCTGAACAGGCATCACATGACGCAATTTGATGCTTTTTTGACGGCCAGGGTCACCCTGGCGCTTCTTGCCTCGTGTCAAGCAGGGGGCCGGGTGGCCCCCATGGTCAGGCTGTCACCTCACCAGCAGAACCTGTTTCGCCCAAGAGCGGGGGGCGCGCTGGGCGACGGAGCCGCTGGTGATGTCCAGGTAGGCGACGCCCTGAAGGGCCGGCACCGGGGTAGAAGACCAGAGATAGACATAGCCGTCATTCACCTCCTTGCCATCCCCGGCCATGGCGCGGGGGAAGATGGTTTCGTTCAATGCCGGTTTGTAACAGGCGGACTCCAGAATGCTGGCGAGCTCCTTGATGGTGGGCAGGCGCCAGTCGTGATGACCACCAAAGCCATACAGGGCATGGCTCGGTTCGGTACGGATCCGTTCCGCCGTCTGCAGTGCCTGTTGCCAGTAGAGGCGGGTGGGTTCCCCCTCGCAGCTCTGGTTGCGCCAGGTCTGGCCGAGCTGGCAGCGCATCCAGGTCAGACCGGTGCCCCTGTCGGTGACGGTGCCGTTGCCGTGATCCTGGAAACGGGCGGTGGGGCTGGTACGGGGTAGGGCGTCGTCGCAGATGGCGATGGCCAGTGCCAGGGGGCTGCACAGGGTGAGCAGCAGGGTCAGAAGATACTTGTTCATCGGGTTACCTCGGCCACCAGGCGCAGTTGCAGACCGTTGGCGTCATTGCTGTTTTGAACTGGGGTGGGATAGTCGGCACCGGCGTCCTCGCCGAGGAAGATGTGGGCGATGGCGCTCAGAGGCGCGCTCTCCAGCCGGCGGGACGGGGTCAGGGTCTGGCTCCAGTAATAGCCATCGAAGCCATTGAGTCCGGTGCCGACATCGGGGAAGTAGCGCACATCCAGGGTGACGAGCTGGCCATCCTGGCGGGCGAGGGAGCCGTAGTGCTGCAAACTCATCAGCTCACGGGCGTGGGGCAGGCGCCAGTGGGTGATGCCGCACAGTTGCTGTGCATTGAGCCACTGACGGTACTGCTCCGTGGTGCAGATGGCCTCCCCTTCGGGGCAGGCGTAATCCCGCTCCTCCTGGGTCGGGTGATATTCGTCGAACTCCCAGGCGAAGGTGCGGTGCAGATCCCTCGGACTGTCCGGATCCGCCAGCTTCTTCTCCCAGACGAGGCCGGTATTGAGATCCTCCACGCACTCCCAGTTGGGGGCGTTGTCCGCCAGGGGCTGCCCCTTGCCATCCAGCTTGCGATAGCGCAGGGGCGCCTGGTCCAGGCTCGCCTCCTGGCCCGGGTGATCCGCAGGCTCCTGGTCGAGCAGATAATCCACCCCGTCCGTGTAGGTGGTGACGCCGCTGGCGGTCACCAACGCCCGGGGTTGCTGCTGCATCAGCACGGCGGCGAGTCTGGCCTGCTGGCTCAGTAGCTCGGGGCTGGCGGCAAAGTGCCGGGCGAGCTCGGGCAGCAGGGTGACAAGGCCTTGCCAGATCTGCTGACGGCGTTCGCTGGCGGGCAGGGTGGCCTCGTCATCGAAGGCGGCGAGGGCCAGCTCGGCGAGGGCGCGGTTGAAGTCGCCCAGCTGCGCTAGGGCCGCCAGATCTGGGCCGGGGTGAAGGGGCGCCAGGGCGAACAGCACGTCCGTCAGGGCCTGAGCCGGTGGCAGCCCGTCCGAGATACGCGTCTGCAGCAGGGTGCTGAGGGGGCTGGGGGTGAGGTGCTGGTTGTCCTGACGCGCCGCCGGGTGGGCCAGGGGCAGGGCGGCGGGATCCGCCGGAATGAACAGCAGGGGAGTGGTGAGCAGATCAGGGTGGCGCCGGGTCAGAGTGTGGGCACCGGCCTCGCCGCTGACGGCGGGCTCATTGGCTTCGCAGTCGTCGTTCTGGTTCAGGTTGATGCACAGGGTGCCCGCAGCGGGCAGGCTGACCGTCAGGCGGTAGTCCGGCGCGGTCAGGGGAGCCTCGTCCGAACCGCCGCCACAGGCGCTGAGCAGGGGGGCCAGCAGGCAGACGATCGGGGTCATTCTCATGGTCATGGTGTGTCCTTGGAGGGGCCTTGGCCCCTCTCTTCTTTATATAGGGAGAGTCAGAGGCGACGCAGACGGCGCCACAGGGCCAGCGGCAGCAGCCAGAGCAGGGAGAAGGTCCCCCCGCCACTGCTGTCCGAGGTATCGAAGCGGATGATGCCGTCATCCGGCACGGGCACGGTGTTGCCGCACTGGGCGCCGGTACGCTGGCTGATGCTCCACCCGTTCAGGAAACCCTGATTGCCCGGTTTGCTGTCCACCACCTCCAGGGTCCAGCGACCGGCCAGGGGTTCTCCTTCGAAGGCGCTGAAGGGTTGCAGGGACTGCAACTCGGTGGGGAAGACCCCTTTCAGGCTCGGCAGGGGGCTGTAACCCTTGTCCCAGATCTGGACCCGGGTGCCGGCGGGGGAGCTGAGCCAGATCTCCAGCTCATCCAGCGCCTCGTGCTGCAGATCCAGGCTCAGTTGCAGCCTGTCGCTCACACGGGCATCGCTCTTCTCCAGCAGTAGGCTGGTTTCGCTCAAGCCGCGCACCTCCTCGCTCTGGGCATCGTTCAGTCGCTGTGACCGACCACTGGCCCGGCTGATGACGGGGGTGCCGATGGGCAGGGTCAGGGATTGCTGCCACTGGCGCTCGGTGGGGCTGGTACCGCTCATGGCGAGATTCACCGAGAGGCTCGCCTCGTCGCCGCAGGCGAGCGGGCTCTGGGCCAGCAGGCGCAGGGTGGTGGTCATGCTGGCACCGGCGGCCAGGGTTGCTGGTTGCCAGTTGTCAGGATCGGCCTGCAACCCGGTTGGCAGGGTGAGGGCCAGCTCGTTGAGGGTCACTTCCCCTTTGCCCGGGTTGCTGAGGGTCAGCTGCACCGACTGGCGCTGCCCCAGCGGGATGGCGCTCCCCTCGGCGAGGGCGATATAGACGGGAGCTTGCAGCAGCCCGTGCTGACGAAATGCCTGCTCAAGCAGACGGGCATAGGCTCGCGTCGGGTAGAGACGGGCGGCGGTATCCACGGTGATCCGGGCCAGTTGCGGCATGCGAATGGCCGGCCCCAGGCCGAAGTGGGATTCGATGATGACGCGATCAAACTCGTCCCTAGCCGCCTCGCCGTGCTCGGCCACCGCCGTCAGCAGGGCCTGGAACAGCGGGGTGCCCCAGAGCTGATCCCCGTTGCTGCCGTTGATGGTGCGGTGGGCGGGGTAGCGGTAGTCCGGATGGTAGCGGGCGCGCAGATCGTCGAGCTGGCGCGGGGTGCGGTCGGTGAAGCGGGCATCCCAGTTGAACACCATGGCGGGTTCGAACTGGCGACCGGCTTCGCTGCGCTGGCGATGACTGGCGGCCAGGTAGTCGCCAAAGCCCTCGCCAATGGCCCCCCAGTCTCCCTCTTCCCCGAGATCCGGCAGGATGTGGTGCTGCACCCCGTGGCCGAACTCGTGCCAGATGACCATGGGATCCTCGGCATCGGGCACGCCGCTGCGACCCAGCTCCAGCCTGCGTTCGAACGGATCGTAGAGGGAGTTGTCCTGATAGCCCGCGTCCGTGTCGATGCCGAGTGCCCCGGGGATGAGATCGGTGAAGCCGAGCGCCTTGAGGTGGCGCTGGGCGAGATCCAGATGGTAGTAGGCGTTGATGTCCGCAAAGCCGCGATCGTCCCGGGTCAGGCGAAAACCCTGCACGTCACTGCTGCTGTAGGGGGCCGATTCGGGGGCCATGGCATCCACCACCCTGGCATGGGGGCCGCTCAGGCGATACTGCCCGGCTTGCAGGCTCACCGGCAGGGGAACCGGATCCTGATAGGCGGCCTCTGCCAGCACCAGCGTGTCGTGCCAGACCAGGCTGGCGTCCTGCAGGCGGGTGCGGGGATCGGGGTCGAACACCCTGGCCTGAACCTGCATATCGCCAGCGTCGGCGACATGCAGAGGGTGGGTAGTTGCCTGATCCCCGAGACGGCCAAGCTCCTGCTCCCCGTCGCAACGGGCAAACAGCTGCACCTGGCTGGCCTTGGCATTGCCTGCCTTGTGCTCGCGCACCCGCTGGCGCAGGGCAGGCACCAGGGTATCACCGTCTCGCCAGTACCAGGCTTCAACCGG
Organism: Aeromonas sp. FDAARGOS 1402; assembly: GCF_019046925.1. NCBI lineage: Bacteria > Pseudomonadati > Pseudomonadota > Gammaproteobacteria > Aeromonadales > Aeromonadaceae > Aeromonas > Aeromonas sp. FDAARGOS 1402. The sequence continues at coordinate 2,976,429 of NZ_CP077201.1, forward strand.
CCCCAGCGTCTCTATCTGGTTGCCGTCGGTGCGCAGGGTGGCGAGCAGGGGATCCAGGGTGCCGCTGGCATCGCAGCCGGGCGCTGTGCTCTGCAAGGGGCGCAGGTTGTGGTAGAGGCGCCAGGGGCGGCCGTCCCCGTCGACACTGACTGCGGCCTGGGTGGCGGCCACCGGCAGGCCGTTCACCAGCTGGCGAAAGCTGTAATGGTGGCCGAGCAGGCTGGCCCTGTCGTAATCGGGGGCGAGGAGCACACCGAGGCGCTGCTCGAGCCAGCGCTTCGGCGTCGTGGTCAGGGGTGGTTCATCGACAAACTGCAGATCGGCCGCCAGCAGCGGTGATGAGATCAGGGTTGCCACCAGCCAGAGGGCCAGAGAAGAGGGTTTCATGGTTCACTCCAGAAAAAGAGGGCAAGGTGTCAGTGATTGACGCCCGCCAGGGTGAGCAGGAAGGCAAACTCCTGCGCCGCACGCAGCGCCGCCGTTCGGGGGGCGCCCAGATGGCCGCCGTCGAGTTCGGTGCGCAGCAGATAGGGGCCTGTTCCCGTGCTATGGGATCGCAGGCGGGCTATCCACTTGAGGGGTTCCCAGTAGGGCACCTGACTGTCGTGCAGGCCGCCCGTCACATAGACGGGGGGATAAGGGGCCTTGTGCAGGTTGTCGTAGGGGCTTAGGCGGCGCATCGCGGCATAGTCACCCGGGATGGCCGGATTGCCCCACTCGGCGTACTCCTGCCGGGTGAGGGGTAGCTCGGGATCCTGCATGGTGCCCAGCAGGTCGACGAAGGGAACTTGCAGCACGGCCCCGGCGAAACGGGTGGGCGCCTGGTTGAGTGCCGCTGCCACCAGCAGGCCGCCGGCGCTGCCGCCCATGGCAAACAGCCGGGCGGGATCGATGGCGGGATCCCGTGCCAGGGCATCGGCCACGGCGAGAAAATCATCCACGCTGTGCTGTTTGTCACGGCCACGACCCTCCCGGTACCAGGGTTCGCCGAGCAAACCGCCCCCGCGCACATGGGCGATGGCGTAGACAAAGCCGCGATCCAGCAGGCTCAGCACCCGGGGCTGGTAGTAGGGACGCATGGGGGTGCCGTAGGCCCCATAGCCGTAGAGCAGCAGTGCCCTGGGGTGGGTAATGCCCTTGCGCCAGACCAGGGAGACAGGCACCTTGACCCCATCCTTGCCCGCGATCCAGCGTCGCTCGCTCTGATAGGGGGAGGTGTCCCTGCTCTCGGGTGTCCCCTCCCAGGCGCCGGAGGCGAGATCCAGCCAGCGCTGGTGAGGTGGCTCGGCCATCCCCTGGCGGCGAATGAGCACCTTGTCGCTGGCCGGTTGCTGGCTGCCCTGGATCCAGGCCGTGCCTGCGCCATCGGTGAGCGGCAGGCTGTGGGTCAACGCACCCTTGGCATCCAGCACATCGAGCCAGTCATCCCCTTCCTTGCGGTATTGCAGCACGGTGTGCCGGGCAAAGAGGCGCCACTTCTCGAGTTCCCGGCCCTCGCCGGACCAGAGCCGTTGCCACTCTCCCTTCGCCACCAGGCTCAAGTCGGCCACCTGATAGAGGCCGAGGGCGCCGTCCCGGTTGCTCTTGAGCAGCACCCTGTCCCCCTGGGTATCCAGGTAGTACTCGAGGCCGCGCTCGCGCCCCTTGAGCAGGTCGGCCCGACCCGCGTCCAGCAGGTATTGCTCGGAGCTGTCGTGGTTGTTGCTTTGCAGCACCAGGTGGCGGCGATCCGTGGTGTGATAGAGGCCGAGCAGCCAGGCGGGATCGCGCTCCTCATACACCAGGGTCTCCTTGCCATCCTGCCAGGCCAGCAGTTGCCAGGGGCGCAGGGTCTGGCGCTCGTTGGCGAGGGTGTAGAGGGTCTTGCCATCCAGACTCCAGAGCAGATCGCCGGCGCGGTGAGGCAAAGAGGCCAGTGTCTCGCCACTCGCCAGATCCAGCAGGGTGATGCGGTAGTCCCGATCTCCCCTGCGGTCTTCGGCCAGGGCAAGCAGTTGCCCGTCCGGGTGCAGGGCCCAGGCGGCGAGCTCGTAATACCCCTCGGCAGGTTGGCGGGGAGCCAGCCGCTTTCGGGGAGCGTCATTGGCGTCGCTGCGTTGCCACAGGCTGCCGTCCGCCTCCATGCGCCACTGGCTGCCAGCCTGGCTCAGCCAGTCGTCCGGCACTGGTTCGCCCCGCTCCCGGCCCTGCCACTCCGTCTGCAGGCGCTGCACCAGTGGCGCCTGGCCGGCGAGCTGCTGCTCGGTCCAGCGGTTCTGCTCGCGCAGCAGCGTCAGGAGGGCGGGATCCTGGCGGCTGTCGTCACGCCAGCCACCATAGGGATCGAGACGGGCTATCTCCCCCTTCATCAGTTGCGGGCGCTCGGGGATGAGGGGCGCGGCCTCCAGGGTTGCCTCAGGCAGGGGAGAGGCGGGGGCCAGCGTGGCCAGCAGGCTGGCCAGGATCAATAGGCTGTGCATCAGATCCCCACGAAGGTGTAGCGCAGGCTGGCACTCAGGGTGCGGCCGCTCTGGGTGAAGAGGGAAGCATCGGTCCCGGCTTCCAGCCCGGCCACATCCTGATAGCGGGTATAGCGGGTGTCGAACAGGTTGTCGAGCTTGAGGTTGACCTTGAGGGAGTCGGTGACCAGCCAGTCGGCCGTCAGGGCGAAACTGAGCCAGCCGGCACTTTCGAGGCAGTCCCCCTGGCGGCCGGTCAGGCTGTTGCCGCAGGTGGGCACCCGGTTCATGGCGGCGGCATAGTCCGCCTGAATGCCCAGACTCCACTCATTGGCCTGATAGCTCAGACGGGTGTTGCCCTCGAGGGGCGTCAGGGTGCGCAGCGCTTCACCTTTGTTGTCCTCGCCATCGACCCAGCCGAGCTTGGTGGCGAGCTCCCACTCCTGGGTCAGCCAGTAGCTGGCGGCGAGTTCGGCCCCCCAGGTTTCGGCCTTGGCGACGTTGCGATATTGGCGCAGGATGACGCCATCGCTCAGGCGCAGCCCCACCTCGCGCCAGTCGATGAAGTTGTAGTAACGGTTGTAGAAGAGCGCTGGCTTGATGCTCCAGTTGTCCCCCTCGCCACTCAGCCCCCACTCGATGCTGTGGCTGGTTTCCTCCTTGAGCCCTGTGTTGGCGATGATCTCGAAGGGCGGCAGAGCAAAGTAGTGGGGGATGTTGCCGTACACCTTGTCGTAGGAAGGCGCTCGGAACCCGTTGGCATAGCTGAGCCAGCTGCGCCACTGGTCGTTGAAGCGGTAGCTGGTGGCCAGGCTCGGGGAGAGGTGCCAGCTGTGGTTGCTGTCGTGGCTGCCGTCCAGCGGCGTGAGCCACTGGTGATCCATGCGCAGGGTGGGGGTGAACTGCCACTGGCCCAGGCTGGCCACGTCGCCGAGCCAGACTCCGGCCCTGTCGGTACGGGCGCGGCTGAAGGGGGCGGACTGGCCGGGTTGGGGAATGCCGGCCTCCAGACTCAGCTTCTCCACCGGCCGCTCGTGGGTGGTGCGCTCCAGCTCGATGCCGTAACTGAGCTGATGGGAGATATGCCCGGTGGCGAGATCCCGGCGCACATCCAGCTCGGTACCGATCCTGTCTTCGGTGAAGGTGGCGAGTTCCCGTTCGCTGCGATAGCGCGGATAACCGCTCAGCAGATCGTTTTGCAGCAGGCTGCGCTTGTTGGCGGTGTTTTTCGAGTGATTGCCGTAGGCACTCCAGGTGAGGCTGTCGGCCAGTATTGTGTCGAGGTTGCTCGCCTCCCAGGCCAGCTTGCCCCCCTGGGTGCGTTGGCTGCCCTGCTCGTGGTACTGGCGCACCTGCCACTTGCCATCGGGCTGGGGCACTTCGCGCGGCCCCTGATCCCGCTCGGCGTTGTCCTCGAAGTAGTCGAGTTCGAGGCGCAGCAGATGATGTTCGTTCAGCTGGATGCGAGAGCTGGTGGAGGCGCTGAGGCCATCCAGAACCGCCGGGATGCGGCTCTCGTCGTAGTTGGCGGTCTCATGTCCCTGCCAGCCGGAGAGGCGCAGCAGGTGTTCGGTATCCCGTATCCGGGCGGCGCCGGTGGCGCTCAGCTTCTGCTTGTCACTGCTGCCATCGTGCAGCACCTTGCTGCTGAGATAGGCATCCTGGCCCTGAAGGTAATCTTCCGGCTGCTTGGTGCTGATGACGATGGTGCCGCCGATGGCATCGGAGCCATGGAGGGAGGAACCGGCTCCCTTGGCCACCTCTATCTGTTTGACGTCCTCGAGATCGAAGCTGAAGCGGCCCACCTTGTCGTTGAGGTCGTCGGCGCCAAAACCGTCGCTGACCCGCACCCCGTCCTTGATGATGAGCACCCGGTTGCCGCCCATGCCGCGGATGATGATGTTCTGGGGGCGGCCGGCGGAGCCGGTCACCGAGACGCCGGGTTCGTTCTTGAACACATCGGTGAGCTCGGTGGCAACCTGGCGATCCAGATCCTCCTCCGTGATGACGGTGATGGAACCCGACACGTCGGAGAGCTTCTGCTCGATGCGCTGTCCCTTGACCACGATGGTTTCGCGCCCCTTGAGTTCGGGGGGCATGTCCGTTGTGTCGACCCCGGCGGGATCGCTGGCAGCCAGCGCCGTACCGGACAGCAGCATGGGCCAGTAGTGAAGAAGTCGAATTTTCATATTTGAGAATAATTATTATTTAAGCCTGAGGGCGCGGATTATTGCAGAGGGAGTCAAGCAGATCAATAAATGACAATCATTATCATTTTGTTTTTATGATATTGATCGAATTGAATTTTTTGAGAGTTAAATCAGTAAGGTGGTGGCATACGTTTGCGAATGACGCCATGAGAAACAGGAGGACGGGTGTGGTGCGGGCAAGAAAAAGCCCGCCATAGGGGCGGGCTCAAGGAGGTGGACTGGCGCAGATCAGGGGGCGCGATAGAAGCGATTGAGCTCGTTCATCACCTGGATCAGGGTGCCCATGTCCGGGGTGCCGTGCTTGATGGGGCGATAGGTGTCACGGTCCAGCAGCTCGAAGTCCCCCTGCTTGTTGAACTGGGTGATGGTGTTGCCCTGATAGATGGCGAAGTCATTCTGATCCCCCGCCAGCAGCCAGGTGCGTGTACTGGCTTCGAACAGGTTGCGCCCCGTGCTGTAGTCACGATAGGGGTTGCGTACACCCAGCATGTTCTTCATCAGGGTCGGTACCAGATCCAGGTGGCTGCTCGCCTGCGCCTGGGGCGCAGGTTCGGCACCAGGCCAGGCCAGCACCAGGGGGACCTGCACCTGATAGGTCGAGTAATTGCTGCCATAGCCCCAGCTGTTGCTCTGGGTCTCGTTGAACTCCTGACCGTGGTTGGAGGTGACCACGACGATGGTCTGATCATCAAGCCCCTGCAATTGCAGTTGGGTCAGCATCTGCTCCAGCAGTTGATCGGTATAGAAGACCGCGTTCTTGTAGCGGTTCTCCAGCTTCTGCAGGTTCTCGGGCCGATAGGCAGTGGCCGGGTTGAAGCGGGTCAACTCGGGCTGGAAGGGGCCCTTGATGCTGGCTGGCACCTGATAATCCCCCGGGCTAGAGAGATAGACCAGAGAGAACCAGGGTCTGTCCGCGGTGCGCGTGCCAAGCCACTGCTGCCAGTCATCGATGAGCCTGCGGTCATCGGTCTGGCGGGAGACGAAGACCTGCTTGCGCAGACCCGCAAGCAGACTTTGGCGATACTGCTTGGCATCTTCCAGTGCACCGAACAGGCCGAACTGGTAGTCCTGACGCAGCATCTCGTCGAACAGCACAGGGGGGCGCTTGTCGGCCCGGATGTCCCCGTAATAGTGGCCGGGCAGCCCGTAGAAGAGGCTGAACATCCCCATGGCTTCATCATTGCCACCACTCATGTGCTGGCGGAAATTGAAGTGGTTGTCCGCGTAGCGTTGCAGATTGGGCATGTTGATGTTGTTGAGCATGTCGGCTCGCAGGGAGTCGACCACCACCACCAGCAGGTTCTTGTGATCGCTGGGTGCGCTCACGCTGAGGGGGCGCAAGGGATAGAGCAGACGGTGCTCAGCGCTTCCCTGATCTTCGGCCTTCTTCTCATACTGCTCGAGGTCGAGCCAGCCATGCTTGGCCAGGAAGCTCCTGGCGGTCATGGGGTAGGAGAGGGGGAAGTTGGCCCGCTGCATGGTGATGGGTTGATACAGGGTCGCATCCGCCCAGCTGTTGACCAGATGGGTCAGGATGAAGCAGACCAGCAGGGCCAGTCCCACCTGATTGCCGTACTGGCGGCGTTTGCGCTTGTTGATCTTGCGCCACACATAGGCCGACAGCAGCAGTTGCAGCAGGAAGATGGCGGGCACCGCCACGAAGATGATGCTCCAGATAGAGCCCTCTTCGGTCTGCGCCTGATCCAGCAGCAGTTGCCACACCTGGCCATTCAAGTGGAACTTGAACAGCTGGAACACCTGGGTGTCGATAAGCAGCAGCACCAGAGCCAGGGTGGCGATGATGGATGAAATGAAGCGCAGCGGCTTCTCCCTGGGCAGGATGAAGCTCAAGGGGAAGATGGTCAGCAGATAGGTGACGAAGCTCAGGAACGAGAAATGACCTATCCAGCTGATGACGAGATAGGTCACGCCGAGCGTGGTCGACGGCCAGCTGATGGCGCCCAGGTAACGGGTCGAGATCAGCATGGCCAGGATGATGTTGAAGAAGGAGAACCAATGCCCCCAGGTGATCAGGCGAGAGACATTATCGCGATAGGGGTTGCCGGTTTCGACCATAATGATCCATCTGCTTGAAAAACATCAAAGAATGCGAAGAAACTCAGTGCGCATCGTGGCGATGGCCCACCGAGGCGGTGAGTGCCTGGATGAACTTCTCGGTGATCGCCTGGCGCTGGGCCGGGGCCATGCCGTTGATGATGTTGGTGGTCAGGTTGCCAAGGACCATCAGACTGAGATCCACCGGTGCCTTGTGTTTCTCCAGGGCGGTGATCAGGTCGTTCATCAGGGCGTCAAACTGCTCGTTATTGTACTTTGATACGATCGGCATAATCTTGGGTTCACCTCGGTTCAAAGCGCCTTATAATACTTCACCCTTTCGGCTAACACTATGGCTTTGTGACATGAGTCTCGATATCGACAAGATCATTCTTCACTCCCTGCGGGCGGGCAACGATGGCCAGCCCCACGCCGATACCCGCAGCCAGACCCTGCCTGCCGACGAGGCGGTACAAGGGCTGATGGCGGAGCTGCATCGCATCTACAACGGCAAGGGGGGAAAGGGCTTTGGCTTCTTCGCCGATCCCGAGGCCGCCGTCGCCGAGCTGGCGGAGGGGGAAGACGCCCCCAAGCAGCCTTCCCCCGCCTTTCGCATCGCCCTGGAGCAGCTGCTGGCGGAGCAGACCGAGTTCGTCCCCTTTTCCGTCAACCTGACCCAGATGCTGGTCAAGCAGCTGGTGGAGCATGCCCTGGACGAGCAAGGGGTGTTGCTGATTGCCAAGTACAACTATGTGGGGGTGGATTACCTGATGATCGCCCTGCTGGAAGGCAAGGAGAGCGTCACCGTGAGCGAGGCGCTGGAGCTGCGCCACATCCAGTACCTGGATATCGGCAAACTCAATCTGGTGGCCCGCATCGATCTCACCGAGTGGAAAACCCAGGGGGATTCGCGTCGTTATATCACCTTCAGCAAGGGCCGGGTCGGTCGCAAGCTGGGGGATTTCTTCATGGATCTGCTGGGGGCCCGGGAGGGCATGGATGCCAAGATCCAGAACAAGGGGTTGCTGCAGGCGGTGGACGATTACTGCGACAGCCGCCAACTCGAACCGGCCGAACGCAATGACTACAAGAAGCAGGTCTTCAAATATTGCACCGAGCAGGCCAGCGCCGGCGAGGAGATCGAGATCAAGGAGCTGTCGGCGGAATTGCCCGGTGATGGGGACCTCGATTTTTACAGCTTCATCGGTCAGGAGTACGAGCTGGAGGAGCGCTTCCCGGCGGACCGTTCCACCCTGCGGGGCTTGACCAAGTTTGTGGGCTCCGGTGGCGGCCTGACTCTGAGCTTCGAGCAGAAGTTGCTCAACAGCCGGGTCTTTTACGATCCCCAGACCGACACCCTGACCATCAGGGGAGTCCCGCCCAATCTCAAGGATCAATTGCTGCGCCAGTCGTAATGTGATCCAGCCGTCATTTCTTGCAAAAAGGCACCGGAGTCCGCTCCGGTGCCTTTTTATTTAAGGGGGTGATGTAGATGGAAACCACCTCAGTACTTTTGTTAACACATTGAACAAAATATCGGGAATGAAAGGGTTTTCAGTGGGGTGAAATCCCTTTCAATGACGTAAATTGATTTCCTTTCTGTAATTTAATTTCCATATCTTGGCAAAAATATGGGGATATCCCTTCCTAAGTCGCTGAAATAAGAAAATGTTTTCATAACTTTCTGGAAGAAAATACGTAATTGCATTTCAAAAATGCGAGGCGTGTCATGTGAGGCATTGACTGCTTGGGATAATATGCATCTGCACACAATGCTCTTACAGCGCGGAACTAATACAAGGAAAGGCTCATGAAAAAGAAATTGCTGTCATCCCTGATCGGTCTGGCTACCCTGGGCGTGGCCTGCTCTGCCACTGCTGCCATTGATGAAGGTCAGCTGACCATCTGGATCAACGGTGACAAGGGCTACAACGGCCTGGCCGAAGTCGGCAAGAAGTTTGAAGCCGAAACCGGCATCAAGGTCACCGTCGCCCACCCGGATCAGGTTGAAGTCAAATTCCAGCAAGCCGCCGCCACCGGCAACGGCCCGGACATCTTCTTCTGGGCTCACGACCGTTACGGTGAGTGGGTCAAGTCCGGTCTGCTGGTTCCCGTGACCCCGAATACCGCCACCAAGGCCAAGTTCGAGCAATTCGCCTGGGATGCCATGACCGTCGATGGCAAGACCTATGGCTACCCGGTCGCGGTAGAAGCCGTCAGCCTGATTTACAACAAGGATCTGTTGCCCAACCCGCCGAAGACCTTCGAAGAGATCGCCAAGATCGACGAAGACCTGAAGAAAAATGGCAAGCGCGCCATCATGTGGGCCTATGACACCCCCTACTTCAGCTACCCCCTGGTGGCTGCCAACGGTGGTTACGCCTTCAAGAAGACCGCCACCGGCTATGACGTCAAAGACACCGGCGTGAACAACGCAGGTGCCAAGGCCGGCGTCGGCTACATCTCCGAGATGATCAAATCCGGTCACCTGGAGAAGGGCATTGACTACGGTGTGATGGACGCCAAGTTCAACAAGGGCGAAGTGGCCATGATGATCAACGGTCCCTGGGCTTGGAGCAACCTGGACAAGAGCGGCATCAAGTATGGCGTAGCCCAGCTGCCGACCCTGAAAGGCAAGCCCGCCAAGGCCTTCGTTGGCGTACTGGGTGCCACCATCAACGCCGCCAGCCCGAACAAGGATCTGGCCATCGAGTTCCTCGAGAACTACCTGCTGACCGATGCCGGTCTGGCGCCGATGAACGCCGACAAGCCGCTGGGTGCCGTGGCCCTGAAGTCCTTCCAGAAGACCCTGGAAGCCGACCCCAACATCAAGGCCACCATGCTGAACGCCCAGAACGGCGAACCGATGCCGTCCGTGCCCGAGATGAGCCGTTTCTGGTCCTCCTTCGAAACCGCCCTCAAGAACATCACCTCTGGCCGTCAGGGTGTTGACGAAGCCCTGGATACCGCTGCCAAGCGTATCGTCCAGTAAGCATGCACTACCCGGGAGGCCTTCGGGCCTCCCACTCTCTCAATCTCTCTTGGCGCAATAAAGGTTAATTGGCATGGAAGTAGTACCTTCTATCGAATCCTATGCCGGTCCGAAGAAAGACAAGTACGTCTGGCTGAAATGGACCATGGCGGCACTGATCGCAGTGCTTAATGGTTATGCGGCCGTGATGATGTATGCCAGCGGCGAGTGGGTATTTGCCCTGCTCGATCTGGTGGTCGTCTCCGTCGGTCTCTATGTCTTCATGAACAAGAAGACCTATGCCCACCGTTATATTTTCCCCGGTGTGGCAGGCATGGTTGTTTTTATCATCTTCCCTCTTGCCTACACGATCGGCATCGCCTTCACCAACTATTCGGGATCCAACTTGCTCTCCCTTGAGCAGGCACGGGATTACCATCTGAAAAAAACCTACAAGGTGACCGGCGGTGAATTCGATTTCACCCTCCTGGGTGGTGAGAACAATCAGTTTCAGCTGCTGCTGAAACAGGACGACCAATCCTTTATCAGTCAACCCCTTACCTTGCTGAACAACAAGGCGCGTACCCTGGCCGTCCGTGAAGGACGGGTCCGTGACGAGCCCCAGGTTGTTCAGTTGCAACCCCTGGCCGGGGAGGCGACCGACAAGGCGGCACCCATTCGTGCCATCGTCGATCACCGCACCCACCTGAGTGCCCTGGATGTGGTACTGCCCGAAGGCAATATCCATCTGACCCTGAGCAGCCTGCGCAAGTTCGCCGCCCAGAAACAGCTCTATACCCAGCTGGTCGACGGCGCCGTGCTCAAGTCCGGCGTCATGATCAAGGACAGCAACCTGCTGCGTGACAACCAGAGCGGCGAGCTGATGCAGCCCAACGGTGACACCGGCTTCTACCAGTACATCGATGCGGAAGGTCACTTCGTCGGCAAGGGCATTGCCCCCGGTTTCGTGGTGAGCGTGGGTTGGAAAAACTTCATGCGCATCATGACGGACCCGGGTATCCAGAGTCCCTTCATGCAGATCTTCGTCTGGACCGTGATCTTCTCCGCCTGTTCGGTGGCGTTCACCCTGGCGATTGGCATGGTGTTGGCGTGTCTGGTGCAGTGGGAGCAGCTCAGGGGGCGTGGTTTCTACCGGGTCATGCTGATCCTGCCCTATGCGATACCGGCGTTCATCTCCATCCTGGTGTTCAAGGGCTTGTTCAACCAGAACTTCGGTGAAATCAACCTGTTCCTGGAAGCGGCCTTCGGCATCAAGCCGGACTGGTACACCAATCCCTTCCTGGCCAAGGTGATGATCCTCATCGTCAACACCTGGCTCGGTTACCCCTACATGATGATCCTCTGCATGGGCCTGCTCAAGGCGATTCCGGAAGATCTCTACGAGGCGTCTGCCATGGACGGGGCGGGGCCGGTACAGAACTTCTTCAAGATCACCGTACCGCTCTTGATGAAGCCGCTGACACCGCTGTTGATTGCATCCTTTGCCTTCAACTTCAACAACTTCGTACTTATCCAGTTGTTGACGAACGGGGCGCCGGACATCATCGGGGCCACCACGCCGGCCGGGACCACCGACTTGCTGGTGAGCTACACCTACCGGATCGCGTTCCAGGGCTCGGGTGGTCAGGACTACGGTCTGGCCAGTGCCATCGCCACCGCCATCTTCCTCATCGTGGGTGCGCTGGCCTTGCTCAACCTGAAATTGTCCAAAGCCGACAAGCAACTGTAAGGAGGCTTCAACATGGCAATCGTACAACCCAAATCAGTCAAATACCGGGTGTGGGCAACCCACCTGGTGATGTGGGGCTTCCTGGCACTGATCATCTTCCCGCTGATCATGGTCATCGCCATCTCGTTCCGTAACGGCAACTTCTCGGTGGGGGAGATCATCCCCACCAATCCGACCCTGGATCACTGGAAGCTGGCGCTCGGCATGTCCATCACCAACGCCGATGGCAGCATCACGCCGCCGCCGTTCCCGGTGCTGACCTGGCTGTGGAACTCCATCAAGGTGGCGGGCATCACCGCCCTGATGATAGTGGTGCTCTCCACCACCTGTGCCTACGCCTTCGCCCGTCTGCGGTTCCGTGGCAAGTCCACCATCCTGCAGGGCATGCTGATCTTCCAGATGTTCCCGGCGGTGCTGGCACTGGTGGCCATCTACGCGCTCTTCAACAAGATCGGTGACTACATCCCCTGGCTGGGTCTCAACACCCACGGCGGCCTGATCCTGGCCTACATGGGGGGCATTGCCCTGCACGTCTGGACCATCAAGGGCTACTTCGAGACCATCGACTCTTCCCTGGAGGAGGCGGCGGCCATCGATGGCGCTACTCCGTGGCAGGCGTTCCGCCTGATCCTGCTGCCCCTGTCGGTGCCCATTCTGGCGGTGGTGTTCATCCTGGCCTTCATCGGCTCCATCACCGAGGTGCCCATGGCCTCCATCCTGTTGCAGGATGTGAACAATCTGACCCTGGCGGTCGGGGCCCAGCAGTACCTCTATCCGCAGAACTACCTGTGGGGTGACTTCGCCGCAGCCGCCGTGCTGTCAGGCTTCCCCATCACGGTCGTCTTCCTGCTCGCCCAGCGCTGGCTGGTGGGCGGTCTGACCGCAGGCGGCGTGAAAGGTTAACGGTTCATGGCCGGGGGAGCTGGCTCCCCCCGTCATCACGATTTGCAAAGATTCAAGAGCGGAGCTCGACATGGCTGAAGTAGTACTCAACAACGTTCGCAAAAATTACGACCCGGCTGTCCACAAGGACACCCTGCGCAGCATCAACCTCGACATCAAGGAAGGGGAGTTCATCGTCTTCGTCGGCCCGTCCGGCTGCGGCAAGTCCACCCTGCTTCGGATGATCGCGGGTCTGGAAGACATCACCAGCGGCGAGCTGACCATCGGCGGGCGCTACATGAACGACGTGCCGCCGGTGGAGCGCAACGTGGGCATGGTGTTCCAGTCCTACGCCCTCTACCCGCACATGAACATCTACGAGAACATGGCTTTTGGCCTCAAGCTCAAGAAGATGGACAAGGAGAACATCCACAAGCGGGTGATGCGCGCCGCCGAGATCCTGGGTCTCGAGCCTTTGCTGGACAGAAAGCCCAAGGCCCTTTCTGGCGGTCAGCGTCAGCGGGTGGCCATCGGCCGCTCCATCGTGCAGCAGCCGCAGGTGTTCCTGTTTGACGAACCCCTGTCGAACCTCGACGCCGCTCTGCGGGTCAAGATGCGCATCGAGATCGCCAAGCTGCACAAGGAGCTCAACTCCACCATCATCTACGTGACCCACGACCAGGTGGAGGCCATGACGCTAGCCAACCGCATCGTGGTGCTGAGCCCGCTCAAGGGCGAGGCGGCCACCAACCTGGAGCAGTTCGGCACCCCCCTCGAGCTCTACCACAACCCGGACAACAAGTTCGTGGCAGGCTTCATCGGCTCCCCCAAGATGAACTTCCTGGCGGGCGAGCTGGTGGAGATCGGGGAGCAGGAGTGCGTGGTCAAGCTCACCTCCGGCGATACCGTGCGTGCCCGGGTGGATGCCCGTCGCGGCGCGGTGGGCGACAAGGTGGAGCTGGGCATTCGCCCCGAGCACCTGGTGCCGCTGGGTCATGCCCATGCCGACAGCCGCGTGAGCGGCGTGGTGCAGGTAGCCGAACACCTGGGGGCAGAATCCTTCGTCTACATGGACGTGGATGGTCATGACTTCACCGTCAAGGCGAGCTCCGACATCGACGTGGCCACCGGCCAGGAGTACAGCGTCGGCATCCCGGCCGAAGCCTGCTACCTGTTCGATGCCAAAGAGCAGGCGTTCCCGCGCACGGCCAAATATATCCGCGCCTGAGAGGGCGAGAGTGCCAGGTTTTCCTTTCTATACGTTCAATGCCTTTTGCCGGTCGCAAGACCGGCTTTTTATTGCCCGTCATCCGAGGCCCGGGTTCCGGCCAGCGGGTGCGGCTGGCCGGGGCCCGTCACTGTCCGTGCTTGTCTGACTCGAGGGCGGCGGTGACGTCCGGCACGAAGTGCTGGCTGGTGAGCGGAGGGCGCTCATACCCTTCGGTCTTGATGGGAGGCAGGGTGATGGGCTCGTAGTGGATCGCCTCGTAGGGCACCTTGCCAAGGAGGTGGGAGATGCAGTTGAGGCGGGCGCGGCGCTTGTCGTCGGCGTCCACCACGAACCAGGGGCAATCCTCGGTATCCGTGTAGGTGAACATGTCATCCTTGGCGCGGGAATACTCGACCCAGCGGGAGCGGGATTGCAGATCCATGGGGCTGAATTTCCAGCGCTTGATGGGAGTGTTGATGCGCTCCTTGAAGCGTTTCTCCTGCTCTTCGTCGCTGACCGAGAACCAGTATTTGATGAGGGTGATGCCGGAGCGGATCAACATCCGCTCGAATTCGGGGCAGGCGCGCAGGAATTCGCGATACTCGTCGTCACTGCAAAAGCCCATCACCCGTTCGACCCCGGCCCGGTTGTACCAGGAGCGGTCAAACAGCACCATCTCGCCCGCCGAGGGCAGGTGCGCCACGTAGCGCTGGAAGTACCACTGGGTGCGCTCCCGATCCGAGGGGGCGGGCAGGGCGGTGACCCGGCAGACCCGGGGGTTGAGGGGTTCGGTGATCGCCTTGATGACGCCCCCCTTGCCCGCGGCGTCGCGCCCCTCGAACAGCACCACCACTTTGAGCCCCTCCTGCTTGACCCACTCCTGCAACTTGACCAGCTCCTCCTGCAGGTGGGCGAGGTGATGTTCGTAGGTCTTCTTGTCCAGACGGGGGCGTTTCTTGCTCTTTTCCTTGGCCATCATCCTCTCCTTGGTGACTCCTCGTTGTGAGTCTCTCCAGCTTGCACCAGGCGGGCACCCCTGCCAAGGGTGGCGTGTTACACTGCCGCCTCATCAGCCGCTGGCAACAGAAAAACAGGAAAGCCAGTTTCATCGCCGCTGGCAACAGGAGAAAACATGAAGCAGTTTATGGAGATAGCGGGCCGCCGCATGGCCTATCTGGACGAGGGGCAGGGTCCGGCACTGCTCTTTGGCCACAGCTACCTGTGGGACAGTGCCATGTGGGCACCGCAAATCGAGGCCCTCAAGGAGCATTATCGCTGCATCGTGCCCGAGCTCTGGGGTCACGGGGATTCCGATGTGCTGCCCGAGGGGCCCTGCACCCTGGCGGCCCTGGCCCGGGATCATCTGGCGCTGCTCGATGCCCTCGGCATCGACGAGTGCGTGCTGGTGGGGCTCTCCATCGGTGGCATGTGGGGCGTGGAGCTGGCGCGCATGGCGCCTGCTCGCCTCAAGGGCCTGGTGCTGATGGACAGCTTCGTCGGCCTTGAACCCCAGATTACCTGCGAGCGCTATCTCGGCATGCTGGCGATGATCGAACAGGTCGGCGCCGTGCCTGCGCCCATCGCCGATCAGGTGGCGCCGCTCTTCTTTGCCCATCAACCGGACGCGGCCCTGATGGCCGGTTTCAAGGCCCGGCTGGCCCAATGGCCCGCCGACAAGGTGGCGAGCCTGGTGGCGGTGGGGCGCAGCTTCGTGACCCGGGAGGATCGCATCGACTGGCTCGAAGAGATGAGGCTGCCCGCACTGGTGATGACGGGGTGCGAGGACAAGGCTCGCCCTGTGCTGGAGGGGTATCTGATGGCCGAGGTGCTGGGGTGCCCGTTCAGGGAGATCCCGGGGGCCGGTCACATCTCGACCCTGGAGAACCCCGCGTTCATCAACCGGGCGCTCGCCGAATTTCTCGCCGAAGTGGCAGGGTGACGCTGCGCCGGATAGCCGTAAAAAAGGAGCCATGGGCTCCTTTTTTGTTGCCCAGTCGGGGCTACCAGATGTAGCCCACCCCGAAGCCTGCATAGAGTTCTCCCTGATGCTGGACGATGGGGCTGTCCGCGATGTCGTCGTCGTAGCGCTCGTAGTTGATGCCAAAGCCGCCAATCCAGTTGGCGCTGAAGCGATAGCTGCCGATGAGGGAGACCATGGGGGAGAGGGTGGTGCCCGTGTTCCACGCCGGCCTGTCCGCCCTCGCTTCGTCTTGCGAGACACCGCCGAAGTAGTAGTTGGCGAGGTTGTGGCTGCGCAGCATGACGCCGGCTCCCGGCATCAGCAGCAGGGGACCGCGGATGATGGGGAAGTTGGCCCACAGCATCAGCTCCTGACCGTTGCTGGTGCCGGTCACATCCGTGGTGGCCCGCACGCTCCAGAGGGCGTAGGGAGTGATGAGATCGGCCCCAACACCGGCCTCGAACTGCCCCTTGCGCTTCTCCATGCCATGGAGGAAGGGATCGTCGTCCGGGTCCAGGTTGCCAAAGCGCATCCGGCCGAAGGCATAGGTCGAGAGGTTGCCATTGCGGCTGAGGTAGTAGCGGGCCCGATCCCCCAAATACATCAGGTTGTCACCAAAATAGAGGGCCCCCGGGATGGGCATCAGGGTGTCGTCCTGGTGCTGGTAAAGGGCCTGACCGCCGATGACGGCCCCGCCCAGCACCAGCCCCTTGGGAATGGGGCTGTCAGGGCTGTCGCTGGAGAAGGCGCTGAGGGCCCCTATATCGAGGTCTGCCCGGACGGGAGAACAGAACAGCAGTGCCAGAAAGGCACCCAGAGAGGCATGGCGCAGGGCAGGGACTGGGGACATGACAGATCCTTGTCGGTGGGTGGGCAGTGGGAACGAATCAGACCGGCGTAGCAAGTCAAAACGGATGTCGGTTTTCAATTAAACCCGACAAGGCAAGCATGAGCCAGCGTCACGGAGGTGCTGCTGGTGGCCGGTATCTGGAAGGGGCGAGACCCGGCCTCGCCCCTTGCCAGGGTCAGGGGGCGGGGCGGGGGAGATCTTCCCGCTTGGGCCAGGCGTTGAGCACCGCTTTGACCAGGGTGGCGAGGGGAATGGCGAAGAAGACGCCCCAAAAGCCCCACAGACCGCCAAACACCAGCACGGCGATGATGATGGCCACCGGGTGCAGGTTGACCGCCTCGGAGAAGAGCAGGGGGACCAGCAGGTTGCCGTCGAGGGCCTGGATCACGAAATAGGCCACCATCAGCCAGGCGAAGTCGGGGGTCAGCCCCCACTGGAACAGGGCCACCATGGCCACCGGCACGGTCACCGCGGCGGCACCGATATAGGGGATGAGCACGGAGAAGCCCACCGCGACCGCCAGCAGGGCGGAGTAGCGCAATCCCATCAGGGCGAAGGGCACATAGGTGGCGATGCCGACGATGACGATCTCGATCACCTTGCCGCGGATGTAGTTGATGATCTGGTCGTTCATCTCCACCCAGACCCGGTTCACCAGGGTGCGGTTGCGGGGCAGGAAGCGGCGCAGGCCCCCCATCAGCACCTGTTTGTCCTTGAGCATGAAGAAGACCATCAGGGGCACCAGGATGGCGTAGATGAGGATGGCCACCACGTTGATGAGGGAGCTCAAAGAGGCGCTCACCAGTTGTTCGCCGCCGGTCAGGATGCGCTGGCGAATGTTGTCGATGATGGTTTCCACCAGGCTGACGTCGATGATCTCGGGGTATTTTTCCGGCAGGGTGCGCACATAGTCCTGGGCATGGGCCAGCATGGCGGGGGCCTCCTTGGCCAGGTTGACCCCCTGGCTCACCAGCGTCGGGATGAGGCCCAGCAGCATCAGGGTCGTCACCGTGATGAACAACAGCAGGACCAGGCTGGTAGCGACGGTGCGAGAGAGGCCGCCTCGTTGCAGGCGACTCACCGGCCACTCCAGCAGATAGGCCATCACCAGGGCCACCAGCAGCGGTGCCAGCAGATCCCCAAACAGCCAGAGCACGGCAAAGCAGAAGACCAGCAGCAGGAAGAGGGTGACGGCATCGGGGTCGGAAAAACGGGTCTGATACCAGCGCTTCAATACATCTAACATCGAGGCTTCCTTGAATGGCGGCTCACGGGGTGGGTGGCATGGGCTCGGGGGCGAGCAGGGCGTCCCGGGGGGGACGGGCAACGACGAGCAGCAGGGAGAGGCGGGCAGCTGACTCTTCCCGGGTCTGGACATGGTGACCCTGACGGCGCAGATAGGCGGGAATGTCCTGCCGGGAGCCTGCATCCCCGAGCTGGATGCACACGGATTGACCGGGCCGGGCCTGGCGCAACCAGAGCTTGAGCCGGATGAGGGGCTCGGGACAACGCCAGGGGGTCAGGTCGAGCTGTTCCATGAGAACTCCATCGCGTGCGTGGCGGTCATTATGGCCGTGATGAGAGGATGAAACAACGCTTGTGGGCCTTGAATGGCAAGGGTATTCTGCCGATGCCCGCTGGGGTCTGATTGGAGATAGAGATAACGTGGCACGTTTTTCCCCCCTGATAGCATCGCTTCCCCTGTTGGTCACCCTGATGGGGGCGACCTTCCACGCCCAGGGGAGCAACCAGTTGCCCGACATCGGTACCGCCGGGGTCGCCGCACTGCCCATCGAGCAGGAGGTGCGCTACGGCAACGCCTTCATGCGTTTTGCCCGGGCGGGCCTGCCCATCATCGATGACCCCGTGCTGAACGAATACATCGACGATCTGGGCCAGCGGCTGCTGACCAATGCCGACGGGGTGCGCTTCCCGTTCACCTTCTTCCTCATCAACGATCCCAGCATCAACGCGGCGGCCTTCCTCGGTGGCCGGGTCAAGGTGCACACCGGCCTCTTCCTCTACGCCGAGAGCGAGAGCGAGCTGGCCTCGGTACTGGCCCACGAAATCACCCACGTGACCCAGCGTCACATCGCCCGTTACATGGAGGCACAGGCGAGCAGCTCCGCCATGACCCTGGCCGGCCTGGTGGGCTCCATTGCACTCGCGGTGATCAACCCCACCGCCGGCATCGCGGCCTTGCAGACCACGCTTGGCTTGTCGATGCAGTCGGCCATCAACTACACCCGGGACAACGAATACGAGGCGGATCGCATCGGCATGAAGACGCTGTATGACGCCGGGTTCGATCCCATGGGCATGGCCAACTTCTTCCAGAAGCTGGCGGCGGAGTACCGCTACGCCAGCAAGCCGCCGGAGATGCTGCTGACTCACCCCCTGCCGGAGACCCGGATCAGCGAAGCCCGTGCCCGGGCCGGGAGTTATGGCGCGCGCGCCCTGCCGCCGAGCCTGGACTTCTGGCTGGCCAAGGTGCGCATCCAGGTGCGCTATGGCACCGAGACGCCCCAGGCGCTGCTCACCTACTTCGACAGCCGCCTGCAGAAGGGGGATTACCCCCTCAAGGATGCCGCCATCTATGGCAAGGCGCTGGCCCTGTTGCAGCTCAAGCGCACCGACGAGGCCGACACCCTGATGCAGGAGCTGGCGACCCGTCACCCGGAGGATCTCTTCGTGGTGGATGCCCTGACCGACATCGATCTCGCCAAGGGGCGCAGCGCCCAGGCCATCGCCAGACTGGAGCGCTTCCGCACCCGGATGCCGGACAACGAGGTGGTGGTGGTGAACCTCGGCAACGCCTATCTGGAGGGGGGCAACTACAAGAAGTCCATCGCCATCCTGGACCCTTATGCCCGGGAGCACGACGAGAACAGCCTGGCCTGGAGCCTGCTGTCGGACGCCTACCGCAAGGCGGGCAGGATGACGGACCTGCACATGGCACGGGCGGAGACCCTTTCCCTGCGCGGTGACTATCAGGCGGCCATCGACGAACTGATCGTGGCGCGGGGCACCACCAGCGACAAGCTGACCCTGGCCCGCATCGAGGCGCGCATCACCCAGCTGGAGCGGGCCAAGAAGGATCTGGACAGCCTCAAGGGCTGAGTCCGGAGCGGGTTGATGGCAGGCGGGGTGCTCCTTTGGGGGCACCCCGCCTTGTTTTGCAGGCTAAAATAGGGCCTTTCATCGGTTTCAACGCATCTTGATGATGAAGAAATGAATGTGATGGATGGCTCTGCTATTGGGCGCTCGCCAGGCGGCGTTTTATCTCGCCTATCTTCTGCTCGTCCAGCTCCCCCACCAGGGTCTCCAGCAGCGTGCCCCTGGCATCGAGCAGATAGCTGGTGGGCAGCGCCCCGGGCCTTGGGAACGGGAGGCGGGCGTCGTCATCCGGGATCATCAGGGGAACCCTGATGGCGTGGCGCTGTGCCAGCTCGGTCAGTTCGGTGGGGGAGGCGGGGTCATAGTTGATGGCGATCACCCGGATCTGGCCTTCCTGGTGCAATGTTGCCAGCAGGGGCATCTCCCGCAGGCAGGGGGCGCACCAGGGGGCGAAGTAGTTGACCAGCAGCGGCTTGCCACCGAGATCCGCGAGGCTGACCTTCTTTCCCGCGCCGTCGGTGAAGTCGGGTGCCGGGCTGCAGGCCCCCATCAGGGTTGCCACAATCAGCCAACAGATCCGTTTCATTTCCATAGCCTTCCCGCTTACCCTGACCATCCGTTTCCCCTACAATAGCGCCATTTCTTGTCCCATCTTGCGATTAATCAGGGAGTTATCATGAGCGAGACCCAAATCTACCACAATCCGCGCTGCTCCAAGAGCCGTGAAACCCTGGCCTTGCTGGAACAGCACGGGGTCGCCCCCGAGGTGGTGCTCTATCTGGAGCAGGCACCGAGCGAGGCACAGATCCGCACCCTCCTGAGTCAGCTTGGCTTCACGGATCCCCGACAGCTGATGCGCACCAAGGAAGATCTCTACAAGGAGCTGGGGCTCGGCGAGGTGAGCGGCGATGACCTCATTCGTGCCATGCACCAGCACCCCAAGCTCATCGAGCGCCCCATCGTCATCAAGAACGGGCAGGCCCGCATCGGTCGTCCGCCCGAGCAGGTGCTGGAGATCCTCAAGTGAGCACCCGCTTCGCTCGCCTGCTGACCCTGGCCGGTTTTTTCGGCCTGCTGGCCTGGGTGCTGCTCTGGCATCTGTGGCTCTCGCCTCACCCGGACCTCAATCCCTGGCTGTTGCCGGTGATCTGGACGGTGCCGCTGCTCTTCCCCCTCAAGGGCATAGTGCAGGGCAATCCCTACACCCACGCCTGGGGCAATTTCGTGCTGATGCCCTACTTCCTGCACGCCCTGACCCTGATCACCACGGATGAGGGGGAGCGGTGGCTGGCGGTGGTGGAGCTGGTGCTCACCACCCTGGCGTTTGTGGGCACCATCTATTATGCCCGCCTGCGCGGCCGCGAGCTGGGGCTGAGTATCCGCAAGAAGGAAGGCTGAGCCCCTCCCTGTCCGCCTGCTGGCGGGCAGGGTATGTGTCTGAAACCGACGCAAGCCAGCGATTGGCATCTGGCGGTATCGCCCCGAAGTGGCTTGCTTATCTCTTTGATTAATTTATGGATATTGATCGCTGATTGGCAGGGTAGCACCTCTGTTGACAGATCTGTCACCTGGTTTGCCAGCCTCAGTCAGCCCCTGTTATGCAAAAAGGGGTATGCTTGTGTTTTCAACAGACTCGAGTGATCCATATGACAATCCTGCGTTCCCCCCTGTTGCACAAGACCCTGCTGGCCCTGACCGTCTCCCTCTCCGTCAGTTCCCTCGCTGATGCCTGTACCCGCGCCGTCTATCAGGGGGAGGGAGCGCTGGTGGTGACCGGTCGTACCATGGACTGGCGCAGCGCCATGCCGACCAATCTCTGGGCGCTGCCCCGTGGCATCGCGCGGGAAGGGGAGGCCGGTGCGCACTCCATGACGTGGACGTCGCGCTACGGCTCCGTGGTGGCGGCAGGCTTCGATGCGGGCACCGCCGACGGCATGAACGAGAAGGGGCTGGTGGCCAACCTCCTCTATCTGACCGAGTCCGAGTATGTGACCCCGAGCGACAAGGATCCGCGCAAGACTCTCTCCATCTCGCTCTGGGCCCAGTACGCGCTGGACAACTTCGCCACCGTGGCCGATGCGGTCGAGGCCCTCTCCAGAGATGAGTTCTATGTGGTGACCACCCTGACCCCGGATGGCAAGCCGGGCCAGCTACACCTCTCCCTCTCGGATGCGAGCGGCGATTCCGCCATCTTCCAGTACGTGGGGGGCAAGCTGCAGATCTACCACGACCGCAGTTATCAGGTGATGACCAACTCGCCGACCTTTGACAAGCAACTGGCTCTCAACGACTACTGGGAGGAGATTGGCGGTCTCACCATGCTGCCCGGCACCAACCGCTCGGCGGATCGTTTTGCCCGCGCCTCCTTCTATATCAAGACCCTGCCAAAGACCGACCAGGCCAACGAGGCGGTGGCCGGGGTGATGAGCGTGATGCGCAATGTCTCGGTACCCATGGGGATCAGCACCCCGGATCAGCCCAACATCTCCACCACCCTGTGGCGCAGCGTGGCGGATCAGCAGCATCGCCGCTATTTCTTCGAGCTGACCCATCTGCCCAACACCTTCTGGGTGAGCATGGACAAACTGGATCTCGCCGCGGGGGCCCCGGTGCGCAAGTTGCCCCTGACCGAGCAGCAGCTCTATGCGGGGGAGACGGCGGAGAAATTCGTCCCGGCCAAGGCGTTTCGCTTCCTGCCGGCCAGCCCCAAGGCCTGAGCATTCCCCCGATGACAACGCCCCGCTCGGGGCGTTTTTTATGGTGGGGATGAGGTGGCAGTGCGGTGGGCGGCGATCTGCGCCTCGCAAAAGCGCATCAGCTCCGGGTAGAAGTGCAGGAAGGCGTGCTCGGCCTCGGTCCAGCGAGCCTGATCCAGGGCGTGGAGCGCCTCCCCGAGCGGCACGGGGCGGCGCAGCCGACGACCGATGCCGTTGAGGGCCGCCCCCACCCCTTCCCGGTACAGGTAGGAGGCCAGCCAGTCCTGCTCGGCCATGTGCCGCAGGGCCATCGGCAGGCCCTGTGGCAGGCTGTGATGATCCAGGAGAAGTTGACCATAGCTCTGCGCCAGAAAGTGGGGCAGGGGGGCTGCGCTGAACCTCTGCCAGTGCTGGCTGAGCCAGTGATCGTAGAGCATGTCCACCACAATGCCGCCGAAGCGGCGCCAGGGGGGGTCGAAGCTCGCCACGGCGGCCCGATGGGCCGGGTGGGCATCGGTGAAGGCGTCTATCCTGCGGTGCAGCCAGATCCCCTCGTCGAAGTGGTCAGCCAGACCCGTCGGCAGCGGGCCCTTGATGAAGTCCCCCAGCAGGTTGCCGGTGAGGGAGCTGCCGGTATGGGCCGCCAGATGGAGGTGGGCGAGAAAATTCATGGGATGGGGCTCGCGTGCCTGGGCGTGAACGGGTGATCCGAGCCTAACGAATCGTGGCCGGATTGACCATGGGCAGGATGTTTCATCCCCAAGTCCCCTTGCCGGGCAAATTTGAGGCGTGGTAAGGTGCTTGCCATCTTTGTCACAGGACGCGACAAATCACCATGATGCGCAAAGCCAGAGGCTTTTTTCTGGCCTTCTACTTCAAGCCTTTCTATCTCTCCGAGTGGTTCGACGAATAGGTCGAGGCCCCGGAGCAGTTCATTGACGCCCATGGCGGCGTAATCCCGCTCATCTGCAATTTGCCGTTTGTTGGCCATCGCTTGCCTCTGCCTGCGATGCCTTGACCGCGCCTGTGCGCTTTTTATGTAATGGAGTACTCACGATGAAGACCACACTGACCCTGTCAGCCCTTGTTGCTGCCTGTCTGCTCGCCACCCCCGTCACCGCCAAGGAGTGGAAGACGGTGCGCTTTGGCGTGGAGGGGGCCTATCCCCCCTTCTCATGGACCGATGCGTCCGGAGAGATCAAGGGATTTGACATCGATCTTGCCAACGCCCTGTGCCAGCAGATGGCCGTCAGGTGCGAGCTGGTGGCCCAGGATTGGGACGGCATGATCCCGGCCCTGCTGTCGCGCAAGTACGACGCCATCATCGCTGCCATGTCGATCACCGACGAGCGGCGCAAGAAGGTCGACTTCACCGAGAAATATGCTCACATTCCCAACCGCTTCGTGGCGGCCAGGGGCACCGAACTGACGCTGACGCCGGAAGGGATGGCGGGCAAGCGCATCGGCGTGCAGCGGGCCACCACCCACGACAAGTACCTGACCGACAACTTCGGCTCCAGCGTCACCATAGTGCGTTACGGCAGTGCCGATGAAGCCTACCTCGACCTGAAGGCGGGACGGGTGCTGGCCCTGCTGGCCGACGCCTCGGCCATCGAACAGGGGTTGCTTGGCAAGGAAGGGGGCGACAAGTACGACTATGTGGGGCCGGCCCTGACCGACCGTCAATGGTTTGGCGACGGCATGGGGATCGCGGTGCGCAAGGGGGATCCGGATCTCAGGGCTAAGCTGAACGACGCCATCAAGGCCCTGCGCGCCAACGGCAAGTATCAGGAGATCAACCGGAAGTACTTCAAGTACGATATCTATGGCGGTTGATGGGTAACAGTCGGAGGGAGCCTGCTCCCTCCTTTTTCATGCAGCAAGGAGAGACCCCATGTTGACCCTGATCGAGGGTGCACAGATCCATAGTCCGGCCCCGCTCGGCCAGCAGGATCTGCTGGTGGCGGATGGCCGCATCGCCTGGATGGGCAAGGGACTGACGGTTCCGGTCGACTGGCCACTGACGCGGGTGGACGCTGGCGGCCGCTATCTGGTGCCCGGACTGGTAGACCCGCTCGCCCATATCACGGGAGGGGGAGGCGAGGGAGGCTTCGGCTTTCGCACGCCGGAGCTCTCGGCAAGGGAAGCTCTGGCGGCGGGGGTTACCACGCTCGTGGCGGCCCTCGGCACCGACAGCCTGACCCGCAGCCCGGCCCAGGTGCTCGGCAAGGTACGCGAGTTTCGCGCCGCCGGGGTGAGCGCCTTCATGTACACCGGCTCTTACCACCTGCCGGTCAAGACCCTCACCGGCACGGTGGAGTCGGACATCATGCTGATCCCCGAGGTGCTGGGGGTGGGGGAGGTGGCCATCAGCGATCACAGGTCCAGCGCCCCCACCCACGACGAGCTGGCGCGGCTGGCGAGCGAGGCGCGGGTGGCCGGGCTGTTGTCGGGTAAAAGTGGCGTCAGCTTCTTTCACCTGGGGGATGGCCGCGGGGCGCTGGCGCCCCTGCGGGCGTTGCGGGACGGCACCGACATCCCGCAACGCCAGCTCTACCCCACCCACTGCAACCGCAACCCCTGGCTCTTTGCCGAGGCCATCGAGTGGGGTCGGGCAGGCGGCTGGGTCGACCTCACCACGTCGAGCTTCCCGGATCTGCTGGATGACGGGGAGCGGCTCGCGGCCGACGCCCTGGTGGCGTTGCTGGCGGCGGGCGTGCCCGTGGATCGCATCAGCTTCAGCTCGGACGCCAACGCCAGTCTGCCGCGCTTTGACGGCGAGGGGCGGCTCATCGAGCTGCGCTGTGGCCAGATAGGGAGCCTGTGGCAGGAGGTGGTGGCGGCCTGCGGCAAGGGGGTGGCACTGGAGACGGCACTGGCGGTAGTGACGGCCAATCCGGCCAGGGCGCTGGGGCTTGCGAGCAAGGGTACCCTGGGGGTGGGGCAGGATGCGGATCTGCTGCTGATCGATCCTGATACGTTCGCCATCGAGCGGGTGATGAGTGGGGGGCGGTGGCGCACCTGAATACCGGCGCTTGTCATCCAGCCTGCTCAGTTCATCAAAAAAAGCCCGGCAGCAGTGCCGGGCTTTGTCGTGCCATGGGGTTCAGATGGCCAGGAACCCCAGGATCAGAATGGGGCCGAGCAGGCTCAGGATAAAGCCGGAGACGATGGCCACCGGCACCACCTGGATGCCGCCGGATTTCTGGATGACAGGCAGGGTGAAGTCCAGCGCCGTGGCGCCGCCGTAGCCGATGGCGGCGCTGGGGTGGCGGCGCATCAGCACCGGGATGATGAGGATGGCGATAAGCTCGCGCCCCAGATCATTGATGAAGGCGGCGGAGCCCAGCACCGGGCCCAGCTTGTCCGCTACCAGGATGCCGGAGAGCGAATACCAGCCAAAACTGGAGCTCATCGCGAGGCCATGGGCAAAGGGCATGCCGAGCAGCTGGGCGGCCAGCAGGCTGCCGAGCCAGCTGCTGAGGATGACGGTGAGCGCGATCTTCATGCCCCAGGGGTTGAGCAGGATCTGGCGCAGGCGCATGCCGGAGTTGCGCATCTGGATGCCGATGAGCAAGAGCAGCAGCATCAGGGCCCACTCGCTCAACTTGTCGATGGGCAGGGCGCGCAGGTCTACCACCAGCCCCAGCAAGACGCCCCCCAGCACCACGAAACAGAGTTGGAGGGATTCCCATAACAGGTGCAGCTTGCTCGGCATCTTGCCGTCACTGGCCTCGTGGGTGGGGGGGCTGCGCTTGTCCAGCCACCACAGGGCCAGCAGGTTGCAGAGGGTAATGGCGGCGAGCATCACCCCTGCCACCTTGAAGATCACTGCCAGGTTGCTGCCCAGGTTCTCCACATAGGCCAGCCCCAGCCCCATCAGGAACAGGATGAGGTAGACCATCTTGCCCAGGGACTGGTTGACCAGTTTGATCAGACGGGCGGAAGAGAGGGGAACCAGATAGCCGATCACGAGCGGCAGCAGGATCAGCAACACATTGAGCAACATCGGGGCCTCGATCACAAAACGTGGAAAAACGGCACCTTATCACGACTTGTTGCACCTGTGTCACGGATCTGTGCATCAGCATGGCCCATACGGGACTTTTTTATCATATTGTTGTGTTTTTTGATGACAGTCGGCTCTGTATGCAAACGGGGAAAGAGGGCCACATCACCTGAAAAATCAATTTCATCCCCATGAAATGACGAGAGAAGGGGAATCTGCCCGGGTGAATAAAGTCCTTTGGGGTGACATCTGGCGGATATGGTGAAATATGCTTGCTACCAGTGCGCTGCGGGTATAAAAGAGCGGTAGGGAAGGTGCGACAAAAAATGGATTTTATGCAGACAAAGTGCTGAAAAATACTCAATAGGCCAATAAAAATACAGATAAAACACCAAATACCTCGGTTCTGTATTGTTTTTTCACTACCTCAATGATATTTTCGCTGAAGGTTGCCATCGGTTAACGTTTTGTTAAATGGACGATGGTGGAGTCACGCCGAAGCGGCGTCTAGGGACAGACAAGGTTGTAATGGATGAGCGACGTTGCCGCACTGGAAGTTCGTGATCTGCACAAGTATTTTGGCACCCACGAAGTGCTCAAGGGCATCGATATGACGGCCCACAAGGGGGATGTGATCTCCCTCATCGGCTCCTCGGGTTCGGGGAAGTCGACCTTTCTACGCTGTATCAATCTGCTTGAAACCCCCTCATCGGGCAGCGTCTCCCTCCACGGGGAGCTGATCCGGATGAAAACCAGCCGTTCCGGCGAACGCCTGCCGGAAGACATGCGCCAAGTGGAGCGTATCCGCAGCCGACTGGCCATGGTGTTTCAAAGCTTCAATCTCTGGTCCCACATGACCATCATGCAGAACATCATCGAAGTGCCCATCCAGGTACTCAAGGTGCCCCGTGCCGAGGCCATCGCCAAGGCGGAGCACCTGCTCAACCGGGTGGGGCTGTGGGAGCGTCGCGACTATTATCCCGGTCACCTCTCCGGCGGGCAGCAGCAGCGGGCTGCCATCGCCCGGGCGTTGGCGGTGGAGCCCGAGGTGATGCTGTTTGACGAGCCTACCTCGGCCCTCGACCCTGAACTGGTGGGGGAGGTCCTTGGCCTGATGCGCGAGCTGGCGGAAGAGGGGCGTACCATGATGGTGGTGACCCACGAGATGTCCTTCGCCCGCGACGTGTCGAACAAGGTGATGTTCCTGCACCAGGGGCGCGTGGAGGAGGAGGGCAATCCCAAGGAGATCTTCGCCCATCCCAAGTCGGAGCGATTCAAGCAATTCATCTCGTCCATCTATTGATGGACGGGATTCAATTTCAACCATCCGTACTTTCAACGATCGACGTGTTTATCAAGGAGAGATACATGAACAAGCTGATGCTGGCGACTGCCGTGATGACGGCCCTGTGTTCCGGTAGCCTGATGGCCAAGGAGTGGAAAGAGGTCCGGATCGGGGTGGAAGGGGCCTATCCCCCCTTCTCCTGGACCGAGCCGAGCGGCGAGGTGAAAGGCTTCGACATCGACATCGCCAACGCCCTGTGCGAAGAGATGAAGGTGAAGTGCACCCTGATCAAGCAGGACTGGGACGGCATCATTCCGGCGCTGCTGTCGCGCAAGTATGACGCTATCATCGCCACCATGGACATCACCGAAGAGCGCAAGAAGAAGGTGGACTTCACCCAGAAGTACCAGCACATCCCGGCGCGCTTCGCCGCCAAGAAAGGGACCGAGATCCAGCTCGACAAGGCCTTCATGGACGGCAAGACCATCGCCGTGCAGCGTGCCACCTCCATGGACACCTACATCACCGACAACTTCCCCAACGCCACCATCAAGCGCTACGGCACTGCGGATGAAGCCTACCTCGATCTGAAATCCGGCCGTGTCGACTACGTGATGGCCGACTCCGCCGCCATCAGCGACGGCCTGCTGAAGAAGGAAGGGGGCGATGCCTTCGAGTTCATCGGCCCGAAACTGACCGATCCCAAGTGGTTTGGCGAGGGTGCCGGCATCGCGGTGCGCAAGGCCGACAAGGATCTGAAAGAGAAATTCAATGCCGCCATCCTGGCCCTGCGTGCCAATGGCAAGTACAAGGAAATCAACGACAAGTACTTCGACTTCGACGTGTACGGCGAGTAAGCCGACGTCAGGCGAACAACGACAGGTTGATCCCGTCAGTAGTCATCGGGCCCGTTGCCTTCCGCTGGGAGTGACGGGCCCGATTGCGATGGAGCTGCATTGCATATGTTTGATTTGAAAGGATACGAAACCTCTCTGCTGGAGGGGGCCTGGATCACCCTGGAGGTGGCGCTTGCCTCCCTGCTGCTGGCCCTGGTGCTCGGCATGCTGGGGGCCCTGGCCAAGCTCTCTCCCTACAAGTGGGCACGCGGCATCGCGGCGGCCTACACCACCGTCATTCGCGGCATCCCGGATCTGGTGCTGATGATGTTGCTCTTCTTCGGTGGCCAGGTGCTCATCAACGGGATCTGCACCTGGGTCAACGAGGCCTACAACAACCACCTGCTGGCGAGCAACCCGAACCAGGAGTGGGTCTCCCTGCTGCCCGATTACATCGACATCAGCCCGTTTGCGGCCGGGGTCGCCACCATCGGCTTCATCTTCGGTGCCTACATGACCGAGACCTTCCGCGGCGCCATCCTGGCGGTGGACAAGGGGGAGCTCGAGGCGGCCCGTGCCTTCGGCATGCGGGCAAGCCAGGTCTTTGTGCGGATCCTCTTTCCCCAGATGATGCGCCACGCCCTGCCCGGGTTTGGCAACAACTGGCTGGTGCTGCTGAAAACCACGGCCCTGGTCTCCATCATCGGGCTCGATGACATGGTGCGAAAGGCGTCGCTCGCGGCGGGCTCGACCCAGCAGCCTTTCACCTTCTACATGGCGGTGGCGCTGATCTTCCTGGTCTTCACCGCAGTCTCTACCTCGGCGCTCAAGTGGGCCGAGCGTCACTACGCCATCAAGACGAGGTAAGCCATGGATTTCTCGATCATTCTCAAGGAGTGGCCCACCTACTGGGAGGGTCTCTATACCACCATCTGGCTGGTGGCCGCCTCGCTCATGCTGGGGCTCATGCTGGCGGTGCCCATGGGCATACTGCGCAACAGCCGCAACTGGTTGATCAAGGGGCCAATCTGGGCCTATATCTACTTCTTTCGCGGCACCCCGCTCCTGGTGCAGCTCTTCATCATCTACTACGGTGCCGCCCAGTGGGAGTGGCTCAAGAACAGTGCGGCCTGGACCCTCTTCTCGGAAGCCTGGTTCTGTGCCCTGCTGGCGTTCACTCTGAACACCGGCGCCTACACCGCCGAGATAGTGCGCGGCGCCGTGATGAACATGCCCAAGGGGCAGATAGAAGCGGCAAGCGCCTTTGGCATGACCCGCTGGCAGACCCTCACCCGCATCATCCTGCCCAACTCGTTTCGCCGTGCGCTGCCGGCCTACAGCAACGAGGTGATCTTCATGCTGCAGGGGTCGGCGGTGGCGGGCATCATCACCATCGTCGATCTGACGGGGGCCGCGCGGATCATCAACTCCCGCTACTACAGCCCGTTCGAGGCGTTCCTGACCGCAGGTCTGCTCTACATGCTGCTCACCTTCGTCATCGTCTGGTTGTTCAAGAAGTGGGAAGCCCGCTGGCATGCCCACCTGCGCCCGCGCAGCGTCTGACTGCCAGCAGAGAAAAAGCCCGCAACTGCGGGCTTTTTTTATGGACTACGGGCAGGTTCAGCGCCCCAGGTACTCCCTGTCGAAGAAGGTGTTGACCCAGTGGGGGCGATAGACGGCGAGCAGGGTCATGGTCATGCCGTTGAGGAGCGCCTCGGGGAAGAGCAGCAGCGGCCAGATGGAGAGGTAGTCGGCGCTGATGGTGTGCCAGGAGTAGGTGCCGCTCACCCCCATCAGCAGGGCGCTGGCGAGCACCTTGGCCGAGATGCTCAGCGCCCCCCCGAGAAATGCCGCCACGAACAGGTAGACGAAGAGGTGGCGAGGCAGCCAGGCCCAGCTCCCCAGAAACAGCAGCCAGCTGGTGGCCACCGGCAGGGCAACGCCGATGAGGGCCTGCCAGCCGATGTCGGCCAGGGGGATGACCCCGAAGTAAGCGAGGAGCAGCAGAGTGAGGCAGGGGGCGAGCAGGGCGAGGCGCCAGCCCAGCAACAGGGTCAGGCTGGTGAGGCCGAGAAAGTGGATTTCGAGCCCCTCGTGCAACCCGGCCCGCAAGGTCCACAGCGGTACCAGCACGATGGCGCCGCCGAGGCAAAGATGCTGATAGAGCGGGTGGGCGCCAAGGGTGCGCAGCAGGGAGGCGTTCAGACTGAAGGCGAGCAGCACCAGCCAGAGCAGGAGGGTGGCGACTTGTCCTTCACTCATGAGCTGTTCCCCCGGATGCGGCTGTCGGTGATGGCGCCGTGGCGAATGCCGGCGCAATGAAAAGAGGCCGCCCTCTGCCGGGCGGCCTCTTGTCTCAATACTTCACGTTGGGGTGATACTTGCCAAGGATGCCCTGGACCCTGTCCATGGTCTCCTTGCTGGGGGGCTTGATGCCGACCAGATCGTAGGTATCTCCCAGCACGTCCCACTTGTGCTTGCCAAGTTCGTGGTAGGGCAGCAGCTCCACCTTCTCGACGCAGTCCCCCAGCTCGGCGATGAACTGGCCGAGTCCTTCTGCGCTCTCGTCATCGTCGGACCAGGTGGGTACCACCACGTAGCGGATCCACATGGTCTGGCCGCGGGAGGCCAGGTAGCGGGCGAACTCCAGGGTGTACTTGTTGCTGACGTGGGTGAGGGGAATGTGCTTGTCGTCGTTGATCTGCTTGATGTCGAGCAGCACCAGATCGGTGTTGTCCAGCACCCGGTCGAGCAACTCGTCGTAGTGACGCACGAAACCGTTGGTATCCAGGCAGGTGTGGATCCCCTGTGCCTTGCAGGCGGTGAACAGTTCGGCGATGAACTCCTGCTGCAGCATGGCCTCGCCGCCGGAGGCGGTCACGCCACCGCCGGAGGCATTCATGAAGTGGCGATAGCTGGTGAGATCCTTCATCAGCTCGGGCACGGTGACCTCGCGGCCGCCCTGGGTGTCCCAGGTGTCCCGGTTGTGACAATACTTGCAGCGCATCAGGCAGCCCTGCATGAACACGATGAAGCGGATGCCGGGGCCGTCGACGGTCCCGCAGGTCTCGACGGAGTGGATCCGGCCAATGATGTCGGTAGTGCCGGTGTCGCTGGCTTCAACGGTCGGGATCCGCTGCGTGCCGGGGGTGGCAGGTCCCTTGGATTCAACGGCGGGGATCCGGTTAATGACTGACATAGACGACTCCAATGGTGCGGACAAGGTTCGAGCGGTCGTTATTTTATGACAGAAAGCCCTATAAATCCTACCAGTTTAGCCCGCAGGGGTGGCACCCAGCAGGCTCTCCAGTGCCTTGACGGGGAGCGGCCGACTGGTGAGGAAGCCTTGATAATGCTGGCATCCCAAGGCCTTGAGCACGGCGAGCTGCTCCTCTTCCTCCACTCCTTCGGCGGTGACGGTGAAACGAAACACCCGGGCGAGATCCAGGATGGCCTTGACGATGGCCTTGTCCTGTTCGCTGTGGACCAGGGTCTGGATGAAGCTTCTGTCGAGCTTCACTTCGTCGGCGGGCAGATCCCGCAGATAGGCCAGGGAGGAGTAGCCCGTGCCGAAGTCGTCGATGGAGATGAGCAGGCCGAGGGCCTTGAGCTGGCGGATCCTGGCGATACTCTCCAGCCGATTTTCCAGCACCACGGACTCGGTGATCTCCAGCAGCAGGCGCGACGGGGGCACCCCGGTGTCCCGCAGAATGTACTCCACCTGCTGCACGAAACCGGCGGTGTGGAACTGGCGGGCGCTGACGTTGACCGACAGATGGGGGATGGCGAGACCGTTGTTGAGCCAGAAGCTGTACTGGGCGCAGGCGGTCTTCATCACCCAGTAGCCTATCTCCTGGATCAGGGTGGTCTCCTCGGCGATGGGGATGAACTCCCCGGGTGGCACCATGGTGCCGTCGGCCTTCTGCCAGCGCAGCAGCGCCTCTATGCCCGAGAGCGTGCCGTTGTCGACCCGGTATTGGGGCTGGTAGTGCAGCACCAGCTCGTTGTTGCGCAGGGCATCGCGCAGCTGGTTGTTGAGAGAAAGCTTGCTCTTCTCTTTTTCCGCCATGGCTTCACTGAAGAAGATATGGTTGCCCTGGCCCGCGCGCTTGGCCATGTGGACGGCGGTATCGGCCTGCTGCATCAGGACAAGGTGATCCTTGTCGTCATCGCTGAACAGGCTGATCCCCACGGAGGCGCTGCAGTGCAGCTTGTGATCGCCGATGTCGAAGGGGGCGCGGAAGATCCCCATCAGCTCCCGGGCAAAGTGCTCCGCCAGGATCTTGGCGGTGATATAGCCCTGGCCCAGTGCCGTGAAGAGCAGGGCAAATTCGTCACCCGAGGTGCGGGCGAGCACCAGGTTCTCCTGGGGCAGGGACTTGAGTCGCACCACCACGGCCTGGAGCAGCAGATCGCCGCAGGCGTGACCGAGGGAGTCGTTGATGGATTTGAAGTTGTCCAGATCCAGCAGCAGCAGGGCCCCCCACTGGCCACTCGGGGTCTGCAGGGTGCGCTGCATGATGTCGGTCAGGCTGCGCCTGTTGTAGAGATCGCACAGGTCGTCGTAGTAGGCGAGGCGCTCGATGTGGCGGGCGGTCTCTTTCTCTTGGGTGATGTCGTGGAAGCTGCAGACGAAGTGGCTGATCTCCTCCTCCTCGTCCTTGACCCCGCTCACCATGAGCCGCACCGGGAAGAGGTGTCCTTCCCTGTGCAGGCATTGTTCCTCCCCGAGCCAGTATCCCTGCCGGTTGACCGCCGCGATCACCTCCTCCTTGAGGGTGTCGCCATAGTAGGTGGGCCTCAGGGCGTCGATGTGCAGGCCCAGCATCTCCTCGCTGGCAAAGCCGGTGATGCGGCTGAAGGAGGCATTGACCTTGAGTATGATGCCCCCGTGATCCATCACCAGCAGGCCGTCGTGGGTGTTGAAGGCCACTTCTGCCAGGCGCAGGGCATCGTCATTGGCCAGGCGCTGCAACTCGCTGGCGGCCCGCTCGCGCTGTTCGTAGAGGACGTCCAGCAGGGGCGCGGGATCGGCCAGAGGGGTGGCGAGCAGCAGGGTGAGCTGCCCCAGGGGGAGACCGTTTGGCCCCGGGAAGGGGATACCGACATAGGCCTTGGCGTCGAGGGCCAGCAGCTGGCTGGACTGGGGATAGCGCAGGGCCAGATCTTCCACGTAGAGACTCTGCCCGTGCTGGAAGATCTCCCGGCCAGGGCCGATGTCCATGGGCATGGGTTTGACGACGGCGAAGGTCTCCCCCTCCACCACGCAGCGGGGAATGAGCCAGAGATCCTGGCCGCGAGGCTGAAACTCGCCGATCCAGCCCCAGTGGGCACCGCTCAGGCCCATGGCCCAGCGCAGCAGGGCGCGGCAGTAATCGTTGCCGGTCAGGTTGGCAAGCCCGGGTGGGGGCGCGAGGTCCGGGGCGTCGGTCGCCACGGGGTCCGGCTGCCAGTGGCCGAGCAAGCGGGCGCAATGACGCACCAGTTGCAGGGTGTCATCGCTGATGAGGGTGCTCTCGGCATACTCCAGGCTGAGCACGCCGATGAGCTTCTCCTGTTCCAGCAAGGCGCCGTCCAGGCGGGAGCAGACATTGGCATCGGCCAGGTAGTAGTGCTGGCTCAACATGGGCTGGTGGGCCGCCTCCGAGAAGCTCAGGGCGCCCCGGGCGCGCAGGGCTCGGATGTAGCGGCTGTCTCCGCGAATGGCACCGAGCGCGTCCACCCCCAGGGTGAACACCGGGGTCAGCTGCTCGCCGCCAAGGGCGCCATGGGCCTGGTAGTGCCAGAGGATCAGGCGATCGGCCCCCAGGCACTCCTTGAGGCTCTCCAGCATGGCGTCATACTGCTGCTGGCTGGCCATCTGGCTCAGGCGCGGCAGTTGCAGGGACAGGCTGGCGGCGCTCTCCTGGGACTGGGTCTGCAGGCAGATGAGCCAGAAGGCGTCCTGCTCGTGGGAGAGGGAAATGTGCCAGAGGAGAGCGTCAAAGCGCAGCACCAGCTTGCCCCCCTTGCCGCTGGCCAGCCGCTGCTCGATGGGCTGGCGCAGGGCGTCCGGCAATTGGGCTGGCCAGGCACTGCGGGGCTCGTCGAGCCAGTGGAGCGGCGTCTGCATCACATCGGTCAGGGCGACCAGCCGTTGACTACGGGTATCCAGGCGGAAAAACAGGGGCGCCTGGCTGGCGGTCGGAAGATGGCTGAGCGCGGTAGACGACATGAACTGACACTATCCTGTTGAGCAATTGTCGGAGGGCAAGAATACTGCAAATCCGTGGCAAACAAAATTTCATTGAATTCTAAATTAGATAAGTCTAATTTATTGGTCATTTCCTGTTGAGTGGAGTCTTGCAGATGAAACGGATCCTGATTGTGGGTGGTGTGGCCGGGGGGGCGTCCGCCGCCGCCCGTGCCCGCCGTTTGAGCGAAGAGGCGGAGATCGTGATGTTCGAGCGGGGCGAGTTCGTGAGCTTCGCCAACTGCGGTCTGCCTTATCACATCGGGGGGGATATCCCGGATCGGGATGCCCTGCTGCTGCAGACACCGCAAAGCTTCAAGCGCCGCTTCAACGTGGATGTGCGGGTGTTTCACGACGTCATCGAGATAGACAGGGCCGGCAAGAGCCTGCTGGTGCGCAACCTGCTGACCGGCGAAGAGCGGCGCGAAGCCTACGACGTGCTGCTGCTGAGCCCGGGGGCGGCGCCCATCCGGCCTCCCTTCCCCGGCATCGACAGCCCGGGTGTGCACACCTTGCGCAATATTCCCGACATGGATCGCATCCTGGCGGCGCTGGCGCACGACAAGCCCCGCCACGTCACCGTGGTGGGGGGCGGTTTCATCGGGCTGGAGATGATGGAGGCGCTGCACCAGCGCAAGCTGGATGTCACCCTGCTGGAGCTTTCCGAGCAGGTGATGGCGCCGGTGGACAAGGAGATGGCCAACCTGCTCCATGCCCGTATCCGGGAGGAGGGCATCGATCTGCGCCTGCGCACCGGCCTCGCTGCCATCGAGAGCCTGGAGGTGCCTGCCGAGAAGACTGCCGAGAAGACTGCCGCCGTGGCGACCGCCCAGCGGGGTGGACTGCGCCTGACCCTGAGCGACGGCTCTCATCTCGACACCGGCCTGTTGATCCTCGCCATCGGCGTCAAGCCCGAGACCCTGCTCGCCGCCAAGGCGGGGCTGGTGCTGGGACCGCGGGGCGGCATCAAAGTGGATGCCGGGATGCGTACCTCGGATCCCTGCATCTTCGCGGTGGGGGACGCGGTGGAGGAGACCGATTTTGTCACCGGCGAATCCGTGCTCATTCCCCTGGCGGGCCCGGCCAACCGGCAGGGGCGCATCGCCGCCGACAACATGCTGGGGCGAAGCGAAACCTACAAGAAGACGCAAGGGACCGCCATCTGCAAGCTGTTCGATCTGGCGGTGGCGAGCACGGGGCTGAACGAGAAGCGGCTGGTGCAGCTGGGGCTGCCGTTCGAGAAGGTCTATGTCCACCCGGGCAGCCACGCCGGCTACTACCCCGGTGCCCACCCGGTCAGCCTCAAGCTGCTGTTTGCCCCCGATGGCAAGATTTACGGCGCCCAGGCCATCGGCAAGGCTGGCATCGACAAGCGCATCGACGTGCTGGCGGTGGCCCAGCGTGCCGGGCTCACCGTGTTCGATCTGCAGGATCTGGAGCTCACCTATGCGCCGCCCTTTGGCTCGGCCAAGGATGTGATCAACATGGCGGGCTTCGTGGCGAGCAACCATTTGAAGGGGGACACCCTGCTCTGCCACGCAGCCGAGGTGCAGGCTCGCCACCCCCATCAGCAGGTGGTGGATGTGCGAAACGGCCCCGAACTCGACAAGCTGGGACGCATTCCGGGGGCGATGCACATTCCTCTGGACGAGCTGCGTGGCCGCCTTGATGAGTTGCCCAAGGATAAAGAGCTGCTCATCAGCTGCCAGGTGGGACTGCGGGGTCACGTGGCCTGCCGCCTGCTGAGCCAGCACGGCTTCAAAGTGAAGAACCTCTCCGGCGGCTTCAAAACCTGGCAGATGGTGATCGCCGAGTAGATCCTGTGGCTGAAATGGCCCGATTGATCACTCTGTATGCAAACGGGCCACTCCAGTGAGTGGCCCGTTTTGTTGCCGCAGGGGTTTGCCGCAGGTGGCCCCTCGCTGTCAGGGGGTCACGTCATCGAACTGATTGCGAATGTGGTGCTGCAAGACCGCGAGCATGGAGGCGCCGGAGAGGCCTATCATCAGGGCACCGTTGACCGCCTCCAGGGGGCCGAGCAGCTTCCACTGCGGGCTCATGACGATGTCGCCATAGCCCAGAGTGGCGAAGTTGACCCCGGAGTGATAGACGGCCTCCTGCAGGGTATCGAACTCCCGGAGCCACAGGAAGAGCACTCCCCAGACGCCGATCTGGGCCAGGTTGCCCAGCATCACCAGGGTGATTATGCCAAACAAAGCCAGCATGCCGGCCAGGGCCCCCTCGCGTTCATTGAATCGCTTGACGTAGAAGCGGATGCACCAGACGGATACCAGGGATTGCAGCAGCATGTTGACCAGGATCACCGGGATGCCGACCAAAAAAATCGTTAACATATCAATCTCCTAGCTTGGCTTCTGCCAGTGGGCGGCCGACTGGCCACCACGGTTCGAGCAGCAAGATACAGAGCCAGCCATAGCCGGCCACCACCAGATAGAGGCCGCAGCGCATGGCGGCCGCCAACCACACATCCTTGCCGGTGGCGCTGTCCTCGATGGCCGGGCCAAACAGGATGAGCGCCGTGATCCAGGCGTTGCTCCAGAATGACGGTGGGAAACGCCCCGCCACCAGCCGCACCAGGCGCCGCGCCAGCCAGAGGGTCATCAGGGCCAGCATCAGCACCAGCATCAGGAGCGAGGGCCAGAGGCTGAGCCCCAGCCAGAGTGCGAACGCCAGCAGGGCGCCCATCAGGGTCGAGAGCACCAGCTCCTGGCCCGCCTGTCTGGCGTTGAGAGAGGTACTCTGCTGGGCCAGGGTCACCGTCTTCATCACCGCCGGAATGTAGAACGCCGGATTGCTGAGGGCCAGCAGCCACACCGGCAGCACCATGGCGACGGCGCGCAGCGCCAGCCGCTCGGGGTGTTCGGGGGGCAATGGCACGGGCCTTGCCGCCGCCCCGGCCACCGGCAGGGGAGGGAAGAGCGCGTGGGCCAGGCGGTTGACCAAGGTGCCTATAAGGATCCCCAGCGCCATCATCTGGGCAAGGGCGATGGCAAGGGACTGCTCGATGAGACCGGCCACCGGGATCACAGTAATGGCCATGATGAGCAGCATGGCGGCGGCGCCCTTGCCGGCCATCGCTTGCTGCATCAGCAGGTAGAGCAGCAGGGCGACGAGCAGCACGGCCGCCAGGGCATAGTGGGTCAGCAGGGGGACCAGCAGCACCCCGGCTGTCATGATTCCCAGCAGCAGCAACCCCCCTGCCAGCCCCTTCTTCAGGCCGAGGGCCTCTCCGGGTCGGCACAGCACCACCCAGGCCATGATGACCCCGAGGTGGGGCATGGGCAGCGCCAGGCCGTAACAGATCCCCGTCGCGAGCCCGATGCCAGTGCCAATGCGCAGTACAGCCCTGTCGGCGTTATGCATCTGGCGCCTCAATAGAGGAAGGAGAAGAGGCTCATCAGCCGGATATAGAGCGCTCCCAGGAAGTGCATCACCCCGCTCTCGCCGGTGTAGACCAGCACATCGGCCTGGCCACCGACCCGCAGCGCCTCGACCGGCGGAAAGTCATCATTCTGGAAGGCTACCTTGACCGGGAAACGCTGGGCCTGGCGCAGCCAGTCGCGGTTGTTGTCCACCGTGGGCAGGGTGCCGGCGGGCTGGCTCTTGCCATCGCCCACCCCGTAGCCGACGCTGCGGATCTCCCCCTTGAACAGCTGTCCGGGCAGGCTGTCGAGCAGGATGGTGACCCTGTCCCCCGGTCGAATGTTGCCGAGGTTGTTCTCCGTCAGATCCGCCGATACCCAGACGTCGTGGATGGCGATCAGGGTCATGGCCGGGGCGCCGGCCCCGATAAACTGGCCCGCATCCGTGCTGAGGTCGGTGATGAGCCCCCGACCCGGCGCCACCACGCGGGTGTTCTGGCGATC
Source organism: Aeromonas sp. FDAARGOS 1402 (assembly GCF_019046925.1). Lineage (NCBI taxonomy): Bacteria > Pseudomonadati > Pseudomonadota > Gammaproteobacteria > Aeromonadales > Aeromonadaceae > Aeromonas > Aeromonas sp. FDAARGOS 1402. The sequence goes on from NZ_CP077201.1 coordinate 3,014,817, forward strand.
CAGCTCGGCCTTGTGCACCGCCGAGCGGGCACTGAGCAGCTGGGAGTTGTCATCGCCGCTCGCCCCGGCGGCCTCGATGGCGCGGCGAACGTCGGCTTCGGCCGCCGCCACCTGGCTCTTGGCGGTCTCGCGGCTGGCCTGGGCCACCTCCAGGCGACGCACCGAAATGGCCCCCGGATCTTCCCGATAGAGCCGCTCCTGGCGCTCGGCATCCTTGGCCGCGTTGTCGTAGGCAGCGCGCATGGCCATCAGGGAAGCCTCGGCCGCCTTGACCCCTTCGGTATTCGCCTTGACGCCGCTCAGCACCGTCTGGTAGTCGGATCTGGCCTTGGCCAGGGCGATGTCATAAGGCTCGGGATCGATCTCGAACAGGGGGGCGCCAGCTTCCACGTCCTGATTGTCGTGGACATAGACCCGCTTGATCTGGCCTGCCACCTCGGCGGCGACGGGAACCACGAAGGCCTGCACCCGGGCCTGGGAGCTGTAGGGGGTCAACCTGTCCGCCAGCAGATACCAGGTGAGCAGGAGGAGGATCGCGGCCAGCAGCCCGAGGGTGGCGCGGCGGCTGGCCTGACCGGGAGAGGCTGTGTCAGTCATGGGCGTTTGCCTTCTGTGTCATGGGGGAGTGGGCTGCGTCGAGCAGGGGGGCCCAGTCGGCGCGCGTGCGCAGTTGAGCCTCCACCTTGGGGGTCACCAGGGGACGTTCGCGCCCCTGTTCCCAACCGCCACCCAGTGCCTTGTAGAGGGTGATGAGGTCGCGCATCCGGGCACCACGGCTGTTGACCAGGCGCTCCTGCTGGTTGAACAGGGCACGCTGGGAGTCGAGTACCCGCTGGAAGTCCGCCATCCCCTCGCGGTACTGGGTGTTGGCGATTTCGAGGGAGCGGCGGGCGGCTTCGCCGGTCTGGGTCAGCAGGGCGATCTCCTCCTGGCCGTTGGCATAGGCAACGGCCGCGTCATCCACCTCGCGGGCCGCCTTGAACACGCTGTCGCGATAGCGTTCGTGAAGCTGCTGGAAGCGGGCGTCCTGCACCAGGATCTGGTTGCCGAGCCGCCCCTGATCCAGCAGGTTCCAGGTCAGCGACGGCCCGACGGCCCAGGAGAAGGTGCCACTTTCCCCGCCGCTGGCATTGACTCCCAGGGTGCCGAGCAGGGTGATGGAGGGGTAGAGCTCGCTCTCGGCCACCCCGATGAGGGCCGACTGGGCGGCCAGCTGACGCTCCGCCACCCGCACGTCGGGACGGCGGCGCAGCAGATCCGCGGGCATCTCGGTGACCAGGGCCAGCTCGCCCTGGGGGATCTTGCCGGTGTTGGTGGTCATCTCGGGCAGGGGCCCCGGGGCGCTGGCGAGCAGGGTGGAGAGGGCGTTCTGGCTTTGGCGCAGGCTGGTCTCGAGCTGGGGAATGCCGGACAGGGTGCCCAGGTACTGGGTCCTGGCTTGCTGCACGTCCAGCTCGGCGCTGTTGCCGCTCTTGAACAGTCGCTCGGTGATCTCCAGGCTGCGCCGCTGGATGCGGGCATTCTCCCGGGCGATCTGGAGCCTGGCCTCCAGGGTACGGATGCTCACATAGAGCTGGGCCACCTGGGCGGCCATCAACACCTGGATGTCGTCATACTGGGCCAGGGTCGCGAAATAGCTGGCATCCGCCGCCTCGACTCCGCGCTGGAACTTGCCCCAGAAGTCGAGTTCCCAGCCGAGGTTGAAGCCGGCGCCGTAGCTGTTGCCCGCGCTGCTGTGGCCGCCCCGGGTCTGACCTGCCTGGAGGAATTCTGCCGTTCCCACCGTCGCCTGGGGGCCGAGCAGGCTCTCGGCGATGCCAAGCTGGGCCTGGGCCTCGAGGATCCGCAGGCCGGCGATCCGCACGTCCGGATTCTTGAGGAAGGCCTCCTCCACCAGGGCGCTCAGCACGGGATCGTGCAAGTTGTCCCACCATCGTCGGTAGTCGGTCACCGTCACCGCCTGCTGACCCTCGCTGGCGCTGTGCCAGTTGGCCATCTCCTCGACACCGGGGGCCTGATAATCGGGCCCGAGCAGAGTACAGGCACCGAGCAGCAGGCAGGTGCCCCCTGCAAACAGGGGGCGAAGGAGAGAAAGTGCGTCGGCCATGGGGTTATTTTTCCGCGTTGGCCAGACCGTCGTTGACCCAGGCCATGAAGATGCGATAGCCGATGGAGAGCAGGGTGGCACCGATGAACATGCCGAGGATGCCATTGGTGGCCATGCCGCCGAGGGCCCCCAGCAGCACTACCGGCATGGGCGCATCGACGCCACGCCCCAGCAGCAGCGGCTTGAGCACGTTGTCGGCCATGCCGGCCACGACCAGCAGCACTGAGTAGATGACGTTGAGCAGGGTGCCGTGATCCCCCGCCATCCACATGAAGGCGATGGCCGGTCCCGTGACCAGGATGACGGGGACCTGGGCGATACCCAGGATCAGCGCCAGGACGAAGAAGATGCCGACCGCCGGGATCCCGGCGAGGGACATGATGACGCCAGCCAGCAGGGCCTGGATGAAGGCGACCCCGATGACCCCCATGGCCACGGCCCGGATGGTGCTGGTGCACAGCTTGGTCAGGGCGAGGCCCTTGCGCTCATCGGTGATGCGCATGGCGATGCGCTCGGCGCTGATGGCACCCGGTGCCCCCCAGGCCATGATGATGCCAGCCACGATGAAAGAGGCGACGAAGCCCAGCAGGCCGCCCCCCATGCTGGCGAGCATGGTGACAGTCTGCTTGGCCATGTCGCCGAGCTGCGGCTTGTAGCTGATGAGGAGGCTCGGCAGATCCACGGATGCCTTGGTCCATAAGGCGTGCAGTTTGGCACCGATCAGCGGGATGCTGGCGATGTCGGCGGAAGGTGCCGGAATCACCAGAGTGTTGTTGTTCACCTTGTCTATCAGGGCGCTGACGCTGTCACCCAGGGAGCCGAGCATGGCCACGGTGGGGGCCACGATGAGCAGGATGCCCAGCAGGACCAGCAGGGTGGACGACTGACCCTGTTTTCCCCCGAGTCTGGCGGCAAAGCGCTGATGGAGGGGGTAAAGGGTGACCGCCAGGATCAGGGCCCACAGCATCATGTTCATGAAAGGGGAGAACACGGTGAAGCAGAACGACCCCAGCGCCAGAATAAGACCAAATTTGATGAACATGTCCAGGAATCGGGCAACCAATCTTTTTTCGACGAGGGACAGATCGTTATTTTCCATGCTGATATGACTCCAGAGAGGGATGGATGCATGACCCCGCTGACCCTGTGTGAACTCAAGGTCGGCATTCTGGTCGATGGACAATTAATAAGTTTGTTTTCAATGGTTGAGGCATACATCGAGCGCACCTGCACGTTATGTATGGCACAGGTGTTCAAGGCGTAAAAAATATTTATCTGCTTGATATGTCGTTGATTGGAAGGCCTGTGTTGAGCAGGGCCGAGAATAATGAATGGCCCGATCACGCACAAGTGAACAGTGGTGCCCGGTTTAGCCTGGGTTCAGAAAATCACGACAATCCTCTTTCATGGAACAGGAGATCGCATACGGGGCCTCGAATAAACCTCTCGGTTCACTGGGCGTCGCGCTCCCGTCCGAGGCGATGCGCCCATTTCTGTTGGCCGATGCCGCCCGACATGGCAGTTGGTGTTCCCGGGAGTGACGCTTTATTCTATTGGCTCCTGCGCTGCGGCGATCCAACCCGGGATGAACACCATGCACCTCTCTCTCTCCTGCCCCGTGACTCGTCTTCCCCGTGTGGCCTGGCTGGCGGCGCTGCTGGCTGGTTGCGGCCCCGACAAGCCTGCCAGCCAGGTGCCGACGACAGAACCGATGGCCCGGCAGGAGGCGGGAGCGCCCGCATCCGTGGTGCAGGCCAATGCACGCCAATACCGCGATGCCCCGGCGCTGGCCCTGGTCTTCTCCGGCCCCTTGGTGCCCAAGGCAAACTGGCAGAGCTGGCTTTCTGTAAGTGAAGGGGGCAAGCAGGTGCAGGGGGAGTGGATCCTCGCCGACGATGGCCGCACCCTCTATTTCCCGAACGTGCAACCCGACAAACGCTACGAGGTGAGCCTCAAGGCGGGGCTGGGCCCATCCCCCCAGCGCTGGACCCTCAAGACCCGGCCGCTGGAGGCAGGGGCGTCGTTTACCGCGAGCGGCATGGTGTTGCCGCTGCGCGACGAGCTGCGCCTGCCCATCAGCGCGGTCAACGTGGACGAGGTCAATATCGACTTCTTCCGGGTCGATGCGGAGTATCTGCCCCGTTTCCTGGCCGAGTATCGCCCCGGTTCCGGCATGGGCAACTGGGAGCTTGAACAGATCACCCAGCGGGCCAAGCGGGTGTTCAGCGGCCGTTACGCGCTGGAGCTCGATGCCAACCGGCGCGAGACCCGCCTCATCAATGTGAAGGAGCCGCAGCTGGCGGAGGCTGGCGTCTACTTTGCGGTAATGTCCCCCCTTGGCAACTACGACTGGCGCAAGGAGACCACCTACTTTGCGGTGAGCGACATGGGGCTCAGTGCCCGCCGTTACCGCGATGAGCTGGAGGTGTTCGTCAGCTCCCTGGCCAGCGCCGACCCCCTCAAGGATGTGCAGCTCTCCCTGCTCGACCAGAAGGGCAACCGGCTGCAGGTGCAAACCACCGACCCCCAAGGTCATCGCCGCTTCGATCAGGTGCAGGGGGCTCGCCTGCTGCTGGCCGAGCAGGGCAGCCATCTGGCGGTGCTGCGCCTCGATGGCGCGGCCCTCGATCTCTCCACCTTCGAGCTCGGCACCCAGCCCTGGCAGGCCCAGCAGCTCTATCTGTTCAGCGGACGCGACCTCTATCGCCCCGGCGAGCGGCTCGACAGCGAGATCCTGCTAAAAGGGCAGGATGGCCAGCTGCTTCCTGGCATGGCGGTGGAGCTGGAGGTGAAACAGCCGGACGGCCAACTGCTCGAACAAAAGCGCCTGCTGCCGGACAATCTTGGCGCGGCCCACTACGGCCTGCGTCTGCCGGAGGATGCGCCGCTCGGGCGCTGGACCATCAACCTCAAGACTGCCGCCGGCAGCCGTTTCGAGTGGCCTTTCCTGGTGGAGGAGTTTCTGCCGGAGCGGCTGAAACTGCAGCTTGGCAAGGGGCAGGATGGGGAAGTGACGAGTCTGGTCGCCGCCCTCACTCTGCCACTGCAAGGGGACTATCTCTACGGCGCACCAGCCAGTGCCACCAAGGCGAAGGCGGAGGTGAAAATCAGCCGCGCCACCATGCCCTTTACCCAGTGGCAGGAGTTCACCCTGGGTGACGTGCTGCTCGCCGAGCAGGCCAAGGATCTCGAGCCGCTGAATCTCATCCTGGATGCGCAGGGGCAGGGGACGTTTTCGCTGGCTGATGAACTCGATGGGGTGCGCGCCCTCGGGCCGCTGGAGGTGGCCTATCGGGTGTCGCTCGCCGAGCCCGGTGGCCGCGCCGTCAATCGCAGCCGCACCCAGTATGGCTGGCCCGCAGGCAGCCAGTGGCCGGCACTCAAGGCCGATTTCGTGGCGGAGCGGGTAGAGGGGGGCAAGCCGCTCCCCTTCCAGATCCTCAACCTCGATGAGCAAGGCCAGCCGGTGGCGGGGGCGGTGAAGGTGCGCCTCATCAACGAGTACCGCGACTACTACTGGCACTACGCCGATGGGGAGGGGTGGAAGTACGAATTCAACAGCCAGCCCTATCTGGAGCAGGAGCAGACCCTGCAGCTGGATGGCAAGGGGCCGACCCCGCTCACGCTGCAACTGGCGGCGGGCTGGTATCGGTTGGAGGTGGAGAACAGTCAGGGCCATCAATCGAGCCTGCGGGTGGAGATCGGCAGTTACGCCTGGGGCGGCGGTGGCGAGCAGGCGCGGCCTGACAAGATTGTCATTACCCTCGACAAGCGCGCCTATCAGGCGGGTGACAAGGCCAACGTGACTTTGGTTGCCCCGCGCCCTGGCAAGGGCTTGCTGATGGTGGAAGATGGCGACGGCCTGCGCTGGTGGCAGCGCATCGAGCTCAAGGGGGCCGGTGGCGATGCCAAGGATGCCCGCGGCGAGTTCGAGATCCCGGTCAGCCCCGAGTGGCAGCGCCATGATCTGCATATCTCGGCCCAGATCGCCGCGCCAGACAGTGACTCAAAGCCGGTGAGCCAAAAGAGTGTGCAGAGCCTGCGCTCGGTCGGGCTGGTGCCGTTCACCCTGGATCGGGAAGCGCGCCGTCTGCCGCTTACCCTGAGCGCGCCGGACAAAGCGGTGCCGCTCACTCGACTGGAAGTGACCGCGACCTCCACCCCCAACAGTCAGGGCCGCGTGGTGCTGGCGGCGGTGGATCGGGGCGTGCTCAACATCAGCGATTATCAACCCCTCGACCCGTTCGAGATCTTCTTTGGTCGCAAGCGCTTCGCCCAGGATTTGTTCGACAACTACGGCCAAGTGATCCCGCCGCAAGATGGCAAGCTGGCTCGCCTCAACTACGGGGGTGACCGGGCGCCGCTGAAAAAGGGCGGCGCGCTGGAGAGCCGGGTCGAGATCGCCGCGCTCTGGAGCGGCGAGGTGAGTTTTGACGAGCAGGGCAAGGCGGTGATCCCGCTCGAGCTGCCCAACTTCAACGGCGAGCTGGCGCTGATGGCGCTGGCCTGGAACGAACAGCAGGTCGGTGAGGCCGAGCGCGCCGTCAAGGTGGTGGCGCCGCTGGTGGCAGAGATCGGCTGGCCGCGCTTTGGCGCCAGAGGGGATGAGACCCGGGCGCTGATGCAGCTGCGCAACATGAGCGGTGAGGATCAGACCCTCTCCCTTGCCTGGACCCTCAACGGCGGGCTCAAGGCAAACGGCGAGCTGCCCGAGACGCTGTCCCTCAAGAACGGCGAAGAGCAGTGGCTGACCCTGCCGCTCACCGTGACCGGGGCGAGCGGTGTGGCAAGCCTGCAGTTGGCTGCCAGCGGCAAGGATTTTGCCATCAGCCGCGACTGGACTTTGCCGCTGCGCTCCCCCTGGCCGGCCGAGACTCGCCAGCGCTACCAGATGCTGGCTCCCGGCCAAGAGATGAGCTTTGCGCCAGCTGAGCTGGCCGGGCTGGATCGTGCCAACCTGCAGGGGCTGCTCAGCCTCTCCGGCACTCCCCCCTGGGATCCGGCAGCCCAGTGGCAGGCGCTGGCCGACTACCCCTACGCCTGTCTGGAGCAGACCTTGTCCCGAGCCTGGCCTTACTTGCTGACCACGGCCGATGAGCGGGCCGCCTGGCACAAACCCGCAGAGGGCAAGAAAGCGGCGAGCGAGGCGGATGTGCAGCGCGCCCTGCTGCAACGGCTGCAGCGGTTGCAACTGCCAAGCGGTGGTTTTGGCCTCTGGGATAGTCGCTCCGACGAGGAGCAGTGGCTCACCGCCTATGCCGCCGACTACCTGCTGGCGCGCAAGGAGGCGGGCGACGCAGTGCCTGAAGCGATGCTCAATCAGGCTTTGAACCGGCTGCAAAGCTATCTCACCGACAGTCAGTATGGTGAGCGCTGGAGCAGTGCCCCCGAGCACAGCCGGCTGGCCTATCAGGCTTACAGCGCCTATGTGCTGGCCCGGGTGGGCAAGGCCCCACTTGCTACCCTGCGGCTTGTCTGGGAGCAGCAGGCCGATCACGCTCGCTCCGGTTTGCCACTCTTGCACCTCTCGCTGGCGCTCTCGGCCATGGGGGATGAGCAGAACGCCGCCAAGGCCCTCAGTCGGGCATTGGCGACCGAGCGCGGTGACGATTATCTCGGGGATTACGGTTCACCGCTGCGCGATCAGGCCCTTGAGCTTTCCCTGCTGCGCCAGCACAAGCTGGCTGCGGAGCGCTGGCCGGCCCTCAGTGCCAAGGTGGCAGATACCTTGGCTCATCGGCAGTGGCTCAGCACTCAGGAGCGGCTCGCCCTGCTGCGACTCGCCAGCTTCGATCCGGCCGTCGATTGGCAGGCCAAGGTAACTTCCTCTCTTGGCAGTGGATCCCTGAGCGGTTCGGCTCCGCTGCAGCAGGGCGCCCTCGAGGCACTGGCGGCGAGCACCGTCACCAACGAGGGCAGGGGCTCGCTCTATGTGCAGCGCACTCTGGTCGGTTACCCCGAACAGGCACCGGCACGGATCAGCAAGGGGATGAGTGTGACCCGCAGCTGGTTCAATAGCGACGGTCAGCCGTTTGATCCCGCCAAGGTGAAGGTGGGCGATCTGGTGGTGGTGCGGCTCAACGTCAGCAGCGAATCGGCGGTGCCCGATGCCCTGCTGGTGGAGATGGTGCCCGCTGGCTTCGAGCTGGAGAACCCGGCCCTTGGCAACAGCATCAAGCTGGAAGAGCTCTCCATCGAGGGGAAACCGGCGTGGCAGAGCGAGTGGAACGACTATCTCAAGCATCAGGAGTTTCGCGATGACCGCTACACGGCGGCGCTGGATCTGAGTGCCGGGAGCAACCAGCAACTGGTCTACCTGATGCGGGCGGTGACGCCGGGTCGCTATCTGGTGCCGCCGACCCAGGTGGAGGATATGTACCGCCCCGAGCTGCGGGCTGTGGGTGAGGATATCCACGAGGTGCGTATCTCTGAGTAACAAACCCTCCCTTGAGCGGGTTCGCCCGCTCACTTTCTGGCGGCGCGGCTGGCTGCGACTGTGTCACGGTGGCCGCATTTGCCGCCACCGGCTTGGCCGTCTGCCACGCTGGCTGCGCTACTCGGTGCTGGGGGTTGTAGCACTGCTCCTGTCATTGCTGGCGCTGGATCGACTCTTCCCGCCGCCGCCGCTAGACCCTGCCTACGCACGGGTGGTGCTCGACATGAAGGGGCGACCGCTGCGCGCCTTTGCCGATACCAGCGGCGTGTGGCGTTACCCCGTGATCCTGGAGCAGGTCTCCCCCCGCTATATCGAGGCGCTGCTGGGTTACGAGGATCGCTACTTCTGGCGTCATCCCGGGGTCAATCCGGTGGCCATGGTGCGCGGGGTCTGGCAGTGGCTGCGTTACGGGCGCGCCGTGTCGGGGGGCTCGACTCTTACCATGCAGGTTGCCCGCCTCATCGAGCCTTACCACCGGAGCGTGCCCGGCAAGTTGCGCCAGATGGCCCGTGCGCTGCAGCTGGAGTGGCACTATGACAAGCGCACTCTGCTCACCGTCTACCTCAACCGGGCGCCGTTTGGCGGCAATCTGGAGGGGGTGCAGGCGGCAAGTTTTGCCTACCTTGGCAAGAGCGCCGCCAAGCTGACCTATGCCGAGGCTGCGCTGTTGGCGGTACTGCCGCAGGCTCCCAGCCGCAACCGGCCGGACCGGCATCCCGAGCGGGCCCGCACCGCCCGCGACAAGGTGATGCAGCGGCTGGTAGCGCAAGGTGTCTGGCCCGAACAGGTGTGGCTGGAGGGGCGCATCGAGCCGGTGCTGGCTCGCGGTCACTTCACGCCGATGGAGGCGCCGCTGTTTGCCCGCCTTGCCGCCGATAATCAGGCCGGGGCGCTGGTGCACACCACCATAGACGGCGATCTGCAGCGTTGGTTGGAGGGGCGGGTGGCGAGCTATATCCGTCGCTTTCCCGAGCAGACCTCAGCGGCGTTGCTGTTGGTAGATAACAAAGCCATGGCGGTGCGCGCCTATGTAGGCAGCGCCGAGTATGGCAATTTGCGCCGCCACGGTTACCTCGACATGGTGCAGGCGATCCGCTCTCCCGGCTCCACCCTTAAGCCCTTCATCTACGGTTTGGCCATGGACGAGGGGCTGGTGCACTCGGCTTCTCTGCTCTCCGATGCGCCGAGGCTGGGATCTGACTATCGCCCCGCCAACTTCTCCGGTGCCTTTCAGGGGCCGGTGACGCTGGCCCAAGCACTGCAGCAATCCCTCAACGTACCGGCGGTGCAGGTGCTGGAAGCGCTTGGGCCGGACAAGCTGGTCAGCCGTCTCGACAATGCCGGGGTGAGGCTGGCTCTTTCCGACAAGCCCAATCCGGCCATTGCGCTCGGGGCGGCGGGCATTCGGCTCGAACAGCTGGTGGCACTCTACAGCTCGCTGACCCGGCAGGGGCAGGTGGCGATGCCGGTCTGGCTGGCGGGGCAGCAGGCGGTGTCACGCCCCTTGCTGAGCCCGGGCGCGGCCTGGATCATCTGGCAAGTATTGAGCGCGCAGGGGCGGGCGGATCAGCCTTTCGCCAGCGAGGCGACCGGCCGGGTCAATCGACTGGCTTGGAAGACCGGCACCAGCTATGGCTATCGCGACAGTTGGGCCATGGGGGTCTCCGGTCGCTGGACCATAGGCGTCTGGTTGGGGCGCCCCGACGGTACCCCCATGCCCGGTTTTTACGGCCAGAGTGCAGCTGTGCCGCTGCTGCTCTCTGTTTACTCGCGGTTGGCTGACAATAGCCCCCTGCCGGCACAACCCAACACGGTGAGCGAAGCCGAGATCTGCTGGCCGCTGGGGCGCAAGGCCAGCGCGACCCTGCCGCAGACGTGTTTGCAGCGCCAGAGCGCCTGGTTGCTGGAAGGGCGCGATCCTCCCACCTTGCCGGACCCCATGGACTGGCCCTCGCCGCTGCGCCAGGTCGCACTGACCGCCGCGGGCAAGCCGACCTTGGCCCGCTGCCACGATGCGGCGCAATCCGGCTTTCGGGCCCTTTGGCCGCTGTCGCTGGAGCCGTGGCGGTCCCCTGGCGAGCGGCGTCAGGCGCTGCTGGCCAGCGGTTGTGCAGGGGAGGGGCAGAGCACCGAGCTGCAGGCCCCCATCCGCATTCTGGCACTGGGGGAGGGCAACCTTATCCGCAGTCAGCGCTATCGGTTGCAGCCCAGGGTGCTGGGCGGTGTCGGCAAGCCGGCCTGGTTTCTCAACGGCCAGCGGCTGCGCTGGGACGGGGATCAAGTAGTGAGCAAGGCGGGCCGCTATCAGCTGGTGGTGGTGGATGAGGCGGGAAACAGCGATCGCATCGAGTTTCGGCTGGAAAACCCCTCCTGAGGGCGTGGTAAGCGCCAAAATATTGACGGCATCGGGGATGGTCCCGATGCCGTCAGTTGATTGTCGATTCCCCGGCAGAGGCGGGGGGTCAGGGCTTGACCTGCCCCAGCCGGGTGAAGAAATGCCGGCTCTTGCGCTGGTGGAAGTGGCTCTTCTTGATGGGATGAAATACCAGGTCGCTCTGTGGGTGACTCCCCTTGAGGTGGTGGATCATCGCCATGGCCGGTAAGCCAGTACTGACGAGCGTGGTGAGCGGCAGGGTGACGGTCTCGGGTCCCAGCAAGGAGGTGAACCCCTGCTGGGCCTGCTCGAAGCGGGTCAACACGGCGGGTTCGGCGTAGCCGCTGCCCAGCATGGCGAGCAGGGCATCGAGGGCCTGATGGAGCTCGGCGAGCTGCTGACGAAAGCCGCTTCGCCCCCGCAGGGCAATGAGCTCTGCAAACGGGATGTCGGCCAGGTGAGTGGGCACTTGCAGCGGGATCTCGAGGTGGAAGCAATCCTGACCGCCGCGATTGTGGTAGCGGGATTCGAGCAGGTGAAGCAGGCGGTCGAGATAGTCGTGATCGGTAATAAGCGCCCCGTCATTGGCGAGTGCCCACTCACGGGCGAGGCGCATGGAGAGCAGGTTGGCAAAGCGGCGCGCCATTCTGATCCCCCCTTCATCCTGCGTCGCAAAGCCGTGGGTCAGACAAAATCCGTGCAGCCGCTCCAGTCCCGCCTGAGCCGGGCAGAAGCAGTCGTGGTTGGCAGGCTGGCGCCAGCGACCGATCAGCTCCTTGTTGCCAAACACCTTGTGACGCACGAAGTCGGGGGCGACCAGGCCGGCAATCTGGCTCTCGACCTGGGGCGTGATATGGGCGAAGAAGGCGGGTTGTGGCGGCTCGGCCAGCAGGTCGGTTTGCTGGCGCAGGGTCTCCAGCAGGGCGGTGAGACCGCTCTTCTCACTGACGGTGAAGACGAAGGCGAGCCGCTCCAGATAGAGCAGGGCAAACTTGAGCCAGAGCTCGTCGCGTACCTCCATGCCGGGGTAGTAGATATGGGTTTTCATGGATGCTGTGTTGCCAGGATGCAGGGGTGGGAATATACGCATGATTGCCCGGATGCGGCAAACTTTGCGTGGGGGAATGTGAGCGGCCGCTCATGCAGTAGGCGCTGCTCACAAAGTTCTGATATAATTCGCGCCCTTAAATCAAGGCCACCCGAGTCATTACCATGAAGTTCATTATCAAGCTGTTCCCTGAAATCACCATCAAGAGCAAGTCGGTTCGCCAGCGCTTTATCAAGATCCTGCAGGGCAATATCCGCAATGTCCTGCGCCGCTTTGACGACGATGCCCGGGTGCGGATGGATTGGGACAAGCTGATCGTGAGCTCCCGCAATGACCAGTTCCGCGAGCAAGCCATCGAAGCCCTGGCCTGCATCCCCGGCATTCAGGCCTTCCTCGAGGTGCAGGCCAGCAAGTTTACCGACCTGCACGACATCTTCGAGCAGGTGAAAGCCGTCTGGGGTGATCAGCTCGAGGGCAAGACCTTCTGCGTGCGTGCCAAGCGCCACGGCAAGCACGAGTTCTCCTCCCTCGAAGTGGAGCGCTACGTGGGCGGTGGTTTGAACCAGCACTGCGTGAGCAACGGCGTGCGCCTCAAGAACCCGGATGTGAAGATCAACCTCGAGATCGATGGCGAGGAGCTTTTCATCGTCAGCGCCATCCACCAGGGGCTGAGCGGCATGCCCATCGCCACCCAGGAAGATGTGCTGAGCTTGCTCTCCGGCGGGTTTGACTCGGGTGTCGCCTCCTTCCAGTTCATCAAGCGCGGCTGCCGGGTGCACTACTGCTTCTTCAATCTGGGTGGGGCGGCTCACGAGATTGGCGTCAAGCAGGTGGCCTATCACCTGTGGAACCGTTTCGGCTCCTCCCACCGGGTGCGCTTCACCGCGGTGGACTTCGAGCCCGTGGTGGCCGAGATCCTCGAGAAGATCGACAACGGCCAGATGGGGGTGGTGCTCAAGCGGATGATGATGCGTGCCGCTGCCAAGGTGGCCGACGAGTTCCAGATCCCGGCCCTGGTGACCGGCGAGTGCGTTGGCCAGGTTTCCAGCCAGACCCTCACCAACCTGAACGTCATCGACCGGGTGACCGACAAGGTGATCCTGCGCCCGCTCATCACCTGGGACAAGCCGGACATCATCAGCGAAGCCCGTCGCATCGGCACCCTGGAGTTCGCCGAGACCATGCCGGAGTACTGCGGCGTGATCTCCAAGAAGCCGACCGTGAAGGCCGAGCTCTCCCGCATCGAGGCGGAAGAGGAGAACTTCGACTTTGCCATTCTGGACAAGGTGGTGGCCGAGGCCCGTTACCTCGACATTCGTCGCATCGGTGAAGAGACCGCCGCCGAGGTGCAGGAGGTGGAGACCACCGCCGAGAGCGGTGACGACGAGGTGATCCTGGACATTCGCTCCATGGAGGAGCATGACGACAAGCCGCTGGTGGTGGAAGGGCGCGAGATCATGCATATCCCCTTCTTCAAGCTGGCCACCGCCTTTGGTGATCTGCCGAAAGAGAAGACCTACCTGCTCTATTGCGATCGCGGCGTGATGAGCAAACTGCAGGCGCTTTACCTGAAAGAGAAGGGCTTTGCCAACGTCAAGGTCTACCGTCCGTGATGTGACGGCAAGACGCGTATAAAAAATCCGGCCAAGGCGCCGGATTTTTTATTTCACTCGGATGAAGGTAGATGCTCAGGGGCAGGGGACCGGGGTGAAGGTTTCCTGACCCTGACAGCGCCAGCCCATCTCGGCCTGACGCATCTGCCACAGGTTGTTGCTGCGAAACAGGGTCAGGATGTAGAGCATGTCGCTACGCTGGCCATCAAGGGCCACCGAGAGCACCAGATCGTTGTCCAGCTGTTGAGCATGGATACGGGTGGGTACATCTTTATGGCCGACGAAGCGGCGAGCCACTTCGCGATAGTCGTTGACCCAGCCTTGCTGACTGCTGCTCGCCTGACGGATCTGCTGGTTGAACTGCTGCACCGGGGTGGATGCCAGACGCCCGAACAGGGCCTGTGCCCCCGCATGAGCCGCTGCCACCATCATCAGAACAAGCGTGGTAATGAGCCCAAGTTTTTGCATGAGGTTTTCCGGCTTGAAACGACCCCTGTATGACAACAGAAAAGCCGGCTTGGTTCAATCTTGTCCCTGTCGGGATGGGATCTCGCCCACTCCGGCGTTCCTCAGTTGCGCTGCAGCGAGAAGGTGGGCAGGGAGAGATGCCAGTAGATGGCCGCCACCCGCAGGCCGAATACCCCGAGCATGCTGATGAGCATGGCGCTGACCCTGTCTACCCCAATTTCCAGCGACAAGGTATAGAGGATGCCGCCCAGAATGCAGGCGGTGGCGTAGATCTCCTTTTGCAGCACCATGGGCACCTCCCGGGCCAGCACGTCACGGATCATGCCGCCCGCAACCCCCGTCATGGTGCCCATGATCACCGCAATCAGCCCGGGTGTGCCGAAATTGAGGGCCTTCTGGGCACCGATCACGGTAAAGAGCGCCAACCCGAAGGCGTCTGCCACCGGCAGCACGTACCAGGGCATGCGGCGGGGCAGTTTGACCATCCACATGCCGATGAGCGCCGTGGCAATGACCACCCAGATATAGAGGGGGTCGCGTACCCAGAAGACCGGGGTTGCCCCCAGGATCATGTCGCGGATGGTGCCACCCCCGATGGCGGTAACCGCCGCCAGCACCATGACACCGAAACCATCCATCCTGAGACGGCCGGCCACCAGTACGCCCGAAAACGCGAATACCGCAGTACCAAACATGTCGCTGATGTAAACAATCTGCTCAACCAGTGTCTGCATGGAGAACAACTCACGTCCAATAGATGATGGGGCGGCGATTTTAGGGGCAAGGTGTGGGGATGAGCAATGCTGGCGTGCAAAAGTGGGAGCCAGCGCCGGTTTCTGAAGGCTGGGTGAAGATCACGCTCCCGCCTTGTCTGATGCGGGCTGTGGCCACTATGGCCCGGGGGGCAGGCAGTCAAGTGACAAAAAATCCCGATTTTTTTCTCAAGGGAAGGGAATAGAGGCCGATATATAGGTTAGGCGGCGATTACTGCCAGAAAGGCAGAAAAAAGAAATTAAAGTCTTGTGAAAAGGCGCCGTTAACTAAACATATCAGGCACAAAACACAATAAAGCCTGAGTGAATTAAAGTTAAATTTTAATAGCTTAGGAGAAAAATCATGAGTCTGTATATCAATACCAACGTTTCATCGCTCAACGCTCAGCGTAACATGATGAACAGCACCAAATCCCTGGATACCTCCTACACCCGTCTGGCCTCCGGCCTGCGCATCAACAGCGCCAAGGACGATGCGGCAGGTCTGCAGATCTCCAACCGTCTGACCTCCCAGATCAACGGTTTGGACCAGGGCAACCGCAACGCCAACGACGGCATCTCGGTCGCTCAGACTGCGGAAGGGGCCATGGATGAAATCACTTCTATGTTGCAACGTATGCGGACACTGGCTCAGCAGTCAGCCAATGGCTCTAATAACAAAGATGACAGAGATGCTCTGCAGGCCGAATACAAACAGCTTTCTACCGAAATAAACCGTGTTGCCAACGACACTACTTTTGGGGGGCAGAAGTTACTGAGCGGCAAGTACGAGGGGTCTTTCCAAGTGGGGGCTGATGCCGGTCAGACCATTTCCTTCAAGATGACCACAGCCTTTTCCATGACTGGTATTGCCGATGCGACGAAGGCTAAAGCCAGCGTCACAGCGATTACAAGTACAAATTCAACGGGAGCAGATGCATGGGTTGTGGCTGTTTCAACAGATAGTACATCAAAAGTGACATGGGCTAATATTGATGACATATCAGGTTCTACAGGTTCCAGCGCACAGCTGGCAATGGCTAATTTGGATTTCATGATCCAGGCAGTGGACAGCAAACGTGCTGAGCTGGGTGCTGTACAGAACCGGTTCGACTCCACCATCCGCAACCAAGCCAATGTTTCGGAAAACGTCAGTGCGGCCCGCTCCCGTATCCGCGATGCCGACTTTGCCACCGAAACGGCCAACATGACCAAGCAAAACATCCTGCAACAGGCGGCTTCCAGCATCCTGTCCCAAGCGAACCAGCGCCCGCAGTCTGCGCTCTCTCTGCTGCAAGGCTAATCTGACTGATTGCAAGAAAAAGAAAAGGGCGGTTGTTCAGGCCGCCCTGGTAAACAAGATGGAACAATGGGGTGTTCGGATTTACGCCTTGTCCTATCGAAAGAGAAGTTCTCTTATTGGTATACCCCTCGAGTGTTGCGCAGATCGTTCATTCTGTCACCCTCGAGGTTGTTCTCCTGAGCGTAAGCTCTTCTTTGGCCGACTTTGTCGGCCTTTTTTAGGTTCTTCGCGGGATCTTGGGGAAGTGGAAGTTGACAGACAGGGTGCTGGTAAACTGGCTGTCTCCAAACACACCACCACCATCACCCTGCTGTCGCCGTGCATCATATTGATATTGCCTCCTTCTGGCCAGGTTATACCGTCATCGCCCAAGCGCTTTCTGCCAACCATCACACCCTGTTTACCCTTGAGCCTCGCGCCGACCTGTTGCCCCGTTGTCGCCGATGCCTGCAACCCACGCCATTGATCCACGACCAACGTATCCGCCGGGTGCGTGAGCGAGACCTATTTGACCGACAAGTCTGGTTACAACTGCCTGTTCGCCGCGTCGACTGTCTGCGCTGTGGTCGCGTCAGTGAACATATCGACTGGCTCCCCTCTGGCTCCCGCCTCACCCGGCGCATGCAGTGCTGGATTGAAGCGCTCGTTCAGTACCTCCCCATCCGCCATGTCAGCCAGCTCACCGGGGTCGGTTGGCACACCATCAAGGAGATCGACAAGCGCCGTTTGCAGACCAGTGTGGGCACCATCGAACTTGGGGAGGTGCGGCGGCTGGTGATGGATGAGTTTGCCCTGCACAAGGGACACCGCTATGCCACCGTGATCATGGATGCCGAGCGAACCCGCGTCCTGTGGGTGGGGCACGGCAACAGCCGGGCCGCTATCCGTCCCTTCTTCGAGCAGCTCGGCGAGCGATGCCAGCAGATTGAGGCGGTGGCGATGGACATGAACACGGCGTTCGACCTGGAGGTGAAGCAACACTGCCCGCAGGCGGAGGTGGTCTACGACCTGTTCCACGTGGTGGCTCGCTATGGCCGAGAGGTGGTGGACCGGGTGCGAGTGGAGCAGGCGAATGCACTGAAAAGCGATAAACCGGCGCGAAAAGTGGTCAAAAGTGCGCGTTGGTTGCTGCTACGTAATCGGGCGAAGCTGAGTGAAAAACAGGATGTGAAGTTGCAGGAGCTGTTGGCGGCGAATCAACCGCTGGCGATGGTGTACGTGCTGAAAGAGGCGTTGAAGGGCATCTGGTATGCGCCGAGCGTGTGGGAAGGATGGCGACGATGGCGGAGCTGGATGCGGCAGGTGAAGGAAAGCGGGCTAGCGCCGCTGCAACGATTTGGTCGAAATTTATCGAAATATATGCGGGGGATCCTGGCGAGTGCAAACTACCCGATGCACACGAGTGTGCTGGAAGGGGTGAACAACAAGATCAAAGTGATAAAGCGTATGGCATATGGATTTAGGGACTCAGAATACTTTTTTCTGAAAATCAAGGCGGCCTTCCCCGGAAAGCCGCGATGAACCCTTTTTTATGGGCGTCGGAAAAGCGACGTCACATCACACGAAGCACAAAATGTGCCAACTTAATGTGCTTGAAATGCTCTGCCAATAGGTATGGTTGTTAGCGGAGGGATAGGAGCTGTGCTCTGTCGTTCTCATCGCAAGCGGAGAGCGCTTGCCTCTTTACCGGTGAAAGCGGCAATAAATTTCCTAAAGCTTCTGGTAGAGATGCCGTTACAGAGTATGAAGCAAATTGAGGGGTGTTCGGAAATCCAGCATTTGCGCAACTGCGGGTCCAATGTCCGTTCAAACAGAGGACCCGCCAGATGAGACAGACCGTTCAATCTGTCCATCTGAACGGTGGGAACCGCGTTGTCTATGACATCTGCAGGGCCCGCAGTTCCTTGTTCATCAGGAGATCATTTTTATGGCCATGTATATCAATACCAACACTTCATCACTGAACGCTCAGCGTAACTTGATGAACACCAACAAATCACTGGACACTTCCTACACCCGTTTGGCATCCGGCCTGCGCATTAACAGTGCCAAGGATGATGCAGCGGGTCTGCAAATCTCCAACCGTTTGACTTCCCAGATAAACGGTCTGGACCAAGGCAACCGTAACGCCAACGACGGTATCTCGGTCGCCCAGACTGCCGAGGGAGCTATGGATGAAGTCACCTCCATGTTGCAACGGATGCGAACCCTAGCGCAGCAATCTGCAAATAGTTCAAACAATGCTGATGATCGGGATGCGTTACAAGCGGAATACAAGCAACTGACCACTGAAATCAATCGCATCGCAGGCGATACCACTTTTGGGGGGCAGAAGTTACTGAGCGGCAAGTACGAGGGGTCTTTCCAAGTGGGGGCTGATGCCGGTCAGACCATTTCCTTCAAGATGACCACAGCCTTTTCCATGACTGGTATTGCCGATGCGACGAAGGCTAAAGCCAGCGTCACAGCGATTACAAGTACAAATTCAACGGGAGCAGATGCATGGGTTGTGGCTGTTTCAACAGATAGTACATCAAAAGTGACATGGGCTGATATTGATGACATATCAGGTTCTACAGGTTCCAGCGCACAGCTGGCAATGGCTAATTTGGATTTCATGATCCAGGCAGTCGACAGCAAGCGAGCAGAATTGGGGGCGGTACAGAATCGCTTTGATTCAACCATTCGCAACCAGGCCAATATCTCTGAAAACCTGAGTGCAGCGCGCTCTCGTATCCGCGATGCGGACTTCGCGACTGAAACCGCCAACATGACCAAGCAAAATATCCTGCAACAGGCGGCTTCCAGCATCCTGGCTCAAGCCAACCAGCGGCCGCAGTCTGCACTGTCCTTGCTCGGTTAATGGGCCATAGCAAGCACAATTGATATGGGAGAGAAAAGATGACAACTGAACTTGGAAACCTGTCATCTGCCAATGGTGCTTCCGTACAGCTAAGTGACAAGAGCGGCCAAGTGGCCGCTCAATTACTTTCTGGAGCGATGGAGGAAACGCATAATGGCGAGCAGCAAGGAAAGCAAGAGCGGGTCCCGTCGGTACAGCAGAATAACGCTGACATCGAAAAACAGGTACAAAACTTGCAGAGTTTTGTTCGAGAGCAAGGCTGGACCGTGAACTTCAGCATGGAAAAACAGCTGGATCAGGTAGTTATCAAGGTGGTGGATGCCGATACCAAGTCGGTGATCCGTCAGATCCCCAGCGAAGAACTCATCGCAATCAACAAACGTATCCAGGCCTTGGTACAGGGGGAGGCTGGGGCCAACCCAAGGGTTGGTTTGCTGTTTGACAGCGAAATATAAGCCGTTTACGACGAATGAGGAAGCTAGACAATGGCAACGATAACATCTGCTGGCGCAGGGTCCGGTATCGATTTGGAGAGTGTGATCTCTGCCAGCTTGAACGCCAGAAAGGCACAGCTCCAACAACCGATTACAACCAAAAAGACCAACGCCCAGATCACTCTTTCCGGGGTGGGCCAGTTGAAGTCTGCGATTGCTTCTTATGTCACGACCCTCAAAGAGATGGCAAAGACGGATGCATTCAACAAGCGCGCCGTTAATATTACCCAGGACAAGGATGACCCCATCCTCAAGGTGGAGAGCAAGGCTGGTGCTTCGAATGGTCAGTACAACATAACCGTCAATAAGTTGGCGACGACCAGCAAGTTTGAAGGAACCTTTGACAGTTCGACCACTTCGCTGGCAACGGAGGACGGTATTCTCACCTTTACCGCTGGAGACAAGAAATTCAATGTAGAGGTGAAGGCTGGCGATTCCCTGCAGACAATTCGTAAGAAAATCAATAATAACGGTGATAATTTTGGTTTGACTGCCAACATCATTAATACTGCGGATGGCAAGGCCAAGCTGGTCATGGATTCAGGTGTGAGCGGTACCGGGAAAGATCTGCAAATTACGGGCAGCACCGCGGGCATGACCAGTTTTGCTTCTTCCCTAACCAAAACGCAGAGCGCCAGCAACGCCGAAATCACGGTTGATGGCAGCCCTCTCAGTAGTGATACCAATACGTTTGATGGCACCATCATGGGGTTGAAGGTGACAGTGCTGCGTGAATCGGATAAAGACACTGATGGGAATGTAAAGTCCAACAAGGTTGATGTCACCACGGATAAAGATGGCATCAAGTCAATGATCAAGAGTTTCATCGATGGTTACAACACCTTGGTCAGCAAGGCAGATGCGTTAGGCAAGCGTAACAGCATTGTTGCCGGTCAGAGCCAGGATGATGGAGGGGCCTTGGCTGGTGACTCAGTGACTCGGAGTGTTGTGAATCAGATGAGCAGTATTCTCATCTCCCCATCTGACAACTCGAATGTGTTTGATACCATCTTCCAGCTTGGGATAAAGATGGATAACAAGGGAGTGCTCTCTCTTGATAGTGAAAAATTTGATGAAGCATTGGATAAAAACTTCGAGCAGGTAGTTGCAATTTTTGGTGGCGAGAAAGGGGTTGCTGGCCAACTGGCCACCTCTTTGGAAGATTACTCCAAAACGGGTGGGTTACTTGCTCAACGAGAAGACTCTCTCAATTCTGATTTGCGAACGCTGGCGCAAAAAGAGTCAGATGCCACGGCACAGCTAGTGAAATACGAGGCTAGTTTACGGGCTCGTTATGGTGGTCTGGATACTTTGCTTGCCAAAATGAATCAGTCGGCATCCTATCTAAGTCTTATTAATACCTCTAACTCATCATCCTGAGTTGTATTTTGGCGCTTCCGAGTGAGGAGGAAAAATCATGTATCGCAAAAATATCAAAGCTTACACAACCCAAAGTCTTCAAGCTGAGATGGCTGTGGCTGATCCTTATCGTGTGATTCAGTTGATGATGCAAGGCTGTATTGAACGTGTTGCTCAAGCGAAAGGGGCAATAGAGCGCAGGGATTTTGAAAATAAATCTATTGCAATTTCCAAAAGTATGGCATTGCTTAACGGTTTGCAGGACGCGTTGGATCTTTCATACGGTAAAGTACCTGAGGATTTGTTCTCACTTTACGATTATATGAAGCAACGCCTATTGGACTCTAGTCGTAATATGGACGTAGTACCGTTAGATGAAGTAAGTACACTAATGATTACAATTAAAAGTGGTTGGGATGCTATCCCAGAAAAAGAACGCAAACAGGCTTTGGAAAATAAGGCCACTATATGAGCAAGTACAGTCTCTTGTCTGCATTGAGTCATCAGCTTGAACAGGCCATCTTGGCTCAGGATATTGAGTTGGCTCATCAGATTGAAGATAAACGCCTTTGCATATTGAAAAGTATTATCGATGCCGGAAATATATCAGAGGACATTGTTAGTGTCGCGGCTACAGAGTTAGAACGAGAAAATAAATTGCGGTCATTAGTCGAAAATGAAAAATATAAGCTTGAGCAACAAATTAAAAATCTCCTGTCCGCAGAAAAAGTAAGTAACATATATAAGGCAAACTCAAGGTAAGCAGGTTTAATATGGACTTCGAAAGCAAGATAAACTCTCTGGAAGCTGAACTAGGACGCCTGCGCGCTCAAAAAGAACAAGAGCAAGCGATGCTGGAAGTGCTTCCAACTAGGTTTGAAATGAATATGGCCGCATTCGGAAATTATGTTCCAACAATATATGAACAATTCAAGTCATATAATCCAGAGAGGGAGTTCAGTTTTTTTTGCGGTGAAAATGGCATTCCTAACTTGCGCTGGAATGATTCGAGTATGCCATTTTATGGTGACGATCCTTATCAAGAATGTAAAGATCAGATTGGACGAGTTTTAAACAGTCCAGGGTCTATTCAGACGATAGAGTTTTCAAAAGAAGATAATCCAATCGATTTTATTCATGTGGATTACATGAATAAAATGATGAAAGTTCGGGATGTTGCGTCTGAAAAACTGATGCCAATCAGCAAGGTCGGGACAGATATCCCCCTGATGCTTATGTTCGGAGTTGGGCTAGGGTATCAATTATCTTACCTGTATGAACAATGCAGTCCTAGAGTTCTCTTTGTTATTGAACCGAATTTCGATCTTTTTTATGCATCTTTATTTACATTTGACTGGCACACACTGCTTGAACATCTCAATGAAGTAGGGCTCAGTATTCATATTTTTCTTGGGCAAAAAAAAGATGAAGTAATACAAGATATTACTGTTGCCTCGGCAAAAGTAGGCTCCTATCTTTCAGCCGCAAGTGTTGGTTTCTGGCACTATAAAAGTGATGAGATAATGGACCTGATTGCTAGAACAAAGAAGGAGTTTTTCTTCTTGACAAGTGGGTGGGGCTTTTTTGATGACAATGTTATTGCCTTGTCACATTGCGTTGAGAATATCAGAAAAAATATTCCTTTTCTTGTCAAAGGAAAGTCGTTGGATGATAAATGGAGAAATACTCCAGTTTTTATAATCGGTAATGGACCATCTCTTGATTTGGCTATAGATAAATTAAGAGCCTGTCAACACCAAGTGATTTTACTAAGTTGTGGTAGCGCACTATCTTCACTATATAAGGCAGGTATAAAGCCTGATATTCATGTGCAGGTTGAAAGAACTAAGATTGTACCTGACTCACATTTATTATTAAAAGATGACCAATACTTAAAAGGAATAGTTTTTTTAAGTGTCGATGTTATCCATCCTGATTGTGCCAAACAATTTGATAGAATTGGTTTGGCTTTCAAATCATTTGAGCCTGGCCTCTCTCTTATTAAGATGCATTTTTCGGTTGCACGTACTAGAGACATTCTTAGTTCAGCCAATCCGTTAGTAGGTAACACCGGTTTGGCAACTGCATGTCGTCTAGGCTTTAGAAATATATATTTATTTGGTATTGATAATGGATATAAGAGCAATGCTCATCACCACTCTAAACTCAGCTTTTATTTTGATGATAAAGGGAATCCAAAAGAAAAATTATCTGTTCAAATAAATAAAAAAAGCAATCATCTTGTACCTGGTAATTTTGGCGGTGAAGTTGAAACTACCAATATGATGATAACGTCAAAAAATGTTATGGAAAATCTTATTAAAGCACATGTGGATGTCAAATTCTATAACTGTTCAGATGGTGCTAAAATAAAAGGGACTGTACCAAAA
Source organism: Aeromonas sp. FDAARGOS 1402 (assembly GCF_019046925.1). Classification (NCBI taxonomy): domain Bacteria; kingdom Pseudomonadati; phylum Pseudomonadota; class Gammaproteobacteria; order Aeromonadales; family Aeromonadaceae; genus Aeromonas; species Aeromonas sp. FDAARGOS 1402. The sequence goes on from NZ_CP077201.1 coordinate 3,038,024, forward strand.
AAAATAAATGATGTCTCAGTTGGCGATGTTGAGTGTGATAAAAATAGCTTATTAAATCATATCATGAACGACATATACAAACCTATGGATATAGATATTGATCAATTGAATGGGAATTTTCATATAGAGTTGTTTAATGACTTTATTGACATGTTCACACGAGACTGGAATAAATGCTTTTCGACTAGGGAAGATATTGTATCGAACATGATGCAGGTTCGTGATTACCTCCTTGCAATGAGAGTTCATGGTTATGAGCATGTATATAGATGCTTGAGTGGATCAATAAACTATTCCTTTAGTGTTATCCTTTCTACCCTGTATAGATTTGAAGCTTGTGACTACTTATATGAAACAATAAATGATATAATAAAAATCATGGTAGAATACTTTGCTGCTATAAAAAAGAAATATGCTTATGCAATAAGCAGTGTTGATAGAAAAGAACATGGATTATTTGATCATTAATATTTAAAAGTGCGGGAATTCAGATAATAAGTGCGACACTCATGGATGAATGGCGAGAGGTGGCCAACTGCTGATTGGTGGTACCCTTCTGCTCGCCAAAGTAAAAGCAGTATCACCATGAGCTATCAGCAGTTGACCGAGGGGCAACGATACCAGTTATCGGTGCTTCGCGCACAGGGGATGTCCATCCTTGCCACCGCACGCGCCATTGGCGTTCATCGCTCCACCCTCTACCGGGAGCTGCGTCGTAACGCCGGGCCGCAGGGCTACCAGCCAGACAATGCGCATCAGCACGCCACCCACCGACGGGCCAGTGCGGCCAAATCTCGGCTATCTGCCGATGTCATCCAGTTTGTCGAGCTGACACTCGCCTGGTGGTGGAGCCCGGAGCAGATAAGCGCGGTGGGCAAGCAGATAGGCCTCATGGCGAGTCACGAGTGGATATACCGCCATGTGGCCGCCGACAAAGCCCGGGGTGGCCAGTTGTACCGCCATCTGCGCCAGGGCCACAAGCGCTACCGCAAGGGGGCGAGCAGCCTGCGTTCTCCCATCAAGGAAGCCCGCTCTATTGATGAACGGCCGGCTATCGTCGATAGCCGGGAGCGGCTCGGTGATTGGGAGGCGGACACGGTGCTGGGCAAGCAAGGCACAGGTGCACTGGTCACCCTGGTGGAGCGCAAGAGCCGGCTCTATCTGGTCAAGCGGGTCGCGAGCAAACAGGCTGGGGTGGTGCGGGATGCGATAATCGAGATGTTAACGCCCTACATCGAGCAGGTGCATACCATCACCTTTGACAACGGCGGCGAGTTTGCCGAACACAAGGCGATAGAGGAAGCGCTGGGTGCCGAGACTTACTTTGCGCACCCTTACTCTTCGTGGGAGCGCGGTCTGAACGAGAACAGCAATGGGCTGTTGAGGCAGTTTATCCCAAAGGGAACAGACCTGAGAGAGGTCACGGACGAGGGTGTCAGGAGAGCGGAGCAGTGGCTCAACCTACGACCTCGGAAATGTCTCGGATTCAGGCAGCCTGTCAAGGTATTCGAAGAGTACCGTCAGGCGGCATAGGCGAGTGTCGCACTTCGAAGTTGAATTCGCGGTGCAATGGTGCTACTGGCTGTACAGATCTAGGGAAGGTGCGAACAAGTCCCTGATATGAGATCATGTTTGTCATCTGAGTGTACAGATCTAGTTATCACCTGACACCGGCCTCAAACCGGTGTCTTGTTTACGCTACTTTAGTGCGCACTTCCTTCGGTATCAATTTCAGACCCTTTTTGAACATGCTGTAGGGAGTCTGCCCTTCCATCATCCTGCCTTGATGTGGCCGCTGGGTGTTGTAGTGATCCAGATAGCTGTTTAGGTCTGTCTGCATCTGCTCTACCGACTCATACCAGGTTGTCCTCCCCTTGATACGGAAGTGTTCATCCAGCAGGGTGCGATGTAGCCGCTCGATAAAGCCGTTGCTCTGCGGCCTGCGTACCTTGGTGGTCCGGTGCTCAATCCCCTCCAGTTGCAGGAACAGCTCGTAGGGATGATGGTCAGGGCGCCCACAGAACTCGCGCCCGTTGTCCGACAGAATGGTATAGACCCGCGCCTCATGGGCTTCGAAGAACGGCAATACCGTTTCATTGAGCACATGAACCGAGGTCACCGGCAGCTTGCTGGTGTAGAGCCGTCCCCAGGCGTGGCGGCTGTAGCAGTCCAGTACGGTTTGCAGATACACCTTGCCAACCCCCTTGAGCGCGCCGACGAAGAAGGTGTCAACCGCCACCAGTTCTCCGGTGTAGTGGACCTCAATCTGGCGTTCGCGAAACTCGGGGCTGAAGCGCTCGAGCAGGCGGATCTGCTCGTCATTGAGCTCAATGGTCTGCTCCCGGTGAGTTTTCTCAAGGCGCAGCAAGCGGTCGTGTTTGGAGAGCAAGTCGTGACGTTGCCACACGCCACGCACACCACCCGCACTGACATTGATGCCTTGCAGAGCCAGTTCTTGGGCGACCCGCAGCGGGCCATGAGTTGGTCTGGTGAGGGAGTAATCGAGGATAGCCTGTTCAATCTCAGGAGCGACCCGATTGGGATGCGCCCCTTTACACCCGGGCAATTTGTCGAGCAATCCCTCGGCGCCATAGGTCTGGTAGTTACGGCGAATTTCGTAGAACTGCTGACGGTTGTAGCCGATGAGCTTGCAGGCTTTGCTGATATTATTGAGCTCTTTGGCGAGCTCTAGCAGGCTGAGTTTGCGACGTGCTACTTTCTCGTTGGTGGTCATACGGTGACTCCGGATAACACGGTAGGGGTACCGTTTTGTTATCCGGTTTGAAGCCGTATGACCACTCCCTTTTGTGGGCAACTGTCAGGTGAATACCATCTCCATACACTATCGCCTTGAAGATGGGGTCGCTTGCCAGGGACTTGCCTAGGATGGCGGCCTTGTTGCGTTCGTACCACTCGTTCCCTTCCCGGGACATGAAGACGTTCTTCTGATCCATGCAGAGTTCCACGACCGTTAGGAAACCAATGACCAGGTCAGCGGCGTACCGGCCTGGATATCCTGGCTGGCACGGCGACCCAGTAGGGAGGGAAGATGAACCGGGGGCAACCCGTGGGCTGGCCGGATGGAGCGAACATTGCGGGACGTGAAGGTATCCCCCGCTTTCATGTCCTCGCAGACGAAGAGGGAGCGGGCAAATTGCCGGTTTCGCAGCGTCTTGTCGTTGAGTTGGTAGCTAACCTCTCCCAGGGCGACCTCGACTTGTCGTACTCCCTCGACCATATGAGCGAATTCATCCGGTGTCATGGAGAAGGAGGCATCCGGCCCACCCAAGGTGCGGTCCAGGATGAAATGCTTCTCTATCACGCGGGCGCCCAGGGCGGCGGCAGCCATGGCGACCGCCTCTCCCAGAGTGTGGTCGGATAATCCCACCTGGACACCAAACGTCTGCCTCATATTGGGGATAGTAAGCAGGTTGGCTTCTTCCACCGGGGCGGGGTAGGAGGAGGTGCACTTGAGCAATGTGATGTCGTGATTGTCCATGCGGCGGCAGGCCTGCACGGCGGCATCGATATCGGCCAGGGTGGCGATGCCGGTCGAGATGATCATCGGCTTGCCCTTGCTGGCGGTGTACTCGATCAAGGGAATGTCGGTGATCTCGAAGGAGGCGATCTTGTAGAGGGGGACGTCGAGAGCCTCCAGAAAATCGACGGCACTGGGGTCGAAGGGGGTGGAGAAGAAGATGAGCCCCTCCTTGTGTGCTTCTGCCTGGATGGCGGCATGCCACTCCCAGGGGGTGTATGCCTCTTGATAGAGCTTGTGCAGGGTGGTGCCATCCCAGAGAGTGCCCTGATTGATCTGGAAATACTCATTGTTGCAATCAAGGGTCATGGTGTCGGCCGTATAGGTCTGGATCTTGATGGCATCGGCACCACACGCCTTGGCTGAGCGTACCGTCGCCAGCGCCGTCTCCAGTGAGTGGCCGTGGTTGGCAGAGAGCTCGGCAATGATAAAGCATCGTTCAGGATGAATTACTTGGGGCATGGATGTCTCCATTTCTGTTATTTGACAATGACTAAGACGGAAGTAATTCATAACTAACATCTTGAATTAATTGTTAAAAATTAAAACTCTCTTTTTATTTTATGTATGTTGACATGAGCATCTATGTCGCCAGAAAGTCTCATTGATGGATGTGTGAAAGTCAATATATAATCCCCTATTTCTATATATGCAGGAGGATAGTTATCAACATCCAAAATCCTTATTTTATCAAAAATATTATCAATGCTATCATCCATATCAAGTTTGCTATCGTCACTTTGTCTACGTGTAAATATTGTAACCTCGCCTTCTTGTTCTGTAGGAGATGGAAGAAAATTCAATAAGCTCTTCATCATGGATATTGTTGTTTGGTATATTCGTCTAAATACCTCCTCCCCTCCACCAATAAGGGATACATCTTGACGTAGATATATTGGGCCAGCATCTAGTTGATTCGTCATTTTAAGTGCAACAACCTGAGTGTCTCTATGCCCATTTAAAACCATGTTTTGAATTGGGCTACCCCCTCTCCCATAGGGTAGTGGTGTACTATGGAAGCAAATACAGGTGAACTTGTTTGTTATTTCATCAGGGACAACCCATGACCAATGTGGAAAGAAAACTATATCCACATTGCTTTCTAGCAATAAGCGTAAATCATCTCGACATTTATAAATACCACTAGCTTCATTAATTAGCTCTGGCGATTGAATTTTCATTTGATGCCAAAAATGATCACTTTTACAAGCAATGGCAAATTTCATTTAAAATCCTCTCGATTTAATGATCTCAAAGGCTTCAGAATAATTAAACCCTGCTTGAGAACCTCTGACTCTATTAATGGACTCTATCGATGAAATAGATCTGGGGTGAGGTGTGTCTCTCAACTCCATCCAATAGCATGCTAGGGCTTCTTTTTTAATATCTATGAAGTTGTCAATATTAATAAATAAGTTAGGGGTAAAAGCTTGAATTCCCCACTCAGTTGATGATGCCACTTCATAAGCCCTTATTTCCTGCCACGTCTCTTTTGGTTGAGGTCTAAAAGCGATCAATGTTGCTTCATGAACTTTTCTATGGTCGACGTTAAGGTCTGCATAGGAGTGGGTATAAATAATATCCGGAGAATACTTTTCCTTCACCGCTTCGATATTCTTTGCCAAATCCAGGATTGGTATTGTATCGAGCATGTTATCTGGATGCTCGCCTCTGCTAATCCAAGAGAAACCAAGTAATTTAGCTGCCATTTCAGATGCCTTTATTCTGTCTTTTGAGGCAGCGATATCTATACGGTTTCCTCTTGAACTAACACCATCAGTAAATGACATTACATATACGGAGTCACCCTGGCTAATATGCTTTGCAATTGTACCTCCACAGCCAATTGTTTCGTCATCAGGATGTGCAGAAATAACTAGGATAGATTTTTTATTATATGTCATTTTGTTGATAAGTCTCTCTGTAAAGTGTCATTTTTACAATGTTATCTTCCGAACACACCTCAATAAAACAGTGCTTTCTGTATAGATCTAGTGCACTTTTGTTGTTGTTTTTAACACATAGATTGAGTTTATCTAGATGTGCAACGTCAAAAGCTACGTGCTTTGCTGCAAGTAGAATTTTATTGCCAAAACCAGACCAGTTGTGGCTAGGGTGTCTATATATGTCTAACCAAGCCTCTTTATGTATCCAGTCTATTTTATGTAAAGACGTAGAGCCTATAATTACATCGCCATAAAATACTGCATAGTTTATATTTAAGGGGTTATTAATCTGGGTGCTTATGAATTTAAAATGTGAGGATATTGAAATGCGTTTTTTATTCATCATCTGACAGCGTACTTTAATTCTGTTCCTGATAGACAAAATTTTTATCTTTTCAGCTTTGCTCAGGATCGTGAAGGGAACCAATTTCAGACAATCGTAAGCTATAACATCTGATATTTTTGAGTAATAAAAGAGCAGGTTTGCAAATCTACTTGCACCATCGGAGACACCATAACTCTTCATTTTAAAAATATACTTATTCCTTTCATCACGATTACATAATGATGAAAGATGGAATGATAATTTCTCTTTTAGATTGTCTTGGTTCCATTCATCAATCACAGGAAATAGATCTTCACATGAAACCTGATTTAATTGAAGAGATTGATTTTCAGCTGTTTTTATAATAATTGAGGGTAGTAAACATGCGATCAACTCAAAAATTGTCTGCCCTGCAGCGCAAATAGATATGTCATTTTTATGCATTAAGTCGGCTACTTGATTAGCACTAAGGTTACTGTAATAAGTGCAATTATTAGTATTGTCTAATGCAGTACTTGTTATGACATGTAACATAGCAGAAGGATATACTTTTCTCACAATGCTAATAACGAGGGAGGTAATATTTCTAATATCTGTTCCTCCCATCATAATGAGAATGTTTTTAATAGTGTGTACTACTGTTTTTTCTTTTCTTGTGTTGATAAACGCAGGTCTAATAGATTGCCAAGATGGTCCTGTCAACCAGCAACATGAACCTTTTAAGATTGGATTTGAATTAGATGCTGGATGAATAACAATTCCCTTGGGATAGGGTAAGCGAAAGGTATCATCAAGGTATGAAGTTATATTAAATGACAAAGATAAACGTTCAAGCTGTTCTAAGGATGCTGTGTAGCTATCGACAATAGCAACATCTGTATTCAAGGGAACTATGATGTTCTCATACTGCCATTGTTTCCATATGACATTCTTTTGATGTATGAATCGTCTTGCGGTTGAATCTCCATCAATAACCCACTGTACTACGCCACCTAGTTTTTCCCATGCAGTTGCATATGAAGAGCACCTACTTAGATGCCCTAAACCTCTCAATTGATCTCCTTCAGTAAAAATCCAAAGTTTCATCACTCAACGCACCTTGAACACCGGCTGGATGGGTTCGCCATCCAGGACCTGATGAATGGCCTTGTCCGCGTCCAGGCGAATAAGCGCCGGCAGGATCTCGGCGTAGACGGCCAGCAGGGTGTGGACATCTTCTTCACCGTGGGCAAGGTTCAGGTTGTGACTGCCGAGGCTGAGGATGCCCCGCTTGCACAGCTCCTGGATGAAATAGCTCTTGAGCAGCCAGCTTGGGGCATTCAACTGTTGGGACAAGGTATCGAGTCGACGCATTTTCTTGCTCACGGCATTGACTGCGAAATAGTTGAGATGACTCAATAGGCAGCTGGCATTTCCTCTAGTGTAAATGTTCAAGGACAGGGCATTTTCTGATGTCGTAGAGAAAATGTGGGCACTCATGATGTGACTTCCTCCTGCTTGAGCAATTGCCACAGTAATTCGGCCCTGCGCCAATCCTCGAGGGTGTCTATGTCTTGAACCCGGTGCCTTGGCAGCATCAGGGGGCTGGCATTGGCACTGAACAGCCGCTGCTCGGTTAACCAAGCTGTGGGCTTACCCCAATAAAATTGCCCCGCATCGTGTAAGACCTCGGGTAAGTCCTGGGAGCGGGTGGGAAAGTGTTCGGGAAAAAGCATTTCGACACCATCACCAGATCGAATAAATCCTCTGTAAGGAGAGTAATCAAAAGTAGTGGCACTAAAAACAAAATGCTGATGGCTCTCTTCTAGTATATTTTGGCCAGTACGTAGGTCATCCGCACGGACGAAAGGCGCCGTTGCATATAGACAGCACACTGAACCGAGTTGCCATCCTTGTGAGATGGCCCAGTTGATGGCGTGTGCGATCACTTCTTGGGTTCCCGCATGGTCATCGGCTAAATCAGGAGGGCGGATAAATGGCACGCTTGCACCGTACTGAAGAGCAACTTCTGCGATCAGTTCATCATCGGTTGAGACGATGATTTGATCAAAACAGCCCGCGTCCTGTGCAGCTCTAATTGAATGCACAATCATAGGAACACCAGCAAAAGGACGGATATTCTTACCCGGAATGCGTTTGCTTCCTCCCCGAGCAGGGATGATGGCCAGGGTCTGTGCTGTGGTCATAGGAGTTTCCATGTCATAGAGGTCGGGCTGTCGAGAGTGATACACAGTATTTTCTGACTAGCGGGCCAAGCGTTGTATAGCTTGGATTACATGGCTCTGCTCTTCGTCACTCAGAGTGAAATAGAGAGGCAAAGAGAGACAATGCTGATAATAACGCTCTGCTACCGGACATGATCCTGTTTTGTCTCCATATTGCTCACGATACCAAGGATGATGATACACAGGAATATAGTGAACCTGAGTGCCAATGCCGTCAGCCATCAATGAATCCATGACCTGGCTTCGACTCTTACCAATAGCTGCATAATCGATTTCTACCACATAGAGATGGAAACAAGAGGAGAGCCCCTCCATTTCCTGGGGAGTCTTAAGCCAGGAAAGTTCTGCCAGTACCTGGTTATATTGCGCTACCAGGGTACGGCGGCGCGCCTTGAACAGATCTAGGCGTTGCAACTGGCTTAAGCCCAGGGCCGCCTGCATGTCAGTCATGCGGTAATGCCAGCCTAGGGTCTGCATCTCGTGATACCAGGGCCCCGGTTGTTGGCTGACTAGAGCAGGATCTTTGGTAATGCCATGGCTGCGTAGCAGCAACATGCGCTGATACAAGGTAGGGTCATTCGTCATCACTGCACCCCCTTCACCACAAGTAAGAGTTTTTACAGGGTGAAATGAGAAGATGGTGGCATCCGAATAGCGACAACTGCCAACCGGACTACCATCGGCGTAGCAGGAGCCAATCGCATGGGCCGCATCCTCGATGATTTTTAGACCATGTTGTTTGGCGATGAGGGAAAGAGCCGGCATGTCCGCAGGTTGACCTGCAAAATGAACAGGGCTGAGTAACCGAGTGGCTGAAGTTATACGGGCCGATACTGAGCTGGGGGATAGGTTATAGCTGATGGGGTCTATATCTGCGAATACCGGGTTGATACCACAGTAAACCATGCTGTTGGCCGTGGCGGCAAAGGTAATGGGTGTAGTGATACCTTCACTACCCTCGGGCAATTCCATTGCTGCGACCGCCAGATGCAAGGCCGCTGTACCGCTTGCGACCACCAGACAATACCTGGCCCCTGTGTAGGCACAGAGTGCCTGTTCGAATTCGGCGACTTTCGGGCCTTGAGTCAAGAAGTCGGAGCTTAGTACTGCATTGACTGCGGCAATATCTGCCGTCGAAATGTCCTGTTTACTATAGGGGATCATTCCGCCAATACCTCCTTGTTGAGCTGCTGCAACTCACTCTGGGACATGAAGACGGGATTATTGAGAGAGTTGTATTCAAATCCTATAGGCACGCTGCAACCTTGTTCTCCTATGGCATTGACAGAGAAGTCATCGCTACGGTGATTGAAGGTGATGCTGGGAGCGATGACGTAATAGTCGTCAAATTCATAGGTGTGGTAGGAGTCGTCAGCCGGACACATCACCTCGTGCAACTTCTCGCCCGGACGGATGCCGATGATCTCCTGGGGCAAGTCCGGCGCCATGGCGCTGGCGAGATCCGTGATGCGTACCGACGGGATCTTCGGAACGAACACTTCCCCCCCTTTCATGCGGGCAAAGTTGGTCAGCACGAACTCGACCCCCTGTTGCAGGGTGAGCCAGAAACGGGTCATCTCGGCATGGGTAATGGGCAAGCTGCTGGCCCCTTCCTTGATCAGGCGATCGAAGAAGGGCACCACAGAGCCCCGGGAGCCGACCACGTTGCCATAACGTACCACGGAGAAAATGGTGGGGTGCTTGCCCGCCATATTATTGGCGGCGACGAACAGCTTGTCGGAGCAGAGTTTGGTGGCGCCATACAGGTTGACCGGATTGGCCGCCTTGTCGGTGGAGAGGGCGATCACCTTCTCGACCCCGTTGTTGAGGGCCGCCTTGATGACGTTTTCGGCGCCCCCGACGTTGGTCTTGATGCACTCCATGGGGTTGTATTCGGCGGCAGGCACTTGCTTGAGGGCGGCGGCATGCACCACGAAGTCCACGCCGTGCATGGCCATGTCCAGGCGTTCGGCATCCCGTACGTCACCGATGAAATAGCGCATGCAGGGGTGATTGAAACGCTGCTGCATCTCGAACTGCTTGAGTTCATCACGGGAGTAGACGATCAATCTGCTCGGCGTGTAGAGGGAGAGGACAGCCTCGATGAACTTCTTGCCAAAGGAGCCGGTTCCCCCGGTGATCAGGATCGTTTTGCCGTTGAACATGTCATGGTCCCGTTATGAAGTGAGTGTCTGTTAGATTCAAAAGCATATTTTATGCCATAACCAGCGATATGGGAGAGAGCATCGCCGTGACGAAGGCGGTATCAAGGAGTTGGCGCGCTAGTCCCGGCGATCGCCTCGCATATCTGCTCCACCGCGTTGAGGGCGCGGGGGGTGAAACGGTGCAGTTCATCGGCGTTGATAAGGGCGAGCCGCTGGTGTTTGACGGCGTCCAGCATGGGCCACTGCCGCCAGTGATCCAGCACGGAAGGATCCCGGCCGCCAGCCAGGATAAGCCCGGGATTGGCCTTGATCACCTGCTCCAGCCCGACCTGGGGGTAGGCTGCTCCCGTCGTCGCCATGATGTTGCGTCCGCCGCAGAGGGTGATGGCCTGCCCCGGCCAGGTCGAATTATTGACGCTGGTGAGCGGCGGGTACCAGAGCTGATAGAAGACAGACAGGGGCTTGGGCTCGCCGTAGCGCGCCGCCAGGGCGTCGAGCCGGGTCAGATAGGCGCGGGCTTGCTCGTCGGCTCTGGGCGTGAGCCCGAGCAGATGCCCCAGGCTGCGCATCTCGGTAGCCAGGGAGGCAAAGTCGGTGGGCTCCGAGTAGAAGACGGGGATGCCGAGGCGCTCGACCGGGCCCAGCATGCGGGCCTGGGCGGAGCGCCAGGCCACTACCAGATCCGGCTTCTGGGCCAGCAGCGCCTCGAGGTTGATGCTGCGATAGTTGGCCACCCGGGGGAGGTTGGTCACCTCGGCGGGGTAATCGGAGGCATCGTCGGTGGCGACCACGCGATCCCCGGCGCCGATATCGAACAGCAGTTCCGTCAGATGGGGAGTGAGGCTCACTATGCGCTGCGGCGGGGTGGCCATGGCGCACAGTGAGGTGCCCAGCAGGCAGACAAACAGGCCCAGGGCACGAAGGGAAACGCGATCAGCCATGATTGAGCGCCATCAATGTCAGGAGCAGCGAGAGCCCGAGCCAGCCCCAGCCGGTCAGTTGCAGACGCTGCAGCAGGCGCAGGGGCAGGTTGGCATCGGGTTCGCTCCCTTCATCAAATACCGGAAAGCGCACTAGCTGACCCTGATAGTAGCGGGGGCCGCCGAGTCGGCTGCCCGTGGCCCGGGCCAGCAGCGCGAGCAGGACCCCCATGGCGGGATGGGGCCAATGCAGCGCAGGTCGCACTCTGTTGCCCAGCCCGCGCACCTGGGTCAGGCACAGGGGGAGCGCCAGCAACAGGATGGCGGGGGCGCAGAAACCCTGATAGAGCGCCGCAGCCGGGCGGCCGAAGTGGACGAACGCGCTTTGCTTGGGGTTCCACGCCAGATGGGTCAACTGGGCGAGTCGCACCAGCAGGGCACCCTGTACCCCGGCCAGGGCGAAGCCCAGCAGGGGGGCGCCCCACTGACCGACGAGGCGCAGTACACAGGTCTCGCTCACCGCCTTGTTCAACCCCATCACCGAGAGCTTGCCGGTCTCCCGCTTGAGCCAGGGGGCGACCTGCAGCCTCGCCACGACCAGCGTCTCCTGGGTCGCCAGGGCGCGGCTCCCCCGGGCGAGTTCCCGCAAGGGGCGGGATTCGAGCATCAGCAGCAGGAACAGGAGGTCGAACAAGGGCTCGGACAGGGAGAGATTGCGCACCGCCCAGAGACCGGCAGCGCAGGGCACCCAGACCACCAGCAGGGCAAGGAGCCCGGCCTGGCTCTGCTGGCGTGCCGTGCCGTCGGGGCGATAGACCTTCTGGCCGAGGCGGGTGAGCAGAGGCACGGCTGCGCCGGGTCGAAAGCGTGCGGGCCAGGGCAGCAGGGCCTCCAGCAGGGCGGCCCCCACCATGATGCCCGCCGTCGTGGAGGCGAGGGCGGTCATCAGAGCATCCCAGGAGGGGGCGTCGATCACAGCTTGCCGAGCAGCGCGATGATCACTTCGGCGGAGTGTTGACCCGCCACCTCGATGAAGGCATCGAAGGATTCCACCTGCTCCTTGCCGGCGATGTCCGACATGGCCCGTACCACCAGATAGGGCACCTTGAACATGTGGCACACCTGGCCGATGGCGGCACCTTCCATCTCCACCGCCAGCATCTGCGGGAAGTCGGCACGGGCTTTCGCGATGGCGTCCGGCTTGCACATGAACTGATCGCCGGTGCAGATGAGCCCGACCTTGGTCTGGTGCTTGCCTTGCTCGGCAATGCAGGCCTGTGCCAGGGCGATGAGTTTTTCGTCGCAGGGGAAGGCGGCGGGCTGCTGGGCCATCTGGCCCATTTCGTAACCGAAGGCGGTCACGTCCACGTCGTGGAAGCGCATCTCGCTCGCGATGACCACGTCACCGATGTGCAGATCCTGGGCGAAGCCGCCGGCGGAACCGGTGTTGATGACGCAATCGGGAGCGAACTTCTCCAGCAGCAGGCTGGTGGCGACGCTGGCGGCGACCTTGCCGATGCCGGAGCGGGTCAGGATCACCTCTTTACCGGCCAGCTTGCCCTGATAGAACTCGCAGCCGCCCAGTTGCAGGGTGGTGGGCTCGCTCAGCTGGCTGCGCAGCAGGGCCACTTCCTGCTCCATGGCGCCGATAATACCTACTTTCATCATCTACCTCGTCTCGATGGCCGCTGGGCCGAAAAAGTTGGCGTGGATGATAGCAAAACTTGGCGGTGGCGCCGAGCATTGCGATGGCGCGGATGGGGGGTCAGGGGTAGCGTCTGGCCAGGGCGGCCAGTTCACCACTGTCTGCGAGCCGTTGCAGGGTGTTGGCGAACAGGGTCAGGCGCTCGGGGGCACTGTGGCGATGGAACAGGATGTAGAAGGGAGTCTCTTCCATCACGGTGGGGAGGATGCGGATCTTGTCGGCCAGCCCCTGTTCGCGCAAGTCGGACTCAAACCCCGGGGAGCGGTAGTAGACGAAACGGCCGCGCTTCATCAACAACTTCTCGTAGTTGGCCTGGTTGCTGATCCCGCCGCTGTCGATGATGAGACCGCCGATATCCTGGAGCCGGGCGATGGCGCCGCTGCCATGGTTGATGAGGATGATGCCCGCCTGGCCGAGGGCCCTGACATCCTGCCAGCTGCGTATCTCGACGGGATCGTCACGGCGCACCGCCAGGTGGTAGCGCACCGTGAAGATGGCGGGAGTCAGGACGATGAAGTGATCCCGCCTGGCCGGGCTCTCCCCCACGCCGCAGATGAAGTCCAGCTGGCCGTGCTGCACCTTCTTTTCCAGCCGTCGCAGCGGCAGGAAGCGCTGATCTCCCTCAATGCGAAGGGCTGGCTCCCTTGCTTCCATGAGCCGGAAGAGATCGACGCAGATCCCGCCGACATGCCCGTCGGGGAGCGTCACGTACTTGGGGGACGACGCCTGCTGCGCGGCCGTATGAAAGACCTCGGTGGCGCCAATGGCCCTGGCGGTGAGGACAAGCAGACACAGCAGCAGGATTATCCTGAGGGTCATCCGGGCAGGCTTCCGATGGGATTCAGGCGCCGTACATCAACCAGTCAAAGGGCGCCGGGGGCTCAACATTAGGCGATTTCCCCCTCTTATTTCAAGGGGTTCGCGCTGTCGTCACCGGGCGTACGGGGCTTGAGGGGGGTGATCAGCCGAGCGCGGTGTCGAGGGTCATCATCAGGGCGAAGCCTGCCATGAGACCCAGGGTGGCGTGGGTCTGGTGGCCGTTACGATGGGTTTCCGGGATCACCTCGTGGGAGACCACAAACAGCATGGCACCAGCCGCGAGCCCGAGGCCGATGGGGTAGGCGATGGCCATGCCGCTGGCGAGTCCGACCCCGAGCAGGGCGCCGAGCGGTTCCAGCAGGCCGCTGCCGATGGCGACCAGCACGGCCACCGGCGGGCGAAAACCGGCTGCGCACATGGCCAGCGCTACAGCCAGTCCTTCGGGAATGTCCTGCAGGGCAATGGCGGTCGTGAGGGGCAGTCCCACCGTCATGTCCCCCTGGGAGAAGCTGACCCCGATGGCCATGCCTTCGGGCAGGTTGTGCAGGGCGATGGCGAAGACGAACAGCCAGACCCGTGAGCAGCTCTCATGGCCGGGACCACAGGGGCCGGTCTTGTCGTGTTCGTGAGGGGTGAATTGATCCAGTCCCAGCATCAGCAGCACCCCGAGGGTCATACCGGCCACCACCACGGCGGCGGCGAGGAAGCCGTCACCCGTGATCCCCTCGGCGGCCTCGAGCCCCGGCAGCAGCAGGGAGAAGGCGCTCGCCGCCAGCATCATGCCGGCGGCGAACCCCAGCATGGCATCTTCCACCCGTTGGGGAACGGCGCGCAGGAACAGGGCAGGCAGGGCGCCCAGCGCCGTGGCGGCAAAACCCGCAGCGCCGCCAATGAGGCCATAGCGTACCCCGGCCGTGATCTCTCCTGCTGCCAGCATGACGAGACTCTGCACCAGGAGCAGCAGCACGGCGACCAGGGCGAGCAGCAGCCCCAGGGCGATGAGGGGGCGATCTGCTATCTGCTCGCGCAGTTGGACAGACCAGGAAGGGGAGAGGGTCGATACGTTGTCCATGGGGCCTCTGAAGACAGGAATGGGGAGAGACGAGCGGTCATTACATAACCTGGCCCCTGCTTTGTCCATGACGGCGGACCGATTGTGGCAATCGGCTCAAGTTTTGCGTCGAGCTGGTCGCTCCTGTGCTGGCAGCCTCGTGGCGGGCACAAGGCCCGGCGTGGGGCGAGCGGGAAGCAAGGGATCCCCTCTCTTCGCTCCCATCGTCATTTCCCGTCAGGAGTCTCGGGTCACCGCTTACACGGATGTGATCATTGTGTCACTGCACATCTGCAGTCGAGGATCACCAGCCAACATGTCTTACAAGCATCTCTCCATCGGCAAGAAGATTGCCGCCGTCTTTGCGGTCATTGCCGTCATCAACGCCGTCTTCGGCCTGTTTCTCGCCACCGAACTGCGGGACATTCGGGATCGGGTATTGAACTTCACCGACTCCACCCTGCCAAGCGTGCTCTCGGTGGACAACCTGCTCTATGACGTCTCCTATGTGCGCCGTGCCCAGTTTGCCCTGCTGATGGTGGAAGATGCCGTCGACAGGCAGGTTCGCCGCGCCCGCATCCAGGAGAGCCTGGGCAAGGTGCAGCAGGTCATGGATGCCTACGAGGCAACCGTGGGGGCCGAGCATGAACGCCAGGCCTTCAACCGCGTCAAGCAGCAGTGGCTGCAATATCTGGGGGCCGTCAACCAGGTGGATGCCCTGTTGTTCCAGGGCAGCAGGGATGAGGCCAGGGAGGCGCTGTTTCGCTCGAACGGGCTCTACACCGAGCTGGAGCTGGCGGTGCGTGCCCTGGTGAAGGTGAATCTTGGCTTTGTGGAAGAGAACCGTGGCAGCCTGCTTGGCAGCGTCACCATGGTGATGACCTTTGCCGTGGTGAGCATCGCGACCCTGCTGATCTTCATGGGGGTCATGACCTGGTTCCTCACCCGCCAGATCTGTCTGCCCCTGCAAGCCGTGGTGGCCCAGGCCAATGCCATCGCCCTGGGGGATCTGACCCATCGGCTGGATCGCCAGCACATCGGGCAGGACGAACTGGGGATGCTGGCCAGCGCCTCCCTCAAGATGCAGGACAACCTGCGTGGGCTCATCGAGGAGGTGGCCGCCGCCGTGACCCAGCTGGGGGCCGCCATCGAGGAGGTGAGCGCGGTCTCCGAGCAATCATCCCAGGGGATCCAGAGCCAGCAGCAGGAGATAGCCCAGGTTGCCACCGCCATGGCCCAGATGAAGGCGACGGTAGCGGATGTGGCGGGCAACACCGAGGTGGCCTCGGAGTCGGCAAGCTCCGCCAATGCCCTGGCTCGTCGCGGCAGTCAGGATGTGCAGGGGGCCCTGGATGCCATCACCCGGGTGGCCGGTGAGATGGAGCAGGCGGGTAACCTGGTGAGTGAACTGGAGAAAGAGTCCGCCCAGATCAACCTGGTGGTGGATGTCATTCGCGGCATTGCCGACCAGACCAACCTGCTGGCACTCAATGCCGCCATCGAGGCGGCCCGTGCCGGTGAGCAGGGGCGCGGCTTTGCGGTGGTGGCCGACGAGGTGCGCACCCTGGCGGGGCGTACCCAGGCCTCCACCGGCGAAATCGTCGCCATCATCGAGACCCTGCAGGCTCGTGCCAACCGGGCGAAGTCGGTGACCGGCCAGAGTTGCGAGATGATCCGCCAGTGCGTGAGCCAGAGCGAACGCACCAGCGTGGGCATTCGTCAGATTGAAGAGGCGGTGGCCCAGATAGCCGACATGGCGATCCAGATTGCCAGTGCCTGTGGCGAGCAGGATGCGGTCTCCGATGAACTGGGCCGCAACGTGGCGCGCATCAACGACTCCTCCAACGAGGTCGCGACCGGCGCGGATCACACCGCCAAAGCCTGTCTGGAGCTGAGCCAGCTGGCGGCGGGTCTGCGCCAGAGCATGGGGCGCTTCCGCCTGGCCTGACGGTGGTTGCAGCCAATAAAAACGGGGCCCTGGGCCCCGTTGTTTTTCTCACCGCCAGGCGGCGTGGGCTCAGGCGCCCAGGCCGTTACCGGCGTCTTTCTTGGCAATCAGCTCAATCTTGTAACCGTCCGGGTCTTCCACGAAGGCGATGACGGTGGTGCCGCCCTTCACCGGGCCCGGCTCGCGGGTGATCTTGGCGCCGGCGGCGCGCAGTGCCTCGCAGGTGGCATAGATGTCGTCCGCTTCCAGGGCGATGTGGCCATAGGCGGAACCGAGATCGTACTCGCTCACCCCCCAGTTGTAGGTGAGCTCGATGACGGCTTCATCCTTCTCGTCGCCGTAGCCGACGAAGGCCAGGGTGTACTTGTATTCGCTGTTCTCGCTCTTGCGCAGCAGTGTCATGCCCAGCACTCGGGTGTAGAAGTCGATGGAACGTTGCAGATCGCCGACGCGCAACATGGTATGCAGAATTCTCATTGCTCAATTCTCCGGGTTGGTGGATTGGTACTGCCTTGAATCCATGGCCCGAGACCGGATCCGCAGAGGCCTGCAGATCAACTCTCGGGATAGACCTTCTCTTTGTATTCGCACAAATCTTCGATGATGCAGGAGCCGCAGCGGGGCTTGCGGGCGAGACAGGTGTAGCGCCCGTGCAGGATGAGCCAGTGATGCACGTCCAGCTTGAACTCGGCGGGGACCACCTTGAGCAGCTTCTCCTCCACCTGATCGACGTTCTTGCCCACGGCAAAGCCGGTGCGGTTGGAGACCCGGAAGATATGGGTGTCGACGGCGATGGTGGGCCAGCCGAAGGCGGTGTTGAGCACCACGTTGGCCGTCTTGCGGCCGACGCCGGGCAGGGCCTCGAGGGCCTCGCGATTCTCCGGTACCTCGCCGCCGTGGCGCTCCAGCAGAATGGCGCAGGTCTTGATGACGTTCTCGGCCTTGGTGTTGAAGAGGCCAATGGTCTTGATGTACTCCTTGACCCCGTCCACCCCCAGTTCCAGCATGGCCTGGGGGGTGTTGGCCACCGGATAGAGCTTGTCGGTGGCCTTGTTGACGCTCACGTCGGTGGCCTGGGCCGAGAGCAGCACGGCGATGAGCAGCTCGAAGGGCGTGGTGAAGTTGAGCTCTGTGGTGGGATGGGGGTTGTCATCGCGCAACCGCTCCAGGATCAGCCTGCGTTTCTGGTTGTTCATGGCTCTCTCTTGTCTCAGAGCTGGGTAGTGCGGGCGCCCACCGCCGGCACGGTGCAGTGGGCCTTCTCGGCACTCTGCTTGCGGCCCATCCAGTCGTTGATGGCGTTTTTGCCGGCGATCATCAAACCGAGGCCGATGAAGCCGCCGGGGGGCAGGATCGCCAGCAGCAGGCTGGCGTCGGCGTGGAACAGCTCGACGCGCAATGACTTGGCCCAGTCACCCAGCAGCAGCTCGGCACCGTCAAACAGGGTGCCCATGCCGATGATCTCGCGAAGGCCCCCCAGTACCAGCAGCACCAGGGTAAAGCCCAGCCCCATCATGAAGCCGTCGAGAGCGGCAAGCAGGGGCGGGTTCTTGGAGGCATAGGCTTCGGCGCGGCCGATGATGACGCAGTTGGTGACGATGAGAGCGATGAAGATGCCGAGCGCCTGATAGAGGCCGTAGGTGTAGGCGTTCATCAACAGCTGCACGCTGGTCACCAGGGCCGCGATGATCATCACGTAGACCGGGATGCGGATATCCTTGGGCACCCAGTTGCGCACCAGGGAGACGGCGAGGTTGGAGCAGACCAGTACCACCATGGTGGCAAGGCCGAGCCCCAACGCATTGGTAAAGGTGGAGGAGACCGCCAGGGTGGGGCAGAGTCCCAGCACCTGCACCAGGGAGGGGTTGTTCTTCCACAGTCCCTGCAGCATCAGCTCCTTGAGCTCTTCGCGGCGGCCACTTTCCCCGGCGGGTTGGCTGGCCGTGTCAATCACGTCGACTTGTTCCATTGCGTGTGCTCCGGCGTTAGGGGTTGGTATGGCAGGAGGGGGCATCGTGCAGCAGTTCGGGGTGCTCCTGTTGCAGCCTCAGCAAATTTTTCACCGCCTTGACCACGGCCCGCGGGGTGATGGTGGCCCCGGTGAAGGCGTCGAATTCGCCGCCATCCTTCTTCACCGCCCAGGTGGCGTCGTTGTCGGCCGTGAGGGACTTGCCGGTGAAGCTGTCGATCCAGCTGGATTTCTTCAGCTCTATCTTGTCACCAAGTCCCGGGGTTTCCTTGTGGGCCAGCACCCTGACCGCACTGACGGCCCCTTTTGCATCGGTGCCGACCACCATGCGAATGGCTCCACTGTAACCATCGGGGGCCACGGTTTCCAGCGCGTAGCCGGTGTGCACCCCCTTGAGGGTGGCGGTATAGAGGGGCATGGGCTCATTGCTGCCCAGGTATTCCCGGCTGCTGACCAGCTTGCAGCTGGCCACCAGATCGTTGTCATAACTCCCCTCGGGCAGCAGGGCCTGCAGGGTGCGCAGCTTCTCCAGCTCTTGCTGGTGGGCGATGCGATCCCGGGTCAGTTCGTTGGTCAGCACCACCATGGCGGTGCAGCCGAGGGCAAAGAGGGCCAGGGTCAGGCCATTCTTGCGCATGCTTTTCAACATGGGAGGCTCCCTGTCTCGCGTCTGCGGCAATTCAGATGTGGGTTCATTTGCGACGGGCTCCATAGACCTTGGGGCGGGTCAGACTGTCAATCAGGGGAACGCACAGGTTGGCCAGCAACACGGCGAAGGCGAAGGCATCCGGATAGCCGCCAAAACGGCGGATGACATAGACCAGCACGCCGATGAGCACACCGTAGACGAGGCGCCCCTTTGCGGTGGTGCTGGCACTCACCGGATCGGTGGCGATGAAGAAGGCCCCGAGCATGGTGGCACCGCTGAACAGGTGCAGCATGGGGGTGGCGGTGGCATCCGGGGTGGCCAGATAGCCCAGGGTGGCAGCGAGCAGCAATGCGCCCAGCACGGCAGTCGGAATGCGCCAGTTGATCACTTTCTGCTGGAGCAGGAAGAGGCCTCCCAGCAGGTAGCCGAGGTTGACCCAGCTCCAGCCGATGCCACCCCAGCCCTCGAAGACCTTGTGGGTCATCACTTCGGTGGCGGTCAGCCCCTGGGTCAGCCCGGTCTTTAAGGTATCCAGCGGCGTGGCCATGGTCAGGCCATCCACCCCCTGCTTGAGCTGCAGCATGCTGTAGCCGTCGAGGCTGAAGCCGGTGAAGATCACCGAGGCCGCATCGGCGAAGCCGATGTCGTAGGCGGCGATGCTGGAAGGGGGCAGCCAGCTGGTCATCTGGACCGGGAAGGAGACCAGCAGCAGCACATAGGCCACCATGGCAGGATTGAACAGGTTCTGACCGAGCCCGCCATAGAGATGCTTGGCGATGATGATGGCGAACGCCGTGCCCAGCACCAGCATCCACCAGGGCAGCAGGGGGGGCAGGGAGAGACCGATGAGCACGGCGGTGAGCGCCGCGCTGCCATCCAGCAGGGCCGGTTTGACGGGGCGGCCGCGCAGGCGAAGGACCAGGGCCTCCGAACCCAGGGCCGTGACCAGCGCCAGCAGGATCTGGATCAGGGTCCCCCAGCCGAAGAACCAGGTCTGCGCTAGGAAGCCGGGCAGGCAGGCCAGGATCACCAGCACCATCAGGGTCTGGGTCTGTTTGCGGTTGTGGGCAAAGGGCGCACTCGCGATATTGAACATGGATCAGTGGCTCTTGTCGGTCGAAGGGGAGGAGGCAGCCTCGGCCGCCAGCTTCTTGGCTTTGGCCCGGGCGATGGCGGCGGCGATGGCCGCTTTCTTGGGGTCCACCTCGGCGGCGGGCCTGGATGCGGCGGCAGGGGCCTCGGCGGTGGAGGTATCGCTTGTGTTCACGGATGTCTCACCCGCGACCACAGGCCCGTCACCTTGCGCCTGGGCGGCTTTCTTGGCCTTGGCCCGGGCGATGGCGGCGGCAATGGCCGCCTTCTTGGGATCCACCTCGGCGGCGGGCTCGGATGCGGCAGCCGGGGTCTCAATGGCGTTATCGGTTGTGTTCACGGATGTCTCACCTGCGACCACCGGCCCGTCACCTTGCGCCTGGGCGGCTTTCTTGGCCTTGGCCCGGGCGATGGCGGCGGCAATGGCCGCCTTCTTGGGGTCCACTTCGGCGGCGGGCTCGGATGCGGCGGCCGGGGCCTCAACGGCGTGTTCGGTTGTGTTCACGGATGTCTCACCCGCGACCACCGGCCCATCACCTTGCGCCTGGGCGGCTTTCTTGGCCTTGGCCCGGGCGATGGCGGCGGCAATGGCCGCCTTCTTGGGGTCCACCTCGGCGGCGGGCCCGGATGCGGCAGCCGGGGCCTCAACGGCGTGTTCGGTTGTGTTCACGGATGTCTCACCCGCGACCACAGGCCCATCACCTTGCGCCTGAGCAGCCTTCTTGGCCTTGGCCCGGGCGATGGCGGCGGCAATGGCCGCCTTCTTGGGGTCCACCTCGGCGGCGGGCTCGGATGCGGCGGCCGGGGCCTCAATGGCGTGTTCGGTTGTGTTCACAGATGTCTCACCTGCGACCACCGGCCCGTCACCTTGCGCCTGGGCGGCTTTCTTGGCCTTGGCCCGTGCCAGGGCAGCGGCGATGGCGGCCTTCTTGGGATCCAGCTCTGCCTTGGGAGGTTGCTCCCCTGGTGCCGGGGTGTCAGTCAGTTCATTGCCCTCGCCATTGGCGGCCTTGGCGGCACGACGGGCGATGGCCTCCTGCTTGCGCGCCTCACGGGCGGCAATCATGGCCTCGTTGTCCGGTGCGGGTTCGCTCACGGCCACCTGGGCCGTCTCCTGTTTGGCCTTGATGCGGGCCAGGGCGGCGGCGACCGGATCTTCGCCCCCGGCCGTCGTCATGGCCTGGCGACGCTGGGCTGCGGCTTCGGCGTGGCGGGCTTCGCGGGCCGCCTTCTCACGCTCGAAGCGAGCCTGCTTGGCCTCGAAGCGCTGCTTGGCACGTTCGGCCTTCTCGGCCTCGGCACGGGCCTCGCGGATGTCATCCTTGGCGATCTTGTAGTACTGCACCAGGGGGATTTCGCTCGGGCAGACCCAGGCACAGGCGCCGCACTCGATACAGTCAAAGAGGTTGAGCTTCTCGGCCTTGTCATACTCCTTGACGCGGCTGTACCAGTAAAGCTCCTGGGGCAGCAGGGTGGCGGGGCAGGCATCGGCGCAGGCACTGCAACGGATGCAGGCCTGTTCCGGGCCGGGGGGCGGCAGCTCGGCGCGGGTGGGGGAGAGCAGGCAGTTGGTGGCCTTGACCACAGGGACCATGGCGTGGGGCAGGGTGAAGCCCATCATGGGGCCCCCCATGATGACCCGCTGATCCGCCTCCGGTTGCAGCTCGAAACGCTGGAGCAGCCAGCGTACCGGCGTGCCCAGACGCACCCAGGCATTGCCGGGTTTCTTGAAGGCGTCGCCGGTGAGGGTGACGATGCGCTCGATGAGCGGCTCCCCATCGATGATGGCGCGCTTGATGGCAAAGACGGTGGCGACGTTGAGCACCATGATGCCCATGTCCACCGCCCGGCCTCCTTTGGGCACCTGGCGTCCGGTGAGCAGCTCTATGGTCTGTTTGGCGCCGCCGGAGGGGTACTTGGTCGGTACCGACTTGACCAGCACGTCGGCGTCGCTGGCATGGCGGGTCAGGGCCTCGATGGCCGCCGGTTTGTTGTCTTCCACCCCGATCAGGGTGAGCTTGGGCTTGAGCAGGTGCTTGAGTACCCGGATGCCGTCCATGATCTCGTCGGCGTACTCCTGCATCAACCTGTCATCCGTGGTGATGTAGGGTTCGCACTCCAGCCCGTTGACGATGAGGATCTCGGTGAGCTGGCCACGGCCGTCGAGCTTGCTGTGGGTCGGGAAGACAGCGCCGCCGAGCCCGGCGATGCCGGCCTGCTGGATGCGCTCGAGCAACTCCCCCCGCTCCAGGTTCCAGTAGTCAGGCTGGGGTGTGCGCTCGCCCCAGGCATCGTCTCCGTCCGGGGTGAGGAGGATGCAGAGATCGTCAAGACCGGAGGGGTGCGCCACCGTGTGCTGTTCGATGGCGGTGATGGTGCCCGAGGTGGAAGCGTGCACCGGCACGATGCGCCCCTTGTCAAAACGGGTGAGGGGTTGCCCCTTCTTGACCTTGTCCCCCACCCGCACCAGCAGTTCGCCGGCCGGACCCGCGTGCTGGCGCACCGGAATGATGAGCTGGGGGGGAAGGCCCGCGTCAACGACGGGGGTCAGGCTGGACTGGTGCTTGTTCTCGGGGGGATGGATGCCGCCGTGAAAATCCCACAGAGTGCCGGCTTTGATGCGTTCGAGCAGATGCTGCATGGTTACTCCGCTGTTTATTCCACTATCTTGACCGGAATGGCGACCTTGGCCAGATCCCATTTCCAGTTGTCGACCGTGGTCGGCACCGGGATCATTTCGATACAGTCGGTCGGGCAGGGGTCGACGCAGAGGTCGCACCCGGTGCACTCGGCTGCGATGACGGTGTGCATCGCCTTGGTGGCACCCAGGATGGCGTCGACCGGACAGGCCTGGATGCACTTGGTGCAACCGATGCACATGTCTTCGTGAATGAAGGCCACCTTCTTGACGGGGATTGCCGCGTCTTCACCGCCGTCCAGAGATTGGGGCTCGACCCCCATCAGGTCGGCAATCTTGCGCATGGTGGCGTCGCCACCGGGCACGCACTTGTTGATCTTGTCGCCATTGGCCAGGGCTTCGGCGTAGGGTTTGCAGCCCGGGTAACCGCACTGGCCGCACTGGGTCTGGGGCAACAGGGCATCGAGCTGATCGACGATGGGATCGGCCTGCACATGAAACTTGACGGCGGCAAAGCCGAGAATAATGCCGAAGGCCAGGGCAAGCAGGGCCAGCACCAGAATGGCAAAGAGTATGTGAATCATAGCGTTATATCTTGATGAGGCCGGTAAAGCCCATGAAGGCCAGCGACATCAGGCCAGCGGTGACCATGGCGATGGAGACGCCACGAAACGGTGCCGGCACGTCGGCGGCCACCAGCCGCTCACGCATGGCGGCAAAAAGGATCAGCACCAGGGAGAAGCCGACGGCGGCCCCGAAGCCGTAGATGATGCTCTGGATGAAGTTGTGGCGCTCGTTGATGCTGAGCAGCGCCACGCCGAGCACGGCACAGTTGGTGGTGATGAGCGGCAGGAAGATGCCGAGCAGGCGATAGAGGGTCGGGCTGCTCTTGCGGATCACCATCTCGGTGAACTGGACCACCACGGCGATCACCAGAATGAAGCCCAGGGTGCGCAGGTAGGCGATCTCCAGCGGGATCAGGATATAGTGCTCCATCAGATAGGAGCAGGCGCTGGCCAGCGTCATGACGAAGGTGGTGGCCAGACCCATGCCGATGGCGGTTTCCAGCTTGCCGGAGACACCCATGAAGGGGCAAAGGCCGAGGAACTTCACCAGCACGAAGTTGTTGATCAGCACGGTGCCGACCAGTAAAAGCAGGTACTCAGTCATTGAAGATGGGTTATCCGGTATGAAGGCGGCCGTATTATCTGATGTTAGGTGCCTTTAGACAACCGCAAGGCCGTATGGTTATTATTCGAATGCCCAATTCATGGAGGCATTGTGCGCCCTTTACCCGTCCTGACGCTGACCCTGGCCATGCTGCTCTGGTCCAGCTCCTTCATCGCCCTCAAACATGTGCTGGAAATCTGGTCCTTCGGTCAAGTGCTCTTCATGCGGATGGGGGTGGCGTCCTGTTGCTGGCTGCTCTGCTACCGCCAGCTTGGCCGCGTCACTTACCAGAAGGGGGATTGGCGCTGGTTGGCCCTGATGGGGGCGCTTGAGCCCTGCCTCTACTTTCTTCTTGAAGTCAACGCCCTGCGTTACACCAGTGCCGGCCAGGCCGGTATGGTCTGTGCCCTGCTTCCCCTGATGGTGGCTCTGGTGGCCTTCGTGCTGCTTGGAGAGCGGGTGAGTCGCCGCCAGCTGCTGGGCTTTGCCATCGCCATCGTTGGCATCGCCCTGCTGGGGTTGGGGGAGGGCGCCGACGAGTTCGCCCCCAACGCCCTGCTCGGCAATAGCCTGGAGATGGGCGCCATGCTCTGCGCCGCCACCTATTCCGTGGTATTCAAGAAGCTCTCCAGCCGCTACGGCGTGATGACACTGACAGCGTTGCAGGCCTTCGTCGGCACGCTCTTCTTCGCGCCCTTTGCCTTCAGTGCGCCCTGGCCCGCGAGCTGGGCCTGGCAGGACATGGGGGTCATCCTCTTCCTCGGCGCCTTCGTGACACTTGGTGCCTACCTGCTCTACAACTGGTCGGTGACCCAGGTGAAAGTGACCCTGGCGGCTGCCTATGTGAACCTCATCCCGGTCTTTACCCTGCTGCTCGCCTATCTGCTGCTGGGAGAGACGCTCACGGCCCTGCAATGGGTGGCCTGTGCCGCCGTGCTGGCCGGCATCGGGGTGGGCCAGCTGCCGTCCGGCAGGAAGCGTGCGCAGGCAGTCGCCACCGGGGGATGAGTCGCTGCCATTGGGCTACAGTCTGGACAGGGAAACACGCTGTCTAAGAAGGAGCCGACCGATGAGCGACATGCACTTGCTGGCCGCGGCCAAAAGCCTGTTGAGCCATCCCCCCTTTACCCTGGCCGATGCCAGAGCCCTGGAGGCGCTGGAAGAGGAAGCTGTGGGGGAGGAGGGGCTCTGCATCGCCGCGCTATGGGACATCGCCCTCGCGCTGGCGGACGAGGAAGCCAGACACTATCTCCTGGGGGATGGCTGAGCGGGTTTCGGGTGGGCGGACAGCAATGACAACGGGGGGCCTGGGCCCCCCGTTGTCATTGGCAGCTGTCGCTCAGATGGAGAGGCTCTTGACGGTGTCCGACACCGAGTTGGCGTCCTCGATGATCTCCTTGATGACGTCGGCGATGATGGTGGCCTGCTCCTGACCTGCCACCGCCTTGTCGGAGACGACGGAGACGGTCTGGGTGATCTGGGAGGTGATCTCCGAGTTGTGCTTGATGACGGTGACGATCTCGCTGGTGGAGCTGGAAGTGCGCGCCGCCAGTTGCCTCACCTCGTCGGCCACGACCGCGAATCCCCGTCCCTGTTCCCCGGCGCGGGCCGCCTCGATGGCCGCGTTGAGGGCCAGCAGGTTGGTCTGATCCGCGATGCCGCTGATGGTGGAGATGATGGATTCGATGCTCCTGGATTGCTGGTTGAGCTGCTCTATCTGCTTGCTGACCGCATTGACCGAGGTGTTGATGTGAGAGGAGGTGTCGAGCACCCTGTCGATGACCTCCCGCCCCCTGGCGGCGCTCGCGACGGTTTCGCTGGCGATGGCACACGCCTTCTGGGCCGCTTCCCGGGTGGAGATGGATTTCTCCACCCGCTCGGTGATGTCGCTCGCCAGCTTGATGATTTTGACCACCTTGCCCTCGTGGTTGAAGATGGGGTTGTAGGTGGCCTCCAGCCATATCTTCTCCCCCCGGTGACCCAGACGCATGAAAAGCCCTGACTTGATGTCACCCGAGCCGAGATCCTGCCAGAAATGGGGGTTGTTCTGGTAGAACTCGGTGTCACAGAAGAGACGATGATGCTTGCCGACCACCTCTTCCAGCCGGTAGCCAAAGCAGTTGAGGAAATTCTGGTTGGCGGTGATGACTGTGCCATCGGGTTGGAAATCGATGACCGCCAGGGACTTGTCCAGGGCTGCCAGCAGGGCCTGGGTGCGCTCCAGAGTGGATTGCTGCTGGGTCACGTCGGAGGCGACCTTGGCGATCCGCACCACCTTGCCGGCGATCACGATGGGGAAATAGGTCGCCTCCAGCCACACGGCCTTGCCGGATTTCGACTGGCGAATGAAGCGACCGCTGCGGGAGACGCCGTGGCGCAGATCCTGCCACAAGGTCTCGTAATCCCGGGTATTGACATCGTCGGGGAAGCAGAGGGTGCTGTGATGCTTGCCAATCACCTCGTCACGTTCAAATCCCACGATCTTGAGAAACAGCGCGTTGGCGAAGGTGACCACTCCCGCCGGGGTGAACTGGACGAAGGGGACCTGCAACTGGATAGCCTGTTCAAATGCCCCCAGTTCCACCACCCTTGCCGCTTGCTCACTGGCTTCCTTGCTTGCTTTTTGATTCCAGAACATGACAGCGCTCCTCCATGAGACCCTTGAATGGGATAACGACCAAATCTGAGTAAATTAACAATAGCATTGCGTCCTGATGAGTCGTCATCGAACTCAAATTAACTTTTTATTTTTCAATGTTGATAAATGGCTTTTTAATTGTGGGGTCTCGTACAAGGGTTATTTATCTCCTGGGCCGCCCTGGCCCCAGGGAATATTGGCATGAAGGCGCCTCTTTTGGCACTGACTATTCTATATATCGCCTTCATATGAACCCAGTGGCGCGCCATGTGGCCTACATGGGGATTCAATGAGTCTTATATGGGCACAGTGAAATAGGTGGAGGCGGGGATCTGGAAATAGCCGCTATCTGACTCTCTGGTGTGAGAAATAAACGGCCAAGGGTGTGATGTTCTGGATGTGCGGCATGTGTGAACCCGTGACGACATTGCCGCTTCGGTATATTTTCTGTCCCGAAACAGGGAGTGTTTATTTTGCCTGCAAGGTGGAGAGTTTCTGGTTCAGGGACTCAATCTCTTTCTGATATCGGGTAGTGACCGATTGCATCTCTGCCGAGACATTGCGGGATCTTGCCTTGTTCTCCGTGATCTGGGTCATCTCGTTGTTCATCTTCTGCTTTTTGGCCTCGATCTCGGTGCGTAGCGCCTCGGCCTGGCGTTGTTTCTGGCCGTTCGCCAGGCTCTGCTCTATCTCCCGGGTCTGGTTGGCCGCCTGCTCCACCGCCTCGGGGGAGGGGGTATAGACATTGAGTGCCATGGGTTTGGCGTCGCTGCTGCAGGGGATGTCGCTGAAGGTGATCTGCCCATCGCGGGCGCATTGATAGACAGCCGCCTGGACAACGGGGACGGTGGTAAGCCCCAGGCAGGCGAGAGAGATGACCAGCATGCGTGACATAGACTCCTCCTTGAATCCTCTTCCTTGCACACTAGTACATGGCGCAAGGTCAGACAACGGCCTCGTTCCGGGTGTGACATTCCGGTCCTCACGTTGCCTCTCTCTGGTCCATGGCGGGGAGATCTCCTGCGTAATGGGTGTGCCATGGCGGCATAAAGCGACGGATCCCAGCCTGTTGTAACCAGTCACCAAGAGTGAGAAAACCGGGAGCAGCCGAAAGCAAGTGGGATCTCGTGGGACAAACTCAAGGCTGACAAGGTTTGGAGGATGATCGGGAGGTGCCTGGCTCTGGTGGCCTCAAAATGATAAAAAGCGCATCGCTCTTGGGAGCGATGCGCTGAAAATGATAACTCTGACTTTTAACTCTGGCGTGACGCCGCCATGTTCAAACCGCTGTCTAACAGTGATTAGATGGGTTTAAAAAAAATCGTGTCCTGCCCAGACAACCTTGCCGATCACGGCCAGGCTTTCCAGCTGGTTGGCGGGAACGACCTGCAGGGGATAATCAACCCGGTTATCGCTGATGATGGTGATCCCGCCATCGAAGTTCTTCTGCAAGCGCTTGGCATAGAGTTCCTCTCCAAGCCGCAACACGAAGATGGATCCGTCTTCGATCTGATTCTTGCTGATATCGACCAGGATGGAGTCGCCAGAGTGAATGGTGGGTTCCATGCTGTCGCCTTTGGCGAAGACCACCACCAGGTTATCCGGGCTCAACTTGCGAAACGTAAGCCACTTGCGGCGAAATGCCAGCTTGCGTTTAACCTCATGATCATCATTAAACGCGCCATGGCCGGTACTGACGGTGACATGGTAGCCATCGATCAGCGCGTACTCCTCATCAAACTCATCACGACGCACCGCTTGCTCGGCAACTCCATCGGGATGTTTCGGGCCCTGACCCGTGGCCAGCCACTCCAGATTCACATTGCACGTTCGCGCAATGCGCAGCGCCTTGTCGATGGTGGGCAGCGAATTGAACGGGGGGAAGTATTTGCGCATCCCCGACTCACTCATCCCCACCAATTCGGCAAATGCCTTGTAGCTCAGACTCCCACGTAGCTCGTCCAGGCGGTCACTCAGAGTATCCATTCCAACCGTCAGAAAAGATACCTCACCGTCTTTTTGTGCTGATTGTGGTTTTTCTTCATAACGCTCTGACATACAAGGAATTCTCGGCTAGTGGCTATTGCTGGTGAGTCGATAGACAAAAAATTCCGCACAAAAAGACTTGTCAATCTTTTTGGGGTGATCAATCATTCATATGTGACGCATTGCGACATAAAATCATTCTTTTATAAATGATAAAGATACGCATCGCGACACTTGATGATACCGAAACGGGGTGAGTATGTCAGGGAAAACACCAGAGTGGATCAGGGCTGAGCTCATAAAACGCGGATATTCCCAGGCTGCTTGGGCCCGCGCCAAAGGGTTGCATCCCAGAGCAGTGCAGCGCTGCATCAAACAATATGCCCCCTCCATGGGCGTCAGCCCCAAGCGCAGGGAAAGTCGTTCCATCATGGCGCAGCTTTCCGACTCGCTGGGCATCGACTTGCTGGGAGGTAGCCAATGAGTACCTGGTTCACCGCCCAAGGGTTGGCCGGATTGATTGGCATGCCAGCCTATCCCGATGGTGTGCGCAAAAAGGCGGAGCGTGAAGAGTGGCAAAGTCGCAAGCGCGAGAAAGGCAAGGGCGTTGAATACCACATCAGCTCATTACCCGCAGAAACCCGACGTTACCTGGCGGAGCAGGCTGTCGCCCAGCAGGGGCAAGCGGTGACCGATCATGCGGCCGGCGGCAAGGCGATGGCCAAGCTGCTTGCCCGCGAGGTGCCAGTGAAGCCGGATGCGGGACGCAAATTGCTGACCCTGGGGGCCGCTGCACGCAAGAAGGTAGATGCCCGGTTGTTGATCCTGCAGGCCGCCGATCTCTTCCTGGCACCTTATCAAGCCTGCCAGCAAGGGGAGGTGGGGCGTCGCGCTTTTATCGAGGCATACCGTACCCGCAGCCTGTCACTCCCAGCGAGTGTCTATGAGCAACAGAAGCCGTTCAGCCTGATCACCCTGCGGCGCTGGCAAGGCACCCTGGCGGATGCCGGTCCGGCGGCGCTGGCTGGCAACTACCAGCGGGAGCGGCCATCCAGCGTCGAGCAAAGCCCGGATCTGGCCCGCTTCCTCACGGCACTGATCATTGCCAAGCCGCATCTGGCCAACAAGTGGGGGGCATTGCATGAGCTGGCGACCCAGTACAACGAGATGAACCAGCTTGGCTGGCAGATCCCGAGCCAGTCCTCCCTGCGACGCTGGCTGGTCAAGTGGCTGGCAGAGAACAAGGTGGCCTTTACCTATGCCACCAACCCCGACGCCTACAACAACAAGTACCGCACCGCCATCGAGGAAATGTACCCCTGGATGGGCCAGCCCAACGACGTGTGGGAGTTCGACAGCACTCCCGTCGATGCCATGTTGGTGGACGGTCGTCACAGCATCATCGCGGTGATCGATGTGTTCACCCGTCGGGTGCGGTTGCTGGTGGCCAAAACCTCGTCGAGCGAGGGGATCTGCCTGCTGCTGCGCAAGACCCTGCTGGCCTGGGGCACCCTCAACGACAACGGGGTGATGCGTACCGACAACGGCTCTGATTACGTGAGCCAGCGGGTCATGTCCATCTGCACCCTGCTCGGCATGAATGTCAGCCGCTCCAACGCCTACTCGGGATGGGAGAAGCCGCATATCGAACGCTTCTTCCGCACTCTCTCCCACGGCCTGATCGAGCTGCTGCCTGGCTATGTCGGTCACTGCGTGGCTGACCGTCAAGTGATCGAGGCTCGCAAGAGCTTTGCCGAGCGGCTGGAGGAGAAGCGCAAGCCGAATGCGGAGAAGGAGCTCTATGAGCTGGCCATGACGGCGGCCGAGCTGCAGACCCTGCTCGATGACTGGCTGGATGCCCGCTATCACAACCGCAAACACAGCTCGCTCGGGATGACCCCCAACGAGAAATACCAGAGCGCCCGTTACCAGCGCCGCGCCATCGTCGATGAATCGGCGCTGGATCTGCTGCTCAACCATATCGGTGAGGCCACGGTCTCCAAGGGTTTTATCAAGGCCGGCGGCCTCAGATACAGCGCCCCGGAGCTGCTGGAGAACAGTTGGAAGAGCCAGCGGGTCAGCGTGTTCCTCGACCCGAGCGACGTGGGCCGGGCCATCTTGTACCGCACTGGCGACTGGAACGAGCGGATCGAGGCGGTGAACCTCGACTTGCTGGGCAATGGCGTCAGTCCGGATGCCTTCCGTGCGGCCAAACGTGCCGATGCCAAGGCGCTGGCCAGCTTTCGCCGCGAAATGCGCAATCTCGCCAAGACCTTCGGCGTCAACGAGCTGCATCAGGATGTGGTGCGTCACTTTGTTGACCAGGCCCGTGATGTGGCCCAGTTCCAGCGCGGCGATCTCGGGCTCGATAACCCGGCACTGGCCGCACTCTCAGGCGTTACCACTCCCCGCGAACCGGCGCAATTCAGCGCCGCCGAACTGGCTGCGATAGAAGCCCACCGCGAGGAGAAAGCGGCCCGTGCCCAGGCGGCGGCCGGGCAAGAATCCAGGGCACTCAAGACCGAGTACGAGCAGGCCATCTATCTGGCCGAGAAGGAGTTGGATGCACCGCTGACAGAGCGGGAGAAGGAATGGCTGACCAAGTACCTCTACAGCCACAAGCTGATGGCGAAACGGATCCACCGCCATCTGGAAAGCACCAGGGCCACTCGCAACACCCAGGCAAAAGGTTAACGAGCGGCCCTGTAAAACAACCTCATAAGGACAAAAACACTATGAAACACAAGATCGTCGAAGTCAAAAACATGATCAAGACCGAGCAACTGCTCGACAACCTGCTCAACCGCTCCAGCATCGTGCCGGGCATTGGCCTTATCCACGGGCCATCCGGCTTCGGCAAGACCACGGCCGTGGAGTGGCTGTTCAACCAGGACGAAGTGAACGGCATCTACGTGCGCTGCTACAAGGCCGACACAGTGACCAGCCTGCTGGAGCAGATCGCCAAGGAGATCGGCATTCCCCAGCGCCACAACCTGCGGGGGCAGGTGGACAGTATCGTCGAGGCGGTCCGAGCCGAGGAGCTGGCCATCTTCGTGGACGAGGCGGACTACGTGGTCGGCAATGCCCGCATCATGGAGACCCTGCGTGATATCTACGACGCCACCGAACAGCCGCTGATCCTGGTAGGGATGGAGGAGATTGCCCGCCGCATCAGCCAGCGCAAGCAACTGTTCAACCGCATCTCCCAGTGGATCGAGTTCAAGCCGGCGGACCTGGAAGACGTCTCCCTGATTGCCAGCGAAATGCTGGAGGTGGACGTGGAGATCGACGACGCCCTGCTGGACCTCATCCGCAAACGCTCCAACGGGGTGGTGCGCACCATCGTCTCGGCCCTGGACAAGATCGAGAAGATGGCCATGGCCTCCGATGCCCGGATTATCCGGCTGGAGGACGTGGACGCCAGCGAACTGCTGCATGACGTGCGCCGCAGCCGGTAGCTACTGGATTCCAGCAAATAACAACAAAGCACGGGAGGGATACCAGTGGTCGGGAAAAGTGTAAACACCAATGCAGAGACGGCTTGGCAGTGGATGTGCCAGCAAGAATCCTTTGATCTTTTGGAGTTAGCGGCAGCCAGCCCATTAAAGCTGGGGAATGTCTATCTGGTTGTTCGGCGCTGGTTGGCAAGTGGCCATCTGCGCTGTGTCTACCAGAAACCATTTGGTCGCCGTATATCGTTCCGGGGCAGTCGTTATCAGGTTGTGGATGCAGCGCTAACACCTCAATTCGGGTCAGGAAACCGCAGCACCAAGCACCGCAAGAAGCGGCGGATACGGCGTAAAACGGTTCAACAAAAGATGTGGAACACCATGAAAATCAGCCGTTTTTTCACCCTGAATGACCTCGCGATCACGTCTGGGGTAGATGACAGCGGCGCGAGTACCTTCACCACCTTCCTGGTCCGGGCTGGTTATGTCCGGCTGGTGGACAAGATTGAGCGTTTCAAAGTGAAGGGTGACCAGAATCGCTACCAGTTGGTCAGGGATACAGGGCGATTCGCCCCCATGGTCAGGGCCACACAGGGGGGATGCTGGGATCAAAACGAACAGCGTTTTTACCAGTTCGATGTGAAGGAGGCCCCTCATGGACACGTGGCTTGAGGTTCTGCAAGCCGAGGTGGCGGCCAGCTCGTTGGCCGTGGTGGCCGACAAGCTCGGTCTGTCCCGCACCACCATCAGCCAGGTCTGCAACCAGAAGTACCCGGGCGATCTGGCGCGGGTACAGAAGCTGGTGGAGGGG
This sequence comes from Aeromonas sp. FDAARGOS 1402, assembly GCF_019046925.1. NCBI lineage: Bacteria > Pseudomonadati > Pseudomonadota > Gammaproteobacteria > Aeromonadales > Aeromonadaceae > Aeromonas > Aeromonas sp. FDAARGOS 1402. Next base: position 3,071,068 of record NZ_CP077201.1, read on the forward strand.
AACCTGATGGGCCACAAGGTGACCTGCCCCATTCTGGGGGAGATCCCGGTGCATCAGTGCCTGGCCCATCAGCGCCGACGGGCGGATGAGGTCGGAACCAGACCGATGGATATCAAGCTCTGGAAGGCGTGCCATAGCGGCTGCCCCCATAGCCAGCTCAGTGAGGATCAGCAACTGCGCCGGCCGATGCGTCTCGCCGTCGAACAAGGCGGCAGAGGTGGGGACAGAAGCGTTCGTTATGACGCTGACGCCACCCTCTCCAGATTGCGCCGCCAGGCAAAAAGCGATGGTGAGAACGCCAGCAACAGCCTGCGCATTCTGGCAGAGCTGCTTGCCGAAGAGCTCAAGATCCTGGGCATCAAATACAACCGGTTGCTCGACAAGGTTGAGAAACACGGCCAATAAACCAGCGGGCTTGGGGTGTGCGGTGGGCCCAGTGAGACATCACAAGGAGAACGGGATGAACAGAAATCTGCAAAACACGGCCGACCAGCTGCGTCTCTGGTTGACGGCGAACGGTTGCAAAGTGCGCACCGGCCAGGTGCGCGATACCCCACTGCTGATGGTGACCGGTCCCTTGCCGCCGGAGATGACCCGGCGGGCCGTGTGGGGGCGCGAGTACCTGGCTGGCGTGGTCAGCGAGGTGGCCATGGTTCGCTTTGGTGGCTGCCTGCTGCACTGGCGCCAGTGAGCGACCACCGAACAACAACGGGATAAATCAAGGAGAGCCTTATGCAAGAAGCACAGACCAAAGACACGACCCCGATGCGGCAGAACGCCCAGGGGCACTGGGTACCGGAGAACCTGATCGCCCCGGCTGACAAGCTGCGCGATGAGGTGGTAATGGGCATCATCGCGGCTGCCAAGGAAGAGCGCTCACGCCTGGCTGCTTTCAAGATCGGCGCCATGCAGCAGATCGCCGACTTTGTGGACCTCTCTGCCGAGCGGTACGGGGTGGCCTGGGGTGGCACCAAGGGCAATGTGAACCTGCTCAGTTTCGACGGTCGTTACAAGCTGATCCGGGCCGTGGGGGAGCACCGCAAATTTGATGAACGGATCCAGGCGGCCAAGGTACTGATCGACCAGTGCATCGCCCGCTGGAGTGATGGCGCCAGCCCCGAGATCCGTGCCCTGGTGGACCACGCCTTTCGGGTGTCCAAGGCCGGTCATATCGACGTCAACCAGGTGCTCTCTCTGCGTCAGCTCAACATCGACGACGCCGACTGGGAGCAGGCCATGCAGGCGATCGCCGACGCCATCCAGGTGACCGGTACCAGCCAATATCTGCGGCTCTACGAGCGTGACGCCCAGGGACGTTACGTCCAGATGAGCCTGGATCTGGCGAAGTTGTAAGGGAGGCGTGCGCGATGGATATCAACGTAGAACAGGCCGAAGAGCAGCTGCAGCTCTGTGAACAGATCAGCGAGACCGAAGGCACCTGCTATCCCGATGACACCTATGAGGATGGCATCAAGGCTGCCTTGTTGTGGGTGCTGGGGCTGGGCCCGGCGCCGCTGAGCGAAGAGGAGTACCAGGATCTTATGCCGCTGCAGTTCGAGCAGTAACGATGCGAAACAGGGTGGCCGCGCCGCCCTGTCTGCCCGGCGTGGTGGCCGGGCACTGATGAGCAGCCGACCTGGGCCCAGGTCTTCACCGCCTCGAACAAGGAGCACGGCGATGACCAAAACAGAGATGGATATTCGGCTTACCAAGATTTTCAGCGCGGCCGCCATTGCACAGGCGACCCCTGATAAACGGGCTGTGTGCAGACAGCTCAAGCAGTTTGATAGAGAGGCTCGTGCTCAAGGGCTGTTTGCCCTGGCAGGAGAGGCCAGCCAGATGCGCTGGCAACTCGTGGCAGAGCTGCAGCAAGCCAGAGCAGCAGAGGTCAGTCATGGCGGCGTCTAATTGGCAGGCCCTGCTGGCCTATGTGATGAAGTTTGGCCCCTTGAACCAGCAAGGTGCCGAGCAGTGGCTCGATAGTCATTGCCCTGAGTGGCGCAATGGAAACGATGTGCCTGCCGGTCAAATCTGGGTGGCAAAAGTGGGGAGAAGTCATGACAGCAAGCAATGAACGCACCCGCTTGATCCGGCTGGTGCAGGTGGGCCGCCGCTCCCTGGGGCTGGATGAGGAGACCTATCGAGCGCTGCTGGTCCAGCAGAGCGGCAAGCGTTCGGCGGCAGCGCTGTCGATCCAGGAGTTGGACAAGGTGCTGCAGGTCATGAAGGGGGCAGGGTTTAAACCGACCGTTAAACGTGGCGTAAAAGGGGGCAAGCAGAAGCGTTTAAGCCCGGTCAGCGGTACCCCGGTTCGGACGGCTGAGATAGGGGTGATCCGGGCTATCTGGATCACCATGCACCGCCACGGCCTGCTGTGTGATGGCAGCGAGACTGCGCTCAATCACTATGTGGCGCGTCAGACGGTGCGGATCAACAACGGGGTGGGTGTGGCCGAGGTGTCCTGGCTTGATGGTGCGTTGGCTTATTCAGTGCTGGAGTCCCTCAAGCACTGGCACAAGCGAGAGATGGTCAAGGCGCTGCAGGCGGCCAAGAAAACTGTCCCAATCAATGAGAAAACCGGGCGTGTGGCGGGCTATCAGGCCGTTGTGGCAGCCTTTGAGCAGATGCAGGCGGAGGTGCAACATGGATAGCAGCCAAGAGAATCTGGACCTGTTCGCCGATGACCATGAATCCTTGGGGCAGTTGGTGGACCGACTGGATCAAATCCCGGCGGCTGAGCTGACCGCCAAGTGGCCCAAGGCACTGGCCGAGCTGGTCGATGTGCTCGCCTGTGAGCTGGGGCGCAGCGGAATGGCAGCGGATAAGGCCTTGGCCCAGGCCCGCAAGCTGGCATTGGTGCAGGCTCACTATATGGGCGGCCGGGCCTACTACATCCCGACCGGGGAACACCTCAAGGCGGCGTTGCGTGATCGGGCCATCTGGGATGAGTTCAATGGCCGCAACATCGACCAGTTGGCCCGTAAGCACGGCCTCTCCGTGCCGCAGACTTATGCGGTAGTGGCAGAGCAGCGGGAGCTTACACGGCGCCGCCATCAGCCAGATCTGTTTAGGTAACTGAAGTAGCTGTCATTAAATTGCGCGCTTCTTCACAGATACAAAAGGACCTCATTTGACGAGGTTCTTTTTTATGGCTGACTTACCAGTGTTCGGGTGCTGTATGGATTGAGTTACTCTCCGTACAAGAGTTGATGATCGATAAGTTGAATCAGGGATTAGGGGATACAATGCTTAAAAAAACTCAGATAGCATTATTGGTGTGTTCAATATTTATCCTTCCAGCTTGTAATGGGCAAAGAACTTTGACTCCACAAGAGCAAGAGCTAGTCAATCAGCTTAAACAGGAACGGGGTCAGTTGGAGCAAGAAATCGAGACTGTTTCTGGCGAAATTGCACAGTACAACAGTGGACTGATTAAGACCATCAAACAGGTTCGAGAAGAAACACTGAAGTTGAGCAGAGACATAGTTAACCAGCGCATTCAAGCTATTGAAACTGGCGCAAAGGTGACTGTGATTGCACCTACCAGTCAACCTGATTCCGAGCGTGCGCAGTCACTGCAAAGCGAGATTGAACAGGCAAAACAGCAACTAGTTGAGGCTAAAGCAAAAGCAGCCCAGTATAGCGGTGGTTTAATTGCTGCAATCAGCCAGTCTACGGTAGCAACCCAGGAACAGACACTGGCGATGCTAGAACAGCAATATTTAATTGCGAAATATGGACTGTCATTAACAGACAAAGTATCTGCGGAACCCGCCAGTAAGCCTGTAGGGGCATCTACAGCAACCCAAGCCAATACACTAGTGCCAGCGTCAGAGTCTACCGTTGATGAAAACGCTATGCTAGCTACCGATGGCCCATTTGGTGTTTCCATGGGGATGACGAAGGAAATGTTCAAAGGCCATTTAACACCTGCCGGAAATGGCATTTTCATATTCAATAACCCACCAAAACCACATCCTCAATATGAGCAGTATGTGGTGCAAATTTCAGATAAGGCTGGGTTGTGTTGGATTAAAGCAGTTGGAAAGGACATTTTGACAAGCAGTCACGGCTATCAGTTACAAACTAACTTTGATGATTTTGAGAAAAAACTGGATGAGCGATACGGTGCACACAAAAGAGTAGATTTTTTAGCGTCTGGGTCAATATGGAAAGAGCCGGAAGATTGGATGACAGCCTTACAGAAGAAGGAACGGTATCTTTTTACCACTTGGTCTGGTGAGGGTAAGGCATTACCAAATAATCTATCAAAGATTGGGCTTATTGCTGCTGCAAATGCTTCCGACAAAGGGTATCTAGCAATTGAATATAGTTTTACCAACGAAGCTGATTGTGAGCAGGAAAGTAAGACTAAAGATGATGCAGGGCTTTAATTTAAACTTTAAGACTCAAGCATTGAAGTAACCCACCATAAACCCGCCCCATTAAGGCCCCTCGGTACGCTGCGATAACGCAGTTTATCGAGGGGCCTTTTATGTTGCCTGATACCTACCCGATTGCTCTTGCCTGGTTGCTCCGTCCCGATGTGGAAGGGGGCGAGGTCAACCACCCGGCCGACCGTGGCGGCCACACCAAGTTCGGCATGGCCGATGCCGCCGACGGCAAGAAAGATGGCATGCTCGACCTCGATCGGGATGGTCGGCCGGATATTGCCGTCGGCGATGCGACCCCTGCCCACGCCCAGCTGTTTTACCGCGCGAACTACTGGCTGCCAGCCCGTTGCGATCGGGTTGATAGCGTCTGTCCGCTGATTGCCATCGCCCTGTTCGATGGGGCCGTGCATCACGGCCCTGGCCGCTCAGTGCGCCAGTTGCAGCAGGCGCTCGGTGTCATGGTCGATGGGGTGCTGGGCTCGCAAACCTTGCGGGTGCTGGCCGCCAAGACCGGCCGGGATGGTGGCCGGGCCCTGCTGCTCGCGCTGCTTGAGGTCCGCGCCGGTTTCATGCTTGGCATCGTGCGCAAAGACCCCAGCCAGTGGGCCAATGCTCACGGCTGGAGCAACCGCCTGCTGCGCCTGCAGAGTTACCTGCTCTCGACCCGGTTCGGTGAGGGGGCGGCATGAGCAAACCCAGCCTCACCAACAAGCGCCAACGGGCCCAGCAGCGGATCGAGGTGGCCGGCTATTTCGGCATCCCTGAGCTCAAGAACCCCCGTTACCTCGCCTGCTTCAAGGATGGGCGCCGCGCCCATCTCAAGGCCGCCCTGGCCGGTGCGGATCTGGAGGCCATCCCGCTCTACAGCCATCACGCCACTCGCCAATCCCTGTACGAGCAGGGCTGGCGGTCGGTAGGGGAGCTGGATCGCCTGCGGGCCCGTGCCCGTCTTACCCCATCTCAACAGAAGGAAGCCCATCATGCCTGATTCCCTGCTACCCCAAGCAAAGCCTGCGCTCAGGAGCCGTGCCGTCATCGGGGGCGTCATCGCCGTGGGGGCCGGTATCGCCGGCCTGTTCGGCGTACCGATCGATACCGGTACCCAAGCCAGCCTGGTCTCCACCGCCGTGGATCTGGCCAGTGCCATCGGCGGCCTGCTGGCCATCTGGGGGCGCCTCAAGGCGACCCACGTCATCAAATAAGCCATCAAGCAGGGCAGGAGACACCCTTGAGCGACCCCATAGACCGCGCCCAGCAGCTCGACGCCGAGCGGACCGGGCGCCTTATTGACGCCCACCGGGCAAGGCCCAAACCCCGTGGCGATGGCATCTGCTGCGATTGTGATGAGCCCATCCCGATTGCACGGCTGCATGCCGAACCCGATGCGCCGCGCTGCATCGAGTGCCAGACCCTATTCGAGCGCAAGGAGGCAATCCGTGTGGGATTTCATCGTTAAGAACTGGGGGCCCCTGTACGCCCTGGCCAGTCTGGTGGGGTTGATTGTCATCATCCTGCTCTCCAAGACCTATGCCAAACGGGAGGATGTCACCGGCTTGGCCGCCAGGGTGGCCAGGGTCGAGCAGCAACTTTCGGATCTGCCGACCGAGAAGGAGTTGCACACCCTGCAACTGGAGATAAGCGAATTGCGTGGCGAGCTGCGGGCACTGGCGCCGGAGCTGCGCCAGGCTCGCCGGCTCGCCGACCTGCTGCTGGAAAATGAACTCAAGGAGAGACCATGAGCATTCAAGGAATATTGGACGCCCAGCAACGCCTGGTGATCTTGCGATCCTTGCTCGATATCGGCGGGGCGGCCAACGAGTCGATCCTCAATGACTGCCTCGACCAGCTGGGTACCGGCCGGGTGTCCCGGGATCGGGTCAAGACCCTGCTGGCCTGGCTGGATGAGCAGGGGTTGGTGCGCATCGAGAAATTGGCCCAGGTGCAGGTGGCCCACCTCACCGGTCGGGGTCAGGATGTGGCCGAAGGGCGATCCAGCGTGCCTGGCGTCAAGAAGCCCCGTGCCGAAGATTGAGGGAGGATGACCATGGCCGAGAAACCGACCCGGGGCCGGGCCAGCAAGGTGTGGCTGCTGCCCGAAGCTATCCGCAACGCCCTCAACGAGATGTTGCGCGACAAGGCCAACAGCCAGGCCGCCATCCTGGACGAGATCAATGGCCTTATCGAAGGTGCTGGGCTGCCCGATGATCTCAAGCTCTCCCGCTCTGGGCTCAGCCGGCACGCCAGCCAGGTGGAGCTGGTGGGCCAGCACCTGCGCGACTTGCGGGAGACCACGGCGGCCTTGACGGCCCAGCTCGGCGACAAGCCGATGGGGGAGACCACCAAGCTCATCCTGGAACTCGGCCGCTCCCAGCTGTTCAAGGCGATGCTGGCCCAGGTGCAGAACCCGGAGGAGGCGGTGGATATCGACATGCTGAAAAACGCCATGCTGGCGGCCCAGCGCCTCGAATCCACGGCCATGCAAAGCCACAAGCGGGAGAAGGAGATCCGCCAGGCCTTTGCCGAGGAGGTGGCCGCCAAGACCGAGGCCATCGTCACCCAGGCGGGCCTGAGCGGTGAGGCCGCCGCCGCCATTCGCCGCGAAATCCTGGGGATTGCCTGATGACCACGATCGCCCAACAGTTGGCCCAGTCCCTCGGTACCGAATACAACCCCGACGAGGTGCTGCTGCCCTACCAGCGTATCTGGATTGCCGACGAGAGCCCGCTCAAGATCGCCGAGAAGAGCCGCCGTACCGGGATCACCTGGGCGGAGGCGGCCGACGCCGCCCTGACGGCCTCCAAGACTAAAACGGCCGGGGGTTGCCACCACTTCTATGTGGGCAGCAACAAGGAGATGGCCCGTGAGTTTATCGATGCCGTGGCCATGTGGGCCAAGGCGTACAACAAGGCAGCCGGTGAGATCCAGGAGGAGGTGTTCACCGACGACGAGGACAAGGCGATCCTCACCTTCGTGGTCTATTTCGCCTCGGGCTTCAAGGTGCAGGCCCTCTCCAGCAACCCCTCCAACCTGCGGGGGATGCAGGGGAATGTCACCATCGACGAGGCGGCGTTCCACGACCGGCTGGCCGAGGTACTCAAGGCTGCGATGGCGCTGACCATGTGGGGGGCCAAGGTGCGCCTTATCAGCACCCACAACGGCGTCGATAACCTGTTTAACCAGCTGATAAATGACAGCCGGGCGGGTCGTAAAGACTATTCCATTCACACCATCAGCCTGGACGACGCCTGCCGTCAGGGGCTCTATCGTCGCATCTGCCAGGTCAAGGGCACGCCCTGGACGTCGGAGGCCGAGGAGAGCTGGAAGGCAGGGCTGCTCAAGGCTACCGCCACCGAAGAGGATGCGCTGGAGGAGTATTTCTGCGTGCCCAAACAGAGTAGCGGCGTCTATATCAAGCGCACCCTGATCGAGCGTGCCATGCAGCCGGATATCCCCATCCTGCGCTTCACTTCCCCTGCGGACTTCGAGCTGCAAAGCGAGGAGACCCGCAAGGCGGTGGCGGAGCTCTGGTGCGAGGAGAATCTCAAGCCCTGCCTGGAGGCGCTCGATCACAGCTGCCGCCATGTGCTCGGCGAGGACTTCGCCCGCAAGGGGGACTTATCGGTGTTCGTGCCGCTCGCCATCGCCCCCAACCTGCGCAAACGGGTGCCCTTCGTGGTGGAACTGGTCAACGCTCCCTATGAGACCCAGCGCCAGATCCTGTTCTACCTGCTGCAGGGGCTACACCGCTTCACGGCGGCCGCCTTCGATGCCACCGGTAACGGCGGTTATCTGGCAGAAGCTGCTCGGCTGCGCTGGGGCGCCAGCATGATCGAGTGCGTGATGCTCAATGACCCCTGGTATCGGGAGTGGATGCCTAAGCTCAAGGCCGAGTTTGAGGATGGCAACCTCATGATCCCGCGCCATGCGGACGTGCAGGACGATCTGGGCAAGATCCAGGTCATCAACGGGGTGCCCAAGATCGACAAGGGCAAGAACACCGGCCAGGGCGGCCAGCAGCGTCACGGCGACTTTGCGGTGGCCTTGGCCATGGCAGTGCGGGCGAGTTGGATGGAGGGGGGCGCCATCGAGTTCACCCCCTTACCTGGTAAACACGGGCGCGACAGCAACGACGACTATCACCCATCCCTCGGGACGAGGGATCTGATCAAAAATGAGAGAGGGGGTTGGTAATGGCCGGACTCATCGACATTCATGGCAACTCGCTGCGCCTGCAGAAAGAGCCGCAAACCGAAAACGATGCCAAGCTGGCCCAGCTGCGCCGTCACTACAGCGAACACCCCACGGTGGGGCTCACCCCGGGCAAGGCTGCTGCTGCGCTGAAAGAGGCGGAGGAGGGAAGCCTCATCGCCCAGTGCGAGCTGGCCGAAGACATGGAAGAGAAGGACGCTCACCTGCAGAGCGAGCTTGGCAAGCGGCGCCGGTCCCTGCTCGGGGTGAGCTGGACCATAGAGCCGCCCCGTAATGCCACTCCCGCCGAGCAGCGCGACTGCGAGATGATCCGCGAGCTGCTGGAGGACTTCACCTGGCTGGACGACGCCATCTTTGACGCCACCGATGCGGTGCTCAAGGGGTTCAGTGCCCAGGAGTTCAGCGGCTGGGAGATGGTGGAGGGGCTGCAGCTCCCCAAGGGCATCGTCTGGCGGGATCCCGCCTGGTTCCAGACCCACCCGGATGACTGGAACCAGTTGCGGCTGCGGGACGGCAGCAAGGAGGGGGCCGCCCTCAATCCGTTCGGCTGGGTCATGCACAAGGCCAAGTCGAAATCCGGCTATCTCGCCCGCACCGGCCTTATCCGCACCCTGGTCTGGCCCTTCCTGTTCAAGAATTACAGCGTGCGGGATCTCGCCGAGTTTCTGGAGATCTACGGCCTGCCGGTGCGCCTGGGCAAATACCCGGAAGGGGCGACCGAGAAGGAGAAATCCACCTTGCTGCAGGCGGTGCTCTCCATCGGTCACAATGCGGGCGGCATCATCCCCCGGGGGATGGAGATCGAGTTCCAGAATGCGGCCAATGGCCAGGCCGAGCCCTTTTTGGTGATGATGGACTGGTGCGAGCGCTCCATGAGCAAGGCCATTCTGGGGGGCACCTTGACCAGCCAGGCCGACGGCAAGAGCTCGACCAATGCGCTCGGCAACGTGCATAACGAGGTGCGCCAGGAGGTGCGGGATGCGGACCTTCGCCAGCTCGCCGCGACCCTGACCCGGGATTTGGTCTATCCGCTGTTTGCCCTGAACGGCAAGAGCTTCCAGGGGCCGCGCCGCTGCCCGCGCCTGGAGTTTGACGTGACCGAGCCGGAGGACATGCGCGATCTGGCCTATCCGCTGCGGGCCCTGGTGGGCATGGGGATGCAGATCCCGGCGCAGTGGGTGCGCGACAAACTGCAGATCCCGGCACCCAAGGAAGGGGAAGAGGTGCTGGTCATCGTCGATAAGCAGGCAGGGGTCGGGGAGGCGGCCCTGACGGCGCAGGGATTGGCGGCGCTGGCGGCCAAGCCCCCTGTCCAGGGTGATAACAACGATGCCCAGCTGGCCCGGCTGCAGGCCGAGGTGGCCCCTTTGCTCGCCGGCATGACCGATGCCGTCCAGGCACTGGTGATGCAGGCCACCACCCTGGAGGAGATCCGGGATGGCCTGCTGGCGCTGGAGCCCAACCTCAGCCATGACGAACTGGGGGCACTGCTGGCCCAGGCCATCGCCGCCAGCGAACTGCTCGGCATGCTGGAGATGGAGGAGGGCAACTGATGCCCGTTCGTTACGGCAGTCTGCCGTTCGAGGAGGCGATCGCCTTCTTTCGCCAGAAGCTGAATATGCCGAGCGAGCGTTGGGCCGATGTGTGGCGGGATGCCCATAACCGCGCCTTTATGGTGGCGGGGGCGACCAAGACGGACTTGCTGGCGGACCTGCGAGGGGCGGTGGACAAGGCGATAAGCGAAGGGCAATCCCTCGGTGCGTTCCAGAAAGCGTTCAAGGAAATCGTGGCTCGCCATGGGTGGAAGCACACCGGCCCAGCCTCCTGGCGCTCTCGCGTCATCTTCGAGACCAACCTGCGCCAGAGCTACAACGCCGGGCGTGATGACCAGATTGAGCGCATCAAGCACAAGCGCCCCTATGCGCTCTATCGTCACGGCGACTCCGAGCACCCCAGGGAGCTGCACCTCAAGTGGAACAACCTGGTGCTGCCGGTGGACCATCCCTGGTGGGAGACCCACAGCCCCAGCAACGGCTATGGCTGCAAGTGCAAGAAGTTCCTGCTCTCCGAGGCGGATCTCAAGCGTCGGGGGTTGACGGTGGGCCAGGCACCGGATGATGGCGATTATGAGTGGGTGGACAAGGCCACCGGGGAGATACACCGGATCCCTCGTGGCATCGACCCCGGTTTTGATTACCGGCCAAAGACGCCCGCCGCCCTGACCGAGGCGATGGCCAAGCGGGAGGCGGCGAAACCCGCGCTGGCCGAGCGTCTGCCGGAACGCCTGGTAGAGAGCGCCTTCTCGACGGCCAAGGGGGTGACGGCGCAGGGGGTCAGCGATTTGCTGGCCCAGCTACCCGCCCCCCAGCGCGAGCCCTTGGCGGCCTTTCTCAAGGCCCACCCAATCAAGACCCTGTTTATCAAGCAGACCGAGATGGGCAAGGGAGCGGCAGGACTCAAGGTTGCGCCGGCTATTGCCGAGTACCTGGGCACAGACCCTTACCTGGTACGCTCCCTCTATTACACGCGCCGGGCCAGCGCGACCAACGGCTTTACGGCCAAAAGCTGGGGCCATCTGGTTATCAAAGTGAAGGCCGGTGATACACTCAAAGCAGTGGACATGCAGGCGGTGCAAGCGGCGGCGGCCGAAGTGGTGACCGATGCCCATGCCAACACCGGGCCCCGTCAGTGGCAGCCAAGGGGCACCAGCGGCGAGTCACTGCGCCGTCACTGGAGCATCTCCGCCAACGTCGGCGGCAAGCAGGGAGAATCAGCCCAGCGGCTCTCAACCTGGTTGCACGAACTCGGCCACCAGGTTCACTTCTGGGCCGGGGAGCCTGACCTGACGGGAGTGGGGCTGCTAACGGAGTATGCCGGCAAGACCAGGATGGAAGCCGCCGCCGAGGCGTTTGCCGCCTGGGTCTTAGCGAGGGATGCCATGGTGGCGCACTTCCCCGAACTGGCCAAACGGGTGGAGGCCATGCTGGCCCAGGCCACGACCGCCAGCCGCAAAGGAGAGAAAGGATGACCCTGTTGGAGCAAGCCAGCGCCCTGCTGGCAGAAGATGGCCCCTTTACCCTGGCTCAGGCCAAGGCGCTGGATGCCTTGTGCGAACAAGCCGAAGGTGAAGAGGCCGACCTGCTGGGGGATCTCTGGGCTGCCGCCATGGCTGCGGCCGATAAGGAGGCCCTGCACTTTATGACCACCTTTGAGGATGAGGCCTGATGGCGGGCAGCTTTATCGCTATCAGCCACCATGGGGTGGCCGATGCCCATGAGCTGCTGGCCCGGCTCTATCAGCGCACCGGCGACTTAAGCGAGCCTCTGGCGGACATCGGCGAGGGGCTGGCGCTCTCCCACCGGGATCGCTGGGATGCGCAGGAGACCCCGGAAGGGGAGCCCTGGGCCCCCCTCTCGGACAAGTACCGCGCCCGCAAGCCGCGCCATGCCGACGAGGTGCTGCGCCTCAACGACGATCTGCGCGACACCCTCAACTATCAGGCCGACCCCCGGGCCCTCTACTTCGGCACCCCGCTGGAATACGGTGCCGCCCACCAGTTCGGCCGCCCAGAGAGCAACCTGCCTGAGCGCCCCTATCTGGGGTTGTCGGAAGTAGACCAGCAGAGCGTGCTGGAGACGCTGGAAGGCTATCTGACGGCGGACGCGCCCTAAGCCGCTGGGAGCGTCTGTGAGGGCCAGACCGCCACACTGGTATATCTGGCACCGTCTTACAGCAGGGAAAAGGCGTTTAAACACCATTAAACAGCCGTTGTGCGTTTACCTTTGGCTTTGCGGATCACTCCCTCAGGAAACCACGCCCCTTTATTGAGCCGTTTCTGTACCTTTTGCCGATACTGGGTCGGGGTCATTATTTTGGAGCTCTTATGACGAGTCTGGTTGCAATGTTTACAGGCGGCGACAATGTTATGGCTCTTGTCAGAACCGCCTTCGCCTTTGGGGTGCAGGTGCTCTCCAGTGCATTGCAGCAGACTAGCCTCCGCTTTTGTCAGCCCATGTTGATTGATAAAGGCCGTTGGGGATGACTCCCACATGGGAAGTCCACAATAGAAGCAGTGGAAGGATTGACGAACGGCTGCCTGGTGGCGATGTTTGGCGATGTTGCCCATGGTCGTGACCTCAATAAATCTGGTATTGAAGTCCGTAACGGTATCGATTGAGTTATGGCCGGACGGACTTCGGTTTAAGTTGAAGTCCCGTCCCTTACAAATCCGTAGTGGCGGGCACTGACCAGACGTTTCTAGGCAGCCTTACACCGCTCCCTTGAAGGTATAGCGGCACTCAATTTGTAGCCGTAATCGGGGTGTATGTAAAGTAGTCACCAGCTTGTCATGCAGGCTCCAATATCCCCGCAAGAACATTCGTGCTTTTGCCGTTTAATCTAGATCTGCACTAACCCACCATAAACCCCACCCCTTGCACTCCTCCCTAACACTGGCACCAGTGATTTTTGCTATGTCCAGCCGGAGTAAGAGTGATGCCCCCATCTGCGATTGCCGTGGCCATCTTGAATGCCAGACCCACCACCCTGGGGCTGGCCGTGCTCGATGCGCAGCTTACCCAGCAGGATGACGGTTGGTATCAACTGCTGCCGGTCGGCCCGTTCAAGGCCAGGGATGGCCGCCCCTTCGATGTGCCTGGTGGCCACTGGCAGCTCGACAAGACCATCGCCACTACCCTGATCAACCGGGCCAAGGCGCTCGGCCAAGACATCCTCATCGACTACGACCACCAGACCCTCAATGTCGAAAAGACGGGCAAGGAAGCCCCGGCGGCCGGTTGGTACAACGGCGACGAAATCGAGTGGCGCGAGGGGGAGGGCCTCTTTATCAAACCCCGCTGGACCGAACGGGCCGCCGCCCTGGTTGCTGCCAAAGAGTATCGCTTCCTCTCTGCCGTCTTCCCCTATGACGCCCAGGGCCGCCCCCTGGAGCTGCGCATGACCGCCATCACCAACGATCCCGGGGTGGTGGGTATGCAGGCGCTGGCGGCCTTGAGTGCCCAACTGATTCAACCCGGCCAGCCGGCCACCCCCGCCCATGCTACACACAAGGAGACTCCCATGAATGAACTGCTTAAAAAGCTGCTGGCCAAGCTCGGTATCGAGCTGACCGGTGACCCGACCGACGAGCAACTGCAGAAGGCGCTTACCGAGCTCGACAATCTGCAGGCCAGTGCCAAGAAGGCACCGGAGCTGGAGGCCGCGCTCTCGGCCGAGAAGACCGCTCTGGCCGCCCTCAAGGCACAGACGACGTCAGTACAACAAGGAGCCCAGGTTGACCTGGCGCAATACGTGCCGGTGGCGACCTATAACGCCCTGGTCACCCAGGTGGCGGCCCTGACCGCCCAGGTGGACACCACCGACGCCGCGACCCTCATCAAGGAGGCTCGCGCCGCAGGCAAGGTGGTGGCGGCCGAAGAGGAGTACCTGACCGCCTACGCCGCCCAGAAGGGGGTGGCTGCCCTCAAGGCGCTGCTGGAGCCGCGCCCGGCCATCGCCGCGCTCACGGCGAGCCAGACCGCCGCCGTCACCCTGCCGGAAAAGAAGGGCGAGGCGGTGCTCTCGGCCGAAGACAAGTACGCCGCCGACCAGCTCGGCATCAGCCACGAGGACTTTGCCAAGGCCAAGGCCTGAGCAAGCCCCGTTTCACGCGAAGGCAGTTCCGTATAACCAGAGAAGGAATAGACCATGGCCATGATTACACCCGCGCTGCTGCAGTCCCTCTTCACCGGCTTCAAGAAGAACTTTGAAGATGCCAAGAGCGAGGCGCCGACCCAGTACACCAAGATCGCCACTGTGATCAAATCGACCACCAAGTCCAACACCTATGGCTGGCTCGGCAAGTTCCCGAGCTTGCGCAAGTGGGTCGGGGATCGGGTGATCGAGTCGATGAAGACCCACGGTTACCAAATCGTCAACGAAGACTTCGAAGCCACTGTGGCCGTCGATCGCAACGATATCGCGGACGACGAGCTGGGCATCTATGCCCCCCTGTTCGCCGAGATGGGGCGCTCGGCCGGGGTACATCCCGACGAGCTCTGCTTCGGCCTCCTGGGCGCCGGTTTCACCACACCCTGCTACGACGCCCAGTATTTCTTCGATACCGATCACCCGGTCTACCCCAAGGTCGATGGCACCGGCACCCCGGCGCTGGTTGCCAACCTGGTGGTGGATGGCGCCTATACCGGCGAGCCCTGGTTCCTGCTCGATACCAGCCGCGCCCTCAAGCCGATCATCTTCCAGGATCGCAAGTCCCCCGAGCTCATCGCCATGACCAAGGTTGACGACGAGGCTGTGTTCACCCGCAAGGAGTTCCGCTACGGGGTGGACTGCCGCGACGCCGCCGGCTTCGGCTTCTGGCAGTTGGCCTTTGCCAACAAGCGGGCGCTGACCCCCGACAACCTGTGGGATGCCTTCTCCAGGATGCGTGCCTTCGAGGCGGACGGCGGCCGCAAGCTCGGCATCAAGCCGACCCTGCTGGTGGTGCCGGCCTCCCTGGAAAAGCTGGCGACCCAGATGCTGGAGCGCGAGCTCTCCGAGAGCTCCAGCAACGAGCTCAAGGGCAAGCTGGAACTGGTGGTGGCGGACTACCTGTAACCCACCCGTGCTGTTTAACGGCGGGGTGAAGCGAGCGCAGTGTGGGCGTTTAACCCCCGTTTAAACCGGATCCTGGATGGAACGAGACAGAGGGAAACATGAGATGGAACACGAGATGGAACAGGCTATTCGCGTTGGCATCACATCAACGGTTCGTCAGGTCTATTATCGCGCGGGCCTGGCGATTGCACCTGGCAAGTCTGAGCTGGCTGTGTCGCCTGTGCAGTGCGAGACCCTGGAGGCCGATCCGCGCCTGGTGGTCACCCGCCTGGGTGAAGACGTCGCCCTCGCGCTGGCTGATGCACCGCAGACGGACGGGGATCTGGACGCAGCAGTGGGCGGCCTGAGCCCGGCCCCTGATGCGGCAGAGCCTGCGGCCGCACCCGTCAGCAGCAAGGGCAAAGGCAAATGAGCTACGCCAGCGTCAGCGATATGGTGACCCGCTTTGGCGAGGCGGAGCTGTTGCGCCTGGCCATGACCCCGGCCGGCGAGCTGGATGAAGCGGCGATCACCGTCGCCCTGCAGGACGCCGGCGCCTTGATCGACGGCTACCTGGCGGGACGCTACCCGTTGCCGTTGGCCCATGTGCCGAGCGCCCTGGTCCCCATCTGCGCCGACATTGCCCGCCACCGCCTCTATGGTGAGCAGGCACCTGAGCAGATAGCCAAGCGCAATGAGGCGGCTCTGGCCTTCCTCAAGTCGGTAGGCAAGGGGGAGCTGGCGCTGGGCCTCGCGGCAGACGGCGAGCAGGTGGAGAGCCAGAACCTGGCCCAGCTGCAGTCCGATGGCCGGGTCTTTGGCCGGGGAACTGGGGGCTTCCTATGAGTGCCCCCACGCCTGAACTCGACTACCTGGCGGCGGGGGAGCGGCTGCGCGAGCTGCTGCTGCCCTTGAAAGGGCAGGGGCTCAAGGAGGTGTTTGTGGCCACCGACCTGGAGGCGGTGGCCAACCTGGGGCAGTACACCCCGGCCATTCATGTGATTTACCAGGGAGAGCGGGAGAGCGAAACCAGCCAAAGCGGGCGGCAAAGCGCGTTCGATCAGGTTTGGCTGCTGGTGTTGGTGCATAGAGCCACCCCCAAGGAGGCCAGCGCCGGGGTGTGGCTGGGGCGCATGTTGCAGGCCGTGGCCGGTCGGGCCTGCGGTGACAGTACCTTTCGGCGTGAAAGCGCACCGGTCAAGCCGAGTTACAAGGGTGGGGTGGTCTATCTGCCCCTTGCCTTCAAGACGACAGTGAAATTCAAGGGAGAACGGTCATGAGCGAAACACTGCACCTGGAAGGGGATCTCTATATCGAGACCTTCACCAACAACGTCTCGAACGGGGTGATCGGCCCGGTGGACGTCAACAGTCTGGAAGTCAAACCGGACAGCGAGAAGATCAGCATCCCGAGCAAGCGCAAGCACAAGCTGGGCCAGGCGCGGGAGAGCTACTTCGTGCCCAAGCCCGCCACGGTCAACATCAAGACCAGCGAGATCCCGCCTGTGCTGCTGGCCGCCGCTTTTATGGGGTTGGAGAGCCCCATCAACCAGGGGGCGGGGACGCTGACCGAGGTGCCGGTGACCCTGTTGGCGCATCCCAAATGGGTGAGCCTGGGCAAGACCAATCTCTCGGCCACCGGCCTGGTGGTGAAGGAGGGGGCCACCTCCTTGGTGCTCGGTACCGACTTCGAGATCAACTATGCCCTGGGGCTGCTGCGGGCCACCAAGGCGGGGGCGGTGGCAGACGGTGGGCCCGTGACCGTCAGCGCCAGCTATAACGCCATCACCGGCACCCGCATCGCCGGCAACGTGCAGCCGGAGGTGAAGGCGAAGCTGACCCTGGATGGACGCAGCGTGATCGGCGGTGAGGCTATCCTGCTGACGGTGCCCCGCGCCAGCTTGTCCCCCAAGAAGGCGGTGGATTTCCTCAGCGACAAGCCCATCGAGATCGAGCTGGAGGGGGAGCTGTTGGCCCTGGATGGCGAGGATGCGCCTTTCTATGTGGATCGGCCGGAGACGGTGTGACGGGTGGAAAGGAAACGGCGGGGAGACCCGCCGTTTTGTTTGAAGAAATTTTAGGTCAACAGGCTACCAGCCACAATACCTACAAATACTGCCCATGCTGTTTCAAAACTATAGCCAGTAAATTTCATAAATAGAAAACTAAAAGATTTTTCCATATATACCCCCTTATTATCTGAATCCAAATGAGCATCGCTCAAAAACCATCCGAGAAAACGAATGAAAATTATGATAATGAAGGCAGCAAAGATGTAGGGTATAGAAAAAGGTAGCCCAAGTGAGATGACCCCAGTTGCTGGTCTAAAATCTCTTATCGTGGATTTTTATTGTTTCACCCTTTTTGTGGGTTGTCAATCATTCTCATCTTTTTTTTAAATGGTTAGAGTGTGGCCTAAACCGGCTTGCCACAGAAAGGATGGGTTGAGGTTGGGCGCTCGTAGAGTAGCTCAACATAAAGATGGCGGAAGGGGTCCGCCATCTTTAAATAATTGGAAAATTACTCTATACCTTGGTGGGTAGACCTGAAGATCTATTTTTTTTTGATTGCCTTTTGTACTATTTTTCTACCACCCAGAATCGTACAAGCATCATTCACAAGTCGAACAAAATCACTAGCATCAGTAAAATAGTTCCTGAAAGCTAAGCGAACTTCTTCGCTGGTATCGGCACGAACCAATACAATATCTCGTTCCGGCATCCTTTTCTCAAGCTCGAATAGTGCTCGTAATGCATCAGTAGCGTCACGATAGTTACGAACCTCTAGGTCACCTTCTAGAGAGAATATAAGAATAGAGTTTCTTTTATCAGTGACATCACTCTTCGTGACATTCAGGCCTCGTAACGTCTGCATCAGGTGGAGTTCTCTATCGAGTTCCAGAAACTCGTTCAGAACTTCTTGATCAGTTGCACCTGGGAAGGGGCCTGTCTGTTTCTCATGAGCTCGAGCTAGCAATTCACTTGCTAATGCCATTGCCTTTTCATAACGTTTATCACCACGTTGAAACTTAGGCTGACTCTGTGTAATGAAGCCAATGACTTCAACAGCTGTAGCCCATGCGTGCTGGGGTAATCCCCCCATTTTTTGGAGCACTCAAAAGTAGAGGTCATGCGGCCTGTGCCAAGCGCTGTTTCGGCGTGTAGCCGCCCAGCGCCATATTGGGCCGCTCATGGTTATAAACCCACAGCCAGTTCGTGGCAAATTCCTGTAACTCATTCAGTGACTCAAACAGGTAATGGCCCAACCAGTCGTAACGCACAGTGCGGTTAAATCGCTCTATGTAGGCATTCTGCTGCGGGTTGCCTGGCTGGATATACCTCAGCGCAATCCTCTTCTGCTGCGCCCATTGCTTGAGCTCTTCGCTGATGTATTCCGGACCATTATCACAGCGGATTGCGGCTGGTTTGCCCCGCCACTCGATGACCTGCTCCAGCACCCGTTTGACTCGCGAGGCAGGCAAGGAAAAATCCACCTCGATGCACAGTGCTTCGCGATTGAAGTCATCGATCACATTAAACAACCGCACCGAACGACCATCGCTGAGCTGGTCATGCATAAAGTCCATCGACCAACAGTGATTCGGTTGGTCAGGGACTGCCAACGGCTCCGGCTTGGCCCGCACTAGCCGCTTCTTGGGTTTTATCCGCAGATTGAGCTCTAGCGCCCGATAGATCCGGTAGACCCGCTTGTGGTTCCAGCCAAAGCCTTTGACGTTACGCAGGTACAGGAAGCACAGTCCGAAACCCCAGTTGCGCTGGTTGGCGGTGAGGCGCAGCAGCCAGTCGGCAATCTCCTGGTTTTCATCAGCCAGCACGGGCTGATAACGGTAGCAACCCTCGCTCACCTTGAACACCTGGCAAGCCAGACGGATAGAAATGGCGTAATGAGCCACAGCCTTGGTCGCCATCTCCCTGCGGGCAGATGGCGTCACCACTTTTTTGCCATCGCCTCGGAGATGATCTCAGCCTTTAGGCGCTCCTCGGCATACATCTTCTTAAGGCGACGATTTTCCTCTTCCAGCTCTTTGAGGCGCGCCATGAGAGAGGCATCCATGCCACCGAATTTGGAGCGCCACTTGTAGAAGGTGGCGGAGCTGATGCCATGCTCACGGCAGAGCTCAGGGACGGGTGAACCAGACTCGGCCTGCTTGAGGATGGCGATGATCTGTGCATCGCTAAAGCGTGATGTTTTCATGTAGAACCTCCTGCGTTCAAGATACGAGAAAATTCTACTTATGAGCACCTCAGTTTTTCGGGGGGATTACCCTGGACTAGTGTTCTATATTGGATTTCAATGTACAAACCAGTAAGGCGTTTTCCTGAAATAGAATTAACATCATACTCATAGATGTCGTGAATTCCACGATATCCAGTTCGTTTCGGAGTTTTTATGTAGTCATACTTATCCGGATCATTTCGAAGTCGATGCTTAAATCTGGCCTTATGGAACTTGCTACGAAACGCTAATAGCTCATCAGTAGAGTGAAAAATTAGCCGGCAGCCTGCAACATCATCCATTCGTGCTAATTGCATCTTTGGAAAACGCTTTAGCTTGTCAAAGATTGTCATTTTTCGCTTATGACGCTGAGCCACGGAGATGTTCGTGTGACTCGTACGGTTTCGAAGTATAGCTTGGAAAGTATTCAGTACACCACGATGCGCAGCTCGCCATTCCTCAATAATCTGGAAGTCCTCTGGTGTCGCTGTATTCTGACGGATACGCTCGCCAGCTTTTATTACTCGTGATTTCGAACCTCCAGGATATTGTGCTTCAGCCACTTGCTCCTCCAATGATGTCTTTAAATCCTATGTTAGGATGAGGCAACGTAAACGAACACGTTCGCTGCCTGTGATAGCCCTCTGTAATCTGCAATAAATCATAATAATCTTCTACCAATTTATCATAGGGCATATCTGAATCTCTCAGGAATGCCCCATGTCCACCTCTCCCACCCTCAAACTTGCCCTGGAGCTGGCAGCCAAGGTCACTGGCCGCGAGGATCTGGCCGCGCTGGCGGGGCAGGTGCAGGAACTGGGCCCCCTTTCTGACGAGACCGCCGCCGAGACCGAGCGCCTGGCGCAAACCCTGGAAACCCTGACTCAGCAGCAGGAGCTGATCAATCAATTCGAGGCCAGCGGCCGCGCCCTGACTCAGCTCGAACTGGCCACCGTGCTCTCCCGGGACCGCTTGTCCGAACTGCGCCGCGAGCAGCAGGGGGCAGCAGGCAGCGCCCACCAGCTCACCGACCAGGAACGACTGCTGGCCTCCGAGGTCAAGCAGCTGGAGCGCCAGCTGGTCGCCCAGGCGGCCAGCCATAGCCGCTTGCATGCTGGCCTTTCCCAAGCCGGGCTCGATACCCGCAACCTCGCCCAGGAACAGAACAGACTGCAGCGCGAACTGCGTGAGAGCGCGGCCCAGACCGAGCGGCTGGGGCGCTCCCTGGTGCAGGGAGCGCAAGGCGCTGGCGGCTTCCAGGGGGCCATCGGTAGCCTGACTGGCCGCTTGGTGGCCCTGGCCGGTACCTGGTTCGGCATCCAGACCCTGACCACCCAACTGATGGCCATGTTCCAGACCGGCGATCAGGCCGAGCGGCTCAATGTGCAGCTCAAGGCGGTGATGGGGTCGATTGCCAGCGGCAAAGAGGCCTCTGTCTGGATCCAGGACTTCGCCAAGAACACCCCGCTGCAGCTCGACGAGGTGACTCAGGTCTTCGTGCGCCTGAAAGCCTTTGGCATCGACCCCATGAACGGCGCCATGCAGGGCATCGTCGATCAGGCGTTCAAGCTCGGCGGGGGATTTGAGGAGGTGCAGGGCATCTCCCTGGCCCTCGGCCAGGCCTGGGCCAAGCAGAAGCTGCAGGGGGAGGAGATCCTGCAGCTGATCGAACGCGGGGTGCCGGTGTGGCAACTGCTGGAGCAGGTCACCGGCAAGAACACCGCCGAGCTGCAGAAGCTCTCGGAGGCTGGCAAGCTCGGCCGTGACACCATCCAGGCGCTGATGAACGAGATCGCCGCCCAGTCGAGCGGGGCGGCGGCCAACAACATGAGCCTGCTCTCGGGGCTTATCTCCAACGCCCAGGACAACCTGGCCAAGTTCTACCGCATAGTGGCGGAGAGCGGGGCGCTGACCTGGCTCAAGAACCAGCTGGCCAGCCTGAACCGTGAATTTGACCAGATGGCCCAGGATGGCCGCCTGCAGGCGTGGGCCCAGCGCCTCTCCGATGGCATCGTCGGGCTTGGGGAGTCCATCAAGGCCTTTATCCAGACCGTCTATGCCTGGCGGGATGCCCTGCTGGTGATGGCCCAGGCCTGGTATGGCCTGAAAATCGCCAGCTGGATTGCCGATCTGCGCGGCCTCTATGGCCAGTTCATCGCCCTGCCAGCGGCGACGGCCACGGCGGCGGGTGGCATGACCACGGCAGGGACGGCGGCAGCCGGTGCGGCTATCGGCGTGCGGGCGCTGGGCATGGCCATCAGGGCTGTGCTGGCCGCTGTGACGGTGGAATCCATCATCCAGATCACCCAGTTCGCCAACGCCCTGCGCCAATGGGTGCAGGCGGAGCTGGCCCTGAGAGAGGCGCAGACCCTGCGCTCGCAAACCCAGGCCCAGCTCAATGGCCAACTGGCGGCGCTCTCGGCGCAGCTGGGCATTGCAATCACCAGTGTGGAAGACATGGACCGGGCCGTGGCCGAGGGCAAGGTGCATTACGACGAGGCGACCGGCAGCTGGCGACAAGGGGCCGCCGCCGTCAAAGAGATCGGTACCGAGGCCAAGCAGACCCGCGACTACCTGGATGAGATCAATGCCGTCGCCAGGAAAACGGCGGCAGAGCTCCCCGCCACCCTTGGCAAGGCTGCCCAGACCCTGGGGCTGGACTTCGAGCGGGCCAATGGCCGCATCGGCGAGAGCTTCAAGGAGACCCTCGGCGCCCTGGATACCCTGGTGCAGCACAGCGGATCCAGCTCGGCGGCCTGTGAAGAGTACCTGGCGGCGGCGTTCAACCAGGCGAAGAACAAGGCCGAGATCGACGCGGTGATCGAGCGCATGCAGGCGATGGCCAAGCAGGGCCAGCTCACCGGGGACGGCATCACCCGCTCCATGGCCATCGCCAATGATGCGATGAACAAGATCAAAGGGGGCAGCGGCGATGCCAAACAGGCGGTGGCGGCGATCGGCGATGGCTTCGATACGGCGGCCGCCAAGGCCAAGAGTGCCACCGATGCCATGCGCTCGGGCCTTCGTGGCGTACAGGACGAAGCTGTGCAGACCGGCAACGCCGTGGCGTCGGCAGGAGGCGGGGGCGGTTCGGGCGGTGGCCGGGGGGAGGTGACCCGCAGCGTGGGCGCCGGCTCGTTCTTCTACAAGACCGTGGACATCAACAACCTGCGGGGCAACGCCGATGCCCTGGCCAACACGCTCGCCGGCGTGGAAGAGGAGCTGGCCCGCTACAGCCAGAAGGTCAGGGACATCCCGGCCTATAGCGAGTGGAGCAAGTATTACGGCGAGAAGTTCCAGAAGGAGATGGAGGCCATGCGCACCAAGCTCCAGCAGGAACTGAGCAAAGCCCAGGCCAAGGAAGCAGAGAAGGCGCAGACCTCCACCTCGGCTGCCAGTCAAGCCGGGCCATCTTCCCAAACCTCGTTCACCCAGGGGCAGCCCCAGCGGATCATCATCGAGCTGAGATCAGGCTCCGCCCGGGCCGAAGTTCAGGCCGATGAGGCCAATGCTGCCGCCTTTATCAACCTCCTTAAACAGCAAGGATTGCGCTCATGAACGTCACCTTAAACGGGCTGCTCCTGCCCGATGATCTCGTTTGGCGCGACGAGTTCGATTGGTCGCCCGTCGAGCAGGTTGTCACGCCGACGCTCTCTGGCGCTCTCCTGGTCGAGGAAACGGCCACGCCGGAGGGACGCCCCATCACCCTGGTGGGCCATGCCCCCCGCGCCACGGTGCTCTTGCTTAAAGCGCTGGAGGCGCAGGTGGCCCAGCTGATGACCCTCACTTTGCTCGATGGGCAGCAGCGGGAGGTGGTCTGGCGGCGGCCTGGTGTTGTGGCCATCCCCGTGATCGAGATGGCTGACCCCGAGGCGGGTGAGCCCTATGCCCTGACTCTTAACTTCACCGAGGTGATCCGATGACCATTCATTCCGGCGACATCAAACTGATGGCCAGTCAGCGGTTGACTGACACCACGGACGGCGGCGGCCGCATCACCGGTCATGAAATCGTGAGCGGCGAGCACAATGGCCTGTTTCAGGACATCAGCGATCTCGACCGCACTTATGGGGTGGTCAGCATGCGCAAGGCGTTTCTGGCGGTGCAGACGGATGACACGGACACCTATCGGGGTGCCCATATCATCGTGCAGGTGCCCCCGGCTGACCCGAACGTGGGGCTATGCCTCATCAACACCCGGGATCATCACGACACCCGCGCCAATGCCCGCGACGTGCTGGAGCGTTATCTGGCCCGTGGGCCCAAGTGGCGCGGCTTCCTGTACGACACCCAGCTCGAAGGCCAGCGGGCGATCCGCTTCTTCCAGCGCGTCGAGGTGCGCCTGCCGGAAGTGGGGGAGACCCTGGTGCTGGTCGGCAACGAGGGCAAGGCGGGGGAGTTCGAG
The DNA here is from genome assembly GCF_019046925.1 of Aeromonas sp. FDAARGOS 1402. Classification (NCBI taxonomy): domain Bacteria; kingdom Pseudomonadati; phylum Pseudomonadota; class Gammaproteobacteria; order Aeromonadales; family Aeromonadaceae; genus Aeromonas; species Aeromonas sp. FDAARGOS 1402. Next base: position 3,094,905 of record NZ_CP077201.1, read on the forward strand.
CAGTACGTGCGGGTGCTGGAAGTCACCCAGCAGCTGGCCAAGTTCCAGGTGCCCAACGTGCCCGAGTTCACGCGCAACGTGGTGACCTGCAAGCTGGCTGACCCGTTGCGTTACACCTTCGAGGGGGAGCAGCCGACCCCCTATGATGTGGTGACCAACGTCAAAACCGCCCTGCGGGAAACCGTGGTGGCCGATGCCGCCAACTACTTCGCCACCACCAAGCTGGCGGAGGCGGTGAACCTGGGCGCCATGCAGGTGCGGGCCAAGACGATCTTTACCCAGATCGTGCCGTCTGCCCGCACCGAGACCCCAGCGGTGGATCTGACAGCGGCTGGCGAGATGGCCAGCCTGGTGGACTCTGGCAAGGGGCTGGTCAGCTTCTCGACCGTGGTCAGCATTGCCCCCAGCCGGGGCCTGTTCCTCGGCACGGGTGTGAAACCCGGCACCCTGACCATCACCATCGGTGCGGCCGTCATCACTGACAAGGGGGGCGAGCTGGTTGTGGCCGGGTCCGTGGTGGGTGCTATCGACTATGGCCGTGGTCAGCTGGAGTTCAACGCCCAGTGCCCGAACTACGGGGCCGCCAGCAAAACCATCAGCTTCTGGCCAGCGTCTCGCCCGTCCCGTATCGCTGACACGGCCAGGATCGACATCAAGGCCAACAACCGGGGCTATGCCTACACCATCACCCTGCTGCCGACTCCGGCACCGGGCACCCTCACGGTGTCGTTTATGGCGCAGGGGAAATGGTACGACTTGAAGGACAACGGGCGCGGCGAGCTGTTCGGCGCGGATCGCTCGTTCGGCACCGGGATCGTCAACCTGGCCACCGGGTCGGTCATGCTGACCCTGGGGGCCCTGCCGGACGTGGACACCGCGATCCTGTTCAGCTGGGCGACCCCGGTCAACTACACCAACCGCAGCAACCAGCCCATCAGCATCAGCAAATCGGCATGGCAACTGCCCCACACCGGGATCACCCCCAAGAGCGTGATCCTGACTTGGGGCAGCGGCCAAACGGCCAACGATGCGGTGGGGGACGGGCGCCTGCGCGGCGACATCACCGGCACCATCAACTATGCCGAGGGGGTGATCATCCTCGATCACATCACCCTGCCGGCGCTGGGCCAGGAGTACATCGCCCAGTACCAGTACGGTGAGCCGGTGACCGAGCGCCACGTTGAACCGGGGCGCCTGAGTACCCCCGGCCAGGTGGGGCACCTCTCTATCACCCTGGACGGGGCAGGTGGCGGGGCCACCAACCTGACCCCCGGGTCGGTGCATGTCAAATTCAACGCGCTCTATCACAAGTTCGATGTGGACGATCAGGAGCTGGTGATCCAGACCCGCGACCCGGTGATCACCCTGCTGGATGACGGCCAGGGCAACCTCAAGGACGCCAGCGGCAACACCCTGGGGGCCATTAACTACGCCGCCGGCACCCTGCATTTCATGCCGGATGGCAGTGCCCCCTTGCCCAAGCCGACCTATGCCTGGGTGACCGTGGGCACCAAATGGGTGGGCAACAACCAGGTGGCGGTGCAGCGCTGGACCATGACCGGCATCGAGTACCACAACACGGCGTACACCTTCCCCGATGGCGAGGGGGGCTGGGTCGAGGTGACCTACCGCAACAACAACAGTGCGCTGGCGCAAAACGCCACCCTGACCGCCCAGGCGCTGCGCATTGATGTCACCCCCGGGTTTGCGGAGGCCATTCTGGAAGGGTCGCTGCGCTTCACCCTGGGGGGGGCGGTCTATGTAGACCGCCAAGGCCTGCTCTACCGCAACCCGGACCCGGAGACGGGATCCGGTATCCAGGCAGGGACCATCGACTACTCGAACGGGTTGGCGGTGCTGTCTGACTGGGCGGCCGGGCAGACGGCGCAGCCGTCGCTGCAGTCCCTGGCCACCTCGTTCAGTGCCCAGTCGGTGGATGAGGTGACCTTCCGCACCCCGGGGGCGCCGGTGGCGCCGGGTAGCCTCTACATCAGCGCCAACACCGCGAGCGGGCGGCGCATTGAGGCCACGGCGGACGGGGACGGCTATTTCACCACCACCGACATGGATGGCCGGGTGAACTACCAGACCGGGGTGGTGACGGTGCGCTTTGGTCGGTTCGTCACCGCTGCGGGCAACGAGAGCCAGCCCTGGTATGACGTTGACCAGGTGGGGCTGGACGGCAAGATCTGGCGCCCCACTAGCGTGGTGGCCGACACCATCCTGTTCAACTGTGTGGTGTTCAGCTATCTACCCCTCGATGCCGACATCATCGGGCTGGATCCGGTGCGGTTGCCGTCCGATGGCCGGGTGCCCTTCATCCGCAAGGGGACCACGGTGGTGGTTCACAGCACCCGCAAGTCGGCGTTCCCGCTGGGGGTCAGTGCAGGGCAGCAGCTCAGCACCGGCCGCACCCGCCTGGCGCATGCCCATGTGGAGGACAAGAATGGCAAGGCGCTGGCGACCACCCTCTACAGCGTCAACCTGGATAGCGGCGTGGTGACCCTCGGCACCCCATTAGACCTGACCGGCTATGTCGAACCCCTCTATGCCGTGCATCGCATTGAGGACATGAGCCTGGTCAGCGACGTGGAGATCTCGGGGCGCCTGCTGCTGACCAAGGCACTGTCCCATGCCTATGACCCGGCAGATACCTATGTCTCCAGCGCCCTCATCATCGGCGACCTGTGGGCCAGGTATACCAACCTGTTCGATCAAAAGGCGTGGACCAATGTCTGGTCTGATTACCTCATCGGCGATCAGTCTACGGCGCAATACAACGACACGGTTTACCCGATCCTGGTCACCAACCGGGGCGCCCTGCAGGAGCGCTGGGCGGTGATCTTCACTTCCAGCACCACCTTTGTGCTGGTCGGGGAGCATGTGGGCCAGATCGCGGCGGGGGATGTAAACACCGACTTGGCCCCCATCAACCCCAACAACGGCCAGCCCTATTTCCTGCTGGACAAGCGGGGCTGGGGGTCAGGCTGGGCGAGTGGCAACGTGCTGCGTTTCACCACCGAGGCAGCCGGCGCCCCCTTCTGGCCGATCCGTACCGTGTTGCAGTCGGTGGCGTCACAGGATACCGACAAGTTTGAGCTGGCCCTGCGCGGCAACATCAACACCCCATAAGGGACCAACCAGGTGGGGCAATCTGCCCCACCCCATAGGAGATCATCATGGCGTTTCCGGTGAAATGGTTTGCGAGTCAGATGCAGGGAGCCCCGAGCCTGGGGGACACCACCGCCGGGGCCCTGACGGCCCTGCTCAAGGCGGTGCTGGTGACCGGGTTCGGCAACCTCACGATCAATGCCCTGGTGTGGGATGCCGCCGAAGGGGCCGCCAAGGCCACGTTTTCCGGCGGGCACGCCTACCTCAAAGACTCGGTGATCGAGGTGAGCGGGGCGAGCCCGGCCGCCTACAACGGCGAGCATCGAGTGAAGAAGGTGAGCAGCACCGAAGTCTGGTTCGAGCTGGACGGCGGCAACCCGGGCAGTGCCGGCAGCGGCACCATGTCGATGAAGGTGGCACCCCTCGGCTGGACCCTGACCCATGAGAGTGGTGACGGCCAGGTGGCCATCTATCGCCCCACCAATGTCAGCGAGTCGGGCAACGTTTCCTTGCGCATCGACAACACCGCATTCAGCGGCTGGACCGGTGCAGCCAACGCCTATTTGGCGAAGGTGGCCATGGTCGAGGATGTGGTGGACATCAACACCTTCACCACCATTTACGAGCACCGCTGGCCTGCCACGGGGCGCTATAGCGACAAGCGTTGGATCTTATCGGTGATCCCCAGCTGTTCTATTTTCTGCCCGCCTATGGCGCCTCGAACTACCAGCATTTCTACCTCTTCGGCTATTTGAAGTCGGTCAGGCCAGGGATCGCTATCATGCTGTCATAGCCCATTATCCCAGCCTGCTGGCGACAGAAACGGCCAGAAACTGGGCTCAAGGCGCTGGGGCATCCAACAGCAACTATGGCAACCAGTTCCTCAACTTTGATGTGTCTCTCTATCGCAAAATGGCGCGGCATATAGCCAACTGTTTGGCTCTGCTGACTGGTGGCTGAAAGGCATCTTTTCCCGGTTTGGCACCGGCATGAATACCCCCAACGGCCCGGATAACGGTTTTTACATGAGCACCGATCCCATCATGCTCTTTGAAACAGGGTCTAACCTGCGTGGCTTCATGCCGGGCCTGATTGTGCCCTATGGCACCATCGCGGGCTGGGATCGCAAGAATTTCGCTGACTTGCCCGCCGTGCCCGGGAAAATTGTGCGCTTTATTCAGCCGTGCTATTCGGAGACACAATCCACCGCCGGGCTGGTCACATTGGTGGCGTTTGATCTGACCGGACCGTGGAGGTAAGCATGGCCACACTCTCTGATCTCATTCAGGCCACCGCTGGTTTGCTTGCTTACTGGCCGTTGAACAGTAACGGCAATGATCTCAGTGGTAATAACCGTCATCTCACCCCGGTCGGTTCGGTGAGTTTTTTAGCCCCACCGATGACGACACAACTGGTGCCATCGGTTCTGACGCCCCCATTAGTGGGTCACTGCGGATTGCCCAGGACAGCTTGCCGAAGATCAAGGCCGTTGAGGGGATATTCAGACTGGATGGCGAAAAAGGAAATGGCACATACAGCACCGCCATCGGTGTGAATCAGCCCCTTACAGGGAACGCGGGCCGATACATGCTGCTCTATCAAGACAACCTGGGTGTGTGCAGTTACCAGAATATGACCAACCCATCGGTGCCTGTCAGTTACCCCTCGCTGACCAACTTCTGGGAAAACCTATCAGTCGGCAATCATCACTATGTCGTGCAGCTCAATGAGGCGGGCACGGCGACCGAGGTTTACATCGACGGCGTGAAAGACTCGGCAATGACGGTGCCGTTCGATGTGTTCTCTCAAGCAGCCGGCAAATACCTGACGGTGGGGGCCTATTACTACAACGCCGTAAATAACGGCTCTTGCCAGACCTGTGATGTCGCCATTTATGGTCGGCCCCTGACACAAGAGGAGATCACCGCTCGCCAGCCATTTCGCTTGGATCAAGACCGCCGCGCTCAATGCCGTTCCCGCCAACCAGGAGCCCCGCAGCCAGTTCGAGCCGCAGGATGTTGAGTGGCGTGGCAGTCCAGGGGCAGTCTATGCCGGCCCCATGTCTGCCCTGCCGGTGACGGCGGCGCCGCTTTGCCAGGGGCGGGATCTGAACTGGATCCGGGATGGCGAACAGAGCGCCGAGCAGGGTTACATCGAGAGCACCGTCACCATCAACGGGGAGGGGGTCAGACGCCGGGTACTGTGCTTTGAACAGGCGGGGAACCTCATCGGCGAGACCTACAGCCGGGCATCTGACGGCAAGTACCGGTTCGACCTGCTTTGGCTCAACCGCCGTTACATGGTGGTCGCCCAGGATGATCCGGCGTTCGGCCCGGCCGATTACAACGCCGTGGCGGCTGATTTCCAGCTTCCCACCCCCTACGCCCCCGGTGAGGGGGTCGGTCTGTCAGGAGGTTGATATGTTCACCTACTCCGATACGTTGCGCACCGCCCGCGCCGATCTGCTGGCCACGGCCATCGACTCAGGCAGTGCGGGGCCGGCGACCCTCACCATTTATACCGGGCCACGGCCCGCCCGGGGGCCGCCGTCACCAGCCAGGTGCTGCTGGTCGCCATGCAGTTTACCCACCCCTGCGCACAGAGCGTGACGGGCGGGGTGCTGACCCTCAAGCCGCTTGCCGAGAAGATGGTCACCGGCAACGGAGTCCAGGCGTGGGGGCGGTTGGCCAACCGCGATGGGGTCTTTATCGCAGACCTGGATGTGGGGCCACCGGGCAGCGGGGCCGACATCGAGATCCCGGCGAACGAGCTGTATGCGGGCGCCATGGTGCGCATCAACAATGCCACCTTCACCGAACCCTAACCGCTCTGCGTGAGCCAAGAGGTCAGCATGGCCAGAACCGACGCCCGCCTGGCGCTGCAGAAGGCCCGCAAGTCGTGTCCGCTGCCCTGGAGCTGAACCCGGCTATGGTGGTGCGCTATGTGGCCGTGCTGCAGGGCACCTGTCTGCCGCCCACCTTCGCCAGCTCCCCCGGGCTGGTGCTGCCTGCCGTCTTGCAGGGGCAGGGGCAGGCACCGCTGACTGATGTCACGATCACGCCCATCCATCCGGCTACCCTGGCCAGCACGGCCCCTGCCACGGTCACGGACATCACCGCCAGCGTGTGATCGATGCAACGCTGACCGTGACGGCGCGCGGCCGACGCTCTCTACCAGATGAGGCTGGCAATGACATCAACGTGTTTCGGGGGCCGAGCCACACCAGCCAGGGTCAGTGGCAGCAAGCCCAGGATGTAGTGGCCAGCGTCATCAGCCACTGGGAGCGACCCGGGGTGGCCCAGGCGCACCATCAGCAGTCTTGGCAAGAGGGCACGGCGCTGGAGAGCACTCTGGTAGGTGTCGCGGCCCAGATGCCGCGCTGCGATAACCTGGTGCAGGATCGCTTTGAAGAAGGCCCGGCACTGGGCACGACCCACGGAACCGGCTTTACCAGCCTGCCGCGCTGCGATGTCACTCCGCGCTCGCCGTGGCGTGAGGCCACCAGGGCGGGGTGCTGGCAGGTGAGCGGTTATCGTGACCTGCCGCGCTTGGACAACGAGTGGCAGGGCGGCTGGGCCCAGGGTATCGGGCTGGGGTTCACCCTGACCGGCCAGCGCTGGCAGTGGGGTCTGCCCCTTCGCAAAAGCTGGCGGGATGGGTGGGACGAGGCGATACAGCCCCCCTGGGGCATCACGCCGCCCCCCAAGCCCCCCATCACCCCAGAGCGCCCGGACAAGCGCAGCCGCAAGCTGGCGTTCGGCCGCCCCCGGGGGGGCGCATCCCTGGAGTTTGTCTGGTTCGGGCAAGCCCACATCGTTATTCCAACCCGGAGGGTTTACCTGGTGAGCAACGCAGCACAGATAGTGCGAGTCAGAGACGGGCTCGACATTCCCGCCACCTCGCTGGGCATCGAACTTGATACCGACTCCTGGGCCTGGCAGTTCACGGCCCAGATCCCCCGCATCGCGGCAGCCGAGATGACGGACGAGGAGGAGGTAAGCATCTTCGTCAACGGCCAGCAGTGGGATTGCGTGTGCGATGGTTGGCAATCAAGCCAGAGCTTTGCCCGTGAGTCGGCGACCCTCACCGGGCGCTCTCGCACGGCCTATTTGTCACCGACCCATGTCTTACCCCAGGCAGTGAGCGAGATCGGGGCTGCGACCATGGCCCAGCTCGCAGAGGCGCTGCTGCCGTTCGGCTGGACCCTGGACTGGCAGGCGCCGGATTGGCTGGTACCTGGCGGATTTTTCAGCCTGGACAGCCAGACTCCCATCGAGGCGATCAAGTACCTGGCCGAGGCGGCGGGTGGGTTCGTGTTGCCGCACCAGCGCGATCGGCACCTGGTCATCAAGCCGCGCTATCCGACCGTGCCCTGGCAGATCGATGGGGCGCTGGCCGACGTGGCCATCCCCCGCGCTATCATCACGACGCTGGGCAGCGACTTCCAGCCGGGGCAGCCTGCGAACGGCATCTATGTCAGCGGTGGCCATCAGGGCATCAACGCGCGGGTGCTGCGCCAAGGCACAGCAGGGGAGCGGCAGGCTTTGGCCATCACCCACCCGCTGGTGTGCGATGTGGTGGCGGCCCGCGCCCAAGGTGTGGTGGGGCTGGCCAAGACTATGCCGAAGCGCACCCAGACCATCCAGCTGCCGTTGTCCGGCGACACGGGGCTTATTCTGCCCGGGGCGTTGCTCGCGGTGGATGGCTGGAAGGGATACAACCGGGGCGTCAGGGTCTCTGCTGAGCTACAGAACAAGGCCATGACGGTGCGCCAGCAACTGAGTGTGGAGCGATTTGTATGAACCTGTTCAAGCAGTTCCGGGAGCTGATACCCGGCGCCGAACCGTTGCTGGTCGGTACCGTCACCGCAACGACGGGTACCAGTACCACGCTGGAGGCCCCGGGCGGGGGCGTAGTGATCGTGCGAGGGGGAGGGGTGGCCATCGGCCAGAAGGCGTTTTATCAGGGAGGCGCCATCATTGGGCCCGCGCCTGATTTACCAACCTATGAAATCGAGGTTTAAACCCCTGTTAAGCGTCTTTCAAACTGGGTGATTCCTGATTCACCGAGTTTGATAAATGCGGCTGAACTCTGTTTGTCGTTTTACCCAGAAGATTTTTTCATTTTTCGCGGCGGGCTACACCTGTTTCCCCGCAGTTCAACACATCAGAGCACCATAACGGGCCGCAATGAGGTATCTTATGCCCCGATTTCATCCATCAAACGGATAAGAGACAACACATGATCATCAAACCCAAGGTTCGCGGCTTTATCTGCACCACCACCCACCCGGTCGGTTGTGAAGCCAATGTTCGTCGCCAGATCGCTTACACCCAAGCCAAGGGCGCCATCGAGAATGGCCCCAAGAAGGTGCTGGTGATCGGCGCTTCCACCGGCTATGGTCTGGCCTCCCGCATTGCCGCAGCCTTCGGCAGCGGAGCTGCTACCATCGGTGTCTTCTTCGAAAAGCCGAGCTCCGAGACCAAGACGGGCTCCGCCGGCTGGTACAACTCCGCCGCCTTCGACAAGGCCGCCAAAGAGGCCGGCCTCTACGCCAAGAGCATCAATGGCGATGCCTTCTCCCACGAGTGCCGTGCCAAGGTGAGCGAGCTCATCAGCAGGATTGGGTCAAATCGAATCTGGTGGTCTATTCCCTGGCCTCTCCGGTGCGCAAGCTGCCGGATACCGGCGAAGTGGTGCGCTCCGCCCTCAAACCCATCGGCGAGGTCTACACCTCCACCGCCATCGACACCAACAAGGATCAGATCATCACCGCCACCGTCGAGCCGGCGAATGAGGAAGAGATCCAGAGCACCATCACCGTCATGGGCGGCCAGGACTGGGAACTGTGGATGGCGGCTCTGCGCGATGCGGGTGTGCTGGCTGACGGTGCCAAGTCCGTGGCCTACTCCTACATCGGTACCGACCTGACCTGGCCCATCTACTGGCACGGTACTCTGGGCCGTGCCAAGGAAGATCTGGACCGCGCCGCCACCGCCATCCGTGGCGATCTGGCTGCCAAGGGGGGGACCGCCCACGTGGCCGTGCTCAAATCCGTGGTGACCCAGGCCTCCTCTGCCATTCCCGTGATGCCGCTCTACATCTCCATGGCCTTCAAGATCATGAAGGAGAAGGGCATTCACGAGGGCTGCATGGAGCAGGTGGACCGCATGATGCGCACCCGCCTGTACGGCGCCGACATGGCGCTGGACGAGCAGGCCCGCATCCGCATGGATGACTGGGAACTGCGTGAAGACGTGCAGCAGACCTGCCGTGATCTCTGGCCCTCCATCACCACCGAGAACCTCTCCGAGCTGACTGACTACACCGGCTACAAGCAGGAGTTCCTGCGCCTGTTCGGTTTCGGCCTGGACGAGGTGGACTACGATGCGGACGTGAATCCGGACGTGCAATTCGACGTGGTCGAGCTGTAAGTCGGTCGCCAGCACAGACAGGGCCCTGCGGGGCCCTGTTTTTTTGCAGCAGACTCAACCTGTTGCCTCAGGTTTATTATCCGCGATCACCTTTTTCCCCGAACAAACCCGCTAGGCTTGCGCTGTCCGGATCACAGACGGCACCGCCGAGGTACGAAAGTCATGACCACATCCCATGAGGCGCCTAAGAAGCGCCAGCTCCCCACGGTTTATACCCTGCTTTTCCTCATCATCGCCCTGATGGCGGCCCTCACCTGGGTGCTGCCGGCGGGAAAATACAACTATGTGACGGCCAAGACCCAGCAGCCGGTGGCGGCAGCCGCCGTGGCCGACTACAGCGGTGACGAGCGACTGCTGCCGGTACCCGGCAGTTACACCGAGCTCCCTTCCCAACCGCAGGGGGTATTCGATGTGCTCAAGGCGCCCATCCAGGGCTTTCACAAGGCGGCGGACGTGGCACTCTTCGTGCTCATCATCGGCGGCTTTCTGGCGGTGACCATGCAGAGCGGGGCGCTGGATGCCGGGGTCGGGGCCATAGTGCGTACCTTCGCCGGGCGCGAGCGGCTGCTCATACCGGTGCTGATCGCCCTGTTTGCCCTGGGTGGCTCCACCTTCGGCATGGCGGAGGAGACGGTAGCCTTCTGGGCACTCATCGTGCCGGTGATGATGGCGGCGGGTTTCGATCGCATGGTGGCGGCGGGGATCATCCTGCTCGGCTCCGGGGTCGGGGTGCTCGCCTCCACCGTCAATCCGTTTGCCACCGGTATCGCCTCCGGCTTTGCGGGTATCCCCATCGGTGAGGGGATAGGGCTGCGGGTCATCCAGTGGCTGCTGCTGGTGATCTTCGCCTCCTGGTTCGTGATGCGCTACGCCAGGCAGGTGCAGCAGAAACAAGTCCCGCTCCGTGCTGGCCGACATCGTTTATGACGACGAGTTCTCCCAGATGAAGAGCGGCAACCTCGCCTTCAGCGGTAAGCAGAAGCTCACCATGCTGGTCTTCTTCGGCACCTTCCTGCTGATGATCTATGCGGTGGTGCTGGTCCGATCTGGGCATCGATCTGCTGCCCACCCTGGGCTGGTGGTTTGACGAGCTCTCCACCCTGTTCTTCAGCGCCTCCATCCTGATTGCCCTCATCAACCGGATGCCGGAGTCCAACTACGTGGCGACCTTCCTGAACGGGGCGCGGGATCTCATCGGGGTGGCCCTGGTGGTAGCGGTGGCGCGCGGCATCTATGTGGTGATGGAGCACGGCGTCATCATCGACACCATACTGCACTGGGCCGAGGGACTGGTGAGCGGGCTGTCGTCGTCGGTCTTCATCCTGATGGCCTATCTGGTGCACATCATCCTGAGCTTCTTCATTCCCTCCACCTCGGGGCTCGCGACCGTCTCCATGCCGTTGATGGGGCCGCTGGCGGACTTCTCCGGCATCTCGCGGGATCTGGTGATCACCGCCTATCAGTCCGCCTCCGGCTGGATCAACCTGTTCGCCCCCACCGCCGCCCACCTGGTGGCGGGGCTGGCGCTCGCCAGGATCCCCTACGATCGCTTCGTGCGCTGGGTGCTGCCCTTCATCATCGGGGTGGCCCTCATCACCATGGCGGTGCTGGTGGCCGGGGCCCTGCTCCACGGCTGATGGCGCGGATAGAACGCGACAGACAACAAAAAGGCTCCCGCGGGAGCCTTTTTCATGAGCCTTGCTTACTGCTTGTAGCCCTTGAGGAAGCGGGCGAGGCGACCGATGGCCTCTTCCAGCTCCTCTTCCCGGGGCAGGAACACCAGGCGGAAGTGATCCGGTGCCGGCCAGTTGAAGCCGGTGCCTTGCACCAGCAGGAGCTTCTCCTGCTGCAGCAGGTCGAACACCATCTTCTGGTCATCGCGAATGTCGTACACCTTGGGGTCGAGGCGCGGGAACATGTAGAGCGCCCCCTTGGGCTTGACGCAGGAGACCCCAGGGATCTCGTTCAAAAGCTCCCAGGCTTTGTCCCGCTGGCGACGCAGGCGGCCCCCCGGCAGGATCAGCTCGTTGATGCTCTGGTAGCCCCCAAGGGCGGTCTGGATGGCGTGCTGCATGGGCACGTTGGCACACAGCCGCATGGAGGCCAGCATCTCCAGCCCCTCGATATAACCCTTGGCACGACCCTTGGGACCGGTGATGACCATCCAGCCCTGGCGGAAGCCACAGGCGCGGTAGGCCTTGGAGAGGCCGTTGAAGGTCACCACCATCACATCGTCGCACAGGGTGCAGACGCTGGTGTGGGAGATGTCGTCGTAGAGGATCTTGTCGTAAATTTCGTCGGCGAAAATGATGAGGTTGTGCTGACGGGCGATCTCGATCACTTCAAGCAAAAACTCGCTGCCGTAGACGGCGCCGGTCGGGTTGTTGGGGTTGATCAGCACCAGGCCGCGGGTGCGCGGGGTGATTCGGGCGCGGATGTCGTCGAGATCCGGATACCAGTCAGCCCCTTCGTCACAGCGGTAGTGCACCGCATGGCCGCCGGAGAGGGTGACGGCCGCGGTCCAGAGCGGGTAGTCGGGGGAGGGCACCAGCATCTCGTCGCCGTTGTTGAGCAGCGCCTGCATCGCCTTCACGATGAGCTCGCTCGCACCGTTGCCGATGTAGATGTCGTCGATGTCGACCTTGCGCATCCCTTTTTGCTGGTAGTACTGCATCACCGCCTTGCGGGCGGAGAAGAGCCCCTTGGAGTCGCAGTAGCCCTGGCTCTGGGGCATGTTGAGGATCACATCCTTGATGATCTCCTCCGGTGCTTCGAAGCCAAACGGGGCCGGATTGCCGATGTTGAGCTTGATGATGCGGTGACCTTCGTCTTCGAGACGGCGAGCTTCTTTGTGCACCGGGCCGCGGATGTCATAGCAGACATCGTCGAGCTTGTGCGACTTGTCGATAGTGAACATGGTGAGCGTGATTCCTTCCCCGTGGGGCGCGTTGGCAGAAAAGCTGTTTTTAGTATCAAAATTTCTTTGCCCTATTCTTCACAGAATTGAATGCTAGAACAATCTAATTTATGGAATAAATCCCTGATATTTACCCCGAAACAGGGTTGTTGAAATGTTAAATTCAGCATGATCGTTTGTCTCTCTTTGGTAGATCAGTGAAAGATGATGGGGGCAGATTCATAATGCAACATGAGTGTATTGAAATATCTCCCCCATCTGGCACGATTGGCTGGGGTAAAAAAGGCCCCGACCCGTCGGGTCTGCCAGGGGAGCACGCAGGCACGGGGCTCATCTTCCCGCTCTCGAGGTTCACTCATGCAGGCACCCGCCACCGGTCGCTACCGCCATTTCAAGGGGGGCTATTACCAGGTTCTGGCCCTGCTTTGCACACCGAAACCCAGGAGCAGCTGGTGATCTATCAATCCGAACAGGATGGTCAGGTCTATGCCCGCCCCGTCGCCATGTTCATGGAGTGGATTGAACATCAGGGACAGGTGGTGAGCCGCTTCACGCCGTGTCCTGAGGCAGGCATGGCGACATGAAAAAAGGCGCCAGAGGCGCCTTTTTCATGGTGTCGGGGCTTACAGACCCAGATTGGCTCTGGCATAGGCCTCAAAATCGGTTGAGCACGCCGATGTGCTGCTCATCCAGGAAGATCTGCGGCACAGTGGTGACCGGCTTGCCCGCCTTGGCGGCGAGATCGTCCTTGGTCAGCCCGGCCACGTTGATATCCACGTAGCGGAACTCGAAGTCATCGCGCTCCTCGGTCAGTTGCTCGGCAATCTGCTTGGCACGCACGCAATAGGGGCAACCGGGACGACCAAAAATCTCTACAAACATCTTTTCTCTCCATTAAACAAGCCGTTGAAGAAGGCCATTGAGATGAGGCTGGGCACAGCATAGCCCTGGCGCCCTGTCAGTCAAAGCTGAAAATAGCGATGCTTACGTTCGCCATCTCCGATTGCGCCCACTGCTGATGACGGCGCCAGCGTCCCTGTTTCGCCCCAAGGCCGGGGAATGAGGCTGCCTTGCCGGCAAGGCAGCCCGTCTATCACTGCTCGACGATCTGGATGGGTTGCTGCTGGTAGATGCTCTCCAGCACGCCTTTTTCGAAGACGGTCCAGGGCCAGGGCGCCTTGCTGGCGCGGTAGCGCTCGTGGGTCGCCGGATCCTGGGAGAGACCGCGCTGGAACATCACGAAGGCCTTGCGCTGGCCACCGGCGGTGTCGATGAAACCGGCGAGGTTCGACGTACCTGTGATGGTACCGGTCTTGGCGTGCACCTTGTTCTTCATCATGGGAGCGGTGACGCTGCGTCGCCAGGCCAGGGTGCCGTCCACCTGGGAGCTTGGCAGCAGCTTGATGAAGTCGAGCTCGGCATCGTTCTTCTGGATGAAGTTAAGCACCGACAACATCTGGCGCGCGCTGATGAGATTGTGGGCGGAGAGGCCGGAGCCGTCAGCCAGGGTGGCGTTGCCAAGGTCAATGCCGTGCTTGGTCAGGATGGCGCGCACCGCCATGGTGCCGCTGCGATAACTGCCCGGCTTGTTGTAGTAGTGACGACCCACGGTGTTGAGGAAGGTATCGGCGTAGAGGTTGTCAGATTTTTTCAGCATCTTGGACAGCATCACCGGCAGGGAGACCGAGTAGTGGGTGGCCAGGGTGTCGGCACCGACAGGGGCCTGATGGGTGACCCGCAGCAGGCCGTCGGGGCTGATGCCGGCGCGGTTCATGGCCCAGCGGATGTTGTCCCAGCCCCAGGCTTCCACGTCGTGGATGGCAAAGCGCAGCCCTTGCGGCTCCTTGTTCGGGGTAATGCAGCCCTTGAGCTCGTAGAAGTTGCCCTTGGCCATGTCCACCTCCAGGGCGCAGAACTGGCGCGCCATGTCGCCATAGCTCATCACCTCCACGTTGTCGGCGCCGATGCCGATGGGCACACCGGTGGCCACGTTGCCCACCGCAGGCTTGCCAATCTGGGTGGCGGTGATGGTGCCGTAGGCGCAGTTCTTGTCGATGATGACCGAGGAGACAGGGGCGGCGAAGCAGAGGGTCTGATCCCCCCAGGACCAGCCGTTGCCGCGCTCGTAGCCGTTGTAGGCGCCGGTGTTTGACAGAGACGTTGCCCTGGATGCGGGGTGAGCGCCTAGCTTGTTTGAACAGGGGCCACCAGAGTCCATGCGCGACAGTGTGGGGGGTCGCCCACGAAGTTGATCCAGATGTCGCCGTTGATGGTGGTGGCCCTGTTTGGCGCCGGGCTGGGCCTGGATGTCGGTGGCGAAGCGGAAGTCGGGCGCCGAGTTCGAGGCGGGGCGGCGAGCGCGTGGAGCACCTTCATTGGTGGAGGCGGGGGCTATCATGTCATCGGGCATGACGGGGCAAATTCCACCCCGTTGTTTGCCCTGTACGATGACCGGCGTACTGGCCCCCCTTGGGGCGGGGTCAGCGGGGGGCGGCCTGGACCGCCAGAGAAAAGAGAGCACAAAAACCAATCAACAGGCCGCTGCATAGGATCCTCTAACTGGAACGAAAGGGCGGCATCAGATACCGCCCCGATAATCAAAACCGGGTGACTGCCGGGGTATCGCCTGCCATGGGGTCAGGCCGGGGGCGTTGGCAGTCCGGTAACGCCCCCTCGTAATCGAATATTTTTTCCTTCACCTGCCAGAAGCGTCCCGACTTGCGGGCGATGACGAAATCCGGGTGACGGAACTGGTCTGCCGCGAGCATCACGCTCGCCAGGGTCGTGAATTCGGGCTCCAGGCCAGGGGCGGGCCAATGATGACGCACAAAGCGTTGTTGAAACAAGCGCTGTGCACCCCGGGAGTGAAAGGGGAAGTACTCCGTCAGGGTCAAGCCATCTTCGTCGTGGTAGGTCACCTCCAGCCGCTCCCCCTGCTTGCCGCGCCCAGGGCTCAGGGTCAAACCGGCGCAGCGGATCACCATGCAGTCCTTGAGATTGAGGGCCTCCTTGAGCTTGTCGTCAGGATCCACCAGCAGCTGGTCACAGCTCTGGCAGCGACGGGCGGCGATGTCGTTTTCAGCGCCGCATCCGGGGCAGATCTTGGCGCGAAAGCGGTAGTCGCACTCCTCGCGGTTGCCCTCGTCATCTTCAAACAGGTCCCTGACAGCGGCGGCATAGTGCTCGATCACCTTGCATCCTTCGTCGTCCTTGCCCCAGAAGGTGTTGGCTAAAGCCGCAGGCGGGGCAGGGCTACATCTGAACGCTCGCGTGCCGGGCGATGGGGGGCCTGGGCTCCTCCCAAACCCTCGGGGCACAACAGGTTGAAGTTTCGTTGCCTGCCGTAGTCGGAGCACCCAGTGCAATCGCTCCTTGCCGGGTGAGAGGCGCAG
Organism: Aeromonas sp. FDAARGOS 1402; assembly: GCF_019046925.1. Classification (NCBI taxonomy): domain Bacteria; kingdom Pseudomonadati; phylum Pseudomonadota; class Gammaproteobacteria; order Aeromonadales; family Aeromonadaceae; genus Aeromonas; species Aeromonas sp. FDAARGOS 1402. Next base: position 3,110,759 of record NZ_CP077201.1, read on the forward strand.
GCCCCCGTCCCACAATTCTGCTGATAGAGCGACCACCGATTCGGTGGGACGCAGCATCACGATAAGGTCGACGTGGGGGGCATCAAAACCGGTGGTGAGCACCGCCACGTTGACCAGAAACTTGAGCTCGCGCGCCTTGAAGGCACTGATTAGAGCGTCGCGCTCCGGTCCCGGCGTCTCGCCGGTGACGAGGGCGGCCTGCTGGCCTCTGGCACCGAGCAGGCCATGAATTTCCCGGGCATGCTCGACGGTGGCGGCGAAGATCATCACCCCCTGCCGGTCGGCGGCATACTCCAGCACCTGGCTCAGGATATGGGGGGTGACCCGCTCCTGGCGCTTGATCTCGCCGTTGAGCTGCGCCTCGCTGAACAGGCCGTTCTCCCGCGGCACCAGCTTGCTGAAGTCGTAGTGGACGATGGGGGCGTCCACCAGGCGCGGCGGGGTCAGGGAGCCGTTTTTCACCATGAAGCGCAGGGGCAGTTCGAATACGCAGTCACCAAAGAGCCGCTCGCCGTGGCTCTTGACCATGCCGTGGTAGTGGCGCCGGTAGATCCAGCCCAGCCCCAGCCGATAGGGGGTGGCGGTGAGCCCGAGGATCTTGAGGGCAGGGTTGGCGGCCTTGAGATGCTCGATCACCTGGTGGTATTGGCTGTCGTCATCGAGCGAGACCCGGTGGCACTCGTCGATGATGAGCAGCGAAAACGCCCCGTCGAATGCTGCCAGATTGCGTGCCACCGACTGCACCGAGCCAAATACCACCTGGGCGCTCGCCTTCTTGCGATCCAGCCCGGCGGCGAAGATGTCGGCCTTGAGCCCCCACGCCTCGTACTTGGCGTGGTTCTGCTCCACCAGCTCCTTGACGTGGGCCAGCACCAGCACCTCGGCCGCGCGCCTTGCGGGCCAGTTCGGCGAGTCGACCAGACTCGTTTGCCGGCCCCGGTGGGCAGTACCACCACGGCGGGATCCCGGGTGTGTTTGCGAAGTGCTGATGACCAGAGCGTTGGACCGGCGTCGGTCTGATAGGGTCTGAGAACGAACATGGGGAACGGCTGTGGCGCAAGGTGGCGCCATTATAGGGATCTTGCGGGGAAAATGCAGCGAGGGGGGCGTGCTGACAGGAAGCGGGCCGGCAAGATGCCGGCCCGTGCAGGTCAGGGACCTCAGTGGAAGGGTAACAGGTAGTTGAGCCAGCTACCCATGCGCATCAGGATCTTGCGCATGATGGCCACGTGGTGGAAGTGCTCGGTATAGATGGCGGCCTGACCGCTGGAGCCCGCGATCACCTGGTAGTTTGCCCACTCGGGATCGGTGATCTCGAGCACGATGGGTAGGGCGACCCGGTACCTGGGCCGAAGTCTGATCGAAAGCACCCGCCTGTGCCTGGATGTTGTGCCCGAGCCATGGCCGGGATAACGGACTGCACCTTGGCCTTGAAGATGGCGACCCGGAATGCCGTCGAGCACGACTTCGGCCTCGTCACCCGCTTGAGCCGCTGCATGCTGTTTCTGCCAGAACCAGCCGACATAGGAATTGGGCATCTTCATGAATGAAGGTCATCACGGGGGCGGAACATTGAAGGGGCGCGGCATCCTGCCCGGGCGCAATGCCAGTTGCACGACATACCGTTCACTCGGGGCGTAGACCCACGGTCTGCTCCAGGTCGTTACTTGGCGACTGTACGCAGCTGGGCACTCAGGTCATTGAGCGGTCGCTTTTTGCAGATCTATCTGGGCGATGATGTCTCCACGTTGCGCCTGGGTGACGTCGAGCGTCGCGCTGTTGGCCGAGCCCCGTCGCCTCAGCCTCCTGGGCCGCGATCCCTGTCCAGATCGCTGAGCCGGATCGCAAGGCGGGCGTCCAGGAGCCTTCAGAAAATCGGGTTGGGAGGCGAGGCGCGCCTCAGGCCTGGCCGTCCCCTTTCTCCTGGAAGGGCTCAGCGTCGATGCGAAACAGCACATCCCCTTTTCTTGACCCGGCTGGTTGGGCTTCGACCGGGGACGTCGGTGACACGCCCCCTCTCGACCAGGGGCACGACCCCGGGGTGGAGACATAATAGTTGCGAGCCAGCTCGGAATAGGGTGGTTGTAGTTCATCAGCATGATGAGTGTGCCGATGATGATGACGCCACCCAGCACGGCGGTCGGCACGGTCCACTTGTTGAGCGGGATCTTGAAGATCTTGAAAATACCTATGCAGAGGGCTGTATAGGTGAGAATAAGTAGCAGGTCCATGGGGCGTTACCTATTTGTCGGTCTGTTCGAGCGTAGTCATGCGAGCCTGCAGTGCTGCCAGCTCCTCTTTGAGTGCGCTGATCTCTGTTTCGTCATGTTGTAGGCGTTGCGAGAAGCCCCAGCCGCGATCGGGGCGATAAATCGTGGCCCAGATCCAGAGGAAGGGCCAGAGCACGTGCAGGGTGAACAGGCTGACCCAGCCTGCCACGTGAATGGCGTCCTGGTGGGGGTGATTACGGTGCTTGGCAATTTCATATGGAATATCGTGAATGACGATAATGCCATAGAACATGACCAAGACGACAAACACCAGGATCCCCAGGGCAATGTAGTCAAGTACCATCGATTTCTCCCGTCTGAGTCGCTAACAATGCTTCGATTGTCGAGTCGAGGCTTCGGCAATAATGACAGCATATGCCGTCGGTGCAAGTCTGCAATCGGAGAGTTGGTGTGGCGGTACAGGCATGGTTCATCGGTTGCTCATTTAACACACAAAATTGATTTGGTTAGATAAAATCAAACAGCAATGGATGCCCGGCAAGGTGAGAGGTGAACCTGATGAACGAATGGTGCAGTGGCAAAGGATGGCGGCTTGGCCTGTTGCTGATCTGCCTGTTGTGGTCCCGCCTCGGCTGGACCGCCGAACCCAGAATGGAGCCCAATGAGCAGGAGCGGGCACAGACCCTGGTCCTGCTTCATGAACCCATCGTCATGCTGACGGCTAAATATGGCAACCTGGATGGGGCGGCCAGGGTACGGCTGGCCCATGAGCGAGTTCAGCGGATGGAGCCAAGCGACCTCATGACGCCTGTGGCCGTGACGAAAGGCAGCCGACACGGCCAGGAGAGCCGGGAGTTTCTGGTCAATGGCAAGCGCATTCTGGTGTTGCTGGAAGGGACCTTGATGAATTCGACGAACTGACCCTGGATCAGGCGGCCGAACGCGTCCTGCATCGGCTCGACGGCGTGCGCATCAAGTATCTCGAGCTGCACTCGACCCCCTATTTGCTCAGAGCCGTCGGCTTGGCGTGGTGGTCAGCCTGATCTTCTTCGGCCTCATCTGGCTGTTGCAGCGGGGGCATCGGCGAGTCAGAAAGTGGCTGGCCAACCGCCTGTTGCTGCAGAAGGGGCTGGTCCCCCACTCCTGGCGCCAGGTCACCGGGAATGTCGAGGTCCGCTTGCTCGGCCTCATCACGCTGCTGCTCATCTTCATGCTCACCTATGGCTGGCTGACCTATGTGCTCGGCCTGTTCCCCCAGACCCGGGCCTGGAGCTATCAGCTTGGGGAATCCCTGTTTGCCCTGTGTGGCGACATGCTGGAGGGCATGATTGCCGCCATGCCCGGTCTGGTAACCGTGCTGCTTATCGTGGTCATCACCCGTTTCTTCATCAAGATGCTGGCCATCCTCTTCGACCGCATCGAGCGTGGCCAGTTTCGGGTGCAGGGTTTGCACGCCGAGACCATAGGCGCCACCCGGCGACTGCTGTCAGTGGTGATCTGGCTGTTTGCCCTGACCGTGGCCTACCCCTATCTGCCGGGTGCGGATTCCGATGCCTTCAAGGGGATCAGCGTCTTCTTCGGTCTGATGGTGACACTGGGATCGGCCGGTATCATGAACCATGCCATGAGCGGCCTGGTGCTCATTTACTCCCGCGCACTGCGGCCAGGGGATCTGGTGCAGATCGGCGAGGTGGAGGGGATGGTGAGCGAGCTCAATGCCCTCTCGACCAAGCTGGTGACGCGACAGGATCACGAGGTCACGCTGCCCAATGCGGTGGTGGTGGGGCAAGGTGGTGAACCTGACACGGCTGGCGGGCGAGAAGGGGGTGGCCCTGTTGACCAAGGTGACCATCGGTTATGACACCCCCTGGCGTCAGGTACATGCCATGCTGGAGCTGGCCGCGCGGCGCTGCACCCGGCTCAATCAGGATGAAGCTCCCCTGGTGCGGCAGTTGAATCTGCAGGATTGGTATGTGGAGTACGAGTTGCAGGTAAGAATGAAGGCGAACGAACTCCCTGCGGTGGTCAAAACGGAGCTCCATGGCCATATTCAGGATGTCTTCAACGAGTTCGGGGTGCAGATCATGTCCCCCAACTTCATTGCCCAGCCGGAGCAGGCTGTGCTGGTGGCCAGGGAGCAGTGGTATCAGGCGCCGGCCCGGGCGCCCGATCCCGCCGAGCCCCCCGCCAGGGAGTGACCACAAAAAGCAGAGGCCCGGCAGCAATGCCGGGCCTCTTGTCATGAAGAGAAGCTGACGCCTCAGCTCTCCTTGGCCTCTCTCAGTTGGGAGGGCCTGAATTTCACCAGGAAGGCGAGGGTGATGAGGGCGGTGCTCACCAGACCGATGATGGTGGAAACATTCATCTCGAGGCCGAAACCGATGGGGGCGTTGGCCAGGTAGGTGATGACCACTGCGGTCATGAAGATGGCGGGAATGGTGCATACCCAGTGCAGCTTGCCTTCCTTGATGAGGTAGGCGGCCGCAGCCCACAGCATGATGACGGCGGTGGTCTGGTTGGCCCAGCCGAAGTAGCGCCAGATCACCCCGAACTCGGCCTTGGAGATGATGAAACCAAGGATGAACATGGGGATGGCGATGAGCAGACGCTTGGCCATCGGCTTCTGGGGTCAGGTGCCAGGAAGTCCGCCACGATTGAGGCGGGGCAGCTGCGAAACCGCGGTGTCCACCGAGGTGATGGGCAGATCACCACGCCGAGGATCGCCAGGATGCCGCCCACGGTACCGAGCAGGCTGTGGAGACTTCGTGCACCACGGCAGAGGGCCCCGCCCGCTGGCCAGGGTGGCGTTGAGTGCCTCGTGCTGTCGTAGAAGGAGAGACCCAGGGTGCACCAGATGAGGGCGATGATCCCTTCCCCCATCATGGCTCCGTAGAAGATGAAGCGGACCGGAGCCTTCTTCGTTCTGCATGCAGCGCGCCATCAGCGGGGACATGGGTGGCGTGGAAACCGGAGACGGCCACCACAGCGATGGTGATGAACAGCAGCGGCCAGAGCGGGCAGGTCGTCGGGTGCAGGTTTGGAGAAGTCCATCCCGGTGTTGTAGAAGCCCTTGCGGAGACGATGAGGGCCCGATGATGAGGCCGACCGACATGAAAGACCAGCCAGCGCACCGAAGATGGGGTAGAAGCGGCCGATGATCTTGTCGATGGGGACGATGGTCGCGAGGATGTAGTAGGCGAAGATGGCCGCAATCCAGTAGACCAGATCGGTGGAGGTGAGGTTGGCGAGCAGGCCCGCCGGGCTCAGGACGAAGACCACGCCCACCAGCTTCAGGAGCACCACGGCAAAGAGGTTCATGAAGTGCTTGGCGGCGGTGCCGAGGTGCTCACCGACCACGGTCGGCACCGAGGCGCCCCTGGCGCGTACCGACAGCATGCCGGAGAAGTAGTCGTGGACCGCACCGGCGAAGATGCAGCCAAAGACGATCCAGAGCATGGCGACCGGACCATAGAGGGCACCCAGGATGGGGCCGAAGATGGGGCCGACGCCGGCGATGTTGAGCAGTTGAACCAGGTAGACCTTCTTGTCCGACATGGGGACATAGTCCACCCCGTCCGCCATGGTGATGGCGGGGGTCTTCAACTCGGGTTTGGGCCCGAATATCCGTTCGATGAATTTGCCGTATATGAAGTAGCCGGCTATCAACAAGCCGACACAGAGGAAGAACCAGATCATTGCTACGCTCCTGCTTTGTTATTTTTTGGTGTGCGCAGCCAGTGTAGGGGGGGACTTCTGTTAACGGCAGGTGAAAGAGGGTGAGCGGCGACATGGCGACCCGAGCGGTTTGCCCACTGTGATCCGGCGCACATCGCGCACCGTTTTATTCCAGTCCCAGCTCGTCTTTGAGCTCCCTTGAGGTAGCGGCGGCCTGACCGGTACCCGGGCCCCGCTCGGGGTCACGATCTCCGCCAGCATGATTCTCCAGCAACCGGATTTCGAAGATGGCGGCCGGGGCCACCAGATACTGGCGGTGACCAGCGCAGCAGCGGGGTCTTCTCCTCCCAGGGACTTGAGGGTGAGCTGGGTTGTGAAACAGCTCGCCCTGGCAGGCGACATGGACGCCGCCGAGATCGGAGAAGGCGTACTCCACCTGGGAGGCTGGGAGCAGCCGTACCCGGTTGTGCAGGTATCCGGGGATATGGTGGATGGTCGGGGCCAGGGTCCCGACCGGTTGCGGGGTGATGTCCTGCCTGAGCCGCGCCAGGGTCTTGGCGAGGCGCGCAGGCTCCACCGGCTTGAGCAGGTAATCGAAGGCGTTCTCCTCGAACGCCTGGATGGCGTACTCGTCAAAGGCGGTGACAAAGACGATGCGGGGCAGGGGATCGAGCATGGCCACCAGCTCCATGCCGCTGAGCTTGGGCATCTGGATATCGAGAAACACCACATCCGGCTTGAGTTGCTGGATGAGGCCGAGCGCCTCGATGGCGTTGCCCGCCATGCCCAGGATCTCGATGTCGGGATCGCTGGCCAGCAGCTCTGCCAGCTCCTCGCGGGCATAGGGCTCGTCATCGACGATCAGAGTGCGGATCATGTCATCTCCTTGGCGGTGGTGCGGGGTTGTCGTGGGAGCGTCAGGGAGACCCGGGTCCATTGCTCTGGCTCCCATTGGACGTCAATGCCATAGCGCTCGCCAAAGGCGCTCTTGAGGCGCTTGTCCACCAGGCTCATCCCCAGACCATCCCCCTGGCCGGATGGTTGCCAGGCCCCGGCATTGTCTTCGACGCAAAGGGTGATCACCTCGGGGGTCTCCCTCGCGAAGAGGCGAAGTCGCCCCTCTCCCAGCAGGGAGCAGATGCCGTGCTTGATGGCATTCTCGATGAGGGGCTGCAGGGTGAAGCTCGGCAGTTGCACCTCGGCAAGGTGGGGCGGGATCTCGTTGATGACGGTGAGCCGCTCGCCAAAGCGGGCCTGCTCTATCTCCAGGTAGGAGAGGCAGTGCTCCTGCTCCTCACGCAGCGTGGTCAGGCCGCTCTGGCGCTTGAGGTTGTTGCGAAAGAAGCGGGAGAGGTGCAGCAGCAGTTCCCGTGCCCGTCCCGGATCGCGGCGGGTAATGGCGCTGATGGTGTTGAGGGTGTTGAACAGGAAGTGGGGGTTTATCTGTGCCTGCACCAGCTTGAGCTCGGATTGCACCAGCAGGCGCTGCTGCTGCTCCAGGCGGCCTGCCAGCAGTTGCTGGGACAACAGGTTGGCGATCCCTTCTCCCAGGGTGTGATTGATCTTGAGGAAGAGCCGCTTCTTGGGCTCATAGAGTTTGATGGTGCCGATCACCCCCTCGTCACCCTGCAGGGGGATCACCAGCACGGAGCCGAGCTGGCACTGGGGGGAGATGCTGCAACGATAGGGCTGGCTGTTGCCATCGGCGAACAGCACCTTGTTCTGGGCGATGGCTTGCAGGGTGATCGCCGAGGTGATGGGGGTGCCCGGCTTGTGGTGATCTTCTCCGGTGCCGATGAAGGCGAGGATCTTGTCGGTGTCCGTGATGGCGACGGCGCCGACGCCGGTCTCTTCCTGAACGATATGGGCTATCTTGCCGCTGGCCTCCGGAGTGAACCCCTGGCTCATGATGCCGACGGTACGGTTGGCGATGGTGAGCGCTTTGGCGGAGAAGACCCGGGAGAACTTTTCGTACATCCGCTGCTGGTCGCGGATCATGCTGATGAAGAGTGCCGCCCCGCAGGAGTTGGCGAGGATCATGGGGGTGGCGATGGTGCGCACCAGTAGCAGGGACTTGTCGAAGGGGGTGGCGACCAGCAGGATGATCACCATCTGCATGATCTCGGCCACGAAGGTGGTAAAGAAGGCGACCCTGGGCGCAAAGAGGTCATTGACCCTGCCTGCCCGCATCAGCCGCCAGTGCACCAGCCCCCCCAGCAAGCCTTCGCAGGTGGTGGAGATGGCGCAGGCGAGATCGGTGAACCCCCCCAGGGTATAGCGGTGCAGGCCGCCGGTCAGCCCCACCAGGAATCCAACCAGAGGGCCACCCAGCAGTCCCCCCAGTACGGCACCGACCGCCCGGGTGTTGGCGATGGCGTCATCGATGTCGAGGCCTACATAGGTTCCCAGGATGCAAAAGCAGGAGAAGATGACATAGATGAGCACCTTGTGGGGCAGCCTGACGGAGTAGTTGGCCAGGGGACGCAACAGGGGGCTTTTGGAAAAAAGGTAGGCGATGACCAGGCTGACACTCATCTGCTGGAGCAGAGAGAGGACTAGTTGCATAAAAAAGCTTCCTCAAACACCACGCCGGAGCCGGGCGTTGTCATGACGCAGGGTGAGCCTGAGCCCGTCTTGATGTGGGCTGCGGGCTGAACGCTGCGGCAGTTTGCCAGAATGGAAAAATAAAACCATATAAAATCAGCACGTTAAATTGATATTTGTGTAACCTGCGCCCGCTTGATATTGCTGATACGAGCATGAATGTATCCACCGGATACGCCACACGGAGGTGGCATGCTCCGCCCGGCCATCGGCTGGGCGTTTTTTATCCAGCTCCAATGGTGGACGATTTCGAGGGGACCTGAGCAATTATTCAGGTTTGTCCAATGAGTTATCCCCAGCTTCTGGGGATAACTCAGAAGGCGAAATAGTAACAGACCCGCCGACCCAGACCGAAAAAGGCGCGTTGCGCATCGTCCAGCTCTTCCTGTCTGAGGGTGGCGACGATGCTTCGCGCATCTTCCCGCAGATCGATCATGGCCACCCCTTCCGGTCGCTGCCCCTTGAGGTAGGGCAGCACCTTGGGTCTGAGGGGCATGCTGGGCTCGGTGGAGAGCACCAGGGCCAGGGCATCGTCATCCAGGCGCACTAGGGAACCCGGTGGATAGACCCCCAGCACCTTTATCAGCAACCTGACCTGGGTTTGCTCGAACTTCTTCTGGGAGAGCTTGTAGAGCTGGCCGATCACCTGGCTGGGCCCCGGCGGGTTGAGGCCGCTGCGCGGATGAAGCAGCTCGTCATAGTGATCCACCAGCCCGATGAGGCGGGCGAGGGGGGGGATCTTGTCGCCCTTGATCCCGAGGGGAAAACCGCTGCCATCGAGGCGTTCGTGATGCAGGTAGGCGACCTCACGGATCCTGGGTTCGAAAGCCTGCAACTGGTTGAGCATCTCCAGTCCGTACTGGGGGTGCATGTTGAGGAAATTCTGCTCCGCCTTGCTGAGCTCCCCCCGCTTCTGGATGATCTGGCTCGGGATCCTGAGCTCGCCGATGTCGTGGATCAGGCCCGCCAGACCGGTCTCCTCGATCTCGACGGGATTCATGCCAAGCTCCCGTGCCATCAGCATGGCGATGAAGGCCACGCTCAGGCTGTGTTGCAGCAGGGTATCCGTGTTCTGGCTGCGGATGAGGTGCAGACCGAGCGGCCCCTGGTGTTCTGCCAGACGGGCGGCGGTGCTGCGCACTATCTGCGCAGTATTGGCCAGGCCTTCGTCCGGTTTGAGGTTGAGGGCGCCAAGGGCGTCGCGAAGATCTGACAGGGATTGACCGAACGCCTTGTCCGCGATGCGAAGGGAGCGCCTGAACGCCTTTTCGTCGAAGGTGGGGCCCTCAGAAGAGGGGGCGGTATCCCCCGTGTCGCTCATCTCAAGAGAGGGAACGGGTTCGGCCCGCAGCAGGGGCTCGACCGGCAGATCGCTCTTGTCGGGATCCACCATCAGCAGGGTCAGGTCGAGGTGGCGGATGATGTCGAGCTGTTGCTGGTCCTTGATTTTGAAGGCGTTGAACATGAAAGGGTGGCTCGTCCAACCCGTGGGAAGATGGATGTAGTGGCCGACTCTCAACTGCTCGATGGAGGCCTGTATCAGCGCCATGGACTAGCTCTTCTGTCGAATTTGCCTATCAACAAGCTAGCAAAATTAAACAGATAGACAAACAAAAAAGCCCGCGCATGTGCGCGGGCTCTTGTCATCCGTGGCGTTTATCAGGCCTTGGATTTTTTCTTGTTGTCCACCTTGGCGTCGACCTTGGCTGCAACCGGGGCGGCAGCTGGGGCTTCCTCGATGAAGGGACGGCCGTAGTAGGTGTCCATCAGGATGGCTTTCAGCTCGGTGATCAGCGGGTAGCGCGGGTTGGCGCCGGTACACTGGTCATCGAAGGCTTCCAGGGCCAGCTGGTCTACCTTGGCCAGGAAGTCCGCTTCGTTCACGCCGGCTTCGCGGATGGAGGCCGGGATCCCCAGGGTGGCCTTCAGCTCGTCCAGCCAGGTCAGCAGCTTCTCGATCTTGGCGGCGGTACGGTCACCGGCAGCGGTCAGGCCCAGGTGGTCAGCCACTTCGGCGTAGCGACGGCGAGCCTGCGGACGGTCGTACTGGGAGAACGCGGTCTGCTTGGTCGGGTTGTCGTTCGCGTTGTAGCGGATGACGTTGCTGATCAGCAGGGCGTTGGCCAGGCCGTGGGGGATGTGGAACTCCGCACCCAGTTTGTGGGCCATGGAGTGGCACACACCCAGGAAGGCGTTGGCAAACGCGATACCGGCGATGGTGGCGGCGTTGTGCACCTTCTCGCGGGCAACCGGGTCGTTGGCGCCGTTGATGTAGCTGGAGGGCAGGTAGTCCTTCAGCAGTTTCAGGGCTTGCAGCGCCTGACCGTCGGAGTATTCGTTGGCCAGCACGGAGACATAGGCTTCCATGGCGTGGGTCACGGCGTCGATACCACCGAAGGCACACAGGGATTTGGGCATGCCCATCACCAGGTTGGCATCCACGATGGCCATGTTGGGGGTCAGCTCGTAGTCGGCCAGGGGGTACTTCATGCCGGTGGCGTCGTCGGTCACGACCGCAAACGGGGTCACTTCAGAACCGGTACCGGATGTGGTGGTGATACAGACCAGTTCGGCCTTCACGCCCATTTTCGGGAACTTGTAGATACGCTTGCGGATGTCCATGAAGCGCATGGCCAGGTCTTCGAACGCGGTATCCGGGTGCTCGTACATGACCCACATGATCTTGGCGGCATCCATGGGTGAACCACCACCCAGGGCGACGATCACATCCGGCTTGAAGGAGTTGGCCATCTCGGCGCCCTTGCGGACCACGGACAGGGTGGGGTCGGCTTCCACTTCGTAGAAGATCTCCACTTCCATGTTCAGCTTCTTGAGCAGGCGAACCACTTCATCGGCATAGCCGTTGTTGAACAGGAAGCGGTCGGTCACCACCATGGCGCGCTTCTTGCCTTCCAGGTCGCCCAAGGCGATCGGCAGGGAACCACGACGGAAGTAGATGGATTTCGGAAGTTTGTGCCACAGCATATTTTCTGCCCGTTTTGCGACTGTCTTCTTGTTGATCAAGTGCTTGGGACCGACGTTCTCGGAGATGGAGTTACCACTCCAGGAGCCGCAACCCAGGGTCAGGGACGGGGCCAGCGCGAAGTTGTACAGGTCACCGATACCACCCTGGGTGGAGGGGGTGTTGATGAGGATACGGGCGGTCTTCATCTTGTCGCCGAAGTACTTGATGCGGTCGGCATTGCGATCCTGGTCGGTATAGAGACCGGAGGTGTGGCCGATACCACCGATGTTGACCATGTCGCAGGCCATTTCGACGGCTTCTTCGAAGTTCTTGGCACGGAACATACCCAGGGTCGGGGAGAGTTTTTCGTGAGCGAACTCGTCTTCTGCGCAGAGTTCCAGACCTTCACCGATGAGGATCTTGGTGGTGGCAGGCACGGTCACACCGGCCATGGCGGCGATCTTGGTAGCAGGTTGGCCCACGATGTCGGCGTTCAGGGCGCCGTTGATCAGCAGCACTTTACGCACCTTGTCCGCTTCGTCCTTGGAGAGGATGTAGCCGGCGTGGGTCGCGAAACGCTCCTTGACCTGGTTGTAGATGGAGTCGACTACGATAACAGCCTGCTCGGAGGCACAGACCACGCCGTTGTCGAAGGTCTTGGACATCAGGATGGAGGCGACGGCACGCTTGATATCGGCAGTCTCGTCGATGACGATGGGCACGTTGCCCGCACCCACGCCGATGGCGGGCTTGCCGGAGGAGTAGGCGGCCTTCACCATGCCCGGGCCACCGGTGGCCAGGATCAGGTTGATGTCGTTGTGGCGCATCAGGGCGTTGGAGAGTTCGACGGAGGGTTGATCAATCCAGCCGATGATGTCTTTCGGCGCACCGGCGGCCACGGCAGCATCCAGTACCAGCTTGGCAGCGGTATTGGTGGAGTTCTTGGCGCGGGGATGCGGGGAGAAGATGATGGCGTTGCGGGTCTTCAGGGAGATGAGGGCCTTGAAGATCGCAGTGGAAGTCGGGTTGGTGGTCGGTACGATACCGCAGATGATGCCTACCGGCTCGGCGATGGTGATGGTGCCCATCTCGTCGTCCTGGCTCAGGATGCCGCAGGTCTTCTCATCTTTATAGGCGTTGTAGATGTATTCGGAGGCGAAGTGGTTCTTGATAACCTTGTCTTCGATGATACCCATACCGGATTCAGCCACGGCCATCTGGGCCAGGGGGATACGGGCGTTGCTGGCGGCCAGGGCGGCGGCACGGAAGACCTTGTCTACCTGCTCTTGCGAGAAGCTGGCGAATTGACGCTGTGCTTCTTTGACGCGGGCAACCAGTGCATCCAGTTCAGCCAAATTGGTTACTGCCATGTTTATCTCCTGATGATTTGAAAACTGTTTAGTAAGACCTTGGCAATGCCCGGGAATTATAGCCACCTTGTCAAGGCGAGAATCACCATAACGGGGTATTTACATGCCTTAGTAAACTGTTTTCTGGCTCGATTATAGGGTCGGGATGTGTCAGAAAAGATTGATCTGGATCATATGTAACAAAAGAACAAAAGAAATTTTGTTTCACCCCTTGTCGCACCACTATGTTACGGGAGTGTGTCATCCTTTCTTGGCATCACGAGCTGCTGTCACGCACCCTTGGAATATCTGCTTAGGGAAGGGGATCCGATGAATTCTCGCCTTGACCGGGATGGGGGGAGGTGGCATTGCCGTGATGGCGGCAGAACGCCCAGCCCCTGACGTTTCATTTATGTTGAGAAAGGGGTTGTTGTTTTCATCCAGTCGCCCTGGCGAAACAGCACATCTGACGGTGGCAGGGAACGTGTCACCTCTTCACAGCCGACCCCACTGGTGCCGTACCAGGGTGAGAAAGGCCAAAAATCGGGGTCACAGGAGCGGGTGGGGGCGGCAAGCAGGTGTGGTGAGAAGCAAGGGTGCCATTTGCCGAAAATATCGTTTCTTGGCTTAGGGTTGATATAACGCGCTGCCATGGCACCCGGCGATGTTAATGGCGACCTCTCTCCCTTAACAACCCGATATGTTGAATTTTGTCGATACATTAGCGGAACTAACTAAAAAGCCCCAGTAAGGGTGAGATTATTTGATTGGAGAAGGGAAAAGCCATGGTGTAAATTTACGCGCAGTTTGGGGGCTGGCCCCTTGTGGCTCGTATTGGTTCTGGATGGCGCCTATGGCAGCAATAGACTTCTCTTTATACCTGAAATTTTTCGTCGGCCTGTTCGCGATCATCAACCCGCTGGGTCTGTTGCCGGTCTTTGTGAGCCTGACGGGCCACATGTCGCCGGAGGAGCGACGCAAGACCAACACCACCGCCCACATTGCCGTGATGATCATCCTGATGGTCTCCATGTGCATGGGACAGCTCATCCTCGACAGTTTCGGCATCTCCCTGGCGTCGTTTCGCATTGCCGGTGGCTCGCTGATTACCTTGATCGCCTGGTCCATGCTGCAGGGCAAGCTGGGGGAGGTGAAGCACAACAAGCAGGAGAAGGGTGAACTGGCTGCGCGTGAATCCATTGCCGTGGTGCCCCTGGCTCTGCCGCTGATGGCCGGACCCGGTGCCATCTCCTCTTCCATCGTCTATGCCAGCCAGAAGACCCTGCCCCAGATGGCCGGCATGTTCGTGGTGGTGGTGGCGTTTGCCTGCTGCTCCTGGCTCATCTTCCGCGCCGCTCCCCTGCTGTTCAAGCTGATGGGCAACACCGGCATCAACGTGGTGACTCGTATCATGGGTCTCATCATGATGTCCCTTGGCATCGAGATCATCGTGGCGGGCATCAAGGGAGTCTTCCCCGGTCTGGTGTGAGCCAGGTCCGTTTTTGTCGGAGCCGGTCCTTGTGACCGGCTTTTTATTGTTTCTTTTTTGTTGGTCATTTCCTAGAATCGAGCGGCCCTGTACGAAAAATGACCGTCTCGGGATATTTAAATGCTGAATAAATGGTTTTAAGTTGTTTTTTTGACCATGAAAGCGGCCTGTTCCTGATGATATCTATTGCATTATCAGAATTGTCAGGGAATTATGCGGGCAGCGAGGTGTTTGTCTCGTGGATAACAAATGCATGGAATGTTCTTGTTGGAGTATGGAAATGACTCATAGAAAAACAATTATTAATACCCTTTTATTGACTGCACTTTTCGGTGGCGCCACCCTGGCTCACGCCGCCGATGTCCCCGCCGGTACCAAGCTTGCTCCCGAGCAAACCCTGGTGAAAGGCAATGGTTCCGAACCCGCCACCCTGGATCCCCAGAAAGTGGAAGGTACCCCCGAATCCAACGTATTGCGTGACCTGTTCGAAGGTCTCGTCTCCTCCGGCCCCAAGGGCGAAACCCTGCCCGGCGTCGCCGAGTCCTGGGAAACCAAGGACAACAAACACTACGTGTTCCACCTGCGCAAGGATGCCAAGTGGTCCAACGGGGATCCCGTCACCGCGCATGACTTCGTCTTTGCCTTCCAGCGCGCGGTGGATCCCAAGACGGCCTCTCCCTACTCCTGGTACATGGAGATCCCGACCATCATCAATGCCTCCGACATCATCGCGGGCAAGAAGCCGGCCGACACTCTGGGTGTGAAGGCGGTGGACGATCATACCTTCGAGGTGCAGCTGGAGAAGGCGGTGCCTTACTTCGTCAGCATGCTCTCCCACACCACCACCTATCCGGTCCCGAAGAAGGTGATCGAGAAGTTCGGTGACAAGTGGACCCAGCCCGGTAACATGGTATCCAACGGCGCCTACGTGCTGAAGGACTGGGTGGTCAACGAGCGTGTCGACGTCGAGCGCAACCCCAACTACTGGAACAACGGCAAGACCGTCATCAACAAGGTGACCTACCTGCCCATCCAGTCCACCAACGCCGAGCTGAACCGCTATCTGGCTGGCGAAGTGGATCTGACCTACAACATGCCCATCGAACGCTTCAAGCAGATGAAGAAAGAGCTGCCGGACGAAGTGAAGGTGAGCGGCTATGTGGGCACCTACTACTACACCTTCAACACCAAGCGCAAACCTTATGACGACGTGCGGGTGCGTACTGCACTCACCTACGCCATCGATCGCGACGTGATCGCCGACAAGGTGATGGGCAAGGGTGAGACCCCGGGTTATGCCCTGGTGCCCGACTTCGTGGACGGCTTCAAGCCGGTGGCACCATCCTGGTCCAAGCTGACCCAGGCAGAGCGCGATACCAAGGCGAAAGAGCTGCTGACCGAAGCCGGTTACGGCCCGGGCAACCCGCTCAAGTTCGAGCTGCTCTATAACACCGACGACAACCACAAGAAGGTGGCCGTGGCCGTCGCCTCCATGTGGAAGAAGCTCGGCGTGCAGGTGAGCCTGGTGAACCAGGAGTGGAAGACCTATCTGGAGACGCTCAAGCAAGGCCAGTTTGATGTGGCCCGTCGTGGTTGGATTGCCGACTACAACGAAGCCTCCTCCATGCTGGATCTGATGCAGACCACTCACGGCAACAACGACGGCAAATACTCCAACCCGACGTTCGACAAGCTGATGAGCGAGTCCCGCAACCAGGTGGATGCCGAGGCGCGCAACAAGCTCTATGTCCAGGCCGAAGAGATCCTGGCCAAGGACATGCCGATCGCCCCCATCTATCAGTACGTGACCTCCCGCATGGTCAAGCCCTACGTGGGCGGCTACCCGGCCAACCCGCTGGACAACATCTACAGCAAAGACATGTACATCGTTGCTCACTGAGTAAAGAAACAAGTCGCATAACAAGCAGGGCCCGCCAGACGGCGGGCCTTTATTACAACCGCGACCCTTTGGAAGCAGTACAGGACAGGAAATGTCTATGTTGAAATTCATCCTTAAACGTCTACTGGAAGCGATCCCGACTCTGCTGGTCTTGATCACCGTCTCCTTCTTCATGATGCGCTTCGCCCCGGGTAACCCCTTCACCAGCGAACGCGCCCTGCCGCCGGAAGTCCTGGCCAACATCGAAGCCAAATATGGCCTGGACAAGCCCATCGGCATGCAATACCTCACTTACCTCGGCAACCTGGTCCAGGGGGATCTGGGGCCCTCCTTCAAATACAAGGACTTCACCGTCAATGATCTGGTGAGCCAGGCCCTGCCTGTCTCCGCCAAGATAGGCTCGGTCGCCTTCCTGCTGGCAGTGACCCTGGGGGTCACCTTTGGCACCATTGCGGCCCTGAAACAGAACACCCTCATCGACTACCTGTTGATGTCGTCGGCCATGGCAGGGGTGGTGATACCCGGCTTCGTGCTGGCACCGCTGCTGGTGCTCTTCTTCAGTATCTATCTGGGCTGGTTCCCGGCGGGGGGCTGGCAGGGGGGCGGCGCCCAGTTCATGGTACTGCCGGTGTTCGGCATGATGATGTACTACATCTCGGCCATCTCCCGCATCATGCGCGGCAGCATGATCGAGACCATGAACTCCAACTTCATCCGTACCGCTCGCGCCAAGGGGCTGCCCCTGCGTCACATCATCCTCAAGCACGCGCTGCGCCCGGCCATGCTGCCGGTGGTCTCCTACCTGGGACCGGCCTTCGTGGGCATCATCACCGGCTCCGTGGTCATCGAGACCATCTTCGGCCTGCCGGGGATCGGCCAGCTGTTCGTCAACGGTGCCCTCAACCGTGATTACTCCATGGTGCTCGGTCTGACCATTCTGGTCGGTGCCCTCACCATCACCTTTAACGCCGTGGTCGATATTCTCTATGCCGTCATCGATCCCAAGATCCGTTACTAAGCCGGGAGTTCATCATGGTAGTCACAACTGAAAAGCGCGAAGCCGTCGAGGCGTTCGCCCAGAAAGTGGAAGTGGTGGAAGGACGCTCCCTGTGGAAGGATGCCCGTCGCCGTTTCCTGCGCAACAAGGCGGCCCTGACCAGCCTCATCATCCTGACCATCATCGGTCTGGCGGTGATCGTGGGGCCCCACCTGTCCCAGTACACGTTCGATGACCCGGACTGGGGGGCCATGCAGAGTGCCCCGGACATGGAGACCGGCCACTGGTTCGGCACCGACAGCCTGGGGCGCGACCTGTTCGTGCGTACCCTGCTCGGCGGACGCATCTCCCTGATGGTCGGCATCATGGGGGCCCTGGTGGCCGTCATCATCGGCACCCTCTACGGCGCCGCGTCCGGCTTCATCGGCGGCCGGGTCGACAGCCTGATGATGCGGGTGCTTGAGATCCTCAACGCCTTCCCCTTCATGTTCTTCGTGATCATGCTGGTGACCTTCTTCGGTCGCAACCTGGCCCTCATTTTCCTCGCCATCGGGGCGGTGAGCTGGCTCGACATGGCGCGGATCGTGCGCGGCCAGACCCTGAGTCTCAAGAGCAAGGAGTTCATCGAGGCGGCCCACGTCTGCGGCGTCTCCAAGTGGAAGATCATCACCCGTCATATCGTGCCCAACGTGCTTGGCATAGTGGCAGTTTACGCCACCCTGCTGGTGCCGGGGATGATCATGTTCGAATCCTTCCTGAGCTTCCTGGGTCTGGGCGTGCAAGAGCCCATGACCAGCTGGGGCGCCCTGCTGGATGAAGGCTCCAAGTCGATGGAAGTGGCCATCTGGCAACTCCTGTTCCCCGCCGGTTTCATGGTGGTGACCCTGTTCTGCTTCAACTTCCTCGGGGATGGTCTGCGTGATGCCCTGGATCCCAAGGATCGCTGATACCCAGGGACCGGCAAGACGCCAAGGGGCCATCAGACCCGTTCAGGGAACGCACCGCGTTCACCACGGGCAGGCCCCCATCACGACAGCGCGATAAGGAGTACTGAGATGAAATTACTGGATGTGAAAGATCTGCGGGTCGAGTTCAAGACCCCGGACGGCAATGTGGTGGCCGTCAACGACCTCAACTTTTCTCTTTCTGCTGGCGAAACCCTGGGGATCGTCGGGGAGTCAGGCTCAGGCAAGTCCCAGACGGCCTTTGCCATCATGGGGCTGCTCGCCAAGAACGGTGTCATCACCGGCTCGGCCAAATTTCAGGGGGACGAGATCCTGAATCTGCCGGAGCACAAGCTCAACAAGATCCGCTCCGAGAAGATTGCCATGATCTTCCAGGACCCCATGACGTCGCTCAACCCCTACATGAAGGTCAAGGATCAGCTGATGGAAGTGCTGATGCTGCACAAGGGGATGACCAAGGCTGCCGCCTTCGAGGAGTCGGTGCGCATGCTGGATGCGGTGAAGATCCCCGAGTCGCGCAAGCGGATGAACATGTATCCCCACGAGTTCTCCGGCGGCATGCGCCAGCGGGTGATGATCGCCATGGCGCTCCTGTGCCGACCGCAGCTGCTCATTGCCGACGAGCCGACCACGGCGCTGGACGTGACGGTACAGGCCCAGATCATGACCCTGATGAACGAGCTCAAGCGCGAGTTCAACACCGCCATCATCATGATCACCCACGATCTTGGCGTCGTGGCCGGCATCTGCGACAAGGTGCTGGTGATGTATGCAGGCCGGACCATGGAGTACGGCCGGGTCAACGATATCTTCTATCGCCCGAGCCACCCCTATACCGAAGGCTTGCTGCGCGCCATTCCCCGCCTCGACACCGAAGGGGAAGAGCTGCCCACCATTCCGGGCAATCCGCCCAACCTGCTGCGTTTGCCCACCGGCTGTCCCTTCCAGGAGCGTTGCCACCGGGTGAGCGAGATTTGTGGCCAGCAATCGCCGATCCTGACGCCGTTCAACGACGGCCGGGAGCGGGCGTGCCACTGGGTATCGGATGCCATGATCAAGGGAGTGAACTAAATGGGTACTGACAAGAAACTGCTGCTGGAAGTGTCCGACCTCAAGGTTCACTTCCATATCAAGAGTGACAAGGCCTGGCCCTGGGCCAAGCCCTCTGCCCTGAAGGCGGTGGACGGGGTGACCCTGCGCCTCTACGAAGGGGAGACCCTGGGTGTAGTGGGGGAGTCCGGTTGCGGCAAATCCACCTTCGCCCGTGCCCTCATCGGCCTGGTACCGGCCACCGACGGCAAGGTGGTGTGGCTTGGGCAGGACTTGACCAAGCTCGAGCAGAACGCCCTGCGGGAGAAGCGCAAGGAGATCCAGATGATCTTCCAGGACCCGCTGGCCTCCCTGAACCCCCGCATGACCATAGGGGACATCATCGCCGAGCCCCTCATCACCTTCTACCCGACCCTGCCAAGGGAAGAGGTGAAGGAGAAGGTGCGCGCCATGATGACCAAGGTGGGTCTGTTGCCGAACCTGGTGAACCGTTACCCCCATGAGTTCTCCGGCGGCCAGTGCCAGCGCATCGGCATCGCCCGGGCGCTCATCCTCGAGCCCAAGATGATCATCTGTGACGAGCCGGTCTCGGCGCTGGATGTCTCCATCCAGGCTCAGGTGGTGAACCTGCTCAAATCCCTGCAAAAGGAGATGGGTCTCTCCCTCATCTTCATCGCCCACGACCTCTCCGTGGTCAAACACATCTCCGATCGGGTGCTGGTGATGTACCTGGGCAACGCGGTGGAGCTGGGGACCGGCAAGGAGATCTTCACCAATCCCCTGCACCCCTATACCAAGGCGCTGATGTCGGCGGTCCCCATCCCGGATCCGGATCTGGAGCGCAGCAAGGTCATCCAGATCCTGGAAGGGGACTTGCCATCCCCCATGAATCCGCCCTCCGGTTGCGTGTTCCGTACCCGCTGCCCGGTGGCAGGTCCGGAGTGCGCCAAGACCCGGCCCCAGCTCGAGGGCAACTTCGACCACGCGGTCTCCTGCCTCAAGGTGGACCCGCTCTGAGAACCTGTTAACGATCTTGCTGCGAGGCCGTGATCAAGGCTCATGCGCTGCTCGGAATCCTCATGTATTCATATACATTCCGGTTCCTGCGCTGCTCTTTACCTTGTTGACGACCTCTCGCGACAGCTCGTAAACAGGTTCTAAGGAGAACCGTATCGAGAAGGGCGCGTGCTGGCGCTCTTTTTATTGCATGGGGGATAAGATGCCTCTTGGCGCCATCTTCCCGGACTGTTACTATCCGCCGCACAAGGGGAGTAACTTATCGCCGGTTTGTCGTCATTACGGTGCACCCATATCCTGCAGTGCACCCGGCAGCCGGGCAGTTGACGCAAGTCGGCTGTAAGTGAGACCTTGCCGAGAGGCAAGGTGTATCTGCTCCAAACGCGAACCCACTGCCTCCCGGCCGTGGGTTTTGTCGTTTTGGGAGAAGTGAAAATGGGTGAATGGTGGATGTGGACCGGTTTCTTCAGCATAGTGCTGGTCCTGTTGTGGATTGATATCCGCTTTGTCGGTGGCGGCAAGGCGCACAAGGTGTCGCTGAAAGAGGCGGGCATCTGGTCTCTCATCTGGGTCAGCGTGGCGCTCCTGTTCAACCTGGCCATCTGGCTCTGGCTGGATCACAGTGCCGGGCGCGAGATCGCGAACCAGAAGGGGCTGGAGTTTCTCACCGGCTACCTCATCGAAAAGGCACTGGCGGTGGACAACGTCTTCGTCTGGCTGATGCTGTTCGGCTACTTTGCCATTCCGGCGGAGCTGCAGCGCCGGGTCCTGCTCTACGGGGTGCTGGGGGCCATCGTGATGCGCGCCGGCATGGTGTTCGCGGGCAGCTGGCTCATCGAGCAGTTCCACTGGATCCTCTACCTGTTCGGGGCCTTCCTGCTGCTGACCGGTGCCAAGATGCTGTGGGCGGCCGACAAGGAGCCGGATCTCGAGAACAATGCCCTGCTCGGCTGGATGCGTCGTCGCTTCAAGGTGACCGAGACGCTGGAGGGAGAGAAGTTCTTCGTCTGGCGTGACGGTGTGCGCTACGCGACCCCGCTGCTGCTCATCCTGGTGCTGGTGGAGGTGAGCGACCTCATCTTCGCGGTGGACAGTATCCCGGCCATCTTCGCGGTGACCACGGATCCCTTCATCGTGCTCACCTCCAACATCTTCGCCATCATGGGGCTGCGCGCCATGTACTTCCTGCTGGCCGGGGTGGCCGATCGCTTCGCCCTGCTCAAATACGGCCTGGCGCTGATCCTGATGTTCATCGGGGTCAAGATGTTGCTGCTCGATATCTTCAAGATACCGACCGGCATCGCCCTTGGCGTGGTGGCGCTGATCCTGCTGGCCTCCATGGGGCTGAGTCTGCTGATGACCCGCAAAAAGGCGGCGTGAACGGTGCAGTAAAAAGGGCTCCCTCGGGAGCCCTTTTTCATGCCAGTAATTTGCTTAGCGCTTGATCTTCTTGGGGTTGGTGTAGCCCCAGACGGTGTACATGTCCGCCAAGAGGGCACCGTTGTACTCCTCCAGATCAGATTGTTTCACCTCGGCATCACCCTGGCGTCCGAACAGGACCACCTCGTCACCGGGTTTGATCCCCTTGATGTCGGTGACGTCCACCATGGTGGTGTTCATGGAGGTCTTGCCCACGACGGGGGCCTTCTGGCCATGGATCAGCACATAGGCCTTGTTGCTCATGGCGCGGCGGTAGCCGTCGGAGTAGCCCATCGGCAGGTTGGCCAGCAGGGAGTCGCGCTTGAGGGTGAAGGTGCGGTCATAGCCGACGGTGTTGCCCGCCGGGTAGTGGTTGACAGAGGCGACCTGGGTCTTGAACGCCATCACCTTCTTGTACTCGGTGTAGGAGGGAATGGTGTCGCCATAGATGATGCCGCCTGGGCGCACCATGTCAAAGTAGGCTTCCGGCACTTCCAGGGTGGCGAAGGAGTTGGCGGCGTGGATGGTGAGCTTGCTGCGATCCAGCTTGCCGGCGTCGATGAGCCACTGGTAGTCCAGCTTGAACTGGGCCAGCCCCAGCTTGACGTCCTCTTTCTCCTCCACCGGGAAGTGGGTCATGATGCCGACCGGGGTGATCCCCTTGAGCTTGAGCATGGCCAGGGCATCGGCCTTGGCATCGTCCTGGCGCAGATCGATGCCGTTGCGGCTCATGCCGGCGGAGTTCAGGCCGATGTGCACCGGGATGTTGGTGTGATGGCGCTGGGCGATGTCGGCGATCCCCTTGGCGCTCTCCAGGCTGCCGATGAGCTCTTCCAGCTTGTAGGGCAGGGCCTGCTCCACTTCATCCGGGGTGGCGGCACGCACCCGCATCAGGCGACCTTCGAAGCCCTTCTCGCGGGCCACGCGGGCCTCTTCGTTGCTGGCGATGCCGATGCAGGGGATGCCTGCCTTGACCACGGAAGGGACCAGCAGGTCGATGCCGTGACCGTAGGCGTCCGCCTTCATGATGGCGCAGATCTGCGGGCCCTTGTCACCGAGGCGATTTTTCAGGGTCTGGATGTTGTGCTCGAAGGCACCGAGATCCACTTCCAGCCAGGCGTTGGCGGCGGTCTGTTCCTGACCGTTGCGGTGGTCGTCGGCGAGCGGCAGATAGGGGGCGGCGACCGCCTGGCCGGCCAGCAGGCCAAAGATCAGGGTCGCGAGCAGTGTTTTCTTGTGCATGGGGCAAGTCCTTTCTTATTGTCTTGAGTTGAGGCTGGGCTCATCGCTGAGGCGAGCTGCGGCAGGGCTGGTCATAGCATGTTGCTATGCTAATGATATATTTCACTTTTTATCCAGATGCCGACTCTGGGAGTGTATCTCAACGGCGTCAATCGTGGCACGTGTTGCAGGAAGAAAATATGAAGCTGACGTTGCGGATTCCACCGCTGCTGCTGTTCGTCGTCATCGTGCTCGCCATGTGGCTGGGGCGGGGCGAGGGGAGGGCGGCACCCCTGTGGCTGGTGCTGGTCGCCACGCTGTGGCTGGCGGGAGCCCTGCTGGGGGGCGGTGCGCTTCTGCATTTCTGGCAGCAGCGCACCACCGTGCACCCCCAGCGGCTGGAGAGCAGCCGGGTGCTGGTGACCCGGGGCGTCTATCGCATCAGCCGCAATCCCATGTACCTGGGGCTGCTCTGCTGGACCCTGGCGCTGGCGTGCTATCTGGGAGGCATGGCAGTGTGGCTCGGGCCGCTGCTGCTCTGGGGCTGGCTTACCCGCTTCCAGATCCTGGCGGAGGAGCAGGCGCTGCGGCGGCAATTCGGCGATGCCTATGACGACTATTGCCGGCAGGTCAGGCGCTGGTGCTGAGGCGCGGTGTGCCCCATCAGGCATATGACAACGGCCCGCATAGGCGGGCCGTTGTCATGGGGGTCAGGGGATCACGCCTTGGCGGTGTCCACCTCGCCGAGGGGGGCGGTCTCCCCCAGGCTGTCTTCGCTCTTGGCCACCACGCTCGCGGCGATGGCGTTGCCCAGCACGTTGGTGGCGGAGCGCCCCATGTCGAGGAAGTGGTCGATGCCGAGCAGCAGCAGGATGCCCGCTTCCGGGATGTGGAACTGGTTGAGGGTGGCGGCAATCACCACCAGGGAGGCGCGGGGCACCCCGGCCATTCCCTTGGAAGTAACCATCAGCAGCAGCAGCATGGTGATCTGCTGGGCCGTGGAGAGCTCGATGCCATAGGCCTGGGCGATGAACATCACCGCGAAGGTGCAGTACATCATGGAGCCGTCCAGGTTGAAGGAGTAGCCCATGGGGAGCACGAAGCTGGCGATGCGCTTGTCACAGCCAAATTTCTCCAGTCTGTCCAGGGTCTTGGGGTAGGCAGCCTCGGAGCTGGCGGTGGAGAAGGCCAGCAGGATGGGCTCGCGGATGAGGGCGAGCAGGGTCAGGATGCGGCGGCGGATGAAGAGGCTGCCCATGGCGATGAGCAGCAGCCAGAGGCAGCCGAGCGCCAGATAGAACTGGGCCATGAAGGTGCCATAGGTGGCGAGGATGCCGAGCCCCTCCTTGGCGACCATGGCGGCGATGGCGCCAAACACCGCGAACGGGGCGAAGTTCATCACGTAGCCGGTCACCTTGAGCATGATCTCGGCGCCGCTGGCCATCAGCTTGACCACGGGCTTGGCGTCGTCCCCCAGGGCGGCGGCGGCCAGCCCGAAGAAGAGGGAGAAGACCACGATCTGCAGGATCTCGTTGGTGGCCATCGCCTCGACCACGCTTTTCGGGATGGCGTGGGTCACGAAATCCTTGAGGGAGATGGCAGTGGCAACCACGCCGGAGCTGGCGCCGTCATCGGGCAGGGAGAGGGAGAGCCCCACCCCAGGCTGCATCAGGTGGACCATGACCAGCCCCAGGGTCAGGGACATCAGGGAGGCGAGCATGAACCAGCCCAGAGTCTTGACGCCGATGCGGCCCACGGTGCGGGTGTCGCCCATCTTGGCGATACCGACCACGAGCGTGGTGAACACCAGGGGGGCGATGATCATCTTGATGAGGCGCAGGAAGATGTCGGTCAGCAGGGTGATGTCATCGGCAAAGCCTGCGGCCTGTGCGGGCGCGAGCAGGCGATAACCCTGCCCGGTCACGATGCCAAGCAACATCGCAATGAGGATGGCAACGGTCAACTTGTTCATTTTCATGGGGGAGTTCCGGTTTCGATAGGTGCAATGCCTGTGCAGGCGGCGAGAGGCCGCCTCAGTCCTTTTTTGTGATCCGGGCAGTGGAATCCAGACAGCCGGTGTGCTGGAGCATGCCTAATCGCGAAGGGGAAATCCAGTGACTTGTTTCGGAGTTTTGCGCTGTTGTTAGCTGCATTTGATATGCATCTTGTGATTTATTTGTATTAATCGCTGTTTATTTTAATTTTTGCGAGATAAACGGCTTCCATGCTCTGCGCGTCCCGGGGGCTGGCCTCCAGGGTGAAGACGAGCAGGGCCGAGGTGCGATGTTCCACCTGCATGTCGTCCATGAAGGTGTCTGGCTCGTACTCGTCGAACCCGAATTGGGGGCGGGTCGGGGTGACCCTGACGGCATCCCGCGACAGGGTCAGCGTCTCGACCCGAATCCAGGGGTATCCCTTTGCCAGTGCCACCTCACCGGCCCGCTTGAGCACGTATTTGCGCGCCGTTTCCCTGTCCACCAGATCGTTGCCCACAAACTCCAGTTGCCAGCGGGCCGGGCCAAGCTGGGTCTGTGAAAAACCGGTCTGGCCATTCCAGAACGATTTTTCACTGTCATAGGCGGTGGCACAGCCCGCGAGCTGGCCGACCAGCAGGGCGCTGAGGGCAAGGGTGCAGAAAGTACGAAGGGAAGACAACATGATGCGGGCCGCTTGGCAAAGGGGGGTTTACTACAGCACAAAGGGATCGGAGAGACAATCGCGGTGGAAGACCATAAAAGAAAAGGCCTTGTCGTCTGACAAGGCCTTTCTCGGGGAATTTGGTCGGTGTGAGAGGATTCGAACCTCCGACCCTCTACACCCCATGCAGATGCGCTACCTGGCTGCGCTACACACCGACGGAGTCAGCTCGGCTGACGGGGAGGGAGTTTATGGAGATGCCCCGACCCTGTCAACAGGGGAAATTCAGGTTCGAGATCGTTTGCCTGCTTTGCGAGCAACTTCGGATCAAAGTGCGACCAGTGGTGCATTTTGTCGGCACCTCACCGCTGTCTTGCAGGAAAAGCGGCCACCCGGAGGTGGCCGTTTGGCGTGATGTTCTCAAGCCGAGATCAGCGGTTGAAGGTCAAGCGCTTGCCCAATACCTTGTCGGTGACTTGGCCGTTCTGCCAGGCTATTTGCCCGTTGACCAGGGTCATCTCAAGCAAGGCGCGCTGGAAGCGGTCATCATCCAGATCAGCGGTTGAAGGTGAGTCGCTTGCCCAATACCTTGTCGGTGACTTGGCCGTTCTGCCAGGCTATTTGCCCGTTCACCAGGGTCATCTCGATGGTGCTCTGGAAGCGGTAGCCGTTGAACGGGGACCAGCCGCACAGGTAGAGCAGGTTGCTGTCGGTGACCACATAGGGCTTGCCGAGATCCAGCAGCACCAGGTCGGCGAAGTAGCCTTCCCGGATGTAGCCGCGATCCTGCACCTGGAAGCGCTCGGCCACCGCGTGGGAGGTCTTCTTGACGATGGTTTCCAGGCTGAAGACCCCGTTGTGGTAGAGCTCCAGCAGCGCCTGCAGGGAGTGCTGCACCAGGGGCACGCCGGACGGCGCCTTGAAGTAGCTGTTCTGCTTCTCTTCCCAGGTGTGGGGGGCGTGGTCGGTGGCGATGATGTCGAGCACGTCGTTGCGTACCGCATCCAGCAGGGCGTGCTGGTCGGCAGCGCTCTTCACCGCCGGGTTGCACTTGATCTGGCTGCCTAGGGTGTCGTAGTCCGCCTCGTTGAAGAAGAGGTGGTGGACGCACACTTCGGCGGTGATGTTCTTGTCCTTGAGATCCTTCAGATCCGGGGTGGCGGTAAAGAGCGAGAGCTCTTTCGCCGTGGTCAGGTGCAGCACGTGCAGCTTGGCGCCGTACTGCTTGGCCAGGGAGACCGCCATGCTGGAGGATTTGTAGCAGGCGTCCGCGCTGCGGATGCGGCCGTGCTCGCGCATGGGCACGTCTTCGCCCCACTTGGCGCGAGCTTCGTCTTCCAGCACCTTGATGGACGGGGTGTCCTCGCAGTGGGTAACGATCATCACCGGGCTCTCGCGGAAGATGGCTGCCAGGGTCTCCTGGTTGTCCACCAGCATGTTGCCGGTGGAGGCCCCCATGAAGATCTTGATGCCGCAGGACTGCTTGGGATCGAGTTTCTTGATCTCTTCCAGGTTGTCGTTGGTGGCACCCAGGTAGAAGCTGTAGTTGGCGGCGGCGGAGTTGGCGGCGATCTGGTATTTGGCTTCGAGGGCGTCGATGGTGGTGGTCTGGGGATTGACGTTGGGCATTTCCATGAAGCTGGTGGTGCCACCGGCCACGGCGGCCCGGGATTCACTGGCGATGGTTCCCTTGTGGGTCAGGCCGGGCTCCCGGAAGTGGACCTGGTCATCGATCATCCCGGGGATGAGATGACGGCCCGTTGCATCGATCACCACGGCATCGGGGGCACTGATGTCCGGGGCGACGCGGGCGATCCGCTCACCCTCGATCAGGACGTCGGAGGCATAGATGCGGCCTTCGTTGACCAGGGTGGCATTCTTGATAAGCAATTTGTTCATGGGGGGTTCCAGTTCCTTTGCCGATAATCCGGGGTCATAATATCGCAAACTGCACTTTCTCTGTAGCAAGGCCTGAGTAATGAAGTTATTTGTTAGAGATTTGACTGTGATCGATTCCAGCTATTTATGCGAGCGCCGCGGCATGGTGGGCGAGAGCTGGCTGGTGGACATCGAGATGAGCGGTGAGCTCAACGAGATGAGCATGTTGCTGGACTTCGGTCGGGTGAAGAAGCTCATCAAGTCGATCATCGATGAAGAGGTGGATCACAAGCTGCTGGTGCCGACGGAATGTTCCCTGGTCCATGTCCACGCGCTGGAGAACGACGAGAGCACCGTGGATCTGCTGCGTCCGGGTCGCGCCATCCACCTGCGTTGCCCGACCCAGGGCTTTGCCTTCATTCCCGCCCCCCAGGTGGATAAAGAGTCGGTGACCCGCTATCTGCTGGGGGTACTGGCCAAGCGTCTGCCCGGCAACATCAAGGATCTCTCCCTGACGTTGCGCTCGGAGCGCATCGAGGGCGCCTTCTACCACTACAGCCACGGCCTCAAGAAGCACGACGGCAACTGCCAGCGCATCGCCCACGGCCACCGCTCTCCCGTCGAGATCCTGGTGGATGGAGAGCGTGACGAGGAGCTGGAGTTCAACTGGGCCGAGCGCTGGGCCGACATCTACCTGGGCACCGAAGAGGACAGAGTGGCCCTTGGCGAACTCGCCCTGAGCGAGCGGGCCGAGGCGTCACTGAAAGAAGGGGACGCGCACTACATCGGCTTCAAGTACGTGGCGCCCCAGGGGCTGTTCCAGCTCGCCATGCCGGCGGCGGAGGTGGAGATGATCGACACCGACACTACCATCGAGCTGCTGGCCCACTACATCGCCCGCGAGGTGAAGAAGCAGGTAGGGGACAAGTTCGTCAAGATTGTCGCCTATGAAGGGGTCGGCAAGGGCGCCATCGCCTACGCCTGAGCCAGGTTCTTCGCTGCCATGAAAAGGCCCCGCCAATGCGGGGCCTTGTCGTATCGGGTCGTGGCCATCAGGCACTGAGGCGGAAGCGCTGGACCAGCCCCTCCTGCTGCTCGGCAAGGGAGTCGAGCTGCTGGCTGGTCTCGGCGACCCGCTCTATGCCCTGATAGTTGAGATCCGAGATGTCGGAGATGCGGTTGAGGTTGGTGGCGATGTCGGCGCTGGTGGCCTGCTGCTGCTCGGCGGCGGAGGCTATCTGGCTCGACATGTCGCTGATGAGCACCACGATGCCCTGCACCTCTTCCATGGCGTTGTTGGCCTGGGAGCTCTGATCCACGCAGCTGTCCATCTCGCGGGAGCACTCCTGCATCACGTTGACCGCCCGGGCGACGCCTTGCTGCAGGTTCTCGATCATGGTCTGGATTTCGCTGGTGGACTGGGCGGTACGACCGGCCAGGTTGCGCACCTCGTCGGCCACCACCGCAAACCCGCGTCCCTGCTCGCCGGCACGGGCCGCCTCGATGGCGGCGTTGAGGGCCAGCAGGTTGGTCTGCTCGGCGATGCCGCGGATGACGTCGAGGATGTTGCCAATCTGGCCGCTCATGGCGCTCACGTCGCCAATCACCTTGCCGGTCTGCTGCAGCTTGCCCGCGAGCTGATGGGTGGTGGTGATGTTGCCTGCCATCACCTTGCGCCCCATCTCGGAGGCCTTCTCCACATCCTGCACCCGCTCCAGGGTCTGGTTGGCGGCCTGGGCCACCTCCCGCACCGAGGCCTCCATCTGGGTCATGGCGGCGGCGACCGAGGCGGTTTCCTGACGCTGTTTTTCCAGATCCGCCCGCACCGATTCGGTGGTGTGGCGGTTGTCGTGGGCGGCGCTGTTGAGCTGGGTCGAAGCCTGGGAGAGCTGCTTGAGCACATCCCCCATCTGGTGGATCAGCAGGTTGATCTGGCTGGCGAGCTGGCCGAATTCGTTCTGGCTCTTGAAGCCGACGCGCTGGGTCATGTCGCCCTGGGTCACCTCGGTCAGCACCCGCAGCAGCTCTTTCAGGGGGCGGCGGATGGCCTTGCCCAGGGTGAAGGCCACCAGGATGGCGACGAAGATGGCGATGGCGATGCTGATCCCCTGGGTCAGGGTACTCTGGGTCTGCACCCGATCGGAGGCCTGGATGCTGGCGTTCATCAGCTGCTGGCTCTGGGCGGTGATCCCCTCCAGCTTGTTCTGGATGCTGAGGATGAGCTGGCTCGCCTGCTTGCTCTGCTCGCGCATGGCCTGCTGCTGCTTCATCAGGGCCAGGTATTGGGAGAGCACGCCGTCATTGCCCGTGGTGTCGCGCACGAAGCCATGGACGTAGTGGCCCATGTTGTTGTCGAAGTCCTTGAGCTCCCCCTGGAGATCCTTGATGGTGCTGTTGAAGCCCTCGATCTGCATCTTGTTGCGCTTGAGCGCCGCCTCGATGGGGGCGGGGATGCTCTGGTTGAGGGCATCCATGGTGGAGAGCTCGATGGCGGAGAGCTTGGTGGTCAGGGTCTCGGAGAGCATCTTGATGAAGCTGTCGTCGATGGTGACCATCATGTCCCCCAGGTTCTTCTTGAACTGGGGCAGGCTGACCTGGAACTGGCCCTTGGCCTGATTGACCTTGTGCAGTCGGGTGAGCAGGGCCTCGTGTTCGCCGGGCAGGGTCTGGGTCAGTTGCAGGTAGTCATCCACCAGCTTGACGAGGGCAGTCATGTCCGCCTGCAACTGGGGATGAACCGCCACCTGTTGCTTGAGGCTGGCGACCATCTTGTCGACCTGGCCCTTGGCCTGTTGCAACTCGGCCACTTCCGCCGGCAGTTGCTTGAGATCCTGCTCGGTCAGCACGTCGGTGAGCCATTTGTTGGCGCTGAGCAGGCTTATCTGGGTCTGGCTGCTGGCGAGTACCAGCGGCATGGACTCCTGGGTCACCTGATCCAGGGCGCCGCTGAGTTCGCTCTGGCCGCGAAAGGTCAGTACCGCACTGGCGACCATGACGGCGACCAGGATGGCAAAGCCCAGATAGACTCTCTGTAGGATCGAGAGGTCTGACATTGTTTGTTTCATTATTGTCCCGCTGTCTGTGCAAAAGTCCCTTGCCTGAGTACCCCGTCCCTTTGATACCCTGCATGCCCCGAAGGGGATGCCGTTGTGGTTCGCGGGACGTCTCCTCGCTATCGGTATTCTTCACAATAACTGAAGCGATTGGGACAACGGCTGTGCCAAATGTCGGCTTGTGTCACACTTGGCGCGTTGCGGCGGCCTGTTTGGGAGCCGCTTGAGCTTTGTATTGAATTTTCTTTTTCCTATAAAGGAGTTACCCATGGCGCAAGAAACCATTTTCAGCAAAATCATCCGTAAGGAGATCCCCGCCGACATCCTTTATCAAGACGATCTGGTGACCGCGTTTCGCGACATCCAGCCCAAGGCCAAGACCCATATCCTGATTATTCCCAACGTGCTCATCCCCACCGTCAACGACGTGGAGCCGGATCACGAGCTGGCGCTGGGCCGGATGTTCACCGTGGCCCGCAAGCTCGCCAGCGACGCGGGCATCGCCGAGGACGGCTACCGCCTCATCATGAACTGCAACCGCCACGGCGGGCAGGAGGTCTATCACATCCACCTGCACCTGGTCGGTGGCGAGCCCCTGGGACCCCTGCTGAGCCTGTGATGCGCCTCGTCCCGTCGACCGGCCTGCTGTTGGCCGGTCTGCTGCTGGGGGGCTGTGCCTCCCAGTGGAAAGACATGTTCGTCTCCTACTCGGATCAGATGTTGCCCCTGCGCAACCAGCTGCTGCTGGGCCATGCCGCCGAAGCCCTGCCCGAGGTGCGCGAATCGACCCCGGGGGACGACACCTTCGTGCTCGACCAGCTGGAGAAGGGGCGCATCGCCTGGCTGGCGGGTCAGGACGGCCCCAGCAAGCAGGCCTTTGCCGCCGCCGACAGCCGGCTTGTGTGGGAAGACAATCAGGCCGAGTACCGCCTGAGCCGGGGACTGGCCCAGGCGGGCAGCCTGCTCACCAACGATCAGACCCTGGCTTACCAGGCGCCCGATTACGAGCGCACCATGCTGCACCACTATCTGGCGCTCAACTACTTGCAGCGGGGGGATGCCGACGGCGCCCTGGTAGAGGTGCGCCGTGCCAACCAGGTGCAGGAGCAGGCTCTTAAACGGCGGGCTGACGAGGTGCGCAAGGCCGCGCAGGAGGGGGAGCAGGAGGACGAAGCCGGGGAGATGCGCCAGCTGATGTCGCGCGGCGCCCCCGAGCTCGATCGCCTGATAGGCCAGGTGAAAAACGGTTTCCAGAACGCCTACACCTTCTATTTCTCCGGCGTGCTCTACGAGGCGGCCGGGGATCTCAACGATGCCTGGGTCGATTACCAGCGCGGCTATCAGATAGCGCCGGACAACCAGAGCCTGCAGGATGCCTTGCTGCGCCTGGCCCGGCTTCGCGGCTCTCCCGAGGAGCTCAAGGAGACCGAGCAACGGATGGGCCGCAAGGCGCCGCCCTTGGCCAAGGATCAGGGCCAGCTGGTGGTGCTGTTTGAAGATGGCCTCATCCCGGCGCGCCGGGAGCTCTTCCTGCCGCTGCCCATCTCCACCTCCAGCGGCGATTTTCGTACCTTTACCGTGGCGGTGCCCTATTACGACAATCGGGCCAGCGACGGCGCCCCGCTCACCCTGTCGGTGGGCAAGGGGGTGGCGCAGACCAGCGAGCTGGTGAGGCTGGAGGCGCTGGCGGCCAAGGATCTGCAGGAGCGGCTGCCTGGCATGCTGACCCGGCAGGCCCTGCGGCTGGTGGCCAAGGAGCAGGTGCGGCGCACTGCCGCTAAGGAAGGAGGGGATGTGGGCAACATCCTGGTGGGGATCTTCAACACCCTCTCGGAGCGGGCGGATACCCGCAGCTGGCTGACGCTGCCCGCCAAGGCCTCGAGCTGGCAGGGGATGGTCCCGGCCGGGAACGTCACCCTGACCCTGGGGGCGGGCAGCGCCATGCGTACCCTGCCACTCAGCGTCCACGCCGGGCGCACCACCCTGGTGTGGGTACAGCGCCTGGGGAGCGGGCTCACGACCCGGGTGATGCCCCTCTAGGGGGAACCGGATATGGCAACTCAGATGAATGACCGGTCAGGCCGACGGCCACCGGCAAGGAGAACAAGATGAAAGCACAAGGGTTGGCCCTGGGCCTGGTTCTGCTGCTGACGGGCTGTGCCACCAATACTTCCGGCGTGGCGCTCTATGGCGCGGCCGGTGCGGCGGCGGTGGCCGAGCAGCATCAAAACGTCAACGTCACCCTGACCGAACTCAGCCGGCGCCAGCAGAACGGCCTGTTGCAGGTCAACGTGGCGGCGGCCAGCACCCAGCGTGGTGACAACACGCTGCAATATCTCTTCTACTGGTATGACGACGCGGGGCAGGAGGTGGCCAGCGATGGCCGCGGCTGGACCCCCCTCAAGCTGCATGGCTACCAGACCCGCACCCTGTCCGCCCTGGCGCCGAGCCCGGCTGCACGGGGTTACCGGATTTACGTTCGCGAAGTGATGGAGGAATCCTACTGATGAAAATGAATCATGCCCTGCTGATCCTGACCGGCGCCCTGCTGCTGGGCGGCTGTTCCAGCACCACCGTCAGCTATGGCGATCCCACCGAGACCGAGACGGTGACCGTCGATTACGGCTCCTCCGACTTGCAGGCCATCGCCGACAAGATGGCGGATTCCATGCTGGCGTCCCCGGCCACCAGCGAGATCACCGCCGGGGGCCGCCCGGTGATGTTCATGGACTCCATCCGCAACAAGACCTCGGAGCACATCGACACCGAGGCCATCACCGACACTATCCGCACCAAGCTGCTGCGCTCGGGCAAGTTCCGCTTCGTGGACATGAGCAAGGTGGCGGCGGTCAAGCAGCAGCTCGAATACCAGCAGGGCAGCGGCATGGTGGATCCCGCCACCATGGTGCGGCTCGGCAAGCAGACCGGTGCCCGCTACATGGTCTATGGCAACCTCGCCAGCATCGTCAAGGACAACGGCAAGGTGAAGGACGTCTACTACCAGATGACCATGAACCTGATGGATGTGGAGAACGGCGAACTGCTGTGGGCCGATCAGAAAGAGATCCGCAAACAGGCCAAGAAGTCCACCTTTGGCTGGTGAGGACCCGCGGGGGCAGGGGGATCTGGCGGAGCTGGCGCTCCTCGCCAGCCTGCCGGCGCCCTGGGATCAGGGGCGCCTTGAGCCGCTGGGCCAGGGCCTGACCAACGGCAACTACCGGCTCAGCCTCCCCACTGGCGAGCAGGCCTTTCTGCGCCGCGGTCATCCGGATCCGGTGCGCCTTGGCATCGACCGGGCCACCGAGTGGCAGCTCTACCAGGGGGCGGTGGGGCAGGGGCTGGCGTTGCCCTGTCATCACGGCGATCCCGCCACCGGCCTGATGCTGCTGGCGTGGTGCGACGAACCCAACTGGGCCGAGCTGGCGCCGCCTCTCGCCGCGCAACCCCGCCTGATGGCGGATGTGCTGGTGCGGCTGCACCGCCTGCCGGTGCCGACCGTGGTGATGGCGGTGCGGGCCCACAGCGGCGGTTATCGGCAGCGTCTGGCCCATATCCCTCCCTGGCTGCCCGCGCTGGAGCGGGCCCTGCTCGCGAGCCGGGAGCCGGACGACTGCTGGCTCCCTTGCCATCACGATCTCAATCCGGCTAACTTGTTGGGGTCGCGGCCCTGGGTCATCGACTGGGAGTACGGCGCCGCCGGCCATCCAGGGTTCGAGGTCGCCAGCATTCAGCGCACCCACGGCTGGAGCGAAGAGCAGCGGTGCCAGTTGGAGAGCTGCTATCTTGAAGCCATGGACGGGGCACCGACGGGGCTGGGGCCCCGGGGATTCCAGGCCGACGCCTTCCTGCCCTGGGTCGATTACATCGGCCTGCTGTGGGCGCTGCTGATGGCCGAACAGCAACCCGGGCCCGAGTATCAGGCCCTGATCGACATCAACCGCCAGCGCCTGGAGTGATGCCCGGCAACGGCCCGCGCGACGCGTGTATTCAATGAATGGGAGGCATGCATGGTGACCACATTCTCATGGCGTCAACCGCGTAGCTGGAGCCTGCTGCTGCTCTGCCTGCTGCTGACGGGTTGCGCCACCCGGGTGATCTACTACTGGCTCGACTCGGCCATCGTCTGGCAACTGGACGACTACTTCTCCCTGGACCGCAGCCAGAAGAAGCTGCTGGACCAGGAGGTGAAGGGGCTGATGGCCTGGCACCGGCAGCATGAGCTGCCCATCTATGCCCGGGATCTCGATGCCCTGGCCAAGGCGGTGGCCAGCCCCATGAGCCCGGCCCAGGTGACCCTGCATCTGGACAGAACCCAGGCGAGCCTGACCCGCACCCTGGAGAACGCCATTCCCCGCACGGTGCGCCTCGCCAAGACCCTGACCGACGATCAGGTGGCTCGCTTCATGGCCGATCGGGTGAAGCGCCAGCAGGAGCGCCAGCACGATTTTGCCACCCAGTCGAAGGCCGAGATGATCAAGGGCTTTCGGGAGAAGATGAACGAGCGCCTGGTGTTCTGGATTGGCAAGGTGAAGCCGGCCCAGGAGCCCCTCATCACGCAGTGGGCCGAGTGGCAATACGAGATGATGGCCCCCTGGCTCGACTTCCAGGAGGCCTGGACCAAGGAGCTTGATCGGCTGATGAAACAGCGCCAGAGTCCGGATTTCGGCCAGGAGCTGACCCGCTTGCTCCAGCAGGGGGACGGCCTGATGGATGGCCGCTTCACCGGCTACACGGACCAGTCCCGCCAGCGCACCATCCAGTGGCTGAGCGATCTCAGCCACTCCATGGATCTCTCCCAGCGGGCCCACCTCTACACCCTGCTCAAGGACTATGCCGAAGACTTCGAGGGCATGACCCGCAGCCGCTGAGGACGCGGTGAGACAACACAAGGGCGGCGGGCCCCGGGCCTGCCGCCCTTGTTCTTGTGGGGCAGGCTGTGGTATCTTGCCCTTTCTATTGTGTGGGAATTAACTTTTGAACCTGACCGACAACGTGAAACTGGCGGCGATGACCCTGCTCATCACCCTCGCACTGTTGTTCTCTACCCTCTCGGTGGAGGGGGTCAGGGTACCCGCGTTCCAGCCCTCGGCCCAGCAGGCCCACTCGCTGGCGGAGGGGGCGGCACCTGCCGACGCAAGCCCGGCGGCCCACGGCGTCAGCGGCAGTGACGATGGCATCGTCAAGTTCGTCGGCTCCCACCAGAATCACCTGCTGCGCCTCGAGCACTCCCTGAGCCGGGATCATCAGCCCGGCAGCGTGGTCTACGAGCTGGTGATGAGCTGGTCCCAGCAGGCCATCCTGCTGCTGCTGTGCGGCCTGCTGTTCTATGCCGCCCTCTTCTACCCGGGGACGAGCTTTCGCGATCACTTCGCCGGCATTCACAGGCGCCGCCTGCAGCGCCGGCATCTGCAGTACCGATTCGCCCAGAGCTTCCTCGCCTGACCCCGATGGGGTCAGCTTGCCACCTGTTGCCTCATCTTCTCTCTGTTGCTGTTCACTTTTAGTGAACGGCTAGGCTGTCTTGTTTCATTTTTTTGCACGGTGCGACCCCGGTGTCGCCCCTTGCCATCGCCTGACAGAGGCCGATTTCATGAGAAAAAAGAGTCATATCGTGTTGAACCGCATGAGCCTGTGGCAGTACGCCCTGTTGCTGCTGATGCTGGTCACGTTCGCGTTCTATTCCCTGCCCACCTTCTTCGGTGAGCAGCCCTCCCTCGGTCTGCACGGTCAGTCGCGCCTGAGCGACGCGCAGCGCACCCTGCTGGCCGAGAACCACATCGACCCCCTCAAGCAGGTCGCCCAGGGCAACCGGATGGAGCTGGTGTTCGCCAGCCAGGGGGAGCAGCAACTGGCCAAGCAGTTGCTGGAGCAGCAGGGGCTGGACAGCGCCGCCCTGACCCTGGAGTTCTACTCCAACGCCCCGGCCTGGATCAGCCGGCTTGGCGCCGATCCCATCAAGCTCGGGCTGGACCTGCGCGGCGGCTCCCAGTTGCTGATCGGGGTGGATGTGGATTTCGTCATCGACAACCAGACCAAGAACCTGGTGGATACCCTGCGCACCCGTTTTCGCGAGGCCAACCTGCGGGGGGCCAGCGTGATGCGCACCGCCCAGGGGAGCGTGGCCGTCACCCTGCCCGACGTGGCGGGGCAGGAGGCCTGGCTCTCCATCATCAAGGAGAGTGCCGGTACCCGCCAGGATCAGTGGACACTGAGCCGCTCCGGCAATGCACTGACCCTGGTGCTGAGCGACGCCGAGCGCACCCTGCTGGTGAACAACGCCGTGACCCAGAACCTGTCGATCCTGAAAAAGCGGATCAACGAGCTCGGCATCGTCGAGGCCTCGGTGGTGCGTCAGGGGCAGGACGGCATCCGCATCGAGCTGCCGGGGGTGCACAACCCCAAGCAGGCGAAAGAGGTGATCGGCGCCACCGCGTCTCTGGCCTTCTATGAAGCCAAGGCCGACAGCCGCTTCTTCATGGCGGATCGCAGCGGCCAGGCGGTGGGGCTGGCCCGCCAGCCGGTGCTGAGCGGCGAGCATATCGTCGATGCCCGCGCCAACATGGGGGAGATGGGGCAGCCCCAGGTCAACATCGTGCTCGACACCCTGGGGGGGAGCAAGATGAACCAGTTCAGCCGCCAGCACGTGGGCAAGCCCATGGCCACCGTCTTCACCGAGTACAAGACCAACGCCGAAGGCAAGCTGCGCGCCCGAAGCGAGGTGATCAACGTCGCCACCATCCAGACCGCCCTTGGCAACCAGTTCCGCATCACCGGGATTGGCAGCCTGCCACAGGCCCAGGAGCTCGCCATGCTGCTGCGGGCCGGGGCCCTCACCGCGCCGCTGAAGATCCTGGAGGAGCGCAGCATAGGCCCGACCCTGGGTCTGCAGAACATCGAGGCGGGCTTCACCGCCCTGGCGTTCGGCATGGCGGGCATGATGCTGTTCATGATGGCCTGGTATCGCAAGTTCGGCTGGGTCGCCATCACGGCGCTGGTCGCCAACCTGCTGATGCAGGTGGGGATGCTGGCGGTATTGCCGGGGGCCGTGCTGACCCTGCCGGGGATCGCCGGTCTGGTGCTCACCGTGGGCATGGCGGTGGATACCCATGTGCTGATTTTTGAGCGGATCAAGGACCGGCTGCGGGAAGGGGGGTCTTTGGCCAACGCCATCGACTTTGGCTATCGCTCGGCGTTTCGCACCATCTTCGATGCCAACATCACCACCCTCATCTGCGCCGTGGTGCTCTATGCCATCGGCTCCGGGCCGCTGCAGGGCTTCTCCATCACCCTGATCCTGGGGCTCATCTCCAGCATGGTGACCGGCATCTGGGGCACCCGCGCCATCATCAATCCCCTGTGGGGCAACAGCCGCGCCAAGCTGCTGAGGGTATGACCATGAACCGACTTCATCACCATGACGCCGCGCCCGTGAGTCTGCATGACCTGCGCACCGACCACTTCCTGCCGGGAAGTCTGAACCACCTGACGTCGAGGGAAGAACAATGCTGAGAATGATCCTGGCCATGGGGCTGACCCGCTGGCGCTATATCGGGTTGTGGGCCTCCGTGCTGCTGACCCTGGCCTGCGTGGCCGTCCTTGCGACAAAAGGGCTCGCCCTCGGGCTCGATTTCACCGGCGGCATCCTGCTGGAGTTTCGCATCCAGACCCTGAAGGAGGCCCATGAGCTCAACGCTCTGCTGACGGCGCCCCTGGCGGGGGTGGTGGAGCTGCACGGCGCCGGTGTGCCCGGCGAGTGGCTCATCAAGCTGCCCCCCCACGCGCTGCCCTGGGCGGCGGAGGATCTGGCGACCATGCTGGGGCAGCAACTCGCCCTGCCGGTGGAGCTCTTGCGCACCACCATCGTCGGGCCCCAGGTGGGCGCGGAGCTGTTCCAGCAGGGGATGCTGGCGGTGCTGGTGGCCTCGCTCGCCATCTCCGCCTACCTGGCGGTGCGCTTCGAGTGGCGCCAGGCCATCGGCATCCTGGTGTCGGTGCTGCACGACGGTCTGGTGGCCATCGGGCTGCTCGCGCTCTTTGACATCGAGTTCGACCTCAACGTCATCGCGGGCCTGATGGCGGTGATAGGCTACTCCCTCAACGACAGCATCGTCATCTCGGACCGGCTGCGGGACTTGCTGGGGTCGCGTACCCGCATGGGGATCCACGAGTGCTCGGACGTGGCCATCAAGGCCACCTTCAGCCGCACCATGATCACCTCGGGCACCACCCTCTTTACCGTGGGGGCCCTGCTCCTGTTCGGCGGCGACGCCCTCTACGGCTTCTCCTTCACCCTGTTCGCCGGCATCCTGGTGGGCACCATCTCCTCCATCACGGTGGCCTCCACCGTGCAGGAGCTGCTGGGGCTCTCCCCCCAGGCCTACCAGAAAAAAGAGGAGGAGCTGGCCGAGGCGGCGTGACCGCCGAGCGCCCCGTCACGGGGCACATGGGCGGCCAGTGCGGCCGCCCCGGGCAAAAAAGGAAGGCGAATGCCTTCCTTTTTCCATTCTGCCAGAGGGGGCGGCGGTCCCGAAGGCCGGGCTGGGGCGGCGTGTGTGACGCGGCCGAGCAGAAGTTGAAAAGTGTAATGAAATGCATGTTTTAGGCGCTATTTTCGGGGCCCGCTTCGGCTACACTGGCAGGGAGTCTATGGATGGAGTAAGCACTCATGAATATCGCTCGTCGGCTTCAACTCATTGCCCTGCTGGTCATGCTGGCCCTGGGGTGTCTCAGCTGGTTCAGCATCAGCAGACTCTCCTCCGCCCATGCGGATCTCAGCTATGTAACAGACAACACAGTCCCCAGCATTTCCACGATCAAGGAGATAGAAACGGACTTCTACGCCCTGCACTCATTGATCCAGGCGCACGTGCTCAACACCGACGACGGCAAGATGAGTCAGATAGAGCAGGGCATCGCTTCCTATCACACCAATATGGACGCCCTGCTGAGCCAGTATGAAAGCGGGATGATCACCAATGAGGAGGACAGGCAGCTCATCGCCGATGATCGGCGCCTGGTTGCCCAGTACGACAAAGCCTCCGAAGACGTCCTGCGCCTGTCCCGTGAGAACAAGAGTGTGGAGGCCAGAGAGGCGATCGACAAGGCGCTTGCCCCCTTGTATGAGCAGCTTACCAAGGCCATCGACAAGCACGTCCACTTCAACATCCAGCAAGGTGACGCCGTCAAGCTGCGAGGCGAGCAAAATGCCGATAGCAGCATGCAGGCACTGTTGTTCATCTCGGTGGGCACGGGTGCCCTCACGCTGGTGCTCTTTCTCTGGCTGTTCAGGCAGGTCGCCAATCCCCTCCGTCTGGCCATGACGACCCTGTCCGAAATCCAGCGCGACCTGAACTTCACCCTGCGGGCCAATGTGAGCCAGCAGGACGAGATCGGCCAGACGCTGACGGCGGTCAACCGCCTGCTGGACACCTTGCAGCAGACCTTCACCGAGTTTTCGGTGGGCAGCCTGCAGATCAAGAGCACGGCAGAGTCCCTCTCCCAGGCGGCCCAGCACATGGCGGAGTCGGCGAGTCAGGCCAATGACGCCACCAGCCTTATCGCCGCCGGGGTGGAGGAGATGAGCGTGAGCATCACGGACATCTCCCAGCGCACCCAGGAGACCAGCCGCATCACCAATGAATCCGGCAAGCTCGCCAGTGACGGCGGGGCCACCATAGATCGCACTGTGCTCGCCATCAACGACATCGCCGACGCCATTCGTCAGGCCTCCCGCGATGTGACGGCGCTGGGGGAGGGGATCTCCCGCATCGGTGGGGTGGTGAACGTCATCAACGATGTGGCGGGGCAGACCAACCTGCTGGCGCTCAACGCCGCCATCGAGGCGGCGCGGGCCGGTGAGCAGGGACGCGGCTTTGCGGTGGTCGCCGACGAGGTGCGCAAGCTGGCGGAGCGGACGGCCCAGTCGACCCAGGAGATCTCAAGGACGGTGGAGGCAATCCAGCAAGGGTCCGAGGCCACGGTGGCCAGAATGGTCCTGGTGGAGGAGAAGGTGGCGCAAGGGGTGGCCATGGCGACGGAAAGCGGTGCCATCATCACCCAGATCCGCCAGGCCTCCCATCGCGTCATGGATCAGGTCGGCGAGATCTCCCTGGCCATCCGCGAGCAGACCTCGGCGGCGGAATCCATCGCCCTCCAGGTCGAGCAGATAGCCCAGGTGGTGCAGCAGACCAGCAGCACGGCGGAGGAGACCTCCGCCGCTGCAGAGGAGCTGAACGTGACCACGGAGAATATCCACCAGCAGATCTCCCGCTATCGCATCCAGTGATGAGCGGATCGGTTGTTCTCTCCCCGCCATGCCCATGGCGGGGATTTTTTTATGTCAGAACCCCGACCCGGGCTGTTGCAGGAAGGCGGCCTCTTCCTCCGTGCTCGCCCTGCCCAGGATGGCGTTGCGGTGGGGGAAGCGGCCAAAGCGCTCGACGATCACCTGGTGGCGCCGGGCAAAGTCGGCAAAGCCTTCGAAGGTGGCCCGGGCCGGGCCTGTGGCCTGCTCGTCGGCCAGGGCCTCGAACAGGGCGACGCTTCTGGCCTGCTGCTCTTTGGACTCCGCGTGCTCGAGGGGCAGATAGAAGAAGACCCGGGCCAGCGGCGAGAGCCCCTTGTCGACTCCGAGGGTGAGCCCCTTGAGGCACAGCGCCCTGGCCTTGTCGTCCTGGGCGAAGGCGGCGGGGGTGTGGCGGTGAAGGTTTCGCGGCAGCTGGTCCAGCAGCAGGATGAGGGCCAGGCGCCCTGCGGGATCGTCCTCCCAGCGGGCGAGCTCGCCCGCTGCGGCACGGGCCGCCAGTTCGCCGAAGCGTGAGGCCAGCAGGGCATCGGTCTCGCTGCTCTTGCCCCACCAGAGGGGGGCCTGACGGGCGGCACGGGGCGCGTCGTCTGCGTCATCGCCAAACCAGAAGTCGAGCAGAGGTTGCCAGGGTTGCATGGTAACTCCTTGGGCCGGTGGCCGTGAGGTGAAAACGGAGCAGGGGATCTGCCATGGGGGGCTGCCGCCGTGGCGGCTTCCCGTTACACTGTGCCATCTTTTGCCCCAAAGGGTGATCCCCGGATGGGCCCGTGATCCCCTGACCCCCTCATCACCCTGACCGGGGCAGCCCGGATGTGTCCCACTCAATAGAAGGAATGCCAGATATGGCCGGAGCCAGTTTGTTGACCCTGCTCGATGATATTGCCAGCGTGCTCGATGATGTCGCCCTGATGACCAAGGTGGCGGCGAAGAAGACGGCCGGGGTGCTGGGGGACGATCTTGCCCTCAATGCAGAGCAGGTCTCCGGGGTGCGGGCCGAGCGTGAGCTGCCGGTGGTGTGGGCGGTGGCCAAGGGATCGTTTCGCAACAAGCTCATTCTGGTGCCTGCCGCCATCGCCATCAGTGCTCTTATCCCCTGGCTCATCACCCCGCTCCTGATGCTGGGGGGGGCCTACCTCTGTTTCGAGGGGGCGGAGAAGCTGGTCCACAAGTTCCTGCCCCACGAGGAAGAGACGCATCAGGCGGCGCCGGTGCCCGAGGATCTGGCGGCCTATGAGCGCCAGAAGGTGAAGGGGGCCATTCGCACCGATTTCATCCTCTCGGCGGAGATCATCGTCATCGCCCTCGGTACCGTGCAGGGGTCGAGCCTGGGCCTGCAGATCGCCGTGGTAGCGGGCATCGCCCTGCTGATGACCGTCGGGGTCTATGGCCTGGTGGGGCTCATCGTCAAGCTCGACGACATCGGTCTGCACCTGTTGCAAAAGCCCGATGGCGGCGCCGTGCGCCGGGCGGTGGGGCAGGGGCTGCTGGTGACGGCGCCCCGTCTGATGCACCTGCTTGCCCTGGTGGGCACCATCGCCATGTTCATGGTCGGCGGCGGCATTCTGGTCCATGGCTGGCCCTTCCTCCATCATCTCATCGAAGGGACGGCGGACACGGTGGCCGCCCTGCCCGGGGTCGGCGGGGTACTGGCCGTGGTGACGCCCACCTTGCTGAGCGCCCTGGCCGGCGTGGTGGCGGGGCTGGTGCTGGTGGTGGCCATGACCCTGGTGAGCAAGCTTCAGCCCGCCAAATAGGTCGCTTGTCGGGGGAGGGCCGACAGGGGCCGTCGCACCCGGGGGCGCTCTTCTGCTGGTTGCCTCGAATGGGGGCTAGGCAAGTGCCTGGCCCCCTTCGTACTATCCGGTTTCACCCGCCCGCAGAGGCGGGGTGACCCGATATGGACGCAAACAGACAAGGACAACCATGAAACCACCCGTTTGGCGAGATGATCACATCTATGCCGCCCCCGACGATCCTGCCATCGAGGCCGCCTTCCAGGAGGCTGCCCGCGCCCTCACCCGGCTTGACGCCCTCCTGGCGGACCTGCCGGATCCCGCCCATCCCGTTGCGGATGCCAATGCCCTGCGCCACCTGCTGCGGGCCATCCGCCGCGAGGCCAACGGGGTGAAGAGCCTGGCCTGGAACAGTCAGGTCTATGGTTACAACCGGCTGAGCCAGAACGGGCGCGACGAGGAGGCCCGGGTACTGCTCTCCCGGGGCCAGCAGCTGGAGGCGACCCTGGCCCAGCGCAGCAAGCCGGTGGACCTGTTCTGGGTTCGCGCCCCCGAGTCACTGGTGCGCACCCTGCTGCAAGACCCCGAGCTCTTCGAGCTCGCCTACCAGATCCATCACGACAGAGCGCTGCAGGATCAGTGGCTTTCGCTCGAGAGCGAGCAGATCATCGAGGGATTGGCGGTGGACGGCCTGCAGGGGTGGGGGGATCTCTACGACAACCTGGTGGGGCGGCTGCTGCCGGTGGTGGAGGGGGTGCCCATGGGGCTTGCCCAGGCGGACAACCTGCTCGCCCACCCGGACAGGGCACGGCGCGCCAGTGCCTGGCACGCCATCCAGGGCGCCTGGGAGGCGGAGCAGGAGACGGTGGCCGCCATTCTCAACGCCATCAACGGCTGGCGCAACGAGCTCGGCCGCCAGCGCGGCAAGGGGCACAGGCTGGATGCCCTCGAGGTCACCTGCCATCAGGAGCACATCACGGGCGCGACCCTGGAGACACTGATGGCGGCGGCCGGGGAGCACAGGGAACTCGGGCGCCGCGCCTTGCGGGCCATGGCCTGTGCCCAGCAGATCACCGACTTCGCCCCCTGGGATCTCTTTGCTCCGGCGCCTCAGGCCGTGTACGGCAAGTTCGGCTTCGAGCAGGCGCTGAATCTGGTGATGGAGGCTTTTGCCGCCTTCGATCCCGAGATGGGGGCGTTTGTCCGCATGATGGCCGACAAGGGGTGGATCGATGCCGCCCCGAGCGAGCACAGGCGAAGCGGCGCCTATTGCACCGAGTATGCCGATCCGCCCGAGCCAAGGGTCTTCCTCACCTTCGAGGGGACCATGGACAACGTCATCACCCTGGCCCATGAGCTCGGCCACGCCTGGCACAGCTGGTTGCTGCGGGATCTTCCCTTCGAACAGCGGGGCTACCCCAAGACGCTGGCGGAGACCGCCTCCCTCTTTGCCGAGATCCTGGTGCGCGATGTCCTGCTGGCCGCCACCGACAAGGTGGAGCAGCGCCGGGCCATCGCCTGGCTGGACGGGGAGCGGGCCGCGAGCCTGCTCCTCGACATCCCCGCCCGCTTTGCCTTCGAGCGCGCCCTGGTGACGGCGCGGGAGGCGGGTTACGTGGGGGCGAGCCAGATGCGGGAGATGATGAAATCGGCGCAGCAGCAGTGCTATGGTGACGCCCTCAGCCAGTATGACGAGCTGTTCTGGGCCAGCAAGGGTCACTTCTCCATCGCCGAGTCCGGGTTTTACAACTACCCCTATCTGTTTGGCTATCTCTTCAGCCTGGGGCTCTATGCCCAGCATGCGCGGGCCGGGGGCGAGTTTGTGCCCGCCTATCGCGCCCTGCTGCGAGATACCGGCCGCATGAGCGCCGAGGCGCTGGTGGAGAAGCACCTGGGGGTCGACATCCGCGAACCCGGGTTCTGGCAGGAGAGCCTGCGCTATGTGGAAGAGGCGGTGGTGCGCCTCGAGCGGCTGGTGTGATGCCTGCCCGCGAAGGTGGTGGCTCTGGCCACCTGGATTTCACGACGGGCCAGGCCCGTCCCTGACGATGAGCGTTCGATGCAACAACGAGTCTATCCACAGCAGTGGCAAAAT
This sequence comes from Aeromonas sp. FDAARGOS 1402, assembly GCF_019046925.1. Classification (NCBI taxonomy): domain Bacteria; kingdom Pseudomonadati; phylum Pseudomonadota; class Gammaproteobacteria; order Aeromonadales; family Aeromonadaceae; genus Aeromonas; species Aeromonas sp. FDAARGOS 1402. Next base: position 3,155,343 of record NZ_CP077201.1, read on the forward strand.
GATCACATCTACCCCTCCCTCGACAGCTGTGTCCTCGAGGCGGACATGAGCCTGGCCCGCGCCAGCCTGGCCGAGCTGAGCGGTTTTATCGAGGGACTGGCCCAGGTGCCTCGCACCCCAGGCGCCTTGCAGGACTTCCTCAGGGAGGTACGCCTGCGGGCCCGGCGCATTCGCGACATCGGCTGGAACATCGCCGTGCTGGCCGCCTGCAAGGGGAGCCAGGACGCCCGGGATCCCCTCGCCAAGCAGGTTGCCTCCCGGGCCCGTGCCCTCAATGCGGACCTGTTCAAGACGCTTGCCCCCATCGAAGATCTGATGCTGGGGTTGCCTGCGCCCGAGTTTGAGCAACTGATGGCCGACCCCCTGCTCGGGGAGGAGGGGTACCGGCTGCGCCACGAGCGTCGCCTGCAGGATCAGCGGCTGCCGGTGGAGGCGGAGCAGCTGGTCATCGGCCTTGGCACCGACGGCCTGCACGCCTGGGGCAACCTCTACAACGATCTGGTGGGCAAGATAAGGCTGGTGATCGCGGGTCGCGAGATGGGGCTGGCAGAGGCGAGCAACCTGCTCTCCAGCCCGGATCGGGCCCTGCGCAAAGAGGCCTTCGATGCCATCAGCGCCGGCTGGGAAGGGGAGCAGGAGACGGTGGCGGCCATCCTCAACGCCCTCAACGGCTGGCGCCTGGAGCTCTCGCGCCAGCGCGGCAAACACCGGCGCCTCGATGCCCTGGATCTCTCCTGCCACCAGAGTCACATCGAGCGGGCGACCCTGGATACCCTGATGACGGAGACCTGGCAGGCCCGCCATCTGGGCCAGCGGGCCCTGGGGCTGATGGCCGGTCACCTCGGCCTCGAGGTGCTGGGGCCGGAGGATCTCTTTGCGCCGCCCCCTGCCGCCAGCCACCGGGAGATCCCCTTCGAGGAGGCGGTCGACATCATCGCCCTGGCCTTCGCGCGCTTTGACCCCGAGATGGGGGACTTTGCCCGCATGATGGCCGAGCGCGGCTGGATTGATGCCGCCCCCACCCCCAACCGGCGCACCGGGGCCTATTGCACCAAGTTTGCCGAGCCGGTGGAGCCGCGGGTCTTCATCACCTATGCGGGCACCATGGACAACGTCATCACGCTGGCCCACGAGCTCGGTCACGCCTGGCACAACTGGCTCATCCGCGACTTGCCCATGAGCCAGCGCAGCTACCCCATGACCCTGGCGGAAACCGCCTCCATCTTCGCCGAGACCCTGGTGCGCAGCGCCCTCTACGAGCAGGCCCGAAGCGCCGAGGAGCGTCTGGCCATTGCCTGGGCGGATGCCGATGGCGCCGCCACCTTCCTGGTCAACATCCCGGCCCGCTTCGACTTCGAGCGGGCCCTGGTGGCCGAGCGCGAGCAGGGCTATGTGTCGTCGGCCCGGCTCAAGGGGCTCACCGACGAGGCCTGGGGGCGCTGGTACGAGCAGAGCCTCGACCGTTATCACCCCCTGTTCTGGGCCGCCAAGGCGCACTTCTCCATCGCGGGCTTCGGTTTTTACAACTACCCCTACCTCTTTGGCTATCTGTTCAGCCTCGGGGTCTATCAGCAGCTGATGAGCCGCCAGGCCGCAGGGGAGGAGGGGGTGGCCGAGGCCTACCGCGCCCTGCTGCGAGACACCGGTCGCATGAGCGCCGAAGAACTGGTCGAACGGCATTTGGGGCAGGACATTCGAAAACCCGCCTTCTGGCAGGGGAGCCTGGCCCTGGTGGAAGCGGCGGTGGCGCGCTTCGCCCAGTGCGGCAGTTAACCTCGCTAGACCCGGTTTGCGCCATGTCCCGCCGGGCATGGCGCTGCCACAGCGGCCCCGACGCGCGGTTTGGTGGCCCGAAGGGGCGTGATCCAAAGCAAGAAAGTGGGATGTTTTGGTGGCGCAAGGCCCTGTCGCTGGGGTAGTTTCGATAGAACCGACACAGTTTTTGAGGTCTTGTCCATGATCATCTATCTGCATGGCTTTGATGCCACCAGCCCCGGCAATCATGAAAAAGTGCTGCAGTTGCAGTTTATCGATGATGATGTGCGTTTCGTGCACTACAGCACGGTTCACCCCCGCCACGACATGAGCCATCTGCTCAAGGAAGTGAAGAAGCAGCTCGACATGAGCACGGATCCCAAACCCCTCATCTGCGGCGTGGGCCTTGGTGGCTACTGGAGCGAGCGGATCGGGTTTCTGTGCGGCATCAAGCAGGTGGTCTTCAACCCCAATCTGCACCCGGAAGAGAACATGCAGGGCAAGATCGACCGGCCGGAGGAGTACGAGGACATCGGCACCAAGTGTGTAACCGAATTTCGTAATAAAAATTCAGGAAACTACCTGTGCATCCTTTCCGTTCAGGATGAAATCCGCGATAATCGGGACACTGAACGTGAATTGAAGAACTATTACGACATCGTATGGGATGAGCGCGAGACCCATAAGTTCAAGAACATCTCGCACCATCTGCAACGGATGAAGGCCTTCAAAGAAGCCTGAGCCATCACGTCAACCGATTTCGTTTTAGGGAGCCAATGGCTCCCTTTCGTTTTGAGGAACCAAGGAAAATCATCATGATGAATATTGTCGTTGTAGGCGGTGGCGCCGGTGGTCTCGAGCTTGCGACCAGCCTGGGCCGCAAGCTGGGCAAGAAGAACAAGGCCAGGATCACCCTGGTGGATCGCAATCGCACCCACCTGTGGAAACCCCTGCTGCATGAAGTGGCCACCGGCTCCATGGATGCGGGCATCGACGCCCTGAGCTACCAGTCCCACGCCAAGAACCACGGCTTCGAATTCCAGCTCGGCAGCCTGACCGACATCAAGCGCGACGAGAAACGCATCGTGCTGGCCCCCATCCACGACGAGAGCGGCGCCCTGGTGGTCAACGAGCGGGAAGTGGCTTACGACATTCTGGTGATGGCCATCGGCTCCGTCTCCAACGACTTCAACACCAAGGGCATCAAGGATCACTGCATCTTCCTGGACAGCCCCTCCCAGGCGCACCGCTTCTACAACAGCATGATGAACCGCTTCCTGCAGTTCGCCACCGAATACCAGCCCGGTGACAAGGTGAAGATCGCCATCGTCGGCGGCGGCGCCACCGGCGTCGAGCTCTCCGCCGAGCTCTACAACGCGGTGGAGCAGCTCTACGCCTACGGCTTCAAGAACCTCACCACCGACAGCCTCAAGGTGACCCTGGTGGAAGCGGGCCCCCGCATCCTGCCGGCCCTGCCGGAGCGCATCAGCGGCTCCGCCCATCAGGAGCTGGTGAAGCTGGGCGTGGACGTGCGCACCGCCACCATGATCACCGAAGCGACCAGCGATGGTCTGCACACCAAGGATGGGGAGCTGATTGAAGCAGACCTCATGGTGTGGGCCGCGGGCATCAAGGCGCCGGACTTCATGAAGGAGATCGCGGGCCTGGAAACCAACCGCATCAACCAGCTGGTGGTCCACGAGACCCTGCAGACCACCCGGGACGAGAACATCTTCGTCATCGGCGACTGCGCCGCCTGCCCGCAGCCGGACGGCAAGTTCGTGCCGCCCCGCGCCCAGTCCGCCCACCAGATGGCGACCCAGGCGTTCAAGAACATCCTGGCCAAGATGAACGGCGGCGAGATGAAGCCCTACCGTTACCACGATCACGGCTCCCTGGTCTCCTTGAGCCGCTTCTCCACCGTGGGCAGCCTGATGGGCAACCTGATGCGCGGCTCCATGATGGTAGAAGGCTACATCGCGCGCCTGGTCTACATCTCCCTCTACCGGATGCACCAGGTCGCCCTGCACGGCTACATCAAGACCGGCCTCATCATGCTGGTGGGCCGCATCAACCGGGTGCTGCGCCCGAGCATGAAGCTGCACTGAGTGCATGGCGGCTGCCGCTGCGAACATCAAGAAGGAGAGGCTTGCCTCTCCTTTTTTTATGGCCGACGCAGGGCGACGCTAGAAACGTCTGCCGTAGTTGAGGGCGAAGAAGTAGAGGGCCGGGTGCAGCTGCCGTCGTGTCTGCATCATCAAGGCCCCGCTTTCATCGTGGCCTGGAAGCACTCTCCCCAGCACCGGTGCCCAAGGTCGCTTTGAGGGGGTAAGTGGCACGACACAGGCCGTATGGATGGCACCTTGATGAGCCTGGCGGGCGCTGTGCTTGAAGCCCCTGGCCACGCCGGGCTTATGCTTTGGCCAACACCTTGCTACCATGGCGGCAACGGTGCTTCGTGCACCCAGCCCAACTCACAGGAGACCTCATGATCCTCTCAACCACCCCCACCCTGGAAGGCAAAACCATTCGCGAGTACCGTGGCATCGTCGTGGGCGAAGCCATCCTCGGCGCCAACATTTTCAAGGATCTGTTCGCCGGCATCCGCGACATCATCGGCGGTCGCTCCGGCGCCTACGAAAAAGAGCTGGCCCGGGCCCGGGAGATCGCCTTCGAGGAGCTCAAGGAGCGTGCCCAGGCGCTGGGGGCCAACGCCGTGGTGGGCATCGACATCGACTACGAGGTGGTGGGCCAGAATGGCAGCATGCTGATGGTCAGCATCAGCGGCACCGCCGTGGTGATCTAGCCCGCCAGCGTCCGGCCCTGCATGGCCAAACGCCCCGTCACAAGCCGACCCCTAGGTCGGCTTTTTGTTGGGTGTGACGCGCAAAGGTGGTACCCCCACACGAAAAAGCAAAAATACACCCTCACACTATTGATATCTCGAAAAGGGGTGTACAGATCTAGTTATCACCTGTTACCGACACTCCGCCTCGGTTGCATGTCTCAAAAATAGCCGTTCACCATCTGCATGCATATATTCAAGATGCAAGTCACGGCACCCAACGATTAGAGCCATTAACGCTCGTCCATCAGATCGATTTGCTGCAAGCGCTTTCCACTCTGCTGTATCTAGGAGTGAAGGGATTGGATAGTCTTCAGGATGAGTATGCCACTCGCCAATATAGCGAATCGTCCCGCCACTTTCGAGCCAACAGCGTTTTGCAAACGAATCATGATGATAGACCTGTCGTTCGAATAGGAAGCGGAAACGTCGATCCCTGAATGTTGGCTCTGATGCCTTGATTATTTCAAGGTGTGGGCCTCGGACATGGCCTAGCAAGATGCCGCCTGCCTCTCTTGCATCCCCGCGCTCTTGGATGTGGCGTGAGAAAACCTCGATCGGCTGTGGCCCGATATGAACAAGTTGGCCAGAGGTCGCAACAGCCCAGGTTTTTACGAACGGCATGCAGGGCACCCTTTAAGCACTGGCGGGCAGCAATCTTCACCGGCAGCAATATGCTCCCGGCTAATTACACGTGTAGACAAAGCAGGCCAAGGCGTTTCATTGGCCCAGGCTAAGGTAGCATCAATGGCAAGACTGGCTGCTTGCACAGATACTGAGGCCGGAAATGGAACGAATAATCCCTCACATCCATGACCTGAGAATACTGGTGCAAACCCTCCTTGAACGGAAAGATAATTACCGTGTTGTGTATGCCCACTAAGGCATCGATAACAACATTCTCCTTCCTTTTTTCGCATCAAAGTCCGAACTGCGACTCCCGCACCTTCAATCCAAGCATGCAGCATAGGCATCAACTTTCCGTACTTAGCTGACAACCAGTGCCCTATTGCTTCTTCTCCTGTAGCATCAATCAGTAAGTCATAATCAGCAAGGTTGGTCTCTCTAACATCCACAGGATGAGCGATAGTGTTAGCAGATGGCATGATGAGCTTGAATTCATCACATAAGGCCACGGCTTTGTTCTGGAATAAACGATTAAAGCCCAATCGGTGGCGTCCCAAGTTGTTAGGCAGGAGTATCTCACTGTCAACCAGCGTCAATTTTCCCCCTATGGTGCCAGCGCCTGATTTGATCAGCATTTCGGCTAAGTATCCGCCAATTGTTCCACACCCCACCAGGGCTATTTTTTTTCCAGCTAAAGATCGAGTGTCTGGGACATTTCGTTGTGCGAGGTATCGATCATCTATTTTCGCTATCATAAGACGCTTGATAGGCCGATCATAAATTCGCTCGCGATATAGTCGAGTAATGGCCGACTCTTTATGCTCCTGTAGGTCTGTGACTAAAAAACCGTAGGGCATACTTGGTGATTCGATGATAATAAGTTGCGCATCGTAGCCAGAGCGATAAGCTTTAATAATGTGCTTTTTTATTTTTCTGCAACATGTTCTGTCAAGCATTTGTTGCCAATGCAAAATATCAGAGAGAGTTTCTGGTGGCCATACTTGCAATGACGGTCTGGGTTTTACTTTCGTTACGATCATCGCGACTGTAGCGCTTCGTTTTTTAATTTGGCCACCAAGGCTTTGGATTTTTCCTGCACTACGATTAACATCATCGGTTAGGAACATCACCCCCTTTCGTTGAAGCCCAAGTAGTTGTAATGCTCCGGAGTCTTGACGCTGGACGTCACTTAAACACCATTGATCACTTATCCAGTAAGCGAAAAACTCTTCCTCGAGATCTTCAAGCATTTCTTTAGCCATGATCCGATCGAGGACATAAGCTGCGCGATCAAGTGACAAGAGTGTGAACCCTATGGGATCAAAGATATCGACCACCTCTGTACTTGCTGCAACGTAGCAAAAATGCCCCCCTGCTGTGACATGAGGGGCAATTGGCTGAAGTTGTGAGGGTATTTTTAGCAATCTAACTTGTGGGTGAGTTTGATGGGTGCGATCAATCAGCACTTCACATTCAACAGGTCCAAAGCGGGTATTTAAGGAACCAGTGAGAGTCAGCCAACCAGAAACTGGCTGCTTGTCACTGTAGAAAAAGCCTTTCGCTTGGAGCAGCGAGATCAGTTCAGGGAATACGCCCATGTACACTCAGCCTGCCTTGGTGCGTTGTATCTTTTCAGATGGACCACGTTCCGGAAGATATGACGCTATAGCCGCAGGAAGTTCTTCATTACTGACCTTCATACGATCAGGCTCATTGGGGAAACGTTTTCCCAGTGTTGCTGTCATACACTTACACGCGTGGATACTCTCCATGCTATTGATGGCTTCTTCTAGCTGCTCAGCAAAAATTGTGAAGCGCTCAACTGCGTCTTGGATCTCTTCGCGGCTGAGGGCTCCGGTCAAGTATTTAGTTGAATCGACAGGATTGAGCACACCTTCTTGCAACGCTTTAGGAATACCTTTCACCACTTCTAGGAGAGCAATATCATCTCGACGATCGAACTGTTTGAACAGAGGGCAAGAAGCTGCCATGAGTAGGATTGAACTCGGCCCTCGAGTAGGCCATTGAAAATCGCGAAAGGCTTTTATATAACGGACTACTCGGCGGAGTTGTTCGCCCTTGTCGCTTACTTGTTGTACGAACCAAGATTTCATAGCCCGCGGGTCAGATTCTATCCAACCTTCTGCTTTATGGGCTAAAAGAATTTTATCTGAAGGTAACGCTGACCAGTTATCATTTGACGCATCCATGGCTACGTCCTTCAAACTTTCGCATCCCCGACTCTCCATCATAGCTTTCAGAAGTACGAACTGATCATCAGGAATTGCGTAAAGAGGCAAATCAATATGGGCAGCATCTGAGATAACTGCTCGCACACAGGTATCCTTTTGGCTAATTTTCCACCCCTGTTTATCTGCCAATGGCTCAAGAACTTCGACCACGGCTTCAAAGAAGGTCTCGATAGCCAAGCTAGGCCGCTCTTCTTCTTGGATTGTGGTCATTGGCAGGTAGACACCATCGTCGATGTCTGACTGCTGTGGTGGGGTTATACATGGGCGGTTCAGGGTTTTGTAAGCTCGGGATCCTTGGATGAAGAAACGTGGTTCCCTCATACTTCCCTGGAACCCTTTTTCTTTAAGCACGCTAGGCAACTGAGCTTTCAGAGTGTCACGGATAAGCTTTCGCGCAGAGTCGATACTCTCGTATTCGGAAGTAGTGAGGTCAAGCTCGTTCAGGAAGCAACGTTCTTGGGTGGTGGTGTACAACAGCGAACTGAAATTTGGCATAGAGATTCCCGATCATTTTTGGGGTGTTGTATCTATGGTTTTATGCATCACACCGATGCAACCTAGAGGCCTTCGCCAACTACTATCTGAACGAACTGACAGGCTGACTCTTCCTACATGGAGCAGCACACGGGATAATATTGCCACGGCACAACATGTAGTGCAATGGTGATGTGGTACATCTATATATGGTGTCTTGGCAGCGTTAGCCCTTATGCTTCGGTAACCGAGTAAAGGTCACTTTACCTGCGGTATTCAAACCCTCTGTCCACTTACGGTCAGTAAAGTAGGTTCCAACCATTGCCAGTTCACCTTGGTTATCTGTGATGTAAAGTCTTGCCGCGCCATTGTGAAGGTTCGTGTCAGTTGCCTTTGGGATGAGAGTAAAATTCTCGTAGATATAGTTGAGCTGTGTTGTTCCCAAGTGTGGGCTTCGCTGAACAGATATGTGTACAGTACGTGATTCTGAATAGGCGTCATCTGATACAAAAGTCATGTGCACACTGAAGAAGCGAGAAATTATCTTTACCTTACCGTAGGTGATATGCAAGTCAGCATCTTTATCACCACCACCGTTGGCAAGCCGACTCCAATTCGAGTGCGAAGTGACTTGCCACTCGCCGTCGATTGGAGGAAACCAGTTACGTATTCCTGGTATCTTGCAAATCCATGGAAATATGCATGTCTGCCCTAGCAAGTAGGTGATTACCCCAACAATCGCAGCAGCCTTGCATGCCTCTTTGAACATTTTGGAGGCTCCATCGAACAACGCTGTCGGCGCCATTCCAAGATCTAAGAATTCAGTAATGTTTCCTAAGTGCAACAAGATGAACACCAGTACACATGAGATACCGAACCACTTAAGAGTCCCCGTCAACCCGATAACCTGATACATGTCTGCCTCTGCATAGCTGAACTGAATCGCCGCTAGTTCCCTAGGCACCTCAATATTTTGAAATGAGGTCACTATTGGATGTGTTGTAACTCGTCAATCATATCCCTAAACATTCAAAGTCGAAGAGGTCAAACAAGTCACTGAGTCCGAGATTAGGGGATCGTATCTAGCCATAAGGTGCTTGCTTGGTACAAGCCGCAAGGAATGCCTGCGGAACAGCAGTTCAAAGAACCAATACTCTTAGCATTCTTAGTCTAAGTGGGTGAGCTTGTTGTCAAAATGCTACAAAAGGGATTCCTCTACCTCTCGAATAACTGTTACACCATAAAATTTATGGTGCACATTTTCAGAGATTTTCGAGAGAATACTAGTCCATGTGTATTTTAGATATTGTTCTCTCTGTAGTCGGCACCATCAAAGGCTTTGAGAGTTTTGAGACATTTTTCGAGTGCGTGGGTAGTCTGGGCGCAAGTGAGTGTGGCTCAAGGCCTGAACGTATCGAACGCTCCGATGGCTCTGGGCTGGCCGGGAATGAGGGAGAAAGCGGCCCGGCCCGGAGAAGGTGCGGGAACATGGGGGCACGGGGTCTGAAGGTCGGCAAAATTGTTCAATTTTGCTATTCGATAATGAATTATCGTTTGATATATCTAAACAAAAAATAGCCTGTCAGGGGTCGAAAGCCCAGATCAGGACGAACATGGCGAGGTGCAGGCGGCACTGTACTCGCATCCCGCCCATAAAAAGAGGTCGCCCGGGCGACCTCTTTGTCGTCTGCGACTTCGCTGCGGATCAGGGCAGGGCATCGGGCCGGAAGGTGTTGCAAGGATCTGTGTCCCTCGTGTCTCAATCGATCAGGGCAATGCATCGGGCCGGAAGCTGGCGCGGATCTGCGGCACCAGGGGGGAGGGGTCGAAGCCTTTCTCCTCCCCGAGCACCGGGTGGAGCAGGGGTTGGTCCCGGATAGGGGTGAGGTCCCCCGCCAGCAGCTGCCTTGTGGCCTGACCCATCTGGTAGAGCTGGCGCACCGGGTCGAACTGGCGGGCGAGATCCAGCCCGTCCCCGGCCCGGGTGAAGGCCATCATGGGGATCTGGTAGCTGGCATCCCGTGGCGGTTTGGCGCCGTGGATACCCTTGTCGGCCGACATCAGGAAGGGCTGGTGGTCCCCGAAGGCCACCACCAGGTAGCGCTTGCCGGAATTGTCCAGGGTCTTGAGCAGCCGCTCCAGGGAGGCCATGGCATCCACCACCCCCGTGTAGTAGGTGTTGAGCAACTGGGTATCCGCCGGGCTCTGATCCGGGCAGGCGCCGCTGCGCTGCTGGGCCCGGTAGCGATCCCCGTCGAAGGGGCCGTGCCCCTGCATGGTGACCGCGTAGGCGAACAGGGGCTGATGGTCCTGGTTGCTGCGTTTGAGCAGGTGATCGATGAGGGCATCGTCGGAGATGTAGAGCCCCTTGTGCTCGAGGGCGCTGAAGCGGGTATCGAACCAGCGCTCCTGGTAGCCGAGGGCCGGGATCGCCTTGGCGCGGCCCCAGAACTTCTCCACATAGGGGTGGGCGAACAGGGTCTGGTAGCCGCTTTGGGCTGCGCTGCGCGCAAGGCCGGGCACCTTGTCCGAGAGGTAGTAGTAGGGCACCACTCCCTGTTTGAGCAGGCCCACCGGCAGGCCGGTGTTCATCTCGAACTCCGCCAGTACCGTCATGCCACCCGTGGTGGGGGAGTGGATGGTCTTGCGCCATTGGGCCACGCTGGCGGGCAGGCTCAAGGTGGGGGCGGGGGCGCAGAGACGGCCCTGCCAGTCAAGCCAGAGCGACTCGTATTGCAGCACGATCACCAGATCGAAGCGTGGAGCCCTGGGCTGGGCGGGCAGGCTCAGCTCCGGGGTGCGCTCGTTGATCTGCAAGGGGTAGCGAAACACGTTGCCGCTTTGCAGCATCTCGTCCACCAGGTTGAACAGGTAGAGGCCGGGGCCGGCGCGGATGATGTCCCTGTGGTAGTTCACCGCCCTGTCCACGTAGCGGATGTTGGCCCCTAGCAGCTTGTTGCCGGTCTGGGTGGCGAACACGCAGAGGGCGAAGAAGGCGGCGGTGGCGGCGGTGGTGCGCAGCAAGCCCCGCAGGATCCAGCGGGAGAGGGCGAAGCGCCACACCAGAAAAAGGAGCCCCAGCACGACGAGCACCGGCACCACAGGGTGCTGATCGAGCAGGATGTGCAGCAGGGCCAGCAGGTTGCCCAGATCGTCCCCCCCCAGCGGCACCCCGTAGATGGCGATCTTCATGAAGTTGGCGAGCAGCCCGATGCCCGAGAGGGCGGTGAAGAGCAGCCCCATATAGAGGCTGAAGCCCGCGAGGGCGCAGAGGCTCCAGCCCAGCACCATGCTGCCCCAGGCGAGGTAGTAGTGCTCTGGCCGAAAGCCCGACCAGAACAGGAATTCCCCCAGCTTGAACACCACGAAGCCGTGGAGCAGCACGAAGGTGAGGTTGCCAAGCAGCAGGCTGCCTGCCACCCGGGCGCGGTAGCTTCGGCGCAGCCGCGGCAGCAGGGCCTTGAGCACGGCGGCGCTCACCAGCAGCACCAGCAGCAGGCTGGTCATCAGGTAGAGGAGGTTGAAACCGCGCTCCGGCAGGGTCTGGAGGATCTGGCTGTATTCGGCGCTCTCCGGCCTGTCTGCCAGCAGCAGCCCGATGCGCAGCTGGTAGCGGCTGTCCAGGGCGTCGTCGGGAGCGCGCAGGGCGCTGTTGAGGCTCAGGGTGCAGCGCTCCTTGCGGCACTTCTGGCGCTTGTCCACCGCCTGGCTCAGCTGATCGATGCGCACCCCTTTGTCGTTGAGCAGCTCCACCCGCACCTTGTCCCCCTCCTGCAGGGGTTTGAGCAGTTGCCACTGGCTGCGCACCACCAGATAGAAGCCCCGGTTGTCACTTTTGTAGAGCAGGCTGTAGCGATTGAGGGTCGCGATGGGCTGATCCGCCGGGCCCAGAATGAGGGGGGCGGCACGCCCGAGCCAGCTGACGGGGTTGAGCAGCGGCAGGGCGAGGGTCAGCAGCAGCAGGGCGGTCAGCAGACCCAGCAACAGCCCGGCCAGGGGCTGGGAGGCGGGGCGGTGGCCGGTGACGGGGGCATTCATAAGGGCTCATCCTTGGAGCGGTCATGGCAGCGACGACTGCCTCTATTTTGACCCGATGGTGCGTGGCTTGTTCCTTGATGTCAATTTAATGACAACAAGATGAATATTCCGTGATGAGCACTGTGAAGCAATTTGTGATCCCGATCCGCCAGGGGCACTCATTCTGTGATGAAAGCGTCATCATGAGCCTTTGCCGCTGGTCTGGGAGGGGGGCGCTGTTTAGTCTCTCAGTAACGGTTGGAGGTACATGTATGAATCCCAAAGTTGCGGCGCGTCAGGCCAGATTGCTCCAGATGCTGGAGAGCAAAGAAGAGATCCGGATCGGGCGGGAGCGGGACTGCCCCCTGCCGCTGCCCCAGCTCGTCCGGCTGACCGAGGATCACCCGGACGTCGTCAAGGTCTACGGTCACGGGCTCACCGCCGAGGTGTTCCATCTCAAGGTGGAGGGGCACCACTGGTGCCTGAAACGCTGCCGCCAGGACTCTCTGGTGGCCAATGTGGACGGCAAGACCGCCTTTCTCACCGAGCTGGAGCGGCGTCGGGAGATAGAGAGCCTGCGGGAGCTGCATCCCACCATCCTTTCCAACGTGGTCTGTACCAGTTTCGGCTCCGCCCGGGCCGGGGTGCTGGTCTCCCCCTGGCTGCGGGGGGAGCCGGTGCGCACGCTGTGCGAGCGCAACCTGTCGCAGATGCTGGCGGTGGAGGCGGAGCTGGCCCGCTGGGGCTGGTTTGACTGGGATCCGAGCCCGGGCAACCTGCTGGATGACGGCCAGCATATCTCGGTGTTCGATTTTGGCTACATGTGGCCCTTCGATCCCCTGCACGAGTTCAATTCCAACGGCCTCACCGATCCCGACTTCCACGTGCCTGAGCGGCTGGAAACCCGCACCCTCTCCGGGCTCTGGCTGGACGAGGCGGATCCCTTGCCGCTGTTTCGCCGCTGGCGCGAGCTCTGCCTCGCCTGGGCCAGGGGAGAGCTGCAATACCTGTCGCGGGAGGGGGCGAGCGCCCCCGTGCTGGCGCGGATGCAGGGACTGGTGGGGGAGTGGAGTGCGGCGCTGGCAAGCGACGAGGCGCTGGCGGCCAACTGGTGGCGCGACATGTACCGCAGCCATCGGCTCGACATCCTGGACGACCTCAGCGGCAAGAGCTGCGGCCCGCTCACCCTGCGCCGCCTCGACTGGCTGGAGCAGGCGGTACGGGAGCACTTCCCGGCCCTGGTGGACAATCTGGCCCCTGACGAAGCGGGGCTCGGTCAGGCCGGGTTGCTGCAACGGCTGGGAGGGCTGCGCGAGCAGATCCGGGCCAATCTGCTGCCCACCCGGGCCACCCTGGTCACCAGCTGATGGTGGAAGAAGAGTGACAAGAGGGGCGCCGCGGCGCCCCTCTTTGCTGAGTGGGGAAGGCCGCCCCGGGTGTGATGGGGCGGAGGAGGCTTGTGGTGTGCCAGCGCCGGGGCGACTCAGTCGAGCAGTTCCCGGTGCAGGCAGTTGACGATGTGGCCCGCCTCGTCCTCTTTGACCAGGAAGCAGAGGTTGTGGGCGCTGGCGCCGTAGCAGATCATCCGGATGTTGTGCTCGCGGATGGCGTCGAACACCTGGCTGCCCACCCCGGCCGCTTCGCTCATGCGGTTGCCGATGAGCGCCACCAGGGCGAAACCGGTCTCCACTTCCACCTTGCACAGCTGGCCGAGCTCCGCCAGCACCTTGTCGTTCAGGATGGGTTCGCCGTTGCTCTGGCTGCCGGTGTGATCCAGGGTCAGGGAGACGCTCACCTCGGAGGTGGTGATGAGATCCACCGAGATGCGGTGACGGGCCAGGATGCCGAACACCTCGGCCAGGAAGCCGTAGGCGTGGAACATGTTGAGGCTGTGCAGGGTCACCAGCACCTGCTGGCGGCGCAGGGCCACGGCCCGGAACAGCGGGTTGCTGCGGGTGGTGGCGCGGATCCAGGTGCCACCGGCGGCGGGATCCTTGGCGGAGCCCACGAACACCGGGATGTCCTGGCGCAGCGCGGGTTGCAGGGTGGCCGGGTGCAGCACCTTGGCGCCGAAGGTGGCCATCTCCGCCGCCTCCACGAAGCTGATTTCGGGGATGGGGCGGGCGCGGGTGACCAGGCGGGGATCCGTGGTGTAGATGCCGGGCACGTCGGTCCAGATCTCGATGCTGCCTGCGTCCAGGGCCTCGGCCAGGAGGGCCGCGCTGTAGTCGGAGCCGCCACGGCCGAGGGTGGTGGTGCGACCATCGCCGTCGGCACCGATGAAGCCCTGGGTGATGACCAGGCTGTCACCCAGCAACGGGCCCACCGCCTGCTGGCAGAGGGCGCGGGTTGCCGCGAGATCCACGGTGGCCTTGCCAAAGCGGCTGTCGGTGCGCAGCAGCTGGCGCGCATCCTGCCACTGGGCCTTGACCCCGCGCTGGTGCAGGAGTTCGGTAAAGAGACGGGTGGACATCAGCTCGCCGCAGGCGATGAGGCGATCGGCGAGTTCGGCGTCGGTGTGCTGACTGGCCTGACGGGCCATGGTGCGAATGTCGCCGAGCTGGGCATGGATGAGGGCGCTCACGTCGCTCGGGTTGCCAAGGGCGGCCAGAATGGCCAGCTGGATGTCGGCAAGCCTGGCAAGCTGGGCATCCTGTCCGGCTTCGTCCAGTTCACCCTGAGCCAGGCTCACCAGCAGGTTGGTGACGCCGGCGCTGGCGCTCAGCACCACCACCCGGGTCGCCGGATTGGCCAGCACCACGTCGGCGCAGTGGTTCATGGCCGCGGCATTGGCGACGCTGGTTCCGCCAAACTTGGCGACATTGATCGGGTTCATTGCATACTCCTGTCTCAAGGTGAAAATCCGGTTTCATCGGGCAAAAAGAGAGGAGGAGGCAAAAAATGGCAGGAAAACGCGAGGATCCCGGCCAGAAGCACTCCACCTGCAGAGCCCATCCCGTACCGGCCCCAGGTGGGGCGCGGTGTGGGATGACCACTACCGATGACAACCCGGGGGATTCAGCCCCCGCAGCCGACGTGGCGGTGTCCAGTCACTCGCCTCGTCTCGGCGCTGCTCCCCCTGACCCAAGTTCACCGGACACTGGTGTCCTCCCTTGGGCTGCCTGGGCAGCGCTCCTCTTCTGGTGCCACCTGTGACAGGTGGCGTGCATGTACAAATACCTTGGTCTGGATTGCACTGTCAATCGAGTTCGTAAAAAAGAACAAAATTGACGGTAACCAGGCACAAGATCAATCAGTTACGAAATGGTCTTGGACAAAACCTTGGAGCGACGCTGCCAGTTGTAGAAGCGCTGGCGCTCCACCGGCAGATCTTCGACTTCCAGGGGATCGAAGCCCCGCTCCCGGAACCAGTGGATGGAGCGGGTGGTGAGCACGAACAGGCGACGGATGCCGAGCCGCTTGGCCCGCTCGGCCACCTTGGCGATCAGGGTGTCTCCCCGGTTGGAGTTGCGATACTCCGGGTGGATGGCGACGCAGGCCATCTCGGCCATGGCTTCTTCCATGAAACAATAGAGCGCCGCGCAGCCGATGATGAGGCCGTCCCGCTCGATGATGGTGAACTTGTCTATCTCCATCTCCAACTGCTCCCGGGAGCGGCGCACCAGGATCCCTTCCTCCTCCAGCGGACGGATGAGATCCAGGATGCCGCCGATGTCCTCAATGGTGGCGGCCCTCGCCCGCTCGGCGCTTTCGCGCACGATCTGGGTACCCAGTCCCTCGCGGCTGAACAGCTCCTGCAGCATGGCGCCGTCGTCCTGATAGCTCACCAGGTGGGAGCGGGGCACGCCACCCCGGCAGGAGGCGATGGCCGCGCGCAGGTAGCGGGCGGTGCCTGACATCTCTTCACCCGCCTGCTCCAGCGCCACCAGCAGCTCTTCGGCCTGTTCGGGGAAGAGCTCGGAGATGGCCTCTCCGTGCCTGTCCATGACCCCCTGGGTGCTGCTGAAGCAGATGAGCTTGTCGGCTTTGAGATCCACCGCCACCCGGCGGGCAACCTCTTCCGAGCTCAAGTTGAAGCTCTCGCCGGTGACCGAGCAGCCGATGGGGGAGATGAGCACCAGGCCGTGCTGATCCAGCTGGCGGGTGATCCCCTCCACATCGATGCGACGCACCCGGCCGCTGTGGCAGAAGTCGATGCCGTCATCCACACCCAGCGGCTGGGCGGTGACGAAGTTGCCGCTCACCACACTGATGCGGGCCCCCTGCATGGGGGTGTTGGCGAGGCCCATGGAGAGCTGGGCGGTGATGTCGTATTGCAGACCGCCGCACACCTGCTTGATGATGGCGAAACTGGCATCGTCGGTGACCCGGATCCGCTTGTGATACTGGGCCTGGATGCCGGCGCGGGCCAGGGCCTCGTCATTTTGCGGACGCGAACCAAACACCAGCACCAGGCGGATCCCCAAGGTCTGCAGCAGGGCGATGTCGCTGACGATGTTGGCGAAATTGGGGTGACAAATGGCTTCCCCGCCGATCATCAGGACGAAGGTGGCACCCCGGTGCACATTGACATAGGGGGTGGATTGCCGAAAGGCATGGACCAGGCTGGGTTCGCGTTCACGCACGTGTTTCATTCCATAAAAAAGCAGCAATTTGCCCAATATATGAAAATAAATTCACAAATCAAGACTAAATATCGACTTGATGTTTTTTTGTCGCCATTTTGACCAGTGCGGGCGGGGAGGGGGAGACGCAGGCGAGGGCGGGAGGGTAGCCCCGGGGGCCGCTCCCTGGTTGATCCGGGCTAATAACCTGATATCTTCGGTGTTCCTTTTCGTCAGCCGCATTGCGCGGGGTTTTATACAAGGACAGGGCATATGGAGCAGATTATTTCACCGGCAGAGGCGCTGCCGGGACGGCGGGAAGCGCTGGAGATTGGCCAGGTGCACGCAGTAAACGGCCACCCGACCCAGGGGCCCTGGCCCGAGGGGATGGAGCTTGCCTGGTTCGGCATGGGCTGTTTCTGGGGTGTGGAGCGTCTGTTCTGGCAGCAGCCCGGGGTCTATTCCACCGCCGCCGGGTATCAGGGGGGGCTGACCCCCAATCCCACCTACAAGGAGGTGTGCAGCGGCCTGACCGGCCACGCCGAGACGGTGCAGGTGGTGTTCGATCCCAAGGTCATCAGCTATGGGGATCTCGTCAAGCTGTTCTGGGAACACCATGATCCGGCCCAGGGGATGCGCCAGGGTGGCGACATCGGCACCCAGTATCGCTCCGTCATCTTCGTCGGGGACGACACCCAGGAGGCGATTGCCCAGCAGAGCCTGGCCGCCTACCAGCAGGCCATGACGGCGAGCGGTGACGGGCGCACCATCACCACCCGCATCCTGCCGCTGGCCCCCTTCTACTATGCCGAGGATTATCACCAGCAATATCTGGAGAAAAATCCCGAGGGGTATTGCGGCCTGGGGGGCATCGGTGTCTGCCTGCCTCCCAGCCTGAATCGCTGAGGCATCAATGCATACCACGGGGGCCATCAGGCCCCCGTGTTATTGTGATGAAAAATAATTGAAAAAAATGCGTCAGGTGGGGAACTAAACTGAACCCTGGCTGACCAACAGGGTAGCGACCACGGATGGTTGCCAAGACCAGACACATTTTTTGCCCCGAAATTCATTACTCTGACAAGCGCGATGAATTGACAATGCTAGCAAGCAGGGCTGCCCGATGAGGCGGCCCTTTTCATTGGGCGTCCCGCCTCACTCCTCGCCTCATTGCATCTCGTCCCCTTGCCGTCACGGCAGGGATGGGATCAGCCGATGGTGCTGTCGAACAGGTTCTTGATGAGGTCGATGAACTCGATGAGGAAGGCTTGCTGGGCTTCGCTGGGGGCGGACAACCAAACGGCGGAGAGCACCTCTTCCAGGTCGGCGACCACGGCATCGGCCTCCTGCATGATCAGGAAGCGCACCTTGGGGTCGAGCTGGGGGTTCTGCTCGCAGATGGCCATCAGGTTGTCGGCCACCCGGCTGCTCACCAAATCCTCGATGGTCTGGGCACCGCCGCCTTGTTGCTGGCTCTCGAACAGACCCAGACTCTCTACCAGATACTCGATCAGCGCAATGTAACCGTCGCTCTCTACCACCATGATGGCTGCCCTTTCTTCATTGCCTTGGGGAAATGGTGCGTATTTTAGTGGCTGAACCCGTCATGGCAAGCGGCAGTGGAGCCGATGGCGGATAAATTGGACACCGCCGCGCTCCACCGTCTCCAATCCGGTCAGCAGGAAGCCGTGACGCAGGAAGAGGGCGAGGCTGAAGGCGCTCGCCTCCGTGGTGAGGCTGCCAAGCCCCATCTGGCTGGCGGCTGCCAGCACCCGCTCCAGCAGCAGGGTGCCGAGCCCCTGGCGCGGATGATCCGCGCTCACGTAGAGCAGGCTGAGATGACCGTCATCGCTCAGGGTGGCAAAGCCAAGGGGCACATCGTCTTGCTCGATGACCCAGCCATGGTGCTCGCGCAACTGGCTGGCAAGCCCCGGGTGATGGGCCCCCCTGGCCCACTGCTCCACCTGCTCCGGGCTGTAGTGTGCAGGCCCCAGGCGGCGTACCGACTGCTCGAACAGATCCAGCAGCCTTGGTATGTGCGCCTCCTCGAGGGGGACGATGCGAGAAGAAGAAAGAGACGGCATGGGTCAACCCTCCCTGATGGTCGCGCGGGGGCCCTGGGGCCGCTTCGCCCTGGGCAGACCCGCCACCACCCGCTCATAGGAGTGGACTATCCAGCCCTGCCAGAGATCGTCAGACAGGCCTTCACTCAGGGTCACCGTGTTCCAGTGCTGCTTGTTCATGTGCCAGCCCGGTTTCACCTCGGGGTGGATCTCCCGCAGCAGCAGGGCGAGCTCGGGTTCGCACTTCAGGTTGATGGAGAGGGGCTCCGCCTGCCAGTCCACCAGGGCAAACATCTTGCCGGCGATGCGGTAGACCAGGATCTCCGGGCCGAAGGGGGTGTCCTCGGTGGCGCCGGGCTGGCTGAGCAAAAATTCACGCAATTGAACGAGGGTCATGGGGACTCCAGGCTGGTCCGATCATGGTGGAAGCATGTTCACCGGGGTGAGCCTTCTGTTAATATGCGCGCCGAGTATACCCCCCATCACCCCGGGAGCCCATGAGATGTTGTACCACAAGACCTTTGAACTGGGTCCCGATCGGGATTGGGTGGTGTTCGTGCACGGTGCGGGCGGCAGCTCCTCCATCTGGTTCAAGCAGTTGCGGGCCTACCGGGAGCACTTCAACGTGCTGCTGCTGGACCTTCGCGGTCACGGCCAGTCCAACCAGCTGCAGCAGGTGGTAAAGGGGCACTACAGCTTTCGGGCCGTGACCGAGGATATCCTGCGCCTGCTGGATCACCTGCGCATCCCCCACGCCCATTTTGTCGGCATCTCCCTTGGCACCATCCTCATTCGCCATTTGGCGGAGCTTCGCCCCGAGCGGGTCAAGAGCATGGTGCTCGGCGGTGCCATCCTGCGTCTCGACATCCGCTCCCGGGTGCTGGTGCAGCTTGGTCGCCTCGGCCAGCACTTCCTGCCCTACATGTGGCTCTACCGCCTGTTCGCCTTCATCATCATGCCGCGCCAGCACCATCAGGAGTCCCGCAACCTCTTCGTGCGCGAGGCCAGAAAGCTGTGCCAGAAGGAGTTCAAGCGCTGGTTCCGTCTCGCCACCGAGGTGAACCCCCTGATGCGCTACTTTCGCGAGCGGGCCCTGCCCATTCCCACCCTCTACGTGATGGGGGAGGAGGATCACATGTTCCTCGCACCGGTGCGCGAGCAGGTAGCCCGCGACCCTTACAGTTGCCTCGAAATCATCGAAAAGTGCGGCCACGTCTGCAACGTGGAGCAGCCGGATCACTTCAACCGCCAGTCCCTGGCGTTTCTCTCCCGTCAGGCGGCGTCATCCGCCCTTTGAGGCCCGGCAAGGGTCTCAGATGAAGTAGTGGCCAATTTCCAGATAGCGCTGGCGGATGTGCTCGATGAGCAGCCTTATCTTGCGCGGCGGCTGGCGGGTGAAGGGGTAGACGGCGTAGATGCCGAGCTTCTTGCCCACCCGGTCGGGAAACAAGTCCACCAGATCCCCCTGCATCAGGTCGTGATAGACCAGACAGCGCGGCACATAGACGATACCGCGTCCTCCCAGCGCCGCCTTGCGCAGGGCCCCGGCGTTGTCGGTTGAAAAGCTCCCCGACACCGACACCAGGTAGTTGCCATCTTCCCCCTTGAAGGCCCACTCCGAGGCCCCCGTGCTCTGGTAGGCGTAGCGCAGGCAGTTGTGGGTGAGCAAGTCTGACGGCTCGCGCGGCGCCCCGAAGCGACGCACGTAGGCGGGGGCAGCGCAGATCACCCACTGGGAGTCGAGGATGTGGCGGGCAATCAGGCTCGAATCATCCAGATAGCCGGTGCGAATGACCAGATCGAACCCCTCTTCCACCAGATTGACGAAGCGGTTGTCGAGCGACATCTCCACCGTGAGCCCGGGGTGCTGCTGGCAAAAATCGGCCACGGCGTCGGCGAGCAGCAGCTCCCCCGAGATGGTGGGCACCGACATCCGCACATGACCGCTCACCTTTTCACCGAATCCCGCCACCGCATCGAAGGCGTCCAGTGCGGCGGCCTTCACATTTTTGGCACCCTGATAGAGCTCCTTGCCCGCCTCGCTCAGGGTCAGCCGGCGGGTGGTGCGATAGAGCAGCTGCACCCCGAGTTCCTCTTCCAGGCGCCCAATCCGTTTGCTAACCACTGAATTTGTCAGGGAATTTTGTTCGGCCACCTTGCTGAAGGAGCCTGCCTCCACCACCTGGGCGAAGAGAATGAGGTCGTCGGTACTGGCCATATTTGTCGATTTTAGGAATGAATGTTGTTCATTATTTCCATATATCGCGAAAAAGGAACAGGGTAAGGTCACGTTCGCTTAACAAAACAACAACAAGGTGCGCCCGTCGCACGACCTCTGGACAAGGATGCAATGATGACAGACACCCTGTTGGCCCTGGTGGCCTTCTCGCCGATCGTGGTGGCCGCCGTGCTGCTGGTCGGCCTCAACTGGCCCGCCAAGCGCGCCATGCCCATCGCCTTTATCCTGACCGTATTCATCGCCCTCTGGGGCTGGCAGATGAGCCCGACCCGGGTGCTCGCCTCCAGCCTGCAGGGGCTCATCATCACGGTGACCGTGCTCTGGATAGTGTTCGGCGCCATCCTGATGCTCAACACCCTGAAACACACCGGTGCCATCGCCGCGATCCGCGGCGGTTTCACCAATATCTCGCCGGACCGGCGCATCCAGGCCATCATCATCGCCTGGTGCTTCGGTGCCTTTATCGAGGGAGCCTCAGGGTTTGGCACCCCGGCCGCCATCGCCGCCCCCCTGCTGGTGGCCATCGGCTTCCCGGCGCTGGCCGCCGTGCTGCTCGGCATGATGATCCAGTCCACCCCGGTGTCGTTTGGTGCGGTGGGTACCCCCATCCTGGTGGGCATCAACAAGGGGCTGGATAACCAGGCCATCGGCCACACCCTGAGCGCCGGCGGCAGCAGCTGGGACATCTACCTGCAGCAGGTGACCACCAACGTGGCCCTCATTCACGCCACCGTCGGCACCCTGATGCCGGTGCTCATGGTGATGATGTTGACCCGCTTCTTCGGCCGCAACCGCAGCTGGACCGAGGGGCTCTCCATCCTGCCCTTCGCGATTTTCGCCGGGCTCGCCTTCACCGTGCCCTATGCCCTCACCGGCATGCTGCTCGGCCCCGAGTTCCCGTCCCTTATCGGCGGCCTGGTGGGGCTGGCTCTGGTGGTGACGGCGGCGCGCCACGGTTTTCTGGTGCCGAAGAACACCTGGGATTTCGCCCCCGAGAAAGAGTGGCCCGCCGAGTGGCTGGGCTCCTTGAAGCTCGATCTCAAAGAGGCCGCCGGCCGCCCCATGTCGCTCATGCTGGCCTGGCTCCCCTATGTGGCACTGGCGCTCCTGCTGGTGGCGAGCCGGGTGAGCCCGGAGTTCAAGGCAAGCCTCCTGTCGGTGAGCCTCGCCTTCACGGATCTGCTGGGGGAGAAGGGGGTCAGCGCGTCGATTGAGCCGCTCTACCTGCCGGGGGGGCTGCTGGTGCTTTGCGCCCTGCTCGCCACCTGGCTGCAATCGCGCTCCCTCGCCCCCTTCGGTCGGGCGCTGGGGGAGTCCAGCCGCACCCTGATCGGCGCCGGCTTCGTGCTGATTTTCACCGTGCCCATGGTGCGCATCTTCATCAACTCCGGCGTCAACGGGGCGGATCTCGCCAGCATGCCGGTGACCACCGCCAACTTTGCCGCCGGGCTGGTGGGGGAGTTCTTCCCGGCGCTCAGCGCCACCATCGGCGCGCTGGGGGCCTTTATCGCCGGCTCCAACACGGTATCGAACATGATGTTCAGCCAGTTCCAGTTTGAAGTGGCCCAGACCCTGGGGGTCTCCACCGCCGCCATGCTGGCCCTGCAGGCAGTCGGTGCGGCGGCCGGCAACATGATTGCCATTCACAACGTGGTGGCGGCCTCGGCCACCGTGGGGCTGCTCGGTCGTGAGGGGGCGACGCTGCGCAAGACGGCGCTGCCGACCCTCTACTACCTGCTGGTCACCGGCCTTATCGGGCTGGCGCTCATGTACAGCTTCCACATCTCGGACGCACTGCTGCAGCTCAAGTAAGGAGAGCAAGTGATGAAGGTAATGCGGGTCTACCCGGCCAAGCCGGCCGATGTCTATCTCTACGCCACCTGTCTGGTGGACCTGTTCGACCCGGTGGCGGGGCTCGATGCCATCGCCCTGATCGAGCGGGAAGGGATAAGGGTGC
Source organism: Aeromonas sp. FDAARGOS 1402 (assembly GCF_019046925.1). NCBI lineage: Bacteria > Pseudomonadati > Pseudomonadota > Gammaproteobacteria > Aeromonadales > Aeromonadaceae > Aeromonas > Aeromonas sp. FDAARGOS 1402. The sequence continues at coordinate 3,178,137 of NZ_CP077201.1, forward strand.
ACTTTGTCGAGAAACAGACCTGCTGCGGGCAGCCGGCCTACACCTCGGGTCACGAGGAGGAGGCGCGCAAGGTGGCGCAAAGCCAGATGGCGCTCTTCCCCGAGCCCTGGCCGGTGGTGGTGCTGTCGGGCTCCTGCGGCGGCATGATGCACCACCACTACCGCCGCCTCTTCCCCGAGAGCCCCGATGTGGCCGATTTTTGCGATCGGGTGTTCGAGCTCACCGAGTTTCTGGCCCGGGTCTGCCGGGTGCGCTGGCACGGGGTGGGGGAGGCGAGCATCGTCATGCACACCTCCTGCTCGGCCCGGCGCGAGATGCAGGTACACACCACGGCCCGCAGCCTGCTGGGGCAGCTCGATGGCGTCACCTTGCATGAACAGGCCTACGAGAGCGAGTGCTGCGGCTTTGGCGGCACCTTCTCGGTGCGCCACCCCCACATCAGCCAGGCCATGGTGGAGGACAAGACCCGCCACCTGCTGGCCACCGGCGCCGACACCCTGGTGAGCGCCGACTGGGGGTGCCTCTTGAACATCAAGGGATCCCTGGCCTATCAGGGCAGGATCTTGCCTGCCACCCACCTGGCGAGCTTCCTGCTCGCCCACAGCCGCCCCGACAGTGACGAAATAGCTCATAACGGCGCCGCTATTAGCGATTTGGCTCATACCAAAGAGGCCCAGCCCCATGTCTGATCACGCCAAGTATTCGCCGCGCCGCTTCCATCCCCAGGCCGAGGCGGCCCTGGCCGACCCGGTGCTGCGCCAGAACTTTCGCGGTGCCATGGATTACCTGCGCGCCAAGCGCCGGGATGCCTTCGCAGACCCGGCCGAAGAAGAATCGGTGCGCGATGCGGCGGAGCAAATCCGCCAGCGCTGTCTCTCGCGTCTGCCGGACCTTTTGGAGCAGCTCGAAGCCAACTGTGAGCGCAACGGCATCCGGGTGCACTGGGCCCAGACACCGGCCGAGGCCAACGCCATCATCCTCGGTATCGCCCAACAACACGGGGTGAGCAGCATCGTCAAGGGCAAGTCCATGGTGAGCGAGGAGGTGGGCTTCAACCACGAGATGGCGCGCCACGGCATCCGCTGCCTTGAGAGCGACATGGGGGAGTTTATCGTCCAGCTCGACGGCGACACCCCGTCCCACATCATCATGCCCGCCATCCACAAGAACAAGCAGGAGGTGAGCGACACCTTCGCAAGCAACCTGGAAGGCTTCACCCCCACCACGGACGTGGACGCCCTGATCCAAACCGGGCGGCGGGCCCTGCGTGAAGAGTTTCGCCGCGCCGGCATGGGGCTCTCCGGCGTCAACTTTGCGGTGGCGGAGACTGGCAGCCTGTGTCTGGTGGAGAACGAGGGCAACGGGCGCATGTGCACTACTGTGCCGAAAGTGCACGTGGCCATCACCGGCATCGAGAAGGTGGTGGAGTGCCTATCCGACGTGCCGCCGCTTTACAGCGCCCTGACCCGCTCGGCTACCGGCCAGGCCATCACCACCTACTTCAACGTCATCAGCGGCCCGCGCCGGGCAGGGGAGCTGGACGGCCCGGACGAGGTGCACCTGGTGCTGCTCGACAACGGCCGCAGCCAGGCTTACCGGGACGAGGAGTTGCGCAAGACATTGCAGTGCATCCGCTGCGGCGCCTGCATGAACCACTGCCCGGTCTACACCCGCATCGGCGGCCACGCCTACGGCACCATCTACCCGGGTCCCATCGGCAAAATCATCTCCCCCCATCTGCTGGGGCTGGAAAGCACGAGCGATCTGGTGACGGCCTCGAGCCTGTGCGGTGCCTGCGGCGAGGTGTGCCCGGTGCGCATCCCCATTCCCGACCTGTTGCAGCGCCTGCGCCGGGAGGCCAAGCACGACGCACAGCCCGGTCACGAACCGCTGGCGGGGCAGGGGGCGGCCAGGAGCCGGCTCGACACCCTTGCCATGCAGGGCTTTGCCTTTGCCGCCACCCACCCGCGCCTCTACCACGCCGCAACCGGGGTGGCCGGTCGCCTGCGGGGCTTGATGCCCAAACACCTGGGCCCCTGGACCCAGTGCCGCGAAGCCCCCAAACCCGCCCCCCAGAGCCTGCACGCCCTGCTGCGCCAGAAGAAGAAGGAGTCCTGAGATGTCGAGCAAAGAGGCTATCTTGAACCGCCTGCGCGGCGCCGCCACCCCCATTGCCCACGCACCGCACGCCTGGCAGCCCTGGCGCGGGGTAGATGACAACGCACGGCGCGAGCGCTTTGTTGCCGGGATCAGCGCCAGCCACGCCGAGATCCTGACCGTCAAGGAAGCAACCCTTGCCCGGGATCTGAGCGCCTGGCTGGATGGGGAAGCAATAACGCATCTGGCCTGTGGTCAGGGCGGCCGTTGGCAGGAGGAGGTCGCGGCCGCTTGCGCCGGGCGATCTGTGTTGACCCCCGCAGGCGAGTTCGCGAGCTGGAAGGACGATCTGTTCGACGTCTGTCAGGCGGGCATCACCCACTGCGCGGGCGCCATCGCCGATACCGGCACCCTGGTGTTGCTGCCCGATGGCGGCGAGCCGCGTACCTTGTCCCTAGTGCCCCCCTGCCATATCGCCCTGCTGGCGGCTTCCACCATCGCCGACAACCTGGCGGGGCTGGTGGCGGCCGGGCGCTGGCAGCAGGCCATGCCCACCAATCTGCTGCTGGTCTCCGGCCCCTCCAAGACCGCCGATATCCAGCAGACCCTGGCCTACGGCGCCCACGGCCCGAGTCGCCTGCTGGTGGTGCTGGTGGAGGATTGCTGATGCTTTGGAACCAGTTTGACGCCGCCGTGCTCTCGCGCATCCCGCCGGAGCGGCTGGTGAGCGACCCGGACTTGCGATTGGCCCACGGCACGGACGCCAGCTTCTACCGCCTGGTGCCCGAGCGCATCGTGCGCCTCGACTCTTTGGATGAAGTGCGCTTCGTGCTGTCGGTGTGCCGCGAATTGCACCTGCCGTGCACCTTTCGCGCCGCTGGCACCAGCCTCTCGGGCCAGGCCCTGAGTGATTCGGTGCTCATCACCCTGACCGACAGCTGGCGCGGCCACCGCATTCTGGACGAGGGGGCCCGCATCGCCCTGCAACCCGGGGTGATCGGCGCCGATGCCAACCGCTATCTGGCGCCCCTGGGCCGCAAGATTGGACCGGATCCCGCCTCCATCAACGCCTGCAAGCTGGGTGGCATCGCCGCCAACAACGCGAGCGGCATGTGCTGCGGCACCGCCCACAACAGCTACCACACCTTGCACGCCATGACCCTGCTGCTGGCCGATGGCACCGTGCTGGAGAGCGGCGATCCCCACAGCCGCGCCGCCTTTGCGGCCAAACGCCCGGAGCTGCTCACGGGGCTTGCCGCCCTGCGCGCCGAGGTGCTGGCGAATACTGAACTTGCCGCCAAGATCCGCCACAAGTACCGGCTCAAGAACACCACCGGCTACGCCATCAACGCCCTGCTCGACCATGAAGATCCCGTCGATATCCTCACCCACCTGATGATTGGCTCGGAGGGGACCCTCGGCTTTATCGCCGAGGTGGTGCTCGATACCGTGCCCGAATACCCCCACAAGGCCTCGGCCCTGCTGGTGTTCCGGGACGCCGAGCAGGCCTGTCTGGCCACCTCGAGCCTGAAAAGTGCGCCGGTGGCGGCGGTGGAGCTGATGGATGGGCGATCCCTTCACTCGGTGGCGGGCAAGCCCGGCCTGCCGGACTTTATCAAGACCCTGGACCTGGCGGCCTGCGCCCTGCTTGTCGAGGTGCATGGGGAATCGAAGGAAGAGTTGGTGGATCGCTGCGAGCAGGTGACGGCCATGGCCGCCGAGTTCGCCCAGGTCGCCTCTGTGCCTTTTACTGTCGACAGCGCCGGCCTCTGGGCCATTCGCAAGGGGCTCTTCCCGGCGGTGGGGGCGGTACGCACCACCGGCACCACCGTCATCATTGAGGATGTCGCCTTTCCCATCGAGCGTCTGGCCGAAGGGGTGGCGGGGCTGCAAGCCCTGTTCGATCGCTTCGAATACGGTGAAGCCATCATCTTTGGCCACGCGCTGGAGGGGAACCTGCACTTCGTCTTTACCCAGGGCTTTGATGATCCGGCCCAGGTGGCCCGCTATGGCGCCTTTATGGATGCGGTGGCCGAGCTGGTCGCGGTGCGCTTTGGCGGGTCCCTCAAGGCCGAGCACGGCACCGGTCGCAACATGGCCCCCTATGTGAAGCTGGAATGGGGGCCTGAGGGGATGGCGCTGATGCGCCGCATCAAGGCGCTGCTCGACCCCGATGGCCTGCTCAATCCCGGCGTCATCATCAACGACGACCCCAAGGCCCACCTGGCCCACCTCAAGCCCATGCCGGCGAGTGATGCCATCGTGGATCCGTGCATCGAGTGCGGCTTTTGCGAGGCGGTCTGCCCCTCGCGCACCCTGTCGCTCTCGCCGCGCCAGCGCATCGTGCTTTACCGCGAACTGGCCCGCCGCAATCGTGCCGATGAGCCCTCCAATCAGTTGGCCCGGCTGTTTGACTATCAAGGGATTGAGACCTGCGCCGCGACGGGGCTGTGCGCCGATCGCTGCCCGGTGGGCATCAACACTGGCAGCCTGATCAAGAAGCTGCGCAGCGAAAAGTACCAGCGCTTCGTGCCCATTGCCCGATGGAGCGCCGATCATTTCGCTGGCGTTACCCGCACCGCCCGCAGTGCGCTGGGCCTCAAAGCCATAGCGGGCAAGGTGTTGGGAGACAAGGCGCTGGCTGGGCTGGTGAACGGGGTTCGCCATCTGAGCGGCCAGCGCACGCCCGCCTGGCTGCCCACCCTGCCGGGGCCGAGCCGCTACCTGTGGCCGCAAGGGGAGGGGAGCCATGGCGGATCCAATGAGGGCATTGGAGAGGATCGCGCCGTGGTCTATCTGTCGTCCTGCGCCAGCCGGGTGTTCGGCCAGCAGGAGGAGGCCCCGTCACTGCCACAGGTGGTGCAATCCCTCCTCAATAAAGCGGGCTGCCGGGTCATCGTGCCGGCGAGAGTTGAGGGGCTCTGTTGCGGCATGCCCTATGACAGCAAGGGGATGAGCGAGGTAGCGGAAGCCAAGCGTACTGAGCTGGCCGAGGCGCTGTGGCAGGCAAGCGAGCAGGGGCGCTGGCCCGTGCTGCTCGACACCAGCCCCTGCGTGCAGCGGTTGCTCTCGGGGGCGCTCGGCAAGGGCCTTCGGGTGTTCGAGCCCGCTGCCTTTGTGCTGGAACACCTGCTGCCCCACCTTGAGCTGACCCCCCTCGATGAGACAGTGATGCTCCATATCACCTGCAGCAGCCGGCGCATGGGGCTCGGCGATAAGATGCTGGCGGTGGCCCGCGCCTGTGCCCGCGAGGTGATCGTGCCTGAGCATATCCAGTGCTGTGGCTTTGCCGGCGACAAGGGGTTGATGACCCCGGAGCTCAACGCCGCGGCGCTTGCCAGCCTGCCCGCCCAGGTGCCCAGGGGTTGCCGTCAGGGATTCAGCAACAGCCGCACCTGTGAAATGGGGCTTAGCCAGCACGCCGGCATTCCCTATCACAGCATCCTCTATCTGGTGGATCAGGCGGCGAGATAGGGAAAAAAACGGCAGGATAACTATCCTGCCGTTTTCAATGGGGTGAACAAGGTGGCTTTAAAGCGGGACTTGTCTGGTGCTACGTGCTATGAAAGGGGCCGATGCTGATACGAGCGATGGCAAGGAAGGATTGATGACGCCGCTGAACCACTATCTGCCTGCCTATCACTTCTGTGAAGAGCACGCTCGCGACATTGCCGCCGACCCGCGCACCGTCATCCAGGCGGCGTCCAACTATCGACCGGAAGCGGATCCGGCCTTTCGCCACCTGATCGGCTTGCGGGAAGTGCCGATGCGCCTTGGGCATCTTCTTGGCCGCCAACAGAGCGCCAGCCCGCCTCCCTTTGGCCTGCATAGATTCGTGCCGCTCGACAGCCAGGACGACAACACGCTGCTCTACGGCCTTGTCGGCCGGTTCTGGCGGCCGGACTTTGGTCTGGTGACCATGGTGGACAGTCAGGCGTATCTGGACTTTGCGGCGCCAGGCGTCGCCAAGCTGGCTCTGGGGTTTTCGGCCAGCCGCCAGCCAAACGGCACCACCCGGTTGACCACCCAGACAAGGGTGTTCTGCCCGGATCTGGCCTGCCGCCTCAAGTTCGCACCTTACTGGTATCTGATCCGCCCCGTCAGCGGCCTGATCCGGCGCCGGATACTGGGCGCCATCAAGGCAGAAAGCGAAAGAGGGTTGTAAGGCCATGCCGGAGTGTTCACCTGTACTTTCACTTTTTGGTACAAACAGAAGATGAGGGATTAATGACTTCTGAGTTCCCCATTGCCGTGCCTGCAGCCATGGAATACAGCTGCACCTGAGAAATGAGGTGGTAACAGTATTCCCTATCACAGTATCCTCATCTGGTTGATCAAGTGGTGAGATAAAGAAGTAGGTGCAAGAGTCGGGAGTTTATCTGGCCATTAACTGCTTCACGACAAGTTCCCATTAAGTAATGTTCAACTCAGCCAAGATGCGATAGACACTAACCCTACTGGAATAACGATCATCATTACTAGAACACCAAGGCAGCCGCTACCCCGGTTTGATGATGAGTGGAAATCATTATTTGTTGTTTCTCGGTTACTCAACCATTCAGCATGGCAATTTGAGCAATAGAGTTTCATTGTTCCCGTATTCCAAGCGCGAATGGTGCGATTGTCAAACGGGGCATTGCAGCGACAACGAGAACAGGTAAAGAATTTTTTTGAAGGTTTTTTGGGACGACTGAAGAGAGCAAGTAATATCATTGCAAACAATGCAATAGGAAGTGATATCGCAAGGTCTTTTTCTTTATAATATTTAAAGCCAGTAAAAGTTATCAAAACTATAGCCAAGATTAAAAAAACATAATCCAGAGGTGTTTTTCTGACAGGTTCAAGTATGATTTTTTTATCACTTGGCCCTCCCTTAGAAAGAGAGCTTTGTTTGGAAGGTTGTTTGATAGGACGAAGAGTCCAACCTTCATAGTAAACTTCTGTCGCTCTCACCCGTCGCTGACTATCGGTGTCAGTCTCAAACAACACCTCGTCATTAATCTGTGGCCTTCTGTCATTAGGGTTCACAGCAGAGATATGGAAGAATATTTTTTCTGAACCATCCTCTGGCGTAATAAATCCAAAGCCCTTGCCATCATTCCATTGAGTAACTTTCCCTTTCATTTTCTTCCCTGGGTATCAAATGTTAAATTGACGGTGTTAATGAACAAGGGATTGACAAAGAAAATGATTTTTTATTCTTGTATCCCTAGGTGCTTTCTACATAGAGGAGGATCTCACTGAGATTGTCATGTCGTATAACACACTCAATCTCGATTTTATAAACCCTGCCTAACTATAAAACAATGGTGTTTACTGGTATCCAGTTATATTTCATTACTCACTAAATCACACGACTACCGCACGGAATATAGCCTCCATTGTGCTGTGGTTAACTGATTGAGGATGTACGAACCGTAGTCGCTCCCTGGCTGCCTTTAGGGCTATGAGGGGCGCATAAACAGGGTACCAAATACAGCAGCATATGTTGAGCAAAATGTTTTATTTTGGGTGTGGGTTGGTGAGTATTTTTGATGGGGATCAGAAATTGGATAGGGCAGGATATTGGGTGCTGGCTGTTATTGGGAAGTTGCCTCAGAACCAAACCGTAGAGATGGTAATGGGGCGTAGACTTCGCCCCGCAACACACAAAGAGACGCAGCGAGAAATGAGGCAGGCCTTGGGTTCAATACCCCGTCATCTCCAGATAACCGACGCCTTTTGCATCCCCCGAGACGGATACCGCCCCTTCCCAGTAGTCAAAGCGCCCCGTCATGGCCTGATTGGGTTGACGCGCCTTAATAACGAGATTCAAATCAGCGGCCTTAAGCTGCCACTCGATGGGGTAGGCTTGCCCCTTGGGGCCGCGCCAGGTCTTGCCGGGGGTGAGGCGGATGCGATCTGGGCTTAATACCCGACTGCTGCCGTCTCGTTCAATCAGGATGCCGTAGCGGTTCTCAGGCTCAGTGTGGCCTGCCTTGGTGCGCAGGCGAAACAGCATCAGCTCGCGCCCGTCATCAAACTGCAGCGAAAACCAGTCCCAGCCCGATTGCCACTCGGCCAATACCGAGCTGCTCCACTCGTGATCAAACCAGCCCTCACCGCTGACGTGGCGGGTCTCGCCATCCAGGGTCAGGGTGCCGCTGATGGTCAGGCGCGGGTAGGAGTAGTAGAAGGAGGCGTTGCCCGGGCTCTTCTCGCTGTAACCCTGTTTGCCTTGCAGCACCGCGGGCTTGGCGGCACTCACCTTCACATCAAGATCCCCCGCCTTGCTCTGCACCTTGAGGGTGGCGGGAAAGAGCGATTCCCCTTGAGAGGTAAGCCGCCACTCTTTCAGCCAATACTCACCGCCGCTGGCACCGGCGAGCCCTGGCCCCTGGCGGCTGGTGCGCTCGTCCTGCTGGTGGCTGCCTTTGCTCACATCCGTGATGGCGAACTGGGCCAACCAGAGTTGAGGGGTGAGCCAGGGGTTGTCCGAGGTGATCTCCTGCTCAATGCCTTGGCGAAACAGGGTCCACTGTATGCCGTAGCTGCGCCCTTTCTCGTCTTTCAGGTTGCCGGTGAGATACCACCACTCGGAGCGGTAGTCGGGGTGGGCAGCGTGATCCGCGGGTAGGCGGATGGACTGACCCGGCAGGGCCTTTTTGAAGTGATCGTTGCCGCCGCCAAGGATGGTCCCCAGATCGCTGGCCTGCGCGTGGCCGCTTATGGCAACAAGCGGGATCAAGCGGGCTGCAAGCCACAGAGACCGTAAAGAGGACAAGATTCCCCTCACCCTGGCCCTCTCCCGAAGGGAGAGGGGATGGTTCGCGGCAGCTCTGTGCGCTTCTCTGCGCTGAATCAAGTGCGGTGACAGAGATCTGGTCAATGGGGACGTCAAGCCATGGCTGAGCCAGAGCGCCAACCGATATGTCATACCACTCTCCTTGCGGCGTACCAGGAGGCCAGCGCCCCGCACACCGGCGCCAGCAGAAGCGCCGTGACGGCGTGCAGGGGGGCGGCCTCGAAGGCCAGCCGCCAGCCAAAGGCGCGGGGGTTGACCACCTCAATCAGCACCCAGGCGAGGCCATAGCCCACCGGCAGTGCCAGCAGCGCGGTGAGCAGCCCGAGGCCCGCCCCCTGCCACACCAGCAGCCGGCGGCAGTGCCGCGGGCTCAGGCCAAGGCTTTGCAGGGTCTGCAACTCGCCGCGCCGGGCCAGCCCCAGCACCATAAAGGCCGAGCCGATGCCGACGAAGGCGATCCCCAGGATCAGCAATTTCAATAGCTCGGTCACCACGAAGGTCTGATCGAACACCCTGAGGGCGGCGGCGTGGATGGCGGGGGCGGGCAACAGGTTCACCTGCTCACCAAACTGGCTCCTGAGCCTGTCACCAAGGTGCTCGGGATCCGGGCTGAAGAGGGCAAGGGATTGCACCTTGCCCCCTTCGAAGGCGTGCAGTATCTGTCCCTTGTCGCTGCCGTAATCCTGATAGACGCCGGTGACGGTGAAAGCCCTCGGCCCCCCTTCGCTGGTTACCTCGAGGCGCTGGCCCACCCTGACCCCGAGGCGTACTGTCAGCGGTTCGCTCGCCAGCACCTCGTCGGGAGCAGCGGGCCAGCGCCCGGCCAGCAAGGGGTAGGCGGCTTTGAGCTCGGGGATAAAGTCCATCTGCGCCCACTCGATGGGCTGCCCCTGCCAGCGGGCGGGGAGCACGGCGCGGCGGGAGGCGGCGCGCACGTCCGGCGCGGCGAGGATGGTGTCGAGGGTCTGCTCGCCGAGGGCGCCCCTGCTACCCGCCACCCCCTTGGGAGCGGTGACGTAGAGATCGGCGGCCAGGCGCTGGCCGAGCCAGATCTCCACGCTCGAGCGAAAGCTCGACACCATGACCCCGATGCCGATGGCTGCGGCGATGGCCAGTTGCAGCGCCATCACCGCGATGGCGGTGCGATCAAGGTGATAGAGGGTTTCTGCCACCCCGAGCCGGGCGGTGAGGGGGCCGCGTGCACGCAGCCGCCCCAGCAAGGAGCGAAGGGCATCGGGCAGCAGGAGGGCCATGGCGAGCAGCCAGCCCCCGGCCACGAAGAGGGCGCCGCCAAGGCCGGTGGCGGGCTGCCACAGACACAGGGCGCACAGCAGCAGAATGGCGATGGCAAGCCCCCGGCGTTGCCAGGGGTGAGCCGGTGGGCGACTGTTGCCCTCTCGCAGCGCAAGGGGGGATTGGCGCAGCAGTTGCCACCAGCCGGGCAGGTTGGCGGCAAGCATCCCCAGAAGGCCAATCACCAGCGCCTTGCCAAGGCTCGTCGGGGAGAGGCGCAGCAGGTCGATGGGGTTGGGGCCATAAAGGTCGGCCAGCGCCTGGGTGAGCTGCCCCATCAGGGCGAGGGCCAGCAGGCTCCCCAGCAGCAGCCCGAGCAGGGTGCCGAGGGTGGCGAGGATCAGGATCTCCAGAGTCAGCCAGCGCAGCACCCGGCGCGGCGGCATCCCGAGGATGATGAGCTGGGCGAGCAGGGGGCGGCGCACGCTCTGCACGAAGCGCTGGGCGTTGAACACCAAAAACAATCCCACCGCCATGGCGAGCAGGGAGAGGGCGGTGAGGTTCAGCGCCAGCGCATCCCCGAGCTGGCTGGCATCGAGCGCCGGGCTGATGGGCTCAAGCCAGAGGGGCTGATGGGGGGCATAGGATTGCAGGGCCGCCTGCAAGGCTCTTTGCAAGGTATTGGCCTCTTGCTCGCTGAGTTTGAAGACGATGCGATCCAGTCTGCCAGCCTTGCCAAGCAGGGGCTGGGCGAGGCCGATGTCGGTCACCAGCAGCCGCTCCATGGGGACGGCGCCGGGCTCGAAGGTGCCCGCCAGGGTCAGGGTCAGGGGGCGTTGCCCCTCATCCCCCAGCACAAAGGTTCGCGACTGGCCCGGTTGCCAGTCAAGGCGCCTCGCCTCGGGGGCGGCCAGCCAGACGCTGTCGGCGCGATTCAACGAGACATCGGGTTGGCTGTCTGGCGCATCGCCAAAGAGGCGGTGCAGGGGGCCGGGGTTGAAGAGATCCATCCCCAGCAACTGGAAGCTGCGCCCCTGCTCGTCCTTGAGCCAGGCGTGAAGCTCTGGCATGGCGTCAAGGTTCGGCTGGCTTCGCACCAGCCTCACGTAGACTTGCTCATCCAGGCCACCCTGGGGGGCCAGGCGGTAGTTGGCCTCCCCGGCGAGCTGGCTGCGGGCGGCGACGAAGTTGGTGCGGGCGCTGTGGTTCAAGAGCTCGATGGCCACCACCAGGGTGACCCCGAGGGTGAGCCCGGCCAGGCTCATCAAAAGCAACCAGGGGTGAGCGCGATAGAGGCGCAGCAGCGCCTTGAGGGGCAACATCAGCAGGCCCCCCGGCAGACGTCAGCCATGGCGGCGCCCCTTGAGCTCGACCAGCTGCCCCCCTTCAAGGCGCAGCACCCGATCCGCCAGGTCGCCATAGCCCGGGTTGTGGCTCACCAGCAAGAGACCGGCGCCGGTATCGCGCACCGCGCCCATCATCAGGGCCATCACCTGCTCGGCGTTGTGCTCGTCGAGACTCCCGGTGGGTTCGTCGGCGAGCAGCCAACGGGGCTGATGAATGAGGGCGCGGGCCAGCGCCACCCGCTGGCGCTGGCCGCCGGAGAGCTGCTCCGGCCAGGCGTGGCGCTTGTGGCCCATGCCAAGGCGCGCGAGCAGGGCATCGAGGCGCCCATCGTCCTGGGGCAGGTTGTTTATCTGAAGGGGCAGGGCGAGGTTCTCGGCCACGGTCAGGGTCGGCAGCAGGTTGAAATCCTGATAGACGATGCCGAAATGGCGGCCACGCAGGCGGGCCCGCTCGTCTGTCGGCAGGGTGTCGAGACGGGTCTCTTCCAGCCAGATCTCCCCCTCGTCCGGGGCGATGAGACCGGCGATGAGGTTGAGCAGGGTGGACTTGCCACAGCCGCTTTGCCCCAGCAGCAGGCAGGTTTCCCCCGGGATGAGGGCGAGATCCAGCCCCTCAAACAGGGGGAGCGTCTCGCCGCCGTTGGCGAAGCGTTTACTGAGGTTGCGCAGGCTAAGCATGGGATAACCGTTTGATGGTCAATGGCTTTCACAATGTCCGTCACTATGCCAGTTAGTGATCGCGCCTGCAAAAGGGATGGGGATCCTCGCTGGATCCCGCTCGCCTGAGGTGGTTAGAATAGGGCCTTCCATGGGTCACAGGATGAGCAAGGATGTTACACAAGCAAGTCAGTTTTATCGTCGACAGCAAGGGCGTCAAGCAGGCTGCCGTGGTCCCCATCGATATCTACAACGAGCTGATGACCCTGCAAAAGGCCCTCTCCGACAACAAGCCGGGGGAGCGCGAGCTCTACCACTTCAACGGCAAGGGGGCAGAAGCCCATGGTTATCCGGTGGGCAAGCGGCAAAACCCCGGTTTCATGGTCCAGGCGGGCTCCACCGCCAACGGCGAGGATGCGGCCTCCCTGCGCGAGGCGGTGATCGAGCTGCGCCAGGAGCTGCTGGGCAAGGGGGTGCTCGTTCCCCACCCCGAAGGGGGCTTCATCTTTACCGCCGATCAGCTCTTCAACAGCCCGAGCCTGGCCGCGAGCCTGGTGGCGGGCAACAACCGAAGCGGGCTGGATGCCTGGCAAAACAGCGCAGGCTACACCCTCAAGCAATCGGGTTTTGGCAAGAAGACCTCCTGATGACGGGGCCCGGCAATGGGCCTCGCTCATGTTTGCCTGAGAGCCCGCGGCGGGCCGCTCATCAGGATGACAAGGAGGGCGGCTTCCCTTTGCGCTGCTAGCCTCAATGCCAGACGCCTGCCAGGAGATGCCGCCATGTCTGGACTCCTTCGCCTCGTGCCCGGGGCGGCCCTGCTCAGTGCCCCCGCCGCTGCGGGCAACGGCCCCCTCGATCTGACCCACAGCGGAGTCGGGCTCTTCGCCCTCGCCATCTTCGCCCTGGCTTATGCCCTGGTGATGGCCGAGGAGTACCTGAAGCTGCGCAAGTCCAAGCCGGTGCTGGTGGCCGCCGGCATCATCTGGATAGCCATCGGCCTGGTCTATACGGGGCAGGGGCACAGCGAGCTGGTTCAGGCCGGTTTTCGGCACAACCTACTGGAGTATGCCGAGCTGATGCTCTTCTTGCTGGTGGCCATGACCTATGTAAACGCCATGGAGGACAGGCTGCTGTTCGCCGTGCTGCGGGTACGCCTGGTGCAGGCGGGCTTCAGCCTGCGTACGCTCTTCTGGCTCACCGGTTTTCTCGCCTTTTTCATCTCCCCCGTGGTGGACAACCTCACCACGGCGCTGCTGATGTGTTCAGTGGTGCTCAACGTGGCCAACGGGGAGCGCCGCTTCATCAACCTGGCCTGCATCAACATCGTCGTGGCGGCCAATGCGGGCGGCGCCTTCAGCCCCTTTGGCGACATCACCACCCTGATGGTGTGGCAGGCGGGCAAGGTGCCTTTCCAGCAGTTCTTGCTGCTCTTCATCCCCGCCCTGCTCAACTTCCTGGTGCCGGCCACCCTGATGAGCCTGATGGTGCCCCGTCTGGTGCCCGCCATGCCGGGCGAGATGGTGGTGCCAAGGCGCGGCGCCGTTGTCATCGTGCTGCTCTTTGTGCTCACCATAGTGACCGCCGTCGCCTGCCATCACTTCCTGGGGTTGCCCCCCGTGCTCGGCATGATGATGGGGCTGGGCTACCTGCAATTTTTCAGTTTCTATCTGCGAAAGACCCAGCCCGTTACTCTGGCCCGGGCACGGGCGCTGTATGAGCGCACCGGGGACGAGGCCAGGCTGCTGCGTCTGGGCTCGGTGGTGCCGTTCGATGTGTTCAACAAGATTGCCAAGGCGGAGTGGGACACCCTGCTCTTCTTCTACGGGGTGGTGATGTGCGTCGGCGGCCTCGGGTTTATGGGGTATCTGGCGCTTGCCTCCCATTTACTCTATGACGGTGGCGATCCGACCCTGGCCAACGTCGCCATCGGCCTGCTCTCCGCCCTGATCGACAACATACCGGTGATGTTCGCCGTGCTCTCCATGGAGCCGCAGATGAGCACGGGGCAGTGGCTGCTGGTGACATTGACCACCGGGGTGGGGGGCAGTCTGCTCTCGGTCGGCTCCGCCGCCGGGGTGGCCCTGATGGGGCAGGCCAGGGGCATGTATACCTTCGTCGGGCACCTCAAGTGGTTGCCTGCCATTTTGCTTGGCTATATGGTCGGCATAGGGGCGCACCTGTGGCTCAACAGCGCCCTGTTTTAGGCAATCCGGTTCCAGGCACCAGGGAGAGGCAGGATGGGACAACTGTTCGAGGCGCTTTTGCCGCGCCATGTCACCTTTATCGAGGGGCAGAAGATCTTCTTCGTCGGCACGGCGGCCGCGAAGGGATCGGTCAATCTCTCCCCCAAGGGCGGGGATTCGCTGCGCGTCCTCGATGCCCACACCCTGGCCTGGCTCAACCTGACCGGCAGCGGCAACGAGTCCGCGGCCCAGGTGCTGCAACAGCCGCGCATGACGGTGATGTTCTGCGCCTTCGAGGGGGCGCCGCTTATTCTGCGGGCCTATGGTCAGGCACGGGTGCTGCACCGCACTGATCCGCAGTGGCCGTCGTTGCTGGCGCTGTTCCCCCCAAGTGTCGCGGCTCGCCAGATCTTCCTGCTGAACATTGAACGGGTCCAGACGTCGTGCGGCATGTCGGTGCCTCTGTATGAGTACCAGGGGGACAGGGAGGATCTTGCCAACTGGTCCGAGCGGCAGGGCCGGGAGGGGATAGAGGCCTACTGGCGCAAGAAGAACCAGCTAAGCCTGGATGGGCTGGAGAGCGAGATCCTGGCGCGCAGCGGGTTGCAGGCCGATGACTGAGGCCTGCGCCCCGATGCAAAAAGCCCTGTCCATGGACAGGGCTTTTTCATTGCAGGGCATCAGGGGACGCGCTTGCCGCTCAGCAGCCAGTAACTGAGGGCCGACCCCAGGCCGCAACCGGCGATGGCGATGGCCATGGGGAGCGGCGATTCGGGGGGATTGAGGTTGACCAGCACCCCCACCAGGGCCCCAAGGCCAAAGCGCAGGGTACCCGCCAGCGCCGAGGCGGTGCCTGCGGACTGAGGGAAGTGGCCCATCAGGCCGGTCATGGCGTTGGCCCCCACCAGGCTGATGTGGCCGACGAAGAGCACCACCGGGATGACGATGCCCCACAGGCCCCCGGTCTGGCTCCAGGCGTTGTAGATCAGTAGGGCCCCGGCGAGCGGCAGCACGGTGAGGCCGTATCGCAGCATGCGCTCGGCACCCACCCCTTTCACCAGCCGGCTGTTGGCGAAGGTGACCACCATCATCAGCAGGATGTTGAGGCCAAAGAGCCAGCCGTAGTGCTCGGTCGGCACCTTGAAATACTCGATGTAGACATAGGGGGATGCGCTCAGGAAGGCGAACATGCCGGAACTCGACAGGGCGCCGCACAGCACATAGCCCATGGCACCACGGTGGGAGAGCACACCCCAGTAGTTGCGAAGCACCTGCCCGAGTCGCAGGGGCTGCTTGTGCTCGGGTTTGAGGGTCTCCTCAATCTTCCACTGCATCACCAGGCAGATGAGCAGGCTGATGGCCACCAGCAGCCAGAAGATGACCCGCCAGTCGCTGTGAGCGCTGATGTACCCCCCCACCACGGGGGCCACCAGGGGGGCGAGGGTCATCACCAGGATGACGAAGGACATGGCGCGGGAAAACGCATCCTTCTCGAACAGGTCGCGCAGCAGGGCGTTGACCACCACGGAACCCGCGGCGCCCCCTGCGGCCTGCAACATGCGCCAGGCGAGGAGCTCAGGCAGGGAGTCCGCCATGGCGCAGCCCACGGAGGCCACGGCAAACATCGTCAGGCCCGCCAGGATCACCGGCTTTCTGCCGAAGCTGTCGGCGAGCGGCCCGTAAAAGAGCTGACCGATGGCAAAGCCCCCCAGGAAGGCGCTGATGGTGAGCTGGGCGCCGTCGATGCTGGTAGCCAGATCCCGGGCGATAGCGGGAATGGCGGGCAGATACATGTCCACCGCGAGCGGAGTCAGGCCCGCCAGGGCTCCGAGCAGGATGAAGAGGAAACGGGGGGAGAGGGAGCTGGCTTGGGGCATAGGGTATCCGAGTCGTGGGCTGGGCCGGGTTAAGAGGCAGGTGTTGAGTCTATCAGTTTTGGCGGGCGCGATCAGGTGCATCCTGCCCGATGCCCTTTTGTCTGGTGTGGTGCCAGAGCAGCCAGAGCCAGGCAAGCCATCCGAGCAGGGAGAGGGCATTGCCGGTGTGCTCCGGCCAGCGTGCCGCCAGGGTCAGGGTGAGGCTGTGGTGGCCCGCCGGAACCCAGAGTTGCATCAACCCCTGGCGATTGGCGCTCACCGTCAGCGTCAGGTGCCCGTCGAGGCGGGCCTCCCAGCCGGGGTAATGGTATTGGTGCAGGACCAGCCGGGTCGGCACCCGGGCCTTGACCTCCAGCGCCAGGGCGCGGGGTTGCCAGCGGGTCAGGGTCCAGCTTGCGCCTGGCGGTTCGGCGCTGACGGGCGGCTGGAACTCCTCCTTCCAGGCGAGCAGGGTCGGGGCGAACATGCCCCCCGGCACCTGCCTTGGCCTGTATTCCCGGGCACTGCGCTTGCTGTCGAACTCGAATGCCATGGCCTCCCGTTCGGGGGCCTGGGTGAGGGGGGCGTGACGCACATAGGCCAGGGTGGAGAGGAGGGTCAGCAGAAATACTCCCCACCAGAGCCCCTGCCAGAGACGATGGGGCTGGGTGCCGAGCGCCACCACGGCGACCGTGGCAAGGGCGAGCACCAGGTTGAGCCGCCAGGGAAACTGCACCCGCTGCAAGGGGGGAAGCAGGCTCCAGAGAGGCTGGCTCGGGGGCAGCATCATCAGGAAGGCGACGACGCCGATCGCCCCCCAGCACAGCAGCTCGGGGTGGCGCGGCTCCCGGGCGGCGGCCCAGGCGATGAGCAGCAGGGCCAGGGTCAGCATGCTTTGCCACGCCAGGTGACCGCGAAAACGCCAGTCCTCCCAGGCGCTGGGCAGGCGGTCGAGAAAGTTGCGCCTGTAGTCGAACATGCCGCCGCGCATCAGCTCCATGGAGATGGCCCCCTGATCCGCCAGGGCGGGCAGCAGCAGGGCGGCTGCCATGCAAAGCCCCACACCCTGGGCGCCGAGGGCTTGCCAGCAGGGCGTCAGAGTGCGGGTGCGTCTGGCGAACCAGAAGGCGCGCAAGGTGATCAGCCCCATCATGAGCAAGAGGCTGGGGAGGTGGGAGAAGGCCAGCAGCGCCAGCCCCAGGATCAGCAGGGGCAACCCTTGAGGTCGTCCGCGGTGGGCGAGATCCTGCCCCAGCAGGATAAGGGGAGCCCAGGCGAAGGCCCAGAACTCCGCCAGGGCGAAGCGGGCATAGAGATCCATGGCGACATGATAGGGCAGCGCCAGATAGAGCAGGCTGGCGGCCAGGGCCCGGCCAGGGGGCGTGGTGGCACGCAGCCACAGATAGGCAAACATCCCGGAGAGCAGCAGGGCCAGGGTGGCGCTGCCAAGCAAAGGGTAGATGGCTTGCTGGGGGTGGGCACCGGGCCCGGCAAAGAGGGCGCTGACGTAGTAGGGGAGCGGGGGATAGAAGAAGAAGGTGGGGCTACCGAAGCCGCCGTTCATGGCCATCAGCCAGCGGGGATAGAGTTCCCCCTGCCAGAGCTGGCGGGCAAAGTAGTGGCCGGAGAGCAGGTGATGAAACAGATCGTGTCCCTGGCTGCCCCCCTGCCACCAGAGCGGCAGCATCAGCAGGGCGCAGGCCAGCAACAGGGCCAGCGCGACCCGGATCCCCTCCCCGGTTCCGCTCGTGTTTCTCTCCATTGCACTGGTTCCTGACAGACCCGGCTGTGAGTGTAGACGAGTCGTGCGATGCCCTCGCAAGCGCCCGGTTCAGCGGGGCAGGGCGAGCCAGAGGCCGGGTTCAGCGTGAAAGCGGGGGGCAAACCAGAGGGTGTCATAAGGCCCTGGTAGCGCCTCTGCCCCCAGGGGGCGGCGGCTGAGGCGGCAGGCCCCCTGAGTGAGCGCAAGGGCGGCATCCCCCCGGTACCAGCCGTCGGTGACGGGCAGGGTTGTGGTTTCCCTAAGCAGCCTCACTCCCCACTGGGTCACCAGCGCCGGGCACGTTTGTTCGGCCAGTCTGGCGGCCCGGGTCATGGCTGGTGCCGCCGGTGGGGTGAGGGTGCAGAGCAGCAGCAACAGGGCCCCCAACACGGCTGGCAGCTCGCCCCGGCGCGGTAGCCAGCCTGCCAGCAGCACGAGGCCGAGCAGGGTGATGGGGGCCAGATGGCGGGGATTGTCCGGGTTCTGGCCAACCAGGGTCCACAGCAGCAGGACGAGCCAGTAGAGGGTCCAGCTGGGGAAGAGGGCGGCATGGTCCTTTACTCTTTGCCAAAGAGGCTGCACCAGCAGCACCCCGATAGCCAGAGGCCAGAGCGGGGTTAGCTGCTCGTTGAAGGTATTCGCCCAGCTCAACAGCCGATCGCCGTGGGCCGCCGCTGTATTGCCCCACAGGGTAAAGTGACCGTCGGTAAAGCGGCGCCCCTCGGCAAAATAGGCCCAGCCATCGGCCTGCCAGACAAACAGCAGGCAGGCTAGCCCCACCAGCGCGATGGGGAGCACAAATCTGACGCGCGCGCCCTTCTGTGCCATCCCAAGCCAAAGGGGCAGCAGGGCCAACACGAAGTAGGAGGGACGCAGCGCTAGCATAAGGCCGAGCAAGAGACCTGCCAGGGCCGCTTTGCGATGCAGCAAGGCCAGCAGCGCGCCCAGCCAGGCGGCGAGCGCAGGCCCGTCGGACAGGCCGGAGAGCGCCAGGGTCGGGGTGAGCGGCAGGGCCAATACCAGCAGCCAGACAGGCGCCAGCAGGCTGGGCCGCTGCCACAATCTGACCGCGAGGGAGGCGGCAAGCGGCGCCAGCAAACTGCTACCCAAGAGGCTTGCCCACTGCACGGCACGGGCGGGATCGTCCACCGCCAGATTGATCAGCCGTGCCAGCCCGATAAAGGCGGGGTAGCCCGGAAAGTGGGGGGAGAACTCCAGCACGCTGAAGCGCACCACCCCGTGGGCAAAGTTGAGGGCATCGTCGGAATCGAGTGCTACCGGGAAGGTCAGCAGCCAGCCAAGCCAGGCCAGTTGCAGCAGGGCAAGCAGCCACATGGTGATTGAGCTGGTGGAAGCCCAACGCCGATACGTTGCCTTCCCCCTCATCCCCAGCCCTTCTCCCGCAAGGGGAGAAGGGGGCAAACCGGCGTCCGGGTGCATCTATCGGCAGGCCGTGCGTAGGGTGGGGAGAGTGCAGCGAAACCCACCGTTTGTCACAACGAATTGGCGCAATGATGGGCTGGTGGCCATCAAAGCGGTGCCAGCACGGCCATCAGCGCTTTTTCGGCCTCGGTGAAAGCGGCGGCATCGGCAGGTTTGGCACCCACCCCGAACACTCCCGGGTTGCCGATGGTATCGAGCACCTTGGCCAGCGCCTGTTCGGCGGCCTTGCGATCCCCTTCGTCGAGGGAGGGGAGGATCAAATCCAAGAAGCGCTTGCTCTTGACCACCAGCACCTTGGCGGTCTGGTAGTCGCCAAGGTTCTGGCTGGCCCCCTCGAGGCGGCGCTCGATCTCCGCCTTGTAGGCCCGGTTGAGCAGGGCGGCGGTGGCTGCGGCGTCTTTGGCCTTGATGGCGGCTGCCAGCGGTGCTTGCAGCTC
Source organism: Aeromonas sp. FDAARGOS 1402 (assembly GCF_019046925.1). Taxonomy (NCBI): domain Bacteria; kingdom Pseudomonadati; phylum Pseudomonadota; class Gammaproteobacteria; order Aeromonadales; family Aeromonadaceae; genus Aeromonas; species Aeromonas sp. FDAARGOS 1402. Next base: position 3,197,938 of record NZ_CP077201.1, read on the forward strand.
GACCTTGTGGTGCTGTTCCAGATAGGTCAGCTCCTCGGCAATCTCGCTCAAGGTGGCGCTGGCATCCTTGCCGTCAGTGGCTGCGCCCAGCAGTGCCTCGCGGGCATCGATCAGCGGCTCCTTGCCGGCGGCGGCGTAGGAGTAAGCCTGCGCCTGCCCGCTCAGGGTCAGCAGCAGGGTGAGGGCGAGTAAACCCGGGCGGATGGTCATCCTGTTCTCCTTACTAATGCCAAGAGGTTATGCCCATGGCGCGGCACTCAGGCCACGCTCTGGGTCTCGATCACGGTATTTTCGTTGCGATGATTGAAGATGGCGTGACGTCTGTCCACCCCGTCGATCACCATGTCTGCGGCCATCATCCCCATCTCCATGGCGGTGTCGGTGAAGATGTAGCGGAATGTCCCCTGACGGCCGGTCATGATGAGGTTGCTTATCGGCATCAGCGCCTTGATGGCGTCGTTGCGGCGGGCCTGATAACCCAGATCCATCAGCGGATAGGCGTATTCACTGCGCGCTTCGAATGTCTCATCGCCGAGCTTCTGGGTATCGACGCCGAGGCTCGCCAGATCGGCGGTGACCCGGCCGCGCAGATCAGAGAGCGGTGCCTGCCAGGTGGCATCCCCCGGGTTGCAGGGGATCTCCAGCATCACCGAGGTTTGGCCCTGTGGCGCCATAAAGGGGCTGCGCCGGCGGGGCTCCTGCAGACGGGTGGCCAGAATATGGGGGTCGGAGAGGTACTGCCAGGTGTTGTCCGACAGGTTCTCCTGTTTGAGGGGCATATTGACGAAGCGAAGCGACCGGTAGTGGAGATCGCACGGCAAGCCCAGGTGCTGGCAGGTGAGCGGGAGCGGCAGGGTGGAGATCACCTGATCAAAGCGCTCGCTCTGCTCCACATTATCTTGTGACCAATACACCCGTTCAATGCGGCCATCAGCCTGCTCGAGACGGGTGATGGTGGCGCCGGTCTTGAGTGTGACGCCCTCTGTCACCAGCCGCTCCCCCAGGGTGGTGAAGATCTGGCCAAAGCCGTACTTGGGATAGCGGTATTTGCGGGCATAGGTGCGCACCGACATGCTGCCGTTGCGCCTTGGCAACAGGCGGCGCGCCACGTCTTTGAGATCGATCAGGCTGATGCGCTGGCCAGCCCAGTCGGCGGAGAGCTGGTCTGGGTTGATGCCCCACAACTTGCCGGTGTAGCCCTCGAAGAACTGGCGGTAGAGGGTACGGCCGAAGTGGCTCTGGATCCACTCGGCAAAACTCGCCTTGGCAAAATCGGTGGGTTTCTTGGCAAAGGGCAACAGCAGCAGATCCTTCACCGCCCCGGCCATCAGGGCCAGCGGCGCCGTCTTGAGCAGGTTGGGCAGGTTTAAGGGGTAGTCATAGGTACGCCCGCCAAAGCGGATCACGCTCTTTCGCTCGGCGTGGAGCAGGTCGTCCCCCATCAGCTCGTCGATAAAGGCGAGCAGCTCGGGGTTCTTGGTGATGAAGCGGTGGCCGCCGTAGTCGAAGCGATACTCGCCGTCGCGCCCCTTGAAGGTCTGGGTGGCGCACATGCCGCCGACGACCGGCTCCTGCTCGAACAGGGTGACCGCAAAACCGGCCTGGCGCAGGCGCCAGGCGGCCATCAGACCGGCAGGGCCGGCGCCCAGCACCGCAATGTGCTTCTTGTTGTTGTCGTTCATGAGTGTTCCGAAACGGCGTGATAGCTGGGGGAGCCCGCCTGTGCGCGGCTCCCGAACAGAGTGTGATCCCCGGGCTCAGCCCCTGGTCGGGGCGGCGCTCCTCTGGGGGCGATAGCTGCGATGCCAGAGGGTGACAAAGATCATGAGGTAGCAGGCCCAGGTCAGCAACTGCAGGCCGGCCGGTGAGGCGTTGTAGCCAAACAGGGCGCGCAGGAAGGTGCCGAATACCCCCTGATCGTCGAGGATGTGGCTGATGTTGAAGACCGGCGTGGTCCAGAAGGTGATGACGTCCGCTGCCTGCAACATGTTGACGGCGGACGAGAGCAAGCCTGCGGCGATGATGATGATGAGCAGGCCGGTCCAGCGGAAGAAGGGGGCCAGCGCCACCTTGCGGGTGGAGCGCAGCAGCCCCCACACCAGCACCACAGAGACCAGCAGCCCCGCCAGCGCCCCCATCAGCCCCTGGTGCAGATCCACCCCTTGCCCGGAGTAGACCAGGGCCGAGAAGAAGAGCACGGTTTCAAAGCCTTCGCGCATCACCGCCAGAAAGGCGAGCAGCACCAGACCAAACAGGTTGCCACCGTCGATGGCGGCATCGATGCGCGCCGTCATGGCCCCCACCTGGGATTTGGCCTGTTTTTGCATCCAGATAGCCATATAGGTGAGCACCAGGGTGGCAAAAATCAGGATCCCCGCCATCAGCAAATGGTTGTAGCGCTCGCTCTCGAACTGGCTCACCACCACCTGGAACAGGAAGGCGATGACAAGGGAGGCGACAAGACCGAGGCCCACCCCCAGATAGATGAACTTGTTGTAGCGGCTCGCCCCCAGCTTGGCGAGGTAGGAGAGGCAGATGCCGACCAGCAGGAAGGCTTCCAGCCCCTCGCGCAGGGTAATGAGAAAACTTGCGAACATCAGGATTGAGGCTCCGTATCGGGCGTGAGGGGGAGGGGCTGCAGGGTCAGTTGCAGCCGATTGAGTTGCACTATGGGTGGCTCCGGCAAGCTCGGCTCGGCGGCGCGCACCGCATCATTGACCCACTTGGGGTAGGTGCGGAAATTGAGTCTGATATCGGCCTTGAAGGGCCCCCGGGCATCCGCCGGCAGCGGCCAGGCTTCGTCGCGCCAGCCATCGGCCGGAATGCGGGTATCTTCCAAGAGCTTGGCGTAGCGCCAGAACTTGAGCCCCACCGGCTTGCCCTCGGCATCACCGAACACTTTTCTGAACAGTCTCGCATTCTCAGGGACAGCACCATCCACCGGCTGGCCGCTGGCAAGCACCACCTTGCCGTTGGCGTCGGTGACGGTCAGCTCCAGCCAGAGTTCACGAAAATCGGCCACCCCGGTGGGCAGGGCATGGCCCGCGCCGGTATTGGCGACTCTAACCACCAGCGCGGGTTGGCCACTCTGGTTTTCAATGCGGGCCGAGAGGGTGGCGCTGGAGCGCAAGAGCGCCAGGCTCTCCTGCTCGAGGGTTGCACTTCTCAGCCCCACTAGCTGATGCTGGGCGCCGGTAAAGTTGTGGCGATAGAGCCGCTCTTTCACGGTGCCGTTTTCGGTGGACTGGCCCGCCACCGGCGCGCCGCCGTTGCCCGGCTCCGGATTCATGTGGCAGTCGATGCAGGTGCGCCGTTTGGCAGGATCTTCGGCTTTGGCGAAGCTGGATTTTTCCCACTCATCCCAGGTGTTGACGATATTGGCGCCGGTGCCGGGGGCGAACTCGTTGTGGCACGACTTGCACAGGGCCGCGTCCCGGTAGAAATCCTTCTGGTAGGAGGCCTTGTGCATGGCGGGGCGGGCGTTGATCTGCCGCTCTGCCAGCCAGTGCTGGAGGCTGCCCCCCGGGGCATCCTCGAACACATAGCTCTCGCGGTCTTTCAAATTGACCGTAAAGGCGCTGTTGCCGCCGGCATCCTCGAGCTTGGTGATGCGATGACAGAGCACACAGCCAGTCCCTTCCTCAACCACAGGTTCGCCCGCCTTGTGGGCGGCAATGAGCGAGGCTCCGCCCTGCTCGAACATGTGGGAGCCCTTGGGCAGATCAGTCTGGCCGTTCATCACCTGCTGGGGCATGTGACAGCCCTGGCACCACTGGCCGAAGGCTTCGCCCTCGGTTTCGCGGGCCAGTGCCTGCACCACCTTGTAGTAGGGGTGGGAGTTGCCCATCAGCCGGTGGTTGCTCTCGCTCCAGTCCTGGAACGCCTGTTGGTGGCAGTTCTGGCAGGAGGCGGAGTTGAGCCACTCCTTGGGATGAGTGGTCGGCGCCTTGGCAGGATCCCTGCGCGGGGCATCGAGCCGCAGCCAGTTGGCCAGATAGGGGAGGTTGCCGTCACTGGTCACGAAGGCGTGCAGATCCTCCATCATCGCCTGCACCTCGGGCTGGGGCCTCGCGGGGTCAACCGCTTCGGCCCCATCGCGGGTGTCATGACCCATGCCGCCCTGGGTCTGCTGGGTCATGCGCAGGTATTCGCCGATAAAGTCCCCCGCCACCATGTTGGCGAGGTTGGCGTGGCCGTTGATGGCGTTGTCACCGCTCTGCTGGCGATGGGCCGCCATCAGATAGCGGTTGGTGAAGTTGAACCCGTCCAGATGGCAGGAGTTGCAGCTCATCCAGTTGTCCCCCGCCATGGGGAAGCGGCTATTGGCGGCAGTATTACCCAGGTTGAACAATCGTTCACCGCGCTTGAGGGCTTTGGGGCGGGGATCGGTCTCTACCAGTTTGGCGAAGTGGGGCACATCGACGGTGACCCGGGCAAACGGGCCGCTGCCGCCGCTATTGAGGCGGGTGAGATCCTGCCCCATGACGTTGTGGATCAGGATGTGGTCGCCATCGATCAGCAGATCGCGCGGATTCTGGCCCGGCAGGTGACGCACGAGCTGGGTCGCCTTGGCGCCCCCCTGAAACTTCTTGCGGCGGTGGCGGTTGCTGTTCTGCTTGCCGCTGCGCGACAGGTCGAACACCAGCAAGTCTTCGGAACCCGCCAGGGTCAGGTAGACCCGCTTGCCATCGGCGGCGAAGCGTGCCGCGAACGGGTTGGAGACGATCTGGCTGCGGTTGCCGACACTGGGCAGGTTGATCTGCAAGAAGAGCTGTTTTCTTTCATCGACCCGCTCCTTCTCTTCATCGAGATCGATGATGGAGACGGCCGGGAAGACGGTGCTCTGAAACTGGAAGGGGTGATCGAAACTCCAGAGCACGTGGGGCAGCCAGGCCTCGCTGCCATCGGGGGAGAGGGCGATGCCGTCCAGCAGGCGCGGCAATCCCTGGGAGTCGCTCGGGGTATCGCTGTGGGTCTCGGCCAGGGTAATGAGCTTGGGCTTGGGAAGCGAAGATCCCTTGGCGCCGTGGCCAAGCTTGGCGAGATCATAGATGGCGAGCTGGCCTGTCATGGCGTGGGTGAGCAGCAGGCGATCGTCGTTGGTCAATGCCAGCCCGCGGGGAGTCTCGGCGGTTTTTGCATCCAGTTGGAGGTTGCCCGCCCTGTCATAAGCCTGCAGGCGAGCTGATTCGAACAGCGTGACCCAGAACCAGCGCCGCTTGGGATCGAAGATGACGCCGTAGGGTCTATGGCCGGTGGGGATCGCTTTTTCCTGCTCGAGATCATCATCCAAGAGCAGCAGGCGATCGCCGCTGTAATCGGTGACTAGCAGGGTGCCGTCATCGGCGCGGGCCAGCTGGCGCAGATCGCCACCTAGTTGTGCCTCTTTGAGTCGCTTGCCGCTATCGCGCTCAAGCAGGGTGATCGAGCCGGCACTCTGGTTGGCGGTGACGAGGCGCGGGGCGCTCCCCTCGTCATAGGCAATCATGGCGGCGCCCATCTCCCGGGCCGAGGCGGTCCCCAGCAACAGGGCGGCCAACATCAGGGATAACAACAACTTCAACATAAGATCAGGTGCGCCATGTCAGAATGGTCCAGCGCCAGGCGTGGCGCAGCACCAGGGGCGTCAACGCGAGGGCGCTCAGCCAGTGGGCCCAGCTGGCAAGGTTGCCGAGGTTGTCCCCCGGGGTGCCGTGCAGCACCAGCACCACTCCGCTTGCCAGACAGACCAGCAGCAAGGCTTCGATGATGCGCCCCGTGGTGCGCAGAAAAGGCTTGCGGCTCTTGCGCAGCAGGCTGCGATGGGAGAGCCAGAAGGCGCCAAACAGCAAGGGGAACAGGGTGAGCGAGAGGGCGACGTGCAAAAACAGGTTCCAGCGCGCCAGGGACCAGGTCGGCGTCAGGGGTTCCCACAGCAGCAGACCGGAGAAAAACATCAGATAAAGGGCACCCTCGGCCGCCTGATGGTGATAGGCCAGCCATTGCCAGCATTGTCGTGGTGAGAGGGAAAGACTCGTCATGGGTGCTCCAGCTCCCGGGCGGTTCAGCCCGGGGCGAGCAAGTTTACAATGCAGTAAGGGTAATGAAAAGAGTTATCAATTCGGCTCTTGATGAATAGACCCTGAATGGCGCCGGGCCCTATTTGTGCTCCGCCAGCCGCTCGGTCACCGCATAGATAAGTGCCGCGGTGGAGAAGGCGAGGAAGACGATGACCGACCACTTCATCTCGATCTCGTTGCCGGTGCCGTCGTCGAGGAAGGCTTTGAGCACCTCGATGCCGGCGATGGTCACCAGAGAGTTGATGACGATGAGCTTGAGGGACGCGAAGTTGATCTTGCTGAGCCAGTTGTCGCCGAGGGCCGCTCGCTGCTCCGGGGTCTTGATGAACTGCACGTAGCCGCAGATGGCCACCAGGATCAGCATCTGGGCGACCAGCACGAAGTCCACCAGGGTGAGTACCCCCGTGATGAGATCCAGATAGTGGATGTCGATGATGTCGCGGCACAGCACATAGAGCTGCATGGCGAACTTCACCATCAGGAGGGCGACACAGATAAGGATGCAGACATAGAAGGGGAACATCATCAACCGGCTGCCGTTGAGCATGACGTTGAAGCGGCGCATGGGAAACTCCATCGAAAAGGAAGGCAGCCAGAATATCCGGAAAGAAAGGAGCGGGAAAGCGCCTTGGCGCCTCCCGCCCGGCCTAGAGGGGGAAGGTGGGAAGGCCCTGGAACAACTGCTGCAACCCCTCGCCCCAGGCCTTTCGCAGCGCCACGAAATGGGGGTTCTGTTCGGTGATGCGGTGCTGGTTCGTCGCCGAGAAGCTGCCCTCGTGATAGACCAGGGCATCCAGAGGCAAGCCCACCGACAGATTGCTGCGCAGGGTCGAGTCGATGGAGATGAGGGCGCACTGCAGGGCGGTCTGAAGCGGCGTCTCATGGTGAATGATGCGATCGATGATGGGTTTGCCGTACTTGCTCTCACCAATCTGGAAGTAGGGGGTGTCGGCGCTCGCCTCGATGAAGTTGCCCTCCGGATAGATGTGGAACAGGCGGTGGCGCTCCCCCCGGATCTGCCCCCCCAGCAGGATGTTGCAGCCGAAGTTGATATGGCCCTGCTGCTGACCCCCATCCCGGCTGATGACGGTGCGTATGGTCTGGCCGATGAGGGCGGCAGCCTCGTAGAGGCTGGGGAGGGCAAGGAGCTCCTGCCCCTCCGTCAGCAGGCTGATGACGCTCTGGGTGGTGGCCAGATTGCCCGCGCTTTGCAGCACTATCACCCTGTCCTCCCGGGTGAAGAGGTGCAATTTGCGGAAGGTGGCGATGTGATCCACCCCCGCATTGGTGCGCGAATCGGACGCAAACACCATGCCGTCTTGCAGGCACATGGCGACGCAATAGGTCATGACCGCACTCCCGCCAGGACTCTCCCGGTCTTCATTGCTGTTGTCCATCCAGGCGGGTCACCTGTGCCTGGCTCTGCAACTGTTCGCACCCGCCGCCATAGCGCACGCCGCGCACCGGACAGGCATCCAGATAATCCATGCCGACCGCGAGCTTGAGGTGCTCGCTGGTGGAGCTGGTGAGGTTGGTGACGTCGAACGTGTGCCAGCGCTCCTCGATCCACACCTCGGCCCAGGCGTGCATCGCCACGTGGCTGTTGTCCTGGCTGTAAAGGTAACCGCTCACGTACCGGGCCGGCAGGCCGGCGTGGCGGCAGCAGGTCAGGAAGACATGGGTGTGGTCCTGACAGACGCCACTGCCCGAAGCAAGTGCCTCGTCGGCGCTGAAGGTGGCATCCGTGCTGCCGGGCTGATAGGGCATCAGCACCAGGATGCGTGCCATCAGGCTCTGCAAGTCGGCCAGGGTCGGCTCCTCTGGCAGGCAGGCCTTCGCGAGATCCTGCAGGGCGGGGGTCGGGCGGGTGAGGGGGGTGGGCCTCAGGTAGCTCAGGGGAGAGATGAGGGAGGACTCCTCATCTTCCGGGGCGTCGTCGCAGATCTCCACCTCCCCGTGGGCGCGGATCAGGATCCCCTCGTGGGGGGACTCCAGGCTCAGCACGTGCAGTATGTTGCCGTAACCGTCCGTGGTGCAGGTGGCCTCCCCCGGCAGCTCCAGCTCCCAGGAGAGGATCTGCTGGCGGGCCGTGCTGTGGGGGGTCAGACGCAGGTACTGGGTGCTGCGGCGCACCACGTCGGCATAGTGGTAGCGGGTCTGGTGATCGATGATGAGTCTCATAATACCTCCAGGTAGGCGGCGTGGATGCTCTGGCCGATGGCGCCGATGTCGCTGAGGAAATCACTCAGGTACTCCTGCATGCCGAGGGCAAAGACATCGTCGATGGCGCCATAGGTCAGATGGGCGTTGAGTATGGTGGTCAGGCGCCGGGGCGTCTGGCCGGCGTTGCCCTCGATCTGGGCAAGGATCAGCTCCATCTCGTCGAGGCAGGCCCGCAGGGAGCGCGGCACTTCATTGCGCAGGATCAGCAGCTCGGCGATGGAGGCATGGGAGAGCGTCTTGTAGAGGGTCTGGTGGGCCTCGTAAGCGCCCACTGACCGCAACAGGGCGTTCCAGCGGTAGAACTCGCGCACGCTGTCCTCGTCCTCCCGGATCACCTGATACTTCACGGTCAGGATGCGCGCCGTGTTGTCGGCCCGCTCGATGAAGGTACCAAGGCGCAGGAACCAGAGCACGTCACCGCGCATGATGGTGCCATAGGTGGCGCCGCGAAACTGGTGGGAGCGCTCCTTGATCCAGTCGAAGAACTCCTGGGCCTGGCCGCTGGAGAGCCCCGCCTGGCGGCGCCGGCGGATCTCTATCCAGGCGGCGTTGATGCTCTCCCACACCTCACCGGGGATCTTGCCCCGCACGGCGTGGGCGTTGTCCCTGGCCATGCGCAGACAACTGAAGATGCTGCTCGGGTTCTCCTCGTCGAAGCAGAAAAATTGCAGCAGGTTCTCCATGTTCACCTGGCCGTAGCGGGCCAGGAAGGGCTCATGGGTGCCGCTGATGGTGAGAGGCGCCACCAGCTCGCTGTGATCGGCGTCGATGGAGGGCATCAGCGACATGGTCTGGGTGACGTCCAGCATGCGTGCCGTGTTCTCCGCCCGCTCCAGGTGGCGGGACATCCAGTAAAGTTCGCTTGCGGTGCGGCTCAGCATGGGCTGCCCTCCATGACCCAGGTGTCCTTGGTGCCACCGCCCTGGGAGGAGTTGACCACCAGGGAGCCTTCGGTGAGGGCGACCCGGGTCAGGCCGCCCGGTACCAGGCGCAGCTCCTGCCCCGTGAGAACGAAGGGGCGCAGATCGATGTGGCGGGGGGCGATACCGGCATCGACGAAGGTCGGGCAGGTGGAGAGGGAGAGGGTCGGCTGGGCGATGTAGTTGTCCGGCCGCGCCTTGAGCAGCTCGCGAAAACGGGCCAGCTCCTCGCGACTGGCGCAGGGGCCGATAAGCATGCCGTAGCCGCCGGCGCCATGGACCTCCTTGACCACCAGCTCCTCCAGATTGGCCAGCACGTGGGAGAGGGCAGCCGGCTCGCGGCACTGCCAGGTGGGCACGTTGTTGAGAATGGGATCTTCCCCCAGATAGAAGCGGATCATCTCCGGCACATAGGGGTAGATGGACTTGTCATCCGCCACCCCGGTGCCGATGGCATTGGCCAGCACCACGCCGCCGGCGCGGTAGACCGAGAGCAGCCCGGGCACGCCGATGAGGGAGTCCGGGTTGAAGGCGAGGGGATCGAGGAAGTCGTCGTCGATGCGGCGATAGATGACATCCACCCTTTTCAGCCCCGTGGTGGTGCGCATCAGCACCTGACCATCCTTGACCACCAGATCCGCGCTCTCCACCAGCTCCACCCCCATCTGCTGGGCGAGGAAGCTGTGCTCGAAGTAGGCGCTGTTGAAGCGTCCCGGGGTCATCACCACCACGCAGGGGTTGTCGACCGGGCTGCTCTCGCGCAGGGTCTGCAGCAACAGGGCCGGGTAGCGCTCCACCGGGGCGATGGGCTGGTTGTGAAACAGCTCCGGGAAGAGGCGCATCATCATCTTGCGGTTCTCCAGCATGTAGGAGACCCCGGAGGGGGTGCGCAGGTTGTCCTCCAGCACATAGTACTCACCGTCGTGGTTGCGGATGATGTCGACCCCGGTGATGTGGACATAGGTGTCCCGGTGCAGGTCGACCCCCTGCATGCAGGGCTGGTACTGGGCATTGGTGAGGATCTGGGCGGCCGGGATCACCCCCGCCTTCAGGATGCGCTGATCGTGATAGATGTCGTGCAGAAAGGCATTGAGGGCGGTGACGCGCTGGCGGATCCCCTTGTCCAGATGTTGCCACTCCCGGGCGGGAATGATGCGGGGAATGCTGTCGAACGGGATGAGGCGCTCGGCGCCGTCCCCATCCCCGTAGACGTTGAAGGTGATGCCGACCCGGCGAAACAGCAGGTCGGCCTCTTCACGCTTGAGTTCTATGCTCTTCTCGTCGGTCTGGTGCAGCCACGAGAGGTAGGCGTGGTAATGATCGCGAAACTGGTTGTCGGTGAGCAGCATCTCGTCGTAACAACCGGGTCCGGGGGGCTTGATGGGTAGCATAGGCAACTCCTTGTGACGTCCCTGCGTACATCACAAAGTGCAAGGGCTGTGCCAGCCAATTGAGTCGCTATGAAGGCCAGTGTCAGTAATTTTTCATTGAAAAATCATATGGATGACTTTTATGTCATCACGGGGCAAGGCAGGGCGCACCAGAGTGGTACCCCATAGAGGGTAAGCCTGCGCCATCTTGTGGCAACAGGCCATGAGGGCAAGGGACGGGCGCATCGGGATGCGGGGGCGGAAGGCGAACGCCCTTGCCCCGAGGTGGGGCAGGGGGATAAGAAAGAACCCGACCGATGGCCGGGCTTGGGGGGATTCAGGCACCGGGAGTGGAGGGGCGGCCTGCTGGCCCCAACGTTCAACCTTCTGGCAGGGGATCATGCAGGGACGGGGCCAGGGCAAACCAGGCTGAAGCCAGGTCCGGGCTGCCCAGCGGCGTCGCGGCCATGAGGTCACGAACGTCAAACTCGTTTCTGGCAGGGGATCATGCAGGGACGGGGCCAGGGCAAACCAGGCTGAAGCCAGGTCCGGGCTGCCCAGCGGCGTCGCGGCCATGAGGTCACGAACGTCAAACTCGTTTCTGGCAGGGGATCATGCAGGGACGGGGCCAGGGCAAACCAGGCTGAAGCCAGGTCCGGGCTGCCCAGCGGCGTCGCGGCCATGAGGTCACGAACGTCAAACTCGTCCGGCACGCTGGCGGCGTGATGTTCCCAGACATGATCCAGCGTGGCTTCCTGCCGTGCGGGCAGGGCGGCAATCTCGGCGGGGCTGCACAGTCCGTGGTGCAGGAGCTGGGGAGCATAATCGAGCATGAGCTGCTCCCGGCAGGCCGTGCGGATGTCGTCCCTGCTCCCCAGGTGACGCAAGGCTTCCAGGTTGCCAGCAAGCCAGCCGAGGTCGTGCCAGGCGGCCAGTTTGTCCGTCGCGTCGGCCAGTTGCTGATTCATCTGTCGGCGCATCCGCAGCAGCAGTTGGCCCAGGGGTGTGTCGTCATCCAGGGATTCATCAGGCCAGGCCAGAATATCCTTCGCCACCTTCATCAGGACGGGCATGCTGTCTCCCTCGGCGGTGCCGACCAGATCGCACAGTTGCAGGGTAGGAGCGATGCGATTTCGCAGGAATTTTCCCTGGGCACCACACCGCTGCATGCAATGTTGCAGAGAGGTTCGCATCAGTTCGACGGCGACGGCCTTGACCAGGCCTGCGTCGGTCTGAAAGCGGGAGGAGTGCCGTCCATCCGGCAAATGTCGTTGCTTTATCCCTTCGTACAGCGCCATGGCGGCCAGCCCCGTCACATAGGCACGAGTCAGTATCCGGCGGTGCAGGGCATGGTGCGCCAGCGGTATGACCCGCCCGTTGTGGGCGTGCAGCGTTCGTTGCTGCGCGTAATGAATGGCCAGCGCGAGGCTCAGTTTCAAGCCGGGGATCAGGGAGGCGGTCAGTACCAGTTTTCCCCACTCAACACGGCGCAGGGAGCTGAAGAAAATGTCGCGTTGGCTGGCAAGACGAGAGTGAAAGATGCCCCCTGCACTGATGTCGTGCTCATGACCCCTGAGCCATGCCCAGCGGGGGAGTGTTACCTGCTCGAAGGTGATGATGGCGTGATCCACCACGTCGAAGTAGGGGAGGTCGAGCACGTCCGGGCTGGAGACGCTGACCCCCTGATACAGTGCTCCACGGGCGTCCCGGCAGGGCACCAGAAAGGGATGAATGCCACAGTCTTGCTCGCCGACCCACAATCTGGCCATTACCACGCTGCTCTTGGGTTGCCCTTCCAGGGCGATGTAGGGCATGAACTTGGCGGCATGCCGATGGGGCGTATGGAGGATAAAACCGTCAGTGGCACAGTCGTAGCGGACATCGGTTGCCATGCTCATGGCATTGTTGCCACAACCGAGCTCGGTGACCAGATAGAGCCCATGAGTGCGCAAGGCCAGAGCCTCCTCAATCTGGCCGATGATCTCCGGATGGTGCCGATCCCCCAGCTCCAGCAGCGTGCCGAGATAGAGATTGTAATGACTGGCCAGCAAGGGGCAGAGCCCCCCTTGCCGGGTCAGGCAGGGAGACTCCATCAGGGTGAGGAGGGGGGCCAGGTCGTCAACGATATCCTCTTGCCCGAGTGCAGCCGTGCTGGCGACAGTGTGGAAAATCCGGTAGATGGCCCGGGTCCGTTGTGCCTTCTCGAGTTGATGGAGATCGGGGAACAGGGTGTCGTTGAGTGCCAGAGCATGCAGGCGACTGGCCAGTGAAGCAGAGTGTGACATGATGGCTCCTTGACTAGATAGATCCAAATGGTCCTTTTCGAATCAATCATAGTCTTTGGGATCTCTGTGACACCCTGGAGACGCGCCTAGGGACGAGTAAGGGGCGTCATCGAAGGCCATGGGGAATCAGGAAAGCAAGCAGGTGACGGTTTGGCGCGCCATCGGGCAGGGGGGCCGTGGACAGGCGCGGAAGAGCAGATATGAAAAAGCCCAGCCAAAAGGCTGGGCTTTAAAATGTGGCTCCCTCGACAGGACTTGAACCTGTGACATACGGATTAACAGTCCGCCGTTCTACCGACTGAACTACGAGGGAATTGGCTCCTCCTACTGGACTTGAACCAGTGACATACGGATTAACAGTCCGCCGTTCTACCGACTGAACTAAGGAGGAATGGCCTGTCTCGTCGAGACGGGGCGGATATTAATGGCCCATCTCCCGGGTGTCAACCCGCCTGTCGGCGTAAAAAATGGTTTTTTGGCCCGTTTGCCCAAAACTTGGGCAGTGCGGACTATTTTCAGCACAATCAGGAGCTTGAGATCGCGCCTTTGGCCGGGTTGTGCCTGCCTTGTCCCCTGATTCCCGCATGCTGCCAGGAGGAGGCGTGATGTCGTTTACCCGCAGAGTACAGTGCCCGGGGAAACCTGTCGTGGCGGGAAACGGCGTTGATATTTGGGGTGTCACCGACAATATTGCGCGCTCATGGCCATTTCTTGATCCTGCCCATCGAATTATCTGGCCGGGTCGGGTATGGTTGCCTTCGATACCATCGCCGCGTCGACAGCTCTGCCGGCCCTTGATGATGATCGGGTGCCGGTTCACCCCGGCCTTTGTCTCCCTCTTCTGGTATTACCCTAGACATGCACAATCAAGCTTCCTTACAAGGCGTGAAGCTGGCCATCGCATTGCGCCAATCCTGCATTGACGAACCCTACAGCGTGGCGCGCTTTGGCCGCGACCTCATCGCCGGCATCACGGTCGGCATCATCGCCATTCCCCTTGCCATGGCGCTGGCCATCGCCAGTGGGGTGCCGCCCCAGCACGGGCTTTATACCGCCATCATCGCCGGCATCGTCATCGCCGTGACCGGGGGATCCCGCTTCTCCATTTCGGGCCCCACTGCCGCCTTCGTGGTGATCCTCTACCCGGTGGCCCAGCAATTTGGCGTGGGCGGCCTGTTGATGGCCACCCTGATCTCGGGCTGTTTCCTGGTGGCCATGGGCATGGCGCGTCTCGGGCGCCTCATCGAGTACATTCCCCCCTCGGTGACCCTGGGGTTCACCGGTGGTATCGCCATCGTCATCGCCACCCTGCAGATCAAGGATTTCTTCGGCCTGCAGGTCCTGGAGATGCCGGAAACCTATCTGGGCAAGGTACAGGCGCTGGCCCATGCCTTGCCAAGCTGGCAATGGGGAGACACCCTGGTGGGTGTGGCAACCCTGGCGGTGTTGCTGCTCTGGCCGAGATTGCGCCTGCCGGTACCCGGCCATCTGCCCGCCGTGCTGGTGGGGGTGGGGCTCGGGTTTGGTCTGCACCAGTTCGGGGTGGACGTCGCCACCATTGGCAGCAAGTTCAGCTATACCTTGGCCGACGGCAGTCAGGGCATGGGCATTCCCCCCATCGCCCCGACCCTGGTGATGCCCTGGGCGCTGCCGGGGCCGGACGGGGCGCCGGTGGAGTGGAACCTCGCCGCCATCGAGCGGCTGCTGCCCGCCGCCTTCTCCATGGCCATGCTGGGGGCCATCGAATCCCTGCTCTGTGCCGTGGTGCTCGATGGTATGACGGGTCGCAAGCACAGCTCCAACGGCGAGCTGGTGGGGCAGGGCCTTGGCAACATCCTGGCTCCCTTCTTCGGTGGCATCACGGCGACGGCCGCCATCGCGCGCTCCGCCGCCAACGTGCGGGCCGGTGCCACCTCGCCCATTTCCGGTATTGTCCATGCGCTGGTGGTGCTGGCTGCCATCCTGGTGCTGGCTCCCTGGCTCTCCTGGTTGCCGCTCTCTGCCATGGCCGCCCTGTTGCTGCTGGTGGCCTGGAACATGAGCGAGGCCCACAAGGTGGTGGATCTGGTGCGCCGGGCGCCCAAATCCGATGTACTGGTGCTGCTGGTCTGCCTGTCGCTGACCGTCATCTTCGACATGGTCATCGCCATCACCTTCGGGGTGATCCTGGCCTCTTTGCTGTTCATGCGCGAGATAGCCAAGATGACCAGGCTGCACAACCTGGCGGATCACAAACGCTATGCCAGCGAGGTGTCCCCCTCGACCCTTATCTACAAGATCAACGGGCCACTGTTCTTTGCCGCCGCCGAGCGGGTCTTTGACGAGTTGCTTGCCCAGGTGAAGGACCACAAGGAGTTGATCCTGCAAATGGAGGCGGTATCCATCCTGGATGCTGGCGGTCTCACCGCCTTCCAGCAGTTCGCAAAACGCATGGCCAAGGCGGGGGTCCGTCTCAAGGTGGCTGAATTGCAATTCCAGCCCCTCAAGACCCTGGCGCGGGCCAAGGTGCGTCCGGTGCCGGGAGAGCTGGAGTTCTACGGTTCGCTGGAAGAGGCGATTCGAGGAGAACATTTGCACGAAGAGGTTGAAAATTGATGGAAAGGGATAGGAAATGGCATATTTTTAGTCACTTGGTTCGCTTATTGAGCAAACAGTGGCAAAAGATAAAAAATTGCATTGACCGCCTCGCGCCTATCCCTTACATTACGCCCCGTTCCAGCGCAACGGCGCAGCGAATTCGTGTTGGCTGAACACGTTAAAGCACAGACCAAAATTGGGTGCGGTGTCCGAGTGGCTGCCCACCGACGAAGTCGGCAAGATGCACGTTTACGTGCTCCGAAAGCCACTTCAAAGAAGTAAAAATTTGGTGAGGTGTCCGAGTGGCTGAAGGAGCACGCCTGGAAAGTGTGTATACGGCAACGTATCGAGGGTTCGAATCCCTCCCTCACCGCCAAATTGCAAAAAACCGACCTCATGGTCGGTTTTTTGCTTTGGGGAAGTGTCATCAGCTCATCTCGAAGAGGGGGGTGAGAACCCTCGCCGGGTTCGAGCAGAGCAGCTTGCTGCGATGAACGGCCACAGGCCGCCCCGAAGGGGTGAGCCACGCAGTGGCGAATCATCCCTCCCTCACCGCCAAATAAAACAAAAGGCCCCGTCGAAAGACGGGGCCTTTTGTTTATCAAGGGCTGGTTTGACACTTCTCTGTGGCCGGTCTCAGACCGCTTGCTCAGGCCAGCTTCAACATCGGCATCTGTTCGCGTTTGTCACAGTGCGTCAGATGGACCCGGCTGGTCAGGCGGGTCAGCAGCTCGTAGGGGATGGTGCCTATCTTTTCGGCCACCTGTTCCACCGGCAACCCTTCCCCCCACAGCGTCACCTCGTCTCCCACCTTGTCGCTGGCCGCCGGCCCCAGATCGACGGTGATCATGTCCATGGAAACCCGACCCACGATGGGCACCCGGCGGCCATTGATCAGCATGGGGGTACCTTCGGGCGCCATGCGGGGGTAACCATCGCCATATCCCGCGCCCACCACGCCGAGGGTAGTATTTCGATCCGCCACCCAGTGTCCTCCATAGCCGACCGCCTCGCCCTGCTGGCAGGCGCGGGTGGCGATGAGCTGGCTCTTGAGATTCATGACCGGGCGCAGGTCATGGTCGGCGGCAAGCTGACCGGTAAACGGGGAGGCGCCGTAGAGCATGAGGCCGGGTCGGATCCAGTCGCTGCGCGATGCCGGCCAGGCGAGGATGCCGGCGGAGTTGGCCATGGCCCGCTCGCCCGGCAGATGAGCAGAGAGGCGGTTGAATTCCTCGATCTGCAGCCGGGTGGCCTGGGTATCCTGCTCATCGGACTGGCTGAAGTGCGTCATCAGATGGAACGGCTGCACCACGTTGCGACAATGGCTCAGCCGCTCGATGAAGGCGGGCAGCTCCAGGGTGCGCAGCCCGAGCCGGTTCATTCCGGTATCGAGCTTGAGCCACACCTTGATGGGGGCGGGCAGACTGGCCTGCTCGAGCAGTGCCAGCTGTTCCCAGGTATGCAAGGTGGTTTGCAGTTCGTGTTTCGCCAGCAGCGGCAGCGCCTCGGCACTGAAGAAGCCTCCCAGCACCAGAATGGGCTTGGTGATGGCGTTGGCACGCAGCACCAGCGCCTCCTCGACCCTTGCCACCGCATAGGCATCGGCCTGGGCGAGGGCGTGGGCCACCTGCAGCAGCCCATGGCCATAGGCATTGGCCTTGAGTACCGCGATGATCTTGCTGTGGGGGGCATGGCGGCGCACCACGGTGAAATTGTGCTGGAGTGCATCGATATCGATGCTGGCCGTAACTGTGTTCATCATGGGTCGGGTGTCTGCTCGATGAGTAGTTGGCTGATGGTTTCAATCCCGATCCGGTGATCCTGGCTGCCGGGACGAGCAAACGGGGGTCACTGAATCATGTTTTTTATATGCTTTAAAATGTAAAAAGATGTTATCAGTTGTTTTTTCGTTGGTAAATTATGTGGCGAATAGGAATGCGTAAATGCGCAAAATACGGAATATTCCTCGGTATAAATTTCCCTGCCAACGCTTTCTCTGGCTCCCTATCGGGCAATATTTATCACTGGTTTTTCCCCTTAAAACGGGAGGGGGATCGAGCCGTTTTCGCACATTGTTGGCGGTTTTTCGCACCGGCTGCGTGCAGGTGGGGTTGCCGACCCCTGGCCAAGGTGCGGGGAGGGGCAGGTGCATGGCAGAGGAGAAAAGCAGGCTACCAGCTCCATGGGGGGTGAAGGTGGAACTGCCGGATTAAAGAGGGCATCTCGTCGAACCGGCGAGTGGTGTACGCCACCAAGAAAGCTTGTGGCCGGCTTGGTGGCGCACGCGGCCGGAGAGACAGGTCATCAGTGGCCAGGGATGATGAAGCATGGATGTGGGCCGGTTAATTAATCAAGCGGCGAAGATCAGCCTTGAACAGCAGGGCGGGTTATTTCTTAAAAGCTGATAATAAATATCGTTTGCGCGTTCATTTTGGTTGGTGACATATAGTTTAATAAAATTTAAAGGTATATATTTTTAGCTACTTTTGACGCGAAAAAAAGCCTGTAACTGGTAGCATAAATATTGGATCAAATAGTGTGACAACGCTTTCATTCTGATTATTTAACATCACGAACTAACGGGTAATTTAAATGAATTAAATTCAATAACACGCAAAAATACCCCCTAGTGGGTATTTTGGTAGCCCACACTATGCTTTCTAAGTCTATGCTATATATGGAGTTTTTAAATTCATGATGATGAGTTTTCTATTTGAATAATGTTCCGTCACTTGATGGAGATCAACATAAAGGGGGAAGGGGAGGCATAGCATTCCCGCAATTAAGCATTTGTCAAACAATGCTCACTGACGGGAATAAGAAGAATGGTCGAGGATACTTTTTTATCGGCTCATGGAATTAATCGCCGTGACTTTATGAAATTGTGCGCCGGGATGGCCGCAACCCTTGGATTAAGCCAACACGCCGTCGCCAAGATGGCCACCGCGCTCACCAGCCCCGAGCGGCCACCGGTGATCTGGATAGGGGCGCAGGAGTGTACCGGTTGCACCGAATCGCTGCTGCGCGCCACCCACCCCACCATCGAGAACCTGATCCTCAACACCATTTCGCTGGAGTACCACGAGGTGCTCTCGGCGGCCTTCGGTCATCAGGCAGAAGAGAACAAGCACAACGCCATGGAACGTTACAAGGGCAAGTATGTGCTGGTGGTGGATGGCTCCATCCCGCTTAAAGATGGGGGCATCTACTGCATGGTGGCTGGAGAACCCATCGTCGACCATATTCGCCGCGCTGCCAGTGATGCCGCCGCCGTCATCGCCATCGGCTCCTGCGCCGCCTGGGGCGGGGTGCCCGCCAGCGGCGGCAACCCGACCGGTGCCGTCAGCCTGGAGGAGGCCCTCGGCAACCTCGGCACGCCGATTATCAATATCCCGGGCTGTCCGCCCAACCCCCACAACTTCCTCACCACGGTCGCCTACTACATCACCTACGGCAAGCTGCCGGCGCTCGATGCTAAGAAGCGGCCGCGGTTTGCCTATGAACGGCTCATCCACGAAAACTGCGAGCGCCGTCCGCACTTCGACGCCGGTCGCTTCGCCAAGGAGTTCGGCGACGAGGGCCACCGTCAGGGCTGGTGTCTCTATCACCTGGGCTGCAAGGGGCCGGAGACCTACGGCAACTGCTCGACCCTGGAGTTCTGCGACGTGGGCGGCGGCATCTGGCCGGTGGGCATTGGCCACCCCTGCTATGGCTGCAACGAGCAGGGAGTGGGGTTCAGCAAGGGGATCTTCCAGCTCGCCAAGGTGGAGAATCCCACCCCGCGGGTGAACAAGCCCGACGTGGCCATCCAGGAGGGAGGACACATGTCGCCCACCGCCACCGGCCTTATCGGTGGGGCGCTCGGGGTGCTGGTCGGGGTGAGTCTGATGACGGTGCGCGAGCTCGGTCGCCAGCAGAAGCGCCATGAGGCCGGGCAGCACACCTCACGGGAGGAGTGACCGTGAACAGACGAAATTTTCTCAAATTCGCCTCCGTCGGTGCGCTGGCGGCGGGCACCACCGTCTCCGGCACTGCCCTGGCGGCGGCCGAGAACAAGCCGCCGATCCCCGGGTCGCTCGGTATGTTATATGACTCCACCCTCTGCATCGGCTGTCAGGCCTGTGTGGCGGAGTGCCAGCGCCTCAACGGCAACCCGGCCAATCCGGCCGGGGAAGCAACCTGGTCCAACAACGACAAGCTGAGCCCCTACACCAACAACATCATTCAGGTGTGGAAGAACGGCACGGGTGAGCACAAGGATCAGCTGGTGGATGGCTACGCCTACATCAAGAAGCAGTGCATGCACTGCGTCGATCCCAACTGTGTTTCCGTCTGCCCGGTGCAGGCGCTGACCAAGGATCCCAAGACAGGCATCGTCCATTACGACCCGGACGTCTGCACCGGCTGCCGCTACTGCATGGTGGGCTGCCCGTTCGACGTGCCCAAATATGACTACGACAACCCGTTCGGGGCGATCCACAAGTGCGAGCTCTGCAACCAGAAGGGGCTTGAGCGCATCGATCAGGGCAAGTTGCCCGGTTGTGTCGAGGTGTGCCCCACCGGCGCCGTCATCTTCGGCACCCGCGAGGCGCTGATGGCAGAAGCCAGGCGTCGCCTGCTGGCCACCCCGGGCAGCGAATATGCCTACCCGCGCCAGACCTTCAGCGCCAACGATCCCTACCTGCATGAAGTGCCCAACTACCAGCCTTACGTCTATGGCGAGAAGGAGGGGGGCGGCACCCAGGTGCTGGTGCTGGCCGGGGTGCCCTATACCAAGCTCGACATGCCCGATCTGCCGGAGCTCTCCTCCGGTGCCCGCTCCGAGCACATCCAGCACACCCTCTACAAGGGGATGGTGCTGCCGCTGGTGGTGCTGACCGGGCTCTCGGTACTCATTCGCCGCAATGCCAAGCAGCATGGCGGGGGAGAGGGGGATGATGCCAGCCATGGTCAGAGCAAGGGTCATGACCAGAATACGGGAGGCAAGGACCATGAGTAATCACAAGGCACATCCGCTGGGGGGCAGGCTGGTCAGTTGGCCGGTCATGGTGCTGGCGCCGTTTGTCATCCTGTGCGGCATGCTTATTCTCAAGCGCCTCTTCTTCGGGCTGGGTTCTGTCACCGATCTGAACGGGGGTTATCCCTGGGGTCTCTGGATCTCCTTTGACCTCTTGATCGGCACCGGTTTCGCCTGTGGTGGCTGGGCGCTGGCCTGGGCGGTCTACGTCTTCAACCGGGGCGAGTATCACCCCCTGGTAAGGCCGGCCCTGCTGGCGAGCCTGTTCGGCTACTCGCTGGGCGGTCTCTCCATCACCATCGATGTTGGCCGTTACTGGAACCTGCCCTATTTCTACCTGCCCGGTCACTTCAACACCTCTTCGGTGCTGTTCGAGACGGCGGTCTGCATGACCATCTACATCGGGGTGATGGCGCTGGAGTTTGCCCCCGTGCTCCTGGAGAAGTTCGGCTGGAAGACCTCCATGGCACGGCTCAACAAGATCATGTTCTTCATCCTGGCGCTGGGGGCCCTGTTGCCCACCATGCACCAATCCTCCATGGGGTCACTGATGATAGTGGCGGGGGAGAAGATCCATCCGCTCTGGCAAAGCTACGAGCTGCTGCCGGTCTTTTCGCTTCTGACCGCCTTCATCATGGGCTTCTCCATCGTGGTGTTTGAAGGATCTTTGGTGCAGGCCGGACTGGCGGGGCGGGGGCCCAACGAGAAGTCGCTCTTCTACAAGCTGACCCAGGTAATCGACATCTTCCTGATCCTGTTCGTGGCGCTGCGCTTTGCCGAGATCGTCATCAACGACAAGTCGGAGTACCTCTCCCAGTGGAATCGCTACGCCTTGATGTTCTGGAGCGAGATCGCGCTGATGATCTTCCCGCTGCTGGTGTTCCACTGGGACAAGAGCCGCCGGGATTCGCGCATGTTGTTCCTGGGGGCCCTCAGCATGCTGCTGGGCGCCGCCCTCTGGCGACTGGACTACTCCCTGCTCGCCTTCAACCCCGGCAATGGCTACCACTACTTCCCCTCTGCGGCGGAAGTGCTGATCTCCCTGGGCTTCGTCGCCATCGAGGTGTGTGCCTATTTGCTGCTGATCCGGCTCTTGCCGGTACTGCCATCACTTGAACGTGTTCACCAAGATTATCAGGCCCGAGGGAAAGCCAACGTATGAGCCAACGTATCACCATAGACCCCATCACCCGCATCGAGGGTCACCTGCGTATCGACTGTGAAATCGAAGGCGGCGTCGTCACCAAGGCCTGGTCGTCCGGCACCATGTGGCGCGGGATGGAGGAGATCGTCAAGGGCAACGACCCGCGCGATGCCTGGATGATAGTGCAGCGCATCTGCGGGGTGTGCACCTCCATTCACGCCATCGCCTCGGTGCGGGCGGTGGAGAATGCGATCGGCGCCAAGGTGCCGGTCAATGCCCAGTACATCCGCAACCTCATCATCGCGGCCCATAACATCCACGATCACATCGTCCACTTCTATCAGCTCTCCGCGCTGGACTGGGTGGACATCACCGCCGCACTGCAGGCCGAACCGCAAAAAGCGGCGGACATGCTCAAGGGGGTATCGACCTGGTCCCTCAACAGCGCCGAGGAGCTCGCCAAGGTGCAGGAGAAGATCCGCGCCCTGGTGGCGAGCGGCCAGCTCGGCATCTTTGCCAACGGCTACTGGGGCCACAAGGCGATGAAACTGAGCCCGGAGGTGAACCTCATCGCCGTGGCCCACTATCTGCAGGCACTGGAGTGCCAGCGCGATGCCAACCGCATCGTCGCCATCCTCGGCGGCAAGACCCCCCACATCCAGAACCTGGCGGTGGGCGGCGTGGCCAACCCCATCAACCTGGATGCACCGAGCGTGCTGAACCTCGAGCGGCTGCTCTACGTGAAGAGCTTTATCGACCGGCTCGGCGAGTTCATCGAGCAGGTCTACAAGGTGGATGCCGCCATCATCGCCGCCCACTACCCCGAGTGGCTGAACCTGGGGCAGGGGGCCAGGCACTACCTGAGCGTGCCGGAGCTGCCCACCGACGGTAACGGCGGCAGCTTCCTGATGCCGGGCGGCTACATCGAGAATGGCGATCTAGCCGGCTATCGCCCCATCGAGAGCCATCAGGATGCGTGGCTGATGGATGGCATTGCCGAGAGCAACAAGCACGCCTGGTACAAGGATGACGCCCCCCTCAAGCCATGGGAGGGCAAGACTGAGCCCGACTACACCGGCTGGCAGGATGACGGCAAGTACTCCTGGGTCAAATCCCCCACCTTCTACGGCAAGGTGGTGGAGGTGGGGCCCCTCGCAGACCTTCTGGTGAAACTGGCCGCCAAGCACCCGGAGACGGTGGCACACTTCGACCAGCTGAACGGCATCTATAAAGCGCTGACCGGCTCTGCCATCAAGACTGAACAGCTGCACTCCACCCTGGGCCGCATCATCGGTCGCGCGGTGCGCTGCTGCGTGCTCAAAGACACCCTGTCTCACCAGTGGCAGGCGCTGGTCGACAACATCGGCAAGGGGGATTTCAGCGCCTACATCAAGACCGAGATCCCGGCGGACAAGGAGTTTCGCGGGGTGGGCTTTGAAGAGGCGCCGCGGGGCATGCTCTCCCACTGGGTAGTCATCAAGGGCGGCAAGATAGAGAACTATCAGGCGGTGGTGCCATCGACCTGGAACTCGGGCCCGCGCAACTTCAACGACGAGCCCGGCCCCTACGAGCAGTCCCTGGTGGGCACCCCGGTAGCCGATCCCGCTAAGCCGCTGGAAGTAGTGCGCACCATCCACTCGTTCGATCCCTGCATGTCCTGCGCGGTGCACGTAGTGGATACCCAGAGCGGTGAAACGACTCAGGTGAAGGTGCTGTGATGAACACCCTGATCCTGGGCGTGGGCAACCTGCTGTTGAGTGACGAGGCGGTGGGCGTGCGCATCGTCGAGGGGCTGGAGCGCGACTACCGCTTCGCCCCCGGCATCGAGCTGCTCGATGGCGGCACCGCCGGCATGGAGCTGCTCGAAGCGATGGCCAGTCGCGACCACATCATACTGGCGGACGCGGTGCGCAGCGGCAATCCGCCGGGTACCGTGGTGACCCTGAAGGATGAAGAGATCCCGACCCTGTTTGGCCGCAAGATCTCCCCCCATCAGCTGGGGCTGGCGGACGTGCTCTCGGCGCTGTACATGACGGGGGAATCCCCCAGGCGGCTCACCCTGATCGGGGTCGAACCCGAATCCCTCGAGCCCCGCATCGGCCTCACTCCCGTAGTGGCGACGGCGTTGGGGGAGGCGACGGATCGGATCCTGACCCTGCTGGCCAGTGTCGGTGCCCCAGCCATCCCGCTCTCTGAGCAGGAGAAGGCTGAGCGAGCGCGGGAGGGCCTATGGCGCAATCCATTGTGAATGAGGCAGTGAACGAAGCCGCGAAAGAGCCGGCGCAGGAGTTTGCCGGTTTTGCAAGCGATCCCGCGCCTCTGCTGGTAGCCCAGTACGAGCGGATCGCTCGCGAAGAGATGCAGGCGTTGCCCTTCTATCACGCCACCATGCCCATCGTGGCCGAGTGCACGTTGTTTGAAGGTCAGTGGCTTGGCTGCGTGCTCACCCCCTGGATGCTGAGCGTGGTGGTGCTGCCGGGGCCGGATCAGCTCTGGCCGGAGCGCAGCAGTAGCGAACGCCTCGCCCTGCTGCTCCCCTGCGGCAACCTGACCTTTATGGTGGGGGCATTGCCCGAGACGGGGCAACTGCTGGCCTGCTCGCTCATGTCCCCCATCGACCCGCATCTGGGGGCCGACGAGGGGCGCACGCTGGTGAGCAGCACCCTCAAAATGTTGCTTTCGCTTCCGGTGCAGCAGGGGGAGGGCGGCGTGGATCTGGGGCGCCGACGACTGTTCGGGGGACGAAAGTCCTGAGACCAAGGCGTGCCGACAACCGGGCGCGTCAGTTTGACACAGGGGCCGGCATGGGCCCCTCACTCGCCTCATTGAGGTGGCGTTGCATCTCTGCGAGTGAATCCTGGGAACAAGGATCATGATGAAGATTGAACATGGCCGCGTCGATGGCCTGCTGGGTGCGCCAGTCCTGGTGCGGGCACTGCCCCTGCTGGCCCTGCTCTCGGGCGGTTTATCTACCATGGCGCTGGCGGCCCAGCCTGTCCCCGCCGAACTCAAGCTCGCCATTGGCAGTGAGCCCACCGAAGGGTTTGACCCCTTGCTCGGCTGGAGCCACGGCAGCTACCTGCTGCTACACAGTCCGCTGCTCAAGCAGAACGCCGATCTCAGTTGGCAGAATGTGCTCACCCAATCGGTGACCCCGAGCAAGGATGGCAAGGGGTGGCTTATCCGCCTCAAGCCGAACCTGACATTCTCCAACGGCGCACCGCTCACCGCAGAGGATGTGGCCTTCACCTACAACAGCGCAGCCCAGGGCGGCGGCAAGATCGACATGGGCAACTTTGTCTCGGCCAAGGTGCTCTCGCCCACCGAGGTGGCCATCACTCTTAGCGCCCCTCAGAGCACCTTCGTCAACGTGCTGGGATCCTTGGGGATAGTGTCGAAGCAGGATTACGACGCAAAAGCATATGCCCAAAAGCCGGTCGGTGCCGGCCCTTACCGGTTGGTGAGCTTCCTGCCCGGTCAACAGCTGGTGGTAGAGGCGAACCCCTATTACGCCGGTGGCAACAATGACTTCAAGCGGCTGGTGTTTGTCTTTATCGATGAAGAGAGCGCCTATGCTGCCGCCCAGAGCAGCCAGCTTGATGTGGTGCGCATTGCTCCGTCGCTGGCGCCTACCGTGCCTGCTTCCCTCAAACTCTGGGTGCGCCCGAGTGTGGAGAACCGCGGCATCGTCTTCCCCATCCCGCCAGCAGGCGGCAAGGATGCCAAGGGTTATCCCATCGGCAACGACGTGACCTCGGACGTGGCGGTGCGCCGCGCCATCAACTACGCCATCGACCGCAAGCTGCTGGCCGATCAGCTGCTGGAAGGGCACGCCATCCCCGCCTACAGCGCGGTAGAAGGCTTGCCCTGGCTGAACAACGCCACCGCCTTCAAGGATGGCGATGCTGCCCACGCCAATGCCCTGCTCGACGAGGCCGGTTGGAAGATGGGCAGTGACGGCATTCGCCACAATGGCTCCCTGCGCGCCGCCTTTACCCTCTGGTACACCAGTGGCGACAGCACCCGCCGGGATCTGGCGGAAGCGGTGCGGGCCATGCTGGGGCCCATTGGCCTTGAGGTGAGCCTCAAGTCCGGCAGCTGGGAGCAGGTGGAGCGGGAGATGCACGCCAATCCGGTGCTGATGGGGTGGGGGAGTCTGGATCCCATGGAGCTCTATCACCACTACCAGAGCGGCTCCGGTGGCGTGGAGTTCTACAACCCAGGCTACTACAGCAACCCTGTGGTGGATGGCCACCTCAAGCAGGCGCTGGATGCCCCGAACTGGCAGGCGGCCGTGCCCTTCTGGCAGCAGGTGGAGTGGGATGGCAAGAGCGGCGCCGGGGTGCAGGGGGATGCCGCCTGGGCCTGGCTGCTCAATGTGCAGCACACCTATCTCGCCAACCGCTGCATCGACCTTGGCAAGGGGGCGCCGGAAATCCACGGTAGCTGGTCACTGCTCAACAACCTGCAGGATTGGCGATGGACGTGCCGCTAAGTTCGTCCACCATGATGACTGCCACTCTGAAAGCCCTGCTGCGACTGGCAGGGCTGCTCTGTCTGGTCTCTGTTGCCACCTTTGTGCTGCTGAGCTACTCCCCCATCGATCCCATCAAGGCCTATATCGGCAACGATCTGCTGCACGTACCGCCCGAGCAATACGCCCGCATCGCCGCCCGCTGGGGGCTGGATCAGCCGCTCTGGCTGCGCTACTGGCACTGGTTTAGCCAGGTGCTGCAGGGGGATCTCGGTTACTCCATGCTCTACAACGCGCCGGTGGGTGAGGTAATAGGCCAGCGCTTTGCCGCCTCTTTCCTGCTGCTGGCGGGGGCCTGGCTGCTCTCCGGCTTTTTCGGGATTTTGCTGGGCCTCTGCGCCGGTCGCTATCTCAATCGCTGGCCCGATCTCCTTATTTGCCGCTTCGCCTACCTGCTCGCTTCCTTGCCCACCTTCTGGGTCGGCCTCTTGCTGCTCGCCCTGTTTGCGGTGCATTGGCCACTACTGCCAGTCTGCTGCGCCTGGACGCCTGGCCTCTCTGCCGATGAGGCGGATTGGGCCATGCGGTTGCGTCATCTGTTGCTGCCGGTGGCGACCTTGACCCTGCTCGGGCTGGGCAATATCGCGCTGCACACCCGGGCGCGGGTGGCCGAGGTGCTGGAGAGCGACTTTATCCGCTACGCCCGCGCTCAGGGGGATGGCGGCTGGCCCATGCTGCGTTTTCACGTGCTGCGCCACGCCCTGACCCCGGCCATCTGTCTGCAGTTTGCCTCCCTTGGCGAGTTGATTGGTGGATCGCTCTTGGCCGAGAAGGTCTTCTCCTATCCGGGGCTCGGTCAGGCCACCGTGGATGCGGGGCTGCGGGGCGATATCCCCTTGCTGATGGGAATCGTGCTCTTCTGCACCCTGCTGGTCTTTTTGGGCAACACGGTGGCGCGGGTACTGCTGGCCCGCATCAATCGGGGCTGGGAGGGCGAGCATGCTGTTTAATCCGCTCCCCTCCTTGCTGCGTCTTGGCTTTGCGCTGATCTGCCTGCTGCTGCTGGCCAGCTACGGCTGGAGCCTCTCTCATCAGGATGTGCCGATGGATCTGCTGGCGCGCCAGCAGCCTCCCTCGTTGACCCACTGGTTCGGCACCGATCAGATGGGGCGGGATCTCTGGTTGCGGGCCTTTCAGGGCACCCTCACCAGTCTGGAACTCGGCATCAGCACGGCTCTCTGCAGTGGCCTGCTGGCCATGGTGGCGGCAAGCGTGTCGCTCATCCATCCCAGATGCGATGCAGCGGTGCGAATGGTGATCGACGCCATGCTGGCGCTGCCCCATATGCTGCTGCTGATCCTTATCTGCTTCACCGTGGGGGGCGGCATGCGCGGGGTGATCCTGGCGGTGGCGCTCACCCACTGGCCCAAGCTGGCGCTGATCCTTTGCGCAGAAGCGCGGCGGATCGCCTGCAGCGACTATGTGGTGCTGGCCCGCTGTCAGGGGATGGGGGCGCTGCGTCGCTGGCGCATCCACCTGCTGCCGGGGCTGTTGCCCCAGTGGTTTATCGGCACCTTGCTGATGTTTCCCCATGCGGTGCTGCACAGCGCGGCCTTGAGCTTTCTCGGCTTTGGGCTGGCGGCCCACGAGGCCTCGCTGGGTCTGCTGCTGGCCGATGCCATGCGTTATCTGGCCGGCGGTGGCTGGTGGCTGGCCCTCTTCCCGGGACTGATGTTGTTGCTGCAGGTACTGCTGTTTGATCAGGCAACCCGCGCTCTGCAACAGCTGCTGTGGCACAGGAGTGAACCATGCTGAGTTTTGATCAGGTGACCATAGAGGCGGCCCACTACTCCTGGCTGGGGCGGCGCAGCTGGCAGCCTTTGCTGACCGATATCAGCCTGCAACTGGCGCCCGGCGAAATCGTGGCGCTGGTGGGGGGGAGCGGCGAGGGCAAGAGCCTGCTGCTGCAAAGCGCCCTGACCCTGCTGCCGGACAATCTGCGGATGCGTGGCAGCATCTCCCTCGATGGCGTGCCCCTGTGCGATGCCAGCCGGGCCCGTTTACGCGGCCACACCCTCTGCTATGTGCCGCAGGGTGTAAGCGCCCTCAATCCGCTGCTGACGGTGGAGCGCCAGCTGGGCCGTGCGGCACGTCTCTGCGGCCAGAGCGGTTCTCGCAAGCGGCTCGGCGAGCAGCTGCTACGCTACCAGCTGCCCGCGACCACCCTGGACAGATTCCCGCGCCAGCTCTCCGGCGGCATGGCCAAGCGCATTCTGGCCTGCACCGCGGCGCTCGGCGGTGCCCGCTACATTCTGGCAGACGAGATCACCGCCTGGCTCGACGAAGGGCTGGCCTGCCAGCTGCTCAGCCAGTTGCGTGAATTGGCCAATCAGGGCTGCGGTATCCTCTGGGTGACCCACGATCTGGCGCTGGCAGCCCGCTTTGCCGATCGCATCGTGGCGCTGCATCAGGGGCAGGTGAGCGATACCTTGAGCTGCCACCATCTGCGCCAGGGGCAGGGGAGCGAGATGCTCAGAGCCCACTGGCAGGCGCTGCCGGAGTTCAACGCGCTCTTCTCTGTGCCGGAGGTTTCCTGATGTTGGAAGTACAAAACCTCACTATCGCCCAGGGGGAACGTCCCCTTTGGCAGGGTTTATCGCTGACGGTGAAAGCGGGGGAGCGGCTCGGTATCTCCGCCCCCAGCGGTTATGGCAAGACCACCCTGGGGCGAGTATTGGCCGGTTGGCAACCGGTTGGGGCCGGCGGGCAGATCCTGCTGGATGGGCAGCCTGTGCCTGAACGGGTAAAAGGCTATAACCCTATCCAGCTGGTGCCCCAGCACCCCGAACTCACCTTTAATCCCTATCGCACCACTGGGCAGGCGCTGTGGGATGTGTGGCGCCCCGATGACGCCATGCTGGCCCGCTTTATGGTCAAACCTGAGTGGCTCGGCCGTAAACCCGGTCAACTCTCCGGCGGCGAGCTGGCCCGCATCGCGCTGTTGCGCGCCCTCGATCCCCGCACCCGGTTGCTGATTGCCGATGAGGTGACCGCCCAGCTGGATCCGCAAATCCAGCGCCAACTCTGGCGGGAGTTGATGGTTGAATGCGAGCAGCGCGGGCTTGGCATGGTCATCTTCAGTCACCAGCAGGCATTATTGCGCCAGATCTGCCATCGGGTGCTGCGCTTTGGTGAGATGCAGCCCGTGACTGGTGTATTGGCTGAAAATGCGGCCTGAGGGTTAGTTCCCCCTCATCCCCAGCCCTTCTCCTGCAAGGGGAGAAGGGAGCAGACGGTGACTCTCCCCAAGCTTGGGGGTACAAGCCGGTTGTTATGCTCGCAGTGCGCGTACTTCGAACTTATTGCCAGTATCCACGAACCGGTCCCCTCTCCCTGGGGAGAGGGCCTGGGTGAGGGGACGCTGGCGACTCCGAACAGATAGCACGGCCGACAAGGTTCGCAGATAAAAGAGAGGGAGGCATCAGCCTCCCTCTTTTGTTTTCTACCGTTATCAGCGGCGTTTAACCGGTTCAGGCACTGGCCAGCCAGTTGAGCCAGGCATCCATCCCTTCGCCTGTAGTGGCGCTGACCTGGATCACCTGAATATAGGGGTTGACCCGTTTGGCGTTCTCGATACAGCGGGCGACATCGAAGCTGACATAGGGCAGCAGATCGATCTTGTTGATCACCATCAGCTGGGCGGCGGCGAACATGTCCGGGTATTTCAGCGGCTTCTCTTCCCCCTCGGTGACGGAGAGGATCGCCACCTTGTACTTCTCGCCGAGATCGAAGCTGGCGGGGCAGACCAGATTGCCCACGTTCTCGATAAAGAGGATGCCCCCTTCATTGGCGGGCAGCTGGTGGCAGGCGTCGTGGACCATTTTGGCGTCCAGATGGCAGCCCTTGCCGGTGTTGATCTGCACGGCAGGCACACCGGTGGCACGGATGCGATCCGCATCGGCGCTGGTCTGCTGATCCCCTTCGATCACGGCGCAGGGGCGCTTGTCGGCCAGCTGGCGCAGGGTTTCGCACAGCAGGGTGGTCTTGCCTGAACCCGGGCTCGATACCAGGTTGAGCACCAGCTGGGCCGCCTCGTCGAAGTGTTCGCGGTTGTGGGCGGCCAGCGCGTTGTTTTTGGCCAGCACGTCCATCTCGATGGCGATCAGCTGGCGCTGCCCCATGCCGGGCACCGACAATCCCGCTTCCCCTTTGCCGTAGTGCAGATCACCCTGCTGATGGTCATGGTCATGGCTGTGATCATGGGGATGCGCGTGGGAATGGCCGTGCTCATGAGAGTGGGCATGATCATGATGATGGTCGTGGGGGTGATCATGGTGGTGATCGTGTGGATGATCATGACCCTCGTGGCTCATGGGAGCCCGTACCCCGTGGTAGTGGTGATGGACATCCCCCTGATGGTGATAGTGGTGGTGAATGATCAGGGTGCGCGGCGCACTCTGTTCGTTGGCATGATGGTGATGGGCGTCATGAGCATGATGATGGTCGTGCTCATGACCATGGTGATGTTCATGTTCGTGATGATGCTCATGATCGTGCTCATGGCCGGCGATCCGCGCCTGACCGCATCCGCATACGCTACACATATCAACTTACCTCGATGTCGGTGATGCGCAGGCTATCACCCTGCGCGACTCGTAATTTGTATCCGCCACACTCGGGGCAGGCCTGCCCGCGCTCGGTGAGGGTGACCGTCTGGTTGCAGTCGTAACACCAGGCCTCGGCCGCCTGGTGCTGAAAGTGCAGCTGGGCCCCCTCGACGGCGGTGCCCTTGGCGGCGGCCTCGAAACAGAAGGCGATGGTGTCCGGGTCAACGCAGGAGAAGCTGCCAACCTCGAGCCAGAGGGCGGTCACCCTGGTAAAGCCCCGCTGGGTGGCCTGCTCGGCCGCCAGATCGATGGCGGCCATGGCCAGAGACATTTCGTGCATGGTGGCTCCTTAACCGATATGGAGAGGAGCAGTGACTCCTCCCTGTAATTGACGGAACGGCATGGCTGCTCAGCAGATCCGCGGCAGCAGCTCCCCCTGTGGCAGCTCCAGATAACGGCGGCTGCCCCAGGGATTGTTGAGGATCACCTTGTGGCGCTCGCTCGCCTGCACCACGCCGATCTGGCTGGCGCTGGGGTTGAACTGCCGCAAGATGCCCAGTGCGTCCTGCGCCTGCTCGGCAGGCAGGGCCAGCACCATGGTCCCCTCGTTGGCGAGATCATGGGGCTCGAAACCGTAGAGCTCGCACAGGCCGCGTACCGGATCGCACACCGGAATGGCGGACTCCTCCAGTTCGATGGCAACGCCGGAGGCCGTGCTCCACTCGTTGAGCACGGCGGCAAGGCCACCGCGGGTGGCATCGCGCAGGGCGTGAGGGGTAATGCCAGCTTTTAGCAGCGCTTCGACCTGCGGCCAGAGGGTGGTGCAGTCGCTCTTGAGATCAGATCCCAGTTGCAGGGCGTCGCGGGCCATCAGGATGCAGGCGCCGTGGCTGCCGATATCCCGCGATACCAGGATGGCGTCACCGGCCTTGAGGTTGCGTACCGAGATGCCCCGGCTCTGCTCAGGCAGCGGGAAGGTGCCGACCCCACTGGTGTTGATAAAGATCTTGTCTGCCGCTCCCTTGGGCACCACCTTGGTGTCGCCGCAGACGATGCGGGCGCCGCTCTTGGCAAGCTCTGCTGCCATCGACTCGACGATGCGGGCCAGATCGGCGTAGGGGAACCCCTCCTCGATGATAAAGCTGCAGCTCAGATACTCGGGTTTGGCCCCCATCATGGCGAGATCGTTGACCGTGCCGGCGATAGCCAGCTTGCCGATATCGCCCCCCTCGAAGAAGAGCGGCGAGACGGTAAAGCTGTCGGTGGTGAAGGCAACGGGGCCCTCTACCGGCAGCAGGGCGGCATCTTCACCGCGCAGCAGGATCTCGTTGCCAAAGTGGCGAAAGAAGAGCTGATTGATCAGCTGATTCATTTCGACACCGCCGCCGCCGTGGCTAAGTTGGATTTCTCTCATTGGATCCCCATATATCGGTAGTAGGCATTGCAGGCCCCCTCGGAGCTGACCATGCAGCTGCCCATGGGCTGGGTCGGGGTGCAGCCCCGGCCAAAGACGTTGCACTGGTTCGGTTTGGCCAGGCCGCGCAGGATATCGGCGCACTGGCACGCCTTGTGGTCATCGATGGGGGTCTCACTGAGTTGAAAGTGGCGCTCCGCATCGCGCCTGGCGAAGGCATCCCGCAGGCGCAGGGCGGAGGCGTTGATGTCCCCAAGGCCTCGCCAGCGAAAGTGCTCGCGGGTCTCAAAATATTGGTCGACCAACCGCTGGGCGGCCCGGTTGCCGCTGGCGGTGACGGCGCGGCTGTATTGAACCTCCAGCGCGTAGCGACCCTCCACCTTCTGGCGCACCATCATCAGCAGGGCCTCCATCACATCCACCGGCTCGAAGCCGCTCACCACCACCGGCACCTGATAGCGCTCGACGATGGGCAGGTAGATATCGGCGCCGGTGATGACGCTGACGTGGGAGGGGCCGATAAAGGCGTTCACCTTGGCAACTCCGTCGGCCATCACCGCATGAATGGCGGGGGGCACCAGCACATGGTTGATATGAAACAAGAGGTTCTCGATCCCTTGCTCTTCCGCAGCAGCCAAGAGTGCCGCTGTCATCGGGGTGGAGGTCTCGAAACCGATGGCGAAGAAGACCACGGTTTTTTCCGGGTTCTCACGGGCGATGCGCAGGGCGTCGAGGGGGTCATAGACCGGGCGGATATCGCTCCCCTTGGCGCGCTGCTGGGCCAGCGTGCCTTTGGAGCCCGGCACCCGGATCATGTCCCCCAGCGTCACCAGAATAACGCTGGGCTGGCTCGCCAGCTCGATGGCCTGATCGATGCGCTCTTTGGGCATGATGCAGACCGGGCAGCCGGGGCCGTGGACAAACTCGATGCTGGCCGGCAGCAACTGGTGCAGGCCGTACTTCATGATGGTGTGGGTATGGCCGCCGCATACCTCCATCACCCGCAGCGGTTCGGGGAGTAATTTGGCGAGTACAGTGATCTGGGCGGCGAGGGCGCGGATCACCCGGGGCTCACGAAAGCCCTGAAAGAGATCATTCAAGGTCAGCATGGCAAGATATCCTGCGCAGGGATAAGGGCCACCATCTGGCGGAAGCTCTCGAGGCTGGCCTGCGCCTCCTCTTCGTCAATCTTGCTCATCACAAAGCCGATATGGAGCAGCACATAGTCGCCCACCTGGAGAGGCTCTTCGAGCAGCATGCAGCTGACGCGCCGCTGCACTCCCAGGGTGTCGACGGTGACGCAGTTATCTTCGGGGTGCAGCTGCACCACCTGAGAGGGGATGGATAGACACATGAATTTCAGGACTCCGACAAGGTGGCACAACCGGTGGTGACAAGCTGGTGCGTGGCAAGATGGTGGATGGCAAACCAGAGCTGACCGGCGGCGATGCCACCGTCATTGAGCGGCAGGGTTTCGCTGGTCAATACCTGCTGGCCGGCGGCTTCGAGTGCGGGCACCAGCTGGTCCATCAGCACCCGGTTTTGAAAGACGCCTCCCCCCAGTACCACCGGATAGCCGGGGAAGCGCTCGGCCAGGGCGATGACCAGATTGCTGATGGCGCGGATAAAACCGGCGGCCAGGCTGGCGGTGGAGGTGCCTTGGCGCCGCTCGCTGACAAGGGTATGGATGAGCTCTGCCCACTCGATCTGCAGTGGCCCCTCTGCTGATTGGCTGAGATCAAAGGCGAGGGGGAAGGGCTGTTCATCGGGGGCTAACTGCAAGGCAGCTGCCTCCAGCAGGAGTCCCGCTTCGCCTTCGTAATCCGGGGTATCGATCACCCCCAAGAGCGCCGCCACCGCATCGAACAGCCGACCGATGGAGCTGGTGTAAGGGGCGTTGCGGCCAAGGCGCCAGAGCTGGTGCAGATTGTTGATCTGCCCAGCGGGCAGTTGCTTGATCGCCGGAGTATCGAGGGCGCTGATCTGCTCAGGACTGTGCGATTCGAACAGCAGCCCCAGCAACTGGCGCACCGGCTCGCGAATGGCCGCTTCGCCGCCGATCAGCTTGAAGGGGTTGAGGTGGGCAACCCGCTCAAATCCCTTAACGTCTGCCAGCAGCAGCTCGCCGCCCCAGAGGGTGCCGTCATCACCAAGGCCGGTGCCATCGAAGGCAACCCCCAGTACAGGGCCCGTGATGTTGTGCTCAGCCATCACCCCCAGCAGGTGGGCGTGATGGTGCTGCACCTCGAGGTGGGTGGCACCCTGATGGCGGCAATAGCTTTTGGCCCACTGATGGCTGAGATAGCCGGGGTGGCGATCCGACACCAGCAGTTCGGGGTTGAGATCGTAGAGTTCGCGAAAGGTCGCCAGGGTCTGCTCGAAGTGCTCCTGCATCGGCAGGCTGTGCAGATCGCCGATATAGGGGCTGTAGATGCGCTGGCGGCCGAAGGCGAGCGCCAGCTGGTTCTTCTGCTGCGCCCCGACTGCAAGAAGCGGCACCCTGACCGCCTCTTGCAAGCTGGGAGTGCAGGGGGCATAGCCCCGGGCGAGGCGCAACGTCTGGCGCCGCCCGCCCGCCCACTGCTCCAGACTGTCGTCGCACGGGTGCAGGATGGGGCGGTTGTGATCCAGGATGCCGTCAATCTCGCCCCCGAGTTCCCTGACCACCGCCTCGCACTCGATAAGGATCGGGCTGCCGCGACCATTGGCGCTGGTGGCTACCAGCGGCATGGCGCAGGCATCCAGCAGCAACTGGTGCAGCGGGGTATAGGGGAGCATGATGCCAAGGTAGGGGATGCCGGGGGCGATCCCCTCGGCCAGCGGCGCCGCTTGTTGTTGCATGAGATCTGACGGCCGATCATCCTTGGTGCGCTTGCGCAGCAAGGTGATGGGTCTGGCCTGAGAGGTGAGCAGCTTCCACTCGTCTTCGCTGCCGGTGACATGCAGTTTGGCCTCGGCAAGGGAGCCCATCATCACCGCCAGCGGCTTGCGTTTGCGCCGTTTGAGCATTCGTAATCTGGCAACACTCTGTTCATTGCGGGCATCACACATCAGGTGATACCCCCCCATCCCCTTGACTGCGATCAGTGCTCCCGCTTGCAGGGCGCTGGCGGCCATTTGCAGGGCATTCTCACGCTCGGCCAGGGCATCACCCTTGCCGCTGCGCCAGGTGAGATGGGGCCCGCACTCGGGGCAGCTCACCGGCTGGGCGTGGTAGCGTCTGTCAAGCGGGTTTTCATAGGCCGCCGCGCAGCGCGGGCACATGGCAAAGTCGGCCATGGCGGTGTGGGGTCTGTCGTAGGGGAGGCGGCGGATGATGGTGTAGCGCGGGCCGCAGTGGGTGCAGTTGGTAAAGGGGTAGCGATGGTGGCGATCCGCAGGGTTGGCCACGTCCCGGGCGCAGGCCTCACACATTCCCTGATCCGGCGAGATGGCGACCGTGGCGGCGCTCTGCTGCTGGCTCGCTTTAATTCGAAACTGGCCATGAAATTGGCCATCGAAGTCGGGATCCTGATCTCGGGGCAGTTCCCGCTCGCTGAAATGATCGATGCGGCTAAGGGGCGGCGCCAGTTCCCGCAGTTCGAGGGCAAAGGCGGCGAGCTGCTCGGCGGAGCCTTCGGCGCCGATGGTGACGCCGCTCGCGTCGTTCAATACATAGCCGGCAAGGCCGTGGCGCAGCGCCAGCCCATAGACGAAGGGGCGAAAACCGACCCCCTGCACGATACCGTCGATATGAAATTCCCGGCGCAGTCGAAGGCGTGTCGACGTGGTCATGGCGCCATCCAAAGAGGGGCCAGCGCCCCTCCCTGATAAACGGGGGGCAGGGAATCCTCCCTCATGACAGGGGGGCTGGGGAGGGCCGACAGGGGCGGCCATCCGGCGATCATCCTGGGGGATGTCATGCGATATCGAACTCCCATCTGCTGGCCTGCCGCCACGGCATGGGCCATCGGGTGCAACGAACGGGGGGCAACGGGCTGCGTCGCGATAGAAGGGGCGTAGCCTTGACAGGCAGAGGAGGCCCTCGCCCTGTCACGGGGGCCAAGTTTACCGGGGCCCCGGTCCCCATTACCTTGATCTCGCACCGGTTTGAGTGCCAGACGCGGCGCTTCTTTGCGATCCTGTGAGGGGCGCCACGTCTCCTGGCGGCTCGAGATCCCGGGCGGAAGAGAGAGGCGCTCAGCAATGAAAGAGGGAGGCGGTTGCCTCCCTCTTGCGTGCCATGACCTTGGGCCCGGCGCCCGCCATCAGATATCCACCTGGGATCCCAGCTCGATCACCCGGTTGGGCGGGATCTCGAACTGATCCGGCGCCCGCAGGGCGTTGCGCTGCAGCAGCATAAAGAGCTTGCCGCGCAGATAGAGGTACCAGGGGCGCTCCTTCATGATGAGGGACTCGTGGGCCATGAAGAAGGAGGTCTCCATCATACGGCAGCTCAGCCCCTCGGCGTTGCAGCGGTGGAAGATCTCCTCCACGTTCGGGGTCTCGCGCCAGCCATAGCTCGCCACCACCCGCCAGAAGGTGGGGGAGAGCTGCTCGATGCAGACCCGGCGCACGTTGTGGACATAGGGCACATCCTCCACCTTCAGGGTGAGCAGGATGACGCGCTCGTGCAGCACCTTGTTGTGCTTGAGGTTGTGCAAGAGCGCATGGGGGATGACGTTGACCACCCGCGACAGATAGACCGCCGTGCCCGCCACCCGGGTCGGCGGGGATTTTTCGAGCGACGCTATCATCGGCTCCAGCGAGTTGCCGTGCTCGTTCAGGCGGCGAATAAGCTGGAAGCGCTCGCTCTTCCAGCTGGTCATCAGGGTGAACATGACGGCCCCCAGGGTGAGCGGCAGCCAGCCGCCGGAGAAGATCTTGGCGAGGTTGGCGGCAAACAGCGGGACGTCGATGGCGAGCAGCAGGGCGAAGAGGGTGGCCACCAGCGGCTTGCGCCAGTGCCAGCTGTGGCGGGCCACCGAGCAGGAGAGGATGGAGGTGAGCACCATGGTGCCGGTCACGGCGATGCCATAGGCCGCCGCCAGGTTGCTGGAGTGCTCGAAGCTCATGATGACGATCACCACAGAGAGATAGAGCAGCCAGTTGATGACCGGAATATAGATCTGGCCGGACTCCTGCTCCGAGGTGTGCACGATGCGGATGGGGGAGAGATAGCCGAGCCGCACCGCCTGCCGGGTGAGGGAGAAGACCCCGGAGATGACCGCCTGGGAGGCGATGACGGTGGCGAGCGTCGCCAGCAGCAGCAGGGGCAGCAGGGCCCACTTGGGCGCGAGCAGGAAGAAGGGATTGGCGATGGCCTCGGGATTGCCGAGCAGCAAGGCCCCCTGACCGAAGTAGTTGAGCACCAGGGACGGCACCACCATGAACCAGGCGCGGCGAATGGGGCTCTTGCCAAAATGGCCCATGTCCGCATAGAGCGCCTCCACCCCTGTGATGGCCAGCACCACGGCGCCCAGGGCAAAGAAGGAGGCGCTCTGATAGGTCATGAAGAAGCGCAGCGCCCAGACCGGGCTGAGCGCCCCCAGCACCTCGGGGTGCTGGAGGATGCTATTCAGGCCAAGCACCGCCAGGGTCAGGAACCAGATCAGCATGATGGGGGCAAACAGCTTGCCCACGGCGGCGGTGCCGTGCTTCTGGATGGCAAACAGCAGGGTCAGCACCAGCACCGAGAGCGGCACTATGTAGGCGTCCAGGGAAGGCGCCACTATCTTCAGGCCCTCGATGGCCGACATCACCGACATGGCCGGGGTGATCACCACCTCGCCATAGAAGAAGCTGCCGCCGACGAGCCCCAGGATGATCAGCACCGGCGTCCATTTTTCCGGGGTGTTGCGGGTCGCGAGCGACATCAGGGTGAGTATGCCCCCTTCGCCCGCGTTGTCCGCCCGCATCACGAAGGAGAGGTACTTGACCGAGACCACCAGGATCAGCAGCCAGAAGATAAGCGAAAGAAAGCCCAGGATGGAGGCGGGCTCCACCCCGAAACCGAACTGGCCGGAGAGGCACTCGCGTAGGGTATAGAGCGGGCTGGTGCCGATGTCGCCATAGACCACGCCGATCGCCGCCAGCATGACGCCGGACAGGGCGGGTTTGTTAGTACAGTTCATGAAATTATCTTGTCAGATTGCCGGTGGCATGGCTGCCAACACAGGGGCCCCGTACTACCGGGAGTTCACGGATAGTCGTTCGGGAGGATCTTCAGGATTGCGATGGGAGCGGGGGTTAGCTGGATATAAATAGGAGGCTCATCATGGACACAGTCTGTTTATCTGCGATTCAGCTTATGATGACACAGAGTCTGTGGGAGTATGTTCAGGTATAAATAATCAAAAAAGACTTTTGAACGAGGTTATTAATTACTCCTTGATTGAAATAGGCCCCCGTGCAGCGAGCAAGTGTTTGTTTTTGCTAAGCAGCCATTTTTAGCCAGTCTTTTCAATCAAACGGGTTGAAAAACGGGCGATAAAATGTTGACCAATAAATTATCGGCAGGAGCGACAGAGAGGGAAGGCTTGGGTAGCAATGGAGTCTTTATTTCATCGGC
This sequence comes from Aeromonas sp. FDAARGOS 1402, assembly GCF_019046925.1. Lineage (NCBI taxonomy): Bacteria > Pseudomonadati > Pseudomonadota > Gammaproteobacteria > Aeromonadales > Aeromonadaceae > Aeromonas > Aeromonas sp. FDAARGOS 1402. Next base: position 3,236,578 of record NZ_CP077201.1, read on the forward strand.
TGGATGGAGAATCGTCGGGAAGAGAAGTGACCGCAGTAAAGACAGCCACTATAAAGTGAGGGCATAAATAGAGGGTGGGAATGTAGGGGGCAATGAACGAAGTGAAATGCACCATTATTAGCGCTGAAATGAAATTCACTTATTACACTCCCCAAAACATCAATTATTATACTCTTCAATCTTAGATATCAAGAATTTTGCAAATACTTCAGAAAGCTGAACCTTATCACTACCCATGTTAATAGTTCCAAGAGTTAATCCTCCAGCGTAAGTTACAGACTTTCCTGGGTATTTATCATGGAATTCGGATAACATATCTTGTCTTCTTAAATTATACTCCCACCATTTTCTTCCAAAATTAACGCTGTTGTTTTTCCCCTCTAGGTACCATGGCCAGCGTTCCATCCATGGATTAATTTTAACCTGAGAGTCAGTTACACTTTGCAAGCCGCTAGTAACTTTAAAATAGGACAATAATGATCCAGCTCCGATAGCTGTTGTAATGATGACATCACCTTTCTTTATTCCTTTGGGTTTCTTTTTTGAAAAGTGTAAATTTTGATGTAAATCTGAAAAATCACGTCTGTCATCCAACGTGATTGGGGAATCTTTATGGCCGATAGGTTTCAGATAGTATTTTGTTTCGTAGTTATTTGAATCGGAATCTGAGTATACAGAGCTTAATATATCATAGCTAATACTATCTTTTTCTATCCAATGAGGATTGTTTCCTAAATACACATCTGCAAATTGGCATGCTCGTTCAACTTGGAAACGAGTAACATCGGGGTATTCAATCAAATCGAATACTTGGTTCAATGCGTCTTCTATTAGGCTAGCATCTTTAATAAGCACTCCCCATTCATGGTTGTTAAATATACCGTTAGTGGTGAAGTTTCCTGATGTTAGTATTAGTTCTTTATTTATGCCAAGTGAAAAATATAATTTACCATGTAGATTGTTATCAATATGTACTTTGCAGGTAATATTCGGATGTTTCTCATCGAAAAAACTATAGAAGTCTCTTAGTTGAAATGGTTTTTTTATTTGTTCGATATCTCTTGGCTTGAATGTGGTTATTAATTCTATTTTTTTGGTTGATGAAAAATCAAAATGGTTGAGAAATGACTTCATGTCATCTGCAAGATATGGCGAAACGATAATAACTCGGTCACCACAGTTTTGAATGATACGTTTTAGATGCTCCGCTTGAAGATTATTTGTATTTGATAACAGCAATTTTCGTTTCCTTATTAAATATTTTTAATGGTTGTATATTATGAAGAAAGGAAGTAATGATGGTGTCCAATTTTTACTATTGCTCCTAAGTTCATTCCCACAGCCCGCGCCTTTAGTCTGCACTGCAAAATCTTGCCGTTCCCTAGTAACGGCCTCAACGGAGCTGGTTGTCGCGTGAGTCATACTAATCGGCCGGTGAAAAAACAGAAGGGGGAGCCGTTGAAAACCGGCGCAACGTCATAAATCGGGACCTCAAGAGGGCATTTATTGTTTGGTTTTGTTAAACGATAACTGGTTTTCGAATAGAAAAACCAAACAATGTGGGCCTGGTTTCTGGCCGTGCTGGCTTGTCTGGAGGCTGGTGGGGAGTGAGTTGGGGCAATCTGGGAGGGTTTCCCGGTTTCCCCGGAATTGGTTTGGCAATCATGGCGTGATCTGGGTTGTGGGAAGAGGGGAAAGGGAGGTTGCCGCTCAGTGCTGCGCCCCGACCGGGGTGATGTTGGGCCGTCAGGCACTATGGCGGGATCGGCCATTGGCGCCCGGGGCCGGCTCGGGTATAGTCCTGCGCCAACAAGATAGGTTCGGATGGAGGCGTCGGCACCGCTTCAGGCAAGCGGGCCGAATCACTCCTTCGGCGCGGCTTTAAAGGATATCCCCATGAAATTCAGTCCCCTGCTCGATGAGATGATGAAGGCGCTGCAGGTCTTGCCGGGCGTGGGCCCCAAGTCGGCCCAGCGCATGGCGTTCACCCTGCTCGAGCGCGAGCGCAGCGGCGGTCTGCGTCTGGCCTCCCTGCTCAACCGGGCGCTCACCGAAATCGGTCATTGCAGCCACTGCCGCACCTTTACCGAGAACGATCGCTGCGAGATCTGCGCCAATCCCAAGCGCGAGGAGAACGGCCTGCTCTGCGTGGTGGAGAGCCCGGCGGACGTGGCGGCCATCGAGCAGACCGGCCAGTTCTCCGGCCGTTACTTCGTGCTGATGGGCCACCTGTCGCCCCTTGACGGTATCGGCCCCGAGGAGCTGGGGCTCGATATCCTGGAGCGCCGCCTGCAAGAGGAGCAGATCAAGGAGCTGATCCTCGCCACCAACCCCACCATCGAGGGGGATGCCACCGCCTGGTACATCGCCGACATGGCCCGCACCGCCGGGGTGGAGGTGAGCCGCATCGCCCACGGTGTGCCGGTGGGCGGGGAGCTGGAGCTGGTGGATGGCACCACGCTCTCCCACTCCCTGATGGGGCGCCAGCGCCTGAGCTAAAGACACCACGGACCCCACCCCGGCCCTCCCCTTGGCAGGGGAGGGTGCAATGGATCTTGCCCCACTCCTCCCTTTAGCAAGGGAGAAAGCAACGAACCCCACCCCGGCCCTCCCCTTGATAGGGGAGGGAGCAATGGATCTTGCCCCACTCCTCCCTTTGGCAAGGGAGAAAGCAACGAACCCCACCCCGGTCCTCCCCTTGATAGGGGAGGGAGCAATGGATCTTGCCCCACTCCTCCCTTTGGCAGGGAAGAAAGCAACGAACCCCACCCCGGCCTTCCACTTGATAGGGGAGGGGGCAATGGATCCCGTCTCATGCCTCCCTTTGGCAGAGGAGGGGGCAACGGATCCCACCTCATGCTTCCCCTTGGCAGGGGAGAGCAAGGCTGATCTCGCTATATGTCACCCCTCTCGATTCCAGTCTGACCCCTTCGCCAGACAGGGGATGGCAGTTCACCTCCCCCTTGTGAAGGGGGAGGCCGTGAGGGGGTTGCCTGTGTGGGCCAAGCGAGGGGCCGGTGTGCAAATTTGCTCTCAAGTTTGCACGCAAGCCCCTTGATATTTGAAAGGCCAACCCCATCTAGCTTGGGAATCTGTTCAACCCGACGTTTTGAGGACTGGTCGATGACCCAAAGTGTTCACGCCGAAACCCACGGCTTTCAGACTGAAGTCAAACAACTGCTGAGCCTGATGGCTCACAGCCTCTACTCCAACAAAGAAGTATTCCTGCGCGAGCTGATTTCCAACGCCTCCGATGCGGCGGACAAGCTGCGCTTCAAGGCGCTTTCCGATGCCTCTTTGTTCGAAAACGACGGCCAGTTGCGCGTGCGCCTGGTGGTGGACAAAGAGAACAAGACCCTGACCATTTCGGACAACGGCATCGGCATGACCCGTGACCAGGTGATCGAGCACCTGGGCACCATCGCCAAGTCCGGCACCGCCGAGTTCTTCAAGAACCTCTCCGGTGACCAGGGCAAGGATTCCCAGCTGATCGGCCAGTTCGGGGTGGGCTTCTACTCCGCCTTCATCGTGGCCGACAAGGTGACCGTGGTCTCCCGCGCCGCAGGCACCGCGCCGGAGCAGGGCGTGCAGTGGGAATCACAAGGGGAAGGCTCCTTCACCGTGGCTGACGTGACCAAAGCCGGTCGCGGCACCGACGTCATCCTGCACCTGCGCAGCGATGAAGAGGAGTTCCTGGACGACTGGCGCCTGCGCTCCGTGGTCAGCAAATATTCCGACCACATCAGCGTGCCGGTGGAGATGTTCAAGGAGGGCACGCCGGATCGGGAAGAAGACGGTGAAACCATCGTCGGCACCCCGGGGGAGTGGGAGCAGGTCAACCGCGCCACTGCGCTCTGGACCCGCAACCCGAAGGACATCAAGGACGAGGAGTACCAGGAGTTCTACAAGCACGTCGCCCACGACTTCGAAGATCCGCTCCTGTGGGGTCACAACCGGGTGGAAGGGGCTCAGGAGTACACCAGCCTGCTCTACATCCCGGCCCGTGCGCCGTTCGATCTCTACAACCGCGAGCAGAAGCACGGCCTGAAACTCTACGTGCAGCGCGTCTTCATCATGGACGACGCCGAGCAGTTCATGCCGACCTACCTGCGTTTCGTCAAAGGGGTGCTGGACTCCAACGATCTGCCGCTCAACGTCAGCCGTGAAATCCTGCAGGACAACAAGGTGACCGCCTCCCTGCGCAAGGCCTGCTCCAAGCGCGTGCTCACCATGCTCAACAAGCTGGCGAAAGAGGATGGCGAGAAGTACGCCAAGTTCTGGAGCGAGTTCGGCAATGTGCTCAAAGAGGGCCCGGCCGAGGATTACGCCAACCGGGAAGAGATCGCGAAGCTCTTGCGCTTTGCCAGCACCGCCGGCGAGGGCGAAGCCCAGACCGTGTCGCTCGAGGATTACGTTGGCCGCATGAAGGAAGGTCAGCAGAAGATTTACTACATCACCGCCGACTCTTATGCCGCTGCCAAGAACAGCCCGCACCTCGAGATCTTCCGCAAGAAGGGCGTCGAAGTGCTGCTGATGTGGGAGCGGGTGGACGAGTGGCTGATGAGCCACCTGACCGAGTTCGACGGCAAGCAGCTGGTCTCCGTCACCCGTGGCGAACTGGATCTCGGGGATCTGGAAGACGACGCCTCCAAGCAGGCGCAGGAAGAGGCCGAAAAAGCCAACGCCGGTCTGGTTGAGCGGGTCAAGAAGAGCCTCGGTGAAGCGGTGAAAGAGGTGCGCGTCACCCACCGTCTGACCGACTCGCCGTCCTGCATCGTCACCGACGCCCACGGCATGAGCACCCAGATGATCAAGCTGATGCGCGCCGCCGGTCAGCCGGTGCCGGAGCAGAAGTACATCCTGGAGCTCAACCCCGACCATGCCCTGGTGAAGAAGCTCGGCACCATCGAGGATGAGAGCCTGTTTGGCGAGTGGGTCTCCCTCCTGCACGAGCAGGCCCAGCTAGCGGAGCAGGGCGGCCTCAATGATCCGGCGAGCTTCGTCTCCCGTATCAACCGTCTGCTACTCCAGGCGTGATGTGATTGTGATTGGCCCACTGCATGACAGTGGGCTTTTTTTTGGGTTCATCGCGGCTTTCCGGGGAAGGCCGCCTTGATTTTCAGAAAAAAGTATTCTGAGTCCCTAAATCCATATGCCATACGCTTTATCACTTTGATCTTGTTGTTCACCCCTTCCAGCACACTCGTGTGCATCGGGTAGTTTGCACTCGCCAGGATCCCCCGCATATATTTCGATAAATTTCGACCAAATCGTTGCAGCGGCGCTAGCCCGCTTTCCTTCACCTGCCGCATCCAGCTCCGCCATCGTCGCCATCCTTCCCACACGCTCGGCGCATACCAGATGCCCTTCAACGCCTCTTTCAGCACGTACACCATCGCCAGCGGTTGATTCGCCGCCAACAGCTCCTGCAACTTCACATCCTGTTTTTCACTCAGCTTCGCCCGATTACGTAGCAGCAACCAACGCGCACTTTTGACCACTTTTCGCGCCGGTTTATCGCTTTTCAGTGCATTCGCCTGCTCCACTCGCACCCGGTCCACCACCTCTCGGCCATAGCGAGCCACCACGTGGAACAGGTCGTAGACCACCTCCGCCTGCGGGCAGTGTTGCTTCACCTCCAGGTCGAACGCCGTGTTCATGTCCATCGCCACCGCCTCAATCTGCTGGCATCGCTCGCCGAGCTGCTCGAAGAAGGGACGGATAGCGGCCCGGCTGTTGCCGTGCCCCACCCACAGGACGCGGGTTCGCTCGGCATCCATGATCACGGTGGCATAGCGGTGTCCCTTGTGCAGGGCAAACTCATCCATCACCAGCCGCCGCACCTCCCCAAGTTCGATGGTGCCCACACTGGTCTGCAAACGGCGCTTGTCGATCTCCTTGATGGTGTGCCAACCGACCCCGGTGAGCTGGCTGACATGGCGGATGGGGAGGTACTGAACGAGCGCTTCAATCCAGCACTGCATGCGCCGGGTGAGGCGGGAGCCAGAGGGGAGCCAGTCGATATGTTCACTGACGCGACCACAGCGCAGACAGTCGACGCGGCGAACAGGCAGTTGTAACCAGACTTGTCGGTCAAATAGGTCTCGCTCACGCACCCGGCGGATACGTTGGTCGTGGATCAATGGCGTGGGTTGCAGGCATCGGCGACAACGGGGCAACAGGTCGGCGCGAGGCTCAAGGGTAAACAGGGTGTGATGGTTGGCAGAAAGCGCTTGGGCGATGACGGTATAACCTGGCCAGAAGGAGGCAATATCAATATGATGCACGGCGACAGCAGGGTGATGGTGGTGGTGTGTTTGGAGACAGCCAGTTTACCAGCACCCTGTCTGTCAACTTCCACTTCCCCAAGATCCCGCGAAGAACCTTTTTTTGGCCGTTCCCCTCTGGTGCGCTGCTGCATTTTCAATCATTTTTCGTGGTCGTCGTCTGCGTCTTTGGTCGCAGAGACGGGGCGGGAGTGTGGTGATAATCTGGCCACTCACACGGGGCGAGCTTGTTAATACGGGCGAAAACGTGTAGTTTTTTGCCTTCTCAAGAATTGAATAACCAATCAACTAGGAGCGTGTATGCGCATTGTTCTGTTGGGAGCTCCGGGCGCCGGCAAGGGTACCCAGGCTCAGTTCATCATGGAAAAACACGGTATTCCGCAGATCTCCACCGGCGACATGCTGCGTGCGGCGATCAAGGCGGGTACCGAGCTGGGCCTCAAGGCCAAAGCCGTGATGGACGCAGGTCAGCTCGTCTCCGACGACATCATCATCGGCCTGGTCAAAGAACGCATCGCGCAACCGGATTGCGCCAACGGCTTCCTGCTGGACGGCTTCCCCCGCACCATTCCCCAGGCGCAAGCCATGAAGGATGCCGGTGTGACCGTGGACTTCGTGCTGGAGTTCGACGTGCCGGACGAAGAGATCGTCAAGCGCATGAGCGGCCGCCGCGTGCACTCCGGCTCCGGCCGTACCTACCACGTGGTGTTCAACCCGCCGAAAGTGGAAGGCAAGGATGACGTGACCGGCGAGGATCTGGTGATCCGTGCCGACGACGAAGAGACCACAGTGCGCAAGCGTCTGGATGTGTACCATCAGCAAACCGCGCCGCTCATCGGTTTCTACGGCAAGGAAGCGGAAGCGGGCAACACCCGTTACGTCAAGATCGACGGCACCCAGCCGGTGGATCTGGTCAGCCAGCAACTGGCCGCCATTCTCGGTTAAGCCATTCAGGGCCGGCAGGACGCAGCCGTTCGCCGGCTGGCGACGAGGGTGAGAAAAGGGTCCATACCGGGCCCTTTCTTGCATTCCATTCCCACGACACAGAACGACAGGATGCTAACGTGACCACGAAAACCGGGATCTTGCTGGTCAATCTGGGTACCCCGGCCGCGCCGACCACGGCGGCGGTCAAGGCGTTTCTCAGCCAGTTTCTGCACGATCAGCGGGTCGTCGACCTGCCGCGCTACCTCTGGTGCCCCTTGCTTCACTTCATCATCCTGCCGACCCGCTCCCCCAAGGTGGCCAAGCTCTATCAGCAGGTGTGGACCGAGCAGGGCTCCCCCCTGATGGTCATCAGCCAGCAGCAGCGCGCGGCCCTGGAGCACGAGCTCAAGCGGGAAGGGGTCGAGGTGCCGGTGGCGCTCGCCATGACCTATGGCGCCCCGTCGCTGGCCGATGGCTGGCAGGCCCTCAAGGCCCAGGGGGTCAACCGGGTGATCCTGCTGCCGCTCTATCCCCAGTATTCGGTCAGTACCACCGCCTCGGTGTTCGACGCCTGGGCCAGGGCGATGAAAACCGAGCGCAATCTGCCGGTGGTGCGGCTCATCCGCGATTACCATGCCCACCCGGAGTACATCCAGGCGCTGGCCATGAGCGTGCGTCGCCACTGGGAGCAGCACGGCCAGGGGGAGCATCTGCTGATGTCCTTCCACGGCATTCCCGAGCGCTACGAGCGGGAAGGGGATCCTTATGGTCATCAGTGCAGACGCACCGCCGCCCTGCTGGCGGAGGCGCTGGGGCTGGCCCCGGAGCAGTGGACCGCGAGCTTCCAGTCCCGCTTTGGCAAGGAGGAGTGGCTCAAGCCCTACACGGACCTGACCGTGGCCGAATTGCCCTCTCGCGGCGTCAAGCGGCTCGATGTCATCTGCCCGGCCTTCTCGGCGGATTGCCTCGAGACCCTGGAGGAGATCCAGGTACAGAACCGGGAGATCTTCATGGCCGCCGGTGGCGAGCAGTTTGAATACATCCCGGCCCTCAACAGCGATCAGGCCCATATCCGCATGATGGTTTCCCTCATCTGTCGCGAGCTGGCATGATGGCCGTTCTCATCCGGTGCCCGACGTGGCGGACGTTCGGATTCAACGATAAAGGAGTGTCCTGATGATGCATATCACGCTGATTTACGCCGGCCTGCTCGGGCTCTTGTTCCTGCTGCTCTCCTTCTGGGTGGTCAAGCGCCGCGCCCAGTTCAGGGTGATGATAGGGGAGGGGGAAGCCCCCGAGATGCTGGCCGCGATCCGCGCCCACGGCAACTTTGCCGAGTACGTGCCCCTCACCCTGCTGCTGATGGCCCTGTGCGAACTGGCGGGGGTCGGGGCGCTCTGGCTGCACCTGGGCGGTGTGCTGCTGCTGGTGGGTCGCATCCTGCATGCCATCGGCATCCAGATCCCCAGGGCTCCCAACATGCCGCGCCTCTTCGGCACCCTCTTCTTCTGGCTGTCGCTGGGAATGTTCTCGGTGCTGGCCCTGGTGCAGGGGCTCTCGGCAAGCTGAATGTCATCCCGCAAAACCACCCCGCCACGGGGTGGTTTTTTGTGGCAGCCAAGTCAAACGTTTTCCTCACAAGCCCTTGTCTATACTGACCTCAAAATTCAATCGTGCGACTTTTCGGCGTGGTGGATTGTGTTAAAATCCCGCCCCTCTTTTCCCCAGAGCACAGAAGATTGCCATGAAATTTCCCGGTCAGCGCAAGTCCAAACACTACTTCCCGGTCGACAGACGTGATCCCCTGATCCCGCAGAATTCCCAGCTCACCGAACTGGGCAAGGCCTATGTAGTGGGCATCGATCAGACTCTGGTGGATATCGAAGCCCATGTGGACGAAGACTTCCTGAACCGGTACGGCCTGAGCAAGGGCCACTCCATGCTCATCTCCGACGAGGTGGCGGAGCTGGTCTACGACGAGCTCAAGGCCAACAACATGGTGGTGAGCGAATTTGCCGGCGGCACCATCGGCAACACCATGCACAACTACTCCGTGCTGGCGGACTCCCACTCCATCCTGCTTGGCGTCATGAGCCAGGACATCCGCATCGGCAGCTATGCCTACCGCTATCTGTGCAACACCTCCTCCCGGGTCAACCTCGACTACCTGCAGCCGGTGGACGGCCCGGTCGGGCGCTGCTTCACCTTCATCACCGAAGGGGGAGAGCGCAGCTTTGGCATCAACGCCGGCAAGATGGATCACCTGGATGTGGAGCACATCCCCGAGACCATCATCAAGGAGGCCTCGGCCCTGGTGATCACCGCCTATCTGGTGCGCGGCGCCGACGGCACGCCCATGAAGGAGGCCGCCATGGCCGCGGTGCGCTATGCCCGCGAGGCCGGGGTGCCCGTGGTGCTGACCCTGGGCACCCGCTTCGTCATCGACGAGAATCCCCAGTGGTGGCGCGATTTCATCAGCGAGAACGTGACCGTGCTCGCCATGAACGAGGACGAGGCGGAGGCCCTGACCGGGATAAAGGATCCCCTCGGCGCGGCCGACAAGGCGCTGGACTGGGCGGACATGGTGCTCTGCACCGCCGGCCCCATCGGCCTCTACATGGCGAGCTACACCGACGAGGACTACAAGCGCGAGACCACCCACACCCTGCTGCCCGGCGTCATCCCCGAGTTCAACATGTACGAGTTCAGCCGCCCCATGGCCCGGGACAAGTGCCGCAAGCCTGCGCGTATCTACTCCCACATCTCCCCCTACATGGGCGGGCCGGAGAAGATCAAGAACACCAATGGGGCAGGGGACGGTGCGCTGTCCGCCGTGCTGCACGACATGGTGGCGAACGCCTACCACCGCATGAACGTGCCGAACTCCGCCAAGCATCTCTCGGAATTCCTGACCTACTCCTCTCTGGCCCAGGTGTGCAAGTACGCCAACCGGGTGAGCTACGAGGTGCTGGCCCAGAGCAGCCCGCGCCTTTCCCGCGGGTTGCCGGAGAAGGAAGACAGCCTGGAAGAGGTGTACTGGGAGCGGTGATACCTCTTCCTGTCGACCACGAGAAAGGGTGCCACTGGGCACCCTTTCTTGTTTTTGGGGCTGGATCATGTTTTTGGCATCGCTTTTGCTGACATCGTGGACAGCCCGCGTCGCGGCGGCATACCTTGTGTTAAGGATATGTAGCTGCTGCGGGGCGAGGGTATGTTGAGACAATGGAGTATCGGTCGGCGTCTGTCGCTGGTGACCCTGATGGTGCTGGCGCTGCTGGGACTGCTGCTGTTCTTCTGCCTGCAGATCTATCAGCAGGGGTTGATGGGGGAGAAGAGCCGCCAGACCCAGGCCCAGGTGGAGACCGCCTACAGCCTGGTGGCGGGGCTGGAAGCCAGGGTGCGCAAGGGGGAGCTGGACGAGGCGAGCGCCAAGGCCGAGGCGCTGGCGCTGATCAAGGGGTTGCGTTACGGCAACGATGACTACTTCTGGATCAACGACAGCCACCCCACCATGGTGATGCACCCCATGAAACCCGAGCTGGACGGCAAGGATCTCTCCGGGGTGGAGGACAAGCAGGGGCTCAGGCTGTTCGTCGCCTTCGCCGATCTGGCCCGGGCCCAGGGCGCGGGGGAGGTGGCCTACTACTGGCCCAAGCCGGGGGTGGACGAACCGGTACGCAAGATCTCCTACATCAAGCGCTTCGCCCCCTGGGACTGGATCATCGGCACCGGCGTCTATGTGGACGACGTCGAGGCCCAGTACCGGGAGGTGCTGCACACCCTGCTGGGGATCGGGCTGGTGCTGGCCCTCCTGCTGTTTGCCGTGGTCGGCCTCATTGTGCGCAGCATCGTCGTGCCCCTCTCCCGCTCGGTCTCGGCCCTTGGCAACATCGCCAGGGGGGAGGGGGATCTGCGGGTACGTCTGCCGGAGTCGGGGCGTGACGAGCTGAGCCAGCTCAGCATCAACTTCAACCTCTTCGCCAGCCAGATGGCGCAGCTGGTGGCCCGCAGCCAGCAGATAGCGGATCAGAACCGGGTGCATGCCCACCAGCTGGCCGAGGTGGTGGAGCGTACCGGCGCCATCGTCACCGGCCAGGAGCAGGATACCCTGCGGGTGGCCAGCGCCATGGAGCAGATGACGGTGAGCAGCCGTGAAGTGGGCCAGCACGCGGCCCAGGCCGCCGACGCGGCGGATTCGGCCCTCAATCTGGCCCAGCATGGCCGCGAGGTGGTGGTCCAGACCCGGGAGTCCATCAGCCAGCTGGCGGACGAGATGGTGGAGACGGTACAGGCGGTGAGCCGCCTCGAGCAGGAGACTCAGCAGATTGGCTCCGTGCTCGACGTCATTCGCGGGGTGGCGGAGCAGACCAACCTGCTGGCCCTCAACGCCGCCATTGAAGCGGCACGGGCCGGGGAGCAGGGGCGCGGCTTTGCGGTGGTCGCCGACGAGGTGCGTACCCTGGCGACCCGCACCCACAGCTCCACCGACGAGATCCGGCAGATGATCCAGCGGCTGCAGGAGGGGGCCGGCAAGGTGGTCAGCGGCATCAGCCAGTTGCAGCAGCTCTCCCGCGCGACGGCGGACAGGGCCGGCGATGCGGATGTCGCCATCAATGCCATCGATGGATCCGTCCACACCATTACTGCCATGAATGGGCAGATTGCCACGGCGGCGGCGGAGCAGAGCCGGGCGGCGGAGGAGATCAACCAGCGGCTGGTGGCCATCACCCAGCTGGCGGCGGATGCCCTGGCCCAGAACCGGCTGACCGAGCAGGCATCCGGGCAACTGGCGCTGGCCTGCGACGAGCTGGGGGCCCTGGTGGCGAAATATCGCATCTGACGGCCTTTCTCCCCGCTTTTTCGGGATAAGGCTTGAGTCTGGGGGGCTTTTGGGACACCATCTGCCCCATTCTCGGCCAGCCCTGGCCGACAGCCTGCCATTGCTTTGCAAGAGAGAGACCCCATGAGCAAACTAACTGACAATCTTGACGCCAATTTCCAGCTGTTCATCGAAGAAGTCCGCGAGTCGGGTCAGGTGTGGGGTCTGCGCTACGGTGAAGACTGGGTGGTGTGCCGCTCCGCCGAGTTCGAAGATGCGGACGTGATGCCGCTCTGGTCCGCCGAAGGGGATGCCCGCCTGCACTGCGTGGACGAGTGGGCGGATTACGAGCCGGAAGTGATCGAGCTCGAAGAGTTCCTGGACATCTGGATCAACGATCTGGACGAGGACGACGTGCTGGTCGGCCCGAACTGGAACGCCGATCTGGAAGGTCAGGAGCTCGAGCCCATCGAGCTGGCCAAGGCGCTGGTGGAACTGGACGCCTGAGTCAGCCGTGCTGCCGGATTGTGATGAACCGGCCCCCTTCGGGGGGCCGGTTTTTTTATGGCCGCCATGGGCCATGAAAAGGCGATTTGCCTTTGCACCCGTCCCGGGGATGGGTCATCATCAACCCTTTGCCGATCGGGAGGTGCCATGTTTGTCTTTGACGTGACCACGAAGGCGGGGGCGCAGGGGAGGATCCAGGTGCAGGCGCTGGACTGGAGCCAGAGCGGCCCGGTGAGCTTTCAGTGTGACAGCGACGAGCTGGCCCTGGTGCTGCTGAGCGGGTGCCGCTGCGATGCCGTGGGGTACTTCAATCTGCTGGGGGGCTGCAAGCCGCTCTACGTGGAGCAGTGGCTCACCTATTTGCAGGAGCGTGGCCAGCTGGAGAAGGTCACGGCCCGCCAGGAGAGCCCGTCCCAACCCGATTACCTGACCCGGGCCGGGCTGGCGGACGACGAGCTCAATGCCCTGCTCGGCCAGATCTACAAGGTGGCCGGGTTCAACCGCCTGCAGATCAACCGCTACCTCAAGCATCGCCACAACCCGACCATGCTGGCGACCCGTTACGATCAGAAGGAGCTGGAGCGCTATCGCCAGCTCAACGACATCATTCTGACCCTGTTGAAGCTGAAACCGTCTCCGTGAAGATCCCCATCTGACCGATCTCCGGTCCCAGCTCCTGGGGCCGGGCGATGAGGTAGCCCTGCAAGCCGTCCACATACATGCTCTGCAGCATCTGCTTCTGGCCTATCTGTTCCACCCCTTCTGCGATCACCAGGCAGCCCATGCGATGGGAGACGTCGACGATCATCCGCACGAACTGCTGATTGGTGAGATCCTGCTCCAGCTCGGTGATGAGACCGGGATCCAGCTTGATGTAGTCGGGTTTGAGCTCGCGAAACAGGCTGAAGGAGCCGATCCCCTTGCCGAAGTTGCAGATGGCCGAGCGGCTGCCGTGGCGCCTGAGCAGCTCGAACAGCCGCCTGGACCCGGTCAGGTTGCGCTCCAGGTGCTCCTCGTCGAGCTCGAACACCAGGTTGGCCCCGATGTCGGGGTCTTTTTGCAACTGGTGATCCAGCCAGATGAGAAAGGCGCTGTTTTGCAGCAGGGAGCCCGGCAGATTGAGACCCCATCGGCTGTTGTGGCCTCCGAAGGCGCGGTATTGGCGGATGACGTGGCGGATCACCATCTGGGTCAGGCGCAGTACCATGTCCAGCCGCTGCGCCATGGCGAGCAGGGTATCGCTTGGCAGCACGGTGCCGTCGCTGCTGCTGAAACGGGGATAGATCTCGTGATAGGCGAGCATGCCGCGATGCAGGGGCTGGATGGGCTGGCAGGTGAAGCTGATGCTCTCCTGTTCCAGCAGCTCGGTCAGCACCTGGGTCCAGTGACGCTGACCCTGCACCTCGACCACCTCGTCGTTCTGCTGGATGGCCCAGCCATTGACCACCTCTGTCTGGGCACGGGCCAGCGCGAGATCCGCCCGGGCCAGAATGGCCTCTATCTTCTGCTCGCTGCTCAGGCGGGTCATGCCCGAGTAGGCGGCGCTCTCGAGCTCGTGATCGTGCTGATAGCGATCGAAGGCGAGCTTCAGATCCCGTCCCAGCAGATGGGGCGGGATCTGGGCCAGGGGAGGCAGCAGGACGGCAAAATCGGCCCCCGAGATGCGATAGACCCGGTGGCCCGGGAAGCGGCTGACGGTGTGGCTGATGAGGGCGGCGATGTCCCGGATGTAGGCATCCCCGGACTGGAAGCCGCGCTGGGCGTTGAGGGTCCCGAGCTCGGTGGCGCGGATAAGCACCAGGATGGCGGTCTGGGTATTTTCCTGTTGCAGCAGCTCGGTCAGATCGCGCCGGAAGGCGTGGCGGTTGCCAAGGCCCGTCATCTCGTCCCGGGTCGCCTGATTGTGCAATTCGGTGATCTGGCGGTGGGCATCGATCTCGGCCTCATTGAAGGACGCAAGGAGCTGGCGCAGAGCCGTTTGTGCCTGTACGCTGTCGAGCATGGCGGGATCCCGCTGCTGCAGCGCCAGCAGCCAGCGTTGCTCCTGCCTCGCCTTTTCCCCACGGCGCACGCTGTGGGTGAGAAAGAGCAGCAGGGCGAATCCCGTCAGGGTGGTCATCAGGACCAGCAGCAGGGTGAGCGGTGAGGCGGGGGAGGCGAGCAGCACTCCCTGCAACAGCAGCATGGGAATGCAGACCAGTGCGCTGACCAGCAGCAGGTTTCCCTCATGTTTATTCAACATCGTTTCATCCTTGATGATGTTCATGATGTAGAAATTCTAACCAAGTCGCTGGCGCAAAACATGAGTACTCACGCAACTCCACGATAAAGCGCCGGCGGAATGCAACTAAATGTGAGTGAAAACACTTTCATGGTCTGTAAAAAAAGCGAAGATGGGTTGAAAACAGCCCCAACAGAGCAGAGGTAGATATGTTGCTAGAACCCGTAGACACCGCCAAAGCACGGCAACTATTGAATCAGAGTATGGCCTTGGTGCTCGCAGGGGGACGGGGCAGCCGCCTGAAGCAGTTGACCGATAACCGCGCCAAGCCCGCCGTCCACTTTGGCGGCAAATTCCGTATCATCGACTTCGTGCTCTCCAACTGCATCAACTCCGGCATCCGCCGGGTGGGTGTGGTGACCCAGTACAAGTCCCACAGCCTGTTGCGCCACCTGCAATCGGGCTGGTCTTTCCTGCGCTACCAGATGAACGAGTTCATCGACCTGCTGCCCGCCCAGCAGCGGGTGGACGAGGTGCACTGGTATCGCGGCACCGCAGACGCCATCTACCAGAACGTCGACATCATCCGTGACTACGGTCCCAAGTACATCGTGGTGCTGGCAGGGGATCACATCTACAAGATGGACTACGCCGCCATGCTGCTGGATCACGTGCGCCTCGGTGCCAAAGTGACGGTGGCCTGTATCGAGGTACCGCGCTGCGAGGCATCGGCCTTCGGCGTGATGGACATCGACGAGCAACGCAAGATCCGCGCCTTCGTGGAGAAACCGGCCAATCCGCCCGCCATGCCGGGCTGTGAGGATCGCTCGCTGGCCTCCATGGGCATCTACATCTTCGAGGCGGAGTACCTCTACCAGTTGCTGGAAGAGGACATCCACAACCAGGAGTCCAAGCACGACTTCGGCATGGACGTGATCCCGCGCATCGTGGGGGAGGGCAAGGCCTTTGCCCACCCGTTCAACATGTCCTGTGTCGGGGCCAAGGAGGGGCAAAAACCCTACTGGCGCGACGTGGGGACCCTGGATTCGTTCTGGGAGGCGAACATGGACCTTGCCTCCGTGGTGCCCGAGCTCGACATCTATGACGAGAACTGGCCCATCTGGACCAGCCAGAACATGTCGCCCCCGGCCAAGTTCGTGCAGGACAGAAACGGCCAGCACGGCATGACCATCAACTCCATGTTCGCGGGGGGCTCCATCGTGAGCGGCTCCTTCGTGCTCAACTCGGTGCTGTTCACCAACGTGCGGGTACACTCCTTCTGTACCCTGGACCAGGCGGTGATCTTCCCCGGGGTCGAGATCGGGGCTGGTTGCCGCTTGCGCCGGGTGGTGGTGGACAAGGGGTGCAAGCTGCCAGACGGCCTGGTGGTGGGGGAGAATGCGGACGAGGATGCACGCCGCTTCTACCGCTCCGAGCAGGGCATCGTGCTGGTGACCAAGCCGATGCTGGCCAAGCTCGGCTAACCTCGTCGACACAGACAAAAAAAGGGAGCCCTGGGCTCCCTTTCTATTGGTGGTCGATTTATTTCTCGCTGACCAGGGCCTTGCCGGCCATCACCATGGCGGTGCCATGCTTGCCACCGGCGGCGGTCACTTGGGGGACACCATCTTCGTCGGTGTCACCACCGGCCCCTTCGATGACGTTCTCGCCGGAGTCGCCGACCCATTCGGCCATCTGCATGCCGCCGTTGACGGTGCCGCGGAACCAGCTCACGTAGCGCTGGGTCAGCTGTGCCAGCTCCAGCTCGGGTGCCTTCTCGGCCCCTTCGTTGCGCAGGTTCAGCATGGCAGAGCGCAGGGCGCCGGAGATGGCGGCCTGGGTCCAGGGGGTGTATTCACCCTGCTTGCCGGCGAGCCAGGTACCGGCCTTGGCATTGAAGTAGGCCTTGTCGGCGGCGATGAAGAGCTCGCGCGCCGCGGTGCGGTACTTGGCATCCGAGGTGGCCAGGAAGGCGGCAGTCAGGCCACGGATGGCGGCGAACTGCGCGTCGATGGACTGACCGGCGTCAAGCTTGCCGCCCAGGGTCAGACCGTCATGGACCAGGCCGTTCTTGCCCTTGAGGTTGGCGAGGATGAAATCGGCCTGCTTGCGGACCAGTGCTATCGCCTGCTCACCCTGTGGGGTCTTGAGGTTCAGCTCGCCATTGTCACCGGCGGCGTAACCCACCGGCAGCGCATCCTGGGCGCGCTGGAAGATCTGCAGGGCGACCAGGGCGTAGGTGGCGTCGAAGGTGGTGACGTGCCCGGCCTGTTTGCCAGCCTGCCAGCTGTCGACCAGGGTGCCAGCCTTGGGCTCGAAGTGCAGGGCCAGCAGGTTTTTGAAGGTGAGGTTGGAGAGGTTCAGGGCCAGGGAGAAGGCATCGCTGCCCGCCACCGCCTTGCCCAGATCGTTGGTCTGGTTGGCAGCCGGAGCGGCGGCGAACGGGGCACCGTCAAACACGGCGTGGAAGGCCGGGTTCTGATTGGTGTTGGCCGTGCGCTGATCGCTGAAGGCGTAGAACTCGGAGAGGGGCCACAGCAGCATCCAGGCGTCGCGCAACTGGGCGGAGCCGTCCACGACCTCCAGCTTGCCGATGGCACCGGCGTCGTTCTTGCTGGTCTCGGTCACCTTCACCTGATGAGGGAAGTAGACAACCCCCTTGGCCGGATCGTACTGCGGGGTGATCTTGGCGCCCAGGGTCTTGCCGTCAAAGCCGAGCTGACCTTGCAGGATGGCGAGCTTGTCGATGGACTGCTCGGTCAGCATCATGCCGTTGAAGCCGTCGGCGGCAGAAACCCCCAGCTTGTGCTTGCCGTCCTGATCCATGGTGGCGGACGCGGCTTCCACCTCTTCATCGGTCTCGGCTACGTGCATGCCCCCCAGGAAGTCCTGGGACCACATCACTTCCTTGAGCAGGATGCCGCCTACGGCGGCCGGGACCAGCAGGTTGTCACTGCCGCTCCAGCGCAGGGTGGCGTAGTCGCGGAAGTAGGCGGGGACCTGGGTCTTGACGCTCTTCTCGTTGCCCTTGGCGGTCTTGATGGTGATCTGGTCACCGTTGACCGGGGTGGCGTTCACGGCCTGGGCGAACTCCGGGTTGGCGGAGGCGTAGGGCAGGGAGAGGGGATACATGCCCTGGGGAATTTCATCGGCGGGGAAGCCGACGGCCTCGGCCATGGCCAGTACCCGTTTGCCCAGGTCGGCCAGGGTGCCGCCACGGGCCTGGTTTTGCGGCCCGTTGACCAGATGGGGGCCCATGCCGGACTGGTAGTTGAGGGCGTACATTGCCTCTTCGGAGTATTCATAGGATTCGATCCCGGCGGCGAAGTCGAACGGGGTCGGCTCGTCGGCGCGGTTGGCGTCCAGCACATCCAGATCCAGACCGAGGGCTTCGGCCAGCGGCTCGCCGGAGAGCTCGAATTCGGTGTAGGCCAGCATGTTGGCGGCGGTGTTGAACGTCTTGTCCTCCACCTTGACGGCAGCCTGTGCGGCGCTGCTGAGGAGTGCGCAGGCGATCGCCTGCACCAGTACGGTTTTTCTCATGTCCTTCTCACCATATTGTTGATTTTATTATGACGCTTCTCATGAATCTAAATGAGAATGGTGTGCATTATGGGGCAAAGGGCGGGGCTTGAGAAGAAAAAAACCGCGCCCCGGTGGGGTGAAGAGGAGAGGCGCGGCGGCAGGTGTCACATCAGTTTGAAGGGGATGACCAGTCGGCCCGGCTCCACCTTGAGGGCTTCGACCTTCTCCTTGATCCGCGCCTCGTTCTGGCGGCTGCCGTCGAGCCGGTAGACGGGGGTCTGGGAGAGGAACAGGGAGAGGGACTGGTTGAAGGTGGGCAAGAGCGGGGAGAGGGCGGTGCCCACGTCCGCCGGCTCTGTCTTGACAGAGATGAGCTCGAGATCGCGCAGATAGATGGCGCCCTGCTCGGCCACATAGTCCGGGCGTGCCCGCAGGGAGAGGCGGATCTTCATCTGCTGGCTGCCCAGCGGGCTCGCCACCTGCAGCTCGCCGGCGGCATCCAGCTCGACCTTGTCGGCCTGGCTGCGGCCGATGCGGCTTTGCATGTCATCGAGTCGGATCTTGCTCGACATGATGCCGGGGATCCCCAGCTGTTTCTCGAAGGCGACTCGCTCCTTGAGGTACTGGTTGATCTCCCCTTCGCTGACGCTGTACTGGGTCAGCGAGCAGGCCGCCAGCAGCAGGGCGAAGGGAAGCAGAAGCAGGTGTTTCAACATGGGAGGGTTCCATTTTCGGGGCTGTCACAAGAGGTGGCGCCATCTTAGAGGCAAAGCGGGTTGGCCGCCAGTGGGGCCGCCCTGACCGGTTTCTGTCGCATCCCCCATATGGGGATGGCAATCCGTTTTCATTCGAGTATCTGTTTCCCTTCACGGCCAGCAGGCCCGTCCTGGCGTCATCCCCGACATGCCCACAGACAAGCTCCTGTTTTAACGATGCAAAATCCCATTGACCCCGCGATTTCAAAGCGAGTATTTTACCGCCGCACAAAGTCAAATTGATAATCATTATCATTTTGAATCTTCTTTGAGGGTATGACGTGAAGACTCGAGTAATGGAAAATGGCGCACCTGCCGAGGCGAAGATGTCGCCTGATTTCTTGTTTACCTCGTGTCAGGGCACGATCAGTGCCACTGACCTGGGGCAACCCATCACCACCCCCGCCTGCGAGTGGCCCCTGCTGGCACAGCAGATAACCCTGGCCCTCGATGCTGCCAGGGCTGCCGGCCAGACCAACCCTCTGCTCATCGGTGCTTTTGCGTTCGACCCGGCGGAGGCCTCCTGCCTCTATGTGCCCGGCCGCTATGAGCGGGGCGAGAAACTGGCCCCGACAGAGCCGACACCGGCGACAGAAGTGGAGCAGACCGTCGAGGCCAACCGGGTCATCTCGGTGCAGAGCACCCCGCCGGCCAGCGAATTTCAGGCCTCGGTCAGTGCGGCGCTGGATGCATTTGCACAAGGCCGGCTATCCAAGGTGGTGTTGTCGCGCAAACTCACCCTTACCCTGCATCAGCCCGCCGATCCGAAGCGGGTGATGAGCCGTCTGATGGCCCAGAATCCCCACGCCTTCCACTTCTCCCTGCCGCTCGGCCAGGGCCGCCGCCTGCTGGGCGCAAGCCCCGAGTTGCTGCTGCGGGTCCGCGGGGGAGAGGTGTTTACCCACCCGCTGGCGGGCTCCGCCAGACGGGTGAGCGAGCCGGCGCAAGACGAAATGGTGGCCAGGGAGCTGCTGGCTTCTCGCAAGGATCAGCATGAACACAAGTTGGTGATCGACGAGATCCGCCGGGTGCTGACCCCTCACTGCCGCGAGCTGGCGATACCGTCCAGCCCCTCGCTGATGAGCACGGATACCCTCTGGCATCTGGGCACCCCCATCGCCGGGCGGCTCAATGGCGGCGAGGCATCGGTACTGTCACTTGCCTGCCAGCTGCATCCCACCCCGGCCCTGTGCGGCTATCCCACTGATCTGGCCCGCCAGTTCATCCGCGAGCAGGAGCCCTTCCGGCGCGCCCTGTTCAGCGGCATCGTCGGTTGGTGCGACAGCCAGGGCAACGGCGAGTGGGCCGTGGTGATCCGCTGCGGCGTGCTCGATGGCCATCAGGTGGAGCTGTTTGCTGGCGCCGGTATCGTCGCGGGCTCGGATCCCGCCATGGAGTGGGCCGAGACCGGCACCAAGCTGGGCACCATGCTCAAGGCACTGGGCCTGGATTTGGAGGTGGCGCAATGAGCGATACCAACCGCTTCCTGCCCTATACCCGCTGGCCCGAAGAGTTGGCCCAGCTGTACCGCGCCAAGGGCTATTGGCGCGGCGAGCCGCTGACCGCCATGCTGGCGCGTCAGTGCGAGCTGGCCCCCGACGCCGAGGCCATCCTCTGCGGCGAGCGGCGCTTCAGTTATCGTGAGCTGGACGCCGCCTCGAGCCGGCTGGCCGCCAATCTGGCCCGCCACGGCCTGGGGGTGGGGGACACCGCACTGGTGCAGCTCCCCAATGTGGCCGAGTTCTATCTGGTGTTCTTCGCCCTGCTCAAGGCCGGTATTGCGCCGGTCAACGCGCTCTTTAGCCACAACCGGCTGGAACTCCTCTCTTATGCCGAGCAGATCACACCGAGCCTCTTTATCGGCTCGCTGACCCATCCACTGTTTGCGAGCAAGGGGCGCGAGAGCGAGCTGCTGGCAAGCATCGGCGCCGAGTTGGTGCTGCTGGATGGCGACACAGGGGCGCTGGGGCTGACCCGTTGGTTCGGCGAGGGGGATGAGGGGGACTCCCCGTCCGTCTCCTTTGCCCCGACCCCGGCGAACGAGGTGGCCTTCTTCCAGCTCTCCGGTGGCAGCACCGGCACCCCCAAGCTCATCCCCCGCACCCACGATGACTACCTGTACAGCGTGCGCCGCAGCAACGAAATTTGCGGCCTCGGCCCCCATACCCGCTATCTGTGCGCCCTGCCGGCGCCCCACAACTTCCCCCTGAGCTCCCCGGGCGCCCTCGGGGTGTTCGAGGTGGGTGGCACCGTGGTGCTCGCACCCGATCCCAGCCCCATCAGCTGCTTCCCGCTGATCGCCCGCCACCGGGTCAATCTCACCTCGCTGGTGCCGCCGGCGGTCTCGCTCTGGCTGCAGGCAGCGGAAGCGGATCCCACAGCGCGCACTCAGCTCGAGAGCCTCGACTTGCTGCAAGTGGGCGGCGCCAAGCTGGGGGAGGCGGTGGCCAGCAAGATTGGGCCGCTGCTCGGCTGCCGGCTGCAGCAGGTGTTCGGTATGGCGGAAGGGCTGGTCAACTACACCCGGCTCTCTGATCCCGACGAGAAGGTCATTCACACCCAGGGCCGCCCCATGAGCCCGGACGACGAGGTGCGCATCCTCGATGAGGCGGGCAATCTGGTTGCCTCCGGCGAGCCTGGCGCCCTGCACACCCGCGGCCCCTATACCTTCCGCGGCTACTACCAGAGCCCGGCCCACAACGCCCGGGTGTTCGATGCCGAGGGTTTCTACTGCTCCGGCGATCTGGTGGTACAGGATGCCGATGGTTACCTCACCGTGGTGGGGCGGCAGAAGGATCAGATCAACCGGGGCGGCGAGAAGATCGCGGCGGAAGAGGTGGAAAACCAGCTGCTGCACCATCCGGCCATTACCCATGCGGCCCTGGTCTCCATGCCTGACAGCGCCATGGGGGAGAAGAGCTGCGCCTTTATCGTCAGCACGGATCCCGCCTTGAAGCCGCTGGCCTTGCGCAAGTTTCTGCGCGAGCGCGGGGTGGCGGACTTCAAGCTGCCCGACCGTTTCGAAACTCTGGACGCCCTGCCCATGACGGCGGTGGGCAAGATTGACAAGCAGGGGCTGCGGGCGCGCATTGCGCACGCCATCGCCGCCAACCAGCCTCTACAGCATAAAAACTAGTAAGGAATCATGACGTTATGGCTATCCCAACCCTGAACAATTACGCCATGCCCAGCCAATGGAAGGCCAACAAGGTCGACTGGACCCTGGAGCCCAAACGCGCCGCCCTGCTGATCCACGACATGCAGGAGTACTTCACCGCCTTCTATGGCGAAAACAGCCCGCTGATCGCGGCGCTCACCGAGCAGCTGGCCGCCGTGCGCAAGCAGTGCAAGGCCCTCGGCATCCCGGTCTTCTACACCGCCCAGCCCAAGGATCAATCCCCTGAAGATCGCGCCCTGCTCAACGACATGTGGGGCCCGGGTCTCAACAAGCGGCCCGAGCAGCAGCAGGTGGTGGCAGCCCTGCGCCCAGAGCGGGACGATACTGTGCTGGTCAAGTGGCGTTACAGCGCCTTCCAGCGCTCCGAGCTGGAGCAGATGCTCAAAGCGCTGGGGCGGGATCAGCTGATCATCGGCGGCATCTACGGCCATATTGGCTGCATGATGACCGCCTGCGACGCCTTCATGCGCGACATCCAGCCCTTCTTCCTGGCGGACGGGGTGGCGGACTTCTCCCTGGCCGACCACCAGATGGCGCTCGACTATGTGGCAACCCGCTGCGGCAAGGTGATCCGCTGCGAGGAGGTGCTGGCCCTTGCGCCGGTTGCCGCTTCTGCCGTCCAGAGCAATCCGTTGCTGACGTATGAGGGGCTCAAGGCGCGGCTGCTGAGTCATATCGACGAGGACGAAGATGAGTTTGACCCCGATGAGAACCTCATCGACTACGGTCTGGATTCTGTGCGGATCATGGCTCTGCTCACCGAGTGGCGCGCCGCCGGGGTGGAGCTCGGCTTCGTGGATCTCGCCAAGTTGCCGACCCTCAACGGCTGGTGGCGCCTGATCGAGGCCAGGCTGGCAGCCCAGGCGCTGGAGGTGACCCCATGAATCGCTTCCCCTTGACCATACCTCAGCAGGGGCTCTGGTCCGGACATCTGCTCAACGACGACAAGGCGATGTTCAACACCGCCGAGTGCATCGCCTTCGACGGCAAGGTCGAGGCGGCCGTGCTGGCCGCGGCCCTTGCCAAGGCGGTAGGGGAGTGCGAGGCGCTCAAGGGCCACTTCGAAGACGATAAGGAGGCGGTCTGCTTCGTCTCGCATGAGCTGCCCCTGGCCTATGAAGAAATCTCCCTCGAGCACGATGACGAGACGCTGGCCCGCGCCTGGGCCTGGGCCGATCTGCGCCGCCCGTTCGAGCTGACCCAAGAGGCACCCTGCCGTTTCGCCCTGCTGCGCGGCCCCGGCCGCGATTATCTCTACAGCTGCGTGCACCACATCGCCCTCGACGGCTTTGGCACCACCTTGCTGTTCCAGCGCATCGCCGAACTGTATGCAGAGGGGCTGGCCGGTGAGATGAACTCCCCATCTCCCTTCGGCTCGTTGGCTGAAGTGCTGGCAGAAGAGGCGAGCCGCGAGCAGAGCGGCAAGAACGACGCCGCCCGCGCCTTCTGGCAGGAGCAGCTGCAAGGCTGGCCCGAGGTGAAGTCCTTTGGCGAGACCCGCGCACCGATTGCCGCCGAATTTATCCGCGAGAGCCGTCCGCTGCCGGCGGCGCTCTGGCAATCCCTGACCGGCTTTGCCGACGAGCACAAGCTGGGTTGGCCCGATCTGCTGCTGGCCGGTCTCTCTGTCCAGCTGTCGCTGTCGAGCGGCCAGGATAAGACCCTGCTCGGCCTAATGATGATGAACCGCATCGGCTCGGCGTCGCTGACCGTACCCTGCATGCAGATGAACATCACCCCCCTTGCTCTGGAGCTCGAAGAGGGGCTGAGTCTGGCGGGGGCCGCCGGCGCCGTGGCCAAAGCCAAGCGCGGGGTGCGCAAGCACCAGCACTACCGCTACGAGCTGTTGCGCCGCGACCTTGGCCTGGTGGGGGGCGACAAGCGGCTGTTCGGCCCGCTGGTCAACATCATGCCGTTTGATCACGCTCGCCGCTTCGGGCCGCTATCTGCCCATATTCTCAACATCAGCGCCGGGCCGGTGGAGGATCTCACCATCGAGGTGCAGGTCGGCGTCGATGGCCAGCCCAGACTGGATCTGGACGCCAACCCCGGCTGCTACCAGCAGGGGGATCTGGCTGCCATCGCCGATACCCTGTTTGCCCTGCTGGGCCGCTGGCTGGCCGAGCCCACCCAGACCCTGGGGGCGCTCAAGGCCGACTGGCTGGCCGAGCAGCGGGCCAGCGCCCTGATCGCCGGCCCCGCCCATGAAGTGATCAACGTGCGTCCCGTGCTGGAGGCGCTCTGCCACTTCGCCGCCCAGACCCCGGACAAGATTGCCTTGATTCAGAGCACGGCGCAGGGAGAGGTCCGCTTCAGCTACGAGGCGCTGCTGGCCCGCTGCGAACAGATGGCGGCCGCCCTGCAAGCCGCAGGCGTCGTCCCCGGCGACAAGGTGGGGGTCATGCTGGCCCGCACCCCCCAGGCCATCTTCGCCCAACTGGCTGTGCTGCTGGCGGGCGCCGTCTATGTGCCCCTCGATCCCGAGCAGCCGCTGGAGCGTCAGGGCCATATCCTGCGGCTGGGGGAGGTCAAGACTCTGATCACCCAGGCCGAGTACCGTCACAAGCTGGCCAGCCTGTTTGAGGGGCGCACGCTGCTGGCGGGGGATCTGGTGAGCGATAACCGCTTGAACCAGCCGGCCGCCGGTCGCGCCGTCGCCTACCTGATGTTCACCTCGGGTTCGACCGGCCTGCCCAAAGGGGTGGCGATCAGCCACGGCGCGCTGGACCACTTCGCCGCCGCCGCCCGCTGCCGTTATCACCTGGATGAAGAGGCGCGGATGTTGCAATTCGCCCCCTTCAACTTCGACGCCAGCATCGAGGAGGTGTTCGCCACCTTGAGCGCCGGCGCCACCCTGGTACTGCGTACCGATGCCCTGCTCGAATCCATGCCCGCCTTTGCAGCCGGAGTGGAGCAGATGGGGATCACCCACCTCGACCTGCCCACCGCGTTCTGGAACGAGTGGGTGGTGGCGCTGACGGCGGGTCAGGCCCACATCCCTGCCGGGCTTACCACCGTCATTATCGGCGGCGAGGCGGTCTACCCCGAGCAGCTGGCCCAGTGGCAGCGCCAGGGGCGCTCCGATGTGCGCCTGTTCAACACCTACGGCCCCACCGAGACCACAGTGGTGGTGACCACTCAGGAGCTGCAGCAGGAAGACTCGAGTCAGGCCCAGTTGCCCATCGGTCTGCCGCTGCCCGGCATGCAGGCGCTCATTCTGGGGGCAGGGGAGCAACCCGCCAGCGAGGGGGATCTGGTGCTGCTCGGCCCACAGCTGGCCAACGGCTATGTGGGGGGCGTGCAAGGGAGCTTCGATACCCTGCGGATCGGTGAGGAGGATCTGCCCGTCTATCGCACCGGCGATCGGGTACGCCTGGTGGCCGGTCGGCTGGTCTACCTCGGTCGGCGCGACAACGAATTCAAGATAAGCGGCTATCGCATCCAGCCCGGCGAAGTGGAGGCTCAGCTGCTGGCCCTGCCGGGGGTGGATGAGGCCTGCGTGCAGGGGGTGAGCATCGGCAGCGTGCGCCGGCTGGTGGCCTTCGTGGCGGGGCCGGAGCGCGACAGCCGGGTCATCAAGGCGCAGCTGGCCAGGGTGCTGCCTGCCGCCATGATCCCCACCGACTATCGCCACTATGACCAGTTGCCCCGCACCGGCTCCAACAAGCTGGATCGCAAGGCCCTGCTGGTCGCCTACCAGGCGGGCGGCGAAGCCCTGACCCTGGGCAGCGAGACCGAGAACCGGGTCGGCGCCATCTGGCAGCAGATCCTGGGGCTCGCCACCATGGCACCCACGGACAACTTCTTCGAACTGGGGGGGCAGTCCCTGCAGACCATCCAGATAGTGAACCGGCTCGGCGCCGAGTTCGGGGTGCAGGTCAAGGTCTCCGACGTGTTCGATCACCCGCGCCTCGATGACTTCTGCCGTTTCCTCGACGGCCTGCTTGCCGAGGACGAAGAGAGCGTGGAGATGGTGTGGTGATGGATAAGGAGCAACAAGCAATGGCCTTTGATTTTACTGGCAAGAGGGTCTGGGTGACCGGGGCCGGGCGCGGCATCGGTCGCGAGGTGGCAACGCAGTTCGTGGCGGCCGGCGCAATCGTGGTGGGGCTTGATCTGGCGTTTCCCGAAGCCGACTACCCCTATGCCACCCGGCTGCTCGATATCGGCGACTCGAAGGCGGTCAACGCCTGCTGCGCAGCGCTGCTGGCGGACGGCGGGCTCGATGTGCTGGTCAACGGGGCCGGGGTACTGCGTCTCGGCCCCACCGAAACCTTAAGCGATGACGACTGGCACGACTGCATGACGGTCAACGCCAGCGGCGTCTTCTATCTGCTGCGGGCCCTGGTGCCCCACTTCAAGGGGCAGCGGCGCGGCGCCATCGTCACCATCGGCTCCAACGCGGCCCATGTGCCGCGCATGCAGATGGCGGCCTATTGCGCCTCCAAGGCGGCGGTCACCAGCCTGACCCAGACGGTGGGGCTGGAGCTGGCCCCCTTCGGCGTGCGCGCCAACCTGGTGTCGCCGGGCTCGACGGATACCCCCATGCTGCGCTGCATGCTACCAAGCGAGGAGGCCATGGCCCGCACCATTGCCGGGCTGCCGGAGCAGTTCAAGCTCGGCATCCCCCTGCGCAAGGTCGCCACCCCGGCGGAGATCGCCCATACCGTCCTCTTCCTGGCCTCGGATCTGGCCAGCCACATCACGCTGCAGGATCTGGTCGTCGACGGCGGCGCCACCCTGAGTGCCTGAGGCTTGAGAAACAGATGAACAATATGATTTTGCTGTTGAAACAGCTGGAACGGCAGGGAGTGAAGCTGGCTTTGAACGAGAAAGGCCAGCTTATCTCCCAGTCGAGCAAGGAGGCGGTGACGCCGGCCATCGGCGCCACCATCAAGGCCCACAAGGATGAGCTGGTGCGCTGCCTGGCGGCCCGTGCCGCCTTCGAGGCACCCATTGTCGCCGAGGGCGCCCGGCAGGGGCCGCTCTCGTCATCCCAGAGCGGGCTCTGGTTTATCGAGCAGTACGAGGAGGCCTCCCACCTCTACAACATGCCGGTCTATTTTCGCGTCAAGGGAGAGCTGGACACGGCGGCGCTGGAGTTTGCCTTCGACCACCTGTTTGCCCGCCACCCCAGCATGCGCACCCGCTTCATCAAGGACGAGGCGGGCAGGGGGGCGCAGGAGATCCTGCCCCACACGCCCTTCAAGCTGCAGATTGAGGACGTGAGCGCAGAGCCCGCTGCCGAGCGCGAAGCCTATGTGGCTCGCAGGGTGCGCGAAGAGATAGGCCGCCCCTTCTCCCTGACCCGGGGGGATCTGAGCCGAGTGCACCTTATTCGGCTGGGCAGCCGCGAGCACGTGCTGCTGATCACCCAGCATCACATCATCTCCGACGGCTGGTCGGTCAAGAACATGTTCGCGGATCTCAAGCGCGCCTTTCTTGCCCATCAGAACCGCGAGCCCCTGCAGGTGAGCGAGCTGCCGCTCACCTACATCGACTATGCCCGCTGGTTCAACTCACCGCGTTTTCTCGATTATCACGCCGAGTTCAAGCCGTTCTGGGTCGACCGGCTCGGTGGCAGCCCCGAGGTGCACGGTCTACCGCTCGACAAGCCGCGCCCGGCCCATCAGGACAGCGGCGGCGAGCTGGTCTTCTCCACCATCGACAACGCGCTGTGGGAGAGCTTCAAGCGCTTGTGCCAGCGCCACAGCACCTCCAACTTCATCGGTCTGCACGCCCTGTTTGCATTGCTGATGGTGCGCCAGAGCGGCGAGAAGGAGGTGGTGATCGGCACCCCGCTTGCCTATCGCGAGCGTCACGAAATCGAGTCCCTGGTGGGCTTTTTCGTCAATACCCTGGTGCTGCGCACTCAACTCAGCGGCAAGCCCAGCTTTGTCGACTATCTGCAGCAGTGCCGGGAGGAGGATCTGGCGGCCTTCGATCACCAGCTCTACCGCTTCGAGGCGCTGGCCGAGGCCATCGGCGCCGATCGCACCACCGCCATCAACCCCATCTTCCAGATCATGCTGGTCTATCAGGCCAAGGTGGACTTCAACGATCTCATCCCCGGCTGCCAGCTGGTGGAGGAGACCTCGCCTGTGCTGCCGGCCAAGACCGACATCTCGGTCAAGGTGACCGAGCTGATGGACTCCGTCAGGGTGGACTGGCTGTTTGCCACCGCCCTGTTCGAGCGAGAGACCATCCAGGCTCTTGCCGATCGCCTGCTGCACCTGATGCGCGCCGTGGTGGCGGCCCCCGAGACCGACATCTGGCAGTTGCCGCTGGAGGCGGGCACCGACCAGGCCGCGCTGGCCGCACAGCTTGCCGACCTGCCGCCGGACTACCCGAGCCGCGACACCCTGCTCTGTCATATCGAGCGGCGCGCTATTCAGTTACCGGACGCGCTGGCGGTCAGCGACGGCGCGCAATCGTTGACCTATGGCGAGCTGGAAACGCGTGCCAACCGGCTGGCCCACTGGCTGCTGGCTCAGGGCGTCACCCCGGGCGCCGCCATCGGCATCCAGGCCAGGCGCGATGTGGCCTTCGTCATCGCCCTGCTCGCCTGCTGGAAGGCTGGGGCGGCCTATGTACCGCTGGATCCTGCCTATCCCGCCGAGCGGCTGGCCCATATCCTTGGCGATGCATCCATCAGCCTGGTGCTGGGTGGCGTGCCGGATCCGCGGCTTGGCGAGGCGCTGGCGGGCACGACGGCCGAATATCACGATCTGCACCAGCTGGCGCTGGACAAGATGCCAGCCAGCACGCCTGCACTGCCTCGGGACGCCGCCATGCTGGCCCAGATCATCTACACCTCCGGCAGCACCGGCCTGCCCAAGGGGGTCATGGTGGAGCAGGGCAGCCTGGTCAACCTGATGGCGGATCACGGCGAGCGCATCGCCCTTGATCAGGATGGGGCCATGTTCAACTGCATGTCCCTCTCGTTCGATGCAGGCAACATGACCAGCTTACTGCCGCTCTACTGCGGCGCGGCCCTGCACTTTGGCGAGCCGGGCGAGGGGGTGATCAGTGCCGCGATCGCTTGCGGCGCCAGCCACATGATTTTGCCGACCGCCCTGCTCGCCAACCTGCTGCCACCGACGGATCTCGGTTCCCTCAAGGCCATCGGCTTTGGCGGCGAGGCGTGCCCGAGCAGCCTGGTGGAGCGCTGGGGGGAGCGGGTGGCGCTGTTCAACATGTACGGCCCGACCGAGTGCACCGTCACCGCGCTCTGCGCGCGGCTCACTCCGGGGGTGCCCATCACAATCGGTCGACCCGTCAACAACCTGAAGGCGCTGATCCTGGACGAGGCGGGCAACCCCTGCCCGGTGGGGGTGCCCGGCGAGCTCTGCCTGGCGGGGCTGGGGCTGGCCCGCGGCTACCTCAATCTGCCACAGCGTACCCAGGAGGCCTTTATCGAGCTGGCGCTGGCGGCACGAACCCATCGCCTCTATCGCACCGGCGATCGGGCCCTGCTGCGCCGCGACGGCAACATCCAGTATCTGGGCCGGATAGACGAGCAGATCAAGCTGCGCGGCTATCGCATCGAGCCGGGTGAGATAGAGACCCGGCTTGCCGAATTGTGCCCGGCCATCCGCCAGATCAAGGTGGTGGTGCAGGAGGGGCGCCTGCTCGCTTACGCCTGTTTGCAGGCCGGGGCAAGGGAGCCCGACGGCGATGCCCTGCTGCAGCGGGCCGGCGAGTGCCTGCCCGAATACATGGTGCCGGCGCGCCTCTGCTGGCTGCCCGAGATGCCACTCACCCCCAACGGCAAGCTGGACTTGCGCCGACTGCCCGCCATCGTCTGGCAGCAGAGCAAGGGCGAGCCACAAAACGAACTGGAGCAGACCGTGCTCGCCATCTGGCAAGGGGTGCTCAAGCAACCGCTCGGGGTGGAGGATGATTTCTTCCGGTTGGGCGGTGACTCCATCCTCAGCATCCAGCTC
Source organism: Aeromonas sp. FDAARGOS 1402 (assembly GCF_019046925.1). Lineage (NCBI taxonomy): Bacteria > Pseudomonadati > Pseudomonadota > Gammaproteobacteria > Aeromonadales > Aeromonadaceae > Aeromonas > Aeromonas sp. FDAARGOS 1402. Next base: position 3,266,743 of record NZ_CP077201.1, read on the forward strand.
ACCACCCGGTTGCGGGATGCGGGATTGCACTGCAGCGTGAAGGACGTGTTCGAAGCCAAGACGGTGCGCCGCCTCTGCCGCCAGCTCGGCCAGCAGCAGGCGGTCAGCCACAGGAGCGAGCAGGGCAGCCTGACGGGCGAGTTCCCGCTCCACCCCATCCAGCACTGGTTCTTCGAGCAGGGCTTTGCCAAATCCGGTCACTGGAACCAGGGGGTGATCCTGCGCCTGCCGGCCGGGGTGGACGATGAGGCCCTGCGCGGCTGGCTGAATGCCCTGCGCCAGCACCACGATGCCCTGCGCTTGGCGGTGACCCCGACCGGCCAGCGCTACCTGGCCGAGCTGGCATTGCCGCCGCTGCCGACCCTGGATGCCGCCAATCTCGATGAGACTGAGCTGCAAGCCCGCCTGACCGAGCTGCAGGGAGATCTGGATCCTGCCAGCGGCCACACCCTGGCCTGGGCCCGCCTGCGCAATCTCTCCTTGGAGGGGGATCGGGAGGGCGAGACGGTGGAGGGGCTCTTCCTTGCCTTCCACCACCTGGTCATCGATGCGGTCTCCTGGCGCATCCTGGCCGAGGATCTGGCCCGGGTGAGCAGGGGTGAGCCGCTGCCCGCCAAGGGCAGCAGCTATCGCCAGTGGGGCGAGGGGCTCGCGGCCTATGCCAAACGGGAAGAGGATCAGCTTGGCTTCTGGCTGGCGCAGGGGGAAGGCAGCCAGGGTCACCTGCTGGAAGCGGCGCGTTCCGTCGATGGCCGCGCCGCCGCCAGCCTGCTGCAACTGAGTCAGGAGACCACTGCCCGTCTCATCGACACCGCCAACCAGGCCTACTTCACCCGGGTGCCAGACCTGCTGCTGGCGGCACTGACTCGTACCTTGAGCGAGCAGGGTTACGGCAGCCGTCACTGCGTTATGCTGGAAGGGCACGGCCGTGAGGCCATCGATGCTGAACTGGACGTGAGCCGTACCCTGGGCTGGTTCACCAGCACCTACCCGCTGGCACTGGCGGATGCCGATGCGTGGGATGCGCTGGTCTGCGCCACCAAGGAGCAGCTGCGCGCCGTGCCGGACAAGGGGGTGGGCTTCAACGCCCTGCGCCTGCACCATCCCCGTGGGCAGGAGTTACCGCAAGCCCTTGTCGTCTTCAACTACCTGGGGGTCAGCCATCAGGGCGAGGCCGCTCAGCCCTGGCAGCCCCTGCCGCTGGCGCCGGGGGCACCTAGTTCCCCTGATAACCTGCCGCGAGAGCTGGTCAGTCTGCACGGGGGCGTGTTTGATGGCCGCCTCACCCTGCGCCAGGTGGGCGCCCTCAACCAGCAGGCGAGCGACGCCCTGATGGCTCGGCTGGCGGACAACCTGACGGCGCTGGTGGATCACTGCTGCACGGTGAAGGCTCCGCGTCACACCCCGAGCGACTTCCCGGGGCTTGACCTCTCGCAAGCCGCGCTCGATGGGGTGCTGAGCGGACGCGAAGTGGAGACCCTGCTGCCCATGACCTCGCTTCAGCAGAGCATGTTCCATCACAGGGCGTTGCTGCCCCGAGATCACGCCTATCACCTGCAGACCGAGATGGACTATCACCAGCCGCTGGACGTGGCGGTCTACCGTCAGGCTTGGCAGGGGCAGATCGCCCGCTGGCCAGCCCTTCGCAGCGAACTGGTGCTGGCAGACGGGGTGGCGCTGCAGCGCATCCTCAAGCGCGCCGAGTTGCCGTTCCACTATGAGGATTTGTCTGAAGTGGAACATGCAGAGACACGGGTCCAGGCCTACCGCGAGCAGGATCTGGCCCGCCCGATCCCGCTGGAGCAGGCGCCCCTGCTGCGCCTTGTCTGCTTCAAATTGGCTCCCGATCACCACAAGGTGATCTTCAGCGCCCATCACGGCGTGCTGGATGGCTGGAGCGGCCCCGTGTTGCTGGGTTCCTTGCATCGCGGCTATCAGGCGCTGATGAACGGCCTGTTGCCGCAGCGCGAGCCGGATACCGCCTGGCTCGAGTTTGGCCGCCATATCGCCAGCCAAACCCGCAGCGCCGAGGCTTACTGGCAGGGGCGGGGCGAGCTGCTAACAAAGCCTAACGATCTCGCCTGTCTGTTCGGGGTGACGCTGGACGCTAGCGCAAGCGGGCGCCATACCCAGCAGCGGCCGGCGGTGTGCGCCACGGCGTTGCCGGTCGAGGTGGCGACCTTGCTCGCCCATCGTGCCCGCGACCTGGGCGTGACTGCGGGCCTGTTGGCCCAATATGCCTGGCATCGTCTGCTGGCACGCCGCTCTGACGATGCCGTCACCCTGGTGGGCAACGTGACCCCGGGCCGGGACTATCCCATTGAGGGGATCACCGCGAGCGTCGGGCTCTATATCAACAGCCTGCCGTTGGCCCTGGCGTGGCGCACCGAGCTGACCCTGGCTGAGCATATCGCCCGGTTGCAGGCCGATCTGATGGCGCTCAATGAGCACGGCACCCAGTCGCTGGCGGCACTGACCAAAGGCCGGTCGCGTCTGTTCCAGAGCCTGTTCGTGTTCGAGAACTATCCCATGCCGGCAACCCCTGCCGCCCCCGAACCCCACCAGCTGGTGCCACGCTTTGGCACCGTGGTGGAGAAGGTGGAGCTGCCGCTCTCCTTGGTGGTCAGCAGCCGGGGTGAGACGCTCCAGCTGCGCCTCGAGTTCGATGGCGAGCAGATCCCCGAGGCACGGGCAGAGGCGGTGCTGGCTGACTGGCTGGTCGAGCTCGACTGGCTGGCGCAGGCGGATCTGAGCCAGCCGGCCAGCGTGGCGGCGGTACAGTCCCCGGTGATGCCGCAGGTGGTAGCCACCAGGGCGGAGCCCAGCCTGGCTCAGCCGCCGGCCGAGGCCCGCGTGCTGGTGGCCCTGTGGGAGCGCCAGTGCGGCGTGCCCGGCATTTGGCAACAAACCCTGATGGATCTGGGGGTAGATTCGGTGCAGCAACTCGCCCTGCTGGCGGCCCTCAACGAGGCGTTCGCGCAGGAGCGGGCGCCACTTACCCTGCAGACGCTCAAAGCCCACCCATCCCCCAGCCGGCTCTATCGGCACTGGCTGGTGCGCCAAACGGAGGCCGCGCTATGACGGTGACCATCAAGCATAAGGCTCCGCTCGTGCAAACCCGGCCTGCCCCCCGTGAGGGCGCGGCCAACCTGGGTGCGCGGCTGGCGGCCTGTCTGGCCGCCAGCCCGCTCGCCCCCGCCATTCGCATGGGCGGGGAGGGCATCAGTGAGGGCGGATCAGATGAGCAGTGGCTTAGCTACGGCGCGCTCAATGCCAGAGTCGGCGAGATTGCCGCCCGATTGCAGGGGCTGGCGGTGGGGGAGCGGGTCGGCCTCTATCTCCCCCGCAGCCCCGATCTGGTGGCCAGCCTGCTGGCCTGCCTGCGCCTCGGTCTCACCTTCGTGCCGCTCGAGCCGGACTTTCCGGTGGAGCGGCTGCAGGGGATCGCCCGCCAGGCGCGCCTGTCGGCGGTGATCTGCGACGGCAATCGATCGGTGCCCGCTTTCGGTTGTCCGCTGCGTACCCTCGACGGGCCGGCAGCGGCAGGGCCGGTCTCCTGGCCTCAGGTGGATGACGCCCTGGCTGCCTACATGATGTTCACCTCGGGCTCCACCGGCGAGCCCAAGGGGGTGGTCATCAGCCGGCGGGCCCTGCTCTGCTTCCTCGACGGGATCCGTGAGCGGCTCGGGCTTTCACCTGGCTGCCACTGGCTCTTCATCACCACCCCGGCTTTCGATATCTCACTGCTGGAGATGCTGGGGCCGCTCTGGGGCGGTGGCCGGCTGACGGTGGCCGGCGGTGAGCACAACAAGGATCCCCTGGGGATGCTGGCCCTGCTCGAGGCCGACTCCTCCATCAACTGGCTGCAGGCCACCCCGGCCTGCTGGCGTATGTTGCTCAAGGCTGGCTGGCAGGAGCGCAATACCCTCACCGCCCTGTGCGGTGGCGAGGCGCTGGACTCAGGGTTGGCCGAGCAGCTCTGTGCCCGCACCCGGCGGCTGTGGAACTGCTATGGGCCGACCGAGGCTACCGTCTGGTCCCTGGTGAGCGAGGTGCGCTGGCCGCCGGTTGGCGGGCAGATCACCATCAGCCACAGCCTGCCCGGCTATCGGCACTGGGTGCTGGACGAGGCGGGGCAGCCGGTGGCAGAGGGGGAGTGCGGCGAGCTCTGCATCGAGAGTCCGGCCCTGTGCGAGGGGTACTGGCGCAAGCCGGCCTTGACCAGCGCCGCCTTCCTGCGCCTTGCCACCCATCGCCTCTATCGCACTGGCGATCGGGTGCGCCTCCTTGGGGCGGACCGCTTCCTCTATCTGGGACGGCGCGACGATCAGGTCAAGCTGCGGGGCTTTCGCATCGAGCTCGGCGAGGTGGAGGCGGGACTGCGCCGCCAGGCCGGGGTGCAGGAGGCGGCTGTGCGCCTGGTGGGCGAGGGGAACGAGGCCATGCTGGTGGGCTACGTGGAGGCGAAAAGCGGGGTGACCCTTAATCGCCTCGCCCTGCGCAAGGGGCTGCAGGCGACGCTGCCGCACTACATGGTGCCGGCGCGGCTCATCCTGCTGGATGCCCTGCCCAAGACCGGCAGCGGCAAGCTCGACAGAAAGGCGCTGCCATTGCCCGAGTAGGCGGCCTTGCCGGACGGTAAGAACGATGGATAAAAAAGAAGCCCGCATCATGCGGGCTTCTTGTTGGCCGTCAACCGAGGGGGCTTAGTGAGCGATGGGGGCGGCATCCGGTTTGGTGAGCAGGCGCTCGACGTCGTCGATCACCTTGAGGGCCGCCTGGGGGCCGCCGGTGGAGGTCCAGAGTGACCCGTCGACGGCGCCGAAGCGCTTGCCCTTGATGGCGCCGAGCTGCTGGAAGGCCGGGGTCTGCTCGGCCTGCTTCATGGCATCCACCGCATCCCCGCTGGTGCTGAGGGTGCCGATCACCAGCCAGTCACCGTCCAGCAGGTTGAGGGATTCGAGGCTCAGGGCCGGGGAGTGGGGGCTCTTGTCACCGATCTGGTGGGAGGGGCGGGTGAGCCCCATCTCGGTGACCACGCTGCTGGCAAAGGTGCCGCCGTGCATGTAGCTCGGCCCCTTGGGGTTCCAGCGCACTATGCTCATCTGTTCCCCCTGATGCTGGGCGAGCTTGCTGCGGGCCTCTGCCAGGCGGGCCTCATACCGGGTGAGGAACGCCTTGGCCTCGGCCCCCCGGTTCATCGCGTCGGCGCTGCGACCGAATACTGTTTTCCAGGGCTCGCCCCAGTTGCCGGTGACGACGGTGGGGGCGATCTCCTTGAGCAGGGCGAGGAGCTCGGGCTTGGTCTGGCCGGTGAGGATGAGGTCCGGCTCCAGATCGATGAGGGTCTCCAGATTGGGGTTGTCCAGATCCCCGACCACGGCGATCTCCTTGCCCGCCTTGTCCAGCAGATAGCGGGGCAGGGTGGACTGGCCGCGCCCATTGACGGTGCCTACCGGCTGCACCCCCAGAGTCAGGGCGCTGTCGAGATCGAGTTCGCTCAACACGACGATCCGCCGGGGCGCATCGGGGACGCTCTGGGGCTGGCCATTGGCATCGATGACCTGGCGGCTGCCCGCCTGGGCCTGGAAGCCCGTCAGGCTGGCCAGCATGAGCAAGGTGGCCAGCGGGGAGAAGATCTTCATGGTGACATCCTTATGGGTGAAATCGGTGGGCCGGAGTCTGTGGAAAGTGCCTGAGAGCCGCCCGGCCAGCCCCGAATGGGCGGGGACATGCTACCACAAAGCAAGTGAGAAGCGTTGTTATTTGTATTTGTGGCATGGCCTCGGCTTGCTTTGGTACCATCGCAGGCCCCTGTCAGGAGCCTTGCATGTTGCCTCGTTGTCCCTCACTCGATGGATCCTTTGTCCGTCAATTCGATGCCTTGTACCTGCCGGGCCTGGAGACGCTGTCTCTTCATCGGGTCAGTTTTGATCCCGCCGCCTTCTCGCCGGAGTGCTTTGGGGCCCAGGGCATCATCCTGCCTGCTTCATTGCAGGGGGCTGCCCCCAAGCGCCTCGGGGAGTTTCTGGCGGGGCGTCTCGCAGCCCGTGAGGCCCTGCGTCCCTTCGGTCTTGCAGGATGCAGCGTGGCCATCGGAGCGGCCCGGGAGCCACTCTGGCCTGAAGGGGTGGAGGGGAGCATCAGCCACAGCCGGCTGGCGGGAGAGGGGGTGGCCCTGTGTGCGGTGCGCCTGGGCCAGGAGGGAATAGGGCTGGATCTGGAGGCCTGGCTCGATGGCGACCAAGGGGCGCAGCTCTGGCCCGGCATCATGGATGGGGAGGAGTGGGGGCGGCTGGAGGCGGGGGTTCACGACACCCAGCTGAGCCTGGCAGAGGGCGTGACCCTGGTGTTTTCCGCCAAGGAGAGCCTCTTCAAGGGGCTCTATCCCCGGGTGGGGCGCTACTTTGACTTTCTCGATGCCCGCTGGCTCGCCATGACGGCGCAGACTCTCACCCTGGAGCTCAAATGCCCGCTGACACCGACCCTGCCCGCCGGCTGGCGCGTCACCCTGCACTGGCAAGCCCTGCCGGGGGGCGTGCTCACCGTCTTGCTGCTGTGAGCACGATGCCAGCGCCCGGATAACGCCCACGCAAAGCCCAGAGAAAGAAACCGCCATCAGGCGGTTTCTTTCTCTGGCACAGGGTATGGCTCAGGCCGACACGCCATGGTCGGCGCGCAGGCGAGGCGCTTCGTCAGCGCGTCGGCGGGGCACGATGACAGGGGCCCCGTCGCCGGGGGCGTGCAGTATGTCCACATCGGTCTGGTAGAGGCGATCGATGAGGGGCTTGGTCACCACCTCCCGGGCCGGGCCCATGGCCTGGATGGCGCCATCCCCCAGGGCAATCAGCTCGTCGCAGTAGCGGGCGGCGGTGGCGAGATCGTGGATGACGATAAGCACCGTCTTGCCCTCGGCGGCGACCCGATGGATGGCTTCCATCACCTCGGTCTGGTGGCCGATGTCCAGCGCGCTGGTGGGCTCGTCCAGCAAGATGATGTCCGCATCCTGGGCCAGCACCATGGCGAGCCACACCCGCTGGGCCTGACCGCCGGACAGCGAACTGGCGCTCTGGTGCCAGATGGCATCGAGCTGCATCCGCTCCCGGGCCCAGTCCACCATGCGGGCATCTTCCTCGCTCCACTGATTGAACCAGCCCTGATGGGGATGGCGGCCATATTGCACCAGCTGCTCCACCAGGATACCCGGGGGGACCAGGGGGCGCTGGGGCAGATAGGCGAGTTCCCGAGCCAGGGCTTTGGCGCCATAGGCACCGAGTGGCTTCTCCTTGAGCAGGATCTCCCCGGACCGGGGCTGCTCCTGTCCCGCAAGGAGCTTGAGCAGCGTGGATTTGCCGCCGCCGTTGGGGCCGACGATCCCCACCAGCTTGCCCCGGGGGAGGGAGAAGGAGATCTCCTTGAAGATGGTCTTTTGCGGGTAGCCGAACTGGAGTCGGTTCACGGTGAGCGTCATCGGGCGGCCCTCGGTCTGTATTGAAAATGGATGAATGCCATGGTCAGTCGGCCTTCTGGCGATCTTTGAGCAGGATGAAGAGCAGCAGCAGGCCGCCGAGAATGCGGGTCATGATGCCGGTGGCCACTTCGTGGGGGCTGGCCAGCACCCGCACCAGGGTGTCGCTGGCGAGCAGCATCAGGGCGCCGCACAGGGCGGCAATCCAGAGCGGCACGATGCGATCCCGGCTGAGCCAGGAGGCAAGGATGGGTGCCGCCATGGCGATGAAAACCACGGGGCCGCCGATGGCGGTGCCAAGGGCTGCGACGATGATGGCCTGGGCCAGCACCCCGAGCTGGACCCGGTTCACGTTGACCCCGAGAGTACGGGCGGTGACCGGTCCCAGGCGCAGCACGCCGAGGGAGCGGGAGAGACAGACGGTCCAGGGGCAGATGAGCAGGAGCAGCAGGCTTACCGGCAGCAAGGTGCCATAGCCCTGACCGACGAAGTTGCCCATGTTCCACAGATAGAGGCTGGTGAGGTGCACCAGGGACTGGGTGGACATGACGAACTGGCCGAGGGCGTTCATCAGCTCCGAGACCCCGATGCCGATCACCACGAACAGGTAGCCCTGCTCCCCCGGCTTGTTGCACAGGGCATAGAGCACGACGGCGGCAAACAGGGCGCCGAAGGGGGCGGCCCACCAGGGCCAGGTGCCCAGGGTCAGATAGAGGGAGAAGATGATGATGGCCAGGGATGCCCCCTCGTTGACCCCGATCATGTCCGGGGTGGCGAGGCGGTTTCGCACCAGGGTCTGCACCAGGCAGCCCGAGAGTCCCATGGCGGCGCCGGCTACCAGCACCGCCAACAGGCGCGGCAGTCGGATCTTGAAGACGGTTACCTGATCGAGTCGGCTTCCCTCCCCGAGCAGGGTCTGGATCACCCCCATCATGGTGATCTTGCCGGAACCCAAGGTGAGGGCCAGCAGGGAGAGCAGGGTGAGGGCGACCAGGAGCCCCAGGGTAATGAGCCAGGCGCGGCGGTGCAGCAACAGGGTGTGGCTGCCAAGATGAAGGCAGAGGGTGCCGCTCGGGAGTGAGAGAGAGTTCTTCATGGGCGTGGCACCTTATTTGACGGCCAGCAGGGAGCGGAAGCCGCCGCTGCGCACCACCAGGATGAGCACGGGCGCCCCGATGAGCGCCAGAATGACGCCGTTGGGCAGCTCGTAGGGCTGGATCAGCCAGCGGGCCAGCACATCGGCACCGAGCAGAAAGAGCACCCCGAACAGGGCGGAGAAGCGAACCTGGATGGCGAGGCGAAGCGGCTCCACCAGGCGGGCGCAGTAGGCGGCGAGGAAGCCGACAAAGCCGATGGGACCGGCGATGGCGATGGCGCAGGCGGTGAAGAGCGTTGCGGCCAAGAGCACGCCGATCCGCACCCGGGTGGGGCGGATGCCGAGGGCCTTGGACTGGTGATCCCCCATCTGCATCAGGGTGAGAGGGCGACAGAGCGCCAGGGTCAGCAGCAGGGCGGCCAGGGCGAAGGGGACCACGGTGAGTACCGCTTCCAGACTGGAGGCGGCAAGGGACCCTAAGTTCCAGAAGCGGAACTGCTCCAGCACCACCCGGTTGGAGAGCAGCAGGAAGTTGGAAAGACCGCCGAAGGTGGCGGAGAGGGCGACCCCCACCAGGATGAGCTTGAGGGGGTTGGAGCGCCCCACCATGAGGCCGAGGCCCAGCACGATGAGGTTGCCGAGCAGGGCCCCCATGCCGGACCAGAGCAGATACCCGTAGGCGGATTCGACGCCAAACCAGGTGAGGCCGATCACCAGGGCAAAGACGGCGCCGGCATTGACCCCGAGCAGGCCGGGTTCGGCCAGAGGGTTGCGGGTGGCACTTTGCAGCATGGAGGCCGCCAGGGAGAGTGATGCCCCCACCACCAGGGCTGCCAGGGTGCGGGGCAGGCGCAGGGTATGGACTATCATGGCGAGCTTTTCATCGGCCACGAAGGTGGGATCGCCCATCAGGAAACCGGCGACCTCGCGGCCACCATAGACACCGGCCCCGGTGGCCAGTGACAGACAAATCAGCAGGAAGAGGAGCAGCACGCCGAGCCAGAACAGCCGAGCTTGGTATCTGAGCACTCAATGACTCCTTGAATTCGGGGAGGCAGAAACGCAAAAAGGGAACCCCGCGACCGGGGCTCCCGCATACAGGATGGATTACAGCTTGTAATCGACCCCTGCGTAGACGGTGCGACCTTCCAGGATGAAGTCGGCGTCGGTCGCCACCTCGTCACGCTGGGTGTTGGTGAGGTTGGTGATGCCGAGCTTGAAGTCCAGGGCCGGCGTGACGGTCCACTTGGTGTTCACGTCCAGGGTCTGGTAGTGCTTGGAGGTGAATGCCTGGGCGTTGCGGGCCGGCACCTTGATCACCTGGCTGCCGACATACTGCCAGGCCAGGTTGGCGCTGACCACGTCGCTCGCCTTCCAGTCCAGGCCGATGTTGCCGGTGTGATCCGGGGTCTTGGCCAGATCGTCACCCGTGCTCTTGTCTTCGGAGTCCAGCAGGGTCAGGTTGCCGGTCAGCTGTACGTTGTCCAGCACGTCGAACCAGCCGGTCAGCTCCAGCCCCTTGATGCGGGCCTTCTTGACGTTGAGGTAGGTCATGACGGTTGGACGGTAGCCCGGGCCCCACTGATCGCTCTGGATCAGATCCTCGATCTCGTTGTGGAAGCCAGTCACGCCTGCACCGAAGCGATCGGCGTTGTAGGCGGTGCCAAGCTCGTAGCTGACGGAGGTTTCCGGCTTCAGATCCGGGTTGCCTATCACCTTGCAGGCGCCGCGGCAGGCGGTGGTGGCGAATCCTTCGCTGGACTGGGCCAGGGTCGGGGCCTTGAACGCCTTGCCAGCGCCGCCCTTGATCACCCACTCGTCACTCAGGGAGTAGAGGGCGTAGGCACGGGGGCTGAACTCGTTGCCATAGGTCTCGTGGTGATCCAGACGGCCGGAGAGCGTCAGGGCCAGATCCCCAAAGCCGAACTCGTCTTGCAGGTAGAGGGCGCTCTGGCTCGCATCCACGCTGCCGTTCTGGATGCTGCGGCTGTGCTCCAGCTCGGTCTTGCGGAACTCTGCACCCGAGGTCAGCAGGTGATCCCCGAGGTAGCCGCTCAACTGGCCATCCACCGTGTTGTTGGTCTGGGTGATGTCGGCGGCACCACCGTTGAGCTGGGAGTCATCCATCAGATCGGTCTGCTCGAAGTAGTAACGAGCGCGGCTGTCGAAGTGTTCCCAACGGCCGTTATGGGTCAGCCCCAGGCTCAGGCGATCGAGTTTCTGCACGTTGTGGGGGGTGGCCGGTGCGGTCGGGGCACGGGGCACGTTGTTGAAGTAGCTGTCCATGTCGTTCTGGTTGTAACCCAGATCGAAGTCGATGTCCTGGTTGTCGGCCACCAGCCACTTCAGGCTGGAGAGCACGTTGACCACTTCCCGTTTCTCCAGGGCGTCGGCATCCGGGTTATTGGACTGATCGCTCTTCCAGCGATCCCGCTGATAGCCTTCCACCACCACGCTGCCCAGCAGCTTGTTGTCGATGAGGGCGCCGGAGACGAAGGCGCTACCCTGGTTGGCATCCCCGCCATCTCCCTTGGTGGGCATGGTGTGGGTGTAGCCGACGGCCGCTTCGGTGTTCTCCTTGGCCTGGCGCAGGATCACGTTGACCACGCCGCCGAGGGCATCGGCCCCGTACAGGGAGGAGACGGGACCGCGTATCACTTCGATGCGCTCGATGGCGGCCATGGGGATGGAGCTTAAGTCGAAGTCGTTGCCAAAGGAGCTGCCCAGGGTCTCGCGGGCGTTGACCCGCTTACCGTTGACCAGCAGCAGGGTGTAGTCACCGCCCATGCCGCGGATCTTGATCTCGTTGCGACCCGTGGGGTTGGTGCCGATGATGTTGACACCGGGCACGTGCTTGAGGGCATCGCCGATGTTGTTGACGTTCATCTTGTCCAGATCGGCGCGGGTGACCACGGAGACGCTGGCCGGGGCGGTCAGCTCGGTGTGCTTGGTCTGGGTGGCGGTGACCACCACCGTCTCGTTGGCCTTGACGGACTCGGCCTGGGCCAGGCCCGGTACGGCCAGCAGACCAAGGGAGAGCAGAATGGGGTTCAGTTTAAAGAGGCCGTGCTGCAACTGCATTGTCAAAAACTCCATGGATATAACTGAGGTTATGGGGTCCGGATTCTTCTGATCCGGTGCTCACTGACTTCCTTGTCTGGCGGTGCCAGAGGCAGGATTATTGTTATCTCTTGTGCGCTTCAGGCCCCGGATGAGGAACCAGACACCGGCGCAGGCCACCAGGGTGCACGCAATGTTGATCCAGGCCAGGGTGGGGAAACCGTGCAGGGCGCCCCCCTCGTCGGAGACCAGATATCTGGCGGAGAACAGGCTGCCGAGGCCCGCGGCCACATTGGTGACCGAGCCCTGGAAAGACATGAAGGCGGCGCGCTGGTGGGGGGCCGGAATGGCCGCCGTGACCGCGAGGGTGGTGCTGGCACGGGCGGAGCTCAGGGCCATGAAGAGGGTGAACAGCAGATAGAGAGGCAGGCCTGCCGGCAAGGCAAAGCCCACCAGGGTGATCAGGGCCAGGGCCAGGCTGGTGAGCAGGATGGCGCCCTGGGCGCGGCCCTGATCGATCCAGCCGCCGCACAGGCGCATGGTGGCCATGCTGGCAAGGCCGCCGCACAGATAGAGGCTGGCGATCTGCTCGCGCGGGAAACCCAGGTTGAACTGGAAGTAGTTGGCAAAGTGCGGAATGAGCAGGAAGTGGCCGAACATCTGCAGGCAGAGGATGAAGAGGGCTCCCTGGCAGAGCGGTGACCCCAGCAACTGGCGCATCCCCTGGCCTGCCGGGGCCCGGTTGACCGGCAGGGACGGCAGCCAGATGGCACACAGCAGGGCCAGCAGCAGGCCGCCTGCACCAAACAAGAGGAAGGGGCTCTGCCAGCCAGACCACTGGGCCAGCACGAGGGCCGCGGGCACGATCAGAATGGCGGCCAGGGAAAACGCCATGCCCACGTAGGCGAGACGGCGGCCCCGCTCGGCGGGCGGTACCAGATCCAGCACCGCCGCCATCAGGATGGCCCCCAGGGGGCCGGCCACGCAGCCGGACAGGATAAAGATCAGCAGCAGGGTCTGGCTATCCTCGGCCAGGGCGCAAGCCATCAAGAGCAGGAAGCGCAGGACCAGCAGTACCAGCAGGGCGGGTTTGCGGTTGACCCGATCGAGCCAGGGGGCGGCCAGGAGACCCAGCAGGGCGGCTCCCAGGGTGGCGCCGCCGCTGAAGTAACCTGTCTGCTCCGGCAGCATCCCCAGACGGGTTACCAGTTCCGGGCCAAGGGGCATCACCATCATCATGCAGCCCATGGAGAGCATGTTGATGAGCAGCGCCAGGTGGATGGCGGCAGGGGTGGATGCGACGGATTCTGGCTTCATCAGAGGCTGACTCGAAAAAATGAGTCCGAATTGTATCCGAGGGTTTTTGTTGTGACAACAAATGATAACCATTTTTATTTGTATTGATTGGTATCTTAACGAGTCTTTATCAGGTGCCTCTGTGTGGGGTTGCATACCAGGCCCGTTGCAATCGGGGCGCCATGGACCATGCTGGCAGGAAGCGAGAGGGTGGCGGTGAACGCCGGGAGGAGAAGATGCGCGCTGGATCAGGGTATTGGGGGCTGGGGTGCTGCCTGTTGCTGGCATTGCCCCTGAGGGCCGAAGTGAAGGTCATACCGGTATTCGAGGCGGATGCCGCGGTGCAGACGCTCAAGGAGATCTACCCGGATCTCGGGGTGAGCGCCATGGGCAACCAGCTGGTACTGAGCGGAACCCCCGCCCAGTTGCAGGAGGCCGAGCGTACCCTGGCGCAAGTGAACCAGCCGCCCCAAAGCCTGCTCATCGAGTGGCGGGTGGATGGCGCCTCCAGCAGTCAGCAGGCCGGAGTGGGGCTGGGCCTGGATGCCAAACGGCAGTGGCTGCTGGAGGGGGATGCCCGGCACTATGAACGCAGCCAGAGTGACAACTGGCAGGTGCGTGGCCTCTCCGGGCGGCCCGTGTTGTTGCAGATGGGGTCCTATCAGCCGGTCACCTTTTACCAGTGGCAGGGGGGAAGGGTGGTGGGCATGATGCCGCTGATGAACGGTCTCTACGCCACCGCGACCCTGATAGGGGACAGGGTGCAGGTGGCCCTCAGCAGTGAACAGGCAAGAGTGGAGCGAGGCAACATACACACCGGCCAGAGTGCCACCGAGGTGAGCGGCGCCCCGGGCCAGTGGCTGACGGTGGGGGAGCTTTCCACAACCCAAGGCAGCCGGGAGGCCGCGATCGCCAATCCATCAGGCATGGGCGGAGCCAGCGGCAGCGAACGCCAGACTTTGCAGATCCGGGTCACGCGCCAGTGAACCAGCCTGTCAGTGGGGTTGATCCAGGGCGTAATCCCGCAACTGGCGGCTTCTCAGCAGATACCAGAGCGCCCAGAGGCTGGCGATGAGCACCAGGGCGGTGGACCAGTTGAACGACCACTGCTGCAGATTGAGGCTGTGCAGTTGCATCAGAAGGCCGCTGACGGCAGAGCAGAGCAGCAGCAAGGGGCTGTGGCGTCTGAGCCAGGCTCTGGCACTGTGGGTCTGGCGATGGGTGCCGCCGCAGGCGAGCAGCGCCAGCATGGCGGGCACGTCCGTCAGCAGGCTGACATAGAGGGTGAGCTTGTCCGGGTAGAAGAGAGTCAGGATGGCGCTGCCACTCTCCCGGGTGACCCCCGCCATCAGAAACAGCCAGACCGAGCGGGTCAGCAAGAGGGCGATGGGCCAGAACCAGAGCGGGGGGCGCAACTGGCCGTGATCGTCGTAACGGTGTTCGGGGTAGAGGGTCATGGTGGCCCGGTATCCATTCATGCAGTGCGAGTGATGAAGGGGATATGGGGCACAGGGCAGGCCATTGCAAGGTCAGCAACGGCCGGGAATTAATCGGGGGACCATGCCCCCCAATCCGCAGTCTTTAGTTGCCGGGTTCCGGCGTCACAGCCAGCCTTTTCGCTTGAAGAAGAGACCGGTGCCCAGCGATGACATCACCATCAGCACCAGGGAGAGGGGGTAGCCGTATTCCCAGGCGAGCTCCGGCATGCGGCCGAAGTTCATGCCGTAGATGCTGGCGATAAGCGTCGGCGGCAGGAAGATGACCGCGGCTACCGAGAAGATCTTGATCACCTTGTTCTGCTCCAGATTGGTCACCCCCATGGAGGCCTCCAGCTGGAAGTTGATCTTGTCGAACAGGAACTGGGTATGGGGCAGCAGGGATTCCACGTCGTGCAGCATCTCGTCGATCCACTTGTTCTGCTCCCCTGTCATGCGCTGGCGCAGACTGCGTTTGAGGAAGCGCAGGGCGCGGCGGGTATCGTGCAGGGAGAGACGGATCTGGCCGTTGGCCTCTTCCTGGGCCATCAGCTCCTTGAGCATGGGGTTGATCTGGTCCGGCTCGAAGATCTGATCGGCGGTGTTCTCCAGGGTCTTGTACCCATCCTCGATGAGATCCGAGAGATACTCCACCTTGAGGTTCTGCACCTCCAGCAGGATGTCGAGGGCGTCTTCGACCTCCAGCCTGTCCTGGCGCATGTAGTGGCGCAGCAGACGCACCAGGCCGATGTCATCCTCGCGGATGCTGATCAGCAGGTTGTTGCGCAAGGTAAAAGAGACGTGCACACCCTTGGTGTCGCGACCGATGCGCTGGGGAAACAGGGAGTGGATGTGCAGACCGTCGGTGTCCCAGTAGAAGCGGGCGGATGCCTCGATGTCATCGAGCTCCTCCTTGTCCGGCACCTCCTCCAGGAACAGGCCCGTCAACCATTCTCGCTCCGCAGTGTCCGGCTTGTAGGCATCCAGCCAGACGGTGTTGTCGGGAACGATGTCATCCGGCCCGAGCGTGACTATGTCCAGCACCTTGTTGTTGAGAATGTAGGCGGTGATCATCTGTCCCCCCTTAAGAAGTCATGGGTAATCAGGGATGGTTGCACAGGTTCATGCGGCCTTAGATCGCACGGAAAGCGATCCCATGAAATAGCATAACGAGGCCGATGGACAACCTGAATGCGGCGAACTATACAGGGGCGGGACCCGCTTGTCAGGGCCTATTCATCAGGGGTTCAGCCTGTTCGCTCAAAAAATCGGCGAGGTCGGATCAGCCGTGGCGACCTCGAAACGGGCGATCCCGACGTCGCCTCCTTTGTTCGCCCTGGTGTGGGGGAGGGCCCGGGCTCACCGGCGGGAATGGCGGGTTGCTGGTCGCCCTGCGACAGCCCCCGGCCAAGCGCAGGAAACGGTCTCCGGGCGGTGTTCCGGGGCTGCGTCTCCTTGTTATCTGCTCTGGTGTGCGTGGGCAAGCCTGTTACAGATTGGGGTAGTTGGGGCCCGAGCCGCCCTGGGGCGGCGTCCAGACGATATTCTGGCTGGGATCCTTGATGTCGCAGGTTTTGCAGTGAATGCAGTTGGCGGCGTTGATCTGCAGCCTTGGCCGGGTATCCCCATCCAGGATCTCGAACACCCCCGCCGGGCAGTAGCGCTGGGCGGGTTCGGCCCAGGTGGGCAGGTTGACCTCGACCGGAATGCGCGCGTCCTGAAGGGTCAGGTGACAGGGTTGATCCTCGTCGTGGCTGGTGCTGGCCAGATAGACGGAGGAGAGCTTGTCGAAGCTGAGCTTGCCGTCGGGTTTGGGGTAGTCGATGGGCTGGCAACGGCTGGCCAGGCGCAGCTGGCGGTAATCCGGCTCCTTGTCCAGCAGAGTAAAAGGAGAAGTCAGGGCAAAGAGTCGCTGCTCCAGCCAGTTGAAGGCGCCGCCGAGCCAGGGGCCGAAGCGGTGCAGGGCGGCCCCAACGTTGCGGGCCCTCTTCAGTTCCCGGGTCAGCCAGCTTTGCTGCAGCGCGTCCTGAAACTCGGCCAGATCCCGTCCCCCTTCATCCCCTCCTCGCAGTGCCATGGCGACCGTCGCGGCCGCCACCATGCCGGACTTCATGGCGGTGTGGATCCCCTTGATGCGGGAGAAGTCCAGGGTGCCCGCGTCACAGCCGATGAGCAGGCCGCCGGGAAAGTGCATGCGCGGCAATGAGTGCCAGCCTCCCTTGGTGATGGCCCGTGCGCCGTAGCTGATGCGCTCGCCCCCCTGCAACGTTGCCGCGATGAGGGGGTGGTGCTTGAGACGCTGGAATTCGTCAAAGGGGCTGAGCCAGGGATTCTGGTAGTTGAGATCGACGATAAGGCCGACCGCCACCTGATCCTGGGCCAGATGATAGAGATAAAAGCCCCCCTGACTCTTGTTGCCCTTTCTCTCACCAAGGGGCCAGCCGCTGCCGTGCAGCACTCGGCCCGGTTTGCCCTGGCCGGGAGGGAGCTGCCACACCTCCTTGAAGCCGATGGCGTAATGCTGCGGCTGGGCGCTATTTTCCAGATGGAATCGGGCGATCAGCTGTTTGCCGAGGTGGCCGCGCGCCCCTTCGGCAAACAGGGTATAGCGGCCATACAGGGCCATGCCGGGCACGTGATCCGGCTTGGGGTTGCCCTCCTTGTCGAGACCAAGATCGCCGGTCACCACCCCGCGTACCCGGCCCTCTTCCACGATGAGGGTGCTCGCCGCAAAGCCCGGGTAGATCTCGACACCGAGGGCCTCGGCCTGCTTGCCGAGCCAGCGGCAGAGGGTGCCGAGGCTGATGATGTGGCTGCCGTTGTTGTGCATGCGGGGTGGCACCGCCCAGTGGGGCAGTTGCAGGGAGCGGCTGTCGCTTTGCAGCAGATGGACCTGATCATCCGTCACCGGCACGCCGAGGGGGGCCTCCTGCCAGCTCTCTGGCAGCAGCTCCCTGAGGGCGACGGGATCGAGCAGGGCGCCGGAGATGAGGTGGGCGCCTATCTCGGCACCCTTCTCCAGCAGGCAGACCGAGAGGGCCGGGGCCTGCTGCTTCAATGCGATGGCGGCGCTCAGGCCTGCCGGGCCGCCACCGACGATGACGACATCAAATTCCATTGCTTCGCGTTCCATCTTGCCTCTGCGCTCGACTTGGCCTAGGGTAGTGCTGGTAGTTTACGTAAACGTAAACCACTTTGTCAGCAGAAAAGTGAGTGACGACAAGGTGGACCCACACAACAGGTATGAGGGATGACCGCCATGAAGCTGCTGGTCGCAGTCAAACGGGTCGTTGATTACAACGTCAGGATCCGGGTCAAGGGGGATGGCTCCGATGTGGAGCTCGCCAATGTGAAGATGGGCATCAACCCGTTTTGTGAAATCGCGGTGGAGGAGGTGGTCAGGCTGCGGGAAGCCGGCGTGGCATCCGAGCTGGTGGTGGTGACCTTCGGCCCCGAGGCGGCGGCCGAGCAGTTGCGCCATGCCCTGGCGCTGGGGGCGGATCGGGCGCTGCACTATGTTACCGGCGAGACCCTGACCCCGCTCACCGTGGCCCGGGCCCTGCAAACGGTGTGCGGGCAGGAGCAGCCCGATCTGGTGCTGCTCGGCAAACAGTCCATCGATTCCGACAACAATCAGGTAGGGCAGATGCTCGCCGCCCTCAATGACTGGCCGCTTGCCACTTTCGCCTCCGCCATCAGGCTGGTGGAGGGGGAATTGCAGGTGACCCGCGAGATAGACGGTGGCCTCGAGACCCTCGGCATGGCGCTGCCCGCCGTGGTGACCGTGGACTTGCGCCTCAACGAGCCGCGCTTCGCCTCCCTCCCCAACATCATGAAGGCCAAGCGCAAGCCGCTGGAGAGCCAGCCGTTCGCCGCCCTCGGGGTGGTGCCGGCCGGCCAGACACGGCAGCTCGGGGTGATGGCGCCGCTGGTGCGCAGCGCCGGCATCAGGGTGGGCTCGGTGGACGAGCTGCTGGACAAGCTCAAGCACGAAGCCCGGGTGCTCTGATGGGCAGGGGCATGAGAGGGATGCCTCCCGCAGGCGTGAGCGCCATGCATGGGGCAACGGCCCGGGGGAGCAAGGGATCAATGGATGACATGAAGGTGCTGCCATGAGCGTACTTGTGATTGCGGAACATCATCAGGGGCGGATCGCCGACAACCTGGCCCAGCTGGTCACGGCGGCGGGGCGCCTGGGGGGCGAGGTGCATCTCTTGCTGCTGGGGCAGGGGCTGACGGAGGCGGGGGAGCAGGCCGCCGCCCTCACGGGGGTAAACCGGGTGCTGCTGGCGGAACATCCCATGCTGGCGGAGGGGCTCAACGACGGGGTAGACAGACTGCTCGCCGAGGTGGCCAGGGATTACCAGCACTGCCTGATGGCGGCCAGCAGCCAGGGCAAGGATCTGCTGCCGCGGGTGGCGGCCAGGCTCGGGGTGGAGATGATCGCCGAGGTGACCGGCATCGAGGGGCCCGACACTTTCCTGCGTCCCATCTATGCGGGCAACGCCATCGCCCGGGTGGCGAGCAGCGCCCCCGTCAAGGTGCTCACCGTGCGGCCCACCGCGTTCGCCAAGGCCGGGTCCGGGGAGGAGCGTGCCGTGATGGAATCGCTGCCGGTGGCCGAGGTGCGCTGCCGTACCCGGCTCATCGAGCGGCGTGCGGTGCGCTCCGCCAGACCCGAGCTCGGGGCGGCCCGGGTGGTGGTCTCCGGCGGGCGGGCGCTCGGCTCGAAAGAGCACTTTGCCCTCATCGACGCACTGGCGGACAAGCTGGGGGCTGCCGTCGGGGCATCGCGGGCCGCCGTGGATGCGGGTTATGTCTCCAACGACCTGCAGGTGGGGCAGACAGGCAAGGTGGTGGCCCCCGAGCTCTACATCGCGGTGGGCATCTCGGGCGCCATCCAGCATCTGGCGGGGATGAAGGAGTCCAAGGTGATCGTCGCCATCAACAAGGACGCGGAGGCCCCCATCTTCCAGGTGGCGGACTACGGTCTGGTGGGGGATCTCTTCACCCTGCTGCCGGAGCTCACCGCCAAGCTGTAAATTTGCCACAAAGGGGCGAACAAAGCCGTCCGTGCTGTCTCGCCCCCGTTTCCATGCATATTCTCTGCAAGCCCTGGCCCGTTCAGGGCTTTTGTCTGATGGGTGCCCGGTGGCGCCGGGGCAAAAGGTTGCGCTGGATCCCAAAAAGCCTTTGCCCCCACGGGGGCTGTCGTGTAAAAACGTTCGAGTCACCGATCACACACATCCATTCACGGAAAGCGTCATGAGCAAACAGATTTACAACTTCTGCGCCGGCCCCGCCATGTTGCCGGTTGAAGTCATGGAGCGCGCCCAGCGCGAATTTTGTAATTTCCAGGGGCTGGGAGCCTCGGTCATGGAGCTTTCCCATCGCGGCAAGCCCTATATGGCGGTCGCCGAGAAGGCCGAAGCGGACCTGCGCGACCTGCTGGCGGTGCCGGACAACTACAAGGTGCTCTTCATGCACGGCGGTGGCCGCGGCCAGTTCTCCGCCGTGCCCATGAACCTGCTGGGTGGCGCCAACAAGAAGGCAGATTACCTGGTGACCGGCGTCTGGGCCCAGAGCGCCGTGGATGAAGCCCAGAAATACGGTGACATCCAGACCTTCCAGGGGGTAGCCAAGAACGAGCAGGGGGTCTCCCACCTGCTGCCGACGCCGGCGTTTCGCGCGGATGCCGCCTATGTGCACTACTGCCCGAACGAAACCATCGATGGCATCGAGATGTTCGACATCCCGGCCACCGGCGATGTGCCCCTGGTGGCGGATCTCTCCTCCACCATCCTCTCCCGTCCCCTCGACGTGAGCCGCTTCGGCATCCTCTACGCCGGTGCCCAGAAGAACATAGGCCCCTCTGGTCTGGCCATCGCCATCGTGCGCGATGACCTGCTGAACCAGGCCCGCGCCGATGTGCCGTCCATCTTCGACTACCAGCTCACCGCCAAGAACGACTCCATGTTCAACACGCCCCCCACCTACGCCTGGTACCTGGCCGGTCTGGTGTTCGAGTGGCTCAAGGAGCAGGGTGGCCTGGCGGCGATGGAAGCACGCAACAAGGAGAAGGCCGACTTCCTCTACGGCTACCTCGATCAGTCGAGCTTCTATGGCAACAAGGTGGATGTGGCCTGCCGCTCCCGCATGAACGTGCCCTTCCAGCTGAAAAACGAGGCCCTGGACAAGCTGTTCCTGGCGGAGTCGGAAGCGGCCGGTCTGCTGGCCCTCAAGGGACACCGCATCGTCGGTGGCATGCGCGCCAGCCTCTACAACGCCATGCCCCTGGAAGGGGTCAAGGCCCTGGTCAGCTTTATGGATGACTTTGCCAAACGCCACGGTTGAGGCGTGTCTCCCCATTGCCAGACGCCGGGGACTCCCCGGCGTCTGTTTTTCAGACCCATCCTGACCCAGGCTACCCTCTCCCGCGGTCGTGCCACTGTCGAACTTGCCGCGGGGGACGCGGGCTGTTAACGTCCGGTCAGGTGATTTAATTGAGATCGAACAGGAAGTCTATGAATTCGTTGCGTTTGGAACCCATTTCTAGCGTGGCCGGGGTGGTCAATCTGCCCGGCTCCAAGAGTGTCTCTAACCGGGCCCTGCTGCTGGCGGCCCTGGCCCGGGGCACCACCCGGCTGACCAACCTGCTCGACAGCGATGACATCCGCCACATGCTGGCGGCGCTGACCCAGCTCGGCGTCAAGTACAAGCTCTCCGCCGACAAGACCGAGTGTACCGTGCACGGTCTGGGTCGCAGCTTCGCGGTCTCGGCGCCGGTCAACCTGTTCCTCGGCAATGCCGGTACTGCCATGCGCCCTCTGTGCGCCGCCCTGTGCCTGGGCTCCGGCGAGTACACCCTGGGCGGCGAGCCGCGCATGGAAGAGCGCCCCATCGGCCACCTGGTGGATGCCCTGCGCGAAGCGGGTGCCCACATTCAGTACCTGAAGAAAGATGGCTATCCGCCCCTGGTGGTGGATGCCAAGGGGCTCTGGGGTGGCGATGTCCACATCGACGGCTCCGTTTCCAGCCAGTTCCTGACGGCGTTCTTGATGGCGGCCCCCATGGCGGCCGGCGACACCCGCATCCACATCAAGGGGGAGCTGGTCTCCAAGCCCTACATCGACATCACCCTGCACATCATGAAGCAGTTCGGGGTGGTCATCGAGCACGACGACTACAAGGTGTTCTACATCAAGGGCAACCAGACCTATGTCAGCCCGGGGGACTTCCTGGTGGAAGGGGATGCCTCCAGCGCCTCCTACTTCCTCGCGGCGGGCGCCATCAAGGGCAAGGTGCGGGTTACCGGCATCGGCAAGCACAGCATCCAGGGGGACATCCACTTCGCCGACGTACTGGAGAAGATGGGGGCCCGCATCACCTGGGGCGATGATTTCATCGAGGCCGAGCAGGGGCCGCTCAGGGGCATCGACATGGACATGAACCACATCCCGGATGCGGCCATGACCATCGCCACCACGGCGCTGTTTGCCGAGGGCACCACCACCATCCGCAACATCTACAACTGGCGGGTGAAGGAGACCGACCGACTGCACGCCATGGCGACCGAGCTGCGCAAGCTGGGCGTGGAAGTGGAGGAGGGGCACGACTTCATCACCGTGATCCCGCCCGCACAGCTGACCCACGCGGCCATCGACACCTACAACGATCACCGCATCGCCATGTGCTTCTCCCTGGTGGCGCTCTCCGATACGCCGGTCACCATCAATGATCCGGGTTGCACCTCCAAGACCTTCCCGGACTACTTCGACAAGCTGGCCAGCGTCAGTCAGGCCTGAGCCCTTTCGGCCCGCTTCGTGCGGGCCTTTTCATCTCTGGCCCCCGCTTTTTTCATGCCTCCTAGCAGCATTATGCAAACTTGCAAGGTGCGATAATAAAATTCCTTGTCGAAGAATGTAATTTTCTATTTACACCGACCCGGCACAGGGCTAGATTGAGATCTCTTTATCGCAGTCATCTAGCAGGAAACTTGGTCATGCAGCATCAAACCGACGACGTTCGTATCAGTGAAATCAAAGAGTTATTGCCCCCGGTTGCGGTGCTTGAGAAGTTTCCGGCGACCGACACCGCCTCGGCCACCGTGTTTGAATCCCGTCAGGCCATCCACAACATCCTGGCCGGCGACGATGATCGTCTGCTGGTGGTGATCGGCCCCTGCTCCATCCACGATCCGGTCGCCGCCCTGGAATACGGCAAGCGCCTCAAGGTGCTGCGCGACGAGCTGAAAGATCAGCTGGAGATCGTGATGCGGGTCTACTTCGAAAAACCCCGTACCACAGTGGGCTGGAAGGGGCTGATCAACGATCCCTACCTCGACAACAGCTGCCAGATCAATGACGGCCTGCGCCTGGGTCGCAAGCTCTTGCTGGATCTCAACGACATGGGGCTGCCGACCGCCTCCGAGTTCCTCGACATGATCACCCCGCAATACGTGGCGGATCTGATGAGCTGGGGTGCCATCGGCGCTCGTACCACCGAATCCCAGGTACACCGCGAGCTGGCCTCCGGTCTCTCCTGCCCGGTGGGCTTCAAGAACGGCACCGACGGCACCATCAAGGTGGCCATTGACGCCATCGGCGCCGCCAGCGCCCCGCACCACTTCCTGTCGGTGACCAAGTACGGCCACTCCGCCATCGTCTCGACCGCTGGCAACCCGGACTGTCACATCATCCTGCGCGGTGGCCGCGAGCCCAACTACAGCGCCCGTCACGTGGATGAGGTGGTGAGTGGTCTGGACAAGGCCGGTCTGCCCCAGAAAGTGATGATCGACTTCAGCCACGCCAACAGCAGCAAGCAGTTCAAGAACCAGATGCTGGTGGCCGAGGACGTGGCCGGTCAGCTGCGTGCCGGCAGCAAGGCGGTGTTCGGCGTCATGGTGGAGAGTCACCTGGTGGAAGGGCGTCAGGATCTGGTGGACGGGTGCGAGCTCACCTTCGGCCAGAGCATCACCGACGCCTGCATTGGCTGGGCCGATACCGAGGTGCTGCTGCGCAACCTGGCGGACGCCGTGGCCGCTCGCAACGCCCTCTGAGCCCAAGGCGCCCCGTTGGCGGGGCAATAAAAAAGCGCGACCCTGGGTCGCGCTTTTTGTTTGGCCATCTCTCGGCAGGTCGCGGTTTACTTGGCCCGCTCCTGGTGGCCGCGCAGGCGGATGTTGATCATCTCCACCACCAGCGAGAAGGCCATGGCGAAGTAGATGTAACCCTTGGGAATGTGCAGATCCAGCCCTTCGGCCATCAGGGCGACCCCGACCAGAATAAGGAAGGAGAGGGCCAGCATCTTGATGGTGGGGTGGGTATCGACGAAGTCGCCGATGGCCTTGGCGGCAAACATCATGACGCCGACGGCGATGATGATGGCCAGCACCATGACAGGGACATGATCCGCCATGCCCACGGCGGTGATGACGGAGTCCAGGCTGAAGATGATGTCGAGGATGGCGATCTGCACCAGAGTGGACAGGAAGCCCACGGTCTTGCTCACCACACCCGCCTCTTCGGCAGCCCCTTCCAGGCTCTGGTGGATCTCGTGGGTGCTCTTGGCGATGAGGAACAGACCCCCCACCAGCAGGATGAGATCCCGTCCCGAGATGGCTTCCCCCAGCACGGTGAAGAGGGGCTCGGTGAGGCGCATCACCCAGGCCAAGGAGAGCAGCAGCAGGATGCGGGTGCCCATGGCGAGCCCCAGCCCCAGGATGCGCGCTTTCTGGCGCTGGGCTTCCGGCAGACGACCCACCAGGATGGAGATGAAAATGATGTTGTCGATGCCGAGCACGATCTCGAGCAGGGTCAGGGTGGCGAGCGCGACCCAGGCGGAGGGGTCCGCAATCCATTCCAGCATGATTGAACCTTGGTTGAACAGTGATTGAGGTAGAAGCCGCGCATTTTAGCAGGGGGTCATGGCTTGTCCCAGTGGCGGGAAAAGATAAAAATGGCGGCGATCCAACAGGAGGGAAACATGTTTCGATTAGGGCTCATCATCAACCCCGTCGCCGGAATCGGCGGGGCAGTCGGTCTCAAGGGCAGTGACGGCATGGTCGCCGAGGCGCTGGCGCGCGGGGCCGTCCCCAAGGCCCGGGAGCGGGCTCGCCAGGCCCTGTTGCCCCTGTGCGAGCTGACCACCCCCTTCGAGCTGCTGACGGTGGCCGAAGAGATGGGGGCCGACCTCGCCGCCGAGCTGGGGTTGCCCCATCGCATCGTCCATCGGCCTGCCGGGGCGCAGACGAGCGCCGAGGACACCCGGGCTGCCGCCCTGGCCCTGCGCGATGCCGGGGTGGAGCTGCTGCTCTTCGCCGGTGGCGATGGCACCGCCCGTGACATCTGCGCGGCGGTGGGGGAGTCCTGCCATGTGCTCGGTATCCCGGCGGGGTGCAAGATCCACTCCGGGGTCTACGGGGTGACGCCGGCGGCGAGTGGCCGGGTGGCGGCCAGAATGATCGCAGGGGAGCTTCTGAGCCTGGTGGATGCGGAGGTGATGGACATCGACGAGGAGGCGTTTCGCGCCGGCAAGGTGCGCGCCCGCCATTACGGCCAGTTGCTGGTGCCCGGGGATCTGCGCTACGTGCAGGCGGTCAAGCAGGGGGGGCGGGAGTCCGAGGAGCTGGTGCTCGCCGATCTTGCCGCCGGCGTGGTGGAGCAGATGGAGCCCGATACCCTCTACCTGATGGGGTCGGGGAGCACGGTGGCCGCCTGCATGGGGGAGCTGGGTCTGGAAAATACCTTGCTCGGTGTGGATCTGGTGGAAAATGGCCGGCTTATCGGGCAGGATCTCAGCGCCGCCGAGATCCTGACCCGGATCCGCGGCCGTCGCTGCCGTCTGATCATCACCCTGATCGGCGGTCAGGGACATCTGTTCGGGCGCGGAAATCAGCAATTGAGTCCAGACGTGATCCGGGCCGTCGGGCGCGAGCATATCCAGGTGCTCGCCACCAAAGCCAAGCTGGCGGCGCTAGAAGGCCGTCCGCTGCTGGTGGACACCGACGATCCGGCACTGAACCGGTCGTTGAGTGGTTATCTGCGCATAACCACGGGATACAAGGATCAGGTCATCTACCCGGTGGCCAACCCGGAATAGGACATCAAGGATGCGGCTGGCCTGGCGCCAGAGAGCCGCGATCAACCGGATCGCGGTTCCACTCCCCGAATTTTTTGCCGGCAACCCCGGAAATGAGGCTGCGTTAAATGACGATTCACGATTTTGAACACAAGTTGTTGGGACTGATCGACGCCATGGTCGCCACGGCCAGCGAAGACGAGCTGTTTGCGGGTGGCTATCTGCGAGGGCACATCTCCCTTGCGGTGGCGCGCGCCGAGCTGGAGGGCAAGACCCTGGTGCGGGACGTCAAGAGCTATGTGCTGCGCAGCCTGAACGAGGCCATCTTGCAGGGTGAGCTCTCCGAGCAGGACGAGGTGCTGGTGCAGGAGATGTGGAAGCGTCTGCAGGCCCAGGCGGAAGCTTGATCCCATTCGCAGTTCAAACACAAGTTTAAGTAATCTGCTTCCCTGAGTGTTATCAAAAGGTTAATAATGAGGCTCGCCTTTTGTTTCAGGGATTAAACCATGGCCTCCACCTCACGCATTGCCACCAGACTGCCGCTCGAGATGCTCTATCACTGGGAGCGGCAGTGTCCCGACCGAATCTATCTGCGTCAGACCATCCACCGCGAATACGTCGACTTCACCTGGGGTGAGGTTGCCGACGAGGCGCGGCGCATGGTGACGGCACTGCGCGCCCTGGGCCTGGAGCCCGGTGACAAGGTGGCCCTGCTCTCCAAGAACTGCGCCCAGTGGTTCATCGCCGATCTGGCGATGCAGATGGGGGGATACGTGAGCGTGCCCATCTACCCCACCGCCAACGTCGACACCATCGAATACGTGCTGCGCCACAGCGAAACCAGGGCGATCTTCGTCGGCAAGCTGGACGACTGGAAGAGCCAGGAGGCGGGGGTGCCCGGGGATCTGCTGCGTATCGCCCTGCCTTACGACACCATGCCGGCCGCCCACCAGTGGGACGATCTGCTGGCGCAATACGACCCCATCCCGGACAGCCCGGTGCAGGCGCCGGATGCCCTGCTGAGCCTGGTCTACACCTCCGGCAGCACCGGCAAGCCCAAGGGGGCCATGCTGAGCGTGGAGCGCTACGCCTGGTCCTGCGAGAAGCTGGTGGAGGCGGTCTCCCTCACCGCCGAGGATCGCGGTTTCTCCTACCTGCCCCTTGCCCACATCACCGAGCGGGTCTACATCTACGGCGGCAGCCTGTTCAGCGGTGCCACCATCGCCTTCCCCGAATCCCTCGACACCTTCATCGAGGACGTCAAGCGCTGCCGTCCCACCGTCTTCATTTCGGTGCCGCGGCTCTGGGCCATGTTCCGCATCAAGATCCACGAGAAGCTGCCCCAGAAAAAGCTGGCGCTGCTGCTCAAGATCCCCCTCGTCTCCAGCCTCATCAAGAGCAAGCTGCAAAAGGGGCTGGGGCTGGATCAGGCGCGGGTGCTGGGCTGCGGCTCGGCGCCGGTGGCCCCGGCGCTGCTGGAGTGGTACCACAGCATCGGCCTCGAGATCACCGAGGCCTGGGGCATGACCGAGAACCACGCCTACTCCACCCTCAACTACCCCTTCCGGGCGGACAAGATAGGCACCGTCGGCAAGGCCGGGCCCGGGGTGACCATCAAGATCTCCGACGAGGGGGAGATCCTCTGTCGCTGCGACGGCATGATGGTGGGCTACTACAAGGATCCCGAGCACAGTGCAGAGGCCATCGACGCCGAGGGCTGGCTGCACACTGGTGACATGGGCAAGCTGGACAGGGAGGGTTACCTCACCATCACCGGCCGCATGAAGGACGTCTTCAAGACCGCCAAGGGCAAGTACGTGGCCCCGGTGCCCATCGAGGGGATGCTCGGGCAGGAGCCCATCATCGAGCAGCTCTGCGTCATCGGCTACGGCATGCCGCAGCCGGTCGCCCTGGTGCAGCTCGCCGAGAGCGCCATGAAGGGGGACAAAGCCGGGGTGGAAGCCCAGCTGGAGGCCGCCCTCAATCGGGTCAACGACAAGCTGGAATCCCATGCTCGCCTGCGGGGCATCCTGGTGGTCAAGAGCCCCTGGAACATCGAGAACGGGGTGCTGACCCCCACCATGAAGATCCGCCGCCACCTGCTGGAACAAAAATACGCGGACATCGGCGAGCGCTGGTCCGGCAGCCAGCGCATCCTGTGGGAGTCCTGACAGGGGTCGGTGCCGCCATATGGGCCACATCAATGACAGCGGGGGAGCCAGTGGCTCCCCCGCTGTATTTCAGGGGGGAAGCAGCCGACAGGGGGCGGGCGGGGCTGGGGCATTGACCCCTTCTCCGATGCTTCCCGCCGCCGCCATACCGCCCCGCATCGAGGGAACAGGCAGGGAAAGGTATTTGCAAAATCCATGGAGAGGGGAGATCCCAGTGGCTTGGCAAATGCATCTTGGGGTCACACACGGGGGCCGCAAGGGGCGGGGACGAGGTATTTATCCCTTCCCCGACGTTTCCTGCCGCCGCCATACCGCCCCGCGTCGGGGGAACAGGCAGGGAAAGGTATTTGCAAAATCCATGGAAAGGCGGGATCCCAGTGGCTTGGCAAATGCATCTTGGGGTCACACACGGGGGCCGCAAGGGGCAGGGTGGGGCATTGGCCCCTTAACCTGGGCTTCCCGCCACCGCAGAGGAGGTCTGCCAAATAAGGTCATCGGAGGGAGGCCGCCCTCACATGGGGCAGGGAGGCATCTGATGCACGGCGCCAGAGGCGCAGAGAAAGAGGGTGAGGGGCAGGATGAGAGCCGCAGAGAGCAAGAAGGGGAGCCGCAGCTCCCCTTCCCGTTGGCGGATGCCGGGGTCAGACGGCTTTGTACTCAAGCTCGACTGAACCCAGCGCCTTCAGGGTGGACTGGGCCGAATCCCGCTGGCTGATCTGGCCATCCTTGCTCTCCAGCAGCACGGCGCGGCGCACGGTGGCGAGATCCTCGCCACCCAGCACAGCGTGGGCGCAGGCCATCTGCATGGGGGGCAGGCTCGGGTTGAAGGCGGCGTTCTCGGCATAGCGGCCGCAGAAGATGCGCCCGTCCTCGAACTGCAGCGCCACCGCGGCATAGCCCTGGCTGTAGGGGGCATAGCTCTGGCGGGCGGCGGCGAGCGCAGCCTGCCACAGGGGGTCGTCGCTCTCGAGCACCAGCTCGTCATGGGCCTGGGGGCTCATAAGGGCATCGGTGATCTCGAGATCGGCGGGGCCGAAGGAGTGGGGCAGGAAGGATTGCAGCTCGCTGAGATCGTCCGGCAGGGAGACCTTCAGGGTCTTGGCGGTGCTCAGCTCGTTCATGAACTGGCGGCAGTGGCCGCAGGGGGTGTAGTTCACGGTGATCTCGGAGATCCCGGTCTCGCCACCCAGCCAGGCGTTGGAGATGGCGGACTGCTCGGCGTGGACCGAGTGGAACAGCCCCTGGCCCGCGAACTCCATGTTGGCGCCAAAGTACCAGGTGCCGCTCAGGCCGCAGGCGATGGCGCCGACGAAGAACCTGGAGATGGGGGCCACCGAGCAGGCGGCCGCCAGCGGCAGCAAGGCCAGACGCAGGGCCCTGTCATCCAACCCGGTGGCGGCCTTCAGGGTCGCGACCTGGTCCGGGGTGAAACGGGCCTGGAAATCGTCCCCCAGCATGGGCAGCAGGGCGGCCTGGAGCGGGGCGGAAAGGGTCTCGAATGGCTTGGCAAAGCGGGGATGCATACTGTGTCCTCAAAGGCCAATTGGGGGGCCATTGTAGGGAGCAAGCGCGGCGAATTGTGTGAGCGCGCTCACGCCTTGATGGGCAAAGGGGCGGGGATGGTAAAGGAAACGTTTGTCTTTCGCAATCTGTGCGCCAGCTCCCGGCATCAGGGAGGCGAGGGTATCGGATGGAAACGGTGAAAGGGCACAGAGGCCATGACCGCAGGGGCGGCCATGGCAACGGGGATCAGGTCAGCCAGTGGTAGAGGGCGAACAGCAGGGGGGCGATGGCCGCGGTCAGCACACCGCACACCACCATGGCCAGCGACGAGAAGGCGCCCTGGGTCACTCCCTGCTCGGCGGAGGCGGCGGTGCCGATGGCGTGGGCGCAGGCTCCCATGGCGAGCCCCTGGGCCTCGGGGTCGGTGACCCGCATCAGCTTGAGCAGGGGATAGCCCGCCAGGGCCCCCAGGATCCCCACCACCACCACCACGGCGGCGGCGATGGCGGGAATGCCGCCGAGGGACTGGCTGACGCTCATGGCGAGCGGCGTGGTGATGGACTTGGTGGCGATGGAGGCGAGCAGCGCCGGATCCGCCCCCATCAGGTGGCCGACCCCCAGGGTGGTGCAGACCGAGATGAGCACTGCGGTGAGGGTGCAGGCCAGGATGGGTGTGAGCTTGTCGCGGATCTGGCGCGCCTGCTGGTAAAGCGGCAGGGCCAGGGCCACCACGGCGGGTTCCAGCAGGGCGGTCAGGGGTGAGGCCCCCTGCTGGTACTGATCCAGGGGCAGATCGAGCCAGAGCAGCAGGCCGATGATGACGGCGGTGGGGATCAGCACCGGATTGATGACGGGCCAGGGCAGGCGGCGGTAGAGGGCCCGGGTCATGAAATAGAGGGCCAGGGTGAGGGGCAGGGCGAACCAGAGGATCATGGCTTGTTCATCCTTTGATAGAGGTGGCCGACCGCGCCCAGGATGAGCACGATGCCGAGCACGACGCAGAGCATGATGAGACCGAAGGATTGGCGCAGGGGCTCGAGCCAGGCCACCAGGCCCACCGCCACCGGCACGAACAGCACCCCCATGTGGCGCAGCAGCAGGCCGCCCCCCAGCTCGACCCAGGAGAAGCGGACGATCTGCAAGGAGAGCAGCACGAACAGCAGCAGCATGCCGATGATGCTGCCGGGGAAGGCGAAGGGCAGGATGGCCGCCACGGCCTTGCCTGCCAGCAGACAGGCGATGATGACCAGAAAATCACGAAGGTAGCGCAGGGTGCGTTGCAGCAGCACGGGGGCCTCATCTTGGCAAGTGTGAGCAAGGTCGCAGTTTAACAGGCACGGGGGGGAGGGAACAGGGTCAACTGGCCCGCAGGGGATACAATGGCCCCGGCTTCATCCCCATTCACAAGAAGGAGTTCCCATGTCGACCCCCTCTCTCCTGGCCCGGTTGCGCCAACTGCCCGCCGATCCCGCCCTCCCTGACACCCTGCTGCAAACCCGCCAGTGGGAGGGGCCGCTTTGCCGGGTGAGGCTCGACAACACCGGGAAGCAGTCCGAGGCCGTCCACCACTGGCGGCTGTTTGAGGGGGATCTCGGACTTGCGCCCGACGCGGCCATCTACGGGGAGGGGTTCCAGATGCTGGCCCAGACCGGTGGACGCTGGAATGCCCCCGAGCACCTGGGCCGCTGCCCCGATGCGTCTGTCTATCGCATCACCGCCGACCATGGCTACCACACGGTGCACAACCTGCTGCTGGTGGCGCAGGAGGGGGGCTGGCTGCTGCTGGCCTTTGCGAGCTGCCAGCGCTTTGGCGGGGAGTTTCGCCTCCATCCCGACAGGCACCTCGAGATCGTGATGAACACCGAAGGGCGCACCCTGGCGCCGGGTGCGCACTGGCAGAGCGAGGCGCTGATCTGCCTGGAGGGGCCGGACAGGGAGGCCCTGCTCGCGACGCTGGCGCAGCATATCGCCGCCGAGCACGGCTCCCTGGTGGGGGAGGTGCCCACGCGCCCGAGCGGCTGGTGCTCCTGGTATCACTACTACGCGAACGTGAGCGCGGCGGACATTCGCGAGAACCTGGCGGTGCGGGCCGAGCGTTTCCCGGCCCTGCGCTACGTGCAGATAGACGATGGCTATCAGGCGAAGATGGGGGACTGGCTCACCCCTTCCGCCAAGTTCGAGGAGGGGGTGGCGGCCCTGGCAGGGGAGATCCGCGCCGCCGGTTGCGAGCCTGCGCTCTGGGTCGCCCCCTTTATCGCCGAGCCCGGCTCGCAAGTGTTCCAGCAGCACCCTGACTGGTTCGTGAAAGGGGAGGATGGCCTGCCGCTCCCCTCGGAGCGGGTCACCTACGGGGGCTGGCGCTGCACCCCCTGGTACGTGCTGGATGGCACCCACCCCGAGGTGCAGACGCACCTGGAGCAGGTATTTCGCACCCTGCGTACCCAGTGGGGCATTCACTACTTCAAGCTCGATGCCAACTTCTGGGGGGCCATCCACGGTGGTCGCTTCCACGACCCCGCCGCCACCCGGGTGGAGGCCTATCGGCGCGGTATGGCCGCCATCCTGCGCGGCGCCGGGGAGGGGGCCTTCCTGCTCGGCTGCAATGCGCCGCTGTGGCCGAGCCTCGGCCTGGTGCACGGTATGCGGGTGAGCGATGACGTGGAGCGCCAGGGCCCCCGTTTTCGCCAGATAGCGCGAGAAGCCTTCTGCCGCGCCTGGCAGCACGAGCGGCTCTGGGTGCTGGACCCCGACTGCGTCTGCCTGCGGGATATTCCGGGCCAGCACGGGAGCCGCGCCGAGTACGACTTCCACCTGGCTGCCCTGGTGGCGAGCGGTGGCATGGTGCTGGCGGGGGACAGATTGCAGGATCTGGACGCGGCGCAAGGGGCGCGCCTTGGCAAGCTGCTCGCCCTGTGCGCCGCGCGCACCCCGGCGGCCCGCTTCGAGGGGATGGCATTCGAGCGCGGGCGGGTGGCGCTGCCCGGGGGCGGCGAGCTGCTCTGCCTGTTCAACTGGGGGGAGCACGCCTGCGAGTTCCCGTTGGCGCCGGGGGGCACGGACTTCTGGGACGAGACGCCCCTGGGGAGCACCCTGGTGCTGCAAGGGGGGCAGGGGGCGGTGATCAGCTACCCCTGATGGCGTTGCACTGCAAAAAGGCTCCCTCGGGAGCCTTTTTTACGTGGCGAAATGGTCTCTAGAAGTGCCACTCCATCCCGATGGCGTAATTGGCGGAGCCATAGCCCGGGATCTCGTTGCTGGAGGCGAGCGCCTTGACGGTGAGGCGGGTTGTCAGGGGGATGCCGAGCCCCATGCCGATGGCGATCTCGTCGCTCTGATCCCCCATCATGTCCACCCGCAGGGTGCGATAGAGGGAGAGATCCTGGCTCATCTGGGCATAGATCTGGGACGACTTGTTGTAGAGCTGGCCGAACACCTCCATCTGGAAGCCGTTTTGCGGCGTGATGGCCAGGGGAATGCCGGCGAAGCGGTAGAGATCCGAGTGGTTGAAATAGCTGTTGGTGATTTGCGGGGTGAAGTCGGTCTGCTGGTAGAGGGTGCTGAAGTTGTGCTCGATGAGCCGGTAGGTCTGCTCCGGCAGGCGCAAGAGGTAGTCTGGCACCTCGAACCGGGCGCCAGCGAGGGCGGCCTGGGGCAGCAGGGCACAGGCGACGAGTGTCAAAGCAGGCAGAGCTGAACGCATAAAACGAGAGTTCCCCAACAGTCGAAAGCACGGCATCCATGCCGTCAGCGCATCTAAATATTCACACTATCAGGAGCTTGGGCTCCCTGCCCATTATGTCGCGAGCCGGGGAAACGCATCGGTTTTTAACTGTGAAACGGCTCACATCTCACAGATTTTCAAGGTAGTGATAGAGACTCTTTAGAGTCGCAAAGTTCCGTTCGTTCCCCTGGTTCTGTTCCGCCAGGGCTTCCAGGCGCGGCACATAATCCGGCAGGCGGCGGCTGAAGTAGTCGCTGCAGTGCAGGCGCCAGCGCTTCTGCTCCGCTTCGCTCAAGGTGTGGGGCCAGTTGCGGGCGCGGTAACGGAACAGCATCTCGGGCAGACGGGGATCCGTGAAGGCAAACTCCCGCTCCCCCAACAGATCCGCCGGAGTGGCGCGCACCAGATCCATGGTGGACTTGTCGCCGTGGCCGAAGAAGCCGGCGTAGAGCTGGGTGTCGGGGTCGCCGTCGGTGCTGCCGGCAAACTCCTGGTTGAATACCTCCACCAGTTTTTCCCGCACCTCGGGGTGGGCCCGCAGCAGATCCAGGCTCTTGCGGCACTGAGCCCGATTGATGCCCAGTTCGTCCGCCCGCTCCGGGGTCAGGGTGGCGGCCGGGGCCAGCACCGGGCACTTGTTGATGTGCACCAGTTTGACCGGAATGCCGGCCAAATCCCCCAGCTCCTCTTTTTTGGTGTAGAGGCGCTCGCGGATCTCCTCGCAGGAGAGCTCGATGAGCGGAGTCGGGTCACGGGTCAGATCCACCATGATCACCGCGTTCTGGTTGGTGGGGTGCCAGGCGAGCGGCGACACCCAGCTCGCACACCCCTGCCAGGGGGAGAACATGCCGGAGACGTGCACCAGGGGTTTCATGGTCACCACGTCGATGAGGGCCTTCACCTTGTTCTTGTTGCGAAGATCAAAGAGGTACTCGAAGAGCTTGGGCTGGGCATTTTTCACCAGCCTGGCCATCTCGATGGTGGCCAGCACATCCGAGAGCGCATCGTGGGCGTTGGCGTGGGCCACGCCGTTGGCCACCGTCAGCTTCTCCAGCCTGAAGCTCGGCTTGCCCTCGTCGTCAAACGCCCACTCTATCCCCTGCGGGCGCAGGGCGTAGCAGGCCCGCAGCATGTCGAGGATGTCCCAGCGGGAGTTGCCGTTCTGCCAGGCGTAGGCATAGGGGTCATAGAAGTTGCGATAGAGGGTGTAGCGGGTCACCTCGTCATCGAAGCGGATGCTGTTGTAGCCCAGCACGCAGGTGCCCGGGGTGGCGAACTCTGCGTGGATCTGGCGGATGAAGTCCGCCTCGCACAGCCCGTCCTTCATCGCCTTTTGCGGCGTGATGCCGGTGATGAGGCAGGCTTCCGGCTCCGGCAGGTAATCCGCCGGCGGCTTGCAGTAAATCACCAGCGGCTCGCCGATGACGTTGAAATCCGCGTCGGTGCGAATGCCCGCAAACTGCGACGGCCTGTCTTTGGCCGGACTGATGCCGAAGGTCTCGTAGTCGTGGAAATAGAAGGTAGGCTTTGTCTGCTGGCTCATTTCGTGGTTCTGAATTGTGTTTATATGCTTGAAAAACAAGTCGTTATACGGAGTGTTATCTCAGATTGTCTCACTTTGTCTGATCTTGATTCAGTCCGTTTCAGACCAGTTTGGTACGTATCTGTGTACACGTCAGGGCGCGTTAATGTGTCAGTGAAAAATCAGATGGCCAATCACAGGAGAGTCATATGCCACTTACTGATGCGAAGCTACGTGCCCTGTATGGTAAGCCCTACTTTGGTAAGACGGAATTGTCAGATCGTGATGGATTGTCAGCTCGGGTCACCGAGCGTGGCACCATCTCATGGCAATATCGCTATCGCTGGCAAGGAAAAGCGGCGAGACTCAAAATTGGACGCTATCCCGACCTTAAACTCGCTGATGCCAGGGCATTGATCCCTGCTATCCGTGGTGCGCTGGAGCGTAATGAACACCCTAGAGTTTTCTGGGATAAGCTCCACCAGAAGCATGATGTCACACTGAAACAGTGCTGCGAGCATTTTCGTGAGCACCATCTGCCCAAGCTGCGGCCTCGTACGGTCATGCTCTATGAGCATACCATGCAGCGCTATTTCGAACCTCTGTTTATTGGTATTCCGGTTGAACAGATCCCGTTTTCCAGCTGGCTGGAGTGGTTTGATAAAATTGGCAAGAAAAAGCCCAAAAATGCCGGTCATTTATTACGCAGATTAAAGTCCATTCTTAGTTTTTGTATTCGGAGAAATCTCATTGGCGGCTCCCCGGTGTTGCAATTACGCACCGAAGATGTTGGATCTCAACCTGAGAGAGGTACTCGTGTGCTGACCATGCGTGAACTCGCTCAGATTTGGATTGCATTTGAACAGAGCAGGGCCAGCCGCGGATTAAAATTGGCCGCCAAACTGGTGATCCTGCTGGGCTGTCGCAGTGGCGAGGCATTGGGGGCGCAGTGGAGTGAGTTTAATCTGGAGGAGCAAATTTGGACGGTTCCCGCTGCTCGTGCCAAAAGTGGATCACCAATACGTCGGCCTATTCCTACCCGGGTGATGATGTTGCTGCAAGAAGCGGCGGCGAAATCTCGGCTAAAGGGGGGGCCAGTATGTCGCTCGCCGGTGAATCCAAAGCAGTCATTGAGCAGTGCGTCCCTGATCCAGCTAGCAGAGCGGGTGCGAGATAAACTGGATCTTCCGTATTGGCGTATGCACGACATGCGTCGGACGCTGAGTACGCGTTTATCGGAGGAGCGCATCATGCCACAGGTAACCGAGAAAATGCTTGGTCACAGGATGGCTGGTGTCATGGCTATTTACAATCTTCATGATTGGACCAATGAGCAACGTGAGGCATATGAGTTATGGGATAAAAAATTAATGGAGGCAGTGAAATCCATTCAGGAAATGTAAATATAATGGAGTCATTGAATAGCGGTATAATTCATCATCTAAGATGAGCGGTTTTCCCTTGATATCCAACTGCTGACCTCTGCGGCAGAATAAAAACTTTTATTGTGTGGCGGTGGAAACTTGTGTTCTTTAATCCACCTGTACAGAGTCGATCTAGATATGCCAAGTTTTTTTAATAGTGCTTTGGTTTTTATTAGTGCTGGTTCATTCTTGTTCATATAGCCTCCTGTTTTTTAGGAGGTTAAACATCATTGGTGAATGTGTCAATTTGCTCTATTCTTAGGCGACTTGCTTTTGTGATATATAAAAGCAAGTCGCCATGCTCATACTATAAAAATGAACTTTAAAACTGTTTTCGTATATTATAAAAGCAATGAAAATGGTCGTGTATCAATATAGCTCATGGTCATGATATGTAAATTTCAATGGCGGAAGTGCTCGTTCTGTCTCCTTGGTTGCCTTTAGGGTAGGGTTTTGCTTCAGAGTTGAATCCACCGCAGCCTAACATGCACCCCTACTGCTTTATTCAATTGGCCCTCCCTCATGTCACTGAGTCAGCGAACACAATTTGTATCATCTGGGGCGATCCGTGATGGCTTAGCCAGAAAATCATTAATAGCCATAATACCCAATTCCATTTTACTTCGTGCGGAGACATTCGCGGAGTGAACACGAATAAGGGGTGGTATGAAGTGATTGGTCATTACCTCTTTTTCTATCCAAAGAATAACGTCGTAGCCTGTTCCTCTATTATCATCACCTAGGTCATGGTCGAGGCTAATTTCTGTCACTGCTCCTGTTTTTAGCCATGCAATCGCTTCGTCTGGCCAGAATACGCGAACGCACCCTGCCGGTGTTTCTCTCTCATCGTCCAGATACAATTTCATGTTGCTTCCTCTTGGTCACTACAGGCTCATCAGTCATGACATATTTTCTGCAATAGGCGAACAACACCGCGATTAGCCCCATCAACAATCTGCTCACCGGGAAACGGCAGTCTGGATGACAACCCGGGGTCGGGATCGATGTAATAGACAGATGCGCCGGGGTTGATGTTTTGCAGCAAAGAGAATGCAGGTTCAACCAGTAAACTGGTTCCTATAATTATCACAATATCGGCCTCGCAGAGCCAGCGACGAGCGTGTTGATACTCATAAGCCGTCTCACCAAACAGCACGATATCAGGGCGAAATTGTGAGCGGGTACATGGGCAGCACTCGCCCATCTTTACATCTTTGTACCATGGCTGCCGGTATTTTGGATTACGAAAGCCCTTGGGTACCAAAAACCGGATTGAACCATGCAGATGAATAACACCATGGCTACCAGCCCTCTCATGTAAGTCATCAATATTCTGGGTGATGATCCCGACACTATATTTCGGCGGTAGCTTGGCGATCAGATAGTGGGCTTGCGAGGGGGAGGCTTTCAACATGGTTTGACGCCGCTGGTTGTGAAAGGCCAGGAAACCAGCCAGATCTGTGTCCAAGCTGCTCGCATGGGAATAGCGCCAGTTTTCATCGTGATGCCAAATACCCTCCTTGCCTCTGAACGTAGGTACTCCGCTTTCCGCTGACAAGCCGGCCCCGGTGAAGAAAATGATATTGGGGCGATAACCTTGGCCGGTAGTAAGGGCTTGTGCTCGTCTCTTTCGATGACGGCGCTGATGTCTTCGTGCTCGGGAAGAAATTGGTTGCATAAGATTACCTTTGGTCAGCATCGGCTGAAATTGACAAATTAGTTGGCGTCATCCCACTCGGGTAAGGGCAGTTTAGAAGCCTTGCGACAATGCCTGTTTGGGCAACAAAGGGGAGGTGAGATGGGATGTGGGCAGTTTGCTACTGTATCCGCCTGAAAACACGACATGTGCAAAACCCCAGTATCGAACCGGCACAGTCCGCTCGGTATAGTCAGTCGAGCTCACATCCAGAGGAGACATGCGATGAGCGTCCGTTTGATCTCCTGGTCAATTGCCCGGTTGCCCTGGCCAGCCGTTTTCTTGCTCGGTGCGTTCCCCCAACTTGGAATCGCGGGCGATTGCACCTACCGCAAGGACAGCCTCGGCCACACCCGCTATCAATGCCAGGATGGCCGCCATGGCTTGCTGCGCACCGACTGCCTTGGCACCGTCAGGGATTCAGGTACCGGCATTACTTGGCGCACCGATCCGTTGGGCAACCTCAAGGGCAGCGATGGCACCACCTATCGCAAAGACGCACTGGGCCATGTGCGTGGCAGCAATGCCAAAACCGGCGAACGGGTGACGTGGCGTGAGGATAGTCTCGGCAACCTGCGTGCCTCCGATGGCACCCTGTGCCGCAGCGACTCATTAGGCACGCTGCGTTGCGATGGTGGCAGCACGCCGCCCGCCGTTTTTAAATCCGAGTGAGGGTTTTATAGGCAACTGCACCATCAGACGAAGGTTCTGAGGCGCAAGCCATAGTCTGCCCAATCTCAACTGGATACACTAACCCGCATTAACACGCTGTTTTAGCGCCACCTTTACCGTTTCAAAGACCGGATTCACCATGGCTATCAAGAAGAACGAACTCTACTCCTCCCTTTGGGCTGGCTGCGATGAGCTGCGCGGCGGGATGGATGCCTCCCAGTACAAGGACTATGTGCTGACCCTGCTGTTTGTGAAATACGTCTCCGACAAGGCCAAGGGCAACCCGTACGCCATGATCGAGGTACCAGCCGGGGCGAGTTTTGACGACATGGTGGCGCTCAAGGGCAGCAAGGAGATAGGCGAGGGGATCAACACCATCATCAGTGCGCTGGCTACTGCCAACGATCTGCAAGGGGTGATCACCATTGCCGACTTCAACGACGAAGACAAACTCGGCAAGGGCAAGGAGATGATCGACCGCCTCTCCAAGCTGGTGGCCATCTTCGAGGGGTTGGATCTGTCGGCCAACCGTACCGAAGGGGATGACCTGCTGGGTGATGCCTACGAATACCTGATGCGCCACTTTGCCACCGAGTCGGGCAAGTCCAAGGGGCAGTTCTACACCCCGGCCGAGGTGTCGCGCATTCTGGCCAAGGTGATCGGCATCAGCCGTCAGACCCCGCAAGATGCCACCGTCTACGACCCCACCTGTGGTTCGGGCTCCTTGCTGCTCAAGGCGAGTGACGAGGCGGGTCCCAAGGGGCTGAGTATTTACGGACAGGAGATGGACAACGCCACCAGTGCGCTGGCGCGGATGAACATGATCCTGCACGACAATCCCACCGCCAAGATCCGGAAGGGCAACACCCTGGCCGCGCCCCAATGGAAGGAGGGCAACAACCAGCTCAAAACCTTTGACTTCGCCGTGGCCAACCCGCCATTTTCAAACAAGAACTGGACCAGTGGCCTCGATGCCGAACACGACGAGTTCGGCCGCTTTGTCTGGGGCGTGCCGCCAGAGAAAAACGGCGATTACGCCTTCTTGCTGCACATCATCAAGAGCCTGAAGAGCACCGGCAAGGGTGCGGTGATCCTGCCCCACGGCGTGCTGTTTCGCGGCAATGCCGAGGCGCGTATCCGCGAGAACCTGCTCAAGCAGGGCTATATCAAGGGGATCATCGGTCTGCCCGCCAACCTCTTCTACGGCACCAGTATTCCCGCCTGCATCATCGTCATCGACAAAGAGAGCGCCCACTCCCGCGCCTTCAATGCTCTGGCTGGCAATGAGCAAGGGCTGTTTATGATCGATGCCAGCAAAGGCTTTATCAAAGATGGCAACAAGAACCGGCTGCGCGAGCAGGACATCCACAAGATTGTCGATACCTTCACCCGTGGCCTGACCCTGGAGGGTTACAGCCGTTGGGTACCGCTTGGCGAGATCGCCCGCAACGACTACAACCTCAATATCCCGCGCTATATCAATGACAGCGAAGGGGAAGACCTACACGATCTGGCCGGTCACCTGCAAGGGGGCATCCCCGAGCGCGATATCGCGGCGCTTGGCTCCTACTGGCGGGTATTCCCGACTCTCAAGGCCACCCTGTTTGCCCCGCTGCGTCCCGGTTACAGTGAGGCGCGGGTCGCCGCCGCCAAGGTCAAAGGCACCATACTGGCCTGTGAGGAGTTTGCCCGCTTCAAACAAGCGGCGCTGGCGCCGTTCGCCCAGTGGTTTAGCGAGTGCCAGTTCGGCGAGTTTGCCAAGGGCGACTCGCCCAAGGCGCTGATCGACGAGGTGAGTGAAGCACTGCTTGAGCACTACCGCGCGAGCGCCGAGGCGACCGGTGAGCTGCTCGACCCATACGCCATCTATCAGCTGCTGATGGACTACTGGCAAAGCCAGCTGCAAGACGATCTCTATGTGCTCTCACAGGATGGCTGGCCTGCGGGTCGGGTACTGCGCGAGCTGATTGCCGACAAGGGCGAAAAGATCAAAGAGAGCCCGGATCTGGTGATTGGCAAAGCCAAGTACAAGGCCGAGCTGCTCCCACCCGCCTTGCTGGTGGCCCGCTTCTTTGCCAATGAGCAAAAAGAGCTCGATACCCTGCAAACCGCGCTGGATGAAGCGAGCCTGGCATTGGAGAGCTTTATCGAGGAGCAGAGCGGGGAAGAGGGCGGTCTGGTTGAGGCGATGAACGACAAGGAGAAGGTGACCGCCGCCAGCGTCAAGGGGCGTATCAAGGTCGCCACCGACAAGGAGGAGCTGGCTGTGCTCAAGCAGGCGCAGCAGCTGTTCGACGCCGAGACCCGGGCCAAGAAAGCCCATAAGGAGGCCAGCGACGCCCTCGATAAAGCGGTGTTTGCCCACTACCCCAAACTGCAGGATAACGAGATCAAAACCCTGCTGGTGGAAGATAAATGGCAGGCGAGTCAGTGCGGCGCGCTGGAAGCCGAGATTGAACGGGTCACCCAGCAGCTGGCTAATCGGGTCAAGGAGCTGGAGGAGCGTTATAGCAGCTCCCTGCCACAACTCACCCAAAACGTGAGCGAGCTGGAGGCCAAGGTGGCAGCCCATCTTAAAGCCATGGGGCTGGAGTGGGCATAATGGCAAATCAGATGATGCAGGATAAAGCGAGCGAAATGGCGGCCACTCAGACCGTTCCGACAGGTTATAAGCAGACCGAGGTGGGGGTTATTCCTGAGGATTGGGAGTGTAAACATATCGGTGAACTTGCTGATGTTGTTAGGGAAGGTGCGAATAAGCGGGGAAATTCTTCTCGGCTGACTCAGTCATTTCATTTCTTCATGTTTGAGCCGATTTTTTCTCCCGTAAATGCCTTGAATCAGCCTATTTAGACCGTTTCTTCGCCATTTAAGGCGTTATCCCCAGTTTTTAGTGAGATCTCTCCCACTGACGTATCATTTGGTCCGCCCGAAACAGGTTGGCCAGCGTGAATAACATCGCCAGTTGGTTATCGTTTTTCAGCAACCCCTTGTATCTGGCTTTCACGAAGCCGAACTGTCGCTTGATGATGCGAAATGGGTGCTCCACCTTGGCCCGGATGCTGGCTTTCATGTATTCGATGTTGATGGCCGTTTTGTTCTTGCGTGGATGCTGTTTCAAGGTTCTTACCTTGCCGGGGCGCTCGGCGATCAGCCAGTCCACATCCACCTCGGCCAGCTCCTCGCGCTGTGGCGCCCCTTGGTAGCCGGCATCGGCTGAGACAAATTGCTCCTCTCCATGCAGCAGATTACCCAGCTGATTGAGGTCATGCTCGTTGGCCGCGGTGGTGACTAGGCTGTGGGTCAGGCCACTCTTGGCATCGACACCAATGTGGGCCTTCATGCCAAAGTGCCACTGATTGCCTTTCTTGGTCTGATGCATCTCCGGATCGCGTTGCTGCTCTTTGTTCTTGGTCGAGCTGGGAGCCTCAATGATGGTGGCATCGACCAAGGTGCCTTGAGTCATCATGACGCCTGCTTCGGCCAGCCAGCGATTGATGGTCTTGAACAATTGGCGGGCCAGTTGATGCTGCTCCAGCAGGTGGCGGAAATTCATGATGGTGGTGCGGTCCGGCAAGGCGCTATCCAGGGATAACCGGGCAAACAGACGCATGGAGGCGATTTCGTACAGAGCATCTTCCATCGCGCCATCGCTCAGGTTGTACCAATGCTGCATGCAGTGAATGCGGAGCATGGTTTCCAGCGGATAAGGTCGCCGGCCATTACCAGCCTTGGGATAAAACGGCTCGATGACTTCCACCATGTTTTGCCATGGCAGGATCTGCTCCATGCGGGACAAGAAAATCTCTTTTCTGGTCTGACGGCGCTTACTGCTGAATTCACTGTCGGCGAAGGTGAGCTGATGACTCATGATGAACCCTTTTTCATGGCTCCAGATGACAAACATGATCTCATATCAGGGACTTGTTCGCACCTTCCTTAGAGGTGGTTCTCCTCGACCCGCGGGTGATGCAAGATTTTTCAATGGCAACTTTATTCCGTGGCTGACAGTTGCCTCATTGACTAATATCTCACTCGAACAGATGTATGTAGTTGATACCGCGACTAAGTTGACTGAGCTCGGTTCATTAAGAAGCAGAGTGTTAGATGAAGATACTCTTATTATTTCTAATAGCGGTGCAACACTTGGTGTTGCAAAAATACTTAAAATAAAATGTTGTGCTAATGATGGCGTCGCTGCATTAGTTAATCAGTGCTTGGGAAACAAAGTTTTCCTTGCTCATTACATAAATACTCAAACGAAGAAGCTGCAGGAAAAAATTGCAACTGGAAATGGCCAGCCAAATTTAAATACAGATTTAATTAGGGTTATTCCGGTTCCGTTTCCGCGTGAAGCTGAGCAAGCCGCTATTGCGAATGTACTATCCGATACCGATGCGCTGATTGCAGGCTTGGAGCAACTGATCGCCAAGAAACAGGCCATTAAGAGCGCCACCATGCAGCAACTGCTGACCGGCCGTACCCGCCTGCCGCAGTTCGCCCTGCGCCCCGATGGTACCCCCAAAGGCTATAAATCCAGCGAGCTGGGACACATTCCGGAAGATTGGCATGAAGTATCATTGAGCAGTGTGACGAAAAATATCGATGCGGGCGTCAGTGTAAACTCAATTGATCAACTGGATGCGTATGGTCATGGTAAGCATGTTCTAAAAACGTCATGTGTCAATGGCGGTATTTTTAATTGTTTAGAAGCGAAATCAATTATTCCCAGTGACATCGGTAGAGCTAAATGCTTTCCACGCGAAGGGAACATCATTGTTAGCCGAATGAATACGCCAGCGTTGGTTGGGGAGATCGGTTACATTGAGAAAAGTTTGCCTGGTTATTTTCTTCCCGACCGGCTGTGGCAAGTCTCATTCCGAGAAGATGCTGAATTGAATACTAAGTGGTTGATGTATGTTCTTGCTCACCCGATAAATGCCAAAAAGATTAAAGAGTCTGCAACCGGGACAAGTAACAGCATGAAAAATATCTCAAAGAATGCGTTTTTAGCTTTAAAGATTTATAAGCCAAAAATAGAAGAGCAAACCGCTATCGCGACAATCCTCACCGATATGGATAGCGAGCTCACAGCACTGGAGCAGAAGCTGGCCAAGGCCCGTGATGTGAAGCAGGGGATGATGCAGCAGTTGTTGACCGGCCGTATCCGCCTGCCGCTATCGAAGGAGGCATGATGGAGAGCGTCAACAATCAGGTGTTGTCGGTACGCCAGTTGCTGGCCATTCCCCAACTGGCCATCCCAAGCTATCAGCGACCGTACCGCTGGGGCGCCAAGAATATTTCGGATCTCTTCACCGATCTGGCGACCCATCAGGACAAGAGCGCCTATCGGCTGGGCTCGGTGGTGTTTCATCAGCACACCGATAGTGAGCAGGGCGAGATGCTTGATATCGTCGATGGCCAGCAACGCACCTTGACCCTGATGTTGACCGTCAAGGCGCTGATCGAGGTGCTGGATAACGAAACTCGCAGTGGCAAAGAGAAGAGTATCCGGTTTCAACGTCAGGATCTGCGTGAGCAATTGCAGGCCTTGCGTGGACCTATCGATGCGTTTATGCAGCGCCAGTGTTTCCCCAGCCGGGATTCGGAGTTCAACCTCAGACGCAACTATCTGGAGCTGCGTCGGCTGGTGGCCCGCCCTGAATTTGACGAGCAGCAAATCGACTTTCTGCTTAACCGCTGTCAGGTAGTCTGCTTTGTGCTGCAGGATATCTCGGAGGCGTTCCAGTTCTTCGATTCACAAAATGCCCGGGGGCGCGATCTGGCTCCCCACGATCTGCTCAAGGCATTTCACCTGCGCGAGTTTGCCGACCATGAGGCCAACCTCAAGGCCGAGGCCGTCGCCCATTGGGAGCGCTTGCCAAGCGACGAGCTGGCCAATCTGTTCGCTCTCTATCTCTATCGGGTACGCCAGTGGGCCGAGGGCAAGTCGGCCCGCTACTTTGGCAAGGGGGAGGTGGATCTCTTCAAGGGGGTCAACCTCGACCGGGTAGGGCACTTCCCTTACGTGGAGTCGCTGCGCATCGCCCACCACTTTGTCGATGAGTACAACAGCCAGTACCAGCGCAAGATTGACGGCCAGCGCATGACTTTTCCCTTTCATCTCGACCAGATGATCATCAATGGTCGGCGCTTTTTCGAGATGGCCGAGTACTACCAGACGCGGGTCGCCGCCATCGTGGCCGAGGAGTCTGATTCCGGCAAGAC
Source organism: Aeromonas sp. FDAARGOS 1402 (assembly GCF_019046925.1). NCBI lineage: Bacteria > Pseudomonadati > Pseudomonadota > Gammaproteobacteria > Aeromonadales > Aeromonadaceae > Aeromonas > Aeromonas sp. FDAARGOS 1402. The sequence continues at coordinate 3,311,154 of NZ_CP077201.1, forward strand.
ACAATCTGCCACCCTGCTTGGCGAAACGCTGACGCCGATGGCCAGCAAGGTGCTCTCGACTCTGGGCAGCTACGAACGCCGCCACCGTACCGGGGATCGTTATGTGCGGGCCATGTTCGACTGCGCCCTGATCTTCTATATCGACAAGTTCGGCAGCCAAGGGCTGTCACTGGCCATCGAGAAGTGCTTTATCTGGGCCTATCGCTGCCGTATTCGCCAGCAGGTGGTGCAACTGGCGACCATGGATAACTACGTGCTGGAGCACAATCTGATCCGTGCCATTCGTGATGCCCGTCTGCCGGGAGACCTGCACGGCTTCCCTTTGCCTAGCATGAGCAGTCGAGAGAACAAGAACAATCGCAACGGCGCCGAAGATGAACTGGTCGGGCTGTTTCGGGAGATGAAATATTATGAGTGATGCAGGCGTCCACCCCTTTTCCATTCGTGCACTGCTTGAAGAGCGCACCCGCTATCTGGTGCCCATGTACCAGCGCAACTATGCCTGGGGCGAGGGAGAGATCACCCAACTGCTGCAGGATGTACTGGATTATCAGCAAAAATCGGTCGGAGCCAAGGAACAGCAAACCTACTATATCGGCACCTTGGTGGTATTTGCCCGGGACGATGGCAGTTTCGAGGTAATCGATGGCCAGCAGCGCTTTACTACCCTCTCTCTGCTGGCTAATTGGCTCAAACACCACGCGATAGATTCGGTGGATATGAGCTGGTATCAGACCATCAACCTCGCTTTTGAGAGTCGCCCGATATCGAGCCATACCTTCGAGCGCTTATGGCAGGGTGTTGCCCCCCACGATTTGCGGGGGAGTACCTTCAATGAAGGTCTGGTGAACGGTTTTGAGCTGATTGGCAAGGCAATGGCGGATCTTGGTTTGGTGGGGGCTAAACTGACGGCCTTTTGCGACTACCTCTTCAAGCATGTGCAGATCTCTCGTATCGAAGTACCCAAGGATACCGATCTCAATCACTTCTTCGAGGCGATGAACAATCGCGGCGAGCAGTTGGAAAAGCATGAAGTGATCAAAGCGCGGCTGATGGAGACGCTGAACCAGATACCCGAGGAAGAGCATCGTCGCCAAAGTATTCATATCCTGACACGGGTATGGGATGCCTGCGCCAATATGGAGCGCTATATCCAGTACGGCTTTACCCCGCAAGAGCGCCACCGTCTGTTTGGTGAGAGCGACTGGGGCCAGTTTGTGCCCCGTGATTTTGCCCATCTGCTTGATCTGCTAGGTTCCCCTAATACGGCCGACGCAGCCGATAAATGCCGTGCAGCAGCCGGTAGCCAGGGGCGCACCTTGTTGGCCATTTTGCAGGATGACAAGCTCGATGGTGAGCAGACGGTAGAGGAGGAGAGCGCAGGCTCCGAGCGCTTTAACAGCGTTATCAACTTCTCCAACTTCTTGCTCCATGTGCTGCGACTCGTTAGCCGCGACCCGGGTGATACGGAGGGGGTGCCGCTCGATGATAAACAACTGGTTGATCAGTTTGAGCTGCGAGTGATAAGGCAACCGGATCCAGTAGCGGCAGTTCAGCGTTTTATCTATGGGCTGTTAAAGAGCAAGTATCTGTTTGATCAGTTCATCATCAAGCGCGAGTTTGCCGATGGCAAGGATGGTTGGAGTCTGAAGCGGCTGCACTGGTATTCGGAAAAGAGCGTCAGTTACATCAATACCTTTGACAAGGATGAAAATGAGAATGGTTTCTCTGGTGTTAACCGGCGGATCCTGATGTTGCTATCGGCGTTTCATGTGTCGACCCCGACCCTGGTTTACAAACATTGGCTGAATGGTGCACTGAGATATCTGTTCGACAATTGTCACCCTGATCAACCGGTAGAGGCAGGGGCTTATCTGTCCTATCTGGAGAGTCAGGCTCGCCGCTTTGTCTTCCAGCGCTTTTTGGCGCCGGGTGAAGGGGCTTCCTATTACCAGATGCTGTACCTTGATAACGCCCTGTTGCCCGCAATCGAGGTCGATGAGCGCTGGCATGAGGTGATTAAAACCAGACTGCGTTTCGGTCATATCGAGAACAACTTTGTCTTCAATTTCCTCGACTACCTGCTGTGGGTACGGGACCGAAATCGTGACAAAGTGGCCTATTCTTTTGACTTCACGTTTCGCAGTTCAGTGGAGCATTTTGCCCCTCAGCACCCTATTCATAAAGCGCACAAGGTTTCGGAGAAGTCACTCCATTCGTTTGGCAACCTTTGCCTTATCAGCCACAGCAAGAATTCGCGCCTGAGTAACTTCCAGCCCCAACAGAAGCAGGAGCACTTTGAAGCGAGCCTTGCCAACAACCAGATTGATAGCCTCAAGTTGCTCGCCATGATCCGTTTGATGAAAGAGAAAGGTCGCTGGCAGGAAACCGAGATCGCAGAACACCAGGAGCAGATGCTGGCCGTGCTGGCTGCAGAGGCTGCCAAGATGAGGGAACAACCATGAGTACGGTTGGACAGCGAGAACATGCTGCCCAAGATTGGATGGTCCGGTTTATGTGAGCGGTATGGGGTTCACTGTCTGTGGCACTGGAACGCTATTCAGAAAAACCGCAATATCGAGACCTTGTTGTTGATGGTTGTGTTATCAGTGGCGATCATGCGCCGCTAAGTATTACTGAAAAATAGACTTAGTGCGGACTCGATGTGGCCTTGTTGTTGGCCTGGGTTGAGAGTTCAAAAAATAATTGGAGAGCTGTATGTCGGTTGTAGAAGCATCATCCACAGGTGGAGTGATAGAGGGGGTGGATCCTTTTGTATTAACCTCCCTTGAGGCGATGCGAAAGAAGTTATTGGATCTCACCTCTCGCAATCGTCTGCTCAACTTTCCCCTCACCAATAAAGGTTCCGCACTGCGTATTGTTGATGAGCTGCCAGAGCAGCTCTATGAAACACTCTGCGCGGAAGTCGCAATGGAGTTTGCGCCAGTCCCTGAACCAACCCGCCAACAACTGTTGGAGCATGGCTATCTGAAGGTTGGTGAGGATGGTAAGGATGTCCAGCTAAGAGCCCTTCCGACGGCCAAGGATTGGGCACAGGTTTTGGGGATCAGCACCGAATTCGATTTACCCACTGGACAGCGGGTGCCTGCCTCAGAAGTAAACCGGCCACTGCTGGAGCAGGCCCATGAGTTTATCTATCAATATGGCCAGGCTAGAGATGGAAAACTGACCGGTATTCGGACCCAGTACGTTAAACAAGGCCTCAATTTGTCAGAACTGACCACAGCCTGCAATCTGGCGGGTTATGAAGGGCTTGAGGACTTTGAACGTCAGGCCAAGATAGGTAAGGCGCTCACTATATCGCCATCCTACCCCGGTCATGACGATAAGCGGATACAGGTTCTGCTCTTCCCCGGAGAGCTCGAGGCACGTCTGCGGGCCATCCACAACAAGGCTCAAACGGCCATAGAAGAGAGTGGCGCCAATATCCTGTATCTGGCGCTGGGATTCCTCGAATGGTACGAGAGCGATACTTCGGATAAAGCACGCTTTGCCCCCTTGTTCACCATTCCTGTGCGATGTGAGCGTGGCAAGCTGGATCCCAAGGATGGCCTCTACAAATACCAGATCCATTACACGGGTGAAGATATCCTGCCCAATCTCTCCTTGAAGGAGAAATTACAGGCTGACTTTGGGCTGGCTCTTCCTATGTTTGACGAAGAGCAGACACCTGAGTCCTATCTCGCTGCGGTGACCAAAGTCGTTGGGAAGCATAAACCCAGGTGGTCGGTGAAACGCTACGGGGCGCTGAGCTTGCTCAACTTTGGCAAGATGATGATGTATCTGGATCTCGATCCTGCTCGTTGGCCTCAGGACAAACGCAACATTTTGTCTCATGAGGTGATCCGTCGCTTTTTCACCAGTCAGGGGGGCGGCGAAAGCAATGCCGACTCAACAGGTGGATTAAGCCAACATGAGTATTGCATCGATAGTTACCCTGGGATCCATGACAAGATCCCGCTGATCGATGATGCGGATAGTTCGCAACACAGTGCGTTGATCGATGCCATCCATGGGAAGAATCTGGTCATTGAAGGCCCTCCCGGCAGCGGCAAATCACAGACGATTACCAACTTGATTGCTGCGGCCCTGCTCAATGGCAAGAAGGTGCTGTTCGTGGCAGAGAAAATGGCGGCCTTGGAGGTCGTCAAGCGTCGTCTGGATCGCGCCGGTCTGGGTGAGTTCTGCTTGGAGTTGCACAGCCACAAGACGCATAAGCGTAAGGTGCTGGAGGATATTGAAGCCCGCATGATGCGTCAGGCAACAATGCCGACGACGGAAGAAATTGACGCCCAGATTACGCGTTATGAAGAGCTCAAGAGGCAGCTCAATGAATATGCGGCATTGATAAACACCCCTTGGGAGCTCACGGGAAGGACTATCCATCAGATCCTGAGTGGTGCGACGCGCTATCGCCACAAATTGGATATCGATGCAACAGCACTCCATATTGAGAACTTTTCTGGTAAAAAACTGGACAAGGTGGCTCAGCTACGACTGAGCGACCAAGTGGTGGAGTTTAGCCGTATCTACAAGGAGGTGCGGGAGCAGGTGGGGGCCGATGCAGAAATATATGAGCACCCTTGGAGTGGTGTGAATAACACCCAAATCCAGCTGTTTGACAGCGCTCGTATAGTTGATTTGTTACAAGCTTGGCAGGCGTCTATCCTCCATTTTCATCATTATTATCAAGGTTTTTTAGACAAATGGGCTCTGGAAGGTGAGGGGCTCGATACGCTCTCCCATATTGAGCAACTGGTACAGGATCAGAAGCATCTACCTACCTTGAGCGGATCGGAATTATTCGCCGCACTTCCCGGGATGGATACCTCGGATGCGATAGCACGCGTTCGTCACTATCTGGCGAGATTTGACACCCTTCAAGGCTACTATGACACCTTGAGTCAAGCCATTGAACCCGAGAAACTCCGTCTATTAGAGCGAGGGGAGCAATGCGACTTTCCCAGTGAGGAGTTGGCAAAGTACGGTGTTGCTGAACATTTCTCTCTTCGTGACTTGATCAAGTGGCTCGAGTCTGTTCGATGCATCGAAGATGAGTTGTCATCCCTCTCTGGTCAGCTGAGTGACTTCAAGAGTGCGTTACCTGGCAGCCTCTCTGCTCACATCGATGATACCCAACCTGGCTTGGTATTCTGTGCAGAATTGCTGTCTATTGTGGGGGCCTTGCCGGCAGAGCTCATCAGGGTACGTGACCCACTGTTTGATGATGATGGCCTCGATGCTGTACTGCTCGAGCTGGTTCAGCAGATTGAAGAGTTGCGTCCCCTCAGGGATAACTTGTCCGAGCTGTATCAGTTGGACAGACTACCGTCCCAAGAGCAACTTGCTCGTGCTGTTGCGATTATTCAGCAGGGTGGTTTCTTCTCATGGTTCAAGAGTGATTGGCGTAATGCCAAGGCCTTGCTCACAGGGTTGTCTCGACAGCCAGGAACCAAGTTTGCCGAGTTGAAACGTTGGTCAACTAACCTGGTGAAGTACACGGAGTTACTGCAGCAGTTTGAGCAAAGAGCCTTCGGTAATCAACTCGGCAGCGCATACCGTGGACTGGACACGGATTGCGTGCAGTTGATGCAATTGCGCGATTGGTACAAGCAGGTCCGCGCTTGTTACGGCATCGGCTTTGGAAAGCGGGTTGCGATAGGCTCTGATGTGATGGCTCTGGATGGCGAAATCATTAAAGGCGTCCATCAGATTGAGAAGTCACAGTTCAGCGCGAAAATAATGGCCTTGGTGAAGCAGGCAGAAAATGAGACCAAGTTGCTGCCGCGCATTGCCCACCAACTGAAAGATCATCCTGTCTGGCTAGGTGAACAAGGAGCATTGAGACAGGCTTGCCAACAAGTGCAAGCGACGCTGACTGCTTTACAGGGGTGGTTTGTCAATACGGAGGTATCACTGGGTCAGATGACACATTTCTCCGATCTCTTGCAAAAAATGTCTGCCTTGCAGATTGACCTTGAAAATAAGAAACCGGAGTTGGGTGTCTTTGCGCAATCAGTCCCGTTGGCTTTTGGGTTGAATAAAGATAATCGACAGGCACTAACCATTATCGGCGACACGCTGAATCTGGCTGATCAACTGGTTGGAAACATAAAGTGTGCCTCTTTGGCCACCAGGATCAGGCATTTGGATAATGCGAGCGAGTATGCGTTACTTTGCCGTGATGGTGCTGAAGTTGGCCTGCAATGGCATGACCAGAAGCAGCATGCTGTGCGATTTGCACAAGAAACAATGTTGGATAACGGTCAGTGGCTCAAGTCGACAGACTGTTCACTGAACGCATTGCTGGAGCGGAACGAAAAGGCGATTCAACAGCCTCGCTGGTTGAATGGGTGGGTCAACTTTATTCGTTGCTACGAACAGATGCAGGAACGCGGATTGCAACGGATCTGGTCTGCAGTCCTTGCCGGAACGCTCCCTGTGGAAAAAATTGAACTGGGTTTGGCCTTGGCACTCCATGACCAGTTAGCCCGCGAGGTTATTCAGGCCCATCCTGAATTGATGAGGATCTCTGGTACCCAACGCAATGCCTTGCAAGCATCATTCAAGGAGTACGACAAAAAGCTGATTACGTTGCAGCGTCAGCGCATTGCTGCGCAGATTGCTCGTCGCCATGTCCCGGAGGGAAACGCGGGAGGTAAGAAGAGCGAATACACCGAACTGGCACTGATCAAGAATGAGCTGGGCAAAAAAGCAAGACATATTCCAATTCGGCAGTTGGTCAACCGAGCCTGTAGTGCTCTGGTTGCTATAAAGCCCTGTTTCATGATGGGGCCAATGTCCGCAGCTCATTACCTTGAACCTGGACGGATGGAATTCGACTTGGTGGTAATGGATGAAGCATCCCAGGTAAAGCCAGAGGATGCGTTGGGAGTTATCGCCAGGGGCAAACAATTGGTGGTGGTGGGGGATCCCAAGCAGTTGCCGCCAACCAGTTTCTTTGATCGAAGTGTGGAGAGTGAGGATGACGATGATGCCGCCGCGCTCAGCGATACGGACAGTATCCTGGATGCCGCATTGCCGCTGTTCCCCATGCGGCGTTTGCGTTGGCACTATCGTTCCCGGCACGAGAAGCTGATCGCCTACTCCAACCGCCATTTTTATAACAGCGATCTGGTGATATTCCCCTCTCCTTATGCGGAGTCTCCGGAGTATGGGATCAAATTTACCTATGTTTCGAAAGGACGTTTCTCCAACCAGCATAACATCGAAGAGGCACAGGCCGTGGCAGAGGCTGTGCTTCATCATGCGCAGCACAGACCGGGTGAATCACTTGGTGTAGTTGCGATGAGTTCAAAACAGCGCGACCAGATCGAACGTGCTATTGATGAACTGCGCCGCAGTAGGCCGGAAGTCGATCGTGTTATCGATGGTTTGTATGCCATGGAAGAGCCGCTTTTCATTAAAAACCTTGAGAACGTGCAGGGTGACGAGCGCGATGTGATCTTTATTTCCTTTACCTATGGACCTGCCGAACATGGTGGGAAGGTTTATCAACGTTTTGGGCCAATAAATTCCGATGTAGGCTGGCGCCGTCTGAACGTACTCTTCACGCGTTCGAAGAAGCGGATGCATGTCTTCAGCTCGATGCGCTCAGAGGATGTGCTGACGAGTGAGACCAGTAAACTTGGAGTCGTTTCTTTGCGAGGTTTCCTCCAGTTTGCTGAAAAAGGAACACTGGACTCACAAATCACCCATACAGGGAAGGCACCAGATAGCGACTTCGAAGTTGCCGTAATGGAGGCGCTTAGGAAAGCCGGGTTCGAGTGTGAGCCTCAGGTCGGGGTGGCCGGATTCTTTATTGATTTGGCGGTGAAAGACCCTGGCTGTCCGGGTCGGTACTTGATGGGTATCGAGTGTGATGGTGCTACCTATCACTCGGCCAAGTCTGCCCGAGACAGAGATCGGCTGCGTCAGGAGGTTCTGGAGCGTTTAGGTTGGAAAATTAGCCGCATCTGGTCCACAGACTGGTTCAGTAATCCTGACGAGGTGCTCTCCCCGATTATCCGGAAACTCCATCAGCTCAAGACGTTGGAGCCTGAGGTTACAATGCCTTCATATGAGTATATGGAGGAGAGCGAGCCTTCTGCAGAGGCAGAGGATCACCAAGAGACATCTCCTATACCAGAGCTGGGACTCAAGGAACAGCTTCGGTATTTTGCCAAGCATGTCATCGCTGTTGCGCTACCGGATGTTGATGATGATCGCCGTTTGTTGCGGCCAGCCATGCTCGAGGCATTGCTTGAGCATCAGCCTCTATCACGCTCCGAATTTGTTGAGCGGATACCACACTATTTACGGCAAGCAACAGATGTACATGAAGCACAACGTTTTCTTGATCAGGTGCTGGCATTAATCGATGGTGCTGATGTTGAAGCTGATGATGCTACGTTCGAGCCTGGATTGGCATAAGCAGAGGTAATTAAACAGTGACAGCTGTCGGCCAACGTGAACGCGCCACCCAACAACGAGTAGTCAGGTTTTTTATTGAGGATCTGGGCTATCGCTATTTGGGTAACTGGCACACCCGCCCCAACAATCGCAATGTCGAACCTGCTCTGCTGACTGACTGGTTGATGGGCAGTGGGGTGGATGCTGCGCTTATTCCCCGAGTCCTGCGTCAGCTCGAACGGGCGGCCAGCCTGGGGGAAGGGCGTCAGCTCTATGATGCCAATAAAGAGGTCTACCGCTTGTTGCGCTATGGCGTGAAGGAGAAGAGCGGGGCGGGTGAGCAGCATCAGACCGTCTGGCTGGTAGATTGGGCCAATCCTGAGGCTAACGACTTTGCCATCGCCGAGGAAGTGACGGTCGCGGGGGAGAATACCAAGCGGCCGGATCTTGTGCTCTACGTTAACGGTATTGCGCTAGGGGTGATCGAGCTCAAGCGATCCACCGTCTCTATCGGTGAAGGGATCCGGCAAAACCTCGACAACCAGCAACAGGATTTTATTCGCAATTTTTTCACCACCCAACAGTTGCTCATGGCAGGCAACGACAGCCAGGGCCTGCGTTACGGCACCATTGAAACCCCTGAGAAATATTATCTGGAGTGGAAAGAGGCGGGCTCTTTGCAGGATGGAAATCCGTTGGATCACCACTTGGCCCAGCTCTGCGAGAAGGGGCGCTTTCTTGAGTTAATTCACAACTTTATTGTCTTCGATAGTGGGGTTAAGAAAACCTGTCGCCATAACCAGTATTTCGGGATCACGGCAGCCAAGCGGTTTATTGAACGTCATGAGGGCGGGATCATCTGGCATACCCAGGGCAGCGGTAAAAGCCTGACCATGGTGTGGCTGGCCAAGTGGATCCGAGAGAATGTCGCTGACAGTCGGGTCTTGATCATCACTGACCGTGCCGAACTCGATGAGCAGATAGAGAAGGTATTTGCCGGGGTTGAAGAGGAGATCCTGCGTACCAAGAGTGGGGCCGATCTTGTATGCCGTCTTAACGAGGCACACCCTTGGCTGCTTTGCTCTTTGGTACACAAATTTGGTCGACACACGGAAGAAGAAGATGAGACGGCTGAGCGAGATGACGATGAATTTATCGCCGAGCTCAAAGCCAGCCTGCCAGCTGATTTTGCGCCCAAGGGCAAACTCTTTGTGTTTGTGGATGAGTGCCACCGTACCCAGTCGGGCAAGTTGCATGGGGCCATGAAGAACATATTGCCCGAGGCACTTTTTATTGGCTTCACCGGCACTCCCCTGATGAAAAAGGATAAGAAGAAGTCGGTAGAGGTGTTTGGCCCCTTCATTCACACCTACAAGTTTGACGAGGCGGTGAGCGATGGGGTAGTGCTGGACTTGCGTTATGAGGCCCGCGATATTGACCAACGGGTCAAGTCCCAGGCCAAGGTGGATGAATGGTTCGAGGTGAAGACCAAGGCGCTCTCCCGACTTGGTCGCCAGCAGTTAAAAGAGAAGTGGGCCTCGATGCAGAAGCTGCTCTCGAGCCGCTCACGACTCGAGCAGATCGTGGCCGATATCCTGCTCGATTTTGACCGAAAACAGCGCCTGGCGGATGGTCGTGGCAATGCCATGCTGGTGTGCTCCAGTGTCTATCAGGCTTGCAAAAGCTATGAACTGTTCAGTCAGGCAGGATTTGCTGACAAGTGTGCCATCATCACCAGCTATCAGCCCAATGCCAGTAACATCAAAGGACAGACGACCGGTGCGGGGTTGACCGAAAAGCTGGCGAAATACCATATCTATCGCAAGATGCTGGCGAACTTTTTCGGCCAGAGCGAGGATGAGGCCGGCAAGCGGGTGGAGGAGTTTGAGAAAACGGTCAAACAGCGCTTTATCAAGGAGCCTGGTCGGATGCGGCTGCTGATTGTCGTGGACAAGCTGTTGACCGGTTTCGATGCGCCGTCGGCGACCTACCTTTACATCGATAAAAAGATGGCCGATCACAACCTTTTTCAAGCTATCTGTCGGGTCAACCGGCTCGATGGTGCAGATAAGGAGTATGGCTATATCGTCGATTACAAGGACCTGTTCCGCTCTCTTGAGAAAACCGTCAAGGATTATACGGCCGAGGCGTTTGAGGGTTATGACAAGGAGGATGTGGCTGGGTTGCTGAAAGATCGCTTGGCACAAGGGAAGCAAGACCTTGACGATGCCCTGGAGGCGGTGCGAACGCTCTGCGAACCGGTCAAGGCACCCCGCGAAGAGTTGGATTATCAGCACTACTTCTGCTGTGCTCCGGGAGCCGATGAGGATGAACTGCTCGACAAGGAGGCTCTGCGTTTAACCCTTTATCAATACGTCGCCAAGCTTATCCGTGCGTTTACCGCGATGGCGGGGGAGATGGAAGAGGCCGGTTATAGCGCGAGCCAGGCTGCCGCAATCCGCCGTGAGGTGGAGCACTACAGCAAAGTGCGCGACATGATCAAAGTAGCCAGTAGTGATCACGTCGATATGAAGCAGTTTGAGCCGGCGATGCGGCAGATGCTGGATCTCTATATCGATGCTGACCCCAGTGAAACCCTGATGGACTTTGAAGAGCTGGGATTGCTGGAGCTGATCATTGAGCGGGGGGCCGAAGCGCTTGAGGGGGCTCCCGAGGGGCTGCGTAAAGACCCCGAGGCCATGGCTGAGGCAATTGAAAACAACGTGCGACGGACCATCGTCGACGAGAATCCGGTTAACCCCAAGTACTACGAAAAGATGTCGGTGCTCCTCGATGAGCTGATTGAACTGCGTCGCTCCCAGGCTATCTCTTACCAGGAATATCTGGAGAAAGTGCGAGAGCTGGCTATGAAGGTGAAACGTCCAGCCAGTGGGGGGACAGAAACCTATCCTGGAAGTGTCGATACCTCAGCCAAGCGCGCGCTATATGACAATTTGGGCCGTGATGAAGTGCTGGTGACTAAGATCGATACTGCCGTCAGATACACCAAAAAGGCGGACTGGCTCGGTGATCGCTTCAAAGAGCGGGAGGTTGCCTTTGCTATTGCCGAAGAGATCAAAGAGTACAATGTAACCGTCGCAGACGTGATGACTCTGGTAAAAGCCCAGCCGGAGTACCATTGATGGCGTTGGTTACCTTTGGTGAGCTGACTGTCGAGTTGCAGCGCAAAGGCATCAAAAATCTGCACATCAATGTGCTGCCCCCTGATGGACGGGTGCGTGTATCCGCTCCTGCTTCTTTGTCAGATACCGCCATTCGAGTTGCAGTGGTGAGAAGACTCGCTTGGATTCGGCAGCAGCAGGCTGCGTTTGTTGCACAGCCGCGTCAGAGCGAGCGCAAGATGTGTAGCGGAGAGACTCACTATCTTTGGGGGCGAGGCTACCGATTGGATGTGATCCCGACCGAGGGCACCCACAGCGTCAAGCTGCAGGGTGGCTGGATCCGTATGTGGGTGCCTGCACACTATGACGCAGACCGCCGCGAGGTGTTGCTCCTTGAGTGGTACCGCCAGTTGCTACGCCAGCGCTTGCCAGATCTTATCGCCAAGTGGAAGGAGACGTTAAAGGTGTCACCTTCCTTTGTGGGTATCAAACGCATGAAGACCATGTGGGGTAGCTGCAAAACAGATACTGCTCGCATCTGGATTAACCTCGAGTTGGTCAAGAAGCCCCCTGAATGTCTGGAATTTATTGTTGTTCACGAGATGGTGCATCTTTTAGAGCGAAAACATAACCAGCGATTTATCTCCCTGATGGATTTGCACTTGCCAAATTGGAGAGAGCACCGAGAGAAGCTAAACAAAATGCCGCTGGCGTTTAACCGGTGGGGGTATTAAATGTTTCTTTATGACCCATCGCAGTTTATCGAATGGCTTGGTTTTTCTTCACAAGGGGAATTTTTTCGAGGCGTGTTTACTTCCCCTGGCATAAATAAAGACAAGCTGTATCCTCCATGTGCCAAAACACTAAACAAGTATTTTTTATCATCAGGGGATGAGTGCCACAGTACTCAGTCAGAAAAATTCATCAAAAGATTGAAGGATATCTCAGTAACTAGGGGTGTTAGTGCTGATTTTTTTGATACGCCATCTGAACCCATACTAATATCGCAATTTGCGATTCGTGTGAAATGGCCAAGCATCTTCAAAGGCCTTCAAATCACAGGTTATTACCCACAAACGTGTGCGCAAGCAGAAAGTTTCCTATATGAATTGCAGATTTTATTGGATAGCCTAGATGGTCTTCGTGGGAGAAGTCGAGCCAAGAAAGTTTTAGAGAACGACTGGCTGAGAGCTAGTCTAATGGAGTTGAATGTAGAGTTGCGAGTCAATGATAGCGATTTTAACATGGGGCCTGAACAAAACAGGGTCCTGTTTAGAACTCTACATTATTTCAATATATATCTTTTTATTAAGATGCTAGCGGCGTTTGATGCTGATTTTAACCGCCATGTGTCGATGGAACACAAACAATCGATATTTCTCAAAATGATGCCTACATCCCCACTAGATAAGTGGGTGCCTCATAGGTCTGGATTGTTTGAACCTCTTCTGAAACGTTTTGTATCCAAGTCAATAGGCTATCAGGCTTTTGCCAAGTACGCGGGTTGCAATGAAGATTCTATCGCAACCAGTTTACGTCAGTTTTATGCAAGAAAACGAAATCTAAAATTTAAAACGGTTAGAGAATGGTTACGTGGAGCACTTGAAGAGTTAGCCAAGACAGAATATTTTGATGTCGAGGAGGTTCTTCACTATTGTGAGCCGATGTGGGGCGTAGCGGATATATTATCTGGATGGATTCATGTAACGGGTGATCCAGAACTGGATCATGAGGTTGTTACATGTTTTAGCCATTACAATCGATTTTATAATGAAGCTATAGGCAGCAGGGAGCCATAGGCTCCCTGAAAAAGTCATTCATCATCTTCATCATCAGGGCGCTCATCGTAGCCCCGACTCTGCCAGTAGGCATCGTGCTCGGGGTTTAATTGACGCGAGCGGTTATCGTCGTCATCTTTTTTAGACATGTTGTTTCCTTACTTTTTAGTTTCCGGTTTTGGCGGGGTGACTGCAGCGGTTTTTTGTGCACGCGCGGTGAAACTGTCTTTACTCACACCACCTCCGTTACTCCGCGCTTCAGCACTATGGATACGAGATACGGCTTCTGTGGTCATTGGTTTTTTGCTGTTGCTCATCATAGATCTCCTTGTCATCTCCAGTGGATGTACTGGATAGCGACAATGTATGAAAAATGAAGCCATCTAACAGGGGGCAAAAAATGGAAATTCTGTAAGGTATGGTGCAGAGGGGAGTTGGAATGCCGAGATGTAGTGTCCGAAAAAACTGACCCCGTTTTCCGTCTGTGTTTACCAACTTTCGGTTGCTTTACTCCAGAGCTGCCAAGTTGAACAAGTCTGGATAATGGAATCACCAGAATACAACATTGATGAGAGCTGCATATATTATTAAATTTCAGAATCAGGTTTCTTCAATTTTTATTCTGGGGGGAGAGGTGTTTTCTTTATTTTTTCTCCGCCAGTGAATGGAATCGTAATGCTATCACTCAGCATTAATATTATTTAAGAGGTTCTCTATATAGAGAACATTTCATCCTGAAATACATATTTAGAGTGAGATGTCAATGAAAGCCAGAATGAAAAAGGTATAATTATTGAGCATCTATAATATAGCGCCGAAGGCTACACAATATACATAATAAAGCCCCCTCAGTGCAGGGGAGCGTTTGAGGCTCGTTAAGGGGGCCTGGTTATAATTAATGGTATCCCATTGTACTATCGTGGGACAAGACAATGAGATGAGTGTTTAAGTGATTGTATTTGCATGTTTAGTCACTATTTGTTCATATTTTAATGAATTTTCTGAGTTATCTGTGTGATAAGCCGGTTCAGTAAGGGGAGATGTGGGAGTGTCTGCCAAAATATGGCAGCGCCAAATGCTCATTGCCATATTGTGGCACAAGTTTTTGACATTTAGATAGTAGTTTAATTCACCTAACAGATTGTTTTTTAAAACTATATTTTTTAATGAGTAGGGTTTGTGTACATGATGAAATCATAGCTGTAAGAATGGAAAAATGTTCGATAAAAATTGCCATATTATGGCAATAGCCCCTTTATATGCCATCAAGTTAACCCTGTCATTAACCTGTATTGAGGATGATATTTTAATGGTCGTAGCTTTGTTCGGATATGTGGCGTTGTTGTCTAAATTAGCCTGATTTCCCAGATCCAGTTGGCTGTGACACGCGGGCTTTCTTACTGGCTAACCAAGGGTGTTCAGTTTGTTTATCGCGCTCACATAAGGTTTTACTTATCATCCCTGATCCAGTGCCCTCCATCAACTTTTTGAAATGCGCCATCATTGTTTCTACCAGCGAGCGACTGAAGTGCCTTGTTCATGATGAGGATTTGAAATTGATGGTGATGATCGGCTCATCGTCCCTTAAGTTTGTTCCACTCAAGCCACAGCGATTTGTGGTAAAAATGTCCTGTACATAGTTTCACAAATTAGAAGGTTAACTTGCTGGAAATATACTCCTCCTTGTATGAAGGGGTATCTTAATATTATTTCGTGCACTCAAATTAAAACATCAGTTCTGGTGGGGTTAATGATGTCAAGGAGGTTCCTGATGGCTGTGGTATTGGTTGCAAGTAATGTGGTAACAGCCGCTGCTACTATTGATGTTAACGTCATAGTGCCCTGTTCATTGTCGATAAGAATGGTGTGGAAAAGGTGTTTAACACCATTAACCAGCGCGTATCGGCTATGGGCGATTATTACGCAAGTCAACGTACAGATATCGTTAACAATGGCGCTTATGTAGATCTGCACTTCGAGGTAAAACAGATCCTCTGTTATGAGCGATACCGTGCTGAACGCCAACCGCATGACTTGTTATGCTGATCAATGAGAAAGTCGTTGGAGTACGCGATTCTTACGGCCCTGATTTTGGTATCAAAGCGCCACCGTCTTTGGGATGGTATTTGCACTAACAAGACATTCAAGACCTGACCTGCGCTGTACACAGCCCTTATGCCTCAAGCACGATGAAAATGCCAGATGGTAATCTCCGTGCTTACTACGTATGGGCAAAAGGGTCTGGTGCGGGCTTCATGCCGAGGAGGTTGCTGACCGCACTTTCGTCATGGCAATAGACAGCACAACCCTGACCAATGACAAACTGTACATCGACGTAACCATCACTGCCTCCGGTACTGATGTAGCAACCGAGCGTCTTTCTGTAGAGCTGTATAACCAATCTGGCAGCGCCGTTGTTGGCCAACACTACAACGATGGAATCTCGCAATTGGTGCGCTTTGACCCGACCACTTGCCAAGCGGTACTCGATGCGGCGGGCAATCCGACCTACACAGTGCGCATGACAGCCCGTGATCTGGTAGTTTGTGGTTGCCAAGAGCGTCCCCCTCGGTTTGCGTAGCGGTACTGGCACTAACGTGATCACCAAGCCAATCGCTATCACTGTGCAAGGCGTCAATATTGATAACGGTGGTAATGATGGTGGCGACAATGACGGCTGTAGTGGTTCTACCGGCCCTCTGTCACAGCTTACTTTGGTTTCTTTTGGCTTGGTGCGGCAATTCAAAAGGAGTTAGTCCAAAGGTATCCGTTACATCTCTCCATCCGTTTAGCTGGTCAATGTCTAGAGGGAGAATCTTCTCGCTGATTTCAAAGGAGCGCGAATCTATGTTCATGATGCGGCATTCGTGCAAACCGATGCAAAGAACGGCTACTGCAGTGGCAAGATGATCCAGAATTTAGAAACCTTCTGGAGCCAATATTTCAGCCGGTCTAACGGGCAGCTCGTTGCATTTTGGCATCCTGAGCTCACTGTCGCTGTTCAATAATGAACTCACCACGGCTTTGAAACACTAGCCTGTAGAGATGTAATGCACCTCCATAACGGTGGCGCTTTATTTTTTCGTTCTCCTGAGATGTTCTAACCTATGTCGTAAGCGAGTCTGGATTGCGAGGTGTTTACAAAACCAGTGGCGATTCAATGTGTGTCATGATCAGCTTGGACATATGTAGAGTTGTTTTCGCTGATCATGACATTAAGGTGGCAATGAAAAATCAGAGGGGGCCAGCTCCTGCGGAGGGCTTACAGATATAGATACTCGGGGCCAGACCGCTCACTTGGGGATAACGAATATTAACCTGTTCGCACACTGCTGCTGTCAGTGACTGTGGAACCAATGCAACCACACAGCCACCAAACCCGCCACCAGTCATCCTCACACCACCACGACTGCCGATGATCTCTTTGATCATGTCGACCAAGGCGTCGATAGCAGGCACTGTGATGGCAAAATCATCACGCATCGAGGCATGGGACAGCGCCATTAATTCGGCCATCATGACCATGTCTTCATTGGCAAGCGCATCGGCCGCTGCCAGCGTTCGTTCATTCTCGGAGATGACGTGGCGTGCACGGCTCGCGACGACAGGATCCAGTTCGTTGGCTCGCTCGGTGAACTGGGTCATCGTCAGGTCACGCAGTGCCTTGACCCCAAAATGCCGTGCGGCCTCTTCACACTGTGCCCTGCGGGTATTGTATTCGCTATCCACCAGGCCCCGGCGTACGTTCGAGTTGATGATGACCACATCAATGTCGGCTGGAATGCTCACAGGACGGGTATCCAGACTGCGGCAATCGATCAGCAGAGCATGATCTTGCTGACCCAGAGCCGAGATGAACTGATCCATGATACCGCAGTTGCAACCGACGAACCTGTTTTCCGCCAGTTGTCCATTAAGGGCGATATCTGCTTGGCTGATGTCGAGGTGATTCATCTCTTTGAAGATCTGTCCTACTGCCACTTCCAGAGAGGCGGAAGAGCTCAGGCCTGCTCCCTGAGGTACATTGCCACTGATTACCAGGTCTGCCCCTGTCAGTTGACAGCCTCGCAATAGCAAATATTTGACGACGCCTCGCACATAGTTGGCCCACAGGTATTCCGGGCGCGCCTCTATGGGGTGGCGTAAGTCAAATTCATCCAGTTGGTTGTGATAGTCGGCAGCGATAACCCTGATCAGACTGTCTTGGCGGGGGGCAGCACTGATCACGGTCTGATAATCGATGGCGCAGGGTAGCACGAAACCATCGTTATAGTCCGTGTGCTCCCCAATGAGGTTAACACGCCCAGGTGCCTGAATGGCGAGGGTCGGGCGATAACCATACTGGGTGTAAAAGGTATGTTCAGTCACGCTGTGTGGCGATTCAATACTCATGTCTCAACCTCAAACCTGTTCACGAAAATGGATATCGCTGACGGAACGCAGGCGTTCTGCCGCCTGTTCTGCCGTCAGGTCACGTTGTGTTTCTGCCAGCATTTCATAGCCCACCATAAACTTGCGTACGCTCGCAGAGCGCAGCAGGGGCGGGTAGAAGTGGGCATGCAACTGCCAGTGATCATTCTCTTCGCCATTGAATGGCGCACCATGCCATCCCATCGAATAGGGGAAGGAGCACTGAAACAGGTTGTCATAGCGGCTGGTCAGTTTTTTGAGCGCCAGTGCGAGGTCTGCACGCTGTTGCGGTGTCAGTGTCGGTAGACGTGTTACCGCAAACTTGGGAAGCAACAGGGTTTCGAAGGGCCAGGCAGCCCAATAAGGCACTACTGCCAGCCAGTGTTCCGTTTCCACTACGGTGCGGCTGCCGTCAGCCTGCTCGCGTTCCGCATAATCGAGCAACATGGCTCGACCATGTTTGGCAAAATACTCCCGTTGGGCGACATCTTCCCGCGCGGCTTCGTTGGGCAAGAAGTCGTTGGCCCATATCTGCCCATGGGGATGGGGATTGGAGCACCCCATCATGGTGCCCTTGTTTTCGAATACTTGGATCCAGCGGTATTCGCGCCCCAGCTCTGCAGTTTGTTCACACCAGGTGTTGACCACGGCAGTGAGGGAGGGGATAGACAACTCGGGCAAGGTCTTGCTGTGATCCGGTGAGAAGCAGATTACCCTGCTGGTGCCGCGTGCACTCTCTAGCTGGAAGAGGGGGTCCTCGCTGGTTGGGGCCATAGGTGTATCAACCATCAGTGCCGCAAAGTCGTTGGTAAAAACGAAGGTCGACGGATAATCCGGATTTTTGTCACCAGTGACGCGAGTATTGCCGGCGCAGAGGAAACAATCCGGATCGTGAGGGGAGCGCTGGGTACGATCGGGTTCATCCTGCTGGCCCTGCCAAGGGCGTTTCGCCCTGTGGGGAGAAACGAGAACCCACTGTTGGATCAATGGGTTGTAACGACGGTGAGGGTGGTCGGTCGGTTCGAATTGCATAGTAAGGTCTGTCTCGTTCTGTATATTCATGGAAGGGGGTAACCGTTTGGATTTTGGGATTGCCAGCGCCAGGTATCAGCCGCCATCTCATCAAGCGTGCGATAAGCCTTCCACCCCAGCTCGTTATAGGCCTGTGTTGGATCTGCCCAACACTGTGCTATGTCCCCTGCGCGGCGCGGCACGATCTCATAAGGCAGTTCGCGGCCACAGGCCTTGGAGAAGGCGGCATGAATGTCCAGGACACTGTAGCCATGCCCAGTGCCCAGGTTGTACACATGGACGCCAGCTTGCCCAAGCGCATGTTTCAAGGCTGCGACGTGGCCATCGGCTAGATCCATGACATGAATGTAATCCCGCACACCGGTACCATCTGGTGTCGGGTAGTCATCACCAAAGATGGCGAGTTTGGCACGGCGGCCCACTGCCACCTGGGCAATATAGGGCATCAGGTTATTGGGAATGCCCTGGGGATCCTCGCCCATCAGGCCGCTGGGATGGGCGCCCACCGGATTGAAATAGCGCAACAGGGTCAATGACCAGTCGGGGGCTGAGTGTGCAAAGTCCTTGATGAGGCGCTCCACCATCAGCTTGCTTTGACCATAAGGATTGGTGGCGTGAAAGGTGGGCGACTCCTCGGTGATGGGCATGATCTCCGGCTCGCCATAGACGGTGGCAGATGAGCTGAACAGCAGGGTCTTGACCCCGGCGCGTCGCATTGCCTGCAGCAACACCAGGGTGCCGCTGACATTGTTGTCATAGTACTCGAGAGGCTTTTGTACCGATTCCCCTACGGCCTTGAGGCCTGCGAAATGGATCACGGCATCTATCTGCTGGTCTGCAAACACACGATCCAGCAGGTCGGCATCCCGCACATCACCGTGATAGTGCTGGGGGCGCAGTCCGCTGAGGCTGTGGATACGTTCGAGGACGCTCTCTTTGCTGTTAACCAGATTGTCCAACAAGATGGGGGTCATCCCGGCAGCGATAAGCTGCAAGCAGGTATGACTACCTATGTAACCAGTTCCACCTGTCACGAGTATCTTCAACATGATTCGCTCCTTGGCGCTAGTTTTAATTGGGTTTTATTTAGTGTAATCGCTTTCCCTTATTCTGCGCTTGTGAACAAGCTCCTGGAAGATGCATCTCCATTTGATGTGATTTTTGTCACATTTTTCACCGCGATGAGCATGAGAATGGATAAGGGTGTATGTAAATAGATTACACAGCGAGACGCTCGTATTGATAGAATGCTCTCGCTTTTGATATGAAAGCCGTGTCAGGTATTGGAAATGTCGGTAGTATCTTGACCCAGTACAGCACTGGTTTTTATTTATACCGTTCACCGGAAAAGCTAATTCATGGCAACCATCAAAGATGTAGCACTCCTGTCAGGCGTATCTGTCGCCACCGTCTCACGCGTCATCAATCACTCGCCAAAGGCGAGTCAGGCGTCACGAGACGCAGTCTTCAAGGCGATGCATGAACTCAACTACCATCCCAACGCGAACGCGAGAGCATTGGCCCATCAGAACAATGACACCTTGGGATTGATCGTTGCTGATGTGTCTGATCCCTTCTTTGGCACCATGGTTAAAGCTGTCGAGCAAGTGGCACAAGCTACGGGGAATTTTCTGCTTATAGGAAATGGCTACCACGACGCAGCCAAAGAGAAGCATGTAATAGAGCAGTTGATAGGGCATCGCTGCTCTGGCCTGGTGGTTCATGCCAAAATGCTGCCAGATGAAGAGCTGATCCAGATGATGAGCTATGTTCCTGGAATGGTGCTTATCAACCGTATTGTTCCTGGATTCGAGTCCCGTTGTGTTGCGCTGGATGATCGCTATGGTTCTTGGCTTGCAACTCGTCACCTGATCCAGGAAGGGCACAAGAAGATAGGGTTCCTGTGCTCAAATCATCAGATATCAGACTCTCAGGACCGTCTGCAGGGTTATTTGGACGCACTGCAAGAGCACAATATTCCGGTTGATGAACGTCTGATCTCCCGTGGTAGTCCTGATGAATTGGGGGGGGAGGCAGCAATGACGGAGTTGCTGAGTCGGGGGCAACAGATGACAGCCGTCGTTTGCTATAACGACTCAATGGCGGCGGGGGCCTTGTCAGTGCTTAGTGATAACGGGATTGATGTACCTCAAGACCTCTCTTTGGTGGGTTTTGATGATGTGTTGATATCTCGCTACCTGCGCCCTCGTCTGACAACGGTGCGCTATCCCATCATTGCTATGGCCACTCAGGCTGCAGAGCTGGCCATTGCTTTGGCAAAGGGGGGGCCTTTGCCCCAGACGACGCATATGTTTAGCCCGACACTGGTTCGCCGTCACTCGGTTCGCACCATTGATTAGTCCAAGTGCTGGGCTTGTGGGCCTATAGCGATTACGGCAAGGTTACCAGCTCGGGCCTTGCCTTTTTAAAGTCTCATCTTCCTCTTTAATGCCTCAATGTCCTCCTCTTCAAAACCTCTGAACTAGACGCTCTGGCGAAACAAATAGCCTCCTGGTGCCCAGGAGATGCTTCCGCAAGAGAGGCTTCATGTTCTGCACATCACCTTCATCACCCTTAACGTCAACCATGCTTGAGAACTACCGCTCACTCCTTATGTAATCGATAACACTCTGGTTGGTTTGTTTTATTTATTTAAAATCAACGACTTACCTATGGATGTGTAATGACAATCAGAAGGATATCTTATTTATTAGTGTAATTATTACAAATATGTGAGTTTCGTCATGTCATTCACTACGACGTTGTTCTTATAATCCCTCTCGGATAGTGAAAGCGCTTTCCTTTTGGACTGGTAAGCGGTTTATCAGGATAACAATGCAACAGTGGAATAAAGGAATAACTATGAAAGTGAAGCTACTGACGACTTCCGTTGCCCTCGCTCTGTCAATGACAGTATTAAATGCTAATGCTGTTGATTTCACAGGGTATTTTCGCTCTGGCATAGGTGTGTCCCAGGATGGTGATATGCAAACTGGTCGACAGAACGTTGTCGGCCGCCTGGGTAACGAAAACGATACCTATACCGAAATTGGTATTGGTCAGGAGGTTTACAACAAGGATGGCAAGACTTTCTACGTTGACAGCATGTTTAGCATGCAGAGCGATGGCTCTAATGACTATGAAAGTACCACCACAGTGTGTAACTTCGATCAAAAAGAGTGTAAGGACGATGCAACCTTTGCCCTGCGCCAATTCAATGTGAAGGCCAAGGGATTGCTCTCAGCCGCGCCCGATGCGGTGGTCTGGGCTGGCAAGCGCTTCTACCAGCGTCATGATCTCCACATCATCGATACCAAGTACTGGAATATCTCGGGAGCTGGCGCCGGTATTGAGAATCTCAAGGCCGGCCCAGGCGCCTTCTCACTGGCCTGGATCCGGTCCGATGGCAACGATATCGATAACTCGATTGTCAACAATGACCTCAACGTCAACTTCCTGGACCTGCGCTATGCCGGCTGGGCTCCCTGGGAAGGGGCTTGGACCGAAGCGGGCGTCAGCTATGCGATGCCTAATCCGACCGATGAACAGAAGAAGGTCGGTAATCTCTATGATCCCAAGAATGGTGTCATGCTGACGGCAGAGATGAGTCAATATTTTGCCGATAGCCGCATCTACGAGAAGTTGGTGCTGCAATATGCTGACAAAGGGTTGGCCCAGAACATGATCTCCCAGGGGGGTGGGTGGTATGATGTTTGGCATTTGACCGACGATGCCAAGGGATACCGTGTAATTTTGACGGGTGACATTCCCATGGGTGAGAAATTCAGTGTGAACCATGTCTTCACTTACGGTAAGGGTGAGAAACTTGAAGCATGGCATGACAACACCGAACTGTTCAGCGCCGTCGCGCGGGGTGGTTATGCGTGGACTGACATCATGAAGACGCTGGTTGAAGCCGGTACTTATGAAACTACCAAGACCTGGACAAGCGGTTCTGAAGAGAAATCGAGTGGCCAGAAATATACCTTGGCTCAAGCCTGGTCAGCTGGACCCAGCTTGTTTGCTCGCCCGGAGATCCGTGTGTTCGCCAGCTATTTGAAAGATGGCGAAGGCAAATCCTTCAACGGTGGTGAAGATGACCACACTTGGAACTTTGGTGTTCAGGCCGAAGCCTGGTGGTAAAAAAACGATTCATCAATATCATGGGAGCCCAACCGGGCTCCTTTTTTAATGTCGTCTCGAAATGATTAGTCCGGACCTGCGTGAAATGATGGGGTTGGGGGGAGGTGAGCATTCCACTGAAGAACCATCAGGCAGTATGTTGAAGGGGAGATCTCCTTTGAAAAAAAGAGGCGCAGCATTGTGGCTGCGCCTTTGCTTTAACGGGTCAATTACTGCAACAGAAAAGCATCCAGTGCGTAGGTGGGTTTGCCACCATTGTCCATCAATCCCAGGCTGTAACCCTGCCAGTTCTTGTAACTCTGCGGTTCCCAATAAAGCACGCCGAGGCCCTTGTTGTTAGTGATCCACTTCATTTTGTTGAGTAGATCGGCGATGGTGTCATAGCTGTTTTTCGGGTCATCCCAAGGCATGCCAACCTCCACGATCATCACCTCTTTGTCATATCGACTCACCATATCGGATAGATTGTCATAGCAGAGGTTGTTGAGGGTAAACCAGTCACCGTTACCGCTCTGTGTTGGGTAGATGGAGGCACCAATTACATCCCACTTGGCGCCGTTGTTCTTGAGACCATCAAACATCCAGCGATAGAGAGTGTTGTTCTCACAGTTGGCCAAGTGGACGATCACCTTGGTACTACTGTTGACCGCCTTGACAGCGTCGTAGCCGCTGTTAATGAGCCAGGCAAAGTTCTTCATGTTGACCGAGGCGCGCCCCTCTTCCCAGAGCATGCCATTGTTGGTCTCGTTGCCCACTTGCACCCACTTGGGGGTAATTCCTGCGTTTTTCAGGGCAACGAGGGAGTTGTAGGTGTGCCACCATACGTTCGACATTAGCTGATCAAAGGTGTAGCTCTGCCAGGCTGCAGGTTTGGTTTGCTTGCCAGGATCAGCCCAGCTGTCGCTGTAGTGGAAGTCAATCAGCACATCGAAACCGGCCACCTTGGCCCGCTTGGCCTTGGCGATGACGTCACTGATGTTGTTCCAGCCATCGGCAGGATTGACCCATACCCTGAGCCGGATGGTGTTCATACCGTGCTCTTTCAGGGTCTTGAACAGATCTTGCTGCTGGCCGGCGTCGTTATAGAACTTGTACCCGGCTTTCTCCATCTGGGTCAGCCAGCTGACGTCAGCTCCCTTGACCATGGCCTCTCCCTGGCCATGAAACAGTAGGGCGCCGCCAAGCAGCAGGGTGGTAAGCAGATGTCTCTTCATTGTTGTTATCTCCTGTCTGGATGTGTGTAGGGTGGCGACAGGGAGGCAGTCCCGCGCCGGGATGGCGTCGCTGTGCGGCGCCATCCCGGCGGAGGCTGGGGCCGCCTTGCGGCGGCCCTGGGATCACCCGGCGGGGGAGACGGTGACCTGGATGTGTTGGGGATCGCGGCGATCCAGGGTGATGCGATACTGGCCGTCGCTGGGCGGGGTGAACTTCATGTCGCTCCACTGCCAGCCGGCCTTGACTACCACCGGCTTGTCCGACTCGACCTTGGCGGCGGGGTCGAACTGGCCATAGGTGGTGTCGGCCTTCCACTTCTCATCGGCAATCTTGAACTTGTAGGCGCCGTGACTGGCCTGCAAGGCCACCTGGACCGACAGCAAGTCCCCTTGCTGGGTAACCAGTTGCTGGTCTGCCGGGGCCTCCCAGTTGTTCATCTCGCCGCGCAGGAACAGCGGGCGGGCCAGGGGATCCTCCTCGTTGGCCAGCGCGGGCTGGAGGCAGGCGATCAGGGTAGTCAGCAACAGTGTCTTCTTGAACATGGATGGTCCTCTCTGTGGTGTGTGCTCAGGCGCTCTGCAGGGTGAAGCGGCGGGTCAGCGACAGTTGCTGCTGCGATAGCTGCTGCAACTGGTCGCTGGTCTGTGCCACCTTTGCCAGGGCGCCCTGGTTGTCGTCGGCAATCCGGGTGATGTTGGTAATGTTGCGGGCGATCTCGGCGCTGGTCTGCTGTTGCTGCAGGGTCGCGCTGGCGATACGGCTGCTCTGCTCGGCCACCTGCTGCAGCGCCTGGGATAGCTCGGCTAGGGTGGCGCAACCCGCGTCGCTGTCGGTGCGACTCTGGGCCATGGCGTCGTGGCAGCGCAGCATGGTGGCGACCGCACCGCGGGTGCTTTGCTGCAGATCGTCGATGATCCCCTGGATGCGGGTGGTGGAGTCTGCTGTGTGGTGCGCCAACTGACGCACCTCGTCGGCCACCACGGCAAAGCCACGCCCCTGTTCGCCGGCGCGGGCCGCCTCGATGGCGGCGTTGAGGGCCAGCAGATTGGTCTGCTCCGTGATGCGCTCGATCAGGGCGAGGATGTCACCGATGCTGACGCTCAATGTCTGCACCTGTTCCACGCTGCGGCGCGACTCCGCCAACTCGTCAGCCAGTTGCTGCAGCCGTTGACCGGTCGCCGCCCCACGCAGGCTGGCGGCGTGGGCCGCCGCGGCTATGTTGCCGAGGGTTTGCTCGGTCTGGCCTATGCTGCCGGCGACCTCGCGCACCGAGTAGTCCATCTCCTCCATGGCGCTGCAGACCCCTGTGGTTTCGTTGCGCTGCTCGCCGATGGCAAGTTGGGCGTGATGCTGGGCGTGCTGGTTCTGGCTGGCCATGCGGCCGAGGGCATCGGCGGCCTGAACTATCTGACCGAGCATGCCGCTCATCTCGTCGGCCAGGGCGTTGATGCCGGTCGCAAGCTGGCCGAACTCGTCGTGGCGCAGTAGCGGCACGCGTTGGCGCATGTCTCCCTGACTCAGGGCCTTGAGGGTGGTGAGGATGTGGTGCAGTGGCTGGCGGATGGCGCGCACCAGGTGCCACAGCACCAGGGCGCCGAGACCGAGGGAGAGCAACAGGCCAGCGCACAGCCCGAGGCGCAGCCAGAGCAGGATGGCGCCGCTGCCGGCGGTGCTGTGGCGAAGCTGAGCGTCGATCGCGGCGTCAAGCTCGCTCAGATCGCCTAGCAGGCTGTCGATAAGGCGGCTGGCCTGCACACTCTGGTTGCGCAACATGATGCTCTGTTCGACCAGCGCCAGGTGGCGTGCCGGCAGGCTCTCGGGGCCGGCCAGCAGGGTGGCGAGGGTATCGAACCTGGCACCCGTACCGCGTTCCAGGCTCAGGGGCACGCCGAAGGCATCCTCCTGGCCGGCGAGCTGGCGTGCCAGCTCCTGGCGCAGTGCCGCCGCCTGTTCGCTGGCGCGTGCATTGGCAGCCAGACGTGCGGCAACGGGGGCCGGATCCTGCTGCTTGAGGATCTCCTGTGTGGCGCTGACCTGCTGTTCCAGGTTTGCCAGCAGGCGGCTCTTGAGCAGCACGGCGGGGTGGCTGCCCAGAGGGGCGAGCAGCACATCGAGGGCGCTGGCAAGCTGGCGCGCCGTGTCGCCAAGGCGGGTGTCGGCCGCCAGCTTGCTCTGTTCGAGGCGGTTGTGGGCATAGTCATCGACCAACTGCTGGGCCAGTTGCCAGTAGGCGGCCTGTTGCTCGCGCAGGCTCTCGACGCGCGCACTCTGTTGCGGCTCCCCCGCTATCTGTCGAGCCAAGGTGGCCAGATCCTGGTCGAAACGGGCCTGCCATTGCTGCATCTGCTCGCGGGCGGCGCCCAGCTCCTCCTCTCCGGTCTGCAACAATGCGTTGCCCAGATGTCGGTCGAGGGTGAAGAGATCGCGGGTCACGGCGCGGCTCTGCACCAGGGTCGGCGCGGTATGGCTGGCGAGCAGCCCCACCTGGTCGGCCAGCCGTTGGCCGGCGTAGAGAGAGAGGGCCACCGAGAGCAGCAGCAGCAACAGGATGACGGCAAAGCCCAGCGCTAGGCGCTGGATGATGGAAAGGTGACGAGTGCGCAAGTTCATGGTATCGATTACATATGGTTTTGAGTCAACCCAGCCTGATGACACAAGTGATAAGTCATATTTTATCAGTGCTTTACCTCGTTAAAAGATAAGGCCGCGATAAGGGAGGGCACCTGATTCTGATTTTTAGTGTAACGTTTTCATTGTTTTGTGAATCTTTTACACTCTTTCTCGGCACCCTTGTACGGGATTTGTCCAGGGTTGCGAGCCCGCTCTCATTTTGTGTCCCGCGCCCGGGGATAAAAAAAAGCCCCCGACTGGCGGGGGCAAAATGGATCGGGGCATGCAGTAGCCGCGTTCAGCGGCTGATCCTGAGCCCTTCGGCATTGAACACAAGGCAATTTTGCGGGGCAAAGAAGACATCCATCTTCTGGTACGGATGAAACTCCCCATCCCCTGCCAGCAGCAGCTTGAAGCCGTCGGTGCCGCAGCACTGACCGAACAGGTAGGTGCTGTTGCCAAGACGTTCCACCACCTCGCAGGTAAAGGCGAGGTGGATCCCCTCTGCGCCCGGCACCACATGCTCGGGACGCAGGCCAAGGGAGATCTCGCTGCCCGGCTCGAGTCGCTCGGTGAGGATGGGCAGGGTGAGCTCCTGCTGGCCGGCTACCTTGACCCGGATCTGCTCCGGGCTCCAGGCCAGTACGCGGGCCGGCAGGAAGTTCATCTTGGGTGAGCCGATAAAACCGGCCACGAAGCGGTTGCAGGGTTTGTAGTAGAGCTCCATCGGCGAGCCGACCTGTTCCACCTTGCCATAGTTCATCACCACTATCTTGTCGGCCAGGGTCATGGCCTCCACCTGATCGTGGGTCACGTAGATCATGGTGGTCTTGAGTTCCTGATGCAGCTTGGCGATGTGCAGGCGCATCTCGACACGCAGCTCGGCATCGAGGTTGGAGAGCGGCTCGTCAAACAGGAACACCTTGGGGTTGCGCACGATGGCACGGCCGATGGCTACCCGCTGGCGCTGGCCGCCGGAGAGCTGCTTGGGCTTGCGATCGAGCAGGTGGGAGAGCTGCAGCGTCTTGGCCACCATGCTGACCTGGTGGGTTATCTCCTCTTTCGGCACGCCATTGACCCGCAGGCCATAGCCCATGTTCTCGGCCACCGTCATGTGGGGATAGAGGGCATAGGACTGGAACACCATGGCCACCCCGCGATGAGCCGGGGCTACATCGTTGACCACCTGCTCATCAATCGCAATGTGGCCGTCCGAAATCTCTTCCAGACCGGCGATCATGCGCAGCAGAGTGGATTTACCACAACCGGAAGGACCGACAAAGACGGTGAACTCACCATCTTCTACATCCAGATTCACATTATGTAGGGTCACATTGCTGCCAAAACGCTTGATCACATTGTTCAGCCTGATACTCGCCATGAGCTTTAACTCCTTGATAATAAATGCCTTAGCTGCAAATGCTGGGGGCAGTCATGCCCCTGCTGCGGCTTCTTTGCCCTGGGAGGGAGAAGGCGTTTCACACCGTTTCACTCTGTGGCTTTGGGAGGACTATATCAGTCAGGTGTAAGCGGTTGCACAAAATGCTGTTTCTTTTGTGCATGAGATCACAGCCTTGGTACGTGCTACTGGCAGGCTGGGCAAGCACCGCTTACCGTAGAGCCATTCGGTGTAATCGTTACCTTTTTTGCTGTTCCAGTGCACTCGAAGAGCTGTGTAAGGCAAAAATCAAGTGATAGAGCGTATTGCTCCGGATCTGATGTATGGGATTAAACCATTTATTTTTCATTGCATTAGGTGGTAGTGAGGTTGTGTCATAGAGGCCAGACCAGTCCGGCGTGTAATGTGGTTGTGCTTTGTTTTACACCCGAATTGGTAACAAGCTTCAGAAGTTACACCGACTGGATGGAATCGTAACACTCACTTTGCCTACGTGGTCTGAGAAGACCTGCTTTTACCTGAGTTAGGGACAAGGAAATCATATGAAAATCAACAAATTGACTGCTGCAATGTTGTTGTCTTTGGGCGTTATGGGGTTGGGCCAGGTAGCCCGTGCCGCTGACGGTGAACTTCTGGTGTGGGAAGACATCAAGAAATCAAACGGCATTGAGGAGGCTGTCAAAGCGTTCGAAGCCAAGCACAACGTCAAGGTGAAGATCCTCGAAACTCCCTATGCCCAGCAGATCGAGAAGCTGCGCCTGGATGGCCCGGCCGGTATCGGTCCGGATGTGCTGGTACTGCCGCATGATCAGGTTGGTACTGCCGTGGTGCAGGGGCTGATCAGCGAGATCAAGCCGGGGGCCGACTATCTGGCTGGTTTCACCAAACCTGCGGTGGATGCCCAGACTTATGAAGGCAAGCTCTATGGCCTGCCCAAGGCGGTGGAGACCATCGTCATGGTTTACAACAAGGACCTGTTACCCAAGGCTCCCGAGAGCTTTGACGAGCTGATCAAGGCTTCACAGACCCTGCGCGGGGAGAACAAATACGGCCTGCTCGCCAAGTTTGATGAGATTTATTACTCCTACGGTGTAGTGGCCGCCATGGGGGGTTATATCTTCGGCCAGAACCCCAACGGTTCGCTCAACGTCAAGGACGTGGGCCTGGCCAACCAGGGCTCGGTCGATGCAGTGAGTTTCCTCAAGCGTTTCTACAGTGAAGGACTTTTCCCGGCCGGTATCGTGGGTGAGACCGGTGCCAACGCCATCGATTCCCTGTTCACCGAGAAGAAGGCTGCTGCCGTCATTACTGGACCCTGGTCGTTCCAGCCCTACAAGGATGCGGGGGTGAACTACGGTGTCGCACCGCTGCCGACATTGCCCAATGGCGAGCATATGCGCTCCTTCCTCGGCGTGAAAGGGTACAGCATCTCTACCTATTCCAAGCAGAAAGAGTTGGCGCAGCAGTTCATCGAGTTCATCAACCAGCCTGAGTACGCCAAAGTCCGCTTCGAGAAGACCGGCGAGATCCCGCCGCTCAAGGCGCTGATTGACGATCCGCTCATCAAAGATGACGAGAAATCCCGTGCCGTGGCCATTCAGGCCGGTTTCGCCACTCCGATGCCGAGCGTGCCCGAGATGCAAGAGGTGTGGACCCCTGCCAACAGTGCACTGCAGCTTGGCGTGACTGGCAAGCAGGATGTGAAGGCGGCACTGGAAGGTGCAGTCAAGAACATCAACATGCAGATCGAAGTCAACCACGCGCAGCAATAACACAAGTTGGGCGCAGGCCCAATTCGGGCCGGGCGGCATTCGTGGCCGCCCGGGCTCTTAATGGAAAGGAGGTACATTGTGGTTGTCGATTCCGGATCGCTTACCCAGATCGGTACAAGAACCCATCATGCCAAGGTGGCCGCCCTGCTCTCGCTGATCCCGGGACTCGGTCAGTGGTATAACCGGCAATGGGTCAAGGGCACCCTGTTTTTCACCGTCATGGCCTGCTTCTTCGGCGTATTCCATGATTTTCTATCTCAAGGGTTCTGGGGGCTATTTACCCTCGGCACGGAGTTGCCCCGGGACAACTCCGTCTTCCTCCTGGCCAAGGGGGTGATCAGCGTACTGGTGGCCATCTTTGGTTGCGCCATCTACTACTGGAGCGTCCGCGACGCCTATGTTAATGGCGATCGCCGGGATCGTGGCGTAGCGCTGACCAGTGTGCGCAAGCAATACCAGTTGCTGCTGAGCGAAGGGTTCCCGTATCTGATGATCACCCCGGGCTTCATCCTGCTGGTGTTCGTGGTGGTGTTCCCCATCATCTTTGGTTTCTCCATCGCCTTCACCAACTACGATCTCTACCACACGCCGCCGGCCAAGCTGGTGGACTGGGTGGGGATGAAGAACTTCATCAACATCTTCAAGCTCGATCTGTGGCGTTCGACCTTGCTCGACGTGCTGCAGTGGACCGTGATCTGGACGCTGATCGCCACCACGTTGCAATGCTCGGTCGGGGTGCTGCTGGCGATCCTGGTCAATCAGAAGGATCTGCGCTTCAAGCCGCTTATCCGCACCATCCTGATCCTGCCGTGGGCAGTGCCCGGTTTTGTCACCATTCTGGTGTTCGCCGGCATGTTCAACGAGACCTTTGGCGTCATCAACAACGGTATTCTGGCTTCTCTGGGTATCGACCCCAAGGCATGGATGACAGATCCCTTCTGGACCAAGACGGCCCTCATCCTGATGCAGACCTGGCTTGGCTTCCCGTTCGTCTTCGCCATGACCACTGGGGTGTTGCAGGCTATCCCGGATGATCTCTACGAGGCGGCCACCATCGACGGTGCCAGTACATGGCACAAGCTGACCACCATTACGCTGCCCCTGGTACTGTATTCGATCGCTCCGATCCTCATCACCCAGTACACCTTCAACTTCAACAACTTCAACATCATTTACCTGTTCAACAACGGTGGACCTGCGGTGGCTGGTTCCAATGCCGGCGGCACCGACATCCTGGTCTCCTGGATCTACAAGCTGACCATGTCGTCATCCCAGTATGCGATTGCAGCGAGCATCACCATTCTGCTCTCCATCTTCGTGGTCGGCATTGCCCTGTGGCAGTTCCGTGCGACCAATTCGTTCAAGCAAGACGACATGGTGTAAGGAGATCCAGCCATGAGTGCCAAACACAGTCTGAAAAAGAGTAATGCCATCCGTCTGACCCTAAGCTATTTGCTGCTGGCTATGGTTGCGGTGATCATCATCTATCCCCTGATCTGGACGGTTGGAGCCTCTCTCAATCCGGGCAGCAGCCTGCTCAACACCTCGATCATCCCGGAAAACTTCTCCTTTATTCATTATCAGGAGCTGTTTGACGGTCGCATCGATTATGCCGCCTGGTACTGGAACTCGATGAAGATCAGTTTCCTGACCATGGTGTTGACCCTCATCAGCGTCAGCTTCACTGCCTATGCCTTCTCGCGCTTTCGTTTCCGTGGGCGGCAAAATGGCCTGATGTTGTTCCTGTTGTTGCAGATGGTGCCCCAGTTCTCGGCCCTCATCGCCATCTTCGTGCTGGCCCAGATGCTGGGTCTGGTCAACAGCCATCTGGCGCTGGTGCTGGTCTATGTGGGCGGCATGATCCCGATGAACACCTATCTGATGAAGGGTTACCTCGATGCCATCCCCAAGGATCTCGACGAGTCGGCGCGCATGGACGGGGCGGGCAACTTCCGCATCTTTATCGAGATCATCATGCCGCTCTCCAAGCCCATCATTGCGGTGGTTGCACTGTTCTCCTTCACCGGCCCGCTTGGCGACTTCATCCTGGCCAGCACCATATTGCGCACCCCGGATCAGTTCACCCTGCCCATTGGTCTCTACAACCTGGTCGCCCAGAAGATGGGGGCCAGCTACACCACCTATGCGGCGGGAGCTGTGCTCATCGCGGTGCCGGTGGCCATCTTGTACCTCTCCTTGCAGAAGTACTTCGTTTCCGGTCTTACCGCAGGTGGGACCAAAGGTTAATCCGTTAAACAGGACGTTCGACATGAAAATCAAGAAGACGCTGGTGATGGCGGCGCTGCTCGCCACCGGCATGTTGGGTATGCATGCCCCCGCCGTGGCGGCCGAAAATGTGGTGGTGCAACCAGTTGTGGTACCGCAGGAGTTCATCAAGGGGGCTGATGTCTCCATGTTGGCCGAAGTAGAGAAATTTGGTGGCAAGTTCTTTGATGCCAGTGGCAAGCAACAGGACGCCATGGCAATCCTCAAGGAGAACGGCTTTAACTACATTCGCCTGCGCCTGTGGGTAGACCCCAAGGATGCGGACGGCAAGCCTTACGGCGGTGGTAACAACGATCTGGCTGCAACGATAGCGCTTGCCAAGCGTGCCAAGGCCCTTGGTATGAAGTTCCTGCTCGATTTCCACTACAGCGATTTCTGGACGGATCCGGGCCGCCAGAACAAGCCCAAGGCGTGGCGTACGATGTCAGTCGAGCAGTTGGCGGATGCCGTTTACGCCCATACCAAGGAAAGCATGGATGCCCTTGCAAAGGCCGGTGTGATGCCTGACATGGTGCAGGTCGGCAACGAGATCAACGGTGGCATGTTATGGCCAGAGGGCAAGAGCTGGGGGCAAAACGGTGGGGAGTTTGATCGCCTGGCCACACTGCTCAAGG
Organism: Aeromonas sp. FDAARGOS 1402; assembly: GCF_019046925.1. Taxonomy (NCBI): domain Bacteria; kingdom Pseudomonadati; phylum Pseudomonadota; class Gammaproteobacteria; order Aeromonadales; family Aeromonadaceae; genus Aeromonas; species Aeromonas sp. FDAARGOS 1402. Next base: position 3,343,968 of record NZ_CP077201.1, read on the forward strand.
CTGGTGTACGTGCTGTGAAAGAGCACGGCAAAGATATCAAGGTGATGCTGCATCTGGCTGAGGGCACCAAAAACGACACCTTCGTCTGGTGGTTTGATGAAGTCGCCAAGCGCGAGGTGCCCTTCGATATCATCGGACTCTCCTTCTACACCTACTGGAACGGCCCCATCAGTGCCCTCAAGGCCAACATGGATGACATCAGTAAGCGCTATGGCAAGGATGTGATCGTGGTCGAGGCCGCCTACGGCTACACCACGGAGAACTGCGACAACGCCGAGAACAACTTCACTGCCAAGGAGGCGAGCGACGGTGGTTACCCGGCCAGCGTACAGGGGCAGGCCGACTTCCTGCGCGATCTGATCAAGAGCGTGGTGGCGGTACCGGACGGGCGTGGCAAGGGAGTCTTCTACTGGGAGCCAGCGTGGCTGCCAACCCCTGGTGCCACTTGGGCCACCAAGGCTGGGATGAAGTACAACAACGACGACTGGAAAGAGGGCAATGCCCGGGAGAACCAGGCGCTGTTTGACTGCTCCGGCCATGTGCTCCCCTCGATCAAGGTATTCAACTGACCCGGTTTCAACCGATAGGGCGACCGGCCATGACCGGCGCCCCCTCGTTTTAGGAGATGTGTGATGTTCAAGTTTCCCCCGCTCAGTGAACGGGTGCCCGCTCTGCTGCATGGTGCTGATTACAACCCGGATCAGTGGCTGGATGATCCCCAGGTGTTCGAGCGCGATCTCGAGATGATGAAGCAGACCCGCTGCAACGTGATGTCGGTCGGCATCTTCAGTTGGTCTTCCCTGGAGCCACAAGAGGGGCGCTATGAATTCGGCTGGCTCGATACGGTGCTCGATCGCTTGCACGAAAACGGTGTGTCAGTTTTCCTCGCCACACCAAGTGGTGCTCGCCCGGCTTGGCTTTCCCAGCGTTATCCCGAGGTGCTGCGGGTCAGCAAGGAACGTGTGAAGGCACTGCACGGTGGCCGTCACAATCACTGTATGAGTTCGCCTGTCTATCGTGACAAGGTGCGCGCTATCAACGGTGCCCTGGCCGAACGCTACGGCCATCATCCAGGTGTCATCGCCTGGCACATCTCCAACGAGTACGGCGGCGAGTGCCACTGCGAGCTTTGTCAGGAGCGCTTTCGTGACTGGCTCAAGGCTCGTTATGGCAGCATAGAAGCGCTCAATCACGCCTGGTGGAGCAGCTTCTGGAGCCATACCTACACCGACTGGTCACAGATCGAATCCCCGTCTCCCATCGGCGAGAGCTCGATCCACGGCCTAAACCTCGATTGGAAGCGTTTCAATACCGCCCAGGTGAGCGATTTCTGTGCCGAGGAGATCAAGCCCTTGAAGGCGGCCAACCCGAGCCTGCCGGCCACCACCAACTTCATGGAGTACTTCTACGACTATGACTACTGGCAGTTGGCCAAGGAGATCGATTTCATCTCCTGGGACAGCTACCCCCTCTGGCACAACAGTGGCGATGACTCGACCCTGGCGGCGTACATCGCCATGTATCACGACCTGATGCGCACTCTCAAGGGAGGCAAACCTTTCTTCCTGATGGAGTCGACCCCGAGCCTGACCAACTGGCAGCCCATCAGCAAGCTCAAGAAGCCGGGAATGCATATCCTCTCCTCCTTGCAGGCGGTAGCCCACGGCTCCGACTCGGTGCAGTACTTCCAGTGGCGCAAGAGCCGTGGTTCGGTCGAGAAGTTCCACGGCGCCGTGGTCGATCACGTTGGTCACATCGATACCCGGGTGGGCCGCGAGGTGCAGGCGCTAGGCGAGATCCTGGCCAAGTTGCAAGAGGTCGCTGGCAGCCGCGTCGAGGCCAAAGTGGCCATCATTTTCGACTGGGAGAGCCGTTGGGCCATGGACAATGCCCAGGGGCCGCGCAATGCCGGCCTCTTCTACGAGAAGACGGTAGCCGAGCACTACTGCCCATTCTGGGAGGCAGGGGTGGCGGTGGATGTCATCAATGCCGACTGCGCGCTGGATGGCTATGACCTGGTTATCGCCCCAATGCTCTACATGGTGCGCGATGGCTTTGCCGAACGGGTTGACGCCTTTGTCAAACGAGGTGGGCAGTTTGTTACCACTTACTGGAGCGGCATCGTCAACGAGACCGATCTCTGTCACCTGGGGGGATTCCCAGGGCCGCTGCGCCCGGTCCTTGGGATCTGGGCAGAGGAGATAGACGGTCTCTATGACGAGGAACGTAACGCCGTCTCGGGTCTTGCTGGCAACGAAGCCGGACTCTGCGGCCCTTACGAAGTCACTCACCTTTGCGATCTCATCCATCTGGAAGGCGCGAGGGCCCTGGCCAGCTATGACGGTGACTTTTATGCCGGACGTCCGGCGGTGACGGTCAACGAGCACGGGACAGGTCGCGCCTATTATGTCGCCTCGCGAAATGATCTGGCGTTCCAACGCGACTTCTTTGGCCATCTCATCGAGACCCTGGCCCTGCCGCGTGCTTTGCCAGCCTTGCCGGAGGGGGTCACAGCTCAGTGTCGCAGCGATGGTGAGCAGGAGTTCGTGTTCGTGCAAAACTTCGCCAACGCCGAGCGCCTGGTCACTCTGCCGGGTGGTCACAGTGACATGGTGAGCGGTGAGGCGCTGAGCGATTCGCTGGTGCTGCCTCCATTCGGCTGCCGAGTGCTGCGTCGCGCCCGTTGATTGCGGGGCGGAGCCAGTGGCTTCGCCCTCTTTTTTTATGTTTAGGAGATTCAAATGGTCAAGATGCAGGACTTCAAGCGGCTGTTCGCCGCCGCCCTCGGCCACAAGGAGGAAAAATCGACCGAGGCGCCGCTCTCCGGGCTGGACGAGGCGGCCATCACCGCGCTCATCGCTGCCTTTGGTGGGCACGACAACATAGTGAGCTTTGACGCCTGCCTGACCCGGCTGCGGGTCAAGGTCAATGCCTTGCTGCAGGTCGATAGCGAGGCGCTGCAAGGTCTCGGTGCCATCGGCGTCATCATCATCGGTGACGAGGTGCAGGCCATCTTCGGCAAGCGCTCGGACAACCTGCGCCGCGAGCTCGGTCAGTGGTTCGAGCTGCACGAGCCGGAGCAACACTAGCATGTACCTCCCGCTGAGCTGGCCACTGTTGGTCATGCTGGGAGCGATCAGTGCAGGGGCTGGAGCCGCTCCTCACAACCTGGCCATCCGAGGGGCGGATGTCTCCACCTTGGCCGAACTCGAGCGCCTGGGCGTTCACTATCAGGACGAGACGCGACAGGGGGATTTGCTAACCCTGATGCGCGAGCGTGGCCTCAACCTGGTGCGCCTGCGGCTGTGGGTCGATCCCCGCTCGGCCAAGGGGGAACCCTTTGGTGGTGGCAACAATGATCTGGAAAAGGTGATTGCACTGGCGCAGCGAAGCCGGTCCCTCAACCTGCCCTGGTTGCTCGATCTTCATTACAGCGACTTCTGGGCCGATCCGGGCAAGCAGTACACGCCACGGACCTGGCGAGGCAAGTCGGAAGCAGAACTGGCTGCGATGTTGCACGATTACAGCGCCGCCGTGATGCAGCGCCTGCGCGAGGCTGGGGTGCCGCCGCAAATGGTACAGGTCGGCAACGAACTCAATAACGGCATGCTGTGGCCGCTGGGGCAACTACACCGACAGGAAGAAGAGGAGGGGTTCGATCGACTGGCCCAGCTGCTCAAGGCGGCCATCGCCGGGATCCGCGCTGGCAGCGAGGGGGGGATCACCCCACGACTGATGCTGCATCTTGCTGAAGGAGGGGATGAGGCTCAGTGCCTGCGCTGGTTCAAGGCGATGCAGGCGCGCGATGTGCCGTTCGATCTGGTGGGTCTCTCCTTCTACCCCTATTGGCACGGATCCTTGGGTGACCTCTCGCGCACCATGAACAGCCTTGCCACCCAAATCAGACTCCCGCTGCTGGTGGTTGAGACCGCCTATGGGCACGACACCGTCAACCAGGACGCTGTTCGCAACGCCTTCGGTGAGCAGGAGGCCGTGCGCGGCGGGTTTGCTGCGACGCCCGAGGGGCAACTGGCGTTTCTCGATGCCTTGCGTGCCGCTATTGGCGCAGTGCCGGATCGGCTCGGGCTCGGGTTTGTCTACTGGGAGCCGGGCTGGATCCGGGTCACCGGTGACAGCTGGGCCAGTCAGGCTGGCATGGCGTTCCTCGGGATAGACGAACCCCTCGGTAATGGTTGGGAGAACCAGGCCCTGTTTGATCGGGAGGGCAGAGGACTGCCGGCGTTGGCCGCCTTTGCCCCGACCCGCTGACTATTTCACATTGAAGAGATGACAACAGCACCATGAAGACTGACATGAAAAAGACCAAAATCGTCTGCACCATCGGTCCCAAGACCGAATCCAAAGAAATGCTGGGCAAGATGCTGGATGCCGGCATGAACGTCATGCGCCTGAACTTCTCCCACGGCGACTACGCCGAACACGGTGGTCGCATCAGCAACCTGCGCGCTGTCATGGCCGAAACCGGCAAGCACGCAGCCATCCTGCTGGACACCAAGGGTCCGGAAATCCGCACCATCAAGCTCGAAGGCGGCAACGACGTCTCCCTGGTCACCGGCCAGACCTTCACCTTCACCACCGACCAGACCGTGGTGGGCAACAAAGACAAAGTCGCCGTCACCTATGCCGGCTTTGCCAGCGACCTGCGCGTCGGCAACCGCATCCTGGTTGACGACGGCCTGATTGGCTTGGACGTCATCGAAATCACCGAGCGCGAAGTGATCTGTAAAGTGCTCAACAACGGTGACCTGGGCGAGAACAAGGGCATCAACCTGCCGGGCGTCTCCATCAAGCTGCCGGCCCTGGCCGAGAAAGACAAGCGCGACCTCATCTTCGGTTGCGAGCAAGGCGTTGATTTCGTTGCCGCCTCCTTCATTCGCAAGAAAGAAGACGTGCTGGAAATCCGTGAGCACCTGAAAGCCCACGGCGGCGAGAACATCCAGATCATCTCCAAGATCGAAAACCAGGAAGGCCTGGACAACTTCGACGAGATCCTGGCTGTCTCCGACGGCATCATGGTTGCCCGTGGCGACATGGGTGTCGAGATCCCGGTAGAAGAAGTGATCTTCGCCCAGAAGATGATCATCGAGAAGTGCAACAAAGCCCGCAAAGTGGTCATCACCGCCACCCAGATGCTGGACTCCATGATCAAGAACCCGCGTCCGACCCGCGCCGAAGCCGGCGACGTGGCCAACGCCATCCTGGACGGTACCGACGCAGTCATGCTGTCCGGTGAGTCCGCCAAGGGCAAGTACCCGCTGGAAGCCGTGACCATCATGGCCACCATCTGTGAGCGTACCGATGCCGTGATGCCGTCCAACCTGTCTGCTGCCAACGACAGCAACAAGCTGCGCATCACCGAAGCGGTCTGCAAAGGCGCGGTAGAGACCTCCGAGAAGCTGGACGCCCCGCTGATCGTGGTTGCCACCGAAGGCGGCAAATCTGCCAAGGCCATCCGCAAGTACTTCCCGAAAGCCTGGATCCTGGCCATCACCACCAACAAGAAGACCGCTGCCCAGCTGGTGCTGACCAAGGGTGTGGTTGCTCACGTGGTTGACTCCATCGCCTCCACCGACGACTTCTATCGCATCGGCAAAGAAGCCGCGCTGGAAATCGGCATGGGCGTGAAGGGTGATGTGGTTGTCATGGTCTCCGGTGCCCTGGTACCGAGCGGTACCACCAACACCGCCTCCGTTCATATGCTTTGAGCATCTTCTAATCACCAAGAGCCTCCGATGTGGTACATCGGGGGTTCTGTATATCGGGGGTAATATGGTCTCCCTAGCTGTGATCTCTCTGCAGGTTGTTCACTCGGGGCATTACCGGAGAATTGGAGGCGCCAACCAAACTAATCGTCGGAGATGTGCGAGTGAACCACCATAAAAATGTCCACTTAACCGTCCTTGGTCGACAGCTTCTTGTCGGGCGCGTCCTTGAACAGGGCCTGCGTGTTGAAGAGGCGGATCACGCTGCCGAGTCACTATCCGAGCAACTGACAAGTGGCTCACTCGATATCGTAAGGAGGGACCTGATGGCTTGCTCGGTCACTCTTCTTGCCCCCATGCCATCGATGACCAGCGCCAACAGGGATTATCGAACTGCGCAAGCATCAACAAACCTATCGACCCATCAGTCATGGGATGGTGGTGGTAGCCTGTGTGAAATGTAAACCATCATGCCGCATTAATCGTGCCATCGGGCGTTTCCCACAGGTCTCACCCATCTCTCGCAGTAAGCGTAAGAACTAGCTAGGCAGGATGTGGCGGAAGCGCCATTTGGTGTTTCTGGCATGGGGTCGACCCGGCAAGCGGCGAGATATTGTTCGGTGTATTGCTGGGCCGGGATGACCGAATGCGGTTGGTCTATGGGCTGTTGATTGGTGCTTTCTACAGAGATGAGCATTGAGGACTCGTTTGGTTTTGTTTGAATTCTGCTTCAATACATTGAAATATAACTACAAATTGAACTTCTGCAGTTTATGGTCACGAACTTCTGCATGTTGTGTTTCACATATGAAACAGCTGAACTGGCCTTACCTTGTATTTTTGCGGCCAAAGCGGATGAAGTCCTGACGGTTAAGTTACTCAAATGAACACCGTTACTACCTGTAGAAATGGTCCTCAAATTTCATCATGTCCCAATTGTGTACCACGTTCAGCAGCGTAAGAAGCATAAACCTTTATAAATCAGTTCATTAAAAAACACATATTGCAAAACGTGGAAGTAGAACGTGGGCCCGCTGGCCGGGTGCGCTGATGTGCTCATGTTGCTCGAAAGGAGTATCCGATGACGGCGGCGCCTGGCGCCTGGGTGGGGGTGCCATGCACCGCAATTGCCTGCATGGTAAACCATCGCGCTGGCAGAGCGAAGTCCGGGGCGTTCGCCTGGCGCTTTAATGGGCAGTGGGCGTAGTCCGTGAGCCTGGTCATCCCATCGGTCCGGCTCAGGGCTGGGGAAAGTGAGGAGTCAGGGTATTGAGGTCCAGCAGGGTGAAGTAGCCGCCCTCCTCGGGATACCAGCCGCCGGTGTCGATGTAGTGGACGTTGCCAAGGCGCATCGGCACCCTCACCGGGGTGTGGCCCACCACCAGGGCGGCGAGATCCGCGACCCCGCTCTCGTCCAGCCGTTCGATGCGGCGCCTTGACCAGAGGCAGACGTTCTTGATGGCCCGAAGCCGTCCGCCGCTCACCCCTGCATCGAGTTGGTCCAGCAGCCCCTGCCAGGCGGAGAAGGGGCAATCGGCGTGAAGCAGCCCGACCGGGCCGGCCGGGGTGGCCACCTCGATGGCCAGGGGCAGGCTGCGGTAGTGGACGGCGAACGCCGCCTGCTCGGCAGGGGTCAGCTGCTGAAACCAGCCGCCGCCGTTTCGGATCCAGTTCTCCCGATCGCAGCTCTCGTAACGGCAGACGTAGTCGTCGTGATTGCCGCAGACCGGGTGAAACCAGGGCCTGGCCAGCCAGTGGATCACCTCGCTGCACTCGGGCCCGCGATCCGCCAGATCCCCGACGCTGAAGAGACGGTCCCGGGCGGGATCAAAATCCAGGGTGTCGAGGGCCTGCTGCAACAGGGCGAAGTGGCCGTGGATGTCGCCGACGGCCAGATCGCGCCCCTGGGCGTTTTGGGGGAAGCGTCTTATCAGGGGGGAGGGTGTCATGGGGTCTCCTGCCTCTATCCCGGACGGGGATGTTTTGTCTGCCTGTACATAAGGTTACAGAAGAAAAGTGGCGAGCGGGCAGGGCCTGGTAAATCATAGGATTGCCCCCGTGAACGTGCGGCGTCACGCGCTGCCTGTGGGGGAGTCACTCCGGGAGGGCGCCTTGTCCGCCCGCTTTCGGAGCCTCTCTTTCTCCACGCTTTTTGACAGGAATCTTGAATGCGGCGTCAGCTGTTGATCTGGATAGGCCCCCTGTGCAGCCTGCTGCTGCTGGGGGCGGCCTTGACCGTCCTCTATCATTTGACCCACCTGTGGCACTGGCACGACATCCGCCAGGCCATCTGGTCACAACCCTTGCCGCAGTTGGGGGGGGCACTGCTGCTCACCCTGCTCAGCTATGGCTGCCTCTGCTGCTACGATCTGCTGGCCCTGAAGGTGCTGGACAAGCGACTGCCCTGGCAGCAGGTGGGGATGACCTCCTTCATCGCCTACACCTTCTCCAACACCCTGGGCTTTGCGCTGCTCACCGGCTCCTCGGTACGCTACCGGCTCTACTCCTCCCTGGGGCTTGGCACCGGGGAGGTGGCCAGGGTGATCCTCTTTTGCTCCATCACCTTCTTCCTCGGTCTGCTGGGCTGGGGGGGCAGTGCCCTGTTGCTGGGGCAGGGGGCGGCCCTGCTGATGGACTGGCCCCGCTGGGCGACCGGGTTGTTGCAACTGGCGGGGGGCCTGGCCCTGCTGACGGTGCTGGCATATCTGGTGTGGCCGGGGGCAGCCCTGGTCTGGCGCGGACACCCGCTGTTCCTGCCGCGCATCAGATACCGCCTGCTGCAACTGCTTATCGCCCTGCTCGACTGGATGGCCGCCGCCGCCGTGCTCTATGTGCTGCTGCCATCGGGCAGCGTGCCCTATCCGGTACTGCTCAGTGCCTTCGTGCTCTCCAGCCTGCTCGGGGTGCTGGCCCATGTGCCGGGGGGCATCGGGGTCTTCGAGGCGAGCATGAGCCTGCTGCTCACCCACTATCTGCCGGTGGACAAGCTGCTCGCCTCCCTGCTTATCTACCGCTGCGTCTACTACTTCCTGCCCTTCCTCTGTGCCCTGCTGCTGTTCGCAGGTCAGGAGCTGCTGCAACAGCGGGCCCGCCTGCACCGGCTGCAGGGGGTGATGATGGCGACCCGGGAGTTTGTGCCCGCCCTGGTGAGCATGGGTACCTTCGCGGCGGGTACCCTGCTGCTCTGCTCCGGGATGATCCCGACCATGAGGGGGCGGATCGAAGCCTTCCTGGAGGTGCTGCCCCTGCACTTGCTGGAGCTCTCCCATGTGCTCGGCAGTGTCAGCGGCGTGTTGCTGCTGTTGCTGGCCCACAGCCTCTACCGCCGTCATGACGGGGCATTCAGGATCACCCAGTGGCTGCTGGGGCTTGGCATGCTGTTCTCCCTGTTCAAGGGGTTTGACTGGGAGTCCGCCCTGCTGCTCGGGGGCTTCTTGCTCATCATCACCCCCTGCCGCCCTCTCTTTTATCGCAAGGGTTCCCTGCTTCACGCCCGGTTTACCCCTTCCTGGCTGATGTCGGTGGGAGCCGTGCTGCTGGGGGCCTTGTGGTTGCTGCTCTTCTCCTATCGCCATGTGGAGTACGACCCCTCCCTCTGGCTGCACGTCTCGGCCCACGGGCCCGGGGCCGCCTCCCGTGCCCTGCGCGCCATGGGGAGCGTCATCGGCGTGCTGGCGGTGGTCGGGGTGGCCCATCTGCTGGCGCCCTTGCGCCTCGCCGCCTGCAAGCCGGATGCCGAGGCGCTCTCCCGTGCCCATGGGCTGGTGATGCGGGCAGGGGGAGGCCACGGCTACCTGGCCCAGCTCGGGGACAAGTCCCTGCTGTTCCACCCAAGCGGCGAGGTCTTCCTCATGTACGGGGCCGAGGGCAGCAGCTGGATTGTGATGGGGGATCCCGTCGGCCAGCCCTCCCTCGTGGAGGAGCTGCTCTGGCAGTTTCGCGAGCGCTGTGACGAGCACGACGTCAGCCCGGTCTTCTACCAGGTGTCGGCCCGATATCTGCCTGTCTATCTGGATCTCGGGCTCATCCCCTTCAAGCTGGGGGAGGAGGCCATCGTGGATCTGCCGAGCTTCGATCTCGCCGGCAGTCGCCTGCGCAACCTGCGCCAGAGCCACGCCAAGGGCAAGCGGGAAGGGCTGCGCTTCGAGGTGGTGGCCCCCGGTGAGATTGCCCCCCTGCTGCCTGAGTTGAAGGGGATCTCCGACAGCTGGTTGCACAGCAAGCAGGGCAGGGAGAAGGGCTTCTCCGTGGGCAGTTTCGATCCTGCCTACCTCACCCTCAACCCGATGGCGCTGGTGCGGCGGGAGGGGCAGATCGTCGGGTTTGCCAACCTCTGGACCAGCGACAACAAGGAGAGCCTCTCCATCGATCTGATGCGCTACAGCCTGGACACGGGGGCGGCGCCCGTCATGGATTTCCTGTTTGTCGAGCTCCTGCTGTGGGGCAAGCAGGAGGGTTATGCCAGCTTCAACCTGGGGATGGCCCCCATGTCGGGCTTCAACGACAACCCCCTCGGCGGTTACTGGGCCCGCCTTGGCAACACCCTGTTCACCCGGGGCAGCCGTTTCTACAACTTCCAGGGATTGCGGCGTTACAAGGAGAAGTTCGGCCCAAGGTGGGAGCCCCGCTACCTGCTCTGTACCGGTCATCTGGTGCTGCCCCGCACCCTGACTCATCTCGTCTCCCTCATCAGTCGCGGCCCCTTCGGGCTCATGAAGAAATAGGAGTTGGCCCATGAGAGCCATGTTGTTGCTGTTGATTTGCTGTTTCGTCTCTTCGTTCACCTTGCCGGCGGTGGCCGCCCAGCCGGGGCGGGTCGGCGCGGATCTGGGGCTGGTGGAGTTGCCCGTGGCGCAAGCCTCGTCTTCCCCCATGGTGGTCTTCATGAGCGGGGATGGCGGCTGGGCGGCGCTGGACAAGGGTCTCAGCGCCCAGTTGCAGGCCCACGGCATGCCGGTGGTGGGCTGGAGTTCGCTCTCCTATTACTGGAAGAAGAAGACGCCGGAGCAGGCGACGGCGGATCTGGTGCGCATTCTCACCGAGTACCAGTCCCGTTGGGGGCGCCAGCGCTGGTTGCTGGTGGGTTTCTCCTTTGGTGCCGAGATAGTGCCCTTCGTCATCAATCGTCTGCCGCCAGCCTATCGCGACAGCCTGGCGGGGGCCGTGATGCTCTCCCCCTCGACGGCGTCGGATTTCGAGATCCACGTCAGCGACATGGTGGTGCACGGCAAGGGGGGCCGCTATCCCACCCTGCCGGAGGTGACACGGATCCAGACTCTGCCGCTGCTCTGCGTGCAGGGCGCGGAGGATGACTCCCCGGTCAAACTCTGTCCGCGCTTGCAGCAGCCGAACGTGACGACGGTGACCCTGCCGGGCTCCCACCACTTCGACGACAACTACCAGACCCTGTATCAGGAGATTGCCGGGCACCTGGGCCTGGCCCAATAACGGCGAGAGGCCGGGAAACGACACAGGGCGGCCAATGGCCGCCCTGTGTCGTGGCCCCTTGCAACTGTCCAGGGGGCTGGCATGCCGGGATCAGAGCAGATCTTCGAGCTGGTACTTCTTGAGCAGGGTGTTGAAGGTGCCGTCGGCCTTGACGCTCTCGATGGCGGCATCGAAGCGGGCCTTGAGCTTGTCATCGTGTTTGCGAAGGGCTACCGCCACCCCTTCTCCCAGGATCTTGTCCTGGGTGCCGTTGAACTGGGGACCGACGAAGGCGAACTGCTTGCCCATCTCCTTGTCGAGGAAGCCCACCTTCAACTGCACCATGTTGCCGAAGGTGTAGTCGGCGCGGCCGGACTGCAGATCCAGCATGGGGGACTGGGCGTTGACGTAGCGCTTGATCTTGGCCACCTCTCCGTAGCGGGCGGTGATGAAGTTGTCCTGGGGAGTGCCCTCCTGCACCGCGATCACCTTGCCCTTGAAGTGGGCCGGATCGTCTGCAAAGTCGGCCGCCTTGTCGCTGCGCCCCACGAAGCGGTTCTGCATCATGTAGTAGACCTGGCTGAAGTCCACTTTCTGGCGCCGCTCGTCGGTGATGTTCATGGAGGACATGATGGCGTCGTACTTGCGCACCTGCAGGCCGGGCAGCAGGGCATCCCAGGGCTGGTTGATCACCTCGCACTCGGTCTTCATGGCCGCGCACAGGGCATAGGCCAGATCGACCTCGAAGCCGCCGAGCTGGCCGTTGCTGTCGACCATCTCGAAGGGGGGATAGGTGGCATCGGTGGCGATCACCAGGGGTTTGGCGGCGGCCTGGCCGGCGGTGGCCAGGGCCATCAGCATCATCAGTGTGTTGAGTTTCATGGTCAGTCCCTTGAAGTGTGGTGTCATTCCTAGCGTGCTAAAGGGTGCCGGCCTCAAGGGCCGACGGCTATCTTGCGATGGGTGAGGGCCGGCAACTGGCTGCGCACCGTGCGCTGTGCTGCCAGATCCAGAGTGGCGATGGCCATGCCCTGACCCTCCTCTACCTGGGCCAGTATCCGGCCCCAGGGATCGATGATCATGCTGTGGCCGAAGGTGCGCCGCCCACCGGGGTGGTGCCCCCCCTGGGCACTGGCAAACACGAAGGCCAGGTTTTCCACCGCCCGGGCCCGCAGCAGCAGCGCCCAGTGCGCGAGCCCGGTGGTGTGGGTGAAGGCCGCGGGCAGGGCGATGAAATCGGGGGGGGGCCCCAGGCGAAACAGCTCCGGGAAGCGCAGGTCGTAGCAGATCCCGAGGCGCAGCACGCCCCAGGGCAGGGGATGGCTCACCACCTCCCGGCCCGGGGTCATGGTCGCGGCCTCGTCATACTGCTCCTGCCCGGTGCAAAAGCCAAACAGGTGCAGCTTGTCGTAGCGGCTTGCGAGCTGCCCTTGCGGGTCGATGAGCAGGCTGCTGTTGTGCATCTTGCCGGGCTCGTGGCTGGCAAGCGGCAATGTGCCGGCCAGGATCCAGACGCCGAGCTCCCGGGCCAGCCTCTGTACCCAGGCCAGCAGGGGGTGATCGCCAGCGGGGGCGGCCAGGGCCACCCGCGCCCGCTCATCAACCGGCATCAGGTAGAAGTATTCGGGCAGCAGGGCCAGTTCTGCCCCCTCGGCCGCGGCCTGACGCAGCAGCGCCTCGGCCTGGGTCAGGTTGTGGTCAAGGTCATCCCCGGAGACCATCTGGAGGACGGCAACGCGCAGTGAATCCATGGAGCCCCCTAGACGGCGCACAGGCGCTCGGCGCCCGCCAGCAGGGTGTCGTCATCCTTGGAGAAGGAGAGACGGATGACTCTTTGATCCGTGCCGTCGTGATAGAAGGCGGAGACCGGAATGGTGGCGACCCCGTGATCGCGGATGAGCCGCTGCACGAAGAGGCTGTCCGGCTCGTCGCTTACCCGCTCGTAGCTTGCCAGCATGAAGAAGCTGCCCGCCGAGGGGAGCAGGGTCAGGCGCGAACCGGCCAGGGCCGAGGTCAGCAGGTCGCGCTTGCGCTGGTAGAAGGCTGCCAGCCCCTGATAGTGGGCCGGTTGCTGCAACAGGTGGGCGAAGCCGTACTGCATGGGGGTGTCGGCGGCGAACATGGCGAACTGGTGCACCTTGCGGATCTCCTCCATCAGGGGACGGGGAGCCACGCAGTAGCCCACCCGCCAGCCGGTGACGTGGAAGGTCTTGCCGAAGGAGAAGACGGCGACGGAGCGCTCCACCAGCTCCGGATAGCGGATGACGCTCTGGTGCAGGGCGCCGTCGAACACCACGTGCTCGTACACCTCGTCCGAGAGGATCAGGATGTCGGTGCCGCGCACCAGGCGGGCGAGGCGCTCCTGATCCCCTGCCTGCCAGACGGTGCCGGTGGGGTTGTGGGGGGTGTTGAGCACTATCATGCGGGTGCGGGGGGTGATGCGGGCGGCCACCTCGTCCCAGGGAATGGCGAAATCCGGCGCCTTGAGGGCGATCACCACAGGGGTGGCTCCCTGCAACTGGATCATGGGGCGGTAGCTGTCAAACGCCGGCTCGAACATGATCACCTCGTCGCCGGGGTGAACCAGGGCGGTGATGGCGCAGAACAGGGCTTCGCTGGCGCTGGCGGTGATGGTGATCTCCTCGCCCGCATCATAGTGATGGCCGTAGCTGGCTGCAATCTTGGCTACCAGTTGTTCGCGCAGGGCAGGCAGCCCCGTCATGGGGGCGTACTGGTTTTCACCGGCCAGCATGGCCTCGTGGGTCACCCGGATGAGTTCGGGATCGCAGGGGAAGCTCGGCGCCCCCTGGGAGAGGTTGATGCTGGGGTGGCGGGCGGCCAGATCCCCGATCACGGTGAAGATGGTGGTGCCCACCTGGGGCAGTTTGCTGGAAACCTGGGGGATGGACATGGCGCCGTCACCTGCGTGTGTGAAAGAGGTCCCTTTTTAGCCCCCCCAAGGCTTGCCGGACAACGGATTATTCGGCATGGTATGCATGAGTTTTTCTCAAGCATGGAGGCTTGTCATGTTGTCCACCCAGCCGCGTACTCAGTTGCCTCTCTATGGCCTGCAGGTCTTCGAGTGTTCTGCCCGCCACCTGAGTTTTACCCTGGCCGCCGACGAGCTGTGCGTGAGCCAGGGGGCGGTGAGCAAGCAGATCGCCCAGCTGGAGGCGCGCCTGGGCCACCTGCTGTTCGTGCGTGGCACCCGTTGTCTCACCTTGACCCCCGCCGCCGAGCGGCTGCTGCCTTTCGTTCGTGAAGGGCTGGCCCGCATGGGGGAGGGGCTCAGCGCCTTGCAGGCCCTGCCCCACGAGCAGGCGATCAGCATCAAGGTGCCCTCCTGCGCCAGCCGCTGGCTGCTGCGGCGGTTGCAGGCGTTCGAGGGGGAGGCGGTGGAGGTGCGTGGCAGCCACAGCCATGGCATCGACTTCTCCCGGGAGCCCTTCGATCTCGCCATCGTCTACCAGCCCTGCCTGGGGCGCTATCCCCACAGCCAGCCCCTGTTTCGGGAACGGCTGACCCCGGTCTGCGCCCCGGCGTTTGCTGCCAAGCATCGTCTGTTCGAGCGCGACCTGAACGAGCTGCCCCTGCTGCCCCTCATCCATGCCAGCGCCGATAGGCGGGACTGGCGCAACTGGTTTGCCGCCTTCCTCGACATCCCCTGGCAGCCCCAGGGGGGGCAGCTGTTCGATACCCTGGACTTGGCGATGAATGCCGCCTTGCAGGGGTTTGGCCTCTCTCTCGGGGATCCCACCATAGTGGCCGAGGAGCTGGAGAGCGGCGCCCTGGTCGCCCCCTTTGCTCCCGTGCTGGAGACGGATCACGAATACGCCCTGCTCGCCCGACCCGACAGCCGGCGCCACGGGGTACAGCGAGTCTGTCACTGGCTGCTGGAGGGGGATACCATCTAGTCGAACCCGTCACGCCAAACGGATGAGATGTGTGCAGATAGGTATGTGCTGTGGACTTGGCGCACCTCCTCTCGCGGCACAGTTACAACTCCAACTCGATAATGGGGAGCTCCCATCGTTCGCTTCGAATTTGTGCTTGGTAGGGCTCGTCTTCCTGCTCTTTGCTTCGCTCAACCATAGCGATCACTGTGGCATGCCGGATTGCTGAAAATTGGCTTTGCCATATTTGATGAGCACTTTGGGAAAGCCGAGCAACGGTTTTTTGGCCATGGAACACATGAAGTTTCTGAAGATTATCGATATCAATACGCACTGCGTCTCCGACTTGTAATCGGCGAAGTTGGTGGTGGATAGGATTGTTTTCGTTACTACGTCCCGCAAAACCAATATCAAGTTGACGCATTCCCATAATGGTAAAACGGCGTAGTCGGGCAGGTGATGTGGCTTGGTGCGACTCGTTGTAACAACATTCGTTGATAAGAGGAAGGTGCGGATGCCGCTGATCCACGCGGGACATAACCACTAAACGTTGTATTGCTCGGGTCATTGCTACATAGAAGAGGCGTCTCTCTTCCTCGATGTTGTTCGAGTTGCTTTCTGCGCAGCGTTGCCATCCGCCATCAAGGATCAGTACATAGCGATACTCCTCACCCTTGACCCCATG
Organism: Aeromonas sp. FDAARGOS 1402; assembly: GCF_019046925.1. Lineage (NCBI taxonomy): Bacteria > Pseudomonadati > Pseudomonadota > Gammaproteobacteria > Aeromonadales > Aeromonadaceae > Aeromonas > Aeromonas sp. FDAARGOS 1402. Next base: position 3,359,696 of record NZ_CP077201.1, read on the forward strand.
TACTGTGCTCAGCAGTACTCCCTTGCCAAAGCGGATCTGGCGTCTTTGCTCGCCAAGATACTCGTAGAGGAACATCAGGAAGTGGTGGGCGGAAAGGGCATGCTCCCCCTGACTGCTTTGCCATTGCTCGATTAGTTCATGCAGCAGAGTCTCCCAACGATTGGCCTGCTCTAGCGGGGGGAGTGGGGCAGCAAGTTGCTCAACTGTCAGCAGGGAATGGCCTTGCTGTTGTAACCAACTCTGGTAGCGCAAGATCTCGCGGCAGCGGTGAACCGGGAAACCGTGCTCTTTATCCAGGTTAAAGCGGCAGGGGATGGCGGCATCCGCCAGAGCCGAGCGAACCCAGGTCAGCTCCTCTTTCTCCAGCCCGTTACGGGCCAGCACTGCGATCGACTCCAGTGGACAGTCCGGATCCTTCTGACGGATGAGCGCGATATGTCTCACGACTTCGGCCGCCTGTTGGGGCGCATCCAGACACTGCTGGATGATGACTCTGCCTCGCGCAGTCTCCAGTTCCTCCCAGTGGCCACCGGGGACCTCCATCTTGCGCCGTTCGTCGATCACGATGGGGTGCGCTCGCTTCATGCGATCCTGATTGTGCTCTATCAAGCGGTTGGCCGTTTCGATGATGTGGGCCGTGGATCGGTAGTTCCAGGTCAGAAAGTGGGTTTGGGCGTTGTAGTCCTGCTCAAAACGGCGGATAAAGCTCACATTTGCTTCGCGAAAGGCGTAGATGGACTGGTCGTCATCACCCACTGCCATCAGATGCAAACGAGCTTCTTCATCCTCTTCGCTCTTGCCCACCAGTGCCGCGATAAGTTGGTACTGCTGCTCGTCTATGTCCTGATACTCATCGACGAGCAAAAATTGCAGACCACCAAGCAGTCTCTCTCTCTGTTCTTCGAGCTCGAGGCCGAGCTGACTTTGCTCACCGCGGAGCAGCTTGATTGCATCATCGATGATGGCGGAGAAATCGATATCGTCCGATGTTCGGTTTTGCATTGCATTACCGGTCAGGCTCATGGCAAGACCGTGGAAGGTGAATACCGATACCCGGGCGCCATCGCGTCCCAGTAGTTCAACCAGACGGCGGCGCAGTGAGATTGCTGCGTTGTGGTTGTAGCAAAGCAGCATGATCTTGGCCGGATCGACCTGTTTGACTCGCAGCAGGTAGGCGCAGCGATGGATGATTACCTTGCTCTTGCCCGAACCTGGGCCAGCCAGTATCAGCAAATTTTGTTCGGGCGGGGCCTGGACTATCTGCTCCTGAGGCCGGTTGTGCAGATCTTCGACAATGCGCTTCCAAGAGTGTTCGCTAGTCGCTAGTTCCAGGATCTTGCCTCTTCCCTTGAAGTAGTGACCGAGGAATTTGTCGGCCTCCATTGAGAAGTAATTGGTCACCAGCTCCTTGGCTCTTTTGAAGTGCTCCAGTCCAATGCGGGCATATTCGTTCATCACATGGATCTGGATGACCTTCTGGCGGTAGTGATGTTCGAGGGGTTGGTAGTCAGTCTTGCCGTACTGCTGTTGACGCTCCGAGGTCAGGGTGAGGGTCATGGCGGTGCGGAAAACGGCGAGGCCATTTTGCAGCACCACCGCATGTTGCTCGTGCAGATAGAGTAGCGCCCGTTCGGCCCCTTTGAGTAGCCACTCCTGCTGGCTGCTAGCTTCTCGCTTATTCATCAGCTGGGTAACATCCATATCTTCACGCAGGTATTTAACCAATTGCTCCAGAGCAAACGAGATCATCACCTGACGCTGGACACTCTCCTCGCTACTGGCCAGTTGGGTGTAGAGAAAATCGAGGGTGGCTCCGGTGACAGCATGGCGCTGAGCGATAGTCTGCTCGATTTGTGCCCATGGTCGGTTAAAGGTTATCTGGTAGTGATCTCGGGAGAGGTATTTGACATCTATCGCGCCTTTCTCACCTCCCGAGCGGCCATCCTGGGACCAACTGGTCAGCAGATTTCGTAAAAGGCCCGGGTTACATTGCTCATGGCCCTGTTCCTTGATGGCCTGGTTGAGGTGTCGCATGTTGAGAGGGTGACCAACTCTGGCGTCGGGGTCGGGCAGTTGCTCCCGCAAGGTCGTGAGCATCTCCTTCTCAATGCTGTGTACCTGGCCAGTGAGTATCCGGGCGTTGTCTTTCCCTTTGGGACGGATCCAGGCGGTGAGCAGCATGCCTTGTGAGAGCAGTCCGACATCCGCCATCTGGGTGAGCACTCGCATCACTTCGCTGGCTTGTACGCCGCGTCCCTGATCGGCCATGTACTGACCGGCCTCTTCGGCAATGCTATCGGCACTGAGACCGTCATCATCGGCTGCATTGATCAGTGCCTGGATAACGGCCTGCCAGATAGCTTTGGCCTTTGGAGCCAGTTTCAGGCTCTCAATCAGGTCCATCGCCTCCTTCGTGGAGGCAAACAGGGGGCGCCCTTGAAACACCTGGGTGATGTTGTCGCTGCGTTCCAGATAACCGGCGCGCTCGAGCCAGGCGATAGCCGTCTTGACCTTGGTATCGGCATTGCTGTCGTCGGCGGCGAAGCTGGTCTCTACATCGGGTTGGTTGATGAGCTCTGCACTGGTTGCAACCAATGGGGATGGGGGCTCCTGTTTGCTTCCCTTATTGGCCCGGATCCGTATTCCGCGCAGGATCTGTTTGATGTCTCGCAGGCTAACTTCACTCATGGCCTCGAGTCGGAACTGTTTCTCTATATCCTGTTCATCAAAGAGCAATACGCAGTGCGCCTGCCTCGTATCGCGTCCCGCTCGCCCCGCTTCTTGCAAATAGTTTTCAAGGGAGCCGGGAATATCGGCGTGGACCACCAGGCGCACATCATCTTTGTCGATCCCCATGCCAAAGGCATTGGTTGCACAGATGACCCGTATCTCGCCATTGATAAATTGCTCCAGAGTCTCCTTCTTTGTGGCATTGTCCATTCGGGCGTAAAAGCGGGCGACGGGAAGGGGCTGTTGTTGCCCGAGAAAATCGGCCAGTTCGTCCACATTACGTTTGGTCGCGCAGTAGATAACGCAGGAACCAGGCTTATCTTCACCGAAGAACTGTTCGAGTAAGTTGAGGATATGTCCGTGTTTATTGAGACCGGGGCATTCGATGACTGCGTACTCGAGGTTTGTTCGCTCAACCCCCCCTTCCAGTCGGCGCAGTGGTTGGGGCAGCTTGTCGAGAAACTGGTCGCAGATGTCTGTAACCACATCCGGCTTGGCCGTTGCTGTGTAGCAAAAGACTGGTGGAACGGGGACTTGTTGCTCGCTGGCAATGGTAGCGATGGCCTTGGCGCAGTAGAGATAATCGGGGCGAAAATCATGGCCCCATTTTGATAAGCAGTGTGCCTCGTCAAATACCCAGCCACCGATCTGACGTTGTCGTATGGCTCGCTTGACGGTGCGATTGCGAAGCTGCTCGGGGGAGATATAGAGCAGGGCGATATCCCCCATGCGGATCTGTTCGAGAATCGCACCACGTTCAGGCAGGGTGAGCAGTCCGGATATGGCCGCGACACCTTCGATACCTGCCTTGAATTTAAGGTTGTCCACCTGATCTTTCATTAGTGCCTGTAGCGGCGAGATCACGATAGTGAGAGCGCCACTGCGCTGGTTGCGTACCAGTGCGGGGAGCTGGTAGCAGAGCGATTTACCACCGCTGGTGGGCAGGATGCCAAGTAGCGCGACTCCGGCCATTGCTTCCTCAACAAGGGTCTTTTGCAATGGGGTTCCATCAGGCAGGCTTCGGAAGTTGTCGAGTTCAAAGATGCGTTGCAGATGACGGCGGGCATCGTGGTTCTCCTGACAGTAGCCGCAGTCAGCGTGACCACAGTGGCGTTCGCGAACTGTGTTGATGATCTCCGCTGTTTGAGGAAAGCGACGCCAAATCCAGGGGGGTAGTACAGAGTTTCCGCCGGACACAGGCAACCAGGCGCAAGCATAGGCCAGCGGCAACAACAGCATGGGTTGGCGCAAGGCATCGCCAATCACCCGGTTAAGCTGATTGGGGCAGGCTTTCTCGTGGGCAATGCTCTTAATGAGGGTGGGCAGCTCAGAAACCTTGACCAGAGGATGACCCGTTAACCTGGAAAATACCAGAGAGAGACCTTGAGTGCTGAACTGTGCTGTGACTCCTTGGCTAAAAAGATATTGATAGAGTTGTAGCTGGGGCAGGGGTAAGGACTGCAGGACGGCCAATTGTTCGGAGAAAACCTGCAGGGCGAGTCTTGCATCGGCGACCGGATCATTGAGGGCATCTCGTACCAGTTTGTAATCTTTGACCAAGCGGTGATAGGGATTCTTGGGAAAGGCAAGGGGTGAGAGATAGAGAGTATCGATCACCGGTTTATCGAGAAGCTGTTGGGGACGCACCGCCTGTTTGGCTAACCAGGGGAGATCAAAATCCAGAATATTATGGCCGAGAACCAAGTCTGCATGATGGGCTAGATTGTTAAGTTCTTTGATGGAGAGTTCTTGAGGACCTTTAAGGCTTAATTGCTGATCATCAAGAAGTGCACCAAGGTGCCGTAAGTTATCATCCCGTGTTAATTCAAGGTCAAAAGAGAGGATCTTGTCATTTCCGAGAACAGATGAGAGTAGAGGATTCATCAACAGCCATCTCCATCTGGTACAATTCATCCAGATAATAATTAGTGCTATTAGATCATGGGGTTGGCGCTACTTTACCTGATAAAAGGGAGAGTTGGCATCGTTCTGCGTTGATTTTTATGCTGCATGTTGCAAACCATTTTCTACCAATGGACCTCTGCATACAGGATCCTGAGTTGGTCCGGTTATAAAACACGTAACAATCACGCCAGTTCTGAAACATATAGTGGATACGATATGAGGATCTACTTTGCCCTGCTTTCATCGATTTTTATTACGTTTTTCAAGCGAGCGAATGTCCGCATATTTTCGTGGGCAGACAGCTCGGGATAGTCGCGGTTATTGGCTTTAAGACGGTATTGGCCCGCGCTGTTTTTGGTGACAACCCGCAACAGGTATTGATTCAGGCCGCTCTCATCCTCTTGCTCGATCGCCATGATACTGCCGGTGATAGAGCCCGCACTGTCCGGGGTGATCCACTCCAGCAACAGCAGATCGCCATCCACAATCGGTTGTTTGCCGCCATCCATCGAATTGCCGCTGGCGCGGGCTAGGAAGTGGCGCTTGGGATCAAGTTCTCCCCAACTGCTGTCGAGGCGCTGCAGCGCCATATCACTCTCGTCACCATGTTTGAAGTGGCCGCAGGCAATCTTGAGATTGGGGAAGTAGGAGAGCAAGGAGCCGCTCTCCACCGCGCTGTTCTCCGGCTTGAGAGGCGCTGTTTGGCGGAGGCTGCCCAGCGCCACAACCTCTGCACGCTCGCCAGTGTCTGATGACGCCGTGCTTTGTGCCGACCGAATCCGAGACTTGCGGGCCAGATACTGAGCCATGCGCAAGTCCAGCAGCTCCTGCATCATATGGTGGAGCTGATCTATCTGCGTCTCATTGAGCGCGAAATCCGTGCAAAAACGATCATCCTTGACCACAAACCAGTAGCGGCGGCGCGCAGCGTTATTCTCACCAGTGGTGTGTTTTATCGGGTTATTGCGCCAGTAGCGCAACCAGCTTGCGCTGTCTGCGGCAAGCTGCTGTTGCGGATCGGGCAGATCCAGTTTCAACAGCCGGGGATGGCGTTCCAGCAGGTAGCGGGAGTGGCTGGCCAGCTCGGCAAGGGTCGGCGGCGAGCGCAACCCGTCCAGCTCGAGCAGGGCCTGCAGCAAAATAAGCTTGAAACTTTTCGCCAGCTGGGTGGTTTCAACGGCGAGATGGAGAAATTCCCGCAGTTGCTGCCAAACCTGCTCACTGGTTGCGTCCAGATCGCCCTCTTGTGCCACCAGTGCGAACCAGCCACCAAAGGCGCGGGTATCGAATTCAAGCTGATTGACCTGCATGCTTTGCCAGACCTGGTGGGCTGTCGGTCGGTAGCCGAACTGTTCCTTGAGTTCGCGATAGGTTTGCAGCAGTGGCGGGCGGCGCGTGGCGTTGAGGCGATCCAGCATGGGCAGCAGGGCAGGATCCAGATTGATAAAGCACCCAGGCGCCAGTACGGGTTCGCCGTGCACGCCATGGCGGTAGGTCAACTGCTGTTCCAGCAAGATAGGTTTGCCAAGGCAGGCCTTGTGGTTGCCCACCAGATCGATCACCTGCAGCCGCTCTTTGCCCGGATGGAGACGCAATCCGCGTCCCAGTTGCTGCAGGAAGACAATGCGAGACTCCGTCGGGCGCAGCATCAGTATGGTATCGATGGCGGGCAGGTCTGTGCCTTCGTTGAAGAGGTCGACCGAGAAGATGATGTCGAGCTCTCCCGCTTCCAGCTGTTTCAGTACCCAGGTGCGGTCAAGGGATGACTGGGCATGGATGGCCATCGCCCTGACTCCGGCCGCAGTGAAACACTGGGCCATAAACTCGGCATGGCGAATGGAGATGCAAAAGGCCAGCGTGCGTTGCTGACCCAGCTTTTGCCACTGGTGCAGGGCGTGTTGTGCCCGCCGCTGACTGGCGAAGGCATGTTCCAACGCATCCGGGTCAAACTGGCCATTTCGCCAGGGCAGGGCCGCATAGTCGATGGTGTCGTCGAGGATGCCGTGGTAGACCAGCGGCACCAGAAAATGCTGTTCAATGGCCTCGGCGAGATAGCATTCAAAGACCTGATTGTTGTCACAGAGCGCCAGAATATCGGCCTGATCGGTTCGATCCGGTGTGGCGGTCAATCCCAGCAGGAAGCGAGGTTGAAAGTGATCGAGCAACCTGCGATACGAGGGGGAGGCGGCATGATGAAACTCGTCAACAACGATGTAATCAAAGTGGTCGGGGGCAAAGCGCAGCAGATGCCGGCCCTTGCCCAGCGTCTGGATGGAGGCAAACAGCCAGTCCACATCCTCCTGCTGCTCCCCCTGATAGAGGCCGATACGGGCCGAGGGAGACAGGCGCTGGAACGTGGCTCTGGCCTGCGTCAGGATCTCTTCCCGATGGGCAACAAACAGCAAGCGAGCCGCCTGCATCTGGTGTACATCGAAGGCGGCCAGCCAGGTTTTGCCAAGACCGGTCGCCATGACCACCAATCCCCGCTGGTAACCCGCGTTGCGGGTGGCATGCAGCGCGGCAAGGGCATCCAGCTGCACCTTGTTGGGCATTGGCCGTTCGCGCAGTGCCTCGGCATCTTTTGTCTTGTCACCGGTCAGGGCCCTCAGTTCCCGCAAGCTGCTCTGCTGATAGCGCGCCAGATAGGCATCAATCCAGCGGTGAGTCAGCGGCACTACCCGTGGATCCCTTGCCAGCAGTTCAACCTGTGTCATCAGCTGTTGCAGGCTCTGCTGTGCCTCGACACAGGGCGAGTCATCCACGGTCAGAGACCAGTTCCACTCCAGCGAGTCGTTCAAGGCGGCAGCCGAGATATTGCTCGAGCCCACAAAGGCCCGGCCGCAGAGGTGGTGTGAGCAATGCTGGCGCACGAACAGATAGGATTTGAGGTGAAAGCCGCGGTTTCCTGCGCTCTGATAGACAAGGGCCGTGGTGCGGGCGGGATCCAGTTTGAGCAGCTCGCGCAGTGCCACCGGCTGGGTCACGTCCAGATAGTCGGAGGTGATGACGCGCAAGTGCGCCCCTCTGGCTTGTGCCTGCTGCAGCGCCTCACGCAGCAGCAACAGACCGCTTTGCCGGATGAACGAGACGCATAGCTCGATCCGCGCCCCTTGTCCGCACTCGGCCAGTGCCGCCAGCAGATGGGGGAGCAGGGGGTCGGTAAAACGGGGATCGCTTGCGTGTCCGCCGCCGACCAGCATCAGCGAGTTCATGGCTGTTTGACCTGCAGTACGGCATTGAGCCAGCGTTCTTCGGCTCTGCCCGGTCTCAGATCGGTCGTCTGCCACACATCGATGGCGACCAGAGGCAACTCGCTCAGCAGGGCGTGAAGGGCATCTTCATCCAGTTGCGTGAAGGTTCGCCCGTCACGGGCAAGCGTGCCACGGCCGTACTTGAAAGAGCAATAAAAGTGGCCGCCAGCTCTCAGTTGAACGGCCAGATGCCCCATGACGGCAGGCAAGTCCGCCAACGGCACATGGAGCAGACTGGCGCAGGCCCAGATCCCGTCCACCGGCTCGCTGGCCTGAAACTGCTCGAACCGACATACCGCCACCGCGTGGCCGATATAGTGGCTGGCCAGCGCCGCCAGCTTCTTGCTGCCATCGAATGCCGTGACCCTGAATCCCGCCGCCATGAAAAAGTGGCTGTCCCGTCCGCTGCCGCAACCGGCATCGACGATATGGCCACCGGGTGGCAGCAGCGGCAGAAAGTGTTGATAGAGAGGCTGCATATCGACACTCAAGGTACTGTCGGCAAATGCGCGGGCGTGCTGATCATAGTAAGCGATGGACATGATGGCTGGGTCGGCTGGAAAGGTAGCCATACCCTATCAAAAACGATAAACCAATGGAAATATTCAGCTTAAACAGCAGGTTAATTAAATCGTCATGTCAAGAGTGGCGTTTGCCCCGGCAAGGGATGAGTGAAGGGTGCACCCTGTATGACAAGCTCGACTCGTCATCAAGAAACAGCCCCGCTGGCGGGGCTGTTGTCAGGCGAATACCATAACCATACAGTCATGGTGATGGCCGCTGGCCGCTGGCCGATTAAAGGGTCACTGGCAGATCTTGTAGTAGACCTCGTTCCAGCGCAGTTGCTCCTTGAGCGCGGGGATGCGGGTATGCTCGTCGATGACCACAAACTCGATACCCATGATGTCGGCGAAGGTGCGCAGCTGCTCGATGTCCACCGCCTGGGTGAACACCGAGTGGTGTGCGGCGCCCGCCAGGATCCAGGCCTCGGCACTGGTCTGCAGGTCCGGCAGGGGTTTCCACAGGGCGCTGGCCACCGGGAGTTTCGGCATGGCCTCTGGCAGGTCCACCACTTCCAGCTGATTGACCACCAGACGGAAGCGGTTGCCGAGATCGATGAGGCTGGCGTTGACCGCCTTGCCGGCGGGGGCAGCGAACAGCAGGCGGGCCGGATCGGCCTTCTTGCCTATGCCTAAGTGCTGGGCGTCCAGCACGGGTTTGCCTGCGGCGATGGAGGGGCAGACTTCCAGCATGTGGGCCCCCAGCACCAGGTTGTTGCCCGCCTCCAGGTGGTAGGTGTAGTCCTCCATGAAGGAGGCTCCCCCCGCAAGGCCATATCCCATCACTTTCAGGGTGCGCAAGAGGGCCGCGGTCTTCCAGTCCCCTTCTGCCCCAAAACCGAAGCCTTGCTCCATCAGGCGCTGGCAGGCGAGGCCCGGCAGCTGGTGCAGACCATAGAGATCTTCAAAGGTGGTGGTGAAAGCGCCAAAACCACCGTCGGTGAGGAACTTCTTCATCCCCAGCTCCTGGCGCGCCGCCTCATACAGGGAGGCACGAAGCCCCCCGCCCGCCTGCACCGCCTCGGTCAGGGTGTAGGTCGCCTCATATTCGGCCAGCAGCGCCTCGATGTCGCTCTCGGGCACGGCGTCGATCACCTTGACCAGATCGCCGACCGGGTGGTAGTTCACCTGATAGCCGAACTGGATCTGGGCCTCAATCTTGTCGCCCTCGGTGACCGCCACGTTGCGCATGTTGTCGCCAAAACGGGCGATTTTGAGGTGGCGGCTGTCGTGGATGGCGGCGGCGATGCGCATCCAGTTGCCAATCTTCTGTCTGGCCTCTTCATCCTGCCAGTGGCCCACCACCACGGTGCGGGGCAGCCGCAGGCGGGCCCCCATGAAGCCGAATTCGCGCCCGCCGTGGGCGGTCTGGTTCAGGTTCATGAAGTCCATGTCGATCTCGCTCCAGGGGAGATCCCGGTTGAACTGGGTGTGGAACTGCAACAGGGGCTTTTGCAACTGGCTCAGCGCCGGGATCCACATCTTGGCGGGGGAGAAGGTGTGCATCCACACCATGAGCCCGGCGCAGCGCTCGTCGTGGTTGGCATCCCGGGCCACCGCGCTGATTTCATCCAGGGTGGTACCGGTGGGTTTGAGCACTATCTTGAGGGGCAGGTTCGCCCCCTCGTTGAGCTGGCTGGCGATGGTGTGGGCGTGATCGGCCACCTGCTTCAATGTGGTGGCGCCATACAGGTGCTGGCTGCCGACCAGGAACCACACTTCCAGCTGTTTCATCAATTCCATGAGTTTGTCCTCTTTTAGGCTTTTGTCTGGCCGTAATAGGCGTGTTTGCCATGCTTGCGCTGGTAGTGCTTCTCCAGCAGGTAATCGGGCAGGGGGCGGGCCCCCGGGTTGATCTGGTCGGTGAGCCAGGCCATGCGGGCCACCTCTTCCAGCACCACGGCGTTGTGCACTGCGTCCTCGGCGCTCTTGCCCCAGCTGAAGGGGCCGTGGTTGGCCACCAGCACCCCCGGCATGGTGAGGATGGGGGTCTGCTTGAGGGTTTCGACGATGAGATGACCGGTCAGCCCCTCGTAATCCTCCTCCACTTCACCCGGGGTGAGCAGGCGGGAGCAGGGGATCTCGCCGTGGAAGTAGTCGGCCTGGGTGGTGCCGAAAATGGGGATGGGGCGCCCCGCCTGGGCCCAGGCGGTGGCATGGGTGGAGTGGGTGTGCACCACGCCGCCAAGCTCCGGATAGGCGCGATAGAGCACCAGGTGGGTGGCGGTGTCGGAGGAGGGGCGAAGGTCCCCCTCCACCTGCTTGCCCGCCAGATCCAGCACCACCATGTCCTCGACCCGCATCCGCTCATAGCTGACGCCGCTTGGCTTTATCACCACCAGATTGCGCTCTCGGTCGATGCCGCTCACGTTGCCCCAGGTGAAGGTCACCAGGCCATGGCGCGGCAGATCCAGATTGGCGGCGAGCACCTGCTCCTTGAGGGTCTTGAGGTTCATGCCGGCACCCCCCGGTTGTAGAGGGGTTCGGCGGCGGCGCCCCAGGCGAGGTAGCGCTGGTAGAGGCGTTCATACTCGGCGACTCGCTCGGGGTGTGGCTGGTGGGTGCGCTCCACGGCGCTCGCCATGTGGTGCTGGGCCTTGGCCACATTGGGATGGATCCCGGCCGCCACGGCGGCAAAGATGGCCGCCCCCAGGGCGCAGCACTGATCCGAGGCCACTACCTGGATGGGCCTGTTCATCACGTCGGCGCAGGTCTGCATCACGGTGGTGGACTTGCGGGCGATGCCGCCAAGGGCGATCACCTGCTCCACCGGCACCAGCTGGCTGGTCAAACACTCCATGATGCTGCGGGCACCGAAGGCGGTGGAGGCCACCAGGGCGCCGAAGAGATCGGGGGCATCGGTGCCGAGGTTGATCCCCGTGAGGGTACCCTGCAGGCGCTGGTTGGCATAGGGGGTGCGCCGGCCGTTGAACCAGTCGAGCACCACCGGCAGGTGCGCCAGGTCGCGCTGCTGATCCCAGGCGGCGGCGAGGCTGGGTAACAGGGCCTGCTTGTGGCGCTCGATGGCGGTGCGAAGCTCCGGATACTGGGCGGCGAGGCTGTCAAGGGGCCAGCCGAGCTGGCGCTGATACCAGGCATAGATGTCACCGAACGCGGACTGTCCCGCCTCCAGCCCCACCATGCCCGGCACCACGCTGCCATCCACCTGGCCGCAGATCCCGGCAATGGCCCGATCACCTATGGTGGCTTCGTCGGCGATCAGGATGTCGCAGGTGGAGGTGCCTATCACCTTCACCAGCGCATTGTTGCCGGCCCCGGCTCCCACCGCCCCCATGTGACAGTCAAAGGCGCCGCCGGCAATCACCACTTCGCAGGAGAGGTGCAGCCGCTCCGCCCACTCCGGGGTCAGGGTGCCGACCGGGAGATCGGCGGTCCAGCTGTCGGTAAAGAGGGGGAAGTCGAGATCCTCCGTCAGCAGGGGATCCAGGGCATTGAGGAAGTCGGCGGGGGGCAGGCCGCCCCAGCTCGGGTGCCAGAGGGATTTGTGGCCGGCGGCACAGCGCCCGCGCTTGAGGGTGGCCGGGGCCTGGGTGCCGCTCAGGACGGCGGGGACCCAGTCACACAGCTCGACCCAGTTGCAGGCGGCGGCGCGCACGGCGGCATCGGCGCGGGAGACGTGCAGGATCTTGGCCCAGAACCACTCGGAGGAGTAAATGCCGCCGATGTAGCGGCTGTAGTCGGGGAACTGGCCGCCGTGGCACAGGGCGGTGATGGCCTCCGCCTCCTCGATGGCGGTGTGATCCTTCCACAGCACGAACATGGCGTTGGGGTTGTCGGCAAACTCCGGACGCAGGGCCAGCACGCGCCCCTCTCTGTCGATGGGGGCGGGGGTGGAGCCGGTGCTGTCCACCCCGATGCCGCGCACGGCGATGCGCTGACTCGGCGTGAGCTGGCTCACCACCGCCACTACCGCCTGCTCCATGGACTCCAGATAGTCGAGGGGGTGGTGGCGGAACTGGTTGTTGACCGGTTGGCAGTAGTGGCCTGCCTGCCAGCGCGGGTAATAGACGACATGGGTCGCCAGCTCGGCGCCGTCCTGGCAGCGCACGGCGAGTGCCCTGACCGAGTCGCTGCCGAAATCGAGTCCGATGACGATGTGCTCAGACATAAGTGCTCCTGACCATCAATGAGGGGTGACTGGGGGGAACCATAGGAGATGGGCAGGAGGGGCGGTTAGCCATTGGCTGCTGGAAATATGGATTTTAACGCTGTCAGTGCGACAGGGTGACGGCTCTCTAAAATTCAATATGTGACGAAATTGCTAATTATATAGACGAAATGGCTGCAATCTCATGGCGTGATCCTGCTCTCCATTTTTAATTGTGAAAACGATTACAACTTGGTTCGCTCAACCAGCAACAACAATAACGTCCTGTTTAAGCATGTTTTTATATGGCTGCGACTTGATTGACTCAACGAGCAGCACTGCGTGGATACATGGATTGATAGAACCGTTGGAGACATTCGCATGAACAAAATCGTTAAAGGTATGATCGCGATGGGGTTCGCCCTTGGTATGGCAAATTCTGCTTTCTCGGCCGAAGCGCTGAAGCTGGGCTACCTGGTCAAGCAGCCCGAGGAGCCCTGGTTCCAGACCGAGTGGAACTTCGCCGACAAGGCGGGCAAGGATCTGGGCTTCGAGGTGATCAAGATAGCCGTCCCTGACGGGGAGAAGACCCTCAATGCCATCGACAGTCTGGCGGCGAATGGCGCCAAGGGCTTCGTCATCTGTACCCCGGATCCCAAACTCGGTGCCGCCATCATGGCTAAGGCCAACAGCATGGATCTGAAGGTCATCACGGTGGATGACCAGTTCGTCAACGCCAAGGGCCAGCCCATGGAGCAGGTGCCGCTGGTGATGATGGCCGCCACCAAGATTGGCGAGCGTCAGGGGCAGGAGCTCTACAAGGAGATGCAAAAGCGCCAGTGGGACGTAAAGGCGACCGGGGTGCTCGCCATCACCGCCGACGAGCTCGACACCGCCCGTCGCCGGGTCGAGGGCTCCCTGGGCGCGCTCAAGGCCGCCGGTTTCCCCGAGGGCCAGATCTTCCGCGCGCCCACCAAGAGCAATGACATTCCGGGGGCGCTGGATGCCGCCAACTCCATGCTGGTGCAACACCCCGAGGTCAAGAACTGGCTCATCGTCGGCATGAATGACAACACCGTGCTCGGCGGCGTGCGCGCCACCGAAGGGCAGGGCTTCAAGGCGGAGAACGTCATCGGCATCGGCATCAACGGGGTGGATGCGGTGAACGAGCTCTCCAAGTCCAGCGCCACCGGCTTCCTCGGCTCCCTGCTGCCAAGCCCGGACGTACACGGCTACAAGAGCATCCAGATGCTCCATGACTGGGTCGTCAACGGCGCCGAGCCTGCCAAGTTCACCGAGGTGACCGACGTGGTGCTCATCACCCGCGACAACTTCAAGGCCGAGCTGCAAAAGAAAGGGCTGTGATCCCCATCCCTTGATACCCATGCCGGCATGGCGGAGTGCGCCGTGCCGGCTGGCTGGAGTCATCTCATGAATCAAGTTCCATATCTGGAGTTTTGCGGCATCAGCAAGGAGTTTCCCGGCGTCAAGGCGCTGCAGAACGTCTCCTTCGCCTGCCAGCAGGGCACGGTACACGCGCTGATGGGAGAGAACGGTGCCGGCAAGTCCACCCTGCTCAAGATCCTGAGCGGTTTTCAGGCGCCCACCCGCGGGGTGGTGAAGCTGGCGGGTCAGGAGAAAGTGTTCCAAAACACGGTCGATGCCCTTGAGAGCGGGATCGCCATCATCTATCAGGAGCTGCACCTGGTCCCTGAAATGAGCGTGGCGGAGAACATCTACCTGGGGCAGTTGCCGACCCGGCGCGGCGTCATCGATCGGGAGAAGCTCTATCAGGATGCAGCCAGGCAGCTGGCACGCCTCGGGATGGATGTCTCCCCCGAGACGCCGCTCAAGTACCTGTCCCTGGGTCAGTGGCAGATGGTGGAGATCGCCAAGGCCCTGACACGGGACGCCAGCGTCATCGCCTTCGACGAGCCGACCAGCAGCCTGTCGTCCCGCGAGATTGAGCAGCTGTTTCGGGTCATCCGCCAGTTGCGGGACGAGGGCAAGGTCATTCTCTACGTCTCCCACCGCATGGACGAGATCTTCGCCCTGTGCGATGCCATCACGGTGTTCAAGGATGGCCAGTTCGTGCGCACCTTCGCTTCCATGGCCGAGGTGGACCGGGATCTGCTGGTCAAGACCATGGTGGGGCGCGAGCTGACCGACATCTATGGCTACAGCCCAAGGCCGCTTGGCGAGGCGGGCCTCAAGGTGGAACACCTGATGGGACCCGGCCTCAAGGCGCCGGTGTCGCTCGAGGTGAAACGCGGGGAGATCCTCGGCATCTTCGGGCTGGTGGGGGCCGGGCGCAGCGAGCTGATGAAGCTTATCTTCGGCGCCGAGACACCTCGAGGGGGCGAGATATCGGTGTTTGGCAAACAGGTAGTCATTCAGAGCCCCATCGACGCCATTCGCAGCGGCATCATGCTCTGCACCGAAGACAGGAAGGCGCTCGGCATCATCCCCATCCATTCGGTGCAGGAGAACATCAACATCAGCGCCCGCCGCCACCACGCGTGGGGAGGCTTCTGGATCAACCAGAAGTGGGAAGACGAGAACGCGAGGCTGAGGATCCGCGACATGCGGGTCAAGACCCCGTCTCCCCAGCAGGCCATCATGAACCTCTCCGGCGGCAACCAGCAGAAGGCCATTCTGGGGCGCTGGCTGTCGGAAGACATGAAAGTGATCCTGCTCGATGAACCGACCCGGGGCATCGACGTCGGGGCGAAGAACGAGATTTACAACGTGATTTACGATCTGGCCAAGGTGGGCATCGCCGTGGTGGTGGTCTCGAGCGAGCTGCCGGAGGTGCTGGGCATCGCGGATCGGATCCTGGTCATGCGGGAGGGGGAGATCGCCGGCGAGCTTTCCCACGACGAGGCCAACGAGGTCAAGGCGCTCAATCTGGCCATGCCGGCCCGTTGATCTGCTGACCGCAACGAGATAGCACCCGGAATTTTCAGGAGAAATACCATGACAACAACGACCTCGGTCGGCCAAGCCGCCAACGACACCGCGGCGAGCGGTACCCGCCTGCAACTGACCCGCATCTGGGATCAGTACGGCATGCTGGTGATCTTCGCCATCCTGTTCCTGCTCGCCTGCGTACTGGTCCCCAACTTCGCCAGCCTTATCAACATGCGGGGGCTCGGGCTTGCCGTCTCCATGTCGGGCATGGTGGCCTGCGGCATGCTGTTCTGCCTAGCCTCCGGCGAGTTCGACATGTCGGTGGGCTCAGTGGTGGCCTGCTCCGGAGTTGCCTGCGCGGTGGGCATCAACGCCACCGAGAGCATCCCCCTCGGCATTCTGGCCGGTCTCTCGGTGGGCCTTGTCTTTGGCCTCATCAACGGCATCGTCGTGGCCAAATTCAAGATCAACGCCCTCATCACCACCCTTGCCACCATGCAGATGGCGCGCGGGGTGGGCTACATCATCTCCGACGGCAAGGCGGTGGGCATCGTGGAGGAGGGCTTCTTCGAGCTTGGCAACTCCGCCCTGCTCGGCATCCCGACGCCCATCTGGCTGACGGCGGTCTGCTTCGTGTTGTTCGGTCTGCTGCTCAACAAGACCACCTTTGGGCGCAATACCCTGGCCATGGGTGGCAACGAGGAGGCCGCACGTTTGGCCGGGGTCAACGTGGTGCGCACCAAGATCATCATCTTCACCATGACCGGGCTCATCGCCTCGCTCGCCGGCATCATCCTCGCATCCCGCATGACCTCGGGTCAGCCCATGACCTCCATCGGCTTCGAGCTGGTGGTGATCTCCGCCTGCGTGCTGGGTGGGGTCTCCATGAAGGGGGGGATCGGCAAGATCTCCTACATCATCGCCGGGGTGCTGATCCTGGGGCTGATGGAGAACGCCATGAACCTGCTCAACATCTCCCCGTTTGCCCAGTACGTGGTGCGTGGCCTTATCCTGCTCGCCGCCGTGCTGTTCGACCGCTACAAGCAGGTGCGCAAAGCCCGTATCTGAGCGATGTTTTTCCTCGTCACCGGGCCGGCCTCGCGCCGGCCCGGTGTTTTCCCCGGCAAGCTGTGAGCCAGTTCAACAATTTCACAACGAACAGCTTGCGAACATAGGGGGTTCCTACGCCGGATCTCTACAATGGCCCATGTCGACTTTTTTACCGAAACCCTGTTTTCCGCCATGTCCTCGATGCAAAAAGAGAAGCCGAAACAACTCAATCCCCTGCTGCCTGGCTACGCCTTCGACGTCTTCCTGGTCTCGGGGATGACTCCCATCGAGCAGGGGAGCGCTCTGGATTTCACTATCGACAGGCCCCACGGCATGAAGGGGTTCATCGTCAATCTGACCATCAAGGGCAAGGGGCAGATCTTTCAGGGGGACAAGGCCTTCACCGTGGAGCCCGGGGACCTGCTGCTCTTTCCACCAGCGGCGGTGCACCATTACGGCCGGGCGCCGGATGCCCGGGAGTGGTATCACCGCTGGGTTTATTTCCGGCCGCGGGCCTATTGGGCTGACTGGCTCAAGTGGCCCCAGGTGACGGAGCAGGTGGGGCGACTGCAACTGGCGGACAACCAGCTGCTCACCGAATTCGACGCCCTCTTCCTCGACATCGAGGAGACCCACAAGCAGCTGCGGCCCATGTCGGAGCAACTGGCCATGAACCTCTTGGAGCGGCTGCTCATCCGCTGCTACGAGGCATCGTCCCAGAATGCCTATCCCGCCATCGATCACCGGGTCCACGAGGCGTGCCAGATCCTGAGCGAGTCCCTCTCGGCCGAGATCTCGGTGGAAGCGCTGGCGGAGCAGGTGTTCTTGTCCCCCTCGCGCCTCGCGCACCTGTTTCGCGAGCAGGTGGGGGTGAGCATAGTGCGCTGGCGCGAGGATCAGCGCATCATGCGGGCCAAGCTGTTGCTGCAGACCACGCCGCTGTCGGTCGCCACCATAGGCCAGCAGGTGGGCTATGACGATCAGCTCTACTTCTCGCGGGTATTCCGAAAGCGGGTAGGGGTCAGCCCTACCGAATACCGCAAATGCGCCACCCCGCTGTGAGCAGAGCCCAGAGATGACAAAGCCCTCATGACGAGGGCTTTTGTTATCCATGAGGGGCGGATGCGCAATCAGCCCTGACGAGCCTTGAACCTGGGATTGCTCTTGCAGATGACGAACAGCTTGCCGCGCCGACGCACGATCTGGCAGTCCGGGTGACGCGACTTGGCGGATTTCAGGGAGGCGAGGACTTTCATTGTTTCTCTTTTCCTTTGCTGAAGAACTGACCGAATCGCTGGCCGAAGCGAGCGACCTGACCTTCCTTGCCGACCTGCTTCTGTTTGCCGGTATAGAAGGGGTGGGACGCGCTGGAGACATCCAGCGTCACATAGGGGTAGGTGTTGCCATCTTCCCACTCTCTGGTGCGATCGGTGGCCAGTGTGGAGCCGATCAGAAAGTAGGTATTGCTGGCGAGATCGTGGAACAGAACCTTGCGGTATTCAGGGTGAATATGGGGGCGCATGATTGCCTCTTTTGTTATGTTATAACAAGGCATGGATAATGCGATGGATGAGAATCAATATCAACTGTTTTTTCCATGATGACAGCGATGGGAGAAAATCGGGGCCGTTCGGCTGCACATCGTCAGCGAGAAGGCATGGGCGGTGAGGGCCTATGTGCAGCCACCATCTTTACTTTTCAAAATTACTGTATAAAAATACAGTTAATTATCATGGAGACGTACCCTATGCGCCTGGAAATCATCATCGACAGAAAACACCAGATCCCCACCTCGACCATGGAGGCCTTGCGCCAGGAGCTGCTCAAGCAACTGGGTGAGCGCTTTCCCGATCTGCATGTGCGGGTGGCACCGGGTAGTGCCATGGCTCTGACGGTCAGTCGCGCCAGCAAGGAAGACAAGGAGCTGGCCGAAGCCATGGTTCAGGAGGTGTGGGAAAACGCTGATAGCTGGATGCCGGAAGAAGAGGCTCTGGAGGCCTGAAGATAAGCTCTCAGCAACAAGCATCGTCGTGATCTGCCAGGCCGAGAGGAGGAACCTCCAGCCGGGTGATGATCCCTGTACCGGCTTTGCCGAACCGCTCTTCAAAACACGCAGCCATGGGCTGCGTGTTGCGTTGATGGGGTAAGCGCATGACCATGAAGGCGAAAGGCGAAAGGCGAAAGGCGAAAGGCGAAAGGCGAAAGGCGAAAGGCGAAAGGCGAAAGGCGAAAGGCGAAAGGCGAAAGGCGAAAGAGTAATGTCTCTGGCTGCGCTCAGAGTCCCGCCCAACGCTTGAGGCTGTCGACCTGAACCCGTTGGGTGGCCTGTGCGATGTCGCCATTGGCACGCAGTGCCTTGAGGGCCGCGGGGAGCGCCGCGCGTACCTCGTCTGACGTCATACCCGGTTGCAATGCCGGGTGGTAGGCAAGCCTGAGCAACACGTAGTCGAGCCCGGTCAGAAAGCTGTCGATGCTGCTGTCATTGAAGATGGAGGGGAACACCTTGTCCGAGTCGTTGGGCAGCCCCATCACCTGGCTCAACTCTTCCACCACGCAATCCAGAAAACGGCCCTTTGCCCTGCTGTAATCCACCGGAATGATGATGGTGGCACGGGTGATCTCGTAGCGAGCGTTGGTGGCGAAATTGGCCAGGCAGATCCCCTCCTTGAGGGCGATGCGCACCGACTCGTCCTGGCGCATGGTGCGCGCAGCCCAGCTCGCCATCTGTTTGTGCCGGGTCATGATGAGGGTGAGATTGGGGTTGTCGCTGACAATCTCGATGGGGTGACCGGTGATCCTGCTCAGGTGACGGGTCTGTACCTTGACGACCTCGGCCTGCAGCGGCTTGTCGCCGAATTCGTTGACGAGCTTGAGACGCACGGGGCCCGGCCAGCGGGAGAAGTGCTCCTGTTGTTCATGGCCATACTCCCGTTTCATGGCGATTTCCATGAAGCTCTGGACAAGGTAGTCATCACGCTGCCAGCGTTCGGTGGCCGACAGCGGCAGTGAGAAGAGCCAGAGCATCAGCCCCTGGAGCAACCAGTGCCCATGGCGAACGGGCTGGACAGGTGTGTGCCATGGGCGCATCTTGCCTCCTTGCAAGGGGATCAGCGGGCGGTACGCTCGATATCACGCCAGGTGAGCCAGAGCCTGAGATCGAACTCCAATTGATGATAGTCCGGTTCCATGTGCTGGCAGAGCTGGTAGAAAGCCTTGTTGTGATCCTTCTCCTTCAGGTGGGCCAGCTCATGCACCACTATCATCTTCAGAAAGGCGGGATGGGCCTCCTTGAACAGGGCGGCGATGCGGATCTCGTTCTTGGCCTTGAGCTTGCTGCCTTGCACCCGGCTGACATAGGTGTGCAGTCCCAGGGCATCCTTGATCACGTTGATCTTGCCGTCGAAGATCACCTTGGAAAGCGGCGCCGAGCTTTTCAGGTAGCGGTTCTTCAGCTCCATGGTATAGGCGAGCAGCGCCTTATCGCTCTGGACGAGGTGGGTTTGGGGGTAGCGCTTGGCCAGCATCTCGCCGAGTTTGCCCGCCGCAATCAACTGCTGCACCTGAGCCTTGAGTGGCTCCGGATAGCCCCCCAGATAAGTCAGCTCCGCCATGATTCTTCCCTCTGCCGCGAAAAAGAGCGCCATTGTAGTCAGGATGGGGCCCCTTGCACATGGTCGGCCCCCCTCTTTATGACGGCAACGAAAAGGGGCCATCACCAGGATGGCCCCTTCTGTGTGCCTGATTAGCGGCGCCGGTACAGGCCCGGGTCCACCTCTTCATACTGACCTGCCAGATACTGGTAGAAGGCAAGGTGGGAGGGGGAGGTCGGAGTCTTGAGCTCCTGTGCCACCCGCTCCGGTTTGGCGATGATGAATTTGGGGTGTTGGCGCTGGATGTCAGCCAGCACCCGCTCGCGCACATCGTAGGGCGGGTTGACGTTGGCAAAGAACAGATAGGCGGAGGCCGGCTGGCGATCGGTCCAGAGGTAGTATTGCGGCTGGATGCCATCGACCCAGATCTTGTCGGTGGGGGTCGTCTCGGCGAGGATACGGTCGACCCTGACCTGGGCGGGGGGATTGAACGGCCTGCCCTTGAGGTTGCCTTCCCAGGCGTTGTTGACCAGCAGCGCCAGCATGGCCAGCGAGGCGAGCCAGGGGGTGGCGCTTCGCACGTCCCAGGCGCGCCAGAGCGGGACCAGAATGAGCACGGGCAAGGCCCACAGCAGGCTGTTGCCGAGCACCTCGCGCACCCGCTCCAGAGACCACTCCTTGGTGCTCCAGCCGTAACCGAGCTGCTGGGCCAGCAGCCAGCTGGCGGTCAGCACCACCAGGGAGATGCAAAGCAGCCCCAGGGCATCGGAGCGCTGCTCGCTTCTGTCCAGCAGGCAGGCGAGCGGCAGCAGGCCAAGCTGCAGATAGAGCACGTCATAGTGATCGAACACATGTCCGGAGACCGAGTTGGCGATCAGGGTGAACAGCACCCCCAGGAGGGTGGCGCACAGCGCCGGGAGATACCACTCCTGGCGGCGCCCGAGCATCAGCACGAGGAAGGCGGGCAGTAGCATGATGAGGCCGGTGCGCAGCAGACCGACGGCGCCCACCTCAGGAGAGAAGCCGTTGCCGTAGCTCCCTTCAAAGAAGATGCCGAAGGCGTAGTATTTGAACTCTGCCAGCACGTCGTGGTGCTGGAAGTAGGCATAGAGCGGGCCGCCGACGAGAGCCAGTCCAAGCAGGCTGGAAAAGAGCAGGGCAAAGGCGCAGCGCCACTGCTCGCGCAGGCACCAGTGACAGAAGAGCACCAGATACCAGGCCCCCCAGAAGGCGCCGTTGTTGGTGCGCATCCAGGCCACGATGGCGAAGGTGAGTGCGGCGACCAGAGCCGGTCCCCAGCTGAATCGCTTGTCCAGCAGCAAGGTGATGAAAGCCCACTGGGCGATGAGGGCCAGATGGAATGTCCAGTCCTCTGTCATGTTGCCGTAGTAGTAGCGAGTGCTGTAGAGCGCCAGCAGGGCCAGCATGCTGCCAAGTCGCGCCCGCACCGAGAGCCCGAGCTGCGAAAAAGCCTGCCAGCTCGCCATGAGGCCCAGCCAGCAGAGCACCCACTCCAGCAGCCAGATCCCGAAGAAGCCACCAAGGCCATAACCCAGTGCATCGAGGGCGAATATCATGGGACCCTTGATGTCGATCATGTCCCGATAGAGTACGCCCCCCTCGCTCCACATCTTGCCCATCACCGCAAACAGGGAGGCATCAAATCCCGGGGCCATGCCGTGGAACAGCGGATTGCGCAGACAGAACAGCAGAGCCATCAGGGCGGTGAGCAAGATGACCGACGGCCTGATCCCGGGATTGTGGCGGTGCGGGGTAAAGCGGATGGCGTGATTCATGGGTGACCTGTTCCTGCGGGAAAGACTGAAAAAGCGGGCTTATCTTGCCGAGCCGGGCTGCACGATGCAATGGAAGAAGTGTAGGCACCTGAAATAATTCGTAAAAGTATCGTTTTCACGCCTCTGGCTGCATTGGCAGGCCCCATCACAAGACAGGGCAGGCGCAGTCGGGCGTCACAGCCTGAGGTTGCATGGTAGGGGGGCCTGCGCCTGGGAGCGGACCAGGATTCCCCTATGCGGGGGAAAGGCGGCACCGACCCGGGATGGGTCGATGCCAGATTCACTGGCCGTGATACTCCACCAGGGCCGGCAGGGGGCTGAGTTCCGGCAGGTGGCGTGCCCAGCGCAGGAAGGCATCCGCCAGGGTGATGCCGAGCTCCTGATTGTGCTGGGTCAGGGTGCGGGCAAGGGCCGTGTAGCCCTCCTTGCCGGAGGCAGTATAGGCACTGGAGACCCCGCGATAGATGGCATCCGGCTCGACGTGCTGCCACTGACCCGGGCTGACTTCCCATTCCAGGCGAGTGATCCTCTCCCCTTTGGGCCTGTCAGCCTGATAGCAGAAGCGCACCCCGGCGGTATAGGGGAAGCTGCCGCTGCCATTGCCCGTCACCCCGTTGTTGGTGGCGTTGTCGATGGCCCCCTCCAGCGCCTCGGCCAGTTCATGGCCGTGTACCCGGTAGAGGGTAAGGGGAATGGCAAAGGGCAGCAGGCGCCCGGCAACGTCTGCTTCGGTCAGGGGGCCGGGCTCGAGGGAGCAGCGCACGCCCCCGGCATTGTGCAGGGCAAAGTCCACCTGACCCACCTGTTCGCGGGCACTGGCCAGCATGGCGCTCGCTACCAGGGGGGCGACCTGGCTGCCGGCGGGCTGGGTGGCATCGGGCAGCCGCTGATGGTGCAGTGGCCCGGCGAGGCGGGTCACGATGCGGCGGGTCATGGTCTCGAGCTCGGGGCGATAACGCCGGGCCAGATGCAGCTCGAGCTCGGGGGCCGGTTCGCAGAAGTGCAGCCCCGCAGGAGGTGGGGAAGCAAAGGGCCAGGGATCCCAGGGTAACCACTCCAGCTGGCCGCGGCTTTGGCACACGCGTCCCTGTTCGTCGAAGGTGAGTTCGCACACCCCGAGACAGAGGGCGCTGTGGGCGGCGTGCAGGATGGCCACCCCGTTCACCATGAGGGGATAGCTGCCTTCGCTGTCGAGCCCGAGCGGCGCCAGATCCCCCAGCAGGCTGTGGGTGTGCCCGCCGACGATGAGGCTGAGCTCGGGGAAGCGGGTCGCCAGTCGCTTGTCCTGCTCCAGACCCAGGTGGCTCAGCAATATGATGTGGTTGATCCCCTCGGCCTTGATCTCTTCGAGGGCGCGGCTCAAGGTTTCTTCGATACCGTGGAAACGGGTGTGGGGATCGGGGCTCGCGATGGCGGCCATCTGCGGCAGCGTGATGCCGAGCAGGGCGAAGGGCACGTCGTCGATGACGCGCTTGTGCCAGGGGCGGCTCGCGTCAAACAGCTGCGGCAGTCCCTGCAGCCGCAGCTGGGCATCGGCGGGCTCCTGACGGTTGTCGATGTTGGCGGCGAGCACCGGGAAATCGAGCTGGCGCAAAAACTCCACCAGCGGCCCGTTGCCCAGATCGAATTCGTGGTTGCCGATCACCATGGCATCCGGTCGCAAGAGGGCCAGCAGGTCCGCATTGGCCCGCCCTTTGAAACGGTTGAAGTAAAGTGACCCCTGGAAGGTATCGCCGCCATGCAGCAGCAGGCAGGTCTGGCCGGCTGCCTCGGCCTGTTGGCGCAGGGCGGTGAGCCGGGTCAGGATGCGGCCATAGCCGCCGCACTGGGTGCGCCATTCGGACTCGCCATCGGGGGAGAAGCGCATGGGGGCGCCATCGAAATGGGAGTGGCAGTCGCTGAAGTGGGCAAGTTGAACCGTCATACTCAAGGCTCGGTCCTCCTTAGGAAAAAAGAGCACCGAGTCTACTGCATGGGGTGGGGGGGATACCAGCCCGGCGGCAGCCGGGCCGGTAAAGAGTCAGGCGGGAACCATGATCTGGGTGGCGAGGATCACTACCAGCAGGCCGACGGCCACCGGCAGCGAGGTACGTTTGACCACCTCGAACGGAGAGAGATTGCCCATCCCCGCACAGGCGACCACCACCCCGGAGACCGGCGAGATGGTGCGGCCGAGGTTGGATGCCTGCAGCATGGGGATCACCAGATAGGCCGGGTTGACGCCGAGGCTGGTGGCCAAATGGGGGATGAGCTCCACGAAGGCGTAGAAGGGGGCATTGCCGGAACCCGTGGTAAAGGCCGCCAGGGTGGTGATGACCACCAGCACCAGCATGATGACGATGCCGCCGGTACCGAAGCTCTGGGCCAGATCAAGGAGGTTGGCGATGAAACCGAGCCCCATCAGACCCTGGGCAAAGACCCCGGCACCCACCAGCAGCATCACCACGCCGGCGAAGGCGTCTGCCATGTTGCGCCAGCACACCTGCAGTCCGTCCAGCAGCTCGCGGCCGTTGCGCTTGCGCACCAGCTCCAGCAGGGCGGCCAGCACCAGGCAGATGACGATGATGGTGACGATATCGAGCTTGGGCCCCAGTTTGCCGTCAAACAGCAGCACACCGATGATGGGGGTGAAGGGGAGGATGGCGTAGAAGCCGGGGGCGTCGGTGACGAGATCGCTCGGGGCGACCGCGGCGTTGTGCTCCCCGGCCTTCTGATCCAGATAACGTTGCCAGAAGAAGTGGGTCACCGCCATGGCGGCGATGGCCACCAGGGAAATGGGCAGGGTCAGCTTGAAGGCAAACTCGATGAGCTCCATGTTCGCGGCCTGGGCTGCCATCACCACGTCCCCCGAGGTGGGGGAGAGGATGATGGCGGCCGGCGAGGCGCACACCGCCGCCGCCGCGCCACGGGAGATCCCCATGTTGACCATCAGCGGGAAGAGGGTGGCCATCAGCAGAACCCCGAGGCCGGTCGCGGAGCTCACCGCTAGCGACATGGCGCAGGCTACCAGATAGGCGGCCACCAGCAGGATGTAGGGGGACTTGATGACACCGAGGGGCTTGCTCGCGAGCTTCACCAGTATGGTGTTGGCGCCGATGTGGCTCATGTAGCCGGCAAAGCCGCACAGCACCATGATGAGCATGCCGAGGCCACCCCCCCTGTCGACCAGCAGGAAGCGCACGTATTCGAAGATGTCGGTGGCCATGTGGCCGGTGGAGGGGACGCTCGCCGGCAGCACCGCCTTGCCCATCAGGGCGGTGATCGCCAGCAGCAGCAGGCCGCCGCTGAGCAGTACCCCGGTGGCGGAGTAGCCCTTGAAGATGTAGCGACCCACGGCCAGGGTGACCAGGGTGCCGATCAGGAGTTCTATCATAAAACCTTCCCAAGAGTTGAAATGAGGGGGGGGCCTGCCAGGGCTCACCAGAGGGTTGCGCTGGACTATCCGGCATCGGCCAACAAAAACACTGCGGATATTACCCACTAAGGAGTATTTCACCATCCATTCGATGGCAGCTTGTGATCTCGACTGCAAATCCCCGCCTGAGCCGGGGTGATGACTCGCACGTTTGCAGCAAGCGGGTGCCAAGAGCGGATGACAGGGGGCTGGATCAGGGGTAATCTCCCAATCGGGTTATTAATTCATTGATTATTAATTGAAATTAAGCCGGGACTCACAAGGAGCAAAGCCGCGGACAGATGGGACTCTTCAGCAAGACAGGGGTGACGGTGGCCCTCATTTATGCCGCCTCAATCGGTGCTGTACCTTCCCACTATGCCGGTGTGAAGGTCGCCCCCGATATCAAGGTCGACTTCCAGTTCTATCGGGTCTCCGGGGCCGATGTGGGGGCCGTGATGCGCCAGATCACCGCCTTGTCGCCCACCCAGGCGGACGGGCACATCGGCAAGGCCAGCTATCAGCTCTCCTGGCAGTTGCAGACGAAGGCGACGGCGACACGCTGCGAGCTGGAGCAGGCCAGCGTTCGTGCGCGCATCCAGGTCAGGGTGCCCAACTGGATGGACAAGGCCCGTGCGCCCGCGAAGGAGCGCCAGAAGTGGGACAAGCTGGTGGCCGCCATGTTTGACTACGAGAGCCGTCACAAGGATATTCTGCTGGAGAGCGTGAGCCAGCTTGGCACGCGCCTCGCCCAGTTGCCGGTGACCCGGGATTGCCCAACCCTGGAGCATCAGGGCTGGCAGGCAGGGCAGGCGGTGCTGGAGGCAACCCGGGCGCGGTTCGACACCCTGGCCAGCCAGACCGATCAGGGGCGCAAGCTGGGGGTCGTCTGGCCCAGGGCTGGCTGATAACACGTGTACAGGCCCATGGCCACTCATGGGAAACATAAAAAAACGGGCTGATTGAGCCCGTTTTTTTGTTGGTGCGCCAATAGCGTGGAGGCCGGCAGCCCCGGCTCCTGGGTGGCTAGTCGCGCAGTGGCTTGCCCCTGCGCAGCCTTCGCACCCAGTAGCGGGCGGGGTGGAGCGCCTCCAGCAGATCGGCGGCCAGCGGCAGGGGATCGCCGCAGATTTCGCTGGCGACCAGTTCGCCGCACAGGGGCGCCGAGCACAGACCCCGGGAGCCGAGCGCCCCCAGCACGTAGAGGCCGGCGTGCAGGGGCAGCGCGCTCTGCTGATCCGCGGGGGCGTTGACGTCATGATCCGCCAGCGCCGCCAACCGGGCGATGGGCCCGGCTACCGGCAGGTGATCCCGGCTGGCGCAGCGCACCCCGATGCGGGCCTGAGCACCGCTCACATCCACCTCGGCAGGCCAGCGCTGCTGGGGCACACAGGCTTGCAGCCGCGCCCTGTTCTGCTCCTGCTCGTCGGTGCGGTAGGCTAGATCGGTCTGGTTGCGGCCATAGCTGGCCCCGATGCAGTGCGCGCCGTTGTGGGCCGGTGTGAGGTAGCCATCGTAGCAGAGCACGGTCTTGAGCTGGCTCAAGCCAACCTTGGTCGGCACATGGCTCACCTGGCCGCGCACCGGATAGAGCGGCAGCTCGGCAAAGGGGAGAAGGGCTGGCAATTGATGCCCGGCTGCCACCACCAGATTGGGGGCACGCCACTGGCGGCCATCCCGGCTCTCCAGGTGCCAGCCATCGGCCTCTTCGGCAATGCGGGTTACAGCGGCATTGAACACCACTTCCAGCCGCCCGCTGGCCTGCGCCTCCCTGATGGCGGCGCGGGTGAGATCCGCCGGACAGAGCCAGCCCCCCAGGGGATAGCTCACACCATCCGCATCGCAGGGCAGGCCGACCACCTGCTCAACCTCCGCTGCCGAGAGTGGGTGCATCAGCTCAGGGGGGAAGGGGCCCTGGCTCATCTTGGCAAGCTTGGCGGCGGATTTGTCGTCGTAGCCGAGTTGGGTGACGCCACACAGCGAGAAGGCGACGGGGTGGTGCTTTGCCAGGGCCAGCAGCCGGTTTCTGGCAAAGCCAAAGGCCAGCGAATAGAAGCGCGACAGGGCATCGTGCTCGCCGTTGAGCAGGGGGTAGAGGGCTCCTTGTCGATTGCCGGAGGCGCCGCTGGCCGGTTCGCCATCTTCGCACAGCAAGGTTACGTGCCGACCCCGCTCCACCAGAGAGAGCGCCGTCATGGCGGAAGCGATGCCGCCACCGATGATGAGCACCTCTCCCTCCCGCCCTGCGGGGCGGGCGTACCAGGGGGCGATGCTCTGCTGCGGCACTTTGCCTTCCCGAACACCCGCCAGCATCTCCCGCTTGCTGCCGTGGCCCTTCACCTTCTTCATGGCAAAGCCGGCGGCAATCAGCCCCCGTCGCACGAAACCGGCGCAGGTAAAGGTCGAGAGGGTGGCATCGGGGCGGGCGAGGCGAGCAAGATCGTCGAAGAGATCCTGGGTCCACATCTCTGGGTTCTTGGCAGGGGAGAAACCGTCCAGATACCAGGCGTCCACCAGACCGGTTGCCGGATGGGGCACCTGAGGCAGCATCTCCTTGATGTCGCCAAACCAGAGATCGAGGCGGATGCGGCCATCGGCAAAGAGCAGGCGATGGCAGCCGGAGACCGGCAACGGCCACTGGTCGATGAGAGGCTGGCTCAAGGGGGCAAGCTCGGGCCAGGCGGCCAGGGCCTTGCGCAGATCGGCCTGGGTAAGGGGGTATTTCTCGACGCTGATGAAGTGCAGCCGGGATCCGTTGCCGGACAGGGGGGCCTGTTCCAGAAAGGCGGCCATTGTGGCCAGAAAGTTAAGTCCTGTACCGAAACCTGTTTCACCAATCACGAAACTGTCACTATCGTGGTGCGAAAATCGCTCTGGCAGTCGATTTTGCTGCAAAAAGACGTAGCGGGTTTCACTTAGACCGTTATCATTGGAAAAGTACACATCCCCGAACTCACTGGAGACTGGAGTTCCCGCTTCGTTCCAGTCCAATCGGGCATGATGTAAGGATGTTTGACTCACGTTTTCCTCGGCTCGCGTCACAAAATCGCGGGCATTCTACGTGAAAGCAGACCAGTTTGGCAGCCGAAAGCGGGTAGACTCGGTGCCAGTTTTTCCAGACGAGATGAATTAATGAGAAGAGCAGTGATCACCGGTATCGGCGTCATCTCCAGTATCGGCAACAACAAGGAAGAGGTGCTGGCCTCCCTGAAAGCAGGCAAATCCGGCATCACCTATTCCGAGCAGTTCGAGCAGTACAACCTGCGCAGCCGTGTCTGGGGTAACATCAAACTCGATCCGTCTGAACTGATCGACCGTAAAGTCATGCGTTTCATGGGTGACGCCGCGGCCTACGCCTACCTCTCCATGCAGCAGGCCATCGAAGATGCCGGCCTGCCGGAAGAGATGGTCTCCAACGAGCGTACCGGCATCGTGACCGGTTCCGGCGGCGCCTCCGGCAAGAACACCTCCGAATCTGCCGATATCGCCCGTGAAAAGGGCGTCAAGCGGGTGGGTCCCTACATGGTACCGCGTACCATGTCCTCCACCACCTCAGCCTGTCTTGCCACCCCATTCAAGATCAAGGGTGTCAACTACACCATCAGCTCCGCCTGTGCGACCTCTGCCCACTGCATCGGTCACGCCCTGGAACTGATCCAGCTTGGCAAGCAGGACATCATCTTTGCCGGTGGCGGCGAGGAGCTGGACTGGTCTTCCACCATCCAGTTCGACGCCATGGGCGCGCTCTCCACCAAGTACAACGACAACCCGGAAAAAGCGTCCCGCACCTATGATGCGGACCGCGACGGCTTCGTCATCTCCGGTGGTGGCGGCATTCTGGTGGTCGAGGAGCTGGAACACGCCCTGGCCCGTGGTGCCCACATCTACGCCGAAATCACCGGTTACGGTGCGACCTCCGACGGCTACGACATGGTGGCCCCGAGTGGTGAAGGCGCCGTGCGTTGCATGAAGATGGCGATGCAGGGTGTCGGCAAGGTGGACTACATCAACACTCACGGTACCTCTACTCCGGTTGGTGACACCAAGGAGCTGGAAGCCATTCAGACCCTGTTTGGCAGCAATGCCCCCAAGCTCTCCGCCACCAAGGCGATGACCGGCCATGCCCTGGGCGCCGCTGGCGTGCATGAGGCCGTCTACTCCCTGCTGATGATGGAACACGGCTTCATCGCCCCCAGCATCAACATCGAGAACCTGGACGAGAAAGCCGTGGGCCTGCCCATCGTGCGTGAATACGAAGCGGCCGACCTCAATACCGTTATGTCCAACAGCTTCGGCTTTGGCGGTACCAACGCCTCTCTGGTGTTCAGCAAGTTCAAGGCTTGATCTCCCCGTGGGGAGCACAACGCGAAATAGAAAAAGGCGCCGAAAGGCGCCTTTTTTATTGAACTCTTTTTATTGAATTCTTTTTATTGAACTCTGCTGATGGTTCCCGGTTCTGGACCGCTGTCTGCCAGGGGCAACCGCATATAGACAGCCCCGTCACCATACTCCACCAGCGATTTGCCGGTGTCGGCGGGCACAAACCCCTGCTTGCGCCAGAAGGCGGGGGCATCCTGAACCGCCACCAGGCCTGCATGGCGATATCCTGCATGGCTCGCGAAAGCGAGCGCCCTTGCCAGCAGTCGCTGTCCGACACCCAGGCCGCGTGCCTTGCTCGAGACAGCGAGATCGTGCAGATAGAACTCGTCGTGACCGGCCAGCGCCTTCATCTGCACCGAGAGGGGCGGGGGCTGGTGGGCACGCCAGGGGTGGCAGAGCAGGTAACCCAGCACCTTGCCCTGACGCTCGGCCACCCAGCAGCAGGCGGGGGCCAGCTCGGTTTTGTTCTGCATCACCTCGAGGGGCTCGGGTTCGAACTGGTGATAACACTCGTGCTGGATGGCCATGATGGCGGGCCAGTCTGGCGTGCGGATGGTGCGGATGGTGATCATGATGCGGGTCGAGTCCGTATTCAAACCGTGGCAAAAAGGGGTGACAGCATACCCCAGAGAGCACACAAACGAAACCGGGTCACCTGCCAGCGACTCGTCAGCGAACCGGTTCCTTGCTCACGACCTTGATCAGCTGGTAGCGCAAGGAAGGGGCATCGGCCGGCACATCGGCAAGTTGCTCCTTGCTCACTTCGAGTTGATAGCGAAAGCCCGGTTCAAAGGTGAAGCCTTCGATCTGCTGATAGAAGAGGCTCCAGCTCTCGCCCGGCTGACTGCGTACCTGCATGCACTTCATGGGGGCGACACCGACGCAGTCTGCCAGCTTGTCCTGGATATAGAGGGTTTCGGTGGTCGGGGCGCTCTGGCAGGCGCTGAGCAGGAGGGCGGAGCTGAGGAGCAGGGGAGATTTCATGATGAGTGTCCTTGGCGTAAAAGGGCGCGATTAAACCTGCAAAAGAAAAGGCGGTCAATGACCGCCTTTGTAACAAACCATGACAGATCGGGCTCAGCGCTGGTCGAGGGGCACGAACTCGCGCAGGGGCTGACCGGTGTAGAGCTGACGGGGACGGCCGATCTTCTGATCCGGGTCTGAGTGCATCTCGTTCCAGTGGGCAATCCAGCCGATGGTACGGGAGATGGCGAAGATCACGGTGAACATGGACATGGGGATACCGATGGCCTTCATGATGATGCCGGAGTAGAAGTCCACGTTCGGGTAGAGCTTCTTCTCGATGAAGTAGGGGTCGGACAGCGCGATGCGTTCCAGCTCCATGGCCACGTCCAGCAGCGGATCCTTGATCTGCAGCTCGGTAAGCACCTCGTGGCAGGTTTCACGCATCACGGTGGCACGGGGATCGTGGTTCTTGTAGACCCGGTGACCGAATCCCATCAGACGGAACGGATCGTTCTTGTCCTTGGCGCGGCCGATGTACTCGGGGATGCGATCCACGGAGCCAATCTCTTCGAGCATCTTGAGGCAGGCTTCGTTGGCACCACCGTGGGCCGGGCCCCACAGGGAGGCGATCCCCGCAGCGATACAGGCAAACGGGTTGGCACCGGAAGAACCGGCCAGACGCACGGTGGAGGTGGAGGCGTTTTGCTCATGATCCGCATGCAGGGTGAAGATGCGGTCCATGGCGCGCTCGACGATGGGGTTGACCTTGTACTCTTCGGTCGGCACGCCAAACATCATGTGCAGGAAGTTGCCTGCATAGGAGAGGGCGTTGCGCGGCTGCATGAAGGGCTGGCCGATGGAGTACTTGTAACACATGGCGGCCAGGGTCGGCATCTTGGAGAGCAGACGGAAGGCACAGATCTCGCGATGCTCCTCGTTGTTGATGTCGAGGGCGTCGTGATAGAAGGCGGACAGCGCGCTGACCACGCCGCACATGACGGCCATGGGGTGGGCGTCGCGGCGGAAGCCGCGGAAGAAGAAGGCGATCTGCTCGTGCACCATGGTGTGGCGGGTGACCAGACGTTCAAATTCCGCATATTGGGTCTTGGTGGGGGCCTCGCCGTACAGCAGGATGTAGCAGACTTCGAGGTAGCTGGCCTGGGTGGCCAACTGGGCGATGGGGTAACCGCGGTGCAGCAAGACACCCTGGTCGCCATCGATGTAGGTGATGGAAGATTTGCAAGAACCGGTGGCCATGAAGCCGGGGTCGAAGGTGAAATATCCTTGCGTGCCCAGCTTTCTGACATCGATCACATCGGGTCCAACGGTACCGGAGAGGATCGGCAGTTCAACCGGCTCTTTTCCGGGCAGATGTAGGGTGGCTATCTTATCAGCCATAGCACGTCTCCTTTGCTCTTTTATAATTTGGTTCCAGCCCTACTTTATTACGACTGTTATGACGCTGGCAAAGGTTCTTACCCGTACCACGGCGGCTGGAGCGCCTTATTTGAACCAGAGAACCATGTCTTTGTCAATTTTGCTGGATGATCATTAATGACTTGTTAAAGCTGTTGTGGGATCTGGTTTACGGTTTTGGATTTTCTGTGTAGCTATTTGATTGTCATTGGTTAAGGCCGCCGATATACTGCGCCACGTGGGTGATGGTCGTCGGTGTTTGAAACGCTTTCGCAAAGCCAGATGTGATATCGAAAATGTTATTTTTGGCTTTCCTGAGTTGTTTTGGTAACAAAAACCTAACAAATGCCACTCCTCGCCCTCAAAGCGTGTGAAAACAATAACTAACGTGCTCAATGGAGCTGAGTGGGCAAAGCCGTGAAAAACAAACAGAGACCTGTAAACCTCGACCTACAGACGATCAGCTTTCCTGTCACCGCCATCGCTTCCATCTTGCATCGTGTCTCAGGGGTCATCACCTTTGTGGCATTGGCCATCTTGCTGTGGATGCTTGGTACTTCACTCGCCTCTCCCGAAGGATTTGAATCGGTCGTTGCCATCATGGACAACTTCCTGGTCAAGTTCGTGCTGTGGGGGATCCTGACCGCGCTGGCTTACCACATCGTGGGCGGTCTGCGGCACCTGGTCATGGACATGGGCTATTGGGAAGAGCTGGAATCCGGTAATCAGAGTGCCCGTGTGGCCTTCGTGATCACCGCGGTTTTGGCAGTATTGGCGGGGGTGCTGGTATGGTAACCAATTCTGCAACTTTCGGGCGCAGCGGTGTTCACGATTACATCCTGATCCGCGCCACCGC
Organism: Aeromonas sp. FDAARGOS 1402; assembly: GCF_019046925.1. Classification (NCBI taxonomy): domain Bacteria; kingdom Pseudomonadati; phylum Pseudomonadota; class Gammaproteobacteria; order Aeromonadales; family Aeromonadaceae; genus Aeromonas; species Aeromonas sp. FDAARGOS 1402. The sequence goes on from NZ_CP077201.1 coordinate 3,392,608, forward strand.
CCTCATCATGACGTGCTACGTCCTCTATCTGGTTGGCTTTGTCGCGTTCAACGACATCACCTACGAGGTGTGGACCGGCTTCTTCTCCAACACCTTCACCAAGGTCTTCACCCTGCTGACGCTCGTATGCGTCTTGATCCACGCCTGGATCGGTCTGTGGCAGGTGCTGACCGACTATATCAAGCCGGTCGGACTGCGCGGTGCGCTGCAGTTTGTGCTGGTGGTGGTGCTGTTTGTCTATGTGATGACTGGTTTCGTCGTGCTGTGGGGTGTGTAAGGTGACTATTCCAACTCGTGAATTTGATGCGGTCGTGATCGGTGCCGGTGGCGCCGGTATGCGCGCCGCGCTGCAGATTGCCCAGTCCGGCAAGAGCTGCGCCCTGTTATCCAAGGTTTTCCCGACCCGTTCCCACACGGTCTCCGCCCAGGGCGGGATCACGGTCGCCCTGGGCAATGCCCACGACGACAACTGGCAGTGGCACATGTATGACACCGTCAAGGGCTCCGATTATATCGGTGATCAGGAAGCCATCGAGTACATGTGCAAGACCGGCCCCGAGGCCATCTATGAGCTGGAGAACATGGGCTTGCCTTTCTCCCGCTTTGACAACGGTACCGTCTACCAGCGTCCGTTCGGCGGTCAGTCCAAAAACTTCGGCGGCGAGCAGGCTGCCCGCACCGCGGCGGCAGCCGACCGTACCGGTCACGCCCTGCTGCACACCCTGTATCAACAAAACGTCAAGAACAAGACCACCGTCTTCTCCGAGTGGTATGCCCTAGATCTGGTGAAGAACCAGGATGGCCATATCGTCGGCTGTACCGCCATCGACATGGAGAGCGGCGAGGTCGTCTACTTCAAGGCCAAGGCCACCGTGCTCGCCACCGGCGGCGCCGGTCGCATCTACCAGTCCACCACCAACGCCCACATCAACACCGGTGACGGCGTCGGCATGGCGCTGCGTGCCGGGGTCGGCGTGCAGGACATGGAGTTCTGGCAGTTCCACCCCACCGGTATCGCCGGGGCAGGGGTACTGGTCACCGAAGGTTGCCGTGGTGAAGGCGGCTACCTGCTGAACAAGGACGGCGAGCGCTTCATGGAGCGTTATGCACCAAACGCCAAGGATCTGGCCGGTCGCGACGTGGTGGCCCGTTCCATCATGATCGAGATCCGCGAAGGCCGTGGCTGTGACGGTCCCTGGGGCCCGCACATCAAGCTCAAGCTGGATCATCTGGGCAAAGAGGTGCTGGAATCCCGCCTGCCGGGCATCTGCGAGCTCTCTCGCACCTTCGCCCACGTGGATCCGGTCAAAGAGCCCATCCCCATCATCCCGACCTGCCACTACATGATGGGCGGCGTGCCGACCAGCGTGAACGGCCAGTGCCTGACCCAGGACAAGGATGGCAACGACGTGCCGGTGGTCGGTCTGTTCGCGGTGGGCGAGATCGCCTGCGTCTCCGTGCACGGTGCCAACCGTCTGGGCGGCAACTCCCTGCTGGATCTGGTGGTGTTCGGTCGTGCTGCCGGCATGCACCTGGTGGAGACCCTTGGTTCGATGGAGCACGGTGTGGAAGCCACCGACGCCGACATCGCCAAGGCGCTGGAGCGCTTCAACCGCTGGGAAAACAACCGTGACGGGGAAGACCCGGCACAGATCCGCAAGGACCTGCAGCGCTGCATGCAGAACAACTTCTCCGTGTTCCGGGAAGGGGATGCCATGGCAGAAGGGCTGGCCGAGCTGAAACTCATCCGCGAGCGTCTCAAGAACGCCCGTCTGGACGACACCTCCAAGGAGTTCAATACCCAGCGCATCGAGTGCCTGGAGCTGGACAACCTGATGGAGACCGCCTATGCCACCGCGGTGGCGGCGAACTTCCGTACCGAGAGTCGTGGCGCCCACAGCCGCTTCGACTTCCCGGAGCGTGACGATGAGAGCTGGCTGTGCCACAGCCTCTATCATCCGGACACCGAGTCCATGACCCGTCGCGCTGTCAACATGTCACCCAAGACCCGTGAGGCGTTCCCGCCCAAGGTCCGGACTTACTGATTGCGGAGCCAAGCACAATGAACGTCACATTCTCTGTCTACAGATACAATCCGGACGTTGATAACGTCCCGTATATGAAGGATTATCGTCTTGATATTCCTGAAGGTTCCGACATGATGGTGCTCGACGCACTGATCCAGCTCAAGGAGCTGGATCCCACGCTCGCCTTCCGCCGCTCCTGCCGCGAAGGGGTCTGTGGATCTGACGGTCTCAACATGAATGGCAAGAACGGTCTGGCCTGCATCACGCCGCTCTCGGATCTCTTGAAGAAGGGCAGCAAGGTCGTCATTCGGCCCTTGCCCGGTCTGCCGGTGATCCGGGATCTGGTGATCGACATGACCCAGTTCTACACCCAGTGGGAGAAGGTCAAACCCTTCCTCATCAACGACGAAAAACTGCCGCCCGTGCGTGAGCACCTGCAATCCCCCGAAGAGCGCGCCAAGCTGGATGGCCTGTACGAGTGCATACTCTGTGCCTGCTGCTCCACCTCTTGCCCCTCCTTCTGGTGGAACCCGGACAAGTTCATCGGTCCGGCCGGCCTGCTCGCCGCCTATCGCTGGCTGGCGGACAGCCGCGACACTGCGGCCAGTGAGCGACTGGGCAACCTGGATGACGCCTTCAGCGTGTTCCGCTGCCACGGCATCATGAACTGCGTGAACGTCTGTCCCAAGGGCTTGAACCCGACCAAGGCCATCGGTCAGATCAAGTCGATGTTGCTCAACCGGGCCGTGTAGTATCGGGGCCAGGGCGCCTTGCGCCGGGCCCGACCTCTGGATAGCCATCCCGCCCCGGGATGGCTATGACCCTACAAGCTGCAGTGCAGCGAACAAGATGTACAAGGGATAGAAATGCATAACGGCGTGATGAAGGCCTGGTTGGAGTCATCTCACCTGGCTGGTGCGAATGCAAGCTACATTGAGGATTTGTACGAATCCTTCCTGGAAAACCCCGACTCCGTTGCCGACGAATGGCGCAGCCTGTTCCAGTCGCTGCCCCAGGTCAACGGACATGCAGTAGAACAACCCCACTCCCAGGTTCGCGACTATTTCCGCCGCCTGGCCAAGGACTCCTCCCGTTACAGCGCTCCCGTCTCCGATCCCCAGGTGGATGCCAAGCAGGTTCGCGTACTGCAACTGATCAACGCCTTCCGCTTCCGCGGTCACCAGAACGCCAACCTGGACCCCCTGGGTCTGTGGCAGCGCGAGCCGGTCGCCGAGCTGGACCCGGCCTTCCACAACCTGCAAGGTGCAGACATGGAGGCCACCTTCAATGTGGGCTCCTACGCCATCGGTCGCGAGACCATGGTGCTATCCGATCTGTATGCCTCGCTGAAGAAAACCTATTGCGGCAGCATCGGCGCCGACTACATGCACCTCACCTCCACCGAGGAGAAGCGCTGGCTGCAAGACAGGCTGGAATCCATCGAAGGGACGGGCAACTATACCCTCGAAGAGAAGACCCGCTTCCTCGAGAGCCTGACCGCCGCCGAAGGGCTGGAAAAATACCTGGGTGCCAAGTTCCCGGGGGCCAAGCGTTTCTCCCTGGAAGGGGGCGATGCCATGGTGCCCATGCTCAAAGAGCTTATTCGCCGCGCCGGTGAGCAGGGTTGCAAGGAAGCCGTCATCGGTATGGCCCACCGCGGTCGCCTCAACGTGCTCATCAACGTACTGGGCAAGCGCGCTCAGGACCTGTTCGACGAGTTCGCCGGCAAGCACGGCGAATCCTGGGGCACAGGGGACGTGAAGTACCACATGGGCTTCTCCTCCGACTTCGCCACCCCGGGCGGCAACGTCCACCTGGCGCTCGCCTTCAACCCGTCGCACCTCGAGATCGTCAACCCCGTGGTCATCGGCTCCGTGCGTGCCCGTATGGACCGCCGCGGTGACAAGGACGGCTCCAGCGTCCTGCCCATCACCATCCACGGTGACTCCGCCATCGCGGGGCAGGGGGTCGTTGCCGAGACCTTCAACATGTCCCAGACCCGTGCCTATGGCGTGGGCGGCACGGTGCGCATCGTCATCAACAACCAGGTGGGCTTCACCACCTCCTATATCCGTGACCTGCGCTCCACCGAATATTGCACCGACATCGCCAAGGCGGTGCAGGCCCCTGTGCTGCACGTCAACGGGGATGACCCGGAAGCCGTGGTGCTGGTGACCCAGATTGCCCTGGATTACCGCAACACCTTCAAGCGCGACGTGGTGATCGAGCTGGTCTGCTACCGTCGTCACGGCCACAACGAGGCTGACGAGCCGAGCGCGACCCAGCCCCTGATGTATCAGAAGATCAAGCAGCACCCGACCCCGCGCAAGATCTACGCCGATCAGCTGATCGCCGAAGGAGCCATCGCGCCGGAGCTGGCCACCACGCTAGTCAACGACTATCGCGACACCCTGGATCGGGGCGAGCGGGTGAGCAAGGAGTGGCGCCCCATGGAGCTGCACTCCGTGGACTGGACGCCGTATCTGGGTCACGACTGGGCCATGGCCTATGACAGCACTGTGCCCATGGATCATCTGAAGGCCCTGGGTGAGCGCATCAGCCAGTACCCGGCCACCCATGTGCTGCAACGCCAGGTCGAGAAGATCTACGAAGACCGTCGCCTGATGGCCGCCGGTGAGAAGCTGGTGGACTGGGGCTTTGCCGAGACCCTGGCCTACGCCACCCTGGTGGACAAGGGATCCCGCATTCGCTTTACCGGGGAAGACTCCGGCCGCGGTACCTTCTTCCATCGCCACGCCGTGCTGCACAGCCAGACCGATGCCAGCACCTACACCCCGCTGTGCAACCTGCACGACGAGCAGGGCCCGTTCGAGGTGTACGACTCCGTGCTGACCGAGAACGCGGTACTGGCGTTTGAATATGGCTACGCCAGCGCGGAGCCGGCCGGTCTCACCATCTGGGAAGCCCAGTTCGGTGACTTCGCCAACTGCGCCCAGGTGGTGGTGGACCAGTTCCTCTCCTCCGGCGAGCAGAAGTGGGGCCGGATGTGCGGCCTGACCATGCTGCTGCCCCACGGTTACGAGGGCCAGGGCCCGGAGCACTCCTCTGCCCGTCTGGAGCGTTACCTGCAGATGTGCGCCCAGCACAACATGCAGGTGTGCGTGCCCTCCACCCCGGCGCAGGTGTTCCACATGCTGCGTCGCCAGGTGGTACGCCCCATGCGCCGTCCGCTCATCGTGATGACGCCCAAATCCCTGCTGCGCCACCCGCTGGCGGTGAGCAAGCTCGAAGAGCTGGCAGAGGGCACCTTCCAGAACGCCATCGGCGAAATCGATGCGCTGGATCCCAAAGGCGTCAAGCGCGTGGTGTTCTGCTCCGGCAAGGTTTACTACGACCTGCTCGATGCCCGTCGCAAGGCCGAGCAGCAGGACGTGGCCCTGGTACGGATCGAGCAGCTCTACCCCTTCCCGGAAGAGGAAGTGCGCGCCATCCTGGCCGATTACAGCCATGTCACCGACTTCGTCTGGTGTCAGGAAGAGCCGCAGAACCAGGGCGCCTGGTACAGCACCCGTCATCACTACGACAGCGTGCTGCCAAGCCATGCCCGTCTGCGTTATGCCGGTCGCCCGGCCTCGGCCTCACCGGCCGTCGGTTACATGTCCGTCCACGCCAAGCAGCAAAAAGCCCTGGTGGAAGACGCCCTTACCCTGGAATAACGAGTTGTGGATGAGAGGGCCCGTGTCGGGACCCTCTCTGACCTGGAACAAGCCTGCTGGCCAAGAAGTAACAAGGAACTGATTACATGACTATCGAGATCAAGGTACCGGACCTGCCGGAATCAGTGGCGGATGCCACCATCGCGACCTGGCACAAGAAACCGGGTGATCTGGTTGCCCGTGACGAAGTGCTGGTTGACATCGAAACCGATAAAGTCGTGCTGGAAGTGCCCGCGCCGGAAGCCGGCGTACTGGGCGACATCCTGCAGAGCGAAGGGGCCACCGTGCTCTCCCGCCAGCTGATCGCCATGCTCAAGCCGGCCCCCGTTGCCGGTGAAGCGACCAGCGAAAAGCCGGTGGAAGCTGTGGCCGATGACGCTGCCGATGGCCTGAGCCCTTCCGTGCGCCGCATGGTGGCCGAACACGACATCGACGTCGCCAAGCTGACCGGCACCGGCAAGGGTGGTCGTGTCACCAAGGAAGACGTGGAAGCCTTCATCAAGAATCTGGGCAAGGCTCCCGTGGCTGCGCCGACTGCTGCCGCTCCCGTGGCTGCCGCACCGGTTGCGCCGCTGGCCGGTCGCACCGAGAAGCGCGTGCCCATGACCCGTCTGCGCAAGCGCATCGCCGAGCGTCTGCTGGAGGCCAAGAACACCACCGCCATGCTGACCACTTTCAACGAGATCAACATGGCGCCCATCATGAAGCTGCGCAAGCAGTACGGCGAGATCTTCGAGAAGAAGCACGGCATCAAGCTCGGCTTCATGTCCTTCTATGTGAAGGCCGTGGTCGAATCCCTCAAGCGCTACCCGGAAGTGAACGCGGCGCTGGACGGTGACGACATCGTCTACCACAACTACTTCGACGTCAGCATCGCCGTCTCCACCCCCCGTGGTCTGGTGACCCCGGTGCTGCGCGACTGCGACAACATGAGCCTGGCGGACATCGAGAAGGCCATCAAAGACCTGGCCGGCAAGGGCCGTGACGGCAAGCTGACCGTGGATGAACTGACCGGCGGCAACTTCACCATCACCAATGGTGGCGTGTTCGGCTCCCTGATGTCCACCCCCATCATCAACCCGCCCCAGAGCGCCATTCTGGGTATGCACAAGATCCAGGACCGCCCCATGGCCGTTGACGGCAAGGTCGAGATCCTGCCGATGATGTACCTGGCACTCTCCTACGATCACCGCATCATCGACGGCCGCGAGTCCGTGGGCTTCCTGGTCTCCATCAAGGAGCTCCTGGAAGACCCGACCCGTCTGCTGCTGGATGTCTGAGCAAGCGTGACTGAAAGATAACGAGGGGCCGCCCAGGCCCCCATTCACAGGGGATTGAGAAACACGAGCCCCGGACGGAAATACCTACAACACGGATAGAGCATCTATGAATCTGCATGAATATCAGGCAAAACAGCTGTTTGCCGAGTATGGCCTGCCGGTCTCCGAAGGTTATGCCTGTGCCACCCCGCAGGAAGCGGCCGAAGCGGCCGACAAGATTGGCGGCAACACCTGGGTCGTCAAGTGCCAGGTCCACGCCGGTGGCCGCGGCAAGGCGGGCGGCGTCAAGCTGGCCAAGAGCAAGGACGAGATCCGCGCCTTCGCCCAGAACTGGCTCGGCAAGAACCTGGTGACCTATCAGACTGACGCCAACGGTCAGCCGGTTACCAAGATCCTGGTGGAGTCCTGCACCGACATCGCCAAGGAGCTCTATCTGGGCGCAGTGGTCGACCGTGGCTCTCGCCGCGTGGTCTTCATGGCTTCCACCGAAGGTGGCGTGGAGATTGAGAAAGTCGCCCACGAAACCCCGGAACTCATTCACAAGGCTGCCATCGATCCCCTGGTAGGCCCGCAGCCTTATCAGGCCCGCGAGCTGGCCTTCAAGCTGGGTCTGGTCGGCGATCAGATCAAGCAGTTCACCAAGATCTTCATGGGCCTGGGCCAGATGTTCCTGGACTGCGACTTCGCCCTGCTGGAGATCAACCCCCTGGTCATCACCGACAAGGGCAACCTGCACTGCCTGGACGGCAAGATCAACATCGACGCCAACGCCCTGTATCGCCAGCCCAAGCTGCGCGAGATGCACGATCCGTCCCAGGATGACCCCCGCGAAGCGCACGCCGCCCAGTGGGAGCTGAACTATGTGGCGCTCGATGGCAACATCGGCTGCATGGTCAACGGTGCGGGCCTGGCCATGGGTACCATGGACATCGTCAACCTGCACGGCGGCTCACCGGCCAACTTCCTGGACGTCGGCGGCGGCGCCACCAAGGAGCGGGTGACTGAAGCGTTCAAGATCATCCTCTCCGACAGCAAGGTACAAGCCGTGCTGGTCAACATCTTCGGTGGCATCGTGCGCTGCGACATGATCGCGGAAGGCATCATCGGCGCCGTCAAGGAAGTGGGGGTGAAAGTGCCCGTGGTGGTGCGTCTGGAAGGCAACAACGCCGAACTGGGTGCCCGTAAACTGGCCGACAGCGGCCTCAACATCATCGCCGCAACGAGTCTGACTGACGCAGCTCAGCAAGTGGTAAAAGCAGCGGAGGCCAAATAATGAGCGTTCTGATCAACAAAGACACCAAGGTGATCTGCCAGGGCTTTACCGGCGGTCAGGGCACTTTCCACTCCGAACAGGCGATTGCCTACGGTACCCAGATGGTCGGCGGCGTGTCGCCGGGCAAGGGTGGCACCACTCACCTGGGCCTGCCGGTGTTCAACACCGTCCGTGACGCCGTGGAAGCCACCGGCGCCACCGCCTCCGTCATCTATGTTCCGGCCCCGTTTTGCAAGGACGCCATCCTGGAAGCCATCGATGCCGGCATCAAGCTCATCGTCACCATCACCGAAGGCATCCCGACCCTGGACATGCTGGACGTCAAGGTGAAGCTGCAGGAAACCGGCGTGCGCATGATCGGCCCCAACTGCCCGGGCGTCATCACCCCGGGTGAGTGCAAGATCGGCATCATGCCAGGCCATATCCACAAGCCGGGCAAGGTGGGCATCGTCTCCCGCTCCGGCACCCTGACCTATGAAGCGGTCAAGCAGACCACGGACGAGGGCTTCGGCCAGTCCACCTGCGTCGGTATCGGTGGCGACCCCATCCCGGGTTCCAACTTCATCGACATCCTGGAGATGTTCCAGAATGACCCGCAGACCGAAGCCATCGTGATGATCGGCGAGATCGGCGGCAACGCCGAGGAAGACGCGGCTGCCTACATCAAGGCCCACGTCACCAAGCCGGTGGTCTCCTACATCGCGGGTGTCACCGCCCCGGCTGGCAAGCGCATGGGTCATGCGGGCGCCATCATCGCCGGTGGTAAAGGTACCGCAGCAGAGAAATTTGCCGCCCTGGAAGATGCCGGCGTGAAAACCGTTCGCTCCTTGGCCGATATCGGCAAGGCACTGCGCGAAGTGACCGGCTGGTAAGTTCTTTAGCCTGTTATCTCTAATTGAAAATGCCGCCCGAGGGCGGCATTTTTATGATTGAAAACCTTATATTGACATCCTTTCCAATAGTGTCTAAATGCGCTTCACTATTTTAACCTCAGCGCTGATTACCATTATTACAGATGACTCCTTCAGTTAGAGTAATTGCCAAGGATGAACGTTTATGAGCCAATAGCGCAGAAACAGGCAGAACTGAGGGGATATATGGCATTTGCATGCCTTTGTTTTTCTACTCGTCAATAAAAGGAGGTGTAGATAATAAGAAGCCATTGACAAGACGGCATACTTGATATCTTAAAAGAATTAATGCTAGTCTAGCACGTTACATACATCATCCATCTCTTCAATGCACGTCAGCTAAGATAAATCCGTTGGCGAATGGATGCACACAACGTTGGTGTACATATGACGGCTAAACTTTCAATTCGCTCATATACGTTTGTATCACATACTCATGCACATGATCATCACCAACTAGTGTTCCCTTTGATCGGGGCTGTTGACATGCATACAGGCCGGCATACAGGAAGAGGGGTTCCTGGACAATGTATCATAACTCTTGCAGGGGATGAGCACACATTTGCACCAGAAAAAGGGTCATATTTTCTGGTTGCAGATCTAAGTGAACTTCCTGCAAATATAGAGAAGCTACAAGAATCTTTTGTGAAAATCTCTGAGCCTGTTCAAGCTTTCTGCTTCTTTGTTCAAAAGCAACTTGAGTACCGAACTAGTCCGACACTGGAAAGCAGTATGGGGAAATGGTTTTTCCAGCTTCTGAGTGAACAACCATTTTTACTTAATACAGATAAGAGAATCTCCCGAGCAATAGAACTCTTGGAAAACGATATCCGTATGTCACCTTCACTAGATGAATTGGCATCAGTGGCTTGTTTGAGCATAAGTCAATTCAAGGCGTTGTTTAAAAAAGAAACAAGTCAAACACCAGGGCATTATCTGTTACACCTGAGAATGGAGAAAGCAAGAGCACTGCTGGTCAATACTGACTACCCTATCAATGTTATAGCTGGTGATGTCGGATATCAGGACTCATCTGCATTTAGCTCTCGATTTAGTCAGTACTTCGGCTATCCGCCCAGAAAGCTGAGAGCGAGATAATACAACAATCAGCTTTTGGCAATACTAAATCGGCTTATCAACAAACTAGAGGTGAAAATATAATGGTATCTTTTAGAAACTTGATATAGAACTTGAGATGATCATCCATGATAGACTCAGCAGTATTCCTTTTTGTAACCACATCATTATTAATCGTCTTGGCTCCAGGGCAAGATATGGTGTTAGTACTATCCAATTCAATAGCCAGAGGCTCTAAGGCTGGTATGATTACAGCCTCTGGAGTCGCGACTGGATTGTTGGGTCATACGCTTTTGGTAGCGTTAGGATTAGGTGCTTTGTTACAAACATCTGAGTTCGCCTTTAATATTATGAAATATATTGGTGCAGCTTACCTATTCTATCTTGGGATAAAACTATTTAAAGCGCCAGCAATTGGTTTCAACAATGTGGAAGAAACCGGTGGAAGCATGTATTCCTTTTTCTTTAAAGGAATGTTCTCTAATATAAGTAATCCAAAGATAGCAGTCTTCTATTTTGCATATCTTCCTCAGTTTGTTAGTGCGGACAGTACTCAACCGATGCAGACATTATTATATTTAGGGACAGCATTTGCATTGCTTACATTGTTTGTAAAGTTGCCGATAGGCTACATGGCTGGAGTATTATCTCCTTGGATACAATCTCGACCGGCAGTTCAAGTCGGACTAAACAAGTCTTGCAGCATTGTATTAATAGGAATGGCGTTAAACCTAGTATTATCTAGCCAGATATGAATCACAGTGCTAAATGGTGACAATACCCAGTGGGATGTTTTGTAGTAGTTCTGGGATCACCTCCTTTTGACAGTGGAAATATTGGGTTATCCACCGTTCCTGAATTAAGGAAGATAATGATACAGAACGATATGAATCGACTCTGTATAGCCCCTTCAGTCAGAGGTGCTTGGACTGCCAGGTTACGACTGCATTGCATCGAGATAACCTCTGTTTCTACTGTTGGCAGCATTCGCTTCGTAATCGTGTCATAGCCACCAACCTTGAAAAATCGGGCCATAGGGCGTATAACCACGCGCTTGTCAGTGTATTGAGTGAGCCCATTTTTATGCAGCAGAGTGAACCCGTGCAGACCGCCCCCTTTTGGCAGGTGAAGAGCCTGCAACAGATGACCACGGCCGAGTGGGAGTCCCTGTGCGACGGCTGCGGCAAGTGCTGCCTGAACAAGCTGATCGACGAGGACACCGACGAGCTGGTGTTCACCAACGTGGCCTGCAATCTGCTCAATACCAAGACCTGCCAGTGCTCCGATTACGGCAACCGCTTTAAAAAAGAGCCGGACTGCCTGCAGATCACCCACGACAAGATTGCCGAGTTCAACTGGCTGCCCTCCACCTGCGCCTATCGCCTGCTGGCGGAGGGGCAGACCCTGCCCGAATGGCATCCGCTGATCACCGGCAGTCGCTCCGCCATGCATCAGGCGGGTCAGTCGGTGCGCGGCAAGGTGATCCATGAGGTACATGCCGGCGATTGGGCCGACCATATCATCACCTGGGCCAGCTAACGCCAGGGCTGTCTTTCGGGCCAGCCGAGAGCCGTACCAACTGCGAAGGGGCAGGGGAGTCATCACTCTCCTGCCCCTTCGGTTTTTTGGTGCTTTCCGAAGCGCTGTGAGGGCGCCTATTTGTCTGCCTTGCCCGCCGCATCGGCAAGTTTGGCCAGCTGTTTGTCATACCAGGCCACCGCGCGGCCTTCATCTTCCGCCTTCTCTTTGCGCCGGATGGCACCCCGCACCGCCATGACCCCCAGCCAGCGAAACGGCTCCGGCGGGAAATGGCCGCGCGGGCCGCTCACCAGGGCGCATTCGCGCCACGGCTTGTCCTCCTCCCGCAACTCGCCTCTTACCAAGGCCGCCAGGATTTGGCCGCCCATCCAGCTCTGGGCCACCCCGTTGCCGGAGTAGCCGAGGCCATAGACGATATTGGGCTGCCCTCGCCAGTGGCCGAAGAAGGGGAGGCCATCTACCGAGCGGTCGGAGGCGCCGCACCAGCTGGCAGCGATGGGCACCTCCTTGAGCGCCGGAAAGAAGTGGCGCAGGGTGCGGGTGAGGGGGGCAAGATAGCGGCTGGGGGCATCGAACAGGGCCAGATGACGGTTGGCAAAGGCGAAGGTGTTGCCCCCCTTGCCCAGCATCAGCCGCCCGTCTGGGGTGGATCTGTAGTAGTGCACGAAGGTGCGGCCATCCACCACGGTGCGACCGTGTGCAAGTTGCTGGGCGGCAAGCGCCTGTGGCGCCGGGTCGGTGATCACCATGTCGGAGGAGACCAGCACTATGCTGCGGCGAAACTCGCGAAAGTGCGCCGTCATGGCGCTGTTGAGGGCCAGCACCACCTTGCGGGCACGCACCTCACCCTGCGGCGTCTGCACCCGCGCCGGCTGGCCCGCCTCAAGGCGCTGCATGGGGGAGTGTTCATAGACTTCGACCCCCAGTTCCCGCGCCACCCGCAGCAGGCCGCGCACCAAGAGTGCCGGTTGCACCGAGCCCGCGTGGGGGCTGTAGAGCCCCTCCAGATGAACGTGGGAGCCGCTCTGGCTCGCCAGTTTATCCTCTTCAATCACTTGCCACTGGTTAAGGTCTGCGCGTTTGAGTTCCTGCAATACCGGCTCCATCAGGCCGCGCTGGGCCTCGCTGGTGGCGGTGTAGCAGGTGCCCTCGACCCTCAGCTCCGCTTCTATGCTGTGCGTTTCGCAGAAGTGGGCGATCTCGTGTACCGCCTGCTCGGATCTTTGTACCAGCCAGGCGGCCTGCTGCTCGCCAAAGAGGCGCTTTAACGTCAAATACTTGGCCGACCAGGTGAGCAAACAGCCGCCGTTGCGCCCGGAGGCGCCGCTGCCACAACGATCTTTCTCCAGCACCATGATGCGTAAGGCAGGTTCGGCCTGTTTAAGGGCGATGGCGCTCCACAGCCCGGTAAAGCCGCCACCGACGATGCAGACATCTGCCGACTAGGGGCGTGGGTGGTGCGGGTTGTTCGGCGGCGAGCGCCTCGGCCAGCCAGAAGGGGAGAGTGGACATGATGACTCCTCGACAAGGTTATGGGTGGCGCCAGCGCTGGGTGCGATCCAACAGGGCGCGGCTCAAAAAGAGCTGGAGCAGCTTGACGGTGGCGGCGGCCAGCAGGATCAGGGTGGCCATGGCGGCGGCCGCGGCGGTATCGCCGGAATCCTCCATGTTCAGCACGGCGATGGAGGCGAGCACGCTGTCGCTCGAATAGAGGAAGATCACCGCCGAGGTGGTGGTCATGGCGTTGACGAACAGATAGATAAAGATTTCCAAGAGCGCTGGCAGGGAGGCGGGCAGGGTGACCTGCCAGAACGCCTTCCAGAGCGGAATGCGCAATGAGATGGCCACCAGCTCCAGCTCCTTGGGCAGTTGTTTCAGGCTGGTCAGCGCCGTCATATGACCCACGGTGTAGTAGTGAATGACGCAGGAGAGCACCATCAACGGCAGGGTGCCATAGAGGCCGCCAAAGAGCGGATTGCCGTTGAAAAAGAAGATGTAACCGAGCCCCAGCACCATGCCGGGCACCGCCAGCGACAGCATGGCAAGCAGATGCAACAGCTGGCGAAGCGGCGCAAAGTGGCGCCCCTTCTCCTGCGCCCAGGCCAGCACCATCACCAGCACGGTGCCGATAAGCGCGGTATAGAGGCCCAGCTGCAAGGTGTTGGTAAAGGGCTGCCAACCGTAGACGCTGTTGCTGTCAAAGGCGTAGTGATCCAGCGTCAGAGCGAGGTTGTAGGGCCAGAACTGCACCAGGGAGCCGTAAACCGCCATCCCCACCAGCGCCAGAAACAGCAGGGCCCAGAGGGTACACCAGCCGAGCGCCAGCAGATCCCGCAGCCGATGGGGTTTGGGCTGATAGGGCACCGCCTTGGTGCTGCTCTGCTCCTGCATCTTGCTGCGCACCCTGTGCTCCAGCGCAAAGCTCATGAGCGCTGGCAGCAGCAGGGTGACGCTGGCAACGGCGCCCAGCGAGAAGTTCTGCATCCCGATCACCTGCCGGTAGATATCGGTGGCCAGCACGCTGTACTGGCCGCCAATCACCTTGGCCACCCCGAAGTCGCAGATGGTGAGGGTGAAGACGGCGATGGCGGCGCTGAGCAGGCCATAACGGGCGGTGGGCAGGGTGACGGTGACAAAGGTGCGCCAGCCGCTGCTGCCGAGCACCCGGGAGGTTTCATAGAGGCGGGCATCGCTTTGGCCGAGCGCCGTGATAAGGATCATCAGAGCGTGGGGAAAGCACCAGAAGCCCAGGCCAATGACGATGCCGATGGGGCCGTAGATGCTCTCGCCGCCGAGCAGCCCCTTGGCAACTCCCTGATTGCCAAACCAGTAGACCAGACTGATGGCGGGCAACAGGGAGGGCATCAGGAGCGGGATCAAACCGATGAGGCGAAACAGGGGCTTGCCCGGCATGCAGGTGCGGGTGAGGGCGTAGGCGTAGCCGAAGGCGATGGTCACCACCAGCGCGGTGATCAGCACCCCGAGCCAGAGGGTGTTGCCAATGGTGCGCCCCAGATGAGGGGAGTCGAAGTAGGCGCTGAAGTTGGCAAGCCCCACCCAGAGGCCGTTCTCATCCTGCAGACTCTTTTGCAGCATGGTGAGCAGCGGCAGCAAGAGGCCCCCCACCAGCAGGGCGATACCGAGCGCAAGCAGGAGCAGTTGCAGCAGCTGATCCCGGCTCCAGCCACGGCAGAGTCGCTGCCATCGAGAGTCTTGCCGGGCTGTCGCGGGCGGCAACAGGGAGGAGGTCGCAAGGGGGGCAGTCATAGACACTCTCCTTCAAACAGCTGCATCGCCCCAGCGGGCCAGTGCAGCGAGCAGCGCATGCCGCTGCGCCAGCCCCCCTGTTCGTGGCGGGGCAGCTCATGGGTCGGGCGCTCCACCAGGATCTGCTGCGGGCCCAGATAGGTGTCGGCGGTGCAGATAAGGCGCTGGGCGGCGCCGAGAAACTCCACCTGATCGATGGTTGCTTCAACACCATGATGGCCAAGATACGGTTCGCTCGGCGCACTCAGGGTGATCGCCTCGGGGCGGATCGCCACCTGCAATTTGCTGCCGGCGGCGGCCCGGTTGGCGAGTTGCAGCGGCTGCTCGTTGAGGCGCACCTGATTGGGGCCGAGCACCAGGGCATCGAGGAAGTTCATGGTGCCGACAAAGCTTGCCACGAAACGGCTGGCAGGCTGGTGGTAGATCGCCTGCGGGGTGCCCACCTGCACGATGCGGCCGCCCTCCATCACCACGATGCGATCGGCCATGGTCAGCGCCTCTTCCTGATCGTGGGTCACCATGATGGTGGTAATGCCAAGGCGCTGCTGCAGGGCTCGGATCTCGCTGCGAAGGTGGGTGCGAACCAGCGCATCCAGCGCGCTGAGCGGTTCGTCCAGCAGCAACAGGCCGGGGGAGAGGGCCAGTGCCCGGGCCAGCGCCACCCGCTGCTGCTGGCCGCCGGAGATCTGGCTCGGGTATTTGTGGGATTGGGCAGTGAGATCCACCAACCCCAGCCAGTGATCGACCCGCTCCTTGATGAGATCCCGTGCCAGCCCCTGATTCTCAAGGCCGAAGGCGATGTTCTGGGCCACTGTCAGGTTGGGGAAGAGGGCGTAGGATTGAAACACGATGCCAAAGTCGCGCTGCTGGGGCGGCAGGCGGGAGATATTGCGCCCCCCTTGCCAGATCTCGCCGCTGTCCGGCAGATCCAGCCCGGCGATGGCTCTGAGCAAGGTGGTTTTACCGCAGCCGGAGGGGCCGAGAAAGCAGATAAACTCCCCCGGCTCAATGGTCAGAGAGATCCCTTTAAGGGCCTGAAAAGCACCGAACTGCTTGTTGAGATGTTGAATGTCCAGATAGGGCTGGGTCATGGTTCGACTCGCTACTGATTTGGTATATACCAGTTTGCGAGTGAAGTGTGACGGTCAGGTGATCGGGGGATGACAGCTTGATGACAGTCAAGTGACATCGGGTCGCCAGCAAGTAGTTGGGCCCTGTGTGGATGGGCGAAGCGTCGCTAATTGAAGGCAATACACACTCGGGAAGTGAAAACCAAAAAGCGAAGGCCAACAGCTGTTGGCCTTCGACTGGCAGTTTATTGGTGGCTGTGTGTGGGGCGTGAACAAACCGCCGCCCTTCACGCTTACTGCTTGGCTTCGGTCTTGCCGTCGAAGCTGGCACTCCACTGGGCCAGGATGGCGTTACGCTCGCGGGCTGCCCAGCTAAAGTCGTTGTCGATCATCTGGCCTTTGATATCAGCCGGATAGCCCGCTCTCGGTTGGGCTACATCGGGGATGGCGACCACGGCGAACGACTTGTTGTAGAGGGCGTTGGCCTGTTCGGTGGCGGCAAAGTCGAGCAGCTGTTTGGCGGCTTCCAGCTTGGGGGTGCCCTTGATGATGGCGGCGGCTTCCATATCCCAGCCCGACCCCTCTTTCGGGAACACCACCTCAATGGGGGCCCCCTTGGCCTTGAGGCTGGTGGCCGGGAAGTCGAAGGAGATGCCGATCACCGTCTCGCCGCTGGCGGCCAGCTTGCAGGGGGCGGAGCCCGAGTGGGTGTAACGGTCGATGTTCTGGTGCAGGCCGTTCATGAATTGCCAGCCCTGCTTCTCACCCATGGTCTGCAGCCAACCAGCGACGCTCAGGTAACCGGTGCCGGAGGAGCTGGGGTTGGGCATGATCACCTTGCCCTTGTAGATGGGCTTGGTGAGGTCGGCCCAGCTGGTGGGCGCCGGGATCCCCTGCTTTTCCGCCTCTACCTTGTTGAAGCAGATGGCGCTGAAGAAGGCGTCCAGACCGATCCAGTGCGGCTCGGCCTTGCTGTCGCGAAAGCGGCTGTCGAGCTTGTCCAGCCCTTTCGGTGCATAGGCATTGAGCATCTGCTGCTGATCGAGCTGCATCAGGCTGGTCGCCGCCAGTCCCCATACCACATCCGCTTTGGGCTGGGTTTTTTCTGCCAGCAAGCGGGCGGTGACCACGCCGGTGGAGTCACGCACCCACTTGATGTTGATATCCGTATGCTGGCGCTCGAACGCGGTTTTCAGCTCGTTGAGCTGCTCCGGTTCGAAGGCGGTGTAGACGGTGAGGTCGGTCGCGGCCAGTGCCGGGGCGGTCATGGCAGCCAGTACGGCGGCGGCCAGCAGATGGGTTCCCTGTTTCATCCTCTTCTCCAGTTAAATTGGTTTGGTATAAACCAGATTGGTCGAGAGAGAGGCTAGGGGATCTTTATGACGTGACCGTGACAGCCCCGTGACGTTTTGCCGTCCCTGATTTGTCCGTGACTAATCCTGGGTATCCACCTCGATCTCCAGACTGTCGTGGCGCCAGTACTCCAGATCGAAATCGAGCACCCGGCCGTGCTGATCGAAGTTGAGTCGCTCGAGGCGCAGGGCGGGCAGACCGGCGGTGGCCCCGAGCGCCTTGGCCACTTCGTCCGGCAGGGCGGTGGGGAAGAAGCGCACCTGCATGCGGGCGTAGTGGAGATCGTAATGGGCCTGGTAGATCTCGGTCAGACTGCCGTTGAGATCCAGCTCCAGCAGGCCGGGCACCCGCTCTGGCAGGCAGTGGTTCTCGCAGTAGCAGATGGCGCGCCCGTTGGCGTAGCGCAGTCGCTTGAGCAAAAAGAGGCTGTCAAACGGCTTGAGTTGCAACTGCGCCATCAACGCGGGCGGCACCGCCTGGCGGCTTTTTTCCAGCAGCTCGGTGCGCGGCTCGCCCCCTTGCTCCCGCACTATCTGGTGAAAGTTGGAGGTGCGTCTGGGGTTGAGACTGAAACGCGGCGGGGTGACGAACCAGCCGCGGCGATCCTCCCGATAGATAAGGCCGTTCGCCTCCAACTGCACCAGCGCCTCGCGGATGGTAACCCTTGTGGTGCCATAGAGTTCCCCCAGCAGCCGCTCGGAGGGGAGCTTGTCGTTGGGGGCCAGGCCCCCCGCCAGGATCTGGTTGGCGAGGGCATCCTTGATCTGCAGGTATTGGGGTTTGCTCATGAAAATCCCTGTTTGTTCAATGAGTTGGGTAATTGGTTGGGCACAGGGCAGGTCATCTGCCCGGTCGTTACACGGCAACATCAACATGCGTTGGTAGATACCAGAATCACCCCTGCTGTTCAGGCTTCCTAGATTATCGCGATCCCGGCGCTGAAAATGAATTTTTTGTTGCATGTAGTGCCACGCCTTTGACCTTGGCGGGGCAGTTATCCACAATGCGCTCATTCTGGTATATACCAAAAAGGAGCGAAGTCATGACCCATATTCCTGCGGCCCCCGCCGCCGTCGATTACCTGCTGCTGACCCCGGGCCCCCTCTCGACCACCGCGACTGTACGCGCCGCCATGCTGCAAGACAGCTGCACCTGGGATGCGGACTACAACCAGGGTGTGGTGGAGCCCATCCGCCGCGAGCTGGTGCGCCTCGCCGCCGGCCCGGAATATCAAAGCGACTACAGCGCCGTGCTGCTGCAGGGAAGTGGCAGCTATGTGGTGGAGAGCGTACTGGGCTCGGCGATAGGCGTCGATGAGTGTCTGCTGATCATCAACAACGGCGCCTACGGTGCCCGCATGGGGGAGATGGCCCGCTGCCTTGGCCTGCGCCACCATGAGCTCGACTGCGGCGAGACGACCCGCCCGGAACCCGCCGCCATCGAGGCGATGCTGGCGCGCCACCCCGAGATCACCCATCTGGCCATGGTGCACTGCGAGACCACCACCGGCATGCTCAACCCCCTTGAGGAGGTGGCTGAACTCTGCCAGCGCCGCGGCATCCGTCTGATCGTCGATGCCATGAGCAGCTTTGGCGGTATCCCCATCGACATGGGGCGCCTTGGCAT
Source organism: Aeromonas sp. FDAARGOS 1402 (assembly GCF_019046925.1). Taxonomy (NCBI): domain Bacteria; kingdom Pseudomonadati; phylum Pseudomonadota; class Gammaproteobacteria; order Aeromonadales; family Aeromonadaceae; genus Aeromonas; species Aeromonas sp. FDAARGOS 1402. The sequence goes on from NZ_CP077201.1 coordinate 3,411,708, forward strand.
CGAGTTTCTCATCAGCTCTGCCAACAAGTGCATTCAGGGGGTGCCGGGCTTTGGCTTCGTCATCGCTCGCCGCGTGGCGCTCACGGCCTGCGCCGGTCATGCCCGATCTGTCTCCCTCGACCTGCATGCCCAGTGGCAGACCATGGAGCAGCAGGGGGGCAAGTGGCGCTTTACCTCGCCCACTCATACCGTACTCGCCTTTGCTCAGGCCCTGCGCGAGCTGGACGAAGAGGGGGGCATTGCCGCCCGCCATCAGCGCTACCGCGAAAATCAGCGCACACTGGTGGATGGCATGGTCGCCCTTGGCTTTGCGGCACTGCTGCCAGAACAGTGGCAATCTCCCATCATTACCGCTTTCTACTCTCCGACCCACCCTGATTACCGCTTCGCCGACTTCTACCAGCGGCTCAAGGCGCAGGGCTTTGTCATCTATCCGGGCAAGGTCTCCCAGGCCGATTGCTTCCGTATCGGCAATATCGGCGACGTGACCCCAGAGCGGGTGCGCGCTCTGCTCGTCGCCATGACCAGCGCCTGCTACTGGCAAGGGGACGCGCGATGACCAGCATGCTGGCTCAGAGTCGTGATCTGCGTGGCCGCGATTTACATGGCCATAAGCTGCACGGCAGCGGCCGCGCCGACAGCGAAGGGGATATCAACCTTGGCGCGGGTCGGGCGTGCTGGTGGGCAGGTCAGAGCGAAGAGGTACAGGCCGGATTGGCGGAGGATAGCCGCTACTTTCTCCATCAGGCCCTCTCCACCCCCTGTCTGGATCTGATTGAGCGCGCGCAGGGGAGCTGGCTGACCAGTGTATCGGGCAAACAGTATCTCGATTTCCACGGCAACAGCGTCCATCAGCTGGGCCACGGCCACCCCAGAGTGGTGGCCGCGGTGCAGCAGCAACTCGCCGATCTGCCGTTTGCGCCCCGCCGCTACACCCATCAGGTCGCCATCGACTGCGCCCGCACCCTGGCCGAACTGGCCCCCGGCGATCTCAACCGGGTGTTGTTCGCCCCCGGCGGCAGCGAAGTGGTGGGGATTGCCCTGAAGCTCGCCCGTTTCATAACCGGCAACAGCAAGGTGGTGTCCCTGTGGGATGCCTTTCACGGCGCCTCCCTCGATGCTATTTCAGTTGGTGGCGAGGCCTGTTTTCGCGCCGGTATGGGCCCCTTGATGGCCGGAGTGGAGCGCATTCCGCCTCCCACCCGCTATCGCGGTGTCTGGTATCGCGGAGAGGGGGATGATCTGCACTACGCCGATTATCTGGAGTACGTCATCGAGAAGGAGGGGGGGATCGGCGCCTTTATCGCCGAGCCGATCCGCAATACCGACGTACAGTTGCCCTCGAAGGCCTACTGGCAGCGGGTGCGGGAGATCTGCGATCGCCACAAGGTGCTGCTGATCGTCGACGAGATCCCCAATGCCCTGGGGCGCACTGGCCACTGGTTCAGCTTTGAAGAATTCGGCATTGAGCCCGACATCATCTGCCTGGGCAAGGGGTTGGGGGGCGGTGTGGTGCCCTTTGCTGCCCTCATCACTCGGGATCGTTTCAATCAGGCGGCGGCCATTTCACTGGGTCACTACACCCACGAGAAGAGCCCCATCGGCTGCGCGGCGGCCCTAGCCACCATCAGTACCATCCGTGAAGAGGGGTTGCTGGCCAAAGTGCGGGAGGATGGCCGTTTTATGGCGGTAGAGCTCGCGGCGCTTGCCGAGCGCCACCCGCTCATTGGGCAGGTGCGCGGCATCGGTTTGCTCTGGGCGCTCGATCTGGTGGTCGATCATCAGAGTCGCACCCGCAATAGCCAGGCCGCCGAGCGGCTGCTCTACCGCTGTCTGGAACTAGGGCTCAGCTTCAAGGTCTCTCAGGGCAACGTCATCCAGCTCTCGCCCCCGCTCAATATCGCTCGCGCCGATCTGGTACGCGCCATCTCCATTCTCGATCGCGCCCTCGGCGAGATCGCACTTTCACCGAAACAGGAACACCACCATGACTGACTTGCAGATTGTTGTAGACCCGACCACCGACGTAGAGGCGTTGATCCTCGACTGGGCCGGCACCGTCGTCGATTTCGGCTCCTTCGCCCCCACCTCCATCTTCGTCGAGGCCTTCGCCCGCGCCTATGACTTCCCCGTGACCCTCGATGAGGCGCGCCAGCCCATGGGGCTGGGCAAGTGGGATCATATCGCGGCGCTCGGCCGTCTGCCCTCGGTGGATGTGCGCTGGCAGGCTCGCTTCGGCCACCCCATGAGCCACGCCGAGGTGGACCACATTTATCACACCTTTATGCCGCTGCAGATTGCCGCGGTGACCCGCTTTGCCGCCCCCATTCCCGGTGTGCTACCGGTGCTGGAGGCACTGCGGGGCCAGGGGCTGCGCATCGGCTCCTGCTCCGGTTACCCCCGTCCGGTGATGGAAGCGCTGGTACCTGCTGCGGCCGATCACGGTTATCGCCCGGATCACTGGGTCGCCACCGACGATCTCAAGGCTGGCGGTCGCCCCGGCCCCTGGATGGCGCTGGCCAACGTGATTGAGCTGGGAGTGAGCGCGGTGCATCGTTGCATCAAGGTAGATGACGCCGTGCCGGGTATCAGCGAAGGGTTGAACGCGGGCATGTGGACGGTGGGATTGTCGGTCTCCGGCAACGAGTTTGGCGCCACCTGGGACGAGTTTGCCGCCATGAGCGAGGCGGAGATCGCCGCCCGGCGCGTATCGGCCGAGGCCAAACTGCGGGCGGCGGGGGCGCACTACATCATCGACACCCTGGCGGATATCGCCCCGGTCATCGCCGATATCAATCGCCGTCTGACTGTGGGTGGGCGGCCCTGAACAAGGCGGGATGAGAGGAGGGGAGAGCCGGCCTTGCCGGCAGGTTCAGGCCGATGTCCCCTGACAATCAGGCATAAAAAAACCGGCGCCTTGGCGCCGGTTTTGATTCACTGCAGCTCTTGCTTATCAATAAGCGATTACAGAGAGGCGGTGAAGGTACGGGTGATGACGTCTTGCTGTTGCTCCTTGGTCAAGGAGTTGAAGCGAACGGCATAACCGGATACGCGGATGGTCAACTGCGGATATTTCTCCGGGTTTTCCATGGCGTCCAGCAGCATTTCACGGTTCATCACGTTGACGTTCAGGTGCTGACCACCTTCCAGGTTGGCTTCGTGGTGGAAGTAACCATCCATCAGGCCGGCCAGGTTGGCTTTCTGGGCTTCCATGTCTTTGCCCAGGGCATTCGGCACGATGGAGAAGGTATAGGAGATACCATCTTTGGCGTAGGCGAACGGCAGCTTGGCAACGGAAGTCAGGGAAGCAACGGCACCCTTCTGATCACGACCGTGCATCGGGTTGGCACCCGGGCCGAACGGCGCACCGGCGCGACGACCATCCGGGGTATTACCGGTCTTCTTGCCGTACACCACGTTGGAGGTGATGGTCAGCACGGACTGGGTAGCCACGGCACCGCGGTAGGTGTTGAGCTTCTGAATCTTCTTCATGAAGCGCTCGACCAGGTCGCAGGCGATGTCATCGACGCGAGCGTCGTTGTTGCCGAACTGCGGGTACTCGCCTTCGATTTCGAAGTCGATGGAGACGCCATCGGCATCACGTACCGGCTTGACCTTGGCGTACTTGATGGCAGACAGGGAGTCAGCGGCTACGGACAGACCGGCGATACCACAGGCCATGGTGCGATAGACGTCACGGTCGTGCAGCGCCATTAGGGAGGCTTCGTAGCTGTACTTGTCGTGCATGTAGTGGATGATGTTCAGCGCGGCCACGTACTGCTTGGCCAGCCAGTCCATGAAGTGATCCAGTCTGTCCATCACGTCGTTGTAGTCGAGGTACTCGGAGGTGACCATTTCGGTCTTCGGACCGACCTGGATCTTGAGCTTCTCGTCCATACCGCCGTTGATTGCATACAGCATGGTCTTGGCCAGGTTGGCACGGGCACCGAAGAACTGCATCTGTTTGCCGACGATCATCGGGGACACACAGCAAGCGATGGCGTAGTCATCGTTGTTGAAGTCCGGACGCATCAGGTCGTCGTTCTCGTACTGAACGGAAGAGGTCTCGATGGATACCTTGGCGCAGTACTTCTTGAAACCGACCGGCAGCTTCTCGGACCACAGGATGGTCAGGTTCGGCTCAGGGGACGGGCCCATGGTGTACAGGGTGTTCAGCATACGGAAGCTGTTCTTGGTGACCAGGGTACGACCGTCAACGCCCATACCGGCCAGGGTCTCGGTCGCCCACATCGGGTCGCCGGAGAACAGTGAATCGTATTCCGGGGTACGCAGGAAGCGAACCATGCGCAGCTTCATGACCATGTGGTCCATCAGCTCCTGGGCTTCTTGCTCAGTGATCAGGCCTTTCTGCAGGTCACGCTCGATGTAGATGTCCAGGAAGCTGGAGGTACGACCGAAGGACATGGCCGCGCCGTTCTGGGACTTGACCGCCGCCAGGTAGGCGAAGTAGGTCCACTGTACGGCTTCTTTGGCGGTCTTGGCCGGTACGGAGATGTCGCAACCGTACTTGGCAGCCATCACCTTCATCTGTGCCAGGGCACGGTGCTGCTCGGAGATCTCTTCGCGCAGACGGATGGTGGCTTCCAGGTTGACACCGTTTTCCAGGTCAGCCTGCAGGGACTTGAACTGAGCCAGTTTGTCGGCCATCAGGAAGTCGATACCGTACAGGGCAACACGGCGGTAGTCACCGATGATGCGGCCACGGCCGTAGGCATCCGGCAGACCGGTGATGACGCCGGACTTGCGGCAGTTCAGGATGTCTTTGGTGTAGACGTCGAACACGCCCTGGTTATGAGTCTTGCGGTACTCGGTGAAGATCTTCTCGACCATGGGGTCAAGCTGGCGACCGTACACTTCGCAAGAGGTCTTGACCATCTTGATACCACCGTTGGCGATGATGGCGCGCTTGAGCGGTTTGTCGGTCTGCAGACCAACGATTTGCTCCAGGCTCTGGTCGATATAGCCGGCATCGTGAGCGGTAATGGTGGAGGGCAGGTCGGTATCAAAATCGACCGGCGCGTGAGTGCGGTTCTCGATCTTGATGCCTTCCATGACCTTGTCCCACAGCTTGGTGGTGGCTTCGGTCGCGCCAGCCAGGAAGGACTCGTCACCTTCATACGGGGTGTAGTTCTTCTGGATGAAGTCACGGGTGTTGACAGAGGTCTGCCATTCACCGGCTGCGAAGCCTTCCCATGCTTTTTGGAACTGTTCGTTAAGTTCTGCCATTTTCATTACCTCTCAAGGTATTTATGTGTCTGCCGCCATCCTTAATGATGGCGACGGAAGATAAACCAGTAAGTCAGCCCAACCATGACGCCACCACCAATGATATTACCGATGGTGACAGGGATGAGGTTGTGCAGGACGAAGTTGGACACGGTCAGGTCGGCAAAGGTCGCCGGATCCTGGCCGATGGCCTGCCAGAATTCCGGGCTCGCGACGCTGTGGATGGCGATACCGACCGGGATCATAAACATGTTTGCAATGCTGTGCTCAAAACCGGAGGCCACGAACATGGCGACGGGAAGCAGCATCACCATCACCTTGTCGGTGGCGCTGCGGGCGCCGAAGGCCATCCACACGGCGAGACACACCATGAGGTTGCAGAGGATGCCAAGGGCCACGGCCTCGAAGAAGGTGTGATGGATCTTGTGCTGGGCCACTTTCATGGCGTTCAGCCCCCATTGGCCATCCGCTGCCGTGTATTCCGCCGACATGATGATGAGGCCGACGATGATGAGACCGCCGATGAGGTTGCCGAAGTAGACCAGTCCCCAGTTCTTGAGCAGCTGGGCCCAGCTGATGCGATTCGCCGCCTTGGCTACCAGGGTGAGGGTAGTGGAGGTGAACAGTTCGGCGCCGAGCAGGACGCAGAGGATGAGACCGAGGGAGAAGCAGATGCCGCCCACCAGCTTGGACATGCCCCAGGCCATGCCGCTTGAGCCCGTGGTGACGGTGATATAGAAGACGAAGGCGATGGCGATGAAGGCGCCAGCGGTGATGGCCAGGGGAATGACCTTGTATGCGGGCTTGGTGGCCTTGGCATAGGTAATGTCTTCGGCCAGGGCGGCGATGGCTTCGGGCTTCAGACAATCAAAGGGAGATTCTGCTTTCAATTCTCAGTACCTGCATATTTTGCCTGTGGAAATCATAACAAAGGGGCTGATCCCCAAAATTGACTCCGATCAAGAATTACAGATTGTGAATGTAATTTTACTACAGGATTTTTCACCATCCGGAAGCGTTTCTTTACACCAGGTTTCAGGTGAAATAGAAATGAGTCTGTTATTAATTTTATGATTTTTAAGAACTTATAAAGGACACCCTTAAAAAAGTACCGGCCAGGCACCTTTGCGGCCGCACTGCACCATGAGTGCCAAATTAACAACCCCCTAAGAGGTATTTTTTGTCTTTTATTTCATCTTTGTGGCACGGCCAGCCAAAGCGTAGACCATAAAACAGAAGGGGCCCTCAGGGCCCCTTCGTCATATCAGCATATCAGTTCCAGCTATGGATTCGTTTGGCTTTTTGCAATTTCTCGTAAGCGGCCAGCAGTTTCTGGTGCAGCGGGAACTGGGAGAGGGAGAGATCGGCGGCTTCCAGACCGTGGAAGCGCGCCTCGCCGCGGGCGTTGGCCCACGCCTGCGCCAGGGTCTCTTCCCCGAACATGCGGGCGAACACCGGGCGGTACTGCTCGGGGTCGCGTTCCTCGTCCAGGAAGAGCTCGACGCAGGCGCGCAGGGCGCGGTAGTAAGCTGCGCGATCCGCCGGGAACACCGACTGGTTGAACTCCATGGTCCAGTCGATGAGGTCGAGGGCGCTCTCCAGGTTGCCTGCGGCCAGCGCCAGCATGGCTTTGAGCTCACCGACGCGCAGGGTGTGCAGGGCAGTGCCCTTGGCGGCGGCGATGCCGAGCAGCTCGCGCACCCGGGTCCGCTCGTCGTGACCCTCTTCATCCAGCTGGTCGAACAGGGCCATGTACTGCTCTGCGTCCCACTCGAGCGCCGGCAGCGCCAGGATGGTCTCCCGCAGGTGGGCCCCCATGGTGTTGTTGGCCAGCAGCAGATCTTCCACCGGATAGATGTCGGACATGCCGGGCACCAGGATACGGCAGGCGTAGACACCCAGGTGCTCGTAGTCGGCGATGTAGACCGGCTGCTCCAGCTCGTGGAAGATGCCGATCAGGTGGTCGAACTCCTCTTGCGAGGTGCCACGGAAGTCCCAGTCGGCAAACTCGAAGTCGGACTCTTCCTTGAACAGATCCCAGCTGATGAGGCCGGAGGAGTCGATGAAGTGGGTCTCCAGGTTGTGGTGATCCGCCACCTGCTCGTTGTCGAACGACGGCGGCACGAAGACGTCCAGATCCTTGAGGCTGCGCCCTTGCAGCAGTTCGGTGACGGTGCGCTCGAAGGCGACCTCGAAGCGCGGGTGGGCGCCGAAGGAGGCAAAGCAGGTGCCGTTGTTCGGGTTGAGCAGCACCACGCAGATGACCGGATAACGGCCGCCGAGGGAGGCATCGAAGCTGTAGATGGGGAAGCCTTCGGCCTCCAGTGCATCGATGGACGCCTTGATGCCGGGGTAACGGGCGATGACCTCGCCCGGGATCTGGGGCAGGCTGATGGCCTCGGCGATGATCTTGTTCTTCACGTGGCGCTCGAACACCTCCGACAGCCCCTGGGTGCGGGCTTCGGTGCGGGTGTTGCCGGCGCTCATGCCGTTGGAAACATACAGGTTGCCGACGATGTTCATCGGGATGTAGACGGTCTGGTGATCAGACTGGCGCTCGAAGGGCAGGGCGACGATGCCGCGTTCCTCGTTGCCGGATTGCAGGTCCACCAGCATGTCGGCGGTCACTTCACCGTCCGGGTTGTAGAACTTGCGGGTGAAGGAGTCGAGCAGACCAGTGGGAAGCTGATCCCCCTCGATGGGGAACCACTTCTCGTTCGGGTAGTGGACGAAGTCGCCATTGGCTACCTGCTCGCCCAAGTAGAAGTCGGCGAAGAAGTAGTTGGTGGAGAGACGCTCGAAATATTCGCCAAGGGCGGAGGCGAGCGCCGCCTTCTTGCTGGCACCCTTGCCGTTGGTGAAGCAGAGAGCGCACTCCTTGTCCCGGATGTGCACGGACCAGACGTTGGGCACGGGGTTGAGCCAGGAGGCCTCTTCGATATCAAACCCCAGGGCTTGCAGCTTGGTCTGGAAGCGTTCGATGGAATCTTCCAGCGCTGCGTCCTTGCCGGGAATAAAAGTGTGGTCGGTCATCACAATGTCCTGATTTTATGGGCTCATGTTTGGACGCAGATAATAGCATGAGTGACGGGGAAAGCGGCCAGGGCAATGGTGTGGGCTTGCCCAGGTCTGCATTGGATGGGCGGGGTGTGGTAGTGGGGCCGGACGGTGCGCTGCGGGGCGGCGATTTTTCATGGGAAAGAGGGTTGGGTCATCAGTTTTACTTAACATAATTAAGATAAAGTAAATTTTATTATGACCCTGTGCCCTTCATCATGGCGTCAACCGTTGGCGGGGGAAGGAAAAGAGGGGAACGCCCGTGCCCGTTCCGCCCCCCCGTCTTGATGAGCCTTGACCAGGAGTGCTGAATGTTCCCGATGATCCCCCGTATCGACCCCGAGATAGCCAGGTTGGCGCCGGGTTTTTGTGCCCTCAGCATCGTGGTGGAAGCCGCCCCCGTGATTGACACTCTGGTGGGGGAGCGGGCCCTGGCCCGGGCATGTGCGGCCCTTGGCACCGACGAGGCCCCCTGGGCCCTTGAACATCTGGCCGCCTGGGATCAGGTGTTCAAGGGGTTTGGCGCCAAGCCTGCCCGCACGCCCTGCTCGGCCCAGGCACTGCGCAAGCGGGTGCTGCGCGATGGCGTCTTGCCCGCCATCGATCCTGTGGTGGATCTCTACAACGCCATCAGCATCGAGTATGCCATTCCCGTGGGCGGGGAGGATCTGGCGGCCTATGTGGGAGCGCCGCGCCTGGTGATTGCCGATGGCAGCGAATGCTTTGACACCCTCAAAGAAGGGCTGCCAACCCAGGAGGCACCGGCTCCCGGAGAGGTGGTGTGGCGGGACGATCTCGGCGTCACCTGTCGCCGCTGGAACTGGCGCCAGGGGATCCGCACTCGCCTGAGCCTCTCTTCCCCCCGGATGTGGTTCATTCTGGAGTGTCTGCCGCCGATGCCGCGCACGGCCTTGTGGGAGGCCGGCGACAGGCTGATTGCCGGTCTCACGCAGATGATGCCTGGGGCCCGCATCGAGCAGACGCTGGTGGAGTGATTGAAGGAGCAGACGAAAAGATAAAAGGAGGCGCCCCATGTTCGCCCGGGCGGTCATGGGGCGGATCTTGCTCGACATGCCACGTCGGGGCCGGTGTACCCGGCCCTTTCAGCGCGCCTAACCGATGAATTTCAGACCCAGGATCCCGCCGATGATCAGCAGCAGGCAGAGCACTCGGGCCAGGGTGGCCGGTTCGTTGAACAGCCAGATCCCCATCAGCACGGTGCCGACCGCGCCGATGCCGGTCCAGACTGCGTAGGCGGTGCCAAGGGGCAGCTGTTTGACCGCCATGGCGAGCAGCAGCACGCTCACGGCCATGGCGATCAGGGTCAGCAGGGTGGGGAGGGGACGGCTGAAACCGTCGGTGTATTTGAGGCCGATGGCCCAGGCGACCTCGAACAGGCCGGCCAACAGCAATAGCAACCAGGACATAAGGCAGATTCCGCAGGAAGCAGGGTCGTCCCTGCGTATCAGGAGGCCTCGGGGCCGTCCCCGAGGGGCAGCGGGGCTGCCGGTCGGTCTCAATGATGCCCCAACTGGAGGCAGGATGCCAACCGGCTGCCCGCAGGTCGGCCAGGCCGATGGATATTGCAGCGAATGGCACAGAATATTGCGCAATTCGACTTGCGCCCGCCGCCACAATCCGTAATGTGGACAGACGCATTTTTTGCAACTCATATATTGTGAATCCCTTGTAAACGGCTGGCGCCAAGGCAGGGGGTCACGGGTACCACAAACGATTTCTATAAGCAGCTATCCAGGGTAGGACATTATGAAAAAAGTAGGTTTGGTCGGTTGGCGTGGCATGGTGGGTTCGGTCTTGATGAGCCGGATGCAGGAAGAGAAGGATTTTGCCCGCATTCAACCCACCTTCTTCACCACCTCCCAGGCCGGTGAGGCCGCCCCCAATTTTGGTGTCGATGCCGGCACCTTGCAGGACGCCTTCGATCTCGAGGCGCTGGCCGCACAGGATGTCATCATCACCGCCCAGGGCGGCGACTACACCAAGGATGTTTATCCGCGTCTGAAAGCCGCCGGCTGGCAGGGCTACTGGATTGACGCCGCCTCCTCCCTGCGCATGGAGAAGGACGCTGTCATCATCCTGGATCCGGTCAACGGCGACGTCATCGAGGATGCCCTGAACAACGGCATCAAGACCTTCGTTGGCGGCAACTGCACCGTCAGCCTGATGCTGCTGGCCCTGGGTGGCCTGTTCAAGGCCGATCTGGTGGAGTGGGTGAGCGTGGCCACCTATCAGGCGGCCTCCGGTGGTGGTGCCCGCCACATGCGCGAGCTGGTCACCCAGATGGGCATGCTGCGGGATGAAGTGGCGGTGGAGCTTGCCGATCCTGCTTCCGCCATCCTCGACATCGAGCGCAAGATCACCGAGAAGACCCGCTCCGGCACCCTGCCGGTGGACAACTTCGGCGTGCCGCTGGCCGGTGGCCTCATCCCCTGGATCGACACCAAGCTCGACAATGGCCAGAGTCGTGAAGAGTGGAAGGGCCAGGCCGAGACCAACAAGATCCTGGGTATCGAAAACGCCGCCATTCCGGTGGATGGTCTGTGCGTGCGCATCGGCGCCCTGCGCTGCCACAGCCAGGCCTTCACCATCAAGCTGAAAAAAGATGTGCCGCTGGCGGAAATCGAAGCCCTGCTGGCTGCCCACAACGACTGGGTCAAGGTGATCCCCAACGATCGCGACATCACCGCCCGCGAGCTGACCCCGGCTGCCGTTACCGGCACCCTCAGCATCCCGGTGGGTCGTCTGCGCAAGCTCAACATGGGCCCGGAGTACCTGGCCGCCTTTACCGTGGGTGACCAACTGCTGTGGGGCGCCGCCGAGCCGCTGCGCCGCATGCTCAACATCCTGCTGGCCCGCTGAGGTAGCGGCAGCAGGGAACAGGGAAGGCCTTGCCTTTCTTGTTCCCCTTTTCGTGTCTGTCCATAAAAAAGCGGCATCCCTTGGGATGCCGCTTTTTAATTTATCCAGTTTGACTCTTAGATGTTCTGTGCTTCGTTTGGCACGATGACAGAGGCATGATTTCCTTTCGGCCCCTGCTGCAGTTCAAAGTTGACTGCCTGACCTGCTTTCAAGGTCTTGTAACCTTCCATTTGAATCGTGGAGTAGTGAGCGAAGATGTCTTCACCACCGCCTTCCGGACAGATAAACCCAAATCCTTTTGCGTTGTTGAACCACTTGACTGTTCCGGTTGCCATACATCTACATCCTTTTATTGATTACCCTGAAGTCGTTGAGTAACCTGCGCCAGCCTTATATAACTAGGGCATGACCCCGTAGCAGACGGGCGCCGATTAGCAAGTAACCAATCTAGTCCAACTTTTAAGCGAGTCAAGAAGTTGTTAACAACCGATGTGATCTGGTTAACAAGTCTATTGACAATCTTGAGCGACACGGTAGTAATCTAGAGGTACCAAAGCGCAACTATGAGCAAGCAGAAAGAACTCTTTGCTAATGAAGAGATTGCAGAGGCAGAGAAAACGAAGCTGCAACCGCCACCCATGTACAAGGTCGTCCTGAACAACGACGACTACACACCGATGGAGTTCGTGGTGGAGGTGCTGCAAAGGTTCTTTGGTATGGATCTGGAGAAGGCCACTCAGGTGATGCTGAGCGTGCATTATAGTGGTAAGGGAGTCTGCGGCACATTTACCGCCGAGATTGCCGAGACCAAAGTGGTCCAGGTCAACACCTATTCACGTAACAACGAACATCCACTGCTATGTACCATGGAAAAGGCTTGAATCTGATGACTTGATGGCGATAACGACACCGCATTGTTGCTGTACTGAGGGGAGGTGCCTATGTTGAACAAAGATCTAGAAAAGACGCTGAACGAGGCTTTCAAGCTGGCCCGTGACGAGCGCCACGAATTCATGACCGTCGAGCACCTGTTGTTGGCCCTGCTGGATAACAGCTCAGCCCATGAGGCGCTGAGTTCATGTGGTGCGGATGTGGAACAGATGCGCAAAGAGATCCGCGCCTTCATCAATCAAACGACCCCGCTCATCCCCCGTGACGACGAAGACAGGGAAACCCAGCCGACGCTGGGCTTCCAGCGCGTGCTGCAACGTGCCGTCTTCCATGTCCAGTCGTCCGGCAATACCGAGGTGAGCGGTGCCAATGTCCTGGTCGCCATCTTCAGCGAACAAGAGTCCCAGGCCGCCTACTTCCTGAAAAAAGCCGAAATAAGCCGCCTGGATGTGGTGAACTTCCTGTCCCACGGGGTGCGCAAGGACAACAAGCCCGAGAGTGGTGGCAACAATGCGGAATCTGATGACGAGGTATCCTCTGCCCAGATAGAAAGCTTTGCCACCAACCTCAACCAGCTGGTGCTGGAGGGGCGCATCGATCCGCTCATCGGCCGTGATCAGGAGCTCAATCGCACCATTCAGGTATTGTGCCGCCGCCGCAAGAACAACCCCTTGCTGGTCGGGGAAGCCGGCGTGGGCAAGACCGCCATCGCCGAAGGGCTTGCCTACCGTATCGTCAAGGGGGATGTGCCCGAGGTGATTGCGGGTAGCACCATCTACTCCCTGGACATGGGCTCCCTGCTGGCGGGCACCAAGTATCGTGGTGACTTCGAGAAGCGCCTCAAGGTGCTGCTCAAGCAGATTGAACGTCAGGAGGGGGCCATCCTCTTCATCGACGAGATCCACACCATCATTGGCGCTGGTGCGGCTTCCGGTGGCCAGCTGGATGCGGCCAACCTCATCAAGCCGCTGCTCTCCAATGGTTTGCTGCGCTGCGTGGGCTCCACCACCTACCAGGAATATGCCCAGATCTTCGAGAAGGACAGGGCCCTTGCTCGCCGCTTCCAGAAGATCGACATCGTCGAACCCACAGTAGACGACACCACTCGCATTCTGATGGGACTCAAGAGCCGTTATGAGTCTCACCATGGCGTGCGTTACACCGTCAAGGCGATCCGGGCGGCGGTGGAGCTCTCCGCCAAGTACATCAATGATCGCCATCTGCCTGACAAGGCCATCGACGTCATCGACGAAGCGGGTGCAGGGCAACGCCTCTTGCCCGTTAGCAAGCGCAAGAAGGTGATCAATGTGCCGGAAATCGAGGCCATTGTTGCCAAGATTGCCCGTATTCCCGAGAAATCTGTCTCCTCCTCCGACAAGGAGGTGCTGAAGAACCTGGAGCGTAATCTCAAGATGGTGGTGTTCGGGCAGGACAAGGCCATCGAGGTGCTGACCGATGCCATTCGGTTGTCACGTTCAGGGCTTGGCAACGAACGCCGACCTGTGGGCTGCTTCCTGTTTGCCGGCCCGACCGGGGTGGGCAAGACCGAAGTGACCCAGCAACTTGGCAAGGCGCTCGGGGTCGAGGTATTGCGATTTGACATGTCGGAATACATGGAACGCCATACCGTGTCCCGGTTGATCGGGGCTCCTCCCGGTTACGTGGGATTCGAGCAGGGAGGGCTGTTGACCGACTCCGTCCTCAAGCATCCGCACTCCGTCGTGCTGCTTGACGAGATCGAGAAGGCGCACCCGGATGTCTTCAACTTGCTGCTGCAGGTGATGGACAACGGTACCCTGACGGACAACAACGGGCGCAAGGCAGATTTTCGCAATGTGATCCTGGTGATGACCACCAACGCAGGGGTTCAGGAGACCCAGCGCAAGTCCATCGGCTTCCAGCAGCAGGACATGAGCCATGATGCCATGGCGGTGATCAACAAGACGTTCAGTCCGGAGTTCCGCAACCGGCTCGATCACACCATCTGGTTCAACCATCTCGACATGGGAGTGATCCATCAGGTAGTCGACAAGTTCATCGTCGAGCTGCAGGTTCAGCTGGATGCCAAGGGCGTTTCACTGGAGGTGTCTGAAGAGGCGCGCCACTGGTTGGCAGAGAAAGGGTATGACAGGGCAATGGGAGCAAGACCCATGGGCCGGGTCATTCAGGAGCACCTCAAGAAGCCCCTGGCCAACGAGATCCTGTTCGGTTCCCTGGTCGATGGCGGCATTGTGAAGGTCGAACTGGTGAACAACAGCCTCAGCTTTGATTTTCAGGTCAACGTTGAAGCTGTCTCTCACTGACTGTGAGCAAGGCCGGAAATGACAAAAAACCCCAACCGAGAGGCTGGGGTTTTTTGCTGAATTCCTGGCTTAGCGAGAGCGGAAAACAATACGTCCCTTGGAGAGATCGTACGGAGTCAGAGCCACCGTTACTTTGTCCCCAGTCAGGATACGGATGTAGTTTTTGCGCATCTTGCCGGAAATATGAGCGATAACCACGTGACCATTTTCCAGTTCCACACGGAACATGGTATTGGGCAAGGTTTCGAGAATGGTACCCTGCATCTCAATACTGTCTTCTTTAGCCATTGAATCCTCTTGATAAGCCACAACAAAAAACCGCTGGATCATGCCGGATTTAAGGCTATGTGTAAAGTTTACTCGGGCTTGGTGTCGATTTTTTTCCATTCGCCCTGTACCAGCAGCTCATGGGGCAGGTATTGGCGCTTGTAATTCATCTTGCGGCACTCCTCCACCAGATACCCCAGATAGAGCCACTGACGACCGGTACGTCTGGCCAGTTCCAACTGGCTCAGGATGGCGAAGGTGCCGAGCGACCGGTCGGCATAGTCGGGGTCGAAGAAGGTGTACATGGCGCTCAGAGAGTGGGGAAGCAGATCCGTGGTGGCCACGCCGATGAGGCGTCCCTCCTTGCGCATCTCCAGATAGAGGGGGGGCATCCAGTCACAGTGCAGGAATCCCTTGTATTGGGTCCGGCTCGGTGGATACATGCTGCCATCCCTATGGCGCTCACGGATATAGCGTTCATAGAGCTGGTAATACTCGGGCTTGTCGTCATAGCTCAGCACGAGCTCGAGATCCCGGTTCAACTGGCGGATGCGCTTCTGCCCACGGCTCGGGATGAAGCGTTCACTGTGTATGCGCAAGGATTGGCAGGCGCTGCAGGCGGGGCAGTGAGGACGATAGATGTCGTTGCCACTGCGCCGGAATCCTGCCGTCAGCAGCCGTTCGTACCCGGCGGCGTTGAGCAGTTCATGGTCCATCAGGACCAGCAACTGCTCCTGCTCGTGACCGAGGTAGCTGCACGGGTGCCTGGGGGTCAGCCCGACCTTGAGGATCACTTCTTCACTCATAGGCTGATTCTCCTCGGTTGCCAGCATCCCTCTTGCAACGGTTGCCGGGTCAGGGTGGCCAGGGTGGTCAGAAAGCGCTGCCTTGGCCACTCCTGAACGCCCAGCGTGGCCAGAAAGTCGTTTTGCATCTGGCAGTCGATGAGGGCACCGCCGTGCCCTGCAAAGTGGCGACAGAGGGCCACCATGGCCAGTTTGGCGCCATTGTCGATGCGGCTGAACATGGATTCACCACAAAAGAGTCGGCCCAGGGAGAGGCCATAGAGACCTGCCTGCAACTGATCATCCTGCCAGATCTCGATGGAGTGGGCATGACCGAGGCGATGAAGGCGCCGATAGGCGTCGATCATGGGGGCACTTATCCAGGTGCCGCTGGCGGTGCGACGGGGGGCGGCGCAGGCTGCAATGACGTCATCAAAGGCGCGATTGATGTAAATCTCGAAGGGGGTGCGGCGCAAACACTTCTGCAGGCTGCGGCCGATGTGGAGTTCCTCGGGCACGATGACTCCCCTGGGATCCGGTGACCACCACAGCAGTGGCTGATGGGGTTCATTCCATGGAAAGATCCCGCTGTGGTAAGCTGCCAGCAATCGAGTGGGGGAGAGATCTCCCCCAATCGCGAGCAGCCCGTTGGGCTCTTCCAGCGCATGGCTGGGGGAGGGAAACCAGCACAGCTCATCATCCAGTTCGGTAAGATAGCGAGACATAAGGCAGAGGTTCATAGATGAAGGCCATTATCCTGATAGTATCCAGCTTGCTTGGCTTTGTCACGGCACCGGCCTGGAGTGCGGTGTATGAACGCAACACGGCGCGTCCGGTGGAGCAGGTGGTCTTCGGCCAGGTGGATGCGGTGCGCAACATCACCCAGCGCCAGATGGTGGAATCAGAGCATTCCGGCTGGAAAACGCTGGGAGGGGCCGTGCTTGGCGGGCTGCTCGGCAACCAGTTTGGCGGTGGGCACGGGCGGGAGATTGCCACAGCGGTCGGGGCACTGGCGGGAGCGGCGGCGGTGCAGCAGTTTCAGTCAGGGGGCAGCGTGGTGGAGAACAAGCTGGTGGAGCTGCTGATCCGCAACGAGCAGAACGGGCTCATCAACGTGATCCAAGATTACGATCCGGCCATGGTCTTTGCGCAGGGCGACAAGGTGCGCATCCTCTATTTCAGCGATGGGGTGCGAGTCGATAAGACCTATTGAACGGTGAAGAAGGGATTGACCCGGCGGCCGCCACACAAGGGGCGCCGGGCGGTACTACACGGAGTGCCTCTGCTGATGCTTGCTCAGACGTCCTGACAGACTATCTTGTCTCGCCCGGTATTCTTTGCCTGATACAACTGGCGATCTGCCTCGCTCAGCGCCTCGTCCATGGAGAGCCGCCCGACATTGATGACGCCGAAACTGGCGCGTACAAAGAGCGATATCTCCCGCGACAGCGGTTGCTGACGCATTTGCAGACGAAGCCCTTCCAGTCGCTTGAGCAGCACGGGAACGGGGCAGTGTGGCACCATCAGGGCAAATTCTTCACCACCGAATCGGGCTATCATGGCATCCGGGAAGAACTGGGTGAGCAGCCTGGCCAGATGACAGAGCAGCTGATCGCCGATGGCGTGCCCCCAGTGATCATTGACCTGCTTGAAGTGATCCACGTCGAGCACGCACAGGGAGAGCTGCGCCTGATGGCGCTGATGCTCCTCGAACCACTTTTGACCCTCGTTGAACCAGTAGCGTCTGTTGTAAAGCCCGGTCAGGTAGTCTCGGTTGGCCGATTCCTGGATATTGTTGAACTGCTCAAGGGCCTCCAGGTTGTGGCTGACCCGGCACTGCAGCTCCTCGGGTTCAAAGGGCTGATTGAGAAAATCATTCGCCCCTTGCTTGAGGTAGCGTGCCGAGAGGCCGTGTTTGTCCGACACCGAGATGCCGATGATGGCGAGCTGCTGCTTGCTGTAGCGCTCGCGCAGCATTCGCACCAGGCTGATGCCGTCGATCTCCGGCATGTAGTAGTCCACCAGCATCAGGCGAATGGCGGGGTGCTGCTCGAGCTGCGCCAGCGCATCGCGGGCTGAATTGGCCTCGTGCACCTGCAACAACTGCTTGCGCAACTGGGCCGCGGTGCGGTGACGGGAGGTGCGTGAATCGTCGACCACCAAGACTTCGATGGCCTGGTTGAGGTAGAGGCGGTGCACCAGACCGACGGCATATTGCAGGGAGTGACGTGAATCCTTCATCACATAGTCCAGCACCCCGGCCTCCAGCCAGGCTTCCCGCTTCTCTTCGCTGATGTCGGCCGTCAGGATCACCACCGGCAGCCCACGCTCCCTCAGCACGTTGACAGCCTCTCCGCCGGGGGCGTCCGGCAGGGTGAGATCCACCAGGGCGACCACATAATCTTCCCCATGGCAATCGCGAGCCCCTTCAAGAGTATCGAAGGCGTCGATTTCCAGCCCGGTCTGCTGCGCAATGGCCTGGGTCAGCATGCGGCGTACCGTCAGGCTGTCTTCCACTATCATTATTTTTCGTTTCATCCTGCTCCTTGCAATAAAAAAGGGCATGCCAACTGGCATGCCCTTTATATCCTTCTGATTATTGTGCGTCCAGATATCGCTCTGCATCGAGGGCGGCCATGCAGCCGGTTCCTGCGGAGGTGATCGCCTGGCGGTAGACGTGGTCGGCCACGTCGCCAGCGGCGAATACGCCCGGAATGCTGGTCTGGGTTGCGAACCCTTCCAGTCCGCCACGCACCTTCAGATAGCCGTTTTCCATCGCCAGCTGCCCTTCGAAAATCTGGGTGTTGGGCTGGTGACCGATGGCGATGAAGACCCCCATCAGCGGCAGCTCGGAGGTGGTGTCATCCCGGGTGCTGCGCAGGCGCACACCGGTGACGCCCATGTCGTCACCCAGTACTTCGTCCAGGGTCTGATGGGTATGCAGGACGATATTGCCGCTCTCGACCTTGTCGTTGAGGCGCTTGATCAGGATCTTCTCGGCGCGGAACTCGTCGCGGCGATGAATGAGGTGCACCTTCTTGGCGATGTTGGCCAGATAGAGTGCCTCTTCCACGGCGGTGTTGCCGCCGCCGACCACGGCGACTTCCTGATTGCGGTAGAAGAAGCCGTCACAGGTGGCGCAGGCGGAGACGCCGCGGCCCTTGAAGGCCTCTTCGGAGGGCAGACCCAGGTATTTGGCGGAGGCGCCGGTGGCGAGGATCAGCGCATCGCAGGTGTATTCCCCGTTGTCGCCCTTGAGGCGGAAGGGACGCTCGGTCAGCGTCACTTCATTGATGTGATCAAAGAGGATGCGGGTATCGAACTTCTCTGCATGCTCTTTCATGCGCTCCATCAGGGCCGGGCCGGTCAGCCCTTCCGCGTCCCCTGGCCAGTTTTCCACTTCGGTGGTGGTGGTCAGCTGACCACCTTGCTGCATGCCGGTGATGAGCAGGGGATTGAGGTTGGCGCGAGCGGCATAGACGGCCGCAGTGTAACCTGCCGGACCGGATCCCAGGATCAGCAGTTTGCTGTGAGTGACTTGGCTCATGATGTGATTTCCGAGACGTGATGAGTTTGCGCGATTGTAGGTAATTCGTGATCCGTGGTCAAAGGCCAGCGCATCGATTGGGGCAATCGCCAACAAGAGGGGTGAGCCGGGGATGGCAGGCATAAAAAAACCGCCCATCGCGGGCGGATTTTCACTCATCTACCTCCCTTTGCAGGGACGCGATCAGTTCAGCAGGGTCAGGGGATCCGTGTAAGCCAGGTTGTGGGCCACGGCAACCTCCTTGCAGGTGATTTTGCCCGCCATCACGTTCAGGCCGTGCAACAGGTGGGGATCGGCGAGCAGAGCGTTGCGATAGCCCTGTTCGGCCAGCTTGATGATGAAGGGGAGGGTGGCGTTGTTCAGGGCCACGGTGGAGGTCCGTGCCACGGCCCCCGGCATGTTGGCCACGCAGTAGTGCACCACCTCGTCGACGATGAAGGTGGGATCTTCATGGGTGGTGGCATGGGAGGTCTCGACACAGCCGCCCTGGTCGATGGCCACGTCCACGATGGCCGCACCGGGTTTCATGCGAGCAATGTGGTCACGGCTGACAAGTTTTGGCGCAGTGGCGCCAGGCACCAGCACGCCGCCGATGACCAGGTCCGCCGCCAGCAGATGGCGCTCCAGGGTCTCGCGGTTGGAGTAGACCACCTTGGCAGCCCCCTGGAACTCGCTGTCGAGACGGCGCAGGGTATCGACGTTGTTGTCGAGGATGGTGACGTCGGCACGCAGGCCGACGGCCATGCGGGCTGCGTTGGAGCCCACCACACCACCACCGATGATCACCACCTTGGCCGGTTCTACACCGGGCACACCACCGAGCAGCACGCCGCTGCCGCCACGGGATTTCTCCAGTGCCTGGGCACCGGCCTGAATAGACATGCGTCCGGCCACTTCCGACATGGGGGCCAGCAGGGGCAGACCGCCACGACCGTCTGTGACGGTTTCATAGGCGATGCAGACGGCACCACTGTCGATGAGATCCTGGGTCTGGGCCAGGTCCGGCGCCAGATGCAGATAGGTAAAGAGGGTCTGGCCGGGACGCAGCATGGCCCGTTCCACTGCCTGGGGTTCCTTGACCTTGACGATCATCTCCGCCTTGGCGAAAACTTCGGCAGCGGAGGCCAGGATCTCGGCTCCGGCAGCCAGATAATCTGCGTCACTGAACCCAATGCCATTTCCTGCGCCGCTTTGGACGAAAACAGTATGGTTTCGTGCTGTCAGTTCACGTACACTGGCCGGAACCATGCCTACGCGATATTCATGGTTTTTTATTTCCTTAGGTACACCGATAATCATGCTATCCCTCGTCTATCGATTGGTGGTTTATGTTGCCTAGATGTTAAGCGACATTTGCGCCTAGTATATTCAGGTATTGACAGGATTTGTGACCATTATTATAAAATGACTGGTGATTCTTACCAAAAAATAGCCAAAGGATGGAATTAAATGATGGAAGCTAAGAGTCGGCTAAAGGATTTGGACAGGATTGACCGCAACATTCTGAATGAACTGCAAAAGGATGGCAGGATTTCGAACGTTGAGTTGTCCAAACGAGTTGGCCTGAGTCCCACACCGTGTCTGGAACGGGTTCGTCGCCTGGAGCGACAAGGGTATATCGAAGGATATGCCGCCATTCTGAACCCTCATTATCTGGACGCGTCTCTGCTGGTGTTCGTGGAAATTACCCTCAATCGTGGCGCCCCCGATGTGTTCGAGCAGTTCAACAAGGCTGTTCAGGTGCTCGAAGAGATCCAGGAGTGCCATCTGGTGTCCGGTGATTTCGACTATCTGCTCAAGACCCGCGTCAGCGACATGTCCGCTTACCGCCGCCTGCTGGGTGAAACCCTGCTGCGTCTGCCGGGCGTCAACGACACCCGCACCTACGTGGTGATGGAAGAGGTCAAACAGAGCAGTCGTCTGGTGATCAGCACCCGATAAGCGGGGTTGTGCTGTGACTTGCAAGTTCCATGACGAGTCACGATAGTCAGAAACGAGCGGCCGGTCCGCTCGTTTCTTCTTATAGAGAGTTTCAGGCCCGCCCTCAGGCACTGGCTGACAATCGGTGGGCTTTTCAGGGATACTAGGCCCCCTATCCCCGCATTCATGTTTTCACAAAGGAGCCGGAGTTTGGCCGATAAAAAGCTGTTTACTCCTTTATCAGGTACACAACGGATCTTCGAGGCCGTCTTGATCGCCATCACCCTGATGGCTGCCTATCTTTTGCTTGCCCTGCTGACCTACCATCCCGCCGATCCCGGCTGGTCGCAAACCTCCTGGCAAGGGGAGGTGAAAAACCTCGCGGGCAGCGCCGGTGCCTGGCTCGCCGACATCACCATGTTTACCTTTGGGGCCTTCTCCTATCTGGTGCCCCCTCTGGTAGTGCTGCTTGGCTGGAGCCTGTTCTGGCGCCCGAGCAAGCTGCTGGAAGTGGATTACCTCACCCTGTCGGTACGGATCATCGGCTTCGTGCTGACGGTGCTCGGCATGTCCGCCATCGCCAGTATGAACTTCAACGACTTGCAGAACTTTTCCGCCGGCGGCCTGGTGGGGGATGTGATCGCCTCAGCCGTGGTGCCGCTCTTTGGCGGCGTGGGGGCCAACCTGATGCTGCTCTGCTTCGTGGCGACCGGCATCACCCTCTTTACCGGCTGGTCCTGGCTCACCATTGTCGAGCGCATCGGTGCCGCCTGCACCGGCTCAGTCAGCGCCATCTACCATTTCCCCACCACCCTGGGCCGCTGGCTCACCGGTGGCTGGCGTCAGCCCCGCTATGAGGGGCCGGATCCCCTGCTGGAAGGGGGCGTGGGCAGTTTCGATCAGGAAGAGGATGACGAAGACCCCCACGGCAGCTGGACACGCAACCCCAAGGCGAAGAATCGCGCTCAAAAGACAAAAGCTGACGAATGGCTGCCGGAGCTTGACGAAGACACCTTCCAGTTTGATCCGCAGTTTGACGACGAAGAGGACGAGGCTCCGGCGCCTGCCGCCAAGGGCAAGCGTGTGGCCAATGGCCGTCCGCGTCCCGCCGTGCGCCAGGAAGAAGATGACCTCGACTTGCCCTGGGCGGAGGGGGATGACGAACCCGATGCTCCCGTTGCCGCTGCGCCGGTAAAAGCCAAGCGCCGTCCCCAGCCCGGTCTGGCCCCTTTGCCGAGCATCGATCTGCTGGACAGACCGCCCGCCAAGACCCAGATGATGAGCAAGGACGAGCTGGAGCGCATGGGCCGGCTGGTGGAGGCGAAGCTCGCCGATTACAACGTGCAGGCCAAGGTGGTGGGCGTCTATCCCGGTCCCGTCATTACCCGCTTCGAGCTGGACCTGGCGCCGGGCATGAAGGCGAGCAAGATCACCAATCTTTCCCGGGATCTCGCCCGTTCTCTCTCTGCCAGCAGCGTGCGGGTGGTGGAAGTGATCCCGGGCAAGACGTTCGTCGGGATCGAGCTGCCCAACCGGGTACGCCAGACCGTCTACCTGCGGGAAACCCTCGACTGCGAGGCGTTCGCGGCCAGCCGCAATCCGCTCACCATGGGGCTGGGTCAGGACATCGCGGGGGAACCCGTGGTAGTGAACCTCGCCAAGATGCCCCACCTGCTGGTGGCCGGTACCACGGGCTCGGGCAAGTCGGTGGGGGTGAACACCATGATCATCTCCATGCTCTACAAATCCTCCCCCGAGGATCTGCGCTTCATCATGATCGACCCCAAGATGCTGGAGCTCTCGGTCTACGAAGGGATTCCGCATCTGCTGACCGAGGTGGTCACCGACATGAAGGATGCCGCCAACGCCCTGCGCTGGTGCGTAGGCGAGATGGAGCGTCGCTACAAGCTGATGTCCGCGGTCGGGGTGCGCAACCTCAAGGGGTACAACGACAAGGTGCTGGCCGCCATCGAGGCGGGGGATCCCCTGGTCGACCCCCTGTGGCGTCCGGGCGACTCCATGGATCAGATGCCGCCGGAGCTGGAAAAACTGCCCCACATCGTGGTGGTGGTGGACGAGTTCGCCGACATGATGATGATCGTCGGCAAGAAGGTGGAGGAGCTTATCGCCCGTATCGCCCAGAAGGCGCGGGCGGCTGGTATTCACCTTATCCTCGCGACCCAGCGTCCGTCGGTGGATGTCATTACCGGTCTCATCAAGGCCAACATCCCGACCCGTATTTCCTTCCAGGTGTCGAGCAAGATCGATTCCCGCACCATCCTGGACCAGGGGGGCGCCGAATCCCTGCTCGGCATGGGTGACATGCTCTACATGCCTGCCGGCACCTCCAACCCCACCCGTGTCCACGGTGCCTTCGTCGATGACCACGAGGTACACAAGGTGGTGGCGGACTGGAAACTGCGTGGTGAGCCGGATTACATCGACGAGATCCTCTCCGGTGAGTCGGACGGCGAGGGCGGCGGTGGCGACTTCGGCGGGGGCGGCGATGAAGAGCTCGATCCCCTGTTCGACGAGGCGGTGGCCTTCGTGGTGGAATCCCGCCGTGGCTCCACCTCCAGCGTCCAGCGCAAGTTCAAGATCGGTTACAACCGGGCGGCCCGTCTCATCGAGCAGATGGAAAACCAGGGCATCGTCAGCGCCCCGGGTGGCAACGGCCAGCGCGACGTGCTGGCACCGCCGCCGGTCCGTGACTAAGCCTAACTCCTGTATCATTCTGGCCATGCCCTCTGCGGGCGTGGCCTTTTATCGAGAACCTCCCTATGAAGAGCCTGATGAAAAAACAACTGTTGATGGGTTCCATTCTGCTGGTCGCCAGCAGCCAGGTGTGGGCCGATGCGGCCAGCGATCTCAAGGAGAAGCTCTCCTCCGTCAATGTCTTCTCCGCGACGTTTGCCCAGACAGTCTATGACAGCAAGGGCAAGGAGCTGCAAAAGGCGAGCGGCTCACTGCTGGTGCAGCGACCCAACCGCTTCAACTGGCACACCACTGCCCCGGACGAGAGCCTGATCGTGGCGGACGGCAAGGATGTCTGGGTCTATGACCCCTTCGTCGAGCAGGTCACCGCCCTCAAGATGAAGGATGCGGTGCTCAACACCCCCTTCGTGCTCATCGCCGGCAACGATGTCGGGCTCTGGAAGAACTATGACGTGACCCAGCAAGGGGACGTCTACACAGTCACCAGTCGCAACAAGGACGAGCTGATCGCCTCCTTTCGCATCACCTTCGACCGTCAGAACAACATCAGCCGGTTCGACGTGAAAGAGGCACAGGGGCAGTGGAGCGAATTCACCCTCAGCAGCTTCAACCGCAAGCCGCTGCTCAAGGGCAACGAATTTGTCTTCAAGATCCCGAAGGGGGTCGAGCTGGACGACCAGCGCTGATGAGCCAGCCGTTACCGGCGTTATCGTCTGACCGGGCGTCATGGACGACCGGTCAGCTGCAAGGTCAATGCAGATGAGCAATTTATCCCTGGATTTCTCCTCGGACTTTCGTCCGCTGGCGGCCCGGATGCGGCCGCAAACCCTCGAGCAGTACATCGGCCAGCAGCATATTCTGGGGCCGGACAAGCCCCTGCGAAAAGCGATCCTGGCGGGGCACTGCCACTCCATGATCCTCTGGGGGCCCCCCGGCACCGGCAAGACCACGCTGGCAGAACTGGTTGCCCACTACTGCCAGGCGGAGGTGGAGCGGCTCTCGGCGGTCACCTCCGGCATCAAGGAGATCCGCGCGGCCCTCGACAAGGCGAAGGAGAACGGCTGGCGCGGGGTGCGTACGATCCTGTTCGTGGATGAAGTCCACCGCTTCAACAAGAGCCAGCAGGATGTCTTCCTGCCCCACATCGAAGACGGCACCATCACCTTCATCGGCGCCACCACCGAGAACCCCTCGTTCGAGCTCAACAACGCGCTGCTCTCCCGGGCCCGGGTCTATCTGCTCAAGAGGCTGGAGGAGCAGGACATCCTCGCCATGATCGATCAGGCGATGCAGGACCCGCGCGGTCTCAATGACCCTAGCCTGCGCTTTGCCCCCGGGGCCAAGGAGGCGCTGGCGAAAGCCGTGGACGGGGACGGGCGCAAGTCTCTGAACTATCTGGAGCTCCTGGCCGACATGGCCGAGGCCGACAGCTCAGGGGCGCGGGTGATCGACAGTACCCTGCTCGCCGCCGTGGTGGGGGAGCACGTGGCCCGTTTCGACAAGGGCGGCGATCACTTCTACGACCTCATCTCGGCGGTGCACAAGTCCATTCGCGGCTCGGCGCCGGATGCGGCCCTCTACTGGTATGCCCGCATGGTGAGCGCTGGCTGCGATCCCCTCTACATCGCCCGCCGCTTGCTGGCGATTGCCTCGGAAGACGTGGGCAACGCCGATCCCCGTGCCATGCAGGTGGCGCTCTCGGCCTGGGACTGCTTCCATCGCATCGGTCCGGCGGAAGGGGAGCGGGCCATCGCCCAGGCCATCGTCTACCTCGCCTGCGCCCCCAAGAGCAATGCGGTCTACACCGCCTGGAAGGCGGCGCTTCACGACGCCAAGAACCTGCCGGACTTCGAGGTGCCGCCGCACCTTCGCAATGCACCGACCAAGCTGATGAGCGAGCTGGGCTACGGCGCCGAGTATCGCTACGCCCACGACGAGCCGGGGGCCTATGCCGCCGGCGAGCAGTACTTCCCCCCGGAGCTTGCCGGCAAGCAGTACTATCAGCCCACCGAGCGGGGGCTTGAGAAGCAGATAGCCCAGAAGCTCGACTATCTGCACGAGCTGGACAAGCAGAGTCCGCGCAAGCGATAGGAAAGTCCTTCAGGCCCCTTGCCGGGAAAGCGCACGGCAAGGGCATCAGGGGAGGGGGTTTCCGGCAAAAACGGGCGCAATAGTCCCTGTTCGGGCGGGGGGGCGGTCTGCTACACTGCCCGTCTGACCCCGGTTGTCTTGGCCTTGCACCATCTTCTTGATTTCGAAGGCCCGATTCCGAAGGCAAAGGGGTGCGCCAACCGATGTTAACTTCCGGATCTGTTTCCCAACCCGGTCACGATGACCCGGGCCCAGATCCCATTAAAAAAAGTAGGTAAACCATGCTGGATCCCAAATATCTGCGCAGCGACATCACCGAAGCTGCCGCTCGTCTGGCGACACGTGGCTACGTTCTGGACGTAGCGGCGGTCAATGTTCTGGAAGAGAAACGCAAGGATCTGCAGTCCCGCACCCAGGAGCTGCAGGCCGAGCGCAACGCCCGCTCCAAGTCCATCGGTGAGGCTGCCCGTCGTGGTGAAGATGTTGCCCCCCTCAAGGCCGAGGTGACCAAGATCAACGACGAGCTCGAGACCAGCAAGGTCGAGCTGGAGGCCCTGCTGGCCCAGCTCAAGGGGATCGCCGACGCCATCCCCAACCTGCCGAGCGAGACCACCCCGGTGGGCCGTGACGAGAACGACAACGTGGAGGTCCGCCGCTGGGGTACCCCGCGTGAGTTCGATTTCCCGGTACGCGATCACATCGATCTGGGTGAGGCGGCCAAGGGGGTCGACTTCAAGAACGGCGTCAAGCTCTCCGGCGCCCGTTTCGTGGTGATGAAGGGCCAGATTGCCCGTCTGCACCGCGCCCTGGCCCAGTTCATGCTGGACCTGCACACCCTGCAGCACGGCTACACCGAGTGCTACGTGCCCTATCTGGTCAACCCGGACAGCCTGTACGGCACCGGTCAGCTGCCCAAGTTCTCCCAGGATCTCTTCAATACCGGCATCGAAGGGGAAGGGGAAGACGAAGGCAAGGTGCGCAAGTTCTCCCTCATCCCGACCTCCGAAGTGCCGCTCACCAACATGGCCCGTGACGAGATCTTCGACGAGCAGGAGCTGCCCATCAAGATGACCGCCCACAGCCCCTGCTTCCGCTCCGAAGCGGGCTCCTACGGTCGTGATACCCGTGGCCTCATCCGTATGCACCAGTTCGACAAGGTCGAGATGGTGCAACTGGTGCACCCGGAAAAATCCTGGGATGCCCTGGAAGAGATGGTGGGTCACGCCGAAAAGGTGCTGCAACTGCTGGAGCTGCCGTATCGCGTGATGGCGCTTTCCACCGGTGACATGGGCTTCTGCGCCGCCAAGACCTACGATCTGGAAGTGTGGCTGCCGGCCCAGAACACCTATCGCGAGATCTCCTCCGTCTCCAACTGCACCGACTTCCAGGCGCGCCGCATGCAGGCTCGCGTGCGCATCGACGGCAAGCCGCAGCTCATTCACACCCTGAATGGTTCCGGTCTGGCGGTGGGTCGTACCCTGGTGGCCGTGCTCGAGAACTACCAGCAGGCAGATGGCCGCATCGCCATCCCGGCTGCGCTGCAATCCTACATGGGCGGCCTGACCCACATCGGGTAAGCGCTCGTTGCAGACGACAACGCCATGGCATGCCATGGCGTTGTGCATTCTGGGCCCGGGAAACCCGCCGCAAGGGGAAGGGATGGCTCCCTTCGGGCCTGTAACACAATTTTATCAAGCATTGCGCAATCGTTTTTGTTAGACTGCGCCGCAATTTCGCAGGACATCTTTTTCTATGGTCTGGATTGATTACGCCATCATCGGCATCGTCGGTTTCTCCGCCCTCATCAGCCTGGTGCGCGGCTTTCTCAAGGAGGCCATGTCTCTGGTCACCTGGTTCGTCGCCTTTTTCATTGCCAGCCATTTCTATCCCGATCTCGCCGTCTATTTCACCTCTTTTTCCGATGCCATGGTGCGCAACGGTCTGGCCATCGCCGCCCTGTTCGTGGCGACCCTGATCCTGGGGAGCGTGGTGAACTACGTGGTGGGCCTGCTGGTGGAAAAGACCGGGCTTTCCGGCACAGACAGGGTGCTCGGGGTCTGTTTTGGCGCCATTCGCGGGGTGCTGATCGTCAGCGCCCTGCTGTTTTTCATGGATACCTTCACCAGCCTCTCCCAGAGCGACTGGTGGGTGGCGTCCAGGCTGGTGCCGGAGTTCAAGCCGGTGATCCAGTGGTTTTTCGGGTTCATGATGAACTCGTCCAGTTTTCTTCAACAGGTACAGTGACTTCGAGGTAGCAAAGACATGTGCGGTATTGTCGGTATAGTTGGCACCACCCCCGTCAATCAGGCCCTCTACGACGCCTTGACGGTGTTGCAGCACAGGGGACAGGATGCCGCCGGGATCGTGACCATTGACAGTGGAAACTTCCGGCAACGCAAGGCCAACGGTCTGGTGAAGGATGTGTTTGAAGTGCGCCACATGCAGCGCCTGAAAGGGAATATCGGCATCGGACACGTCCGTTATCCCACCGCAGGCAGCTCCAGTGCGGCAGAGGCGCAGCCGTTTTACGTGAACTCCCCCTACGGCATGGTGCTGGCCCACAACGGCAACCTCACCAACGCCAAGGAGCTCAAGGAGCAGCAGTTCAAGGTGGCCCGCCGCCACATCAACACCACCTCGGACTCCGAAGTGCTGTTGAACGTGCTGGCCCACGAGCTGGACTTGTGCGACAAGATGGCGCTGCGCCCGGAAGATATCTTCTCGGCGGTGCGCAAGGTGCACCAGCAGATCCGCGGCGCCTATGCCGTGGTCTCTCTGGTGATCGGCCACGGCCTCATCGGGTTCCGTGACCCGAACGGCATTCGCCCGCTGATCCTGGGTCGCCGGGTCGACGAGCAGGGGCAGGTGGAGTACATGCTCGCCTCCGAGAGCGTGGCCCTCGACGCCATCGGCTTCGAGACGGTGCGTGACGTCGCCCCGGGCGAGGCCATCTACATCACCGAGCAGGGCCAGCTCTTCTCCGAGCAGTGTGCGGAGAACCCGCAGATGAACCCCTGCATCTTCGAATACGTCTACTTCGCCCGTCCCGACTCCTTCATCGACAAGGTCTCCGTCTATGCCGCCCGCCTCAACATGGGTCGCAAGCTGGGCCAGAAGATCGCACGGGAGTGGGACGATCTCGACGTGGACGTGGTCATCCCCATCCCCGAGACCTCCTGCGACGTGGCGCTGGAAATCGCCCACACCCTGGGCCTTCCGTACCGTCAGGGCTTCGTGAAGAACCGCTACATCGGCCGTACCTTCATCATGCCGGGCCAGACCCAGCGCAAGAAGTCGGTGCGCCGCAAGCTCAACGCCATCAGCTCCGAATTCAAGGGCAAGAAGGTGTTGCTGGTGGACGACTCCATCGTGCGGGGCACCACCTCCGAGCAGATCATCCAGATGGCCCGTGAAGCGGGGGCCGCCAAGGTCTACTTCGCCTCGGCCGCGCCGGAAATTCGCTTCCCCAACGTCTACGGCATCGATATGCCCACCGCCAACGAGCTCATTGCCCATGGCCGTGAAGTGGAAGAGGTGTGCAAGCTTATCGGTGCTGACGGCCTCATCTTCCAGGATCTGGAAGATCTGGAAGAGGCGGTGCGGGAGATCAACCCCGAGCTGCGCCACTTCGAGACCTCGGTCTTCAACGGTCACTATGTGACCTCCGACGTGGATCAGGGTTATCTGGACCACCTCAATGCCCTGCGCAGCGACGACAACAAGGCGGTGCGCGAGTGGCAGGAAGGGACCAGCAACCTCGAGATCTTCAACGAAGGCAGTTAAACGTTTTCAGATTGCCAGCGTGATGAACAACAGGGGGGCCTCGGCCCCCCTGTTGCATGGATGCGCCTTGCGGCGAAACTGAGGGGGGCTCAGGCCAGATCCTCCCCGTTGCTCGCGATCATCTTCTTGTACCACCAGAACGACTTCTTGCGCCGGCGGGCCAGGGTGCCATGGCCGGCGTCGTCCCTGTCCACGTGGACGAAGCCATAGCGCTTGCTCATCTCGCCGGTGGAGGCGGAGACGAGATCGATGCAGCCCCAGCTGGTGTACCCCATCAGGGGCACGCCGTCCTCGATGGCGTCCCCCATGGCCTCGATGTGGGCGCGCAGGTAGGCGATGCGGTAGTCGTCCTCTATCTCCCCTTGCTCGTTCACTTCGTCCACCGCACCCAGGCCGTTTTCCACCAGGAAGAGGGGCTTCTGGTAGCGATCGTGCAAGGTGTTGAGGGTGATGCGAAGGCCCAGGGGGTCGATGCCCCAGCCCCACTCGCTCACCTCGATGTGGGGATTGCGCAGGGACTTGACCACGTTGGCCTCGCTGGTGTTGCCCGCATTCATGTCGGCGGCGGCGCAGCGGGAGGCGTAGTAGCTGAAGGAGACGAAATCCACGGTGTGCCTGAGGATCTCGTCATCTTCCGGCCCCTTCACCAGGGTGACCCCCTTGTCACGAAACACCCTCTGCGCATAGGCCGGATAGGCGCCCCTGGCCTGCACGTCGATGAAGAGGAGGTTCTCCCGATCTTTCTGGAGGGCGGTCCAGACGTCGGCGGGCTTGCAGGAGTAGGGGTAGAAGTTGCCCCCCGCCAGCATGCAGCCCACCTGGTTGGCCGGGTTCACCTCGTGGGCGATCCGGGTCGCCAGGGCGCTGGCCACCAGCTCGTGGTGGGCGGCCTGATACTTCACCTGATCCTGGTGCTCCCCTTCCTCGAACACCAGCCCCGCCCCGGAGAAGGGGCTGTGCAGCAGGATGTTGATCTCGTTGAAGGTGAGCCAGTACTTCACCAGGCCGTCGAACTGCTCGAAGCAGGTGCGGGCGTAGCGGGTGAAAAACTCCACCATCTGGCGGTTGCGCCAGGAGCCGTACTCGGTCACCAGGTGCATGGGCACATCGAAGTGGCACAGGGTCACCAAGGGCTCGATGTTGTACTTTCTGCACTCCTCGAACACCGCGCGGTAGAAGGCGATGCCCTCGGCATTGGGCTCGCGCTCGTCCCCCCTGGGGTAGAGACGGGCCCAGGCGATGGAGGTGCGAAACACGGTGAAGCCCATCTCGGCCATCAGGGCGATGTCCTCCCGATAGCGGTGATAGAAATCGATGGCTCCGTGGCTTGGGTAGAACTCGTCATCTTGCAGGGTGATGCGCTTCTCCTGGCCGAGTTTGACCGCCATGCGGCGCGGGCCATGGGGGATCATGTCTACCGTGGTCAGCCCCTTGCCCCCCTCGAGATAGCCGCCCTCCGCCTGATTGGCGGCCAGGGCACCGCCCCAGAGAAAGCCCTCGGGAAATCTTGTTAACGACATCTGTTACCTCTTGTCATGTCTGAATGGGGTGTCACAGCCCGGCCTGCGCCTGGCTGGTGGCGACGGGTTGCACGGGCTCGGCGCGGGGGGCGGGGCTCTCGACCGGGATGTCCTCGAACCCCATCACCAGGGTCAGCACGAAGGAGAGCACCACCGAGAGGGCCATCACGCCGAACACCCAGGCGATGGTCATGGGGTTGGCCGGATCGAAGAACTGCACGCTTGTAAAGAGCCCGGGGGCGGCCATGGAGTGGCTGGCGAGCCCCGCCATGCCGGCGACGGCACCGCAGACAAAGCCGCTGATGAGGCTCGCGATGAGCGGACGCTTGAGGCGCAGGGCCACACCGTAGAGTGCGGGTTCGGAGATCCCCGCCATGATGGCGGAGGCAGCCGCCGCGAGCGCCGTCTGGCGCAGTTCCGGGTTACGGGTGCGCCAGGCCACCGCCAGGGACGAGCCGCCAAGAGAGAGATTGGCGCCGATTTCGGAGGGCATCACCATGCCTTCCTTGCCGGTCTCGGCGATGGTCTGGATGATGGTCGGGGTGAAGACGCGGTGCATGCCGGTCATCACCAGCAGGGGCCAGAGCGCCCCCATGATGGCCACCGACAGCCAGCCCAGGTAGTCGTGGACCGTGTAGACCAGGCCGGAGATGGCGGTGCCAATCCAGATGCCGACGGGGCCGATGAAGAGGATGGCCAGCGGCGCCGCGATCAGCACGATCAGCATGGGTTTGAGGAAGTTCTTGGTGACCGCCGGAGTGATGCGGTCGACCCAGCCCTCGATGTAGGAGAGGCACCAGGTCATCACCAGGGCCGGAATGACGGTGTAGGTGTATTTGACCGCGGTCACCGGGACCAGGGCGAAGGTCACCTGCTCTCCTTCGGCGGCTCTGGCCATCAGCTCGATGAAGCTGGGGTGCACCAGCACGCCTGCGATGGCGATGGCCAGGGACATGTTGGTCTTGAACTTGACGGCGGCGGAGGCGGCCACCATCAGGGGCAGGAAGAAGAAGGCCCCATCCCCGGCCACCGTGAGGATGGTGAGGGTCGAGGAGCCTTTCTCCAGCACGCCGGTCATCTCCAGCACCATGGCCAGCAGCTTGAGCATGGAGCCGCCGATGATGGCCGGGATGAGGGGGGACATGGTGCCGATCAGGGCGTCGAGGATGGCGGCGCCTATGCGGCGCAGGCTCCAGCCAGCGGAAACTTCCGGAAGCGGGGTCTGCCCGCCACCCTGGGGCAGCAGGGCCAGCACCTCGCGATAGGCGTGGGAGACGGTGTTGCCGATGATCACCTGACACTGGTTGTCCGCCTGCACCACCCCGAGCACGCCGGTGATCGCCTTGAGGGCAGGGCCATTGACCCGGGCGGGATCGCCGAGCACAAAGCGCAGCCGCGTCATGCAGTGGGTCACGGCGACGACGTTGTCGGCGCCGCCGAGTGCGGTGATGACGGTACCGGCCAGAGCCGCATAGTTTTTTGACATCGAGGTAGATCCTTTTAACCAAGTGGGCCTGCTCGCCCCCGCCGCCGCGAAGGGCGGGAACGCGCATGAAACTGAATGTGGAACCGGTTCCACATAGAGTGCGCGGCCTGAGCGCGGGAGACAAGCACCTTGTGCAGCGAGCGTCCGGATCCGTGAATGGGATCACTGAACCCGGGCCTGCACGCCATTCGTGCGACGACAAGCCGGGGGCGGTGCAGTACACTGCGCCCCGTTACGAGCAAGGGAGAACACAATGACGACGATGCTGGAGGTGGCAAGGCGGGCAGGGGTGTCGAAGGCGACGGTCTCCCGGGTGTTGTCGGGCAATGGTTACACCAGCCAGGAGACCCGGGACCGGGTGCAGCAGGCCATCGAGGAGTGCGGCTATCGCCCCAACCTGGTGGCGAGGCAGCTGGCGACCAGGCATACCCGGACCCTGGGACTGGTGGTTACCAACACCCTCTACCACGGCGTCTACTTCGGCGAGCTGCTCTCCCAGGTGGCGCGGATGACCGAGGATCGCGGGCGCCAGCTCATACTGGCGGACGGCAAGCACAGCGCCGACGAGGAGCGCCAGGCCATCCAGTATCTGCTCGATTCCCGTTGCGATGGCGTCATCATCTATCCGCGCTTTCTTGGGGTGGAGGAGATGGACGAGATCATCGAGCAGCATGAGCAGCCCATCATGGTGCTCAACCGGCGTCTGAGCCGCCATCCGGCCCACTGCATCTATGCGGATCAGCAGGCGGCGGCGGAGGCGGTGGTGGACAAGCTGGTGGACATGGGGCACAGGGAGATCGCCTTCATTGCAGGCTCTGCGGATTCCCCCACCGGCGCCGAGCGCCTGGCCGGCTACCGGCAGGCGCTGATCCGGCACGGCATCCCCGTGCAGGAGACCTTGATCGCCCCCGGCAAATGGACCCCCGCCTGTGGCGCGGCCGCCGTCTCGACCCTGCTGGCGCGAGGCGCTCGCTTCAGCGCCCTGGTGGCCAGCAACGATGACATGGCGATCGGGGCGATCAAACGGCTGCACGAAGCCGGTGTGATGGTGCCTGACGAGGTTTCGGTGGTGGGGTTTGACGACATCCCCCTGGCCCCTTACGTCATTCCCGCGCTGTCGAGCGTCAAGATGCCGGTGAACGGGATGATCCAGGAGACCATCAACCGCCTGATCACCATGGTGGAGGAGGGGAGCCGGGACGCACTGCCCGCCTTCAGCGGCACCCTGATCCGCCGCGACTCCCTCAGGCGTCTGACGGGCTGAGCCATGATGGCGGTGGGCAGGCCGGGCGGGATCCGTTAGCATAGGCCCCCCGGCGCCAGGCGCCGCGTGTCGTATCAACAGATGAGAGTTCAGATGGATGACCTGTTAGCCCCCGTTCGCCAGTTCCTGCATTGCGAGACCCCGGATGAGTGGGTGGAAATGGCGCGGGATCCCGCCCAGTTGCCGACCCTGCTTATCGATCACGCCAACTGCGAGAACAAGGCGGCACTCACCGCCCACAGCCTGGTGCGCCGCTACTGCCTGCCCAAGGAGAAGCGTCACCTGCTGCCCAAGCTGACCTTCTACCGGGAGCTCGATGCCTTGCCGGAGAAGGCGGAGATCCTCGGCAAGCGCACCATGGGCGAATCAGACAGGAGCGTGTTTGCGGAGCTGGAGCGCAATCCCCTGCTGTTCCCCATGGTGCGCCTCATCCAGGAGGAGCTGCATCACTTCGAGCAGGTGCTGGAGATCATGGCCGCACGGGGCATCCCCTATGGTCCCGTCACCGCCTCCCGCTATGCCCGCAGCCTGCTGACCCATGTGCGCACCTACGAGCCGGCGGCCGTGGTGGACAAGATGATCATCGGTGCCTATATCGAAGCGCGATCCTGCGAGCGTTTTGCCAGGCTGGCCCCTCATCTGGACGAGGAGCTTGGCCGCTTCTATGTCTCCCTGCTGCGCTCGGAGGCGCGTCACTATCAGGACTACCTGGCCCTGGCACAGACGTTCGCAGACGAAGACATCAGCGAGCGGGTGGCCTTCTTCGGTCGCCTGGAGGCCGAGCTCATCTGTTCGCCGGATCCGCAATTCCGGTTCCATAGCGGACTGCCTGTCAGATCTGACAGTTGTTGAGGTGACGGGGGCTGCCTACCATTCCCCTGTTCCTACTACGAGCGACGCAATCACTTTTTTGAGCGCAATCCCCCGGCGACTGATGAGACATCAGGCCGGGTTTTTTTATGTCTGGCGCAAGGGAAAACGCGCCGCGGGATCAGCGGCGGTATTCGTTATTGTAGTTCTGAATGAGGCGGCGGGTGACGTCGTGCTGGGGGTCGGCGAAGACCCGCAAGGTCTTGCCGCGCTCCACCACACGGCCTTCGTGCATCACCAGCACCTCGTCGCTGATGTGGCTGACGATCCCCAGATCGTTGGCCACCAGCACATAGCTCAGCCCCATGGTCTCCTGCATCTCCAGCAGCAGGTTGATGATCTGGGAGCGTACCGAAATATCCAGGGTCGAGAGTGCCTCGTCCGCCACCACTATCTTGGGATTGAGGATGAGCGCCCGTGCCAGCCCCACTCGCTGCTGCTGGCCGGCGGAGAGCATCTGCGGATAGAAGAGGGCGTGGTCGGGCAGCATGCCCACCATGCGCAGGGTCTGGATCACCTTCTCCCGGCGCTCCTCCTCGCTCAGGGCCGTGTTGAGGCGAAGGGGGGTCTCCAGGATCTGGCCGACCCGGATTTTCCGGTTAAGGGAGGTGTTGGGGTCCTGGAAGATCATCCGCAGCAGCTTGCAGCGTGTCTGGTAATCGCCGTGGACCATGGGTTGCCCCTCGATGGTGATCTCCCCGCCGCTTGGTTCAATCATGCCGGCCAGAATGCGGGCAAGGGTGCTCTTGCCCGAGCCCGCCTCCCCGACGATGGCCAGGGTCTGGCCCACCTCGAGATCGAACGAGAGGGGCTTTATCGCCTCCACCGCGCGGCGCCTGAACAGGCCGGTGCGGTTCTGGTAGGTCTTGCACAGGCCCCTGACCTGCAACAGGGAAGGTTCGGTCACGACGTGGTCTCCTTGGGTGTGCTCGCCGGATAGAGGGGCTGACGGGGCGGGCAGGTGCCCCGGATCAGGGTCTGGTGCCGGTTCATTTCTTCGGTTCTTCCATGTTGAGCGGGAAGTGGCAACTGAACTGATGCCCCTTGACCTTGCTCATCAGCGGCGTCTGCACGCACTGCTTCTGGGCGTAGGGGCAGCGTGGGCCGAGGCGGCAGCCGATGGGCAGATGTTGCAGCGGCGGTATCACCCCGGGCAGGGTCTCGAGCCGGGACTTGTGGCGCACCAGCTTGTCAAAGTCGGGGATGGACTTGAGCAGGGCATCCGTATAGGGGTGGTGAGGGGATTCCAGGATCTGGTCCCGGGTCCCCACTTCCACCATCTGGCCGCAATACATGATGTTGAGGGTGTCGGTCAGGTTCGCGATGGCGGCGATGTCGTTGCTGATGATGAGGATGGTGGTATTGCCCAGCTTGTTCATCTTGTCCAGCAACCGCAGGATCTGGGAGTGGGTGGTGGACTCCATGGCGCTGGTGGGCTCGTCCGCCACCAGCAGGCGCGGCTGGTTGGCGATGGCCATGGCGATCATCACCTTCTGGCACATGCCGTCCGACAGTTCGTGGGGATAGGCCCGCATTACCTTGCGGTGATCCTTGACCCCAACCCGGTGCAGCAGGGCGATGGCCCGCTTCTTGCGCCACTGGAAACGCTGCCAGAACTTGCCGGTGAAGGCGCTGGTGGGGATGGCCTCTTCCAGCTGGGTGCCTATCTCCTCGGAGGGGTCGAGGCAGCTGATGGGGTCCTGGAAGATCATCGCTATCTCCCGCCCCATGATGCGGCGTCGTTCCTTGGGCGCCATGGTCAGCAGGTCCATGTCGTTGAAGCGCATCCGGTCGGCGCGCACCGTCCAGTTGTCCTTCTGGATGCCGACGATCACCTTGGCCACCAGGCTCTTGCCCGAGCCGGATTCCCCCACCAGCCCGCGGATCTCCCCCTCGTTCAGGGTCAGGCTGACTCTGTCCACCGCCTTGACCTTGCCCTGGGGGGTGTCGATTTCGATGGTGAGGTTGCGTATGTCGAGCAGGGGCATCAGCAACGTCCCCCGTTCAGGGCGCAGCCGGGTCGCTCAGGGCGTCCGGGGGCGGGGATAGATAACAAGGCTGGCAACATCAGTCGTTCCCCTCTTTGAGTGCTTCGCGAATGCCTTCGCCCACCAGGTTGGTCACCAGCACGCTGAACAGGATGGCCATCCCGGGCAGGGTCACCGTCCAGGGGGCCAGATAGATAAGATCACTCGAATCGGCCAGCATGGCACCCCACTCCGGCTGGGGAGACTGGGCCCCGAGACCGAGGAAGCCCACCGCCGAGATGTCCAGGATGGCGGCGGAGAGGGTGCGGGTGGTCTGGGTCACCAGGGTCTCGACGATGTTCGGCAAGATGGCCAGGCGCATGATCCGCTGGGGCGGAGAGCCGTCGAGGCGGCTGGCGATGATGTACTCCTTCTGCATCTCGGCGTGAACCGCGTTGTAGGTGGCCCGGATGAAGGGCGGTATCAACGCGAGCGTGATGGCGATCAGGGTGTTGAACAGACCCGGCCCCAGGATGGCCACGACGATGATGGCCAGCAGCAGGGACGGGATGGAGAGCAGGGTATCGAGCAGGTGATGGAGCACGCTCGACTTCACCCCCTTGCTCATGCCGCCGAGGATGCCGATGGCCGAGCCGATGACCAGCGCGATGAGCACCACCAGCAGGGCGTTGCCGAAGGTGAGCCTGGCCCCGGCCACCAGACGGGAGAGGATGTCGCGCCCCAGATCGTCGGTTCCCAGGAAGTAATCGATGTTGCCGCTGTTGGCCCAGGAGGGGGCGAGCAGCAGGTGGTTGCTGTGCTGATCGTCGATGCCGTAGGGGATCACCAGGGGACCGATGAGGGTCACCAGCAGCAGCAGACCGAAGCACCAGAGCCCCGCCATGGCCAGCGGGTTGCGCCGGTAGGAGGCCCAGGTCTGCTCCAGGGGGGAGAGGATCTTGAGCTCCGGATAGATGTTCGATTTATCGTGCATGGTGCAGGCTCCCGTGCTGGTCGCAAGGGGATGGGCACGCCTGTGCGCCGGCGGCCCATGGGCCGCCGTGGTTCATCCACAGACCGCAATCAATCTTGTCTTGCATAGAGTTCTTTACGCCGTGCCGGATACATGATGGTGGTCAGCAGATCGGTGCTGACGCTGATGAAGATGACGAAGCTCGCCACCACCAGGAAGGCGCCGCGGATGGCGGCATAGTCCTGCAGCGCGATGCTGCTCACCAGCCAGCGGCCGATGCCGGGCCAGTCGAACACCACCTCGGTGATCATGGCGGAGGTGAGCACGCTGCCAAGTTGCAGCCCCAGCAGCGGCAACACGGGGGGCAGGGCGTTCTTGAGCCCGTGACGCCAGACGATCTGGCGGCGGGAAAGTCCGCGGCTGGCAGCGGCCTTGATGTAGTTCTGTTTCATCACGTCGATGAGGGAGCTGCGCACGTGGCGGATCACCTCGGTGGTGGGCACCACGGCCAGCACCAGGGAAGGCAGTACCAGATGGCGCAGGGCGTCGTGCAGGGCCGCCTCCCGCCAGGGCTCCTGGCTCATCAGCACATCGACGATGGCGATCCCGGTGATGGAGGGCACGTCGTAGAGCAGGCTGATCTGGCCGGAGGAGGGGAGCCAGCCAAGATCCAGGGAGAAGAACATCACCATCAGCAGCCCCAGCCAGAAGACCGGGATGGCATAGCCGACGAGGCCGGCGGCCATGATGGAGAGGTCCGGGCTGCGCCCCTGATAGAGGGCCGCGAGGGTGCCCAGGGGGATGCCCACCAGCAGCGAGATGGCGAAGGCGGCGAGGCAGAGGGTCAGGGTCGCCGGGAAGTAGTGACGGATCTCGTCGAGGACCGGCTGGCCGGAAACGCTGGAGAGCCCGAAATCCCCGGCGGCGATGCGCTGGAGGAAGTCAGGATAGCCGTGCCAGAAATCCAGCACCTGGGTGATGAGGCGAAACTCCAGGAGGTAGGCCCCCAGAGTCAGCACCAGGAGGGTGATCACCAGCAGGGTGATGCGGCGCAGGATATAGAAAAACATGCTTATGCCTCCTGGGGGCGGTGCGCCGATGGCCCGACGATGGAGTGGTTATCTGTCATGGTCACTCCCGATGGGCCTGGTTGAAGGTGGTGCCGCCAAAGGGCATCAGGGTCAGCCCCTGAATGTCGCTGCGACTCACCTGGGTTCTCAGGGCATGGGCCAGGGGAATGAGCGGCAACTGCTCGTTGAGCAGGGACTGGGCATAGTAATAGTTGCGCAGGCGGAAGGCGAGCTGCGGGGTGGTCACCGCATCGTCCAGCAGCTGATCAAACGCCGGGCTGCACCAGCGGCTGTAGTTGTTGCCCCGCTCGACGGCGGCGCAGCTCAGCAACTGGCGGAAGAAGTTGTCCGGATCCGCGTTGTCGGCGATCCAGCCCGAGAGCAGGCTGTCATATTGTCCATGGGCGAGCCGGGTCTCGATGACCGGCCAGGCCTGCTGCACTATCTTGAGGCTCACCCCAATCTTGGCGAAATCGCTGCGCATCAGTTGCGCCGTCTTGAGGCCGTCCGGGTTGTAGGGACGGGCGCCGGGTTGCACCAGCACCTGCATCTCGAAGCCGTTGGGGTAGCCCGCGTCCTTGAGCAACTGGCGAGCGAGCTTGAGATCCGGCTTGCGTTGGGGCAGGGAGGGATTGTAGCCCCAGGAGAGGGGCGGCAGCAGGCTGGCGGCGCTCTGGCCGGTCTCGAAATAGACCGCCTGCAGCAGATTCTGCACATTGATGGCGCTGGCGAGGGCCTGGCGCACCTGCACCTTGTTGAAAGGGGCCTTGCGGGTATTGAGGGCGAGGAAGGCGACGTTCATCCCCGACTGCACCGACAGATCCAGGTGGGAGTCTTTGTCTATCACCGACAGCTGGCTGGCAGAGGGGGTGCTCATCACGTCGCACTCGCCGGTCAGCAGCTTGGCAAGGCGCTTGGAGGATTTGGGGGTGATGTCGTAGATGAGCTGCTCCATTCTGGCCTCGCCGCCCCAGTAGCCGGGGTGACGCAGGTAGCGCACGAACTCGTTGTGGCGATACTCCTTGAAACTGAAGGGGCCGGTGCCGATGGGGCGGCTGTCCAGCAGCGCCGGGGTGCCGGCCTTTAGCATCTGCTCCCCGTACTCGGCGGAGAGCACGATGGCGTAGTCGCTGGCCAGGGTGGCGAGGAAGGAGGCATCGGGGCGGTTCAGCTCGAACACCACCTCATAGGGCCCCTTCTTGTAGACCCGCTTGATGAGGTTGCCGAGCCCCAGGCTGTAAAAATAGGGGTACTCGCCGCCGGAGACGGCGTGGAAGGGGTGGTGTTCGTCCAGCAGACGCTGCCAGGTGAACAGGACGTCGTCGGCATTGAAGTGACGGGTCGGGCTGAACCAGGGGGTACGGTGGAAGGTCACTCCCTTGCGCAGGGTCAGGGTATAGGAAAGGCCGTCCTCGCTGCTTTGCCAGCGGGTGGCGAGCCCCCCTTCGATGCCGAGGGTGTTGGCATTGACCTCGAGCAGGCGATCGTAGATGGGGCGGGCACTGGCATCCAGGGTCGCATCCGAATTGGCAAGCTGCGGGTTGAAGGTTCGGGGTGCCCCTTCGGCACAATAGATGAGCCCGGTTTTGGAGGCTTCATCGCGTTTCTGACAGCCGCTGACCAGGACCAGGAGACCAAGCAGCAGGGGGGTGAGCATTCTCATGTTGGAACCATGTTTTCAGACAAAGTTGCCCGCCAGGGGGCGGGCGCGTTGCGGGGGGCGGCCGGGCAGGCGCTCCCGTCAGGGGTGACGTGCGCCGCGTTATCCGCGCGCACAGACCCGGTGCCAGGCATCAGCCCGCCTCCTGGTTGCCACTGTTGTCATCCCCGTCCAGCAATTGATATTTGCGCAGCATCCCCCGGAACTGGTGATAGCTCAGGGCCAGCAACTGGGCTGCTTTGCGCTGATTATACTGGGATTGCTGCATCGCTTGCTTGAGTAAATTAATCTCGTACTCCGCCACCGCCCCTTTGAGATCCAGCGGCAGGGTCGGGGTCGGGGCCGTCTCTGCCGAGGTCGGCGCGTCCGTGGAAGGGGCGGCGTCACCTCGGGCACGGGGGCGCCAGGGGGAGTCAAAGGGATTGAGCACCAGATCCGCCAGCGGCAACTGGGGGTTGCCCTGGCGATAGAGACTGCGCTCCACCACGTTCTTGAGCTCCCGCACGTTGCCCGGCCAGGGGTAATCTTGCAGCAGCTGGGTCGCCTTGCGCGAGAAGCCGGCAAAGAGCGGATACCCCAGCTCCCGGGTCATGCCGTGGGCGAAGTGCTCCGCCAGCATCAGGATGTCCTCGCGCCGCTCCCGCAGGGGGGGCAGGGTGATGACGTCGAAGGCGAGCCGGTCCAGCAGGTCGTGGCGAAACCGTCCTTTCTCTGCCAGTGCAGGCAGATCCTCGTTGGTGGCGCACACCAGCCGCACATCCACCTTGAGGGGCTTGGCACCGCCCACCCGTTCGAACTCCCCGTACTCGATGACCCGCAGCAGTTTTTCCTGCACCCGGGCGCTGGTGGTGGCCAGTTCGTCGAGGAACAGGGTGCCGCCGTCGGCCCGCTCGAAGCGCCCCTGATGGCGCTTGGCGGCGCCAGTGAAGGAGCCCGCCTCGTGGCCGAACAGCTCGGTCTCCAGCAGGCTCTCGCTCAAGGTGGCGCAGTTGATGGTGACAAAGCTTTGATCCCAGCGATCCGAGAGATAATGTAGGCGGTGGGCGATGAGCTCCTTGCCGGTCCCCCGCTCGCCGATGATGAGTACGGGCTTGCGCAGCGGCGCGAGGCGCGATGCCTGCTCGATGATTTCTAGAAATGCGTTGGATTCACCCAACAGACTTTCCGTGGCCGTGGTCATCCCTGCCCCTGTGAGTTGAAAAATCTGGTTAATCTTACCAAAAGTTGGTTATTTTAATCATCACTTGTTTCCCCGGGACTTGAACTGCATTCTGAGTGCCCATATAAATCAACAAGTTAAATATTGTTCCAGATTGGCACACAAGTTGCCATTGTCAATGGAGACACAACCCGATGCCTATCACAGGAGTACAATCATGAGCATTTTTTCTCGCTTGGCCGACATCATCAATTCCAATCTGACGGCCCTGCTCGACAAGGCGGAAGATCCCCAGAAGATGGTGCGTCTGATCATCCAGGAGATGGAAGATGAACTGGTGAAGGAGCGCTCCAACCTGGCCCGCTTCCTCGCGAATCAAAAAGAGATCGGCCGTCAGGTGAGCCGCCATCAGGAGCGGGTCGCCGAGTGGCAGGGCAAGGCCGAGCTGGCTCTGACCAAGGGGCGCGAAGATCTGGCCCGGGCCGCCCTCATCGAGAAGAGCAAGCAGGCGGAGCTTGCCGACGCCCTGTCTCGGGAACAGCAGGCGGTGGACAGCGGCATCGAGAAGCTGGGGGAGGAGATCCGCCAGCTGGAAGCCAAGCTGGAAGACGCCCGTGCCCGCCAGAAGGCGATGGCCATTCGCAGCGAAGCCGCCAGCAGCCGCCTCAACGTGCAAAGCCAGGTGGCCCGTGGCGACAGTCAGGCCGTGGTGAGCAAGTTCGAGCGCATGGAGCGCCGCATCGACGAGATGGAAGCCCGCGCCGATCTGGGGCAGTCCGACAAGGCGCTCGCCCAGCAGTTTGCCGAGCTGGAAGCGGACGACCAGATCAGCCGCGAGCTGGAAGCCATGCGCCAGAAGCTGGGTCAGCACAATCCGGCACCGAAACAGGGAGAGTAACAGATGGAAGATCTGCTGGGTGTATTGATGGTTCCCATGGTGGTCTTCATGGTGGTGGTGGCCCCCATCTGGCTGGTGCTGCACTACCGCGCCAAGGGACGCATTGGCGCCGGTCTTGCCGATGGTGAGCGTGAACAGCTGCAGGGCTTGCTGGTGCGTGCCGAGAAGATGCAGGAACGGGTCGGCGCCCTGGAGTCGATTCTGGATGCCGAGGTTCCTGGTTGGAGAAACAAGGTATGACGGTTTTCAATGAGAGATGTCATGACCGTGGCAAA
Source organism: Aeromonas sp. FDAARGOS 1402 (assembly GCF_019046925.1). Classification (NCBI taxonomy): domain Bacteria; kingdom Pseudomonadati; phylum Pseudomonadota; class Gammaproteobacteria; order Aeromonadales; family Aeromonadaceae; genus Aeromonas; species Aeromonas sp. FDAARGOS 1402. The sequence continues at coordinate 3,454,336 of NZ_CP077201.1, forward strand.
AAGCCGGAGCGTGCCGAAATCCTATTGGAGTCGATTCTGGATGCGGAAGTCCCCGGTTGGAGGAACAAGGTATGAACAGTGTCAGTCGTGAAGGGCGCAACCTGTACCGGGATCCCCAGCGGGGCAAGATTGCCGGGGTCTGTGCCGGTCTGGCAGAGTACTTCGGGGTGGAGACCTGGATCGTGCGGCTGCTGGCCATCAGTGGTCTCATCTTCGCCGGTTTCATCACCTTCACCGCCTATATTGCCGCCTGGTTCCTGCTCGACAAGAAGCCGGTCACCCTCTACTCCCAGGAGGATGCCGAATTCGCCGAGGTGCGGATGAAGGCGCGCAGCTGGCAGGCTGGCGTCACACCTCATCAGGCCCTTGCCCGCATCGGCCAGGAGCTGGATGCACTGGAGCCCAGGGTGCAGCGCATCGAGAAGCTGGTGACCTCCAAGGAGTTCACCCTGCAACGGGAGTTCAGCAAGCTCTAATCGTGCCGGGCCGCGAGGATACTGCCTCGCGGCTGTCTCTCTGATGTGATCACAAGGAGAAGAAGACCCGCCTTGATACGCAACAAACTCGAACACTCCTGGTCGGTGCTCCAGCACAAGGCCGTTGACGCGGTGAACCGGGCCCGGGATCGCCACATCCGGCTGGCGGTCACCGGCCTCTCTCGCAGTGGCAAGACCGCGTTTATCACGGCGCTGGTCAATCAACTGGAGCACGCGGCCATCGACGGTCGTCTGCCGCTCTGGGACGCCCAGCGCCAGGGACGCATCCTCGGTGCTCGCCGGGTGCCCCAGCAAAACGCCCACATTCCCACCTTCCCCTACGAACGGGGCCTCGATGCCCTGTTTGGCGATCCGCCCGCCTGGCCCGCGCCGACCCGGGGGGTGGCCGAGGTACGCCTCGAGATCCGTTATCGCACCCGCCATCCGCTGCGTCGGCACCTGGGTGAGATCTCCACCCTCTATGTGGATCTGGTGGATTATCCCGGGGAGTGGCTGCTGGATTTGCCGTTGCTGGATCTGAACTACGAGCAGTGGAGCGAGCAGGTGCGGGAGCAACTTTGCCGTCCCGAGCTGCAAGCCCTGGCGGCAGGCTGGCTGACGCCGCACTGGCAGGCGGATCAAGCCTTCGAGGAGCGGACCGCCAGCGAACTGGCCGCCCGCTACACCGATTATCTGCACGCCTGCAAGCAGGCGCTCGGACTTCACCTCATCCAGCCCGGGCGTTTCGTGTTGCCCGGCGAGTATGCCGGTGCGCCGCTGCTGCAATTCGTGCCCTGGGTATGGGAGATGCCCACGCACTCCCCCGAAGACGGCACCCTCTACGCCACCTTCAAGCAGCGCTTCGAGCAGTACAAGCAGCATCTGGTACAGGGCTTCTATGAGCAGCACTTTGCAGGCTTTGATCGCCAGATCGTGCTGGTGGACTGCCTGGCGCCCCTCAATGCCGGTGCCGCGAGCTTTGGTGACATGCAGCAGGCCATCGCCCGCATCATGGAGAGCTTCGCCTACGGCAAGAGCAACTGGTGGCGCCGCCTGTTCGCCCCGCGCATCGACAAGCTGCTGTTTGTGGCGAGCAAGGCCGATCACGTCACGCCGGAGCAGCACGGACCTCTGGTGTCGCTCCTGCAGCACCTGGTGAGCCGTGGCCGGGGTCAGGCCCGCTTCGAGGGGATAGAGACCGAATGCCTGGCGCTCGCCGCCATCAAGGCCACCGAGGTGGGCAAGGGGGTGGCAGACGGACGGGAATTTCCCGCCATTCGTGGCACTACCCTCTCGGGCGAGCCCTTGCTGCTCTTCCCGGGGGAGGTGCCTGCCCAGATCCCGCCTGCGCAGTGGTGGAAAACTCAAGGGTTTGATTTTCAGGCCTTTCGCCCGTTGCCCATGAGCGCCCATCAGGCGCTCCCCCATATCCGGCTCGATGCGGCGCTGGAATTCCTGCTCGGGGATCACCTCGAATAACGGGTGGGTGGCCCGCTGTGCTCGAGGGGCGCCCACAGGAGAGAATGCGATGAACGATCAGACAAGATGGCGCACCAATGACGCCGCTCCCCTGCAAGGCAAGGTGACGCTGGAGCCCGCGCCCTCGATGGCAAGCGAAGCGCAGCCACCGGCCCCGGCCCGGCGGCTGGAAGAGGAGAGCTTCGAGCCTCTGGACGCGCTGGACGAGCTCACCGAGGTGGAGCCCGCGCTTAACGTCAGGCCTCGGCGCCGCCATCGTCTGCTGGCCTGGGGGCTGGGCGGGGTGGGGCTGTTGTCCCTTGGCCAGTTTGGCGCTTTTCTGGTGGATCAGTTTGCCGCCTCCCCCTTCTGGGGCGGGGCCTGGCTGCTCGCCTCCGGCCTGGTGGCGGTGGGCACCGCCGGGGTGGCGGGGCGCGAATGGCTGCGGCTGCGCACCTTGAAGCGACGCCAGGATGTGCGCTCAAGAGCCGAGGATCTGCTGGCCCATCAAGGGGTCGGTCAGGGGCAGGCCTTCTGCGAGGCCCTGGCCGAGAAGAGCGGTGACAAGGGGCGGGAAGGGTATCGCACCTGGTTATCCCAGCTTGACGAGAGCCACAGCGATCGGGAAGTGCTGACCCTCTACAGCCAGCTGGTGCTCACCGAGCGGGACAAGCTGGCCCAGGCCCGCGTCGCGAAATGGTCGGGGGAGGCCGCCGTGCTGGTGGCCCTGAGTCCGCTCGCCACCGTCGACATGATGCTGATGCTCTGGCGCAACCTGCGGATGATCGAGGACATCGCCGATGTCTATGCCATCGAGCTCGGCTACTGGAGCCGCATCCGCCTTATTCGTCAGGTGTTTCGCAACATGCTCTATGCGGGGGCCACCGAGCTGGTGACCGAGGTAGGGATGGATCTGCTGGGCGCCGAGCTGACCGCCAAGCTCTCCGCCCGCGCCGCCCAAGGGGTCGGGGCCGGGTTGCTCACCGCGCGCCTCGGGATGCGTACCATGGAAGCCTGTCGTCCGCTCCCCTGGTGTGCCGACGAGAAGCCGAAACTGGGCGAGCTGCGCAAGCGGCTGATCGGCCAGTTGGCGGGTTATCTCAACAAGTCGTGAGGTGGCTGGCACCCGACATGGATGTCACAAATTATTTACAATTGTCAAAAGCAGCCGACCCCGGGGTCGGCTGCTTTTTTGAGGGGCAAACCGTTACAGTGATCCCATGACTCAACGGCCAGTGACCGCCCGGATGGCGGCTGGCACCCGAAGGATGGGAGCATTCATGGCAAGTCTCTACACGGCCCGCCAACCGGATGGGCAGGGCAGGATCCACTACACGGACGAGGAGCACGGCACCTGGCGGATCCTGATTGCACGCCAGCTTGCGGCGCTCGATGGCAAGGCCTGCGATGAATACCAGGCCGGGTTGGCACGCCTCGACCTGCCTCTGGACCGCATCCCCCAGCTGGGCGAGATCAACGCCGCCCTGATGCCCGCCACCGGCTGGTCGGTGGCGGCGGTGCCAGCCCTCATCTCCTTTGATCACTTCTTCGCGCTGCTCGCTGATCGCCGTTTTCCCGTCGCCACCTTCATTCGCCGCCGGGACGAGCTCGACTACCTGCAAGAGCCCGACATCTTCCACGAGATCTTCGGCCACTGCGCTATGCTGACCAACCCGGCCTTTGCCCACTTCACCCACCTGTATGGTCGGCTCGGACTCCATGCCAGCAAGGAGGAGCGGGTCTATCTGGCGCGGCTCTACTGGTTCACGGTGGAGTTCGGTCTCCTGCAGGGGGAGGAGGGGCTGCGCATCTACGGCGGCGGCATTCTCTCCTCCATCGGCGAGACCGCCTATGCCCTCTCGGGAAAGCCCGAGCTGCAACCCTTCGATCTGCTGGAGATCCTGCGTACCCCCTATCGCATCGACATCATGCAGCCGACCTATTTCGTGCTGCCTCGTCTCGATACCCTCTATGGTCTGGAGGGGCAGGGGATCATGGCGGCCGTGGCCGAGGCCCGTCGTCTTGGCTTGCGTCCACCCCGCTTTGCCCCCGTTGCCGGCAAGCAGGCGAGCTGACCCGAATTCATTCCCACGATGTTTCATGAAAGGAGTCCCGAATGACTGAACTGGCGAGTCAACGATGCGAGGCGTGCCGCGCCGATGCCCCCAGGGTGAGCGATCAGGAGCTGGGGGAGCTGATGCACCTCATCCCCGACTGGCAGCCCCTGGTGGTCAACGGCGAGCTGCAACTGCGTCGTGAATTTGTGTTTCGCAACTTCAAGGAGGGGCTGGCGTTCACCAACCGCCTCGGAGAACTGGCGGAGGCGGAGTTCCATCATCCGGCGATCTTGCTTGAATGGGGCAAGGTGACCGTGAGCTGGTGGACCCACAAGATAGGCGGCTTGCATCGCAACGACTTCATCATGGCTGCCCGCACCGACGCGCTGATGAAGTAACCGCCGTCTGGCGCCAGCGCAGACAGGGCCTGCCCGGTGAAAGCGGGGCAGGCCCGCATTTTTGTGGGGGAGCGCTCGCACTGGCGGGATCGAGTCTGTATTATCCCGTTATTCAGAATGTTAGCTAGGAAGTGTGTGCCGAATGCGTCTTGAAGTCAGCTGTGAAGACCGTCTGGGCCTGACCCGGGAATTGCTCGACCGACTGGTGGAGCACAACATCGATCTGCGCGGCATCGAAATCGATACCTCAGGCATCATCTATCTCAATTTCCCCGAGCTGGAGTTCCGTGACTTTCAGCATCTGATGCCGGAAATTCGCCGCATTCCCGGCGTCTATGACGTCAAGACCATCCCCTACATGCCCTCCGAGCGGGAACACCACGAGATAGAGGCCCTGCTCAAGGCCCTGCCGGACCTGGTCTTCTCCCTCGACAGCAAGGGGCGGGTGACCCAGGCCAACCAGGCCGCTCTCACCACCCTGGCGTTGCCACCGGACGAGGTGCGCGGCGTGGCGATCGCCTCCCTGGTCAAGGGTTTCTCGTTTGGCCGCTGGCTGGAGTCGGGGGAGATCAAGCCCCAGACCTGCAAGCTGAGCCTCGGTGGCGAAGAGTACCTGGGCGATCTGATGCCGCTGTTCGTGGCCGAAGAGAAGGGCAAGCAGGCTCTGGCCGGCGCCGTGGTGGTGCTCAAATCCGCCCGCCGGGTCGGCATGCACTTCAGTGCCCTGCACGCGGTGGAAGTGGGGGGCTTTGAGCACCTCCAGGCCGAGAGCCAGAAGATGAAAGAGGTGCTGGCCCAGGCAGCCAAGCTCGCGATGCAGGACGCTCCCTTGCTCATCGTGGGGGAGACCGGCACCGGCAAGGAGTTGCTGGCCCGGGCCTGCCACGGCGCCAGCCTGCGCTCCAGCCACCCCTTCATGGCGCTCAACTGCGCGGCCATGCCGGACAACGTGGCCGAGAGCGAGCTGTTCGGCTATGCCCCCGGCGCCTTTGGCAACAACACCGAGGGCAAGCGCGGGGTGCTGGAGCTGGCCAGCGGCGGCACCCTGATGCTGGACGAGATCGGCGACATGTCCCCCCATCTGCAGACCAAGTTCCTGCGGGTGCTGCAAGATGGCGTGTTTCGCCGGGTCGGTGACGAGCAGGAGGTGAGGGTCAACGTGCGCTTCATCTGCACCACCCAGAAGCAGTTGCTGGATCTGGTTCATGAAGGGAAGTTTCGCGAAGATCTCTACTACCGCCTCAATGTGCTTAGCCTCAATCTGCCGCCGCTGCGCGAGCGCAAGGCGGACATCATGGCCCTGGCCCAGCAGTTCGTGTCGCGCTTTGCCAGCGAACTGCAGCGCCCGCGTCCGCGCTTTACCCGCAACATGGCCGAGTACCTCACCGCCTACCGCTGGCCCGGCAACGTGCGCCAGTTGCGCAACTGCCTCTATCGGGCCATGACCCTGCTGGAAGGGGACGAGATTGGACCCGAGCACGTGGACTTGCCGGTGGCGGCCGATGCCATGCCGCTCATCGACGAGTGGTTCGAAGGGGGGCTCGACGAGGCGGTGAAGCGTTTCGAGAGCCGCCTGCTGGAGCGGCTCTACCCGGCGTTCCCCTCCACCCGCCAACTGGCCAAGCGGCTCGGTGTCTCCCATACCGCCATCGCCAACAAGCTGCGCGAATATGGGATTGGCAAGAAGTAGTGTCGATGGACGGTGTCTGCCTGGGGCATTGAGCGCCTTGCTGGCACGGCTGCGACGCCCGGTGACGCAGCCGTGCCACTTGCCTCTGGGGGCTGGCCACCCGGCTGGTAAGCTCGGTGCGGTGCCATGCAGGCACTCTCATCATGGGCGTCGGGTTACCCCGGCGCCGACCTGGACACTCTCGCGGGCACCATGCAGATGTTTTGTTACCTCCGGTTACTGATGTGGCTGGCGCCACTGTGCTGCATGCTGATGCTGGCAAACCTGACCGTGGCGGCGACCTCCGCCGAGGCGCGCAGTGACATGGTGCGCCAGACCGTGCTCGATATCCTCAGTTACACCCGCTGGCCCAGCGAGCCCGCCAGACTTCGGCTCTGCATCACGGCACCGACGGAATATGCGTCATCCCTTCTGACCATCGAACGGCAGGCCAATGGCCGACCGGTGGAGGTGCATCGCTACGACATGGGCGATGAGGCGCTGATCCAGCGCTGCGATGTCATCTATCTGGGGGTGCTGGCACCGGCACAGCGCCTCTCCCTGTTCGAGCGCCTGCGCGGTCACGCCATCCTCAGCATCAGTGAGCAGAGCCGCGAATGCATCGCCGATGCGGTCTTCTGTCTGCAGGCCGGGGAGGAGAGGGTGCGTTTTCGGGTCAATCTGGATGCGCTGGCCCGCAGCGGTGTGCGAGTGCACCCGGCCGTGCTCAAGCTAGCGCGAGCCGATGAGGAGGTGCGATGACGGTCCATCACGCCACTCCCCGGCTTACCCTGCGACAGAGTCTGGGGCGCACCCACATGATGATCTCCCTGACTGCCGTCTGCATGGCCGGGTTGTTTCTGACCGTCACGGCGCTGCTGGCGCTGCGCCTTTATGCGGATCACAACCTCAAGCTGGTGGCGCGGGCCATCAGCTACACCACTGAGGCGGCCGTGGTCTTCCATGACAAGGAGGCGGCACTGGATGCCCTGGAGACCATCACCTCCCGGGAAGACATAGCCAGCGCCAGCATAGTGCTGCCGGACGGCCAGGTGCTGGCGAGCTGGCGCCGGGACATCACTACCCCCTGGACCACCCTGGAGCAGCACCTGGCCCGCCTGATCCTGCCGGGGCCCGTGGCGCTCCCCATGGTGCGCGAGCACAAGGAGATAGCCAGGGTGCATCTGGTCGGTCACGGCCAGTACCTGTTGCGATTCCTATTGCAGACCTTGCTGGCTACCCTGGTGTGCCTGCTCATCAGTATTCTCGGGGCACTCCATGTGGCGCGCCGGATGCAACGCTCCATCACGGCACCCCTCAAGGCCCTGACCGAGGTGGCTTACAACGTCAGCCGCCAGCGGGCCCTCAAGGAGCGGGTGCCGGCGGCCAATATCGCCGAGCTGCACGAGCTGGGCGAGGATTTCAATTCGCTGCTCGATGAGCTGGAAGCCTGGCAGGCCCACCAGAAGCGGGAGAACGCCAGCCTGCTGCATCAGGCAACCCATGATCCCCTGACCGGTCTGCCCAACCGCGCTCTGTTCGAGGCTCGCATGGAGCAGGCCATCCTGGCAGGCAACAAGGGGCATGAAGGTTTTGCCCTGCTCTATCTGGATTGCGATCGTTTCAAGCAGATCAATGACAACCTGGGCCACAGCATCGGCGACGAAGTGCTGATCGCCGTGGCGCGGCGGGTGCAGCATCAGCTCAGGCCCCTGTATCTGGTCTGCCGGCTGGGGGGAGATGAGTTCGTCATCCTCCTGACCCCGATCCATGGGGAGGACGAGGTGCGCGAGGTGATAGGGCGAGTGCAGCAGGCCATGAACACCCCCGTGGTATTGAGTGACGGTCGCCATCTCGGGGTGGGGATCAGCATCGGCTCTGCCCGCTATCCCGAGCAGGGGAAGACGGCGGATGCCCTGCTGCAATGGGCAGACGACGCCATGTATCAAGCCAAACGACAACGCAGGGAGGAGAGAGAAACACGAAAAACGAGCACGTGAAGTTGAACCGGAAATAGTGAAAGGATGATAAGAATGCGCATGTTGAACCCGATCAAAGCGGGCCTGGTGGCACTGTTGCTGAGTGTGCTGGCGGCGTGCCAGAGCCCTCCCCAGGGGCTCACGGCGGAGCAGATCGCCGCCTTGAAGGAGCAGGGATTTCACCTGACCGACGAGGGATGGACCCTGGATATCTCCAACAAGGTGCTGTTCGCCAACAATGTGGGGGCCCTCAACCCCGAGACCCGCCAGGTGGTGGAGAAACTCGGCAAGGCCCTGATTGAGGTAGGACTGAACCGGGCCCGGGTGGACGGTCATACCGACTCCAACGGTGATGAGGCCTACAACCAGCAACTCTCCCTCAAGCGGGCACGGTCGGTGGCCGATGTCCTGGTGTCGGTGGGTATGCCACAGGGGAACCTGGATATCCGCGGCCGCGGAGAAGAGGCGCCCATCGCCGACAACGCGACCGCTGCCGGGCGAGCGGAAAATCGCCGGGTTGCCATCATCATCGGCAATGGCTGACCCCCGTCAGCCGGTATCGGCGCGGCGCTCCCGTCAGGAGCCTTGAATCAACCGCCCGATCCTGTGTGTGCCACCACTCTCCAGTGGGAGAGTGGCTCTCTTCCCTTGTTGTTTCACGCTTTTCTTGCCTGACGCGCTGTTGCCCTGATGGGGACAGAGTGACGGCTCAATCCTTCCCGACTTGATCCAGCACAAATACCTGCAACTGATATTCGTTATCATTTGCGTTATTTACGCAGGGTAACCCAGTGACGACTCTCCAGCTTTCTTCGACCATGACGGGGCTTTGTACCCCGGATCCCCTCAAATTCGCCTTCACCGCCAAGACGTCGGCCCATGCCAGCCGGGGAGGGACCGCCCCCCTGATGCTGGACGATGCCGGCTGGCAAGCCTGGTGGCAGCAGGAGAGCGAGGCCAAGGCCCGAGCGCTCTATATCCATATCCCGTTTTGCCGCAAGCGCTGCAGTTTTTGCAACTTCTTCGAAAACGGCGCCAATCCGGCGCGCATGAGCCGCTACATGGAGGCACTCTGCGGGTCGCTGCGCCAGGCAGCCGAGACGCCGCTTGTCCAGAGCCGGCCTTTCTCGGCGGTCTATGTGGGGGGCGGTACGCCAACCGACATGGCGGCGGGCGATCTCGCCCGCCTGGCCAGCGTCATCCGCCGTTTTCCCCTGACCGTGGATGCGGAACTGACCCTGGAGGGGCGACTCAACGGCTTTGATGACGAGAAGTGGCAGACGGCCCTGGCGGGCGGTTTCAACCGCTTCTCGTTCGGCGTGCAGAGTTTTGATACCCGCGTGCGCCAGCAGGCGGCCTGCTTCGATGACAGGGAGACCTTGCTGTCCCGGCTGGCGGCGCTGACCCGCCACAACGAGGCGGTGATCGTGGCGGATCTCATCTTCGGTCTGCCGGGGCAGGATGAGGCCGTGTGGCGCCAGGATATCGCGGATGTGATGGCGAGCGGGGTGCACGGGGTTGATCTCTATCAACTCATCTCCATGGCGGGCACCAACCTGGCGCGCGCCGACGAGAAAGGCACCCTGGGCTGGGCCGTCGATGGCCAGCAGCGGGCAGTCATGTATGCCGACGGGGCCCGGACGCTGGAGGCGGGGGGCTGGGAGCGGCTCTCCTGCAGCCACTGGCGGCGCACCGATGCCGAGCAGAGCCGCTATAACCAGATGGCCAAGTGGGGCGCCGAGATCCTGCCCTTCGGCGCAGGGGCGGGGGGCAACATTCACGGCCACGGCCTCATGTACGGCCGGGATCTGGCGCCCTGGCATGAGGCGCAGGCGGGGGGCGTGCGTGCTCCCGGCATGGTGATGAGGCCCAATCCTGATGCCCGTCTCGACGGGCTGCTGCGAGGGGGGCTCGACACCGGATGGTTGGCGTTGTCTCAATTGCCACAGGGGCTGGTCTCCCACTTGATGCCGCTCTTTGAGGCCTGGCAGCGACACGGGCTGGCACGGCTCTCGGCCGAGCGTCTCGCCCTCACCCTGGCGGGGCGTTTCTGGAACGTGAATTTGCAGGCCGGGTTGTTCGAGTATCTGAGGTGCAATCCACCGGGGGGGATCAAGGGGGGCGAGAAACCATCCGGCCACCCGGGCAAGATGGCCGGTCATGCCCGGGTATAACGGGCTATCGGAGCACAGAAAGGAGGCGGGGGCCTGGTGCAGGCCCCCGCTTTTTGTCAGCGGTTGTCGACCTCGTCCACCCGCACCCGCAGCGCTCCCTCTGCGAGGGTGGTGATCAGGATCTGGCCTTCATTGACCTGGGATGCGCGGCGGATCACCTCCCCGGAGGGGGTGCGCACGATGGCGTAACCGCGCCCCAGGGTGGCCAGCGGGCTGATGCTGTCGAGGCGGGCTCCCAGCATGGCGAGGCGGTGGCGGGCGAGATCCTGGCGTTTTGCGATGAGGGCATGGAGGCGCTCCTCGGCAAGCTGGTGACGACGTTTGCCGATGGCCAGCAGCTTTTCGGGGCTTCTGGCCTGCAGGCGCATGACGAGGCCCGCGAGGCGCCGCTCCCCCTGGTGCAGGCGATCACGCAGGTACTGCTGCAAGCGGCGGTCGAGCTCGTCGAGGCGCTGGGACTGCTGCTCCAGCCGTCGCTTGGGATCCTGATGCTCGAGCCGCTTCTGCAGCAGGACGAAGCCATGGCGGGCGGCGACCTGGTGACGGCTCATGGCCTGGGTGAGCCGCTGGCGCAGGTGCACGAGGCGCTGGGCGCGGGTGCTCCTGTCCGGCGCGACCAGCTCGGCGGCGGCAGAGGGGGTGGGGGCACGAAGGTCGGCGGCAAAGTCGCTGATGGTGATGTCCACCTCGTGTCCTACGGCGCTCACCACGGGGATGGCGGAGCCTGCGATGGCCCGTGCCACCGCCTCTTCGTTGAAGCACCAGAGATCTTCAAGGGAACCGCCGCCGCGTCCGACGATGAGCACATCCACCTCGGCGCGGCGGTTGGCAAGCATGATGGCCGAGACGATCTGGGCGGTGGCGGCGCTCCCCTGCACCTGGGTCGGGTAGATGAAAACGGGCAAGTCCGGGGCGCGGCGTTCAAGCACCGTCAGCATGTCGTGCAGGGCGGCGCCTGTGGCGGAGGTGACCAGCCCGACGGCGCGGGGTTCCCGGGGCAAGGGGCGCTTGCGCCCTTCGTCAAAGAGCCCTTCGGCCCCGAGGCGGCGCTTGAGCTCCTCGAAGCGCAGGGCCAGCATGCCATCCCCGGCGGGCTGCATGGACTCGATGATGAGCTGGTAGTCGCCCCGGGGTTCATAGAGGGAGACTCGCGCCTGCACCAGCACCTGCATGCCATCCTGGGGACGGAACGGCACCCGGCGGTTGTTGCCCTTGAACATGGCGCAGCGCACCTGGGCCGACATGTCCTTGAGGGAGAAGTACCAGTGGCCGGAACTTGGCATCGCGAGGTTCGAGAGCTCGCCGGTGAGCCACACCAGCCCCAGATCCTGCTCCAGGATCATGCGCACGGCGCTGTTGAGGCGGGTGACGGTGAAGATCTGCTGTTGTCTGCTCTGACTGGCGGGTTCGAGGTGATTCAAGGCTGGCCCTGCTGTGGTGTCCGCCGGGGCGGGAGAAACGATGGGGGTCATCTTACCCCAGTTGCGCCCATCTGCCGAGCCATGGGCCCGGCAGATGACGCGGAGCCTAGGCTTGTGCCTTGGCCGGCTTGACGGCTCTGGCGGGGCTGGTCACCAGCCAGACCGCGAGGCAGACCACGGCGCCGCCGAACACGAAGCCGCCGGTGAGGGTTTCCCCCAGCACCAGATAGCCCCACAAGATACCAAAGGGGGGGATGAGGAAGGTGACCGTGAGGGAGCGCAGGGGCCCGATGTCGGCGATCAGCCGAAAATAGATCAGGTAGGCGAAGGCGGTGCAGAGGAAGCCGACCGCCAGCACGCTGACCCAGACGTCAGGTTGGAGCCAGTCGACGGCGGGGCCGGTCGCCAGGGTGTAGCCGAAGAAGGGAAGCAGGAAGAGGACGGCCCCTATCTGGCTGCCAAAGGCCACCAGTTTGGCGTCCAGGCCTCCCCGCTCGGTGACCCAGCGTCTCGTCAGGAAGCCGGCGCAGCCATAGCAGGCGGTGGCGATGAGGCAGGCCAGCACCCCGATGGCCAGTTGGCCGCTCAGGTCGACCTCCCCGGTGGTGGTGATGAGCCCGATGCCCACCAGCCCCAGCATCACCCCGGCCCACTTTCGCAAGGTCAGCGCCTCGTGAAAGAAGGAGAAGCCGATGAGGGCGCCCATCAGGGGCGTGGTGGCATTGAGGATGGCGGAATACCCTGCGGGCAGCCAGAGGGCCGCCACGGCATACATCAGGAAGGGGACGCCGGAGTTGATGATGCCAAGCACCATGATGGATTTGAGCTTGCCCTGAAACTGCATGGGGGTGCGCAGCAGCAGGAGCATGGCGGCGAGCCCGACGAGGGCGAAGAAGACTCGCAGGAAGGTGGTGTTGACCGAGCCGAACGCCGGCGCCGCGATGCGCATGAACAAGAAGCTGGCACCCCAGATGGCTGCCAGCGCGAGCAATCTCCCGTAATCCGATGGTCTCATCGTTTCTCCCTGACTGAACCGCCCTGTTGCCCGAGATGGCAAGGGGGATTGCATCATGGGGGCAAGTGTCCCCGATGGCAACGGCGCCGTGCAGGAGGCAGGGGCTGACCCTGTGCCCGAGGTGGTCGCGGAGGGCGGCCATCTTGCTCTCCCCGATGGGGGCGCCCCTCACTTCTGCGCCAGGAAATGAAAGCGCTATCAATCACATACAGCCCATGACGAGGTCGACAGTGGTCACATTTTGCACGTGTTGGCCATGAATTGGCCATGGGGGACTCTAGACTGGTCGGGCTCATCTGAAGGCGGGACGTTGCGGATGGGGGAATGCCGGGACACACCGGCATCACACACAAACAATGAAAATAAAGGACTATCAATGGCTAGATGGATACTCGCGGCCGGATTGTTGGGAACCCTGATCACGGCGCCGAGCACGGCGGCGGAGTGGTTCTTCCGGGGCACCGCGAATGGATGGGCGGCGACCGCCATGACGTCGACGGACGGCGTCAATTTTGATACCTGTCAGCGCTTCGTGAGCGGGGATGCCAGCGGCGGCCCGCGCTTCAAGATAGACAGGTACGGCAACTGGCAGCAGAGCTACCCGGCGGCCGACTACGGGGTCAATGCCAACACGGCGTACCAGATCCGCATCAATGCCAGCACCCAGGCGGTGAGCGCGACGGCGGTGGCCAGTTGCGAGGCCTCGGGGTTTGCCAGCACCTTGCCGCAGCTCAACGTGCGCGGCACCTTCAACGGCTGGGCCAGCCTCCCCATGACCCTGGTAGGGGATCACCTGTGGCAGGTGGAAGCCTACCTGGATGGCAAGGCGAGCCAGCGCCTCAAGTTTGATCAGGCTGGGGACTGGGCCGTCAACTTTGGCGACAGCAACGGCGACGGCGTGCTGGAGAAAAGTGGCGGCGACATCTTCTGGAGCGCCGTGGGCACGGTGCGCATCCAGGTCAACGACCAGACCCTGGCCTACAGCATCACCCCTCTTGGGGATGACAACCAGCCGCCGCTCGCGGTCATCACCCCGGGGGGGACGGTGAACGTGACCCAGGGGGCGTCGCTCACCTTGAGCGGCAGCGACTCCACGGATCCCGACGGCCAGATCGCGAGCTATCTGTGGAGCAGCGGCGAGACCACGGAGAGCATCGTCGTCAACACCACCCAGACCGGCACCTTCACCTATGGCCTCACGGTCACCGACGATCAGGGCGCCAAGGGCAGCAGCAGCGTGAGCGTGGTGGTCGGGGTAGGACAGAGCAGCGATAGCTGGTACTTCCGGGGCACGGCCAACAACTGGGGGCTCACCCCCATGACCAGCGAGGATGGCACCATCTTCTGCACCGAGCAGGCCTTTGGCAGCAACAACCCCCGCTTCAAGATTGACCACAAGGGGGACTGGACCGAGGCGTATCCGGCCCAGGATTACCTGGTCAGCGCCAACACCAGTTATCGCATCTGTTTTGACAGCCTGCGCAAGGCCATCGAGGTGGAGACGCTGGCCGGGGCCGATCTGCAGGCCCCCACGGTGACGGCCACCCCGTCCCCGGGGAGTTATGTGGACAGCCAGTCCATCACCCTGGGAGTGAGCGACGATCAGGACAGCGCCCCCGCCGTGCATTTCACGACGGACGGCAGCCAGCCCACCACGGCATCGGCCCGCTATGCAGGCCAGCCCCTGCTGGCGAGTGACAAGGGGAGCGGCACCGATCTGGTGATCCGCACCCTTGCCATCGACGCCAGCGGCAATCAGCGCGAGCAACGCTTCGAGTACCGCATCGGCGAGCAGGGAGTGGCGAGCGGCGATTTTCGTGCCGAGAGCATCTACTTCCTGCTGACTGCCCGCTTCTATGATGGCGATGCCAGCAACAACTACTACAACCGGGATCGCTACAAGGCGGGGGATCCCCAGTGGCGTGGCGACTTCAAGGGGTTGATCGCCAAGCTCGACTACATCAAGGATCTCGGCTTCACCGCCATCTGGGTGACGCCGCCGGTGGAGAACCGCTCCGGCCTCGACTACCACGGCTACCATGCCTACGATTTCTACCGGGTCGATCCCCGTCTGGAGTCGCCGGGGGCGGGTTACCGGGAGTTCATCCAGGCGGCCCACGCCAAGGGGCTCAAGGTGATCCAGGATGTGGTGCTCAACCACTCGAGCCAGTACGGTCTGCGCGGCAAGACCTGGATCGATCGCCTGCCCGTCAAATACTACGTACCGGCGGGGTCGAGCCAGGGACTCATCAACAATGGCCCCTATCAGGGCAATCTCGGGGACTACGCCAGCGCCAACCGCTGTGACGACGACAACCCGGTGGCTCCCGACTGGTACAAGGCTCGCTGCCAGTCCGATCCGGCGGGCACCCAGCCCCTGGTAGACCCCAAGACCGGCGCCACCGTGCCGAGCGCAGGCTACAACCCCAACCGCTTCTTCGGCATCGACGCCCAGACCCTGGATCCCGCCTGGTATCACCTGGACGGTTTCATGTCCGGCGGTGACTGGGAGAGCCCGCTCGCCCTGCAGCGCAAGCACATGGCGGGGGACTGCATCGATCTCGCCACCGGCAACCAGAACGTTAAGGACTACCTCAACGGCGCCATTCGTCAGTACCTCGACATGGGGGTGGATGCGATTCGCATCGATACCTTGAAACACATCGAGCGGGACGAACTGCTGACCTATGTCCATGACTGGCAGGCCCACAAGCCGGGGCTGTTCGTCTTTGGCGAAAACCTGGTCAAGGGCACCGGATGGGGCTCTGAGCTGGCCAACGACAATGCCTCGGCGGTGATCCGCCCCTGGTGGTATACCCGCACCACGCCGAACCCGGCCAATCCCCGTGCAGGGGGCGATTCCGGCCTCTCTGTGCTGGACTTCTCGCTGTTCTCCACCTTCCGTGACAACGTCACCCGGGGGAACTTTGGCGGGGTAGGGGGGATCTTCGCCATGGATTGGGTCTATGGGGATGCCACCAAGCTCATCACCTTCTTCCAGAACCACGACGTGGGGCCGGACAATGACTTCAAGTACCGCTACGGCGGGGAAGAGGGGAATGCGGCCATGACCTACAACCTGCTCTGGACGGCGCGGGGGATCCCGACCCTCTACTACGGGGAGGAGGTGATGTTCCAGGCGGGCAAGCCCCAGGACATCGACGGGGCCACCATGACGGTGGATCAGACCGGTCGTGCCTACTACGGGGAGGTGCTGGACAACCCCGCCACCCCGAGCCACCCGCTCTATCAGCACATCAAGCGCCTGAACCAGATCCGCAAGGCGGTGCCCGCCCTGCAAAAGGCGCCCATGAGCCAGGTGAACGAGTGGGGGAGCGGCATCAGCTTCGTGCGTGATCTGAGCGCCCAAGGGAGCTACGCTGCCGTGGGCCTTGCGGCCAACTCGGCCCAGCAGATAAACCTGAGTGGCCTGAAGAACGGCACCTACACGGACGTGGTAACCGGTGCGAGCCAGAGCGTCAGCAACGGCAGCCTGAGCTTTGCGGTGCCCGCCTATTCGGCGCGGGTCTGGGTACTGAACGGCCCGGGCAAGGTGGGCGCGGACGGCAAATACCTCAAGTAAGGAAGCCCTGTCACAGGGTGCAGCGAGTCGGCCTTCGGGCCGACTTTTTTATTCTGCCTTCTGCCTTCTGCCTTCTGCCTGAATGGATGCCCCATCCTGATGGGACTCTGGCTGCGGAGGGGCTGATGGATGGACAGACCTGTGGACTCGCGACCAGCACGCTCATGGGCAGGGGGCTAGAGGGAAGGGGAGTGGTGCATCCGCCGCCCGAGTCACTCCATGCTCTGCATATTGCAGTGCTCATGGCAGTGAGCAAAGCGGTGCCCATGTCGCCTCTGCGCCGCGGTGCAAGGCAAACCGTGCCACTCGGTTGATCTATATTGGTGCAACTGCACTTTATTGGTGCGTAATGTCCACATCCGCCCCTGGAGCCCGCCCCGAAGATACACGCCGTATGGCCCCCGGATTTCCCCCATGACAAGCATCATCCATGCTGAAAAGCGGCATCGTATCGACATGATCTGCCGAAAAACCGGGCTGTGAAGGGGATAGCACGAGGCCTTTTTCGGTGACTCGGGTAAACATGCTGCGCCACTGTGTTGGCCGATCACTGAAGTGGTGCATTCGACCTGCATATTGCGCATTTATCGGAATTTAAATCCGATTATTTATGGTATCACGGACTCTTGTTTTGATTGGCGCTCTTTTTGCTGTGCCTTGTCATCCCCATGATGGCGAGATCAGGGGGCGGGGAGCGCAAGATTGGGGGTTGGGACGGCAAGGTGAGCGGGTCGCCGCCATCAGCCCCAATGCGGCCTGGTTGTCGGGCAACGGATGCCACCATCACATCGGATCTAAGGAGTCATATGGAAGGTGAAATGACCATGCAGCCAGCGGCTGCGGGCAGGGGGCTGGCCCATACCCTCAAGGACGATGTCTACGGCATGGTGCTCGGGGTCATGTTTATCGCCGTGGGGCTCAATCTGCTCAAGTGTTCCGGCATGATCACCGGCGGCATCGCGGGCATCGCCCTGCTGATCGCCCATGTCAGCACCCTGCCCATCGGCGTGCTCTTCTTCCTGGTGAACCTGCCCTTCATGGTGTTCTGCTACGTCACCATGGGGCGCGCCTTCACCCTCAAGACGCTGATCGTCAACGTCGCCCTCTCGGCGGCCACCCAGGCGGTGCCGCTGCTGCTGACGGTGAGCTATGTCCATCCCCTGTTTGCCGCCCTGGTGGGGGGAACCTTCCTCGGCATGGGGGTCTTGTCTCTGGCGCGCCACAATGCCTCCGTGGGGGGCACCGGCGTGGTGACGCTCTGGCTGCAACGGCGCACCGGCATCAATGCGGGAAAGAGCCAGATGGTGCTGGATGTGCTGGTGTTTGCGCTCTCTCTGCTCACCCTGCCGCTTCCCCTGCTGCTCTGGTCAACCCTGAGTGCGCTGGCCATGAACGCCATGCTGATGAACTGGCACAAGCCGGGCCGCTATCAGGGGAACTGACCGCCGGTATGGCTGACGGCTGTGAGTGGAAAAAAGGCCGTTCCGGGAGACTGGCGGCAGAAAGGGGCTCAACGGCAAAAAAGATCATCTTGTCGGGAAAAACGGCATGGTTACGGCTGAATTTATTGGTTTTTTGCCCTGTTGGTGGCGTTAAATCGGGCTACGCCATAAAAAATTCAAAAAACTTCTTTACCACTGCCCAATGCATGAGTAAAATTTGTCGGCAATATTTTACACCCCCACTCCTCAACGGTGAGATATTGCCATGCTCAGGATTGCCAAAGAAGCGCTGACCTTCGACGATGTACTGTTGGTTCCAGCCCACTCCACTGTTCTCCCCAATACCGCCGACCTGCGTACCAAGCTCACGTCTGCGATCACGCTGAATATCCCGATGATCTCCGCTGCCATGGACACAGTGACCGAAGCCCGTCTGGCTATCGCACTGGCCCAGGAAGGCGGTATCGGCTTCATTCACAAGAACATGTCCATCGAGCAGCAGGCTGCCGAAGTGCGCAAGGTCAAGAAGTACGAGAGCGGCGTGGTCAGCGACCCCGTTACCGTGCGCCCTGACATGACCATCGCCCAGATCAAGGAGCTGAGCCACAAGAACGGTTTCGCCGGTTACCCCGTGGTGACTGACGGCAACCAGCTGGTGGGCATCATCACCGGCCGTGACGTGCGCTTCGTCATCGATCTCTCCCAGACTGTCGAACAGATCATGACCCAGAAAGATCGTCTGGTGACCGTGCGTGAAGGGGCCCCTCGTGAAGAGGTGGTGGCTCTGATGCAAAAGCATCGCATCGAGAAGGTGCTGGTGGTCAACGGCGACTTCAAGCTCAAGGGCATGATCACCGTGAAGGACTTCCAGAAAGCCGAGCGCAAGCCCAACGCCTGTAAAGACGAGCGTGGCCGTCTGCGGGTCGGTGCCGCCGTCGGTGCCGGTGCCGGCAACGAAGAGCGCGTCGCCGCCCTGGTGGAAGCCGGTGTGGACGTGCTGCTGATTGACTCCTCCCACGGCCACTCCCAGGGCGTGCTGGATCGCATCAAGGCGACCCGTGAAGCCTATCCTGACCTGCAAATCATCGGCGGCAACGTCGCCACCGCCGCTGGCGCCAAGGCGCTGGTGGAAGCGGGTGTCAACGCCGTCAAGGTCGGTATCGGCCCGGGCTCCATCTGTACTACCCGTATCGTGACCGGCGTGGGCGTGCCCCAGATCACCGCCATCTCCGACGCTGTGGACGCCCTGGAAGGCACCGGCGTGCCGGTGATTGCCGATGGTGGCATCCGCTTCTCCGGCGACGTGGCCAAGGCCATCGCCGCGGGCGCAAGCTGCGTCATGGTGGGCTCCATGTTTGCCGGTACCGAAGAGGCGCCGGGCGAGATCGAGCTCTATCAGGGCCGCTCCTTCAAGTCCTACCGCGGCATGGGCTCTCTGGGTGCCATGTCCAAGGGCTCCAGCGACCGTTACTTCCAGACCGACAACGCCGCCGACAAGCTGGTGCCGGAAGGGATCGAAGGGCGCGTGCCGTACAAGGGCCGCCTCAAAGAGATCATCCACCAGCAGATGGGCGGCCTGCGCTCCTCCATGGGTCTGACCGGCAGCGCGACCATCGACGACATGCGCACCAAGGCCGAGTTCGTGCGCATCTCGGGCGCCGGGATGAAAGAGTCCCACGTTCACGACGTGACCATTACCAAAGAAGCCCCCAACTACCGGATGGGCTGATGAAACGGGGCTCTGCGCCCCGTTTTTCCACCCTTTTTTTATCCCGTGCTTTTTGTGACAACATCAGCCTGATGCAGGAATAAAATGACTAAAGACATTCACGCCCACCGTATCCTTATCCTGGATTTCGGTTCCCAGTACACCCAGCTCATCGCCCGTCGCGTCCGTGAAATCGGCGTCTACTGCGAGCTGTGGGCCTGGGATGTAACCGAAGAGCAGATCCGCGAGTTCAACCCGAGCGGCATCATCCTCTCCGGCGGCCCGGAATCCGTGACCGAGGCGGGCAGCCCGCGCGCCCCCGAGTACGTGTTCAACGCCGGTGTGCCGGTGTTCGGCATCTGCTACGGCATGCAGACCATGTCCGAGCAGCTCGGCGGCAAGGTGCAGTCCTCCAACCTGCGTGAATTCGGCTATGCCCAGGTCGAAGTGCTGGGCCAGTCCGGCAAGACCAGCGCTCTCTTGCGCAACATCGAAGACGCCATTGCCGACAACGGCAATGCCCTGCTGGATGTCTGGATGAGCCACGGCGACAAGGTCACCGAGATCCCCGCCGGCTTCACCACCATCGCCCAGACCGCGACCTGCCCCCATGCCGCCATGGCCGACGAAGCCAAGCGCTTCTACGGCGTGCAGTTCCACCCGGAAGTGACCCACACCCGTCAGGGTGCCCGTATGCTGGAGCACTTCGTCAAGGACATCTGCGGCTGCGAATGCCTCTGGACCCCGGCCACCATCATCGACGACGCCGTTGCCCGCATCCGCGAGCAGGTGGGTGACGACGAAGTGATCCTGGGCCTCTCCGGCGGCGTGGATTCCTCCGTGGTCGCCATGCTGGTGCACCGCGCCATCGGCGATCGCCTCACCTGCGTCTTCGTTGACAACGGCTTGCTGCGCCTGAACGAAGGCCAGCAGGTGATGGACATGTTCGGCGATCACTTCGGCCTGAACATCATCAAGGTCGACGCCGAAGAGCGCTTCCTCTCCGCTCTCGCGGGGATCGACGAGCCGGAAGCCAAGCGCAAGACCATCGGCCGCGTCTTCGTCGACGTGTTCGACGACGAGTCCAAGAAGCTCAAGAACGCCAAGTGGCTGGCCCAGGGCACCATCTACCCGGACGTCATCGAATCCGCTGCCAGCAAGACCGGCAAGGCTCACGTGATCAAGTCCCACCACAACGTCGGCGGCCTGCCGGAAGAGATGAAGATGGGTCTGGTGGAGCCGCTGCGCGAGCTGTTCAAGGACGAAGTGCGCCGTGTCGGCCTCGAACTCGGCCTGCCCTACGACATGCTCTACCGTCACCCCTTCCCGGGTCCTGGCCTGGGCGTGCGTGTGCTTGGCGAAGTGAAGAAAGAGTACTGCGACCTGCTGCGCAAGGCTGACGCCATCTTCATCGAAGAGCTGCGCAAGGCCGACCTCTACAACCAGGTCAGCCAGGCGTTCGCCGTCTTCCTGCCGGTGCGCTCCGTCGGCGTCATGGGCGATGGCCGCAAGTACGACTGGGTCATTGCGCTGCGCGCCGTCGAGACCATCGACTTCATGACCGCCCACTGGGCCCACCTGCCGTACGACTTCCTCGGCCACGTGTCGAACCGCATCATCAACGAGATCAACGGCATCTCTCGCGTGGTGTACGACGTCTCCGGCAAGCCGCCCGCAACCATCGAATGGGAATAAGCGGCTAACGTTTTCCTGCCGATAACGCAAAACTGTCAAAAAGGCGCCCTTGAGACGCCTTTTCTTTTTCCAATCGTTTGCGAGAAATTTTTCCCCTGGCGAAGGGGGTGAAGGCTCTGTTGCCACCGTTGTCATGGTGAGTGCCTGGGTCGAGCGACAGAGCGTCATCCATCGCGTCCACATAGGGCGGCAGGCTGTGGTTTATCCAGACAGGGGAGGGGGAGCAAACCCTGTCCGTCAGTTGCCATGTGGGCAATGGAACCGGATCCCCGCCGTTTGGATACCCCATCTTGATGCAAGAGGGTGATGTGAGCTGCTGATACGCCCCCAAGATGGGGTAATTTCTTGATCTGGCTTGGGAAACGCCCACCTTCCGCTTTTTCTTGTCTCTTTCGCTCGCTAGGATATCCGTCTGGATATGGCCTCTTAGGAGTCACCGATGAACCAGGCCAGAGCAACAGCGCGGGTCAAAGGCAGCAAACGGGAGGCTGTCCTGCGGTAGCTTTGCTGTTATTCGGGAATAGTGCGGGCAAGCCAAGCGCCAGTGGCGGCTGTGAATAGAAGCGAATGTGGTCAGATACCAGTGACAGTTTGGTAATGTGATGATTTAAATGATTTTTTTGGCGATTACGAAGATGGAACGGAGTTATATGGAAGGTTCTGCTATCCGGGATGGCGTAGCTTTTCATCTAACAACAGTTAGCCCTCACAGGATAATTACATGCAATTTTTGAAGCCTGGTTCTGGAAACTGGCGCAGTAAGCAAGACTTACCCTCAGAGTCATTTGTTTGCGGTTACTGCAACCACCTTATTTCTTCAAATAAAGGCTATGCCATTGGTGCACTTAGCGATGGGAGTGGAAAAGTTGTGGGTGCTGCTTACATTTGCACTCATTGCAGCGGAATCACTTTCTTTGCTCCAAGCGGTGTTCGGTATCCTGCACCTGCTCTGGGTAATACAGTCCGGCATGTACCTGACGACATTGATGCACTCTACCAGGAAGCCCGGCGTTGCACTGGTCAGTCTTGTTACACAGCCGCAGTTCTCTTATGTCGCAAGATGCTAATGAATATCGCAGTGCACCAGGGCGCAAAAGAGAACATGAAATTCATTGAGTATGTTGAGTATTTATCTAACCAAGGCTTCGTACCGCCAAATGGAAAAGTATGGGTTGATCACATCCGAAATAAGGGGAATGAGGCAACGCATGAAATTGCGTTAATGGCTGAAGCCGATGCCAAGAACCTTATGTCATTTGTAGAAATGCTGCTGCGTTTTGTCTATGAGTTTCCAGGCCTTGTTCCGGAAAGTGGCGGCTAACAAGTAGCTGAAATTTAGCTTTAGTCACTGGGATAAGCTAAAGCCCGCTTCTTTTTCAAGTGTTACACGCACAGGAGTTATGCATGTCACTAGACATCGCGTATAGCATAGAAATAGAAGTAGATGACTATTTAGACCCAGACAAGGCTACGACCTCTACTGGGTTGGCCTAATACTGATAAGCAAGAATTATTTTGCCCAGGTACTGACTGCACAGCTAAAGTCACCTGTTGCAACATAGATAAAGATGGATAAATATGAGGGTTATCCCTCACTTTAGAATTTATGGAAAAATCATGCAAAGACCTGTGAGGTTAGTCGCAGTGTAGACTATGAAATAAATGACACATTACGGAAAATAAGGGTATAAAAATAACGTTGTTCGACAAGTATATCGTTGGCGAATTCGTTCTTAAACGCACTGAATCATATTGCGATGGTCGGCTCCTAGAAGTCTAAATGCCAAATAATAAAGAAAGCAATTAATGTACAGAGGTGGCAACCTTGAGGAAGAACTAAGGAACATCAGGCACTCTAGAAAAATATACTCTGTTAGAACAGTTTTTAGTCAAAGATGCTTCTCTTGGCTCAAGAAGGGTTAATTTTTTGGAAATAACGTAGCCTATGTATCAATCATGAAATGTGTCTTGGAACAAGATCTAGAAATTTTCTAGAGTATCTCGTTATCTATTACGGCTGGGAATTTATTGACTGACTCAACTCAATTTAGGGTTGTAGAATAAGGTTTAAATAAATGCGTAAATTTCAAAATGATCAATATTGACATAATAGTAGTTAGCGATGAGTCACTGTTTCATCAGTTTCGTGAATAAGAAAATAACAACTTATTTAGGTCACTAGAGCTATGTGTTAGGGTGAGCTAGAAAAGCTCTTAAGCAAACGATATGTAATCAAGGGGGGGGCATGGCAGTTGTAAAATTTCCGAGCAATTGTAACGAACAAGAAATATTCAGATTCTGTACTGAGGTGGAAAAGTATGCGGGTGAAAAAGATCTATTGATAGACTTTTCTTCTATGGGGAGGATCGAACCATTCTCGATGACTTATGTAGCAAAGCATATAAGAGACTTTAGTCGAAAATATAAAGACACAATAGTTCGCTGTACGGGCCATCAGAATAAAGAATACGCTGCCAACATGGCTTTTTTCCGAGCATTTGGGCTGAAGTATGGAAGAGAGCCAAACTGCAAAGATGGAAATGAGAGTTTTGTGCCATTTACAATCCTGCGAATTCAAACCATTGTTGACGAAGCATCAAAAGAATGGAAAGAGGCCCAGGATATTATAGAAAAACGCTCAGAACACTTGGCAAAAATTCTTTCCAGAGAAGAAGGTGGAAATCTAGTAGATGCCCTTACGTTTTCAATAAGAGAGATTATGCGTAATGTTTTGGAACACAGCCAATCCCGCAGTATAGAGTATTGTGCACAATACTGGCCCACATATCACAAAGTAGAGATTGCCATTATCGACAATGGAATTGGTTTGAAGCAATCCCTCTTGGCAAATCCCTTCATTCAGGTTGAATCAGATTCAGATGCCATTCAGCAAGCATTAATGCCTGCAATTTCTAGCAAGAACTTTAAAGGGGCTCGTGTTGATAGGGACAACCCATGGCACAACTCCGGGTTTGGTCTTTATATGATCAGTAGAATTTGCAGACTTGGTGGAAACTTCTTAATTTGCAGTGGCGATCATGGAATCGCGTTAAATGAACAAAGGAAGCAACATATTGATTTAGGGCACCGAGTCAATGGCACCGCAGTTAGAATGGTTCTAAATACCAGTAAACTCACAGATTTGAGCCAAATGCTTGCGAGGTTTAGAGATGAAGGTTATGAAATTGCAAAGGAAATCAAAGGTGTAGGTATGTACACCGCCTCTGCTGCATCCCAAATGTTATCTAGGGACTTCAAGAAATAAACTTGACAGATGGATCAAGTTTCTCGCTTTACTAACTGAAATATACCCCCTTAACAACGCGTATGGAAAATCAAATGGATGTATTATCTTCATTTGTCGAAGAGCAAAAATCAAAAAGCGATTCTGTCCATTTATTTGGCGTAATCATATACACCAACATTCATCCGAATAATAAAAAAGTACTGCATGATGATGATTACTGGCAGGCTCTACATGAATTAACCGGAGATAACTTATCTGTATTTTCTGTGCGCCCTGCAAAAGGTCGTTATGAATTTCCTAGATTACCACCTGGTGTATTCAGTATGATGGTTCCAATCTGGAATTAGCCAAGAGACAATAAAAAGCTCCTTAATTTATTTGAAATAAAAAGTACAGAAAAACCACCATTGTTATTGCTATTCACTGAAATAAATGGAAGGTACTTATCCATCCAGTTAGAAATTAATGATGCCAGTGAAAATGATGCTTATAACTCAACAAAAGAACATCTTGAATTCGCATGCAATGTAATGTCTGGCATAAATATAGGAAATTACGACAACCCCGAAGGGATATTTGCGGCCCTATCACTACAAAACGATCAAAGACGAGCTTGGAAATTTATTAAGAATGGAATCAATATATACACATATATAAAGGGACTTCTCCCATAGCAAGTGGTACAGGGTACTCCCAGTGTTTGTTGGGGCTGGCAAGGCTATGTTCTTAAAGTGCACCCAATTCGTCTTCTGTTTCCCCTAATCTGATCGCGCATAAAAGGCTGACCCTCACTCATATCTCGCCGCTTCCCAGGCGTGTATCGCCTGTTTGCGGGTTTCGCCCCAGTGATAGCCGCCGAGTTTGCCGTTTTGCTGGATGACTCTGTGGCAGGGGATCATCAAGGCGACGGGGTTGGCGCCCACCGCCAGCCCCACGGCGCGGGCGGCCTTGGGGTTGCCGACGGCGCTCGCCACCTGGGCGTAGCTCACCACCTTGGCGGGCGGGATCGCGAGCAGTGCCCGCCAGACGCTGATCTGAAAGTTGGTGCCGCTCACGTGCAAGGAGAGGGGGCGATCCGGCGTCTTGCTGCCATCGAACATGGTGTGGATGACCCCCTGGGTGCGTGATGGCGCCTCCCTCAGTTCTGCCGCAGGCCAGCGCTGGGCGAGGGCGGTCAGCGGCGCCTGTGGGGCCTGGTCATCGAGAAACGAGAAGTTGCACACCCCCCGCGGGGTCAGGGCGACAAATGCCTGGCCGAAGGGAGTGTCGTGCACCCCGTGATCGATCACCAGCCCGGCCCCGCGCTGCTTGTATTCGCCCGGCGTCACCGCCTCGAGCTGCACGAAGTGATCGTAGAGCCGCGAGCCGCTGCTCAGACCCAGGGTGTCGGCCACCTCCAGCAGCGGGCGCGACTCCTGCAACAGCGCCTTGGCCCGCTCCAGGGTCAGCACCTGCAGATAGCGTTTGGGTGTCACTCCGGCCCAGCGGCTGAACAGCCGCTGGAAGTGAAAGGGGCTTAAGTGAACGTGCGCCGCTATCTCGTCCAGGGTGGGCTGGCGCGCCACCTGGCTTGCGATAAAACGGATGGCATCGGCGATGCGGGCGTAATCAGACATAAGGCGCTCTCACGATAGGTTTGCAGCCGCAGGATCTTGGGTGCGACAAGGTCATGTGCGACAAATAGATACCCCACCATCGGCCAGCAGGGCAATGCCGGTGGTGAAGCTGGAGGCATCGGAGGCGAGATAAAGTGCCGAGCGGGCGATCTCCTCCGGTTGGGCCAGCCGTTTGAGGGCATGCATATGCTGCACAAAGGCGAGACTTTCCGGGGTATTGGTAAAGGCCCGTCCCATGGGGGTGTCGGTGCCCCCCGGCAGCAGGGCGTTGACCCGCACCCCTTGTGCCCCATATTCGGCGGCCAGCACCCGAGTCAGGCCGATGAGGCCTGCTTTGCTTGCGGCATAGGCTGCCATGCCGGGCAGCCCCAGGGTATGGCCGACGAAGGTGGAGGTAAAGATAAGGGAGCCGCCCCCGCGTGCCTGCATGGCGGGGATCTGGTACTTGGCCCCCACAAAGGCGCTGGTGAGGTTGGTATCCAGGGTCTCTTGCCACTGCGCCAGTTCAAGCCCCGGCACGCTGCCC
This sequence comes from Aeromonas sp. FDAARGOS 1402, assembly GCF_019046925.1. Taxonomy (NCBI): domain Bacteria; kingdom Pseudomonadati; phylum Pseudomonadota; class Gammaproteobacteria; order Aeromonadales; family Aeromonadaceae; genus Aeromonas; species Aeromonas sp. FDAARGOS 1402. The sequence continues at coordinate 3,480,800 of NZ_CP077201.1, forward strand.
GGTGTCCCCGTGGTGCCGGCGTTGTTGAAGGCGATATCAAGTCCGCCGAAACGGGTCAGCGCAAGATCCACCAAGGCGCGGGCATAGGTTTCGCTTTTCACATCTCCCGCCAGACTCACCGCCTGGCCCCCCTCATGGCGGATCTCCTCCACCAGCAGATTCAGCTCGGTCTGGCGGCGGGCGCCGACGACGACGCTGGCTCCCTCCCTGGCAAACAGGATGGCGCTGGCGCGGCCGATACCGGAGCTGGCTCCCGTGATGATGGCGACCTTGTTGGACAGTAATGACATGGCAGTTCCCTCGCGAGATGTGCATGGCGCCGGGTGGTGACGCTCATGCAGGATTGGCAGACAAGTGGATGGGTTCAACCCCCTCCTGGTTCAAACCTCCTTTGGTTCAACCCCTTGGGGGTCGAAAACACTGTTGGTTTGAAAGCACTGTTGGTTTGAAAGCACTATGGCGGCGAACCTTTGTCACGACGACCCGGATCTTGCTCACTTGTCCCATCGGCGATGGCCCATCACGGCATCGGGAGATATCAGCGTTTTATGAAGGGAGTGGGGAGGGAGTGGGAAGGGAGCGGGTTGTGGCGCCGCTTTCCCAGGTGGTGGTGACCTGGGTTTGCAAGGGCAGGGTATGGAAAACAGTGCCACCGGTGTCGGCGGCACTGACGCAAGGCCTGGTGGGATAACGCTCTTTTAGGGGTTATCAGGCCAGGGCGGGGCTGGATGTGGCGGCGCAGGGCAGGGCGGCCAACTGTGCAAGGTGCTCGCCCAGGGAGACACCGGCGCCGGTGGCGTTGACCGTCTCGAAGTAGTCGTGCCAGCCCGATGCGGCTATTCCCTGGACGAGGGCATCGATGGCTGCGGCATCCGGCCCGCGCCAGATGGCGAAGAAGGGGTGGGGCGCGCCATGGAGGGTGGCAGCATCGGTCTCGCCCAGGGCGATGGGCTCCACCCCGAGGGCGGCGAGGTTGGCCATGCCTGTGCCAATGGCCTCGAAGAACTGCTGACGAGCCGTCTGGTTCAGTGCCAGCCAGGCGGGAGTGGGGGTGTAGAGCTCTGCCAGATAGTGGGTCATAGGGGTTCCTTCGGGAGTTGGCCCTTGCGCAAGGTGCGCAAGGCGCGTTGACAAATCCGGGTTGTCGCGGGGCAGGGGCTTTCGCGAGACCAGCGCGCGCAGAGGTCAGTGACCCACTGTGGCCTGTCTTTGCTCGCATCGTTCAGCCAGTTGGCTACGGAGTCCTGCACATAAGGGGCGGGATCGGCCCTGAGGGGCTCGAGCAGCATCAGGGCCTGCTCCGGCGCTTGTCGCAGGGACGCAAGATGGGTACACCAGACGCCGCGGGGCCGGGTCGCTTCGCTGGCAAAGCGTCGCAGTCGCTCGGACGGCTCCGCCGTCCAGGGCTCCAGGGCGGCAATGGCCACCTCGAGCTGCGCAGCAATGGTCGATCGCATTGCGAGCCAGGCCCACTCGCGCACCCCAAAGTGCGGGTCATCGGCGAGGGGGCGAATGAGGGCCAGGCGGTCGCTGAGCGACAGCCCCTCGCTCGCGCCCACCATGAAACAGGCCCAGCCCCGCACGGTATCGGAGGGATGACGGCTGAGCGCCGCAAGACCCCTCGTGCCGTTCTCGGCCAGGAGCAGCCTGGCGGCCAGGGCCATGCGCCGGGTAATGCCCTCCCCGGATGCGGCGTGCATCGACGCCAGCGCCTGGGGCCCGAGCGAAGGCAGGGTACACTGCATCAGGGCGGCAAAATCCACCGCCAGACATTCGGTCAGGTTGCTTGCCTCAGCCTCTCCCCGATTGAGCTGGGCGAGGCGTGAGGGGGCGATATCCGTGATGCGGCTGCGTGTCATGGGTGCTCCTCTGTGGCGGCCTTAGTACAGCCTGCCCGGGATGAGATGACGTTGAGCCAGGCCCGCTTGAGCAGGGCGCTCAGGGTTTCTCGCTCTGCCTGATCGAACCCGGCAAACAGGGAGCCTATCCACTGGCTGTGCTCATCGAGCAGGTGCTGCGCCAGGGCCTGGCCCTGCTCTGTCAGGCGCACCGAGATCTTTCGCCTGTCCTGGCTGTCGCTGTGGCGAGCCAACAGGCCGTCCCGTTGCAGCCCGTCGAGCAGGCCGGTGATGGTGGCCCGTGTGACCCCCGCCTTGTCGGCAAGCTCGTGGGGGGCCAACCCTTCTGGCAGGTCGCGCAGCAAAAACAGCAGCACGAACTTGCCTTCGGAGAGGCGGTGAGGGGCCAGGCGCGCCGCGCACGCCTGATCGATGGCAGCGGCGAGGGTCAACACCTCAAAGCAGACGCGCATGTTTTGGGTGTCCGCGTGTCCGCGGCGCTCTGCATCCTCGAGCAGGGCGAGGTGTTTCTGTTCCAGCGTGATCATGATGGTGAGTCTCGAATGACTTTGTATGGCGCCATACTATATGGCGCCAACCAAATGATCAACCACCCAAGCGCGCGACTAGGATGGTTCATGGCAACGGGGAGCGGGAGTGTGGCGATGGGGGGCCTTTGCAAGAGAAGGCGTTGCAAGAAAATCGGCCATCTTTGGCCGTCATTCCCTATAATGCCCCTCCTTTGTGGTCTGGGGGGAGTGTCCCGCAGTGAGCCACCGCAAGCCCGAATGTTGATAGAGACGATCCCATGCATACCCTGGAACAGCTTCGCGCAGGCGAGCTCTGCGGCGCCCGCCACCTCAAACTTGCTGAAAACCTCGCGGTGTTCCCTCCCGAGATCCTGAGCCTCAAGGAGACCCTGGAGGTGCTGGATCTCACCGGCAACCAGCTGAGCGAGTTGCCTGACGCGCTGGCCGAATGCAAGAAGCTGCGCATCCTCTTCTGCTCCGAGAACAACTTCACCGAACTGCCCGAGGTGCTGGGGCGCTGCCCTGCGCTCACCATGGTGGGCTTCAAGGCCAACCGCATCGCGACCGTTCCGGCCGCCTCCCTGCCCGCCAGATTGCGCTGGCTGATCCTGACCGACAATGCCATCGAACGACTGCCGGACGAGCTGGGGCAGTGCGACGCCCTGCAAAAGCTGATGCTCTCTGGCAACCGGCTACATGAGCTTCCCGAGACGCTTGCCGGTTGCCACCGTTTGGAGCTTTTGCGCATCGCCGCCAACCGCCTGCCTGCGTTGCCGAGTTGGCTGCCCTCGATGCCGCGTCTGTCCTGGCTGGCCTTTGCGGGCAACCCTTTCTGTGATGAACAGGCGTGTCTGAACGGCACATCGGAGTTCACTACCGAGATCCCCTGGCAGGTGCTCTCACTGGGGGATGTGCTCGGGGAGGGAGCATCCGGCGTCATCTATCGCGCCGAGTGGGCGAGGGCCGAAGGGCCCGGGGCGGTGGCGGTCAAGCTCTTCAAGGGGGCCGTCACCAGCGATGGCTTGCCCCTGAGCGAGATGACTGCGTCCCTGGCCGCCGGTCGTCATCCAAACCTGGTCGGTGTGATGGGGAGAGTGAGCGATCATCCCTCCGGCATCCCGGCACTGGTGATGCCCCTGATAGACCCCGCCTTCTCCACCCTGGCGGGCCCCCCGAGCCTGGACTCCTGCACCCGGGATGTCTATGGGGCGGATCTGAACTTCACCCCGGCCCAGGTGATGGCCATGGTGCAGGGGGTGGCTGCGGCCGCCCGGCACCTGCACGAGCGGGGCATCCTCCACGGCGATCTCTACGCACACAACCTGCTGTACTCCTTGCAGCCCGCGATGCCTCACTCGTCGCAGGAGGCGCCGGGCCGGGTGCTGCTCGGGGACTTTGGTGCCGCCTCCTGTTACGACCGCGCCGATGAGGTGCTGGCCGGGCGGCTGGAGCGCCTGGAAGTGCGGGCCTTTGGTTGCCTGCTGGCCGAGCTGCTGGCGCGCTGTGATGGGGGGGACGCCGACCTCGACCCCCTTCATCGACTGGCCGGGGAGTGCGGCTTTGAGGTGCCTTCCCGGCGACCCACCTTCGCGCAGATCCTGACCCGGCTGGCAGCGATGGCGACAAGCCTGCCTGGGGTCGTGGCCTGAGGCCTGCCCATCGTGGGCGTTCTCTTGCACAGGGGCGGGATCATGGGGCTTGCGCCACTTCGGTGAAGTTGTGATAGTGATGCACCATTGCAGATGACGAGAGGAAGATGATGGAAGCGGCATTTTGGCACCAGAAGTGGAAAGAGAACCGGATTGGCTTTCATCAGGCAGATTTCAACCGCTGGCTGCAATCCTGGTGGTCGGCCCGGCAAGGGAGCGACCCCGTGCTGGTGCCCCTTTGCGGCAAGTCCCGGGACATGCTCTGGCTGCGTGAGCAGGGGCATCCGGTGGATGGCTTCGAGCTCTCCGAGCTCGCCATTACCCAGTTTTTTGACGAGAACAACCTGAGTGCAGAGAGAAGCGAGGTGGGTCCCTATCAGTGCCACCGGCACGAGGATCTGCGCATCTATCAGGGGGACTTCTTCGCCGCCCCGGAGCTCGGGCTGCGTTATCGCCTGGTCTATGACAGGGCGGCCCTTATCGCCTTGCCGGGCGCCATGCGCCGCCAGTATGCCGCCCTGATGAGCCGCCTGGTGGAGGCGGGGGGGCAGGTGTTGCTGGTGACCCTCGAATATCAGCCCGAGCAGCAGCAACAGCCGCCGTTCTCGGTGGGGGAGATGGAGGTGCGCACCCTGTTTGAGCGCGACTTTGGTGTCGAGGTGCTGGGCCGGGGGGCTGAGCTGGATCACCCCAGGGTGCTCTCGGGGCAGCTCTCCTATTTCGACGAGGTAGCCTACCGGCTGATCCGCCGGGGTTGAGAGGGCGCGAGGCCGCTGCCAAGGATGGAAGTGGCGCTTGTTTTACCTCCTTTGACATAGATCAACGTGGAAAATCAGGGAAATGCCTAAGATGAGGCTGTTTCTCAATCACTGCTGGTGCCGACCGATGAGCTCTGGTTTGAACGCCGGTCGAACATCAACCCAGTGTCTGATTTTCACGCTCATGTTCACTTTTGGCGGCTCTGGTCGCAATTGATTATGGTTTTTCCAGCCGACCCCACGGGGTCGGCTTTTTATTGCCTGCGCGTTGCCAACAGGGGAGGTCAGCCTTCGAAGGTGGCGGCGTTGAGCCGAAACGCCCTGGGATCGTCGACAAACTGGCCGGTGATCCGCTCGTCGTGCTCGTGGCCCAGGCCATAGCTGCAGAGGATGAGGCGATCCGAGGTACGGGATCTCAGCTGGGTGATGAAGCGCACCAGATCGGCACGGCTGAGCCTGCCCACCTCCTCGCGTACCCGTTCGCGCTGATCAAAACCCAGATCCTTGTTGCCGATGCTGACCCAGAGCCGCTGGCCGCGGCTGCGCAGGTTGGCATCCCGCTCGCTGAGCTGGGCCTGCAACCCCGCCTTGCTCTCCTGCCACTGCTGCTCGGTGAACTCCAGCATGGCCAGCGGGAAGAGATCGATGAACTCCTCCACCGCATCCAGCAGGATCTGCGGCCCCGCCACCGGCGACTGGATATAGAAGATGAGACCGGGATGGCGGTTGAGGGGCAGGTTGCCGGCTCCCACCACGTAACCGAGCTGCTGGCGGGTGCGCAGCTCGTGGAAGAAGGTGGATGACATGATGTGGTTGGCCAGGGTGAAGCAGGCGAGATCCCGCGCTCGGGTGGTGCGCGACTGGTAGTAGACCAGCAGCGCTGAGTCCTCGTGATCGCACCCCTGCTCGCGAATGAGGGTGCCTCTGTCCTGGATGGAGATGAGGGGGCGGCGGGTCTCGGCGCTGGGCTGGCTGTTGGCACCGAGGTGGCGCTCCAGCAGGGCCGCGAGTTCGAGGGCTTCGGCGGCCGTCCAGTCTCCGTGTACCAGGGCCTCCAGATGCACCCTGGCAAAGAGCTCGGAGACGAAGCCGGGCATCTCCCCGAGTTCGACGGTGCGCAGGTGGCGCAACAGCTGCTCGAAGGGCGGGTTGTTGGGTTGCAGCAAACTGGTGAGCTGGTTGAACAACTGAGAGATGGGGCGGGTCTTGGACTGGTTCTCCCAGTTGCGGATAAGCTGCTCCTTGATCTCGCTAAAGCGGGCCGGATCCGGATACCCCAGGGTGCGGTTGCCGAGGATCATGTCGAGCAGCAGCGGTTGCTTGTCGGCAAAGCCGCTGAGGTTGATGGTAAAGCCCCCCTGATGGGCATAAATCTGGTAACCAAGGCCCGCGAGCTCCGCCGGGTAGGTGAGGGCGTTGAGGTGATCCGTGAGCAGTTCCACGGCCAGACGCGCCATGGCGATGTGACGCGGGCTCTTGACCGCATGTTCGCTGTCGACGGAGATGTAAAGGCTGCCCTTGGGCACGCTGAACTGATGCTCGTGCAGGTGCCAGAGCCGGAAACCGGGCCTGTCGATGAGGCAGGACGGCATGTCGGCGGGCAGCGCCGGCAGACGGGCGTCGAGGCGGGTGCTGATGAAGGGGTTGGGCGCCGGCAGGTGCAGGGCGGGATCCGGTTCACTCTGCTGCCAGCGGATCTTCTCGGCCTCGCTGATGCTCTGGACGCTGTAGGGTGTCTGGTACCAGCGGGCGAGGCGATCCGTACTCACTTCCGGGGCCTGGATGGTCACCCGCAGATTGTGGGGGGTCAGCTTGGCGAGGAAGCGCCGGATCAGCGGCTCATCGAACTCGCGCATCATGTAGTCGCCGTAGAGCAGATCGTCCGGCCCGTAGCTGAACAGGTTGAGCACGAGGCCGGAGACGGTGTCGAGGGCCCGTCCCCGCTCCTGGAAGCGGAAGGCGGATTCCAGCACGCTGCGCTTCTCCTCATAGCGCCAGGCCTGCACCCCACCCCGCTCGATGAGCTTCAGATAGCCAAACAGGGCGGCGATGATCTCGTCCACATGCTCAAGCCCAAGGGGGGTGAGGCCAAAGCTCACGCCAAAGTCCTTGAAGTTGGCGCCGCTGATGCCGCCGCCGGCGGCGAGCTGATTGACCCAGCCTCGCCCCTTGAGCAGAGAGAGCAGGCTGCCTTCCCCCTCATAGCCGATGAGGTGGCTCAGGAAGGTGAGGGGTTTTTTGTCGTAATACTCATCCACGCACGGCAGCGGGAAGGTCAGCGCCAGCTTGCGGGTCTCCTTGACCGGGGTCAGCTGGATGCGAATGCCGAGATCATCGAGTCGGTAGAGAGGATGGCTCAGTACCGGAGGGCCGAGATGGCGATCCGGAATGGCACCAAAGAAGCGATCACACCAGGCCAGCTGGGTCTCGATGGGTGCCGGTGAAAGCATGACCAGCGCCATGCGATCCGCACTGTAGTGGGTTTCGTAGAACGCAATGAGGTCCGAGCGCAGATCCCGGCCGGGGAGATCTGCCAAGGTGTCGAGGTTGCCCACCGAGAATTTGGAGAAGGGGTGGTCCGGATTGACCGTCTCCTTGTGCACCTGGTAGCTGCGGCGCACGTCGTCCTGCAGCTTGAGGCGGTACTCGGAGTCCACCGCGTTGCGCTCCTTGTCGACCCACTCCGGTGCAAAGGTGGGGCAGATGAAGAACTGGGAGAACCGGTCGAGCCCCGCCTCGAAGAAGCCGTTGTCGATGTCGAAGAAGAAGTTGGTGAACTCGGTACCGGTCCAGGCGTTGTTGCTGCCCCCGTGACGGCTCATGAATTGCTGGTATTCACCGGGTTTGGGGTAGGTGCGGGTACCGAGAAACAGCATATGCTCGAGGAAATGGGCCATGCCCTGGCGATCCGCAGGATCGTCGAAGTGGCCGGTATTCACCGCCAGGGAGGCGGCGGATTTGTCGGTCTCGGGATCACAGATCAGCAAGACCCTGAGCCGGTTTGCCAGCTCCAGATAGTGATACCGCCGATGATCATTGGGACTGGCATATGGGCTCATTGGGGAGGGGCTCGCGATGAATTTATTTGAATTTAAACATGATTATCGACCCCGCTATCTTGCGAGGCAAACCCTTTTCTGAGAGGTGGCGCAATTGTTTCCCCCGGCATGGCGGGGTAAGATTCCCCCGCTATTTAAACAGGCCCCCTGGGCGAGGTTGTAATGAAAATCTACATCATGCGTCATGGCCAGGCTGGCATGAACGCAAAGACTGATGAACAGCGTCCACTGACCGAGCAAGGCATCGAAGAGTCCATCCACATGGCGGGCTGGCTGGCTCCCCAATTGGCAGGCTCCCTGAACCTGGTGATCCACAGCAACTACCTGCGAGCCAGACAGACCTGGCAGGCCATCACCCCCGTGTTGCCCAAGGCCCTCAAGGTCGAGGAGAGCGGCGACATCACCCCCTACGGGGATCCGGCTTTCGTGGCGAGCTACCTCACTGCGCTGGCGGCGGAGCATGACAACATCCTGATGGTCAGCCACCTGCCGCTGGTGGGGTATCTGGTCCAGAGTCTCTGCCCGGCGGCAGGGGCCCCCATGTTCGCGACGTCCGGGCTGGCCTGCATCGAATGGCAAGATGGCAAAGGAGTCTTGCTCTGGCTGGAAGGACCGCATACAATACGGTAAAAGTTAATAATAAGTTACAGTTTGGTTTTTTGGGGAAGAGAGAGTCGAATTTTCCGGTTTTTTATATAAATTTAACGGAATTATTTCGCATAAGCTGCTGTCATACGGATACAACTTCAAGAGGTTGCAAACGATGAGAGTGTTCAAGAAGTACCTGCCACTGATGGTGGCAAAACATGTCAAAACCTTCTTCAAGGGGCGGATTTACATCCACGGCAGGGGGCGCTTCGATTTCCAGTCGGGCTTGCTGATGATGCCATTGCAAGCCGACATTCCCCATCGCCAGACGGTGCTCGAGGTCAATGAACTGATTTCAAGGCTCCACATGGATGCCGCCTGAGGCGCCTCAGGCTGACCCTGATCCCCCTCATGCCCGCCCCTTGTGCGGGCATGATTGTTGATGGCGCCTGGGCGCGGCGCCAACCGTTCGCGTCATGGCGCTTCTTCCTGCGTTGGCAGGCTTGCTTATCCTGATTGCCTCTCTATACTCGCGCGCAATACCCGCCTTTTTATTCTGGATACCGCAATGCCCCTTGCCTTCCTGTTTCCCTTCTCCTGCATGGCCATCTGGGCCGGCAATGGCATCGTCAGCAAGCTGGCGGTCGGGGTGTTGTCTCCTGCGGCGCTCGCCTGGTCGCGCTGGATGGTGGCGGCCCTGGTGCTGACCCCGTTTCTGGCTCACCGGGCCTGGCGCGAGCGTCGCAAACTGCGGGCCGGTTTCTCGAAGCTGGCGGTGCTGGCCCTGCTCGGCATGGTCTTGAACCAGACCTTTGGCTATTACGCGGCCCAGACCCTGGGGGCTACCGAGATTGGCCTGATGATGGGGCTGACCCCCTTGATGACAGTGCTGCTCAGCATCTGGTTGCTGCGCGAGCGGCCCACCTGGGGGGCGCTGCTGGGAGGCGCCATCTCCATTCTGGGGCTGGCGATTTTGTTGGGGCAGGGGGATCCGGCCCGGCTGCTGACCCAGGGCATCCATATCGGTTCCGTCTACATGCTGCTCTCGGCGGCCACCTATGCGCTCTACAGCGTGCTGCTCAAGCGCTGGGATCTGGGGCTGGACAACTGGTCCATGCTCTACGGTCAGGTGCTGTGCAGCCTCCTGTTCCTCACCCCCTTCTATCTGCTGGTGGACGGGCACTGGCCCGATGGCAGCGCCCTCTGGCTCATCCTCTATGCGGGGATCCCGACCTCGGCCCTCTCGCCCTGGCTCTGGATGCAGGGCATTGCCCTGCTCGGGGCGAGCCGCACCGCCATCTTCATGAACCTGTTGCCGGTGATGACGGCCGCCCTTGCCATCAGCTGGCTCGGGGAGCGGCTCACCAGCTATCACCTCATCGGTGGCGGCATGACCCTGATGGGGGTGCTGCTGGCGCAGTTGCTGGTGAGGCCCGTGACGGTGCGAAGACGCGCCCGGCTCGCGGTGGCGGGCTGTCAGGAGAAGTAGGATAAAAAAAGACCGCCCTCGAGGCGGTCTTTTTGGTTCGGTGCCCAGCGTCACTGCGCCGTCAGATAGAGATCCTTGGCATAGACCAGGTCTTGCGGGTTCTGGTAGGGGTAGCCCTTGACGTTGGGTTTGAGCAGCCGTGATTTCACGTAGAAGTAGACAGGGGCGATGGGGGCCTCCTCGTCGATCAGCACCTCGGCCTGCTGATAGAGGCGGTTGCGCTCGGCCGGATCCTTGGCGTCATGGGCCTTGGCCAGGAGGGCGTCGTACTCCTTGTTGAACCACTTGCCGCTGTTGGCGCTGCTGCTGGAGGTCATGATGTCGAGGAAGGTGGAGGCATCGTTGTAGTCTCCGTTCCAGGAGTAGCGGCTCACCCCGAAGTCACCCTCGTTCAGGGCCGACACCATGGTCTTCCACTCCATGTTGTTGAGCTCCGCCTTGACCCCCAGGTTGTGCTTCCACATGGAGGAGATGGCGAGCGCTATCTTCTTGTGCCCCTCGTTGGTGTTGTAGAGGATGTCCACCGTCAGCGGCTTGTCAGGGCCGTAACCCGCCTCGCCAAGCAGCGCCTTGGCCTGCTTGATGCGCTCTTCCTTGCTCATCAGCTCGCTGGCGGGGCGTTTGAGCTCGAAGCCGTCCACGCTCGGCGGGGTCAGGCTGAAGGCGGAGAGCTGCCCCTGTCCCAGGATCTTCTCCGTGATGGTGTCCCGGTCGATGGCAAGAGACAGTGCCTTGCGCACCCTGACGTCGTCAAAGGGTTTGCGCTGGGTGTTGAAGACGTAGTAGTAGGTGGCGAGCATGGGGGCGCTCACCAGCTCCTCCGGGCTCTGGCGCTTGATCTGCTGATACTGCTCCAGGGGATAGGTGGTGTAGTGCAGCTCGCTCGCACGATAGCGGTTGTAGGCTGCGGTATCGGAGACGATCTCCAGATAGACCACCTTGTTCAGCACGGTGTGCTCGTTGTCCCAGTAGTGGGGGTTGCGCTCGGCGATGAGGCGCTCGTTCGGGGTCCACTCCTTGAGGGCGAAGGCGCCGTTGGAGACGATGTTGGCCGGTTTGACCCACTCATGACCGAACTTCTCGATGGTGGCCTTGGGCGCCGGGAAGGTGGTGTAGTGGGAGAGGGTCTTGAGGAAGAAGGGGACCGGGTTTTTCAGGGTGATCTGCAGGGTGTAGTCATCGAGCGCCTTGATCCCCAGGGCATCCGGGCTCTGCTTGCCCTGCACCACGTCGCTGGCATTGGCGACGCCGGTCAGCTCGATGAACCAGGCGTAGTTGGAGGCGTTCTTGGGGTCCGCCGCCCGCTGCCAGCCATAGACGTAGTCCGCCGCCGTCACCGGCTCGCCGTTGGACCATTTGGCATCGGGTCTGAGCTTGAAGGTGTAGACGGTGCCCGTGGCATCGAGCTCGTAGCCAAGGGCGCCCGCCGCCTGCAGCTTGCCGTTGCCATCCAGGGTATAGAGCCCCTCGAACAGATCGTTGACGACGTCGCTGCCCGCGCTCTCTTCCACCATCTGGGGATCGATGGAGGCAGGCTCGGTGCCGATGTTGCGCACGAACACTTGCTGGGTGGCTGGCAGAAGCTGGGTGCCTTCAGGCACCTGGGCGGCGAGGACGGGGAGGGTGAGCAGAGCGGCAACCGCCCCGGCGATAAGCGACTTTTTCATTGAATATCCTTATGTTTTTTTGCTTCCAAAGCGCAGCCAGTGTGCGGGATTGGGGGGCAGATCTCAAGAGGGGAGCCTCTGGCGCAACATTGCCGGGCGCCAGGGGGAGCAAGGCGGGCAGCCGCGTCGGCCCGGATGCATTCTTGTCACGAATTAACCCCCCAAAAGATGCCGGATGGCACCCTTGTTTCACGCCGAAAGCCCGTGGTGGCGCGGCTTTCTGGCGATTTAAAGAACGGCTTAATTCGCTGCAAAAACAAAAAACAGGCGTTACATTGGGTTACAAAACAACGCTGCCGGGGATCGGCACTTTTTTTGCCGACACTTGCAAACGTTTTCAACGGCCAACGGAAACGATCTTAAAGGAACAAGAATGCGAAACATGATCACCATGGGCGAGTTCATCGTCAAAAAGCAGGCGGACTACCCGACCGCGACCGGCGAGCTGACCTCCTTGCTCAGCTCCATCCGCCTGGCCGCCAAGGTGGTGAACCGGGAGATCAACAAGGCGGGTCTGGCGGACATCATCGGTTCCATCGGCGCCGAAAACGTGCAGGGCGAGGTGCAGCAGAAGCTGGACGTCTATGCCAACGAGCGCTTCAAGGCGGCGCTGGAGGCCCGTGGCGAGGTGTGCGGCATGGCCTCTGAGGAGGAGGAGGACTTCGTTTCCTTCGATTCCGAGCTCTCTCGTCACTCCAAGTACGTGGTGCTGATAGACCCCCTCGACGGCTCCTCCAACATCGACGTCAACGTCTCGGTCGGGACCATCTTCTCCATCTATCGCCGGGTCAGCAAACCGGGCGCAGGGGTCACTCTGGAGGACTTCCTGCAGCCGGGTCACCGTCAGGTCGCGGCGGGCTACGTGGTCTACGGCTCCTCCACCATGCTGGTCTACACCACCGGCTTTGGGGTCAACGGCTTCACCTATGACCCCTCCATCGGCTGCTTCTGCCTCTCCCACGAGAACATCCGCATTCCGGAGGAGGGCAAGATCTACTCCATCAACGAGGGCAACTACATCAAGTTCCCGGACGGGGTGAAGAAGTACCTGAAATACTGCCAGGAGCGTGACGAGGCGACTCACAGGCCCTATACCTCCCGCTACATCGGTTCCCTGGTGTCGGATTTCCACCGCAACCTGCTCAAGGGGGGCATCTACATCTACCCGTCCGGCACCAACTCTCCGAACGGCAAGCTGCGCCTGCTCTATGAGTGCAACCCCATGGCCTTCCTGGTGGAGCAGGCCGGTGGCAAGGCGTCCGATGGCTTTGGCCGCATCATGGACATCCAGCCCACGGCGCTGCACCAGCGCACCCCCTACTTCGTCGGCTCCACCAGGATGGTGGAGCGGGCCGAGGCCTTCATGCGGGAGTTCTCCGCCCACGAGGATCCGGCCAACCAGGGCTGAGTCCGGGCCAGCGTCCCTTCGTCACGGGAGCCGTCAAGGCTCCCGTTTTTATTGGCGTGCAGGCGGGTGTAGCCAGGTTGATATGCTGACGGACTGACGGACTGACGGACTGACGGACTGACGGACTGACGGACTGACGGACTGACGGACTGACGGACTGACGGACTGACGGACTGACGGACTGACGCGGCGCCTCGGCGGTCGCGGTGCAATGGCTGGTGGCCCCCTGGCCGGGATGCCTGGCCGGGATATCTGGTCTGGATACGTGGGCGGGATAAATACGGCACGGGCCATCTGCGGGGCTATCGAGGCGCGTTGAACCCGTTTTTTGCCCACGATCATCCCCACATCCATCTGTTTTTTAGATGGGTGATGACTCGATGTATCGCATTGGTGGATGGGTTTGGCGGCAAAATGGTGCTGCCAGAAGGGCGAACCGAGGCGTCGGGGGCAAGAAGGCGGGCCGGGGGCGAGATGCCGCCCCTTGCCAGCAACGAAACGGGAGCCCTGGGGCTCCCGTTGTTGTAGGCGGCAGGTCGCGCCCTGCTGACGTCATGCTTCCCCTCAGGGGGTGGCATGGCGGGCGAGATCCGCCAGCAGGCCGTCCACCAGTTTGAGGCGCATGGCCCTGTCCTGGGTCGGCACCTGGAAGCGCAGCCGGGTCGGTCCGTCCATCTTGTAGATGCGCGGCTGCTCTGAGAGCAGCTTGACCAGATAGGCCGGGTTGACGCGGGTTTCCTGGGTAAAGTCCAGATAGCCGCCGCGCTCGCTCATCTCCACCCGGCGAATGCCCAGCGCCGTGGCGCGCTGGCGGAAGGCGGCCAGCTCCATCAGCGTCTTGGTCGGCTCCGGCAAGAGACCGAAGCGATCGATGAGCTCCACTTTGAGCTCCCGCAGCTCCTGCTCGTCGGCGGCACTGGCGATGCGCTTGTACATGGAGAGGCGCATGTTGACGTCCGGGATGTAGTCGTCCGGGAGCAAGGCGGGCAGGCGCAGCTCCACCTCGGTATGCTGGCTCATGAGCTGCTCCAGCGACGGTTCCTTGCCATGTTTGAGCGCCTCCACCGCTTGCTCCAGCATCTCCATGTAGAGGGTGAAGCCCACCGATTCGATCTGGCCGCTCTGATCGTCGCCGAGCAGCTCGCCCGCGCCCCGGATCTCCAGATCGTGGGTGGCGAGCGCAAAGCCGGCACCGAGATCTTCGAGGGACGCGATGGCCTCCAGCCGCTTGGCCGCATCCTTGGTCATCAGCTTGGGATGGGGGGTGAGCAGGTAGGCATAGGCCTGGTGGTGGGAGCGACCGACCCGGCCCCGCAGCTGGTGCAACTGGGCCAGACCGAGATGATCCGCCCGGTCCATGATGATGGTGTTGGCGCTCGGCACGTCGATGCCGGTCTCGATGATGGTGGTGCAGACCAGCAGGTTGAAGCGCTGGTGGTAGAAGTCCGACATCACCCGCTCGAGCTCCCGCTCGCGCATCTGGCCGTGGGCGATGCCGATGCGCGCCTCCGGCACCAGCTCGGCAAGATCGGCGGCGCACTTCTCGATGCTCTCCACGTCGTTGTGCAGGTAGTAGACCTGGCCGCCACGCTTCAATTCCCGCAGTACCGCCTCGCGCACCACCGCAGGTTCGTGCTGGCGCACGAAGGTCTTGATGGCGAGCCGCTTGGCGGGCGGGGTAGCGATGATGGAGAGATCCCGCATGCCGGACATGGCCATGTTGAGGGTGCGGGGAATGGGGGTCGCGGTGAGGGTGAGGATATCCACGTCGGCGCGCAGCGCCTTGATCTTCTCCTTCTGGCGCACCCCGAAGCGGTGCTCCTCGTCGACGATGAGCAGCCCCAGATCCTTGAAGGTGAGCTCGGCGCCCAGCAGCTTGTGGGTGCCGATGATGATGTCCACCTTGCCCTCGGCCATCTCCTTCATCACGGCGCTCTGCTCCTTGGCGGAGCGGAAGCGGCTCAGCACCTCCACCCGCACCGGCCAGTTGGCGAATCGGTCGCGGAAGTTGTCGTAGTGCTGCTGGGCGAGCAGGGTGGTGGGCACCAGCACGGCCACCTGCTTGCCGCCGTGCACGGCCACAAACGCCGCCCGCATCGCCACTTCTGTCTTGCCAAAGCCCACGTCGCCGCACACCAGCCGATCCATGCTCTTGGCCTGGCACATGTCGCCGAGCACAGCGTTGATGGCATTGAGCTGATCCTCGGTCTCCTCGAAGGGGAAGCTCGCGGCAAACTGGCGGTAGGCCTCCCGGTCGTGTTTGAAGGCAAAACCGTGACGGGCTGCCCGCATGGCATAGACATCCAGCAGCTCGGCCGCCACGTCCCGCACCTTTTCCGCCGCCTTGCGCCGCGCCTTGACCCAGGCCTCGCCGCCGAGCTTGTGGCTGGGCGGGTTGTCGGAGCCGGTGTAGCGGCTGATCAGGTGCAAACTGGTGACCGGCACGAACAGCTTGTCGCCGCCGGCGTATTCCAGGGTCAGAAACTCGGTGGGCAGGCCGCCTGCGTCTATGGTCTCGAGCCCCAGGTAGCGACCGACCCCGTGATCCAGGTGCACCACCGGCTGGCCCTGGGTCAGCTCGCCCAGGTTTCGGATCACCGCATCCGAGCTCAGGTTCTTGTTCTTGTCCCGCTGGCGCTTGCTGCGGATCTTGCCGCCGAGCAGCTCGGCTTCGGTGATGAGGGCAAGGGGCGTCTGGCCGGGCTCTTGCAGTAGGAAGCCCCGCTCTAGGGGACAGACCAGCAGCCCGTGGCGCGCATCGCTCGAGAGGAAGGCGTCGAGGGAAGCAAACTCCCGGGGTTGCAGGTTGATCCGTGCGAGCAGATCCCCGAGCCCCTCGCGCCGCCCCTCGGACTCCACCGCAAACAGGGTGCGCCCGGCAAAGCCTTGCAGGAAGCCGTCAAGGGCCAGCAGGGGTTGCTCCTTGCTGTGGTCGAGCTGCAGATCCGGCAGGGGGGCGAGGGGCAGATCCTGCTGACCCGCTCCGCCGTCAACGGTCGCCTCCTGCAGACGCACGGCGCCATAGTCCCCGAGGGCGGCGAAGAGCTGCTCCACCGGCAGATAGATCTGCTGGGGCGGCAGCAGGGGACGGGTGTTGTCCCAGCGTCTGTCTTCATAGCGCTGGCCGATGTCGTTCCAGAAGCGCTGGGCCGCGGGGTAGATCTCCCCCACGGTGAGCAGCAGGGTGTTTTCGGGCAGGTAATCAAACAGGCTGGCGGTCTGCTGGAAGAAGAGCGGCAGGTAGTATTCAATGCCGGCGGGCCAGCGCCCCTTGCTCACCTCCTGATAGACGGAGCCCTCGGCGCGGGAGATCTCGAACTGTTCGCGATACTGGCCACGAAACAGCTCGATGGCCCCCTCGTCGGTGGGAAATTCCCGTGCGGGCAGGAGGCTCACCGACTTCACCGGCTCGCTGGAGCGCTGGGTCTCGGGGTCGAACGGGCGGATGGAGTCCACCTCGTCGTCGAAAAAATCAATGCGATAGGGGCGGCTGCTCCCCATGGGGAAGAGATCCAGCAGGGAGCCGCGGGCGGCGAATTCGCCGTGCTCCAGCACCTGTTCCACCGCCACGTAGCCCGCCTCCGCCAGACGCCCGCGCAGCTGCTGCAGGTTGAGGCGCTGGCCGCTTGTGACCATCAGGCTGTATTTGTCGAGATAAGCCTGGGGCGCCGTGCGCAGCATCAGGGTGGAGATGGGCACGATGAGCACGCCGTGGCGCATCTGCGGCAACTGGTAGAGGGTCTCGAGGCGCTGGGAGATGATGTCCTGGTGGGGAGAGAAGCTGTCGTAGGGCAGGGTCTCCCAGTCCGGGAACAGCAGCACCGGGCAATCCTGATCCGCCAGCAGGAACCCCAGTTCCTGTTCAAGGCGCAGGGCGCTCGGGGTATCGGCGGTGACCAGCAGGACGGGTCTTCGGGCTTCCCGGGTGAGGCGGGCGGCAACCAGAGCCAGGCTGCTGCCGACCAGCTGGCCGAACGTTGTCTTCTGGCCCGCTTTGGCGGGCAAGGCGGGGAGGGTCATTGGCATCATCGGAGTCTTTTACTGTTGGCGTTCTTTTGACATGGACCTGGGTTAGCGCTGACGTTCCTGGGCACGCAGCTTGAGCTGTTTCGACTGCACATGCAGGCTGGCGCGCACCAGCAGCTCCCGGTCATCCTCGCGGATGCGCACGTAGTCGAGCACCACGTGGGTGCCGTGCTCTCCGGCGTCCCGCTGCACGACCTCGCCGTAGCAGTAGACGGCGGAGGCCTCTTCCCGCAGGAAGATCTTGAGCCGCACTATCTGGTGCAGGGCGGGGGCCTCCCCGTGCCCCTGGTGGGGGTGCAGGTAGGTGAGCTGCCCGGCGCCAAAGCGCAGGGTGTGGAAGCGGTGCTCGGGGTGATCCTGGGCCGCCAGCACATAGCCCATGATCATGTCGATCTTGCGGGACTGCTGGTTGATGATCTCCACCAGATCGTGCATGGACTCGTTCTGGCTGCGCAGCAACCGGCTGCTCACCAGATCGATGGAGGTGATGGCGGAGGCGATGCGAAACGGCTCGGGCAACTCGGCCTCCAGGGCCTCCAGCGTCGGCAGACGAAAGTCGGCCGGCATGGGGATCACATTGACCGGCGTGGCATGGGTGACGCTGAAGAACTGTTCCTGCATGGAGGCTATCCCTTGTTGTCATAGACGGTTTCCCTTTATTATCCGGTATCTTATTTCGTTGGCAACGTAGATATCCTTGAAGACCGGACTTTTTCAGCCACTGTCGCTGGCCATCGGCCTGCGTTATGCAGGCTCGCGACGCAGTAACCGCTTCGTCTCCTTTATCTCCCTGTTCTCCACCTTTGGCATCGCCATCGGGGTCGCCGCCCTGATGGTGGTGATCTCGGTGATGAACGGGTTCGAAGGCCAGCTCAAGGGGCGCATCCTCGGGGTGATCCCCCATGTGGTGGTGACCAATCAGGCCGGACGCATCGAGGCCGAGCCCGAAGGTCTGCCCGATCTGGCCCGCTTGCCCCACGTGGTGGCCACGGCCCCCATGCTCGATAGCGAAGGCATGCTGCAAAGCCCGGGTCAGCTCACCGGCGTGAGCGTGCAGGGGATCGATCCCGCCCGCTGGCCCAAGGATGACATCCTGCACGCCCAGATGCTGGGAGGGCGCCTTGACAGCCTGCAGGCCGGTGAATACCACATCGTGCTGGGGCAGGGGGTGGCCAGCCGCCTCAAGGTCTCCATCGGCGACCAGGTGCGTCTCATCCTGACCGAAGGTACCCGCTTTACCCCCTTTGGCCGGGTGCCGGCCCAGCGTCTTTTCACCGTCTCCGGCATCTTCGGGGTCGGCGCTGACGTGGACAGCCAGGTGGCCCTGATTGCCCTGGGGGATGCCCAGCGCATGCTGCGCCTGCCCGCAGACAAGGTGGGCGGCATCCGCCTCTGGCTGGACGATCCCTTCGCCGCCGACGAGGTGGTGAAGACCGCGTTGCCGAACGGGCTGGAGTGGCAGGACTGGCGCCGCGAGCGCGGCGAGCTGTTCCAGGCGGTGGCCATGGAAAAACGGATGATGGGGCTGATGCTGGTGCTGATCATCGCGGTTGCCACCTTCAACATCCTCTCCGCCCTGGTGATGGTGGTCACCGACAAGGAAGGGGAGGTGGCCATCCTGCGTACCATGGGCATGAGCGAATCCGGTATCGTCAAGATCTTCATGGTGCTGGGGGCGTCGAGCGGCGTCATCGGCGCCCTGTTCGGGGGGCTGGCGGGGCTGGCGCTCTGCTTTGGCCTCAATCCTCTGCTCAATGCCCTTGGGCTCAACCTCTATATGGCGGCGGGGGGCAGCGGTCTGCCGGTCATCGTCGAGCCGGCCCAGGTCATGACCATTTTGCTGGGCGCCGTGCTGCTCAGCTTCAGTGCCACCCTTTACCCGGCCTCCCGCGCGGCCCGGGTCAAACCGGCGGAGGCGCTGCGTTATGAATAATTCATCTTCTGTTGTTACTGGTGCAAGTGGAGCCCCCGTTATGAATCAATCCGTCTCCTGCGAGCCGCTGCTGCGCTGCCAGGCCCTCAATCATGTCTACAAAGAGGGCAATCTGGAGACCCAGGTACTCAAGGGGATCGAGCTGGACGTTGCCCCCGGGGAGATGCTGGCGGTGGTGGGGAGCTCGGGCTCCGGCAAGACCACCCTGCTGCACCTGATGGGGGCGCTGGACAACCCTTCCAGCGGCGCCGTGCTGTTCAAGGGGCAGGACATCCATGGCTGGGACAGCCGCACCCAGGCGAGGTTTCGCAACCAGGAGCTGGGTTTCGTCTACCAGTTCCACCACCTGCTCTCGGAATTCAGCGCGCTGGAAAATGCGGCCATGCCGCTGCTGATCGCCGGTGAGTCGGTGGCCAGCGCCACCGAGAAGGCGAGCAAGATGCTGGGGCGGGTGGGGCTCTCCCACCGTCTCAACCACAGACCGTCCGAGCTCTCCGGTGGCGAGCGCCAGCGGGTGGCCATCGCCCGTGCCCTGGTCAACGAACCCAGCCTGGTGCTGGCGGACGAACCCACCGGCAACCTGGATCATGCCAGCGCCACCGCCGTCTATGAGCTGCTCTGCGAGCTTAACCGCGAGCTTGGCACCGCGTTCGTGGTAGTGACCCATGACTTGAGCCTGGCGGCCAAGCTCCATCGCCGGGTCACCCTGGTGAGCGGCGTGATGGCGGAGGTCGCCTGATGTTCAAGCCGCTGCCCCTGTTCCTGGGCCTGCGTTACAGCCGCTCCCGCCGCCGCAACGGCTTCATCGCCTTTATCTCGGCCTCCTCCCTCATCGGCATCGCCCTCGGGGTGATGGCCCTCATTCTTGGCCTCTCCGCCATGAACGGGTTCGAGCGGGAGCTCAAGAACCGGGTGCTCTCCGTGGTCCCCCACGGCGAGCTCATCGGCATGGAGGCGCCACTGCCTGACTGGCCGCGGCTCAGGGACTACCTGCTGGCCCAGCCCGGGGTGGAGGCGGCTGCCCCGGTCATTCGCCTGGACGGCCTGCTGGAGCACGGCTCCGCCCTCAAGGGGGTCCAGCTGCGTGCGGTGCTGCCGGAGCTGGAAGCCAATCTCTCCGATGCGGGCAACTTCATGACGGGTCGGGGTCTTCGCGAGCTGCAGGCGGGTGAACACGGGGTCATCCTCGGCAAGATCATCGCCGACAAGCTGGGGGTCACGACGGGAGACACCGTCACCCTGCTGCTGCCCCAGGCGGGTGATGCCGCCGGCATCAAGAACCCGAAACGGGAGGTGCTCACCGTGGTAGGACTGCTCGAGATCGGCGGCCAGCTCGACGGCCTGCTCGGCTTCATGCACCTGGCGGACGCCCAGGCCATCACCGGCATGGGCAGCGCGGTGGAGGGGTTCAGCCTCAAGGTGAGCGACGTGCTCAAGGCCCAGTCCATCACGGTGGCGGCGGCCCAGAAATTCCCACACTACGTCTATATCAGCAGCTGGATGAGCCGTCAGGGTTATCTCTATCAGGACATCCAGATGGTGCGCACCGTGATGTACGTGGTGATGCTGATGGTGGTGGCGGTGGCCTGCTTCAACATCGTCTCCACCCTGGTGATGGCGGTGAACGAGAAACGCAGCGAGATCGCCATCTTGAAGACCATGGGGGCGAGCCCGGGCCAGATCCGGCTTACCTTCGTCATCCAGGGGATGGTGAACGGGGTGGCGGGAGCCTTGCTAGGCGCCCTGCTGGGCGGCCTGCTCTCCAGCAAGCTGACCCAGATCCTGAGCGCCATCGAAGGGGTGATCGGGCACCGTTTCCTCAATCCCGACATCTACTTCATCGACTTCCTGCCGACCGAGCTGCACATGCAGGACTTGCTCATCGTGACCGGCGCCGCCATCCTGATGAGCCTGGTGGCGACCCTCTATCCTGCCTGGCGGGCGAGCGGCCTGGTGCCGTCCCGGGAGCTGGGGCATTGATGCCCATGGATGTGATAAAGGGCCCTGCGGGGCCCTTTTTATTGTCACTCTTTTGTGGGGAACCCCGAACTGGCGGTTATCGAGGCAATACGCAGGAGGAGATGATGCCCGGTGCCGTGTTGATGGCATCAATGGGCATTCAACTCATCGAGAGGCAGTGAAAAACTCCCCACGAAGACATCGATGAAGTAGCGCATGGCGGGGTTCATCCTGGCGTCCAGCATCTGCTCGAGGCGCTTTCGCGCGGGCTCGAACTCCCGGTTGCCGACGCTCAGCTCCTCCAGACACTTGGTGTAGGCACAGAGGGTGTCTGCATCCTTCACCAGGCTGGTGAGGGCCTCGTCCTGGGCGCCGGAGTCGAGCAGGGGGCGAAAGTCCTCGACCAGCTCAGGCGGCAACATGCCCAGCAGGCGCTGCTCGGCGGCAAGCTCAATCTTCTTGTATTCGCGGGCGATTTCGGGATTGAAGTACTTGACCGGGGTGGGCAGATCCCCGGTCAGCACCTCGCTGCTGTCGTGGTAGAGGGCCATGACGGCGGCCCGGTCGGCATCCACCTGAGCGCCGAACAGGCGATTGCTGATAAGGCCGAGGGCGTGGGCCACCATGGCGACCTGCAGGCTGTGCTCGGCGATGTTTTCGGGCTGGATGTTGCGCATCAGGGGCCAGCGGTAGATGAGGCGCATACGGGCGAGGTTGGCAAAAAAATGGCTGGGCAGCATGGAAGACCTCGAATGGGGGAATGAAAAAGGGCAGACCCTAGTCTGCCCTTTTTTCCACCCGCAAGGATAGCCTGAGATGGGCCCTCAGCGGATGTAGCGGCCCGATTCGGCCTCGTGGTTGGTCACTATCATCTGGCCGATGGGGGCCAGGCTGATGAGGGCCAGCTTGAGGTGCTGGATGCCGAACGGGATGCCGACGATGGTGACGAAACAGGCCAGCGCCGAGGCGATGTGGCCGATGGCCAGCCAGACCCCGATGAGCACAAACCAGAGAATGTTGCCAATCAGCCCCAGGGCGCCGGTGCCGATGTCGCTCTGGCCCGTCATGCTCTTGCGGCTCACCGCCTGCTTGCCAAACGGGAAGAAGGTGAAAGTGCCAATGACGAAGCAGGCGCGTCCCCAGGGGATCCCGATGAGGGAGACGAAGCAGAGCAGCCCCGCCAGCCACCAGGCCAGCCCCATGAAGACGCCTCCCAGCACGAACCAGAGCAGATTGAACAAGAAGCGGAAAAAGGACATGTGGGTGACTCCAGCAGCACGTAAATTGGTTGTCACCATAGCGAGCCCGGCCGGGGGACGCAATGGCACAGGCGAGAAGGTGGACAATTTGGGTCGCAGCACGCCATTTTTGTGCCCGATTGGCGGCGGATGGCGATCAAAATGACCCGTTCGCCGTGAAAAAGAGTGAGCCAGTGCAAATTATTGCGGATGGAATGCTTGAACTCGGTGCAAGGCTTCCCCATATAGGAGAAAGTCTTGCGCAAATTGTGCTGTCTGTGCCCCGGATGGGGGATGTGCGGCTCGACGCGACCACTGCACGCCGCTATAATGTCGCGTCATATTTTCTCATCACAAAGACAGTCGTTGTCTTTATAAACAGGAAGACTCCGGGCTTGCCCGGGGGCAATAAAGGGTCAGCACGCAGTGCTGAGTTGAACGAGGTAAAAGAATGCAAGTTTCTGTAGAGACAACCCAGGGTCTGGAACGCCGTCTTACCATCACTGTACCGGCCGCTACCGTTGACGCCGCCGTGCGCAAAGAATTGAATGGCCTGGCCAAAACCCGTCGCATCGACGGTTTCCGTCCTGGCAAGGCTCCGGTTGCCATCATCAAGAAGATGTTCGGTGCCATGGCTCACGCCCGCGTTGCCGATGAAATGATGCAGAACAACTTCATCAAGGCCATCATCGAGAACAAACTGAGCCCGGCTGGCGCCCCGACCATGGATCCGAAAGAGATCAAAGAAGGTCAGGATTTCGAATTCACCGCCACTTTCGAAGTGTATCCGGAGTTCGAAGTTGCCGGTCTGGAAAGCATCAAGGTCGAGAAGCCGGTTGCCACCGTGAAGGACAGCGACCTGGAAAACATGATCGACACCCTGCGCAAGCAGCACGCCACCTGGACTGAAGCCGCTGTGGCTGCCGCCAACGGCATGCGTGTGACCATGGACTTCGTCGGTTCCATCGACGGTGAAGAGTTCGATGGTGGCAAGGCTGAAGGCTTCACCCTGGAACTGGGCGCTGGCCGCATGATCCCGGGCTTCGAAGACGCCATCCTGGGCAAGAAAGCGGGCGACGAGTTCACCATCGAGGTGACTTTCCCGGCTGACTACCACGCCGAAGCCCTGAAGGGCAAGGCTGCCAAGTTTGCCTCCAAGCTGCACAAGGTTGAAGAGCAAGTGCTGCCCGAGCTGACCGAAGAGTTCGTCAAGCGTTTCGGCATCGAGAGCGGCAGCGTTGAAGAGCTGAAGGCTGAAGTGCGCAAGAACATGGAGCGCGAACTGGCCCAGGCCCTGAAAAACAGCGTGAAAGAGCAGGTACTGAACGGCCTGGTTGAAGCCAACCAGATCGATCTGCCGAAGGCTGCTGTTGCCCAGGAAATCGACACCCTGCGTCAGCAGGCTCTGCAGCGCTTCGGTGGCTTCCAGGGCGGCAACGCCCCCGAGCTGCCGGCCGAGCTGTTCCAGGCCCAGGCCGAGCGCCGTGTCCGCGTTGGTCTGCTGCTGGGTGACGTCATCCGCACCAACGAGATCAAGGCTGACGACGCCCGTGTGACCAGCATCATCGAGTCCATGGCCACTGCCTACGAAGATCCGAAAGAAGTGATCGAGTACTATCAGCAGAACGAGCAGATGCTGAACGGCGTGCGCAACCTGGCCATTGAAGATCAAGCCATCGATCTGATCCTGTCCAAGGCGCAAGTCACCGAGAAAGAAGTTGCCTTCGACGAAGTGATCAACAAGTCCGGTGCCGCTGCCTAAGAACATTTGACTTAAGGTCAAAACTGTTAAGTATAATGGCTCGTGTGATCTCCACTCGGGCCATTTTATTTTAGGGACAATGCCTTATGTACAAGAACTATAACGATGTGACTGAATCCCCACGCAATGCGCTCATCCCGATGGTGGTAGAGCAAACCGCGAAAGGGGAGCGTTCCTACGACATCTATTCCCGTCTGCTGAAAGAGCGGGTGATCTTCCTGACCGGTCAGGTCGAGGATCACATGGCGAACCTGGTGGTGGCCCAACTGCTGTTCCTGGAGTCCGAGAACCCGGATCAGGACATCAGCATCTACATCAACTCGCCGGGTGGCGCCGTCACTGCGGGTATGTCCATCTATGACACCATGCAGTTCATCAAGCCGGACGTAAGCACCGTCTGCATGGGGCAGGCCTGCTCCATGGGGGCCTTCCTGCTGGCCGGTGGCGCCAAAGGCAAGCGTTTCTGCCTGCCCAATGCCCGAGTGATGATCCACCAGCCGCTGGGCGGCTTCCAGGGGCAGGCTTCTGACATCCAGATCCATGCCCAGGAGATCCTGAAAATCAAGAATACCCTGAACGATCGTCTGGCGTTCCATACCGGTCAGGACATGGCCACCATCGAGCGCGACACCGACCGTGACAATTTCATGTCCGCCGAGCAGGCCGTTGCCTATGGTCTGGTTGACGGCATCCTGAGCCAGCGCGGCTGAGCAGGGTACCCCGTCCTGTTGTAAACTCAACAGGACGATCCATCCTCTATTGATAAAACGAGGTCGCTGAATGACAGAGAAACGCAAGGGTGAGGGCGACAAGCTGCTGTATTGCTCTTTCTGCGGCAAAAGCCAGCATGAAGTGCGCAAGCTGATCGCTGGCCCTTCCGTCTACGTATGTGATGAGTGTGTCGAGCTGTGCAACGACATCATCCGCGAGGAGATCCGCGAGATCTCTCCCAAGCGCGATGGTAGCGAGCTGCCGACCCCTCATGAAATCCGCGCCCATCTGGACGACTACGTGATCGGTCAGGAGTACGCCAAGAAGGTGCTGGCAGTGGCTGTCTACAACCACTATAAGCGTCTTCGCAGCGGCAGCGAGTCCGGTGGCGTGGAGCTGGGCAAATCCAACATCCTGCTGATTGGCCCCACCGGCAGCGGCAAGACTCTGCTGGCCGAGACCCTGGCTCGTCTGCTGGATGTGCCCTTCACCATGGCCGATGCCACCACCCTGACCGAAGCCGGTTACGTGGGCGAGGACGTGGAGAACATCATCCAGAAGTTGCTGCAAAAGTGCGACTACGACGTGGAGAAGGCCCAGCGCGGTATCGTCTACATCGACGAGATCGACAAGATCTCCCGCAAGTCGGACAACCCCTCCATCACCCGCGACGTCTCCGGGGAAGGGGTGCAGCAGGCACTGCTGAAACTGATCGAAGGCACCATCGCCTCCGTGCCGCCCCAGGGCGGTCGCAAGCACCCGCAGCAGGAGTTTTTGCAGGTCGACACCTCCAAGATCCTCTTCATCTGTGGTGGTGCCTTCGCGGGGCTGGACAAGGTGATCGAGCAGCGCTCCGTCAAGGGCACCGGCATCGGTTTTGGCGCCGAGGTGAAATCCAAGAATGCCAAGGCAACCCTGAGCGAGAATTTTGCCAAGGTGGAGCCGGAAGATCTCATCAAGTACGGTCTCATCCCCGAGTTCATCGGTCGTCTGCCGGTGGTCGCGACCCTGACCGAGCTTGACGAGGCTGCCCTCATCCAGATCCTGAAAGAGCCGAAAAACGCGCTGACCAAGCAGTATGCCGCGCTGTTCGCCCTGGAAGAGGTTGAGCTGGAGTTTCGTGATGACGCGCTCAATGCCATTGCACGCAAGGCCATGGAGCGTAAAACCGGTGCCCGGGGTCTGCGTTCCATTGTCGAGGCCGTGCTGCTAGACACCATGTATGACCTGCCCTCCCTGAAAGGGGTCAGCAAGGTGGTGATCGACGAGACGGTGATCAAGGGAGACTCCGCGCCTCTGATGATCTACGACAATCCCGAGACTCAGGCCGCAGCCTCAGAGTAACTGTCTGATTTTTAATCACATAAAGGGGCTTTTTGCCCCTTTCATGCTTTTTACGGCCAAGGCGATTGAATCTCATCTTTGCGCCCCCATATACTCAGCCAAGCCTTTGCCAACGGTATAACAAGCCGAGAGGACATATATGAACCTAGAGCGTTCAGAACGCATCGAGATTCCCGTCCTGCCTCTTCGTGACGTGGTGGTCTATCCCCACATGGTCATTCCACTCTTTGTGGGGCGGGAAAAATCCATTCGCTGTCTGGAAGCGGCCATGGAGCAGGACAAGAAAGTCCTGCTGGTGGCCCAGAAGGATGCGTCGACTGACGAACCGACGGTGGAGGAAATTTTCTCCGTCGGGACAGTGGCCAATATTCTGCAGATGCTCAAGCTGCCGGACGGCACCGTCAAGGTGCTGGTGGAGGGGGGCCAGCGTGCCCGCCTTGAGCGGATGATCGACGATCGCGACTTCTTTGTCGGGGAGGCCCAGTACATCGCGTCCGCCCCCATCGAGGAGAAGGATCAGGACGTGCTGGTGCGCTCTGCCATCGGCCAGTTCGAAGGTTACATCAAGCTCAACAAGAAGATCCCGCCCGAGGTACTCACCTCGATTTCGGCGATCGACGATGCGGCGCGCCTGGCCGATACCATGGCTGCCCACATGCCGCTCAAGCTCGAAGACAAGCAGAAGGTGCTGGAAATCGCCTCCGTGTCCGAGCGCATCGAGTTTCTGATGGCCATGATGGAGTCGGAGATCGACCTGTTGCAGGTCGAGAAACGCATCCGCTCCCGGGTCAAGAAGCAGATGGAGAAGAGCCAGCGGGAGTATTACCTCAACGAGCAGATGAAGGCCATCCAGAAAGAGCTGGGTGAGCTGGAAGACAGCCCGGATGAATTCGAAGCCCTCAATCGCAAGATTGAAGAGGCCGGGATGCCGGAGGATGCCCGCGAGAAGGCCCAGGCCGAGCTCGCCAAGCTCAAGATGATGTCCCCCATGTCGGCGGAAGCCACCGTGGTGCGCAGCTATGTGGACTGGATGGTGCAGGTGCCCTGGAAGACCCGCTCCAAGGTCAAGAAAGACCTGGGCAAGGCCCAGGAGGTGCTGGATGCGGATCACTATGGCCTGGACAAGGTCAAGGATCGCATCCTCGAATACCTGGCGGTGCAGGCGCGTGTGAACAAGCTCAAGGGCCCCATCCTCTGCCTGGTCGGGCCTCCCGGGGTGGGCAAGACCTCCCTGGGGCAGTCCATCGCCAAGGCTACCGGCCGCAAGTATGTGCGCATGGCCCTGGGTGGGGTGCGTGACGAGGCGGAGATCCGCGGTCACCGTCGTACCTATATCGGCTCCATGCCCGGCAAGCTCATTCAGAAGATGGCGAAAGTCGGCGTGAAGAACCCGCTGTTCCTGCTCGACGAAATCGACAAGATGAGCTCGGACATGCGTGGCGATCCCGCTTCCGCCCTGCTGGAGGTGCTGGATCCCGAGCAGAACAGCAGCTTCAACGATCACTATCTGGAAGTGGATTATGACCTGTCGGACGTGATGTTCGTGGCCACCTCCAACTCCATGAATATCCCGGGTCCGCTGCTGGACCGGATGGAAGTGATCCGTCTGTCCGGTTACACCGAGGACGAGAAGCTCAACATTGCCAAGCAGCACCTGGTGGCCAAGCAGATCCAGCGCAACGGCCTGAAGCCTTCCGAGATCACCATCGAGGATTCGGCGCTGATCGGGGTGATCCGCTACTACACCCGCGAGGCGGGTGTGCGCAGCCTGGAGCGTGAAATCTCCAAAATCTGTCGCAAGGCAGTCAAACGCATCCTGCTGGACAAGAGCATCAAGCATGTTCAGGTCAACCAGGAGAACCTCAAGGAGTTCCTGGGGGTACAGCGCTTTGACTATGGCAAGGCCACCGACCAGAACCAGATTGGTCAGGTGTGCGGGCTGGCGTGGACCGAAGTGGGGGGCGATCTGCTCACCATCGAGACCACCAACATGCCGGGCAAGGGCAAGCTCACTTACACCGGTTCCCTCGGTGACGTGATGCAGGAGTCCATCCAGGCGGCCATGACAGTGGTGCGGGCCCGTGCCGAGAAGCTGCGTATCAACGGCGACTTCTACGAGAAGCGCGACATCCATGTGCACGTGCCGGAAGGGGCGACCCCGAAAGACGGCCCGAGCGCCGGTATCGCCATGTGTACCGCCCTGGTCTCCAGCCTCACCGGCAACCCGGTGCGTGCCGACGTAGCCATGACGGGTGAAATCACCCTGCGTGGCGAGGTGTTGCCCATCGGTGGTCTCAAGGAGAAACTGCTGGCGGCCCACCGTGGCGGCATCAAGCGTGTGCTGATCCCGAAAGAGAACGAACGTGACCTCGAGGAGATCCCGGCCAACGTCAAACAAGATCTTGAAATCTATCCGGTTCGCTGGATTGATGAGGTGCTTGCACTGGCGTTGCAGGACAATCCGCAAGGTTTCGAACGCGTTTCTGTCGTGTAAATGTTGATGCGCCGCAAATTTGGCGCATTCGGGGGGTGGTTAAGGCTTGCATGCACCGGACAACGGAAGTAGCCTTGACCACCGATCGGGTACTCATGATGAGTCGCAATGCGTGATGTGGCGCGGGTTTGCGCCAGATTGTCACTTGCAACTGATCAGGAGGCTTGTTATAAAACCTCCACTTGTTGTGGCCAGGGAAATCAGCGCCGCAGCGATGTTCGATAAAAGGGGAATATAAGAGTGAATAAATCTCAACTGATTGACAAGATTGCAGACGGTGCTGATATCTCCAAAGCTGCCGCTGGCCGTGCGCTGGATGCCTTCATCGATGCCGTGGGCGAAGCCCTGAAAGAGGGTGACCAGGTTGCTCTGGTTGGTTTCGGTACTTTCGCCGTTCGCGAGCGTGCAGCCCGTTCCGGCCGCAACCCGCAAACTGGTGCGACCATCGAAATCGCTGCCGGTAAAGTTCCTGCCTTCAAAGCCGGCAAGGCCCTGAAAGACGCGGTCAACTAAGCCGGTCGCTGATATCTATCGGCACCGTCCTTGGTCTCTGACCAGACAAGTGAGAGGGCTCTCCCTCATACTGCTTGACCAAGGCGCATCGCAATCGGTGCGCCTTTTCATTATTTACGCCCATCGAGTTCGGGAGCATAAGTACAAACATGATGTTGGATAAACTACGCGAAGGGGCGCAGGGCAAGGTAGCCAAGGTTATCTTGGGCCTGATCATCCTCTCCTTTGCCTTGGCCGGGGTAGGCAGCTACCTCAATGGCCCGGCACGTACCGCCCCCGCCACCGTCAACGGCAATGACATCAGTGCCCCCGCACTGGAGAATGCCTACCGCAATGAGCGGGCCCGTATGGAATCCCAAATGGGTGAGGCCTTCAACCAGCTGGCCGCCAATCCCGATTACATGAAACAGTTCCGTCGCGGTGTGCTGGATCGTCTGATCGATCAGGCGCTGATCGATGACAAGGCCCGCTCCCTGGGTCTGCGCGTCAGCGATGAGCAGATCAAGCAGGCCATCGTCGCCATGCCCGAGTTTGCCGAGAACGGCAAGTTCAGCAATGACCGCTACCTGCAGCTCATTCGCCGTGCCGGCATGACCCCCGAGATGTTCCGTGACTCCCTGCGCCAGGACATGGTGCGCCAGCAATTGATGGGCGCCGTGCTGGGATCGGAGTTCGCCCTCAAGGGTGAAGCCGAGCAACTGGATCGCCTCTACAACCAGACCCGTGACCTGCGCCTGATCCGTCTGGCCGCTTCCGCCTATGTGGACGGGATCGAGGTGAGCGATGCCGAGGTGGAGCAGTTCTACAAGGCCAACAGTGCTCGCTTCATGAACGACGAGACGGTCAAGGTCGACTATCTGCTGCTCGATGCCGCGAACCTTGGCAAGAACATCAAGGTCACCGAGCAGGATGCCCAGGATTACTACGACCAGCATCAGGATCTGTTCCAGCGTCCCGAGCGCCGTCAGGTGGCGCACATCCTGATCCCGTTTGGCAAGGATGAAAAGGCGGCCGAGCAGAAAGCCGAGGCCGTGCTGGCCAAGGCCAAGGCAGGTGACGATTTCGCCGCGCTGGCCAAGGCCGACTCCTCCGATACCTTCTCTGCGAAGAAGGGCGGGGAGCTCGACTGGTTCGAGAAGGGGGTGATGGATCCTGCCTTTGAGAAAGCCGCGTTCGCGCTGGCCAAGGCTGGCGATCTCTCCGCCGTGGTGAAGAGCCCGTTCGGCTTCCACATCATCAAGCTGCTGGCCGTCGAGCCTGCCAAGACCAAGCCCTTCGTGGACGTGATGAGCGATACCATCGCCCGTCTGCAGTCTGAGAAGGCCAAGGAGCAATTCTTCGCCGAACAGCAGAAGATGGCCGACAGCAGCTTCGAGAACCCGGACTCCCTGGACTTGACCGCCGAAGCCATGGGCCTCCAGGTGCAGTCCACCGGCTATTTCAGCCAGGCCGATGCGCCGGCACCGCTCAATGATCCCAAGGTGCTCTCCGTGGCGTTCTCCGAACAGCTGCGCGATGACAATACCAACTCCGACGTGATCGAGCTGGCTGACGGCAAGGCGCTGGTGCTGCACATCATGGGTCACCAGCCGAAGGCGGCCAAGCCGCTTGCCGAGGTGAAAGAGCAGGTGATCACCGCCATCAAGCACGACAAGGCCAGTGAAGTGGCCCGTGGCAAGGCCCAGGGTCTGCTGGACAAGCTCAAGGCCGGTGAGAACGTTCAGGCCGACCTGACCGCGCTGGGTCTGAAAGTGGATACCCATACCGGCGTATCCCGTTTCGCCCAGGAGATGGATCAGAACCTGGTGACCCAGGCGTTCCGCATGCCCCATCCGACCGATGGCAAGCCGAGCGTCGAGCTGGTGACCGAAGCCAACGGTGATCGTGTGGTGGTGGCGCTGGACAAGGTCAACGTCATCAAGGAGCCGTCCCAGATGGTGAGCCTGCTGCAAGGTCAGCTGGGTCAGGGCAAGGCACAGGCTGACTACAAGTCGCTGATCGACGAGCTGCGCAAGGCGGCCAAGATCGAATACTTCACCGACGTGGAAGCCACTGTCGAGTAAGTCAGCCTCACGGCCCCAAGTGTGAAAACGGCTCCATGATGGAGCCGTTTTTTTGTGCCATCGACAGCCCGGCAGAGCAGGCGGGCGCAGGAGGGAAGGGGCCAGGCACGGGCTTGTGCTGCCTATCCTGGCTGGGGATGAGCGGGACAGGTGTATGACAGCGCGCTGTACTCTTGCTCTCCTTATCCCCAATCCTTCTCTTGCTGTGGGGCGTGATAAAGGAGGCATAAAAAAACCGGCGCACGAGGCGCCGGTTCTGATCGCTTTGCTTGAAGGCGGGGGATTACACCACACCCTGGGTGCGCAGGTAATCCTCGTAGGTGCCGCCGAAGTCGCGGATGCCGTCTTCGGTCAGCTCCAGGATGCGGGTCGCCAGGGAGGAGACGAACTCGCGGTCGTGGGAGACGAAGATCAGGGTGCCCTTGTACATCTCCAGCGCCAGGTTCAAGGATTCGATGGATTCCATGTCCAGGTGGTTGGTCGGTTCATCCATGATCAGGATGTTGGGGCGCTGCATCATCAGCTTGCCGAACAGCATCCGGCCCTGTTCACCACCGGAGAGCACCTTGACCGGCTTCTTGATGTCGTCCTGGGAGAAGAGCAGACGACCCAGCACGGAGCGCACCGCCTGCTCGTCTTCGTTCTCCTGCTTCCATTGGGCCATCCAGTCGAACACATTGAGATCGGTGTCGAAATCTTCGGCGTGATCCTGGGCGTAGTAGCCGATCTGGGCGTTCTCGGACCACTTGATGGTGCCGGTATCCGGTGCCAGGGCACCGACCAGCGTCTTGATCAGGGTGGACTTACCGATCCCGTTGGTACCCAGGATGGCGACCTTCTCGCCCACTTCCAGCATCATGTTGAGCCCCTTGAACAGGGGACCGTCGCCATAACCCTTGGAGACGCCTTCGATTTCCAGGATGTTGCGGTAGAGCTTCTTGTCCTGCTCGAAGCGGATGAAGGGGTTCTGACGGCTGGATACCTTCACTTCCTCAATCTTGATCTTGTCGATCTGCTTGAGGCGGGAGGTAGCCTGGCTGGACTTGGAGGCGTTGGCGCTGAAGCGGGAGACGAAGGATTGCAGATCGGCGATCTGGGCCTTCTTCTTGGCGTTGTCGGCCAGCAGGCGCTCGCGGGCCTGGGTGGCAGCCAGCATGTACTCGTCGTAGTTGCCCGGGTAGACTCGCAGCTCGCCGTAGTCCAGATCCGCCATGTGGGTGCAGACGGAGTTCAGGAAGTGACGGTCGTGAGAGATGATGATCATGGTGCTTTCACGATCGTTGAGCACCTGCTCCAGCCAGCGAATGGTGTTGATGTCCAGGTTGTTGGTCGGTTCGTCCAAGAGCAGGATGTCGGGGTTGGAGAAGAGCGCCTGCGCCAGCAGTACCCGCAGTTTCCAGCCCGGGGCCACTTCGCTCATCGGGCCGTTGTGCTGCTCGATGGGAATACCGGCACCCAGCAGCAGTTCGCCTGCGCGGGATTCGGCGGTATAGCCATCATATTCGGCGACCAGGCCTTCCAGCTCGGCGGCCTTCATGTAGTCGTCGTCGGTGGCCTCCAGGTTGGCGTAGATGGCATCGCGCTCGGCGATGGCGGCCCACAGCTCGGTGTGGCCCATCATGACCACGTCCAGTACGCGCATCTCTTCGTAGGCGAACTGATCCTGGCGCAGCTTACCGATGCGCTCGTTGACATCCAGGCTCACATTGCCGCCGGTGGGTTCGAGATCGCCGCCGAGGATCTTCATGAAGGTGGACTTGCCACAGCCGTTGGCACCGATGAGGCCGTAGCGGTTGCCGCCGCCAAACTTGACGCTGATGTTCTCAAACAGCGGCTTGGCGCCGAACTGCATGGTGATGTTGTTGCTTGAAAGCACTGGAATGTCCCGGTTGGTCTGTCAAATGGCGCGCATTATGGCACAGATCCCCCGAAAGTTTTAGCAGGAACTGTGATCTGGCCCCATTGCAGGGGGTAAGGTTTCACGACCAGGCCGGCAACGGGCTCCGGCCTCTCTTGCAGAGGGGAGGCGAGGGGGCGGTCATGAAAAAAGCCGGCACTGGGCCGGCTTGGATGCGTGGGATGCCACTTAGTGGGCGGAGGCGCCGGAGGCACCGAGCCCGGTCTGGGAGCGGACGAACTGCGGGAAGAACTTGGCATGCTCGTCGGAGGCT
Source organism: Aeromonas sp. FDAARGOS 1402 (assembly GCF_019046925.1). Classification (NCBI taxonomy): domain Bacteria; kingdom Pseudomonadati; phylum Pseudomonadota; class Gammaproteobacteria; order Aeromonadales; family Aeromonadaceae; genus Aeromonas; species Aeromonas sp. FDAARGOS 1402. Next base: position 3,514,000 of record NZ_CP077201.1, read on the forward strand.
GCCTGGGACTTGTCGGTGACCGAGAAGAACCAGATCCCGATGAAGGCCAGCCCCATGGAGAAGAGCGCCGGGTATTCGTAGGGGAAGATGGCCTGGGCATGGCCCAGTACTTTCACCCAGACGGTGGGGCCCAGGATCATCAGGGTCACGGCGCTGATGAGACCGAGCCAGCCGCCATAGACGGCGCCACGGGTGGTCAGGCGGGACCAGAACATGGAGAGGAAGAGCACCGGGAAGTTGCAGCTCGCCGCGATGGAGAACGCCAGGCCCACCATGAAGGCGATGTTCTGCTTCTCGAACAGGATGCCAAGGCCGATGGCGACCACACCCAGTACCAGGGTGGTCATCTTGGATACGCGCAGCTCGTCGGCCTCGTTGGCCTTGCCTTCCTTGATGACGCAAGCATAGAGGTCGTGAGAGACCGCGGAGGCCCCCGCCAGGGTCAGCCCGGCCACGACCGCCAGTATGGTGGCAAACGCCACGGCGGAGATGAAGCCCAGGAACAGGCTGCCGCCCACTGCATCGGCCAGATGGACCGCCGCCATGTTGGTGCCCCCCAGCAGGGCGCCGGTGGCGTCCTTGAAGTCCGGGTTGGTGCTGACCAGCAGGATGGCGCCAAAGCCGATGATGAAGGTGAGGATGTAGAAGTAGCCGATGAAGCCGGTGGCGTAGAACACCGATTTACGGGCTTCCTTGGCATCGCTCACGGTGAAGAAGCGCATCAGGATGTGGGGCAGACCTGCGGTACCGAACATCAGGGCCAGCCCAAGGGAGATGGCGGAGATGGGGTCGGCGACCAGGCCGCCCGGGCTCATAATGGCCGCACCATTGGCATGCACCTTGACCGCTTCGCTGAACAGGGTACCGACGTCGAAGTTGACGGACTTCATCACCATGATGGCCATGAAGCTGGCACCGGAGAGCAGCATCACCGCCTTGATGATCTGTACCCAGGTGGTGGCCAGCATGCCGCCGAACAGCACGTAGAGCACCATCAGGATGCCGACCAGCACCACGGCCACATGGTATTGGAGGCCGAACAGCAGCTCGATGAGCTTGCCGGCACCGACCATCTGGGCGATGAGGTAGAGGGCGACCACCACCAGGGAGCCGCTGGCAGAGAGGCTGCGCACCGAGGTCTGTTTGAGGCGGTAGGAGGCCACGTCGGCAAAGGTGTACTTGCCGAGGTTGCGCAGCCGCTCCGCGATCAGGAACAGGATGATGGGCCAGCCCACCAGGAAGCCGATGGAGTAGATGAGACCGTCATAGCCCGAGGTATAGACCAGGGCGGAGATGCCGAGGAAGGAGGCGGCGGACATGTAGTCACCGGCGATGGCCAGACCGTTCTGGAAGCCGGTGATGCGCCCGCCGGCGGCGTAGTAGTCGGAAGCCGAGCGGTTGCGCTTGGAGGCCCAGTAGGTGATGAACAGGGTGGCGGCCACGAAGATCACGAACATCACGATGGCCGAGATATTGAGGGGTTGGCGTTGCACCTCGCCGCTGATGGCGTCGGCCGCCAGCAAGGGGGTGGAGATCAGACCTGCCAGCGGCAGCAGAAACTTGCCTTTCATGATTGCGCTCCCTTGAGGATCTTCTGGTTCAGTTCGTCGAACTCGCCGTTGGCACGAAATACGTAGATACCGGTCAGCACGAAGGCCGATACGATGAGACCAATCCCGACCGGGATACCACGGGTGATGCTGGAGCCTTCACTCAAGGGGGTGCCAAGCCAGCCCGGCGCAAAGGCGATGAGCAGGATGAACGCCAGGTAGAGCCCCAGCATCAGGATGGAGAGGGTCCAGGCAAAACGCTGGCGTTTGGCGACCAGTGCCTGGAAGTTGGGATCTTGCTGGATCCGAAGATACGGTTGCTGTTCCATTGCAGTTCTCCATGACAGTGAATGTCAGCGGTGGATGAGGGGTTCCCTACCGGACAGCACGGCTGTCCATGTAAGCAAAATGTGAATTAAATGTTATTGCCGAACAATTAGACTTTGGGATAAGCCAGCGGGCCGCCCTGATGCAGGCGTACAAAGACAAGGGCGGCGGTGACGGCATCGCTCAGGGCGTCGTGGGGGGGCAGGGCTGGCAGCGCCAGATGGCGACAGATCGCGGCCAGGTGCAGATCGATGGCGGCATCGGGATAGCGGCGATAGAGGTGATCGTGATAGAGGCGGCTCACCTCGATGCCGCGCTGGGGCAGGGTGAGCCCCCACAGCCGTTGGCAGGCGAGGTTGAGAATGCGCAGGTCATAGGCGATGTGATACCCCACCAGCTCACGGGGGCCGATGAACTCCAGCAGCGCGCGCAGCGCGGGCTCCAGTGCCATGCCCTGTTGCAGATCCTGATGGCGCAGGCCGTGGATCACCACGGACCCGGCGCTCAGGCTGGCGGGAGCCTGGACCCGGATGGCAAGGGCATCGCCCGTCTCTATCCGGTTGCCCCGGATGCGCACCGCCCCGATGGAGACGATCTCCGCCAGCGCCGGATCCAGGCTGGTGGTCTCGAAGTCCAGCGCCACCCACTCGTCGCCAGCAGGGCGGGCAAAGAGCGGGGCAAACTCCCCCTCCCGAAACGTCCTGCCAAGCCAGCGGCGGCGCCAGTGCATCCACATCGCTATTGCCTAAGACGAAAGTGCAAGGTGAGCCATTGCTGGAACTTCTTCACCTGGTGCAGGGCATGGCGCAGCAGATCCCGCTCTGCGGGGCCGAGGTCTGCCACCCGCACCCGTCCGTCTCCCTCCTGCAACTGGCTGCGCAGCCGAAGCCGCATGAACAGCCGGAAGGCCTCCGCCAGATTGGTGCCATAGTCCCGGCTGAGGCGTCCCTGGCCCACCAGGGCCTCGATGCGCCCCGTGGTCGAGGTCTCCAGGATCCCCGCCTCCAGGGAGAGTACCCGGACGCCGTGGACCAGAGGGAAGAGGCCGCCCCGCTTGAGATCCAGCCCCTCCGGGGCTTGCTCCAGCCTGCCAAAGAGGGTGAGGGGGGCGTGAAAGGCGACGGCGGCCCTTGCCATCTCCGCCAGCAGATCCGGTCGGTCGGCGAGGCAGGCCCGCAGGTGGCGGGCGACGGGGGCGAGCCGGGCGCGATCTCCCGTGATGGCCTGGGCATCGGCCAGGGTGGCGAGCCAGAGCAGATCCGCTTCGCTGGCGCGCACACAGGCCTGCTCTATCCCTTGCAGCCAGCCGCCAAGCGGCTTCACCCAGGCCGGGTTGTTGACCATCACCCTGCCCGGGCAAGGGGGATAACCCAGGCGCGCCAGCAGGGCGCTGAAGTCGGCCAAATCCACCGACTGGGTGGGCCACGGCAGGCCATCCGGCAGGATCAGGGCATTGTCCTGATCGGTTTTCTGGATCTGCTCGCCACGCCCCTCTGACCCCAGCATCAGCAGGCACACCTGCTCTTGCTGCGCCGCGGGGATCACCAGGGAAAAGGCCTTGGCGATCAATTGCTCGTTGATGGTGGCGATGAGCTTCATCAGGAACAGGGTGTGGATCCCCTGGGCAAACAGGGAGCGAATGAGTTGCTGCTGCTCCCGGGCGACCGCCTCAAGGGCGGCCGGGGAGTCGGCGCGGGCGATGCGCAGGGTCAACACATGGGAGTGGGTGGAGAAGAGCCCGAGCACCTGGGTCAGATGCAGGATGCCTGCCACCTCCTGCCCCTGCCAGATGACCAGGCGCTTGATGCGGTGGCGGGTCATCAGCAGCAGGGCATCGAACAGATAGCTCCCCAGTGGCAGACCCGTCAGCGGGGTGGGGGTCAGCACCGCCAGCGGCGCACTGAGCGGCAATCCCTTGAGGGTGAGGGCGTGGAGCAGGGTCTTGCGGGTCGCCAGGCTCAGGCTGCCCTCTGCTCCGGGATAGAGCAGGCAGTCGGTGCCCCTGGCCACCATGGCCTCGGTGGCGGCCAGGAGCGAGAGGCTGCTTTCCACGATGAGCGGCGCCTGCAGATGGTCGGGAGCGATACGGGTCAGGATGAACTCCGCCAGGTTCTGCTGCCCAAGCTGACTGCGCCGCTCCTGCTCCCGCTGGCGCTCCGCCAGGGTGGCGGTGAAGTAGCGGGCGAGATGGGGGTGCTCGTCGCACAGGGCCAGAAAGACGGGGCGGGGAATGAGCTGGCAGAGGGTATCTTCCAGGGCGGCGAAACGGTGGCGGCAGTGCCCGTCAAACTGGGCACGGACGTCGAACATGTCCCCCTCGCCATAGTCGCCAAAGGATTGATGGGGGGCAGACTCTTCCACGGCCCCCTTGATGATGAGGTAGAGCCCGGCGGGCTCCTCCCCAGCGTGCTGCACCGTCTGGCCCGCGCGAAAGTAGCAGATGCTGAGGTGCTGACCGAGCCGCTGGCGTGCCTCCTCGTCCAGGCCGTCGAACGGTGGACGGGCAAAATTGAACAGAAGTGACATGACAGGCTCCACCGTGACCATGGGGCCAGTCTGACAAAGGCTCCACCACCGGGCCAGCCGACTTTAGTCGCAGGCCCGGGGCGGCCTCCCTGTACCTGCCCATAACACTCTGGTAACGTTGTGGTATGACCAGTTGAATCAAAGGACGAAGACGGAGATGGAAAAGCCAAGGGTCAAATGGGTGTTTCAGGAGGGGATCGCCGAGGTGATGCTCTGCCGGGGGGACAAGCTCAACGCGCTGGATCGGACCATGTTCGACGCCATCGACGAGACGCTGAACGCGGTATCCCGGCAAAAAGGGTTGCGGGCCGTGATCCTGCACGGGGAGGGGCGGGCGTTCTGCGCCGGGCTGGATGTGAAATCCATGCTGAGGCAGCCGGTGGCGGCGCTGGAGATCCTCAAGCGCGAGGCGGACGAGGCGACCAACCTGGCCCAGCGGGTGGCCTATGGCTGGCATCAGTTGCCGGTGCCCGTGATTGCGGTGACCCAGGGGGTCTGTTTTGGCGGCGGCCTGCAGATAGCGCTCGGCGCCGATTTTCGCTTCAGCACCCCGGATTGCCGCTTCTCGGTGATGGAGATCAAGTGGGGCATCATCCCCGACATGAGCGGCAGCGTCACCCTGCGCAACCTGATGGGGATGGATACCGCCATGGAGCTTGCCATGAGCGGGCGCGAGCTGGAAGCCAGCGAAGCCAAGTCCCTCGGCCTGGTGAGCCGGGTGTGCGCGGATCCCCTGGAAGAGGCGCGGGCCTTTGCCCGGACCCTGATCACCAAGTCGCCGGATGCGCTGGCGGGGATCAAGCAGCTCTACACCCAGGCCTGGGCTTGCAGTGACGAGACAATGCTCAAGGAAGAGACCCGGTTGCAGAGGCAGATCCTGGGGCGCCCCAACCAGTGGCGGGCGACCCTCAACAGCCTGTTTCGCTGGCGCCTGCCGTTCGGACCCCGCCGCAACGCGCTTTGAACCCCTCACCCATCCAACACAAATGAAAATGGCAGCCGAAGCTGCCATTTTGCATTGTGCCGTCTGATTACTTGGCAACGGAATCCGGGTCCGCCTCGAAGGGGTGGCCGGTTTGCTCGCGCATCAGGTTCACTTCGGCGCGGTTTTCAATCCAGTAGTCCGCGTTCTTGATGCCGAGCTTTTCCGGGTGGAACACGGGATCCAGACCCTTGGCCAGCTGTGCCTCGTAGTCCTTGAGGCAGGCGAAAGCCGGCTTTTGCAGCATCAGGATGGCACCGATGTTGAGCCAGGCCATCAGGCCGACCCCGATGTCACCGAGGCCCCAGGCCAGATCGGCGGTCTTGACGGTGCCGTAGACGGTGGCAGCCATCAGCGCAATCTTCAGCAGGAAGGTGAGCCAGGGGCGGTTAATCTTGCGGTTGACAAAAGCGATGTTGGTTTCAGCGATGTAGTAGTAGGCCACGATGGTGGTGAAGGCGAAGAAGAACAGGGCGATGGCGACGAAGTAGTTGCCAAAGCCTGGCATCATGCTTTCCATGGCGGTCTGTACATAGCCGGGGCCCGCCGCGATGCCGGCGATGCCGGTGTAGAGGGCGGCACCGTCCGGCCCCTGCACGTTGTACAGGCCGGTGATGAGCAGCATAAAGCCGGTGGCGGAGCAGACGAACAGGGTGTCGATGTAGACGGAGAACGCCTGCACCAGGCCCTGCTTGGCCGGGTGGCTCACCGCAGCGGCGGAGGAGGCGTGGGGGCCAGTCCCCTGAGCGGCTTCGTTGGAGTAGACGCCGCGCTTGACACCCCACATGATGGCCAGACCCAGAATGGCGCCGAAGCCGGCTTCCATCCCGAAGGCACTCTTCCAGATGAGCAGGATCACGCCCGGCAGTTGGCCGATGTTCAGGGCGATGATGACGCAGGCGACGATGATGTAACCCAGCGCCATGAAGGGCACCACGGTACTGGCGAAATTGGCGATGCGCTTGACGCCGCCGAAGATGATGAAACCGAGCAGCAGCGCCAGACCGGCGGCGGTCACGTTGGGATCGATGTCAAAGGCGGTCTGCAGGCTGGAGCCGATGGAGTTGGCTTGTACACCCGGTAGCAGCACGCCGCAGGCGAAGATGGTGGCGATGGCGAAGGTCCAGGCGTACCACTTCATGCCGAGCCCCTTCTCGATGTAGAAGGCCGGACCGCCGCGATATTCACCGTTGATCTTCTCCTTGTAGACCTGGCCCAGGGTGGACTCCACGAAGGCGGAGCTGGCGCCAAGGAAGGCGACCATCCACATCCAGAACAGGGCGCCCGGGCCGCCGAAGGTGATGGCAGTGGCCACACCGGCGATGTTGCCGGTACCGACGCGACCGGCCAGGGTCATGGAGAGTGCCTGGAAGGAGGAGACACCGGCATCGTTGCCCTTGCCCTGAAACATCAGGCGTATCATGCCTTTCAAGTGGCGCAGTTGCAGGAAACGGCTGCGCAGGGAGAAGTAGAGGCCTACCCCCAGACACAGATAAATGAGCGCTGGGCTCCAAATCACGCCATTGATGGCATTGACGATCTCATTCATGTACAACAACTCCTTTGTTGCGCTGTCTTGGCGAGGTCTATATGCCTCGCTCCCTTAACATTGAAATATGCGGTGACCAAGGGGGTCACTCAGGATTGTGCGGGACTTTCGACTGGTTAGTCCGCGGGATTTAACATATCGGTTTGTTCAGGGCCTTCCTAGTGAAAAGTGTTGTGACTTTGTTAATTTGTGAATTGACATTAACAAATGGTGAATGGAACTGGACAAGATTCGGTACATACCCATCATCTGCCGCTTTGCCATGCCCAGAGGGCTGATTGAGGTAATGCAAATAGGAGGCCAGGAGTGGCAACAAGGGAAAACAGGTGCATCATTCGCCTCGCCGGGGAGGAAGATGGGACCGGATTGACTGGGTTGTTTGCCCAGCTGGGCTACCCCAACCCTGACGGGGCGGTCAGCGCCAGGCTGGCCCAGCCCGATCCGGCGCGGGAGGTACTGCTGGCCCTGTGCGAGGGGATCCCGGTGGGGGTGCTGGTGTGGCATCGCCTGCAGCCCATGCACCTTGCACCAGCCTGGGGCCTGATCTCGGCGCTGGTTGTCGATGAGGGTGCAAGGGGAGGGGGCATCGGGGCCCTGCTGCTGGCGGCGGCAGAGCAGCGGGCGGCAGCCCTGGGGTGCGGCCAGCTGGAGCTCTCCAGCAGCCTCAAGCGCGAAGGGGCGCACCGATTTTATCTGGCGCAAGGGTATTGCGAGCGTCCGAAACGTTTTGTGAAAGCTGTCTGATTGGCAAGAGGAGTCCGTGTGTTCTGGTCCAGGTTGAAAGAGGTATTGGGTGGTGCATCTCCCCGGGAGCCCCGTCTCCCAGAAGAGCAGGAGTGGCGCGAGGCGCTGGCGGCGGTGCCCATCTTGCAGGGGCTTGAGGAAGAAGAGGCGCAGAAGCTGATGGAGCTGGCGCGCCATTTTCTCTCGCGCAAGACCCTCACCCAGATCGGGGTGGAACTGACGCCCCGCCAGCAGGGGGTGCTGGCCCTGCAGGCAGTGCTGCCCATCCTGCACCTGGGGTTCGATTGGTATCGAGGTTTCCACGAGGTGATCATCATCCCCGAGCCCGTGACCCGTCGTCAGGAGGTGCAGGACGAGTTCGGGCTGGTGAGCGAATTTGAAGAGGAGAACGCCGGTGAATCCTGGCCCCAGGGGCCGCTGGTGCTGGCCTGGAGCGAATTGCAGCAGGACGGGGACTGGGACGGATTCAACCTGGTGATCCATGAGCTTGCCCACAAGCTCGACATGCTGGGAGGGGATGCGGACGGTGCACCGCCCCTGCCGCGGGGCATGGATCCCCAGCAATGGACCCGGGCGCTGCAAGGTGCGTTTGACGAGATGAACGATCAGTTGACCAGAGAGGAGGTGACCGAGATAGACCCCTACGCCGCCTCGCACCCCGCCGAATTCTTCGCGGTGTGCAGCGAGAGCTTCTTCACCGATCCGTTGCGTCTGCGCGCCGTCTACCCCGCGGTCTATGACCAGTTCGCCCGCTTCTACGGCCAGGATCCCGCCGCCCGCTACCCGGCCACCCGATTGCTGGCGGGAGATCCCGGGGCACAGGGCTGACCGGCACGGTGTCCGGGCGGCAGAAACACAAAAGGCACCCGAGGGTGCCTTTTTCGTGACAGCGATGTCGCCGGGTGTTTAGGCAGCGGCTTTGAGCTGGGCGGGAGCGGCTTTCTTCTGCTCGCCGATGGGCAGCACGGTGCGACCGAACTGCTCGTTGATCACGGTGGCCATGGCCAGGTAGATGGCGCTGGCGCCGCAGATGATGCCTTCGAAACCGGCGATGGTGCCGATCAGGGTGCTGCCGGTGAAGTCACGGGCGGCCAGCAGGAAGAACAGCACGGTCAGGGAGGCGAACACGAACTGCTTCACGCGGGGGAAGTTGACAGTCCCGATCAGCATGAACAGGGTGAACATGCCCCACATCAGCAGGTACCAGCCCATGTAGGCGTGGGGAGTGGCCTCGGCCAGACCCATGGTCGGCATCACCAGCAGGAACACCAGGCTCCACCAGAAGGTGCCGTAGGAGATGAAGGCGGTGACACCGAAGGTGTTGCCACGCTTGTACTCCATGATGCCGGCGATGATCTGGGCCAGACCGCCATAGCACAGACCCATGGCCAGGATCATGGCGCTGATGGGGAAGAAACCTGCGTTATGGATGTTCAGCAGAATGGTGGTCATACCGAAACCCATCAGACCCAGAGGGGCAGGGTTGGCCAATTTTTCGCTCACGTGGTGTTCTCCAACAATAGAGGTGGGGTTGATAAAAGACGCGCGATTTTAGGCAGGCTCAGGGTCCCGGGCAAGGGGGGGACACACAGAAATGGTAAAAAAAGAACACGAAAGTTTAAGTGGCCAACCATTCGTGCCATTCAGGTAGACGAGTGGTGAACGAAAAACGTTTTCAACGTTGCGATTTTGTATAAAAGGCACCTTGGTATGAAAGTCGGCAACGATGGTGGTGACTGGGATTGGTGAGGGAAACACGCCCCGGATGGTCGCGTTATGGCGGCTTGATTGAAAAATGAGTTCATATGCCATCAGACAAGAGTGTTTCCCTCCTGTTTGTGACCCATGGACCTCCCGTATCGCTTGCCATCGCAGTGTCCGTTGCGCACCCCATTTTCTCGTCAACCCCGCGCTCGCCACCGTGTTCCCTACACAAGGGCGGGGCGCCTGAGAAACCCGCAAGCGCGCTGTGTTGACTGCCACGGGCGAAAGGGGCGCAAGATCAACGGGCAGGATCAGAGGCTGCCCTTGTCAAAAAGCCAGAGGCGGGATGGGCCATGGGCCCAGTAAAGACACTTCGAAATGGAAGGGGGCGCGGGGTTGGCCCTGTGGCGCGCGCGAGAGGGTGTTCAGGATTGGCCCGATTAGACACTGTATATCTAATCGGGCCATCTATTTTGACATGCCGACATGCTGGATAACTGGATTGTTCGGGACGGCTAGCGAGAGACAAATCCTGATGGCAGGGGTCAGGGGGAGGTTAGAGAAGGGGAGGCAAGCAGCCAAGGCCACCTCCTGCCTCTGCTCGGCCAGACCGGCAACCAGGGATAAGGAGAGCCCACCTCGTGCCCGCCACGGTGAAAGACTCAGCAAGGGACAGAGATCCGCTTCCCTTATTCCCTCGTGGAGAGACGCTACCAGAAGTAGAGAGCCACCATCCTTATCATCCCGCTGCAAGCAGGCAAGCAGGCAAGCAGGCAAGCAGGCAAGGAGGGATAAGGCAGCACCACCATGATGTCGCCGCCGCTAGGCACAAAGGGAACAACAGGGGCAAAGCGCGGGGCCAGCCACCGCCCGCTCGCCCCGGCGGGAAAGAAAGGGACGAAAGGGTCGAGCAACTGGCACCGCACGGGTATCTGGGCGGTGGGCACCTTAAATGGCCAGGAAGGCGTTATCCGGTGGGGGGCGGGGGCGGGAGCCCCTTGGGCCATATGCCGTCGGGGCAAACAAGAGGGGTATCCGGCGGTCGCCGGATCAGTTGTCCAGGGTCAGCACCACCTTGGCTTCCTTGTCGGTCTCCTTTACCTGGCTGTCGAGCACGAAGAGGCGCTCCGGCGCGATGCCCTGGGTATCCACCAGATACTCCTTGGTGTTCTGGGCGCGGCGCATGGCGAGGTTTCGCAGGGACTTGGCGGTGATGAGCTGCTGATCCCGCAGCAGGAGCACCGCCTGGGCGCGCAGGGCCTCGCTCCCTTCATCGAGTCGCAAGCGGTCGGCCAGATCCCCGAGATCTTCATTGAACTTGGCTTCATAAGCCTCTGCCAGTGCGGACTGCATGGCGGGATCCTGCTCCAGCAGCGTCAAATCCACCGGGCTGCCGGTGATCTTGGCCAGCAGCCGCTCAAGCTTCTGGCGCTGGAGGATGGGGCGCTCTTCGTTGAAGTTGACCTTGCCGCGGATGTTCATGCTGAGCTTGGGCCTCTCCTTGAGGGCCTGGGCGAGGGTGGTCAGCTTGGTCTGCTGGGTCGGGGTCAGGGCGGGATCGCCTGGCAGGAAGGGGAGCTCGTCGAGATCCTTGGTGCCCCCCGTCAGGGACGCAAGCAGGGAGAAGGGGGAGGTGATGGCCTTGCCGAGGGTATTGCCGAGCACGTCCCAGAAGATGTTGCCCAGGCTGAAATCAGGCTGATCCAGATTGCCCTTCACCTTGAGGTTCATCTTGATGACGCCGTTCGAATCGCTGAGCAGGGCGATGGCGAGGCCGAGGGGCAGATCCTTGGCCTGCTCGCTCTTGACCTTCTCCCCGAGTTGCAGCTTCTTGATGGTGATGTCGTTGTCCCCCTCCAGCCGGTTGCCCTGCAGCTTGTAGTTGAGCTTCATGGAGAGCTGCCCCTTGTCGATGGCATAGCCTGCATAGGTGCTGGAGTAGGGGGTGAAGGTGGTGAGCTCCAGGTTGTTGAAGGCCACGGCCACGTCCAGCACGGGATCCTCGATGAGCAGGTTGGCGCCCCCCCGGATGGTGACGGGGGCATAGCGGTCCACCTTGCCGTTGAAGGCGAGCTCGGAGCGCTGCCCCGGGGTGTTGCTGATGTGGCGGCTCTGGCCGTCGAGGGAGGCGATGTCCACCACGAACTCCGGGCTCAGGCTGCGATCGGCGAAGCGCAGGTTGCCCTGGGCGGTACGGATCTGATCGATGACGATGTGCGGGGCGGGGGCGCTCTCCTTGTCGTTCGCGGCGGGTTGCGGCAGCAGCAGTTGCTGCACGTTGGTGATCCCCTCTTCGTTGATCTCGATACGGGCATAGGGTTTGCTCAGCAGGATGTCGGCGATGCGCAGTTGCTGGCTCAGGCCATCATAGTGCAGGCCGCTCAGTTGCAGGTTTTCTATCTGGAGCAGGCGCTGGTTGTCAGCCCGATCCAGCACGTTGAGCCCCGCGACCTCGAGTCCACCGCTTATCTCCAGCTTGCTGATGGCCCCCTGGCGGTCGGTGGCCAGGTCCAGCCTGGTGCGGCTGGCAAGCTCGCCGTCCCGCACGCTGATGCGCAGCAGATCCTGCAGGTAGGGTTGAGCCAGGGTCAGCGGCAGCCCCTGCTGGCGGATGGCGCCGTTCAGGGTGAAGGGGGTCAGCCCCAAGGTGCCGTCAAACGCCACCGTCGTCCTGGTGTCGAGGGCTGCGTTGAGGGTGAGGGGGCTGGGTTGGGCGGTCTGGCTGCCAAGGGGCCCCAGGGTGAGGGCGAGGGCGGAGATGGCCCGTTTCAGGGGCTTGCCGCTGGTGGCTTCGGTCAGGGTGAGGCTGCCCTGGTCGATGCGGGTCTGCTTGAGGGCCCATTGCCAGGGCTTGGTGGGGGTAGCCGGTTGTTTGCCCCCCTTGGGGGTCTTCTGGGGGATCAGCAGGTCCGCGAGATCCAGTTGTTGCTGGTGGTCGAGGACGGCGGTGATGGCCGGGCTCTTGAGGATGGCGGCATCGAGCTCAAGGCGCTGCTTGTTGCCATCGATGCGGATCCCGGTCAGCGCCAACTGCTTGAAGCGGGCAAATTCCTCCCCCTTGTTGCGTGTGAGCTGCCAGTTGGCCAGGGTCAGCTTGCCCTTTGACAACTGCCAGTCCAGTCCCTGCTTGCCCTGGGTGAGGCGATAGGCGAGCTCGGCGCTGGCCTCCCCCTTGGCGAGGGTCGCCTTGAGATAGGGGGCCCAGAGGGGGGCGAAGGGGGCGATGGCCACCTTGCCAAGGCTGAGGTGGCCCTTGCCGGCGCCGCTCATCATGTCGAACTCCCCTTCGGCCTTGAGGGGGCTCTTCTCGTTGACGGTGGCGCTCAGGCGATAGGGGTTGAGCACCCCCTCTGCGCTGGAAAATCCGGGCAGGTGCAGGGTGAGCTTGTCCAGGGTGAGGGGCGGGACCCACCCCGGGCTGCTCTGCTTGCGGCTGTCCCGGTAGCTGAGCCGGCCCTGCTCGACGGACAGCTTGCCGATGGTCACCAGCACGGGCTCGGCGCTAGCTGGCGGTGTTTGCTCCGGCGCAGGGGCGAGCAGGGAGGCCAGTGCATCGGTCAGGTTGAAGCGTGCCTCCCCTTTGAGATCCTCGAGGCGCACCAGATCTGCCCTGGGGGCGGTCAGGGTGGCCTCTTCCAGTACCAGGGCGCGCTGCTGCCAGCTCGCTTTCAAGGCGGGAATGAGCTTCAGCTCTTCAAATGACACCAGCGCTTGCTGCTGGTCATCGAGCAGGGCGCTGGGCCCCAGCACGAGGGAGGGGGAGCGGATCCCCACCTCTATCTTGCCAAGGGAGAGGTGCAGACCGTAATGGGTGGCAAGCCAGCCGGGGAGATGGCGCTGGATGAGGGTCGGCGCCTGCCAGAGCAGGATGGTGATGCCGATGAGCAGGAGCGCGAGAAGATAGAGGGCATAGCGCAGCAGACGAGCGGGCAGAGGCTTGAGCATGATGGTCTCCATTTGATGCGCATATGGTAGCAATTAATCGTGCCCGGTTCATGGGAAGGACTCATGAGGTGCGCCGCACTCTGACCGGGCTGGGGAATTATTGTGCGACCAAGGCCGGATTTTCCCCGTTTGCCCCACCTCGCCGCTTGCCCAAACCGCCCAGTCTGTCCGGCATGCCATGACGGGCGATGGGGGGAACAAGGGGGCTGCCGGGTCAGGGCCTGCCACTGCGGATATCCACTGGAAAACCGGGATACCGGGGGCGAGATACCCCCAGAGTCTGTCAATCTCCGTCGGTTTTCAAGCCGCCGAGGGAGTGGATGCAGCGCTGCTCGGCGGCATCGAGCTCGGCCATCACCATCTGGATATCCTCCAGCTGCTGGCGCAGGGAGTGGCGTCTGGCCTCGATGAGCTGGATCATGGAGTGAAGCTGCATCCGGCTGGAGCGGTCGGTGTCGTACATGTCGAACAGCTCGCGGATCTCCGCCAGGCTGAACCCGAGGCGCTTGCCGCGCAGGGTCAATTTCAGGCGGATCCTGTCCTTGTGGCTGTAGATGCGGGTCTGCCCCTCTCGGGTCGGGGTGATGAGCCCCTCGTCCTCGTAATAGCGGATGGTGCGGGGGGTGATGTCGAACTCCTGGGCCAGCTCCGAGATGCTGTAGGTCCTCTCCTTGCCACTGGCGTGTCTGGCTCTCATGGTGCGCCCTCCTGATGAGCTGGCGGGGTCCTGGCACAGCGGCAAGGGCCGGGTTCATGATGCATGATGGCCTCCCGGGGTGCGCTGCTCGCGCTCTTGTGCGAGGCGCCGTCCCCTCCCGTGCAGGGCCTGGCCGACCCGTGAGCCGTTGGGGCGCCCCAGCAGCTCGCTCACCCACTGGCCGGTGGCGGCCAGCTGGTCGAGGTCGACGCCGGTGCTCATGCCAAGGCCGTGCAGCAGATAGACCACCTCCTCCGACGCCACATTGCCGGAGGCGCCGGGGGCATAGGGGCAGCCGCCGAGCCCGGCCACCGAGCAGTCGATGGTGCGGATGCCGCGCTCGAGGGCCGGCAGCAGGTTGGCCAGCCCCTGGCCGTAGGTGTCGTGAAAATGAACCGCAAGCCGGCCCGCCGGGATCTCGTGCAGCACCGCATCCAGCATGGGAGCCACGGTGCCCGGGGTGCCGACGCCGATGGTGTCGCCGAGGGATATCTCGTGGCAACCCAGATCCAGCAGCCGCTCGGCCAGGGCGGCGACCCGTTTCGGGCGGGTCGGGCCGTCGAACGGGCAGGCGATGACGGTGGAGAGGTAGCCGCGCACCTTGATGCCGAGGCTGCGCGCCTCCTGCACCAGGGGGGCAAAGCGCACCAGGGACTCCTCCACGCTGATGCCGATGTTGGCCCGGGTGAAGCCGTCCGAGCAGGCGGTGAAGAGGCCTATCTCGTCGGCGCGTGCGGCGATGGCGGCCTGCAGACCCTGCAGATTGGGCACCAGGGCGCCATAGCGGGTCGGCCCCCTGCGCGGCATGGCGTTGAAGAGTGCGGCGGAATCCGCCATCTGCGGCACCTTTTTGGGCGACACGAAGGCCCCCACCTCGATGCGCTGCAACCCGCTCTCGGCCAGGCGGGCGATGAGCGCCAGCCGCTGCGCTAGGGAGAGGGTGGCGGTCTCATTTTGCAGGCCGTCCCGCGGCCCCATCTCCACCAGGCTGACCTTGTCGTCCCGGTTCTCGTGCGTGTGGCTCATGAGCGCTCCTCCTGCGCGGTATGGTCCTCGGCAAAGCGCACCAGCACGGCGCCCTGGCTCACCTGTTCCCCCTGGCGGCACTGCAGGGCCTCAATCACCCCGTCCCGGTCGGCCTTGAGGACGTGCTCCATCTTCATCGCCTCCAGCACCAGCAGGGGTTGCCCCTTGCTGACCGGCTGGCCGGCCTCGACCTGCAACGCCACCACGATGCCGTGCATGGGGGCCAGGATGCCCGGGACATGGCTCGTGTCGTGATCATGGTGGAGCTGATGATGCTGATCATCGAGCGAGAAGCGTATGCGTCTGCCCGCCAGGTGCAGCAAATAGGCACCCTCGCCGAGGGGCTGCACCGGATAGCGCTGCCAATGTCCACTCTGGCACAGGCGGATCTGATCTGACCCGAGTTCAAACGGGATCTGCTCGCCCTGCCAGAGCAGGGCGCCCCCTCGCTCGGCGAGGGTGAGAGTGCGGGTCTCCTCGCCGATGCGCACCGTGGCGCAAAAGCGGCGGGTGGGGCCCAGCCGAAAGCCTGCGGCCTGCTGCCAGGGGGAGGCATCGCGCTCGCAAGTGGCGAGCCAGAGGGTGGCGAGGGGCCAGGCGAGCGCAGGAACGGGCAGGGTGTCGGTGGGAATGGGCCACTGGGTGTGGTGGCGCATCGCCAGCACCTCTGGCGCTTCGCACAGGCGCTGCAGGAGCGGGCCGTTGTGCACCAGAGGGCCGAGATCCAGGGCTGCCAGGGCATCGGCCAGGGTGGCAAAGGCTTCGCTGCGGCTCGGTGCGTGGGCGACGAGCTTGGCGATCATGGGGTCGTAATAGGGGCTCACCTCATCGCCAGCGGTGACGCCGGTGTCGATGCGCACCCCCTTGGGCCAGGTGAGCCAGTGGATGGGGCCGCTCGCTGGCAGAAAACCGGCGGCCACGTCTTCGGCGTAGAGGCGCGCCTCCACCGCGTGGCCACGCAGCACCACCTGTTCCTGGGTGAGGGGCAGCGGTTTGCCCTCGGCCACCGCCAGCTGCCAGGCCACCAGATCCTGGCCTGTGATGGCCTCGGTAACCGGGTGCTCCACCTGCAACCGGGTGTTCATCTCCATGAAGAAGAACTCCTCCCCGCAGAGCAAAAACTCGATGGTGCCCGCCCCCCGATAGGCGATGGCCTTGGCCGCCGCCACGGCCGCCTCGCCCATGGCGCGGCGCAGGGCAGGGGAGATGTCGGGGGCGGGGGCCTCCTCGATCACCTTCTGGTGGCGGCGCTGCAAGGAGCAGTCCCTGTCCCCCAGATAGATGGCGTTGCCAAGGGCATCGGCAAAGACCTGCACCTCCACGTGACGGGCGCGGGGGAGATAGCGCTCCAGCAGCACATGGTCGTCGCCAAAGGCGGCACTCGCCTCCCGCTTGACCGCCGCCAGGGCGTCGTCAAAGTCGGCCAGCTGATCGACCCGGCGCATCCCCTTGCCACCGCCGCCGCTGGCCGCCTTGATAAGGAGCGGGAAGCCCACCTGGCTCGCCTGATCGCGCAAAAAGTCGGGGTGCTGATCCGCGCCGTGATAACCGGGCAGCACGGGGACGCCGGCTGCCTGCATCAGCCCTTTGGCCCCCGACTTGTCCCCCATGGCGAGGATGGCGGCGCCGCTTGGGCCGACAAAGCGCAGGCCCCGCTGCTCGCAGGCGGTGGCAAAGTCGCTGTTCTCGGAGAGGAAACCGTAGCCCGGGTGGATGGCGTCGGCATTCGCCTCTTTGGCAATCTTGAGCACCTTGCCGGTGTCGAGGTAGCTTTCCCGGGCGGGGGCCGGCCCCAGATGCCAGGCCTCGTCGGCTTCGCGCACGTGCATGGCGCGGGCGTCGGCGTCGGAGTAGAGGGCGATGGTGTGAATGCCGAGGCGTCGTGCTGTCTTGATGATGCGCACGGCGATTTCACCGCGATTGGCGATCAGCAGGCGCTTGATGGGAGTGTGATGGGTCATGCTGGCTCCCTGCTGTTCAAGGTGCACAAGTGCGAAGCGTGTTGATCCACACTCCCGTTATATTGACCAAAGTTGGCGATCAGCCGGCGCTTGATGGGGTGGTATTGAGTCATGCTTCGTCCTTGAAACGGGGGCGCCAGGTGGGGGGGCGTTTGTCGAAGAAGGCCTGGATCCCCTCCTGGGCCTCGAGACCGACCCGTACCCGGGCGATGGTCTCGACGGTCTGCTCTTCGTGCTGGTGGCCTGGGCGCCCTTCGAGGGCGGCCAGCAGCCGCTTGGTCTCCTTCATCGCCTGGGGGCCGTTGCGACACAACCGCAGGGCCATGGCGCGTCCCTCCGCCAGCAACTGATCAGGCTGGCTGAGCCTGTGCACCACGTTGAGTCGGCAGGCGGTGATGGCATCGAAAGGCTCCGCGCTCAGCATGTAGCGGCGGGCCTGGCGCATCCCCATGGCGCGCACCACGTAGGGGCTGATCACCGCAGGCACCAGTCCCAGGGTCACCTCGGAGAGGCAGAAGCGGGCATTTTCGCTGGCCAGCACGATGTCGCAGGCGCAGACAAGGCCTAAGGCTCCGCCGTAGGCGGCCCCCTGCACCAGGGCCACCGTGGGGAAGGGCAGCTCGTCCAGTGCCTGCATCAGGTGGGCCAGCACCCGGGCGTCCTCGCGATTCTTGTCAAAGGCGCGGGGGTCGAACGCCTCCCCGGCCATCTTGCGCATCCACTCGAGATCGGCGCCCGCGCAAAAATGCGGCCCCTCGGCGCGCAGCAGCAGCACGTGGGGGCGGTCGGCCAGCGGCTGGCCGTGGGCCAGCTCGTCGAGGCAGTCGAGCAGCCCCTGCATCAGGTCGGCATCAAGGGCGTTGTGACGGGCCGGGCGGGCGAGCACCAGCTCGATCACCGGGCCGTGGCGCTCAAGGCGAAAATGGGCAAGGGGATCGTTGAAGAGCGGGTCTGACATATGAACTCCTTACATCCGGAAGATGCCGTACTGCCCAGGGCCAGGCTCGGCCCCCTGGCAGGCCGCCAGCGCCAGGGCCAGCACGGTGCGGCTCTGGGCCGGGTCGATGACGCCGTCATCCCACAGGCGAGCACTGGCGTAATAGGGGTGACCCTGGCGCTCGTACTGCGCGATCACCGGGGCGCGAATGGCGGCCGCCTCCGACTCGCCCAGAGTCTTGCCCTCGGCGGCGAGCTTGTCCCGGCGCACCTGCACCAGCACCCCGGCCGCCTGCTCGCCCCCCATGACGGAGATGCGGCTGTTGGGCCAGCTGAAGAGAAAATCCGGTTCATAGGCGCGCCCGCACATGCCGTAGTTGCCGGCGCCGAAGCTGCCGCCGACGATCAGGGTGATCTTGGGCACCCGGCTGCAGGCCACGGCGGTCACCAGCTTGGCGCCGTGCTTGGCGATCCCCTCTTTCTCCGCCGTACTTCCTACCATAAAACCGGTGATGTTTTGCAGAAACAGCAGCGGGATCCCCCGCTGGTTGCAAAGCTGGATGAAGTGGGCCCCCTTCTGGGCGCTGTCGCTGTGCAGCACGCCATTGTTGGCGAGGATCCCCACCTGCATGCCCTCAATGCGGGAAAAACCCGTCACCAAGGTAGTGCCGAACAACGCCTTGAATTCGTCAAACACAGAGCCATCCACCAGCCGGGCGATCAGTTCTCGTGCGTCATAGGGGCGCTTGAGACTGGTGCCCACCAGGCCGTAGAGCTCCTCGATGGGGTAGTGCGGCTCATCATAGGAGGGAGCGGATGGGGCGGGTGACGCCGCCGTCTGGTTGTCCCCCAGGTTGCTTACCAGGGTGCGGGCGATGGCCAGGGCATGGGCATCGTCCCGGGCCATGTGATCCGCTACCCCGGAGTGGGCGCAGTGTACCTCGGCGCCCCCCAAGGCTTCTGCGCTGATCTCCTCGCCGGTGGCGGCCTTAACCAGGGGCGGGCCCGCTAGAAAGAGGGTGGCCTGCTCCCTGACCATGATCGACTCGTCCGCCATGGCGGGCACGTAGGCGCCGCCGGCGGTGCAGAGCCCCATCACCACCGCCAGCTGGGGGATGCTCTGGGCCGACATGCGAGCCTGGTTGTAGAAGATGCGGCCAAAATGCTCCCGGTCGGGGAACACCTCGTCCTGCATGGGCAGGAAGGCACCGCCGGAATCCACCAGATAGAGGCATGGGAGGCGCAGTCGCTCGGCAATGGCCTGGGCGCGCAGGTGCTTTTTCACCGTGAGGGGGTAGTAGGTGCCGCCCTTCACGGTGGCGTCATTCACCACCAGCATGCACAGGCGCCCCGAGACCCGTCCGATGCCGGTGAGGATGCCGGCAGCGGGCACCGGTTCGTCATAGACCTGCCAGCCAGCCAGCGCCGACAGTTCGAGAAAGGGGGAACCCGGGTCCAGCAGCTGGTCGATGCGCTCCCGGGGCAGCAGCTTGCCACGGGCCTGGTGGCGGGCGTTGTTGGCAGCACCGCCGCCCAAGGCTATCTCCTCCAGGCGGGCATTGAGATCGTCGACCAGTGCCTGCATGGCGGCCCGATTGGCCTCATAGTCGGGGCTCGCGGTGTCGAGACGGGAGTGGATCCTGCTCATGCGCTCTCTCCCATCAGCTCGCGGCCGATGAGCCAGCGGCGGATCTCCGAGGTGCCGGCGCCGATCTCGTAGAGCTTGGCGTCCCGCAGCAGGCGGCCGGTGGGGTATTCGTTGATGTAGCCGTTGCCGCCGAGCAGCTGGATGGCATCGAGAGCCATCTGGGTGGCGTTCTCGGCGGCAAACAAAATGGCGGCGGCGCAATCCTTGCGGCTGGTGCGGCCCTGATCGCAGGCGCTCGCCACCGAATAGACCAGCGCCCGGCTGCTGGCGAGGCGGGTATACATGTCGGCGAGCTTGCCTTGCACCAGCTGGAACTCGCCGATGGCCTGACCGAACTGCTTGCGCTCGCGCACATAGGGAAGCACCACGTCCATGCAGGCCTGCATGATGCCAAGGGGCCCGGCCGCCAGCACCACCCGCTCGTAGTCGAGCCCGCTCATCAGTACCTTGACCCCGCCGTGCAGGGGGCCCAGCAGGTTCTCCTGCGGCACCCGGCAGTTGTCGAACACCAGCTCGCAGGTACTGGAGCCGCGCATGCCGAGCTTGTCGAGCTTCTGGGCGGTGGAAAAACCGGGAGTACCCGCCTCGACGATAAAGGCGGAAATCCCTTTGGGCCCGGCGGCGGCATCGGTCTTGGCATAGATGACGAAGGTGTCGGCATCGGGCCCGTTTGTGATCCACATCTTGTTGCCGTTCAGCACGAAGTGATCCCCCTCGCGCACCGCGGTGAGGCGCATGCTGACCACGTCGGAGCCGGCACCCGGCTCGCTCATGGCCAGCGCCCCCACGTGTTTGCCGCTGACCAGATCAGGCAGGTATCTCGCCTTCTGATCAGGGGTGCCGTGGCGGTGGATCTGGTTGATGCAGAGATTGGAGTGGGCGCCGTAGGAGAGGCCGACCGAGGCGCTGGCGCGGCTCACCTGCTCCATCACCAGCACATGGGCCAGATAGCCGAGGTTCACCCCGTCATACTCCTCCGCCACCGTGATGCCGTGCAGCCCCAGCTCACCCATGCGGGGCCAGAGATCCCGGGGGAAAGCGTTGCTCTGATCGATCTCGCTGGCGCGCGGTGCGATCACTTTCTGGCAGAAAGCCTCGACCTGTTCGGTCAGGGCCTGGAGGGTTTCATCCATCAGGGCATGCATCCGTGCTCTCCTTGGTGCAGTGGACTGCCGATTTCCCCTGCCATCAGGGTGATGACTGGTCAGTCCATTCGTGATTCAAGTTTACGTTAGCGTAAACGTAAATGAGTTGTTAGTCTAAGGTAAATTCGATGGCAGCCCGTCGCAAGGGCTACCCGGGCAGAGGAGCGCAAGGAGTGAACAGGATGTGCAACAGCAACATGGATGTGGCCGGCCTGCAGTGGCCTGCCATCGCCTGCCAACGGGCCAGGAGGGGGGCATGAGCCAGCATCACACCCAGTACGGGGATCTGCCGCTCTACATCGGTGGCGAGGCGTGTCCGTCCGCAAGCGACGAGTGGATAGAGGTGACCGACCCGGCGGACCAGCATCTGCTGGCGCGGGTGCCGAAAGCTACCTCTGCGGAAATTGAGCTGGCGGTGCGCACCGCTCACGAGGCCTATCTGCTGTGGCGAGAAGTGCCGACCTCCGAGCGGGCCCGGGTGATGTTCAACTACCAGCATCTGTTGAAAGTGCATCACGACGAGCTGGCGACCCTGCTGGCCCAGGAAACCGGCAAGAACCTGGCGGACGCCAAGGGGGACGTCTGGCGCGGCATCGAGGTGGTGGAGCAGGCCTGCGCCATTGCGAGCCAGACCCTGGGGGAGACCATGGGCAACGTGGCGCGCAGGGTCGACGGCCACTCCTGGGTGCAGCCTCTCGGGGTCTGCGTCGGCATCACGCCGTTCAACTTTCCGGCCATGATCCCGCTCTGGATGTTCCCGCTGGCGGTGGCCTGCGGCAACGGCTTCGTGCTCAAGCCCTCCGAGCAGGATCCGCTCACTCCCATGCGCCTGGCCGAGCTGTTTACCGAGGCGGGGGCCCCCAAGGGCATTCTGTCGGTGGTGCATGGCGGCGCCGAGCAGGTGGATGCGCTGCTGGCCCATCCCGATATCAAGGCAGTCAGTTTCGTGGGCTCGGCCCGGGTCGGCGGTCACGTCTATCGCAGCGCCACGTCACAGCTCAAGCGCGCCCAGTGTTTTGTCGGCGCCAAGAACCACATGGTGATCATGCCGGATGCCAACAAGGCGCAGGTACTCGGCAACCTCGTGGGAGCGGGAGTCGGCGCCGCCGGTCAGCGCTGCATGGCCATCAGCGTGGCGGTGTTCGTGGGGAGCGCCCGGGAGTGGATCCCCGAGCTTGCCGCCGAGTTCGCCAAGGTGAAACCCGGCGTCTGGCACGATCCCGAGGCGGCTTATGGCCCCCTCATCAGCCCGGAGGCGAAAGTCAGGGTGGAGGGGCTTATCGAGGCGGGGATTGCCGAGGGAGCCGAGTGCCTGCTGGACGGCCGTTTTTGCGACGTACCCGGCTACCCGGTGGGCAACTGGGTGGGACCAACCCTGTTTCGCGGCGTGACCCCCGAGATGCGCATCTACCGGGAGGAGATCTTCGGGCCCGTGCTGGCCTGCCTCGAGGTGGGGAGCCTCGACGAGGCGCTCGCCCTCATCAACGCCAACCCCTATGGCAACGGCACCTCCCTCTTCACCGGCTGTGGCGCCGCCGCCCGCAAGTTCCGCCACGAGGTGGCGGTGGGCCAGGTAGGGATCAACGTGCCCATCCCGGTGCCGCTGCCGTTCTTCTCCTTTACCGGCTGGCGCGGCTCCTTCTACGGGGATCTGCACGCCTACGGCAAGCAGGCGGTGCGTTTTTACACCGAGACCAAGACGGTGACGGAGCGCTGGTTCGACGAAGACATTCCCAGCGGCCCCAATATGACCATTCAGCTGCGCTGACGGCAGGGGTTGCCCACTTTGCCCGAGTGCCCCCATTGACAGCAACGGATCGACGGAACAAGTACAAAGGAAGCGAACAAGATGGATTTTACCCTGACCGAATCCCAACGGGCCTGTGTCGAGTCGGCCGGCGCCTTCGCCGATCTGGCGCTCAAACCCCACGCCGCGCGCTGGGACAGGGAGCACGAGTTCCCCATCCCCACCATCAAGCAGGCGGCGGCGCTGGGCCTGTGTGGCCTCTATACCCCGGAGCAGTATGACGGTCTGGGCCTGAACCGGCTCGATGCCAGCCTCATCTTCGAGCGCCTCGCCATGGGCTGCACCTCCACCACCGCCTATCTCACCATCCACAACATGGTGAGCTGGATGCTGGGCAGCTGGCTGCCTGCCGAGGTGGCCGAGGAGTGGGTACCTCGGCTGGCCAGCGGCGAGCTGCTGGGATCCTACTGCCTCACCGAGCCAGGGGCGGGCTCCGACGCTGCGGCCCTCAAGACCCGCGCCGTGCGCGATGGCGAAGAATACCTCCTCGACGGCAGCAAGGTGTTCATCTCGGGCGCCGGCAGCACAGACGTGCTGGTGGTGATGGCCCGCACCGGTGGCGAGGGGGCCAAGGGGATCTCTGCCTTCATGGTACCGGCCCAGACCCCCGGCGTGAGCTACGGCAAGGCGGAGGAGAAGATGGGCTGGAACAGCCAGCCGACCCGGGAGGTGAACTTCAGCGCCGTGCGCATTCCCGCTCGCTTCCGGCTGGGGGAGGAGGGGGAAGGGTTCAAGTTCGCCATGCAGGCGCTCGATGGGGGGCGCATCAACATCGCCAGCTGTTCGCTGGGCACAGCTCAGCAGGCTCTCAACGATGCCCTGGCCCATGTGCAGCAGCGCCAGCAATTTGGACACCCGATCAGCGAATTCCAGAGCGTGCAGTTTCGCCTGGCCGACATGGCCACCGAGCTCGCCGCCGCCCGCCTGCTGGTGCGCCAGGCGGCCGCCAAACTCGATGAGGGCAGTCCGGACAAGAGCGCCTGGTGCGCCATGGCCAAGCGTTTTGCCACCGACGTGGGGCACCGCATCTGCGACGACGCTCTGCAACTCTTTGGCGGCTATGGTTATATCCGCGAGTATCCGCTCGAGCGCTATCTGCGCGATACCCGGGTGCACCGCATTCTGGAAGGGACGAATGAAGTGATGCGGCTCATCATCGCCCGCCGCCTGCTGGCCGACCCCGGCCTGTCGCTGGAGTAGCGGGAGGGGCCTGCTCTGAGGACGCAGTCGGCGCGTCCTCAGGCTTTGTGAGCCAGGTGCAGGTTGGCTCCATTCAACCCTGTCATCATGGGGCAGTTTTTTTGACAAGGACAACGCAATGACAAGGATCAGGCTCGAATATCACGGCCACGTGGCCTACATCACCCTCGATCACCCACCCGCCAACACCTGGACGCTCGCCAGCCTGAAAGCCTTCTTGCAGATGATGGTGGAGCTGGATGGTCGCCCCGACGTGGTGGCCCTGGTGATCCGCGGTGCCGGAGAGAAATTCTTCTGCGCCGGCGCCGATCTCAAGATGTTCGCCGACGGCAGCCTGGCGCATGCCCGCGAGGTGGCCGAGGCCTTTGGCCACGCCTTCGAGGCGCTGGCCCGCTTTCACGGGGTCAGCATCGCCGCCATCAACGGTTATGCCATGGGAGGGGGGCTCGAAGTCGCGCTGGCCTGCGACATCCGCATCGCCGAGCAGCAGGCCAAGCTGGGGTTGCCGGAGGCCTCGGTGGGCTTGCTGCCCTGCGCCGGCGGCACCCAGCGCCTCACCGAGCTGGTGGGGCCGGGCTGGGCCAAGCGGATGATCCTCTGCGGCGAGAAGGTGAGCGCCACCCTGGCCTACGAGATGGGGCTGGTGGAGGAGGTGGTGACCGAGGGACACGCCTGGGAGGCGGCGCAGCAGATGGCCCAGCTGGTGGAGCGACAGAGCCCGAGCGCCCTGCGCGCCTGCAAACAGCTCATCAATCAGGGGCGAAGCACCCACAGGGACGCGGCGCTGCCACTCGAGCGCAGCCTCTTTCTCGCCCTGTTTGACGATGCCAACCAGCGCGAAGGGGTGGCGGCCTTCCTGGAGAAGCGGGCCCCGCGCTGGCGTTACGACCAATTCAAACCGAAAGAGTGAGGGAGCGAAGGATGAATGAGGTATTGATGGCGACCCGCCATGTCGCAGGGGCAGATACCCGGTCTGCGGGGGCTGCCCATGAGTGAGCCCGTGCGCATCGAGACCCGCCCCACGGCGGATGGCCGCCACATCGGCATGCTGACTCTGGACAGCCCCGCCTCCCTCAATGCCCTGAGCCTTGAGATGATCCAGTTGTTGCAGGGGGCGTTGACCCGCTGGGAGCAGGATCCGGCCATCGTCTGCGTGTTGTTGCAAGGGGCCGGCGAGAAGGCATTCTGCGCCGGTGGCGACATCCGCTCCTTTTATTACCGCAAGCAGGAGGGGAACGAGTCGGCACTGTTTGGCTATGCCCGCGATTTCTTTCTGCAGGAGTACCGGCTCGATCACCACATCCACTGCTACGGCAAGCCCCTTGTCTGCGTGGCGGACGGCATCTGCATGGGGGGCGGCATCGGTCTCTTTGCCGGGGCCGGTTTTCGGGTGGTGACCGAAAAGAGCCTGTTCGCCATGCCGGAGGTGACCATAGGCCTCTATCCGGACGTGGGGGCCAGCTGGTTTTTGAGCAGGATGCCGGGGCGGCTCGGACTCTGGCTCGGCCTCACCGGGGCCCGCTTCAACGGGGCGGATGCCATCGGCCTGGGTCTGGCGGATCACGCCATGGCGAGCCGTGAGCGGATGGAGCTGCCAGCGCGCCTCGCCGCCCTCGACTGGTCCGCAGGCGACCCCGGCGAGCAGATCGAGGCGCTGCTCACCGATTTGCAGGAGGCTCCTGGTCAGGCATTGCCGCCTCCCGTACTGCTGCCCCACCAGGAACGCATCGATGCGCTGTTGGCCGGCCGCTCCCTGCAAAGGGTGCTGGCACGCCTCGAGGACGCCGAGCTGGACGAACCGGGGCTGGCTCAGGGGCGGGAGACCTGCCTTCGCGGCAGCCCCATCAGCCGCGCCATTCTCTGGCGCCAGTTCTGGCGGGCACGGCGCCAGTCCCTGGCCGAGGTGTTTGCCGACGAGTTGGCCCTCTCGGTCAACTGCGTACTCAAAGGGGATTTTGTGGAAGGGGTGCGGGCCCTGCTCATCGACAAGGACAAGTCCCCTCGCTGGCAGGCCCCGCAGGCAGGGGAGGCCTGGCTGGATGCCTTCTATCGCTGGCCCGAGGGGGACAACCCCTTGCGCCTCCGCTGACGCGGGATCACACACAAGGAGCACACCATGACAAGGATTGGGTTTATCGGGCTTGGCAACATGGGGAGCCCCATGGCCGCCAACCTGGCCAGGGCGGGGCACAGGGTGCAGGTGTTTGATCTGGTGCCCGAGAGCCTGAGCCGGGCCATCGAGGCCGGCTGCATTGCCGCCGGGAATGCCCGGGAAGCGGTGAGCGGCTGCGAGCTGGTCATCAGCATGCTGCCGGCGGGTGAGCACGTGCGCAGCCTCTGGCTGGGGGAGAGTGCCGGTGAGCGGGGCGGCCAGGATCTGCTGGCCGCCCTGTCGCCCGGCGCCCTGGTCATCGACTGCTCCACCATAGACGTGGCTTCGGCCCGTCAGGTGGGGGCGGCGGCGAAGGCGCGCGGCATCCGTTTTCTCGATGCACCCGTCTCGGGAGGCGTGGCCGGTGCGGCGGCGGGCACGCTCACCTTCATCGTTGGCGGCGAACAAGCGGATTTTGAAGCGGCCAGACCCGTGCTCGCCTGCATGGGGCAGAACCTGTTTCACGCCGGGGCGCTTGGCGCTGGCCAGATCGCCAAGATGTGCAACAACATGCTGCTCGCCATCCATATGGCCGGCACCGCCGAGGCGCTGGCGCTCGGGGTCAAGGAGGGGCTGGATCCCGCCGTGCTCTCCACCATCATGGGCAAGAGTTCGGGCAACAACTGGAGCCTGGAGCGCTACAACCCCTGGCCCGGTGTGATGGAAAATGTGCCGGCGTCGCGTGGGTATACAGGGGGCTTTATGACCCGGTTGATGGTCAAGGATTTGGGGCTCGCCATGGCGTTGGCGGAACATGCCCACAGCGCCGTGCCCATGGGGGCCCTGGCCCGCAACCTCTTCAACCTGCACGGGAGCCAGGGCCAGGAGAACAAGGATTTCTCCAGTATCCTCGAGCTCTATCGGGACAAAACTGCGCCGGGTTAAGGGCCGCTATCTACCTTTTTACCCGATAGTCTTTGACTCGACAGTCACCGGCCATCTCACCAGGAGCATTTATGGATATCACACGGAAAGTCATTGCGATCACGGGGGCGGGCAGGGGGCTCGGGCGCGCCATCGCCCTGAGTCTGGCGGAGCAGGGGGCCGTGCTTGCCCTCATCGACGTCAACCGCACCGATCTGGAGGTGACCGAGGCGGAGGTGCGCAGCCGTGACGGCCGCTGCGCCCTGTTCGTCTGCAACGTGGCAAGCGAGCCGGAGGTCGAGGCGACCTTCGCCGCCATCAAGGATCAGTTCGGTGCCCTGCACGGCCTCGTCAACTGTGCCGGCATCCTGCGCGACGGCATGCTGATCAAGGTGAAGGAGGGGGCACTGACGGAGAAGATGAGCCTGGCCCAGTGGCAGAGCGTCATCGACGTCAACCTCACCGGCACTTTCCTGTGCGGGCGCGAGGGGGCGGCGCTGATGGCCATCGGCGGGGAGGGGGGCGTCATCATCAACATCTCCTCCATCGCCCGGGCCGGCAACATGGGCCAGAGCAACTATGCCGCCAGCAAGGCGGGGGTGGCCTCTCTGGTGGTCACCTGGGGGAAGGAGCTGGCCCGTCATGGCATCCGGGTGATGGGCATCGCCCCCGGCGTCTTTGCCACCGACATGACGGCGGCGATGAAACCCGAAGCCATGGCCCGCATGCAGCAGGCCATCCCGGTGGGCACCCTGGGGCAGGCGGCGCAGCTGGCCCAGACGGTGCAGTTCATCCTTGCCAACGACTATCTGTCGGGGCGGATGATCGAGCTGGACGGCGGCTTGAGGCTCTAGTCCCCCCCTGCATATACCCTCTCTGACGCCCCTCCTGCAGGGGCGTTTTTACAGGGGAAAGGCCCCAGCGCAAGGATGCATAGCCATGCAGGTCCGGCTTTTGAAAAGCGGGGCGACATCATTAAAAGTCGTGAAATATCAACGGGTCTTTCTTAATTTGAACCAGCTCACAGGCACCCCGGGTCAGTGCTGTAAAATTGCGCGCGGTCAAGGCGGCTCATGATTGACGGCAAGAGGGATTGCGGCCGGAATAGTCATGCAATATAGTTGCCGCCTTTTTCACGGGGTACGGATTTCTAGCCCCTCCCATGTCGCGCGCTGTATGAATACGGATGCTCAGCCGCCGCCTAATAAAACAGGTTTGAGATGGACAAGAAACTGGGGCTGGGTGCCCTCATTTCGCTGGTGATCGGCTCCATGGTCGGTGCCGGGGTTTTCAGTCTGCCGCAAAACATCGCAGCGCACGCCAGTGCCGGGGCCGTCGCCCTGGGATGGGCCATCACGGGGATCGGCATGATCTGCCTCGCCCTGGTCTACCAGAATCTCTCCATGCGTCGACCGGATCTCGATGGCGGCATCTTCAGCTACGCCAAGGCAGGGTTCGGGGATTTCGTCGGCTTCAACGCCGCCTGGGGTTACTGGCTGTGCCAGCTGCTGGCCAACGTCTCCTACGCCATCGTGGTGTTCAGTGCGCTGAGCTACTTCTTCGACACGCCGGACAATGTCATCTTCGGTGACGGCAACACCCCGGTCGCCATCACGCTCGCCTCCCTGCTCATCTGGTCGGTGCATGCCCTGGTGCTGCGTGGCATCCAGGTGGCAGCGCTGGTGAACATCGTCACCACCATCGCCAAGATGGTGCCCCTCATCGTCTTCTGTGTAGCCATCCTGCTCGCTTTCAACATGGAGACCTTCACCCTGGATCTCTGGGGGCAGGGGAGTCCCGAGCTCGGCTCCGTGATGGATCAGGTCAAGTCCACCATGAAGGTGACCCTCTGGGTCTTCATCGGCATCGAGGGGGCCGTGGTGGTCTCCGCCCGTGCCCGCCATCGCAAGGACGTGGGCCGCGCCACCGTGCTGGCGCTGCTCGGCGCCCTGGCGCTCTACGTCATGGTGACCCTGTTCTCCCTGGGGGTCATGAACCAGCCGCAACTGGCGGCCCTCAAGAACCCCTCCACCGCCATGATCCTGGAAGCCGTGGTCGGCCCCTGGGGCGCCTGGCTCATCAACATCGGCCTGGTGATCTCGGTGATGGGGGCCCTGCTGAGCTGGACCGTGCTGGCGGCGGAAGTGCCCTACATAGCTGGCAAGACCGGGGTCTTCCCGGCCTGGTTCGCCAAGGAGAACAAGAACGGTTCCCCCAAGGTGTCGCTCTGGTGCTCCACCTGCCTGGTGCAGATCTTCCTCATCATCATCTACTTCCAGAACAGCACCTACCTGGCGCTGGTGAACATCGCCACCTCGGCGGCCCTGGTGCCCTATGTCTTCTCCGGTGCTTACGGTCTCAAGCTGGCGTTGAAAGGGGAGACCTACGCGGACCAGCCCCATCAGCGCAAGCGCGACCTGCTGCTGGCCCTGGTGGCCACCGTCTATGGCTGCTGGCTGGTCTATGCCGCCGGAGTGGAGTACCTCTTGCTGGTGGCGCTGCTCTACAGCCCGGGGATCTTCATCTACTGGAAGGCGCGCCAGCACCACGGCCTGCGCAGCCTCAACCGGCTGGAGCAGGGGATGACGGCAGCCCTGCTCGGTTGCGCCGTGCTGGCGTTCTACAAGGTGATGGACGGTACCATTCCCCTGCATTAATCGGCACAATAAAGAGATGGCAAGATGCCATCTCTTTTTTATGGATAATGGCGGTCAAGTTGACCGCTGTTTCGTTATTGAAGGAATGTTTATGCTGTTTGTGGGCTATCTGGTGTTGGGCGCCTTCGCGGGCATGCTGGCCGGGCTGTTCGGTATCGGCGGCGGCCTCATCATCGTCCCCGTGCTGGTCCTGAGTTTTCACGCACAGGGCGTGGCGCCGGAGATCATCACCCATCTGGCCCTCGGCACCTCGCTGCCCACCATGATCTTCACCGGTTTCAGCTCCCTGCGTGCGCACCAGGAGGCCGGGGCGGTAGACTGGGGGATGATTCGGCGCCTGGGCGCCGGCATGCTGGTCGGTGCCTGGCTCGGCGGCATGACCGCCAACCTGCTGAGCGCCAGCACCCTCAACATCATCATCGGCTGCTTCGCCTGGACCATGGCCCTGCAGATGGGGCTCAATTTGAGGCCAAAAGCGGAGCGACACATGCCGGGCCCCCTTGGTACCGGGATCGCGGGCACTGTCATCGGCTGGATGTCGGCCTTGTTCGGCATCGGTGGCGGCTCGCTGACCGTGCCTTACCTCACCTGGAATTCGGTGCCCATGCGCAACGCCGTGGCCGCCTCCGCCGCCTGCAGCATGCCCATCGCCCTGGCAGGCAGCCTCAGCTACCTCTATGCGGGTTGGGGAGACGCCGATCTGCCCGAGTGGAGCGTCGGATTCATCTATCTGCCGGCCCTGCTTGGCATCGTGCTCACCAGCACCCAGTTTGCCCGTCTGGGCGCCAGACTGGCACACAGAATGTCACCCCGGCGGCTCAAGCAGGCCTTTGCCCTGCTCATGTTGCTGGTGGGTGCCAAATTCATGCTCTTTAGCTGAACCCTTGGCCAGATTGTTGAAAAATAAGGCGAACGGCTCGCGATGCGGTAGAAAGCCATTGCATTGAGGGGCCAGTTTGCCTATTCTCCTCGCCGGTGGTCCTATTGGTCCTCTCGCATTGATAACCCGTCGACCTGGTCAGGACCGGAAGGTAGCAGCCAAGGCGGGGGACTCGAGTGCCGGGATGTGGCTGGTAGGGCCACCACCTGTTTCTGCTATTCAACAAGTTACAGCTAATACCCCCTTCAGACCTCATGGTAATCCACTTCATGTGGATGAATCAGGAGTCTTCAAAGTGCATTTTCAGCTCTCTTCACATGCTATTTGCTCTACCGCAAGGTGAGCCTGTGCCCTATGGGCGTTCATCAGGCTTCAGACCGCGCCTGGCTCAAACTTCCTCTTGATCTTCAGCACTGTCCCCTTGAGATCATGCTTTCCCTCAGTCACCTCCCGTGGCCTCTATGGCCCAGCCATCTTCTGACTTTCAGCACTGCAAGCTCTTGCAGTACGCCATCTGACGCCTCCTTTTGTTGGCGCTGGCAGAGCAGGTGAGGCCATGCGCTTGACGCGACACCATGCCGGGGCCACGCGGCAACGCGACCCCCTCTGGTGGCGGGAGCTCGGAGAGGCTATCTTGCCGTTGCTGGAGACGCCGGGCACCGGTTTCATGCGGTGCAGCTCTTCCGCTCTGTTTTACGGAAGTTGCGGCCCCGTGCAGGGGTTGCTCCCGACTCACCAGATACCAGGCTGGCAGGCGTGTCAGATTGCAGAACCCGTCAGCCTCTTTTCGCGCCCTTGAGGGGTGCCGTTTTCTGTGGTTGCTCAAAGGAGCCCTGATGATTGGCATGATCGCATCTCTACTCAAACCGGGCCTGCCCGAACACCCGGACTCCTCGCAATATCAGGGGGGCCGGTTCAACAATGCCGTGACACCCCAGGCGCGAAGCCTCTGGGAAGGGGCCAGGCTCTGGTGGGACTTCCTGTTCGCCAAGCCTGAGGGCACGGTGCCGGATCGCGCCATTCCGGTACAGGTCATGACCCGGGAGGGGCTCATCGCGGCGCCGGACAACAGCGTGTGGCGCCTCGGCCACTCCACTCTGCTGCTGAAGTTGCAGGGCACGTTCTGGCTGACGGATCCCGTGTTCAGCGAGCGGGCCTCGCCGGTGCAGTGGTTCGGCCCCAAGCGCTGGCATCAGCCGCCCATCACCCTGGAAGCGTTGCCTCCCATCGAGGGGGTGATCCTCTCCCATGATCACTACGACCATCTCGATCACGGGGCCATACTGGCGCTGCAGGAGAAGGTCGGCCACTTCATCACGCCCCTCGGGGTGGGGGCGCGCCTCATGGCCTGGGGGATTGCGAAGGAGAAGATCCGCGAACTGGACTGGTGGCAGCAGACCCGAGTGGGCGGTGTCACCCTGGTAGCGACCCCGGCCCAGCATTTCTCCGGCCGTGGCCTCGGGGACGGCAACCAGACCCTCTGGGCCTCCTGGGTCATTCGCGGCGAGGGGGTCAACCTCTTCTTCAGCGGTGACAGCGGCTACTTCGACGGTTTCAAGGAGATTGGCAGGCGCTACGGTCCGTTCGACGTGACCTTCCTCGAGACCGGGGCCTACGACAAGCGCTGGGAGCTGGTGCACATGCTCCCGGCGCAGACGGCGCAGGCGTTTCACGATCTCGGGGGGAAATGGCTCTATCCAGTGCACAACGGCACCTTCGATTTGGCCATGCACCGCTGGAACGACCCGCTTGAGCAGATTGCCCGACTGGCTGCGGAGCAACAGATCCCCCTGACCACGCCTGTCATGGGGGAGCCTCTGGAGGTGCTGAGCCCCCATGAGGGCAGCCCCTGGTGGCGCGATTGACCTGAGTGCCCTCCAAAGACGGTGTCACCCCTCAAAGGGGCGTGCGGGAGGTTGGGGCCGGGCCCTGTGAGCGCCCCCGCTGCCTCCCCATCCTCTGCGCCGGACCCGCGACGGCCAGGCGGGGAGGGCGCACGGGAGCGCCTTGCCCGCGTTATCTTCTGCCACCAGAGTCTTGCTGATACCTCACTCGGGCTGGGCGGCAACCTGGCGCTTGAAGGGACCTGGCTTGTTGGCTTTGCGGTGTTCCGAAACCAGGATCAGCAGGCGCTGCAGGGCGATGAAGCTGAACAGCAGCAGGCCGATGATGATCTTGGTCCACCAGGAGCTGAGGGTGCCGTCGAAGTTGATGTAGGTCTGGATCAACCCCTGGATCAGCACCCCGAACAGGGAGCCGAAGACGGTGCCCACCCCGCCGCTCAGCAGGGTGCCGCCGATGACCACGGCGGCGATGGCATCGAGCTCCACCCCGACGGCGGCGAGCGGATAGCCCGCCGAGGTATAGAGCGCAAACACGATGCCTGCCAGGGTCGCCAGGGTGGTGGAGAGCAGGTAGATGCGAATGGTGGTGTGGCGCACCGAGATCCCCATCAGGGCCGCCGAGGTGGCGTTGCCGCCGATGGCGTAAACGTTGTTGCCAAAGCGGGTGCGGTTGGCGAGCAGGATGCCGAAGACCACCACCGCCAGCATGATGAGGGCCAGCAGGCTCAGGCGACCGCCACCCGGTATCTTCCACGACAGGCTCGACAGGTAGGTGAAGGTGGGGTGATCGATGGGCAGGGACTGCTCGGAGATGAGAAAACTGGCCCCCCGCAGGAAGAACATGCCCGCCAGGGTGATGATGAAGGCGGGGATCTTCAGGGTGTCGATGAGCCAGCCCATGAGGGCGCCAAAGCCTGCCCCGAGCACCAGCACCAGAGGGATGGCCAGCACGGGGCTGACGCCCAGCTTCCCGATGAGGGTTGCCAGCAGCACGCCGGTGAAGGCGATGACGGCCCCCACCGACAGATCGATGCCCCCCGAGAGGATGACGAAGGTCATGCCCACCGCCACAATTCCCAGAAACGCGTTGTCCGTCAGGATGTTGCAGATGATGCGGGTGGACATGAAGGCAGGGAAGGAGGCCAGGCAGAGCAGATAGCCCAGCACGAAGACCATGATGGTCACCATCAGGGGGAGGTTGCGTTTAAACATGGCGAGTCCCTCGCTGGAAGAGGTGGTTGAGGGCCGGTGATTGCATGACCAGCACCGCCAGCACCACCAGGGCTTTGACGATCTGGTTCCACTGGGGCTGGTAGCCGGAGAGCAGGATCCCGGTGTTCACCCCTTGGATGATCAGTATGCCGATCAGGGAGAGGGCGAGGTTGAAGCGCCCCCCCATCAGGGAGGTGCCTCCTATCACCACCGCCAGAATAGCGTCCATCTCGAGCCAGAGCCCGGCGTTGTTGGCATCGGCACCCCGGATGTCGGCGGCGACTATCATGCCGGCGACGGCGGCCATCATGCCGCTCAGCAGGTAGGTGGCGATCACCACCATGGGGGTGTTGAGCCCGGCGTTCTTGGCGGCCTTGATGTTGATCCCCACCGCTTCGATGAAGAGGCCGAGGGCGGTGCGCTTGGTCAGCAGCCAGAGCAGCAGCGCCATGCCCAGGGTGATGATGACCGGGGTGGGCAGATAGAAGAGGGAGCCGCTGCCGATCCAGGCGAGGGCGTCGTTGTTGAAGGTGATGATCTGCCCCTCGGTGATGAGCTGGGCGATGCCCCGGCCCGCCACCATGAGGATCAGGGTGGCGACGATGGGCTGGATCTTGAACACCGCCACCAGCAGGCCGTTCCACAGGCCGCACAGAAGGCCCACCCCGATGACGGCGGCGAAGATGACCGGCAGGCTGTGACCGCCGGTGGCCAGGCTGGCCATGGTGGCCCCGCTGATGGCCATGACGGCGCCCACCGACAGGTCGATGCCGCCGGTGGCGATCACCAGCGTCATGCCGAGGGAGAGCAGGGCCACCGGGGCACAGCGGTTGAGGATGTCGATGAGGCTGCCAAACAGCCGCCCATCCTGGATGTGGATGGCGAAGAAGTTGTCGGCGACCAGGGCATTGATGAGCAGCACGCACACCAGGGCGGCGCACTGGGCCGAGCCCGTGGGCCACTCCCTGCGGGCGCGCGACCCCTTGGCGAGGGGAAGAATGGATGACGTCATATCAGGCCTCACATGCAATGGCGTTCATGATGGCAGGGACGCTCAGGGCGTCCGTCGCAAGCTCTGCCACCTGTTTTCTGTCACGAAGGACGATCACCCGATCGGCATAGCCCACCAGCTCCTCGAGCTCGGAGGAGATGACCAGCAGGGCCAGCCCGTTGGCACAGAGGGATTCGATGAGGCGGATGATCTCGGCGTGGGCCCCCACGTCGATGCCCCGGGTGGGCTCG
Organism: Aeromonas sp. FDAARGOS 1402; assembly: GCF_019046925.1. Classification (NCBI taxonomy): domain Bacteria; kingdom Pseudomonadati; phylum Pseudomonadota; class Gammaproteobacteria; order Aeromonadales; family Aeromonadaceae; genus Aeromonas; species Aeromonas sp. FDAARGOS 1402. Next base: position 3,548,598 of record NZ_CP077201.1, read on the forward strand.
TCCAGGATCAGGAACTGCGGCTTGGTGAGCAGCCAGCGGGCGAGCAGCACCTTTTGCTGGTTGCCCCCGGAGAGAAACTGGATGGGCTGCTCCGGTCCCGGGGTCTTGATGGCCAACTGCTCGATGAGGCGGGCGGTGATCTCGTCCTGTTCCTTGCGAGACAGGGGATGCAACCAGCCCCGCTGGGCCTGCAGGGCCAGCACCATGTTCTCCCGCACCGAGGCCGAGGCGATGATGCCGGCGCTCTTGCGATCCTCCGGGCAGAAACCAAAGCCGTTGGCGGCCGCCTGGCGTGCAGAGCGGATGGTCACCGGCTTGTCCCGCACCCGGCACTCGCCGCTGTCGCTCGGCACTATGCCGAACATCAGCTCGGCGGTCTCGGTACGACCGGACCCGAGCAGGCCGGCGAGACCCACTATCTCCCCGGGCATGACGTCGAGACTGAAGGGGGCGATGATTCCCCGCTTGCCATAGTCCCTGAACGACACCATGGGCTGGTTGCTGCGCCGTGTCTTGCCCGCCCGCTTGAGGGCATTGTCGTCCAGCTCGCGTCCCAGCATCATCTTGACCAGCTCCAGTTGTGGCAGTGCCTGGGTGTCGCGGGTGCCGACCAGCTCGCCGTTGCGCAGCACTGTGATGCGATCGCTGATGGCGTAGACCTGATCGAGAAAATGGGTGATGAAGATGAGGCTCACCCCCTGATCCCGCAGGCGCGTCATGAGGGAGAAGAGCATCTGGACTTCGCTGGCATCCAGGCTCGCGGTGGGCTCATCCAGGATCAGGATCCTGGCGGAGAGTGACACCGCCCGGGCGATGGCCACGATCTGCTGCATGGCGACCGAATAGTGGTTGAGGGGCAGGGTGACATCCATCTCGAAGCCGTGGCTGGCCATGATGGCGCTGGCCTGCCGGGTCATGGCGCCCCGGTCGATGAAGCCGAAACGGCGGGGCTCATGGCCGATGAAGAGGTTGTCCGCCACCGACATGTTCGGCAGCAGGTTGACCTCCTGATAGACGGTGCCTATCCCCAGACGCTGGGCATGGGCGGTGTCCGTCGGGGAGATGGGGACGCCATCGAGTTCGATACGGCCGGCGTCTCGCTGATAGACACCGGTGAGGGTCTTGATCAACGTGGACTTGCCGGCCCCGTTCTCGCCGAGCAGCGCCATGATCTCTCCCCGGCGCAGGGAGAAGTCCACCTGATGCAGGGCCCGTACTCCGGGAAACGCCTTGCATATTCCGCGGGCATTCAATACGACATCGTGAGTGTTCTCTGACATGAACATTGGCTCTCCGATATAGCGCGCCATACAAGTTCAATCACTTATATGGCGCGCTATGTGACAGTCTGGCGGGGGAGCGGGATTAATAACCCATGTCTTTTTTCAGCTCGAGCTGCGCCTCGGCACTCCCGGGCTCAAACAGTTTGGACTCCGTCTTGATATGTTTGGGGGGCAGGGTGCCATCTTTCTTATAGGCCAGCAGGGCATCGAAGGCCGGTCCCGCCATATTCGGCGTGAGCTCCACCGAGGCATTGGCTTCGCCTGCGATCATCGCCTTGAAAATATCCGGCACGCCATCGATGGAGATGATCTTGATATCCTTGCCCGGTTTCAGCCCGGCCTCTTTAATGGCCTGGATGGCGCCGATGGCCATGTCATCGTTATGGGCGTAGACGGCGCAAATATTCTTGCCGCTATTTTCCGCCTTGATGAAGCTCTCCATCACTTCCTTGCCTTTGCTGCGGGTGAAATCGCCGGACTGGGTGCGGATGATCTTGATGGTGGGCACGGCCGAGACGGTGTCGAGGAAGCCCTTCTTGCGATCCAGCGCCACGCTGGCACCCACAGTGCCCTGCAATTCAACCACGTTGCACGGTTTGCCATCCTGCTGCTTGATGAGCCACTGGGCTGCCACTTCCCCTTCGTGGACGCTGTCGGCGGCGACCCCGGTCATGAAGAGACCGTCATCTTTTACCGTGATATTGCGATCCAGCAGGAAGACCGGGATCTCGGCCTCTTTCGCCTCCTGCAATACCGGCTCCCAGCCAGTCTGTACCACGGGGGCAATAAAGATGGCATCCACCCCCTGGGCAATAAAGGAGCGAATGGCCTTGATCTGGTTCTCCTGTTTCTGCTGGGCATCGGCAATTTTCAGGATGATGCCGCGTTTTTGGGCTTCGCTCTTGGCGACCGATGTTTCTGCAGCTCGCCACCCGGATTCAGAACCAATTTGCGAGAAGCCCACGGTCATCTCTGCAGAATATGCAGTGGCCGAGAGAATAAGGGTGCTGATAATGCTCGCCAGTTTCACTTTTTTATACATATGACACTCCTTTGTGATGCATGGTGAAATAAACCGGAACACGTCAGGTTTTTATTGTACGGGTCAAGGTTATAGGCTCTTGAATTAAACGGCGGGAGGTGGCTCACAGAAAATTTTCAGCAGCACGATGCTTCATACAAACAGCAGAAGAGTTCATATATCGAGCCCTGCCTGTATTGATTTTTATGCATATTTATTTAATTAGGCAACCATTGTGTCCAGAGTGCCACCTGCTTTTTGCCCCCGGTATCGGGGGCGCAGGCACGCAGATGAGGGGCCCTCGTCAACGAAGAGGGGGATATTCCCCTGGCACAGGCGACCCTTCGGGGTGCACCGCTGCCAGCAGATAATCCACGAAGGCCCGGACCCGGGCCGAGAGGTGACGGTGCTGTGGATAGAGGGCGTAGAAGGGGCGGGATCGCCCCGCAAAGGGGGTCATCACCTCGATCAGCTTGCCTTGCAACAGCGCCTCGGCTGCCACGAAATGGTAGATCTGGAACAGACCGCCCCCAGCCACCGCCCAGCCCAGGCCCGCCAGCACATCGTCAAGCACCCGCTGTCTGCTCTGAACATGAAGGTCGACAGGGTCCCCCTGCTCGTTCACGAACTGCCAGGGGAAGGGGCGACCCGTGCTCGGGGTGATGAACTGGATCAGATCATGTTGCGACAGCATCTCCAGGGAGGTTGGCGCGGGGCGGCGGGCGGCATAATCGGGGGCGCAGAAGACCCCGAGGCTGGCATCCTCCAGCTTGCGGGCGATGATCCGCCCATCGCGCGGCTCTCCCAGCCGGATGGCCAGATCGTAACCATCCTCCACGAAGTCGATGTTCCTGTTGGAGACATTGAGCTCCAGTTCGACCTCGGGATAGGCGGCCATGAAGCCTGGCAGCAGGGGCACCAGACGGTGGTGGGCATAGACGGTGCCCACGCTGATGCGCAGCACTCCTTTGGGGTGGCGCTGGCGACCGGTGATGGCCCGCTCGGCCTCGGCGATCTGCTCGAGGGCCTGCTGGCACTGCTCCCGATAGAGCTCCCCGTCATGGGTGAGGCGCACGCTGCGGGTGGTGCGATGGAAGAGTTTGACGCCGAGCCTGGCCTCGAGACGCTGGATGGAGCGGCTCACCGAGGCGGGCGTTACCCCCAGTACCTGAGCCGTGGCGGTAAAGCTGCCAAGTTCGGCTGCCTTGCAAAAGAGCTCTATGGTGCCGAGCTGGACGGGGTCGAAGGCACGGGACATATGTTCACCCATGTAAATAATGAAGTTCAATGGAGTGAGTTTATTCGTCCGTGGGTAATCAGTAAATTGCTCATCGAGGGCGGCCCGGTGGCCGCCCGATCGATCACTGCCATCAAAAGGAAGATCACGATGAAGAACACCCTCAAGGCCGTGCTGGCCTCACTGCTGCTGGCGACCTCCGCTGCGGCCAGCGCCGCCCCGAAAGGCGAGATCCTGGTGCTGCTCTCGAGCGAGACCGAACTGCCGCTTCAGGGGGGCAAGAGCCTGACCACCGGCTTCTACCAGAATGAACTGGGGGTGCCTGCCGCCGCCCTGCTGGAGGCCGGTTATACCCTGACCCCGGTGACCCCGAGAGGGAACCGGCCCGTTGTCGACAAACACTCCGTCGATCCCCAGTACTTTGGTGGCAACCCGCAGGAGATGGTGCGCATCGGCGCCGTGGTGGAGGGGCTGCTTGGCGCCGGCAAGGTACTCTCCCTGAGGGAGGTGCTGGCATCCGGTCCCGAGCGCTATGCCGGCCTCTTCATTCCCGGCGGCCATGCCCCCCTCATCGATCTCGCCAAAGATCCCGAGGTGGGCACCCTGCTGCGTCATTTCCATGACCGTCAGAAGCCCACGGCGGCCATCTGCCACGGCCCCATCGCGCTGCTGGCGGCGCAGGGGGATCCGGCCGGGTTCGAGCAGTCGGTCATCGCAGGCAAGGCGGACGGCGCCAGGGAGTGGATCTACGACGGTTACAGGATGACCATCTTCTCCGACAAGGAAGAGGCGGTGTTTGAAGGCTCGCTCAAGGGGGAGAAACTGCGCTACTACCCGGCCAAGGTTATGGCTCAAGCCGGTGGGCAGATGCAGTTCGTGGCACCCTGGCAGCCTGGCGTTGTGATCGATCGCGAGCTTATCACCGGTCAAAACCCCTTCTCCGACCATGCACTGGCGAGCGCCTTCATCGCGGCGCTGGACAAACAGCAAGGGGCAGGCTGACGCGAGGAGAGGCGCAAGCTCCCCCCTTGATCAGTGCAGGCAGCCCCCATGGGCTGCCTTTTTCATGCCCCAGCCTTGGCGAGAAACGCCTTCATGGCGGGGGTGACACTGTGTTTTCGGGTGATGAAGGCGATGGTGCCTGCACTCGCATCGCTCAAGGGATGGCAGGGCAGTTTGAAGAGCTGCTGGGCGGTGGCGGCGATGCCGGCGCTGACCACGGCGCAGCCCAGGCCGTGGCTCACCCCGTTGACCAGGTGGAACAGGGAGTCGGTCTCCAGCACCACCCGCAGGCTGATCTGCTGGCGGGCGGCGGCCTCGTCCAGGTAGCGGCGAAATTGCATGGTGGTGCTTGGCAGGATCAGGGGGAGATCTTGCAGGTCCGCCAGGGTCAGCGGCCCGGTCGGGGCGCAGTGGGCAGGCAGGGGGCCCAGCAAGGCCATGGGGTTGGGGTGGCGAAGCTGGACGTCGAGGGCCCGGCGCTGATGCTCGGTGAGCAACTCGTCAAAGCCGAGCCCGATGTCGATGCGATGCAGATCCAGCTGCTCCATCAGGGTGGCATGGGTCATCACGCAGAGGTGCAGGCCCACCTTGGGGTAGGCGTCATTGAACCCCTTGAGCAGCGGCATGATGTCGATGCTCGACTGGGGCACGACGCCGATGCGCAGCGCACCCGACAGCCCGCCCCGAAAGAGGCTGAGCTCCTGGCGCATGGCATCCTGTTCCTGAAGCATCCGCTCGGCGTGGTGCAGCACCACTTCCCCCGCCTGGGTCAGTGCCACGAACTGGCTGTTGCGCACCACCAGTTCGGTGCCAAGTGACTTCTCCAGAGCGGTGATGCTGGCGGACAGGGTCGGTTGGGTGATGAAGCAGGCCTTGGCCGCCTTGGCGAAGTGTTTGTGCTGGGCCAGCTCGTAGAAATAGTGCAACTGCTTGATATTCATCGTGGTAATGGCAGCAGGCAAAGGCAATGAGCGACAAATTTAATCAATCGACATCCCGATGGCAATAGAAGTTATCTATTGGTGAATAGATTTGTTTCATTGGTTTTGGCGCGGCGGCTTATCTAAACTTGAGGCCCGAATACAGCTTATAAGCGTCTCGCATGATCCCTTTCAATTCACGGTTGCCCAGTCTGGATGAGCTGGTGGAGGAGGTGGCCGTGTCCGTCAACATCAACGGCATCAACCATGCCGTCATGATGGCCACCCCGGACGATCTCGACGATTTCGCCATCGGTTTTCTGTTTGGTGAGGGGATCATCGGGGGCAACCACGATGTACACGATATCCAGAGCACCCCGTCCGAGCACGGCATCGTGCTCGATGTCACCATCGCCAACCGCTGTCTGGCTGTGCTTGGCCAGCGCAAGCGCCGCCTGGCCGGTGCCAGCGGCTGTGGCATCTGCGGCGTGGAGGCCATCGAACATGCGTTGCCCGTGCTCACCCCGCTGACCCCGGGCGCCCCCTTCGACACCGCCCCTTTGCAGGATCTGCGGGAGCGCATCGTCCCCTGGCAGAGCAAGGCCCGCCAGAGCGGTGCCCTTCATGCCGCCCTGGCGCTGGATGATCGCGGCGAGATCCTGGCCTGCCGGGAGGACATAGGGCGGCACAACGCCCTGGACAAGCTCATCGGCATGCAGCTGCGCCAGCCGGTGCAGGCCGCCACCCTGGTGATCACCAGTCGCTGCGGCAGCGAACTCATTCACAAGGCGGTGCAATTTGGCGCCGCTCACCTCATCAGCCTTGCTTCCCCCAGCCAGCTCGCGGTGCGACTGGCCCTGAAGTACAACCTGACCCTGATCCATGTGCCCCGATCCGATGCCCCGGTCTGCTATGCCAGCCCCCGCGCCCAGGATCACGTTGGAGACTCCCATGTCCAGTCATATTGAGAAACCGGCCAAGGCCGGCGGCTTTTCCTCCCTGCAGTCCACCTTCAAGCAGGTGCTGCGCAGCCAGAAGACCCGCCAGAACATCAAGAACCTGCTACGGGTCAACCAGACCGACGGCTTTGACTGTCCCGGCTGCGCCTGGGGTGACAACAAGCAGGGGGCCTTCCAGTTTTGCGAGAACGGCGCCAAGGCGGTGGCCTGGGAATCCACCGGCAAGACGGTGGGGGCCGATTTCTTCACCGAGCATTCGGTGCGTCGCCTCGCCACCCAGAGCGACTACTGGCTCGAATACCAGGGGCGACTGACCGAGCCCCTGCGCTACAACCCGGCCACCGATCACTACGAGCCGGTTAGCTGGGATCAGGCGTTTGCTCTCATTGCCGACAAACTCAAGAGCCTGGCCAGCCCCGACGAGGTGGAGTTCTACACCTCGGGGCGCGCCAGCAACGAAGCCTCCTACCTCTATCAGCTGTTTGGTCGCCTCTATGGCACCAACAACTTCCCCGACTGCTCCAACATGTGCCACGAGGCGAGCGGGGTGGGGCTCATCCAGTCCGTCGGGGTGGGCAAGGGCACCGTGGTGCTCGATGATTTCGACGCCGCCAAAGCCATCTTCGTCTTTGGCCAGAACCCGGGCACCAACCACCCGCGCATGATGAACGCCCTGCGCAAGGCGGCGCGCCAGGGGTGCCAGATCGTCACCTTCAACAACCTCAAAGAGGTGGCCCTCGAGCGCTTCGCAAGCCCCCAGAGCCCGGCGGAGCTACTGACCCCGGCGGCCACCACCATCAGCCACCAGTACCTCACGCCAAAGCTGGGTGGTGACATGGCGGCCATTCGCGGCATGGCGAAATACATCCTGGAAGAGGAGGGGGGGCGCATCGATCTCGCCTTCATCGAGCAGCACACCGCGCACTTTGACGACTACCTGGCCCAGGTGAAGGCTACGGAGTGGACGCAGATCGAGGCGCAATCCGGCCTCGGTCGGGAGGCGATCACCCGGGCGGCGCAGATCTTCGCAAGCAGCGAGAGCGTGATCAGCTGCTGGGCCATGGGGATCACCCAGCACAAGCATTCGGTCGACACCATTCGCGAAATCGTCAACCTGCACCTGATGTGCGGCCAGATTGGCAAGCCGGGGGCCGGACTCTGTCCGGTGCGCGGTCACAGCAACGTGCAGGGCAACCGCACCATGGGGATCAACGAGAAACCCAATGCCGCCTTCCTCGATCGCCTGGAGCGCCGCTTCCCGGTGGGCTTCAAGCGCACGCCGGGGCACAACGTCTACGAGGCCCTCAAAGCCCTTCATGGCGGCAAGAGCAAGGTGCTCATCTGCCTTGGGGGCAACCTGGCAGCCGCCGCGCCGGATACCGAGTTCACCTATGAAGCGATGCGAAGGAGCGAGCTCAACGTGCAGATCAGCACCAAGCTCAACCGCAGCCACCTCATGGTGTCAAAAGATGCTCTTATCCTGCCCTGCCTGGGCCGTACCGAGCTCGATCAGCAGCGCACCGGGGTGCAGAAGATCACCGTGGAGGACACCTTCAGCATGGTGCACGCCTCCACCGGGATGAACGAGCCGGTCTCGCCGCTCTGTCTCTCCGAGATAGACATCGTGGCCCGCATGGCCGAGGCAACGCTTGGCAGCGATAGGGTGGACTGGCTGGCGCTGCGGGATGACTACGGGCTGCTGCGGGATCTCATCGAGGAGACCATCGCGGGCTTTGGCGACTTCAACCGCCGCATCGAGGAGCCCTGCGGCTTCCATCTGGAGAACAGCGCCGCCCTGCTGCGCTGGAACACCGCGAGCGGGCGCGCCGAATTCAGGGCGAGCCGTTTGCCGGACTCCATCCTGCCCGAGTGCACCAGCCACGCGGAGCAGATGGTGGACCAGCCCGTGCTGCTGCTTCAGAGCCTGCGCTCCCACGATCAGTACAACACCACCATCTATGGCATGGATGACCGCTATCGCGGCATCAAGGGGCGACGCAACGTGGTCTTCATGAACGAGGAGGATGCCAGGAGGCTGGGGCTCGCCGAGGAGCAGCGGGTGGACATGAGTGCGGTGTGCAACGACGGGCGCGAGCGGGTGGTGCGGGGCTTTAGCGTCATCTTCTACGAGATCCCGAAAGGCAACATCGCCGCCTACTACCCGGAGACCAACCCTCTGGTGGCCATCGAGAGCATAGGGGAGGGCTCTTTCACCCCCACCTCCAAATCGGTGCCCGTACTGGTGACCCCGAGCGCCGCCTCGGTCGAGAGCCTGGCCGTCACGCTCTGATCCCCTGACATGGATACCGTCCGACCCCTGCCATGGCAGGGGTTTTTTATGGCCGAACGGTGCCCGGCAAAGCCTGGGCCGATCAGCCCAGGGCCACCACCACGCAGTTTCGGCCCTGGCTCTTGGCATCATAGAGCGCCTTGTCCGCCTCCTTGAGCACGGCGGCGATGCTGGTGGCATCCGCCCCCCAGTGGGCGACGCCGAGGGAGATGGTGATGTGGCCAGCCACCTCCACGTCGTGGCTCGCCACCCGGGTACGCAGGCGCTCGGCGATCTTCTGCGCCTGTGCAAGGGAGACCCCGGGCAGCAGCAGCAGGAACTCTTCGCCGCCGCTTCGACACAAGGCGGCATCAGAACGCAGATCCTGCTGCATCAGGGTGGCGAGGGAGACGATGACGGCATCCCCCACGTCGTGACCGAAGCGGTCGTTGATGGCCTTGAAGTGATCGATGTCCAGGGCAATCACCGTCAGGGGCTGACGTTCGGCCTCGTACTCGTCCAGCATCTGCTGCATGGCCCGGCGGTTGAACAGGCCCGTCATAGGGTCGGTGTGGCTGTCGGTGTGCAGCTTGTCGATCTTGGTGTTGAGCAGCCCCAGCCCCTTGAGGATGGCCTGCTTCAACTGGGCCGCTTCGAAATACCAGGCGCGGATCCCCGAGATGCTGGTGGCGGCCCCCTGCTGATCCATGAGCCCGGCCCGGTTGGCCAGTTGCCGCAAGGGTCTGGCGATGATGGTGGCCGAGAGCCAGATGACGAAGAGAATGAAGAGGGTGACCGGGATCATACCCTTGAGGATCTCCAGCATCTGTTCATCCAGGCCGGCCAGGGTGGCGCTGCGGGGGCGCTGGGCCACTATCCCCCAGCCTGCGTCCGCCACCGGGGCAAAGCCTGCCAGCATCTCGCTGCCCCGGGAGTTGAGCACGCTTTGCGCGCCATCCTGCCCCTTGAGCACCGCATCCACCACCCGGTTCTTGCCAATCCTCTGGCCGAGGCGCTCCGGGTTCGGGTGGTAGATGAGGGTGCGCTGGCGGTCCACCACATAAAGATAAGAACCATCCTGGTAGTAGTGCTGCCCCAGCAGGCTGGAGAGCACGCTGGCGGACTCCAGATAGATGGTGCCGGCGACATAGCCGAGGTAGCGCTTGTCTGCCGAGAAGATGGGGTGGGAGAGGCTGATGAGGTAGTTGCCAGTGAGGGAGACCAGGGGATCCGCGATGAGGGGCTGCTGGCTTGCCAGGGTCCGGCTCGCATTGGCCGAGGTGAGCTTGACCCCTTTCACATGCAATGCCTCGGGAGAGACGGCGACGATGACGGAGTCGGTGTTCACGATGGCCACCGAGTTGAAGGTGTTGGTCTGCTGGCGCAACTGGCCTGCCACCTCTTCGAGTCCATGGAGGTCGTTGTCCTGCAGCAAGGGGGCGAGCCGGGCCGCGCCATAGGCCAGCTGTCCCTGGGCCGAGCGCAGCATGGTCTCGGTGGAGGCGGCGAGCTTGGTGGCATAGACCCGGTTTGCCTCCAGGGTGCTGTCGATGAGCAGTTGTCTTTGTGCCTGATAGATGGCGTAAAAGCTGTTGCCAAAGGTAGCCAGCACGCCGATGACGGCCAGCGCAAGGATGAGGCGATGCAGATCAAACCTCAGCAGCCAGTGAGAGTGCATGAACGAAACGGATCCTTGTCGTGGCGTCGGGGCAGTGCGGCAATTTTAAGGGGGGTGACCGCCCAATGCCATCGTTAATGTGATTCTCGAATGGTTCCCTTTCATGGCGTGTCCCGGGCGGCAGCCCCGTCCCCTCTCGTCATGAGGCCGGTGAGGGCGGGATCCGCCAGCTCCGCCACCGTCTGCCAGAAGGGGGCGACGAGGGGATTGTCGTTGCCCGGCGGGCGAATGAGCCCGATGATCCAGCTCGCGTCGGCCTCCCCGAGGGGCAGGGTCAGCACATCGGGATGCTCAATGGTGGTGGAGGAGGGGACCAGGGTCCAGGCGATGCCGGCCGCCGCGGTGGCGATGCCGGCGGCGAAGTCGTTGACGTACTGGATGTCCTGAAAGCGCAGGCCGCTCTGGGCGAGGTAATGGATGAACTGATCGTAAAAAGAGGGGGCCTTGTCCCGGCGCAGGATGGCGAGCGGCTTCTCCTGCAGATCGGCGAGCCCTGCCACTCCCTGATAGCCTGCGGGCAGCACGGCGACGAAATGGGCGCGCACCACGGGCAACACCGGCCAGCCCTTGGGGGCGGGCAGGCGGCAGAAGCCAAGATCCAGGCGACCCTCCGCCAGTGCCAGCAACTGGTGATGGGTGGAGAGATCGTTGAGCTCGATGGCGACCCCGGGGCGGCTGGCCCGAAAGCGGGCGATGGCGGCGGGCACCAGCAGCTTGGTGGCGACCCCGAAGCCGATGCGCAGGGTACCCGCGTGGCCCGCCAGCACGTCGCGGGCGCTGCGGGCGAGCTGCTCGCTCTGGGCCACCAGGGTGCAGGCGTCGGCGTAGAGGGCGCGCCCGAGCACCGTCAGCCGGGTGCTGCCGGCGTTGCGCTCGAACAGCTCGCCGCCAAGGTCCGTCTCCAGCCGGCGGATCTGCTTGCTCAGGGCCGACTGGGTGACGTGCTGGCGCGCCGCCGCCTGACCAAAGTGCAATACCTCCCCCAGGGTGACGAAGGCTTTCAGGTCTCTCAACTCCATGGTGCCTCGCTTGATTCCAGATAGGAATGATAGGTGGCCATATTTGTCATTGGACGGAATTCTAGAAGTGTTGGATGCTGGTGCCAACTCATTTCGGGCCCCTGTACGGGGCCGACGTATCACAGGATGGCCCCCGCCATCCGCGCAGAAGGAGCAACACCAGATGCATCATCACAAGTTCAATGACTTCCCGAACGGTTTCCTCTGGGGCGCCGCCTCCGCCGCCTATCAGGTGGAAGGGGCCTGGAACGAGGAGGGCAAGGGCCCCTCGGTATGGGACAGCTTTACCAAGTTGCCGGGCAAGACCTTTGAAGGGAGCAACGGAGACGTGGCGGTGGATCACTACCACAGGGTGGAAGAGGACGTGGCGCTGATGGCCGAGATGGGGCTCAAGGCCTATCGCTTCTCGGTGAGCTGGCCGCGCATCTACCCGGCGGGGCGTGGCGAGGTGAACGAGGCGGGGCTCGCCTTCTATGACAGGCTCATCGACGCCCTGCTGGCCCACGGCATCGAGCCGGTGCTGACCCTCTATCACTGGGATCTCCCCCAGGCCCTGCAGGATGAGTACGGCGGCTGGGAAGACAGGCGCATCATCGACGACTTCGAGCGCTATTGCGTGACCCTCTATCAGCGCTTCGCCGGCAAGGTGAAGTACTGGGTGTCGCTCAACGAGCAGAACTACAACCTGACCAACGCCTACCAACTTGGCACCCATCCTCCCGCCGTGCAGGACAGGAAGCGTTTCTTCGCCGCCAACCACATCGCGTTTCTCGCCAACGCCCGGGTCATCAAGGCGTTTCGCCAGCACGTGCCAAACGGCCTGATTGGGCCGAGCTTTGCGTACTCCCCCGCCTATCCGGCCTCCTGCGCCCCGAGCGACATGCTGGCGTTCGAGAATGCCGAGGAGTTCACCAACCTCTGGTGGCTGGATGCCTACTGCTTCGGCCGTTACCCCCAGGCGGCGCTCGCCTATCTGCGGGAGACCGGCGAGGCGCCGGAGATCCTGCCGGGCGATCTCGAGCTCTTGCGCGAAGGCGCCCCCGACTACATCGGGGTCAACTACTACTACACCCTGACCTTCACCGACAACCCCCTCGGCGGCCAGACGATGCAGCGCATCAACACCACGGGCAAGAAGGGCACTACGCCCTCCAGCGGCATTCCCGGCCTCTACAAGACGGCCCCCAATCCGCACCTTGAGACCAGCAACTGGGACTGGGCCATCGATCCCACCGGGATGCGCATCGCCCTGCGCCGGCTCTCCTCCCGCTACGCCCTGCCGCTGATGATCACCGAGAACGGCCTGGGGGAGTTCGACAAGCTGGAAGCCGGGGACAAGGTGAACGACGACTACCGTATCGCCTATCTGCACAGCCACCTCAAGGCGTGCCAGGAGGCGATGCAGGACGGGGTCGAGCTGATTGGATATTGCGCCTGGTCCTTCACCGACATCCTGAGCTGGCTCAACGGCTACCAGAAGCGCTACGGCTTTGTCTACGTGGACAGGGACGAGCAGGGAGGGTCTCTTCGTCGCATCAAGAAAGAGAGCTTCCACTGGTACAGCCAGGTCATTGCAAGCGGTGGCAAGACCCTGTAACGGGCCCGGTGCGCCGCACCTCGTCTGCCCAATGCCGGAAGGCCCCCTCATCGGAGGGGGCCTTCCTTGTTTGTGCAGCTGACAACCATGACCGCCTAGATAAACATGCCGCCCGAGGCTTCGATGCGCTGGGCGGTGATCCAGCGGCAGTCATCGGAGAGCAGGGCGGCGATGGCGCCACCGATGTCGTCGGGTTGACCCACCCGGCCAAGGGCGGTCTGGCTCGCGAGAAAGTCGTTGACCCCCTTGTTGTCGCGCACCACGCCGCCGCCAAAATCGGTCTCGATGGCGCCGGGGGCCAGCACGTTGACCGCGATGCCCCTGGGGCCCAGCTCCTTGGCCAGATACTGGGTGAGCACCTCGACGCCCCCCTTCATGGCGGCGTAGGCGGCATAACCCGGCATGGCGAAGCGGGTGAGGCCGGTGGATAGGTTGAGGATGCGACCGCCATCTGCCAGGAGGGGCAGGAGCGCCTGGGTCAGGAAGAAGGTCCCCTTGAGGTGGATGTTGAGCAGGGTGTCGAACTGCTGCTCCGTGGTCTGCTCGAAGCTGGCATGAATGCCGATCCCGGCGTTGTTGACCAGGAAGTTGAAATGGGTGCGCTGCCACTTCCGGGCGAGCAGTTGCGTCACCTCCTCTGCAAAGGCCGCGAAGGTGGCGCTCTCGCCCACGTCCAGAGCCAGGGCATGGGCCTGAACGCCGAGGGCGCGGGCCTGGGTCACCACCGCCTCCGCCTCTGCGGCCTGGCTGCGATAGGTGATGATGAGGTCGACGCCTTTGGCGGCGAGGGCCAGGGCCCCGTGCTTGCCAAGGCCGCGGCTGGCCCCGGTGATGAGGGCGATGGGTCTGGTCATGGTATGACTCCTGTCAGGGTGGCGGACACAGGCTCGATACGAGCCGACCGGATCACTGTATTGTTCCTTTTAAACTGGATAAATAACGTGATAATAGAATCACTGTTCCGTTTATCGAGACAATCAGGTCATGGATCAACTGGATGCGATGAGAGCCTTCGTGCGTGTCGCCGAGCTGGAGAGTTTTACCCGCTGCGCCGAGCAGACGGGCATCCCCAAGGCAACCCTCTCTGCCGCCATCCGCCGGCTGGAGGAGCGCATGGGGACCCGGCTCCTGCTGCGTACCACGCGGCGGGTGCAGCTCACCACGGACGGACAGCTCTGCTATGCCAGATGCCGGGAGCTTTTGGCGGACATGGAGGAGTTTGACGGCCTGTTTCGCCAGGGGGGGCAGATCTCGGGACAACTGCGGGTCGACATGCCAAGCCGGATGGCCCGCCACCTGGTGATCCCGGCACTGCCGGACTTTCTGGCGCAGCATCCCGCCTTGCAACTGATGCTGAGCAGCACGGACAGGCGGGTGGATCTGGTGCGCGAGGGGTTTGACTGCGTGGTGCGGGTCGGGGCGCTTGAGCCCTCGAGCCTGGTGGCCAGGCCCCTTGGTCACTATCGCCAGATCAACTGTGCCAGCACAGGCTACCTGGCTCGCCACGGGGTGCCCCGCACCCTTGGGGATCTGGCGGGCCACCGGCTGGTGCACTATGGTCCCGGGTTTGGTGCCGGGCAGGGGCGCAGCGAGCCCGGCTTTGAATACCTGGCGGAAGATGGCCGCCGCGCCCTGCTGCCCATGGCGGGGGCCCTCATGGTCAATGACAGCGAGACCTACCTGGCGGCGGCGCTGGCGGGGCTTGGCATCATTCAGATGCCGCGGGTGGGGGTCGAATCCCTGCTCGCGGGGGGCGAGCTGGTGAGCATCCTGCCCCAGTGGCAGCCGCCGCCGCTCCCCATCCACGCCCTCTATGCCCATCGCCGCCAACTGGCCCCCAGGGTCCAGCTCTTCATCCACTGGCTGGCGGGGTTACTCGCCGCCCATCTCGGGGGCACCTCAGAGGCGGCTGCGTCTTGAGCGAAATTCCCTCGGCGAGAGGGCAAACGCCTCACGAAAGAAGCGGGTAAAGCTGCTCTGGCGGGCAAAACCCAGGCGCTCCCCCACAGTCTGCAGGGGGAGGGCGGGATCCTGCAACAGGCGGCAGGCCTCCTCCCGGCGCACCCGCTCCAGCAGGCCCGAGAAGTGGCACCCTTCCTCCCGCAGATGGCGGTTGAGGGTCCAGCGGGTCAGTTTGAGGTGCTCGCACACCCCATCGAGCAGAGAGGAGGCCTCGGCGCTCTCTTGCCACAGCTGCTGGCGGATGAGTGCCATCACCCTGTCCCGGTAGCGGCTGCTTGGGCGAAGCTGGGCCATCTGCCGGTCGAGCTCCCCGAGCAGCAGGGGTTGCAGGGGCAGGTTGCACTGCCCGTGGGCGAGATCGAGCAAGGCGGCGGGAAAGTGCAGCTCGAAGGCCGCCCCCTGTTGCAACCGCCCTTCCAGCCAGCCTGCCAGCTCACGCCACAGCCTGGGACGTACCGGGGTGGGCAGCACCAGCAGCCCCTGGCCCGGGTGGTAGAACTGGAGCAGGGCATAGAGGTGGCAGAGGTTGGCCAGGCTGCTCAGGGCGATGACATCCGGGTGGTCGGACTCCGAGTGGTAGCTGATCCTGGCCTGCCCCTCTTCTTCTTGCAGGCGGATCTCGTCGCTCTCGCCGATAAGGGGGCGGTAGGCGAGGAAGAAGTGCAGGGCCTGGCGAAGGGTGGCGGCGTTGCAGCACAGGCTCGCCAGCGACATGAAGTCGGCAAAGAGGCCGGGGAGGGCGGGGGGCGTCCAGTCGAGGGCCAGATCCACGTGGGGGGCAGCCCCGGCCAGCAGCCGGAAGTGGCGCCCGGTGTCGAGCCGCCCCTGGGGGATCAGCAGCTCTTCGTGAGCGATGCCGCAGGGGTGCAGGAGGGCAGCAGGATCCCGCCCGCGGGCCTGCCAGTGGTTGAGGCAGTGCAGGGCAATCCGGTTGGAGACGGTCTTCACGGCAAAAATCCTTGTCAGCGGTGGCCCACCATCATCGGCCAACGGCGGCGGATTGCCGTGAGCCAGCGCCGCTTTCATGTTTCAGATTTGTAACCAAGGGTAACCCTGCAACCCTTTTCACACTTTTCAATCCTGCTCCCAACCGGCAACTTCCTGCACCCGACGGGCAAGTGAGAGGGGCCGCTTTTGCATAGAGTGGCGACTCCTACACACACAAGGAAGATAACAACAATGAAACACCACTCGCTCTCCCGAACCCGTGTCGCCCTCGCCATCGGGGCCCTGCTGCTGGCAGGGTGCAACGACAACGACTCCACCCCCAAGCCCGAGCAGCCCGTTCTGGGCCACCGCACCGTCACCCTCATCGAGCAGGACGGCCTGCAATTCAAGGATCTCGATGGCAGCGGCACCCTGACCCCCTACGAGGACTGGCGCCTCGGCGCCGCCGAGCGAGCCCGGGATCTGGTGGGCAGGCTCACCCTGGCCCAGAAGGCAGGGCTGATGATGCACGGCACCCTGGTGCTGGACGGGGCGGGGCGGGTGAACCTCGCAGCCATGGACAAGATGCTGCGCGAGGACGGGGTCAACACCTTCATCACCCGCATGGCCGGTGATCCGGCGGCCATCGCCGCGGACAACAACACCCTGCAGGCCCTGCTGGAAGGAGTGGGATTCGGCATCCCCATGACGGTGAGCACGGATCCCCGCAACCACTTCACCCATGATCCGAACGCCACCAGCATCGGTGCCGGGGCCTTCTCCCAGTGGCCCGAGACCCTGGGGCTGGCCGCCATCGGTGATGCCGCCCTGGTACAGCGCTTTGGCGACATCGCCCGTCAGGAGTACCGGGCCGTCGGCATCCACGAGGCCCTCTCGCCCCAGGCGGATCTCGCGACCGAGCCGCGCTGGGGCCGCATCAACGGCACCTTCGGGGAAGACAACCTGCTCGCCAAGTCCCTGGTCAAGGCCTACATCGAGGGCTTCCAGCAGGGGAGCGAGGGGATAGGCAAGGAGAGCGTGGTCACCGTGGTCAAGCACTTCGCCGGGGCCGGTCCCCAGAAGGACGGGCTGGATGCCCACAACCCCTGGGGCAAGGAGCAGATCTACCCCGGCGGCCAGTTTGCTTACCACCTGGTGCCCTTCGAGGGTGCCTTCGAGGCCAGGGTGGCCGCCGTGATGCCCTATTACGCCATGCCCCTGGGCCTGACCCAGGATGGGCAGCCCGTCGAGGAGGTGGGGTTTGGTTTCAACCGCCAGATCATCACGGATCTGTTGCGGGGCCACTTCAAGTTTGACGGCGTGGTGCTGAGCGACTGGGGCATCGTCAATGACTGTGACAGCCGCTGCGAGCAGGGGCTGACCCAGGAGGAAGTCAATGCCGGGGTGAGCCCCTGGACCGTGCCCTTTGGCATGTCCTGGGGCGTGGAGAAGCTCACCAAGGCCGAGCGTTATGCCAAGGCCATCGACGCCGGGGTGGATCAGTTCGGTGGCGTGGAAGACCCAGCCCCCCTGCTGGCGGCGGTGCAGAGCGGTCTGGTGACCGAGGCGGCCATCACCACTTCGGCCGAGCGGATCCTGGCCCAGAAGTTTGCCCTCGGGCTCTTCGAGAATCCCTATGTGGATGCCGAGGCCGCGGTGGCCCTGGTGGGCAAGGCCGAGTTCCAGCAGGAGGCCCAGGCCGCCCAGGCGGCGTCTCACGTGCTGCTGAAGAACGAAGGGGCCCTGCTGCCGCTGAAGGCGGACGGCAAGCGGGTCTATCTGCACAATGTCAACGCCGAGGTGGCCAGGGCCAACGGCTATACGGTGGTGACGAACCTGGCCGACGCGGAGCTTGCCATCGTGCGGGTCAACGCCCCGGGCGAGCAGGATCCCCGCTTCCCGTTTGGCAGCATCCACTTCGGCCAGCTCGGCTTTGCCAGCAATGATCAGGTGGTGCAGGAGACGGCCCACGAAGGGGTCTACCGCGGCGCGGATGACTATGCCGCCATCCAGGCCATCGAGCAGGCCGGGGTGCCCCTGGTGCTCTCCGTCTATCTGGACAGGCCCGCCATCCTGACCGAGGTGGCCCCGGCGGCCCGGGTGCTGCTGGCCAACTTCGGCGCCCTGGATCAGGCCCTGTTCGATGTCATGAGCGGCACCCAGAAGGCACGCGGCAAGCTCCCCTTCGAGCTGCCCTCGAGCTGGCAGGCGGTGCTGGCCCAGTCCCCGGACGTGGCCAAGGACTCACAAAGCCCGCTCTATCCCTACGGGGCCGGTCTGGCCTATTGACGGACAGGGATGTTCTGTCTCTCATCAAGGCGCCTTCGGGCGCCTTTTCCATTGCCCCCATCGACAATCCCGGTTTGGCGCAAGGGGTTGGCTTGGGCATAATGGCGCCCCGGCAACGGGTGCGGTGGCCAGTGTGGCAGGCACCCGGTCACAGTGCACAGGAGATGAGATGAAATTTATCGGAGCCCACGTCAGTGCGGCGGGCGGGGTGGAAAACACCATCGCCCGGGCCAAAGCCATCGGGGCCAACGCCTTCGCCCTGTTTACTAAGAACCAGCGCCAGTGGCAGGCGGCGCCCCTCTCCGAGGCCAGCATTCGCGCCTTCAAGGCCGCCTGCGAGAAGGAGGGCTTTCGCCCCGAGCAGATCCTGCCCCACGACAGCTACCTCATCAACCTGGGTCATCCCGACCCCGATGCCCTCGCCAAGTCCCGGGATGCGTTTCTGGACGAGATGAAGCGCTGCGAGCAACTGGGGCTGTGCTACCTGAACTTCCACCCGGGCAGCCACCTCAAGCAGATCCCCGAAGCGGTGAGCCTCAAGCTCGTGAGCGAGTCCATCAACTGGGCGCTGGAGCGCAGTGAAGGGGTGACGGCGGTGATCGAAAATACCGCCGGCCAGGGTACCAACCTCGGCTGGTCGTTCGAGCACCTGGCCACCCTCATCGACGGGGTAGAGGACAAGAGTCGGGTCGGCGTCTGCTTTGACACCTGCCACGCCTTCGCCGCCGGTTACGATCTGCGTACCCCCGAGGGGTGCGAGGCGGTGTTTGCCGACTTCGACCGCATCGTGGGGTTCGAGTACCTCAAGGGGATGCATATCAACGGCGCCAAGTGTACCTTCGGTAGTCGGGTCGACCGTCACCACAGCCTGCGGGAGGGCAACCTCGGCGAGGCGGTGTTCCACCACATCATGAACGACGACCGTTTTGACGGCATCCCGCTGATCCTCGAGACCATCGACGAGTCCATCTGGGGCGAGGAGATAAGCTGGCTGCGCAGCCTGGCCGGGAGCCCGCGCCCGGCGTGATGCCGGGGTCCACCATTGGGTAGCAAGGAGAGACGATGCACGACGAGACAAGGGCGCCCCTGCGCTTTGGCATTGCCGGGGCGGGGGCCATCGCCCGGCGTTTTTGCCGCGATGTGAACGGGCACGCCAGGGGAGCCGAGGTGGTGGCCATCGCCGCCCGGGACCAGGGACGGGCTGACGAGTTCGCCCGGGATCTGGGGCTGCCCCACGCCTATGGCAGCTATGAGGCCCTGGCCGCCAGCCCCGAGGTGGAGGCCGTCTATGTGGCGGTCATCCACCCGGAGCACGCGGGCCTGGTGAGGCAGATGCTGCTGGCGGGCAAGCACGTACTGGTGGAGAAACCGGCGGTGACCCGGGTAGCGGACTGGGACGCCCTGGTGGCGCTCGCCCACGCACGGGGCCTGCTGCTGCTCGAGGCCATGAAGGTAATGTGCTTCCCCGCCATGCGCGCCCTGTTGCAGCGCCTGCCCCTGCTGCCGCCGCCGCGCGAGCTGCGGGCGGCGTTCGGTTCGGCCCAGCCGAAGGTGGGCAAGCTGTTCGATCCGGCGCTGGATGGCGGCGCTGCCTGGGACGTGGGGGTCTATCCCCTCTGGCTCCATGCCGCCCTCTGCCATCGGCTGGGGCTGGGCTGCACCGCCCCCGAGGTGACGCTGACGCGGGCTCCGGGGGAGGTGGATCTCGCCGCCAGCTTCACGTTCGATGAGCCGTTTCGGGCCGAACTCGGGGCCTCCATCATCGAGGATCTCGAGCGGGAAGCGTCCTTGTCCGGGGAGGGATGGCGCCTGGTCATCGAGGGCAAGTGGTGGAATCCCCAGCACATTCGCTGGCAAGGGGGGCCTGCTCCCGTCATCTGGCCGGCGGACATCTACCTGCCGGTGGAGGGGGGCGGCATGCAGCACGAGGCGGATCACTTTGCCGATTGCCTGCGCCACCGGCTGCTGGACTCCCCCTGGGTGCCCCAGGCCGTGACCCGGCAGGTGCTCGGCTGGATTGAAGGGGGACTCGCCGGCTGAGGCCGGGGAAGGGCTGATGGCCGGGGAGAGCATCGGCTGAACGACAAGGGCGCCAATGGCGCCCTTGTCGTATCCGAAGGGCTTCTCACGCCAGGGTCTGGGCGCGGCAGAAGGCCAGGAAGCGGCGCAGGGCGGCGGAGTGGAACTTCTGCTTGTGCCAGACGAGGGAGAGCTGGCGTGGGAAGCGGCGACTCGGGGTGAGGGCCACCAGGCGCCCCTGTGCCAGTCGGTCCGCCACCGCGAGGCGGGAGATGAAGGAGATGCCGAGCCCCTTCTCCACCGCCAGCATCACCGCCTCCAGGGTATTGAGCTCTATCCCCGCCTGCCAGCGGGGCAGGTGAGGCTGGAGCTGCTGCTCGAACTGCTCGCGGCTGCCGGATTGCGCCTCGCGCAGCACCCAGGTTTCCCCGGCAAGCCGGCGCAGGGGCAGCTCGAGCTGATCCGCCAGGGGGTGACCGGGGGCGGCGATGATGAGCATCTCGTCCTCCAGCCAGGGTTCGCTCACCAGGTCCGGGTGGTGGTTCTCCCCCTCGATGAGGGCGAGATCCAGTTCGAAGTGGGCGAGGGCATGGCACAGGAGGTGGGTGTTGGCGATGGTGACCCTGGGGGCGGCCCCCAGCTCCTGGGCCCCCTCCGCCAGCAGGGCGGGCAGCAGGTAGTTGCCGATGGTCTGGCTGGCCCCGAGGTGCAGCTGGCCGCTTGGCTCGGCATCGGGGCTGAAGAGCTGTTCTATCTCCTGCATCCGGGTCAGCAGCTCCTCGGCGGCCGGTTGCAGCAGGCGCCCCTCGCTGTTGAGCTGGAGCCTCGGGTGCACCCGGTCGAACAGGGGCGTGGCGAGCTGGCGCTCCAGCTCCTGCAGCGACTGGGAGACGGCCCCCTTGCTCAGGCAGAGTTCATTGGCGGCGCCCCCCAGGTTGCCGTGGCGGGCGATGGTGGCAAACACCTTGAGTTGTTGCAGGGTGAGCTTCATATCGTTTGATTTTCCTAAACGCTAAGTTCAATTCATTTAGATATCGTAAACGATAGACCCCCTTTATCCTATGCCCATCGTCATCATCAAGAGGGTATTCGCCATGATCGCAAGAACCCGCCGCTCCCTGGCCGCCGCCCCGACCCCCATGGCCGGTCTGGCTCTGGGGATCGCCAGCCTCGGCTGGTGCTGGGAAAATGCCGGTCAGTTCGATGGCCGTCTGCAACTGCTGGGGGCCGCCATCGCCGCCGTGCTGCTCCTCGTCCTGACCTTCAAGTTTCTGATCCACCCGCGCCTGCTGTGGCAGGATCTCGCCCATCCCGTAGTGGGCAGCGTGGTGCCCACCTACGCCATGGGGACCATGGTGGTCTCCAAGGCGGTCGGCCTGCTCGCCCCGACCCTGGGGCAGGGGCTCTGGCTGTTTGCGGTCATCATCCACCTCGTCTTCCTCGCCACTTTCGTCTGGCACAGGGCCAAAGCGTTCGAAATCCATCACATGGTGCCGAGCTGGTTCGTGCCGCCGGTGGGGATCATCGTGGCTGACGTGGCCTACCCGGGCGGTCCCTTCGCATCCCTGGCCACCGGCCTGCTCTGGTTCGGCATGGCCTGCTACGGCCTGATGCTGCCGCTGATGCTCTATCGCCTCATCTTCAGCCACGAGGTGCCGGATGCCGCCAAGCCCACCATCGCCATCCTGGCCGCCCCGGCGAGCCTGTCGCTGGCCGGCTACCTCACTGTGAGCCAGGACCCCTCCCTGCTGCTGGTGGCGGTGCTGCTCGGGATCGCCGTGCTGATGACCGGCATCATCTACCTGGCCTTCATCAAGCTGCTGCGCCTGCCGTTCTCGCCGGGTTACGCCGCCTTCACCTTCCCCCTGGTGATCGGGGCCACCGCCCTGTTCAAGGTGAGTCACCTGCTGTCGCAGTGGCCACAGGCGGCCCGCTATGCCGAGCAGCTCCATCAGCTGGCCTATCTGGAGCTGGGGGTGGCCACCCTGGTGGTGGGTTACGTGGCCCTGCGTTACCTGATGTTCTTCCTGCCGGCGGTGCAGGATGACCTGCCGGGGCAGCCCGCACGCCGCTAGGCACAAGGTTTTCATCCCCCCTCGTCATCGACCCCGCCCGTGCGGGGTCTGCCGTTCGTGATGCAGTGACACAGAGGGGAATCAAATGAAGCAGATTAATTTTGTCAATCCGTGAAGTGGCTTAAATAGTTGCCCATACAGGCGACATTCAGTTGGCGTTAACTGGTAATACCTGTCACGATGCGCGCCACTTTATCTTCCCATTGTTTTGTCGTGCCCCATGTCCTCATCTGATCCCGTGTTTGACGCCCGATTCCAGCCTCGTCTGCTGCACCCCCGTTACTGGTTGAGCTGGCTCGCCCTCGGCGCCATCGGTGTGCTCGCCTTCGTGCCCCCGCGCTGGCGGGATCGCCTGGCCGATGCTCTGACGCCCCTGGTATGCGCCATCTCGAAGAAGCAGATCTACATCGCCAGGACCAACCTCGCCATCTGCTTCAAGGAGAAGAGCGAGGCCGAGCGGGAGGCCATCCTGATGACCTCCATCCGGGTCGGCCTCAAGAGCCTGCTGGGCTTTGGCGAGTTCACCTGGCGCAGCCCCGCCCACGTGATGGGGCGGATCCAGGTCAGCGGCTGGGAACATATCGAGGCGGAGCAGGCCGCTGGCCGACCGGTGATCCTGGTGGTGCCCCACAGCTGGCCCATCGACGCGGCGGGCTACTACTTCGCCCAGCGGGGCCTGCCCATGTGCACCATGATGAAGAGCGCCCGCAACCCGGTGTTCGACTGGCACATCAACGGCGCGCGGGCCCGGCACGGCTGCCGCGTCTATGAGCGCAGCGCCGGCATCAAGCCGGTGATCAAGGCGGTGAAATCCGGCCTGAGCTTCTTCTACTTGCCGGATCAGGATCATGGACGGGAGGCGAGCCTGTTCGCCCCCTTCTTCAACCACCCCAAGGCGACGTTGCCGGCCCTGCCACGGCTGGTGAAGCTGACCGGTGCCCGGGCCCTGCCGGTGCTGGCCTGCTATGACGAGCAGGCACACGGCTACCGGTTGGAGGTCGAGGCTCCCTACGCCGACTACCCGAGCGGGGATCTGATGGCGGATACCTGCCGCATGAACGACAGCGTGGAGCGCCAGCTCTGCCGTCACCCGGGCCAGTACATGTGGTTCCTCAAGATCTTCGACACCCGTGAGGATCAGGTGGGGCCGGATGGCCTCTACGAAGAGGGGATCCGGCGCATCCGCCGGGGCCTTGCTCCTCACCCCTGAGCCTTGCGCTCACCCGGTGCAAAAATGTGGCCCCAAGCGGGCCACTTTTTATTTCTAACTTGTCTGATCAGTGACTTGGCGCGGGGGCGCTGTGCAGGGCAGGGTAGAAAAAGCTGTCAGGATCACTAAAATGACGGTCTGTTTTGATGATTCGATGGCGACCATGTCCGCACAAGATCCGGTGTTTGATACCTCTTTTCATCCGCGCCTGCTGCACCCCCGTCTGTGGGGCAGCTGGCTGGCCGTCGCCCTGCTCTCCCTGCTGGCCTGGGTGCCGGCAAGGGCACGGGACAAGCTGGCCGACTACCTGGCCCCCCTGCTGCTGCGTTTCTCCAGGAAGCAGGCCTACATCGCTGACACCAACCTCAAGATCTGCTTCCCCCATCTCGACGAGGCGGGCCGTCAGGCCCTGCTGCTGAAATCCATCCGGGTGGGGCTCAAGACCTTCCTGGGCTTTGGCGAGCTGACCTGGCGCAGCCCCGACTTCCTCAAGGGGCGCGTCAAGGTGAGCGGCTGGGAGCACGTGGAAGCGGAGCGGGCAGCCGGTCGCCCCATGATCTTCGTGGTGCCCCACACCTGGGCGGTGGACATGATTGGCCGCTACTTCCCCCTCCAGGGGATCAAGATGTGCACCATGATGAAAAGCCCCAAGGATGCGGTGTTCGACTGGTACATCAACCGCGAGCGCAGCAAGGGCGGGCGTATCTACGAGCGCAGCGTCGGCATCAAGCCCGCCATCAAGGCCCTGCGCAGCGGCGACAGCTTCTTCTATCTGCCGGATCAGGATCACGGCCGGGAGGCGAGCCTCTTCGTGCCCTTCTTCAACCACCCCAAGGCGACCCTGCCGGCCCTGCCCAAGCTGGTGAAGCTGACCGGTGCCCGCGCCGTGCCCATTCTGGCCTGCTACGACGAGGATCAGGGGTGCTACCGGCTGGAGATCGAGGCGCCGTTCGACCCTTATCCCACCGCGGATCTGGTGGCGGACGTCAACCAGATGAACCGCATGGTGGAGCAGCAGCTTGGCCGCTTCCCCGAGCAGTACATGTGGTTTCTCAAGATCTTCGAAACCCAGGAGCACGATCAGGGCGAGGACGGTCTCTACGAGGCGGGGATCCGCCGCATCCGCCAGGGGCTGCCACCGGAACCTTGATCGACACGGCCCCCTTGCGGGCCGTTTCTGACAGGGGTGGCAGGCCACCAGCAAACAGGTGCAAACAAGGTGCAAATAGGGTAAAAGGGCGGTCATGAAAATTCCAAATCGAATCCAACCTCTGGTTGATGACGGCCTGGTGGACGATGTCATCAGCCGGCTGATGAGCGGCAAAGAGGCCGACGTCTATGTGGTGCGCTGCGGCGACGAGATCCGCTGCGCCAAGGTCTACAAAGAGGCGTCAAAGCGCAGCTTCAAGCAGGCCGTGGTCTATCAGGAAGGGCGGCGGGTACGCAGCAGCCGCGATGCCCGCGCCATGGAGAAGGGCTCCAAGTACGGTCGCAAGCAGCACGAAGAGGTGTGGCAGAACACCGAGGTGGATGCCCTGTTCAAGCTGGCGGCGGCCGGGGTGCGGGTGCCCAGGCCCTATGTCTGCCTCGATGGCGTGCTGCTGATGGAGCTCATCACCGACGCCGACGGCAACGTCGCCCCCCGTCTCAACGACGTGGCCCTGACCCGTGAGCAGGCTCTGGTGGATCATGGCAAGGTGATCCGCTACGTGGTGCGCATGCTCTGCGCCGGCCTCATTCACGGGGATCTCTCGGAGTTCAACGTGCTGGTGGACGAAGAGGGGCCCGTCATCATCGACCTGCCCCAGGTGGTGGATGCCGCCGCCAACAACCAGGCCAGGGCCATGCTGGAGCGGGATGTCGACAACATGCGCAACTACTACGGCATGTATGCCCCCGAGCTGCTCAAGACCCGGTATGCCCGGGAGATGTGGTCCTTGTTCGAGGATGGCAAGCTGGGCCCCGAGACCGAGCTCACCGGCCTGTTCGAAGAGAGCCGGGAGGCCATCGATCTGGATGGCGTGCTGCACGAGATAGAGAGTGCCCAGGAGGAGGCCATGGCCCGCCGGGCCAGGTTGCAGGCGGAGCAGGAAGAGGAGTCCTGACGGGCCTTCATCCCAGTCAACAAGAGCGCCATGGGCGCTCTTTTGTTTTGGAACTCTGGCTCAGAGTCCGGTCAGGGGCGGCGCCTTGAGACGGGGCCCCTGGTAACCCGTCACCTCGCCAAAGCGCGGATGACCGCTCTCCCAGTCGGCGGCGGCGGTGCGAATGGCCTCCTTGTCGACGCTCACGAAGTTCCACCAGATTTGCAGCGGTCTGGGCAGGGGCTCGCCGCCGATGAGCAGCAGCCGGGCACCCGGGCGCAGGGTCAGCGCCACCTCCCGGTTGCCGGGGGGCAGGTAGAGGAGCTGCTCCGGGGCCAGGGCCTCCCCTGCGACGATGGTCTCCCCCGCGAGGGGAAAGAGGCCGTGCTCGAAGGCGGGATCCAGGGGGAGGGTGATCTCGCCTCCCTCGGGGGCGTGCAGATCCAGCCCCAGAATGGGGGAGAAGTGCAGGGTGGGGGCGCGCTGGCTGCCGTGCTCGCCGATGAGCAGAGTGAGGGTGATCTCCCCTTGCTGCCAGCGGGGGAGCGTCGGGTAGTGATCGAAGCGGGGCGGGGTATGCTGATCCGCCTCGGGCAGGGCTATCCAGAGCTGGGCGGCGTGCAGATCGGGCTGGTTCGGGACCGACTCCTCCGTGTGGGCGATGCCCCGTCCTGCGGTCATCAGGTTCACCTGGCCCGGACGGATCACCTGCTTGCTGCCCAGGCTGTCCTGGTGGAGGATCTCCCCCTCCAGCATCCAGGTGAAGGTCTGCAGGGCGATGTGGGGGTGGGGCCCCACATCCATGCCGGGGGCGCCGGGGGCAAAGCGGGTCGGGCCGAT
Organism: Aeromonas sp. FDAARGOS 1402; assembly: GCF_019046925.1. NCBI lineage: Bacteria > Pseudomonadati > Pseudomonadota > Gammaproteobacteria > Aeromonadales > Aeromonadaceae > Aeromonas > Aeromonas sp. FDAARGOS 1402. The sequence goes on from NZ_CP077201.1 coordinate 3,574,989, forward strand.
ATGATCGAGAAAACACCAGGGCCCGATGGTGCGCCGCTCCTTGACCGGGATGGCGCGAGCCACCGGGATGCCGCCCACATCGGTGAGGCGGGAGGCAATGCGTTGCCACTGTTGTGTCATGGGGTGCTCCTTGTCGAGGAAAGGGTTGGCGCACGCGCGCAGGTGGCTGCGTCTGCAGGGGGACGGACATGCCGTCTCGCCCGGTGCCGGTGAGTGATACCGAGGTTACTATGCCCCAATCCGGCGCCGGATGGCAAAGACGGGGCACAGCGCCTGCCCTGAGGGCCCCGCCCGGCAATTGCAGCCGGGTACTGTATGAACGTACAATAGTCCCATCCCACTCTTGAGCCCGACCACCTGCATGACCGACATCCAGCCCCCCCCTCCCGTGACCCCGCCGCTCGACGGCTTCATCCTGACCCGCCATGGTCGGGATGTGCAGGGGCGTACCGAGATCGTGATGTGGCTCTGGAGCGCACAGGGACCGGTACGGGTGGTGGTGCCGGGGCAGGAGCCGGTCTTCTTCCTGCCGGAACGCCACCTGGAGGAGGCGGCCGAGCTCTTCAAGGGGGCCGGGGTGAGGGGGCGTTTTCGCCGCCTCCCCATGCACACCTTCGAGGGGAGCCGGGTGGTGGGTTGCTACTTTGCCACCCTGAGTGCCTTTCACCGCGCCATCGAGCTGCTGCTCATCCGCGGATTGGAGCACTTTGAGGCAGATATCCGCCTGCCCGAGCGCTTTCTAATGGAGCGCTTCATCACCGCCGGGATGCGCTTTGACGGCAAGGCGAGGCGCAAGGGGGGCAGGCAGGGTTACTGGGAGGTAAACGAGGCGCGTTGTGCGCCGCAGGCAGTGACGCCGACCCTCTCCTGGGTCTCCCTGGACGTGGAGTGCGCCATGGATGGCACCCTCTTTTCGGTGGGGCTTCATAGCGAAGAGGACGCGCGGGTCATCATGATTGGTGCCCCGGAGCCGGACTCGCAGGACTGGGAGACCCCCGTCGAGTGGGTGGCGGACGAGCCCGCCCTGCTCGGTGCCCTGGAGGGCTGGTTCAGCCTGCACGATCCCGATCTCGTCATCGGCTGGAACGTGGTGAATTTCGACTTTCGCCTGCTGCTGCGCCGCGCCGAACTCCACAAGCGGCGGCTGCGGCTCGGGCGCGGGCGGGAGCTCTGCTTCTGGCGCTCGTCCCGAAACGACCCCCAGAGCGGCAACGTCATCATCCCGGGGCGCATGGTGCTGGACGGCATCGATACCCTCAAGAGCGCCACCTGGCAGTTCCCGAGCTACAGCCTGGATGCGGTGGCGAGCGAGCTGCTCGGGCGGGGCAAGGACATCGAGGACGTGGCCAACCGGGGGGAGAAGATCACCGAACTGTTCCACTCCGACAAGGAGGCGCTGGCCCGCTACAACCTGGAAGATTGCAGGCTGGTGTGGGAGATCTTCGATTTCTGCCACCTCATCCCCTTTGCCATCGAGCGTGCCTCTCTCACCGGTCTTGAGCTCGACCGGGTGGGCGGGTCGGTGGCGGCGTTCACCAACCTCTATCTGCCACGGCTGCACCGCGGTGGCTATGTGGCGCCCAACCTGCCGGCAGACGGCGGGCTCGCCAGCCCCGGCGGCTATGTGATGGACTCAAAGCCGGGGCTCTATCGCCACGTGCTGGTGCTCGATTTCAAGAGCCTCTATCCCAGCATCATCCGCACCTTCTGCATCGACCCCATGGGGCTGGTGGAGGGGCTCAAACACCCGGATAACGCCATTCCAGGCTTTCGCGGCGCCCTGTTCTCCCGAACCCGTCACTTCCTGCCGGATCTCATCGCCACCCTCTGGGCGGCGCGGGATCGGGCCAAGGCCGCCAGTAACAAGGCCCTCTCCCAGGCCATCAAGATCATCATGAACTCCTTCTACGGGGTGCTGGGGTCGGGGGGCTGCCGCTTCTACGACCCGAGGCTCGCCTCCTCCATCACCTTGCGGGGCCACGGCATCATGCAGCAGACCCGGGAATGGATAGAGGCAGAAGGGTTCGAGGTGATCTATGGGGATACCGATTCCACCTTCGTGCACCTGGGGAGCGATATCCGTCTCGAACAGGCGGACGAGATTGGCCAGCGACTGGCGAAGATGATCAACGACAACTGGGCCGCGCTGATCAGGCGGGAGTTCGACCTGCCGAGCCATCTGGAGATCCAGTACGAGACCCACTACCGCCGTTTCCTGATGCCCACCATTCGCGGGCTGGAGAAGGGGAGCAAGAAACGCTATGCGGGGCTGGTGGGCGAAGGGGAAGGGGAGCATCTGGTGTTCAAGGGGCTGGAGACGGTGCGCACCGACTGGACCCCCCTTGCCAAGGCATTCCAGACCCGGCTCTACGAAATGGTGTTCCACGACCAGGATCCCAGCAGCTATGTGCGCACCATGGTGGACGAGACCCGGGCCGGCCGTCACGACGATCTGCTCATCTACCGCAAGCGGCTGCGTCAGAAACTCGAGGAGTATCAGAAGAACGTGCCACCCCATGTGCGGGCGGCGCGCCTGGCGGACGAGGAGAATCTGCGCCGCGGCCTGCCCCAGCGCTATCAGCACAGGGGCACCATCGCCTACCTGATGACCCTGAACGGCCCCGAGCCTTTGGAGTACCGGCGCAGCGCCGTCGACTACGAGCACTACATCGACAAGCAGCTCAGGCCCATCGCCGACGCCATCCTTCCCTTCGTGGGGGAGTCGTTCGAGCGGATCTGCGGCCAGCAGCTCGATCTCTTCTGACAACGCGAGGTAAACGCGGCGGCCATGGCACGACAATGGCGGCCCGCGGGCCAGAGGGGACAGGAGGCAGATGACGGGGAAGAGCGGGTGTCAGAGCCGACCAATGCAAAAAGCCCGCTATCAAGCGGGCTTTTCAAATCTGGTGCGTCCTAGTGGATTCGAACCACCGACCCCCACCATGTCAAGGTGATGCTCTAACCAGCTGAGCTAAGGACGCAGGGTGCGCAAGGTGACTTTGTGTGTCATTACAGGGGAGTGGTGGGTTTAATTGGATTCGAACCAACGACCCCTACCATGTCAAGGTAGTGCTCTAACCAACTGAGCTATAAACCCACATCTGTGTTCAACCGGATTCGAACCAACGACATTGCCTACGCCATGTCAAAGTACTGTTCTAACCGACTGAGCTATAAACCCACATCAAATTCATATCTGCAATTTATTCAAACTGTTATGGTGCGTCCTAGTGGATTCGAACCACCGACCCCCACCATGTCAAGGTGATGCTCTAACCAGCTGAGCTAAGGACGCATAACAGGGTTTCGTGATGGTGCGTCCTAGTGGATTCGAACCACCGACCCCCACCATGTCAAGGTGGTGCTCTAACCAGCTGAGCTAAGGACGCATCACGAAAAGTGGTGGGTTTAATTGGATTCGAACCAACGACCCCTACCATGTCAAGGTAGTGCTCTAACCAACTGAGCTATAAACCCACTTCATAAACCGGGCTGAAAACCCGTTTTATCCCGCCAGCACTGCTGGCGTGGTCGGCATACTACCCATGGCCCCCAAGGCTGTCAACAAGGGACATGCACAAAGGAGACTGTTTGCCCAGTTCTTGTGCAGCCTGTTGATTTTACAGGCGAGCCGCCCCAAAAGTGCGGCTCCCCGTGCCCCTGGCCGCGCCCTATTGCGCCCGGGAGAGGGCGGTGCAGGCCGCGGGGCTGGCGAAGCGGCCGTAGATGACGCGCAGCCGCGCGCCCAGCATCAGGGCGGCGGAGGTGAGACCGACGATGAAGCCTATCCAGAAGCCCTGCGGGCCCATGCGCGGTACCACCCAGTCGGTCAGCCCCAGGATCATGCCGGTGGGCAGACCCAGCCCCCAATAGGCGACGATGGTGACGTAGAAGATGGCCTGGGTGTCCTTGTAACCGCGCAGGGCCGCCGCGGCCACCACCTGTACCGAATCGGAGATCTGGTAGATGGCGGCGAAGAAGAGCAGGGTGGCGGCGAGGCCGATCACCTGCAGGTCGTCGGTGTAGATCCCCGCGATGGGGTCGCGCAGCAGCACGGTGAGGGCGGCGGTCGCGGCGGCGACGCCCATGCCCAGCATCAGGCCGGTGCGGGCGGCGACCCTGGCCTGATCCGGTTGACCTTCCCCTATGTTGTGACCGACCCGGATGGTCACACCGACACCGATGGACAGGGGCAGCATGAAGACCAGGCTGGAGAAGTTGAGCGCAATCTGGTGACTCGCCACCGTCTCCGCGCCGAAGGGGGCCAGCATCAGGGCGACCACGGTAAACAGGGTCACCTCGCAGAAGATGGCCATGGCGATGGGGAACCCCAGGCGAAACAGGCGCCAGATCCGGCTGCCGTTGGGGCGTGCCAGCTGGGCGAACAGGTTGATGCGCTTGAAGTGGGCAGAGCACTTCACATAGACGATCATCGCCAGCAGCATGGCCCAGAGCACGATGGCAGTGGCCACGCCGCAGCCGACGCCGCCGAGTTTCGGCATGCCGAAGTGGCCGTGAATGAAGATGTAGTTGGCGGGGATGTTGACCGCGAGCCCCACGAACCCGATCACCATGGTCGGCATGGTGTGGGAGAGCCCCTCACTGAAGTTGCGCAGCACCTGGAACATCACGAAGGCGGGCAGGCCCCACAGGATGGCGTGCAGGTAGCCGGCAGTCTTGGCCGCCATGACGGGATCCACATCCATGAACTGCAGTGCCAGGGGGCTGAAGTAGAGTGCCACCATGGCGATGGGCGTGACGATGAGGGCGAGCCAGAAGCCCTGGTGCACGGCGGGGCGCACCTCGTCCTGCTTGCGGGCGCCGTTGAGCTGGGAAACGATGGGGGTGAGGGCCATGATGATGCCCTGCACCAGCAAGATGATCGGCAGCCAGAAGCTGGACGCCACCGACACGGCGGCAAGATCCACGGCGCTCACCTGTCCCGCCATCACGGTATCGACGAAATTCATGGCGATCTGGGCCACCTGGGCGACCAGAATGGGGCTGGCTAGACGAACGAGCTGCTTCGCCTCGGACCAATAACGTTGCACTGACACCTCCGAGTGGATCAGATAAAAGAGAAAGAACGGGCAAGAGAGATGGGCTTTTGCCTCCTCGTCCTGAGGAGACAAAATGCGGGGGTGTCATTCTAGCCTGAAAAACCGCCAACGGGGAAGGTCGGCGGCAGATTTGTAGCCGGGATCAGGCGTCTTCGTGATCGCTGATCAGCAGGTTGGCCGCGGCATAGGCCGCCTGCTCGCGCAGATCCGCCGGTACCCGCTCGTCGGAGGCCACGGCGTTGAGCGCCCGTATGCTGGCGGCAATGGCCTGGGGCACATAACCCTGCTCACCGGAGCCAATCTGGTTGTAGGCGATGCGAATGGCTTCACAGCATTGATATACCTGCATTTTTGTTTCCTCGTTCAGTCTGGATTGATTGGGGTCACTATAGCGATCGCGCTTCTCCTTGTCAGCCGGCACCCTTGTCTTGCAAGGTGGCCGGGGGTAACCTGCCGACAATTTTCACAGCCTGGAGAGACTCATGTTCACCGGCATCGTACAAGGGACCGCCGAACTGGTGGCCATCGATTCACTGCCCAATTTTCGCACCCACGTGATCCGCATGCCGAGCCCGGCCTGGGGCGAGGGGCTGGCCCTGGGGGCCTCGGTGGCCCACAACGGCTGCTGCCTGACCGTCACCCGGGTGGAGGGGGATCTGGTCAGCTTCGATCTGATGCAGGAGACTCTGCGCCTCACCAACCTTGGGCAACTGGTGGTGGGTGACAAGGTCAACGTGGAGCGGGCCGCCCGCTTTGGGGACGAGATTGGCGGGCATGCCATGTCCGGCCACATCATGGGGACGGCCGAGGTGACCTCGGTCATCGACACCCCCAACAACCGCCAGGTGTGGTATCGCCTCGATCCTGCGCTCATGAAGTACGTGCTGACCAAGGGCTACATCGGCATCGACGGCATCAGCCTCACCGTGGGCGAGGTGCGCGCCAGGGAGTTCTGCGTCAACCTGATCCCCGAGACCCTGGCCCGGACCAACCTGGGCTGGGTCAAGGCCGGCTGGCGGACCAACATCGAGATTGACCCCCAGACCCAGGCCATCGTCGACACCGTGGAGCGGGTGCTGGCGGCGCGCCAGTAACCACCTGAGCGCTGCCCCCAGGGTTCGAAGAGGAGGGCGGCATCACGGGAAAGGCGCCCTCTTGTGGAAGAGGCGCCGCCCCAGAGCCTTGGAGACTTCCCTATGTTTGTCGTGACATTGACCTATGTGAAACCGCTGGCGGAGATCGATGCCCTGATCCCGGCCCACATTGCGTGGCTGGAGCGGCAGTATGCCGCAGGCCATTTTCTGGCATCCGGGCGTCGGGTACCCCGAGTCGGGGGCGTCATACTGGCGCAGGGCGTGAGCCGAGACGCCCTGGAGGCGATCCTGGCTGAGGATCCCTTCAAGCAGGCAGAGGCGGCCGATTATCAGGTGGTGGAGTTTGTTCCGACCATGACGTCGGCGAAGGCGGCGTGCTTGAGGGAGGCGTGATCCAGCCTGACGTTGGCACCAGAACAAACGGGACCCACAGGGTCCCGTTTGTTTTTGTCTGTGTCTGGACAGGGGGATTCAGAACAGCTGCTCGTCGTCGGCATCCACGAAGAGTTGCAGGCAGTCGCGGGCTTCATCCCGGTGCAGCCGCAGGTGGATGGGGTTGCAGCAGGCCATGCAATCTTCGTAGAACTCCTGATCCCCCTGGCTGGCATCCAGCTCGACCCGGGTGTGGTGGCCGCAGTGGGGGCAGACGATACGCTTGCTGGTGTATTCGATCATGGTGACCTCCTCGGGCCCGTGGGCCGTCTCTGTGCTCCTGCTGATTCTAGTCGCCACAGGGCGGCGCAACCGCGAGCAAGCGCACGTTTATGAGCGGGCTCAAGGGAGGCAGGAGGTCAGTCCGTGTTGCCTACTTGACCCAGCCGGCCAGCAACTCTGCGTTCAGCTCGGCAAGAGAGCGCAGCTCGTGGTTGGCGATGGCCAGACGGGGATCGCCGACCAGCGCCGGGTCCGGTACGATCAGCGCCGTCATGGAGGCTGCCTTGGCTGCCAGCAGGCCGGTGAAGCTGTCCTCGATGGCGAGACAGTGCACAGGCTCGACGCCGAGCTTCTCGGCGGCGTGGATATAGACATCCGGGTGGGGTTTGCCAAAGCGCTCCACCTCGGCGGAGTGGACCGCCATGAAACGGTCCTGGATGCCGAGTTTGCCGAGCACCGCCTCGACCATGGCAAACGGTGAGGAGGTGGCGAGCCCGATCTTGAGCCCTTGGGCCTCGATGAGGTCGAGGGCTTCCAGCACCCCGGCCTTGGGCTGTCCCTCTTGCAGGATGAGCGCGATCACCTGATCCAGGATGCGCTGTACTACCTCTTCCTGGCTGGGGCTGCTCCAGGGGCGGATCCGGTACCAGTGGGCCACCAGCTGATCGATGCGCACCCCTATGGTGGAGTTGCAGTCCTCCTCGGTGTGGAAGTGGCCCAGTTCGGCGAAGACGGCCATCTGTGCCCGTTGCCAGAAGGGTTCCGAGTCGATCAGAACACCATCCATATCGAAGATCACGGCAGTTAACATCTTGTACTCCTGACATAGGTGAAGGGGGGATTATAAGCCTGGTGCTTCAATGGGAAAGGGGCAGTCACCTGCCCCTTGCGCCGGATCACGCAGATAAACGTTTGTTTTTGCGTGGTAAAGCGGATTGTCTAGAACAGTACTTCTACCCGGGCTGCCACCGTCTTGGCCTGCTCCACGGCTTCCTGGCAATCCTGCCCACGGGCGAGCGCCACCCCGAGGCGACGACGACCGGCGATCTCCGGCTTGCCAAAGAGACGCAACTGGGCACCCGGCACCAGGGCCAGTGCCTCGCCAATCCCCTGATAGCGGATATCCTGGCTGTGGCCTTCCCGCAGCACCACGGCAGAGGCGCTCGGACCGTACTGGGTGATGGTGCCGACGGGCAGCCCCAGGATGGCGCGCACGTGCAGGGCGAACTCGGAGAGATCCTGGGAGATCAGGGTCACCATGCCGGTGTCGTGGGGGCGGGGGGAGACTTCGCTGAACCACACCTCGTCACCCCTGATGAAGAGCTCGACCCCGAACAGACCGTAGCCGCCAAGGGCTTCGACCACCTTGGCCGCCACCTCCTTGGAGCGGGCCAGGGCCAGCTCGCTCATGGCCTGGGGCTGCCAGGATTCGCGGTAGTCGCCATCCTCCTGACGATGGCCGATAGGCTCGCAGAAGTGGATGCCATCGACGGCGCGCACCGTGAGCAGGGTGATCTCGTACTCGAAAGGAACGAAGCCTTCGACAATCACCTTGCCACGACCGGCACGGCCCCCCTCCTGGGCATAGGTCCAGCTTTCATCCAGCCTGGCGAGGTCGCGCAGCAGGCTCTGCCCCTTGCCGGAGGAGCTCATCACCGGTTTTACCACGCAGGGCAAGCCGATGGCCTCGACGGCGGCCACAAACTCCTCCTTGCTCTGGGCAAAGCGGTAGGCAGAGGTGGGCAGTCCCAGGGTTTCGGCGGCGAGGCGACGGATCCCCTCCCGGTTCATGGTGAGCTGGGTGGCGCGGGCATTGGGCACCACCTTGACCCCTTCCTGCTCGAGGGCGGCCAGGGTGTCGGTGGCGATGGCTTCAATCTCGGGGATGATGAGGTCGGGCTTGACCTCGGCCACCAGGGCGCGCAGGGCGGCACCATCCAGCATGTCCAGCACGCGGGCCTGGTGGGCCACCTGCATGGCGGGGGCGTTGGCATAGCGGTCGGCGGCGATCACCTCGATACCGAGCCGCTGCAGCTCGATGGCGACCTCCTTGCCGAGTTCGCCTGATCCCAGCAGCAGGGCGCGGGTCGCAGTGGGGCGGGTGGCGGTTCCAAACATCTAATCTCTCCTGAGGTCGGTGGTCAGCAGGGCTGATCCGGGTGAGCAAAAAAAGAGGCACGCATGGCGTACCTCAGGAAGTGGGTGGGTGGGCGCGCTGCTCCAGATGGGTGAGCAGGGTGATGGCGCCGATGATGATGGCCGCCCCCAGCCACAAGCGACCGGGGGGCGCCCAGCCAAATACCAGCCAGCCGGCCAGCACGTTCATGGGCAGCTTGGCAAAATCAAAAGGTTGCACGAAGGAGGCCTCTGCCATGCTGTAGGCGCGGGCGATGGACATCTGGGCCAGTGCCGACAGTACGCCAGAGGCGGCCACCAGCAGCCACTGGGTTTCGCTTGGCCACTGCCATTCAGGGATCGCCAGCATGGCGTTGAACGGGGTGCTGAAGACGAGCAGGTAGACGACGATGGTGTGGGACGACTCGCTGGCCGCCTGATAGCGCACCAGCAAGGAGTAGCCTGCCCAGAAGAGGGCGGCCGCCACCGGCAGCAGGGAGGCCAGGGTGAAGTCGTCGGTCCAGGGTGCCAGGATCAGCATGGCGCCCACAAACCCCGCCAGGGTCGCGAGAATGCGGGCCCGGCTCACTTGCTCTTTGAGAAAGAGGGCTGATCCCAGGGTGGCAAACAGGGGGGAGGTCATCAAGAGCGCGATCCCCTGCCAGATGGGGACGGGGACCGCCAGTGCCCAGAGCCAGAACTGGATGCCGGTCACCGCCAGGGCGACCCGCAGCAGGTGCAGGCGCAGCTGGTTCGTCATCAGGGACTGGCGCAGACCGTGGCGCACCAGCCAGGGCAGCAGGCAGACCAGGGCGATCAGATATTGGTGAAAGGCGACCTGGGTCGAGGGGAGGCCGAGCGTGAAGCTGACATACTGGCTCAGGCTGTTGACGGCGGCGAAGCAGAGGCCTGCCACCATCATCCAGACGGCGCCGGCAAAGGGGGAGTGCCTGCGGGAGGAGGTCATGAGATCCGGATCACGTACAAAAAGTGCGGCGGATCATAACGGCAATCGTTTGTCATGCCAAGGGTGCGGAGTTTGATGAGCCCCTCTCTGCCGAGGAAATGCACAGACATCAAATTTTTTGAATGACTTGAGCATCTATTTTCGCTATCAGGCTTTAATGCCAGTCTTTATAGTGACCTCCATCGACAGCCTGGCTGTTCAATTGACAATCAAATGGAGTTTCACCATGGCCAATATCCTCGTTCTGAAGTCCAGCATCCTGGGCCAGTATTCCCAATCCAACGCCCTGATCGACGGCTACCTGGCCGAGCGCCAGGGTGACACCATCCAGGTACGCGATCTGGCGACCCTGAACCTGCCGGTGCTGGACGGCGAGCTGGCCATGGGCCTGCGTGGTGGCGAGAACCTGAACGAGCGTCAGCAAGCGGTGCTGGCCCAGTCCGACGAGCTGGTCGCCGAGCTCAAGGCGAGCGATCTGGTGATCATCGCGGCCCCCATGTACAACTTCAACATCCCGACCCAGCTGAAAAACTGGATCGATCTGGTGGCCCGTGCCGGCGTGACCTTCCGTTACACCGAGACCGGTCCGGTCGGCCTGGTGGAGAACACCCGCGCCCTGGTGGTCAGCCCCCGTGGCGGCATGCACGTGGGCAATGCCACCGACCTGGTGACCCCCTACATGCGTACCGTGCTGGGCTTCATCGGCATCACCGAAGTGGACTTCATCTATGCCGAAGGCATGGGCATGGGTCCGGAGGCGCAAGCCAAGGGGATCGAGCAGGCCAAGGAGCAGCTGGAAACTCTGGCTTACTGATGCGACTCGGGGCCTCCCCAGTATCCTGAAACAACAACGCAGCCCTCGGGCTGCGTTGTTGTTTTTGGGCAGTCATCGCGCTCTGGCGTCGTTATTCGCGCAGGAAGTGGCGGCAGCCGCTGCCGACCATCAGAAAGACCGCCACGAGGGAGGCCAGCAGCAGGGTGGTGAGCCACTGCTCGGCGCTGTTGGGGACCTGGGGGAGGAAGAGGCTGATCACCAGCAATGTGCAGAGGGTGATCAGGCTGGTTGGTCGAATGAGGCGCATCATGGGTCATCCTTGGCTGCGGGTGGTGAACGAGAGGCTAACCGCGGTCTGTGACAACAAGATGTATCCATACCTCTTGCGAACATCAACGGACCGGGTAGCCACCACCTTAGCAGCTTTTGCCGACGGAGCCAGCGGCATGGGTCGGGTTGTGATCCGGATCCCTATCTGAACTGCTTCTGATCTTCCTGATAGTGGAAATCGCCGCTGGCCAGCCTGGCGACCAGGGCCTCCTTGTCGAGATCCTGCGCCCGGCAAAGATCATCGAGATCCTCGTAGTGATCACGCAGCTGCATGTTGACCAGGCTCAGCAGCATGTTGACATCCATGGTGGCAAAGTTGTTCAGCTTCATGAGGGTTGCTCGTTGTCCAGCAGGTGAAGTTGTTCGATGGCATCGCTGACGCTCTGCAGGTGCAGGCGAATGCTCTGACGCGCCTCGGCCGGCAGATAGTCGGTGAGGGTGTGCTGCCAGCTTCCCGCCTCCGTCTTGAGCTGCTGGAACAGGGTGAGCCCCGCCGGGGTGAAGGAGACCAGGCTGATGCGCTTGTCCTGCACGCTGTTCTCGGTGAACAGGATGCCTTTCTCCACCAGACGATGGATCTCGCGGGAGATCCGTACCTTGTCCATGCCGCTCGCCTCCACCAGCTCCTTCTGGCTGATGGGGTAGTGGGGGCCGAGCACCATCATCAGGCGCCACTGGGGCACGGTGAGTTGGTACCGCTGCTGATAAAACTGTTCAAAGGTATCGCGCACCATCTCAGCGGCGTGAACCAGCTGATAAGGAGGGTAGTGCGCGAGCAGCTCAATGATCTTAGACATATGACATCCTGCTGTGGCGGCTGCATCGGGTGCAGTTTCTCTTGATACTTTGGCCTTGATGATACGTAACACAGGGGCATTTGTCTGACCAGTCACCAGAAAAATGTGCGTTTGCGCACGTGTTCAGTCATCGAATCGGCAATTGGGGTCTCAACTGGCCTGCTTGCCCGCACTCTTTCGCAGCCATATCAAGGCGTTGTGGGTCAGCCAGGCCTCGCGACTCTGCAAGGCGTAGAGCGCCGCCTCGTCACGGCTGCCTCCCTGCCAGCGGCGAGGCTCCTGCTTGGGCAAGCGGCGCTGGCCCAGCAAAGTGGCGGGCACATGGGGATTGACCCCCATTGCCGCCGCCAGATGAGGGCGTGCCGCCGCTTCCCCTTCGCAGACAAAGCTCATCAAGGCCTTGTTGTAGAGCAGCCAGCAGGAGGCTTCATCAAAGCGCACCAGCAGTTGTTGCAGGGCATCCCATTCCCCTTGCCAGGCATAGAGGGTGGAGAGGGGGTGGCGGCAAGCGGGCTCGTCGGCGCGGCAGAGGGCGAGCAGGGCCAGGTACTCATCCCGAGCCTGCCCAAGCTGCCCAAGTCGCAGCAGGCAATCGGCTCGACCGGCCCTGGCCGCGATCAGAGGGCGTGCCTCGGGGACCTGCCAGCCATGGCCCGCGTGGGCTTGCCAGAATGCCTCATCGAACAGGAGGTTGGCATCGGCAATGATGCGCTCGAACCAGCCAAGGCGAGGGAGGGGATCGCGGCTCTCTGCCGCCAGCTCGAACCACTGCTGCCACTGGCGAGTCTGCTCGTTGTCCAGGGACGGGCTCTCTTCAGGCTCGGCCTCGTAGTGATCCTGGCCGAGCAGTAGGTTGAGGGCCGTCTTCATCTGCTGGCGTTGACGCTTGCAAAAATCGAGGAAGGGGAGCTCGCTGGCCGCAGCCTGGTGCAGCATCATGGCCATGGGCTTGTCGCGAAACAGGCAGAGCTCGGCCACCAGGCTGAAGCGATGGCGGGTCGCCGGATCGTTCAGGTCGGTCGGCGCCGGCCAGCAGGCCACCCCCTGACTGAAGCCATAGCTCCATTGGCCCAGAGGATGGCGCTTGTCAAACACCTGCTCCGGGTTGTCGGTGGAGAGGCGACACTGGCTCGGCAGGGCCAGCTGCGCGTCGTCGGCCTGGGCTTCCAGCTCGGCGATCAGGTGATGCAGCGCCTCGGCACTCTTCTCGTCCAGCGCTGCATCATGAGGCAGCAGGCCGGCCAGCGGATCTTGCCAGTCGGGGGCTACGGGCCCCGTCAGACGGGCGCACAGGAAGCCGTGCAGGGCGGGGTAACTCATCTCCTGCTGGCTGTGGGTCTGGATCCATTGATTGAGATGACGGGTTCGAGTGGCTGGGTTCATCGACGCTTCCTCTGGATTTGACGGCCGCGAAGTCTACCTAAAAGTGGGGTTATTTGCAGCAAAGGGGGAACTGAATGCTGCTAATATCGTCAATCTGGCCGCCCGGGAGCGGGAAAAGAGGTCAGACACAGGGGGGAGGGGCTAGGTCCTGCTGCCGCTCTGGGGTAACATGCGCGCCTGCATGACATAAATCGGCCCCGTCCTCTCTCATCCGACGGAGGCGATGCACCTCTATATGACGGGTCTTCCATGAGATGGGCCCATCCGGATATTGAAAGAAGAGATCACCATGTTACAGATTGGCAAGATGAACACCCTGACCGTCGTCGAGATCGAGGAGCGCGGCGCCTGGCTGGCGGCGGGGGAATACGGCGAGCTGCTGCTGCCCAGGCGCCAGTTGCCGGAAGGCGTCGCCGAGGAGAGCGAGGTGTCCGTCTTCCTCTATCTGGATGCGGATTGCGAGCCGGTGATCACCACCGACAAGCCCTTCGCCATGGTGGGGGACATCGTCGGTCTCAAGGTGGTCAACGCCAACAAGATTGGTGCCTTCCTCGACTGGGGCATGAAGAAGGATCTCTTCGTACCAAGCCGCGAGCAGAACAAGCCGATGCAGGTGGGCCATGTCTATCTGGTGCACCTGATGCTGGACAACGAAGGGCGCATGGTCGGTACCAGCCGTCTGGAGCGCTTCCTGCGCATCGACCCCCCTTTCAAGAGCGGTGACGAGGTGACGGTGCTGCCGGGGGAGCACACTCCCCTTGGCATCAAGGCCGTGGTCAATGGCCAGTACGCCGGCATGCTGTTCAAGAACGAGGTGTTCGGCCGCGTGATGACGGGCCGACCGCTGACCGCCTGGGTCAAGCAGGTGCGCGAAGATGGCAAGCTGGACCTGACCCTGCAAAAGCCGGGGCTGGCCCGGATGGATGACGCCGGTGCACGCATCCTGCTGCGTCTGCAAAAGCAGGGGGGCAGCCTTGCGGTGGGAGACAAGAGCGATCCTGACGTCATCTACAAGATGTTCAGCATGAGCAAGGGCACCTTCAAGAAAGCGATCGGCGGCCTCTACAAGCAGGGCAAGATCGTCATCGAAGAGCACAGCATCCGCCTCGTGGGCTCCGACACGCCGGCAGGGGACGAATAAGGTGCCGAGTCCCTGCATCGGTGACTGCCGGGCCAAGGAGGGGCTCTGCCTCGGTTGTGGCCGCACCTTGACCGAGATAGGCCAGTGGTCCACCATGGACAGCGAGGCCCAGCTGGCCCGCATGGCCGAGCTCGATGGCTCGAAGAGCACCCATGCCTGCCCGGGCTGCGGCGAGCCGGCGTTCTGCGCCGTGTCGGCGGGGGAACCCATCGAGCGCTGCTGGTGCAGCCAGCTTCCCGCGTTGCCCATGAGCGATGCCAGCGCCTGCTGGTGTCGCCGCTGTCTGGCCAAGGCCATCGCGACGCGCCCCTGACTCGGGCATCGCAAAAAACGAAAAAGGCGCCTGGGGCGCCTTTTCTTATGCCTGTTGCTGGCGGTGCCAGCGGATATGCACGTCGTGCTCGCTTTGATCCCGGGGGAGCAGGAAGGTGGCGTAGATCACCTCGAACTCGTCCTGATGATCCAGCAAGCCGACCCAGACCTCGGCCCAACGTGCCATGTCCACCGGCTCGCCGAGTTCGGTTGACCAGTCGGCATTGGGCAGGGTTGCCTCCACCGCGCCACGTTGCTCGAACTCGAGGGTGATGTCGACGATTTGTTCGGGGGCCAGCATGTCGGCGGCCTGCTCCAGAAACTGATCATAGGCCCACTCGACCAGCTGATCCGGGCTACGTTGTTCCATGAAATCACTCCAGATACGTCCAGGTTCGCCACTTTAACAAGTATTGGGATGGGCAGCCAGCCCGGGGGCGGTGACGCCGTGCTGTCAAATGGCGGGATCAGGGGATAAGGTTAACAGAGCCGCCAGCAGGGGCGGCGTGACGGGGCGGCCTGGCAAGATGAAGCGACGACAGTACAGAAGGCAGATCAAGCGGCGGCGCGAAACCTGGTGGTGGCACTATCTGCCCCTTCATCGGGAAACCGTCGGCGGCCATCTGGGGCCCGCCTCTGATCCGCAGGATGGCGTTACTCTGTGCCGTGGACCCGGTTCAGGGTGACTTGCCCGAGTTGACCCATCTGACGACGTATCCAGGCCGAGCGCTGCTGCACATAGGGTGAGGGGGGCTTGACCCGATAACGCCAGGGATTGGGCAGGGCGGCGGCGAGCAGGGAGGCCTCGTAGCGGGTGAGGCGTATCGCCGGTTTGCCGAAGTAGTGCCTAGCGGCCGCCTCGGCGCCATAGATGCCGGGTCCGAACTCCACGATGTTGAGATACACCTCGAGAATGCGGGACTTGTCCCAGCCCAGCTCCATCAGCAGGGTGAACCAGGCCTCTATCCCCTTGCGCAGGAAGCTGCGATCGCTCCACATGAAGAGGTTCTTGGCGGTCTGCTGGCTGAGAGTGCTGGCACCGCGCACCCGCCCGCTTTGCTGGTTGTGCCTGAGGGCCGAGCTGATGGCATCCATGTCAAAACCGTGATGTTCGGCAAAGCGCTGATCCTCGGCGGCGATCACCGCCAGTTGCAGCTCCCGGGAAATCTGCTCAAGCGGCACCCAGTCGTGCTTCACCTCGGCCACCTTGGCAGGGGGAAACAGGGCGCGTTCGAGGCGCCAGGTCCACATGGGAGGGTCGATGAAGCGCAGCAGCGCGACCGAGACGATGGTGCTCGCAAAGGCGGCCAGCAGCAGCTTGCCGAGCCAGCCCAGCAGTCGCCGTCTGCGCGAAGGCCTCAAGGGCGCGGGCCCGCCGTCCCAGTCATAGTGGCCAGGATCATCGGGATCCGGAATTATTGGGGCAGCCATTCGATGTGGCAGAACTTCTCGTCGACGCGGCGGGAGAGCAGCATGCGGGCAAACAGGTGCTTGTACTCTTCTTGTTCGTTGCCAAGGCCGACCCAGATCTCGGCATAGTCGGCGTCGCTCACCTCAAATCCCACGTCGGCCGCCCAGTCGTCGGCGGGATCGGTCTCCGCCAGCAGGCCGCGGTCGTTGAACTCCTGATTGAAGCGGACGATCTCCTGCTCGGGCAGGTTGTCGGAGGCCAGCTCCATGAAGAGTTCGAGGGCGGTGTCGAGCAGTTCCTCGACGCTGTGCATTTCGTCATTCAAAGACATAAAAGCCGTGTTCCAGATAAGGGGGGAGGGAAAGTCCGTCGGCAGCGCCTCGGGGTGCGCGGTATTCTAGCTGGCCCTGATGCCCTTGGCGAGATGCCGGGACGCCAGGCATTAAAAAACCGGATCCTGGGAAAGGATCCGGTCTTCATTGGGGGAAGGGGTCGCGCATGGTGCGTCAGCTCATCCCTTCTTCTGGTCGTCGGCGAAGGTGATGTTGAGCTCCAGCACCGACAATTCGTCACTCTTCTGATCAAGCTGGACGGTGATCTTGTCCGGGTCGATCTGCACGTATTTGCGGATCACGTCGAGGATGTCCTGCTTGAGCTGGGGCAGGTAATCCGGCCCCCCTCTGGATGAACGCTCGTGAGCCACGATGATCTGCAACCGCTCTTTGGCCAGTTGTGCGGTGTTCTGTTTCTTGTTGGAACGAAAATAATCCAATAATGACATGCTTAACTCCCGAACAGTCGGCTAAAGAAGCCCTTCTTCTCTTCTTCCAGAAAACGGAAATCCTTGGTGTCACCCAAGAGGCGGGCGACGGCGTCCTCGTAGGCCTGACCGGCATCGGACTCCTTGTCCAGAATGACCGGCTCGCCGGAGTTGGAGGCGCGCAGCACCGCCTGGGACTCCGGGATCACCCCGAGCAGTTTGATGGCCAGGATCTCCTGTACGTCCTGCACGCTCAGCATGTCGCCGCGGTTGACGCGGGTCGGGCAGTAGCGGGTCAGCAGCAGGTGCTCCTTGATGGGATCCTCACCGCGCTCGGCACGGCGGGACTTGGAGGCCAGGATACCGAGGATGCGATCCGAGTCACGCACGGAAGAGACTTCCGGGTTGGTGGTGACGATGGCCTCGTCGGCGAAATAGAGCGCCATCAGGGCACCGGATTCGATACCGGCGGGGGAGTCGCAGACGATGTAGTCAAACTGCATCTCCGCCAGCTGATCCAGGATCTTCTCCACCCCTTCACGGGTCAGGGCATCCTTGTCCCGGGTCTGGGAGGCGGGCAGGATGAACAGGTTTTCGCAACGCTTGTCCTTGATGAGGGCCTGGTTGAGGTTGGCTTCCCCGTTGATGACGTTGACGAAGTCATAGACCACGCGCCGCTCGCAACCCATGATGAGGTCCAGGTTTCTCAGACCAATGTCAAAATCGATGACCACGGTCTTGTGGCCACGCTGGGCCAGACCGGTGCTCAGTGCCGCGCTGGTTGTCGTCTTGCCAACGCCACCCTTGCCCGATGTAACGACTATGATTCGCGCCATTCTCGCTTCCTTGTAACTCTATTTGATTCGGTCTATACGAAGTTGTTCATTGTCGAGCCGGATATGGACCGGCTCTTGTATCACGCCTGCAGGCAATGCATCGCTGAGCTGGAAGGTGCCCGCGATGGAGAGCAGCTCGGCCTGCAATTGCTGGCAATAAATGCGGGCCTTGGGATTGCCCTTGGCCCCTGCGATGGCTCGGCCACGCAGGGCACCATAAACATGGATGCTGTCATCGGCGATGACTTCGGCGCCAGGGCTCACCGAGCCCAGCACCACCAGCGAGGTGCCGGCTGCATAGATCTGCTGACCGGAGCGCACCGGGCCCACGTGGACCTTGCTTGCCTCCACGGGCGCTGGCACCGGGGGAACCGGTGCGGCCTCCACTGGCTTGGGCTCAGGCACTGGCGGCGTCGGCTCAGGTTCTGCCTTGCGGCTCTTGCCTGACACCATGACGGCGAGGCCTGCCGCCTTGGCGGCCGTCTTCATCGCCTCGTCCCGTGCCCCCGTGATCCCGACCAGCACGAAGTCTTCCGACTCGACCAGCTCCCTGAGCTGTTCGAAATCGGGGATCGCCTCGAGGCGTTCCACATTGAGGACGAGGGGGGCACAATTAAAAAACTGGGGGGCCTGCGCGACCTTGGCCTCCAGCAGTTGTCGGATCCGGGCCGGATTGCCATCGCTGAGATGCAACACGGAAATAGTGAAGGTGGTCCCTTTCAATTCGTTATCGCGTTCAACCATGAATCTTCCCCGAACCGAGACGGTAATACGTTATTGTTATTCAATTCCTGATGTTATAGTTTGCCACCACCAGAGGCAATAAACCCGTCGGATTATATCAATTTCCATGTTGTGTGCAGTCTATAAAAGTCGCAAAAAAGCCGAGACCTATCTCTTTATTGAACGAAGAGAGGACTTTTCCCGCGTTCCCGAGGTGCTGATGAGTACCTTCGGGCGTCCCGAACTGGTCCTGATGACCAAACTGGACCCGGCCAAGCCCCTGGGGCTGGCCTCCACGGAGCGGGTGATGGCCGCCCTGAAGAGCCAGGGCTTTTATCTGCAGGTGCCACCGCCACCGGAAAACCTGCTGGAGCAGCACAAGGCGCAATTAAAGGGCGCACGATGAGGGCGGGGCGGCTGGCACTGCTGTTGTCAGGCGCCCTGTCGGAATCGCCGGTGCAGGCTGGCCCCGATTTTGACCAGTACGTGGCGAGCCTCAAAGAGCAGGCGCTGGCGGCGGGCATGTTGCCCGAGACGGTGAGTGCGGCCTTTGCGGATGTACATCTTGTCGATGCTGCCATCAGGCACGACAAAAATCAGCCGGAATTCAAACTGACCCTGGACACATATATTCCCCGGGCGGTGCCGGAATGGAAAGTCAAGCAAGCCCAAACCTTATATCGCCAGCATTTGCCGCTGCTCACAAAAATAGGCCGGGAATATGGGGTACAGCCCCGCTTTATTCTTGCCTTGTGGGGAATTGAAACCAATTTCGGCAAAATAACCGGCCATTATCCCCTTATCTCTTCTCTCTCGACCCTGGCCTGGGACGGTCGCCGTGAAGCCTTCTTCAAAGGCGAGTTGTTCGATGCCCTGCGCATTCTGGAGCAGGGACATGTGAACCCCGCCAACTTCAAGGGATCCTGGGCGGGGGCCATGGGGCAGGTGCAGTTCATGCCCTCGTCATTCCTGCGATACGCGGTGGATCAGGACGGGGACGGCAAGAAGGATCTCTGGGGCAATCTCGCGGATGTATTTGGATCGGCTGCCAATTATCTGAGTCAGAACGGCTGGCGCGAAGACCAGACCTGGGGACGGCGGGTGAGGGTGCCAGAGCGCCTGGACCCCGCCTTGCTGGGGCTTGATACCCGCAAGTCCCTGGCGACCTGGCAGGCCCTCGGGGTTCGCCAGCAGGACGGCTCACCTCTGCCTGCGTTCGACATGCAGGCCTCCCTCATCCGCCCCGACGATATTCACGGGCGAAGCTACCTTGCCTATGACAATTACCGGGTACTGCGTCACTGGAATCGCTCCCCCTATTTCGTGGTGGCCGTCGGCACCCTGGCCGATCGCATCGTGAAATAGCTCTCCCCCGTTCTCCTGTCACGGCGAACGGGTGGAGGTGATATGCCCGTCTCTTTTTATCCCTTGTCGGCCTCCCTTTATCCACGAACGCTGCCCTTTAAATCGCGACCAAAAAAAAGGTTCTTCGCGGGATCTTGGGGAAGTGGAAGTTGACAGACAGGGTGCTGGTAAACTGGCTGTCTCCAAACACACCACCACCATCACCCTGCTGTCGCCGTGCATCATATTGATATTGCCTCCTTCTGGCCAGGTTATACCGTCATCGCCCAAGCGCTTTCTGCCAACCATCACACCCTGTTTACCCTTGAGCCTCGCGCCGACCTGTTGCCCCGTTGTCGCCGATGCCTGCAACCCACGCCATTGATCCACGACCAACGTATCCGCCGGGTGCGTGAGCGAGACCTATTTGACCGACAAGTCTGGTTACAACTGCCTGTTCGCCGCGTCGACTGTCTGCGCTGTGGTCGCGTCAGTGAACATATCGACTGGCTCCCCTCTGGCTCCCGCCTCACCCGGCGCATGCAGTGCTGGATTGAAGCGCTCGTTCAGTACCTCCCCATCCGCCATGTCAGCCAGCTCACCGGGGTCGGTTGGCACACCATCAAGGAGATCGACAAGCGCCGTTTGCAGACCAGTGTGGGCACCATCGAACTTGGGGAGGTGCGGCGGCTGGTGATGGATGAGTTTGCCCTGCACAAGGGACACCGCTATGCCACCGTGATCATGGATGCCGAGCGAACCCGCGTCCTGTGGGTGGGGCACGGCAACAGCCGGGCCGCTATCCGTCCCTTCTTCGAGCAGCTCGGCGAGCGATGCCAGCAGATTGAGGCGGTGGCGATGGACATGAACACGGCGTTCGACCTGGAGGTGAAGCAACACTGCCCGCAGGCGGAGGTGGTCTACGACCTGTTCCACGTGGTGGCTCGCTATGGCCGAGAGGTGGTGGACCGGGTGCGAGTGGAGCAGGCGAATGCACTGAAAAGCGATAAACCGGCGCGAAAAGTGGTCAAAAGTGCGCGTTGGTTGCTGCTACGTAATCGGGCGAAGCTGAGTGAAAAACAGGATGTGAAGTTGCAGGAGCTGTTGGCGGCGAATCAACCGCTGGCGATGGTGTACGTGCTGAAAGAGGCGTTGAAGGGCATCTGGTATGCGCCGAGCGTGTGGGAAGGATGGCGACGATGGCGGAGCTGGATGCGGCAGGTGAAGGAAAGCGGGCTAGCGCCGCTGCAACGATTTGGTCGAAATTTATCGAAATATATGCGGGGGATCCTGGCGAGTGCAAACTACCCGATGCACACGAGTGTGCTGGAAGGGGTGAACAACAAGATCAAAGTGATAAAGCGTATGGCATATGGATTTAGGGACTCAGAATACTTTTTTCTGAAAATCAAGGCGGCCTTCCCCGGAAAGCCGCGATGAACCAAAAAAAAGCGGGAATATATCCCGCTTTTTTCATGTCATCGCGACTCGGCGTTAGTCGCAGGCAACCTGCATCACCTTGATGGCCAGGCCACCGCGGGAGGTCTCGCGGTACTTGGAGTCCATGTCCTTGCCGGTGATGTACATGGTCTCGATCACCTTGTCCAGCGACACACGCGGCTTGGAGGTGCGACGCAGGGCCATGCGGGAGGCGTTGACCGCCTTCATGGCGGCGATGGCATTGCGCTCGATGCAGGGTACCTGTACCTGGCCGGCCACCGGGTCGCAGGTCAGACCCAGGTTGTGTTCCATGCCGATCTCGGCGGCTTCACAGACATGCTCGGGGCTGCCGCCCATCAGCTCGGTCAGGCCGGCGGCGGCCATGGAGCAGGAGACGCCCACTTCACCCTGGCAGCCCACTTCGGCGCCGGAGATGGACGCGTTCATCTTGTAGAGCATGCCGACGGCGGCAGCGGCCAGATAGAAGCGGGTGTACTCGTCGCGGCCCACCGGCTGGATGAACTTGTCGTAGTAGGCCAGCACGGCGGGGATGATGCCGGCGGCGCCGTTGGTCGGCGCGGTGACGACGCGGCCACCGGCGGCGTTCTCTTCACTCACCGCCAGGGCGAACATGTTGACCCAGTCCACGATGTTCATGGGATCGTTGGAGAGGTTCTCGTTGGTGGTCAGCTGGCGGTAGAGCGGCGCGGCGCGGCGCGGTACGCGCAGCGGGCCGGAGAGGACGCCCTCGGTGCGGCAGCCGCGCTCGATCCCTTCCCGCATGGTGGTCCAGATCTTGCCGAGTTTCTTGTAGATCTCTTCCGGGGTGTTGAAGCACTTCTCGTTTTCCATCATCAGGGCGGAGATGGAGAGACCGCTCTGGCTGCAGTGAGCGATGAGCTCGGCGGCACTCTTGAAGGGATAGCTGACGGACATGTCGCCGCTGTCACCCTTGCCAAAGTTCTCTTCGTCGACGATGAAGCCACCACCGATGGAGTAGTAGGTCTTGCTGTAGACGGCGTCATCTTCGATGAAGGCGGTCAGCCTCATGCCGTTTTCGTGCAGGGGCAGGGCCTCGTCATGGAAGATCATGGCGCCCTTGGGGAAGCTGACGGTATGGCAGTGCAGGCCGATGGGCAGACGACCGGTCTGCTCCACGCGGGAGATGAATTCGGGGATGGCGTCGATGTCGACGTTCTCCGGCAGGTTGCCCGCCAGACCCATGATGATGGCGGTATCCGTGTGGTGGCCTTTGCCGGTCCAGGAGAGGGAGCCATAGACATCGACCTGGATCCGGGTGATGTCACGGATCTTGCCGCCAGCACGCAGTTCATCCACGAACTGTTTGGCTGCCTTCATGGGGCCGACAGTGTGGGAAGAGGAGGGGCCAACACCGATTTTGAAGATATCAAAAACGCTGATCATGTAACAATTACCTCAGGGTAGAAGGGGGCGCCATGCCCACTCGCAGAAAAGGGATCCATGGGACGGGTCTGTCGTCACAAAGGCCAGGGAACCGGATAACCACAGTGTAACGGTTCAATGCCTAAAAAAAGTTGAAACAGATCTATTTTTGTTGAATTCGTGGCGCGAGTATAAAATTTATTTTGATGGTTATCCATTTTGTTAAGCGCCAGACAAACGTTTTGCAAAAAAATACCCGGCGATGCCGGGTATTCGAGTGCCATATGCGGCTTTATCACAGGGGATTAACACTCGGTGATGTTGACGGCAAGGCCGCCTCGTGCGGTCTCCTTGTACTTGGTTTTCATGTCGTTGCCGGTTTCCCACATGGTTCTGATCACCTTGTCCAGCGACACCTTGTGCTCGCCGGTGCCGCGCAGGGCGAGGCGGGCGGCATTGATCGCCTTGACTGCGCCCATGGCGTTGCGCTCGATGCAGGGCACCTGCACCAGACCACCGACGGGATCGCAGGTCAGCCCGAGATTGTGCTCCATGCCGATCTCGGCTGCGTTCTCGACGATGGCGGGGCTGGCGCCCAGCAGCTCGGCCAGGGCACCAGCGGCCATGGAGCAGGCCACACCGACCTCGCCCTGACAGCCGACCTCGGCCCCCGAGAGGGAGGCATTCTTCTTGTAGAGGATGCCGATGGCGGCGGCGGTGAGGAAGTACTGCATCAGCAGCTCGTCATCCACCTTGCGCACGAAACGATCGTAATAGTGCAACACCGCGGGGATGATGCCGGCGGCACCGTTGGTCGGCGCCGTCACCACCCGGCCCCCGGCGGCGTTCTCCTCGTTGACGGCCAGCGCAAAGAGGTCCACCCACTCCATCACCATCAGCGGATCCTTGTTGAAATTGGTCTCGCCACAGAGCTGGCGATAGAGGGCGGGAGCCCGGCGCTTGACCTTGAGGCCGCCTGGCAGCACCCCCTCGCTCTTGCAGCCACGCTCCACACACCCCTGCATCGCCTGCCAGATCTTGCGAAGCCCGGCCTTGATCTCCGCTTCCGAGCGAAACACCTTCTCGTTGGCCAGCATCAACCCCGAGATGGAGAGGCCGCTCTCCTGGCACTGGGCCAGCAGTTCGGCGCCGCTCTCGAAGGGATAGGGGATGGGGTGGGCTGCATCGAAGCGGGCCGCCTCTTCCCGGGCGTTGGCGAAGTGACTCTCCTCGATGATGAAACCGCCCCCGATGGAGTAGTAGGTCTGCTCGAACACAAGGGTGTCACCCTCATAGGCGCGCAGTGTCATGCCGTTGGAGTGGGCGGGAAGGGTCTTGCGCCGGTTGAAGAGGATGGCGCCGATGCGGGGAAATTCGCTGGGTTGCTCGCCGCCAAGGCAGAGGGTCTGGGTCTGCTCTACCTGGGCGAGGAAGGCGGGAATGGCCTCAATGTCCACGGATTCGGGTTCAAATCCGGCCAATCCCAGGATGATGGCCTTGCCGGTGCCGTGCCCCTTGCCGGTCTGGCCCAGTGAGCCGTAGCACTCGACGACGACGCGTCCGGTACGGGAGAGGAGTGCGTTCGCTTTGAGGGTCTGGATGAAGGCGCAGGCGGCCCGCATCGGTCCCACGGTATGGGAGGAGGAGGGGCCTATCCCGATGGAAAACATGTCGAAGACACTGATCATGACGTACTCCAATTATGGATTTCGTCTAAACATTGTAAATTTTTTGTAGTCGTTGAAAAGGGGGGAGATAGCGGGGTGTGATGGCGGTAGGGAAATGGGCGCGGGAGAGACGCGCCATGGGGGAACCGCTCGGCATCCCATGGCGCCCGTGATACATCAGTCGAGGAACTCGCACAGATAGGCGGAGGCGATCTTCACTTCCAGCTTGAAGGAGGAGTGACCGGCCACGTCGAAGGATTCTCCCTGCTGGTAGGTGTGCCACTCATCTTCGTCGGCCAGCTGGATGGTGAGGGCGCCCTTGATCACCGTCATGCGCTCCGGGGCGGCGGTATTGAACAGGTACTCGCCCGCTTCCATCACACCAACGGTAGCTTTCTCGCCTTTTTGCTCGAAACCGATGGATTTAACATTTCCGTCAAAATATTCGTTAACTTTCAGCATCTTTTCTTCCCTGTATGCACGTTTGCAGAGCCAACGTAGCACACTGTTTTGGATGTTGTCATGGTAAAAGGAGCAAAAACAGCCGTGTCTCTTTTGAGGCTTTACTTTCTCATAAAGTTATCAATGCATTTCGTTAACGGATTCTGATGTAAAACGGGGCGCAAATATGAGATAAAGCGCACCGCCAGAGCAATGGAGAGGATTTGACGCTCTGGGTGGTCATTTACGCTGTAAAAGTGTGAGTAATTGCTAAATAAAGGAACATTCTGTGTTAACAAAAGGATTAATCAAAAACATCGGCTTCCAGGTAGTGGTGGCCATGGTGCTGGGCGCGCTGGTCGGGGCACTCATGGGAGAGCAAGCCACAGTGTTTGCGCCGCTCGGCACCCTGTTTATCCAGCTGATCAAGATGCTGGTGATCCCGCTGGTGGCGGTGGCCATCCTGTCCGGGGCCGCCAACCTGGGGGCCAGCCCCGCTGCTGGCAAGATTGGCGTCACCACGCTCGCCTTCTTCCTCGGCACCTCCGCACTGGCGGTGTTCCTGGCGCTGGTGATGGGTCAGGTGTTCAAACCCGGTGTGGGCGTTGACTTTGGCGCCACCGCGGCCATGTTCTCCGGCGACTACGCCGACAAGGGTGCACTGCCCGATGCGGTGGCCACCCTGCTTGGCATGATCCCGACCAACGTGTTCAGCGCCTTGAACGAGGCCAACATCCTGCAGATCCTGGTGTTCTGCATGTTCCTCGGCATCGCCCTGGCCAAGCAGCCCCGCGAGCGCGCCAAGCCGCTGGTGGACGGGCTCAACACCCTGGTGGACGCTTTCGTCTGGATGATCAACAAGGTGATGCTGATCGCCCCCATCGGCGTCTTCGGCCTGATGGCCGACGCCATCGGCACCTACGGCTTCGACGTGCTGACCCTGGTGCTCAAGCTGTTCGTCGTCTATGTCGCCGCCATCCTCATCTTCGGCTTCGTGGTCTATCCGCTGCTGATCGCGTTCTTCTCCAACACGCCGGTACGCAAGTACTTCTCCGCGATGAAGAAACCGCAGATCGTGGCCTTCTCCACCGCCTCTTCCATGGCGACCCTGCCGGTCAACATGGAGACCTGCGAGCGCGATCTGAAGGTGACCAACGCCACCGCTTCCTTCGTGCTGCCGCTGGGCGCCACCATCAATATGAGCGGCAATGCCATCTATTACGGCCTGGTCGCCATCTTCTTCGCCCAGGTCTATAACATCGATCTTTCCATGGGTGCCTGGGCGGCGATCATCGTCACCTCCACCCTGGGTGCCATCGGTCAGGCCGGTGTACCGGGCCCGAGCTTCCTGGTGGTTGCCGTGCTGCTGGCGGCCGGGATTCCCATCGAGGGTCTGCCGCTGCTGTTCGCGCTGGATCGTCTGTTCGACATGATCCGCACCGCGCTCAACATCACCGGCGATGCGGCCTGCGCCATCATTGTCGATCGCTACAGCCCGGATTACGATCCGAACCGCTGGAGCAAGGAGGCCTGATATCGGTCGTCCACCATGCATGACAAGAGGGAGGCTTCAAGCCTCCCTCTTTCATTTGTGTCTATTTGCTGGCGGTGATCCCCGCTTGCCTCGCCCGTCTGCGTGACTCAGGGGGAGAGGTGTGCCAGGGCCTGGCGGCAGCGCTGTTCGGCCGCCTCCAGCTCCAGCAGGACCATCTGGATATCTTCCAACTGCTGCTGCAGGGTCTCCCGCTTGTCGGCCACCAGCCCCAGCATGGTCTGCAACTGGGAGCGGCTGCTCTTGTCCGCATCGTAGAGATCGAACAGCTCCCGGATCTCTGCGAGGCTGAAGCCCAGACGCTTGCCACGCAGGGTCAGCTTGAGCCGCACCCTGTCCTGACGGCTGTAGATCCTGTGCTGTCCCTGGCGGGTCGGGTTGAGCAGGCCCTGATCCTCGTAGAAGCGGATGCTGCGGGTGGTCACATCGAACTCGCGAGCCAGTTCGCTGATGCTGAAGGTGCGGGTGTCGTCCCTGGATTTGGTCATGGGGCTGTCTTGGCTGCCATCTGGTTGTCAATGCAGGCTGGCACCTTACCCAAACGTCAACTTCCCCGCAAGTCTTGTTCCTGTCGCGGTCGCGGCATATGTTATCCCGATGTAACAAGGAGAGTGCTATCGATGGATATCGTGATTGTGGCGGCCAAACGTACCCCCATGGGGGCCTTCCAGGGGGCCCTGAGCGTGCTCGGTGCCCCCGAGCTTGGCGCCTGCGCCATCCGCGCCGCGCTGGCGCAGGCCGGGATGACGGGGGAGCAGGTCAATGAGGTCTATATGGGCAACGTGCTGAGCGCAGGGGTCGGCCAGGCGCCAGCCCGCCAGGCAGCGCTCAAGGGGGGGCTGCCGGATAGCGTGCCCTGCACCACCATCAACAAGGTGTGCGGCTCCGGCATGAAGGCGGTGATGCTGGCGGCGGACAGCCTGCGCCTGGGGGAGGCCGAGGTCGTGGTGGCGGGGGGCATGGAGAGCATGAGCCGCGCCCCCTATCTGCTGGACAAGGCGCGCAGCGGTTTTCGCATGGGGCACCAGAGCGTGCTCGATCACATGTTCCTGGACGGCTTGCAGGATGCCTACGAAGGTCATCTGATGGGTCATTACGCCCAGTTGAGTGCCGATCGCAGCGGACTGACCCGGGCCGACATGGATGCCTTTGCCATCGCCTCCCTGGAGCGGGCGCTGACAGCGCAGCGCAGCGGTGCCTTTGCCGCGGAACTGGCTCCCGTCATGACCTCTGAGGATACCCTGCTGCTGGCCGAGGATGAGCAACCGGGCAAAGCCAGGCCCGACAAGATCCCCGGCCTCAAGCCGGCCTTCAGCAAGCACGGCACCATCACGGCGGCCAATGCAAGCTCCATCTCGGACGGGGCGGCTGCCCTGGTGCTGATGCGGGGCGAGACCGCTGCCCGGCTCGGATTGCCGGTGCTGGCCAGGGTAGTGGGTTACCAGAGTCACGCCGCACTGCCGGCGGAGTTTACCAGTGCCCCCGTCGGCGCCATTGACAAGTTGCTGGCCCGGGTGGGCTGGTCGGTGGAGGAGGTGGACCTGTTCGAGGTGAACGAGGCATTCGCCATGGTGAGCATGCTGGCGATGGCCGGGTGCGGCATTCCCCATCACAAGTTGAACGTGAACGGCGGGGCCTGTGCGCTGGGGCACCCTCTTGGCGCCAGTGGCGCCCGCATCCTGGTGACCCTGATCCATGCCCTGCGTGCCCGCGGGCTCAGACGAGGGGTGGCGAGCCTGTGCATCGGGGGAGGGGAGGCAACGGCCATCGCCATCGAGGCAGGCTGAATGCGTGGGTGAGAGTGCAGCGGGTTGATGGAATGACAACGTCCCTTCAAGAGGGACGTTGTCATGTCTGGCGGGAGTGGACCGGTTGCTCTTCCATGGCCTGAAGCTGCTGGTTGACCCAGGCGGTGGCGCTCAGATAGAGGTGGCTGACCTTCTCTTCGTTGAGGCCGAGCCGGACGGTGTTGGCGGCAACCCGCTGCCAGTCGGCTTTCTCGAAATCTTCACAGAACGCGAGGTAGAACCCGAGCTTGCCCTTGCGGGTGAGCAGGGCGGCACGAATGTCGTCGGTCAGGGGAATGGAGCCGAGCAGCTGATCCAGCGGTTCGCCCATGAGCACGTCCAGCAGGGAGAAGAGGCCGGTGACAAAGGCTTGCTGTGCCTGCTCTGCGGGCGCATGGGTCTGGGCCAGCAGTTCGCAGAACCGGGCTCTGATGAGGGACATCTGATGGAGCTCGGCGCTCTTTTCACTCCCCGCACTGGTGGCGGCGATCAGGGCGACGAAGCGCTTGAGCTGGGCGTGCCCCAGGGAACTTGCGGCCTGGCGAAACGAGGCGATGGGCTGGGGGAAGCGCTTGAGGTGGTTGATGTAGCGCAGCAGCTTGAGGGAGAGGGTGAGATCCTGGTTGAGCAGTTGCTCAATCTTGTCCAGATCCGGTTCGGTCTGATTGACCACCTCGAGCAGCTGCATCACCACCAGTTGGGCCGGCGGTATGGTGGGTTGTTGCACCATCTGGGGGCGGCTGAAGAAAAATCCCTGGAACAGGGTGACACCGAGCTGCTTCATCCGCTCGAACTCGGCCTGATCCTCGACTTTCTCGGCCAGATAGGTGAGGGGCAGGTGGCGATGATTCGCCATGAAGTGCTCTATGCAGGGTTGCGGCGTGCTGCGCAGGTCGAACTTGATGATATGGATGTAGGGGAGGAACCTGTCCCAGTCTGAGACCATGGTGAAGTCATCCAGCGCCAACCGATAGCCCAGCCCATAGAGCTGGATCACTTTTTCCAGCAGCGCATCGTCGGGCTCGGCATCCTCCAGGATCTCGATCACCACCTTGTCCCGTGGTAGGCACTCGGCCAATCCGTCCAGCAACAGGGAGTGGGGGAAATTGATGTAGCAGGGGTGATCTCCGATGAGCTGATCGATGTTCTGCTGCAAGAACTGCTCGGCAACCAGCCTGGAAGTGGCCTGCTGTGCGGAGACGGAGGGAAATACATTGTCCAGGCTGTCGCGAAACAGCAGCTCATAGGCTTGGGTGTTCAACTCCCGATCCAGAATGGGCTGCCTTGCTACATAGGAATACATGCATCTCTCCACCATGGTTACAGGCTTGATTCTATGGTGAAGCGGATCACTATGCCAGTGCCGACCGGTCGGGAAGGTCAACAACTGGCATACTATTTGTCAGGAAACCCGGAGTGTCAGAACAGGTAGTTGAGCTGCAGGCCGGCGAGCCAGGCATCCCCTTCCGAGGTGCCATTGAAGGTGGAGGTGGTCTGGGGGATGCCGGGCCTGAGCTGCATGGTTTCGCTCACGTCCACCTTCTTGCCGTCGATCAGGGTCAGCCCCAGATCCAGCGAGAGGTGGCGGTCAATCTGGTAGCCCACGCCAGCGCTGTACCAGACCCGATCCGAGTCGGGGATGGAGATGGTGCGGCGATCCGCCGGGACCGGGCTGCGGTCGTAGGCGATACCGGAGCGCAGTTGCCACTGGGGGGCCAGCTGGTAGGTCATCCCCAGCGCATAGCGCCAACTGTCTTCCCAGTGCTCCTCCTTGATGTGCATGGTGCCGTGGTGGTCGAGTTCGGATTCGAGCTGCACGAACTTGCTCCAGTTGGTCCAGTTGATGCTCGAATGCAGCGCCAGGGCCGGGGTGAGCTGATGGAACAGGGCCAGCTCGGCGGTGGCGGGCAAGGGCAGATCCAGGCTGCCGGTATCGGTGAAGGGCTGGCCCCTTTGATCGATGCCGATGGCGTCACCGGAGAGGGTCAGGGTTACGTCGTGGCGGTAGGAGAGGCCGATGCGGGTTGCCTCCGACAGCTCCAGCAGGGTGCCCAGGTTCCAGCCCATGGCCCAGCCATCCCCCTTCAGGTGCTTGGCTATCTGGTTGTTGGAGGGGAAAGTGCCGCCCACTTCCCCTTCCCCCTGAATGGCGGAGAGACCGGCCCCGACGGACCAGATGCGGTTGATGCGATAGGCCAGGGAGGCCCCCAGATCCACTGTCTTGATGTCGGAGACGTTGCCGAAGTGACCGGCGTTGTAGTTGTCCGGCATCTTGACCCCGAGTCCGTAATAGGAGGTGGCGGCAAGCCCGAGGCGCCATTGCTCGTTGAGGGGCACGATGAGATAGGCGTTGGGTACCCAGGCGTCACCCGCAATGTCGTGGGCTCCGGCATCCAGACTGACCGGCCCCTGGGTGGTAGGCACCCGGGTGGTGCCCTCTATGTTGACGTCGGGGTGCACGTGGATGACGCCGCCGGAGAAGGCCAGAGTATCGAATCGGGTCATGGCGGCGGCATTGCGGGAGAGCACGCTGGCATTGTCGGCGATGGCGGCTTCACCCGCGAAGGCACGCCCCATGCCGGTGGCGGATTGCTCCGCGAGCTGGAAGCCGGCAGCCTGTACCTGGCTCGACAGCAGCAAGAGGGCAATGAGGGAGGGTTTGAACGTCGGATGCATGGTCTTTCCTCGGGATGAACTGGGTGTTCATTCTGTTATTCGGTTGGGGCCGGGATTTTATATGGTATGACCAGCAAGGCAACGGGGAGAGAGGATCGTAGTGCAAAACGGGATTAAATGCTGAAAGGAATACCCATAACAGCTTGATAAAAAAAGAAAAGAGTACAGTTGTTTACTACAGCTGTGCGCTCAGATAACGAAGTTGGATAAAAAAAGAGCGCCCAGAGGCGCTCTCGATGAGGACATGAAAATCAGAATTTCATGTTGAACTGGGCGGAAGCCAGCAGGGCGTTGCCATGGGAGGTGCCCTTCCAGCGCAGCGCATCGCTGTGGTTGCGCAGGCCTTCGTTCACGTCCACTTCCTTGCCGTCCAGATAGGCCATGCCGAAGTCGAGGCTCATGTCCGGGTTGATGTGGTAGGTGGCACCGGCGCTGTACCAGATACGGTCGGAGTCAGGAATGCTCAGGCTGCGGTATTCCGGCTCGATGGGGCTGTTGTCGTAGGCGAAGCCGATACGGGCTTCCCAAGACGGGTTGACGTACCAGGTACCGCCCAGGGCGTAACGGGCAGAGTCCTTGAACTTCTCGTCTTTTTGCAGGCAGACGCCGCCGGCGCAGTTGCTGCTGGTGGCCTTGAGCTCCTGGAAGGCGCTCCAGTCGGTCCAGTTCACGGAGTAGTGGACAGCGAATTGCTGGTTCAGGCGGTGGTAGCCTGCGAACTCGGCCTGGGCCGGCAGATCCAGCTTCAGGTTGCCATCGACGACGCGGTTGCCGGAGGTGGCGCCCTGGAAGTCGCCGTCAAAGCTCAAGTCCACCTGGGAGCGGTAGGTCAGGGCGAGACGGTTGTTTTCGTTGATCTCGTACAGGGTGCCGACGTTCCAGCCAAAGCCCCAGGTGTCGCCCTTCAGGTGAGCCAGACGGGTATCGGAGTTGGCACCTGGAATGGCGGCGGAAAGCGCACCGGCATAACGGTTCAGCTCGGCGGCGGCGTAGACGGCATTGATGCCGGCACCGACGCTGAAGCTGGAGTTGATGCGATAGGCGATGTTGGGGTTGATGTTGAAGGTCAGCAGCTCGGTGTCACCTGCACCGGCACCGGCCGCGAAGGTCTTGGAATATTCGGTGGAGAGGCCGTAGTTGGAGAAGAGGCCGATCCCCCAGGCCCACTGATCGTTCAGGGGCTGGATGAAGTAGGTGGCCGGCACGAAGGCATCGGGGGCGATGTCGCTCTCGCTGGACGGAGCCAGCTTGGTGGGGCCGGCATAGATGTCGCCAGCCACATCCACGTCGGGCTTGATATAGGTGCCGGATACAGACAGTGCCATCTTGTCGAAGGTGGTCATGGCCGCCGGGTTGCGGGACAGCACGGCCGCGTTGTCGGCGATGGCTGCTTCACCTGCGTAGGCGCGACCCAGACCGGAGGCCGAGTGCTCGTTCAGCTGGAACGCGGCGGCGAAGGTCTGGGTGCTGGCCAGGGTCACGGCCGCAGCGATCAGGCTTTTCTTGAAAAAGGCAGTTGTCATAGTGTTCTCTCTTTGTAAGCAGATTTTCTGTCGACATCGCGGCTCTTTGGCGGCTATTGACGACATGATCTGTTGTTATGTCAGCTTCTTCCCATTCATTGCTGGCGTGATTCTATGGATCTGGTAGGAGGTAAGAAATCAGACCAGTGACAGCAGAATACATAAAAGTTTCCATTGTGTTAATCATTTGTTTTAACTTGCCGTTTTATTAGGCTGATTTATCTATTATTGGATAAATAAAGTACAAATGGTGCCGTTTGCGTCATTTAAAATAAATGGTAGAAATGTGACTTCGCGCGGGCAATGGGCGGGAACATGCGGGGATTTAGGGATGAACAGGCAGACAATGAGGATGTCTGCCTGTGATGTGGCTGAGGCGGAGGACGAGTCAGCCTGGGTCAAGGTCTGTTAAATGGACCAGTGCAGGCGTGACTCAAGCTGGCGGGCAACCGGGGCGAGGGGCTCCTGCATGTCTCCGATGAGCACCATGTTGGCCCCCTTGAGCGGCAGTATCTCCCCCTTGAGGGTCCCGTCTGCAAAATCGGACTGGATCGTCAGTGGCAGATGCTTGGGGACGAGGAACAGGGTGACCGGTCCCATCTTGCCCTGGAGCACCATGTGCAGGGCCGGTCCCTGGTAGAAGGCGCAGTGGTTGACATAGGTTACCTTCATGCCCGGCATCTCGCTCAGGGTGGCACCATATTTCTCCATTTTTGCGTTGATGGTGTGCAGGCTGACCCGCTCATCCACCGCATGAATGAAGGGCTCTTCCCCATAAACGTGGGACATGGCGACCTGAGCCAGCGACAGGGTGTCCGGTGCCACAGGCCAGCTGATCCAGCGGGTGCTCATGCCGAGCAGGAAGGCGACCGAGGCCGCGATGGCCAGAGCGCGCCATTGCGTGCGTGCAGGAGTGGCGGGTAGCGAGACAACCTGCTCCTCTTCGGCTGCCATCGCCTGCCTGAGCAGGATCCGCTCCGCAAGACCGGCCGGTACGTCCACTTCCAGAGTGCTGCGCACCTGGCGCTCGAGCTGCTGCATCTCGTCTAGATGCTTGCGATTGGCCGGTGACGCCTCGGCGGCTTTCAAGAAGGCGGGATCCCTGTCCGAGGGGTGAGTGATGGCCCGGCGGCGAAATTCAAGCTCATCCATTGGTGTGTCCTCTCTGTTGTTTCGCAGACTCCATGGCCTCTTTTATCTGGTTGCGAGCGCGAAACAGCCTTGTCATGACGGTGTTCTTGTTCAGGCCGAGTTGCTCGGCGATCTCCTC
The DNA here is from genome assembly GCF_019046925.1 of Aeromonas sp. FDAARGOS 1402. NCBI lineage: Bacteria > Pseudomonadati > Pseudomonadota > Gammaproteobacteria > Aeromonadales > Aeromonadaceae > Aeromonas > Aeromonas sp. FDAARGOS 1402. The sequence continues at coordinate 3,608,451 of NZ_CP077201.1, forward strand.
CCCGCTGAATCCCCCCAGTACCTGCAGCAGCAGCGGCTCCTGATACTCGGCAGGCAGGCGGGCGATGTGGCGCCTGAGCCATTCGTGCTCCATCTCCTGCTCGCTTGGCAGGACACCCTGATCCCGCAGGGGGTGCTCGTCGAGGTCGACAAGATCGAACTGCTTTCGCTCAAAGCGGCGGGCATTCTCCCGCCGCAATATGGTGATGAGCCACGCCTTGGCAGCCTTGTCGTCCAGCAGGGTATCTATCGCCTTCCAGGCGCGCAGGAAAGTCTCCTGCACCAGATCCTCGGCGATTTGCGGATCCCGGCACAGCCAGTAGGCGTAGCGGTAGATGTCCCCGTGCAGGGCGTGCACCAGGGCTTCGTACTTGGTTTGTTTGTCAGCCATCTCCCCATAGACCGGAGAAGTGCAGGGATCCTTTCCCGTGTCGGCCCTTTTTCTTCTGAAAAAACCTAACGCCATAAAGGGGTGTCCTGTTTCATGAGGGGCGCATCATGCACGCATCCACGCCAGTATTCGAAGACCATAGGCTATCGCAAAGCTCTCCCTGGTGCACAACTCCCTGGCGAGCGCCTGCCTGGGCAGGTGTTCGCCAGGGACTCGCTTGGGGGAAAAACAGGCCCGATCCAGGTCGTCCAGCAGCGCCCCCATGGCGGGGTCGCGGTGACAGGGCAGCCTGGCCAGATGCAGGCAGGGGGTGTCCCAGCGCAGGACGGCCCAGGTCAGCAGGGTTTCCCTGGCCTCGTCAGGAGAGCCCGTTGCGAGGGCCCGTTGCAGGCGATAGAAAGCGCGCCAGCGCGGCCAGCGGCGCATGAATGCCCGCAGCAGGATGGCCAGGAGCACCCAATAGAGATACTGGATCCCTGGTGCGGGGGAGGCGGGAGTGGCGCTCTCCCTTGCCGTGAACACCAGAGAATGTGCGGGCAGGCGCACCTCCTCGATGCGACCGCTCTGGGTGTTGAACCAGCGCAGGGTCTGGGGGGGCAGCACATAGCGCCCCGCCTCGTCGGCGGTCAGGGCCTGGCGCCACTGGCGCTCGAAGCGAAGCGCCCCCTCGGCCACGAATCGCTCCTGTTGCTGCTCGCCGTCCGGCTTCATGGAGAGGCCGGCGGGCAGGGGCGGGGCCGGCAAGGGGGGCAGGCGGTTGCCATCCCCCCCTTCCATCACCAGGGTGAGGGTGCGGATCACCGGCTCACCCACCTTGGCCTGGGCCGGGCTGAACTGCTGGCGCAACACCAGGCTGCTCGCCACCGGCTCCAGGGGGGCCTTGTCCACCTTGATGAAGAGGGTCGCCGCCCTGGCGGACAGCAGATCCCCCGCGTTGCCCGGCGCGGTCGCACCGGCCGCATCCTGGGGCGGCAACCGCCCCTGAAAGCGGGGGGATTCGACGGGATGGAGCCCGGGCCCTTTGGCCTGCAGCAGCCATTTTCGCGTGAGACGCCCGGGCAGGCCAGGGCTGGCGGGAGAATCCCAGCGATCCTCGCCGAGGCGGCGGATGGTAAAGGCCGGGGTGATGGGCTCGCCGAGGTTGGGGGCCTCCAGGTTGGCAGGCAGCCAGAGGGTCAGCTCATAGATGAAGGGCTGGCCGGGGTAGAGATTCCCCTCATGGAGCACCCGGGCCTGCAGCTCGACCGGAGAGAATACCGGGTCTTGTGCCGGCATCAGGATGCCGTCCAGAGAACGTGTCGGCACCGCCAGGGAGGGGGTGAGATCGGCGCCAAGGGGCAGGGAGGGCACTTGGCGCGGGCTGGTATCGAGCAGGTGCAGGGGGATCTGCCAGCGGGTCAGGCTGCGGCTCTGGGCACTGACCCGCTGGATACTGACCCGCCCGACCGCAAACTGGCGCAGCAGCGGTTGCAGGTTGAGATCCTCATCGCGGTACATCCCGTCGGCCTTGATGACGAGCAGCCAGTCGCGCTCGCTCGCCCCCGGCAACAGCTCGGCCTCGACAGGGGCGGCCTGCACCCGCATAGCGCACAGGGCGAGCAGCAGCCAGCAGCCGATCCGGGGGGAGAGCAAGCGCAGCACGAGGATCACCAGGGCTCCTCCACCTTGATCAGGGGGCGGCGCAGGGCCTCCTTGCGAAGACGCTGCTCCAGCAGCAGCACGGGGGGCGCCGGGGGGCGGGGAGCCTCTGAGGCGTGGGCGGGGTTGGGAGTGTCAACCTGCGCCGGGGCATTTGCCGAGGGCGTTGTCTGCGGCGGGTTGGCCCGCAGCAGGGCCAGGTTGTGCAAGGCATCCCTGTGCCCAGGTTCAAGGCGAAGGGCGCTCAGATAGGCCTGCTCCGCGGCGGCAAGATCCCCGAGCCAGACCAGGGCATTGCCCCTGTTGTAGTGGGCGGTGGCGCTGTTTGCCCTGCCATAGGCGGCGACGGCCCTGGCGTAATCCCCGGCTCTATACCAGGCGTTGCCTTGCCAGACCGGATCCTGGAAGGTGTTGGCCGCTTCCCGATAGTGTCCCTGGCGATAAGCCTGCCAGCCTGCTTCATCTTGTCGGGAGGCCGCCTGCAGGGAAGGGGGCGCGAAGCCAATGACGAGGATCACCAGCAGCCAGTGGGCGCCGATCCGCGCCAGCAGCGCCAGGGGGAGCAAGGTGATGAGCAGCCAGGGGCCGAGATCCCGGGATTGCCCCTGCGTCAGGGCCTGGCCCATGGGCAGGGGGGCAAAGCGGGGCAGGCCGGAATCAAGCCAGGCCAGCCTGCCTCCGGTACTGGCGGCAAGGGCGGTCATGGCCTCCTCGTCGGGCGCCGGCAAGGTGTGGCCGATCGGGCTGCCGAGCTGCCAGCGCTCGGCGGCCACACCGGGCAGCCGGGTCTCCTTGCCCCCGCTGGCCAGCAGGATGTCGAGCCGCGGGGCCGAGCCTGCCTTGCAGAACAGGTCATTAAGGCAGGGCCAGAGGGCGGCGATGCGATCGCGCGCTGTCCCGGAGAGGCCGTCGGTCACGAGCAGCAGACGGGCGGACTGGCCCGGCGGGATCAGGGTGAGGGCCAGGGCCACGGCGCGCTCGGGGGCGCTGCCCTGGACAGGCATGATGGCCGGGCGCAGGTCTGGCAGCAGCAGGGCGATGGCCTGATGATCCCGGGTGGGAGGCATGGCGAGGTAGGCATCCCCGGCAAACAGGATGAGGGCGATGGGATGGGCCGCGTCCTGCTGCGCTATGTCGGCCAGCATCTCCTGCAATCCCAGCCTCACCCGGGTTGCCCGGTCCGGCGCCAGATCCTGTGCCAGCATGGAGTCGGAGAGATCCAGCAGCCAGATATCGAGGGCCGGGCTCGGCATGGGGAGACACTGCTGGCGCAGGGCGGGGCCCGAGAGCGCCAGGATCACCGGCAGACAGGCAAGCCAGCGCCAGGGGATGGCCCGATGGCGGCTCGGCAGCAGATAGGCCTGCATGGCCGGGGAGAGCAAGCCGGGATCGCGGCGGCGGCGCCACCCCTGCCACAGCCAGGGGAGCAGGGCCAGCAACCAGAGGGGGCGCAGCAAGGTCAGCTCCATGGTGCCACCATCATGGCCTGCCTACTCATGGGATGGCCTGTGTGACAGGGGGATGCGCCAGCGGGCTGGCCAGCAGAGCAGCAGCCAGGCCAGGGCCAGTGGCCAGGGGTAGAGCTCCTGGTGGGGCCGAGAGAGGGTTTGGGGCCGGGCGAGGGGCTCCAGGGTGTCGATGGCCTGGTTGATGGCGGCGAGATCGCCCCGGTTGCGGGCGCGAAAATAGCGGCCTCCTCCCAGTGTCGCCAGCTGCTGCAACAGGGCTTCATCCAGTTCGGCACTGGGATCGGCGTCCCCTGCGGGCGCGGCGAAGGTGTCGGGGTCGGCGCCCACCCCCAGGGTATAGAGACGGATGCCGGCTTTGGCGGCGAGCCTGGCCTCGGTCAGGGGATCCGCATTGCCCGAGGTATTGCGGCCGTCCGTCACCAGCAGCAGGGCGGTGGGGCGGGTGGGGTCGGCGTGCTGGCGTGCCAGCAGGATGGCTTCCCCCAGGGCCGTGGTGCGCCCCACCAGATCGAAATCGAGCTCCCTGGCCAGGGTGAGCAGAGCCCCGGTCTCCTGGGTGAGGGGGGAGAGCAGATAGGCGTGATCGGCAAAGACGACGAGGGCGATGCGATCCCCCGGGCGGGAGGCGACAAGGTTGCTTATCTGCTGGCGCACCGCGGCAAGCCTGTCCGTTTGCTCTCCGTCATCCAGCATGTCCTGGGTGCGCATGCTGTCGGAGAGATCCACCGCCAGGATGAGGTCCCGGCTGCTCTGGTAGTGAATGATCGGGGGCTCCTGCCACTGGGGGCGGCACAGGGCCAGTACCAGGGCGCACCAGCAGAGCATCATGCGCCACAAGGGCTGCCCCGTCTGGGGCTGGAGCAGGGGAAAACCTCCATGAACGAGCCGGTTTCCTCCCTTGCGCCCCTTCATGGGAGGCAGGCCGAAGCGCACCAGCAGCGGCAGGGCGAGGGCGAGGGAAAACCAGGGCCAGGCGAGGATCATCGCGTACCCTCCGGGGAAGGGGCCCCTCGCTTGCTTGCCGGGAATCGCGGCGCGCTGACGCAGCGTCGCCCCCAGGCGAGATAGGCGAGGCGCAATCTTTTGCGCTGCGCCTCATCGGGCACGCTGCCCCCATAGAGCCAGAGCGGCCACTGGGCGGCAAACCGGGAAAAATCGCTCCCCCCCTTGCTGTCCAGCCAGGCGAGCCAGGCCTCCCCTTGCAGGGGGGCCGCCTCGGGCCAGCGGGCCATTGCCGCTTCTCGCAGGGCATCCTGCAGCCTGGGGACGAGATCGTCTGCCTGCCAGTCTATCCGGTGCGCCCAGCGGCGCTGGCGCAACAGGGTGAGGGCCGTCATGGCGATCAAGCAAGCTGCGATCGCCGCGATCAGCAGCCCCCCGAGGGCCATCAGGCGAGGATCCTGTGCAGGCTCGAGAGCGGGGCCTTGATGGATGTCGCGCAGCTCGGCACGGATGGCTTGCAAGGACTCGCTGGACGAGGGCTGGCGATATGCATCCGGTGCGGGCACGCCCTGCTCCCCCCTCAAAACAGACGGCATCCGCCCTCCTGCCACTGGCGTTGCAGGGTGGCGCCGTTGTCGAGGCGATAGAGGCGCGTCACCAGGGGCAGCAACTGCTGGCGACAGGCCTCGGCCTGTTCGTCGGCCGCCCTCTGATAGCGGGCGCGAAAGCGGAGGTCTTCTCCCGCGAGCCAACCGCTGTGTCTGCCTGCCTGCACTGCCAGCTGCCCCTGCTCGGGCAGGGCGGCTTCCAGGGGATCGCGGATCTGCCAGTAGTGGATGTCGTGGCGCGGGCGAAGGCGTTGCAACTGCTGGCAGAGTGCCTGGTCCGGTGCCTGGTGATGGCTTATCAGGGTCAATCTGGCCCCGTGGGGCAGGGTGAGTCGTGCCAGGGTCTGGGCCAGCGTCCTAGGCTGGGGGGCGCGATCCAGCCCTGCCTCGTAATGGCGGCAGAGCGCTTCCAGCAGAGGCATGAGAGAGCCGCGCTGGTGCTCTGTGTGGGGGACTGCGCCCTGGCAGATCAAGGTATTGGCCTGTTTCTCCCCCTGCCAGAACAGGGCTGCGGCCAGCTCGCAGCCAAGGCGGGCCTTGAGCTGGGCGCGGGAGCCAAAGTACATGGCAGGTGAGAGATCCAGCAGCAACCAGTGGGCCTGATCCTGCTCTTCCCCGTAGAGGCGGGTGTGGGGGCGGCCGAGGCGGGCGGTGACCCGCCAGTCGATGTGACGCACCTCATCACCGGCCTGATAGAGGCGAAGCTCCCTGAAATGGAGCCCGGGCTGGCGTCCGATACGCCCCTGGGGCGCCTGATGAATGCGGGCACGCTCGCCCTGGCGCGTCCAGAGGCGCACCGCCAGCAGCCGCTCGAGGGTGAGGGTGATGTCGGGGTGATCCCGGGGCTCGGCGACGGGGGTCATGGCGATAGGGCTGCCTGTGGGGGCCGGCTCAGGGGCATGGAATGGCATCCAGCAGCAGGGTGATGAGCGCCTCGCTATCGAGGTTGTCCGCCAGCGCCTGATAACTCGGGATGAGGCGGTGGCGCAGCACGGCTGGCGCCAGTTGCTGGATGTCTTCGGGCAGCACGAAGTCGCGCCCGGCGAGCCAGGCCCGGGCCCGTGCGGCTCTTGCGAGGCCGATGCTGGCTCTGGGGCTGGCCCCCACCGCGACCAGGGGGTCTAGCTCGGGGCACAGGCCGCTGCCGGGGCGGGTGGCGCACACCAGCTGCACCATATAGTGCTCGAGGCGCCCCTGCATCTGTACCCCTTGAACTGCGGTGCGGGCTTCCAGCAAGTCGGACTGGCTCAGGGTGACCGGCGGCGTCGGCAGGGCGTCGCCGCGGGCGTTGAGTTGAAGGATGGCCAGCTCCATGGCGGGGCTGGGGTAATCCACCAGCAGCTTGAGCAAGAAGCGATCGAGCTGGGCCTCCGGCAGGGGATAGGTCCCTTCCTGCTCGATGGGGTTTTGGGTGGCGGCGACCATGAAGAGGGAGGGCAGGCGCCAGCTCTTCTTGCCCACGGTGATCTGGTGCTCGGCCATGGCCTCCAGCAGGGCGGACTGTACCTTGGCCGGCGCCCGGTTGATCTCGTCCGCCAGCACCAGATGGTTGAACAGAGGACCTGGTTGAAACACGAAGCTCGCATCCTGGGGATGGAAGACCTCGCTGCCGGTGAGATCGGCAGGGAGCAGATCCGGGGTGAACTGGATACGGGCAAAGCGCCCCTCCACGGCACCGGCCAGCGCCTTGACCGCCCGGGTCTTGGCAAGACCGGGGGCCCCCTCGATCAGCACATGTCCTTCACATAACAGGGCGATCAGCAACCCCTCGATGAGGGGGCCCTGTCCCAGGATCTGGCTGCCCAGATAGTCTCCAAGTGCTCTGAACTCGGCCGCTGCCATGCGATAAACCCGTTGTTTTTATGGAAGTTGATCTTTTTATACCCCAGTTGGCTCACAAGGGCGAGGGAGGGTGGCAAGATGGGGACAATTTAGTTTCAATCAGCCGTATGAAAGTTGTGATTGGATTGTTAAGATGTGGCGCAATGAGGTCAGACCTCTGCCTTTTTAACCCAAGGAGCCAGGATGAAACAGCCATTGAAACTGACGACTCGCCAGGGCGAACGGATAGCCGTCGTGGCGGGTCTGCGCACCCCCTTTGCCAAGCAGGCCACCGCTTTTCACGGCGTGCCTGCGGTGGATCTGGGCAAACTGGTGGTGAGCGAGATGCTCGCCCGCACCGATCTCGACCCCAAGCTCATCGACCAGCTGGTGTTCGGCCAGGTGGTGCAGATGCCGGAAGCGCCAAACATCGCCCGGGAGATCGTGCTTGGCACTGGCATGAGCGTCAGCACCGATGCCTATAGCGTGTCGCGCGCCTGCGCCACCAGTTTCCAGGCGGTGGCCAATGTCACCGAATCCATCATGGCCGGCACGGTGGACATCGCCATCGCCGGCGGTGCCGACTCCTCTTCCGTGCTGCCCATCGGGGTCAGCAAGTCGCTGGCCCGCGCCCTGGTGGATCTCAACAAGGCGCGCAACCTCCAGCAGCGTTTCAATATTCTGCGCCGTCTGCGCTTGAAGGACCTGCTGCCGGTGCCCCCGGCCGTGGCCGAGTATTCCACCGGTCTCTCCATGGGGCAGACCGCCGAGCAGATGGCCAAGACCCACCAGATCAGCCGCGAGGCGCAAGATGCGCTGGCCCACCGCTCCCACACCCTGGCGGCCGAAGCCTGGGCGCAGGGCAAATTGAATGGCGAGGTGTTCACCGCCCACGTGCCCCCCTACAAGTCGCCGCTGGAGCGGGACAACAACATCCGCGAAAGCTCCGATCTGGCGAGTTACGCCAAGCTCAAACCGGTCTTTGACCGGGCCCACGGTTCGGTGACCGCCGCCAACGCCACTCCGCTTACCGACGGCGCCGCCGCCGTGCTGATGATGCGTGAAGGGCGGGCCCGCGAGCTGGGTCTGGAGCCGCTGGGTTACATCCGCAGCTTCGCGTTTTCCGCCATCGATGTCTGGCAGGACATGCTGATGGGCCCCTCCTATGCCACGCCGCTGGCGCTGGACCGTGCCGGCATCACCCTTGGGGATCTGACCCTCATCGACATGCACGAAGCCTTTGCCGCCCAGACGCTCGCCAACCTCAAGATGTTTGCAAGCGCCGAATTTGCCCGTGACAAGCTGGGCCGGGATCAGGCCATCGGCGAGGTGGACATGGAGAAGTTCAACGTGCTCGGTGGCTCCCTGGCCTATGGCCATCCCTTTGCCGCCACGGGGGCGCGCATGATCACCCAGACCCTGCACGAGCTGCGGCGTCGGGGTGGGGGATTGGGGCTCAACACCGCCTGTGCGGCGGGTGGGCTGGGTGTGGCCATGGTGCTGGAGGTGGAATGATGAGTGCCAAGACTTTTTCCCTGGATATACGCAAAGACGGCATCGGCATCCTCACCATGGATGTGCCCGGTGAGAGCATGAACACCCTGAAGGCCGCCTTCGCAGACGAGATCCGCACCGTGCTGGCCGAGGTGAAAGCGAACGGGGATCTGATCGGCCTGGTGATCGCCTCCGGCAAGAAGGACTCCTTCATCGCCGGGGCCGACATCGCCATGCTGGCGGCCTGCACCAGCGCCCAGGATGCCGAAGCGCTGTCCCGGGCCGGACAGGAGGTGTTCGCCGAGATCGAAGCCCTGGGGATCCCGGTGATCGCCGCCATTCACGGCCCCTGCCTTGGCGGCGGGCTGGAGCTGGCGCTCGCCTGTCATGGCCGGGTGGTGACCGATCACGGTAAAACCGTGCTGGGCCTGCCGGAAGTGCAGCTCGGCCTGCTGCCGGGCTCCGGCGGTACCCAGCGACTGCCGCGCCTCATCGGGGTGGCCAAGGCACTGGATCTGATGCTGACCGGCAAGCAGGTGCGGGCCAAACAGGCCAGGAAGCTCGGGCTGGTGGATGACATGGTGCCCCCGTCCATTTTGCTGGAAGCCGCCATCAAGCTTGCCAAGAAGGGCAAGCCGCGCCACCACCTGAAACGGGATCTGCAGGGCAAGGTGCTGGAGACCAACAAATTTGGTCGCAAGGTGCTGTTCGATCAGGCCCGCAAGGGGGTCAAGGCCAAGACCCGGGGCAACTACCCGGCGCCGGAGCGCATCATCGAGGTGGTGCGCATCGGCGTGGAGGAGGGGATGCAGGCCGGCCTGCAGGCCGAGGCCCGCCACTTCGGCGAGCTGGTGATGACGCCGGAATCCGCCGCCCTGCGCTCCCTCTTCTTCGCCACCACGGAGATGAAGAAAGAGGTGAGCTATCAGGGGGCCGAGCCGCGCAAGGTGGGTCATGCCGCCGTGCTGGGGGGCGGCCTGATGGGGGGCGGTATCGCCTTCGTCACCGCCACCAAGGCGGGGGTACCGGTGCGGATCAAGGATGTGGCGAGCGCCGGCATCGGCAATGCCATGCGTTACAGCTACGACCTCCTCGCGAGGAAGGTCAAGCGTCGCCAACTGCTGCGCAGCGAGCTGGAAAAACAGATGAGCCTGCTCACCGGCACCCTGGACTATTCCGGCTTCCACCGGGTGGACATGGTGGTGGAAGCGGTGTTCGAGGACATCAACCTCAAGCACCAGATGGTGCAGGACGTGGAGCGCGAGTGCGGCGAGCACACCGTGTTTGCCTCCAACACCTCCTCCCTGCCCATCCACCAGATCGCCTCGGCGGCGACGCATCCGGAGCGGGTGGTGGGGCTGCACTACTTCAGCCCGGTGGACAAGATGCCGCTGGCCGAAATCATTCCCCACGCTGGTACCAGCGCCGAGACGGTGGCCACCACCCTGGCCTTCGCCCGGGCCCAGGGCAAGACCCCCATCGTGGTGAAGGACGAGGCCGGCTTCTACGTCAACCGTATCCTGGCGCCCTACATGAACGAGGCGGCGCGCCTGGTGCTGGAAGGGGAGCCGGTGGAGGTACTGGACGGCGCTCTGCTCGACTTCGGTTTCCCGGTCGGCCCCATCACCCTGCTGGACGAGGTGGGGATCGACGTGGGGGCCAAGATCTCCCCCATCCTCGAAAAAGAGCTGGGTGGCGAGCAGTTCCAGGCGCCCAAGGCCTTTGACAAGCTGCTGGAGGACGATCGCAAGGGGCGCAAGAACGGCAAGGGCTTCTACCTCTATGGCAAGGCGGCTCCGCGCAACAAGCTCACCGGCAAGGAGGGCAAGAAGACGGTGGATGCGAGCGTCTACGACGTGCTGGGCGTCAAGCCCCAGGCCAAGCTGGCCAGGCAGGAGATCGCCGAGCGCTGCGTGCTGCTGATGCTCAACGAAGCTGCCATGGCCCTGGATGGCGGCGTGGTGGCCTCGGCCCGGGATGGCGACATCGGCGCCATCTTCGGTATCGGCTTCCCCCCCTTCCTGGGCGGTCCGTTCCGCTACATGGACAGCCTCGGCATCGACTATCTGGTGGGGCGTCTTGAGCACCATCAGAAGCGCTTTGGCGACCGCTTCGCCCCCTGTGCGCGGCTGAAAGCGATGGCGGCGGAGCAGCAGACCTTCTACTGATGGCTCTCGACGGCATACATCGAGCGAGGCGACCCCAAGGTCGCCTCGCTTTTTGTTGGGCATACCTTTCCGGTTTGGGGCGGGGGCGTGAAGAAAAACGGGGCGGGGAGGGGGAAAACCTTGATCTGGCGCAAACTGGTGCCCCATTTATTACTTTGGTGGCATAGGACTCAGGCGCGGGTTGAGGTCAAATAGTCTCATCAGGAACGGGGGCGACCCCGTCACGAAAGGGACACCCATTTCACTGGATGAAGGACACACTATGAGTCTGCTTGAACACACCATCTGGACTGTATTGGGGTATGGGGCCATGCCCTTTATCTTCCTGAGCGGGTTCGTGGCAGTGGCAGTGACCTGCTGCCTGCTGCTCAATGCCTTCGGGGTCAAGTCCGCCGAGAAGTGAGTCACTCTCGTTCATGCCGCCAAATGCCAGTCTCACGACTGGCATTTGTTTTTTGTGCTTCTGAAGCACTTGCCCGCCCCTGATGGGGTAAAGGGAGCGCAAGACGGTCGAACACGGCGGCCATTTTGATTACACTGACGCCCGGCATGTCCGCCCCCTTCTCTTTTATCAGGTATTCACGACTTCTATGGCGCTCAAGGCAACCATCTTCAAGGCCCAGATCAGCTTGTCTGACATGGATCGCAATCTCTATCAGGACTTCTCCCTCACCCTGGCCCGTCACCCCTCCGAGACCGACGAGCGCATGATGATCCGCCTCGCGGCCTTCGCCTGGCATGCCGCCGAGCGACTGGAGTTCACCAAGGGGCTCTCAGCCGACGACGAGCCCGAGCTCTGGTGCAAGAACTATTCCGATGAGATTGAACTCTGGATTGAGCTGGGTCAGCCGGACGAGCGCCGTCTCAAGAAGGCATGCAATCGCTCTCGCCAGGTGGTGCTCTACCTCTATGGCGGTCGTGGCACCAGCGTCTGGTGGAAGCAGAACCAGGGCAAGCTCGGTCTGCACGACAACCTGAGCGTCATCGAACTCTCCGACAGCCAGACCCTGCCCCTGGCGGCCATGGTGGAGCGCACCATGCAGCTCACCTGCACCATCTCCGACGGCCAGCTCTGGGTCAGCAACGGCAGCCAGGAGGTGACGCTGGACCCCGTGGTGCTGATGGGACGCCCGGCCCGCGAACTGTAAACGGAATACCCATGTTCAGCGCCCTGCTCAATATCGTCATTCCCGTGTTTGCGGTGGTGGGCCTTGGCGCCCTCTATGGACGGCTGCGACCGGGCGGGGCCCTGGGTTATGTCAACCGGGCCAATATCGAACTCTTTACCCCGGCGCTGGTCTTCTCGGCCCTGGTGAAATACCCCCTGGATCTCGCGGCGCACCTGCCCCTTGTGGGGGCCGGTGCCCTGGTCATCCTGCTGCCCGGCTTGCTGCTATCCCTGCTCAAACTCAAGGAGATAGAGCGAGCCGCGCTGATCCTGCCCGCCATGTTTCGCAACACCGGCAACCTCGGCATTCCGCTGATGGTGCTCGCCTTTGGCGAGCAGCAGCTCGGCGCCATCGTCATCCTCTTTGTGCTCTCCAACCTGCTCCACTTCTCGGTGGGCATGTTCATCCTCTCGGCCAGCAGCTCCCGCTGGCTCTGGCTGAGAAGCCCCGTGCTCTGGGCCGCCTTCGCCGGGCTGCTGGTGGCCAACCTGCATATCCCGCTGCCGGAATACCTGGTGACCAGCGCCGCCCTGCTCGGCCAGATAGCGGTGCCCCTGATGCTGTTTGCCTTAGGCATCCGGCTGATGGAGGGGGAGCTGGGCCACCTGAGGCTCGCGCTCAAATGCAACCTGCTCTATCTGCTGGCGGGGGGCCTCTCCCTGGGGCTCGCCGTCTGGCTGCTGCCCCTCGAACCTGACTGGATACCACTCCTGATGCTGTCGGTGGCGCTGCCCCCGGCGGTGCTCAATTACATCCTCAGTGAGCAGTACCAGTGCCAGCCCGACAAGGTGGCCAGCATCGTGCTCGGCGGCAATGCGCTCTCTGTGGTGGTGATCCCGCTGGCGGTCTGGTTGGCACTGCATCTGGGGAGATAAGGAATTAGGGGTATCAGGGGGACCGATTTCCTGAGTGGCAAGCCCATTGAGGTCGATCTGGATCAAAGAATGAAAACGGCGGAGAGAGCTGCTGCTTTGAGTTTTATTAAATCATTATTGTACTAATCTTGTACTCTACTCGCTTAAGATTATGGACCTCGCCATGATAGGTAAATCATTTTTCTCTGTACTTATGTTGGTAACGTCGACTGTATCTGTTAGTAAAATATCAGACGATTACATATTAGTGAACTTGGTTGGATTTGCGGTGGATGACAGTTCAATGGTGACTAAAACTGAAGTCATAAAAAGATGGCTTGTATCTAAAGATGCTTTTGGAAAAAGCGGTAAATTATTATGTCAACCATTTATGGGACGTCATCTAAATATTGACAAGACAAGAGCGGCACACAAAAATAAGATAATGGGAGATTTGGAAAATTTTAAAGTAGTTACAAGTGGAGCTGACTTTGATAAGAATTCAATAGCAATAAAACAAGTGGGGGAATTAGTTGTTTTGAAATTATCTAATATTGAAAAATATAAATATATGGTTGAATGTCATACTCTGTCACCGAATAGTGAAATGAGCGATTTTTTTGATTTTTGACTTGGACGTGAGCTATCCCCGCATGAAAGCCATTATCCTATGGCTGATCTTTTGGAGACGATATATTGGTTGAGAGGGATGAGAACAGTGGAGAACCCTGCTGTTGTGGAGCTTGCCGATAATGCTTAATTACGCCTGTTGGCTAATTTAATCAACGATATAAGGTTTTTAGGTCATTTTTTCTGCATATAATTTAAGGTCGTTAAGGTGATTTTTGACAATATCATCACACTCATTCTGAGTAAGGTGTGTAGTTATAGTGATCACACAATTACTTGTAATGTTTACCGTGCCTCCAATTTGTGAGAAGTAATGAGTAAGATTCTCAACTAGTAATACAATATTTTTGACCACATCTTCTGGGCTCAGTTGGTCGTCCATGAAATTCTTTATCGTGGGATTGAATTTATAATAAGGTTTATACTTATACATAATAGCATTACCCCTTTACTGGTGTTCAATATACTATATTAGTACAGCACCATCTGACGATGCTGTCATTAATTATTTTTGGGCATTGTGACTCGGCCTCAGTAACTCACCATAATTTTCATTATTCCTTCAATTCTACCAACCTGAAATTCTCCTGAGTGTACAGATCTAGTTATCACCTGACACCGGCCTCAAACCGGTGTCTTGTTTACGCTACTTTAGTGCGCACTTCCTTCGGTATCAATTTCAGACCCTTTTTGAACATGCTGTAGGGAGTCTGTCCTTCCATCATCCTGCCCTGATGTGGCCGCTGGGTGTTGTAGTGCTCCAGGTAGCTATCCAGGTCTGTCTGCATCTGCTCTACCGACTCATACCAGGTCGTTCTCCCCTTGATACGGAAGTGTTCATCCAGCAGGGTGCGATGCAGTCGCTCGATAAAACCGTTGCTCTGCGGCCTGCGTACCTTGGTTGTCCGGTGTTCAATTCCCTCCAGTTGCAGAAACAGCTCGTAGGGATGATGGTCAGGGCGCCCACAGAACTCGCGCCCGTTGTCCGACAGGATGGTATAGACCCGCGCCTCATGGGCTTCGAAGAACGGCAATACCGTTTCGTTGAGCACATGGACCGAGGTCACCGGCAGCTTGCTGGTGTAGAGCCGTCCCCAGGCGTGGCGGCTATAGCAGTCCAGCACGGTTTGCAGATACACCTTGCCAACCCCCTTGAGCGCGCCGACGAAGAAGGTGTCGACCGCCACCAGTTCTCCGGTGTAGTGAACCTCAATCTGGCGTTCGCGAAACTCGGGGCTGAAGCGTTCGAGCAGGCGAACTGCTCGTCATTGAGCTCAATGGTCTGCTCCCGGTGAGTTTTCTCAAGGCGCAGCAAGCGGTCGTGTTTGGAGAGCAAGTCGTGCCGTTGCCACACGCCACGCACACCGCCCGCACTGACATTGATGCCTTGCAGAGCCAGTTCTTGCGCGACCCGCAGCGGGCCATGAGTTGGTCTGGTGAGGGAGTAATCGAGGATGGCCTGTTCAATCTCGGGAGCGACCCGATTGGGATGAGCCCCTTTACAGCCGGGCAATTTGTCGAGCAATCCCTCGGCGCCATAGGTCTGGTAATTACGGCGAATTTCGTAGAACTGCTGACGGCTGTAGCCGATGAGCTTGCAGGCTTTGCTGACGTTATTGAGCTCTTTGGCGAGCTCTAGCAAGCTGAATTTACGACGTGCTACTTTCTCGTTGGTGGTCATACGGTGACTCCGGATAACACGGTAGGGGTACCGTTTTGTTATCCGGTTTGAAGCCGTATGACCACTCCCTTTTGTGGGCAACTGTCAGGTGAATACCATCTCCATACATCCGAGGGCTGACCATGTTGGCAGTGTAGACACTTTTCTGACAAGACCGCCCCCTACGTAAAGAATATCGCCTTGTCTCGGGTGAGACGGATAAGGTGGGGAGTGGGGGAAGAGTGGGATAGAAACAGGGCGGCCTTGGCCGCCCTGTTTAGTGATGGGGCGCAGGTTGCACCTGGCCATCCTTGCGCAGTTGGGTATAGAGACCAAACCCCGCCAGCAGGCCGGCGAGGGCCAGCAGCCACCAGATGGCGGTGGCGGGGCGGCTGCCCGCATCCCCCAGCATAAAGCCGATGAGCAGGTTGCCAAAGAGCGCCATGCAGCCCCCGGCGCTGGCATAGAAGCCGTAGTAGCTGCCGAGCTGCTCAGGGGGGGCGTAGCGGGGCAGCTGGGCGGCGAAGAGCGGGAAGCAGAGGATGGAGCCCAGGGAAAGCAGGGCCACCTGCGTCAACACGCCTGCCGTCGGCCAGGGTGCCAGCAGGGGCAGGGCGAGATAGCTGAGGCCCATCAGCCCTATCCCCAGTCCCATGGCGAGCGGCACCCCCAGGCGGCGCTCCACCAGGCGGGAGGCCGGGAGCTGGAGCACGACACCGATCACCGCCGAGAGGGTGAAGACGCCGCCGAGCAGGTGGGTGGCGTCCGGCAGGCTCTGGATATGGGCGGGGAGGGCGAGGTAGAGCTGGTGGAACAGGATCTGGTAGCTGCCCGCCAGCAGGGTGAACCCCATGAAGGGGCGCTGGCGCACTATCTCCCCCCATTGGCGCAAGATGGCGCCACGGGGGCTCTTGTTGCTCACCGGGCGTTTGGGCAGCACCCGGTATTGCAGCACTCCGAGCAGAGCGAAGAGGCTCGCCGCCAGGATCCCCGTCAGGGTATAGCTCTGCTGGGTCAAGGTGAGGCCGACCAGGGGGCCGAGCAGCATGCCCGCCTCGCTGGCCAGATTGTGCAGGGCGAAGGCGCGCTGACGCTGGCTCGGGTTGCGGCATTCGCTGGCAAGGTAGGCCTGGGCGCAGGGGGTGAACAGGGCTCCCGCAAAGCCGGTGAGGGCGGCGGCCAGCAGCAGGATGGGCAGGGACTCGGCCCAGCCCAGCAGCACGAAGCCCAAGGATCGTACCAGGCAGCCCCAGACGATGGCGGGATGGTAGCCGATGCGATCTCCAAGGGTACCGCCCAGCAGGAAGAGCCCCTGCTGGCTGAAGACCCGCATCCCCATGACGAGGCCGCAGGCCCAGCCGGCCAGGCCGAGCCCGCTGCCCATGTGCTGGGCGAGGAAGGGCATCATCATGTAGAAGCCGAGGTTGAAGGCGAGCCCGTTGGTGATGAGCAGGCGGGCGGCCGGGCTCATGCCCTGCCAGTCCCGCCAGTAGGAGGCGCCGTTCATGGTCGCCTCCCGCCAGCGCGTGGGGCGGTGGTCGCCGGGGTGGCGCAGCACTGTGTCATGGTGTCTTTCGCAGGGTTCTGAGGAAGGGGATGCCGTGCTGATCGTGGCTTATCTCCACCGGCACCTGGTAGAGGCGCTCGATGAGGGCCGCGTCGAGCACTTGGGCGGGGGGGCCGAAGGCCTGCAGATCTCCCCCTGCCAGCACGATCAGCTGATCGGCAAACTGGGCGGCCAGGTTGAGGTCGTGCAGCACCACCAGGGTGATCCACTGCTGCTCCCGGGTCTGCTGGCACAGGTGCTCCATCAGTTGCATCTGGTGGTGCAGGTCCAGGGCGCTGACCGGCTCGTCCAGCATCATGATGCGGGGGTCGCGCAGCAGCACCTGGGCGAAGAGCACCATCTGCCGCTGGCCGCCGCTCAGGGAGTAGAGAGGGCGATCCGCCAGATGGGCGATGCCGAGCGCCTGCAGGGCGCGGCCGGCAGCCAGGATGTCCTCGTCTGCGAGGCGCATGGAGAGGCTGTCGAGGCGCCCCAGCACCACTACTTCGATGACGCTGAGATCCAGCTCCAGCTGGATGTTCTGGGGCATGTAGCCAAACTGCTGGCGCCACCTGGCCTGCGTCATCTGGCGGGCACTCTGGTCCCCGAGGCGAATGTCGCCACTGTCCGGGGTCAGTTCACCAAAGAGGGTGCGCATCAAGGAGGTCTTGCCGGTCCCGTTCGGGCCGATGATCACATGGACCTGACCCGGATGCAGAGTGAGGCTGAGATCCCGCAGCAAGGTCTGCTGGCCGAGGGAGAGGGAGAGTCGGGATATTTCAAGCACGTTTACGCCCCCTGCCGAGGATCAACCAGATGAAGAAGGGCACGCCAATGAGCGCGGTGACGATGCCGATGGGGAAGAGGGCCCCCGGAATGATGGACTTGGAGAGCACCGAGGCCGCCGAGAGCATGCAGGCGCCGCACAGGGCGGAGAGGGGGATCAAAAAGCGCTGATCTTCCCCCACCAGCATGCGGGCGATATGGGGGGCCACCAGGCCGACGAAGCCGATCACGCCGACGAAGCTGGTGGCGGTAGCGGTGAGCAGGGCGACCAGCACCAGGGTTTTCATGCGCAGTCTGTCGACATTGACCCCGAGGCTGCGGGCGCGGGCTTCCCCGAGGCGCAGGCTGGTGAGGGCCCAGGCATCCCGGTAGATGAGCAGGGTGCAGATCAGGGTGACGACGGCGGTGATGATCAGGGAGTCCCAGGTGGTGCGCATCAGGCTGCCAAACAGCCAGAACAGGATCTGCTGGTTGAGTTCGGGGGAGGAGAGGAACTGCAGCAGGGAGAGCAGGGACTGGAACAGGAACAGCAGGGCGATGCCCGCCAGGATCAGGGTCTGGCTGCTGACATGGCGCATCATGGCCAGTCCAAACAGCAGGCAGGCGGCAAACATGCACACAATGAAGGCACCGGCCGGGATGGCCACCAGGGGAGGAAGTCCGAGGCCGCCGGTGTAGAGGGCCAGCGCCGCGCCCAGGCCCGCCGCCGCCGCGAGCCCGAGGGTATAGGGACTGGCGAGGGGGTTGTCCAGCAGGGTCTGCATCTGCACGCCGCCAAGGCCGAGGGAGGCTCCGACCACCAGGGCCATGAGGGCGATGGGCAGGCGCATGTCGTGGACGATGGTGCGGGTCATGGGATCGGCCTGGGCGGGGGAAACCAGGGCATCGATCACGTCGTGCAGGGCCAGCAGGGAGGGGCCGGTGGCGATGTCGAGCACCAGGGTAATGCACAGGACCAGGGTGAGCAGCAGGAGCCAGTGCCAGCGACGGCGCTCCCGTTGCCGCTGCCGGGCGAGGGTCTGCTGCAGGGCAGCCAAATCATTCATGATGTCAATCCTGAAACGGGCGCCGCAAGAGGCGCCCACACAATCCAAGAGGGTTGCTGAAGAGGGTATGGCCGAGGTGGGCCGCACCCGAATTGCCGGGGTTAGCTTGCGTCATCCTGCTTGATGCCCAGCATGAAGGTGCCCTGGGGACGGATGGGCAGGTAGTGCTGGTAGAACGCCTGATAGGTGGCCAGGGGATCGAGATCCTGGAAGAGGTCCGGATAGAGGGCCTTGGCCATGAACTCGATGAGGGCGGCATCCATGATGCTGCGGGTGGCGCCGTGATAGACCGCGTAGAGGCGACCCTGCTTCACCGCAGGCAGCTCGCTCCAGCCCGGACGGGCGGCAAAGCCTTGCAGACGCTGGCGCACGGTCTCTGCCGACACATCCTGGCCCACCTGCATGGCGACGGCACTGCTCACGCTCTCGTAGCCCGCCATCAGGATCACCTCGGGCTTGCTCGCCAGCAGTTGTTCCGGGTGGATGGGGCCCCAGCGATCGACGAAGGGGGCGGCCACGTTGTCGCCACCGGCCAGCAGGGCCATAGCGCCCCACATGTCCTTGCCATAGGTGTAGCTGTACTCGGCCGGGCCCTTGTCACCCAGCTCGATGTAGACCCGGGGCGGCGTGCGCTTCGCGGCGGCAATGCGGGAGGTGATGGTGTCAATCTTGGCCTTGTACTCGTCGGCCATCTTCCGGGCGCGGGCCTCCTGGCCGGTCAGCTTGCCAAGCAGCAGGGTGCTCGCCATGTGCTGTGCCAGGGTCTGGGCGTTGTAGTCGATGACCACCACCGGGATCCCCGCCTGCTCGAGGCGTGGCAGGTCCGCGGCCAGGGCTTCATATTGCCACTTCGCCAGGATCACCAGGTCGGGCTTGACCGCCAGGGTCTTCTCGATGGAGAAACTCTGATCCTGCACGTTGCCAAGGTCGGGGACCTTGGCCAGTTGTGGCTGGCTGGCCACGTAGAGAGACCAGATGGCGGGACGGGACTTCATGAACCAGCCCAGGGACATGCCCACCAGGCGTTCGGCCCCGCCTTCACCGGCCACTGCCAGGTAATCTTCGGGATAGAAACCGAGCACGATGCGGCTTGCCGGAAGGCTGAGGGAGACCTTGCGGCCCATCACATCTTCCACTTCAACGGGGGGGGCGGCCTGCGCCATCCAGCTCACCAGGACGAGCTGGCCGAGCAGCAGCAACTTTGCCAGGGGGTGACGAAACATCTTGTAGCACCTCGAGAATAGAGACGGTCAAAAAAGAAAGTGAGAACTATTGCCATTCGCGAGCGCAAAAGCAACAAACGTTTGTGTCATCCCCTCTCTTGTTATTTCTGTCATTACTGAAACCGGTTCCACAAGAGCACCAGGAGAGAGTCTCATCCCCCGGTTTTCTGCCTTTTCGGGCCACGAAGGGGGTGGCGCCCGGTATGGCACCCATGGATTTGCCCATGATTCGGAGTTTGTGAGTGGCGCTGTTCACGAAATGGTACCGGGCAGAGGCCTGCCGTAATGCTCCCCCGTCTGCCCCGGCGCCAATGTCGCTCCCTGACAGAGGCCGCCAGCAGGGGCTGGGGGGCGACAACTTCCTGCGCAGCGATGGCAGACACTGCCCATTCGGGTATTGCCCGTCACCTTGGCGCAACATTTTGTTGTCATTGTTAGCCAGCTCGCAGTAGCCCCGGCGCCGACGGGGCAGAGTGGGCGCGCAGTTTCGGCCGGGGGCTGACATGCCTCCCGTTGATGGCTGCATCCAAGGTGCTGCGGCCCGCCTTGTGCGGGGCGCCAATAACATGATCTGCAAATAAAAAAGGAAACTGACCATGTCAGGAAGACACTCTCTGGTGGCGCTGGCCGTCGGGCTGGCGCTCGCTGGACAGGCACAGGCGCAACTGCTTATCACCGAATACCTGGAAGGGTCCGGCAACAACAAGGCGCTGGAGCTGAGCAACCTCGGCTCGGACCCCGTCGATCTCTCCCAATACCGGTTGGCACTCTACGCCAACGGCAAACCCATCAGCGAATCACCCACCAACAGCCTGGCGCTGCAAGGCACGCTGGCCCCGGGCGCCACCCTGGTGCTGGCCAACCCCTCCGCGAGCAGCGAGATCCTGGCCAAGGCCAACCGCACCAGCGGCAACCTGGTGTTCAACGGTGACGACGCCCTGGTGCTCTATCGCGGCAGCGAGATAATCGACAGCTTCGGCCAGGTGGGGGTGGATCCGGGCACGGCCTGGGTGTCGGGCGGCATCTCGACCCTGGACATGACCCTGCGCCGCAAGGCCACCGTCACCATGGGCCGCACTGATGCGACGTCGCCTTTTGATCCGGCGCAGGAATACGTGGCCGCCCCGAAAGATGACGCCAATGGCTTGGGTTGCAGTGGCGATGGCCCCTGCGATGGCACCCAGCCGCCCGCCTTCGTCTGCCCGGTGGAGAGCCTGGTGCCGGTGCCCGCCATTCAGGGCCCCGGTACCAGCAGCCCGCTGGTGCCGGCCGGCAAGTTTGAATCGGAACAGGCCTATGCCACCCGCGGCGTGGTAACCCAGGTAGTGAACGGCCTCTACAAGGGCTTCTTCATTCAGGACGAGCAGGGGGACGGGGATCCGGCCACCTCCGACGGCCTCTTCGTCTACAGCACCAAGGCCAACGCTGCCATCGTGCCGGGGGCCGAGGTGTGCGTCTCGGGCAAGGTGAAGGAGTATTTCAACCAGACCCAGATCAACGCAGACGATCTGGTGGTGACTCGGCCCGCTGGGGCTGTACCGGCTGCAGTGGATCTGCTGCCGGTGGCGGGGGAGAGCCTGAGCCAGCTGCTGGAGCGTCACGAGGGGATGCAGGTACGGCTGGTGCCCGGTTCCAGCCTGGTGGTGACCCGCAACTTCAGCTTCGATTACGACGGCAAGCGCAACAACCTGGTGCTCTCTTATGGCGCGCCGCTCATCAAGTCGACCCAGAAATTTGCCGCCATGAGCCAGGAGGCGAGCGACTGGGCCCTTCGCAACCAGCAGAACCAGCTGGTGGTGGAGACCGACGCCAAGGCGCCGGACGGTGTGCTGCCCTGGTTCCCCGGCTTCAACGCCGAGGACGGTTACCTGCGCATCGGCGACAAGCTCAACGGGCTGGAGGGGGCGCTCGGTTACTCCTACAACCTGTTCAGGCTGGTGGCCAGCAACCGCATTGATGCCAGCAACATCGATCACAGTGGCTGGGATCGGGTGGAAACCCCCGAGCTCGCCGAGGCGGGGGATCTGCGGGTCGCCAGCTTCAACGTGCTCAACTTCTTCACCACGGTGGTGGGGGGCGATGCCAACCCCACCGGCAGCAACCGGGGCGCCATGACGGTGGCGGAGTTCGAGTTGCAGCGCACCAAGATCGTCAGCGCCATCACCCGCCTCAATGCCGACGTGGTGGGGCTGATGGAGATCGAGAACAACGGCTACGGCGACAACTCCGCCATTGCCAACCTGGTGGCGGCCTTGAACGCGGCCCTGCCGGATGAGGCGGATCACTACCGCTGGATTGCCTCGCCGGATGGCAAGCCCATTGGCACCGACGCCATCACGGTGGGTCTCATCTACCGACCCGCCAGCGTGAGCCCGCAAGGGGCCGCCAGCCTCATCGCGTTGCCGGTGCAGCAGGCCGAGGCGGTGGACGCCAGCGGCAAGCCGGTGACCATCAATCAGGGGATGCGCGAGTCGCTGGTGCAGCGTTTCAGCTCGCCCAAGGGGGATGCGCCCCTGACCCTGGTGGTCAACCACCTCAAGTCCAAGGGCTCCGCCTGCTTCGAGGATTACCCCGACTACGCCACTGCCGATCCGCTGGATGGCCAGGGCCACTGCAACGCGCTGCGGGTCTCTGCCGCCAAGGTGCTGGGGGAACAGCTCAAGGATCTGGCCGGGGATCTGCTGCTTATCGGCGACATGAACGCCTATGGCATGGAGGATCCCATCCGGGTACTGACCGACTATGATCCGGCCGCTCAGGCGCGCCAGATCATGAGCGCCTCCTTCACCACTCTGGCGGGTCAGCCCTTCGAGGAGAGCGGCAGCGCCCTGGGCAAGGGGTATGGCCTTGTCAACCTCAACACCCGCTTCCACGGCACCGACACCTACTCCTACAGCTATGAAGGGGAGCTCGGCAACCTGGATCACGCCCTGGCAAACCCGAGCCTCGCGGCCAAGGTGATCGGCATCGAGGATTGGCACATCAACTCCGCCGAGAGCAACTTCTTCGAGTACGGCAGCAAGTACAGCGGTCACTTGGCGAAATCCGAAGGGCCTTTCAGCGCCTCGGATCACGATCCGGTGCTGGTAGCCATCCAGTATCCGCTGCCGCCAGCCGGGGTATTGAGCCTCGAGAGCGCCGCTGCGAACGTGGAGGAGGGGAATACCTTGTCCCTGAGTGTCAGTCGCAGCGATGGCAGCCACGGGGAGGCGAGCGTGAGTTATCGCATCGTCTATGGCAGCGCGGACGCAAGCGACGTGGCACCCCTCACCGGTACCCTGCACTGGGCAGCTGGCCAGAGCGAGCCCCAGACCATCAGCATCCCGGTGAAAAGCGACACCCTGCACGAGGGGGACGAGACCTTTACCCTGGAGCTGTTTGACCCGAGTGGCGCGACCCTGGGGGCTCAGCACCAGACCCTGGTGACCATCAAGGACAAGCTGGCGCCGTCCACCATCTCGCTGGCTCAGGCCAGTATCACGGTGAACGAGGGGCAGTGGTTTGCCGAGATCCCCCTGGTGCGCAGCGGCGATCTAAGCAAGCCGGCCCGGGCCCGGGTGGCCCTTGACGGGGTCACGGCGCGCTGGGGGCTGGATTTCCTGCCCTGGTTCGGTCAGTCGGTGAGCTGGGCTGCGGGCGAGGGGGGCAGCAAGTCGGTCAAGGTGCTGATCATCGATGACTGGTTCGTGGAGTCCACCGAGCAGTTCAGGGTGAGCCTCGATCGGGTGGAAGGGGGCCAGCCCGGCACCCTGCAGCAGACCCGGGTCGACATTCTGGACAACGACAAGTCCTGGTGGCCCTTCGGTCGCCACTGAGGATGATTGAGCAACAAGAAAGGGGCCTGCGGGCCCCTTTCTGTTGAGAACACTTTTGTTGGGAAGACCTGTTGCAGACAAATTGGGTTGCGAAGATGAAAAAGGCCCACCGTCATGGTGGGCCTTCCTCATGGCAGGGCGCTCCTAACGGAGTATCAACCCTGCGCGTTGCTCAGTACCAGCTTGCCATCCTTGACCGGAATGGTGGGGCCGGGTTGCTTCTCCATGCGTACCACCCCTTCCTGGCCGGCGAGGCGGTAGGTGACGTCATAGCCGATGGTGCGGGTGCTGCTCTCCTGCACCGTCTTGCAGCGCTGCTCCGTGGTGGTGTAGGTATCACCCGCCTGCATGTTGCCCTGCACCTGATTCCCGGCATAACCCCCTGCCACGGCACCGGCGGCGGTGGCCACCTTCTTGCCGCTGCCACCGCCAAACTGGTGGCCGACCACGCCGCCCAGGGCCGCGCCAACTACGGTACCCAGGATCTTGTGTTCGTCCTGCACCGGCTTGCGGTGGGTCAGGGTGACGTTGCGGCACTCCTGACGCGGCGTCTTGATGGTCTCGGTCACCGGCTTGCTGGCCAGCACCTCGGCAAACTGGGGCTCTGATGAAAACAGGGATCCGCTGGCGACCGCCGACAATGCCAGCGCAGAGGCCACACCGATCCCGACACCTGCCAACATGGATTTGTTCATCACTCTTCTCCTTGTACTCATACCCGTTGAGGGCTTGGGATCATTCTTCGCATTTTGCGCCGCAGGCTCAAGACAAGGGCCACGGGATCGCGACAGGGGCTGACTGCGCAAAAAGTGACCGCGCAAAAATAGCGTCGGCGATTGGCGACAGGGAGAGCAGGGCCGAGGGCCCCTAAGACGTTTCGCTAATACCTGGGATCTGGCCCCCTTGATACCCTTTCATCCGGTTCCAGCCGGCATCCTGCCCCGCATCAGGGCGCAATGCCGGTCGTGGTGAACCGCGAGAGCCACCCCGTTTTGTGTCCCTGTGAGGAAGGATCCGATGACAGAGCAGAACATGTACGACGCCGGCCTTGGCAAGACGCCCGCCAATTTCGAGGCGCTGACCCCCTTGAGCTTTCTGGGGCGGGCCGCCCGGGTCTATCCCGACTATCCGGCGCTGATCCACGGGCCCCTGCGCCAGAGCTGGGCCCAGACCGAACGCCGTTGCCGCCAGCTCGCCTCGGCCCTGCGCCGTCGCGGCATTGGCGAGGGGGACACCGTCTCCATCGTCGCCCCCAATGTGCCGGCCATGTTCGAGGCGCACTTCGGGGTACCCATGAGCGGCGCCGTGCTCAACACCATCAACACCCGGCTCGATGCGGACGCCATGGCCTTCATCTTCCAGCACGCCCGGAGCAAGGTGGTGCTGGTGGACCGGGAGTTCGGCGCCGTGGTGCGAAAGGCGCTCTCTCTCATTGACAGCCAGCCCCTGGTGATCGCCATCGACGATCCCCTCTACCGGGAAGGGGAGCTGGTCGGCGAGCTCGACTACGAGGGGTTCATCGCCCTGGGGGACGGGGACGAACCCGGCTGGCTGCCGGCGGACGAGTGGCAGGCCATTTCCCTCAACTACACCTCCGGCACCACGGGGAACCCCAAGGGGGTGGTCTATCACCATCGCGGCGCCCACCTCAATGCGGTCAACAATGCCCTCTCCTGGGAGCTGCCCAAGCACCCCGTCTACCTCTGGACCCTGCCGATGTTCCACTGCAACGGCTGGTGCTTCCCCTGGACCCTGGCGGCCACCGCCGGGGTGAGCGTCTGCCTGCGCCACGTGCAGGCGGCGGCCATCTACGGGGCGCTGCGCGAGCACAAGGTGAGCCATTTCTGCGCCGCTCCCATCGTGCTCAATATGCTCAACAATGCCGATCCGGTCCTCAAGCAGGGGCTCGACCACCCCGTCAAGGCGATGACGGCGGGGGCAGCGCCACCCGCCACCGTGATCGCCGGCATGGAGGCGATGGGGATCGCCGTGACCCATGTCTATGGCCTCACCGAAACCTATGGCCCCTGCGTGGTGTGCGAGCCGCAAAGACACTGGCAGGGGCAGGATGCCACCACCCTCTCCCGTCTCAAGGCGCGCCAGGGGGTGGCCTCCCCCCTGCAAGGAGAGATGCGGGTCATCAACCCCGTCAGCGGCGAGCCGGTCCCCATGGATGGCAAGACCCTGGGAGAGATAGTGCTGCGGGGCAACATCGTCATGAAGGGCTACCTCAAGAACCCGGCGGCGAGCGAGGAGGCGATGGCACAGGGATGGTTTCGAAGCGGGGATCTCGCGGTCTGGCACCCGGACGGCTATGTGGAGATCAAGGACAGATCCAAGGACATCATCATCTCCGGCGGGGAGAACATCTCCAGCCTGGAGGTGGAAGACGTGCTCTATCGCCACCCCGATGTGGAAGAAGCCGCGGTGATCGCCATGCCGGACGAGACCTGGGGGGAGGTACCCTGCGCCTTCGTCAAGCTCAAGGAGGGGCGCGAGCTCACCCAGGCCGAGCTCATCGCGTTCTGCCGCGAGCAGATGGCCCACTTCAAGGCCCCCAAGCGCATCATCTTCACCCCCCTGCCCAAGACCTCCACCGGCAAGGTGCAAAAATTCATGTTGCGCAAGCAGTTGGCGTGACGACAAAGGCGCCGCGCCATCAACGGGCCTGCGGGCCCGTTTTGTGTTGCGCGATGCAAAGAAGCAGGGCCTCGCCGGTAGCGGTCGCCAGCCAACAAGACGTGCCTTTCGAGCCCGTCCCGGCTTACCATGGCCGCCATGTCCCGCCAGCTTGAGGATGCCTGTGAGAAAATCGGACCGACTGTTTCAACTGACCAACCTGCTGCGGGCGCATCAACCCCTGACCGCCCAGGAGCTGGCGACACGCCTGTGCGTGTCGGAGCGCACCATCTACCGCTACATGGACGATCTCTCTTTGGCGGGCATTCCGGTTTACGGTGAAGCCGGGCTGGGCTATCGGCTGAGCGAGGGGTTCGAAATGGCCCCGTTGCAACTGAGTGCGGCCGAGCTGGAGGCCCTCATCACCGGGGTGAACCTGGTGGCGGTGCTGACGGGCAAGGGGATGGCCGATCCGGCCCGCGCCCTGCTCGCCAAGATTGAGGCGGCCCTGCCCGCCAAGGAGGCTCGGGCACCTCGCGTCCCCGTGGTGCGGGTGCCGGACTATTCCACGGCGCAGCCGGCATACGCTCGCTGGGACAGGTTGCACGACGCCATCACGGCCGGTCACTGGCTGCACATTGGCTACCGGGATGCCAGCGCCAGCAGGACGGAACGTCAGCTCTTTCCCCTCGGGCTCTTCTACTGGGGCGGATGCTGGACGCTCGGCGCCTGGTGTGCGCTGCGCCGGGCCTACCGGGATTTCAGGGTGGATCGCATCGACACCCTGGCGCCGTGCCGACCGGGAGAAGGGGCGCCCCCTGGCGCGACCCTGGCCGATTACCTTGCCCTGCGCCAGTCGGACGCGTTCCCCCCTGGGGGCAGTGGCGCCGAAAAGGTCATTCAGGACTGACACAAGGCTGTCAGTAGCCCTTCGTTATGCTGGGTTCTCCAGACCATCCACAATGGAGAAAACGAGATGATCATCAAGGGTGACATGCAACAGGCAGGGGGCGTCGAATTTGCCACCTTCAGGCTCAGGGAAGGGGTGACGGAGGCGGATTTGCTCGCCCTGTCACGGCGGGTCGAGTCCGAGTTTCTTGTCCAGCAATCCGGGCTCATCATGCACTGCCTGCTGCGCGGCGCCGACGGCCTCTATGCCGACGTGGTGATGGCCCCCAGTCAGTCGCTGGTGGAAGCCTATTGCCAGCAGTGGTTGCACAACGACGTGGCTGGGGAGTACCTGACCCTGCTTGACCATCACTCGGTCAACATGAGCTTCTGGACCCGTATCGGCTGAGGGCGGCGCGGGGCCTGCCATCCCCCGGCGAGGGGGCAATCATGAAATTAAACGGGCCCACAGGGCCCGTTTTGTTGAACAGAATTCAATAATTACTTGGTGTGGCGCTCATGCAGGCGCTGCACCACATCCTTCAAACCCAAGCCTTCGTTTTGCAGCAAGACGGTCAGGTGGTAGAGCAGGTCAGCGGATTCGTTGATGAGCTCTTCCCTGTCTTTCGCCATGGCGGCCAAGGCCACTTCCACCCCCTCTTCACCCACCTTCTGGGCGATGCGCTTGGTGCCTTTGCCATAGAGGCTGGCGGTGTAGCTGGTGGCGGGGTCTGCCCCTTTGCGTGATGCCAGGATCTGTTCGAGCTCGGCCAGGAAGCCGAGCGGCGGCACGGGGTGGCCGTCGAAGCAGGAGGGGTTGCCCAGATGGCAGGTGGGGCCGACCGGGTCGGCGGCAATGAGCAGGGAGTCCTGATCACAGTCGGTGGTGATGGCGACGAGCTTGAGCACATGGCCCGAGCTCTCGCCCTTGGTCCACAGGCGCTGCTTGCTGCGGCTGAAGAAGGTGACCTGGCCGGTGGTCTGGGTCTTTTCCAGCGCCTCGCGGGTCATGAAGCCCTGCATCAGCACTTCGCCGCTGAGGGAATGCTGAACGATGGCGGGGATCATGCCCTCACACTTGGCCCAGTCCAGGCGCTCGGCCAGCGGCAATGCATTGTCTACTGCTTGATTATTCACGGATGGCGACTCCTTCGTTTTTCAGCCAGCGTTTCAATTCGGGAATGGGAATGAGGCCCTTGTGGAACACGGAGGCGGCCAGCGCCCCGTCCACGTCAGCCAGGGTAAAGGCATCGAGAAAGTGCGCCATGGCCCCGGCGCCGCCGGAGGCGATGAGGGGCACCTTGCACACGGCGCGCACCAGCTTGAGCTGCTCAAGGTCGTACCCCTGACGCATGCCGTCCTGGTTCATCACGTTGAGCACTATCTCCCCGGCGCCCCGGCGCTGCACTTCCTGTACCCACTCCAGGGTGGTCCAGGTGGTGGTGCGGGTGCGGCTCTCGTCGCCGGTAAACTGTTTGACCTGATATTGACCGAGGGCGGCATCGAAGTAGGAGTCGATACCCACCACCACGCACTGCACGCCGAAGCGCTCGGCGAGCCGGGTGATCAGGGTGGGATCGGCCAGGGCGGGGGAGTTGATGGAGACCTTGTCGGCCCCGAATTCCAGGATCTGGCGGGCATCCTCCACGCTTTTGATGCCGCCGGCGACGCAGAAGGGGATGTCGATGACTTCCGCCACCCGGCTTACCCAGCTTTTGTCCACTACCCGTTCGTCGCTCGAGGCGGTGATGTCATAGAAGACCAGCTCATCGGCGCCCTCGGCGGCGTAGCGGCGGGCGAGGTCGACAATGCCGCCCATCACCTCGTGGTTGCGAAACTGCACGCCCTTGACCACCACGCCATCTTTGACGTCGAGACAGGGGATAATACGCTTTGACAACATGCTCATTGCTCCATGTAAAGCACGGTTAAAGAAACGTCGTTCTGCCGCCGGCGTTGGCCCGGGCGGCGGACGGGAACAGGGTTGGCATGCCTTGAACGGGGGCCCCTGACGGGGGAAACGACAGGCCCGGCAGGCCGTCTCGTCGCCTCTGGGCACCCCACTATATGCATGACTTTATTCAGTGATTCAACCCTTTGTCGCCCTTCACCTGCCCCGGATGGCAGACTGGCGCCTCGGGGAGGGGAGCCCGATCGTCCGGGTGGGTCTCGTCCGTTGCCATATGCTGGCGCAGGGTGAGCAGGGCGGCATCAAAATCAAACGCCTTCAGTTGCCTGGTCAGGGTGTCGCTGCGAGACCCCAGCATGAGGCGAAGGGGACCGGCATACTGCTCGTAGAGGGGGATCACGGCGGTGTCGCTTTGCACCAGCAGGGCTTCCATCTGGCCCAGCAGTTGCTGGCGCCACTGATCCCCCAGAGGCACCAGATCGGTGGTCGGGGCGGCGAGATCGTCCCCGAGCAAAGCGCAAAGGGCGGCGATCTCTTCATCGATGGATGACATGAGTCCGGTGGGCTCAGTGTCGCCGCCCGCGATGGCCTGCTCCAGGGCGAGGCAGTGGCGCGACAGCTCATGTGCCCCCAGGGTGCTCGCCACGCCGCGCAGGCTGTGGGCCATGCGGGTTGCATCGCTGTGCTCCCCGGCCTGCAAGTGGCAGTGCAGCCGGGCCATGTCCTGGCCATGCTCATGGATGAAGTAGCGAAGCAGGGCCAGGTATTTCTCCTGATTGCCGTTGAGGGTCGCCAGCCCCTGGTCGAGATCCAGGCCCGGGTGTGCCTGCAGGCGGGCAAGGGGGCCTGTCACGGGATGGCGAGTGCTGTCGTCCGGGGCAAGCTCGGGGACCTTGCTCTGGGGCAACCAGCGCTGCAGGGCGTCAAACAGCTTGGCGGGGGTGACGGGCTTGGCAATGAAATCGTTCATGCCAGCCGATGCGCTCGCCTTTCTGTCCTCCTCGAAGGCGCTGGCGGTGAGCGCCAGGATGGGCAGCCTGTCCATGCCGGGCAGGGCCCGGATGGCGCGAGTGGCGCTGTAGCCATCCATCACCGGCATCTGTATGTCCATCAAGATGAGGTCGAAGGGGTGCTGGCTGACGCGGGTCAGGGCCTCCTGGCCGTTGACGGCCGTCTCGATGACGAGGCCGCTGTGGCACAGGAGCTCGAGCACCACTTCCCGGTTGATGGCGTTGTCTTCCACCAGCAGGATCCGGGCGTGGCGAGGGAAGCTGAAGGCCTGTTGGTTCCCCTGCTCGGACGGGGTCCGGGAAGGGGCGTCCTCCTTTGCCTTGAACAGCCTGGCGGTAAACCAGAAGCAGCTTCCCTGGCCTGGCTCGCTGGTGACTCCGACCTCACCCCCCATCAGGGCGGCGATCCGGCTGGTGATTGCAAGGCCAAGGCCAGTGCCGCCATATCTGCGAGTGGTGGAGACATCCGCCTGTTCGAACGCCTGGAACAGCTTCTCGCGCTGCGCAGGGGTGATGCCGATGCCGGTGTCTTCCACCTCGAAGCGCAGCAGGTAGCCGGTGGTGAGGGGGCGGGCCAGCCTGACGCGCAGGGTGACGGTTCCCTGCTCGGTGAACTTGATGGCGTTGGTCGCATAGTTGAGCAGGGCCTGGCGCAGGCGGGTGATGTCGCCGTGCACCCAGGCGGGGGTATCGCCGATGTCCGTCACTATGGTGAGCCCCTTGGCCCTGGCCTGGTCGCTCATCAGGGTGCGGACGTTGTCCAGCATGGCGGTGAGGGAGAAATCGGTCAGATCCAGCGTCATCTTGCCCGCATCGATCTTGGAGAGATCCAGGATGTCGTTGAGGATGCTGAGCAGGTGCTGGGCGGCAGTGTCTATCTTGGTCAGCCGTTCGAGGTCGGTGGGATCCCGGGTGTCGCGCTTGAGCAGATAGGTGAGCCCCAGGATGGCGTTCATGGGGGTGCGGATCTCGTGGCTCATGTTGGCAAGGAAGGCGCTCTTGGCGTGGTTGGCGCTTTCGGCCCGCTGGTGGGCCTGGGCCAGCTGCCGGGTGCGCTCGTTGACCATCTCCTCCAGGTGGTAGCGATACTGGTCCAGCTCCTCGCCGAGCTGCTTCTTCTCGGTGATGTCGGCCTGGACCGTGACGTAGTGGGTGATTTCGCCGCTCTCCTGGCGGATCGGCGACACCGTGGCCAGCACCTGGTAGTGGGAGCCATCCTTGCGCTGGTTGATGAATTCGCCATGCCAGCGCTGGCCGTGGTTGATGGCATCCCACAGGGCGACATAGCTGGCATCCGGGGTGAGGCCTGAGCGCAGCAGGGACGGGGTCCGGCCTATCACTTCGTGCTGCTGGTAACCGCTGGCGGCGAGGAAAGCGGGGTTGACGTACTCGATGCGCGCCCGGGTGTCGGTGATGAAGACGCCGTCAGGGCTCTGTTCGAGGGCCAGGGACAACTGGCGCAACTGCTGCTCGGCCAGCTTGCTCTGGGTGATGTCCAGATGGATGCCAAGGAGGCGCACGGGCCGCTGCTGGGCGTCCCGATAGACGCTCCCTTTGCTCACCAGCCAGCGGATGCCGCCATCTGGCAGCAGGATCCTGAACTCCAGCTCGACGGGGGCGCCGCTGACCGCCCGCTCTGCCAGCAACTGCTCGATGCGGGGCCTGTCATCCGGATGCAGGCAGGCTTGCCAGGCGGCCAGCTCGCCGAGCTCCTCGGCACTGCGGCCATAGAGGCGGGCGCATTCCGGCGAGAAGAAGAGACGGTTGCTGACCATGTCCCATTCCCAGATGCCGACATGGGCCCCTTCCTGGGCCATCAGCAGGCGCTGTTCGCTCTCGCGCAGGGCGCTGCTGACGGTTTCGGCGCGCACCCGTGCACTGATGGCGTCGTCCATCAGGTTCAGGGCTGCGAGGCGAGCACGACGCTGGGTATCGAGCGCCATCTGCTGATTGTGTTGCAGGCGCTGCTCCGCGAGCTTGCGCTCCGTGATGTCCTGCACGGTGCCGTAGAGCTCGAGTATGGTGCCATCCCTGTCCCTGAGCGCCGCCCCGCGGGCAATGACCCAGGCGGTCTCCCCCTGCTCCGTGATCACTTCGGCATCGCACTCGTAGGGCTGCCCGTCCAGCCTGCAGCGCTCGACGGCCTGGGCCACCGTGTGCCACCCCTCCTGGGTGAAGTATTTTCTGACCTCGGGATAGACGGCGGGGGGGAGGGCCGGATCCCGGCCATAGATGCGATAGATCTCCGGTGACCAGAAGTGGCTGTCATCGGCCACGCGCCAGCGCCAGTTTCCTATCTTGGCGAGACGCTGGGACTCGCGCAGTATGGCTTCGTTGCGGCGCAGCGCCTCCTCGGTCTCCTTGTTCTGCCGGTTGTCCTCGATGATGGAGATGAAGTAGTCGGGATTGCCTTCGGCGTCGCGCACCAGGGCCACCGTCAGAGTGGTCCAGATGATCTCGCCCCCCTTGTGCAGGTAGCGCTTCTCCAGGGTGTAGTGGGGGATGGTCCCCGCCAGCACCCGGGCCACATGGGCCTCATCGAGGTAGAGATCGTCCGGGTGGGTCAACTGCTGGAACGTCATCCCGGTGAGTTCGTCGGCCCGGTAGCCCAGGATGTGGCACAGCCGCTGATTGACACGCAGCCAGTGTCCATCGGGGGAGACCAGGGCGATGCCGACCGCCGCCTGTTCGAAGGTGACCTGGAAGCGGTTCTCGCTCTGCTGCAACTGGTTCTGGGTGTTCATCAGCTCCTGCCAGCGCAGGACCTCTCTGGCCCGGGCGCGATGAAAGGCGGCACTGAGCACGCTGATGAGCAGTCCGTTGGCGATGAGCAGGCACCATTGCACCAGATCCTGGCCAGCCTCGACACTCAGTGAATAAATGGGAGGGAGCATGAAATAGCTGGTGACCAGGGCGGTGATCAGGGTGCAGAGCAGACCTGGCAACAAGCCCCCCAACAGGGCGCAAACGATGATGGGCAGCATGAAGAGAACCAGCAGCGGTCGCTCGCCAAAGGCGATGGGCAGCTGGACCCGGATTTGCAACATCAGAGCGGGCAGCAGCACGGCCAGCAGGGAGATCCCCCAGCGCTGGGTGGAGGGGCGCACATGCCACAGGGGTGACCAGCTCATCATGGGAGATCCTCCGGTGGCATGGGGGCCTGGGGATAGGGGGGCGGCACTCCGAGCTGACGGGAGAGCCCGTTGATCTGGTGCTTGAGGGCCAGCATGGCGAGCTCCCTGTCCACCATCACCTTGTTGAACCGCTCCAGCTCATGGTTCTGCTGGCGCAGCTCGCTGGCCTGGCGGGTCAGGGCCTGTTCAACCTGCTCCCGTTCGGTGACATCGAGCAGAATGCCGATGATGGCGGGCTGACCGAGGTAGTCGACGCGCCGCCCGTACAGCTCGACCTCCAGAGATTCCCCGTGCTGATGCAGGGCACTGAAGCGGGTGTGAATATCGCGCGCGTCCTGCTCGCACGCGTGCACCAGCTCGGCGACCCTGGTGCTGTCCTTGGGAGCAGCAAGGGCGTGTAACTGGCCAACGGCGATCAGCGCCCCCGGAGTGTCATAGCCAAACAGTCGGGCAAAACAGGGGTTGATGTAGCAGAGCCGACCCTGCTGGATGATGTAGATCCCGGCAAGGGATTGCTCCACCAGTGCACGGAACAGCCCCTCCCGCTCTCGCAAGTCGGCCTCGGCCCGTTTGAAGTCCGTGATGTCCCGAGAGATGCCGAAGATCCCGATCACCTGCCCCTCGCTGTCTTGCAAGGGACCCTTGGTTGCGAGAAACACATGCTCGCCATCGGGCAGGGTCAGGTACTCCTCCTCGGTCTGCACCCGGTTGCGCTCTATGACCTGGCGCCCGGATGCCATCAGCATCTGCGCCTGCTGCGGCGGGAAGAGCGTCAGATCATCCTGGCCCAGCACCTCGTCAACCGGCTTGCCGACAAACTGGCTGGCGGCCCGGTTGAAGAGGATGTATCTGCCCTCCTTGTTCTTGGCGAAGATGGCGTCTTCCGAGCTGTCGGCGATGGCGGAGAGCAGTTGCAACGCCTCCAGCCGCTGGGACTGGGAGTACTGGAGCTGTTCGGCCATCTGCAGCCGAGTGTGCTGGCGCAGCAGGATGATGCCGGCGTTGGTGACAAAGAGCACCAGCAGGCCGATGAGACCGATCCAGACGCTCTCCTTGAAGGTGGCCTGGTAGAGTTCCGCCTTGTCGATCTTGGCCAGCAGGTACCAGTCCGTGTTCATGACCGGATAGACAACCCCGAAGACCTCGCTACCCCGGTAATCCTGGCCATAGAGTACCTGGGGCGTGCCGCGTTCGGCGAGCCGCAAATACTGGGCTGCCAGCAGGGTGGGGTGGGTGACGGGATAGTGCAGGGTGAGAGCCGGTTCCGGGCGATGGCGCAGGCTACTCAGATAGTGGACCTGATCCCCCTGCTGGCGAAACAGAATGGCTTCTCCGCTGCTGTCTGGGACGGGCCAGGCCCCCAGGATCTGATCGAGCCAGCGATTTGCGCTTATCTGCATCACCAGCACGGGGGCAGGTCCTGCAGCGACCTCCAGATTGACCAGAAAGTCCAGCCTGGCGTGACCGCGATCATCGAGATAGGGACCAAGACGCATGACGTTGCCCTGCTCGAGCCGTGGCAGGGCGTCACGCAACGTGGCATTCATGGTGTCGCCACCCGGGGTATGCCACAGGGGCTGTCCGGCAGGATTGAACACGGCCGCACCGTGAAATCCGCGTACCGAGATGAATTCGAGCAGCCTTGCCAGTGGTGGCGTGATCGCTTCGGGTGAGGATGGTGCTTGTCCGGGACGATAGAAATCAGTACTGCCCAGACCCTTTATGAGCTGGTGAATATCCTCCTCGTGGGTACCGAGCCACTCGGTGACGCGCTGGCTCTTGAGATCGGCGATGGCTTCGAGACGAGCCACCTCCTTGTTGCGTGCCAGTTCGATGTTGCGGGCGATGGCCATGGCGGTCAGGGCCAGAATGAGCCCGTTGAGCAACAGGAAGGGGATCCATTGACGCCGCGTAAAGACAGGTGTGCTGCCGGTGGTGTCAATGCGACGACGCAGCATGGCATAAAGCATGAGGGCCGTGATGAGGATAAAGAGCCAGCCCTTGATGGTGCTTGCCATGGCGAACTGGGCAGGGGTGCTGAACAGCCACTCCACCGCCTTGTCGGAGAGCAGGATCCACAGGCTTGCCACGGCGGCATAGGTGAGCACGACGTTGAGCACATGTGCCCGGGTCAGGGGAGCCTCAGCCATCCACGGCCTCGCTGCCATCCTGGTAGCGTTCGGCAATGGTGACGAATGCGTCGAAATGGCGATCGAAGGCGGTCACGACATCGGGATCGAAATGGTGGCCGCTGCCGGAGAGGATGAGGGCGCGCGCCTCGTCGTAGCTCATGGCCGGCTTGTAGACCCTGGCGCAGATGAGGGCGTCAAACACGTCTGCCAGCGCCATCAGACGAGCCGAGAGGGGGATGGCGTCCCCTTGCAAGCCGTCCGGGTAGCCGCTGCCATCCCACTTCTCGTGGTGCCAGTGGGCGATCTCCTTGGCCAGGGTGAGGAAGGCCAGGGGCTGCTCCATGTCCTGTTCGGCCTCCTCGATGGCATCGCTGCCGAGCTTGGCGTGGGTGCGCATGATCTGCCACTCCTCCGGGGTCAGCTTGCCCGGCTTGAGCAGGATGTGGTCGGGAATGCCCACCTTGCCGATATCATGAAGCGGTGCGGAGCGGCTCAGTAAGTCGATGTAACCCGGGGTCAGGGTATCGGCGAAACGGGGGTGATCAGCCAGGGCGCTCGCCAGCAGACGCACATAGCCCTGGGTGCGCAGGATATGGTTGCCGGTTTCGGGGTCGCGGATCTCCGCCAGATGGGCGAGGGCGCGGATGGAGACCTGCTGGATCAGGTCGTTTTCCGCCATTCGCCGCGCGACCTCGGCTTCCAGCGCCGCATTCTGGTTTTGCAGACCGTCACGGGCCTGCTTGGCCTCCAGCTGGGTGCGCACCCGGGCCTGAACGACCACCGGCTTGATGGGCTTGGTGATGTAATCGGCGGCGCCGAGGGAGAGGCCGAACTCCTCGCTCTGGGGGTCGGCGAGGGCGGTGAGCAGAACGACGGGAATACGGCTGCTGATCGGGGACTGACGCAATTGCCTGAGCACTTCATAACCATCCATGCCGGGCATCATCACATCCAGCAGGATGAGGTCAGGCTTTGGATCAGCGCTGACGATGCGCAGGCATTTTTCCCCGCTCTGCGCAGCCAGCACGCGGTAATGAGGCGAAAGCAATTCGGTCAGTACCATCAGATTTTCGGGTGAGTCGTCGACGATCAGGATGGTGGCGTTGTGAGGTGTCAACATATGTCTTCCATGACGCTATCCCTGTGAGGTCGAGTATAGAGCCAATTGCTGCCAAATCATAAGGTTCGCCCCCATCGGGGAGAAAGAGGCCTGCCCGGATGGGCAGGCTGTCTGATGCCGGAAAGGGGCGCGTCACGTAGCGCGGCCGTCACCCCAGCAGCGAATGGCTTCTGCCACGTCAAACTTGCCCTCCAGCAGGGCACGGCCGAGGATGATCCCCTTGACGCCGGTTCCCTTGAGCGCCTCGATATCCGCCAGACCGCCGATACCGCCGGAGGCCTGGAAGCCGACGCTCGGGTAGCGGGCACAGAGATCCCGGTAGAGTTCGACGTTGGTGCCCGCCAGGGTACCGTCCCGGCTGATGTCGGTGCAGAGCACGTGTCTGAGCCCGGCGGGGAGGAAGCGCTCGATCAGCGCCTCGATGGAGATGCCGCTGTTCTCCTGCCAGCCAGCCACCGCGATGTGGCGATTGCCCTGTTCATCGATGTTGACATCCAGGGCCAGCACGATGCGCTCGGGGCCATATTTCTCCATCCAGCTGGCCACCAGATCCGGGGATTTGACGGCGGTGGAACCGATCACCACCCGGCTGGCGCCGGCCGCCAGCAAGTCGGCCACGTCCTGTTCGCTGCGCACGCCGCCGCCGACCTGCACCGGTGCCTCGGTGGCGGACAGCAACTGGGCGATGAGGGCCAACTGGCGTGCCTTGGCATCCTTGGCGCCGTCCAGATCAACCAGGTGCAGCTGCGCCGCCCCCTGGCTGACATAGTCATCGAAGCGGGCCTGCGGGTTGTCGCTGTAGGCGGTTTTCTGGCCGTAGTCGCCCTGGTAGAGGCGCACGACCTGACCGTTGATAAGGTCGATTGCGGGAATAATCATGCCTGTCATAGCTCCAGAAAGTTTTGCAGTAGGCGGGCACCGGCCGGTCCGGATCGCTCCGGGTGGAATTGGGCGCCAAAGAAGTTGTCCCGCCCGACGATGGCGGTAAAGGGCAGGCCGTAGTCGCAGGTTGCCAGGGTCGCGTCGGTCACCTCCAGCGCATAGGAGTGGACAAAGTAGAAGTAGCTGCCGCTGGGAATGCCTTTGAGTAGCGGGTGGGTCTCGTCGTGTTCAATCTGGTTCCAGCCCATGTGGGGCAGGCGCAGGTTGCCCACCTCCATCAGGCGGATCCTGCCAGGCACGATGCCGAGGCAGTCGATGAGCGCTCCTTCGCTGCCATCGGCGCTCATGTTCTCTTCCGAGGCCTGTGCCAGCATCTGCATGCCGAGGCAAAAACCGAGCAACGGCTGCTTGGCGGCGCGAATGAGGGGCACCAGTTCCCGCTCATTGAGGTTCTTCATGGCGGCGATGGCGGTGCCGACGCCGGGCAGGATCAGCTTGTCCGCCTGCTCGATGTCGGCGGCCTTGCAGCTCACCCTGGGCTGCACGCCGAGGCGCTCGAACGCCATGCGCACCGAGGCGAGGTTCGCGCAGCCGGTGTCGATGATGACCAGGTTCTGTTTCCCCATCACAGCACCCCCTTGCTGGAGGGAAGCTCGCTCCCTTCCACGCGAATGGCCTGGCGCAGAGCGCGGCCAAAGCCTTTGAACAGCGCCTCCACCTGATGGTGGGTGTTGCCGCTGCCCACCTTCATCTGCAAGGTGATGGCCATGGCGTCAGAGAGGGAGCGGAAGAAGTGGGGCACCATCTCGGTGGCCATCTCTCCCACGCTGTCGCGACCAAAGCCGCTCGGGCAGTCGAACACGAAGTAGGGACGGCCGCTCAGATCCACCGCCGTGGCCACGTCCAGCTCGGTCAGCGAGGTGTTGTCAGCCTCCTGGCGGGGACGCCCGTCGATCACCGCCTGCACCTCGTCCATCGCCAGCACGAAGCCGAAGCGGCCGATGCCGCGCTTGTTGCCAAGGGCCTGGCGCAGGGCTTGACCCAGCGCCAATCCCACATCTTCCACCGTGTGGTGATCGTCGATGTGCAGATCGCCGCTCACTTTGAGCTTGAGGCGAAAGCCCGCGTGGGTCGCTATCTGATCCAGCATGTGATCGAAGAAGCCGATGCCGGTGGCGATCTGGTTGCCACCGCTCTTGTCGAGATCCACCGCCACCTGGATGCGGGTCTCCTTGGTGTAGCGCTCCACCTCGGCCACGCGCCCCTTGGAGAGCAGCTGATCACGAATGGCAGTCCAGCCGTGATCTTGCGGGTGGTAGCGTATGCCGCGGATGCCCATGTTCTCGGCAAGCTGGATGTCGGTCTGTCTGTCGCCAATCACGAAGGAGTTGGCAAAGTCGATGCGGCCCGAGGCGAGATACTCCTTCACCAGCCCAAGGTGAGGCTTGCGGCAGCTGCAACCGTCGGTGGGGAAGTGGGGACAGATCAGCACTTGCTCCCAGGTGACACCCTGGGATTCGAAGAGGTGCATCATCAGGTCGTGGGGCGGCTGGAAGTGTTCAAGGGGCAGGCTGGCGGTGCCGAGCCCATCCTGGTTGGTCACCATCACCAGCACGTAGCCGGCGGCCTGGAGCTCACGCAGCACAGGTATCACCATGGGCTCGAAGCGCAGCTTCGCAAGGCTGTCCACCTGCTTGTCGGTGACCGGCTCCTCGATCAGGGTGCCGTCACGGTCGATAAACAAAAACGGGGTTTTCATCGCTACATCCTTGCTTGTCTTACAGAGAGGGTGGGGGCAGGTCACGCAGCACGGCGAGCACGGCGTCCATTTCGCCCTGATAGCCGATGGTGATGCGGATGCTGTTGTCAAGGCCAGGCTTGCTGGAGAAATCACGCAAGATGATGCCGGCGGCCTTCATGGCGGCGAACACGGCGGCGCCATCTTTGAAGCGCACCAGCACGAAGTTGCCCTTGTCCTCGAACACTTCCTTGACGCAGGACAGACGAAGCAGCTCCGCCTTGATGAGCGCCTTTTGCTTGTTGAGTTCCAGCACCCGCTCCTGCATCAGTTCCAGCCCCATGGGAGAGAGCGCCTGGGCGGCAATCTGGGCGATGGGGTCGGGAATGGGGTAGGGCGCGATCACCTTGGCCAGCATGGCAATCACCTCGGGATCCCCCAAAGTAAAGCCGCAGCGGATCCCCGCCAGGGCAAAGGCCTTGGAGAGGGTACGGGTCACCACCAGGTTCGGGTATTGGGCGAGCAGGTCCACCACGGAGGCCTCCGGGCAGAACTCGATGTAGGCCTCGTCCACGACGATGATGGCGCGGTCCCGGGCCTTCTCCAGCAGGGCGACGAGTCCCTTGCGGCCCACCAGATCCCCGGTGGGATTGTTGGGGGAGCAGAGGAACACCAGCTTCACGTCAGAGAGGCGATCGGCGATGGCGGGCCAGTCCGGCTGACGGCTGGCGGTCAATGGCTGCTCGACAATCCCCACGCCACAGGTCTCGGCGCTGATGGCGTACATGCCGTAGGTGGGGGGGCAGATGAGGATCTGATCTTCCCCCGCCTCGCAGAAGGTGCGGATCAAGAGCTCGATGGCCTCGTCGGCACCGCGGCTTACCAGCACCTGATCCGGATTGACCCCGGCGTAGGCGGCATAGCCGTTTACCACCTCGGCCGGCTGGCACTCGGGATAGCGGTTGAGGCGACTCCCCTCGACGGTGAAGGGATAGGCCAGGGGGGCCTCGTTGGCATTGAGCCAGACGTGGCCCTGGCCGCCGATGCGGCGCGCGGACTGGTAGGGAGTGAGAGCCCGTACAACGCGACGGGCCAGATTGACGATGCTCATGACAAATCCTTCTGCTGTGCTGTTTGTTGGGGCTCGGCGGCCAGGGCGTTCAACCTGAGGGTGACGGCATGCTTGTGGGCATCGAGCCCCTCGGCCTGGGCGATGCGCTGGACAATGGGGCCAAGGCCGCGAATGCCGTCTGCAGTGAGCTCCTGTACCGTGTAGCGGCGCTGATAGTCAGCAAGCCCCAGGCTCGAGCAGGTGCGGGCATAGCCGTAGGTGGGCAGGGTGTGGTTGGTGCCGCTGGCGTAATCACCGACCGACTCCGGTGTCCATGCCCCGAGGAAGATGGAGCCCGCGTTCTCGAGCTTGTCCAGCAGATCCCGGGGTGCCCGGGTCTGCACAATCAGGTGCTCGGGGGCATAGGCGTTGGAGATGGCGCAGGCCTCCTCCAGGTTGTCGCAGAGGATCACCAGGCTTGCCTTCAGGGCTTGCTCGGCGATGTCGCGGCGGCTGAGGTCGGCGAGTTGCGCCTGGATCTCGCTGCCGATGGCATCGGCCAGGGAAGCGGAGGTGGTCACCAGCACCACCTGGCTGTCGGGGCCGTGCTCGGCCTGGGAGAGCAGATCCGATGCCACGAAGGCCGGGTTGGCGCTCTCGTCTGCGATCACCAGCACCTCGGAGGGGCCGGCTGGCATGTCGATGGCGGCGCCCCGCCAGTCACGGGAAACCTGGCCCTTGGCTTCGGTCACATAGGCGTTGCCCGGGCCGAAGATCTTGTCCACCTTGGGGATGGTCTGCGTGCCATAGGCCATGGCCGCGATGGCTTGGGCACCGCCGATGGCGAACACTTGACGGACGCCACAGGCGCGGGCGGCAAACAGGATCTCGTCGCTCGCCGGAGACGGGGTGCAGAGCACCACTTCACGACAACCGGCTATGGCGGCCGGAATGGCCAGCATCATCACGGTGGAGGGGAGCGGCGCGCTGCCTCCCGGGACATAGAGGCCGACCCGGCTGATGGGTTGGGTGCGCAGCTCGCACAGTACCCCGGGTTGGGTCTCGACGCGCACGACGGGCTGCACCTGGGCGGCGTGGAAGGTACGAATATTGGCGATGGCGGCCTCGATGGCACCCTTGATGTCATCACCGAGTCGAGCGCAGGCGGCATCCACTTCCGCGTCGCTCACCCGAAGCTGTTCGCGGGGCGCGCGTTCGAAACGCTGGCTCAGCTCGCGCAGGGCCTCATCGCCCCGGCTGCGTACCGCAGCAATGATGTCTCGCACCACGGTACCGATGTCGGCTTCGTCGCTAAGGGCGGGCCGGGTCAGGACTTCGGCTTGCCGGGCGGGGGAGAGGGTCTTCCAGATCAGGGTCTGCATGATGTGTCTTCCTTATTCCATCTCTCTCGGCTTATTCCATCATCTTTTCAATGGGCAGCACCAGGATGGAGCTGGCACCCAGGGCCTTGAGCTGTTCCATGGTCTCCCAGAACAGGGTTTCGCTGGAGACGACGTGCAGGGCCACCTGGTTGGTGTCACCGGCGAGCTGCATGATGGTGGGACGCTCCGCCCCCGGCAGCAGATCGGTGATGGCATCGAGCTTGTCTTTGGGGGCGTGCAGCATGATGTATTTGCTTTCGCGCGCCTGCTGCATCCCCTGGATGCGGGGCAGCAGCTTGTCGATGAGTTTCTGCTTGGCATCGTTCAGGGGGTTGGGAGCCTGCACCAGGACGGCCTTGGAGCGGTAGATCACCTCGACCTCTTTCAGGCCGTTGGCTTCCAAGGTTGCGCCGGTGGAGACCAGATCGCAGATGGCATCGGCCAGACCCGCGCGGGGGGCTACTTCCACCGAGCCGC
Organism: Aeromonas sp. FDAARGOS 1402; assembly: GCF_019046925.1. Lineage (NCBI taxonomy): Bacteria > Pseudomonadati > Pseudomonadota > Gammaproteobacteria > Aeromonadales > Aeromonadaceae > Aeromonas > Aeromonas sp. FDAARGOS 1402. Next base: position 3,650,052 of record NZ_CP077201.1, read on the forward strand.
CCAGCATCACGCTCTTGAAGCCCAGGCCCTTCTCGTCGAAGAAGCGCTTGAGCAGACCGGGGTAGGAGGTGGCGATGCGCTTGCCGGCCAGGCTCTCGGGTCCTGTGTAGTTGACATCGTCCGGCACCGCCAGAGAGAGGCGGCAGCCGCCGAAGTCGAGCTGCTTGAGGGTCTTCACCGCAAAGGGCTGCCCCTGGGCTGCGCGGATGAGCTGCACCTCTTCGAGAACGTTCTCGCCGATGATGCCAAGATCGACCACCCCTTCCATCACCAGACCCGGGATGTCGTCATCACGCACCCGCAGAATGTCGATGGGCATGTTCTCGACATGGGCGATGAGGCGCTGTTCCCGCAGGTTGATCTTGAGGCCGCAGCTCTTGAAGAGGGCCTGGGAATCCTGGCTCAGACGACCGGATTTTTGCATGGCGATGCGCAGACGTTGTGTTTCCATTGCTCGATTTCCTTCTAGTCAAAAACGAAAAAACCCTCGGAAGTATGTGCTTCCGAGGGTTCATGAATCTTGCGGTCCTTTTGGAAGTCACCAGTTAAGTGTCTTCCAGCAGTCAACCTCCTGAAAGACTATTCGGGATGATGATGGTGATGATGAGTCTTCAGGGTGGTGAACTTCATGATGTAATCAATCCTTTACAAATCAGATGCCGTTGTTGACGCCCGATTTAAACTACCTGCCTTGACAGAAAATGCAACCGAAAAATGTGATCAGGACGATTAAAGTTGAGAAAACGGTTTTCTGGTCGATAACTAGACAATGAGATGCCAAAGGAGGCGACATCATGCCCAGCCAGGACCTGTTATTTCCCATCCTGCCCCGCGCCCCCTCGACACCGAGCCCGGATGACATCAAGCGGGAGGTGACCCAGATCAGCCAGAAACATCAGCTGCGCAAGATAGGCACCGACAATGGCGGCGGTGGCCAGCATCACCAGCAGAGAGAGCAGCCGCCAAAGCCTGATCAACCAGCGGTGCAGGATGATGATCACAAACCGGATCCGGACCACCGGATTGATCTCTTCGTCTGAACGCATTATCAGTCCCGCTTTTTCCGCGCTTTTGGCATAATGCCCGCTTTTGCAGCGGGACATGCCTTTGACCATCATCCAGACCCTGTTCAAGCCAGACGGCCCCCTGGCCCGCCATATCGACGGCTTCAAGGCCCGTGCCCCGCAACTGGAGATGGCCGAGGCGGTGTCGCGCGCCATCAAGCAAGGTGGCCGCTTGCTGGTGGAGGCTGGAACGGGCACTGGCAAAACCTATGCCTATCTGGTGCCTGCGCTGGAATCCGGCAAGCGGGTGGTGATCAGCACCGGATCCAAGAACCTGCAGGAGCAGCTCTTCTATCGGGATCTGCCCACCATCACGGGGGCGCTTCACTACACCCCGCCGGTGGCACTGCTCAAGGGGCGCAGCAATTACCTCTGCATCGAGCGGATGAACCGGCTGTTGAGTGAATCCCATCTGCAAAAGCCCGAGATCCTGAGCGATCTCGTGAAGGTCAAATCCTGGTCGACTGCCACCGACAACGGCGATGTGGGGGATATCCCGGGGCTACAGGAGAACGCCGAGATCCTTGCCCACGTCACCAGCACCAACGACAACTGCCTGGGTCGCGACTGCCCCTATTACGATGATTGTCACCTGGTCATCGCCCGGCGCCGTGCCATGGACGCCCAGGTGGTGGTGATCAACCACCATCTCTTTTTCGCCGACATGGCGGTCAAAGACACCGGCTTTGGCGAGCTGGTGCCCGAGGCGCAGGTCTATGTCTTCGACGAGGCGCACCAGCTGCCCGAGATCGCCAGCCACTACTTCGGCAAGTCCGTGGACAGCCGCACCATCCAGGATTTGGCGCAGGATATCCAGCTCGCCTACCGGGCAGAGGCTCATGACATGGCCCAGCTTGGCAAGGCGGCGGACAGGCTCGCCATTGCCAGTCAGGATCTGCGCCTTGCCTTCGGCGTGGAGGGGGGGCGCGGCAACACCCGGGATCTGCTGAGACAATCCCTCTGGGCCCAGGCGCTGGCCCGCCTCAACGATGCCATCGGGCTCTGTTATGAAGTGCTGAAACTGGCTCTCGGGCGAGGGGAGCAGCTGGATCATTGTTTCGAGCGCATCAGCGAGCTGCGTACTCGCCTTGGGGAGGTGCTGGCGGTCAACCAGACCGGTTTCTCCTACTGGTATGACTGTTCGCGTCTGCACTTTACCCTCAATCTGACGCCGCTGTCGGTCGCCGAGCGCTTCGGTGCCGAGGTGCAGCGCCCCGAGGTGGCCTGGATCTTCACCTCGGCCACCTTGACGGTGGACAATCGCTTCGCCCACTTCGTCGCCGAGATGGGGCTGGCCGGCAGCGCCGAACTCATTCTCGACAGTCCGTTCGATTACGCCGAGCAGGCGCGCCTGTGCGTACCCCGTTTCTTGCCAGAGCCCAATGCCTTCGGGCGCGGGGAGCGGCTGGCGACCCTGATGATCCCCCTCATCAACAAGACGCCGGGGGGGTGCTTCTTCCTCTGCACCAGCCATCAGGTGATGCGCCAGGTGGCCGAGGTGCTGCGCCGGGAAATCGGCCGCACCGTCCTGCTGCAAGGGGAAGACAACAAGCAGCGGCTGCTCAAGACCTTCGTGGAGAACGGTCGGGCCGTGCTGGTGGCCACCAGCAGTTTCTGGGAGGGGATAGACGTGCGGGGGGCGGCATTGTCCTGTGTTATCATCGACAAGCTGCCCTTTGCGAGCCCGGACGATCCCCAGCTCAAGGCGCGGGTGGAGGATTGCAAGCTCAAGGGGGGAGATCCCTTTGCCGAGCTGCAGTTGCCCAAGGCGGTGATTGCCCTCAAGCAGGGGGTGGGGCGGCTCATCCGTGATCGCAGTGATCACGGCGTACTGGTTATTTGTGATCCCCGGGTGGTCAACAAGCCCTATGGCGCCACCTTCATCAAGAGCCTGCCTGCCATTCCACGGACCCGGGAGCTGGCGACCCTGGGAGAATTTTTCGGACCACGGGAGTGAGTCCGCCGCGCCGGGGCTGATTGCACCCGGCCATGCATGACGGCAGGCCTTGGCCATGCTGACGATTTAACTGACTGATGTGAAGAGAATAAAAAGAATGGATGAGTTGAAGATCCTGGCCGTGGATACCGCCACCGAAGCCTGCTCCGCAGCCCTCTTGGTGGGCGATACCTTCTACTCCCGCTGGGAAGAGGCGCCCCGTGACCATACCCGCAAGATCCTGCCCATGGTTCAGGCTCTGTTGGATGAAGCCGGTCTATCGTTGGATGAGCTCGACGCCATCGCCTTCGGTCGTGGGCCTGGCTCCTTCACCGGGGTACGGATCGGGATCAGCGTGGCCCAGGGGCTCGCCTTTGGTGCCGGCGTGCCGATGATCGGTGTCTCCACCCTGGCGGCCATGGCCCAGGGGGCCCATAAGCTGGAAGGGGCCGAGCAGGTGCTTGCCGCCATCGATGCGCGCATGGACGAGGTCTATTTCGGCCACTACGCCTTGGTGGACGGGGTGATGACGCTGGTGGGCGAGGAGGTGGTGAGCGAGCCAGCCGCACTGGTGCAGGCCCGTGACAAGCTGACTGGCGCGGTGAGCTGCGTTGGCACCGGTTTTGAAACCTATGGTGAGGCCCTGGGCGGCTTGGCAGATGTGCTGACCCCAAGCCAGGTGCGTTTCCCGGCGGCCGCCGACATGCTGCCTCTGGCACGCCAGGCCTGGTTTGCGGGTGAGGCGGTGCCGGTTGAGCAAGCCACCCCTGTCTATCTGCGTGACAAGGTGACCTGGAAGAAACTGCCGGGTCGCGAATAGGCGGCAACAGCTGCCCCGGGCTGCTTTGTCGGACGATGAAGGAGAGACGAATGAGAAAATCCGTGATCATGCTGGGATTGGTGGGGCTGCTGCTGGGCGGTTGCAGCACGGTGCCCAAAGAGCTTGCCTATGAGCCTGCGGATCAGCTGGTGGCCTATCAACCCGCTCTGCAGGGGATGGAAGGCAAGCCGGCCCGCTGGAGCGGTGTCATCTCGGCGGTCCACAACAAGGCGGATCAGAGTGTCATCGAGGTGGTCTATCTGCCCCTCAAGTCCAACGGGGTGCCGGAGCAGACCGAGCAGAGCCCCGGTCGTTTTCTCGCCATCATGCAGGGGTTTGTCGACCCGACCCTCTATGCCAAGGGTCGCAGCCTGACGGTGCTCGGCACCCTCGACAAGCCGGTGGACAGCCAGATTGGCGAGCACAAGTATCGCTTCTCGGTACTCAAGGTGACGGGGAGCAAGCTGTGGCCACCGGTGAAGGAGGTGGAGATCCGCTACATGGATCCCTACTTTTACGATCCTTTCTATGATCCCTTCTGGCCCAGACGGCCCCTGCGCCGCTGAGGAGCCCGGATGACGGCGACATTGCAGGAGCGCAGGCTGCGCCTGGCGGACGGGCGGCACATCGCCCTGCTGGACAATGGTCAGGAGGGCAGACCGCTGCTGGTGGCCCTCCATGGCTGGCTCGACAACGGTGCCAGCTTTTTGCCTCTGGCCCCCTGGCTGGGGGCGTTTCATCTGGTCTGCGTCGATCTGCCGGGCCATGGTCACTCCGATCACAAGTCGACTCCCTATGTCTTCGTGGACTGGCTGGATGATCTCTACCAGATCACCCAGGCCGCGGGCTGGCAGCGTTTCATCCTGCTTGGTCACTCCCTGGGGGCGCTGATTGCCTCTGCCTATGCCGGCGTCTTTCCCGAGCAAATCGAGCGGCTCATTCTGCTGGAGGGGCTCGGCCCCTTGAGCCAGCCCGACGAGGAGGTGCCGGGGCAGCTGCGCCGCGCCATCCTCAACCGCACTCGTACCCGTGAGCGTGCAACCAGTGGATTTGCCACCCTCGAGGAGGCGGTGGCTGCCCGCTGCAAGGTGGCGGACATCCCCCCGAGTGCGGCACGCCTTATCTGCGAGCGACAACTGGAGGCGCGGACAGGGCGCTGGTATTGGCGCAGTGATCCCCGTCTTCGCGATCTCTCGCCCCTGCGCATGAGCGAGGGGCAGGCCCAGGCCCTGATCCGGGCCATCGTCTGTCCGGTGCTCTTTATCCGGGGAGAGCAGGGCTTCCCCGGGCTCCTGGCACAGTGGCAGTTGCGGGAGGCGGCCTTTGGCCACATTGAACGGGTGACAGTGGCAGGAGGCCATCATTTTCATATGGAAAATTCATCAGAAACCGCCGTTTATATCGAAAACTTCGCTCAAATCCGGTAGGATCGGCGGCTTTGAATCATGTCAGGTTTGCTTTCTCCCTCACATTTCCCGTTGTTAATTCACTGTTAATTGATGTTGCCTTATGTAAATATGTGCGGCATTAGAGCATGAACTTAAAACAACTGATTGAAATGGATGTGACAGGGACGGAGGCAACACAGTGAGCGCACAGGTGCGAGTTATGCAGGAGAAGTTCGTGGAAAGAGTCTGGCTGAAGCGTTATCCAGAAGGGGTGCCCGCCGAGATCAATCCAGACCAATACGGCTCTCTGGTCGAGATGTTTGAAGAGTCGGTGAACCAGTTCGCCGATCAACCCGCCTTCGTCAACATGGGGCAGACCATTACCTACCGTCGGCTGGAGGAGCAGTCCCGAGCCTTCGCCGCCTACCTGCAAAACGAGCTGAAGCTCGGCAAGGGGGACAGGGTGGCCGTGATGATGCCTAACCTGCTGCAATACCCCATTGCGGTATTCGGCATCCTGCGGGCCGGCATGACGGTGGTGAACGTCAACCCCCTCTATACCCCGCGCGAGCTGGAGCATCAGTTGAAAGACTCCGGCGCCAAGGCCATCGTCATCGTCTCCAACTTTGCCCACACCCTGGAAAAAGTGGTGTATGACACCCCGGTCAAGCATGTGATCCTGACCCGGATGGGAGACAACCTGGGGCTGGCCAAGGGGACCCTGGTCAACTTCGTGGTCAAATATGTCAAGAAGCTGGTGCCCAAGTACAACCTGCCCCATGCCAGCACCATGCGCCAGGCCCTCGCCAAGGGGCGCTACCTGCAGTACATCAAACCCGAGATCAGCAACCAGGACATCGCCTTCCTGCAATACACCGGCGGGACCACCGGCCTCTCCAAGGGGGCCATGCTGACTCATCGCAACATGATCGCCAACGTCGAGCAGTGCCTCGGTGTCTATGGTCCCGTGCTGGAGCGCGGCAAGGAGTTTGTGGTCACGGCGCTGCCGCTCTATCACGTCTTCGCCTTGACGGTGAACTGCCTGCTGTTCATGCGCCTAGGGGGCTACAACCTGCTCATCAGCAACCCCCGCGACATCCCGGGTTTTGTCAAAGAGATCAAGAAGTATCCTTTCACCTGCATCACCGGGGTCAATACCCTGTTCAACGCTCTGGTCAACAACGACGAGTTCAAGGGCATGGATTTTGCCAAGCTCAAGCTCACCATCGGTGGCGGCATGGCGGTGCAACGGGCGGTGGCCGAGCAGTGGAAGGGGCTGACCGGCACCCCGCTGCTGGAGGGCTATGGCCTGACCGAGTGCTCGCCCCTGGTGAGCGTCTGCCCCTATGATCTGGTGGATTACAACGGCTCCATCGGTCTGCCGGTCTGTTCCACCGAGATCCGTCTGGTGGATGACGAGGGGAACCAGGTCACCGAACGGGGTGCCCCCGGCGAGATGCAGGTGCGCGGTCCTCAGGTGATGACCGGCTACTGGCAGCGCCCGGAGGCGACCGCCGAGGTGATGCAGGATGGCTGGCTCTGCACCGGCGACATCGCGGTATGCGACGAGCAGGGTTTCTTCAAGATCGTCGATCGCAAGAAGGACATGATCCTGGTCTCCGGCTTCAACGTCTACCCGAACGAGATAGAAGACGTGGTAGCCCTGCATCCCAAGGTGCTGGAGGTGGCCGCCGTCGGCGTACCCAACCCGGTGTCCGGCGAGCAGGTGAAGATCTTCGTGGTCAAGAAAGATGCAAAGCTGGCGGAAGAGGAGATAATTGCCCACTGCCGCAAACATCTGACTGCCTATAAGGTGCCGAAACTGGTAGAATTTCGCGACGAACTTCCCAAGACCAACGTGGGCAAGATCCTGCGCCGCGTGTTGCGCGACGAGGAGATTGCCAAGCAGTAACCGGCATGCACTGCTTTGCAGTCCAGCGCTGTCGTTATGCAAAACCGTGGGACATCCACGGTTTTTTCTTTCTGGATCCGACCAACGTGCAGGCAACGATGCAATATCAACTCATTTCACAGCAAGCCGAACTGGATCAGTATCTCGCTTCTCTGGCCGACGTTCCCCTGGCCATCGATACCGAATTCGTTCGCACCCGTACCTACTATCCCCAGCTCGGTCTGTTCCAGATCTACGATGGCAAGCAGCTTGCCCTGCTCGATCCCCTGACCCTGGATCTCTCCGGTTTGTGGCAGCGCCTCGGTCGGGCCGGACAGATTGCCATCCTGCACGCCTCCGGTGAGGATCTGGAGCTCATCCAGCATCAGGCGGGTCACCTGCCCAACCAGATGCACGATACCCAGCTGGCGGCAGCCTTCCTGGGCCATGGCGTGTCGGTGGGGTTTGGCGCCCTGGTCAACGAATTCCTCGGGGTCGAGCTTGAGAAGGATCAGGCCCGTACCGACTGGCTGGCGCGCCCCCTTACCCCTCGTCAGCTGGAATATGCCGCGGCGGATGTCTTCTACCTTATGCCCCTCTACGAGAAGGTGATGGCCAGACTGCGCGAGAGCGGCAAGTTCCCCTGGTTCGAACAGGAGTGCCAGAACCACTCCGCCCGCAAGACCCAGGGCAGCGATCCCCGTCAGGCCTACCTCGAGATAGTCAACGCCTGGCAACTGGGTCGCCGTGAGCTGGCCATCCTGCGCGAGCTGGCCGCCTGGCGCCAGCAGGAAGCGGTACGCCGGGATCTCGCCCTCAACTTCGTGGTCAAAGAGCTGCACCTGTTCAAGGTGGCGGAGCGTCGTCCCGCTTCCCTTCGGGATCTCAACGAGCTGGGCCTCTCGCCCATCGAGATCAAGATCCACGGCAAGCGGATGCTGGACATCGTCGCCGCCGCCCAGCAGAGCGACCCTGCTAGCTGGCCCGATCCCATCCGCCGCTTGGTGGACTTCCCCCAGTACAAGGCCGAGCTCAAGCGCATCAAGGCCATGGTGGAGGAGAAGGCCAAGGCCAGCAACATTCCGCCGGAGCTGGTGGCGAGCAAGAAGATCATCCACCAGTACTTCACCTGGAGCTGGCGCATGAGTGTCGAGGAGCGGGCCAGGGCGGACAAGCCCATGCTGCTGCAAGGGTGGCGTCATGAGCTGGTAGGCCACCTGCTGGCCCAGTGACGAGTACGCAGTACGAGAAGGGGAGTCCATGACTCCCCTTTTTCATGCCTGTGCGGCTGCCCCCAGGGGTTGCCGGGATCGTCGCACCAGGGGGTTGGTCATGATGGGAAGCGAGAAGGGGTGGAGGAGGAAAATGGCGGGCACAAAGGGTGCCCCCATCAGAGTTCGTGAGCGTGGAATCCTTTGCGGTAGCGGGCCTCGCAGCGCGGGCAGCGTTGCAGGGTCGGATCCTGTTCCAGCTGTTCAGGGAGCAGGGGCTCCTCACAATCGGAGCAGAAGCCATAGAGCCCCAGATCCATCTGGCAGAGCGCCGCGTCGAGCCGCTTGAGGCGTGCCACGCTGTGTTCCACCCCGGGCAGATCGAGACGGCTGGTCAGATCAACCAGTTGATCCCGCTCGCAGCGCTCCACCTTCTGTGCCCAGTCATCTTGTCGACAGGCCTTGAGCTGACGGATCAGCTCCTCTCTTGTTTGCGCCCAGTCGGTCAGAAGGCGCTGATGCCATTCGGCCAACCGGGCTTGCGTCACTTCACACACAGCAGCCCCCAAAAACGAGTGATAAAACTCGGCCAGTATAGGGAAACCCGCGGTTTATCAAGATGACATGAGTCAAGTTAACCGTGCTTTGACGGGTTTTTCCGGCAGGTGCTGCGTCTTGCCGGTGATGACGTAGAGCACTCCCGCCACCAGACAGACGACACCCACCAGGGTACTCATGGGGGGCATGATCCCGCGCAGCATAAAGGCGTACAAGAGCCCCGCCAGAGTCTCGAACACGATGAGCGGCCCGACCAGCACGGTCGGCAGGCGCTGGCTCGCCTCGTTCCAGCACAGGGTGCCGAGCCAGGAGCAGAGGAGCCCCACTGCCCCCATCAGCAGCACGAAGCGCAGGGGCGTCGGCCCGAAGGGCAGGGGAAAGTCCGGTGCGCTCAGGGCAAGATGGCCGAGGCTGCCGAGATAGGCAATGAGCGCCACCGGCAGGGTCACCAGCCCCTGGGCGGTGGCCCAGACGGCCGGGCTGCGGCCCGGGTGCTCGCGCAGCCAGCGGGCGTTGCGCAGGGGATACCAGGTCCAGCACAGCACGGCGCCCACCGCCAGGGCGAGCCCAAGCAGTTGTTCGGTGCGCGCCTCGGTGTGCCAGGTGAGCTCGGCGCTGTTGACCAGACAGAGGCCGGCCCCCATCAGCACCAGGGACGGGTAGAGCCGGGTGCGGGAGAGGCGACCGTCCCGTGCGCCATAGAGGCGGTTGGCGGCCAGGGCCGTCACCACCGGCAGGGTGCCGATAAACATGGCCGCCAGGGGCGAGCCGATGCGCAAGATGGCCCCCGACAGGCAGAAGTAGTAGAGGAGGTTCCCCACCAGAGTGAGGGCGAGGGCCTCTCGCCAGTCGCTGGCCGAGAGGGCCGCCAGGTGTTTGCGTGCCTGCCAGGCGAGCGGCAGTACGATGAGGCCGAAGGCGAGGTAGCGGCCGCTCGCGAGCAGGGCGGGGGGATAGCCGTCCACCAAGAGGGGGGCGACGAAGATGAGCCCCCACATCAGGCCGGCCAGCAGGGCAAACAGGACTCCGATCAACATGTTTCATATCCGGTAAAGAAGAAGGAGGCCAGCCTAGCAGGGGGGAAGGGGGGCGTATTGAACCAGATTGCGCTTTAGCGGCCAGCCTGCACCTGTTTCTGGTAGCGGACCGGGGTGGTGCCATAGCGGCGCAGGAAGGCCCGGTTGAGGTGGGACTGATCGGCCAGACCACAGGCGGCGGCCACCTCGGCAGCGGGCAGGCCGGCAGCCAGCCACCCCTTGGCGCGCTGCAGGCGGATGGCCATCAACATCTGCTGGGGGGTGACGTGAAAGCGGGCCTTGAAGCTGCGCTGGAAGTGGTAGGGGCTGAGGTTCACCGAGCCGGCCAGCTCGGCCAGGGTCATGGGGCGGGCGAAATAGGCCTGCATATAGTCGATGGCGCGGCCCAGAGGGTGGGTCGCTTCGCGCGGGGCAGCCAGGGCCCGGGCATGGGGGCGCAGGGTCTCGCACACCCTTAGCAGCAGGCCGTCGGCGGCGAGCTCGCTGTCACAGTGCCAGAGGGCATCCAGGGTCGCCTGCAGGACGGGGGCAGTGCGCGGATCGCTTCGCACGGCATCGGTGAAATACCAGTCGCGCTCGCCGCTGATGGCCTCGAGCCGATCGGCGGGCAGGTAGAGCATGCGATAGCGCCACCCTTGCTCGCAGGCTGACTCGCCCGTGTGCAGCTCATCGGGGTTCATCAGCACCAGGCTGCCGGGACCGGCCAGGAGCTGGCTGCCGCGATAGCGAAAGCGCTCGGCACCGCACTCGATGACACCGAGGCCAAACCCCTCGTGACTATGGGGATCGAAGATGTGGTGCTGGATGTGGGCGCGATAGAGCTCGGTCGCAGGCTGCCCCGGCAGGGCGCGAAAATCGGCCCTGTCGTGCTGATGGGTAAAGTTGACCGGCACTCCCTGCATCCTGACCTCCTGTCAATGAGCCTTCATCATAGGGCGCCGCGGGGCGGCGGCCAAGTCTAGGCCTGTGAGGCGCACTCGCGCTCGAGGGCGGTGCGGATCTCCTCTGCGGTCTTGATGGTGCGGATGCGACGAAACAGCTCGTCGGCCTGGGGGTATTCCCGCACTATGTAGGAGAACCACTGCTTGATGCGACTCGGGTAGTAGTCGGCCTTGTCGCTCGCCAGATCCTGCTCGGTGTAGGTCACCATCAGTTGCAGTACCTCGGCCCAGCTCATGTGGGCACACCCCGTCTTCATCACGTTGGCCAGGTTGGGGAGGGAGATGGCGCCCCGGCCCACCATGAGGGCATCGCAACCGGACACCCGGGCACAGGTCAGGGCATCGGCATGGTTCCAGATCTCGCCGTTGGCGGTGACGGGGATGGGCAGGGCGCGGCGGATGGCGTCCACGTACTCCCAGTGTGCCGGCGCCTTGTAGCCTTCGCGCTTGGTGCGGGCATGCACCGCCAGCTCGTTGGCGCCCCCCTGATAGACGGCCTGGGCGTTGTCCAGATAGAGATCCTTGTCATCGTATCCCAGACGGATCTTGGCGCTCACCGGCAGGTGGGCAGGCACGGCCTCCCGCACCGCCTTGACGATGCGATAGACGGTCTCGGGCTCCTTGAGCAGCACGGCGCCCCCCTTGCTCTTGTTGACCGTGGGGGCAGGGCAGCCGAAGTTGAGATCGACCCCGGGAGAGCCGAGCTCGATGGCCCGGATGGCATTTTCTGCCAGCCACTCCGGATGTTGTCCCAGCAGTTGCACCCGTACCGGGGTCCCTGCGCGGGTCTTGCCATCCTGTTTCAGCTCGGGGCAGAGGCGATGGAAGACCTTGGCGGGCAGCAGTTGATCGACCACCCGGATGAATTCACTGACGCAGAGGTCGTAATCATTGACGGAGGTGAGGACCTCCCGCATCAGGTGATCCAGCACCCCCTGCATGGGGGCCAAAATAACGCGCATAGCTGCTTCCGAAGACAAGGGGAGAAAAAAGAGCGCAGATTGTAGTGGCAATGGCCGGGATTGTCAGCCGTCTGCCCACTCGATGGCCCCCATCGACGGCCGCAGACTGGGCCAGGCTGTCAGCTTCCGGGCTAACTCTGTTAGGCTAAAGGCAGAGATACATGCAGAGGAGTACCCATGAAACGCTGGTGTCTGATGGCCCTGGGCTGGCTTGCCTTCGCCACCGGGATAGTCGGGATAGTCCTGCCCCTGCTGCCGACCACCCCCTTCATGTTGCTGGCGGCGGCGCTGTTTGCGCGCTCCTCCCCCCGCTTTCATGGCTGGTTGCTGGCGCATCCCTGGTTTGGCCCCCCCATCCTCGACTGGCAGCAGTATCGCGGCATTCGCCGTCACGCCAGACGCCGCGCCATCATCTTCATCCTGATCTCGTTCTCGGTATCGCTGCTGGTGGTGCCGTTGCCCTGGGTGAGGTGGCTGCTGGTTGTCATAATGGTGATCCTGCTCACCTGGTTGATGCGTCTGCCGGTGCTGGAGCCGGTTGCAATGAAGAAGTGAAATCCCTAAGCTATCGCGGCAATAATGCTATGGAGTCGGCTCGTCATTTTTGCGTGACGGGCCTTTTTATTGCCCCCAGGCGGAGACCCCGTGCGCCGCCATGGCAGGGCTCAAAAAATAAGCGGTCAAATAATGAATCCGGAAACCCTGAAGTTTATCGAAGCGAGCATCAAGACCATTCCCGACTATCCGAAGCCGGGCATTCTGTTTCGCGACATCACCAGCCTGATCGAGAATGCCGAGGCCTTCAAGGCCACCATCGATCTGCTGGCCGATCATTACCGTGATCAAGGCATCACCAAGATTGTCGGCACCGAGGCCCGTGGCTTCATCTTCGGCGCCCCGGTTGCCTACGCCATGGGGCTGGGGTTCGTGCCGGTGCGCAAGCCGGGCAAGCTGCCCCGCGCCGTCATCGAGGAGTCCTACGCCCTGGAGTACGGCACCGACACCCTGCAACTGCACACCGATGCCATCGTGCCCGGTGACAAGGTGCTGGTGGTGGACGATCTGCTGGCCACCGGCGGCACCGTCGATGCCACCGTCAAGCTCATCCGCCGCGCCGGCGGTGAGGTAGCGGATGCTGCCTTCATCATCTCCCTGCCGTCCCTGGGCGGTGATGCCCGCCTGACCGCCGCCGGCGTCAAGGTGGTCTCTCTGGTGGAACTCGCGGGGGCGTAAATCGCCCCTTCGCGCGGCAGGCCTCGTCACCCTGCTTTCTGCCGCAAACCGGTGCCTGAACGGGCACCGGTTTGAAATTCAAGCGATCCCTCCCAAGGCGGCGCATCCCCCATACAGCCAGCCCTCCATTTGTGTTAGCATCCAGCCTCAATGCCTCGTTTCCCAGCATCGAGATCTATGAGCTATCAGGTTTTGGCGCGCAAATGGCGCCCCCATACGTTTGAACAAGTGGTCGGCCAGCAACATGTGCTGACGGCCCTGACCAATGCCCTGGATCAGGGGCGGCTTCACCATGCCTACCTGCTGAGCGGGACCCGCGGGGTGGGCAAGACCACCATCGCCCGCATTCTGGCCAAGAGCCTCAACTGCGAGCAGGGGATCAGCAGCCATCCGTGCGGTGTGTGCGATACCTGCCGCGAGATCGATCAGGGCAATTTCGTCGATCTGCTGGAAATCGATGCGGCGTCCCGCACCAAGGTGGAAGACACCCGAGAGCTGCTCGACAACGTGCAGTACCGTCCGGCCCGTGGTCGTTTCAAGGTGTACCTCATCGATGAAGTGCACATGCTGTCGCGCCACAGCTTCAATGCGCTGCTCAAAACCCTGGAAGAGCCGCCCCCCTATGTGAAATTCCTGCTGGCCACCACGGATCCGCAGAAGCTCCCCATCACCATCCTCTCGCGCTGCCTGCAGTTTCATCTCAAGAGCCTGGATCAGACCCAGATCGCCAGGCAGCTCGAATGGGTGCTGGATCAGGAGGGACAACCCTTCGAGCCTCGCGCCCTGCTGGCCCTGGCCAAGGCGGCCGATGGCAGCATGCGCGATGCCCTGAGCCTCACCGATCAGGTGTTGGCCCACGGCAACGGCAGCGTGCGCCTGGAGAGCGTGCTCACCATGCTGGGGACCCTCGATCATCACCACCTGCACCAGTTGCTGGAGGCGGTGCTGCGCCAGGATGCCCCGGCCACCATGGCCAAGATCACCGAGATTGCTACCCTGGGACCGGATTTCGATCAGCTTCACGCCGAGCTGGAAGCCTTGCTCCACCGGGTGGCCATGGCGCAACTGCTGCCTGCGAGCGTGCAGGAGCAGGGGGCGGATGCCGATGCCTTGCTGCAGCTCGCCGGAGCCATGAGCCCGGAAGAGGTACAGCTCTGCTATCAAATCGTGCTGGGGGGGCGCAAGGATCTGCCCTGGGCCCCTGACGGGCGCACCGCACTGGAGATGACCTGTCTGCGGATGCTGGCCTTCTCGCCCCGGCGCGAGGTGGTCCATCCCGCCAACCTGGCGGCCCAACCTCTCATGACAGGGCTCTCCGGCGTGATGGTGGCAGCGAGGGAAAGCGCGCCGCTCCTGCCGGGAAAGCCCCAGGGGGCTGAGCCGGCCCCGGCTGCCAGCGCAGCACCAAAGGCTCCCGCCGCGCCAGCATCGGTCCTTGAGGCCGAGCACGTCGCCACCTCACCCAAGGCGGAGGAGGGCGCAGTGCTGGATCCGCTCTTTGCCGAGCAGGATGAGCTGCTGCGCGAGGCCGAACGGATGGGTTACGAGGCCGTGGTGCCCGCCAGTCCGCCTGCAGAGCCTGCCTCTGCGCCGTTGGCGGCGGATGACGCCGGGCAGACGCAGCAGGTGGAGGTCCAAGGGGAAGACGTCACCATCTCTTCGACCTCCAGCATGCAGAGCCTGCTTGGCAAGCGCAATCTGCTGCGAAGCCGCCTTCGTGGCGAGCAGAGTACAAACGCCGCGCCCGCCCGGGTCACTCCCGTCAAACCGGTGGCCGCGACCAAACCGGCCCCTGCGATGCCTGCCGTCGCGACTTCACCCCAGGCCGAGGTGCAACCAGCGGCGCGGCCCGAGATGCCGGGGCAGGGACCTGCCTTGCAAACAGGGTATGACGACCTGCCCCCTCTCGATGCCTATGAAGAGGGGGCCAGTGACTACGAAGAGTATCTGAATCAGGGGGTTGACGAGGGGTTTGCCAGTGCCCCGTTGCCCACGCAGGCAGTGACTTCCGCCCAGCCAGCTCCCGCCACCATGGCACCTCCTTCGCGGGAGGATCTGCCGCCCTGGGATCTGGGCGCTGACGCCGGCAGCGCGGATGCGGCGGCACCTGTGGTTGCCGCTATGGTGCCTGCCGCGCCTCCAGTGGCTGCCAGCGAGCCTCAGCCCGCCATTGCGTTGATGGAGACCATCGATTGGGATGCGCTGGAGAGCGACGAACAACCCGAGGAGGAGGGGGAGGTCGCCCGTCTGATCCCCTCGTCCTTGTTGGTCAATTGCGGGGACGCCTGGGCCGAGCTCATCGCCCGCACCGGTGTGGGTGGTCGGCTGCGTCAACTGGCCATCAACGCGGTGATGACCCGGGAAGGCAATCGGGTCTCCCTGCTGCTCAAACCCGAGCAGCGCCATCTGGTGAGCGACAAGGCCCGCGCCGATCTGGCCGAGCTCATCGGTCCCGAGCTGGGCGGCCCGGTTCACATCGATGTGACCCTGGGCTCGGATCCCGCGCGGGAGACGCCGCTCGAGATAGAGCATCGTCTCTATCTCGGGGTGCGTGAACAGGTGAGCCGGGATCTGGCGGCGGATCCCAACGTACAATTCTTGCAGCAGCGTTTCGGCGCCGTGCTCCATCCCGAGAGCATTGAACCACTGAGTCGCTGAATTGCGGTGAAAAAACCGTGCCGGGGTTTGTCCCCGGTTGAAAAGACTTTTGGCTGCCCCCACTTAGGGCAGATGAACCCACAGCCCGGCGCTGGATGCCGGATTTCAAGACGAGAGACGATCTATGTTTGGTAAAGGTGGAATGGGTAACCTGATGAAACAGGCCCAACAGATGCAAGAGCGCATGCAGAAGATGCAAGAGCAGCTGGCCCAGATGGAAGTGGTCGGCGAGGCGGGCGCAGGCATGGTCAAGGTGACCATGGCCGGCAGCCACAGCGTACGTCGCATCGAGATCGATCCCAGCCTGATGGAAGATGACAAGGAGATGCTGGAAGATCTGGTCGCCGCCGCCGTCAATGACGCCGTGCGCCGCGTGGAAGAGCAGAACAAGGCCAAGATGGGCGAGCTGACCGGCGGCATGCAACTGCCCCCTGGCTTCAAAATGCCCTTCTGAGGATCCTGCCCGTATCCGTTTCCCCTCCTCTGTGAAGGGGAAAATGAAAAGGCCAGAGCCAAGCTCTGGCCTTTTGCATGTCGGCACACCCGGGAACGGCCATGCACAGATCATGGCGGGGGCGGCGTACTTGCCTGCCCCAGGGGGGAGAAGCCCTCGACCAGATGATCGATGAGGGCGCGGATGGCAGGCAGCAGACCGCGGCGTGAGGGGAAGACCGCGTGGATCACCTCCTGGCGCGGTGCCCAGTCGGGGAGCAAACGCACCAGCCGGCCATCGGCCAGGGGCTCATCCATCATCATGGTGGGCAGTTGCACGACCCCGAGCCCGTCGATCGCCCCCTGACGCAATGTCTGCATGTCGGTGGTGGCAAAGCGGGGGCTGTGGTGCTGTTTGACTCGGGCACCATCGGGGCCCAGCAGGGTCCAGTGATGGCCTTCCAGGCTGGCGCCATGACCGAGGCTCGGCCATGACAGCAGATCTGCGGGGGCCCGGGGCATGCCGAGTGACGCGACAAGGGCCGGGCTTGCCACCAGACACTGGGTCGCATAACCCAGCACCCGCATGGCGAGATCGCTGTCCTCCAGGGGCAGTGGTCGCACCCTGAGCGCCATGTCCAACCCCTCCGCGACCAGATCCACCGCCCGGTTGACCCCGACGAGCTGCACCTTGACGCTGGGATGGGCCAGGGCGAAGGAGACCAGCATCCTCCCTACGTGGGCGTGCAGCAGATCGATGGGGCAGGCGATGCGCACCAGACCGCAAGGCTCGCTCTGGGTCGCGGCGATGAGATCCTGCGCCGCATCGGCTTCCACCAGCATGGCCCGGCAACGAGTGTAATAAGCCTGCCCGAGTTCGGTGACGGTGAAGCTGCGGGTGGAACGCTGGATAAGACGCACCCCGAGTCGCTCCTCCAGCATGGCGATGCGGCGGCTGAGCCTGGACTTGGGCATGCCGAGGGCCCTGCCGGCCTGGGCAAAGCCCCCGTGATCTACCACCTGGACATAGAAATAGAGGTCGTTGAGATCCTGTTGCATGGGGTTATCGTTCACAAAATAGGACGCTGATGGCAAATTTTACGTCTACCGGACGCAGCGTTCCAGACTCACAATGCGAGCCACGACACATCCCGTGACGATCACCCAGGAGAGCATCATGAAAAGAGTCATCGGTATTTACAGCGCCCCTCGACAACACTGGGTCGGCGACGGATTCCCGGTTCGCTCGCTGTTCTCGTATCAGACCCATGGCCGCGCCTTGAGCCCCTTCCTGCTGCTGGACAGGGCTGGCCCGGCACATTTCGAGCCCGCCGATCATGCCAGGGGTGTGGGGGAACACCCGCACCGTGGTTTTGAGACGGTCACCATCGTCTATGAGGGGGAGGTCGCCCATCGCGACTCGACCGGCCAGGGGGGGATCATCGGTCCGGGAGACGTGCAGTGGATGACGGCCGCCGCCGGCATCATGCACGACGAATTCCACTCCCAGGGGTTTACCCGTCGTGGTGGCACCCTCGACATGGTGCAGCTGTGGGTCAACCTGCCCGCCAAACACAAGATGTCGACGCCCGGTTATCAGGGCATCACCAGCGACAGCATCCCGCAACTGAGACTCAAGGAGGGCGATGTGCGGGTGCGCATCATCGCCGGGAACGATGCCGGGTTGCAACAAGGCGAGGTAGAGGGGCCTGCCCGCACCTTCTCGCCCATGAACATCTGGGATCTGCGGCTCAAGGGCGGGGCCAGCGTGGTGCTGCCGGCGGTAGCGGGATGGAACAGCGCCTTGGTGGTGCTCAAGGGCTCTCTCTTGATCAACGGTCAGGAGCGCGCGGGCGAAGCACAACTGGTGCTGCTCGATCCCAACGGTGAGGAGTTCATGCTGGAGGCGGAAGGCGAGGCCAGCTTGTTGCTGCTGAGTGGCGAGCCCATCGATGAACCCATCGTGGGTTATGGCCCCTTTGTCATGAACAGCGAGGCAGAGATCCATCAGGCGATAGATGATTTCAACAGCGGCCGGTTCGCCGTCATCGCCCCCTGAGACAATCCCGATAAAAACAAAGCGCCTGATGGCGCTTTGTTTTTTTATGAGCCCTGGTCAACCGAGCCAGCCGAGGGCCAGCGCCAGCCTGCCGCACAAGGCGGCCAGCAGGATGCCAAGCAGGGTGCGCAGCAGCCAGATCACCACCAGCTGTCCCACGCTCACCGGGATCCGGGTGGCCAGGATGCAGGGGATGGAGGCAGAGAAGAAGAGCACCGAGCTGACCGAAACCACGGCCGCGACATAGCGCACCAGCAGGTCGGCATCCTTGAGCAGGATGGCGGGCAGGAACATCTCGGCCAGACCGGCCGAGAGGGCCTTGGCGGTGGCGAGCGGCTCGCCGAGATCCAGCAGCCAGGTCAGTGGCCAGAGCAGCCAGCCCAGCAGATCGAACAGGGGGGTGTGCTTTGCCAGCAGCAGGCCCAGCAGACCGACGGACAGTATGGTGGGCACCACGGCAGCGGCCATGTGAAGACCGTCCCTGAGGTTGTCCTTCAATTGCCGCAGCAGAGGATCGGCCTGGTGGGACTGGGTCAGGCCGCAGGTGAGGGCTGCCTGCCAGCGGCTCATGCCAGCCGGTAGCGGCTCGTCGGTCTCCCCATGGTGAGCCAGGCGACTGATGGGAGGAACACGCGCCAGGATGGCGGTGATGACGAAAGTGATCACCAGGGTGGACCAGAAGTAGAAGTTCCAGTGTCCCATCAGGTTGAGGGTCTTGGCCACGATGATCATGAAGGCGGCCGAGACGGTGGAGAAGCCGGTGGCGATGATGACGGCTTCTCGCACCGTGTACTTGCCCGCGAGGAAGACCCGGTTGGTGATGAGCAGGCCCACCGAGTAGCTGCCGACGAAAGAGGCGACCGCATCGATGGCGGAGTGACCCGGCGTGCGCCACAGGGGGCGCATCACGGGTTGCATCAGCACCCCGATGAATTCCAGCAGGCCGAAACCGAGCAGGAAGGTCAGGGCCATGGCGCCGATAGGCACGATGAGACCCACAGACATGGCCAGTTTATCGAACAGGAAGGGGAGGCGATCCGGGGTCATCAACCAGGCAGGGCCCCAGTCTGTGACATACAAAATGGCCAGGGCCAGCCCGAGCAGCTTGAACAGGCTCAATACCCTGTCGATGGGACGGGCGCGCCAGCGGCCATCCAGCAAGGGGGTGATGGCGCCATAGGCGATGAGCAAGAGAATGAGGGTCAGGGCAAGGGGGCGCTGGGCAATCAGAAAGCCGGCCAGGTGATCCACCACTATGGTGCTGCGCCCGCCAAGCTCGAAGGGAACAAAAAAGATGGCGATGCCAAGCAGGCTGGCCAACAGCAGCTTGATGCCGGCCCCTGATCCTGCCGGTGCAGTGAGCGTGTGTTCAGGTTCCATTTTCTCTCCTTGTGATCCGCATGGTTCAATTCCATTGAGGGGATGATTTGTATATACAATATCGTCCTGCGCTCAAAATGGAAACACCAAAGTCACCAAAATGCAACATGTGAATCGGTGTGAATGCAGATGACCCCAATGTTGAAAAGCGTGATCTTGGGGGGAAGAGGGGCCGGGATGGCGAGTGGGTGGTGAGACATCAAGAGGCAAAACAGGGAGGTAAGCGACCAGCGCCAGGAAAAACATGAGCGGCTATTTACCCTTTTTGGCCATATTCATTCATGAGCCTATATTCATGACTATTTATGAATAAATCATAAACCCTTTGTTCATTTGACTACTTTTCGACTATCCCATTGCAGAGTAAGATGCCTCTTCAATAAAAATAAGAATTAGGAGTTCGGGTGTGAAGGCATTAGAGAAAGAAAGGATATCGCCCTATATCAGCCAGTTATACGAGTGCGGTATTAATGATTCTGACATTAAGCTCGTCGTGGACCAATTTCGCGCCGACGTTTCCTGTAGTTCATCCCTGTTTTTATTGCGGGATGATGACAAGAGCGACGGAATAAAGCTTTTTTCCAGCGGTCTGACCGAGGCCCAGCAGCAGTTTTACCTGCAGCATCATCGTCAGGATGTGTGGTTCAACCACTACCTGGATAAAGGGTGCAAGGGGATCGTCAGCGCCAACAGCATTTCAAGCTCGGTGGGCCTGCTGGCAAGTTTCGGCGCCCAATTCGCCGCCGGCGGCGTCTGCCAGGTGAAAGGGAGGGGGCTGAGCAGCCTGTGCAGTTACCGTGGTGCAGCGCAAGATGATTTCAGCAGTCGCGACCTCACCTCGCTCTCCGAAATCTATTCCGGACTGGCGGCCTGGAGCCACCATTATTGGAACTTGCTGGCCCTGGAAACCCAGAACTATCAGTTGCAACAACTGGTGAAAAACCATAATAAGCCCAGCGCCATCATAGACGACAAGGGGCATATTCATTATTCCAATGTGGCCTTCAACCGTATCGCCGATGAAAATGTGGAATTGCGGGCCATCAATGGAATTTTCTCTTTGCAGAATAAGGAGCAGCAACGCCAGCTCAAGGAGATCCTCAATGGCTTTGCCTATTTGCTGCCCGGCGCCAGCGCCTATATGTCCATTCCCCGTCAGCCTAACCTGCGCCCGCTGCTGGTCCAATGCACCCTGATGAGCGGACTCAGCCGCTTTGAACGCTATGTGGAAGTGGTGCTGCGTGACCCCGAGCACGCCTTCAACCCCGACATCGAAGCGCTGGCCAGCCTCTATCCCCTCACCATCGGCGAGAAGGAGTTGCTGGTGCTGATGAGCAAGGGTTACAGCAGCAACGACATTGCGGAGCTGCGCGGTGTCAAGGTGGAAACCGTGCGCTCCACCCTGAAAGGGGTGTTCAAGAAGACCGACTGCCACAGCCAGAACGAGCTCTTGCTCTTGCTGCAATCCATCTCCTGATCCATGCGGACTATGCTTGGAGTGAGCCGGACATAGTGCCCGGCTCTTGCCTCCCCTCGGGAGGCTCGTTGGGGGAAAGCGTCATGGAATCACTCAAGGCAAAGGACTACATGCAGACCAAGCCCATCACCTTCAGCGCAGAGATGATGGTACAGGCGGCGGTGGAAAAATTTCTCAACAGTCATCAGTTGGGCGGCCCCGTAGTGGACAGCCAGGGACATCTGATTGGCTGGGTCTCCGAGCAGGATTGCATCGCCGTCATGTTGAAAGAGGCCTACCACTGTGAACAGGTGGCCCAGGTCAGGGATGTGATGCGCAAGGAGGTGCTGGCAGTCGGCCCCGACACCAGCATCCTGGATCTGGCGGAGATGATGATGGGTCAAAAGCCCAAGATCTATCCTGTGGTGGAGGAGGGGCGCCTGCTCGGGGTCATCAACCGCCACAATGTGATGCAGGCCATCCACGCCCAGCTTGGCACCTGTTTCGTGCATCAGGCCAGAGTCTGAGCGGTGTTGTCTGGTTGTTTTCAAAGAGCAGGCTCCGGCCTGCTCTTTTCATCCGTGACGGTCATGACGCCTCCGGCTTGATGTGCTGGCGCGGCGCTTTAAGGCTTGCACCGCCCAGCCTCGCTCTTTAGGATCTCCCCCAGCTATCGATATGGCCCTTGATGGGCACTCTTTTAAGGAATTCGTACCTTGTCTCTCTCTATCGAGGCGCTGCGCCGCCGTCTTACCGCCTGCATGAATCTCGACGCCCGCCGTCTCTCCAGTCGACTGCACGGGGTCAAGAAGCTGCCGGAAGCCAAGCAGGCTGCCGTGCTCGAGACCATCGCCGCTGACCTGGATGTGGCACAGGCGCGCTACCAGTCCCGTCTGGCGGGCGTGCCCAAGGTCACCTATCCGGACAATCTGCCAGTCAGCCAGAAGCAGGGGGAGATCGCCAAAGCCATTGAAGAGCATCAAGTGGTGATCATCGCCGGCGAAACCGGTTCGGGCAAAACCACCCAGATCCCCAAGATCTGTCTGGCGCTCGGGCGTGGGGTCAAGGGCTTCATCGGCCACACACAGCCACGCCGTCTGGCGGCCCGTACCGTGGCAGCCCGTATTGCCGAGGAGATGGAGTCCGAACTTGGCCACTACGTGGGTTACAAGGTGCGCTTTACCGATCAGGTGAGTGAGCAGACCCACATCAAGCTGATGACCGACGGTATCCTGCTGGCGGAGATCCAGAACGACCGGATGCTGACCCAGTACGACACCATCATCATCGATGAGGCCCACGAGCGCAGCCTCAACATCGACTTCATTCTGGGTTATCTCAAACAGCTGCTGCCAAAGCGCCCCGATCTCAAGGTGATCATCACCTCGGCCACCATTGACCCCCAGCGTTTCTCTCGTCATTTCAACAAGGCGCCGGTGATCGAGGTCTCCGGTCGCACCTATCCGGTGGAGGTGCGTTACCGCCCACTGTTTGTTGATAAAAAAAGCAATGACAAGAGCGAAGGGCTGGAGGAGCGCGACGAGCTGCAGGGGATCTTTGATGCGGTGGAAGAGCTGGCCCGCGAGGGGCTCGGGGACATCCTCATCTTCATGAACGGCGAGCGGGAGA
The DNA here is from genome assembly GCF_019046925.1 of Aeromonas sp. FDAARGOS 1402. NCBI lineage: Bacteria > Pseudomonadati > Pseudomonadota > Gammaproteobacteria > Aeromonadales > Aeromonadaceae > Aeromonas > Aeromonas sp. FDAARGOS 1402. Next base: position 3,672,707 of record NZ_CP077201.1, read on the forward strand.
TCCGCGATACCGCCGATGCCCTGCGCAAGCTCAACCTGCGCGATACCGAGGTGCTGCCGCTCTACGCCCGCCTCTCCAACGCCGAGCAGAACAAGGTGTTCCAGCCACACGCCGGACGGCGCATCGTACTGGCCACCAACGTGGCGGAGACCTCGCTGACGGTGCCGGGCATTCGTTACGTCATCGATCCGGGTACGGCCCGCATCAGCCGCTACTCCTGGCGCACCAAGGTGCAGCGCCTGCCCATCGAGCCGGTCTCCCAGGCCAGCGCCAACCAGCGTAAAGGGCGTTGCGGTCGGGTGGCGGACGGTATCTGTATCCGCCTCTACTCGGAGGAGGATTTCAATAGCCGTCCGGCCTTTACCGACCCCGAGATCCTGCGCACCAACCTGGCCTCGGTCATCCTGCAGATGCTGGCGCTCGGCCTTGGCAATATGGAGGCGTTCCCCTTCGTCGAGCCGCCGGAGTCGCGCCATATCAAGGACGGTCTGACCCTCTTGAAAGAGCTGGAGGCGGTGCGCGAGCTGCCCGCCACCGGCGATCGCGAAGCCAAGCTGCAGCTGACCGAGACCGGTCGCCAGCTCTCGCGTATCCCCCTTGATCCGCGTCTGGCGAAGATGGTGATCAGTGCGGCGCAGACCGGTTGCCTGAGCGAGGTGATGGTGATCACCGCCGCCCTCAGCATTCAGGATCCCCGCGAGCGGCCCATGGAGAAAAAGCAGGCCGCCGACGAGCAGCACAGACGTTTTGAAGACAAGGATTCCGACTTCCTCGCTTTTGTTAACCTCTGGAACTATCTGAAAGAGCAGCAGGATGCCCTTGGCAGCAACCCGTTTCGCCGCATGTGCCAGAAGGAGTTTCTCTCCTATCTGCGGGTGCGCGAGTGGCAGGACATTCACTTCCAGCTGCGTCAGACGGTCAAGGAGCTGGGCTTCAAGGCCAACCAGGAACCGGCAGACTTCAAGACGGTGCACTGCGCTCTGCTGACCGGTCTTTTGAGCCATATCGGCAACAAGGATCTGGAAAAGCCCGAGTTTCTCGGGGCCCGCAACGGCCGCTTCCACCTCTTCCCGGCCTCCGGTCTGTTCAAGAAACCGCCCAAGTGGGTGATGGCCGCCGAGCTGGTGGAGACCTCGCGCCTCTATGCCCGCATCAACGCCAAGATTGAACCCGAGTGGGTGGAGCCGCTGGCGGGGCACCTCATCAAGCTACACCACAGCGACCCCCACTGGTCGAAGAAAAATGGCGCCGTGATGGCCAAGGAGAAGGTGACGCTTTATGGCCTGACCCTGGTCAACGAGCGCATCATCAACTTCAGCCGCATCGATCCGGCGCTGTGCCGCGAGCTGTTTATCCGCCGCGCCCTGGTGGAGGGGGATTTCGAGACCCGTCACCGCTTCTTCAGCGATAACCGCAAGCTCCTGGCCGAGGTGGAGGCGCTGGAGCACAAATCCCGTCGGCGCGACATCCTGGTGGATGACGAGGACTTGTTCCGCTTCTACGATGCCCGCTTGCCGGAGGATGTGATCTCCGCTCGCCACTTCGACAAGTGGTGGAAAGAGGCGCAAAAGCGGGATCCCGAACTGCTCAACTTCGAGAAAGAGATGCTGATGAAGGGGGATGCGGCCCACATCAGCGATCTCGACTACCCCAACTTCTGGCAGCAGGGGCGTCTCAAGCTCAAGCTGACCTATCAGTTCGAGCCGGGGGAGGCCGCAGATGGTGTGACCCTGCATATTCCGCTTCCGCTCCTGAATCAGGTGGAGGTGAAGGGGTTCGAGTGGCTGATCCCGGGGCTGCGTCACGAGCTGTTGGTGGCCCTCATCAAGTCGATGCCCAAGCCGATGCGCAAGAATTTCGTGCCGGCGCCGAACTATGCCGATGCGCTGCTTGCCACCCTCAATCCCGAGCAGGGGCCGCTGCTGGACGAAATGGAGCGCCAACTGCGCCGCATGACCGGCGTGACCGTGCCCCGAGAATCCTGGGACTGGGCTGCGGTGCCCGATCACCTGAAACTCACCTTCCGGGTGGTGGACGACAAGCACAAGAAGGTGGCGGAAGGCAAAGATCTGGAGGCATTGAAAGAGTCCCTGCGTGGCAAGGTACAGGAGACCCTGTCACAAGTGGCGGACGATGACATCGAGCAGTCCGGCCTCACTCTGTGGAGCTTTGGTGAGCTGCCCCAGGAGTACAGCCAGAAGCGCGGCGGGTTCGAAGTGAAAGCCTATCCGGCGTTGGTGGATCAGAAGGATTCGGTCGCCATCCAGCTGGTGGAGAGTCCGGTGGTGCAGCAGCAGCTGATGTGGGCAGGCCAGCGCCGATTGGTGCTGCTCAACGTGCCATCTCCCATCAAGTATCTGCAGGAGAAGTTGCCCAACAAGGCCAAGCTCGGGCTCTATTTCAACCCGTTTGGCAAGGTGGCCGAGCTGATTGACGACTGCATCGCCTGCGGCTGCGACAAGCTGATTGAGCAGCACGGCGGCATGGCCTGGGACGAGGCCGGTTTCGAGGCGCTCAAGGAGTATGTCCGCGCCGAGCTCAACGATGCGGTGGTGGAGGTGGCCAAACAGGTGGAAGCCGTGCTGACCCTCTCCCATGAGATCAAGAAACGGCTCAAGGGCAAGATGCAGCTCGACACCGCCTTTGCCATGTCGGACATCCAGCAGCAGTTGGGTAACCTCATTCACAAGGGCTTTGTCACCGAGACCGGCTGGCAGCGGCTGCCTGACTTGCTGCGCTACCTGCGGGCCATCGAGCGGCGGCTCGAGAAGCTCGCCATCGATCCCAACCGGGATCGGGTCTACATGCTCAAGGTGCACAGCGTGGAGTCGGAGTACAAGGCACTGCTCGCCAAGATCCCCAAATCCCAGCTGATCCCGGCCGAGGTGGCCAATATCCGCTGGATGATCGAGGAGCTGCGAGTTTCCTTCTTCGCCCAGCAACTGGGGACGCCATACCCTATCTCGGATAAACGGGTGCAGAGCGCCATTGCCCAGTGCTAAGCTGCTATCTATCTGTTTTCTGAGCCATAGTGTGAAAGCAACGAGACGCCAAAGGGAAGGGAGGCCGTCATATGCTGGGGATCTGGTTGGGGGTGGCACTGGTCAACATCAGCGGGTATCAACCCATCGCGGAACAAACCTGGGTGCAGCTCAACCCGGAGTTCTATCCGGTGCTGCGCCCCGTGCCGCCCATTTTTGCGGCCTGGCGGGGCAATCAGTTTCCCCCACTTGAACAGAGAAAGAAGAATGGCCGCTGGCAGATCCTCTTTCCTGCCCGGCTGGTGCCCCCCTTCGATCTGTTCGAAGGGGAGGCCCAGCTCTCCAAGGCTTACCTGGCCAGGCTAAAGCGCATCGATGAGATGGCCTATGGCATGGCGCCCCACCAATCAGTACAGCAAGCCGCCTCCTCGGCCCCCTCGTTCGAAGTCCCGGGCGCTGTCGCCTTTGTCGCCGAGTTCTCCCTGCCCCGGGAGAGGAAGATGCGGATGCCTCTGGGGGAGCCCTTGCTCGCACGGCTTGGGGGGCAGGTCCCCACACAGGCCTTGGCAAGACAGGGAGATGCACAGCCCATGGCCACCGCAGATTCTGCCCCTGAGCAGGCGACCCTGACTCTTTCCGCCACGGCGGCAGGGGAGGCATCGCGGGTTTGTCATCAGGTGGCGGCGGGAGAAACACTGTGGCGCATTGCAAGCCAGCTTCAGTCAAAGGAGGCCGGCGGCTCGGATACTTACAGTTATCTGCTGGCGCTGGTGCAGGAAAATCGTGACAGGATGGCCAAAGGGATCCAGGTACAGGCCGGGCAGCGCCTCTATTGCCCGAAAGCGCAGACTCTGGCGCAATTCGATGCCCTGAGCCCGGCCCAGCGACAGCAGCAGTTTGCCCGTCTGGAGCAGGGGCGTTAGGGGATGGCGAGAGGCGTGGTGGAGTGCCTTTTTGCCTAGAGAGGAGTGTCGCGGGTTCTTTCCTTGTATCCCCTCCGGGCTCGTGCTAGTATTCGCGCTCGTTTTGCGAGGTGCTGACCGGTCGCAGTCAACACCATACATTCATCTTAAAAGAGATAATCACTATGTCTTTCGTATTCCAAGCTGAAGTCCGTTCTGACCTGGGGAAAGGTGCGAGCCGCCGCCTGCGTCATGCTGACCTGGTTCCTGCCATCGTTTACGGTGCAGGCAAAGAAGCCGTGTCCGTTACCCTGGACCACAAGAAGCTGATCCTGGCCCAAGAGAAGCCGGAGTTTTACTCCTCCGAGCTGACCCTGGTCATCAACGGTGAAGAAGTCAAAGTGAACGTGAAGGCTATCCAGCGTCACCCGGTTCGCTACAAGCTGGTTCACTTGGATTTCGTTCGCGTCTAATCGACAACGAACTTTCCTGTGAAGAGGCCACCCAATCGGGTGGCCTCTTTGTTTTTACAGCATTTTTTCCGGGAAAATAAAATACTCAAACAGCACTATTGGTCTTTACTTGAAGGCATGATTGACAGCAGGACACGTGTTGTGGTGCTCTGATGTTCAAAAAGTACTCGGGCAAGTCCATTTTTCGGGGCGATGTTGACCGTTATGAAAGGAATCGTACGGACATATATCCTGCTGTTTTCACCTATTCTGCTGTTGGTCCTGGCAGGTGGCTATCTGCTGGGCAATGCACTGATCGAGCGCGAGCTCTATCGCGTTCGCAGCGATGAGAGCACCTTCCTGGCGCTTGCCAGCGGCCGCCTTGACGGCGAGCTGGCGGTGCCGCTGCGCCATGTGCGCAGCATGTCGGAAGAACCCATCCTGCTCGAAGCGGCGGCTCGCAATGACCGTGACACCCTGGCCGTCCAGTTCACCATCCTGCTGAACCGCAATCCCGACTATGCCCAGGTGCGTTGGCTTGCCCCGGATGGCATGGAGCGGGTGCGCATCGATCGCCAGGGCCAGCGTCTGTGGCGTGTGACGGACGACCAGTTGCAGAACAAGGGGGAGCGTTACTACTTTCGCGATGCCATGGCGCTGCCCTGGGAGCGGGTCTACGTCTCGCCGCTCGATCTCAACGTTGAACACGGAGTGATCGATCGCCCCTTCAACCCCATGATCCGCATTGCCAAGCGTCTGCGCCTTGGGGGACGTGATCTTGGTCTGCTGCTAATCAACGTCCAGGCTGCCCGTATGCTCAAGGAGTTTGCCGACAACCGCGGCAAGGCAGCCGATCACATTATGCTGTTCAACCAGGACGGATACTGGCTGCGCAGCCCGGACCCATCCCGGGAGTGGGGCTTCATGCTCGAGCGCCCGGATCTGACTCTGAAGCAGACTTCTCCCCAGGCCTGGCAGGCGTTCTGGGACGCATCAAACGGCCAGATGGAGTCTGCCGACGGACTCTGGAGCTGGACCACCCTGTACCCGGCACAGAATCATGATCAGCTGATCTGGAAAGCCGCGTCCCTGGTGCCGCACAGCGAGCTGCAGGCCATTCGCACTCATATCTGGGGGATCATCTTGGCCGCCAGCGCCGTGCTGCTGCTGTTGTTTGGTGCCGGTGTGGCTGCACTGGTGCGCAGCAGGCACAAGGAGCAACTGGCCCAGCAGGAAGCGGCCAGGTTGGCACAGGTCAAAGGTGATTTCATCGCCAACATGAGCCACGAGATCCGCACCCCCATGAACGCCATCATGGGGCTGACCTACCTGCTCGAACAGGGAGGGCTCGACGATGGTCAACATGCCCTGGTGCGCAAAATCCACCAGGCCGGGCAGGCGCTGCTCGGGATCATCAACGACATCCTTGATTTCTCCAAGATTGAGTCGGGTCGGCTCGAACTTGAACGGGTGCCATTCAGTCTCGAAGAGGTGCTCGATCACGTGGCGGCCATCATGTCCACCTGCGTTGGCCAGAAGCACCTCGAACTGGTGGTGAGCAGTGCCCCCGAGCCGGTTTCCCATCTGATTGGGGACGCCCTGCGCCTCGAGCAGGTGCTGCTCAACCTGACCGGCAATGCCATCAAGTTTACCGAACGCGGCGAGGTGGAGGTCAAGGTTGTGCTGGAATCAGAGCAAGACGGCATGGCCACCTTGCTGTTTCGGGTGCGCGACACCGGGATCGGCATTCCCCCCGAGCAGCAGGCCAACATTTTCAATGCATTCTCCCAGGCAGACTCCTCCACCAGTCGCCGCTTCGGGGGCACCGGGCTTGGTCTGACCATCAGTCGCCGCCTGGTGAATCTGATGGGGGGGGACATCGGCGTCACCAGCGAGCTTGGCAAGGGGAGCGAATTCTGGTTCCGCGTCCGGCTGGAGCAGGTGGAGCGGCCCGAGGCCTTGAACGAGCGCCTGCAGCACATCTCGCTGCTCATTGCCGACGACAATCAGGTGACCCGCGACGCCCTGTCGATGACGGTGGGTTCCCTCGGATGGCAGTCGCGGGTGGTGGAGTCCGGTGAGCAGGCGCTGCACCATCTGCTGCGCCAGGGGGAGCGTTTCGACGTGATCCTGCTGGACTGGATCATGCCGGGCATGGACGGGCTCGAGACCTGCCTGGCCATTCGCCGCGCCTTCGAGCAGCAGGAGCGTTCACCCATCATCATCATGGCGACCGCCTATTCCCAGGATGAACTGATGCACCGCCCCGGCTCGGATCAGGTGGATCTGGTACTGCACAAACCGGTCACCGGCTCCAGTCTTTACAATGCGGTGGCGCGTCTCATCCACGAGAAGCGCGAGCATGTGGAGCCCCTTGAGAGTGGTCAGCGCCGTCTGCGCCTGCCGGGCGTACACATACTGCTGGTGGATGACAGCGACATCAACCTGGAGGTGGCGACCCGCTTGCTGCAACGGGAGGGGGCCGAGGTGATCACCGCCATCGACGGGGAGCGAGCCCTGGCCTGCCTGGCAGATCCGGCCCGGCGCATCGATCTGGTGCTCATGGATGTGCAGATGCCGGTGATGGATGGCTACGAGGCGACCCGTCGCCTGCGCCTGCTGCCGGGGCGGGAGGAGACTCCCGTGCTGGCTCTCACCGCAGGGGTATTCAAGGATCAGCGGGAGGCGGCATTGGCCTCTGGCATGAACGACTTCATCGCCAAGCCGCTCGATGTGGAGCAGCTCATCGCGACCTTGCTGCGTTATCTGCCGGACGTTGTCCTGCCGCTCACCGTGAACGACGAGCTACTCCCCCACGAGCCGGTGGCCGGCATCGATATCGATACCGGACTGCGTAACTGGGGTGAAGCCTCGGTCTATCTTAAATACCTGCGGCGTTTTCGCGATGACTACATGACGGTCGGTACCGTGTTGCCGGGTTACATCGCCCAGCACGAGACCGATGCGGCCGCGAGCCTGACCCACAAGCTCAAGGGGGTGGCGGGCAGCCTGTCGCTCACCGATGTGGCGCGTATCAGTGCCGAGTTGAACGAGGCCATCGAGCAGGGGAGCGATACCAGCCAGCTTATCGCACCCTTCCTCGAGGCCCTGGAGCGGGCACAACACTCCATCGATACCTATGCCGGGCGCGAGCCGGGCGCGGTCAGTTCCCCGCTGGCCCAGGGGGAAGCGCGGGAGGTCTGCCTGCACGCCCTGCATCAGGCCCTGGTGAGCGAGGATCTGGATCTGATTGAGCCGGCGCTGAGCCAGGCAAGGAGTCACTTGCCTTGCGAGCTGGTGAGCGAAATAAGTGCAGCCCTGGAGCTGTTCGATATCCCGTTCGCCACCCGCAAGCTGGAGGATTATCTGGAGGATCGGGAGGAACCTGCGCCATGAGTCGACCGCGCGTGTTGATCATCGACGACGAGCCGAGCAACCTCGGGTTGCTGCGGCAAATCCTCAAAGAGGAGTACAACCTCTTCTTTGCCAAAGGGGGAGAGGAGGGGTTGGCCGCCGTGGGGCGTCACGAGCCGGCACTTATCCTGCTGGACGTGCGCATGCCCGACATGGATGGTTACGAAGTGTGCCGCCGGCTCAAGGCCGATCCGGCTCACGCCGGGATCCCGGTGCTCTTTATCACCGCGAGCGACAACGCAGACAGCGAGAGCCAGGGGTTCGAGGCGGGCGGAGTGGATTATATCTACAAGCCGGTCTGTCCGAGCACGGTGCGTGCCCGGGTGCGCAATCATCTCTCCCTGGTGCGCCTCGATCAGCTCGAGTGCAGCTATCGCACCGCCATCGTCATGCTGAGCGAGGCGGGCCACTACAACGACACCGACACCGGGGTGCATATCTGGCGCATGGCCGCTTACGCCCGGGCCCTGGCTGATGCGGCGGGCTGGAGCCCGGAGCAGTCGGATCTGCTGGAGCTGGCAGCCCCCATGCACGACATGGGCAAGATTGGTATCCCTGACCACATCCTCAAGAAGCCCGGTCCCCTCACCGAGGAGGAGTGGATCATCATGCGAAGTCACCCGCGCATCGGTTACGAGATCCTGAGGCGATCCGATGCCCCCATCTTTCGCATGGCGGCGGAGATTGCCCTGCACCACCACGAGAAATGGGACGGCTCGGGCTACCCCGCTGGCGAGACCGGTGAGGGGATCCCCGAGGCGTCGCGGATAGTGGCCATCGCTGACGTCTTTGACGCCCTGAGCGTGCGTCGTCCCTACAAGGAGCCCTGGCCCCTGGACCGGGTGCTGGCTACCATGCGCGATGGTGCAGGCCAGCACTTCGATCCCCGGCTGCTCTCCCGTTTTCTCGAGATCATGCCGGAGATCTTGCGCCTCAAGGCGCAATGGGATGCCCGCGAGGAGCGGGGGGATTACCAGATGGGCTGTGTCAGATAGGGATTGCTGGCCCGTTCGTGACCAAAGGTGGAGCTCGGGCCATGGCCCGGAATAAAGACGATCTCATCGCCAAGGGGCAGCAGGGTCTCGGTGATCGACTTGATCAGCGTCCCGTGATCCCCGCGCGGGAAATCGGTGCGGCCTATGCTGCCGGCAAAGAGCACATCCCCCACCCATGCGAGGTGTTCTGCCTGGCAGAGCAGCACGATGTGGCCCGGAGTGTGGCCCGGGCAGAAATAGACATCCAGCTCGCACCGGCCCAGCTGCACCTTGTCACCCTGTGCAAGCCAGTGATCGGGGGTGAAGGCCGGTGTGTGGGAGAAGCCGAACATCTGACTCTGCTGGGGCAGGATATCGAGCCAGAAGGCATCCTCCTTGTGGGGGCCGGTAATGGCGACACCGGTTCTCTCGCGCAGCTCGGCGGCGGCGCCCACGTGATCCAGATGGCCGTGGGTCAGCAGGATATGGGTGAGGGTCAGCCCCCGTTTGGCTATGGCAGCCAGCAGCTTGTCCGCCTCGCCGCCGGGATCGACGAGGGCAGCCTGGCGGGTCTCGTCACACCAGATAAGGGAACAATTCTGGGCGAACTGGGTGACCGGGATCACCTCGAACTTCAACATGTGGGACTCTCCTGAGGGGTCTGAAGGGGGGAGCGTTTGGCGAAGAAGGCGAGGCAGGCCTCCTTGTCACCACGAAACAGGATCCGCTCGCGCTTGTTGTCCAGCTGATAGCGGTACATGGGGTCATAGTAGCGAGTCAGCAGCAGCCTGATCCAGACCAGATGGGCGCGGGTGTCCCCGCTCTGGGCCTGTTCCCTGAGGGCGGCCTGCAACAGCCCATCGAGTTCGCGATAATCCTTGTCCCCGAGTCGGCGCTTGAGCCTGGCCATGGCGTCGGTGAGGTAGCCGGCAAACAGCGGCCAGCCTGCATCTGGCCCATGGAACTCCAGATAGCGCAGCCAGAGATCCTGCACGTAATCGGTGCGGATCTGCTCGGCCCGTGCCTCCTGCGGCACCTCCACCACCACCAGAGGAGCCCGGCACATGGCCTCATAAAGGTTGAGTGGCAGGGCGCAGCGACCGATGAGACGGCTCTCGTCTTCCAGCACAAACTGTGATTCCCCCCGGTTGCGACGCTGAAGCAGCTCGATGGCAAGCCGGTTTTCGAAGTCGATGTTGCCGGGTTGCCCACCCGGCAGCTGGCCAAACGACGACCCCCTGTGACGGGCGTGCCCTTCCAGATCCACCGCCTGGGTGATGTGCGCCAGCATGTGGGTCTTGCCGGAGCCGGTCATGCCGGTCAGCACGGTCCAGTCGCACTCTGCACTGGCCTTCGCCTGGGTCTCGATGAGAAAGTGGCGCAGCGCCTTGTAGCCGCCCGCGACCCGGGGGCGGGTGATGCCGGCCTCGGCCAGCCACTGCTGCACTGTCTGGGAGCGCAGGCCGCCGCGAAAACAGTAGAGCAGGGCGTCGGGTTGCTGGCGCAACCTGGCCAGCCAGCCTTCCATGCGCGCGGCGCGCACCGCGCCACCCACCAGTTGATGGCCCAGGGTGATGGCTGCGGCCTGTCCCTCCTGCTTGTAACAGGTACCGACCCGGGCACGCTCCTCGTCCGTCATCAGCGGCAGGCTGACAGCGGTGGGAAAGGCCCCTTCCTTGAACTCGACGGGGGCACGCAGATCGATGAGTGGAACCTCATCCAAAAAGATCTGGGCGTAATCCGTGGCCAGTGGCAGGGCACTCATTGGACAACCTCGATGAACTGGTTGCCGGTGCGGGCCTGCAACTGGCCGATGGGAGAGAGGGTCAGCCCTGCCTGTGCGGCAATGGCAAGGAGCTCGGCTTCACTTTCTTTACCGACGGCTACCAGCAGGCCGCCGCTGGTCTGCGGGTCGCACAGGATGTTGCGGGTGCGATCATCCATGGCGCCCAGCTTGTCACCATAGGAGTCGAAGTTGCGCAGGGTACCGCCCGGTACGCAGCCCTCACTCAGGTAGTAATCCACCTCGTCAAGCAGCGGCAGCGCCTTGAAGTCCAGACGGGCACTGACGCCGGAACCTTCGCACATCTCCAGCAGGTGGCCTGCCAGTCCAAAACCGGTCACGTCGGTCATGGCGTGCACGCCGGGTAAGGCGGCGAAGCGCTGGCCAATCTTGTTGAGGGTGCACATGGCATCCGGGGCCAGTTGCTCATGCTCGGGCTTGAGCTTGCCCTTCTTCTGAGCTGTGGTGAGGATGCCGATGCCAAGGGGCTTGGTCAGATAGAGGGTGTCGCCCACCTGGGCGGTGTCATTCTGCTTGATGGCGTCGAGTGGCACGATACCGGTCACCGCAAGACCGAAGATGGGCTCGGGGGCGTCGATGCTGTGGCCACCGGCGAGCGAGATACCCGCCTCGTGGCACACCTGGCGGCCGCCGTCGATCACCTGCTGGGCCACTTCCGGCGCCAGCGTGTTGATGGGCCAGCCGAGGATGGCGATGGCGACGATGGGCTTGCCGCCCATGGCATAGATGTCGCTGATGGCATTGGTGGCGGCGATGCGACCGAAGGTGAAGGGATCGTCGACGATGGGCATGAAGAAGTCGGTGGTGGAGACGATGCCCTGGCCGTTGCCGATATCGACCACGGCGGCGTCATCTTTGCTGCTGTTGCCGACCACCAGGGTGGGGTCGTCAAAGCCCGGGATCTGGCTCTTCAAGATGGTGTCGAGCACCTTGGGGGAGATTTTGCAACCGCAGCCAGCGCCGTGGCTGTATTGGGTCAGACGAATGGAAGACATGCTTTCCCCTTGTGTGGGCAGACTTGCGTGTACAAATAACTGCTGTGGCACCGTCAAATGTGCGCGCAAAAATAGGGTGGCCCTGGCGGCCTGTGAACACAGTGATGTCAGGCTGCCTGGCAGGACGGGAGGAGGGCAAGGATGCGCCGGCGAAGCCCCGCCGAGGACCACAGGACGGGCCATTATGCCACAGACGGCCCTCTTGATTCGAACTGGAATTCACACAAAGCGCAGGGGATTGTCGGGTTCAAAAAGAGCCGTACTCTTCGCCTTGCTCTGGCTAGTCCCACTTTGAGCCGCCCCGACGGCGTGCCTGTCTTGCATCGGGGCAGCATGTGGTGACGGAAGCTAGCCAGCTTGCTCCATCACTGGTTGGGGAGCCTTGCCTAGCCGGCGCAGGCGCCGTTGCAGCGGCCGCTCCAGCAGGGTGTAGCTCAGCGCCGAGAGCCCGATCAGTACCGCCAGCATCAACAAGGTGGCCAACACCCCCAGCAAAGGGTTGGTCTGGGCGTACCACCACGCAGTGAGCCCCGGCGCCAGAGAGTGGACAAGCTCGCAGCCGGTGAGCAACACCAGGGCGTGGAGCAGGTAGATGGAGTAGGAGAGATCCCCTAGCCAGTTGGTGAAGCGGTTGTCCAGGAGACGCAGCAGCGGGCTCTGGCGATCACCCTGGGCTGCGGCAATCCAGATCAGCAACACGTAGGCGCTGATCAGCAGCAGGGTCAGCTGCGGCGTCATGGTGAACTGCATCAGCGCGAAGGGGAGCAAAAAGGCGAGCAGCAGCGGCAGATCCCGCTGCATCATGGGCCACTGGCGGGCAGCCTTCACCTTCGGCAGCAGCCAGAGGCCGAGCACGAATTCACTCACCCCGCGCCCGATGGCCAGCGCTCCGCTGGTGACATCCAGGGTACCGCGACTGTGCACGATAAAGGCCAGCACCGTCAGGGCCAGCAAGGGGGCGAGGTTGCTCCAGCGGCTGCGGGTGACGGCGAGGGGAATGAGCAGCGGAAACAGCAGATAGCTAATCCACTCCACGCTGAGGGACCAGGCGGCGAAGTTCCAGGTCAATCCGTGATCGGTCACCACCTGCAGCAGCAACAGGCTGCTTGGCAGCGCCTCGGCCGGGGTAAAGGGGGAACCAAAAGGAGGCATCCCCTCCCACTCCCACATCTTGAACAGGGGGCCGGCGTAGAAGCCAATCCCGTGGTGGGCCTTGTAGAGCTCCCAGCCAACCAGCAGCAGCAGGGTCACCAGGTAGAGGGGATACACCCGGGTGAGCCGCAGCCAGAGGAAGCGGCCATAACCAATGGTGCGGGGCGTGCGGGTGAAAGCCTCCCCGTAGACGTGGGCCAGCACCAGCCCGCTCAAAATAAAGAAGAGATCGACCCAGAGGTAGCCGTTCTCGATGAGTTGGGTGTGGCCGGCGATCGACTCCATCCACTGGGGAAAGAGCAGCAAGCGGGCGTGGAACAGCACCACCATCAGGGCAGCGATGCCCCGCAGCGGCGTCAACAGCGGCAATGATTGATTCATGACGGGATCCTTGATGATGTTCAGCTTGGCCTGACATCGATTTTTGTTGTGGTGCCGCTCATCAACCCTGATGAGTCGGCTGCCCCGGCTTGGCGGCCACAGGCGGGATCACTCTACCTAAAAGAGAGTCATACGAGTGTGATTGCCGTCATGAATGGGCGTTTATCATCCCAAAACCAGCATGGGATAGGGACGCATCGAAAATAGAGAGGGGATCTAGACTATGCTGTGTTCTCAAAATGCTGGTTTTCTGTCCACACATAACTCGCGCAAGTAGCGAAGGCAGAAAGCCAGTTTGATAAAGGCTGCAAAACTCTTGGCTAGCTTTTCATATCTCGTTGAAAACCGGCGAAACTTCTTCAACCAACCGAAGCACCGCTCCACGACATTGCGCCTGCGGTAATGCACCTTGTCCAGTACCAATGGAGGCCCCTTATGGCGCCGTTGCTGGTCGCTGCGTTGCGGAATGACCGCTTTTATCCTTCTCCGCCGTAGCTCGGCTCGAAAGGCTTTGCTGCTATAGGCCTTGTCTGCGGCAAGATGCGCTGGCCGTGTTCGGTAGCGACCTGATGACGTTGGTATCCTCGCCATGGCCAACGCGCTTGTTGCATAGCTGATTTCTGCTGATTGCCCCGGTGACAGGCAGAAGCTCAGTGGTAAGCCATGACCGTCCGTGACCAAGTGAATTTTGCTGCCGAAACCTCCCCGCGAACGGCCAAGGGCTTGATTCATTGAGGTGTTTTTTTACGTGCACCGGCAGCATCTTTGGATGCTCTGACATTGGAGCCGTCCAGGCACCACAGGTCGAAATCGATGAGCCCTTCTTCATTGAGCTTGAGTTGCAGCGCTTCCAGAATGGCATCAATCCGGCCTGCATCCTGCCAACGCCGGAAGGTGTTGTAGACCGAATTCCATGGTCCGAAACGTTCTGGAAGGTCTCGCCAAGGAGCTCCGGTGTGGAGTATCCAGAGAATGCCATCGAGCACTTGGCGCGGTTCACGGGTAGGGCGCCCGATCAGGCTTCGAGAAGGAAACTGGGGCTCGATAAGCCCCCATTGTGCATCAGTCAGCTGATAACGGCGGGACACGGAATGGATCTTAAGCTGTTGAGAAGATGTGAGATTATATCTTCATCACTTTAAGAACACAGCCTAGGGAAGTCATCCCTCTGAGCGTCAGGAACATCCTCATGAAACTCTATGCCCACCCCTTTTCGTCCTACAGCCAGAAAGTGCTGATCGCTCTCTACGAGAATACCACCCTGTTCGAGTACCGGAATCTCGAAGAGCCGGAGGCGAGCGCCGAACTTGCCGCCCTCTGGCCACTCAAGCGCTTCCCGATGTTGCTGGATGATGGTCGCTGCATCCTCGAGAGCAGCACCATCGTCGCCCATCTGCAGGCGCACCATCCGGGCCCCGTCAGCCTGATCCCGCCTGGCGATGCGGGTCTGGAGGTGCATATGCTGGATCGGATCTTCGACAACTATGTGATGACGCCGATGCAAAAAGTGGTGCTGGATGCACTGCGCCCGGCCGCTGATCGCGACCGCTATGGCGTAGTGGAGGCCCGCGAGCTGCTCAATCAGATCTACCCCTGGCTTGATCAGCGACTGGAAGGGCGCCACTGGATTGCCGGCGCAGACTTCACGCTGGCCGATTGCGCCGCCGCCCCCTCGCTCTTCTACGCCGACTGGGCCCACGAGATCCCGGCTGGCTATGGCCGTCTGCGTGCCTATCGCGCCCGTCTGCTCAATCATCCCTCCATCGTGCGGGTGGTGGAGGAGGCGAGGCCATTTCGACACTACTTCCCGCTGGGCGCGCCGGCGCGTGATTGAGCGGGATGACTTGTGGTGGGCGAGTATTGTCGCCCCAGGCAATGTGCGAGGCGGACAGGGGCATGGCGTGATCCATTGCAGGGGAAAACAGCAATATTCATTCAAATGAGTGGGTATGCGTTTATGGCTGATATTTCCCCGAGGATTTTAGAATGTTGATGCGTAATATTTCATGCTTTTGCATAAAAAAATGCCGGGCATGTCTCTGCTGGCGGGTTGTGTATGCCATGCCTGGGGTGAAAGAGAGATGAGAATCGGGTTAACGATGCGGCAACCTTTAATTGAGGATGGCTGTCGTCAGTCGAAGAGGAGAGATGGGGGCAGCAATCGCTGTTGGTGGCAAAGTCGGGGGGAGGTTATCTCTTTGGCGGCTGCATAAAAAAAGCCCGCTACGATCGCGGGCTTTTTGATGACTAGCAGAACCCAGTCCTGGCCCGGATTTGGAACCGGGGACAAGGGGGACAGCGCTGGTCTGCTCGGCTTAGCGGGCGCGCACCACCAGCCCCTTGAGGTAGAAGCCTTCCGGATAGGCGGTACCGATGGGGTGATCGGATGCCTGGGAGAGCAGCTCCAGGATCTGGGCATCACGGCCGGCATCGAGGGCCGCATCGGCCACTATCTTCTGGAACAGGCTCTGCTCCATCAGGCCGGAGCAGGAGTAGGTCAAGAGCACGCCACCCGGCGCCAGCAGCTGGAACGCCAGCATGTTGATGTCCTTGTAGCCGCGGCAGGCGCCCAGCAGCTGGGCCTTGCTCTCGGCAAACTTGGGTGGGTCCAGCACGATGACATCGAACTTCTCGCCCTTCTCGCGATATTCGCGCAAGAGCTTGAAGACGTCGTGACGCACGAACTGGGTGTTGCTGGTATCGAGACCGTTCAGTTCGGCGTTCTGGCGGGCGATGTCCAGCGCATTCTGGGAGAGATCGACGTTGACTACCTCCTTGGCACCGCCCTGGAGGGCATAGACCCCGAAACCGCCGGTGTAGCAGAAGCAGTTGAGCACCCGCTTGCCTTCAGTGTATTTCGCTGCGGCAAGGCGGTTGTCCCGCTGATCCAGATAGAAACCCGTCTTGTGACCGTTGCGAATATCTACCAGGATCTTGACGCCGCCATTCTCCTCGATGACCACGGGGTCGGTCGGGGTCTCGCCATGGATGACGCCGGTGCGCTCCTTCAGCCCTTCCTTCTTGCGCACGGCCACGTCGGAGCGCTCATAGATGCTGCACTCGGGGTAGAGGGTTCTCAGTGCTTGCGTGATCAGCTCACGCTGGAACTCGGCACCGGCGGAGAGGATCTGGCACACCAGGAAGTCGGCGTAGCGGTCGATGGTCAGGCCCGGCAGACCGTCGGATTCGGCGGCGCAGAGGCGATAGCCGGTGAGGCCCTGACGCTTGATGAGCCCGTCACGGGACTCCTGCGCGTATTTGAGGCGACGGATGAAGAAGTCGAGATCGACGCTCTCATCCTTGTCGAAGGTCCAGACCCGGGCACGGATCTGGGAGCTGCCGGACCAGGCGCCACGGGCGAGCCATTTGCCGTCATGGGTGAAGATCTCGACGGTATCGCCGTCAACGGGGTTGCCCTGCACCCGCTCAATGCCCTTGGAGAAGATCCAGGGGTGGCGACGCAGCAGGGATTTTTCGCGGCCTTTGACGAGATAGATGGAAGCGCTCATGGGTAGTTGCCGATGGTAGAAAAGAAGGGGGCATATAGTAGGGGCTGTGAGGGTAGGCACGCAAGCCGCGTCTACCGGGATCCGTGCATCCACACGCGGTCAGGGTCGGACGGGCTGTTTAGCGCGTCCCAAGCGCCTGGCCCAGACGCGGCAGGCCATCTGGACGATGGCCTGCTGGAGGGAGGGGGTCAGATCCGCAGGCCGGTGAGCGCCTGACCGAGTTCATTGGCGGTTCCCTTGAGGCCGGTGGTGCCGGCGACCGCCGCGCTGGCGGACTCCTCCACCCGGCTCGCCTCGTGGCGCACCTTGTCGAGGTTGCGGGTGATCTCCTCGGCCACCGAACTCTGCTCTTCGCTGGAGGTGGCGATCTGGGTGCTCATCTCCAGCACCGCATCGCTGTGGTTGCTGAGCCGCTCGATGTCCATGCCCACCTCGGTGATGAGCTGCTGGCTGTCGGCGGCGCGCCCTACAGTCTTTTCCATGATGTCGTTTAACGCCCCGGTCCCGGCCTGGAGCTCCTCGATCATCTGCTGGATTTCCACCGTGGCCTGCTGGGTGCGGCTGGCGAGGGTGCGCACCTCGTCGGCCACCACCGCAAAGCCGCGTCCCTGTTCACCAGCCCGGGCGGCCTCGATGGCAGCGTTGAGGGCCAGCAGGTTGGTTTGCTGGGAGATGGCGTTGATGACGTTGACCACTTCGTTGATGCGATTGGCGTTGTGAGTCAGCCGCTCGACCGCGCCCGAGGCATTGCCAATCTCGTCCGCCAGGGTGCGGATGGCGGTGATGGTGCGTGCCACCCGCTGTGCCCCGTGAGTCGCCTCGTCGCTGGACTGGCGGGTTTGCAGCAGGGTGTCGTTGGCGTTGCGGGCCACTTCCCGGATGGCGGCGGACATCTGCTCCATGGCGGCGGCCAGGGAGTCCATGTGCTGGCGTTGGGCGCGGGCAAGCTGCTCGCCGTCGCTGGCATGCTCGCGAAATTCGTCTGCGGCCAGGGTAAGGGCATCGGCGGACTCTTCCACCAGTTGCACTATCTTGTGCTGGCGGTCGGTGAAGGTGTCGATGCTGCCCGCCAGAATGGAGAACTCGTCGCGCACCGGGAAGAAATTGAGCCGGAAGGTGAGATCGCCGTTCGCCACCGTCTGCAATGCCTTGTTGGTGGAGTAGAGCGCCCCCGAGACGAAGGTCATCAGATAGTGGGTGATGAGGGCCAGCAGGGCGGCCAGCACCGCGATGATGGTGAGCGTGGTGCCCTGACCATCCCAGAGGGCGTAGTGACTCGTATCCAGGGTGCCGGAGACGACGCCCGCCTGTCCTGCGCTGGCGCCATAGCGATAGATGTCCCCCTGCTGGCTAAGGCCGGTGGCGGCGCCAGGCGTGAGTACGAGATCCGCGGGCAGGGTAAGGGTCGGCTGCTGGCTCACCAGCTGGGCCGTGGTCTCGACCCGCCCTTTTAGCTGATCCACTCTGAGCTGCATCGCCTGATCATGGCCGTCGGCCAGCAGATACCAGGTGAGGAAGGCGATGAACACCAGGGGGCACCAGAAGGTGATGAGAAATTTCTCGCTGATCGTGAGGTGAATGAGATAACGGTCAACCCACCGAAACTTTACTTCTTTCATAATGGTATTGCGTCCTGCAAGGGGAAGAGAGTGTCGCGCTCATTATCGCCCCGGGGAAAAATTACTTAAGGGAAAGGTGTGATAAATGGGAGAGCAATCGTTTGTCGTGCGGGTGTGGGGTCAGGTTCAGGGGGTGGGGTTTCGCTACTTCACCCGGGAGCGGGCGCTGCAACTGGGGCTGCGGGGGCATGCCTACAACCTGGAAGATGGCTCGGTGGAGATCCTGATTGCCGGTCCCGAACAGAAGGTACAGATGATGCTGGGCTGGCTTGAGCACGGGCCCCGAACCGCCACCGTCACCCGAATGGAGTGCACCCAGGCGTTGCCACCCACCGGAACCGGTTTTCATACCAACTAGCCGGGAGGGTTCATGGGGGAGAGCGGGATTGCGCAGGCCAACCGGCTCGTTGGGCAATATCGGGGGGCGACCCTGGCACTGCGCGAGCACAAGGGGATGGAAGAGGTGCATGCCTACCGGATAGCGGCCCGCCGCCTGCTGGCGCTGCTCGCCCTGTGGCGACCCCTCATTCATGAGCCCGAGCTGGAGCGGCAATTGACCCGTGCCGTCGGCACGCTCTCCGCCCTGCGCGATGCCCAGGTCTATGCGCAGCATCATGGTGGCTCGCTTCGGCAGAACCGCTTGCCACGGGTCCCCCTGTTGACCGGCCCGCTGGCCCGTTGGCTGGCCCGACTGGAAGAGGTACCCGTCGGTGTCGATCTCTTGCCGCTGTTTCAGCTGCATCTGGCGCTGTCACTGTCGGATGCACTGGCTAAGACCACCTCCCTTCCTGTGGGCATCAGGGCGAAACTTCGGTGCTGGCACCGGCTGCGTCTGGTGCTGAAACAGGCGCGCTACGGGATGGAGCTGCTGACGGCACAGGGGGGAGGGGATCCGGCCTGGTTGTCCATGCTGGTGAGCTGGCAGGAGCGGCTTGGGCAATTGCAGGACAGGCGCCAATGGCTCAGACGCCTTGGGGGCGAAACGGGGCGGGGCCAGCAACGGCGAGCCCTGAAAACAGAGATCCGCTGCCAACTACTGCAACTGGATTGCCATCAGGCGGAGCTGGTCGGCCTTCGCATGGCATTGCTGCAGAGCGGGCAGTAAGCACCCCACAAGATAAAAAAAGAGAGGCCATTGGCCTCTCTTTTCATTGGGACTGTCCGGGAAGGGGCGTATTACTTCACGCGCATGCCCGGCTGAGCACCTTCCTGGGGCTCGAGGATCCAGAGATCCTCGCCGCCCGGACCTGCCGCCAGCACCATGCCTTCGGACATGCCAAAGCGCATCTTGCGCGGGGCCAGGTTGGCCACCATCACGGTCAGCTTGCCTTCCAGATCTTCCGGGTTGTAGGCGGACTTGATACCGGCAAAGACCTGACGGGTTTCGCCGCCGATATCCAGCTGCAACTTCAGCAGCTTCTCGGCTTCCGGCACCGCTTCGGCTTTCTTGATCAGCGCCACCCGCAGGTCAATCTTGGCAAAGTCGTCGTAGGTGATGGTCTCGCTGATGGGATCGTCCACCAGGGGGCCTGCCGGCTTCTTGCTCTGCTCCTTGGCGAGATCTTCCTTGGACGCTTCCACCATGGCATCCACCTTGGCGGACTCGATGCGGGAGAAGAGTGCCTTGAAGGGGGCGACGCCGTGGTCGACCAGAGGGGCGGCGATGCCATCCCAGGTCAGGGTTTCGCCAAGGAAGGCTTCGGCGCGCTCGGCCAGTTGCGGCATGACGGGCTTCAAGTAGGCCATCAGCACGCGGAACAGGTTGATGCCGACGGAGCAGACGGCTTGCAGCTCGGCATCCGCCCCTTCCTGCTTGGCGATGACCCAGGGAGCCTTGTCGTCCACATAGCGGTTGGCCTTGTCGGCCAGGGCCATGATCTCGCGGATGGCGCGGCTGAATTCGCGCGCTTCATAGGCTTCGGCGATGCTGGCGCTGGCGTTGGCAAACTCGGCGTAGAGTGCGGGCTCGGCGCAGGTGGCGGCCAGCTTGCCGTCAAAACGCTTGGCGATAAAGCCGGCGTTGCGAGAGGCCAGGTTGACCAGCTTGTTGACCACGTCGGCGTTGACGCGGGAGACGAAGTCTTCGAGGTTCAAGTCCAGATCGTCGATGCGGCTGTTGAGCTTGGCGGCGTAGTAGTAACGCAGGCACTCCGGATCCAGGTGCTTGAGATAGGTGGACGCCTTGATGAAGGTGCCCTTGGACTTGGACATCTTGGCGCCGTTGACGGTCACATAGCCGTGAACATTGACCTTGGTCGGCTTGCGGAAGTTCGCGCCTTCCAGCATGGCCGGCCAGAACAGGCAGTGGAAGTAGGCGATGTCCTTGCCGATGAAGTGATAGAGCTCGGCGTCGGAGTCCGCTTTCCAGTAGCTGTCGAAGTCGATGTCGCCGCGCTTGTTGCACAGGTTCTTGAACGACGCCATGTAGCCGATGGGGGCGTCCAGCCAGACATAGAAGTACTTGCCGGGGGCACCGGGAATTTCGAAGCCGAAGTAGGGGGCGTCACGGGTGATGTCCCACTGCTGCAGGCCGCTTTCGAACCACTCTTGCATCTTGTTGGCCATCTCTTCCTGGATGGCGCCGGAGCCGCGTACCCAGTCGGCGAGCCAGGCTTCGAACTGGGGCAGGTCGAAGAAGTAGTGCTCGGAGTCCTTCATCACCGGGGTCGCACCGGAGACGGCGGATTTCGGATCAATCAGCTCGGTCGGGCTGTAGGTGGCGCCGCAAGCGTCGCAGTTGTCACCGTACTGATCGGGGGACTTGCACTTGGGGCAGGTGCCCTTGACGAAGCGATCCGGCAGGAACATGGATTTTTCCGGATCGAACAGTTGGGAGATAGTGCGGATCTTGATTTTGCCTGACTCTTTGAGGCGGCCATAGATCACGCCCGCCAGCTCGCGGTTCTCGTCACTGTGGGTGGAGTGGTAGTTGTCGAAGCTGATGTTGAAACCGGCAAAATCCCCCTGGTGCTCCTGGGAGACGGCGGCAATCATCTCTTCCGGCGAGATCCCCATCTGCTGAGCCTTGAGCATGATGGGCGTACCGTGGGCATCGTCGGCACAGACGAAATGCACCTGATGGCCACGCATTCGCTGATAACGAACCCAGATATCGGCCTGGATGTGTTCCAGCATGTGGCCGAGATGGATGGAGCCGTTGGCATAGGGGAGGGCGCAGGTTACCAGCATTCTACGAGGATCAGTTGCCATAATACGTTCTTTATGTGCCTGTTGGGATGATACAGTGCCGTGCATGTTACCCGAATTGGGGGCGGCCTGCCTAGGGTTGTGGCCCCCGGTGCCCTGACTGGCGGCATCACGATGACGTCGGCAAGCCACTGATTTATGTGCGGTAACCGTTCACCTCAGCATAACGACAACATAATGGGGAGTTAATGGTGATTGATTCAGTAAAACAGATCCTGGCCGAATTTAAGCCGGCAGGATGGGGCAAGGATCTGGTCGCGGCCGGTTTTGTGCGTTCCGTCGAGCGGCACGAACAGACCCTGGCCATCACGCTGGTGCTGCCCTTTGCCGGCCAGTCCCTGTTTGAACAGATCAAAGAGGAGTTCGATGCCCGGCTGCGCAGCTCAACCGGTGCGACCCGCATCGACTGGACGGGGGAGATAGACGTGGCCAGCATGCCCCGCGCGCAGCAACTGGCGGCGGTGCAGGGGATCCGCAATATCCTGGTGGTTGCCTCCGGCAAGGGAGGGGTGGGCAAGTCCACTACCGCGGTCAACCTGGCGCTGGCGCTGCAAAAAGAGGGGGCGCGGGTCGCCCTGCTGGATGCGGACATCTATGGCCCCTCCATCCCGACCATGACGGGGACCCTCAAGGAGCGCCCTGTCAGCTTTGATGGCAAGCTGATGGAGCCGGTGATGGCCTGCGGCATCAAGAGCAACAGCATCGGTTATCTGGTGGCCGAGCAGGATGCCACCATCTGGCGCGGTCCCATGGCGAGCAAGGCACTCGGGCAGATCCTGCACGAGACCCGCTGGGGCGAGGTGGACTACCTGGTGGTGGACATGCCCCCGGGCACTGGCGATATCCAGCTGACGCTGGCCCAGCAGGTGCCCACCACGGCGGCGGTGATCGTCACGACGCCCCAGGATGTGGCGCTGGCAGATGCCCGCAAGGGGATCGCCATGTTCAACAAGGTCAATGTGCCTGTGCTTGGCATCGTCGAGAACATGAGTTACCACGTCTGCAGCGCCTGCGGGCATCACGAGCCGTTGTTCGGTACCGGCGGTGGTCAGAAGATGGCGGAGCAGTATCACGTGGCGCTGCTTGGTCAGTTGCCGCTGCATATCGACATTCGCCAGCACATGGATGACGGCTGCCCCACCGTGTTCGGTGCGCCGGATGGCGAGCTGTCACAGACTTACCTGAAACTGGCTCGCCGGGTAGGGGCCGAGCTATATTTCAGCGCAAAACCGATTGCGACCCCGCTCTACACGGTGGCGCTGGACGAATAATCGGCGTTCGGCCAAGGGGGACGGATTTGGGGTGGGCATGGCCACCCCTTTTTCATATAATGGATCGGTTTAAACAATCCCCAGTGCTCTTCTCTTTAGGTATTTTCAATGTCTGATACTCAACATTCCTGCGTGATCATCGGTATTGCTGGTGCATCCGCGTCCGGCAAGAGTCTTATCGCCCAAACCATCTATGAAGAGCTGGTGGCCGAGCTGGGAGCGGGTCAGATTGGTGTGATCACCGAGGATTGCTACTACCGTGATCAGACCCACCTGACCATGGAAGAGCGGGTCAAGACCAACTATGACCACCCCAATGCCCTGGATCACGATCTGCTGGTGCAGCATCTGACCCAGCTGACGCAAGGGGAGGCGGTCAACATCCCCCAGTACTCCTATACCGAGCACACGCGCATGACCGAGGTCACCACCTTTGCACCGCGCCGTGTCATCATCCTCGAAGGGATACTGCTGTTGACTGACAGCCGCCTGCGCGAACTGATGGACGCCTCCATCTTCATGGATACCCCGCTCGACATCTGTTTGCTGCGTCGTCTGGTGCGCGATGTGCAGGAGCGCGGTCGTACCATGGACTCCGTGCTCAAGCAGTATCAGAAGACTGTGCGTCCCATGTTCATGCAGTTCATCGACCCGTCCAAGCAGTATGCCGACGTGATCGTGCCCCGTGGCGGCAAGAACCGTATCGCCATCGACATGCTCAAGGCGCGTATCCGCCATATGTTGATTGGTTGAGAGAAAACAAGCCGGGTGATGCCCGGCTTTTTTTAATGAATCTTTTGTCAGGAGAGTCGCAGAATGCGTCTTTGTGATACCGATATCGAACGGCACCTGGATGAAGGCAAGATCGTCATCGAGCCGCGGCCCGGTGTTGAGCGGATCAGCGGCGTCAGCGTCGATGTGCTGCTGGGCAACGAGTTTCGGGTGTTTCGCGATCATACCGCGCCTTATATCGACCTTGGCGGGACCAGTGCCGAGATGGCCGATGCCATCGAGCGGGTGATGAGCGAGGAGATCCACGTGCCGGACGGTGAAGCCTTCTATCTGCACCCGGGTCAGCTGGCGCTGGCGGTGACCTATGAATCGGTTACCTTGCCCGCCGATATCGTCGGCTGGCTGGATGGTCGTTCCTCCCTGGCGCGCCTCGGCCTCATGGTACACGTCACCGCCCACCGCATCGATCCGGGCTGGTCCGGTCGCATCGTGCTGGAGTTTTACAACGGCGGCAAGTTGCCTCTGGCCCTGCGTCCCAAGATGAAGATCGGTGCCCTGAACTTCGAGATGCTGTCAGGTACCGCGGCTCGCCCGTACAACAAACGGGAAAATGCCAAATACAAGAGTCAGCAAGGGGCTGTGGCCAGCCGGATCAACCAGGATTGATCTCCGCACCGTGCGGCTTGTCTATCGAGGAGGGTGCCAAGGCACCCTCTTTTTTATCTGACAAAAGGAAACGGGCGTGCCGAGCGGGTTGAAAGGCGGCCTTTTTAGGGACATTGAGCCTTGCTACGGCTTTGATTGGCGCCTATCCACAGCAATGGAATGGACATAAATTAATCCTCGACAAGCCCCGTTCCTACAGGCCCTAAGACATTTTCTGACGGAATGCCCTTTTTTTTTTTTGCTGAAATATTTCAACAACGGGTATGGCGCATCGAGCCTTCTGGCATAATCCGCCGCAACTCATAAACAGGTTCGTTTTTATGTTTGAAATGTTTAGTGGTTTGGGTTTGTGGTGGTCAATCGGTTTGGTATTGGCCGTTTTTTTTGTGCTGGCCTATGAATTCATCAACGGCTTTCATGATACCGCCAACGCGGTAGCAACGGTTATCTATACCAAGGCGATGCCGGCTCATATGGCGGTGGTGGCTTCCGGTCTGTTCAATTTCGCCGGTGTCATGCTGGGTGGATTGGGGGTGGCCTACGCCATCGTTCATCTGCTGCCCATCGATCTGCTGCTTGGCATGGACTCCACCCAGGGTCTGATCATGGTGTTCTCCCTGCTGTTCTCGGCCATCGTCTGGAACCTGGGAACCTGGTACTTCGGCATTCCGGCATCCAGCTCCCACACCCTGATCGGTTCCATCCTGGGGGTAGGAGGTGCCTATGCCCTGATCAGCCATCAACCCCTGAAAGAGGGTATCAACGTCGGCAAAGCCATCGACATCATGCTCTCTCTCATCATCTCTCCCACCGTGGGCTTCATCATTGCCGCCTTGCTGCTGTTCGCCATGAAGCGCGTATGGCTTGGCAGCAAGATCCACAAGACCCCGGAAGAGCGCCTGCTGGTGGACGGCAAGAAGCATCCACCGTTCTGGGCCCGTGTCACACTGATTTGTTCCGCAATGGGGGTGAGCTTCGTGCACGGCTCCAACGATGGTCAGAAAGGCATCGGTCTGGTGATGCTGGTGCTGATCTGCATGGCGCCTGCCTATTTTGCGCTGGACATGAACAGCCGCTCCTATGATCTGGACAGAACTCAGGATGCCAACCAGCGCATCATGGAGATCTACCAGCGTAACCAGGATCAGGTTTCCCATCTGGTGAACTTCAGTGTGCCTGCCAAAGCCCAGGAGGAGCTGATGAGCCACTGTGCGGCAGGGGAGGCCCTGCAGGCCATGGCGACCCTCGACAAGCGTCTGGGCCAGGTGCGCACCTACGAGGAGATGAACCTGGTGGATCGCCGCGAAGTGCGTCGCCTGCTGCTGTGCATCGACGACACTGCCCGCAAGGTCTCCAAATTGCCGCTGCCGGCCAAGGAGCTGACTGATCTTGCCAAATGGCGCAAGGATCTGACCGCCACGGCCGAATATGCGCCGACCTGGGTTATCGTGTCCATCGCGCTGGCGCTCGGTTGCGGCACCATGGTGGGCTGGCGTCGTATCGTCTACACGGTAGGGGAGAAGATCGGTTCCACCGGCATGACCTACAGCCAGGGCATTGCAGCCCAGATCACGGCCGCCGCGTCCATCGGGATTGCGAGTCTGACCGGGATGCCGGTGTCCACCACCCACATTCTCTCCTCTGCGGTGGCGGGGACCATGGTGGCCAACAAGTCCGGCCTGCAGAGCCAGACCATCAAGACCATTCTGCTTGCCTGGGTGCTGACATTGCCGCTCACCATGCTGCTCTCCGGCGGCCTGTTCCTGCTGAACAACCATCTCTTTGGCGGGTAAGCACGACAGTCATTGGAAATGAAACAAGGGCCTTCGGGCCCTTTTTTGTTGCCTGGTGAATATCACGTCATACGGCAATAGTTCAATGAGCGATGGCTATATGCCATCAGACAAGCAGTTGAACAGCCATATCTATCACCTCCTTGTTTCTCTACATCCCTGAACCACCCTGTTGTGCACAGTGAGGGCAGCATCCTTGTTACGAGCTGACACTTGCACGTGAAGCTGAAGGGAGGGCGTCCAACGGGTCTATGATCCTCACCAGAAATGATGAGAGTGAAGAGCGCCACAGGTTGCCCTATGTCTGGCATTCCCGTTCAACCTGGGTTGTCTCAGCCACCACTGAACACACCGACTGTGCTACCAAAGGGGAACGCTGCCAGACTGTTTGAATCGCCCCCAGTTCCCTAGACACCTCACAGCCTTAAAATGAGGCAACTATTGGAGGTGTTATGACCCGTCAGCGTTATCCAGAAACATTCAAAATCGAAGCCGTTAAACAAATCACCGAGCGCGGGCGGCCGGTGGCTGACGTTGCACGTGCCATCGGGGTATCCAGCCACAGCCTGTATGCATGGCTCAAGCAGTACGGTAAGCCTGCTGACCAGCAGATAGAAGAGTCTGCCTTGCAAGCCGAGATCCGCCGCCTGAAAACTGAACTGCGCCAGGTCACCGAGGAGCGCAATATTCTAAAGGAGGCCGCCGCGTACTTTGCCAGCGAGTCAAGGAAAGGTACGCGTTCATAACCTCCCGACTCGACCGGTACAGTGTCGTTACCCTGTGCCAGACCCTGGGGGTTCACCGAAGTGGCTTCTACGCGTGGTTGAAACAGCCCACATCGCCACGACAGCAGGAGGACGAACGACTGACTGGATTGGTCAAGCAATCCTGGCTGGAAAGTGGTGCTGTCTACGGTTATCGCAAGATCCATCGCGACTTTCGTGGCGCAGGGGAAGCCTGCGGCAAGCACCGTGTGGCCAAATTAATGAAGCGGGAGGGACTGCGTTCGCAAACGGGCTATCAACGCCGCAAGGGGCATTATGGAGGCAAGAGCACGCAAGCTGCCCCAAACACGCTGGCACGTCAGTTTAAGGTGCCAGCCCCCAACATCACCTGGGTGACTGACATTACCTACATTCGCACTCAAGAAGGGTGGCTGTACCTGGCGGTGGTGCTCGACCTGTTCTCTCGCCAGATCGTCGGCTGGGCGATGAAGTCACGCATGACGGCAGACTTGGCGGTTGATGCGTTATTGATGGCCGTCTGGCGGCGCAAACCCAAGCAGCCGGTACTGGTGCATTCGGATCAGGGCAGCCAGTTTACCGGTGGTGAATGGCAAGACTTTCTGAAGGCCCACAACCTGAGTTGCAGCATGAGCCGACGGGGTAACTGTCACGACAACGCGGTCGCCGAGAGCTTCTTTCAGTTGCTCAAACGGGAGCGGATCAAGCGCAGGATTTACGCGACAAGAGACGAAGCCCGCAGCGATGTGTTTGATTATATCGAGATGTTTTACAACCCAATCAGGCGTCATGGTTCCAATGATGGGCTGTCGCCGGTAGAGTTTGAAAGGCAGTTTATTTTTCAGCAACAAAGTGTCTAGAAAACCAGGGGCGCTTCAGTTTGCCAATGGCTCCATATGCTGTCAACGCACGGACCCTGTCGACAAAGCAGCGCATGTCGTGATGCTTTGACAGAGATGAATCCTCTGTCTGGTGTGTTATTCACGTCTTGCTTGGACTGAGTGTGTGTGGTCGCTGAACATCGGGAAAGGGGCGGATATCGAACGGGCAGGAGGGGAGAGCAAGGCGATGTCAGCCAAAAAAGAGACAAAAAAAGAGCCACACAATGTGTGGCTCTTTATTCAGACTAACGAGTCTGCTCAGGGGCGACCGGCCGGGCTGGTTGCCACGTTGCTGGCAGCGGTGCTGCCACCGTGGCGACCGGAGGTCACGACTTCGCTGCGTACCAGGGGAGCGTACTCCACGGGTTCACGGGGGGTCGGGGCAGGAGCCGCAGCCGGCGTTGCCATGGGGGCATAGGCCTTGCGGGCACGGGCCAATACACCGGCACCCTTGCTGACCTTCACTTCGGGGCTGGTTGCTGGCTCGGTTTGCACCACGGCAGCCGGCATCTCGACGACCTCCGCCTCGGCGGTGGCCGTCTCCTCATCAGCGATCACGACAGGTGCCGCTTCAGCAACCGGTGCAACCTCTTCTGGGATGGCCTCCACTTGCTGGGTCTGCTCGACAGCGTCGATCACGGCTACAGGTTCGTCATGAGAGGCGGTGTCGACGATAGGTTCGACCATCTCGGGTTCGACAACTGCCACTTCGGCGACGGGTTCAGCGTCTGCTTGCGCAGCCTGTTCAACTTCGTCAGTGGAGGGCGCGTCCACTGCCTGGGCTGCCAGTGCTTGCTCTGCCGCTTCCTCAGCAACGGCTTCAGCCACCACGTGTTCGGTCAGTGCGGCGGAGGCCTGCAGGGCGGCAGCAACCGCTTCTGCGCTCGGAATGGTGATGACAGGCACAACCGGTTCTTCCACCTTCACCTGAGCCGCATCGGCCTGGGCCGCGGTAGTCAGCTGCACTTCACCTTGTGCTTCGTCTTCACGCTGGCCACGAGCCTCTTCGTTGATGCGCTTGCGACGTTGCCCTTCGATGCGCTGATTGCGCGGGGTACGGCGGGAGCGACGCTGACCTTCGCCTTGCTCTTCTTGCTGCTCAGCGGCGGCTTGCACGTCGGCGACATCGGTGATTTGCTCGTCAGTCGGCAGGGCAGGGGTGTCGGTTGCGGCGACATCGACACGGATCTGCTTGCGCAGTTGGCGACGTTCACGGCGCTCAGCCACTTTTTGCTCTTTTTCCTGACGCGGTTCAGCGCTGGCGACCGCAGTATCAACGGTATCAACCGCCTCGACGATCACCTCGGCACGGGGTTCGCGGGGGACGCGAGGTTCACGAGCCGGACGCGGGGCACGAGGTTCGCGCTCCTGGCGGGGTTCGCGAGGCTCACGCTCCATGCGCTGTTCGGTGCGCACGTCACCACGGGGTTCCCGTTCCTGGCGCGGCTCACGCTCTTTGCGCGGGCGACGATTGCGGTTCTCTGCGCCATCGCGGTTTGCCGCACCTTCACGCTTGTCACCGCTCTCGGCGTTGCGATTGCTGCGGTTGTCGTCACGACGGCCACGTTGACCACGGCTGCGGGATTCATCGCGCTGGTGACGGTGCCCGTCATCTTTGCGAGCTTCGCGCTGGGCGGCCGGTTTGTCGGCAGGCGCCTTCACCTCGGCCGGAGCCGCATCGGAGGAGGCACCGAACAGGCCGGAGAAGGCCTTGGCCAGCTTGCCAAAGAAGCCGACTTGTTCTGCAACCGGAGCGGGAGTCGCAACAGGAGCCGGGGCGGCGGGCGCAACCGGCTGGGGAGCCGGGGCAAACCCTTGCAGCAGCGGCTGTTCGCGCTCGACTACCTGAGCCTGGCGCGGCTGGTAGACCGGCTTGGCAATCTCGGTTTTGAGCTCGTAGCTGGCCGCTTCCGGGATCTCGTTCTGACGGATGCGGGTCACTTCGTAGTGCGGGGTTTCCAGATGCTGGTTCGGAATGATGTAGACTCGCACATCATTGCGCTGTTCCAGATTGGCGATGGAGGTACGCTTCTCGTTGAGCAGATAGGCGGCCACATCGACCGGCACCTGGGCATGCACCTGCTCGGTGTTGTCCTTCATGGCCTCTTCTTCGATGAGACGCAGGATGGACAGGGCGAGGGATTCGTTGTCACGGATGACCCCCTGACCCTGGCAACGGGGGCAGATATGGCTGCTGGACTCGTTGAGGGAGGGACGCAGACGCTGGCGAGACATCTCCAGCAGACCGAAACGGGAGATACGGCCCAGCTGGATACGGGCACGGTCCTGATGCACCGCTTCACGCAGACGGTTTTCCACTTCGCGTTGATGGCGAACAGGGGTCATGTCGATGAAGTCGATGACAATCAGGCCACCCAGGTCACGCAGGCGCAGCTGGCGAGCGATCTCATCGGCCGCTTCCAGGTTGGTCTGCAGGGCGGTCTCTTCGATATCGCCGCCCTTGGTGGCGCGGGAGGAGTTGATATCGATGGAGGTCAGTGCTTCGGTCGGATCGATGACGATGCTGCCGCCGGAGGGCAGGCGCACTTCGCGCTGGAAGGCCGATTCGATCTGGCTCTCGATCTGGAAGTGGTTGAACAGGGCGACATCACCCTTGTACAGCTTCACGCGATTGAGGAAATCGGGACGGACCAGCTCGATATGCGACTTGGCGCGTTCGAAGATGACCGGGTTGTCGATCAGGATCTCGCCCACATCGCGACGCAGATAGTCACGGATGGCGCGCACGATGACGTTGCTCTCCTGGTGAATGAGCACCGGAGCGGAACGTTGTTGTGACGCCTTGTGGATGGAGTCCCAGTGATTGAGCAGAACGTTCAGATCCCACTCCAGTTCTTCCGGGGACTTGCCCACACCGGCGGTGCGCACGATGAGGCCCATGCCGTCCGGCACGGTCAGTCCGCTCAGAGCTTCCTTCAGCTCGGTCCGCTCGTCACCCTCGATGCGACGGGAGATGCCGCCGGCACGGGGGTTGTTCGGCATCAGCACCAGGTAGCTGCCAGCCAGACTGATGAAGGTGGTGAGGGCTGCACCCTTGGTACCACGCTCTTCCTTGTCGATCTGGACAATCACTTCCTGGCCTTCGCGGACCACTTCTTTGATGTTGGGACGACCCTGATAGGAGTAACCGGAGGGGAAGTAATTGCGGGCGATTTCCTTTAACGGCAGGAAACCGTGGCGTTCGGCGCCATAGTCAACAAAAGCAGCTTCGAGACTGGGTTCTACTCGGGTGATTTTGCCCTTGTAAATGTTCGCTTTTTTCTGCTCGTGTCCCGGACTTTCAATATCCAAATCGTAGAGCTGTTGTCCGTCAACCAGCGCTACGCGCAACTCCTCTTCCTGAGTCGCGTTGATTAGCATTCTTTTCATTGAGTTCTCATTATTTTGTCATTTTGATTCCTCCACTGGGTCCTGCCGGCGCCGGCCTCGGGTCTTCAGCATGCTGGGGCAACCTCCCGGTTGGGGTATGCATGAGGCGCAAACTAAGGGCACTCTGGTTCAGCCTTCTCGAGAGGGCGTGAATTAAGGATACCGATGTGGAGACAATTTACGTCGGTTCTGTTTGTGTTCTCCATGCGTTGTACCTCGCACCCGGGAACCGTCATGTTCTTGTATACACGGTGTTTCGGGATTGGGTGGCATACATTTTGGCCACTTAGTACAAGGCTTGAACACAATGACAAAACCTTGTTTATTATCCCATTTAAACCACTTTTATAGCAAGACGCCATTTTTTAACAAAGCATGGAGCCAAGGGCTGTCGGCGGTGTTAAAATCCGCGCCATGACACAGATACATCAACAAGTGCAGCTGCTCACCATCGAAGCTGAGCATGACGGGCAGCGCATCGACAATTTTCTCAAGACTCAGTTAAAGGGCGTCCCCAAGAGCCTGATTTATCGCATCCTTCGAAAAGGGGAGGTGCGGGTCAACAAGAAGCGCATCAAACCGGAATACAAGCTTTGTGCCGGTGACGAGGTGCGGGTGCCCCCCGTGCGTGTGGCCGAGAAGAATGAGTTGCCTTCTGCCAACCTCGGCAGCATCCAGCGTCTGGAGAGCCAGATCCTGTTTGAAGACGATGCCATGATAGTGCTCAACAAGCCGTCCGGCATGGCAGTGCACGGCGGCAGCGGCCTCAGCTTTGGCGTTATAGAAGGGCTGCGTGCCCTGCGCCCCGAAGCCCGTTTCCTCGAACTGGTGCACCGGCTGGATCGCGACACCTCCGGCGTGCTGCTGGTTGCCAAGAAGCGCAGTGCCCTGCGCAGCCTGCACGAGCAGCTGCGGGTCAAGACCATGCGCAAGCAGTATCTGGCGCTGGTGCGCGGCCAGTGGCAACCCCACGTCAAGGTGGTCAATGCGCCACTTCGCAAAAATGATCTGCAATCCGGCGAGCGGGTGGTGCGGGTCAGCAGCGATGGCAAACCCTCCGAGACCCGGTTCCGGATTGCCCGTCAATTTGCCGAAGCCACTCTGGTCGAGTGCAGCCCCATCACTGGCCGTACCCACCAGATCCGTGTCCACACCCAGCACGCCGGCCATCCCATCGCCTGCGATGACAAATATGGTGAGGCCGGGTTTGATGAAAAAATGCGGGGGCAGGGGCTAAAGCGTCTGTTCCTGCACGCCTGGAAGCTCACCTTTACTCATCCGGTAGATGAGCGGGAGATGCAGGTGGAAGCGCCATTGTCACCGGAGCTTGAGGCGTTCCTCGCCAAGCTGCCACGCTGACAGCCATGAAAAACGGGAGCCAAGGCTCCCGTTTTTCATGGCAGAGTTCTTGTTATGGGAGAGCCAGGCCGTGGCGACCCAGGAGATCAACCAAGCCTATCAGGGGAAGACCGACAAGGGCGTTGGGATCGCGCCCCTCCAGCGCCTTGAACAAGACGATGCCCATTCCCTCGCACTTAAAGCTGCCGGCACAATCCAGAGGACGTTCGGCCTCCACATAGCGACGGATGGCGGCTTCATCGAGCGAACGAAAATGCACGGTGAAAGGCTCGACGAGCTGCTCGGCATGGCCATTTGCAGCATTGATCACGCACAGCCCGGTGTAAAAGATGACGCGCTTGCCTTGGGCCTGCAGCAACTGCTCGACCGCCTTCTCCACCGTGCCTGGCTTGCCGAGGATCTGCCCGTCACAGACGCACACCTGATCTGAACCGATGATCAATCCTTGATCACGATCAGCAGCAACCGCACTCGCCTTGGCAAACGCCAATCTGCTGACCAGGGCTTCCGCGGTTTCCCCGTGTTGCGCCGTCTCATCGACTTGAGGCGCGGTACAGTGAAACGGCTGACCGAGTTTTTCCAGCAAGGTCTTGCGGTAGGACGAGGTGGACGCGAGGATCAAGGAAGGCTGCATGTTTTGATGATATCCATTTATAAATCAATTGGTTGATTCTATCTGTGCAGATGGGGCCACGCAAACAGGAGATGTCTACAGCGGGACTCGCCTAATTAGCGGGAAGCATGCATGCTGATGGAACCACAGCACAAACACAAGAGATCGGAATTGAGCGTGATGACACGATATGCGGCCTTGGTCATGGCACTGATCTCCTTCGCCAGCTGGGCAGGGACATGGCAACTTCGCCAAGGGGATGAGGGGGTGATGCTTTGGACCCAGCCACATTCTCCGACCTCTTTTCAGGCCTTACGTCTGGAGATGCGCGTGAATGCCGATCCTGGCGCGCTGATCACGGTGCTGCGCAACACGGCGCGCCATAAAGAGTGGTTGCCCCAGAGCCGTGAAGTTAGGGTGCTGGCCAGATCGGGTCCCGACGATGATCTGGTCTATACCCGCCTGGCGTCTCCCTGGCCGGTGCAAGACAGGGAGCTCATCACCCGCTCCCATCTGAGTCGACGCATCGATTGCGGCCTGATTCTCGAGGTGTTGGCAGAGCCGAATGCCCTGCCATTGCATGCAGGGCTGTTCCGGATCCAGGAAAGCGCCGGACGGTGGGAGGCGCTACCCCAACGGGATGGCAGCACACTCGTTCGGCTCGAAACCTATACCAACCCGGGCAACAACTTGCCGGGCTGGCTGGTCAATCCCATTGCCATCAAGGCTGCCGTGGGCAGTTTCAAAGCCATACGCCGACTGATGGAAGCCGAGCCCAGAGTGGCTGCGACACCAGGCCTGCTGGGGAGCGACCCGCGCTGTTCTGCCACCTGATGAGACACCAAGGAGCACATCCGGTGGACAGACAGGGGAGGGGAACAGGATCCTGTGCCAGATCCTGCACGATATGGCATAATCGGCCACCGATGAGCACAAGTTCCTCTTGCAGGGGCCTGTGAAGGTAAAATCATCGGCGGTAAGGACTTTTTCCTTTGACTATCCCTTGTTGGACCTATAATATTCGCGCCCTATGCAAAAGGTGAAGTTGCCCGTTAAGGTTGATCCAGTCCGTAATGCCTTGAAGCTACTCGATTATGTCGGGATAGTGGAAAAGTCGCAGATGCCCAGGCTGGAGGAATCAACCGAAGGCTTGCGAAGTGATGTGGATGTCACACTGCACTTTGGCAAAGATGTCCAGAAGTTGACCGTTATGAAAGGCACTGCCCATGCCAAGGTCGACCTGGTTTGCCAGCGTTGTGGTGAGACGTTTGAACACCTTTGTGAAGCTAGTTTTATTTACACTCCGCTGTTCGAAAGAACAAACGAGGAAGAACTGCCGGAAGCTTATGAGCCCATTGAGTTGGACGAAAACGGCGAGATAGATCTTCATCAAATCCTGGAGGATGAACTCATCCTCTCGTTGCCTCAAGTAGCCATGCATCCGGTGGATGTGTGTCCCAGAGGAAACATGGAGATGACCTGGGGTGAAATCGAACCTGCTGATGAGCGGCCGAATCCCTTTGCAGTTCTTGAAGCGCTCAAACGTAAGTGAATTTTAGGAGTTAGCCTACCATGGCCGTACAACAGAACCGTAAAACCCGCGCCAAGCGTGGCATGCGTCGTTCCCACGATGCGCTGACCACCGCTGCCCTGACTGTTGATCAGACCAGTGGCGAAATTCATCGTCGTCACCACGTGACTGCCGATGGTTTCTACCGCGGTAAAAAGGTAATCGCTTAAGGATTGCCTTTGTCTACGCAAACTGTCGCGCTAGACATAATGGGGGGAGATATCGGCCCCTCGGAAACAGTGCCTGCCGCCGTGCAGGCACTGTCTCTTCTACCCCAGCTAAAACTTGTTCTGGTCGGTGATCAATACCAGACCGCCCCTCTTCTGCAGCAACATGGCTTGCTCAACCACCCTCGCGTTCGTCTCGTGCATGCCTCCCAGGTCGTGGGCATGGGCGAAAAGCCTATCGTGGCGCTGCGTACCCTGAAAGACTCCTCCATGCGCGTGACCCTGGATCTGGTCAAGAGCGGCGCTGCCGATGCCTGTGTCAGTGCAGGCAACACCGGTGCCTTGATGGCCATGGCCAAGTGCGTGCTCAAATCCTTGCCCGGTGTTGACCGGCCAGCCCTCATCAAGGCGCTGCCCACATTGAGTGGAAAGCGGACCGTGATGCTGGATCTGGGTGCGAACGTGAGCTGCGATGCCGACACCCTGCTGCAATTTGCCGTGATGGGCGCCGTAGTCGCAGAGAAGGTGGAGGGGATACCTTCACCCAGAGTGGCACTGCTCAACGTAGGGGAGGAGGAGATCAAGGGCAACGACCTGGTGCGCCACAGCGCCGAGTTGCTGCGCCAATGCTCCGCCCTGAATTTTGTCGGTTTCATTGAGGGGGACAGGATCTTCAGCGGCGAGTGCGACGTGATCGTCTGCGACGGTTTCGTGGGCAACGTGGCGCTCAAGACCGCAGAGGGGGTGGTGCGGATGATGGCCGAACTGGCCGGATATCCGCGCAAAAAACGCAGTTTTCTTGGTCGACTCGCCGGATTTATGTTCAAACGGCGTTTCTCTTACCTGAACCCCGACCAGTATAATGGCGCGAGTCTGTTAGGATTGCGCGGCATTGTGGTAAAAAGCCATGGGCGGGCCGAGCGCCGCGCTCTGTGTCATGCGATTCTGCTGGCCGCACAAGAAGCCAGACATCAACTTCCATTGCAAATTGCAGATCGCCTTGAATCTGTCTTTTTCGACAGGGATTTATAAAACTCTATGCATAGCAAAATTCTGGGTACTGGCAGTTATCTGCCGAGTTCGGTTCGTACCAACGCCGATCTTGAACAGATGGTTGAAACCAGTGACGAATGGATCGTGGAACGCACCGGGATCCGTGAACGCCGTATCGCCGGAGCCGACGAAACCGTCGCGACCCTTTCTCATCAGGCGGCCTTGCGTGCGCTTGATGCGGCAGGTCTGACTGCCGCCGATCTGGACATGATAGTGCTGGCCACCACCAGCGCAGAGAATGCCTTCCCAGCTGCTGCCTGTGAACTGCAGGGGCTGCTTGACGTACCGGGTATCCCGGCGTTTGACGTAGCCGCCGCCTGTGCCGGCTTTACATATGCTCTCGCCATCGCCGATCAGTTCGTCAAATCCGGCGCTGCTCGCCACGTGCTGGTTGTCGGTGCGGACGTGCTGTCACGTATGTGCGATCCCGAGGATCGCGGCACCATCATCCTGTTCGGGGATGGGGCAGGGGCCGTGGTCATCGGTGCCAGCGACACTCCTGGCATCCTCTCCACCCATCTGCATGCCGATGGCCGTTATGGCGAGCTGCTCAAACTGCCGCAGCCCCGTCGCGGCATGCCGGGTGCCGAGCTCGAAGCCTACATGTACATGAAGGGCAACGATGTCTTCAAGGTGGCGGTGACACGCCTTAGCGAGATCGTGACCGAAACCCTGGCTGCGGCCAACGTCGAGCCGAGCGAGCTGGACTGGCTGGTGCCCCATCAAGCCAACTTCCGCATCATCAATGCCACCGCCAAGAAACTCGGCATGGGGCTCGACAAGGTGATCCTGACCCTGGATCGTCATGGCAATACCTCCGCGGCCTCCGTGCCCATCGCCTTCGATGAAGGGGTGCGCGATGGTCGCATCAAACCCGGCCAGCTGGTCCTGCTGGAAGCCTTCGGCGGCGGTTTTGCCTGGGGCTCTGCGCTGGTTCGCCTCTGATACCGAGCGGTGCCCGGTCCTCGGGCGCCCGCTTACCGAATTCGTCTTACCTTAAAGGAATCAATGATGACCCGATTTGCCATTGCCTTCCCGGGACAAGGCTCCCAGAGCGTCGGCATGCTGGCCGAGCTGGCCGAGCAACACGCCGTGATTAAAGAGACCTTCGCCGAGGCGAGCCAGGTGCTGGGTTATGACCTGTTTGCCCTGGTGATGGCAGGCCCGGCCGAGGATCTCAACAAGACCTGGCGTACCCAGCCAGCGCTGTTGACCGCCTCCGTCGCGCTGTGGCGCCTGTGGCAACAACAAGGCGGGGCAACCCCTGCCGTGATGGCCGGCCACAGCCTGGGGGAATACTCCGCCCTGGTGTGCAGCGGCGCGCTGGCGTTTGCCGATGCCGTCAAACTGGTCGAGCTGCGTGGTTTGGCCATGCAGGAAGCCGTACCGGAAGGCACTGGCGCCATGGCTGCCATCATCGGTCTGGACAACGAAAGCATCGCTGCCAACTGTGAGAAAGCGGCCCAGGGGCAGGTGGTCTCTCCGGTCAACTTCAACTCTCCGGGCCAGGTGGTCATCGCCGGCCACAAAGAGGCGGTCGAGCGTGCCAACGTGCTGATGAAAGAGTCAGGCGCCAAACGTGCCCTGCCGCTGCCGGTCTCCGTGCCCTCCCACTGCGCCCTGATGAAACCGGCCGCAGAAAAGCTGGCCGCCGCCCTGGATGGGATCGAGATCAAGGTTCCTGCCATCGCCGTCATCAATAATGTCGACGTCTCTTGTGAGCAGGATCCGGCCGCCATCAAGCAAGCCCTGGTGCGTCAGCTGTTCAGCCCGGTTCGCTGGACTGAAACGGTAGAGCGCATGGCAAACGACGGTGTTACCCTCGAAATCGAGATGGGCCCGGGCAAGGTATTGACCGGCCTGGCCAAGCGTATCGATGCGCGAGTGGAAGGTATTCACGCCAACGACGTCGCCTCGTTCGAGCAGGCGCTGGCCCAGATCAAGTAAACAGGAGCAAGTCATGAGTTTTACCGATAAGGTTGTGTTGGTCACTGGCGCCAGCCGTGGCATTGGTCGTGCGATTGCGGAGACGTTTGCTGCTCGTGGCGCCAAAGTCGTGGGTACCGCGACCAGCGAGAGCGGTGCCGAAGCGATCAGTGCTTACCTGGGTGAGCAAGGCTGCGGCATGGCACTGAACGTGACCAGTCAGGAATCCATCGAAACCGTCTTCGCAGCCATCAAGGCGCGTTTTGGCGACATCGACATCCTGATCAACAACGCCGGCATCACCCGCGACAACCTGCTGATGCGGATGAAGGATGACGAGTGGAACGAGATCATCGACACCAATCTCACCTCCCTGTACCGTCTGAGCAAGCCGGTATTGCGTGCCATGATGAAGAAGCGTAA
Organism: Aeromonas sp. FDAARGOS 1402; assembly: GCF_019046925.1. Taxonomy (NCBI): domain Bacteria; kingdom Pseudomonadati; phylum Pseudomonadota; class Gammaproteobacteria; order Aeromonadales; family Aeromonadaceae; genus Aeromonas; species Aeromonas sp. FDAARGOS 1402. Next base: position 3,710,684 of record NZ_CP077201.1, read on the forward strand.
CGGTCGCATCATCAGCATCGGTTCCGTGGTCGGCACCATGGGCAACGCCGGTCAGGTCAACTATGCTGCTGCCAAGGCTGGTCTGGTTGGCTTTACCAAGTCGCTGGCCCGTGAAGTGGCATCCCGTGGCATCACGGTGAATGCGGTTGCTCCCGGTTTCATCGAGACCGACATGACCAAGGCGCTCAATGAAGAGCAGCGCGCCGGCATCATGAATCAGGTTCCTGCCGCCCGTTTGGGCGATCCGAAAGAAATTGCTGCCGCTGTGGTATTCTTGGCATCGGATGATGCCGCCTATATTACCGGCGAAACCCTGCATGTTAATGGCGGGATGTACATGGTGTAATCAATTTGTCGTGAGTTCTGTTCAAATTTGCGATAATACGCCGAAGTTTGGCGAATTTCGTGGTTTGACCAGCGGCAAGTCACTTGCAAACTCACGTCAATTGAATACACTACCCCAACCAGACGCAATAGCGTATTTTTAAAGGAAAATTCAGGTCATGAGCAACATCGAAGAACGCGTAAAGAAAATCATCATCGAACAACTGGGTGTTAAAGAAGAAGACGTGAAGAACGCTGCCTCCTTCGTCGACGACCTGGGCGCTGACTCTTTGGATACCGTTGAACTGGTAATGGCGCTGGAAGAAGAATTCGATACCGAAATTCCTGATGAAGAAGCCGAGAAGATCACCACTGTTCAAGCGGCTATCGACTACATCACCGCTAATCAGGAATAAGTTCCTGTTCTGAAAGAAGCGGCCCAAGGGCCGCTTCTTTTATGTTTACCCCTTTCAAAACACCTCTCGGAGACTACCTCAGTGTCAAAACGCAGAGTCGTGGTGACCGGCTTGGGGATGCTTTCCCCGGTAGGCAACACTGCCGAATCCAGCTGGCAAGCCCTGCTCAACGGGCAGAGCGGCATTTCCCTCATCGACCACTTTGATGCAAGCGAGTTCGCAACCCGTTTCGCAGGCCTGGTCAAGGATTTCGACCCCGAAGAGTTCGGCATCAACCGCAAAGAAGCCCGCAAGATGGATCTCTTCATCCAGTATGGCGTGGCGGCGGGTGTTCAGGCCCTGGAAGATTCCGGCCTGATCATCAACGAAGAGAACGCGGAGCGGGTAGGCGTTGCCATCGGCTCTGGTATCGGTGGTCTGGGTCTGATTGAGCAGAACCACAGCAGCCTCATCAATGGCGGCCCCCGCAAGCTGAGCCCTTTCTTCGTTCCGTCCACCATCATCAATATGGTGTCCGGTCATCTTTCCATCATGAAAGGCATGCAGGGCCCGAACATCGCCGTGACTACCGCCTGTACCACGGGTACCCATGCCATCGGCATGGCTGGCCGGATGATCGCCTATGGCGATGCGGACGTGATGGTCGCCGGTGGTGCCGAGAAAGCCTCCACCCCCATGGGCATGGGTGGCTTTGCCGCTGCCAAGGCGCTCTCCACCCGCAATGACGAACCGCAGAAGGCGAGCCGCCCCTGGGACAAGGATCGCGACGGTTTCGTGCTGGGCGACGGTGCCGGCGTACTGGTGCTGGAAGAGTATGAACATGCCAAGGCCCGTGGCGCCAAGATCTATGCCGAGCTGGTCGGCTTTGGCATGAGCGGGGATGCCTATCATATGACGGCCCCTCCCTCGGACGGCGATGGTGGCGCACGCGCCATGAAGAACGCCATCAAGGATGCTGGCATCGCACCCGAGCAGATCGGTTACATCAATGCCCACGGTACCTCCACCCCCCTTGGGGATGTGGCAGAACTGCGCGGCATGAAGAAGGTGTTTGGTGAACATGCCAGCGCCCTGATGGTCAGCTCCACCAAGTCCATGACAGGCCACCTGTTGGGTGCGGCTGGCGCCATCGAGGCGATCATCACCGTGCTCTCTCTGCGTGACCAGATGGTGCCTCCCACCATCAACCTGGACAACCCGGATGATGAGTGCGACCTGGATCTGGTGCCGCACGTTGCCAAGGCCGGCAGCTTCGAATATGCCCTCTCCAATTCCTTCGGTTTTGGCGGCACCAATGGCTCCCTGATCTTCAAACGCGTATAATTCGCTCTGGGCGAATGATAAGGCCCGATACGGCAGTATCGGGCCTTTTTTATCGGAGGGATCCCCTTGCTGATTAATGGAATACCCACAGAAACACTGTCAGCCAGGGATCGTGGACTGGCATACGGTGATGGTCATTTCACCACCATGCTGGTGAGGGAAGGGAAGGTACTCTGGTGGCAGGACCATCTGGCCCGGCTGCAACATGCCAACGCCCGGCTTGGTTTTGGCGAGCACTCCTGGGACCTGCTTGCCGACGAGGCGGCGCAGTTGGCTTCTGGACAGGCACAGGCTGTCGTCAAGATAATGCTGACCCGGGGCGCAGGTGGGCGGGGATATGACGGCGCAGGCTGTGACACGCCCACTCGCATCGTCTCTTTGGCACCTTATCCTGAGCATTATCATGATTGGCAGCAAACCGGCATCAATGCCCTGGTATGCCAGCAGCAGCTTGGGGACAGTCCCATGCTCGCTGGTCTCAAGACGCTGGGGCGCCTCGAACAAGTGATGCTGAAGCGCGAACTTGCTGCGCGCGGCGGGGTCGAAGGTATAGTCTTGAACAGCCGGGGATTTCTGGTAGAAGGGGTCAGCGCCAATCTGTTTTGGCGTCGCGGCAGGACGGTGTTCACACCGGATCTCACCCGCGCCGGGATCGATGGCATCATGCGCAAGCGCGTGATGACGATGCTTAAACAGATGGGCATTGAACTGCGTGTCGTAGAGGCTCCATTGGAGTCACTCTGGCAGGCGGAAGAGGTCTGGCTGACCAATACCCTGATGGGCATAGTCCCGGTCACCCGCATCGGGGATATGCACTATCCCAGCCCGGTATTGATCCGCCGTTTACAGGAGCGCTTGGTCATTGAAGTTTAATCGGCTTTACACCCTGCTCGCGGGGGCGGCACTCTCTGTCGCCGTTGCCGGAGGGTACGTGTATCACAAGTGGCAACAGGTGGAGACGCTCACCAACAAGGGGCCAACCCGCCTCTTTACCGTCGAAAAAGGCGCCCATGCGGCGCGCCTGATTGCCGAACTGGGGGAGGGGGAAACCAGCCCCTGGGCGGTGCGCCTCTGGTTGCGCGGTCATCCCGAACTGGTGGCCATCAAGTCCGGCACCTATGAAATCAAGGAAGGGGCGCCGCTCAAGGAGACTCTCTCTCTCTTTGCTTCCGGCAAGGAGTTTCACTTCAGCCTGACCTTTGTCGAGGGATCCCGTTTTGAGGATTGGCTGAAGCAACTTTCCAGCGCCCCCTATCTGGAGCGCCTGACTCTGGAGCAGAGCGAAACCGAGCTGGCTCAGGAACTCGGCATCGAAAATGGCAAGCTGGAGGGGTGGTTCCTGCCGGAAACCTACGCCTATACCACTCATGCCAGCGATCTTTCCATCCTGCGCCGCGCCTATCAGGACATGAAAACGTTCCTGGAGGCTTCCTGGGAGAAGCGTCAGGCCAATCTGCCCTACAAGACACCCTATGAGGCGCTCATCATGGCCTCCATCATCGAAAAAGAGACGGGCCAACCGGATGAACGAGCCCAGATTGCCTCTGTGTTCGTCAATCGTCTACGCCTTGGCATGAAGTTGCAGACCGACCCTACCGTCATCTACGGGGTGAAGGACAGGTACGATGGCAACATTCGCCGCAGCGATCTGACCGACGTGAACCCCTACAACACCTATGTGATCGACGGTCTGCCTCCGACGCCCATCGCCATGCCGGGCAAGGCCTCCATCGAGGCGGCGCTCAACCCCAAATCGACCGACTATCTCTACTTCGTTGCCAAGGGGGGCGGTGCCCACTACTTCTCCAAGACCCTCGATGAACACAATCGGGCGGTGCGTGAATACATATTGAAGAAACCCTAATGTCTAAATTTATCGTGATTGAAGGATTGGAAGGGGCAGGGAAGAGCTCTGCGGTGCGCTATGTCACCGACTATCTGCAAGCCCACGGAGTGGCGCGGATCGAGTGCACCCGGGAGCCGGGCGGCACGCCGCTGGCGGAACGCATGCGGGCCATCGTCAAGGAAGTACACGACGAGCGCCTGACCGTCGAGGCCGAGCTGCTGTTGATGTACGCCTCCCGGGTACAACTGGTGGAGACCCGGATCAAGCCGGCCCTGGCAGACGGCATCTGGGTAGTGGGCGATCGCCACGATCTTTCCTCTCAGGCCTATCAGGGGGGGGGCCGCGGCATCGATGCGAACCTCATCGGCGCCATCAAACGGGCGGTCCTCGGGGATTTCAAGCCGGATCTGACGCTCTATCTCGACATTGATCCTGCCATCGGCCTGCAGCGGGCCCGCCATCGCGGCGAGCTGGACAGGATTGAGCTGGAGCAGATCGGCTTCTTTGAACGTACCCGCCAGCGTTACCTCGAGTTGGCGGCCGCCGATGATTCCATCCAGGTCATCGATGCCGGGTTGCCCCCGGCGCAAGTCAAAGCCGCCATCGAGGCAGCCCTTGAGCATTATCTGGCAAGCGAGGGGCTATGTATCCCTGGCTGATCCCGGATTGGCATGCCTTGAGCGAGACGGCCCGGGCCGGACGGCTCGGCCACGCCTGGTTGCTGCTCGGGGATCCCGGGCTTGGCAAGGAGCAGCTTGCAGAACGACTGGCGCGACTGCACCTGTGTCAGCATCCACAACGAGGTGAGCCCTGCGGTCAGTGCCACTCCTGCCAACTGTTTGAGAAGGGGCATCACCCGGATCTTGGCACCCTGGGGCCCGAGGGCAAGACCATCGGTGTCGAAGCCATCCGGGAGATTTGCAGCCGCCTCCAGAGCACGTCCCAGCTCGGTCGCGGCAAGGTGGTGATCATTCAGGAGGCGGAGCGCATGACAGAGTCTGCCGCCAATGCTTTGCTGAAGACACTGGAAGAGCCGGCTGGCGACAGTCTGTTGCTGCTTATCGCATCCCGGGTATCTCGCCTGCTCCCCACCATCTTGAGCCGTTGTCACAAACATGTCTGCCAGCTCCCCTCTGAGGGGGAGACCCTTGCCTGGCTCGCCGAGCAGGGCCATCAGGCCACCCAGGCCCAGGTGCGGATCTGCCAGGGTGCGCCGCTGCGGGTGCTGAGCTACATCGAAGCACAGCAAGATGATGCCAGACGGGCATTGCTCGACGGATTTGTCTCGCTGGCATCGGCCCCCACCCGTGCGGCGAATGTCTGCGCCCAGTTGGCCGAGGATAATCAGGTCCGGCTGCACTGGTTGCAGCTCTTCCTGTGCGATGCCCTCAAGCTTCAGGCTGGCTGCGGTCATCATCAACTGGCGATGCCGGATCTTGCATCACTCAGCCAGCAACTGGCTGAGAGACACTCCAGCGAACGGCTCCTGGAAGCTGAACAGCAGCTGGTTGTGCTGAAAGAGGCTTGTCAGCCAGGGCAGCTTTCCAATCCCACCATCCATTTGATGAACTGGCTCAATCGCTGGTTATAAACAAGGTTGTCTATGTTACTCGTTGATTCCCATTGCCATCTCGATCGCTTGAGTTATGGCTCCAAGCAGACCGACATGGCCGATGTACTGGCCAAGGCGGCGCAGCAGAGCGTGGGATATTTTCTCTGCGTGAGTGTGACCCAGGCCCAGTTCCCGACCATGATGGAGGCAATCGCTCCCTATCCCCAGGTGTTTGCCTCCTGCGGTGTTCACCCGCTCAATCAGGATCCCGGGGTGGATGCTGCCTTGCTGCTGACTCAGGCGGCCGATGAGAGAGTGGTGGCCATCGGCGAAACCGGGCTCGACTACTTCTATTCACCGGAAAACAAGGATGTACAGCAAGCCTCTTTCCGCGAACATATCCGGGTAGCCCGGGCACTGAACAAACCGCTCATCATCCACACCCGGGATGCCCAGGAAGACACGCTGCGGATCATGCGAGAGGAGGGGGCCGAACAGGTGGGCGGAGTGCTGCACTGCTTCACCGAGTCCCTCGAAATGGCCGAGGCCGCGATGGCCATGGGGTTCTATATTTCCATCTCGGGGATAGCCACCTTCAAGAACGCCTCAGCCCTACAGGCCGTGGTCAAGGCGTTGCCCCTGGAGCGACTGCTGGTTGAAACCGACTCTCCCTATCTGGCACCGGTTCCGCACCGGGGGAGGGAGAACGAGCCGGCCTTTGTTCGCGACGTTGCCCAATTTATCGCGGATCTTCGCCAGATTCCGCTCGCTGAATTGGCGGAGGCCACCAGCCACAATTTCTTCGAATTGTTCAAGTTGGCAAAGCGATAACAGACAACGCCCCGCATAGCGGGGCGTTTTACTATGACAATCAGCACTATCATTACCCATCCAAAAACAATCATGCCAGGTTGTTATCTCTCGCTTTGTATAGTGGATGCTGACGAGATCAAATCGCCAGCACCTGATAAAACAGAGCAGGGATGACAGAATGCTTGAGGAATAAATGAGGGGCTGAAATGGGTTAAAAGCACTCTTCATAAGTATCGATAATATTCATTATCGATACTTGATAGATCTGAATGATCCTGTAAGATCCACCGAAACTCCGCTTTAAATCATAGAGTTAAGTGAACTACCCACGCCTTCAAAACCCAGTTCAGCAATCCTTGCAAAGCGTCTTCGATCCTCAGCTGAACAGCCGGGCAAGACGCTTCCTGCGCAGCGCCAAAGCCGACTCCACCCTCAATGCCTATCAGGCAGATACCCGTATCTTTGTCTCCTGGTGCCAGCTCCACGGGCTGGATCCCTTGCAGACGACACACCACGACATCATGAATTTTCTGGCGGATCAGGCCGACGGCATCCTGGCCAACTGGGTCTGGCTGGGCAAAGAAGAAGGGAAGGGGGAGCTTCGCAACGGGGAACCTCGCAAACCGGCCACCCTGGTAAGACGGCTTGCCGGCATTCGCTATGCCTTCAAGCAGAAGGGGATCCACCCCATGCCGACCGAGCATGCGGAGATAAAGGAGATGATGCGGGGCATAGTACGGCTCGGTGATAACCGCAAACGCAAAACGGGGGCGCTGACCCTGAAACCATTGGCCTGCGTGCTGGACGAGATAGATACCAGCAACCTGGCGGGACTTCGGGATTACACCCTGTTGCTGCTGATGTTCAGTGGCGCCTTGCGCCGATCGGAAGCGGCCAGGATCGAGGTGGATGACGTGCAGTTTGTGGGGCAGGGGATACGCCTTCGTCTCAAACCAAGCAAACATCAGCTCCATGAATCGGAGATAGCACTCATTCCGGGCACCCGGTATTGCCCAGTGTCTGCACTGCAACAATGGCTGAAAAGAAGCCGGATTGCTGAGGGCCCCCTGTTTCGCCGGATGAATCGCTGGGGACAGCTGATGGCAGACCCCCTGGGGCCGCAAGGTATCAACCTGATGATCAAGCGGCGAACCGGTCAGGCCATCGACGATCTCCACGTCAGTGGCCACAGTTTGCGGCGGGGGTTCATCACCTCGGCGGTGACGGCGGGCAAACCGATGAACAAGATCATCGAGGTGACCCGACACAAGGACATGCGCACCTTGCAGGAATATTTCGACGATGCCCACAAGTTCTCCGATCACGCCCTGGATGGGTTGTTATAGAAAACCGCGCCCCTGCACAGATTACGTTAAATGTGGACTCAAACTAAGCGCCGCTGGAATATGCCAGTTATGACGGTTTGAATGACATGGAACGTAATCTGACTAAAAATTTCATTTTTCGATGGTTTGAGTGCGGTTTAAACAAGGAAGAAACGGCGAAACTTTGTTTTGTATCTGTGACAGAGGTCACATTATGGGATGAGGGGAAGAAGATACCCGACGTATGCAAAAGGGTAATGAGAATGGCCACAGGCAGGGAACTACCGTCTATTTTCGAGCGATACTGGGAGGGGTGGCGTATGTCAGGCTATCACCTAATCACCCCCGCAGGCTCACAAATGACACGGCAACGGCTGGAGTTGATCGATATTATGGGCGCAGAGCACTATAAGCGGTGGCAGTCGCCAAGGAAGAAATACCGGTTTTACAGGTAACAACCTGGAGCGCTAAGGCGTTTGTCTACCTCTGAACGCTGACAACCTCAAAAGCCGGTTTAGCAGGAGGAGGGGGGCCCCGCCTCTGGTCTAGATGGGCGTGTTCCGCCGCCTACCGCATAGTGTCTCAATAACCAGCAGTGGGCGGCTTGTAGGGGCTGGCGCCCCTGAAGGCAACACCATGTTGCTAAGCATGGTGTTTCAGCCAAAAGGCGTCTTGTTCATTCAGCACGTAGTCGCGCAACATGCTGTAATGACACCACTCCATCGGAATTTGACCACCTGAATGATGTTGTTCCAAATGCAGTATGACCCGCAGCCAAAAATCATAGTTGGCAACTGAGTCTGCGAGGGAAACATCAATCTTCGCCAGTTCAAACAGATTTTCACGCAACTTCTCAAAACCTTGCTTGCGCGAGAGTTCGGGAGCATGCACAGCCCAGGCTCGTTCGAGCGGGGTTTGCGGCACCGGCTCCCGATGCTGCTGAACCGTTTCCCTGTTCGTGACCTTCTCGATCTTGTTGTAGTGCCACGCCAGATAGCGGACTGCCAGCGCAGTGCGGCGCTCAACGGCCATCTGCCCATTCTCCATACGAACAACGGTGTTCCTGGCCACGGCCAGTTCATCGGCCAGTTTCTGCTGTGACCAGCCCAGCACGCGGCGGAAATCCCTCAGCTCTTCGGCTGTCAGGTTCAAGTCATCCATGCTTTCCTCCTTATCGGTGCAACATCATGTTGCATACCATCAGTGTAGAACACCCCCACCAACATGCAACATCATGTTGCATTTTCTTTCAGGGATTTGTGCTGGCTACAAGCCGGGAACAAAGCTACCCAAGACGCCTGGTGTTGTTGTTCAGCAGAAGACGCGCCCGCAAGCATCGCCCAACCGGCGGGTGGGGAAGCAGGTTTCGCAGAGGCCCGCAGTTACCCACCGCGCGGCGTGACTTCTCCACAGGCGAGCCCCCCTAGCCCCCGTAGTCAGCCCTTAGCGCAGCAGGTTTCCTCCTCTTTTGGTGTGTTTTTCAGGGAGGAGAGACACACCCCCTTTCGTTGTACCAGGGGGGATCAATCCCCGCGCAGGCGCGGGGGCGGCCTTCGGCCGCGGGGGTTGATTGCCTGTTACGCCTCGGGTGCTGTGTTGGAAAAAACACGCCCCCTTCGGTGGCGGGGGCTTCAACTACAGGGACTTCTTGCTTCGCAAGATCGGGGGACTGCCTGATGGATAAGTCACGCCGCACCGTGGATAACTGCCAGTGCAAGGCCTCTACTCAACCGGCAACCCCACCCGCCGATTGGGCTCAGGGGAGGGCGCCTGCTGCACACCTACACCGGCGAGCGGAGACGCCAAGGGACGCTTTGGACGCAACGCACGAGACAGGAATCACTAAAGAGCCTTCTCCACGACGCCGGATGCGGAGGCGGTGATGCTATCCCGCTTGGTATCCGGCACGGTGTTGCGCTCTCGGATGAGCATGGTGACCTTGCCCTTGGTGATCACCAAGCCGTAGGTCTTCATGGCAACCGTCCAGCCAAGCTGGGTCAGGTCAGACGAACGCCACATGCCGACAGAGTTGTCCTTGTCATCCCACACCTCGATCCAGGCATCGAGCAGAATGCCATTGACGACCGTCTGCGAGGTGAGCACCGGCTTGAAACCGTCTATCGACTGGATGAAGAGGTCATCCACCTTGGGCGGTGGCGGAGGAGAAGGCGATGCCGGTTGCGCAGGGGGAGGGGACGCTGATGCAACATGAGGTTGCTCTTGCTCCTTCATGGTCTGCTCAACCCCTGTCTTCTCGGTGAAGTTGAAGAGCAAATCCAGGCAGAACCACAAGCCGCCGATGAAGAGCAGCAACGATATGGGCATCCCGAACTTGAACTTGGCAGACTTGAATATATTGGTACGGTCATCTTTATATGACCCCATTTCATTGTCTTCAGTGGTGGTGCTGGCGTAGCTGCCGAAGTATTTGGGGTCATAGACTTTGAAGCCTCCGGTCAGCTTCTCGAACTCGATGCGGGTACGCTGGCCACTGCCACGCAGGGAGCCTTTGTAAGACGTCCAGGAATAACGTTTGTCCTGACCCACAGCATCCAGCTTCATAAAGACAAACTTCTTGTCTATGCGATTTCGCCACATGCTGTGTACGTCATTGAGGTTCTGCCCCATCAGGACCACATCAAGGCCACGGTGGCGGTGTTCGGTGACAAATTGGATGATCGGGTCAGGCAATCGAGTCCGTCCAGTAGGCCAGAAGTTCTGGGCCTCGTCGATGATAACGAGGCTCTTGTCACGCACATGCTCATGAATATTGAACACCTGTTCCCTGGTGATTTGCTTCAAGCGCTCCTGACACTCTTCGAGGGTGATTTCACACAGCTCGGCTATCTTCTCAAAATTCAGGCCCTCGATGTACGCATCGACCGTCCGACCATCTTTAAGCCTCGGGATAATATGGGACACAAGTGCCTCATAGCTTTTGCCACTGCCCGGCAATCCCTCATGAAATATCAGCATGTTAGGCCCCTATTTAACATATTAATACCGTCACGCAATTCCATTACCATTGGAACAACGTGGCAACCTTGCGAACCATTCGGAAGGCGAAACCGAGTGATATAAACATCATCGCCTCGGATATACCCGACATATTCAGGAGGTAGATAACATCGCTCGGAATGATATTGAACAGGTCTTGCAGCGAATATTGAAGAATGTCTGGCATCGGGATGTGGGCAATAACAAACCGGATGCCTTCCAATATCTTCTCAACAGTGGTGAGAAGAATATCCTCAAACCACTTGAACACAGCTTGAAACAGACCCACAACCCAGAGGATGACACTTTCAATCATATCCCTGAGCCAATCCCTGAATGATCTGAGCAATTCCATATCCGACTCCTTAATCCAAGAAGGCGATTCTAAAGCCCGCAGCCAAGCCGAGCAGTTTCACGCAGAGCGCAATAATCACAAACAACTGCCTGAACTCCTCACTACAGAACACGTCGAACAGAAGCGTATTACCGCCCACGCCGCCTATCTCTGGCAAACTGAGACTGAACGTGGGGCATGAACCACCGCTCATATTGATCTGGAAGAACTGGCCCATACTGGTGAACAAAGGCAGTTCGTTCATGGCTGCAACGTGATGTTGCATGACGGTGCCGTAATTACGTGTTGACCAGTCATTCGGGTGAGGATTGACGTCATTGGGGTCAACGCTGATTTGGGTATCACCTGGAGGGAGGGTAGGGTCTGGCTCCTCCTCACCTTCCTCACCATTCCCCGCCTCGATAGCATCCTTGATGGCGTCCAGCTTGGTACCCAACTGGGCGTTACCGTCCTTGATGGCATTGGCCGTCTGAGCCTGGCCAAGACTGGCGCCAGCGCTTCCTTGTGAGGCTGACAATTGGGCCTCTTTGATAGATGCCTGAATATCTTTGCCGGTGTTCTGAATGACCTTACCCAAGGCGGCGTTCTGCTCGGCCTTGCTCTTCTCTGACTTGTTATGAGTCTCTGCAAGCTTATCGACGACCTGATTGAGATCAGCCGTTCCTTGTGCACCCGCAACCTGTGAAGATGTAGCATTGCTTGCTGCATTCTGGAGTTGGTTCTGAGCGGCATTGGTTGCATCTGAAGAGGTAGGAGGCTGAATTTCTCCCGCCTGGTCAACCGTGTCCGTTTGTCCGTTTGTCTGAACTGGACAGTTCTGACCTGTGAACTTGATATCACCGGTGTAGATGTTCGGGGTCTGGCCAGAACTGACAGACACACCAGATGGTTGAATAGAGCACTGCCCATAACACTGGATTTGAACAGAACCAAAGTTTGATTGGAAATAAGAGACGTTTTGGAGAGTATTACCTGCTATGCCTTCGCAGATAGGGCGGCAAAACTCCTTCCCAGTAATTATGTTTGTTTCCTTAACAGAGCCAATAAGACATTGAATAGGCTTCTTCTCACAGACCGTCCCATGGTTATTAACTATTGGCCCCATAGTAAAGTCTGGATTACCATCAGGAGGGCAAACATATCCGGAATTTTTATACTGCACAAATGTAAGGGCAACATAATTAGTGCATTGAGCTGGATACTTAGCCTTAACCTGCCATGTTTCTTGGTTTCCCGTAGACATGTAAAAAATATAAATTACCTCTGCCGCAGGCTTGCAATTATATTTTTGAGCAAGAGCACTGACAGCAGCTTGAGGGCAAGCAAGCTGATTTGACTGACCTGAAAGACTCACTGAATAGGATGGGATATCACAGCTATATAACATGGTTGTTTTGGCAGGAACCCACTCAGCCGCATGAACATAATTGCCGACAACAAGGGTGAGCACACCGAGAAATACGGCTCCCAGTGCAATATAAATAAACCACTTAATCAATCTGAACGGATTGAGGAAATATATGACCATCCTGAGGGCATTCTTGATTAACCAGCGCACACTAATGGCGCGAATTACTTCCTGATATGTACGCATACGCCAGCACCAACCCTGTGATAAACATTATGGGAGCCCAAACCATGGCGTCCTCTCCAATAAAAAAGGGACGGCGTGAGCCGCCCCTTTGGGGTGCAACATGGTGTTACCGTCCGCTGACGACAGACACCGCCTTACGCCAGCCCCAGATCACCGCGCCCAGTCCGGCCTTACCCAGACCCGCCGCACCCACGAACACGGTGATGGCGGCGATGGTGGCCAGGAAGGCGGTCTGAACGCCGGCCAGGTCGATACTGCCTTCACCAGCGGCATTGGCAGCACCAGCAGACAGCAGCATGGCGGCGATGATGGTCAGCTTCTTCATGTTGAAGTTGTTCATGTGACTTTCCTTATCTCATCAGGATGATTGAGCGGACACGAGCCCACGCCCACGAGGAGTAGTAGACCGTTATCACGCCCGTAAAAGCGGCACCCAGAAGGGCCGCCAAAGTGCCATAGCCCACGGTTGCAGGGTCGAGCCACGCGACCATGGAAGCTATGTCTTGTTGCTCGACCAGATACGCGCCTTGGCACTGGTCGAGTGCCACATCAACGGCTTGCAGGAAGCCTTCGGCGGTAACCTGGACGCAGCGCATGGGTTAGGCCTTCTTCGCGTTGTTGGGCAGGGCGAACAGGCGGAAGCCGTTGAACTGCTTGTGCTGGCCCTGAGCACCGGCGTAGGCGCTGTCGACGTATTCGAGCTGGAGGGTGATACGGCTACCGACCAACGCCTTGAGTTCGACGTGCATGTTGCCCTTGACCTGTTCCTCGCTCAGGCCGACCTCAATCACCGAGGTGGGCTTGGTGGTCATGAACTTGAACGAACCGACCTGCACATCGGTGCCGTTTCGGTTACGGGTACTCAGCACGATGTCGTCGGCATCCATGATGTTTCCAACAATTTCCATTTTCGCTTCTCCGGTTATTGGGTTTTGGTAAAGACAGGACAGTTAATGACACGGGTCCAAGCCGACACCGTCCGGCTCGCACCCCGGAGGGGGCCCCGCGAGGCGGTCGGTGTCGGGATACAGGAGCCAGACACGGGACTGGTGATCACAAATGGCCACCTGCCGCATCGCTTCATAGGCCTCATATTCCATGAACTGGTAGACCTTCTCGTCGTGCAGGGTGTCGAACTGCTCGGCGATACCCTCCATGGTCTTCTTGCAGGCGGCCTCCCACTTCTCCTTCGAGGTGATAAGCCAGTCCTTGGCGCGGGTAAGCAGGAAGACGTCGCAGTACATCAGACCCATGGCCCGCAGGGCGGCCTTGTCGCCGTACTGGGTCTTGCTCTTGCGTGGGGTATGCATCAGCACCCCATCCTCGTCGCAGAGCATCATCATGGCCTCGGGAATGCCGTACTGAACCTTCACGGTCTGGTCAGCGCGGCGCACCTGGACGCCACCCATGGCGCAGCAGAAGGCGGCCCAATCTCCGGCATCGGCGGCTTTGCGGACGTTTTCGAGCGCGAAGTGCTGCTCGGGGGTCAGGTCATTGAACATCGGATTTTCCTGGTCGAGTTCGGTGCGCAGGCGGCGGAACTCGCGCCACGCAGTGACTGAGGGGCCGCCGATTTGCTGGAACTGGCGGATACGGTTGTCGGATTTCCACGCATCGACGCGGGAGGCGGTGTCGATGGCCTTGGCACGCTTGCCGGCCTCATGGTCTTTGCCCACGGCATAGCCGTCGATATTCTTGGCCACGTACTTGGAGCAGTAGCCACAGGCCGAGCCCTTGCGCGGGTCGATGAACACGACCTTGAAGCGGTGTTGCTTTGCGCCCGGCTCGTTGCCGGAGTCAGCGAGCATCTGCTCGCGGCAGATTTTGAGGTAGTCCTTGGCGTCACGGATAGACATGAACAGGACGGCGTGCCAGTGCGGAGTGCCGTCGTGGTGGGGCTCGGCGAACCGAAAGCCGTAAGGCTTGATGTCGGCCTCATTGGCGCGCTTGCGGATGTTGTTCCAGGCGTTGATAAGCCAGCCTTGGGCGGCCCTGACGGTCGGGCGACCTGCATCGATCCAGTTCTGGTTACTGGTGCCGTTGCGGTGCACGGAGTGGAAGCGGCTGGGACACGTAAAGGTCAGGAAGATTGCAACATGACGTTGCTCTTTGGCGCACTCTTCGAAACCACGGAGGCGGGTCATCAGCTCGGCGCGGCGGTTGGTACGGTTGCTGGTGCTGGCGTCGACGGCCTCTTTCATGCCTACCGCGTCGAATACATCGTCCGCATTGTGCGCAACCAGCGCAGACAGGGTTTCATCATTGCGAGCGAGCCGGTAAGCACGCCGAGCAACAGAGAGATCAGTTGTATATGCCGCCAGTCTTGCGCTGATAAGGGCATGTTCCCGAGCGGCATCGTATAAACGGCGAGCTGACACAGCACGAAGGCGGCGACGAACCCATGCCATATCGGCCCAGCGATTAAGGGTCGGATAGGGGTCATCTTCCTGTTCCTGGGTGACTGTAGCCACAGGGTTAAGCCCGTACTCATGAGCCAGTGCCACAACCAAGCGGAGAGCAACCACATGAGATCTTGTAGCAACCAGTCGACCGGTATGCTCAGCGAATCGTGTGGCAAAGGTATCCACGCCGTCATCATCGGCAGAATAACGAAACTCGCCCAGCTCACCATGAACAGACAGAGACTGGTCCAGTCGGCGTGCTGCCTCGTTAGCAGCTTGTACGCCCAGTAACGCATTACGCGATTGATAGACATGGGTGAACCATCCTACGCATGAGGGATGACGGAGCACGACGCGCTCGCGCAACTTGGCATCCTCGGCAGTGCCGATGGGCAAGGCTGCGAACTTGTCGGCTTGGGCTTCGGGGCTGAACGGGGCAGGGGAGGCACGCAGAACGGGGGCGGGCTCCTCGGCCGCCTGGACTTTCCACCACTTGGTTGCAACATCAAGTTGCACGTTGTTTTCTTGTGCCCACTGCTCGCGGAGCATGGCCATGTAGGCTGGGGTGCTACGCAGGGCCATGTAATACTCTTCGCCCTTGAGCCCCGCGAGGGCAGGGGAGCGGCTAGAGTGAGAGATGACAGCCTTGCGGGAGCCGTCGAGGCTGCGCTGGGCGGCGTAGGAAGGGAAGGTGCTCATCTTTGCCTCCGGTACCACTCAATGAAGAAGTGAGCCAGGACAGCGATGGCGAGGAGGCCGAAGTAGGACAAGACGTGGAGGCTCATGTCTACACCTCGAAGTCACCGCGCATGACCATGTCGTCATGAGCGATTTGAGCGAGGGAACGGTCATCAATGGCGCCGGGGCCAAAGAAACGGGGCTTTGACTTGATGCCGATAACCCCATTTATCGGCGTAACGGAAGGAAGCTCGTCATCCAATTCAGGGTCGAGCTCGATTTCACCTTCCAGAATGCAGAGGTCAGAACATGCCTCGCAGCCATCGCCGCCGCATTGCTGGCAGACGTGGTAAACAGGGGGTTCTTGCTGTAGGGTCTGGCGTTCCATGTCACACGCTCACTAAGTAGTAAGTTCGAATGACTTATATGTGAGGCGCTAACTTATTACAACGTGCGGAATGAGAGCGTAAGATGCTGTGATAAGATCGATTTGAATAAAAATGAGGGTAGATAAATGGACTCGAAAACGCTGATGGAGGCCTACATGAGGGCCAAAAACTACACCAGTTATGCACAAGTGTGCCAAGACCTCGGTTTTAGCAGTGCTTACATCGCTGGCATAAATAAAGGTCGAGCACAATTCACTGATGAAACAGCAATTTTTCTTGCTGAAGGGGCAGGACTAGACCCTTTAGAAGTCATGATTTCGCTGCAAGCGGTCAGAGCAAAGACTCCAGGTGTGAAAGCCGCTTGGTACGACGCCCTAAAAAAGTACTGCGCCAGCACAGGGACCGCGCTGGCAGTGGGGTTGATGACGATAGGGGCGAGTAGTCTGGCTGGCACCCAAACCGCGCTTATGCCTTTTTTATGTTAAATGATATCCTGTTGATCTGATGGTATATTCAATCCGTCCTCCACAGACATCATGACGGTGGGGGAGTCGTAATCCGATTTACTTTCGTAGAAGATGCCAACGAAAAATGAGAGATAACATTCGCGACAATGATGTGTCAGAGGGTCATGGCAGCCAGGAATTGAAAAAAAGCGCTGCGCAAGAGAATGCCGAACGGCAGCGCCAGCACGTGAAGCGCAAGCAGGAAACCCACAGCCGGTTGCAATGCTGGATAAGCAATCGTCATGCAGAGCGGTTGGCCATGCTGGGGCAACAACTGGAAGACAGTCAGGCCTCCATCATCGAGCAGGCGATCGATCTGCTCTATCAGCACGAGCTGCAACAAACGACCAACGCGCAGCAGAGCGATCTCCCCGAGTCGGCAGACATGCTCGAATAGACGATGGTATCGTGCCGGCATGGTTGAAAAAGGAAGACAAAAAAAGCCAGGTACGAATTCCTTGTACCTGGCATAGGGGAATTGGCTCCTTGCAGAGCCGTGCGCTAACTGGTATGCGGATAGCCTTAAGCTTAGACAAGGCTCTAGGCATTTCAAGAACCGGATAAAAGTTCAACCAGAGTGGGGGTTTTTCAGACTCGAACAGGCGCTGTTTTTGCTCGAGCAACCCCACTCTCACGCATAGAACAGGTTGTTGTCCCGTACCAGCTCCCGGGGCAGGGCATTCTTGATGCGACTCCCCACCCATTTCCCCATGCCGAGCGGGTGCCCCTGGTAACGAACGATCACTTCCCCACTCCCGGCATCCTGCTCTGGCCAGACATCTCGTCCCATCATGAATTCACGGGCATTGGCGGCATCCAGCTCGACGCATCCCTTGCTCGCCTCATGGCCGTAAGCCAGAGCCCATTCATGGGTCAATCGATATCCCTTCTTGAAGGTTTCAGCCAGCTTGATGCCGATGCGATCGAAACGCAGCTTCCCCTGTACCTGCTCGAAGGCGTGAGGGAAGAGCCAGATCTCGTCATTGCGGCCAAACAATTGGCCATGGGGCACGATGCCAAAATTCCCTTCAATCTCCCGCAGCATGGGGCCGGCCTCTTTCTCTGGCAGCGGTGAGAAGGGGAACTTGCCGAGCTTGCCAGGTTTGAACATGGTGTTGGGCACGGAGTGATGCTTGTGCAACCGGGCAACGAAAAAGCCCTCACTGTCGAAGATCTGGGGCCACACATGCAGGTATCCCTCCGGCGTACAGGCTTTCTCCGCTCCCGGAAAGAGATCGGCCAACGAGTCAAAGCTGAAGGCATCGCCGAACTTCTCTTGCAGTGACTGGCAGACGTCCTGGTTCTCTTGCAGGCTCAGGGTGCAGGTGGAGTAGACCAGTACGCCGCCGGGTTTGAGGGCGTGAAAAGCACTCTCCAGCAGGCCACGCTGCACCGCGGCGATCTCCTCGATGCTCTCCAGGCTCCAGTTGCGCAGTGCGTCTTCATCTTTTCGCACCGTCCCCTCGCCGGAGCAGGGGGCGTCGAGCAGGATGGCGTCGAAGGTTTCCGGCAGCCATTGGCCAAAGACCTTGGCATCGAAATGGGTCATGCCGACGTTGGTCACACTGCAGCGCTGGATATTGGCGCTCAGCACTTTCAGCCTGCTGCTGGAAAACTCGTTGGCGATCAGCATGCCGCGGTTCTCCATCAGCGCCGCGATCTGGGTAGTCTTGGAGCCAGGGGCGGCGGCCGCGTCCAGCAACATGCCATCCCCTCTGGTTTGCTCACTGGCAAAGAGCGCCGTCACCGGCAACATGGAGCTCGCTTCCTGAATATAGAAGAGGCCGCACAGATGCTCGGCCGTGTTGCCAAGGGGAACGCTCTCATCACTGCGGGTGAGCCAGAAGCCGGTTTCACACCAGGGCACGGGATCCAGCTGCCAGCCAAGCGGCGCCATGCGGGCGACAAACTCGGATACCGTGACCTTGAGGGTGTTGACCCGGATGCTGCGCCGCAGCGGCTGCCGGCAACTCGCCACGAATGCCTCCATGGAGAGATGGGATGGCATGAACTCCGCAATGTGACGCAGGAAGTGATCGGGGAGGTAGGTGTTGTCGTGCACGGCGCAATCTCGCTGACCCAAAATGAGGGGCGACATCTTACCACAGTGCGCCGCCCTTCTTGATGGGAGAGTCCATGAGGCCATAAAAAAACCGGCACAAGGCCGGTTTTTGACGAGCAGGGGAATAACTCAGGGCAAGATGCGGGGACTCCACTCCAGCCACTCTTTTTCCGCCTTGGCATGGAGCGGATAACGATGGCCCGCCTTGACGGTCGCGCCCATCTCCCGCTCCGGCGTATTGAAGGCAATCCCGCCCGCCAGCAGGCTTTGCACCGTTTCGACCTCAATGGTGCCACCGGTCAGCCCGATATCGGCCTTAACCCCGGAGACATTCCAGAAGCGGCTGTTGGCGCGTATCAGATGGGCGTACTGTCCATCCACATTCACATCGATCAGTACCTCGCTGCCATCCCGGGCCAGGGTCACGCCGGTGACGCTGCCCACCACCATCTTGCGAAACAGCAGGGGGCTGCCCACGCTGATGCCATCGACGGAGGGGCTCTTGAGGGTCAGGGCAAGACCGGCGGGGCCACTCTGGCTCAAGGGGAAGGTCTCCTTGCCAGCCCCCCGGCCCGGCGTCGCCTCCACAAAGGCCCCCTTGATCAGGGTATCGAGGTGGGCAACCCCCCCCAGCCCGACCTTGGCCTGCACCAGGGCATAGCGCGCCCCGGATTGCAGGAAGCGCGCGGCATATTGCTCATTCAGCTCGGCCTTGAAGCTTACCTGGCCCAGGGTCGGATCCAGTTCCACCTGCTCCACCTTGCCGATGTCCACTCCGCGATAGCGGATGGGGCTGCCGACCCCGAGACCCGGGTTGTGATCCGCCGTGAGGGTGAGGGTGCGCACCTGGGAGCTTGCCTGCTCCTTGCTGTCAAAGAGCTGATGACTGCTGCGACCTGTCCCCAGCTTGTCGAATTCGATGGCGCCACGCAGCAGGGTGGCGAGGTTCCCCATCTTGACCTGCACGCCGTCGAGCCGGATCTTGCCGTCGATGGCGGCCTTCTTCCAGAACTGGGGTTGCTGCTTGAGCAAAGGAGCATAGATGGCATCGATCTCCAGGGTGATGGCCACACCGCGATCATCGGCATCCAGCGCCTTGACCTTGCCCGCTTCCAGTCCCAGGTAGAAGACGGGGGAGCCCACACCGATACCATCAGCCTGAGCGGCACGCAGCGTCCAGCTGACCGCTTTGGCATGGCGGCTCCCAAGCAGGGCCAGCTCCTGGCTGGGGTAGAGGCGGTCAATCCTGTCACCCTTCGCAGCCTGTACCAGCTTGATGCCCCCCGCCAACCAGGCACTGGCCGGGCTGGTCTCCACCTTGATACCGCTGAGGTCCGCCTCCACCTGCAAGGGGGCGGCGCGATAGAAGCGAGCCCGTTGCAGCAGATGGCGATAACGCTCGTTCACCAGCAACTCGACACTGGCATTGCCGCCGGCATCCAGGGTCAGTGCCCCGAGCTGACCTATCTGCAACCCCTTGAACCAGAGCGGAGCCCCTTCGCTCAAACCGGCGAGATCCTCTGCCTGCAGGGTCAGCTTGATGCCGCCGCGCTGTGCCTGGCTCTCCAGGGTCATGGTGTTGACCCGTTCACCGGGTTCATAGTCCAGACGAATGGCGGGCCCGGCCAGCAGACGATCCGCATGCTTGATCCCGGCAGGGGAGAGAGAGACCGTCTCCCACACCAGACGACTCTTGCCGGTCACCCGGAACGCCTGCTCGGGGTTGATGAGGGCCGTCACGCTCCGCCCCTGTTCGGTGAGGCGAATGGGGTCGATGCGTCCAATCTCGATGCCCTCATAGAGGATGGGCATCCCTTCCTTGATGGGCAGAGTCCCCGCCTGGATGGTGATGCGCTCACCCCGGGCGGCCTCGGCCAGCCCCTTGTAGAGGGTGAAGTTGACCCCCTTTTGCGCCACGGGAGAATCCTTGGGGGAGTCAAACGCAATGCCGCCGCTCAGGATGGAGGTGAGACTGCCCGCCTCCACGCTGACGCCAGCCAGGCTGAAGGAGCCCTTGATACCGCTGATGTTCCAGAAGCGGGTATCCGCCTTGACGAGGTGCTCGAAGCGCGGCTCGATCACCAGATCCAGGATCACGTTCTGGTTCTCTTCCCCAAGACGGGTGTTGATGACACTGCCCACCTCCAGCCCGCGGAAATAGATCTTGGCGCCGATGCCCACCGACCCCAGAGAATCGGCTGTCAGGTGCAGGGTTCGCCCTTGGGCCTGATAACCGGGGGGAGGGCCATCCAGGGCATCGAACTCATCCTCCAGCGGGTTGTTCTCCCGTCCGGGTTGCAGGTTGATGTAGTTGCCGGACACCAGGGTGTCCAGGCCGGAGATCTCGGTCAGTGACGCCTTGGGACTCACCAGCCAGAAGTCGGAGCCCTTGCGTATGAGGGTGCGGGCACGGCTGTCCACCTTGGCCAGCACCGCAATCTTGCGACCATCCTGTGCCAGTTCCAGCTCCTGGACCACGCCGATGGCGACCCCCTGATAGCGCAACTGGGTCTTGCCCGGCAAGATACCGTTGCCCTGGGCAAAGTTGATGCGAATGAGTTGACCACTGCTCGTCCACTGCTGGTAGAGAAAGCCTCCCGCCAGCAAGAGGGCGATGAAGGGCAGCAACCAGACCGGGGATAACCAGCGGTGCTTCTCAATGACGGGCTCAGCCCCGACCATACCGACTCCTTACATTGGCTGTGATGCACAGCGCGTTCGACACAAAAAACATTAACGGGCCGCCTTGTCCCACAACAGGCGGGTATCGAGCATCCTGGCCGACATCATGGTGAGCACCACCACGCCGGCGAATGCCGTCGCCCCGGGGCCGGCACGCACGTTGAGCAGCACGCCGCGATCCACCAGGGCCACCATCAGCGAGATGACGAACAGGTCCAGCATGGACCAGCGTCCGATGAAATCGATGATGCGGTACATGACGAGCTGGCGTTTGCGGCGCACCGGCTTGCTGCGCTGCAACTGCCAGCAGATCCAGCCAAGACCCAGGATCTTGCCGATGGGCACGATGATGCTAGCCGTCAGTACTATGGTGGCGATGCCGGACATCTTGCTGCGATAGAGCGCCATGATACCGCTGAAAATGGTATCGGACTGCAATAATCCCTTGTTGTAGAAGTGAGTGATGGGCAGCAGGTTTGCAGGCAACAACATGAAGGTGGCCAGCGCCAGCAGGCCCCATGACCAGGCGAGGGAATGGGGGATGCGCATCTGCAAGGGGGTATGACAACGAGGGCAGCTCATGCCGTGTTGATGGCGCACCAGCAACCCGCAGGTATGGCAGCGGCAAAGCCCCAGTTCACGGGCGCTGATCGGGGACATGGTCCGGCTCCCGGGAGGCATGTTGCAGCGGAATCCGCTCCCAGTAAGGGGCAGGATCAAAGAGGATCAGCAGCGTCATGTTGAGCAGCATCAGACAACCCAGGCTCAGCAGACCACCTCCCAGGCGCACGTCGGCGATGTCGATAAGCTTGAACAGGGCGACCAGCAGGCTGACGATGTACACCTCCAGCATGGCCCAGTGGCGAAATACCTCGACCGCTTTGAGGGTCCACGCCAGCAGATGCCAGCGCTTGGCCAGGCCGGAGGCGAGGGCAAAGATCCCGAGCAGCAGCCCTGTCGGCGCCAGCACGGCGCACCAGAGCACCAGTGTTGCCACCCAGAGCTCGCTCTCGGCATACAGCATCATAATTCCCTTGATCAGGTTGGCGTCCGAGTTCACGCCCGCCAGACGAAGATAGATCAAAGGCTCAAAAAACGCGGAAGGCAGCAACAGGAATCCGGTGATGGTCAGCGCCATCAACTGGGAAGGGCGAAAGGCATAGCGCCCATACAGATGCTGATGACAGCGGGGGCAATGGGCGTGACGGCGCAGCGGCAGCAACTTGCGTTCGATCAGCAAGTCACAGGCCGGACAGACAATCACCGAGTGCGGATCCGACATACGATTCAACCTGTTGAAGGAATTGATGAAATTTACCTTAAAACGCCAGCCCTGTCTTGCCGCGCTGCACAGCCCCCTTTGAAAAGACGTGTTTTCCGCTGTGAACTGGCCGCCGCCAGCCAAGCAGGGGCTGGCGATGCAAGCCGACATGCTGAGGGTATTTGCAATACTGTATATACGTACATATACTTGCAATCACTATCATCAGGAGGGCGCCGCGATGGCCGTTGAGATCAAGTATGTTGTGGTACGTGGGGGAGTGGAGAAGATGACCTTTGCCAGCAAGAAAGAGGCGGATGCCTATGACAAACTGCTGGACACCGCCGATGAGCTGATGACACTGCTGGCGGGTGCGCCGGTCGCGCTTGCACCGGAGCAGCAGGAGAGTCTGGCCTTTTATCTGGCCGAGCAGCGGGATCAGTTGCAGCAGGTATTGCGCGGTGGAAAAGGGCAGGGGAATCCCCCCAAAGAAGACAAGCTGGATACTGAACTGCCAAAGGGGAAGCCCCTGAAGAACGTGGCTTGAGACGAAAGGGCGGGGAAGGGGATGTGAGGCAGAACCCGCTATCTCATTCATGAAAAATGCAACTTAAGTCATTGCCACGACTATTTTCCCCGAGGATTTTCCAACCACACTGCATATTCATTGAATATGCCGATTGCTCGTCATCATGGGGTATCACAGCAAGATGCCTCAGGTCGTTGCCCCCAAGGCGCACTGCAAGCCCTGATGCCGATAACCCCATTTATCGGCATCAGGGGGGTGCGGCCACGTTCAAAACATTCAACCGACATCACACACCATCATGACTCAGCCAGCACTTCCACCCGCCATGCCGCTGTTCGATAGCGTGGACCACCTTGAGGCGGGCAATCCCCAGGTCAACCAGTACCTCGCCACCCTGAGTCTTGGCAAGGTCCCCGACGCGGGGATCGTCTATGAGCTGGCCGTCGACTGGCTGCTGGAGCAGCGCCACAGCGAAAACAACTACAAGACCTATCGCAGTGAGCTGACCACTTTTTTGCACTGGTGTTTTTGCGAGGTGGCCATCAGCCCCAGGGATCTCACCAGACGCATCATGATGCGCTATCTCGACTATTGCCAGGCGCCACCGTCCGGACTGATTGCCTACCGCAACGTCGCCCAGTTCGTGCTCGACAAGGAGTGGGGGGAACGGTTGCCAAACCCCCTGTGGCGTCCGTTTCTGGGCAAGCGGGAACTGGGCCGGGAGCTGCCGTATCGACTGAGTGAGCAGGCGATGAAGACAAAACTCGCCATTTTGTCCGCCTTCTTCCAGTTTCTCATCCAGGAGGAGTACATGGATCGCAATCCGGCTCTCCTGCTGCAGCGGGTTAAACGTGCGGGCCCCCAGGAGGCTGGTGAAGATGCGCAATCCTTCACCGAGCTGCAATGGTCCTATGTGATGCAAGCCGCCGAACAGCTCGCTGCCGAATGCCCGGCACAACATGAGCGCAGCCGCTTTCTCATCTGTCTGATGTATGCCTGTTATCTGCGGATTTCCGAGGTGGCGGCCAGGCCGGGTTTCAGCCCCGTCATGGGCCAGTTTCGACGTGACGCCAAAACGGGCGTCTGGGGTTATGACATTCCCCGCAGCAAAGGCGGTAAACGTCGCACCGTGGCCGTTTCTCAGGCTCTGCTCGAAGCCCTGGCTCGCTATCGTACCTTTCTTGGACTTTCGCCACTGCCGGCCCCCGGAGAGCAGACACCGCTGTTCGTACGCCACAAGGCGGCGGCCCATGGCCGCGAACAAGGCGAACTCAATGCCAATCTGGGTATCCGCCAGCTACGAGACCTGGTAATGGCGGTATTTGAACAGGCCGCAAGCCTTGCCGAACAAGACGGTTTTGATCAGGATGCCGCTGAAATGCGAACCCTGACGCCGCACTCCATTCGCCACACCGGTATCACCCATGACATCAATCTGCACGGCCGGCCTTTATCCCACGTACAAGCCGATGCGGGACACGACAGCATCGACACCACCTCCAAGTACCTGCACACCGGTAACCGGGAACGTCACGAGAGTGCCAGCCGCAAGCCGCTGGATCACTTGCTCGACCAGGACCGAACATATGATTGATAACCAGTGGTGAACAATAAAACTGCACTCATAACCAACATGTTGGACCTAAAGGCAATCCTTGATTGACCATGCCCTGGGACTCATAAATACAACACCGCGCATAATTCATGATTACGTTTAAAGGGCCGATTCCGTCCCCGCTGACGATGTTGTCAGTTTCGGACGAGAATGAACGGATGCAACGTAATATCACAAAAAACTTTATATTTCGGTGGTTTGAATGCGGTTTAAGTGAAGAGGAAACAGCAAAACTTTGTTTTGTTTCTGTGACAGAGGTCACACTATGGGATGGCGGTAAAAAGATCCCTGACGTATGCAAACGAGTCATGAGGATGGCAGTTGGACGGGAGCTGCCAACCATCTTTACCCGCTACTGGGATGGCTGGCGAATGAATGGCCATCACCTGATAACCCCTGCTGGCACCTATCTATCGCGCCAGCGTCTGGAAATCATCGAATCCTATGGGTCTGAAGACTTGAAGGCGCTGAAAGACAATGCCGCGCTAAGGCGTTTATCTACCTCTGAACGCTGAAAGCCTTAAAAGCCGGTTTAGCAGGGAAGGGGGTGATCCAGTCTCAGGGCTAAATGGGCGTGTTCCGCCGCCCGCCGATTGGTGGAAATATATACATCAGTGGGCGGCTTGTAGGGGCTAAAGCCCCTGAAAATGCGGTTCCGCTGACTGCTATTGAACATAAAAAAGCCATTACGCAGTGTTAAAAAACCCCGCCTGTTTGAAAATTGAAGAACTGGCCGAGGTATGTGCAGGAACGCACACGGTACGATGTCCGGTTATCACAATGCAAGCTTTGGGCGGGGGCGCGGCAGTGTCTCGCAAGCACCCGCAGTTACCCACCGCTCGGAACCCCTTCTCCACAGGCGAGCCCCCCTTGCCCCCGCAGTCAGGGCCACAGTCCGCAGGTTAAATAAGCTCTCTTTGTTTTTGTTTTTCAGGGCGTAGGGCCTCCCCATGCCCACTCGGGGTAGTTGTTTCTTGCCTTCGCTTCGCTCAGGGCGGCCTACGGCCGCAGGGCGGAAACTTGGACTCCGGTGGTTATCGGGAGGCTATACGCGCCTTGTTCCAAGGCGAAGGCCCCCAACAGCGGGGACATCTCCCCGTTGGGGAGACCGGGGGACTGCCTGATGGATAAGGGGTTCCGAGCCGTGGATAACTGCAAAAGAAAAAGGCGCTCACTCGACCCAACCACGCCCCCTACAGCTTGCATCTGAAGGGGGAGGGGGGTGAAGCGCGCGCGCCCTTCACATACTTTATCAGGGATCAAACAGAGGGGGTCAGAGTATAGCCCTGATGGTATTGGAGAGATCGGGTAAGGGTGAGCTGCCCGTAGTAGTTGAGACGGGCTTTAAGGCCATACTTGCGCAGCCAGTAATTACGGCGAACAACCTTGCCGAACTCGGGATGACGCAACGCTGTAGCATGGTTGACGATGCCCCAGCGGAGCAAAACAAGAATCATGGGGATGTTCTGACGGCGAGCAACGTGGTCGGCAAACCGCATGATAGCCCAACGGGGGATCTGAAAGGGGTTGGTGATCGGGAATCGGATTTGAGGCGCATCCGATGAAGGGGATTTCGCCTGGTCTTTTGCACCATACCACTGATGGATGTACTTGGCCGGGAGGATGGTATAGCAGGCCCGCATATCAACGAAACGAGGTTCTGTGATGCGCTCACAGTCGGGGGTGGCATCAATGGCTGACGGGTGCAAATAGGCCTCTTTGTACTCGCCATTACCAAGCCGGATACGGCACTTAATCAGCCCCTTTGAATCTCGTATCGGAAAATCAAACAGCTCTTTGCCATCGTCAAATTCCTGGGCGGTGTCATAGGCCTTGTAGAGCCAGCGGCCCCAGGCGTATTTGGTGCCACAGGGGGATCCCGTGGTCTTGCTCTTGCCCTTGAAGTAGCTGGCAACGTGAACACGGGGAACTCGAAGCACAAACCGGATGAAGAGACGGGCGAACCAGATCAGCGGGTAGACAAGGAAACCCTTGGCCCCCATGGAAGCGCTGAACATGGTGTCGGTGCTGTAGCACCAGCAGACAGTGCGGCAAAGGGCATTGACGATCTGTTTGTCGATAGACTCGATATCCTGGACACCGAGGAACGCATTCCAGCCGCGCTTTCGAACAAGCCGAAGCCACTTGATAAGCTGGGCACGATCCGGGTTGTTCCAGTCACGGGTATTCATGAAGAAGGCGGTTTCGTCCAGGGCGAGGCAGCCATTTTTGGATTCGTCATAGAGCTGTTCTTCGGCAGACCAAAGGGCGGTTTTCTTGGGGCGCTCATAGGCATAGCCGAGGTTTTCAAGATCGGACGAACGTGGCTCTTCGGGAAGCCGGATGATAGGGGTCTGTTTACCGATTTCATTGAGGGGCATGTGCTCAGGATAAACATCAATATTAGTGGCAACAGGACGGCCCTCATTAAGATACCCGACCATAATATTGACCATATTAACGGTCTTACCCGCGCCAACAGGCCCCGTGACGAAATAAGGCGCTTTCATTGAACCCCCTTATTTGCCATCAAAGGCAGAGCGGGCAAGTGCCATCTGCCAGATAAAGAGCCATTGGGCAGCCTTGGCAACACCTATGGCAGCAATACAAGCAGCAGTGTTAGATGGAAGCAGTCCGAGGCCAAAGAGGATATAACCATTGGCAACACTAGATGTTGAAATACCTGCAAGCAGTCCATTGATGGCTGATGTAAACGTAACAACCATGGTAGTCATTGCAAGAATCAAGGCAGCAACAGCCGCCTTGCGTGAAAAGAAAGAAACTATTTTAGCGAACAACTCGCCAATCTTTTCTATCAAAAAAGCAATTAAAAGTTTCATTACCTACCTCCAACAACAGATGTCATAGTACGGGACCATATAGAAAATATGTAAATGGCGGTGAGCATATTTAAAAACCAGAATATAAGAGGGTGGACAACTTCATTATATGTTTGGCAAAAAGCCCCATTATCATCAGCATGGGCGGAACCTGCTTGAATGGTGAACGTAAAAGGGTAGGGCTGACAATTACCAGTAGGAAGGGTCCACTTGAATATATTTGGCATGGTGGAAGGCGGTTGCGCTGTAGGGGCATCCGTTATCATCCCTTCTAAGTCCGCTTTTTCATCATTGAGCTTATCAAGGGCAGTGGCGGCAGGAGCCAGAGCGGAGGCGGCTTGTGTAACAGCAGCGGCATCAGCCTTAGCCTCAGCAGCCTCTTGTTTCTTCATCAACTCCTCAAGTTGGGCTTGTGTGACAGGGGATTGAGCGGCTTGGTTAGCCGCATCAACGGCAGCCTCGGGATTTAAGCCCTGTTGTAACTGGCCTGCCAAAGCGGCTATCTCAGCAAGCTTCTCAGGAGTGACATAGTGAGCGGCGTTTGGGTTAGTGGACTGGAGTAAACCTTGAGCATACAAATCAAGCAGCTCTTGATCTGATTGCGTAACACCCGGGATATAAGGAACCGTGTCAGGTAGAACCTCAGGATAGGGATAAGGCCAGGGGTCAGGAACCATAAAGGCCTGAGAGGCCGCATTTGGGTCATCCAGCATTTTAGAAATAAGTGAATTATATAAAGCATCGTCAGATACAGAGATAAAATTAGGCTTTTCAACGCCAGAAGAAACCCTATAAGAGACATAATATGGATATGGGACAGGGTATTTTCCTTGAAATGATGCACGGTAATATTTAAGACCGCCAGAGGTATTGTAATAAGTAAAATTACCTTGAGCGTTAGCAAAAGCCCCCTGATAAGTAACACCGGCATTTGTATAAGGCATGGTTTTTACATAAGCAATGCATTCATCAGATGACTGAAAGTTAGAGATGTTAATAAAAACTGTCCCGCTAGAATTTAAAATCTGACAATAACCAGCCCCAGAAATAGAAACGCCATTAACAGAAACAAGCTGATTTGATAATTCGTCCATTGCCCAACCAGCGGCAAACATAGTAGCAGCCCAACCAGCGTACCATGCATTACGTTTTAACAAACCCTTAAGACCGCCAGTTTCACCCATACCCGCTTTAAAACGAGTCATATAGGTTGCTTTGGGAACATCTATCTTTTTAATTTGATAAGGGTCATTGGCAGCAAAGCCACGAATAGTTGTGCTGACAGTTATGGCGGTATTAGTGGCAGCGGTAACGGCATTGACACGAATTACTTCAGCCTGTTTGATGACTGACGACATGGAAAAAGCAGCCACGCCGCCGCTGAAGGTCAATAAGGCTGTAAAGAGTATGATGAACGGGCGCATATATCCCCCATAAAAAAGGGGGGCAGAGCCCCCCGACAGTACAGGGGCAAAGCCCCGAGGTTGATCAGCCTTGTGCACCCTTACGGGCGAAGGTCTGGAGCAGACCGAAGCCGATGGACAGGGACAGAACGACGGCCATGATGGCGAAGCCAGCCGCAGAAGCGGTGCCAGCGTCAGCGATGACGGCAGTCTTGACGGCAGTCACGGCAGCAGCATCGATTTCAGCGGATGCGATACCGGAGACCAGGGCAGAGCCAGCAACCAGAACGGGAGCGGCGTACTTACGAACCATATTGCGAATTTTCATAATCAGTTTCCTTTTGATTACTGTTTCACTTATCAGAGAATTGATAAGCGTTTACCACTATCAAGACCCGCGAGAGGCCTTTTCAAAAATCTGGCGAGTGTGTCGAAACACCGTGCCAGAACCATATCCGACGAGCCAAACAAGCAACCCGCCAGCGATATACAGTGCGATTGTTGAGTCCATCAGCGTTGATTCCCTCCCATGAACCCAACAGCGAATAGCAGCATGTAAGAGGCGGCCACTATCAGTTGGGAGTAATCAACGTCCACGGCTTACACCTTTGCCTGGACGCTGGCAGGGAGATCCACGAGGCGGAACCCGTTGTAAGAGCGGTGACGGTTGTTGTCATCACCGAACGAACCGGAGCGATACTCAACCATGAATTCGGTCGGGCCTTTGCCGACGATGGTCTTAAGCGATGAGTGATACCCGGCGGCCACCTGCTCTTCGGTGATGGCCACATCAATGATCTGACTGGGGTCAGTACAGAGCAGCTTGACCTGGCCAGTGGTGACAGTGCGGCCATCACGGGGTTTGGTTGTGGTGGTGATGTCAGTGGCCGACAGGATTTGGGCGATGATTTTCATGTTCTTACCTCGATTCGTTGAGTTGTGTAGTTGGTGGTTGAGTGCTTCGGGCAGTTATTGACACGGGTCCAAGGGGACCGGAGGCGCGACTGGACAGGAGTCGCCAGCGCTGCGCGCTGCCCACTCCTGCCAGTCGGCCCAGTCCAGGGCGAGGAGCTGGGAGTTATCAAGGTCTTCCAAGAGCTTCTGCCGCCCCTCCTGATACAACTCATCAGCCATGTGGAGGTATTCGCCTGTCTCAGTGGCCGTGATGAAGTAATCGCGAACAGCTTCAAGGATTTTCTTCTTCTGGGCCTCCCACGCTTCCAGGCTCTTGATCTGGTAACGCTTGAGGCGGGTGGCGATGTGGATCTGGTTGAACAGAAGGCCATCAATGGTGGCGCGGGCCTTGTCGCCATACTGGGTGATGCGCCCCTCGGGGCTGATGAGGAGTTCGAAATCCTCGGCGTTCTGGTGGTATGGGCGACCCACGTTGCCAGCATTGAGACGGGTGAAGGCGCGAGGGGTGGAATAAGCAGGGCGCAGGGCCTGCTGGTCACGGGGGCAGAAAATGCCGCCCATGGCAACGCAGAACTCGGCCCAGTCGCCAGCATCGGCAGAGCGCCGGCAGGCCTCAAGGAGCAGCCAATCAGCTTGGGAAAGGGATTCAAATCCGGGCATATCGTAATCCTGTGTAGACATGCGGCGCAGCTCACGCCATGAGGTGACAGTGGGGCCGCCTATCTGCTGAAACTGGCGGATGTTGTTGGCTCCCTTCCAGGCAAGAACGCGCTGGACGGTTTGAAGGGCAGCCGTACCCGTTTCGTAATCCTCACCAACAGCGAAGCCGTCAACGTTCTTGGCGATGTACTTGGAGCAGTAGCCAACAGCAGAGCCGCGCTTGAGAGATAACGGTTTGCAGGTAAAGCGATGTTTGCGGGCACCCGGCTCATCAGGGGAGTCTTTGAAGCACTCACGGCGGCAGATGGTGCGGAACTCATTGGCCTGCTTGTAAGGGACGAAGATGATGGCGTGCCAGTGGGGGGTGCCATCAGCATGAGGCTCAGCGAATCGAAATCCGTAAACAGAAATCGGCTCTTTGGGGTTGGCGTCGGTGCCCTTGTCAGCGCAGCGACGGCCAATATTGCGCCATACGCCATTGAGATAAGCTTGCCCATCTTTGACGGTAGGACGACCAGCATCCAACCAGTTGAGATTGGGCTTGCCGCCACTGGTAGGATGGAAACGGGAAGGGCAGGTAAGGGTGAGGAACAGAGCGGCATGGCGCTCCTGTTTGGCGACCTGCTCAAAGCCCTTGAGGCGGGCCATCAGCTCAGCACGTTGAACCTCGGGATTGGAGACGGAGGCATCTATAGCATCAGTGAGAGGACATCCATGAAGGCCATCAGCAAGACTGACAGCAGCAAGACCTGAAAGAGTGGCTCTATTCTTGCGAGTACGGTGTAGCCGGCGAGAGACAAGATAATCGGGTGAATAGGGCTGTCCGTTTTTATGAACAATTCCAGAAAGTCGTGAGGCGTCAAAGAGACGGCGAGCAGCAACACGACGTATAAGCCGAACCAAATGAACAGGGTCAACCCAACGATTGAGCCAATGGCACGGGCGAGGAGCGACGGGATTTTCGAAATCGTAGTCAAAATCGGGGTCTCGAAAATCGTATCCAACGAGTAAGGCGTGAGCAGCGCGAAACGCCGGGTATTCTTCTTCATCTCCATCGAAATAATCCCTCCGCAGGGTCATCACGTGCTTGGCCAGACGCTCCGCAAATGCCTCGAACCCTTCATCGTCAGAGGTGAGGGAGAGGGTGCCGCAATCACCGGACACGTTCATGAGGTCGAAAAGCTCTTTGATACGCTGGTTCGCAGTGAGCAAATCGGCGTACTCAAGGGCTTGGGTGTAGGCAGAACGGAACCAGGGCAGGAGGTAGTGATTGCGCACGGTCATGTCATGACGGTGCTGGCAGTGCTCGGGGGCGTTGATGTCGCCATACTTGAGTAAGGCTCTGTCATCGAGGTAGGCGAACGAACCTACCTGAATATGATGGGTCTCTTTGTCGGCGTAGTGGGCCTTGAGGTCTAAGGGGAGGGCGGCTGCTTGGTCTTCCGCCCACTGCTGCCGGAGCATCGCCAGATACGGCTCAGAAGAGCGTAATTGGTAGAGGTAACTTTCATGAGCAGACAAACCAAGGTGAGAAAGATCCCTGGAATGACGAAGACCCAGAGAACGATGTAAGACAGCATCGACGGCAGGTCGTCCATTGATGACAGTACGTCCATTGTTGAGGTCCTTTTGAGCGGAGTAGGAGGGGAAGCGGATCATTTGAAGGAACCCCACATGTCGAGAAGGATAGAGACCACGAAGACGAGGGAACCAAGAGCAATGAAGAAGCAATACTCATTAGGCATGGCTTAAACCTCCCACTCACCAGCAAGGCGAAGGTCATCTTCGCGGCGCTGATACATATTCCGGTCATCAAAACTGATGTCGTGTTTGGGGGTAGACTTGGGGGAGGGGGCAGCGGTCTTTTTGCCGCATACCCAATCACCAGCCGCGGGGGAATAGACCTGTGGAGCAAGGCAGCCATAGGCCGAATCGAAACGGGATTTGCCACACTTGGGACAAACAGGGTCAGCCTTGGGAACAGAATCGGCACCGTCACAGAGCACATCACGATTCAATCCGGCATTTTTGGCGCTATACGGGAAATGGGCCGCAAGCTTGTTCATATGGGCAAGACGGGACTCAATGGATGAGTAATCACCAGGGATGGTGCCGATAACCCCATTTATCGGCGATGAATCGAGGTCTGGATCAACGAAAACACAACCATCAACGTGCCCACCAATCCATCCACAATAACGGCACTCATAAGGGTCAAGTTCGATGTCACCTTCCAAGATGCACAGGTCAGAACAGGCCGGGCAGCCTTCGCCGCCGCATTGCTGGCAGACGTGGTAAACAGGGGCTTCTTGCTGTAGGGTTTGGCGTTCCATATCGATTCACCTAACGGCGGATTATCGTAATGGAGCGAGTATTAGCTTGGAAAAATCAGTACGCAAGACGGCGGATAATCGTAATGGGCTCTTGTGTTAAAATGAAAACAACCGTTAAAGAGGAAAGACAAATGGACTCTAAAACCCTAATTCAGGCGTACATGAGAGCAAAAAACCTGACTCAGCTTAAGGAAGTTGCCGAGAGCCTTGGTTTTTCCAGTTCTTACATGACCGACATAAATAAAGGCTACAAGCAATTCACTGACGAAACAGCAATTTACATGGCAAAGGAAGCAGGACTGGATCCCGCCGAAGTGATGATTTCGCTTCACGCGGTAAGAGCGAAGTCAGATGAAGCCAAAAAGGAATGGTACGACATTCTAAAAAAGTATTGCGGGGCCTCCGCAGCCGCTCTGATACTGGGCTGGACGATGATGGCGGCCCCTCAAAATGAGCCCAATCTAACCGCGCATAATGTATATTATGTTAAATTTAATATCTTGGTATTCTGTCACCCTCAACCGAACTGTGTATAATGGTGGCAATTGATCCTATCCCCGACCGGATGTCTTAAGTGGCTGAATTAACATCAGAACAATTAAAACCCGCTTTCTCGATTGAGCAGTTCCCCACACTTGGCGAACTCGACCCCATTCCGTTTGCCGCCCTGCAACCCAGAGCGATTTCGGGTATCAAACGGCTGGCCAGTTTTGATGGTGACTGCCCGGTCATGATCCTCAACGGTTTCCCCGGTGCAGATTACGAGAATGTCTGCCAGACCCTGATCGCCTCTTCGAATGGCAAGGATGGCGACCTGTTCGATCTCTGTTATACCGAGAATCTCAACAACCCTTTCAAACCCATCTGGCTGCGCCTGCAACCGGGCTCGGGTTTCGAGTTCTGCGAAATGGTCGGCGAGCTGCTCAAGCTGATGAGCCACCACCTCGACGCCGAGCGGCTGGTCACCCGGATCATCCGCAAACAGAACAACGACCCCAAGATCGTAGATTTCCTCTCCGACCTGGCCGCCCATGTCGCTCAGGGCCTCGAGTTCCAGCACCCGGTGCTCATCAACCTGCTGATCCATCATGAGGATCAGCAAGCCCCGGTCGTCTACGGCCGCGACCTGAACTGGGATACCTTGTTCGGCTCCATCAACTATCAGACGGAACAAGGCTCCGTTTACGCCAACCAGCACCTTTTGGAACCCGGTCTGCTGCGGGAAGCCAACGGTGGTTACCTGATACTTCAGCTTGATGAGCTGCTGGATCAGCCTCATCTCTGGTTCAAGCTCAAGAACGCCATGCAAAAAGGCGAGCTGGACTGGAATGCCTATCAGGAAGGCAAGACGCTGACGCCCTTCTTCACCCCGGAGGCGACCCCCATCCGGTTCAAGTTGATCCTGGTCGGTGACAGGCTGGACGTGGCGGAATTCCAGATGCTGGACAGGGACATGGCGGAGCGCATCTTCCTGCGTGCCGATCTGGTCTCCGAAGTGAACATAGAGGAAGATCTCCCCGCCTTCCTGCAATATCTCGCCTGGCTGCGAGCGCGCTGGGCGCTGCTGGATTTCACCCCAAGTGCCCTCCTCGCCCTCTGTCGCCATGCCAGCCGCCTGTGTGACCACCAGGAGTGGCTATCCCTCTCCGAGGTACAGCTCGGCGCCATCATGCGCATGGCCGACAGCCTGGCCCGCGAGCTGGAAGCGACCTGCGTCACTGACGAACATATCCTGCTCGCCCTGGAAGAGCAGGATTACCGCCTCAACTATCTGGTGGAGCAATCGGATCAGGGTGTCATCGACGGCCAGATCCTGCTGCAGACCGACGGTGAAGAGGTTGGCCAGATCAACGGCCTTTCCGTCATCCAGGTGGCCGGCCATCCCTATGACTTCGGGGAGCCGGTACGCCTCACCGCGACCGTCCACCTCGGGGATGGCGATGTGGCTGACATCGAGCGCAAGGCGGAGCTCGCCGGGCACATTCACGCCAAAGCCATGATGATCATCCACGGCTACCTCTCCAACAAGTTCGGCGCAGAGAACCCCTCGCCGCTCTCGGCCAACCTGGTGTTCGAGCAGTCATACCACGAGATCGATGGTGACAGCGCCTCCCTGACCGGCCTGTGTGCCCTGCTCTCCGCCCTCGCCCGCCAGCCCATCTATCAGCACTTTGCCGTGACCGGTGCGGTCGACCAGTTCGGCAATGTGCAGGCAGTTGGTGGCGTGAACGAGAAGATCGAAGGCTTCTTCCGGGTGTGCAAGATCCACGGCCTCACCGGCAAGCAAGGCATTCTGCTGCCAGGCACCAACGCCCAGCAGCTCAACCTTTCTGATGAAGTGATCGCGGCAGTAGAGGCTGGCCAGTTCCACATCCACCCGGTGGATCACGTGGAAGAGGCTATCGAGCTGCTCACCGGCTGCGTCGCTGGCGAACCGGACATGCCGGATACCCTGTTTGGTCGCATCCAGGAGAGACTGGACGAACTCAATGGCACGGCTACCAAGAGTGGCGGCCTGCTGCGCAGTGTGCTGGATCGGCTGCTTGGCCGTTAAATGAAGTGATCGGAGTTGTTTAGCGAACATCTGTAAGCTAAATTGGCCCGGCTTTGACCCATATGAAGGATAAACAGCGTGACCCTAGATAACGACACCACTGATCCCCGCCTCTCCCTGTGCGAACAAGGCAAAGAGTCCTTTACCCGTGAAGAGCTGCTTGCCTGCAGCCGTGGCGAATTATTTGGTGAAGGTAACAGCCAGCTGCCCGCCCCCAACATGCTGATGATGGATCGCATCGTCAAGATCAACGACCATGGCGGCGAGCACGGCAAGGGTGAAATCCTGGCTGAACTCGATATCACGCCGGATCTCTGGTTCTTCGACTGCCACTTCCCCGGCGATCCCGTCATGCCCGGCTGCCTGGGCCTGGATGCCATGTGGCAACTGGTCGGCTTCTTCCTGGGCTGGAAAGGGGGTCCTGGCAAAGGACGTGCGCTGGGTGTCGGTGAAGTCAAGTTCACCGGCCAGATCCTGCCGACGGCCAAGAAGGTCACCTACAAGATCACCTTCAAGCGCGTCATCAACCGCAAACTGGTCATGGGCATTGCCGATGGCGTCGTGGAAGTGGATGGTCGCCCCATCTACAGCGCCACCGATCTGAAAGTGGGCCTGTTCAAAGACACCACCGCATTCTGATCCTGCTCCTGGTGAGCAGAGACAACGTAAAGGGGCCACGATGGCCCCTTTCCTTTTGTAATGAGTGATGAAGTATCGGTTACTTCATGAAGAGGCCTGAGCCTCGCCCTTCCATGGCATCGCGCCAACCACCAAGCCAATGGCCCCTGGCATCCAGGCACTGGTACGGACACGCTTCTTTCTGTTTGCCGACTACGCCAGCCTGATAACCACGAGCGCGAGCTCTCTCCAGACGGTCCCGTTTCTGTCTCTTCATCATCTACGACCCTCTTCGTGGAACAAAAAAAGCGACCAGTTTTTCACCGGTCGCCTTCATCTTTACCCCAGGGGGGAGGCAGGGTCAAACAAAAAATTCCATGCTATTCAGGGGTTGTGACACAAGATACTGAACTGCATTAATTTTTGATGACACTTATTTATCGCTGATAGCGACGCAGCCAGGCAAAGGGCAGCGCCAGCAGAGTCAACCAGAACAGGCTGCCGCCACCACCCTCGCCGCCATCCTGACCGGTCTGGTTGTTGACCGGCGCATTGCTGACCACATAGCTGGCCGGGGCATTGCCCTGATAATCCGCCACGGCCGGCGTCAGTTTGACGGCGACCACGGTGGCATTGGCGCGTTTGTTGAGGTCGCTCTCGCTGTCATAGCGATACGCCGTCGCGGCAATGGTGCCGTCGCTGCTGATGCCGCTGGCATAAGCGATGTGATAGTACTTGCCGTTCTGGGCACACTGCTTGTTGCCGGCGTCATCCTTGCCACAGATGAGATCGTTCAGATACCAGCTGTTGGCCGGGGCGGCCGCGTTCAGCAGGAAGGCTTCCTGCATGCGGTTGGTGCCATTGACCACCGGTTGGGTCTGGTGACGGGAGTCGCGCCAGCCAACCACCATGTTGTGCTCGTTGATGGCGGCTGCTTCCGAGCCTGCCCCCGAGACCGGCTTGTCCTGGAGAGGAAGGCTGGCCGCCGTACCCGGCTTGCTCAGGTTGAACAGGAACATCTCCACCGGGCGGTTCTGGCCCTTGTTGATGCGATAGCGCTGGTTGCCGATCACATAGCCGTTGTCGTTGACGGCCACGGCCCAGCTGTGTTGCAGCTTGGCATCGTCCTTGCCAGGCTCGCCATCCGGCAGCGGGATGATCTTGGTGGTGCCCACGGTGCCGGCAGCCGTATCCAGGGTCCAGTAGCTGGCGAGGTTGCGACCATCCAGATCACCGGTGCCCACCTCGCCGGTGGAGCTGTAGCCCACGCCGTAGAGGGTGCCGTTGTACTTGGCCACGCCCAGTGCAGAGGCGGTTTGCAGCACCTCGTCACGCTGATGGCCATAGGTACCGGCCTGCATCAGCTTGTTGAACCCGCCCGAGCTGTTGAGCAGCCAGAAGCTCGCCTGGGTATCGACCCCGGGGCAGTAGCGGAAGTCACCGTACTGGCTGTCATTGCCCGTCTCGAAACACCACTTGTAGAAGTCACCGCCCACCTTGTGGCGATACTTGTCGCTGGCCGCGGTACCGGTCACCAGATACTGACCGTTGTCCAGCTTCTTGATGGAGGTGGGGACGCTCAGGCCGTGGGTGCTGGCCGCATCCTTGAGCTCGACCGGGTTGCCGTCATTGACCACGGCAAAGGCGGTGCGCAGCTTGCCATTCATCTTGTAACCGACACGATCCTCCGGAACATCCCCGAGGGCCGTCACCAGGCCATCGACCTCGGAGCTGGTCACGTAGCCCAGGTTGCTGCGTTGATCCACCTTGTCCAGGAAGTCGCGACGCCACTGGTAGGCAAAGCCCGAGTTGTCGCTCCAGAAGGAGTTGCAGACCGAGTTGGAGAGCATGCAACCCTGCTCGAAACGGAAACGATCCACCAGGAAGTCGGCAAACCGCACGGTGGAGAAGTATTCCGCCATGTTGTTCTTGGTGTTGAGCCCGATGAGGCCGTTGGCATCGCCGCTGATCCCGCTGGCATAGCCTTTGACTTCGTCATCGACGATGGTGAAAAAGGAGCTTTGTGCCGCCTGCGCGTTGAGGCTGGCGCCGACCAGGATGGCCAGCATGGATAATTGCTTTTTCATCTACTTCCTTAGTCTTGATGTTTCAACGCTTCCAACTCCTCCCAACGGGAGAAGGCGTGTTCCAATGCGGCCTCTGCCGCATTCAATGCATCCAGTTTGGGCTGGGTCTGCTCTGCTGGCAGGGAGAAGAAACCGGGGTGGTTAATCTCGGCCTGCAGGGCATCGAGTTCCATTTCCAACTGTTCCAGCCGGGCTGGCAGATTATCCAGCTCCAGTTGCAACTTGTAAGAGAGTTTTCGTGTTTTTTTCGCAGGCTCCGCTGCCGATGCGACAGGCTCTGCCACCTTGACCGGGGCCGGCTTGGCCGTCTGTTGGGCGACCTGCAGGGCTCGTGTGGCCATCATGTCGGCGTAGCCCCCGACATAATCGCTGATCCGTCCATCCCCTTCAAACAGCCAGCAGCCGGTCACGGTATTGTCGATAAAACGGCGATCGTGGCTGACCAGCAGCAGGGTGCCCGGGTAATCGGTGAGCAGCTCTTCCAGCAATTCCAGCGTTTCGACATCCAGGTCGTTGGTTGGTTCATCCAGAATCAACAAGTTACTGGGCTTGAGGAAGAGTTTGGCCAACAGTAGACGGTTTTTCTCGCCCCCTGACAAGGCCTTGACCGGGGTGCGCGCCCGCTTGGGCTCGAACAGGAAGTCCTGCAGGTAGCCGAGGATGTGGCGGGAGCGGCCGCGAACCATCACCTCCTGCTTGCCCTCCCCCACGTTGTCCACCACCGTCTTCTCGGGGTCGAGCTGCTCACGATATTGATCGAAGTAGGCCACTTCCAGGTTGGTCCCCTGGCGCACCGAGCCACGGCTCGCCTCGAGCTGACCCATCAGCAGCTTGATCAGGGTCGACTTGCCGCAGCCGTTGGGGCCCACCAGAGCAATCTTGTCCCCGCGCAGCACCTGCAGATCCAGTCCCTGGAACAGGGTGCGATCACCAAAGTCCAGCCCCAGCCCCTCGGTCTCGAACACCAGCTTGCCGGAGCGGCCCGCCTCGTCCAGTTGCAGCTTGGCCTTGCCCTGCAGCTCCCGGCGCTGGGTGCGCTCCATGCGCATCGCCTTGAGGGCCCGCACCCGTCCCTCGTTGCGGGTACGACGCGCCTTGATACCCTGGCGCACCCATACCTCTTCCTGGGCCAGCTTGCGGTCGAACTCGGCATTTTTCAGCTCCTCGACCCGCAGCCACTCCTCCTTGCCCTGCAGATATTCGTCGTAGTTGCCGGGCCAGGAGGTGATCACGCCGCGATCGAGATCGATGATCCGGGTCGCCAGCTTGTGGATGAACTCCCGATCGTGGGAGATGAAGACGATGGCGCCGCGAAAGTCCTTGAGGAACTCTTCCAGCCAGTTGATGGCATCGATGTCCAGGTGGTTGGTCGGCTCGTCCAGCAGCAACAGATCCGGGTCACACGCCAGGGCGCGGGCCAGAGCCACCTTGCGCAGCCAGCCGCCAGA
The DNA here is from genome assembly GCF_019046925.1 of Aeromonas sp. FDAARGOS 1402. Lineage (NCBI taxonomy): Bacteria > Pseudomonadati > Pseudomonadota > Gammaproteobacteria > Aeromonadales > Aeromonadaceae > Aeromonas > Aeromonas sp. FDAARGOS 1402. The sequence continues at coordinate 3,750,211 of NZ_CP077201.1, forward strand.
CAGACTGTCGAGCGTCACATCAGGGTCGAGATCAAGCAGGGTCAGCACCTGATTGATGCGGGTCTCGTACTGCCAGCCGTTCTGATAGTCGAGCTGCTCCTGCAACTGGCTCATGGTGCGAATGTTGGCATCGGAAGGGTCGTGCGCCAGGGCGTGGGAGACATGGTGGTACTGCTTGAGCAGCTCCCCTACCCCGGCCAACCCTTCTGCGGCGTAATCGAACACGGTGATCTCGCTCGAGGCGGGCGGATCCTGCTCGAGGCGGGTCACTTTCAAATCTTGTTGCAACACCAGACGGCCGTCGTCCAGCGGCAGTTCGCTGGCAATCACCTTCATCAGGGTAGACTTGCCCGCCCCGTTGCGACCCACCAGACAGAGGCGCTCGCCCCGCTCTATGGTGAGCTCGGCATGGTCGAGCAGCGGAAAATCACTGAACGACAGGGACGCGCCGTGCAATGTCAAAAGAGCCATGTTTGTTCCTTGTTGCTTATGAAAAAACGGGCGGCAGCGTGAGTCTGCCCCCGTTTTGTCGTCAAATCCTGCTCACCCCTGTGCCAGCCAGCCTTGCAGCTCTCCCAGGGTGAAGGGCCAGCCCAGCTCCCGGCCGGCACTGTCTTGCAGCACCGGGATGCGCACCCGGTAAGCCTCGAGCCAGGCCTCCTCCTCCAGGATGTCGCAGCGGCGGGTCTGCGTGGCCATCCCGGCCTGTTCCACCAGCGCCCACGCCTGTTCGCACAGGTGGCAGCCGTCGGTGTGAAACAGGGTCAGCATCAGCCTTGTGCCTCGGCGTGGGTGATGATCCAGCAGTTGTGGATATGCTGGTTGCGCTCGAAGTCCTTGGGCCGGGTCTTGTTCGTGATGTTCTGCGCCTTGAGACCGATGGCGTCAAGGCCGGCCAAGTCCATCTTGAAGTGGCGCTTGTTGTTGGAGAAGACCAGGGTGCCGTCCGCCGCGAGCAGGCGCTTGAGGTGCTGCATCAACAGCAGGTGATCCCGCTGCACGTCGAAGCTCTCGTCCATCCGCTTGGAGTTGGAGAAGGTGGGCGGATCGATGAAGATGAGGTCGTACTGCTCGTCGGCTTCCGACAACCACTTCAGACAATCCGCCTGCACGAACTTGTGCTCGCGGCCCACCAGCGAGTTGAGGCGCATGTTGTCCTGGGCCCAGTTGAGGTAGGTGCGCGACATGTCCACCGTGGTGGTTTCGCGGGCGCCGCCGAGCCCCGCGTGCACGGTGGCACTGCCGGTGTAGGCAAAGAGGTTCAGGAAGCGCTTGCCCCGAGCCATCTGGCCCAGCATGCGGCGGGTCTGGCGGTGGTCGAGGAAGAGGCCGGTGTCCAGATAGTCGTAGAGGTTGACCCAGAGGCGTGCACCGTACTCCTGCACCTCCATCCGGTGCTGCTCTTCGGAGAGCTTCTGGTACTGCTGTTTGCCTTCCTGGCGCTCGCGCACCTTCAGGATCACCTTCTCGCCGTCCATGCTGGTCACCTTGATGGCGGCCTGCACCATGTCCAGCAGACGCTGGCGGGTCTTCTGGGCGGGAATGTCCTTGGGCGCCGCGTACTCCTGTACCACCAGATAATCCTGATAGCGGTCGATGGCAGCGTTGTACTCCGGCAAGTCCGCGTCATAGAGGCGGTAGCAATCGAGGTTCTCCTTGCTCGCCCATTTCTCGAGGGTCTTCAGATTCTTGCGCAGACGGTTGGCAAAGTCCTGGGCCACCTCTTTCTGGGAAGCGACGGCATCGAGGGCGATCTGATAGTTGCGCAGCTGGCACTCGAGGGCGCCGTTGAACAGGCGATACTGCTTGTCGGCACGCAGGCGCAGGCAGCTCAGGAGTTCGGGAGAGGCGGAGAGAATGGTGACCTTCCACCCCTGGAAGCCGCGGCGCAGGGCATCGCCAAGGGCCTGATGCACTTCCAGCAGGGCCGGGAACTCCCCAAGACGCTCGCCATAGGGCGGGTTGGAGATGAGCATGCCGACCTGACGACTCTCCCCTTCCACAGCCGGCATCGGCAGCGGGTTTTCCAGCTTGGTGACATCGGCCTGCTTGAAGGTGATGAGATGGGCCACGCCGGCGGCCTTGGCGTTGTCACGGGCCTTCATCAGGACCCGGGTATCCGCATCGCAACCGAACAGCTTCACCTCGCAGCGCTGCATGCCGCGCTTGGCTCGCACCTGGGCTTCCATCATCAGGCTCTGCCACAGTTCACCATCGTGTTGCAGCCAGCGATCGAAACCGAAGCGCTCACGGCGCAGCGCAGGCGCCATGTCGGCAGCGATGAAGGCCGCTTCAATCAGCAGGGTACCGGAGCCGCACATGGGGTCCATCATGGGCTCGCCGGCCCAGCCGCTGCGGGCAATCATGGCCGCAGCCAGGTTCTCTTTGAGGGGCGCCTCGCCGGTGCCCTGGCGATAGAAGCGCTGGTGCAGCGCCGGGCCTGACAAGTCCAGCGTGATATTGGCCTTGCCTTTGCCAAGGTGCGCCATGATGCGAATGTCCGGGGACTTCTTGTCCACATCCGGGCGCACGTGACCGCGCTTGGTGAAGCGATCAACGATGGCGTCCTTGATCTTCAGGGCGCCGTACTGGGTATTGCGAATGGAGGCGTTGGTACCGGTAAAGTCCACCGCGATGGTGGCGGTACCGGAGAAGTGCTCTTCCCAGGGAATGGTATGGGCCCCGAGGTAGAGGTCCAGATCATCGTTCATCTGGAACTCGGAGAGCACCAGCACGATTCGGGAGGCAAAGCGGCTCCACAGACAGGCCTTGTAACCGATGGCCAGTTCGCCCTTGAAGTGGACGCCGGCCACGGTCTCACGGACCTGCTCCGCACCCAGATTGGTCAGCTCGACGGCCAGCAGGTTTTCCAGCCCTTTGGGGCAGGTTGCAAAAAATTCTTTCATCACGCTCACGGGGATGCCATAAAAATAGTGCCGCATTATACCTTATCGGCCCGCGCTCGGCACTCGAACCTTGGACAAAGGCGCCATATAAACGGCAAGAGGCGCGGCAAACGCTCCCCTCCCCCTTGCGGGCGACAGGATCCCGCTCCTGGCTGGCAGTTGTCTACCATCACATTCGTAAAGAATTCGAAAATCTTGCCCGGACCAGGCAGAAAATGGTCGTGACGACCAGACGAAGGAAAAAGACAAATAATGGAACAAGAGAGAGACTGAGCGCTTAAATATCAGACCAATATAGCAGGCCTATAACGGACTTATTCGTCGCCATATAACGGCCTCATCGTCAGCCCACTTCCCGATATTGTGTCTGTGCCCGGACTCTGGCTTGCATCCGGTTATTCATCACCTTGATCACTGCAAAGCGCGGCAGCGTCTTGCTGTTGGTCAGCACCAGTTCGTCGGTCAGGTTCAGGCAAACGCTCGCCTGATCGCCGGCTTCGATGACCATGAATTCCCCCCGACCGTGGGGCGTATCCATCCACACCAGGGATCCCATCTCCGGAATAACATGAGCCTGCTGTTCATGAAAGAACCAGCTTTGCGGCATCAGGGGTTTATAAAAACGGCTGACGGCGATGGCATTGAGGACCAGCTGGACCTGGTGGGGCGTACTCCAGTCGAGTTCAGCGGCCTTGTCCATCAACTGGTAATAGAGGGCGGCATCATCCACACAAAAAGGCTGGGTGGTGAAAGAACAGGGAACAAGTTGCCGACCTTTATATTCGGTGGCAAATATCATGCGATCGGACAAATCCAGCATCAGGCGCTCATCCTGAGCGTCATAATGCCACTGCCAATTGTCATTGGGTTGAATACACATGGTGGTGCCCTTATCTAAGCCGTCCCTCGACTTTATTCCATGTCGAGAATTTGAGCAACGTTAAATAAGGGCAACCGGTTATTTTTTAAATATGGGTAACGATCTCTTTGACCAGACTCGGCCCTTTATAAATAAAGCCGCTGTAAATCTGGACAAGACTGGCACCCGCCGCCAGTTTTTCCCGAGCCGCCATGGCGCTGTCGATACCACCCACACCGATAATGGGCAGGGCGCCGTCGAGGGCCTTGGCCAGGTGGCGGATCACCTCGGTGCTCTTGTGCTGGAGCGGACGACCGCTAAGCCCGCCAGCCTCTGCGGCATGGGGCATGTCATATATCATCTCCCGCTCCAGAGTGGTATTGGTGGCGATGACACCATCAATACGGTTCTTGATCAAAGAGGCGGCTACCTGATCTATTTCATCGAGTGACAGATCCGGGGCAATTTTCACGGCCAGCGGCACATACTTTTTATATTTCTCGGCCAGCTCCTGTTGACGCTGTTTCAATGCGGCCAGCAGTTCATCCAGTGCATCGCCATATTGCAATTGACGCAGACCCGGGGTGTTTGGTGAGGAAATATTGACCGCAATATAACCGGCGTGGTCATACACCTTGTCCATGCAGAGAAGGTAATCATCCTTGCCCTGCTCGATGGGGGTGTCCTTGTTCTTGCCGATATTGATGCCGATCACCCCCTGATATTTGGCCTCTTTCACCTTGGCCACCAGGTGATCGACGCCCTTGTTGTTGAAGCCCATGCGATTGATGATCCCCTCGGCCGGGATCACCCGGAAGAGACGAGGCTTGTCATTGCCGCTCTGGGGTCTGGGGGTCACGGTACCGACCTCGATGAAACCGAACCCCATGGCGCCGAAGGCATCGATGCACTCCCCGTCTTTATCCAGACCGGCGGCCAACCCCACCGGATTGGCAAAATTAAGCCCCATGACGGTGACGGGGCGTTTGGGCAGAGAATGGCGGAAGAAACAATCAAGCGGGGTACCGAGAAGGCGGGGCAAATATTTGATGGAGAGATCGTGAGCCTGCTCCGGATTGAGTTTGAACAGGAAATGCCTGGCGAGTGGGTACAGCATGCTTGCTCCTTAAAAAAAGCCCCGGCAACTGGCCGGGGCTTTTGGGGTTATGCCGAGGTTCGGCAATTCAACTGGAGCAGGTTCAACTCTCGCAAGGCCACCGAGAACTTGGCGAACTCGTGCGTGCTCGTGGTCTTGAAGTCGGCCAACATGTGGGTCCAACGGGACAAGAGTTGCTCATGCTCCGAAATCCAGTCGGCCAGTATGGTAGCGCATTCCCCCTGCTCTTTGCACCCTTCCAGTACCACGGAGGTGAGGCTGCGTTGCTGCCAGTCCAGATCTTCGCGGAAGGAAGCCCGCGCCATCGCCTGCCAGTGGTTGCCCACCGGCTGATGGTTGATCTGCTCGAGGAACCAGTGCAGATCCAGCTTGGCGCCCAGGCGATAGTAGACGTTGGCAACCCGCAGGATGTCGGTCTTGTGCTCCGCGGCAATCTGCGCCAGATCCAGGCAGGAGAAGAGGCTGCTCATGTGGGCCACGCGACGGGCGATGGCCTCCGGCACCTGTTTCTCCATCAGGGCGGCGACAGCCTGGCGGTGTTCGGCCACTTCGCTCTCGTCCATTACCTCATAAAGGTGCTGACTCAGGGTCTCGAAGGCCGGGCGGAAGAAGGCGATGTTCTCGCCGATGCTCCAGCTGCGGTTGCGGGCGCGCAGGAACCAGCGGGTGGCGCGGCGCACGATGCGGCGGCTGTAGAACATCAGCTCGAGCTGGGTCTGGGCATCCACCCCGTTGTCACACCCTTCGATGTCACGCCACAGGGCGCCGAGGCCGAACACTTCCCGGGCCATAGCGAAGCAGCAGGCCACTTCCGCCACCGAGGCACCGGTCTCGTCCTTCATCCGGCTGGCGAAGTTGAGCCCCATGTCGTTGACCAGCATGTTGGCCACCCGGGTCGCGATGATCTCGCCTCGCAGCGGGTGCTGGGCCAGGGCCGCACCAAATTGCTGCTGCAACTGGGTCGGGAAGCTGGTGACCAGCATGTTGGCGAGGAAGGGCTCGTCGGTCACTTCCGGGCAGTTGAGCTGCTCTTTGAGCACCATCTTGCCGTAAGCCACCAGCACCGCCAGCTCGGGTCGGGTCAGCCCCTGCCCTGCCGCCATCCGCTCGGAGAGCTCCTCGTCGGAGGGGAGGAACTCGAGCGCCCGGTCCAGCTTGCCTTCCCGCTCCAGCCCCTGGATGAAGCGCTGCTGCTCTTTCAGCTGCTCGGCACCACGGAAGGCGGTCACCGAGATGGACTGTGACTGGCGGTAGGCGTTGGTGATGACCACCTGGGCCACCGCATCCGTCATCTCGTAGAGCATCTGGTTGCGCTGCTTGAGGGTCAGGTCACCGGCCGCCACCAGTTGGTTGAGCAGGATCTTGATGTTGACCTCGTTGTCGGAGCAATCCACCCCGCCCACGTTGTCGGTGAAGTCGGTGTTGATGCGACCACCCTGACTGGCGTACTCCACCCGGCCAAGCTGGGTGAAGCCCAGGTTGCCACCCTCGCCCACGATGCGGGCACGCAGGTCACGACCATTGACCCGCAGCACGTCGTTGCTGCGATCCCCGACGTCGGCGTCGCTCTCGCGGGCACTCTTCACATAGGTGCCGATGCCGCCGTTCCAGAGCAGGTCGACGTTCAGGCAGAGCAGCGCCTTGATCAGCTCGTTCGGGGCCATGCCGCTCTTGTCGGTGCCGAGCAGGGTCTGCATTTCCGGGCTCAGCTTGATGGACTTGGCAGAGCGCAGGAAGATGCCGCCCCCCTTGGAGATGAGCTCACGGTTGTAGTCATCCCAGCTGGAGCCGGGCAGCTCGAACAGGCGCTTGCGCTCGACGAAGCTCCCGGCCGCATCCGGGGTCGGGTCGACGAAGATGTGCATGTGGTTGAAAGCGCCCACCAGCTGGATGTGCTCGGAGAGCAGCATGCCGTTGCCGAACACGTCGCCGGCCATGTCGCCTATCCCCACGCAGGTGAAGTCGGTGGTCTGGCAGTTGATGCCAATCTCACGGAAGTGGCGCTTGACCGATTCCCAGGCGCCGCGGGCGGTGATGCCCATCTTCTTGTGGTCATAGCCGACCGAGCCGCCGGAGGCAAACGCATCGCCGAGCCAGTGGCCGTACTCGAGGCTGATTTCGTTGGCGATGTCGGAGAAGGTGGCGGTGCCCTTGTCGGCGGCCACTACTAGGTAGTAGTCATCCTCGTCGTGACGCACCACGGATTTTGGCGGGATCACCTCCCCCTGAATGATGTTGTCGGTCACGTCGAGCAGGCCGCGGATGAACAGACGGTAGCAGGCCTTGCCCTCCTCCTGGATGACGGCACGGGGCGCTCCCGCCGGCATCTGCTTGCAATAGAAGCCGCCCTTGGCGCCCACCGGCACGATGACGGTGTTCTTCACCTGCTGGGCTTTCACCAGACCCAGCACTTCGGTGCGGAAGTCCTCTTTGCGATCGGACCAGCGCAGGCCGCCACGCGCCACCTTGCCCCAGCGCAGGTGTACCCCTTCCACTCGCGGGGAGTAGACGAAGATCTCGAACTTCGGCAGAGGCAGCGGCATATCGGTGATGCTGGAGGGGGCCAGCTTGAAGGAGATGTAGGGCTTGATGTTGCCCGCCTTGTCTAGCTGGTAGTAGTTGGTGCGCAGGGTAGCGTCGATCATCTCCACATAGCGGCGAATGATGCGATCGTCATCCAGGTTGGCGACCTGATCCAGCTTGGCCGCAAGCTCCTCGTGCAGCTTGGCCTGCACCTTGGCATCCTGCTTGATGGCCGGATCCAGGCGCTGTTCGAACAGGGTGAACAGCAGCTCTGCGATATCCGGATAACGGGTCAGGGTCTCCTCGATGTAGGACTGGCTGAAGGAGACGCCGGTCTGGCGCATGTATTTGGCATAGGCCCGCAGCACGGATACCTGACGACCGGTGAGGCCGGCCCCCAGCACCAGACGGTTGAAGCCGTCATCTTCCAGGGTCTTGCTCCAGATGGCGGCGAAGGCCTGCTGGAAGCGCTGCTGGCTCTGCTCCAGATCGAACGGTTGCTCACCGCGCAGCAGCATGGAGAAATCGAGGATCCAGAACACCTCGCCGGTGGGGGTCCGTACCTGATACGGGGTCTCGCCGATGACGCGCAGCCCCATGTTTTCGAGCATGGGCAGGACGTCGGAGAGGTGGATGGGTTCGCTTCGGTGGAACAGCTTGAGGCGTACCCGGCGATCGTTCTCCTCCTCCTGGGCGCGGTAGAACAGCATGCCAAGCGGCTCGGCCTCGCTCAATCCATCCAGGGCCATGATGTCCGCGACGGCAGAGCCCGGCAGCACATCTTCCTTGTAGGCGCGGGGGAAGGCGGTGCTGAAACGGCGGCGCAGCTCGTTGCCGCGGGCCTCGCCATAGTGGGAAAGCAGCACGGAATCCAGGCGGTCATCCCAGCTGCGGGCCGCTTCAATCAGGTTGTTCTGTACTTCGTTCACATCCACATCCACGTTGTTGTTGTTGACCCGCACTATGTAGTGGGTCCGTGCCAGCACACCCTCGGTGAAGTAGACGTTGAACTCCACATCGATGCTGCTGCCAAAATATTTCTGCAAAATCTGCTGGGTCTTGACTCGCAGCGCCGTGTTGTAGCGCTCCTTGGTGACATAGACCATGCAGGAGAAGAAGCGGCCGTAGACGTCGCGGCGCACGAACAGGCGCAGCATGTCCCGCTCCTGCATCTCCAGCACCCCGAGACCGGTGGCCAGCAGCTCCTCTTCACGGGCCTGGATCAGCTCGTCGCGCGGGTAGGTTTCCAGTACGTTCAGCAGCGCCTTGTAGGCATGGGAGCCCGATTCAAAGCCGGAGGCGGCCATGATGCGCTCGAGGCGGTGGCTGATGAGGGGGATCTGGGTCGCACTGGTGTTGTAGATGGAGGAGGCATACAGGCCGATGAAGCGATCCTCTCCCACCACCTTGCCGTGTTCGTCGAAACGCTTGATGCCGATGTAGTCCACATAGGCCGGACGATGCACCCGGGACTTGCTGTTGGACTTGGTGAGGATCAGCAAGTCGGAACTGAGGGCCGCGTGACGGGCGCTGGCGGGCATGGTGCCGAGGCGCTGGCCTTCGTCCTTAATGGAGTTCTTCATCAGCCCCAGGCTGGACTCGGGCTGCGGCAGGATCTCGTGATCCCCCTCCACCGCTTTGACGTCGTAGCGACGATAACCCATCAGGGTGAAGTTGTGGGCGGCCACCCATTTGAGGAAGGCGACGCAGGAGTCCACCTCGGCCTGGCTGACCGGGTTCTTGCGTTTGGGCAGCTCCTCGATGATCTCGTTCAGGCGCGTCAGCATGGGCTGCCAGTCTCCCACCGCCAGGGCCACTTCCCGCGCCACCGAGTTGAGCTCGGCAGTCAGGGCGTCCATCTCCTCTTCACCGGTCAGGTGATCGATTTCGATGAGGAAGGCGGTTTCCACCGAGGTCTGCTCTGCGGTGTTGTCCAGATCCAGGATGGCGCCAATCTTGCTGCCTTCGCCGCGGATCAGGTGCAGCGGCTGGTGCAGCATCATGTGGGCGGTGATATTGAGACGCTTGAGCGCCATGCGGATGGAGTCCACCAGGAAGGGGGAATCCTGCAGGATGATCTCGACGATGGTATGGGGAGACTGCCATCCGTGGCGGGTCAGCTCGGGGTTGTAGACCCGGATATAGGGCTCGATGCCGGTCCGGTGGTTGAGGGCATTCCACAGACTGAGGGCGGCGCCATAGAGATCGCTGTCATTGCGGTCATGCAGATCAGTGCTGGCCATGTTGCCGTAGAACTTGGCAACGAAACATTCGACCAGGGAGGCACTGTTTTTCGGCAATTTCTGGTGGATCAGACTGAGAACGTTTTCGAGCAGAACGGAGGTAGGGGCGTCTTTCAATGCCATTGCTAGTTTCCTTATCGGACGACATCACAGACACGGCGACATCCACCCAGGATGCCCACCGGTACAGAGTTGCAGCGAAGTGTAATGGCTTGGATCAAGGAAGGCGAGCAAAGGTGATAACGGGATGTTAAAAACAAGGGGCAGATCACGGCTTGGGTTGTGATAAATTTTGCCAAGTTGGCAAAATTCAGAAAATCGCACTGGATGCCGCGCCATTTACCGGATAGATAGTGACTTAAAGCAGATATTTACCCGGATTGATGTTCAAGTTTTGTTAATTTATGCGTTCCAGGGAAATGAAGCGATGATCGTCCTGGGTTTTCAGTCGAAAGTAGCCGTGAACACCGCTCTCCGACACAAAACGCCGGATTTTCTCCAACCCCAGCTCCAGAGTCAGACCCTGCTCGGTACGTACCACCAGGCGGCTCACCTGTCCCTGGTACATCAGCATGATCTCGTCGCGGCCAAGGGAGAGCCGAAAAGTGTATTGCCTCATGTCACCTCCTGGTCATCCATGAAAAACGGGCAGGAGAGCCAGGCTCCCCTGCCCGCCGTCGTGGCGCTTACTGTGCCAGCGCCTTGCTCACCTTCTCGAACAGATCCCGCGCCAGCCCGTCCAGGTTGGCCAGGCGGGTCAGCTCGGCGCGAACCAGCGCCTTGCGCCCCTCATCGAGCCGCTTGAACTGGATAAGCGGGGTGATGAGGCGGGACGCCACCTGGGGATTGACCTCGTTGAGCTCGATCAAGAGATCGGTCAGGAAGCGATAGCCGCTGCCATCGGCGGCGTGGAACTGCACCTGGTTGTTCATGGCGAAGCTGCCGATGAGCGCCCGCAGCCGGTTCGGGTTGCGGATGCTGAAGGTCGGGTGCGCCATCGCCTGCTTCACGTCATGGAGCACATCTTTGGCCGGCTTGGCCCCCACCAGCCGCAGCCAGTTGTCCAGTACCAGGCCATCATGGGCCCATTTGCCTTCGAAGTCGGCCAAGAGCGCGGCGCGGCACGGCAGCAGATGGCTGTTGGCCACCTGGAGCGCCGCCAGGGTGTCGGTCATGTTGTCGGCAGCCCCGTACTGCTCGCGCACCAGAGTATCGGCCTTCGCGGCATCCAGCGCCGCCAGATAACCCAGCACCACACCCTTGAGGGCCCGCTTGGCCATGTCGGCATGGACCACCTGATAAGCAGGCAGACGCAGGCTCTCGTAGCACGCCAGCAGGCGGTCACCAAAGGCGTGGGCCAGAGCAGTCTGAATGCCGTTGCGCACCTGGTGGATAGCGTCGATGTCGGCCACCTCGAACAGCTCGGCCAGGGTCGCCTCCCCCGGCAGGGCCAGGATCTCTGCCTTGAGGGCGGGATCCAGTGCAGCCTCGTCCAGAATGGCGACAAAGGCCGCCAGCAGGGTGTGGGAGAGTTCAATCCCCTGCCCGTGCTGGACCCGGGCAACCCCGTCGATCACCGCCTTGTTGATCAGCATCTGGGCGGCGTCCCAGCGGGCAAACTCGTTGCGGGCATGGCGCATCAGGAAGGCCAGGGCCTCGTCGCTGTAGTCATAGTGCAGCTTGACCGGGGCGGAGAAGTCCCGCAGCAGGGAAGGTACCGGTCTGACCGGCACCCGATCGAATTCGAAAGTCTGCTGTGCTTCCAGCACGTCCAGCACATTGCCAATGGCCTTGCCCTGGTATTGCAGCGCAATAACGGCACCCTGCTCATCGTAGAGCTCGATGTCGAGGGGGATATGCAGCGGCAGCTTTTGTGGCTGATCCTGGGTCGGCGGCGTGTGCTGGCTCACGTGCAGACGATAAACACCACTTTCGGCATCGTACTCGTCGGTCACGGTGAGCTCGGGGGTGCCGGACTGGCTGTACCAGCGGCGGAAGCGAGCGAGATCCACCCCGGAGGCATCCTCCATCGCCTGCACGAAGTCGTCACAGGTGGCGGCAGAGCCGTCGTGACGCTCGAAGTAGAGTCGCATGCCCGCCTGGAAGACGTCCTCCCCCAGCAGGGTGTGCATCATTCGGATCACTTCAGAGCCCTTCTCGTAGACGGTCAGGGTGTAGAAGTTGTTCATCTCGATCACCACATCCGGGCGGATGGGGTGGGCCATGGGGCCGGCATCTTCGGCAAACTGCGGACCACGCACGGTGCGCACGTTGTTGATGCGGTTGACGCCGCGCGACCCCAGATCGGAGGAGAACTCCTGATCCCGGAACACCGTCAGCCCCTCTTTGAGGCTTAACTGGAACCAGTCGCGGCAGGTGACGCGGTTGCCGGTCCAGTTGTGGAAGTATTCGTGACCGATCACCCGCTCGATGCCGTGGTAGTCCGCATCGGTGGCAGTGGCCGGGTTGGCCAGCACGAACTTGGAGTTGAAAATGTTGAGCCCCTTGTTCTCCATGGCCCCCATGTTGAAGAAGTCCACCGCCACGATCATGTAGATGTCGAGGTCATACTCGAGGCCGAAACGCTGCTCGTCCCAGCGCATGGAGTTGATGAGGCTCTCCATGGCGAAACCGGCGCGGTCCAGGTTGCCCTTGTCCACGAAGATCTCGAGCGCCACCTGGCGGCCGCTTTTGGTAATGAAGTGGTTGCGTTCCACATCGAAGTCACCGGCCACCAGGGCAAACAGGTAACTCGGTTTGGGGAAGGGATCCTGCCACTGCACGAAGTGGCGACCGTCGTCCAGATCGCCGCTCGCGACCTTGTTGCCATTGGAGAGCAGATAGGGGTACTTGGCCTTGTCGGCGGTGATGCGGGTACTGTAACGGGCCAGGATGTCCGGCCTGTCCATGTAATAGGTGATACGACGAAAGCCCTCGGCCTCGCACTGGGTGCAATAGGCATCGCCGGATTTGTAGAGCCCCTCCAGCGCCGTGTTGGCGGCGGGATCAATGTCGGTGACCACGGTCAGCACGCACTCGGCCGGCAGGTTGAACAGGGTCAGGCAGCTCTCTCCCTGCTCGTATTGCTGATAGGGCACGCCATCCACACTGACGCTGACAAGGTCAAGCCCCTCGCCGTCCAGCACCAGGGGTTCGTTGTGATCGCCGCTGCGACGCAAACGGGAGATGGCGGTGACCCGGGTCAGGGGCTCTTGCAGCTGAAAATCGAGATCCAGGCTGTCACACCAATAGAGGGGAGCCTGGTAATCCTGGCGATATTTGGCCGTCATGGCCTGAGGTTGTTCAGTCATTATTGTGTGCTTCCACGCTTTGTTATTGACGTGTCAGAGGCTGTCACAAGGCTCGGACAGGGTCAAATAGTTTGCATTCAGGCAAAAGAAAGGGCGACCCGAGTCGCCCTTGTCATTCCGTTGCCAGCATCAGCTCTTCTTGCTGAGGGTGGCCAGATCCGCCGTGATGTTGGCCGCTTCCACCTGGTATTCGTCAGGTGCCTCGAAATCGGTCGGCAGTTCATCCAGGCTCTTCACCGTCGGCTTGCCAAGACGGGTCAGCCGCTCGTTGGCTCGCGCCAGCGCCTTCTCGTCCTGTTTGGCCTGTTCACCCAGCCGCTCGGCTTCGTTCAGGGAGACCGACTTCTTGTCCTTGTCCGCCTGATACTCCTTGATGTCCTGCAGCACATAGGCAAATTCCGGATCCTTGGTGATCCGTGCCTCGTGGGCCGCTTTCAGCTTGGGCAGCAGGCTGGAGAAGTCCCCCAGTCGCTCGTAGCTGGCCGAGGCAATCTTGTCCCAAGGCAAGGCGTTGAACTCGCGGCTCTCCCCCGTCTCACCCGGCGCCACTGCGGTCGGGAAGGCGATATCGGGTGCAACCCCCTTGTTCTGGGTGCTGCCGCCATCGATACGGTAGAACTTGGCGATGGTGTACTGCACGTGACCCAGCGGCTGCTCGTAAAAGTCATAGACCTTTGCGAGGCTGCGATGCTGCTGCACCGTCCCCTTGCCGAACGAGTTTTCGCCGAGGATCAGCGCACGACCATAGTCCTGCATGGCGGCGGCGAAGATCTCGGAGGCCGAGGCGCTGTAGCGGTCGATCATCACCGACATGGGGCCACCGTAGTAGACATTGCCGTCGTCGTCGCCATTGACGGTGATGCGACCCATGTGATCACGGATCTGCACCACGGGGCCGCTGGCAAAGAAGAGACCGCTCAGGGCGGAAGCTTCCGTCAGGGCACCGCCACCGTTGCCGCGCAGATCGACGATGAGGCCGTCGATCTTCTGCTTGTTGAGGCTGGAGATCTCCTTGATCACGTCGTCGTGCAGGTTGACGTAGAAGCTCGGGATCTCGAGCACGCCGATCTTCTTGCCCTCGGCGGTGATCACCTTGGACTTGGCGGCTCTGTCTTCCAGACGCACCTTGTCACGCACCAGCTCCACCAGCTCGGTCTTGGCGGTCGCGCCCTTGCCACGCTGGATCTCCAGCTTCACTTTGCTGCCCTTGGGCCCCTTGATGAGCTCGACCACGTCGTCAAGACGCCAACCTATGACATCCACAATCTTGCCGTCGTCCTGCCCCACCCCGGTGATCTTGTCATCGGGTTTCAGGTGATTGGACTTGGCCGCCGGGCCGCCTGGCACCAGGGAGCGGATGACGGTAAAGTCATCTTCCGCCTGCAACACGGCACCAATCCCCTCCAGCGAGAGGTTCATCTCGGTGTTGAACCGATCGGCGCTGCGCGGAGACAGATAGCTGGTGTGCGGTTCGATGGCGCGGGCGAAGGAGTTCATGAAGAGCTGGAACACGTCCTCGCTCTCGGTCTGGGACATCCGCTTGATGGCGTTGTTGTAACGCTTGCCAAGCAGCTCCTTGATCTCGGGCCACTCCTTGCCGCTGAGCTTGAGGCTCAGGGCATCGAACTTGACCCGCTGACGCCACAGCTCGTTGAGCTCGGCTTCATCCTTGGGCCAGGGAGCCCCTTCCCGATCGAAGACGTAATTGTCTTTCTGGGTAAAATCGAAGGGAGTGTCGAGCAGTTTGAGGGCGTATTCGAACCGCTCGTACCGCCGCTGCTGACTCAGGTTGAACATCTCGTAGGCCGGAGCCAGTCGCCCTCGCTCGAGGTCGGTGTCAAAACCGGTACGATATTTCTCAAAACGGCTGATGTCAGAGGCCAGAAACAGGTTGCGGCTGTAGTCCAGATTCTCCAGATACTTGTCAAAGATCACGGAGGAAAAGGCGTCGTCCAGCTTGAACTGTTTGTAGTGGGAGCGGGTAAACAGATTGGCAATTCGCTTGCTGGCCGTAGCATGTTGGCTCTCTTGAGCCAACACAGGCAAATCACTTTCCTTGAGCACCGGCTCGATGGCCTGTGCGAGCCCGGCAAGCGCCAGGCTACAGGCAACGAGTGAAAAACGAATCACGCCATGCTTCAACATTCGTCTCCTTAGAGAACCAGATGCTCGAACTTGACCCGCAACATCATGCCGGTCTGCAATTGAACCTGTACGTCATCCTTGGTCACTTCCTTGATGGTCGCAGGCACGGGGGACTTGCCCAGCACGACGCGCACGCCCTGCTCGACTTTCAGAGTAGCGGCATCCACTTTCACCAGCGGCGCATCGGCGACCGGTGCAGCCTTGGGAGCAGGGGCGGACTTGGGCTTGTCGGAGCGGGGAGCGTCAGCCTTGCGCGGCGCGTTGCGACGCGGCTGCTTGGGCTTGTCTTCCTTCTCCTTGGTGTTGGTGCGGCGGCTGGCAAAGACACGTTCCTTGCTCTCCTTGAGCGCCTGTTTGGCATGCTCGATGTGCTCTTCGGTGAGCAGCTCGCCCGGGTTGCCGTCCAGATCGACACGGGCCTGGCCAGCCTTGAGGCCATGCAGGTAACGCCAGCTGGAGGTGTATTGACGCAGAGCAGAGCGCAGCATGGTCTTGGAGACTCTCTCGTCATCAGCAAGACGCGCGGCCAGATCCTGGAAGATGCCAATCTTGAGTGGCTTGGCCTCTCCTTCAGCGATGAAGCAGGCCGGGAATTTCTCGACCAGGTAGGCGACGATCTCTTTACTGTTCTTCAGCTTTTCAGTGTTTTCCATGTATAACCTTGGCTTTCATATAGACGCACGGGCATGCCCGAACACAACAAAGGCCCCATTATAGAGAGCTTGGGACCTTTTGCGAACCATCTAGCAATGACTTAGAGCATGCTTTCCAAAATTTGCACCGTTTCTTCGAGGCCAATCCGGTCCTGCTCGTCAAAGCGGTTAAAGATTGGACTGTCGATGTCCAGCACCCCGATGATCTCCCCGCCACGGCGCAGCGGGATCACGATTTCCGAGTTGCTGGCACCGTCGCACGCAATGTGCCCCGCGAACTGGTGCACGTCGTCCACCAGCTGGGTCTTGCCCTCGGCAACCGCAGTGCCACAGACGCCGCGCCCGATCGGGATGCGCACACAGGCCGGCTTGCCCTGGAACGGGCCGAGCACCAGGGTCTCGCCCTGCAGCAGGTAGAAACCAACCCAGTTGATGTCAGCCAGTTCCTGATTGAGCAGGGCAGACAGGTTTGCCAGGGTGGCGATCATGTCGGGTTCGCCCTCCAGCAATGCCTGGGCCTGCTGGTTGAGCGTGCGATAAAATGCTTGTTTTTCAATCATGATTAAATGAACTTCACTCCTTGATAATCAATGCAAGGTACCGTCCTGCCTGAAAATTTCAAATCAATTTTCAATTATCCCCCCTCCTGGGGCTCGATGAGAGTCCGTTCAACGTGCCGCGCCCAACGTCAGTTGATGGCGCTGGCCATTGCTCCACTCGATGGTCAGGAGCCAGTCCATCGCCTCGGTCGTACAACTTCCCACCTGGATCACCCCTCGCCACCCCGTTTGGTTGGGTTCAAACAGCACGGGGATGAGCCCCATGAACATCTCCTTGCCCTCGAGCCAGGCCTTGACCGGCGTGATGGCCGGCACACCCCCTTGAAGGCGCAGGACAAAGTCATGTTCAGGGCGGATCGGCAAGCCATCGATGCTGACCGTCAGCGGGCGATCCCCGACGATGAGGCGGCAGGGGCTGTGGGACAGATCACAAATCTGAACATTGGTGCCCTCTGCATGGTCGCTTCCTGCGCCTGAAAACCAGGTTCGATAGGCCATCAGGGAGAGCAAAATGACCAGCACCATGGACAGGTGGACGATTTTGCGTGAAGTGAGTCTCTCTTTCATGAAAAAACAGCTCTGTAAGGTACTTTGAAAATGTAATTTTCGTGATCTGGCGCAAGGTAAAAACTGGCGGACATGAGACCCGCTGGAGCCAAATATATCACTGTTTGTACTGTTATTTTACCGGTCATTTCAGTATCATTCTCAATGGATTTTCATTTAACCACCTTTTGCTTTTCCTTTTATTAACAGATGTTAACGAGAGGATTTTGCAAAACCGGGGTGAAAATGGCCCAGGACACCGGGCAACACAAACAACAGCATCGGAAGCGGAATACAACGATGAGCCATACAACAAACCACCCTGAGTACAACTACACCGTTGTGCGCCAGTTCACCGTCATGACGATTGTTTGGGGTATCGTCGGCATGTCGGTGGGTGTATTGATTGCAGCCCAGCTGATCTGGCCTGCCCTCAACTTCGACACCCCCTGGCTGACGTACAGCCGTCTGCGTCCCCTGCATACCAATGCGGTCATCTTCGCATTTGGTTGCAGCGCCCTGATGGCCACCTCCTTCTACGTGGTGCAGCGCACCTGCCAGGTCCGACTGTTTGGTGGTCCCCTCGCCTCCTTCGTGTTCTGGGGCTGGCAAGCGATCATTCTGTCTGCAGCCATCTCGCTGCCGCTGGGGTACACCACCTCCAAAGAGTACGCCGAGCTGGAGTGGCCCATCGACATCGCCATCGCCGTGGTCTGGGTGAGCTATGCCATCGTCTTCTTCGGCACCCTGGTCAAGCGCACCACCTCCCACATCTATGTGGCGAACTGGTTCTTCGGTGCCTTCATCATCACGGTGGCCGTACTGCACATCGTCAACAACATGGAAGTGCCGCTCTCCGGCATGAAGTCCTACTCCATGTACTCCGGTGCCATGGATGCCATGGTGCAGTGGTGGTATGGCCACAACGCGGTGGGCTTCCTGCTGACAGCGGGCTTCCTTGGCATGATGTACTATTTCGTGCCCAAGCAGGCGGGTCGCCCCGTCTACTCCTACCGCCTCTCCATCGTGCACTTCTGGGCGCTGATCTCCCTCTATATCTGGGCCGGTCCGCACCACCTGCACTATACCGCCCTGCCTGACTGGGCCCAGTCGCTGGGCATGGTGATGTCCCTTATCCTGTTCGTGCCCTCCTGGGGCGGCATGATCAACGGCATCATGACCCTCTCGGGTGCCTGGCACAAGCTGCGTTATGACCCCATCCTGCGCTTCCTGATCGTCTCCCTGTCGTTCTACGGTATGTCGACCTTCGAAGGCCCTATGATGGCGATCAAAACCGTCAACGCCCTCTCCCACTACACCGACTGGACTATCGGTCACGTTCACTCCGGTGCCCTGGGCTGGGTTGCCATGGTGTCCATCGGTGCCGTCTACCATCTGATCCCGAACCTGTTCGGGCAGGGGCGCATGTACAGCATCAAGCTCATCAACGTCCACTTCTGGCTGGCCACCGTGGGCACCGTGCTCTATATCGTCGCCATGTGGATTTCCGGTGTGATGCAGGGCCTGATGTGGCGTGCGGTCAACGATGACGGCACTCTGACCTACAGCTTCGTGGAGGCGCTGCAAGCTTCCTATCCCTTCTACTTCGTGCGCTTCCTGGGTGGCTGCTTCTTCGTCACCGGCATGCTGCTGATGGCCTACAACGCCTACCGCACCGTCACTGCGCCCAAGGGTTCCCTGGAACCCGTCGCACAGCCAGCCTGATTTGAAGGGGTTTAAAGCATGAGCAACAACAACCGTCACGAGATTTTTGAAAAAAGCGTCCCCATGCTGGTCATTGGCATCATCTTCGCCATCAGCCTGGGGGGCCTGGTGGAAATCACCCCCCTGTTCTTCCAGAAGCAGACCAACGAGCCGGTGGAGGGCCTCAAGCCCTACACCGCCCTGCAGATGGAAGGACGCGACATCTACATCCGCGAAGGCTGCACTGTCTGCCACAGCCAGATGATCCGCCCGTTCCGCGCCGAGACCGAACGCTACGGCCACTACTCGGTTGCCGGCGAGAGCGTGTGGGAGCACCCCTTCCTGTGGGGCTCCAAGCGTACCGGCCCGGATCTGGCCCGGGTCGGCGGCCGCTACTCCGATGACTGGCATCGCGCCCACCTCATCAACCCGCGTGACGTGGTGCCCGAGTCCAACATGCCGGCCTTCCCCTGGCTCGAGACCAATGTGCTGAGCGGCGAGCTGACTGGCAAGAAGCTGGCTCTGTTCCGGGATCACTTCGGCGTGCCCTATACCGATGCCGACATCGCTGGCGCCGGTGAGGCCGTCAAGGGCAAGACCGAGCTGGATGCGCTGATCGCCTATCTGCAATCACTGGGCCATGCCCTGAAATAAGGAGTCGGGATATGGATTACGGCACATTTCGCGGCCTGTACACCCTGCTGCTGATGGTCATCATGATTGGCATCATCGTCTGGGCCTACAGCAAGCGCCGCAAGGCTTCTTTCGACGAGGCCGCCAACCTGGTTTTTGCCGATGACGAGCAACCCAGTGCTGATAACAAGAACGCAGGAGCGAAGCAATAATGAGCACTCTGTTTAGCATTTTTGTGACCGTCATAAGCCTTGGCACCATTCTCGGCTGCTTCCTGCTGCTGGCCTGGTGCATGAAGGACAAGATGGGGGCCGAAGAGGGCAAACCCATGGGTCACACCTTCGACGGCATCGAGGAGATCAACAATCCCCTGCCGAAGTGGTGGTCCTATATGTTCCTCTTCTTCATCGTCACCGGGCTCATCTACCTGCTCGCCTTCCCGGGCCTTGGCAACTTCAAGGGTCTGCTGGGCTGGCAGAGCTCCAACCAGGATGTGCGTTCCCTGGCCGAGTCCAAGGCGGCGGCCGAGTCTGCCAAGGCCGAAGGACGCGCGGTGGAATACGACCGGGAACTCGCCAAGGCCGACGAGATCTACGGCGCCAAGTTCCGCGAGCTGACCTATCAGGCTGACGGCAAGAGCTACAAGGAGATCACCGAGATCGCCAAGGATCCGGAAGCCTTGAAGGTGGGTCAGCGCCTGTTCCTGCAAAACTGTTCCCAGTGTCATGGCTCCGATGCCCGCGGTGGCCGCGGTTTCCCGAACCTGACCGACAGCGAATGGCAGTGGGGCGGCGCACCCGACCAGATCAAGACCACCATCATGGGGGGTCGTCAGGGGATCATGGCAGCCTGGGGCGAGATCCTGGGTCAGGACGGGGTGAAGGAGGTGGCCTCCTATGTGCTGAGCCTCTCCGGTCGCAAGGTTGATCTGGTGGAAGCCAAGAAAGGGGAAGCACGCTTTGCCATGTGCGCCGCCTGCCACGGTCCGGATGCCAAGGGCGGCATCGCCTTCGGCGCACCGGATCTCACCAACAACATCTGGCTCTATGGCGGCTCCCGTCAGGTGGTCGAACAGACCATCACCCACGGGCGCCACGGCGTGATGCCGGCCTGGAAGGACATTCTGGGGGAAGACAAGGTACATCTGCTCGCTTCCTACGTTTACAGCTTGTCCCACAACGATCGGCAAAATCAGCAGTAACATGTGATAAGCACGTGATTAATCAGCAAAAAGCCTCGACTCTTCGAGGCTTTTTGTTATCTTGTGTTGGCTGAATTACCGCCATTTCGTTAACCATTTGTTTCGGTAGCATCATGACTCAACCCTGGTATCGCCAATTCTGGCCCTGGTTCATCATCGCCCTCCCCTGCGCCGCCGTGGTAGGCAGCATCGCCACCGCCATCATTGCCAGCAAGGATGGGGTCAACCTGGTGGCGGAGGACTACTACAAGCAGGGTAAGGAGATTAACCAGGATCTCAGCAAGTTCGATCGCGCCGAGGCGCTCGGCATCCGTATCGCCCTCAATGCCAGCGACAAAGAGCTGACCTTGACTCCCCTGGCAGGGAAGATCCCACCAGGACAAGCACTGCACCTCTCCCTGTTTCATCCCACGTTGGCGGGCCTGGACAGCGAACATCTGCTGACGGCCGATGGCAAGGGAGTCTATCGCCTGATGCTCGACAAGCCCCTCACCGGCAAGTGGCACGTGCGGGTCGATGCCTTCAACCATGAATGGCGCCTCCAGGAGACGGCACAACTGCCGACTCAGGCAGCGATTGAGCTCGATCCCAAGGGACGTTGAATCACGAAGGCAGGGTGATCGGCACGCCGGTCAGCCGCCCTTCTCCCCGACCCGGCCTGCAGGGCTGCATCAAAGAGGGATGATCACCATGACCGGCTGTTTTCACTGTGGTGAACCGGTTCCCACTGGCAGTAACTTTACTCTCGAGATCAAAGGCATCGTTCAGCCGATGTGTTGCCCTGGCTGTCAGGCCGTGGCACAGACCATTCTCGAATGCGGCCTCGCCAGTTATTACGAACACCGCACCGCTCCCGGCATCAAGGGGGAACTGGTGCCCGAAGAGCTCGCCGCCCTCACCCACTACGATCTGGCGGAGGTGCAGCAGGAGTTCGTCACCGACACCGGTACGGGTCGCGAAACGACGCGCGAGATCCAACTGACAGTGGAAGGTTTGACCTGCGCCGCCTGTGCCTGGCTCATCGAGCGGCACCTGATGACCCTGCGCGGTCTGCGTTACATCAACGTCAATACCACCACCCATCGCGCCCGCATCAAGTGGGATCCGGCCCAGCTCTCTTTGAGCGACATTCTCAAGGGCTTTGCCAGGGTCGGCTATCGCGCCTATCCCTTCCAGACTCATCAGCAGGAAGCGCTCTACGCCAAAGAGGTGCGCAGCTACATGTTCCGCATGGCGCTGGCCGGCCTTGGCTCCATGCAGGTGATGATGTGCGCCGTGGCACTCTACATGGACCTCTTCATCAGCGTGGAAGAGGAGTTCATGATCTACTTCAAGTGGATAAGCCTTCTGCTCTCCACCCCCATCATGATCTACTCGGCCCAGCCTTTTTACGTGGGGGCATGGCGCAGCCTGAAGCAGGGGCACCTCTCCATGGATGTGTCGGTGTCGCTGGCACTGATCGGCGCCTTCGTCGCCTCCATCTGGGCCACGGTCTTCAACACGGGTGAGGTCTATTACGACTCCATCACCATGTTCGTCTTTTTCCTGCTGTTGGGCCGTCTGCTGGAACTGCGAGCGAGGCGCAAGGCGTCGGAGTCGAGCTCCAACCTGGCGCGTCTGGTGCCCATCATGGCGACCCGCATCGATGATGACGGCGAACACGAGGTGGCCGCCAAGACGCTGCGAGTCGGAGACAGGGTGCGGGTACTCGCGGGGGCCACCCTGCCGGCAGACGGCATCGTCACCTTGGGCCAGGCCAGCCTCAACGAATCCATGCTGACTGGCGAACAGTTGCCTCTGCTCAAGCAGGCCGGGGATCCCGTCTATGCAGGCACCATCAATACCGATGCCCCCCTGGAGATCCGGGTCAGCCATCCCATTGAAGAGTCGCGTCTGGCCCAGATCATGCGCCTGCAGGATCATGCTCTGGACGACAAGCCCGCCATCGCCCAACTAGCGGACGTGCTGTCGCGCCACTTTATCCTGGTGCTCCTGATCATTGCGGCCGCGGTCTGGACCTTCTGGCATTTTCATCAGCCCGAACGGGCCTTCTGGGTCACCCTGGCGGTGCTGGTGGCGACCTGTCCCTGCGCCCTCTCGCTGGCCACCCCGACCGCACTGACCTCGGCCACTGCCAACCTGACCCGCAGCGGCATCCTGCTGCGCCGCGGCAACGTGCTGGACATTCTGACCCGGGCCAACCGCATCGTGATGGACAAGACGGGGACTCTGACCACGGGCAACATCAGCCTGATGAGCATCCAACCCCTCGGCGAGCTCGACGCAACCCGCTGCCTCGCACTCGCCCAGGCCCTGGAAACCTACTCCGAGCATCCCATCGCCCGTGCGTTTCGAAGCAAACCACTGGCGGACGGGGTGCAGCTCACCGCCAGCGACGTCACCCCCGTCATCGGCCACGGCGTGCAGGGGGTGATTGAGGGCAAACATTACCGCATCGGCAGTGCACGCTGGCTCGAACTGGCGCAAGAAGAGAATGCCGCTCAAGGACTGGCCATCTATCTGGCCGATGAACACGGACTGCTGGCCCGTTTCATCCTGGCCGACACGCTGCGCCCCGATGCCGGTGCACTGATCCAGGCCTTCAAGGAGGCAGGTCTGCAAACCACCATTCTCACCGGCGACGGTTCGGACCAGGCGGACATGCTGGCCCGCGAGCTGGGGGTCGATGAGCTGGTAAAAGGGGTCACCCCGGACGGCAAGCTGGCCTATCTCAAGGCCCGGGAAGCGGCCGGGGATATCAGCATAATGGTGGGAGATGGCATCAACGACGCCCCTGTGCTGGCCGGCGCCCACGCGTCCTTTGCCATGGCGGGGGGCACGGATCTGGCCAAGAACAGTGCCGACGCCATCCTGCTGGCCGACGATCTCTCCCGTCTGCTGGCCGCCCGGGCCCTGGCCCTGCGCACTCGCAAGATCATCAAGGAGAACTTTGCCTGGTCCATCGGCTACAACCTGCTTGTGCTGCCGCTGGCGGCAAGTGGCTGGCTCCCCCCTTATCTGGCGGCTGCTGGCATGTCCCTGAGCTCCCTCATCGTGGTCACCAACTCCATGCGGCTCAATCGATGAGCAAGCGGGGAAAACGCTGAACATGTGGCCTGCCACCGATGCAGGCCACATATTTCACTGATAGCGGCTGGTCCCCTGCTCGAACAGGGTTACCATAGGGGTCGATTGCCACGGATGAATGCAAGGTAGCTTCCATGAACATCATTTTTGTCCTGATCCCCATCGCCATCCTGTTCGTCATCATCGCGGGGGCCGTCTTCTTCTGGGCCATCCGCTCCGAGCAGTTCGAGGATCTCGACAGGCAGGGCTCCAACATCCTGTTTGACGAGGAGCAGCGCCCCTTGCCCCCCCCTGAACAACAAGCAGAACAGGAAAGCAAGCCTCATGACCAGCAGCCTTGACCTCATGGGCGCCCTGCTGGTCGGGCTTGCCGGTGCCGGCCACTGTATCGGCATGTGCGGCGGCGTGTCCGCAGCGCTCTCCATGGCCATACCTGCCGAGAAGCAGCATTTTTGGGGCCGACTCGGTTATCTGCTCAACTACAACCTGGGGCGCATCCTGAGCTATGTGCTGGCGGGCGCGCTGGTGGGTGGTTTGCTCGCCACCACCACGGAGATAGGCGCTGGCAAACACGCCTTGGCAGGGCTTCGCTTCATCGCCGCCCTGCTGATGATAGCGCTCGGCCTCTACTTGGCTGGCTGGTGGCATGGCGTCTTGCTGCTCGAGCGCATCGGTGCGAAGTTCTGGCATCTCATCAAGCCGCTGGCAGGCAGGTTTCTCCCGTTTACATCAGCCTGGCAGGCCCTCCCCTTTGGCATGGTCTGGGGCTGGCTCCCTTGCGGCCTCGTCTACTCCATGCTGACCTGGAGCGCTGCCGCAGGCTCCGCAAGTGGCGGGGCACTCATCATGCTCTTTTTCGGCCTCGGCACCCTGCCGACCCTGTTTGCGCTGGGGGGGCTGGCAGACCGATTGCGCTACTGGCTCACCCTGCGCAGCCTGCGCCTTGGGGGCGCCTTGCTGCTTATTGCCTACGGGATCCACACCCTCTGGATCGGGATGGCGTCCTTTTGAAACCCTATCCAAAACGGATGAGATGGTGGTAAACTTGTTTGATATAAATCAATTATTCATTTGAGCCTATGATCCCGGACAAGAAACCTGGCAGACGTATTCAGAGCGGTGGCTGTGCAATTCATTGCCAGGATTGCAGCATCAGCCAGCTCTGCATCCCCTTCACCCTGAACGACAACGAGCTCGATCAGCTCGACAGCATTATCGAGCGCAAAAAGCCGATCCAGAAGGGTGAAGAGTTGTTCAAGGCCGGCGATGAGCTCAAGTCGCTCTATGCCATACGTTCCGGGACCATCAAGTCATACACCATCACCGAACAGGGTGACGAACAGATCACCGCCTTCCACCTCGCCGGTGATCTGGTCGGTTTCGACGCCATCCACAAGCAGGCCCACCCCTCCTTCGCCCAGGCGCTGGAAACCGCCATGGTGTGCGAGATCCCGTTCGATGTGCTCGACGACCTCTCTGGCAAGATGCCCAAACTGCGCCAGCAGATCATGCGGCTGATGAGCAACGAGATCATGGGCGACCAGGAGATGATACTGCTGCTCTCCAAAAAGAACGCCGAAGAGCGCCTCGCTGCCTTCCTGCACAATCTCTCGGTTCGTTTCTCCGAGCGCGGCTTCTCCGCCAAGGAGTTCCGCCTCTCCATGACCCGTGGGGACATCGGCAACTACCTCGGTCTCACCGTCGAGACCATCAGCCGCCTGCTGGGCCGTTTCCAGAAATCCGGTCTTATCAGCGTCAAAGGCAAATACATTACTGTACTGGACAACGTTGCCTTGGGCGTCATGGCCGGAGCCACTCGTCCTCCCTGCGGTTAATCCCCGTTTATTTCCTCTTTTGCCGGATCGGAGCACCCTGAAATTTGATCCGGCACACCTTCCCGCCTCCCCCCTTGGACTAAGCTGTAATAGCTAAAGAGTTGCCATCATTGGCCTTTTTGCCAAGGAGGAGAACATGGTCAAGTACCGAAACATTCTGGTGGTGATCAATCCCGAGGAGGAGCGCCAGATCGCGCTCGAGCGCGCGGTCAAGGTCGCCGAGCTGGATGAGGGCGCCCAGCTGACCCTGCTCCTGACGATTTACGACTTCTCTTACGAGATGACCGCCATGCTCTCGGCAGACGAGCGGGAAGAGATGCGCCATGGTGTCATCGCCCAACGTCGGGAGTGGCTCGACGAGATCCTCACTCCCTATCGGGCCAGAGGGCTGGAATGCGAAGTGAAAGTGCTCTGGCACAACCGTCCCTTCGAGTGCGTCATTCAGGAAGTGCTGGAGCAGCGTCACGATCTGGTCGTCAAGGCGACTCACAAGCACTCCTTCCTGCAAACCTTCATCTTCACCCCCACCGACTGGCACCTGCTGCGCAAATGCCCCTGTCCGGTTCTGCTGGTAAAAGAAGGGCACTGGCAACGGGGGGGCAACCTGATTGCCGCCATCAACTGCTCGAGCGATGACAAGGAGCAGAAGGTGCTCAACGAGCGGATCACCCGCGAGGGGATCGCCATCGCCGAGCTGCTTGGTGCCAGTCTCTATCTGGTCAACACCTACCCGGGCACCCCGGTCAATGTCGCCATCGAATTGCCAGAGTTCGATCCCAACGCCTACAACGATGCCATTCGCAAACACCATGAAGATCTGCTGCGGGAACATGCCGATCAGTTCGGCATCAACCACATGTGGACCAAGGTGGCGGAAGGCTTGCCGGAGGAGGTGCTGCCGGACATGGCGGACGATCTGAATGCCACCCTGATGATCATGGGATGCGTCGGCCGTACCGGCCTCTCTGCCGCCCTGCTTGGCAACACCGCCGAGCACGTGGTGGACAGGCTCAACTGCGACATTCTCATCCTCAAACCCGACGATTACAGCTGCCCTGTGGATGACAGGCGTCATCCTGCATAAGCGTTTCTTGCCCTCCCCCGGGACATGGCTATAATAAGCCGCTTATTTTTGTCCCGGGTTTGAGGCCATGCTAGAAGAGCTTAACGCCAAAGAGAAATACAGTTTCAACAAGCTGCAGAAACGCCTGCGGCGCAACGTGGGCCAGGCCATCGCCGACTTCAACATGATTGAAGAGGGTGACAAGATCATGGTCTGCCTGTCTGGCGGCAAGGACAGCTTTGCCATGCTCGACATCCTGAGGAGCCTGAAGGCCAGCGCCCCCATCCATTTCGATCTGGTGGCCGTCAACCTGGATCAGAAGCAACCCGGCTTCCCCGAGCACGTGCTGCCCGAATACCTGAGCACCCTCGGCATCGACTTCAAGATCGTGGAAGAAGATACCTACTCCATCGTCAAGGAGAAGGTACCGGAGGGCAAGACCACCTGCGCGCTCTGCTCCCGCCTGCGCCGCGGCATTCTGTATCGCACCGCCCAGGAGCTGGGTTGCACCAAGATCGCCCTTGGCCATCACCGTGACGACATCCTCGAGACTCTGTTCCTCAACATGTTCTACGGTGGCAAGCTCAAATCCATGCCCCCCAAGCTGGTGAGCGACGATGGCAAGAACGTGGTGATCCGCCCCCTGGCCTACTGCAAGGAGAAAGATCTGGTGCGCTATGCCGAGGTCAAGGCCTTCCCCATCATCCCCTGCAACCTGTGCGGCTCCCAGGAGAACCTGCAGCGCCAGGCCATCAAACAGATGATGCAGGAGTGGGATCGCCGCTTCCCGGGTCGTCTCGAAACCATGTTCACCGCCATTCAGGACGTGATCCCGAGCCACCTGCTCGATCACCAACTGTTTGACTTCAAGAGCATCAACCGCGACTCCGGCATCATCGACGGTGGCGACAAGGCATTTGATCCGCCAGAGCTGCCCAAGGCGCCGCTGCTGGACATCGACGAGATGGACATGCTGGACGTGATTGAGGTGCGCTAAGCCCCGTCACCCACAAAAAAGGAGCGCCAGGCGCTCCTTTTTTCATTCTGGCAATCTGCGGACTCGGGTCGCTACTCCTTGTGCAGCCAGGGGGTCAGGCGCAGGCTCTCCCCTTGCAGTTGCAGCTTGCCCTGGGCAAACCCCTTCAGCTGCGCATTGCTGAGCAGCAGTTGCCCCTGCTGCCAGGAGACGGCCTCCTGACGGGCACCCTCCACAAGGTAGGCAGTGCCTGTGGGCGCCACCATGGAGATCCTCACCCCTTCCATCTTGGGCAGGAAATACTGGCCGACCATGCCGGCCATCTTGTCGAGCAATCGCTGCATCTGCTGCTGGCGCGAGACGAGCTCAGCCAGCGGCACCTCGGGTGTGGCGGGGGCGTCAGCCATCACCTGTACCGACAGATCGCAGGCAGCGTGGGCCTCGGTGAGCCCCACCACCACGATCGCCTTGTCGAGGTTGAGATCATCGTCATAGGGCAGACGCAGTTCGCCATCCACCGTGACCTCGGCGGGCACATCCCTGTCCGGGGTCGAGACCCGGGCCGAGGTGAGCCCGCATCGCCGACCGTTCTGTTGACTGGCCAGATAAAAGCCCAGTCTGGCGTGGCCAAATTCCCCCTTGGCGAAGGTCTTCATCTGGCTGTAGAAGGTGCCGTAGTCAAGTTCAAGGGACGGCTCAGCCTGTCCCAGCATGGGTACCAGCAGGAGCGCCGCCATCCCGTATCGCTTGTTCATATGCCATCCTTTTGCATCATGCTCCGGGCGGGTCGACACCGGCTGACCCCTGGTATCCCGTTATGCGTTGAAATGATCCGGGCCCTGCCCGTCGTTGCCACTGGCAACCTCGGTCACTTCGACTGCCACCCCACACAGATCCCGGTAGAGAATGCCCTTGCAGTTGAAGTAGAGCGGCGCCACCCAGATAAGTCCCAGCCCCATGGGGATGAGCGCCAGGAAGAAGAGTGCCAGCATGACCCCGTGCAGCAGCACTATGCTGGGCCAGCCCCGGGCAAAGAGCTTGAGGGAGACCAGAATGGCCTGAGCCGGGGAAAGACCGCGCTCCAGCACCAGAGGTACGGTAAACACCAGCCCCATGCCCACCAGGGCGGAAGGGATGAAGGCCAGCATCACCGGCACGCCCAGCAGCTCGAACAGGGGGCCAAACAGGCTGGTGATGAGGCTGCCGAGCAGACTCAGGCTGCCCAGGCGCAGGAAGTGGCGGAAGAAGTCGAATACCTGGCTCGGCCGGGCGCGCACCCCCACCGACTGCTGCAACCCCAGCATGTCGAGGGAGGAGGTCATGGGTGACATGATCACCGTGACCAGCAGGCTCAGGATCAGGGCCATATCCATGTCCCCTCCTTCACGGGCGACATAGGGCGTCAGCAAGGTATTGCTCAGCAGGATCCAGATTGCCATGACCCCGGCGATGGCCAGCGCCAATCCGAAACCGGTGCGACGAGTCTGTTGCCACCCCTCTTTCAACACCCCTTGCAGGTCCAGACGATATCCCTGGCTGAGGGACTGTTCGAGGGTTCCACCGATCCGCATTCTATTACTCAATTGACTGTCCAACATTCACTGACGACTGATCCAAGGTGGCACATTATAGCGGTTTGAACCGGCATGCGTAGCCGTTTTTCCTGTTATCTTCCGTTCAGAAAGCCATTGATACCAAAGGCCTTGCAGCCCTTCTTGATGAGGTTCCCCTCACCCTTGGCCCCTCTGGCCAACGGGAGTAGGATGATGGCGTGCGCTGGCGGACGAGATGTCCACTGGCTCTTCTCTCTCACACAAGGAAAACGGTCATGTCCGAACTGACGCTCTATCTTGCCCCGGGTACCTGTGCCATGGCGGTACGCATCGCTCTGGTGGAGGCCGGTGCCCCTCACCTTGTCAAGCGCCTGGATCTGGCCGCTGGTGAACAGCGCAGCCCCGACTACCTCGCCATCAATCCCAAGGGGCGAGTCCCGGCACTGGTGACGGAGCATGGCGTGCTGACCGAAACACCAGCCCTGCTGCTCTACGTGGCCCAGCGTTTTCCTAACGCCGGGCTGGCCCCATTGGATGACCCCTTCCTCCTGGCCAGGATGCAGGAGGTACACAGTTTCCTCGTCTCCACCGTCCATGTCGCCCATGCCCACGGACGCCGTCCCGGCCGCTGGGCCAACGATGAACAGGCCATGGCTGCCATGCAGGCCAAGATGCCCCAGAACATGCGCGATGGCTTTGACCAGATTGAGCGCCACTATCTGGCCGGCCCCTGGGTACTGGGGGAGCGCTTCAGCCTGGCCGACATCTACCTCTTCGTGATTGCAGGCTGGCTCGAGAGCGACGGGGTAGCCATCAGCGAGTTTCCCAAGGTGGCGGATCACTATCAGCGCATGCTGGCCCGCCCCGCAGTGCAGGCGGCGCTCGCCCTCTGATCTCCTCGCGCCGGTTACGCCTTTTTGTACGGGCAACATCCGGCGACGCCTCTCAGACGGGTGCTCTTCTGGCACCCGTTTCTTCTGAAATTGCCCTGTCACTGAGATCGTTTTCACATTTTCGTCATCACTGCCTAGACCCGTTAACGGTTAACACCTATCTTTCGCCCTAATGACGCAACCGGTTGCGTAACCGATTGCCCAACTCAATATCCATATGCGGTCCCAGGCCGCCGAGGTGCTGTATGAAACGAGGCAAGCTGCTCAATGCTCCCTTAAGCGCGCTGGTCGCGAAGATGGGCCACACCGACGAGATCACCGTCTGCGATGCGGGCCTGCCCATTCCGGCAGGCCCCGAGCGCATCGATCTGGCGCTGATGGCGGGCACGCCGAGCCTTGAAACCGTACTGGCCGCCCTGCTCACCGACCTGGTGGTGGAGAAGGTGATCATGGCAAGCGAGATCAAGGCGATCAGCCCCGCCACCCATCAGGCGCTGGTGGATCAGCTGGAGGCGCACGCCGCGGCTCAAGGCAAGCCCATCGCCATCGAGTACTGCCTGCACGAAGCGTTCAAGGCTCGCTCCCACCAGAGCAAGGCTATCGTGCGCAGCGGCGAGGTGACTCCCTACGCCAACCTGATCCTCTGCGCCGGTGTGGCGTTCTGAATTCTTCAAAGAAGGCCTCTTCAAGGAAGCTGCAAATGAGCACAACCTCCCCCCTCTCACCCATTCTGGAGCTGACCGGGATCGTCAAGACCTTCCCCGGGGTACGCGCCCTCGACGAAGCGGGTCTTCGGGTCTATCCGGGCCAGGTGATGGCCCTGCTCGGCGAAAATGGCGCTGGCAAGTCGACCCTGATGAAGGTGCTGACCGGCATCTACCAGGCCGATTCGGGCAGCGTCAGCTATCGCGGCCAGCCGGTTCACTTCAAGGGCCCCCGCGACTCCCAGGATCAGGGGATCAGCATCATCCACCAGGAGCTGAACCTGCTGCCGGAATTGTCGATTGCCGCCAACATCTTCCTCGGCCGCGAACCCCGTACCCGTTTTGGCAGCATCGACCACAAGCAGTTGCGTGAGCGTGCCAGCGGTCTGCTGGCACGGCTTGGCGTCAAGCACGGCCCGGATACCCGACTCGGAAGTCTCTCCATCGGCGAGCAACAGATGGTGGAGATAGCCAAGGCGCTGTCGTTCGATGCCAGCGTCATCATCATGGACGAGCCCACCGATGCCCTCACCGACACCGAGACCGAGCAGCTCTTCACCGTCATTCGCGAACTGCGCGAGCAGGGCTGCGGCATCGTCTACATCTCCCACCGCCTGAAAGAGATCTTCGAGATCTGCGATCGGGTCACCGTGCTGCGGGACGGCAAGTGGATCGGCGAGCAGGCGGTGAGCGATCTCGATGAAGACAGGATCATCGAGATGATGGTGGGCCGCCGGCTGGAAGAGCAGTACCCGCGCCTGGTGCGCGAGCTCGGCCCGGTCAGCCTGCAGGTGAAGGATCTGGCTGGCCCCGGCGTGCGCGGGGTGAGCTTCTCCCTGCGTCAGGGGGAAATTCTGGGCTTCAGCGGCCTGATGGGCTCCGGCCGCACCGAGCTGATGAAGCTTATCTATGGCGCCAGCCCCATCAGCGCTGGCCAGGTGACGGTGGATGGCCACGCCCTGGTACCCAGAAGCCCGGCCGATGGTCTGGCCGCCGGCATCGCCTATATCTCCGAGGATCGCAAAGGCGACGGCCTGGTGCTGGAGCTGTCGGTGCGCGAAAACATGAGCCTGTGCGCCCTCGGCGAGTTCATTCGTGGCGGCAAGATTGACGGCAAGGCCGAGCGCCAGGCGGTAGGGGACTATGTGCGTCTGTTCAACATCAAGACCCCGAGTCAGGATCAGCTGATCAAGCTCCTCTCCGGCGGCAACCAGCAGAAGGTGGCCATCGCCAAGGGGCTGCTGACCCGGCCCAAGGTGCTGATCCTGGATGAGCCGACCCGCGGCGTCGATGTCGGCGCCAAGAAGGAGATCTATCAGCTCATCAACCAGTTCAAGAAGGAGGGGATGAGCATCATCCTGGTTTCCTCCGAAATGCCGGAAGTGCTCGGCATGAGTGATCGCATCATGGTGATGCACGAAGGGCGCATCAGCGCAGAATTCAACACCCGCGATGCCAATCAGGAGAAGCTGATGGCAGCGGCAGTCGGTAAACAATGGCAAGCAGAGCAAGAGGCAGCACAATGACAACCCAAACCCTTTCCCGCCGCGGCGTCATGAGCAAGGCCTGGTGGATCGAGAACAAGTCCCTGGTCGCGCTGCTGGTGCTGATCGGCGTGGTCTCTTTCCTGAGCCCCAACTTCTTCACCGCCGACAACCTGCTCAACATCCTGCGCCAGACATCGGTCAACGCCATCATGGCGGTCGGCATGACGCTGGTCATCCTCACCGCCGGCATCGATCTGTCGGTCGGCTCTGTACTGGCCCTGTGCGGCGCCCTGGCCGCCACCATGGTGGCCATGGAGCTGCCCATCGGCCTGGTGATCCCCCTCACCCTGGGGGCCGGCGCCCTGCTTGGCAGCGTCAGCGGCCTCATCATCGCCAAGGGCAAGGTACAGGCCTTCATCGCCACCCTGGTCACCATGACCGCCCTGCGCGGCGTCACCATGGTCTACACCGAGGGGCGCCCCATTTCCACCGGCTTCAGTGACGGCGCCGATCACTTCGCCTGGCTGGGTACCGGCTACCTGCTGGGTCTGCCGGTGCCCATCTGGCTGATGGCCATCGTCTTCCTGCTGGCCTGGTACCTGCTCAACCACACTCGCCTGGGCCGCTACATCTATGCCCTCGGCGGCAACGAATCGGCTACCCGCCTCTCCGGTATCAATGTGGATCGGGTCAAGCTCGCGGTGTATGGTCTGTGCGGCATGCTGTCGGCACTGGCCGGGCTCATCGTCACATCCCGCCTCTCCTCCGCCCAGCCCACCGCCGGCATGGGGTACGAGCTGGATGCCATCGCCGCCGTGGTGCTGGGGGGCACCAGCCTGATGGGGGGCAAGGGCCGTATCATGGGTACCCTGATCGGTGCCCTCATCATCGGCTTCCTCAACAATGCCCTCAACCTGCTCGACGTCTCGTCCTATTACCAGATGATCGCCAAGGCCAGCGTGATTTTGCTTGCCGTGATGATCGATAACAAAAGCAACCGTTAACAAGCCACGCCACACACAAGGAATGAAATGATGAAAAAGCTCAATACCCTGCTCGCTGCCGCCATCATGTCCGTGCTGGGCACCGCCCAGGCCGCGGATCACACCCTGGCGATGGTGGTCTCCACCCTCAACAACCCCTTCTTCGTCACCATGAAGGAGGGCGCCGAAGCCAAGGCCAAGGAGCTTGGCTACGAGCTGGTGGTGCTGGACTCCCAGAACGACCCGGCCAAGGAGCTCTCCAACGTGGAAGATCTCACCGTGCGCAAGGTGAACGCCATCCTGATCAACCCGACCGACTCCGAAGCGGTGGGCAACGCCATTCGCCTGGCCAACAAGGCGAACATCCCGGTGCTGACCCTGGACCGCGGCGCAGCCCAGGGTGACGTCAAGGCCCACATCGCCTCCGACAACGTGGCCGGTGGCAAGCTGGCTGGCGACTTCATCGCCGAGAAGCTGGGCAGCGGTGCCAAAGTGATCCAGCTGGAAGGGATCGCAGGTACCTCCGCCGCCCGTGATCGCGGCGAAGGCTTCGCCCTGGCAGTCACCGCCAACAAGCTGCAGGTGCTGGCCTCCCAGCCCGCCGACTTTGATCGCACCAAGGGTCTGAACGTCATGGAGAACCTGCTGGCCGCCCATCCGACCGTGCAGGCAGTGTTCGCCCAGAACGACGAGATGGCGCTGGGTGCCATCCGCGCCGTGCAGGCCGCTGGCAAAGAGGTGATGATCGTGGGCTTTGACGGCACCGACGATGGCAAAGCCGCCGTGGCCAAGGGTAAACTGGCCGCCACCGTGGCCCAGCAGCCTGCCCTCATCGGCGCCATCGGCGTGGAAACCGCCGACAAGGTGCTCAAGGGTCAACCGGTGGAAAAATCCATCCCGGTACCGCTGCAAATCGTCAACAAGTAAGTTGACGGGGGGAGGTTCGCCTCCCCTCTCTTTTTCCGCCAGTGCCGCCTGGTCTGGGTCCACCCAGACCAGGATGTACTCAACCAAGGGTGATAGGAATGAATCGTCTCGTAGTCCTCGGCAGCGTGAATGCGGATCATGTGCTGCGCGTCCCCCACTTTCCCCGCCCCGGTGAAACCCTGACCGGCCACAGCTATCAGGTCGTTCCCGGCGGCAAGGGCGCCAATCAGGCGGTGGCCGCCGCCCGCCTCGGCGCCCCTGTCTCCTTCATCGCCCGCATCGGTGATGATGCCATCGGCCACCAGATGAAAACCGGGTTTGCCAACGACGGCATCGATGTCAGCGCCGTCGAACTCGACCCCAGGCTCCCCACCGGCATCGCCATCATCTATGTGAGCGACGAGGGGGAGAACAGCATCGGCATCTCCGCCGAAGCCAATGGCGCCCTCACCCCGGCCGTAGTGCAAGGTCACGAGGCAATGATCGCCGCCGCCCACACCCTGCTGCTGCAACTGGAAGTGCCGCTGGAGAGCGTGCAGGAAGCGGCCCGTCTGGCTCGTGCCCACGGCACCCGGGTGGTGCTCAACCCCGCCCCCGCGCGCCCGCTCTCAAGGGATCTGCTGGCGCTGGTGGACCTCATCACCCCCAACCAGACCGAGGCCGAGCTGCTGACCGGCGTCAAGGTGACGGACGAAGCGAGCGCCCGTGAGGCTGCAGCCCGCTTCCACCAGATGGGCATCGGTGAGGTGATGATCACCCTGGGGTCTCAAGGGGTCTATTGCAGCAAGGGGCAGCAACAGGCGCTCATGCCGGGTTTCCGGGTCAAGGCAGTGGATACCACGGCGGCCGGGGATACCTTCAACGGCGCCTTCCTGGCGGCCGAGCTCGCCGGCGCCGACTTTGACGCAGCCGTACGCTTTGCCCACGGGGCGGCGGCACTCTCCGTCACTCGGTTTGGTGCCCAGAGCTCCATCCCGAGCAAGCAGGAGGTCGATACCTTCCTCCTTGAACAGACTGCGCAGGGGCACTGATGGCCAATATCAAGGAGGTGGCCGCGCTGGCGGGGGTGTCGACCACCACCGTCTCCCACGTCATCAACGAGACCCGCTTCGTGGCCGAAGAGACCCGGGAGCGGGTCTTCGCCGCCATGCGCGATCTCAACTATGCCCCGAGCCTGGTGGCCCGCAGCCTCAAGGTAAAGGAGACCAACAGCATCGGCATGCTGGTTACCACCTCCAGCAACCCCTTCTTCGCCGAGGTGGTGCGCGGGGTGGAGCGCTACTGCTTCGAGCAGGGTTACAACCTGATGCTGGGCAACACCGAAGGACAGGCCGAGACCGCGCTCTCCTACCTCAAGATGATGCTCAGGAAACGGGTCGACGGCCTGCTCATCATGTGTAGTGAAGGGCAGCAGGAGGTGTTCAACCAGCTCGACTGGCTCAAGAGCCTGCCAGTCGTGGTGATGGACTGGGGCATGGAGAACGGCGAGGTGGATCTCATCGCCGACAACTCCCATCGCGGCGGCTACCTGGCAACCCGCCACCTGCTGGGGCTGGGTCACACTGCCATCGGTTGCATCACGGGGCCCCACAGCCGCGCCCCGGCCAACCAGCGCCAGGCGGGTTTCGAGCAGGCAATGCAGGAGGCCGGGCTCACCGTCAATCCGGGCTGGATCCAGGAGGGAGACTTTGACTGCGCCAGCGGTGCCGCCGCCATGACCCGCCTGCTGGCACTGCCAGAGCGTCCCACCGCGCTGTTTGTCTGCAACGACATGATGGCCATGGGGGTCATCAGTGCCGCCCATCAGGCGGGGCTGGAGATCCCCCGCGATCTCTCCATCGTCGGCTATGACAACGTGGCGCTGGCCCAGTTCATGTCCCCCCCGCTCACCACGGTCAATCAACCGAAAGAGGAGCTGGGCCGCCTCGCCGTCACCCGGCTGCTGGCGCGCATTAACGGCGAGCCCATCGCAAACCGCATGATCACCGTGGATCCGGACCTGGTGATCAGACACTCCTGCGCTCCCTTTTCCTCACCGAACAGCAAACCAGTTTAAGTGCCAGCAAGCAGCAGAAGGGCGGCCATGCGGGCATCGAGATCTCCCTCTTCGTCGTCCAGCACCACGGCGAACTCATCGCCCCCCAGCCGGTACGCACGACCGGGGCATGCCTGACGCAACCGGGCCGCAACGGCCTGCAACAGGCGATCACCAACCTGGTATCCGAGCAGATCATTGACCTGCTTGAACCGCTTCAGATCCAGCACCGCCAGCGCCTGGACTCGATCTTGCAGCAGGGATTGCCTGAGCTGTCCCTGCAAGGCCCGGCGGTTGCCAAGCCGGGTCATGGGATCGAGCAGGGAGAGGCGACGATTCTGCAGATTGGTCCGAATGAGGGCAAATACCAGCACACAGCCCATCACCAGCAGGATCAACTGCCAGATCTGGATCCAGAACAGGCTCTGGCGCAACTGGTTGAGGGAGGCTTCCCGCTCCTGGCCGGAGAGGATCTGATCCCCAATCTGCTCCACCTGATGGGTCAAGCCGGTCAGCCGGACGAGGGCAAGATCGAGGGCTTTCCCCCTCTTCAGCTCCCCGGACTGCATCTGGGGATCCAGCCCCTTGAGTTCGTCAAAGAGCCGTTCAAGCACCTCCCCCAGCCCATGCCTCGCCCGCGCATCGGCGGTCTCGGTACTGATCAGGAACACATCCAGCCGGTTCCACAGCAGGTCGTAATCCAGGCTCAGGGCCGCCATGTCGAGCGCCCCGGCACGGTAGAGGTGCACATCATAGAGAAATCGCTGGGACTCCTGCATTACCTGGCTGATGTTCCAGTGGGTGTTGCGGTAGAACATGTCAACGAGCTGCTCGTGCCGACTCTGCAGCAGCAGCCCCCAGAGGGACGAGAAGAGAAACAGCAGGGAAATGGCTGCAAGCAGCAGGTTATCTCGCTGTCGTCGCGTCACGGGACAACCTCGATGCGGATCACCTGCCAGACCATGTTGTTGTGGATGGCGGACACATCCATGTCGGGATGGGCCGAGAGGGGGACCAGCAGCCAGAGCGGCCCTTTATTGCGACGGGTGAGCGGTTTGTCATCCTGGTAACGCACCAGGGTCAGCGGCACCTTGGCAAACAGGGAGAGATCGACCCGCTGCTGGTAGCCATTGAGTGCGGCGACATCGATGGCGCTGGCACTATCCACCTGCTGCGCCGCCAGCACGCTCTTCAGGGTCGGTCCACGATAGCGGTGAGTGCCGAGGGTCCAGGGCGTCGCCGTCTCGAACTCCACTTGTGGCAAGGCTGCCAACGCCGCCTCATCCAGGGTGATTTCCCGCTTGTCCGGCAGGATCAGTTGCAATAGCGAAGAGGAGGAAGCCTGGGTACCGAACGAGAAAAGCACCAGCAGGAGCGAGGCCATCCCGCGCGTTGGAAAGTTCATGACATGTTGTGCCAACTGCATCTTGAAGTTAGGTGCCAGTGTGGCGATTTCAGTGGGTCAATGCAACTGTGTGAAAAATCAATAATTAGGGGCCCCGCATCTCCATCCAGTTATGGCCCTCGACGGAGAGAGGCTGATGCACTCCGCAACTTTGCAGGAGTTCATCCACAAAAGCGGGCACCAGCAAGGAAGCCGGACCATAACGTTTTTCATCAAACTGGCTGCCCACTTCGCTCGGCTCCAGATTGAGCTCCACCGTATGGGCACCGTTCAGGCCGGCCTCATGGACGAATCCGGCGGCAGGGTAGACCGCCCCGGAGGTCCCGATGGAGATGAAGAGATCGCACTGAGCCAGGGCCGAGTAGATGCGGTCAAGTCCGAGGGGCATCTCCCCGAACCAGACCACATGGGGGCGCAGCGGGTGGGGAAACTGGCAGCAGGAACACAGCTCTTCCTGATGGAGATCCCCGCGCCACTCGATCACCTGACCCGAGCCCGGGCAGCGGGCCTTGAGCAACTCGCCGTGCATGTGGATGAGGTTCTTGCTGCCGGCACTCTCGTGCAGGTTGTCGATGTTCTGGGTGACCAAGGTGACGCGCCCCGGCAGCAGGCGCTCCAGACGGGCCAATGCATAGTGGGCCGGATTGGGGTGGATCTCGGCGCGCTGCAACTGATGGCGCCGTGCATTGTAGAAACGTTGTACCAGTTCGGGATCCCGCGCATAGCCTTCAGGGGTGGCCACGTCCTCCACCCTGTGCTCTTCCCACAGGCCATCACAGGCCCGGAAGGTCTTGATACCGGATTCGGCCGAGATGCCGGCACCGGTGAGGATCACGATATGTTTGGCTAACTGCACCATGGTTGTTCTCCTCCAACGGGTAACAGGCTGACCTTAGCACAGGAGCAAGAGGCGGCCCATTCGCCCTTGGTCTTAGGCCGATGGGAGCACAAAGCTCGCCATGGGCGCGAGATCCAGCCTGGCAAAGACCATCTCCCGTCCTGTCACCAGGGTAAGCGGCAACCCGAGCCCCTTGAGCAGAGCCAGCATGGGGCGATTCTGGCCGAGCACTTCCGCCGTCCACTCCCGGATCCCCTCCCCGTATGCCAGCCGCGCAAGCGCCAGCAGGATGCGACGCCCGGCGCCGCGATGCTGAAAATGATCCGCGACGATGCAGGAGAACTCGGCCCTGTCCGGGTGCAGGCGCCGGCGAACGGACTGGGCCATGGCAAGCGGCCCCCCCTGCTCGTCGGTCAGCAGCAATCCTATCTGGGGTTCTCTGGGGTAGTCGAGAAAGAAGGCGAGCTGCTCGGCCGTCGCAGGCTGCTTGGCCCGCATGAAGCGCAAATAGACGCTCTGCTCGCTCAGGGCGTCATAGGCCGCGCTTATTCGCTTCGGGTCGCTGCCCGCCAGCTCCTGCAAGCGGCAAGTCAGCCCCCCCACCACCATCGTCATCGGCAAGGCGGCCCGTGAGGCGGGAGCCGTCCAACCCGACATTCCCTGCCACAAGCGCGGCTCATCGAGCGGCCAGCAAAGATAGCGAGCCATTTACCAGCGCCCTGCCACGCCGCGATCCTGCCACTGGGCGGCATCCTGCAGGTTGA
The DNA here is from genome assembly GCF_019046925.1 of Aeromonas sp. FDAARGOS 1402. Taxonomy (NCBI): domain Bacteria; kingdom Pseudomonadati; phylum Pseudomonadota; class Gammaproteobacteria; order Aeromonadales; family Aeromonadaceae; genus Aeromonas; species Aeromonas sp. FDAARGOS 1402. Next base: position 3,789,162 of record NZ_CP077201.1, read on the forward strand.
AGGGGTCGTCGAGGTAGAGCGCGATGCCAAGCTCCCGGGAGCGCTGGATGAAGCGGGCCAGCAAGGAGTCGGCAGCCATCGCCTCCAGTTCGGGCAGCAGGTGTTGCCCGAGCAGCAAGGATTGCAACGGCAGACGCTCGATGAGATCAAACGGCAGGTGCTGGGCATGATCGAGCAGCAGCGCGAGTCTGGCCCCCGCGAGGCTCGCCTGCAGCACCAGGGCGAAACGGTCCGCCTGGCTCAGCAGGTGATCCCGTCGGTGGATGACCAGGGTGAGTTCGCTTGCTTCTCGTCCATGCTGCTCGAGCCAGAGCTTGAGCGGCTCCCAGTGAGGGGAAAGACCGCTCAGGCTCAGCCAGATCGGCAGCGTGCAGGAAGCCGCATCTGCCAGCAGCCCAAGCTGTCCTCTCGCCTCTCCCTGCCAGCTACGCACGGTGCGCTTGAGCCCGCCCAGCCTGCGCTGACGCTGGGGGCCAAGATAGAGTATCTTGAGCAGACGCAGCAGATCGTCGCTTTGCAGCGGCTTGGCCAGGGCGGCCAGCACGTTGAAACCCGCATCGTGCAGGAGACGCCGGGCGCCGTCTATCAGGGTCTGATCATGAGCGGAGAGCAGGATGATGGGCAGACCGCTGTGGCGATACTGGGGATGGCTCATCAGCAGGCTGATGGCATCCTGCTCCGCCAGGCTGAGATCACAGATAAGCAATCTCACGCCCCCCTCTTCCAGCGCCTTGAGGCACCCTTCGCCATCCTGAACCCAGTGGCAGGGCAACCCCAGTCCCTGGATCTCCTGCTGAATGCAGGCTCCCTGGAAGGGGTGATCTTCGAGCAGCAGGATCTGGCACTGGGCGAGCCAGGCACGCCACCCCTGTTCCCGTGCCTGCAACCCCTCGAGCCAGGGGTCGCTGAGGCGATAGATCCCCGCCCCGGGAGCCAGCAGATGAGGCAGATAGTCGGCCCCCTGATGAGAGGCAGGATCAAACAGGGCGATGGCCCCGGCGGCAAACAGTCCTTCCCATTGCCAGCCGGCATCGGGTCGGGTGCGGTGCAGATTGGCATAGGCCGGCAGGCCCGCCCCCTTGACCGCCTGATGGGAGACGGCGTCCAGGGCATAGACGCTGACCGGGTAAAACGTTGGCTCCTGGCTGTCATCAGACTCCAGCAAGGCCATCAACTCTTCATCTGTGATGATCATGTCATGCTCTCTCGCCCAGTTGTCGGCAGACCTCTTCCACGCACTGCCTCAAGGCGGCTCCAAGGGGATGTCCGGGGGCCTCCTGCCAACGGTCGATCACCTCTACCAGGGGGGTAGCCCCCACCATTTTGGCGGCCCCCTTCATCTTGTGTAAAGCCGTATTGAGGGCCTTCTCGTCCCCTTGTGTGACACACCGCTCAATGTCGGCCAGATCCTGGTGAACCGATGCCAGATAGATGTCAACGAGGGCCGGGCTGAGGGACACGGGCAGGGAAAGGGCTGCCGTTGGCTGCGGTGCCTTCCCCCCGTCATGGGGGCCAAAGACGGTACGAAGCAGTACGGCCAGATCCCTGAGCAAGACGGGTTTGTCCAGATGGCCCTGACAGCCGCATTCCGCCAGTCGCTGCGCCGCCTGCTCGCTGAGATCCGCGGTGATGACGTAGACGGGCAGATGCTGCCAGCGTTCATCGGCGTGCAATTGCCTGCAGAGCTCGGCGCCGTCCATCACCGGCATCTGCAGGTCCGTCAGCACCAGATCCACCGACTCCGATTGCAGGATCTCCAGTGCCAGACGGCCATTGGCCGCGCTCAATACCCGGGCACCCAGCTGCCCCAGCTGCATGCTGATCAGCATTCTGTTCACTTCGTGATCTTCCACCAGCAACACCCGCCTGCCTGCCCCCGGCAGGTCCGTGATCTCCTCGGCGCCACGGACGAGTCTGGGTTGCAGCAGGCTGACCACGGAGCCCGGGATCCAGGGTTCCCCCTGCCAGTACCAGGCGCGCAAGCCCCCATCGTCCTGCATGGCCCCAAGGCAAGGTGCAGCCGGGTCCTCGGCCACGCCAAACGCTGAGAGCCAGGCCCGCATATATTCAAGTTCCCCGGGCAACAGTTGCAGGGAGACCGTCTTGACGCGCGGTTGCCAGAGCGCCTTCTCCTGCGCATGCCTGAGGGGCAACGAGCAGAGGAAACGGCTGCCCCCGCGAGCCAGAGGTTCAACCCGGATCTCGCCCCCCATCTGTTCCATCAGCTGGCGGCAGATGGCCAGCCCAAGCCCGGTCCCCTGGGCTCTGGGCTGGCCAGGCTCCTCCCCTTGCTCGAAGGGCTGGAACAACCGGGGCAACAGCTCGGCACTGATCCCGGGCCCCTCGTCATCCACCCCGCACAAAATCCACTCCCCTTGCCGCCGGGCCCAGAGTACCACCTCTCCCCGCTCGCTGAACTTGATGGCGTTGGAGAGCAGGTTGTGCAGCACCTGTTGCACCCGGTGGGGATCGAGCTCCATCAAGGCGGGCAGCGCCGGGTCGAGCGCCAAGCGCAGCTGCAGATGGCGGGATCGCGCCTTGGACCAGTGCACCGCCGCCACGTGCTCGCACAGCTCCACCAGATCCGTGGGCTGCACGGAGAGGCGCAACTGGCGCGTCTCGTTGCGGCTGAAGTCGAGCACGTCGTTGAGCAGTCCGAGCAGTTCATTGCCCGCCTGCCTGACATGGGCCAGAACCGAGGCCTGCTCTGCATTGAGTTCGGTCTGCTCGAGCCACTCCAGCAGGCCGAGCATGGCGTTCATGGGGGTGCGGATCTCGTGGCTCACGGCGGCCAGGAAGCGCCCCTTGGCAAGCACGGCCTGCTGGGCCTGCTCGTGGGAAAGTTGCAGGGAGTGCTCCTGCTCCACCCTGGCCGTCACATCCTGCACCACCCCGTAGATCCGCCACCCCTCTCCCTGACGGCGCCCCCTGCCGGAAAATTGCAGCCAGCGGGTTCCCTTGGCGGGGTGCTGATAGCGCAGCAGATGGGAGAACGGTCGTCCGGCTTGCAGCATGGCCAGCATGGGGGCTCGCATCTCGCGCCTGTCCTGGTGGGAGATGCGGGTCAGGGTCTCGTTGGGATTGACCCGGATCTGCTGGCTCGCCAGCCCCAGCAGCTCGTGACTGCCCCGGCTCACAAACTCCACACGGGTGATGGCTCCCCCCTGCAGGGTGAATTGCAACACCACACCGGGCACCGTATTGGTGAGGGCGCGCAGGCGCCGCTCCGCCTGCCGCAGCAGGCGGGTACGCTCGCGCAGAGCGCTGATGTCGGAGAGAGCGATAAGATCCCCTGCCGGTGCCTGGGGCCCCAGTCGCAAAGGGATCTGGGCATAGGAGTAGACCTGCTCGTGCAGCGCCAGCTCCCCTTCGGCGCCCTGCAACTGGGGAGCGGGCAGTACCAGATCGGCGGCGTAGCGCGCCTCCATGCGCTTGGCCCGCTTGTTGCGCTTGATCACCTCCCCTTTGTCATTGCGCAAGAACACGGGAACAGGGAGCGCCTGGAAGAGAGACTCCCTGAACTTGCTTTCCAGCGCCAGCGCCTGCTCTACCTTGTGACGCTCGCGGGCCTCCTGGGCCAGTTGCTGGCGGGATCGCCAGACTGACCAGATCACCGCCATGCTGATCAGCAGTGCCAGCAACACGGAGCCAAGCCAGAAACCGTAGCTGACCCCTTCCTGCTGGTTGACCACCAGGCGACGCCAGCGTTGCACCAGCTCGTCCACCTGCCGATCATTGAGGGTCATCAGGCTCTGATCCAGTACCCCTACCAGGCTGGTCTGTTCCGGCCGGATGGCAAAGCCGAGGCCGAAACGCTCCGGCAATTCCGTGATGGTCAGCTCGCTCAACTGGTTGTTTCGAATGGGATATTGGAGTTGGTACAACTCCGCCAGCATGGCCTGGGCATCCCCATGCCGCACCGCCGCCAATCCCTGCAGCAGGTTGTCTGTCACCTCCCACTCATGCTGGCCGAACCGGGCAAGCAGGCCGGGATCATAGAGCATTCTCGGGACCACCACCTTGCCACTCACGTCCGCGAGGGAGACAGGTCCCCTCTTGCTGCGACTGACCAGGGCATAGCGGCTGGTCGCCACCATCCTGGTGAAGTCGAACTCCTTGTTCAGGGCGGCGGACTCCATCAGCCCGACCATCATGGCGGCATCGCCACTGCGCAGCAATGCCAACGCCTCCTCCCGGCTAGCGGCGGGCACCAGCTCGAAGCGCAGTCCCGTCTGCCGACTCACTTCCCGCAAGACGTCCGCACTCCAGCCAATGAGCTCTCCCTGCTGGTTGACGCCGCTGTATGGCATGAAACCGGGATCCGCCACCATCTTGATGGTGTGGGCCTTGCCGACCAGCCAGGCCTGCTCCTTGTCGGTAAAATGCAGGGGATTCACATCTTGCTCACCCTGAGGCAGATACTTGCCCAGATCCCGGTAGAGACTGCCCGGCGGCAAATAGCGGATGGCCGTATCCACCAGCTCCAGCAACTCGGGCTGGTTGCGCATCATCAGCCGGTAGCTGATGACCAGATCGTCGCTGCGAAGACGGCGAAGGCGCAGCCCTTCATCCGGGAATTCCCGCATCAGGTAGCGCAGTTGCAGATAATCGCCGAGATAGGCGCTGCCCTTGCCGGCCACCAGGGCACCATACCAGTTCTCGGCATCGGTCAGCAGTTGCTGGGATGAACCAGGATAGAGACGCTTCAGGGTCTCCTGGGCCTGCCAGATGGGTGACACCAGAAACTGCGCATGATCGAGCTCACCCCGATAGAGGATGGCGGACTCCGCTTCCATCATGGCCCGGCTCAAGACGGTATCGCTCGAGTTCGACCGGGCAGGCCCGACGTGAGGAATGAGATCGCAGCGCCCGTTCAGCAGATCCTGCGTCACGGCTGCCCAGCTCGGCCGCTTCTCGACATGCACCGGTACCGGCAACAGCTCTGCCAGCCGCGTCATGCGATCGATAAGCAGGCCCCCCTCCGCCTCCAGATAGGGAGGACGTTGCAGGGCCGGGTAACAGAAGGTCAGTCCGGTGAGCGAATCGGCATAAGCCTGGGCATCCGGTGACAGCGGGAGTATGGCGGCACGCAGTGGCAAGGCCAGCAGCGCGCCGGACAACAGAAGGATTTTTATCATCGGAACGGAAAAGCCAGGCGATTGCCTGGCTTTTTGTCACTCGTTGGGTTCAACATTTTCTACCCTGGCCTTGAGCTTCTGGCCGGGCCGGAAGGTCACCACACGACGGGCGCTGATGGGAATATCCTCCCCCGTCTTGGGGTTGCGTCCGGGACGCTGGTTCTTCTCGCGAAGATCGAAGTTACCGAAGCCGGAAATCTTGACCTGTTCGCCACGCTCGAGCGCCTGTCTGATCTCCTCAAAGAAGGCTTCCACCATATCTTTGGCTTCACGCTTGCTCATCCCGAGCTGGGTGAACAGGTGCTCTGCAATGTCGGCTTTGGTAAGCGCCATAGATCAATCCCTCAAGGATGCATTCAACTCTTCACCGAGGGCCCGCACGACATTGTCCACGGTCTCGGCGATCTCTTTCTCCTCCAGGGTGCGCTGGGTGTCTTGCAACACCAGGCTGATGGCCAGGCTCTTCTTGTCCTCTGCCATACCAGCGCCCTGGTATACGTCGAACAAGTTTATTCCAACTAACTGATTTCCGCCAACTTTTTTAATTACTGCCAGAACGTCGCCTGCCAGGATCTGTCTGTCAACCACCACGGCGATATCGCGACGGTTGGCCGGGAACTTGGATACTTCGGCAGCAACCGGCACCTTGGCCGGCGTCAGTTTGTCCAGCTCCAGCTCGAACATGACAGCGCGGCTCTTGAGCCCCAGCTTCTTCTCGAGGCTCGGGTGGATCACGCCGATGTGGCCGATCACGACGCCATTGCGCAGAATGGCTGCGCTCTGGCCCGGATGCAGGGCACTGTGCTCGGTGCGCTCGAAGGTGAAGGTAGCCCCTTCAGCTGTCAGATCCAGTACCGCTTCCAGGTCACCCTTCAGATCGAAGAAGTCGACGGGACGGGCCTTGACATCCCAGTGCTCGTCCCCCTGGTTGCCGGTGATGATGCCGGCCAGCATGGGCTCCTGACGGATGCCGTTCTCGGCATTCTCGTCCTTGATGAAACGCAGGCCCTGCTCGAACAGGCGCACGCGCGGCTGCTGACGGTTCTGGTTGTAGACCACCGCCTGCACCAGACCCGGGAACAGAGAGACGCGCATGGCGGACATCTCGACCGAGATCGGGTTCGGCAGCACGATGGCATCGCTCTGCGGGAACAGGGTTTGCTGGGTCTTGGGATCCACGAAGCTGTAGGTGATCGCTTCTTGGAAACCGCGGTCAACCAGCAGGTCGCGCACCCGCTTCAGGGTCACCTGCCCTTCAGCCTGCTCCACCATCGCGAGGGATGCGGCGGGTTTGAGATTCGGTATGTTGTTGTAGCCGTAGATGCGGGCCACTTCCTCGATGAGGTCTTCCTCGATGGCAATGTCGAAACGCCAGGAGGGAGCCAGCGCGGTCCAGCCGTCAGTATCCACGGTTACCTGCATGCCCAGACGAGTCAGAATTTCGACCACCTGCGCATCCGCCACGCTGATGCCGATCACCTTGTCGAGCTTGGTGCGGCGCAGCTTGATGGGGGCAGCCTTGGGCAGATGGGCATCGGATTTGACTTCGATGACCGGACCCGCTTCACCGCCGCAGATGTCCAGCAGCAGACGGGTGGCACGATCCATCACCTTGGCCTGCAGCTCGGGATCCACCCCGCGCTCGAAGCGGTGGGAAGAATCGGTATGCAGACCGTAGGCACGGGCACGGCCGGTGATGGAGAGCGGCGCGAAGAAGGCGCACTCCAGCAGGATGTCGGTGGTGGTCTCGGAGACACCGGTGCGATCGCCGCCGAAGATGCCGGCCATGCAGGCAGGGCCTTTGGCATCGGCAATCACCAGAGTAGTCTCTTTGAGCTTCACTTCGTTGCCATCGAGCAGAGTCATCGGCTCGTCGGCCTTGGCGCGGCGCACCACCAGTTCCCCTTCAAGCGTCGCCAGATCGAAGGCGTGCATCGGCTGACCGTATTCCAGCAGCAGGTAGTTGGTGATGTCGACGATGGCGTCGATGGAACGGATGCCGCCACGGCGCAGCTTCTCCTGCATCCAGAGCGGGCTCTGGGCGTGCAGGTTCAGCCCCTTGATGACACGGCCCAGATAACGGGGGCAATCTGCCGGCGCTTCAACCCGGATCGGGAAGGTGGCATCACAGGTGGCAACAGCCGGCGCCCAGGTCGGCTCGACCACGTCCACGCTGTTGAGCACGCCGATTTCACGGGCAAGACCCGCGATGCCGAGGCAATCGGCACGGTTTGGGGTCAGATCCACATCGATGCTGACGTCGTTGAGCGCGAGGTATTCACGGATATCGGTCCCGATGGGGGCATCCAGCGGCAGCTCGATGATGCCATCAGCCTCGACGTCGATGCCCAGCTCGCTGAAGGAGCAGAGCATGCCGTGGGACGGCTGGCCGCGCAGCTTGGCTTTCTTGATGGTGAAATCACCCGGCAGGGTCGCCCCGACCTTGGCCACGCACACTTTGAGGCCGGCGCGGCAGTTCGGCGCACCGCAGACGATGTCCAGCAGCTCAGCCTCGCCCACGTTGACCTTGGTCACCCGCAGCTTGTCGGCGTCCGGGTGCTGGGCGCACTCGACCACTTCACCCACGACCACATTGTTGAACTGGCCGGCCACCGCTTCCACGGCGTCCACTTCCAGACCGGCCATGGTGATCTGCTCGGCCAGTGCATTGTCACTCAACTCGGTGCGGACCCACTCCATCACCCAGGATTTACTGAATTTCATGTTCTCTCGCCCTTACTTGAACTGCTTGAGGAAGCGCAGGTCGTTTTCGAAGAAGGCACGCAGGTCGTTGACCCCGTAACGCAGCATGGTCAGGCGCTCAACGCCCATGCCGAAGGCAAAACCGGAGTATTTTTCCGGATCGATGCCGACCGAACGCAGCACGTTCGGGTGCACCATGCCACAGCCCAGCACTTCCAGCCATTTGCCGTTCTTGCCCATCACGTCCACTTCGGCGCTTGGCTCGGTGAACGGGAAATAGGAAGGACGGAAGCGAATGGTCAAGTCTTCCTCGAAGTAGTTGCGCAGGAAGTCGTGCAGGATGCCTTTCAGCTCGGTGAAGCTGGCATGCTCGTCGACCAGCAGGCCTTCGACCTGGTGGAACATCGGGGTGTGGGTCATGTCGTAGTCGTTACGATAGACGCGGCCCGGCGCGATGATGCGGATCGGCGGCTGCTGATGTTCCATGGTGCGGATTTGCACACCGGAGGTGTGGGTACGCAGCATCAGATCAGGATTGAAGTAGAAAGTGTCGTGATCGGTACGCGCCGGGTGGTGAGCCGGGATATTCAGCGCATCGAAGTTGTGGAAGCCATCTTCAATCTCGGGACCACGGGCAACCTTGAAGCCCATTTCGCCAAACAGGCGCTCGATGCGCTCGATGGTACGGGTCACCGGGTGCAGACCGCCATTCTCGATGCGGCGGCCCGGCAGACTGACGTCGATGGTCTCGGCGGCCAGCTTCTGGTTCAGCACGGCGACTTCGAGGGCTTCACGACGCGCGTTCAGGGCATCCTGAACCTGCTGTTTGGCCTGGTTGATCACGGCGCCCGCGGCGGGACGCTCTTCAGCGGACAGGGCGCCCAGGCCCTTCATCTGCTCGGTGAAAAAGCCCTTTTTACCCAGATATTTGACCCGGATTTCGTCGAGGGCGGCGATGTCGCTTACGCCCTCAATTTCGGCCTTGGCCTGGCCGACTACTTCTTCAAGCTGTTGCATGTCTTCCTCGTCACCACTCCCGGAACAGGAGCCTTTAGGCTAAATAAGGTCAAGAGGGGAATAATACAAAAAAAGCCCCTTGGCTGACCATAGTTATGACGGGCTTTTCTCCCTGCAAATCATTTTGTTATATGGAGAAAGCCACAAGCCAAGTGCAACAGGATTGAGACAAGCGTCGTTTGTTCTAGTTTGTTGGCATATGGAAGGATAAAGCATTCATGAACGTAGCATGCTACCTGCCAACGCTCAAAAACAGACAACAAAAAAGGAGGCCTGAGCCTCCTTTATTTTTATAACAGAGCTGGATTAGACCAGAGCTGCTTTAGCTTTTTCAACCAGGGCGGTGAAAGCCAGCTTGTCGTGAACGGCGATATCGGACAGGATCTTGCGATCGATCTCGATGGAAGCCTTCTTCAGACCGTCGATCAGACGGCTGTAGGACAGGCCGTTCTGACGGGCTGCAGCGTTGATACGTGCAATCCACAGTTGACGGAACTGACGCTTCTTCTGGCGACGGTCACGGTAGGCATACTGACCAGCTTTGGTTACCGCTTGTACCGCTACGCGGTAGACACGGGAACGGGCGCCGTAGTAACCCTTGGCGGCTTTCATTACTTTCTTGTGACGAGCGCGAGCGGTCACACCACGTTTAACTCTTGGCATTTTTCACATCCCCCCTTATGCGTACGGCAGACAAGCGACAACACGTTTGTGGTCGGCAGCGGAAACAAAGAACTTCGGTCCCAGCTGACGCTTACGCTTGCTGCTCTTCTTGGTCAGGATGTGACGCAGGTGGTTGTGCTTGCACTTGAAGCGACCTGAGCCAGTCTTCTTGAAGCGCTTTGCCGCGCCCCGGTTGGTTTTCATCTTCGGCATTTCATACTCCGCATTGTGAGTGACAACAAAATCGCAAGGCGAACCGACTCATGGGGCCAGCCCCATGAGTCAATTTCTTGTGGGCCTTAAGATTTCTTCTTGGGTGCGAGGACCATCACAGCTTGACGGCCTTCGACTTTCGGGAACGATTCGACTACGGCCAGCTCTTCCAGATCGTTCTTGACGCGCTCGAGAACCTTGATACCAAGATCCTGGTGGGCCATTTCACGACCACGGAAGCGCAGGGTGACCTTTGCCTTGTCCCCGTCTTCCAGAAAGCGAACCAGGTTGCGTAGTTTTACCTGATAGTCGCCTTCGTCGGTGCCAGGACGGAATTTGATTTCCTTGACCTGGACGACTTTCTGCTTTTTCTTCTGTTCTTTGGTGGTCTTGCTCTTTTCGTAGAGGAATTTGCCGTAATCCATGATCCGGCAAACGGGCGGCTCAGCGTTCGGACTGATCTCGACCAGATCCACTCCAGCCTCAAGGGCCAAGTTCAGCGCATCCTGAATGGAGGTGATGCCAATGGCTTCACCATCCAGACCAGTCAGACGAACTTCTTTCAGACGGATCTCTTCATTGATCCGGTGAGCGCGGGCTTGCGGTTGCTTGCCCAGTTTTTTTCCGCCTTTTATAGCTTATTCCTCCACTTTCTTTTGTCCGCGGGTCTGAACTTCCTGGGTCAACAGAGCAATCAGCTCTTCAACAGGATAAGAGCCCAGGTCAGCCCCTTTACGAGTACGCACTGCAATCTTGCCGGCTTCTACTTCTTTGTCGCCGCAGACCAGCATGAAAGGTACCCGCTTCAAAGTATGCTCGCGGATTTTAAAGCCAATCTTCTCATTTCTCAAGTCCGCTTTTGCGCGAAGGCCCGCATCATTCAATGCCTTGGCAACTTTCACAGCATAATCGGCCTGGTTATCCGTGATATTCATGACCACGGCCTGGGTCGGCGCCAGCCAGGTCGGGAACAGACCGGCGTACTCTTCCGTCAGGATCCCGATGAAGCGCTCCAGCGAACCCAGAATGGCGCGGTGGATCATCACGGGGATGTGACGCTCGTTATCTTCGCCCACATAGGTGGCGCCAAGACGGCCCGGCAGGGCAAAGTCGAGCTGCACGGTACCACACTGCCAGGCACGATCAAGGCAATCGTGCAGGGTAAACTCGATCTTGGGACCGTAGAAAGCCCCCTCGCCCGGTTGCAGGTCGTACTTCAGGCCGTTGAGTTCCAGCGCCTCGGCCAGCGCGGCCTCGGCACGATCCCAGGCTTCATCAGAGCCGATACGCTGCTCCGGACGGGTCGAGAGCTTCACCACGATGTTTTCGAAACCGAAGGTGCCGTAGACGTCATAGACCATGCGGATGCACGCAGACACCTCTTCCATGATCTGCTCTTCGGTACAGAAGATGTGGGCGTCATCCTGAGTGAAGCCCCGTACCCGCATCAGGCCGTGCAGGGAGCCTGACGGCTCGTTGCGGTGGCAGGAGCCGAACTCGGCCATGCGCAGGGGCAGATCGCGGTAGGATTTCAGACCCTGGTTGAAAATCTGCACGTGACCCGGGCAGTTCATCGGCTTGATGGCGTACTCGCGGTTTTCGGACTGGGTGGTGAACATGGCCTGGGCGTATTTCTCCCAGTGACCTGAACGCTCCCACAGCACGCGATCCATCATGAAGGGGCCTTTCACTTCCTGATAGTCGTACTCTTTGAGCTTGCCGCGGATGAAAGTTTCCAGCTCGCGGAAGATGGTCCAGCCGTCGTTGTGCCAGAACACCATGCCCGGCGCTTCTTCCTGCATGTGGTACAGGTCGAGCTGCTTGCCGATCTTGCGGTGGTCGCGCTTGGCGGCCTCTTCCAGACGCTGCAAATAGGCCTTGAGCTGCTTCTTGTCGGCCCAGGCGGTGCCGTAGATGCGCTGCAGCATCTTGTTGTTGGAGTCGCCGCGCCAGTAGGCGCCGGACATCTTCTGCAACTTGAAGTGGTGGCAATGACGCATGTTGGGCACGTGCGGGCCGCGACACATGTCGATGTACTCTTCGTGATGATACAGACCGGGCTGGTCATCACGGGCAATGTTCTGATCCAGGATCTCGACCTTATAGGTCTCGCCACGGGCTTCGAACACGTCACGTGCTTCCTGCCAGGAGACCTTCTTCTTGATGACGTCGTAATCCTTGGCGGCCAGCGCCAGCATGCGCTCTTCCAGGGCAGCCAGATCTTCGTCGGTCAGGGTGCGGTCGAGATCGATGTCATAGTAGAAACCGTTATCGATGACGGGACCGATGGCCATCTTGGTCTGGGGCCAGAGTTGCTTGATGGCATGACCCAGCAGGTGAGCACAGGAGTGGCGCAGAATGTCCAGACCTTCTTCGTCTTTGGCGGTGATGATGGCCAGGGAGGCATCGGTTTCGATCAGCTCACAGGCATCCACCAGTTCACCGTTTACCCGACCGGCAATGCACGCCTTGGCGAGACCGGGACCAATGTCCGCGGCCACATCCATGACGGAAACGGCGTGGGCAAATTGACGTTGGCTGCCGTCAGGCAGAGTAATGATTGGCATTAGGTGTTTCCTTATACAGTGGTGACCCCTACCAAAGGCCACATGCAGGTTGGAGAAACCCTTTCATGTCCAGCTGTTCACTCCCGAGTTTCACCGTTCACAATACGGTTGGTACACGGCAGTGGCACACCATATGGCGTGTGCAAGGCCATCCATTGAGAGGTACAGCGGGGGATTGTATCAGACGCGACAACCCAGACAAGCTGTCTTGGCGATTTTGCATACCGCCTAAGCGCGGGTGTCAATCTGTCGTACTTGCGAGGGCGCCCTTCTGCTGCCATACCCTGTACCAGATTGAGGCGTCAGCCAAAGCAAGGAGAGCATGATGTACACCTACGACATTTCATTTCCGGAGCATGCAGAAAAGCTGGTTCATCCGGATCACCTTCTCACGACTCACTGTCCCGTCCATATCGGTGAGCTGGTGATCCTGGGTGATGGCAGCAAGCGGGAGGTATGCAGCATCGTCCACAGTGCCGAGCGCAGTACCCTCTATGTCACCGAAGTGACGCCCGGCAAAGTCACCGCCAGCCGTTGATCCCTAACCGGCGTTCAGAAAAGAGTGGCCATTGAAATCGAAGGCGCTGCGCCCCTCCTCGGCCAGCGCCATCTCCTGCAACACCTGGAGTGCCATCTTGTTGCCCTTTTGCGAGGCCTGATAGAGCCACTGCTTCGCCTCGGCCAGTTCAACCCGCCCGTTGACCCCCATCAGGTGCAGGATGCCCACCTTCAGCATGGCGGGCACATCACCGTTCCTGGCTGCCAGCTCCATCCAGCGAAACGCCTCGTGCAGATCCCGCTTCACCCCGGCCCCGCGCAGATAGACCTCTCCCAGCCGATACTGGCCGAAAGCGTCCCCCGCCTGCGCAGCCTGACGATAGAGTCGGATGGCGCGATCCATATCCTGCTCGCTCCCCTGCCCCACTTCATGGCTCCAACCCATCAGCGCCTGTGCCCGTGGCTGGCCCTGCTCCGCCAGCGGCGACCAGATCCGGGTCGCCTCATCAAAGTGCCCTGTCCGCCAGGCGCGGTTGGCCGCCGCCAGCTCCTGATCGGTGGAGAGCGGGATCAGACGCCAGATGACCAGCGCAATGAGGGCGATGAAGAGCCAGCGGGCAGTAGTAGGTTGCATGACATTTTCCGTGATCTGGTTCGCATTTCGTCTATGTAAACGAAATGTAGCAACAGATCAAGCAGGAGATCACCCGGGTTCACCCTCTTTCATGGGGTCGCTCTTTGCGAACTTGCAGTTTGACGGGCTACACAGCAAAATAACTGTATATATAAACAGTGCATTGGTGATGTGATGGCAGGACGAGGCGCGAACCACAATGTCGAGCACCGCTTCAGCGGCCCGCAAATCGAAACCGTTGACGACGGCTGGAGTCAGAGCGACTGGGACGCGGCATTTGCCGCCAGCGCTCCCCGTACCGAGGTGACGGAGATCAGCGCCCGCAGCATCATCAGCTACAACGATTCGCCGGATCTTCCCTTCGGTCGCTCCATCAATCCCTATCAGGGGTGCGAGCATGGCTGCATCTACTGCTATGCCAGACCCAGCCACGCCTACCTTGAGCTCTCCCCCGGGCTGGATTTCGAGAGCAAGCTGTTTGCCAAAATCAATGCTGCCGAGCTGCTGCGACGGGAGTTTGCCAAGCCAGCCTATCAGCCACAAACCATCGTGCTGGGGGCCAATACCGATCCCTATCAACCCATCGAGCACCACTATCGCCTGACTCGCGAACTCCTGACGGTGATGCTGGCTCATCGCCATCCGGTAGGGCTCATCACCAAGAGCGCCATGATCCTGCGCGACCTCGATCTGCTGACCGAGCTGGCCCGGGAAGGGTTATGCCAGGTGATGGTGTCGGTCACCACCCTCAATGAGACGCTGAGGCGACAGCTGGAGCCCAGGGCCAGCACGGGGGTTGGGCGGATCAAGGTGATCGAACGACTGGCCAAGGCCGGTGTGCCGGTCGGCGTGCTCGCCGCCCCCATGATCCCCAGGCTCAACGAGCCGGAACTGGAACAGATCATCAAGGCCGCCGTCGACGCCGGGGCGGGCTGTGCGGATTACATCTTGCTGCGATTGCCCCACGAGCTCACCACCCTCTTTTGCGACTGGCTCGATACGTACTATCCCGGCCAGAAAGAGGCGATCCTCAACCAGCTGCGGGCAAGCCGGGGTGGCGCACTCAACAGCGCCACCTTTGGTAGCCGCATGCGAGGTGAAGGACAGTTTGCCGACCTGCTCGCCCAGCGCTTTCGCCTGATCAGCAGGCGGCTGCAACTGGGCAAGCGCCATATAGCACTCAATACAGCCGCCTTCATCCGCCCGGGCGAGCAGTTGCGTCTGTTCTGAGCACCGTCAGCCCCGTGTTCTCGGCGGGCAGCTCCCCGCTGGGTGGCGCTGTGCAATCAGCTCCGCAGGCAGGCGTGATGGCTCGTGCGCCACCTCCTCCTCATCCACCCTAAGGCGCGCCTTCTCCTGCCCTCCCCACATCCGGCTCCACCAGATCTCCCACATTACCCAGCTCGTCATAACAGTGCTCCTGGCAAGCGATGCCTGCCTCTGTGGTGGCCTCATTCAACGCAGGCAGCATGGCTGGCCGTCATGACAGGGCCATGACAGCCGAGTGAAGGAATCGTGTTGATGCGATGGGGTCAACCCTGCATATCAGGAATATGACGCCGTGGCAGGCAGGGCTGCATGCACGGCAGACGGAGCCGGGCACCAGAGAAGAGAGCTGCTGGGCAAGCACAAGGACGGGGAGAGCCTGCGGTGAGGCGGACAAAAAAAGAGCGACCATCAAGGTCGCTCTTTTGCACCGGACAAAGGGGGACGATTACTCGTCGCTCGCCTCCCCGGTATCGACGGCGCCAGCGTCCGCTGCGGTGTCGGTGCCTTCAGACACCTCCCCTTCAACAGCCAGGGCCTCGGTTTCCTCTTCGTCGCTCTCGGCAACACGCTGCAGGCCGACCACGGTCTCGTCTTCACCGGTACGGATCAGACGCACACCGCCGGTGTTGCGGCCGATGACGCTCACCTCGGACACCCGGGTACGAACCAGGGTACCGCCGTTGGTGATCAGCATGATCTGGTCGGTATCTTCGACCTGGATCGCATCGATCACCTTGCCGTTACGCTCATCCACCTTGATGGAGATGACGCCCTGGGTACCCCGGCTCTTGGTCGGGTACTCGTCCAGCGCGGTACGCTTGCCGTAACCGTTCTCGGTGGCGGTGAGGATGGCACCATCACCACGGGGCACGATGAGGGAGACCACCTTGTCACCGGCGCCCAGCTTGATGCCGCGCACACCGGCAGCGGTACGACCCATGGGACGTACGCCCTTGAAGGTGCCTTTGCTTTCGGTGCCTTCGCCGTTGTCGCTGCCGTCATCGTCGTTGCCGGCGTCGTCGTCGGTGTCGACTTCGTCAGTGGCATCGGCATCGGCACGACCACTGCCTTCCGCAAAGCGAACCACCTTGCCCGCATCGGAGAAGAGCATGATCTCGTTGCTGCCATCGGTGATGTCCACCCCGATCAGCTCATCACCCTCTTTGAGGTTGATGGCACGGATACCGGAGGAGAGCGGACGGCTGAAGTCAGACAGGCTGGTCTTCTTCACGGTGCCGTTGGCGGTGGCGAAGAAGACATACTTGTCGGCGTCATATTCTTTCACCGGCAGGATGGCGGTGATGCGCTCACCCTCATCCAGCGGCAGCAGGTTGATGATCGGACGACCGCGGGCGCCACGGGACGCTTCCGGTAGCTGATACACCTTGAGCCAGTAGACCTTGCCACGGGTGGAGAAGCACAGAATGGTGTCGTGGGTGTTGGCCACCAGCAGACGCTCCACAAAGTCCTCTTCCTTGATCCGGGTGGCCGACTTGCCACGACCACCGCGGCGCTGGGCCTCGTAGTCGGAGAGCGGCTGATACTTCACATAGCCCTGGTGAGACAAGGTAACGACCACGTCTTCCGGGGTGATCAGATCTTCGATGTTGATCTCGGCACTGGACATGCTGATCTCGGTGCGACGCTCGTCGCCGTACTGCTCGCGCACGGCCAGCAGCTCGTCACGGATCACTTCCATCAGGCGTTCCGGGCTTGCCAGGATGTGCAGCAGCTCGGCGATGAGATCCAGCAGAGATTGGTACTCTTCCAGGATCTTCTCGTGCTCGAGGCCGGTCAGCTTGTGCAGACGCAGGTCAAGGATGGCCTGGGCCTGGATCTCTGTCAGGAAGTACTGCCCTTCACGGATGCCGAACTCGGGCTCCAGCCACTCGGGGCGAGCCGCGTCGTCGCCCGCTTTTTCCAGCATGGCGGCCACGTTGCCGAGCTCCCAGCCCTTGGCTACCAGGGCGGCTTTCGCATCCGCCGGGGTCGCACTGTGGCGAATGAGCTCGATGATGGGGTCGATGTTGGCCAATGCCACCGCCAACCCTTCCAGGATGTGCGCCCGATCCCGCGCCTTGCGCAGCTCGAACACGGTCCGGCGAGTCACCACTTCACGGCGGTGCAGCAGGAAGGCATCCAGGATCTCTTTGAGGTTCATCACCTTGGGCTGGTTGTTGTCCAGCGCCACCATGTTGATGCCGAACGTGGTCTGCATCTGGGTGTGCTTGTAGAGATTGTTCAGCACAATCTCGCCGGACTCGCCGCGCTTGATCTCGATGACGATGCGCATGCCGTCCTTGTCGGACTCATCGCGCAGGGCGCTGATGCCCTCGATTTTCTTCTCTTTGACCAGCTCGGCGATCTTTTCGATCAGGCGAGCCTTGTTCACCTGATAGGGGATCTCGTGGACGATGATGGTCTCGCGACTGGTCTTCTCGTCCACCTCCACTTCAGCCTTGGCCCGCACATAGACGGAGCCGCGACCGGTACGGTACGCCTGCACGATGCCGGAACGGCCGTTGATGATGCCGCCGGTGGGGAAATCCGGGCCGGTGACATGGGTCATCAGCTCGTCAATGGTGAGGTCGCCGTTTTCGATCAGCGCCAGGCAACCGTTGACAATCTCGGTGAGGTTGTGAGGCGGGATGTTGGTCGCCATGCCCACCGCGATACCGGAGGAGCCGTTGACCAGCAAGGTGGGGACCTTGGTGGGCATGACAGCCGGGATCATCTCGGTACCGTCGTAGTTCGGCACCCAGTCCACGGTCTCTTTGTCCAGATCGGCCAGCAGCTCGTGGGAGATGCGCGCCATCCGCACTTCGGTGTAACGCATGGCCGCGGCGTTGTCGCCGTCCACCGAACCGAAGTTGCCCTGACCGTCGACCAGCATGTAGCGCATGGAGAAATCCTGCGCCATCCGGACGATGGTGTTATACACGGCGATGTCGCCATGCGGGTGATATTTACCGATTACGTCACCGACCACACGGGCCGATTTTTTATAGGGCTTGTTCCAGTCGTTCCCCAGCTCGTTCATTGCATACAGAACGCGGCGGTGAACCGGTTTCAAGCCATCACGCACATCCGGCAGAGCTCGTCCTACGATCACGCTCATGGCGTAATCCAGATAGGAACTCTTGAGCTCTTCTTCGATGTTGACCGGCGTGATCTCTCTGGCCAGATCGCTCATAGAAAGCCTTAATCCCTAATTAGTTGTTCTTTGGCTTAAACAGCGCGACATGGTAACACACTGAGCCAAATACATTAAGCCACAAATCCGATGAGCACATCGGGCTGGTGCGACGAGGTCGGTCCGTTATAATGCGCGCCAGGACAATAGATTGCGCGCGCCCAGCCCGCTGCGCGCCTTGCCACAGGATCATCAAAACATGAATAGTGATGCCAATGTCGATCTGACAGAAATCGCCAAATTTGAAGCCATCGCCTCCCGCTGGTGGGACATGGAGGGCGAATTCAAGCCGCTGCATCAAATCAACCCGGTGCGCCTTGACTGGATCACCGACAAGAGCGGCGGCCTGTTTGGCAAGCGCGTGCTCGACATCGGCTGCGGTGGCGGCATCCTCTCCGAGAGCATGGCCCGCCGGGGGGCCCGGGTCACCGGCATCGACATGGGCAAGGAACCCCTCGGCGTCGCCCGCCTGCACGCGCTGGAACAAGGTGTGGAGCTCGAGTACCGCCAGAGCACCGCCGAAGCCCACGCCGATGAAGCGCCTGGCCAGTATGACGTGGTTACCTGCATGGAGATGCTGGAGCACGTGCCGGACCCGGCCTCGGTGCTGCGCGCCATCGCCACCCTGGTACGGCCGGGGGGCAAGGTGTTCGTCTCCACCATCAACCGCAACCCCAAAGCCTATCTGATGATGATCCTCGGGGCCGAGTACCTGTTGAAGATGGTCCCCAAGGGCACTCACGATCACAAGAAGTTCATCACCCCCGCCGAACTGTGTCGCATGGGGGAAGCGGCGGGCCTGCTGGTGCGGGACATGAGCGGCGTTCACTACGCCCCGCTCTCCAACAGCTTCAAGCTCGGCAAGAATGTCGACGTCAACTACATGGTGGCGTTCGAGCGCCCGGAGCAAGGCTGATGAGCACACCTCACCCGATGCCCCTGCGCTGCGTGCTGTTTGATCTGGACGGCACCCTGCTGGACACCGCCCCAGACCTTGGCGCCGCCGTCAATCACGTGCTGATAAGCGAAGGCTTTGCCCCGCTCTCTGACGACATCATCCGCCAGACCACCTCCCACGGGGCTCTCGGGCTGCTCAGGGCCGGTCTTGGGGACGAGCTGCTGGAGGAGCTGGGGGCCACCCGCCTTCGCACCGCCCTGCTCGACTACTACGCCGCCAACCTCTGCGTCGGCACCCGCCCCTATGAAGGCATGGTGGATCTCATCGAGTGGCTCGACGAAAAAAAGCTGCCCTGGGGCATTGTCACCAACAAGCCGGGTTTTCTCACCGAACCGCTCCTGGCAGCCCTGCCCGAACTCGCCAGTTGCGGCGTGACCGTGAGCGCCGACACCCTGCCGGTGCGCAAGCCCGACCCCGCCCCCATGTTCTTTGCCTGCGAGCGCCTCGGCATCGCGGCGAGCCAGTGTCTCTATGTGGGGGATCACGTGCGCGACATCGAGGCCGGCCGCAATGCCGGCATGCGTACCGCGGTGGCTGGCTGGGGTTATCTCAATGATGACGAGGATCCCGCCCTCTGGGGCGCCGATCTTCACTTTGATACCGTGCAGGCCCTGCACCACTGGCTGCGTTACGAGCTGAGCTGACACGTTCATTGCCCATGACCGACAAGGCATCCGGATAGAGGTGGATCTGCGGGGCAACTTTGATGTTGTCCCCATGGCCATGTGGGCATCTGCCCCGGCGCGCAGCTCCCCCCGCAGCACACCAGAGGGATCCCGGACGATCCCTCTTTTTACGGGCTTGGCAACCCCCCGAACGGCGTAACAGGACACCTTTTGACCCTGACTGCACAAGGGATGAGCAGGCCGGATTTGCTAGTAAAAACACCCTGCTTTCGCAAGCAAAAAAAGTTATTTTAATTTTCCATCTTCGATCGCCGGACTTGCATTTGACGGATCGGACGGATGAAAACCCGTTCGCTGTGAGCGTCCACTAACTCCCGTCCCAACACCCACAATTTATCCACAGCTAATGCGTTATCCACAGATTGCATTACCGCATCGACCTCACTATCTTGTAGTTCGCATTAAAAATAACACTACATCTTGTGATTCATCGCACAATCCCTGCCCAGTTTCCCTCGACAGACGGAGCCGGGTTGCGCCATTGTGCGATGGCTTTTCGGGAATCAACCGATACCGGCAGGTATCAATGAAAGGGGTCATCAGCCAATGAACTTGTTTGTGACGAAGCGTAACGGACACAAAGAACCCATCGATCTGGATAAAATTCACCGTGTGCTCGACTGGGCTGCCGAGAAGCTCGACAACGTGTCGGTCTCCCAGGTGGAGCTCAAGTCCCACATCCAGTTCTATGACGGTATCCGTACCGCCGACATCCACGAGACCATCATCAAGGCTGCAGCTGACCTCATCTCCGAGCAAAGCCCGGACTACCAGTACATGGCTGCCCGTCTGGCCATCTTCCACCTGCGCAAGAAGGCCTACGGCCAGTTCGAGCCGCCCCACCTGTATCAGCACGTCGCCAGACTGGTGGACATGGGCAAGTACGACAAGCACCTGCTGGAAGACTACACCCAGACGGAATTTGAGGAGCTGAACGGCTACCTCGATCACTGGCGCGACATGGACTTCTCCTACGCGGCGGTCAAGCAGCTCGAAGGCAAGTACCTGGTACAGAACCGCGTCACCGGCGAGATCTACGAGAGCCCGCAGTTCCTCTACATCCTGGTAGCGGCCTGCCTCTTCTCCAAGTATCCGAAAGATACCCGTCTGGACTACATCAAGCGCTTCTATGATGCGGTCTCGACCTTCAAGATCTCCCTGCCGACCCCGATCATGAGCGGCGTGCGCACCCCGACCCGCCAGTTCAGCTCCTGCGTGCTGATCGAGTGTGACGACAGCCTGGATTCCATCAATGCCACCGCCAGCGCCATCGTGCGCTACGTTTCCCAGCGCGCCGGCATCGGCATCAACGCTGGTCGCATCCGTGGTCTGGGCAGCCCCATCCGTGGCGGCGAAGCCTTCCACACCGGCTGCATCCCCTTCTACAAATACTTCCAGACTGCGGTGAAGTGCTGCTCCCAGGGCGGCGTGCGCGGCGGTGCGGCCACCCTGTTCTACCCGCTGTGGCACACCGAGGTGGAGAGCCTGCTGGTACTGAAGAACAACCGCGGCGTGGAAGAGAACCGGGTCCGTCACATGGACTACGGCGTGCAGATCAACAAGCTGATGTACCAGCGCCTCATCAAGGGCGGTGACATCACCCTGTTCTCCCCGTCCGATGCACCAGGTCTCTATGACGCCTTCTTCGCGGACCAGGACAAGTTCGAAGAGCTCTACGTCAAGTACGAGCAGGATCCGGCCATTCGCAAGAAGACCCTGAAGGCGGTGGATCTCTTCTCCCTGATGATGCAGGAGCGCGCCGGTACCGGTCGCATCTACATCCAGAACGTGGATCACTGCAACACCCACAGCCCGTTCGACCCGAGCGTGGCACCGGTGCGCCAGTCCAACCTCTGCCTCGAGATTGCGCTGCCCACCAAGCCGCTCAACAACGTGGATGACGAGGACGGCGAGATTGCCCTGTGCACCCTCTCCGCCTTTAACCTGGGCGCCATCGAGAAGCTGGAAGATCTGGAAGAGATGGCCGAACTGGCCGTGCGCGCTCTGGACGCCCTGCTCGACTATCAGGACTACCCGCTCAAGGCCGCCAAGAAGGGCAGCATGAACCGCCGCACTCTGGGGATCGGCGTCATCAACTACGCCTACTACCTGGCGAAAAACGGTGCCCGCTACTCCGATGGTTCCGGTCTGGCCCTGACCCACCGCACCTTCGAGGCGATCCAGTACTACCTGCTGAAGGCCTCCGTGCAACTGGCCCGCGAGTTCGGCCCCTGCCCGGCCTTCAACGAGACCACCTATGCCCAGGGTATTCTGCCCATCGATACCTATAAAAAGGATCTGGACACCCTGTGCAATGAACCCCTGCACCTGGACTGGGAAACCTTGCGCGAAGAGATCAAGACCGTGGGTCTGCGCAACTCCACCCTGACCGCCCTGATGCCGAGCGAGACCTCCAGCCAGATCTCCAACGCCACCAACGGCATCGAGCCGCCCCGCGGCCTGGTGTCGGTGAAAGCCTCCAAGGACGGCATCCTCAAGCAGGTGGTGCCGGAGTACCACCGCCTGAAGGATCAGTACGAACTGCTGTGGAAACAGCCGAGCGTCGACGGTTACCTGCAGCTGGTCGGCATCATGCAGAAGTTCGTGGATCAGGCGATCTCCGCCAACACCAACTACGACCCGGCCCGCTTCGAAGGCAACAAGGTGCCGATGAAGCAGTTGCTCAAGGACTTGCTGACCGCCTACAAATACGGTCTCAAGACCCTCTACTATCACAACACCCGTGATGGTGCCGACGACACCCAGACCGATCTGCAAGATGACGGCTGCGCCGGCGGGGCTTGCAAGATCTAACCGCGAAACGCACTGATAAACCGGGCGGGAGCTTCAAGCTCCCGCCCTCCTGTTTTCCCTATTTCACGGCATTCGAACCATGGCTTACTCTACTTTTTGCCAGACCCAAAACGATCAGCTCAAGGAGCCGATGTTCTTCGGCCAGTCGGTCAACGTGGCCCGTTATGATCAGCAAAAGCACGACATCTTCGAGCGGCTTATCGAGAAACAGCTCTCCTTCTTCTGGCGCCCGGAAGAGGTGGACGTCTCCCACGACCGCATCGACTTCCAGGCTCTGCCGCCCCACGAGCAGCACATCTTCATCTCCAACCTGAAGTACCAGACCCTGCTGGATTCCATTCAGGGCCGCAGCCCCAACGTGGCCCTGCTGCCCCTGGTCTCCATCCCGGAGCTGGAGACCTGGATCGAGACCTGGGCCTTCTCCGAGACCATCCACTCTCGCTCCTACACCCACATCATCCGCAACATCGTCAACAACCCGGGCCAGGTGTTCGACGACATTGTAACCAACGAGCAGATCTTGAAGCGCGCCGGCTCCATCAGCCACTTCTATGACGATCTCATCGAGGCCACCTCCGTCTATCACCTGCACGGTGAGGGAACCCACCGGATCGGGGATCGCGAAGTCACCATCAGCCTGCGGGAGCTCAAGAAGAAGCTCTACCTGTGCCTGATGAGCGTCAACGCCCTCGAAGCAATCCGCTTCTATGTGAGCTTCGCCTGCTCCTTCGCCTTCGCCGAGCGCGAGCTGATGGAGGGCAATGCCAAGATCATCAAGATGATCGCCCGTGACGAAGCGCTGCACCTGACCGGCACCCAGCACATGCTGAACCTGATGCGCAGCGGCAACGACGACCCCGACATGGCAGAGATCGCCGTCGAGTGCGAGCAGGCCTGCTTCGAGCTGTTCAAGGAAGCGGCCCTGCAGGAGAAGGAGTGGGCCGAGTACCTGTTCCAGGACGGTTCCATGATCGGCCTGAACAAGGACATCCTCTGCCAGTACGTGGAATACATCACCAACCTGCGCATGGCGGCCGTCGGCCTGCAACCGGCCTTTGCCGGCACCAAGCAGAACCCCATCCCCTGGATCAACACCTGGCTCTCCTCCGACAACGTGCAGGTGGCGCCCCAGGAAGTGGAAGTAAGCTCCTATCTGGTGGGTCAGATCGACAGTGAAGTGCACGCCGACGATCTGGGTGACTTCGAGCTGTGATGCAAGGCGACCTCTGCTGGCAGACCATGATGCGGGGGAGCGACGTCCGTGAGTGACGCCACCGCCACCCTGAACGCGTCCCTGCATACCACCACCACGGCGCCGGAGGGGCAAGCCCCCCAGGTACAGACCCTGGACGGTGTGCTGCACCCCCATCCCGGCGAAAGCGTGCTGGAGACCCTGGAGCGCCACGGCCATCACGTGGAGTTCCAGTGCCGCAGCGGCTATTGCGGCGCCTGCCGCACCCCGCTGCTGGCGGGCAAGGTTCACTACGCCGCCGTCCCGCTCGCCTTTGTCTCCCAGGGGGAGTGCCTCCCCTGCTGCTGCCAGCCGGTGGGCGCCATCAAGCTCGATATCCGAAAGGGCTGACGGCCCTTGTCGCCAGATCTGCCCCGCAAACAAAAAGCCGCCGGATTGCTCCGGCGGCTTTTTTCATGGGAATGTCCCGTCTCTTGAGGGAAATGAGGGGCCATGGCCCCTCTTACATTACAACCCGGGGGCGTTACAACCAGGGGGCGGCGGTCGGCCCGTGGTGCAGACCCAGCTTCCAGACCCGGCCAAAGTGCTTATAGTGACCGGCCGCGACACCGGCCTTCTCACCCATACCGTGGTAGAGATCGAGGTGGCCCTTCTTCACCGCGCCCCCCACATCCAGCGCAATCAGCAGCCGCAGCTGGTGCTTGCCGGTCCAGTTTCCCTCTTTGTCCAGCAGCGGTACTTCCGCGAGGATAGGGGTGCCCATGGGCAGCAGAGTCTTGTCGGCAGCCACCGCCGCCATCGGCAAGAGCGGAATGCCGGCGGCCCCCACCACGTCGTTGGTGGGACGGCGCTCGAAGAAGACATAGGAGGGGTTCTGCTCCACCAGCTCCTTCACGCTCTCTTCCGGCTGACGGTTGGCCCACTCCTTGATGGCCTTCATGGACATCTGCTCCTTGGGCACTTCGCCACGGTCGATGAGCACCCGGCCAATGCTGACATAGCCGTGGCCGTTCTTGCCGCTGTAACCGAGGTACTGCAACCGGTCGTCATCGCCGTAGTGAACGAAACCGGAACCCTGCACGTCCATCAGGAAGTTGTCGATGAGGGACTTGCTGTAGCCCAGCTCCAGCCCCCGGTTGGCCAGCGCCCCCCGGTGGATCTCGGCCCGGCTCGGGCAGCGACCGCCGCAGTTGGGCATGGCATAGATGGGATACTTGTACTGGGCGTCCGGGCGATGGCGCACCTCCAGCACCGGCGAGTAGTAGCCGGTGAAGAGCACGTTGCCCATGCGGTCGGCACCGCCAAGCTGGGCCAGGCTGATGCCGTACTGGGTGATATGGGCGGGATTGCCCCCATTGGCGACCCAGCGTGAGAGTTGACGGTAGAGCTCCCCATAGCGGCTCGCCATACGGCCGGAGCGTTCCATCACCAGCCGGCTCTGGGGACCGAACTTGCTGTAATCGGCGCGGGCGCGGCTGTTGACCCGCTCCACCCGCACCAGATCCCCCGGCAGGGCACCATCCAGATACTGCTTGCCCAGATTCACAGGGATCTCGCAGTTCAGAAAACATCCGGATTCCGCCTTCTTCTGGGGCACCTTGACCGGTTCAGGGTTGCCCGCACAACCGGCCAGCCCCACCACGGCGGCGGCCAACCAGTACGCATGTCTATTCATATGTCCTCATATAACACCGAGTGTCTTGCACGGCGGGGAAGATGCCAAAATTGCCCGGGGAAAGCAAACGCCTTCACGCCCCTGACGACGGATTTCTCCTGCCGTGATCTTCTGGGTTATAACAAGGTGACAAGGTGTGAGAGGTCATGGATGGAACAGCTCGAAATCTTCCCGCTCCAGAGCCCCTGTGTCGGGGTCTGCGAACTGAACAACAAGGGGTATTGCAAGGGATGCCTGCGAAGCCGCGAGGAGCGTTTCAACTGGCTTGCCATGACCCCTGCCCAGCAGCAGGAGGTGATGCGCCTGTGCCGCAGCCGCAAGGCCAGGGTCGAGGCCGCTCGCCGCAAGGCGCAGGCCGCAGAGGCGGCCGATCCGTCGCCCCCGCCGGGCTGGGATTTTTAAATCCCCCTTTGCCCCTCCCCTCAACAAAAAAGGCGGCCCCAGGGCCGCCTTGTCATGAAGGGTGTGTCACGCCGTGACGTCCTCAGGCGGTCGCCAGCTTGGCCTGCTCCTCGCCACGCTTGAGCATGGCGTAGGCCACCCCGGTCACCAGAGAACCGGCCGCGATCGCCAGGATGTACATCATCACATGGCTGATGGCGTTCGGGATGAAGAGCACGAACAGACCACCGTGGGGTGCCACCAGCTCGCAGCCGAACAGCATGGAGAGCGCACCGGTCAGGGCGCCGCCCGCCATGCAGGCCGGGATGACACGCATGGGATCCTTGGCGGCAAACGGGATGGCACCCTCGGAGATGAAGCACAGACCCAGCACGAAGGAGGCCTTGCCCGCTTCCTGCTCCGCCTTGATGAACTTTCTGCTGGCCAGGAAGGTCGCGATCCCCATCCCCAGTGCAGGCACCATGCCGGCGGCCATGACCGCTGCCATGGGGGCATAGGTCTTGGAGGCGAGCAGGCCGACACCGAAGGCATAGGCCGCCTTGTTGACCGGGCCACCCATGTCGAAGCACATCATGGCGCCGATGATGACACCCAGCAGCACGGCGTTGGCAGAGCCCATGTTATTGAGGAACTCGGTCATGGCGTTCATGATGCCCGCCACCGGGCCACCCACCACGTAGATCATCACCAGACCGGTGAACAGGCTGGCAAAGAGCGGAATGATGAGGATGGGCTTGAGGGCTTCCAGGGTGACCGGCAGGCGCACCTTGTCACTCAGGAACTTGGCGCTGTAACCGGCGAGGAAGCCGCCGACGATGCCGCCAAGGAAACCGGCGCCGAGCGAGCTTGCCAGCATACCGGCGATCATGCCGGGCGCCAGGCCCGGACGGTCGGCGATGGAGTAGGCGATGTAGCCTGCCAGCACCGGGATCATCAGGGCGAAGGCGGAGCCGCCACCGATCTTCATCAGGGCCGCGGCCAGCGTCCCCTCTTCCTTGAACGCTTCAATGCCGAAGATGAAGGAGAGCGCGATGATAAGGCCCCCCGCCACCACCATGGGCAGCATGAAGGAGACACCGGTCAGCAGGTGCTTGTAGGGGCCCGCCTTTTCCTCTTTCTTGACCGCAGCCGCGCCGCTGTGGCGATAGACCTTCGCCTCGGTCCAGGCCTTGTCGAGCTCGGCCCGGGTTTTCTTGAGCGCCGCCCCCGTGCTGGTGCGATAGACCGGCTTGCCATCAAAGCGCGCCATGTCCACCTCAATGTCAGTGGCGAGGAACACCAGATCGGCGGCGGCAATCTCGTCCGCCGTCAAGGCATTCTGGGCACCGACCGAGCCCTGGGTTTCGACGCGGATCTGGTGACCCAGCTGCTTGGCCATGGTCTCCAGGGCCTCGGCCGACATGAAGGTGTGGGCCACCCCGGTCGGACAGGCCGTCACCGCCACGATGCGCTTGGCACCGCTGGCCAGTTTGGCAACCACAGGTGCCGCTTCATGGCGATAGACGCTGGCACCGCTTCGC
The DNA here is from genome assembly GCF_019046925.1 of Aeromonas sp. FDAARGOS 1402. Classification (NCBI taxonomy): domain Bacteria; kingdom Pseudomonadati; phylum Pseudomonadota; class Gammaproteobacteria; order Aeromonadales; family Aeromonadaceae; genus Aeromonas; species Aeromonas sp. FDAARGOS 1402. Next base: position 3,816,304 of record NZ_CP077201.1, read on the forward strand.
GCGGCTTCCAGCAGGGCAGCGGGATCCTGGAGCGCCAGATCCATGTCGCCCCGATAGAGCGACTTGCCGTCATAGGCGGCCAGATCCACCGGTGCGCTGGCAACGACCAGCACCAGGTCGGCGGCGGCAATCTGCTCTTTCGAGGGAACCTGACGGGGCTGCACGCTGGACTCGACGTCGAGGGTGAGCTCCCAGCCAGCCAGTTTGGCCTGCTGTTCTATCCGTTTTGCAGCGAGAAAGCTGGTGGCAATGCCCGCCGGGCAAGCCGTAACCAGAATTGCTTTCATTGGGCATCTCCTGAGTTAGCCATCAAATGGGGTTGGGGTTGAGTCGGTGCCAGATCATCCAGACGCTGTACGCGCACCTGCTCGAGTAACGGTTTGAGCACATTGATATCGTTGAAGCCGACCGCGACCTGGCTCACCGCCAGTGCCGAGACGGCGGTGGCCAGACGCAGGGTCTGCTCCGGCGTCCAGTCCAGGCTCATGCCATGGACCAGGCCCGCCACCAGGGAGTCGCCGGCACCCACGGTGCTGACCACCTCCATGCGCGGCGGAATCGCCTGCCAGGTGGCATCCGGTGCAAACCAGATGAGGCCGTCGGCACCATTGGAGATCACCACGTTGGGGATCCCGCTGGCCTGCAGCGCGCGGGCGCACTCGGCCTGCTCGCTCAGGGTCTTCACGGGGCGACCGGCCCACTGGCTCAGCTCTTCCAGGTTGGGTTTGACCAGCGTCGGCGCCGCCTTGATCCCTTCGCTCAACGCCGCGCCGCTGCAATCGAAGATCACCTGCTTGCCCTTAGCCTTGAGCAGGCGAATGAGGCGCGCGCAGTAATCGGGGGCCACCCCTTTGGGCAGGCTGCCCGCCAGCACGAACCAGTCGGAGTGGGGAGCCAGTCGCTCCAGCGCCGCTTCCAGGGCGCTGACATCGCCTTCCTGCACGGCGAGTCCCGGCAGATTGAGATCGGTCACCCGGCCGGATTGTTCGGAGATCTTGACGTTGATCCGGGTGTCGCCCGCCACGCGCACGAAGTGATCGGCAAGGGCACGTTCCTCGAACAGGGAGACGAAGCTCTGCTGGTTGCCCTCACCGAGCCAGCCGGTCAGGCCTACGTCACGGCCGAGATCTTTCAAGACCATGGCGACGTTGATCCCCTTGCCCGCTGCGCGCAAGTTGGCCTCGCTCACCAGATTGACCTCGCCAGGGTGCATGGCCTCCAGACGGGTGGTGAGATCGAGCGCGGGATTGAGGGTGATGGTGACGATGTCCATCAGTGCGCCCCCTCGCCCAAGCCGGCGGCAATGGCTTCGCCAATGCCCTTGAGGGCTGCTTCGGCATCCGCTCCTTCGGCGCGAAACGCCAGACGATGACCGCACTTGACCCCAAGCCCGATCACCTTCATCAGGCTCTTGGCAGAGACGGCTTCACCGCTGCCATCGAGGTTGGCAACGCGGATGTCGGATTCATACTCCTTGGCCACCTTGACCAGCATGGCGCCCGGACGGGCGTGCAGACCGTGGGGGTTGATGATAGTGAAGGTCTCGGACAGCCCGCTCGCCGGACCCGCCTGCAACATGGCAAGACCGTCGCTGCCAGAAAGGGTGGCCAGCTGGCCGGCGGCGGCCAGCTTGGCCAGATTCTCGAGTTGCGGCAAATGGCAGCTATCTGCGGCACACAGCAGCAGCAGGGCGCTGACCGGCAATTCACCGACGTTCAGCGGGGTGCTCGGAGTGGCCAGCACCCAACCGGTCTGGGCCGCTTGCGCACGGGCCAGCCAGATGCCCTCCCCCAGGTGAACAGGCTGGCTGGCCAGGAGGGCGCTCACCATGGCGGCGTCTCCCCAGCCTGCGGATTTGGCGCGGGCCGCAGCCCCCAGCAGCAACTGGTCCTGGTCGTCGGCCGGGAAGTCCGCCAGGGTCAGGTATTGCACCTCTTTGGCACCAGTCGCGCCAGTCAGGATATTGATGATGGTCTCTTCGTCGGTCGCCCCCTTGAGCTGGGCTGCGGCCTGCTCGTCACCCAGCACGTGGGTGAGCTGGCGCAAGATCCCCAGGTGCTCGTCGGACTTGGCGGCGATGCCGATGGCGACGTAGGCAATCTGCCCCTCGTCCCACTCGATGCCGTGGGGGAACTGGGCCACCATGACGCCGGTGCTCTTCACCAGATGACGGGTGTCCGTGGTGCCGTGGGGAATGGCGATACCGCTGCCAAGATAGGTGGCGTGCTGCGCTTCCCGCGCCAGCATGCCGTCCACGTAACCTGCTTCAACCAGACCGGCGTCGGTCAGTTTGCTTGCCAGCAGGGCGATGGCGTCCGCCTTGGTCGTCACCGATTGTCCCAGCAGGATTTGCTGTCGCGCCAACTTCAACATAGAGATTCTCCATCAGGTCCGGCTTCGCCTCGCGGCGTACCGGCTCAACTCAACTCGATTTTCGGGTAACTTGCCTGCTGACAATAGACGGTGATCTCTCGCTTTGGTGAGCCGGAACCCATTTCCAAGTGCAGATAATCATCCGTTACTGACAAGCTGAATCGTTTCACTTACACTCAGACTGAATCGTTTCAGCGCATTGTTCAAGATCCCGCAGAAAGTACGTTTCAATGATATGATCCCGCGCACACTTTTCGGCGCCCCAACCAGGAACCGGCGCGGGCCTTGCAACTCAAACAGAGCCAACATGATGAAACTGGATGAAATCGCCGCGCTGGCCGGTGTCTCTCGCACCACCGCCAGCTATGTGATCAATGGCAAGGCCGATCAATACCGCATCAGCCAGGCAACCCGCGACAAGGTGATGGCCGTGGTCCATGCCCACAACTATCAGCCGGACAGCCGCGCCGCTTCCCTGCGCGGCGGCCAGACCCGCACCCTCGGCTTCATCCTGCCCGACCTCGAAAACGCCAGTTACGCCAAGCTCGCCAAGCGCCTGGAGCAAGGGGCCCGCACCCAGGGATATCAGTTGCTCATCGTCTGCTCGGAGGACGATCCGGACACCGAAAAGGAGCTGGCCCGGATGCTGGTGAGCCGCCATGTGGACGCGCTCTTGGTGGCAAGCTGCCTCCTCCCGGCGGATCCCTTCTACCTGGAGCAGCAGTCCAGGGGCGTGCAGATCCTCGCCATCGACCGTGCCATGGCCACCGAGCACTTCGTCACCGTGGCGAGTGAAAACCAGAAGGCGAGCCTGGACCTCACCACCTCCCTGCTCACCCCGGCCATCGGTCATATCGCCTTGATCACTGCACTGCCGGAACTGACGATCAGTCAGGAGCGAAAAGCGGGCTTCGAACAGGCCATTGCCAGTCACAGTGCGACCCGCCACCTGTGTGAAGGGGCCCACTTCTCGCGCACCGAAGGGTATCGCCTGATCAAGACGCTCCATCAGCAGCTCGGGCAACTGCCCGAGGCGCTGATCACCACCTCCTACATCCTGATGGAGGGGGTGCTCGACTACCTGCTGGAGCAGGAGGCTGACATGAGCCAGCTCGCCATGGCTACCTTCGGGGATGACCGCCTGCTCGATTTCCTCCCCTTTGGCATCAACTCCCTGCCCCAGCAGCACGACGCCCTGGCAAGCCAGGCCCTGACGCTGGCCCTCAAGGCGGTCAATGGCGACTACCAGAGCGGCCTGCACTATGTGAGCCGTACCCTCAAACGCCGCCGCTGACCCGACCACGACGCACCACCCCGGGGGCGGCCCGCCGTGCCAGCCCCTGAGCCTCCTCCCCCACACCTGCTTGTGTTCTCCCCTGTTGTCTCAGCTTTTGCCCTGCGCCTTCTGGCTTTGAGGTGATCTGCCGGGCGGCAACCCCGCCGGCAGGGTTGGCCACCCCGCGCCAGGACCCGTTTATCGGCGCCTCGGCTCGATATAAGTGAAAATGATGGCTTTTTGGAGTATGACCCGATGTTTGCTTATATCAGGCCAGTCGCACCACCAGGGCCCCGTGTTACCCTCTGCAAGCCCTGTTGCCGCCAACGCGGGCGCTCTCGATGTCGACCCGCAACGCAGCCTGACGGGCGGCCTCCCCTTGAGGGGCGCATTTTTTCGGCGCATGGCGCAATGTGTCACTTTTTATTGCCACCCTTCGGCTTGCCACAGCACAAAATCCGCTTTTAAGGGGTTGTTTCCGCCATTTCAATCCGCTAACTTGGCAACCAATTTTTACAACTGACAGGTTTCAGGTACAGATGTATCCACACCGATATTGCTAGCCTCCGGCTTTTCCCCGGAGGCGTCTCCCGACACAGCCAACTGGCTCTCTCTTGTTTGCAACAGCGCCCCTCACTTTCGGATGGATGACATGAATACCAAGACCCTGGGTTGTACCCTGTTGATTGCCGGCACCACCATAGGCGCCGGCATGCTGGCCCTGCCGCTGGCCTCCTCGTCCCTGGGCGGCCCCGCCACCCTGATGCTGATGATCGGCCTCTGGGCCCTGATGGCCTTCACCGCCATGCTGCAGGTGGAAGCCAGCCTCAGCACCGGCAAGTGGTACCTGCACCAGCTGGCAGATCACCTGCTCGGCCCCTGGGGCAAGGGCATCGCCTCCTTCTGCATCCTGATGCTGTTCTACGCCCTGGCCTCCGCCTACATCAGCGGCGGCAGCAGCCTGCTGGCCCAGGCATTGGCCGATGCCGGCCTTCCCCTCGGCCAGGAGCAGGCGGCCTGGGTCTTTACCCTGCTGTTTGGCGGCATGGTGTGCGTCGGCACCAGGCAGGTGGATTACCTCAACCGCCTGATGTTCACCGTGAAGCTGGTGATCATGGTGGCGGTGCTGGCGCTGCTGCTGCCCCGCGCCCAGGGGCAGCACCTGCTCTCCATGCCCCTCGGGGAAGGCCTGCTGCTGGCGGGCCTGCCGGTCATCTTCACCTCCTTCGGCTTCCACGGCTCCATCCCGAGCGTCATGCTCTACCTCGGGGACAACCCCAGGCAGTTGCGCCGGGTCTTCGTGTGGGGCTCCGCCTTGCCACTCGTGCTCTACGTGCTGTGGCAGGTCGCCATCCTGGGGCTGCTGGGCCAGCAATCCCTGATCCAGACCGGCGGCGCCCTGGACAGCCTGCTGGCCAACGTCGGCGGCCTGGTGAGCTGGCCCGCCTTCAACCAGGCGATGCATCTGTTTGCGGATCTTGCGCTCGCCACCTCCTTCCTCGGGGTGACCCTGGGACTGTTCGACTTCATGGCCAAGGTGACCCGTCGCAAGGACAACTGGCAGGGCCGCACCCAGACCGGCCTCATCACCTTCGTGCCGCCCCTGCTGTTCGCCCTCTACTTTCCGCAAGGCTTCATCATGGCGCTGGGTTACGCCGCCATTGCGCTGGCGGTGCTGGCGGTGCTGCTGCCGGTGGCCCTGGTGTGGCAGAGCCGCAAGCAGGCCGAGGCAGACCACTACCGCGTCCCGGGTGGCGTGCTGGCCCTGGGTCTGGCCGGTGCCATGGGGGTACTGATCGTCGGGGTGCAGGTCAGCGTCAGCATGGGGCTGCTGCCCGCCCTCTGATCTCCCCGACCCGACAAGCAGAAACGCCGCAAAGAGACACGCCCCGCCAACCCAGTTGGCGGGGCGTTTCATTGGCACGGGCTCACTTGGCCGACCCACGCCCCTCCTCGCGAAATCCATCCAATAATGAACATTTGAGTGCAACCATGTATAGATATGTACATGACTGCGCCCCTGCCCTACACTGCTTAGCAGACAACTCATGATCCCGTGCCCGTCTGGCACGCCAACCCGGGAGGCAACATGGTCGCCACCGCATCTCTTCCCCGGCAACAGCCCGCCGTCGATCCCAGCAAGGCCCTGCCCGTGGTGTTTCGCATCCTGGACAAATGGCAGTGCAGCACGGATGAACAGCTCAGGCTGCTTGGCATTACCTCCCGCTCCACCCTGAACAAGTACAAGGAGGCCAGCGGCGGCATTCGGCTGAGCGCCGATCTCCAGGAGCGGATGAGCTATTTGCTCAACATCCACAAGAGCCTGCGGCTACTGTTCAGCCTGGATGAGAGCATCTATGGCTGGGTGCGCAAACCCAACAGCCACCCCTTCTTTGCCGGGCGCAGCGCCATGGAGGTCATGCAGGGTGGGCGGGTGGCCGATCTCTACGAAGTGGCCACCCGGCTGCACGCCTGGCGCGGGGAGATGGCCTGATGTCCTCCCCGCCCTTGCGCGCCTTCCACAATGCCTGCGCCTATCGCATCATTCCGAGCCGCTTTCCCCCCATCTGCCTCTATGAAGACGTCGCTACCGCCGACGAGCTGGAGGCGGTCTGGGCCGTCGAGGCCCTGACCAACGACAGGCTGAGGGAAGAAGCGGGCGAGCTGATGCGGGTGCCCAGGGAAGACTGGCTGGTGGGGCTGCCCGGCGGCAGCTATGTGATGGCCGCCTTCACTCACCTCAATCCCGAGGGTGCCCGTTTCACCACGGGGAACTTTGGCGGCTACTATTGTGCCCCCTCCCTCGACACCGGCATCAAGGAGACGGTCTACCACAGGGAGCGGATCTTCGGGTACACCCGGGAGCCGGCCCAGAAGGTGCAGATGCGGGTGATCCAGGCGCAGTTCAGCGCCAGCCTCATCGACATCACGGGCCCGGCGTTTCTGCCAGGCCCCCTCTATCACGCCACCGATTACGGCCCCGCCCAGGCCTTCGCCCGGGAGCAGAAGGTCGCCGGGGCGGACGGCATCCACTACCGCTCGGTGCGCCACCCCGGTCACGACTGTCACGTGCTCTATCGCCCCCGCCTGGTCAGCCGTGTGGACCACGCCCGTCATCTGGAGTACCACTGGAGCGGCGAGGCCATCACCCATGTGCTGGAGATCCGCCTCTACGGTGAATAGCGTCTACCAGGACAAAAAAAGCCCCGCCAGATTGGCGGGGCTTTTTGTATCAACCGAACAGTGGGGGAGCCTGGCTCCCTGACCGCTTACTGGTTGTGGCTGGCGCGACGGGGACGACGGGCCTGGGCCGGCTTCGCGGCGCCATCAGCCGGACGCTGACCACCCTGAGGCTTGGGCTTGCCGCCGTTGCCAGTGCGATTGCCACCGCCGTTACCACCGCCGCCATTGCCGGAGCGACCGGCCCCCTGACGCTGGCCTTGACCTTGCGGACGCGGCGCACGGCGCTGCTCGCTCGGATCCCGCGGCTCTTTGCGAAGCGGCGCACCGATACCACGGGCGATGTTGTCGAGGGTCTCGCGGGAGGCTTCAAAGCCGGCCACCTGCTCGCAGGGGATGTTCTGCTTGGTCAGGCGCTCGATGGCCTTGATGAGCTTGCCTTCATCGGCCGCGACCAAGGAGATGGCGTGACCGGCGGCGCCGGCACGGCCGGTACGACCGATACGGTGCACGTAATCTTCCGCCACGTTCGGCAGCTCGAAGTTGACCACCTGCGGCAGTTTGTCGATGTCCAGGCCACGGGCGGCGATGTCGGTCGCCACCAGCACCTTGACGCTGCCATCCTTGAAACCGGCCAGGGCACGGGTACGGGCACCCTGGCTCTTGTTGCCGTGGATGGCGGCGGCGCTGACGCCGTTCTTGTCGAGGGTCTCGGCAACGCGGTTGGCCATGTGCTTGGTACGGGTGAACACCAGCACCTGCTGCCAGTCGTTGCTGGTGACCAGGTGACTCAGCAGGGCAATCTTGTTGGCCTTGTCGCAGGGGTGTACCAGCTGCTCGATGCGCTCGGCGGTGCTGTTGCGCGGGGTCACTTCGATCACCGCCGGGTTGTCCAGCAGACCGGTGGCCAGCTCGCGAATTTCGTCGGCGAAGGTGGCGGAGAAGAGCAGGTTCTGGCGCTTCTTCGGCAGCAGGGCCAGGATGCGGCGGATGTCGCGGATAAAGCCCATGTCGAGCATGCGGTCCGCTTCGTCCAGTACCAGGATCTCCACTTCGTCGAACTTGACGGCGTTCTGGTTGTAGAGATCCATCAGGCGGCCCGGGCAGGCCACCAGCACGTCCAGACCACGGCGGGTCGCCATCATCTGGGGGTTGATGCTCACGCCGCCAAATACCACGTGGCTGCGGATCGGCAGGTACTTGCCGTAGTTGCGCACGCTCTCGCCCACCTGGGCGGCCAGCTCGCGGGTCGGGGTCAGCACCAGGGCGCGGATGCGGTTCGGGGAGACCTTGCGCTTGCTTTCAATCAGACGCTGCAGCATCGGCAGGGTGAAACCTGCGGTCTTGCCGGTCCCGGTCTGAGCGGCGGCCATCAGATCACGGCCAGCCAGTACCGCCGGGATCGCTTGTTGCTGAATGGGAGACGGGGTGTCGTAGCCTTGCTCGGCAACGGCACGCAACAAGGGTTCGGCCAGACCGAGGGAAGTAAAACTCATAGTTACCTGCTAGGGATAGGGGCGCCAAAGATCGTGGTGGGGCTCCTCTGCTGAGCCGATGCCATCTCACAGGATCCGGGCCTATAGAGAAAACAACGATTTCCCCGGGGAGCAGAGCAAAGGGGAAAGAATAGAGGCGCAGTCTAACGGAGTTGGCGCACTTAGACGAGGAAAATGTGATGCGCCTCCCAGCACGGCTGGAAATAGGGACGAAGGCAGGACAAAATGGCCCGAATCGCCGTATGTATCAATGCCCCTGCGCAGCCTGCCGGGGACGGCGCGATACACGGAACAGGAGGTTTTGATTGAAACGGAAGTTCACCCCCACCGCCCGGCGCATGCTGGGCCTCGTCCTGCCCCTGCTCTTCGCCCAGCCCCTCGCCGCCAGGGAGACCCTGTCGGTGGCCTGGAGCCACTGGCCCCCTTTCAGTCAAATCGCTGCCGACGGCACCCTCGGTGGACTGGACGTGACCCTGACCCGCCAGATCCTGGGCAAGGCAGGCGTGGAGCCCGCCTTTCGCAACCTCCCCTGGGCCCGGGCCCTCTACCTCATGGAGCGCCAGCAGCTGGACGTGGCCATGGGCGCCCTGAAAACCCCCGAGCGGGAGCGGTTCGCCCGCTTCTCCGCCCCCTATCGGCGCGCCAGCTTCGTGCTGCTGAGCCAGCGCCCGCAGGCCGGGGAGCCCGAGGGCTGGCGAGAGATCACGGAGCTGGCAACCCTGTGCCAGGCCAAGGGGCTGCGCCTTGGCAAGCTGCGGGGCACCCGCCCCCTGCCGATGAGCGAGGAGTGCCCCGCCCTCGGGCAGGCGAGCGAATACAACAGCGATGACAGGCTGCTCACCCTCTTGCTGGCGCGCCGCCTCGACGGCGTCATCATGGAGTGGCAGTACGCCCGCTACCGGCTCGGCCAGCTCGGGGCGAGCGATGCCATCCAGTGTCAGGTGCTCTTGCACCAGCAGCCGGTGCGCCTGATGTTTGCCAAAGAGGCCGTGAACGAGGACTCGCTCGCCCGCATCGATTCCGCCATCGCCGCCCTGCCCTCACCGGATCCCGCCTTTGCGCCGCCCCGCTGCCGCCTGGACGCAACCCGGCTGTCATCGCTCTCGACGCCATCGGCCCCCTGACGCCGACGCCGGCAAAAAACCATGAAAAAGGCGACCCTGGGGTCGCCTTGTGGTTTTTGGTGATCACTCACCCTGCCTGCAGCATGATCAGCGCAGTTGCGGGGTCTGGGTGTGCACGCCCTGGTTCTGGGCGCGGTGGCGCAGCAGGTGATCCATCAGCACCAGGGCCAGCATGGCCTCGGCGATGGGCACGGCACGGATGCCGACGCAGGGGTCGTGACGACCCTTGGTGATCATCTCGGTGGCCTCACCGCTGGTGGTGATGGTCTTGCCCGGCACCGTGATGCTGGAGGTAGGCTTGAGGGCCATGCTCACCACGATCTCCTGACCCGACGAAATGCCCCCCAGGATGCCCCCCGCATGATTGCTGGCAAAGCCGGCCGGAGTCATCTCGTCCCGATGCTCGGAGCCTTTTTGCTCCACCACCGCGAAGCCGTCACCGATCTCCACCCCCTTCACCGCGTTGATGCCCATCATGGCGTGGGCGATGTCGGCGTCGAGGCGGTCGAACACCGGCTCCCCCAGGCCCACCGGCACATTGCGTGCCACGACACACACCTTGGCCCCCACGCTGTTGCCCTCTTTCTTGAGGGCACGCATGTATTCATCCAGCGCCTCCAGCTTGCCCGCATCGGGGAAGAAGAAGGGGTTCTGCTCGATCTGGCTCTCGTCGAACCCTTCCGCCTTGATGGGGCCGAGCTGGGAGAGAAAACCCACGATCTCGATGCCGTGCACCTGTTTCAGGTACTTCTTGGCGATGGCCCCCGCCGCGACCCGCATGGCGGTCTCGCGGGCCGAGGAGCGGCCGCCGCCACGGTAGTCACGCTGGCCGTACTTCTGGTGATAGGTGTAGTCGGCGTGACCCGGACGGAACAGATCCTTGATCTCGGAGTAGTCCTTGGAGCGCTGATCGGTGTTCTCGATGAGCAGCCCGATGGAGGTGCCCGTGGTCTTGCCCTCGAACACCCCGGAGAGGATCTTCACCTCGTCCGCCTCGCGGCGCTGAGTGGTGTAGCGGGACGTACCGGGCTTGCGCCTGTCCAGATCCCCCTGCAAATCGTCTTCGCTTATCTCCAGCCCCGGCGGGCAGCCGTCGACCACGGCGCCCAGCGCCAGACCGTGGCTCTCGCCGAAAGTGGTGACCCGAAAGAGTTGGCCGAAACTGTTCCCTGCCATGAATGCTCCTTGCTGCTTAGTTCTTGTAAATGGCGAAATGGGCCTGGTGCTGCTCGAGCTCTGCGCGGGTCATCACAAAGACGCCGTGGCCGCCGTTTTCGAACTCGACCCAGGTGAAGGGCACCTCGGGGAACTGGGCTTCCAGGTGGATCATGCTGTTGCCCACCTCGACCACCAGCACGCCATCCTCTTTCAGGAAGTCGGCGGCATTGGCCAGCAGACGTTTGGTGAGCTTGAGGCCGTCGGAGCCCGACGCCAGGGCCAGCTCCGGCTCGTGGCGAAACTCCTCCGGCAGATCCGACATGTCCTCGGAGTCAACATAGGGCGGGTTGGAGACGATGAGATCGTACTTGTCACCGGCCGGCAGATCCCGGAACAGATCGGAGCGAATGGGGATAACCTGCTGCTCCAGCCCGTGATCGTTGATGTTGCGCTCGGCCACGTTGAGGGCATCGACGCTGATGTCGATGGCATCCACTTCCGCATGGGGGAACTCGTGGGCCATGATGATGGCGATGCAGCCGGAGCCGGTGCACAGGTCCATGATCCGGGTCGGTTCGTCTTTCAGGAAGGGGGCGAAGCGGTTGGCCACCATCTCGGCGATGGGGGAGCGCGGAATGAGCACCCGTTCGTCCACGTAGAATTCCCAGCCCGCATACCAGGCCTTGTTGGTCAGGTAAGGCGCCGGAATGCGCTCCTGCACGCGGCGGATGATGAGCTCGGCGATGCGGTGGCGCTCGCTGGTGGTCAGGCGGGAGTGGCGCATGCCCGGATCCACGTCCGGCGGCAGATGTAACGCGGGCAGCACCAGTTGCACGGCCTCATCCCAGGCGTTGTCGGTACCATGTCCGTAGAAGATCCCGGCGTCGTTGAAACGACTCATGGCCCAGCGCAACATGTCCTGGATGGTGTGCATTTCGGCAACCACCTCATCGATAAATATCTTGTCCAAATCCACCTCCAAGTCGAGTAATATCCGGCCCGAGAATTTTATACAGCGAGCAAGACGAGTACCTGATGAAAAATACGCCCTCACTCACAGACGAGGAAAGCCTGCTGTTTCGTGATGCTGTCAAAGGTACCCGGAAAATTAAGCAAGATACCATAAGGGCCTCCTCAAACCCGGTCAAGCAGAAACGCGAAGTGCGCGAGAGCCGCGAAAAGCTTGGGGTTGACTACTTTTTCAGCGACGAGTACCAGCCCCATCTCGAGGCGGACGGGCCGACCCGTTACGTGCGCGACGACGTGTCAAAATTCGAGCTGAAAAAGCTCAAGCGCGGCAGCTACCCGCCGGAGATTTATCTGGATCTGCACGGCATGAACCAGCACCAGGCCAAGCAGGAGCTGGCGGCCCTGCTCACCCTGTGCCGAAAAGAGAACATCCACGTCGCTTCGGTGATGCACGGCATCGGCAAGCACATCCTCAAGCAGCGCATCCCGAGCTGGCTGGCCCAGCACCCCGCTGTGCGCGCCTTTCACCAGGCGCCGCGGGAGTGGGGGGGCGAGAGCGCCATCCTGGTGCTGCTGGACATCGAGGAGTGACCCCCTTCCCCGCCCCGCCTTGCCCCGGGCGAACGCCATAAAAAAACCACCGCCAGCTTGCGGTGGTTTTTTTATGGCGCCCCACAGGGGTCAGCTGGCGGCTTCCATATGTCGCTTGAAGTTATCCAGGATGCTCTGCCACCCCGCCCGCTGCTGTTCGCCGCTGTGCAGGGACTCGGCATCGAACCGCTCCTCCACCCGGGTGCCCCCCTGCTCTGCCACGAACCGCACGCTCACCTCGCGGCCATCGTCCATGACGTAGCCGAGCCCCGTCGGCGCTGTGACCTCGGTGAAGGTCCCCTCGAAATCAAACCCCGTGCTGCCATCCCGCGCCGCCATGTGGTGGCAAAAACGCCCACCCACCCGCAGATCCACCCGGCTTTGGGGGCAGTGCCACTGCGGGGAGGCGGCGTTCCATGCCATGATGCTGGCGGGGGTGTTCCAGCCCTGCCACACATCGGCAATCGGCCTGGCAACCCAGACGCTGACGCTTATCTTCATCTCTCTGATCCTCTGGCTTTCCTGCACGTTTTGCACTGTGGCACTGTCATGCCACGCCGGGCGCATCGGGCTGCGCCAAAAAGTGGGCCACCAGGGCATTGGCATGGCCGTGGCCCATGGCGTGTTCGTCCTTGAGCCAGGCCACCAGGGCCATGTGTTTGCGCTCCTCCCGCCCTGCCAGCAGGGTCAGCCAGTGGGCGATGGGCTGGCCGTATTTCTGCTCGATGGCAGGAAAGTAGGAGGCAGGCCCCTTCACCTTCGGTTGTTCATCCATGATGGCTTCTCCTCGGGGTGAGTACAGGCTCAGGGTTTGGGGGCGAACTGCTCGAACACCTGCTGTCCGGTCAGGGTCGGGGTGTTGTTCTTGAGGGCATAGAAGTCGGGCTTCTCGTCGATGAAGATCTGCCCGGTGAGCTCGAACCCCTGATCCTGAAACAGGCCGGCGGAGAGGATGTACTCGTCCGTCGGCAACAGATGGTAGAAAAGATGGGTGCCGCAGGTGGGGCAGAATCCGCGCTCCGCCCACTCCGACGAGCGGTAGGCCACCGGGGCCATCCCGGTGAACCGCACGCCCTTGCCCCCGTGCACCGCGAACATGGGCCCCCCTGACCAGCGCCGGCACATGGCGCAGTGACACAGGTTGACCTCCTTGTGATCGCCGCTCGACACGGTGATCCCGCCACACAGACAATGTCCTTCCATGATGCCTCCTGAGAGTTGGGGCGACAGACCGGGCGAACGGGTGCTCGCCTTCTTGCCGCACCAGATGAAGTAGCACGGGATCCGGGGGGCGACAACTGACCATACCGGGGCCTTACCGCGAGGCTGAGGCTCCCGGAGCGGGAAAATCCCCCTCTTTATTCATCGTATGAATGACTCAACACACCCCATGCACCGGATAAATAATGGTCAGGTTCCCTCCTGCAAGGCGATGCGATTCCCCTCGCAATCCCGACACTCCGCCACCCGGAGGCTCTCCCCGACCCGGGTGACGGGATAGAGACAGGCCCCGCCCGATGCCAGTGCCCGGGCCATGGCCCCCTCGATGTCAGCCACCCGCAGATAGATCCGGGTGCCATCCAGGCTCGGCACATAGCTCTCCCCCTTCGCCAGGGCGCCGGAGCAGCCCGCCGTGCCACTTTCCAGGGGAAAGAGCGCCATCTCGTTGCCATCGATCTGCACCCGCTCCAGCACCGTCTCGAAGACCCCCTCATAGAAGCGAATGGCTCTCTCCAGATCCTGTACCGGAATTTCAAAATGAATGGCGATGTTCATGGTCATCCTCCCTCGGTGTGAACCCGCAGGCTATCAGCGCCAAAAGAGGCGCAACAAGCCAGCGCTGCGATCAACAAGGGAGGCGCGCGGCCTCCCCGGGGTGCTTGCGCTTGTACTGACTCTCAGGTCACCGGTGCCCAGGGGTCGCCCTTGCCCGGCTCGTTGCCCTAGGTCCACCACTTGGCCTGATACACCACGCCCTTGTGGCTCACCTTGTTGCCGGCGGTGTAGACCTTGCCTGCCTCCCAGGCCGGTACCCCGTCCACCGGCGGCGTGCCGGGGTCGACCGGGGCCGGATCCAGCGTGGCCACCACCCGTACCTTGGGCCAGCTGGCGTGGGAGCCGTAGAAGTTGGTCACGCACTTCTCGTAATCCCCCGGCACCAGGGCCGAATAGGCGGTCTGGTACCCCACCAGATCGCACTCGAAGGAGTAGCCGCCGGGTCTGTCCGGGTAGTATTTCCAGTTGCCGTCCCAGTTGGTGTAAAGCACGTCGGTGGCGCCGTTGAGGTTGAGGCTGCCATAGGGGGTCTGCTGCCAGCAGGTGTTCTTCTCGTCCGCCAGCAGCGGGATCCCGTAGTGGGCCGCAAGCCCCTCCCAGGAGCGGATACGGTTGACCGGCTGGCCCTTGTTCTTGTTCTGCTCGCCGCACTCGATGCCACCGTTGATGATGTTGATGGTGGTGCCAAAGCCGTAGCCGATGCCCGCCGCCAGCTCACGCTGGGAGGGCACCCAGGTCCGGTCGATGACGTGCAGCATGGCGGGTTTGGGAGCCTGGGGCGTCAGGAAGAACCAGATGGCGGAGGCGAGGTTGAGCCAGGAGTCCGTCACCAGCCCGGGGTTGTTGAGGAGCACGGTGGCGTCGCCGTCGAACATGGCCTCGGAGAAGGCGCCGTAGTTGAAGTGGTAGGAGAGCTGCTTGGCACCGCGACCGAAATAGCCCTGACCGGTGCTGCAGGGCCAGCGCCGGTTCTGCCAGTCACTCTGGCCACACCCCGTGGTGTAGCCGGTCTGCCCCTCAGACCAACCCATCTCCCGCACGTGCACCAGGGCCTGTTGCCACTCCTCCAGCCCAAGGGGGTTGTCGGAGACATTCTCCTTGGCAATGTGGCCGCCGGTCTCCTGGGCAAAGTGGGCGAAGGCGGTGATGATGGACTTCTTGCAGATGGCGTCCGCATTGCGCCCGTCCGTGTAGTCGCCGCAGAAGGCGGGGAACTTGCCCACCGCCCGCAGGAAGCGCTCGTAGGTGTACTCCGGGGCGGCCATCTGGGTCAGGAACTCCCAGTCCGATTCGGTGAAGACCCGCTCGACCCGCTTGACGTTGTCCGGGTTGCCGGGGGCGCGGGCCACGATGGCCTCCACCACCGTGTTGGGCCGGGTGGCCAGAGCGTGGGACCAGATCCCGTACATGGGGTTGGCGGTCTTGGCCTGGGCCGCACTGGCAAGATCCGCCGCCGCCATCACATAGCCACCGCTGTTCTGGGGATCGGGCTGGATTGTCATGGCGCTCTGGCCGGGCAGTGCCCAGACGAGGGCAACCAGGCAGGCGGTGCGCGTGAGCATGAACATGGGTAACCATCCTTGTCTTGAAAATGTCAGGGCGAGCATAGGCATCCTGGCAACTAAATTCACGACAAGAATTAAGAATTTGGCGAAATTGTGAGCCATGCCTCCCTGCACTCAGATGGCACTCGTTTGCAGGGGGATCCAGCCCCTGGTCTTGTTGGCGCAGCCATCCGACCTGTGCGGACGCTTGCTCAGATCCCCCCTGCGCGCACCGCCCGGATCAGCAGATTGCGCGGGGTCATGGGTTTGGGACAGAAAGTGCCCACCTCCACCCGGTAGCCCTGCTCCTCGAGGAAAAGGGCGCGATCGAGCAGCAGCCAGATTTCCAGGGGGCGGCGAAACAGGTGGCGCACCAGCTCCATGCGGGCGACATCGCCAAAACGGCGCTCCCCCTGTGCCAGCAAGGCGGCGTAGTCGAGCCCCGCGGGCAAGCCCATCCCCTTGCGCTCGGCGGCCCAGTGGCAGAAATCCTCGAAGCCCCCGGTCAGCAGGCTCTTTTGCAGGTTGGGCACCGGCAGGTACTCATCCACCCCGCGCACCTGGCGCTGCAGGCAGTCGAAGGCGAGGCGCCACACCACCTCCCGCTCCCGCAGCCGGGCGATGCGGGCACCGCCGGTCACCGTCTCCTGCAGCGGCAGCTTCAAATCGCTCTTGCCAAGGCGCAGGGCACTGGCCCTGGCGGCCCAGGAGAGGGGCGCGTAGTGCTCTCCTCTGATGAGGTGGTAGCAACACGGGGAGAGGGTCACCCCCTGGGCACGCCCCTCGGCCACCCGCGTCAACAGATGGGTGTGCAGATCGCCGCAGGCATGGAGCGCCATGGCGTGATGGTGCGGGGCGATGAGGGCCCCGGACTCGGCGGCAAAGGCATCCGCCTCCACGAACCGCATGTTGGCGCCGTCGCGCGCGGCGAGCCGCCGCCCCTCCTCGCAGAGCGCCCCCTGCCACTCCAGGCTAAGGATCTCCGCGCCACGGTGCAGCGACACCAGGCGCCCCAGATGCCCCTTGCCGGCGCACCACTCCAGATAGGGACCTTGGTGGGGGGGCAGGCAGCCGGTGAAGGCCTCTATCTGCCCCTGCTTGCGTCCCGGCATGTACATCGCCATGGCCCTGGCGCACTGGACGGGCTCGGGGGCGAAAGGGGCAAGCTCGCCGAGAGCCTGCAACTCGGCCCCCGCCGGGATCCAGGGGGCGAGCAGGGTGCAGAGCGCATCCATGTCCCCGTCGAGGTGCGCTATCTCGTCAAGGGTCAGGGCTGCCAGGCACTTCGCAAGGGCTGGCGCCTCGCGGGCAAAGGCGATCCCCAGGTGGTGATAGGGCTGGTATTGCCACCAGCGTCGCTCGGCGGTGAGCAAGCAGTCCAGTTGTCGAAAACGGTGGGCCAGCACGGTGAACCTGTCCTTTGGCGCAAAAAGGGAGGCTCATTCTAGCGATCTGCCGTCAAAAAGCACTCGCCTGTGCGGCGCTGGTAGCCTGACAAAAAGCAGGGATTTGTGCTATATTCCGCCCCCTCATTCGCGCAGCCCGCCACGGCGAGCCGCTTTACCCCTATAAACGGAACCCAATCATGACCATCAATGCCATCCTGCAAGCCCGTGCAAATGCCAAATGCGAGCTGTGTGGCGCAGAACATGCGCTGACTGCCTTCCCGGTGCCGCACTCCCCCGCCAGCGACGACGACCACAGCGTGGCCCTCTGCGCCACCTGCCGCGGCCAGCTGGAGCAGCCGGACACCACGGAGGTGAACCACTGGCGCTGCCTGGGTGACAGCATGTGGAGCCAGGTGCCGGCGGTGCAGGTGATGGCCTGGCGCCAGTTGAAGGCCCTCGTCGCCCGGGGCGAGCTCTGGGCCCAGGACATGCTGGACATGATGTACATGGAAGACGAGGTCAAGGCCTGGGCAGACGCCGGCGTGACCAGCGACGATGACGACAGCGTGCCGACCGTCGACTCCAATGGCGCCGTGCTGGTGGAAGGGGACTCCGTCACCCTGATCAAGGATCTGGACGTCAAGGGCGCCGGCTTCACCGCCAAGCGCGGCACCCTGGTCAAGGGCATTCGCCTGACCAACAACCCGCTGCACATCGAGGGCAAGGTCAACGGCATGCAGATCGTGCTGGTGGCCGCCTACCTGAAGAAGGCCTGATACCGACCCTTCAAGCCAGAAGCGCCCCCAGGGGCGCTTTTTTGTTGCCTCTGTTTCCTGCCGTTCGGGTGGCACCCGCGGGAAACTGGACTATCCTGCAAACCAGTTCCGCGGTATGCCCCTCCCCTGACTGTCAGTGCGCCAATGGAGAGGGCCTTCCCGGCACGCATGGAAAGACCCCGGGCACCCTGATCCCCATGGCGCCCACGAGACCAAGGAGCCGCCCCATGGCCAGCAAGAAAGAGATCAAGAAGAAGATCGCCGCCCGCCAGGCGAAAATCGCCAAGCACGAAGGCAAGATCAAGAAGCTGAAAAAAGTCCTGAAATAGGGGCTGACAACCATTAAAACCGCCTGATGGCGGTTTTTTCATTACTGCGTTGGCCGCAAGGCGCGTCGAGTGGCCATGACTGCCAACCTCCGGCTAGCACCAATACTTCCTGTTCCAACCACAATCCCTTTTCGATCAGATATATAAGGACCTCTTCCAGTTGCTTGCCATGCTCACTCACCACGGGGACCTCCTACCATGGGATCTTGCCTCTGCTGATCGGTTGCCCCTCCAGACGGCGGATCAGAGTGCGGGCATAGTGATGAACATAGGCCATCAAGGTGTCGGGTAGCCAAAGAGCCAACGGACGACGAAGGGCATGGGCCAGCTCGTTAGCGATATCCAATCCGCGCTGATCCAGATCGCCAAAATGGGCCCAGGGTACGGCAGCCGGCAACAGCGGGAATACCTGACGTGCCAACTTGGTATTGCGGCCAGGCACATAGAGCAACAACTCCCCCACTTGCAGCGGGTAATCCACGAAAGCTCCCTTGTTCTCCACCGTGACCAGTTGCCGCCCCTGCCACTCAATGCCATGTAACTTACTCAAGCAGCGCTCCGGTAAGACCAGCTCTCCCAATAGTGCCAGTTGCGCCCTCATGTCGTGGCGCAGTCCGTCCTGGTCGATGAGTGACAGCGGGCTCAGCGTGCGAAGTCGAATCACTTCATCCTGTGTCAGCGTGATGTCGATAGCATCATTATCTGGATCTATCCCGCTCTTGCTGTCCCCATGCCAGAGGGCATGAAAACTGGCCTGGTTTAGATGTGCGGGCAGGTCCACCCCGAGAGCCCTTATCGTGTCACGCCTGTCCGGCATCACTGGTGCAACCTGTGCCAGCTGTGCTGCGAGATAATTCCATCCAGCATCGGTCAACACATGACGAGCCCCTCGTCCCACTGGCTTGACTCCACCCACAGCCTGCAGGAGATCTCTCAACTCGCGGCCATGCTTGCTATCGAGTGAATATCCCTGGTTATTAGTGTCTGCCAGCAAGCGGGCACAGAGATCCTGCACACGACGCTCATCAAAAAGTGACATCCTCCCCCCTCTTTCATTGCGGTTCCATATGGCCAAGTAGAGGGGATCTTTCTGTCCACAACCGTGACCTGTCTCGCACCAAAGGAAGGTCGCTCTTTCAAACCGTCACCCGTCCACAAGCTCGTGGCAGGATGGTCAGCGGTTACGATTGGCAATCCATCGACATCGGTGAAATCAGTATGCTGCGACGCCATTAGTTGACCGGCGAGAAAAAAGACAGCTTATCTGCGATGTGAAGGCATCATCAAAAACTGCCTTCATGCGGTTTTTTTATACATATCCTTGCCTATTGCATTTCCTGCCGCAGACCATGCTGCACCGGATTGCCCTCCCCTGAATCCTCTTCGGGGTCGGGGGAGACGCCGCTGGACGACTCGTCGAAGAGGCTGGCATCATGCCAGCTTTGACGCCAAGGACGTGCTCATGAACCCGAATACCTGGATGCTGTTTGCGCTAGCCTATCTGCTGGCGACCCTGACTCCTGGCCCCAATGTGCTGCTGGTGGTCAAGAACGGTCTGCAACACGGCTGGTGCGCCCCCCTTGTCAGCATCCTCGGCAACCTGGGGTGCTAGGCCATCCTCATCGGTCTGGTCGCCATGGGGGTGGGGGCCCTGCTGGAAACCCTGCCTCCCCTCTTTGTCGCCCTCAAGCTGGCGGGGGGTGGCTACCTGGTGTATCTGGGCTACAAGGCGCTGCGCGCGGCCAATACCAATGCCCAAGGGCTCTCTCCCTCCACCGCTCGGGGACGCACCAGAACCACCCTCTCCTTGTTGCGAGAAGCCTTTCTGGTCTCCGCCAGCAACCCCAAGACCATCGTCTTCCTCTGCGCCCTGCTGCCCCAGTTCCTCGATCACCAGAGTCCGCTGACGCTGCAGTTCATCACCATGTACCTGACCATCTGCGCCATCGTCAGCCTGGTGCATCTGTGCTATGTCGCCCTGGCCAGGCGCGCCGGTCGCTACTTCAAACCAGGTCGCAGCGAGCGCCTCGTTGGCCGCATCACCGGCGGGCTTTTCATCACCCTGGGCGGCGCCATCCTGCTCAGTGGTCGTCCCTGATCCCTGTGCCTCACCGCTGCTGACATTATCTGCACCATCGGCGCCGCTTGGGCGCCGCGGATCCCGGCCACCGGGGCTAGAGTTGTAGGCGTGTCTGTATATGAGCCTGCGGTGGAGCGCCATATGTATTCCTACACCCTCACCTTCCGGGAGGAGGCCGACAAGTTGACGGCCCCCGAACACGAGATCCGCTTGCAAAGCCCGGCCCAGGCCGGTGATTTCATCATTCTCTCCGATGGCAGTCGCCATCAGGTGATGTTCGTCACCCACCGAGCCCACTACAGCAGCCTCTACCTCGACAAGGGGGTCCGCATCCCCCAGAGCTGACGCAGACATCGTCTTTCGCTCCCTCCAGCTATGGTGAGAGAGGGCTGCAGCTCGCCAACGCAAGCCCCTTGCCGCCCAGGGAGCAGCAAGCCCGAATGACCCATTGCCAGAGGTATTGATCATGTTCAGACAGACTGCGCTCATCCTGACCCTCACCCTGTTGGGCAGCGCCCAGGTTCACGCCATCAACCACAAATACGCCGAGCAGCTGGAACACTCCGGCTGCACCCAGGTGACCGAAGCCCAGGGCTGCGATATTCACAAGAGCAAGGCGGAAAACGCCAAGGCAGGATTTGGCACCGCCGCCCCGGCCGACGAAGGCGGATTGAACATGAGCTATGAGCAGAAGCTGGAGCGCTCAGGCTGTACCCAGGTGAGCGAGCTTAGCGGCTGTGACATCAACAAGAGCAAGGCCGAGAACACCGCCGCCGGATTTGGCGCCGCCCCCGCAGCGGCCAGCGCCAGCCCCTACACCGGCAACTGGGTCGCCACCTTCCCCGAGACGGGCGCCACGGTCGCGAACATCCGCATCGATGACAAGGATCAGGTGTGGGTCAACGACAAGCAGGTCAGTGCCAGGAAATCCGACGGCGCCCTGGTGTTCAAGGAGGGCATGGTCATCTACACCATCCAGGGGGATCGCCGCCTCAAGGGAGAAGATGGCTGGGTCGACAACGATGCGGGCACCAAGGGGCCCATCGCGGCCAAATGACCCCGTCACCATCACGACAAGGGGAGCCGCGGCTCCCCTTGTCGTTTCTGCCTGCTTGCCCCCCCTCTACCCTTTCTTCGGGAAGTCCAGCACGGCCACCACCGGCGAGCAGAACGGGAGCGCCGACCAGGAGGGGGCGTCGAAGATGAAGCGGGCGACGGCGCAGGTCGGCATGCGAGTGATACCGGAGGAAAAGCCATGAGCCAGGTCGGTGAAGGCAGGATCATGACCCACCAGCAGTACGCAGGCGAGATCATCTGAAGGCGCCCCCACCACCCCGAGAAGGGTCCCGGCATCGCTCTCGTAGAGGCCCTCGTCGATGGCGATGTGGTTCGGGGAATAACCCAACTCTGCGGCAAGCAGCCGGGCGGTTGTCATAGCCCGGCAGGCGGGGCTCGAGAGGATGAGATCGGGCTTCACCCCCAGGCGCGCCAGACGAGCCCCCATCAGGGGCGCATCGCGCAGCCCGCGCGCCGCCAGCGGACGAGCGCGGTCAGACAAAGATGCGTCCTCCCAGCTCGACTTGCCATGGCGTACCAGGATCAGGGTTCTTCTCATGACGCACTCCCTGGTTGATAAGGGCGACAGGCAGCCCCTCAGACCGCCCCCCGTTTGCCAGCATGAAGGGGCAGCAGCACCATGACCACCATGGTCAGCAGCACACCCCCTACCCCCCAGCCTACCTGTTCCCAGTGTATTGTCTCCCCGGTCAGCATGCCGGTGAGCAGCACAGTGGCGCAGATGAGGGTCCAGCCGGTCAGGTGGAGGAAGGACTCCCCCCGGTAGCAGCGCTTGATCAGGATGGGGTTGAGGGCCATGGCCACGCAGCCGAGCAGGTAGATGCGATTGCCGGGAGCGAGGCTGAAGGCAAAAAGCCCGATGAGGGGATCATCGGGCTCTGCGGCAAGGATCAGGGGCTCACTTCTTCCATGAAGACAAGCCGAAGGGGTTCGGCCAGCAGTTCGTCCGCCTGGCGAGCGAAAGCCTGGAAATACGCGGTCTCACAGTGGGCATTCAGGGCGGCCTGACTCACGAAGGCTTCCCGCATGTAGAAGGTGCCGGGTTCATCCTTCAACTCGAACAGCACGTAATCGAGGTTGCCCGGCTCCTGGCGAGTGGGGCCAATCAAGGCAAGCAGGGCATCGCGAAGGCGCTCTCCCATGCCGTCACGGGCCTTGAGCACCGCGATCGATACCAGTTTGTCTGTCTCTTTTTTCATCCAGTTTTCTCCGTTGTACATCGTCAACACGCCAGAGAGTGCAACCTGGACAGCGATTTATACTGCCGGATGCGCCCCCATCAGACGTTGCCCAGTGTAGGCAGGACGGTGGAGGCCATATAGGGGGGCAGAATGAACACTGTGTTCAACGGGGTGGATAACCACGCCGTGCACGGAGGAACAAACGAGCGGGAGGGATCATGGCGCAAAGGGTGGCAACGGGACCCGCCAGGAGGCGGTACGACTTGCGGCCCCCTGGTCCAGGCTAAGGGCCTGCAGACCAACGTTCAACGTCAAGGCAATAGGTGGTGAAAGGGTGTTCGCCCAGGCGAGTTTTCCTCACCCAGATGGCCCGTCTGGCGAGGGATCGATAAGGCGGGCGGGTATCCAGCAGGTGAAAGAGGATCGTCCGATGGCCAAGCTCCCTCGCCCACCCCATCATCTCGTTGAAAATCGCCACGCCGCTTCCCCAGCTGGCCCTGGCGAGCACGATGGCAAGCTCCACCCCCTCGTCATCGGGCTGGATGCCGCACCACCCCGCCAGGGTGCCGTCGAGGAAGATGGCGCGCACGCGACAACCTGGCCGGGCGTCGACTCCCAGCTTGTACGCCATCCAGTCGCGCACCCCGGCCACATCGAAAAGCGGGTGAGGGATCAGGTGCTTTCGCAGCGTCTCGTCGTTGAGCAGCGGCAGAAAATCCTCTGCCCTGACAGCAGAAAAGGGGCTGAACACCATGGAGGTCTCTCTCATTGCCCGAAGAGGCACCCTAGTAGGGGGTGCCATCCTTGTGTCTGGCTGACCAGGCGCCATCGGCACCCTGTACCAGGGCCAGATCGTCGTCGGGATAGTCGACGGTGTCCCCTGGCTGCCTGTCCCCCACCTCGAGATAGACGGCGTCCACCTCACCGTGGTTGAGCAACTGGTGGGCCAGGCCGCTCCCCCCCTTGAAGCCGATGCACTCCCCCGGCGACATCCGGTACTCCTCCTCCCCGTGGCGCAGGGTGGGATTGCCCGAGAGTACATAGACGAACTCGTCCTGCAGGCCGTGATGGTGCTTGAGCGCCGAGATGGCCCCCGGTGCCAGGGTCGTCAGATTGACCCCGAAATTGGCGAGGCCGAAATGATCCCCCAGCCTGCGCCGGGTGCGGTGCTTGACCAGGGAAGCAAAGGGCTCCGGATCGAGGGACTTTGCCTTGTGCTCGGGGATGGCCATTGCCTGAATGGCGCGTTTGTCAGTCATGTTCTGATCCTCCCTGTGAATGACGTCTCTCTTTATAGCCTGCTCCTTAGCGACAAAACATGGGCAGGGGGTTGAAGGGGTGTCTCACACACCATGTCATGCCCGGTTGCCGCCAGATGGTAAAGACGCCCTGATTTTCGTTTGGCTATCTTAATAGCACACCGGAAAATGGGAAGTCGCGTTGGCGACCTCACCAATGGAATAAAGAAGATGGCCCGCGATCACTGGGAAATGCCCTCTTCCAGCGGCCCGGGTATGGAGGGGCACCGGCACATGCAGACCCGGTGACTAGAGCACCTCAATCCTGACCTTGATAAGCCCAGATCGGGGATTGCCGATGGCGCTGAACGCAGCCCTGGAGAGATCGATGATGCGCCCGCGGGGGAAATTGCCCCTGTCGTTGACCCGCACCACCACGCTCTTGCCGTTGGCGAGGTTGGTGACCCTGACCAAGGCGCCGAAGGGCAATGTGGGCGGCGGTGTTGGCGTGGCGCTGGTAAGGCTCCCCGCTGGCGGTGCGCTTGTTGTGGTAGCGATCGGCGTAATAGGAGGCGAGCCCCGTCTGGGTATAGCCTCGCCAGTTGCCCGCACTGCCTGCATCAGGCTGGCTGCTGCAGGCCGCCAGCAGCAGGCACAGGGAGGCCAGCAGCCCTTTTTGTCGCGTCGTCATGCGTTGCTTCCTCGATGGGACAGAGCGACCAGCATCGCCAGTCTGGCTTCCGTTAACAGGGGCCTACTCTCTCATATTTCCCATGGAAAACGGGAGGCCCAGGCCTCCCGTTTGTGTGTTCACCCGTCAGCCCCTGTCAGGTGATAACGAGATCTGTACACCTCTCCTGAGTCCGCTAGGCTCCTGATCGTGGAGCCGTGTGCAGTACGAAGGGGCTGGTAAACATGCACAATCAGCCCTTCATTTTTCGTCAACTGTTCCAGCGGTAAGGCTGGGTTAAGTGATTGAACGTATGAAAAAAGGCTCCAGAAGCCAGCCACGATGGCTACCGCCACCAGAAACTTGGTCCACCCCTTTTACATGGCACGGACACCGAACACACGCCAGAATCAGGTGGCTTGAATGCGCGCCTTCGTCATGCGCCATTGTTTGCGTAATTCAAAAAATTCCATAGTCATACTGTATTTATCCCTGATCCCCCTCCTCCACCTTGTAACCAAGGCGCTCATAAAACTGCACCGCCCTCTGGTTACCCGTAAAACTGGATAAATTCACCCAGCATTGTGTGATTCATAGAGATCATTTCCCCATCACTGGCGATGAACGATTTAAAAATAATAATTACTCTGCTGTCGCTCCCTTGTGGCAAGCCAAAGCCACAATAGCTAAGGAGAGGATGGTCAATATCAACAAGTGCTGGGCCAGCCATTCTTTGTTTAGCCTATATCGCAATCGGCCTTTGTACGTATTCTCATAGCTTATCAAGACCTGCTCACCTTCCTGCACCTGCCACGCCTGTTCGAAATAAAAGGGCCACCAAAATCTGTAATAAGGCTGACTCCAGACCGTGACCCGCTTTCCTTTTGCGGCAAGCAACACTGCTTCGTTATAGATACTACCTCGATAGGCTATTTCCTCTCCCGAGTCCGTCAGGATCCTGATCGCGGAGTTATGTGCAGTACGGAGGGGCTTATAAACCTGCACAAGCACCCCCTCATTTTTCGTCAACTGTTCCAGCGGCAGGATGGGGTTAAGCAATTCAACGTAAAAAAACACGCTCCAGAAGCCGGCCATGATGGCTACCGCCACCAGAAATTTGGTCCACCCCTTTTGCATGGCACGGATGCCGAACACACGCCAGAACCAGGTGGCTTGAATGCGCGCCTTCGTCATGCGCCATTGTTTGCGAAACGCGAAAGTGTCCATAGCCATGCTTTATTCATCCCTGTGTATGTTTCCAGCTGCCATCTGCTGCAAGGACATTACGATCTGCAGAGCCCACCATATTCCACCAGACTCTGCGACATCGTAAGTGGTCACAACACCTCAACATTTACCTTGATAACACCTTCGCGAATATTGCCGATGGAGCCGAAGGCGGATTTGGAGAGATCGATAATTCGCCCGCTTTTAAAGGCGCCGCGATCATTGACCTTGACCACTACGCTCTTGCCGTTGGCGAGGTTGGTGACCCGCCGCACCATGGAGCCAAAGGGCAATTCCATATGGGCAGCGCTACTGAGGTTATTGAGATAGATCTCGCCGCTGGCGGTCTTTTTACCGTGATAACGGTTGGCATAATAGCTGGCGTAACCGGTCTCGCTTTAGCCGCGCCAGCTGCCGCCGTGGCTCTCGTCATAACGGCTGCTACAGGCTGCCAGCAGCAGGCAGACAAGCAACAGCCCCCCTTTGCAGGCCGATTGCACCACTCCTTCTCTCCCGATGCCGCGCATCTACTTCTCCTCGCTCACCTTGCCGGATAGATAGCCCGGCTGATCATATCGCGTCGCAGTAACGGGTAGATTCTCCCCATACCGGCAAGCCACCGCAATGTAGGCGGCCCCTTGCCATCATGGGGCCCTGCCCAGTTGCCAACGCAGTGGTCGCCGCGATTGTTGCAATAAACACAGGCTTTAAATCACCACTGTTACAGCCAAGAGACAATCAAGGTGCCACTTCTCTGCTCGCGTTTGCCAACTCGCGCACACAAACACCCTCCGATCTGCGTCCGCAACCCAGCACAACAAGAGGGATACTTATTAACCAGAACCGGGCAAGCCCGTTCATCCGTAGCCTTATTCCATCACAGGCAGCGCCGCTACTTTGCCATATTTTTCCAATAAAAAGGGAGGCGAATGCCTCCCTTTTCTCTTGCTATTTGCCCATCAGAGTCAGGCGATGAGCTTGTCGTCGGCGAAGCCAAAGCCGCGCAGCCCCACCACATGCACATGTTCGTGCTTGCCCTGCACCTTGCGGATGAGCTTGTAGGTGGTGCCCTTCTCGGGGCTGATGTTCTCCGGCGCCGCGATGAGGAGCTGCATGTCCTGGCGCTCGCACAGCTCGAACAGGGTGGCGATGGATTTGCCATCAAGCCGCGCCGCTTCGTCGAGGAACAACAGGCGGCAGGGGGCGATGTCCTTGCCGCGCAGACGGCGGGACTCCTCCTCCCAGCTGATGAGCACCATCAAGAGGATGGCCTGACCGGTGCCGATCGCCTCGCCGGTGGAGAGGGCGCCGCTCTCGGCACGCAGCCAGCCGTCGGCCCCGCGCTGCACCTCGATCTCCAGCTCCAGGTAGTTGCGATAATCCAGCAGCACGTCCCCCATCACCTGATAGTTGCGCTCTCCCTGCTCCACCTGCGGGTTCAGGCGCTGGAAGAGCTTGGCCATGGCCTCGGAGAAGCTGAGCTCCTTGTCGGCGAAGAGATCGTTGTGCATGGCGCTCTGATCGGCGAGAGCGGTCAGGAGGCGAGTGTGGGCCTCGCGGATATTGACGTTGAGACGCACCCCGCGCACCAGACCGAAGGCGATGTTCTGCAGGCCCTGGTTCAGTACCCGGATGCGGTTCTGCTCCCGGCGGATGATGTTGGTGATCTTGGCCGCCACCTCGTGGGAGGAGAGGGACAGATGGGTTTCCCGCTGCTTGAGCTCATCGGCGAGGCGCGCCAGCTCGATCTCCATCTCCTCGATGGCTTCCACCGGATCGTCCGAGCGGATGATGTCGTTGCGGATGCGATCTTTCAGGTAACGGTAGACCTGCACGTAGAAGGCGACCTTCTGCTCGGTGCTGCGGTTGCCTTCCGACAGACGAAGCGCATCGCGCAGGGCCTCGTCGTGGGCCACCGCCACCCGCAGGGCGCCGAGGGCCTTGTCCGACATGGAGCGCAGCTCGTCGCTGTCAAGATAAGCCAGCTCGCGCTTGTTCAGACGCTTCTCGACGTCGGTCTCCCGTGCCAGACGCACCACCCGCGACCAGCTCGCCTTGTGACCCACCAGGGATTTGCGGGCGCTGTAGTAATCCTTGCCTTCGAGCTTGAGACGACCGCCAAGGGACTCGATTTCGCGCTTGCACACCTGCAACTGGGCCTCGGCGCTGGTGCGGCGGGTCCGGGTGCGGATAAGCAGCTCTTCAATCTCTTTCTTGTGGGCACGGGCCTTCTCTTCCATGTCATCCGACAGGGTCAGCCCCATGGCCGCCAGCTCCTGCTCGAACTCCGCCAGGGTCTGCCCCTTGGCCGAGGCGCTGGAATCGAGCGCCGTGCGCAGTTGCAGCGCCTCGGTGTGGCGCTGGGTGATCTGCTTGTGCTGCTCACCGGCGGTGCGGGCGGCAAGCTCTGCCGCCTTGAGCTTCTCTTTGAGTCGCTCGCTCATCTCGGACGCCTTGCCCAGCAGATCTTGCGCATCCTGATAGGCAAAGTGCGGCAAACGGGCCACCAGCTGATCGAGGGCGTAGCAACGGCGCTTCTGCTCGGCCAGCAGGTCGCTCACCTCGTCAAAGGCTGCCTGCAGGGCCGCCAGATCCTGCGGATCCTGACGCAGCACCTGCACCTGGGTCTCGAGTTTTTCCAACGCCTTGCCGTGCTTGGCGATAAAGGCTTCGGCTGTTTTAAGCGCCTCCACGTCGGCGTGAGCCGCCTCGAGGCGGGCCACCAGGTCTGCCTCGGCAAACAGGTGGGCAAAGGGCAGCATCCCCTGCACCAGCTGGATATGGCGGGTCAGCTGGGCGGCGGCGGCTTTGGCATCACTCAGCTGCTTGTCGCACTCGGCGATGGTTTCTTGCAGCTTGCGCTGCTCGTGCTGCTTGGCCTGCACTTCCGCTTCGGGGTCGGGGCGGAAGGCGATGTCCAGATGCTGGCCGATAAAGTCGCGGAAGTGGCCGTAGAGACGGTGGTACTTCTGCTGCTCGAAGGCGGCCTTGGCGTAGCCCTCGATGAGCCCTTCGCGCTCAAGATCGAGCTGCTCGATGCGTTTTTCCCGGGCGGCACGGCCAAACAGCGGCAGCTCGGGGTAGCGGGAGAAGCGCACCTGACGCTTGCTGGTGCGCACCAGCACGGCGTCCCCCAGCTCGTCGGCTTCCACCAGATCCTCGTCAAAGGAGTCGGGGTTGCCCTGAATGAGGTAGATATCTTCCGGGCAATCTTCCAGCTTTTTCAGCCGCTCGATGGCGCCTTCGAGGTCGAGCACCACCAGGGCGCTGCGAGCCGGGCCGTAGAGCGCGGAGTAGTAAGGGGCATCGTCGATGGAGATGTCGTCATATACGTCCGAGAGCAGCACGCCCCCCACCTGCTCGGCGATGCGGGCAAGACGGGGATCCGCCTCGCCGGCACCCAGCTGCAGGTTGCGAATTTGCATCTCCAGCGCCTGTTTCTGGCCCTGAATGCGGTTGCTCTCCTGCTCAAACTCCCGCTCCTTGTCGAGCACGCTCTGCATGCCGGAAGAGAGTTCTTCGGCGGTGGCCAAGGCCAAGCCACTCTGCTCGCGCAGTTGCTCGAGTTTTTCAAAGGATTTGAGCCAGCGCGGGGCCAGCTTGGTCAGTTCCGCGATATCGCGACCCAGCTGAGTGCCCTGATGCTCGAGGCTGGCGCGGCGCTGATTGGCCTCTGCCTGCTGCTCGGAGAGCTCCTCCTGGCGGGTGCGCTGGGCTTCGAGGAAGATCTCCAGCTCGTCCTGACTAGCAATGTGCTGACCAGACGCCTGGGCCAGCTCGTCTCGCAGCCGCAAGAGCGTCTTCTGGCTTTCGCTCTCTTTCTCGAGGCGAGCCAGGGCGGCGCGCAGACCCTGCCCCTGGGCAATGCGGGCCTTGTCTTCGATGTGGCGCTTGAGCAGCGCCTGCGCGGTGGGCCAGGCAGCCTCGCGCACTGTCTCGGGTGCGATGCTGAGCAGCAGCGCCAGCGCCGCTTCGTGTTCGGCCACCGCCGCCTTGGCCAGCGCCAACTGCTGCTCGGCCCCCAGCACCCGGCTGGTGAGGTTCTGCTCGGCTGCGCGGAACTGGTGCAGGGTGTCGCTCGCCTGCGCAGGCTCGAGCCCCGGCAGTTCGCACTGCTCGCGGGCGTTTTCCAGGGCCTGCACCGCCTGACGGTACTGGATGGCGCGGGTCTGCTGGATATCGAGCGCCTGCTGATAGTCGGCGAGCTGGGTCTTGAGGCTGTCCACCTCTGCCTGGGCCAGCTCCTTGCGCTCCTCCACTTCCAGCAACTGGCCGTGGATCTCTTCCACCACCGCCTGCTGCTGCTCGAGCTTGTCGTTGAGCTCCGCCAGATCGGCGCGATAGAGGGCAATCTTCTTTTGCAGGGCCACGGCCGCCATCACCTTGGCCAGGTGCTCGGCGGCGGACTCCAGCTCGTCGGTCAGGAGCTTCTCGCGGTTGGTGAGCTGATCCACCTCGTCCGCCAGATAGATGGCGCGCTGCTTCTCCTCGGCCAGCAGACGGCGTTTGCCGGCGAGCTCAGAGCGTGCCTTGAGGGCCAGCTCGGAGAGACGGCTCTTCTCGGCGGCGCCCCGCACATACTCCGCGGCCACATAGTGGGTGGTCTCGGTGATGAGATTCTTGAAGAGATCCCGCTGACCCTGGGTCTCCTTGATGGCTTCCAGGGTGCGGCGGTTCTCGTAGATGGCCGCCTCCATGTCCTGGAACGCCTTGCGCACCCCGGAGTTCTCCGGCAGCAGGTATTCACGCAAGGAGCGGCTGATGGAAGACGAAATACCGCCGTAAAGGGAGGCTTCGATCAGGCGATAGAACTTGCCGCGATCCTTTTGATCCCGCAGTTTCTTCGGGGTGATGCCGAACTCGAACATGAAGTTGTGATAATCGGTCACCGTATTGAACTTGGCGACCTTGATGGCGCCAAGCTCCGCTGCCGCCCCCTTCAGATCGGCGAAGGCACGTACCCGGCCCTTGCCATCGTCGAGCTTCTCCAGCAGCAGATCCGTGGGCGCCAGGTGCTCGGGCACATCCACCAGGGCGAACGGGGTGATGTTGACCTTGTTGTCACGGTTGGCCACCTGTTCGAGGTGGACGCCGACCCAGATCCGCTGCTCGCGGCTGTTCATCACTTCCAGCAGCGAATAGCAGTGGCCACGCTGCAGCTTGCCGTAGAGCCCCTTGTCGCGGGAGGCACTGCTGGAACCCGCCTCCGTGGTGTTACGGAAGTGGAGCAGTGACTGGTCGGGAATGAGGGCCGCGATAAAGGCCGCCATGGTGGTGGACTTGCCCGCGCCGTTGCCGCCGGACAGGGTCGTGACCAGCTGGTCGAGATCGAAGGTGCGGGCGAAGAAGCCGTTCCAGTTGACCATGGTCAGGGATTTGAATTTGCCTCTCACGCCACACTCTCCATCAAACCGGCAGACACCATCAGTGCCGGCACATTAACGTTGCAGATCATCTTCCACCTCCAGCTCCAGCTGCTCTTCGTCCAGATCCTCTTCGATATCCTCGAACAGGGAATCGCTGCTCGGCATCTCGTCATCGTGGAAAATGGCCTCCCCTTCCTGGATCATCCGCAGTTGCACCGCGCGGGGATCCTCGTCGGAGCGCACATCGGCGGCGAAGCGGAACACGGACTCGTTGACCCGGAATTTGTCGCTGTTGCCAAGGGGGGTGATCATCCCGAGGCGCTTGAGGCGACGCATGGAGGTGCGGATCTTCTCGAGCAGCTTCTTCTTGTCCAGATCCGTGCCGCCGGAGCGGCTGTTGACCATGCGCAGCAGTTGCTTCTCGTCCGCCAGACTCAGCACCTCTTCTTGCAGCTCGCCCATGGCGAACACCCCTTCAGAGGCGAGCCTGTCCGGGCTCAGGAACAGGTAGCAGAGCACCTTGCCCACCAGCATATCGAGCTCAGATAACACTGTTGTACCGATGTCGGCGCTCGGGCGCGGACGCAGGTAGAAGAAGCCTTCCGGTGCCTTGATGAGTTCCACCTGATAGCGACCGTAGAAGATCTCCAGCTCCTGGTGGTACTCCACCAGGGCCGAGTGCTGCTCGAATTCGTCGGCACTGATGTGGCGACCGGAGCGCAGGGCGGTGTCGATGCGCGGAAACAAGGGGTTGGCGATGGCCTCTGCGAGACGCAGGGGCAAGGGGAATTCAGTATTGATCGATGACATAGGCCTGAACCTTGGATCCAGCTTGGTTGATGGGTTTCCATGCGGGTTGGCGGTGGTGCTCGCGCTCACCGCTGGCATGGCCGAGACGCACGGCCTGATCGATCAGGAGGCGCGCCACGTCGAAGTGGGCATGGGCCGGGTAATCCAGCAGGTATTCCCGCAGCACGTCGGCAAGATCCAGCCGATCTCCCTGCTCCGGGTAGCGGGCCAGGTAGCGCTCGATGCGCTCCGCCAGCTCCTGGTTGATGTCCACCATCTCCACGTACTCCATCTCGAGGGGCACCTCGCCGGTCACCTCCTCGTCGTGGATGGCGATGGTTTCATCCCGCAGCTCCAGCAAACGGGGCTCTTCGGCCACCCGCAACAACCAGCTGTGCTGCTCGAAGTTGCGGATGGATTCCCGCAGCCGCTGGCTGAAGGCGCGGTTCTTGTCCATGTCGATGGCGTTGCGGATGAACTTGTGGACGTGCCTGTCATAACGGGACCAGAGCTCGATGCACTGCTGGCCCCAGGCGGTGATGACATCCAGACGCCCCTGCAGGGCGTGGGTCAGCTCCTCGACGTGGAACAGATCCTCACGCCCCTGGGCCGCTTCCTGAATGTTGAGC
This sequence comes from Aeromonas sp. FDAARGOS 1402, assembly GCF_019046925.1. Classification (NCBI taxonomy): domain Bacteria; kingdom Pseudomonadati; phylum Pseudomonadota; class Gammaproteobacteria; order Aeromonadales; family Aeromonadaceae; genus Aeromonas; species Aeromonas sp. FDAARGOS 1402. Next base: position 3,848,541 of record NZ_CP077201.1, read on the forward strand.
AGCCCCGCCTGCAGGCGGTGGCCGGCGGCGTCCAGGGTGTCCTGCAACTCGCGCAGGGTCTGGCCGGTCTCGTGCAGGAGCTTCTCGCAGCTGTGGATGGCATCGACCCAGTTCTGGGTCAGCAGGGCCGCGATCTCGCTCTTGACCTGGTTTTGCTGCTCGTCCATGGCGCGCTGGGTGAGATCGATGCGCCCGAGCGTCTCTTCCAGGGAGAAGGAGAGGCGCGGCAGCACCTCGGCGTCCCACTGCTCCCGGGTGTTGGTCTCGAGCGCCGCCTTGCGGGCGGTGTCGAGCTCGGCCGCCAGGTGCTCGAGCAGGATGGAGAGCTTGATGGAGTCCACCTGGCGCTGATCCATGAAGAAATCGACGATGCTCATGCCAAGGCGCGACAGGCGGTAGAGGCTCTCCCCCGCCACCATGTCGGTGGTGAAACGCGACAGCAGTTGCTGACGAATGAGATCGTTGATGGCGTTGTTGGCGCGACCGGTGAGGGTCTCGTCCATCTGGCCGAAGGCACTGCTGACATAGCCAAAGGCATCGTGCAGCGCGGCCTCCGAGAGATCAGACTCGTCCTCGGAGAGCGTCTTGATCGCTATCAGAAAGGCCAGCCTGTCGGTGGGGAGGTGCAGCGCCAACCCCTCCTGTCTGACCCATCCCACCGTCTCTGGCAGGGTACGGGATGTACTCATCATGACGTTATCATCTCGTTGTTATAGTCGGCAGGTCTTCGCCCGCCGTGGTGATATAGGCCGGGGTCGGTGGCGCCCCGGCGGCTGGATCCCGCATCGTGTTCACGCCGGTGTGTCTCAACCGGCCGGTTTCTGGGCCATCACATGGATGTAGCGCCCCAGGGAAACAAAGGGCTCCTGGCGGCAATATTGCTGCTCCATGGCGAGCAGGTCCTCGAACTTCTCGACCTGATCCTGCTTGTGGCGCATGTAGTCGTGGATGACGCGCACCCCGGTCTTGCCGATGATCCGCAATCCCCCCCGGCCTATCCAGTCATAGACCTGCTCGGGCAACTGGGGATTGGTGGGAGTCAGGGCAGTCTGGCGTTTCTTGCGAAGGCCCAGGCGCACATAGTCGAAATTGCCCACCACCAGGCTCTGGAACAGGAGGCCGTGACGATTGTAAAAAAGCAGCGACAGTATGCCCCCAGCCTTGACGAAAGGGAACAGACCCAGCAAGGTCTGGCGCGGCTCGGCGAGCCACTCCAGTACCGCGTGACAGAGCACCAGATCGAAGGTGCCGGTCACGTGGTGCTTGAGATCCTGAATGGGGCAATGGATGAGACGAATTCTGTCTTCCAACCCCTTCTGGGCGATCTGCTCCCGGGCCAGATCCAGCATTTCTGCCGACAAATCGCACAGCTCCACCTGGTGGCCCATGGCCGCCAGTTTCTGGGCGAAGTAGCCAAAGCCGCCGCCGGCATCCAGGATACGCAGCGGCCGGTTGCCCAGGCGCGCCAGGCAGGCTTCGATGTCACTCCAGACAATGGTGGTGCGAATGCTCCCCTTGGTGGAGTCGTAAATGTTGCGAGCGAACTTGTCCGCGCGCCCGTCAAAACTCTGATCTTGCTTCAAGACACACTCATCTTCGACCGCCCCGCCATGAGGGCCGCAGGAGGAACCACACAGGATTGGGCCACAGGAAAAAAGAGGGGTATTCTGTCACATCCCGAATTTGCTGAAAACTCAAGGACGTGTCTGTCGTGTTCGAGCTCAACTTCTTTGTCATCAAGAAATGGCTGGGCCATCTGCTGATGCCGCTCCCCTTCTCTCTCTCCTTGTTGGTGCTGGCGCTCGTGCTGCTCTGGTTCACCCGCTTTCAAAAAAGCGGCAGGCTGCTGGCGACCCTCTCCTTGGTGATCATTGCCCTGATGGGGACGCGGCCGGTGAGCTACGAGCTGGCCCGCAGCCTGGAGCAGACCTATCCCCCCTTCGAGGTGAGCCTGCATCCTGACATCCAGGCCATCGTCGTGCTGGGCAACGGTCATGTGAGCGATCCGGCCATCCCAGAGCGCGCCTGGCAAAACAACATCTCCCTGGCGCGCACCCTGGAAGGGGTTCGCCTGGCCCTGGCCTATCCAGAGGCCGAGCTGGTTTTCTCCGGCGCCGTGGCCGGGGATCCCCTGTCGAACGCCGAGGTCAACGCCCGCATGGCGGAAAGCCTTGGCATCCCGCGTGCGCGCATGACGTTGTTTGAAAACAACAAAGACACCCATGACGAGGCGGTCAGCATCGCCGCCCACCTCAACGGCAAGCGGGTGGCGCTGGTGAGTTCGGCCACCCACCTGCCCCGGGCCATGGCCCTCTATCGCAGTCAGGGACTCGATGCGGTGCCGGCTCCCACCGATTACACCGCCAAGCAGAGTCAGGAGCCGCAACCCCTCTACAGCTACCTCCCCAAGGGGCGTTATCTGATGTATTCCGAGGCTGCCATTCACGAGTGGATTGGGGTATGGTGGGCCCGTTTGCGTGGGCAGGTCACCGAGTGAGCAATCGCGCCTTGCATTCCTGATTTGGATCAGGAAAGCGAAAAAAAATTACGTCATTTGCCGCCGGGTCAGCTATCTTGGGCTCGGTTCAATTCATATAATGTTGCGCAATCAAATGCCTAGGAGATATAGAAGATGAGACAGCACCTGGTAATGGGTAACTGGAAACTGAACGGCACCAAGGCTTCTGTAGAAGCCCTGATCAAAGGACTGACCCCGGCCGCTGCCGCTCATCCTTCCGTGCAAGTGGCCGTCTGCCCGCCGGTTATCTTTTTGGGTCTGGTTGAACAGCTGACCGCCGGCAGCAAAATCGCCTACGGTGCCCAGAACGCCGACGTTCACGAGTCCGGCGCCTTCACCGGCGAAAACGCCCCCTCCATGCTCAAAGCCTTCGGCTGCACCTACTCCCTGGTCGGTCACAGCGAGCGTCGTACCCTGCACGCAGAGACCGACGACGTGGTGGCTGCCAAGTACGAAGCCATTCAGAAGGGAGGCCTGATCCCCGTGCTGTGCATCGGTGAAACCCTGGCCCAGTTCGAAGCCGGTACCACCAACCAGGTGGTCGAGACCCAGCTCAAGGCCGTGATCGATCGCTGCGGCATCGCCTCCTTCGAGAACGCCGTCATCGCTTACGAGCCGGTATGGGCCATCGGCACCGGCAAGACAGCCACCCCGGAGATCGCACAATCCGTGCATGCTCACATCCGTCAATACCTGGCCGGTTTTGATGCAGCCGTGGCTGCCAAGGTACAGATCCTGTACGGCGGCTCCGTGACTGGCGCCACCGCTGCCGACCTGTTCGGCCAGCCGGACATCGACGGTGGCCTGGTGGGTGGCGCGTCCCTGAAAGTGGACGACTTCTCCCAGATCATCGCTGGCGCCGCCAAGTAAGCGCCAAGCAAAGAGGGGCCCCGCCCCTCTTTGCATATCGCTTTCCTATGGACCCTCTCGCCATAGGAAAGCCGATATAGTAAAAGCGGCCAGCCGTATTTTTCAGAATCTTGATTTTCGACAACTCAGATCCAGAGGCACTCATGACCAAACAAATCAAACGTATTGGTGTTTTGACCAGTGGTGGTGACGCACCGGGTATGAACGCAGCCATCCGCGCCGTGGTGCGCGCCGGTCTGCATCATGGCCTGGAAGTTTACGGCATCTATGATGGCTACCTCGGTCTGCACCAGGACCGTATCGTCAAGCTCGAGCGTCACAGCGTCTCCGACGTCGTGAACCGTGGCGGTACTTTCCTGGGCTCCGCCCGTTTCCCCGCCTTCAAGGATCCGAAAGTCCGTGCCGAAGCGGTCGAAAACCTGAAGAAACACGGCATCGATGCCCTGGTGGTCATCGGCGGTGACGGCTCCTACATGGGTGCCAAGAAGCTGACCGAAGAGGGCTTCCCCTGCATCGGCCTGCCGGGCACCATCGACAACGACATCGCCGGTACCGACTTCACCATCGGCTTTGACACCGCCCTGAACGTGGTCGTGGACGCCATTGACCGCCTGCGCGACACCTGCAGCTCCCACCACCGCATCTCCGTGGTCGAGATCATGGGCCGCCACTGCGGCGATCTGGCCATGTCTGCCGCTGTTGCCGGTGGTGCCGAGTACGTGATCGTGCCGGAAGTGGCCTTCGACAAGGAGAAGCTGCTGCAGCAGATCAAGGAAGGGGAAGCCAAGGGCAAGAAGCACGCCATCATCACCATCTGCGAGCACGTCACCGACGTGAACGCCCTGGCGAAAGACATCGAGGCCATGACCGGCCGCGAAACCCGCGCCACCATCCTGGGTCACATCCAGCGTGGCGGTTCTCCCACTGCCCGTGACCGTATCATGTCCAGCCGCATGGGTGCCTTCGCCGTCGAGCAACTGCTGGCGGGCCAGGGTGGCCGCTGCGTCGGCATTCAGGGCAACGAGATGGTGCACCACGACATCATCGACTGCATCGAGAACCTGAAGCGCCCGTTCAACCAGGAGCTGTACGATCTCTCCACCACCCTGTTCTAAAGGCTGTGGTCTGACAAAAAACCCTCCTCTGGAGGGTTTTTTTAGGTTCTTCGCGGGATCTTGGGGAAGTGGAAGTTGACAGACAGGGTGCTGGTAAACTGGCTGTCTCCAAACACACCACCACCATCACCCTGCTGTCGCCGTGCATCATATTGATATTGCCTCCTTCTGGCCAGGTTATACCGTCATCGCCCAAGCGCTTTCTGCCAACCATCACACCCTGTTTACCCTTGAGCCTCGCGCCGACCTGTTGCCCCGTTGTCGCCGATGCCTGCAACCCACGCCATTGATCCACGACCAACGTATCCGCCGGGTGCGTGAGCGAGACCTATTTGACCGACAAGTCTGGTTACAACTGCCTGTTCGCCGCGTCGACTGTCTGCGCTGTGGTCGCGTCAGTGAACATATCGACTGGCTCCCCTCTGGCTCCCGCCTCACCCGGCGCATGCAGTGCTGGATTGAAGCGCTCGTTCAGTACCTCCCCATCCGCCATGTCAGCCAGCTCACCGGGGTCGGTTGGCACACCATCAAGGAGATCGACAAGCGCCGTTTGCAGACCAGTGTGGGCACCATCGAACTTGGGGAGGTGCGGCGGCTGGTGATGGATGAGTTTGCCCTGCACAAGGGACACCGCTATGCCACCGTGATCATGGATGCCGAGCGAACCCGCGTCCTGTGGGTGGGGCACGGCAACAGCCGGGCCGCTATCCGTCCCTTCTTCGAGCAGCTCGGCGAGCGATGCCAGCAGATTGAGGCGGTGGCGATGGACATGAACACGGCGTTCGACCTGGAGGTGAAGCAACACTGCCCGCAGGCGGAGGTGGTCTACGACCTGTTCCACGTGGTGGCTCGCTATGGCCGAGAGGTGGTGGACCGGGTGCGAGTGGAGCAGGCGAATGCACTGAAAAGCGATAAACCGGCGCGAAAAGTGGTCAAAAGTGCGCGTTGGTTGCTGCTACGTAATCGGGCGAAGCTGAGTGAAAAACAGGATGTGAAGTTGCAGGAGCTGTTGGCGGCGAATCAACCGCTGGCGATGGTGTACGTGCTGAAAGAGGCGTTGAAGGGCATCTGGTATGCGCCGAGCGTGTGGGAAGGATGGCGACGATGGCGGAGCTGGATGCGGCAGGTGAAGGAAAGCGGGCTAGCGCCGCTGCAACGATTTGGTCGAAATTTATCGAAATATATGCGGGGGATCCTGGCGAGTGCAAACTACCCGATGCACACGAGTGTGCTGGAAGGGGTGAACAACAAGATCAAAGTGATAAAGCGTATGGCATATGGATTTAGGGACTCAGAATACTTTTTTCTGAAAATCAAGGCGGCCTTCCCCGGAAAGCCGCGATGAACCTTTTTTTATGCGGGCTCCTCACCCCCTCCTCCCCCTACGGGGGCCCGACTATCCACTGGCCACTGTCGCCATGTCTTACCCCTTGCCCGGCGGCCCTGAGCCTCTGACCCCACGACCTTCTCCTTTAACTTCTTTCCCCCGCTTTTCTGCTTGCTCACCTTGTTCGCGACGGGTCTGGATAAAGGCCTCGGTGCCGCAGTGCCACGGCCCTGCGCCAGGCCTCCCCCGTCCTTCATCCCATCACACTGGCGCCATATAGCCACCCGGGTGGGCCGACGATATCGCCCGCTTCCCCTGCGCGCGGGCCCACTGGCTCGTCCCCCCAAGAAAACAGCGAAAAACGGGGCTTCCGGCCACACAAGGCCCCATGAAGATCGCCCCCCCATTTTCCCGCCTTCCCCCTTGCCTTCCATGCTTCTTTGGCGGCCGTTTTGTCGTTTTTCCGTACTCTTTTTGCTCCCATCCTGTTTGGGATGAGCAGAAAATTGAGCCTTCATCGGATAACCCTGGCTGGCAACAGCCTTGCAGACTGGGGTTGGGACACAAGTCGTGAGAAAACATGACATGGGATGACAAAACCTGGCTGACAGCCACCAACCTCCCTATGGCGACACCAATCGGCGCATCCCGCAGGCCATTTTGCTGACTAAAAATGGAGATCACCACAAAGAATCCAATCGGAACCCACAAGGAGAGAGTCATAAAATCAACATAACTCAATGTATTTAAAGACTTTATATGCATCCCCTTTCACTGGTATCACCATGAAACTCTTCCCAGGACAAAAAACGCCCTTAAACTTGGAAAAATGCAGCCGCATTCCACTACAAAACCATTTTTGCCTCATAATTACATTTTTCGTTGTTTTATCGTTCTGTTGTGGTATCTTGGTTCCATCATGAGCCAACCAAGGGAGATAAAATCATGAAAGAGTTCGTAGTTACCGCCGTTTTCACCGTGTTTTTCACTCTGGTTGCCGTCTCCATGCCGTCGCTGGCACAGCTCTAAGTCGGTCAATCAGCCATCTGCCACCTCTGCCCCAGAGGGGCGGTTCAAAAAAAAGACTGCAACATGGGTTTTTGACGCGCTCTGGCAAAGGATGATGCCAAGCCATCATTGAGCGCGATCTGCGCACACAAAACGACCTCGTCGACATCCATGCCATCTTTCAAGGGGAGCCCGGGCTCCCCTTGTCGCATCTCCCCCTGCGGGATTTACTCTTGCCCCCCTGCCCGTCACAATGGCCGCTGGATTTGCCACGCAGGAACCACCATGACTCAGGATGCCTTGCGCCACTGGCGCCGCGACCTTCATCGTCACCCCGAAGCCGCCTGGTGTGAATTTCGCACCACCACCCTCATCGCCCAACACCTCAGTGAACTCGGTTTCTCCATCATGCTGGGGGATCAACTGCTCGCCAGCACCCTCATCATGGGACGGGAAATAGACGTCGAGGCCCAGAAGGCCCGTGCCCTGCACCAGGGGGCGCATCCGGAGTGGCTGACGCGGATCGACGCACTCACCGGCGTGATGGGACTCTGGGAGAGCGGGCGCCCCGGCCCCACCCTGGCGTTTCGCTTCGATATCGATGCGGTGGAGGTCGAAGAGAGCCAGGAGGCGTCACACCTGCCCGGCCAGGGAGGCTGGCACTCCGCCAACCCGGGCTGGATGCACGCCTGTGCCCACGATGGTCACACCGCCATCGGGCTGGTGCTGGCCGAGCGGATCGCGGCCCTCGCCGATCGCCTCACTGGCCGCATCAAGCTCTTCTTCCAGCCGGCTGAAGAGGGCTGCCGAGGCGGCAAGGCGCTGGCGGCAGGGGGGCAGCTCGACGATGTGGACGCCCTGCTGGCACTGCACATCGGCATTCACGCGAGCAGCGGTGAGCTGGTGGTCAACCCCACCGAGTTTCTCTGTTCAACCAAATTCGACGTGGAGTTCATGGGGCAAGCCGCCCATGCGGGGCTCGAGCCCAACGCGGGCCACAATGCCCTGGCGGCGGCCTGCATGGCCACCACCGCCATGCTCGGCATTCCCCGCCATCGGGACGGCATGACCCGCATCAACGTGGGGCAGCTCAACGGCGGCAGTGGACGCAACGTCATCCCGGGCCATGCCCGCCTGATGGGGGAGACCCGTGGCGCGACGCCGGCCCTCAACGACTACATGTTCAATCAGGTGCAACAGATTGTGGAGGGGGCGGCCCTGATGCAGGGCGCGACCTACCACATCCGCAAACAGGGGGAAGCGATCGGCATCGAGAACAGCCCAACCCTCATCGAGGAAATCGTGCCTCTCGCAGAGGGGAATTCCCTTGATACCATCCACACCCGCCGCTTCGGGGCCAGCGAGGATGCCGGTTTCCTCATCGAGCGGGTACAGCAGCACGGCGGCGAAGCCGCCTATCTCATCCTGGGAGCCAACCTCGCGGCCCCCCACCATCATCCGGAGTTCGACTTCGACGAAGCCGTGCTGGCCCCCGGAGTGGCCTTCCTGGAGGCCTGGCTGCTCGCCCGCCTCGGCCGCTAGCAGACGCCGAATGCAAACAAGGCAGCCCATGGGCTGCCTTGTTTTTTTACACCCTTGCGGACATAGGGGACCTACTCTCCCAGCACGATCGCGCAGAGATGGGCGAAGTGGTGGATCTCGTGGGTCGCCTCGCACGGACCGGTCTCCCGCCCCGGGTTGTACCAGCAGGTGGCAAGACCCTGGGCGGCGGCACCGGCGATGTCGGTCTTGGGATTGTCCCCCACCATCAACACCCGCGCCGGGCTCGGCTGACCCATCTGCGCCAGGGCATGCTGGAAGATGGCCGCCGCCGGCTTGGTCACCTGCACCTCGTCAGAGATAACGAGAGGCTCAAACCAGCTGTTCCAACCCAGTTTGTCGAGGCGCCCGCGCTGGGGCAGGCTGAAGCCGTTGGTGATGATCCCCATTCTGACCTTGCTCTTCAGGGCCTGCAGGGTCTCCTCCACCCCCTCCAGGGGCACGCTCAGGGCGATGATCTGCTGCAGGAAGGTCTCGTTCATCGCCATGGGTGCTACGTTGACCTGCTCGGCAAAGAGCGAAAAACGGGTCTGCTGCAGGTGGGTGGCGTCAATCTCCCCTGAGTTGTACTGCTGCCAGAGCCGCTGGTTGAGGGCATGGTACTCCGCCATCTTGGGGGGAGTCGGCGCCACGCCGTAGATCTGCAGGGTCCGCTCCAGCGCCCTGGCGACCGGAAAATCGAGCAGGGTTTCGTCCAGATCGAACAGCACCCAGTCATAGCTTGTTTGTTTCACGCTTGTCCTTATTGATTGTGCTTGGCCACGTTGTCATGCGTCGGGCGCACCCATCCCCAGAGGGCTGTCGAGCAGGGTCAGGGTCAGCCTGACACCAAAGCCGGTTACCTCGCTGCCCACCACGCCATTGCCCCCCTTGTTGCGAAAACCACTCAGGTCGAGGTGCAACCAGGGAAGCTCGGCGGGCACGAAGCGCGTGAGAAAACGGGCGGCATCGATGTGATCCGGGGAGGCGCCCGGCGCGCACTGTAACAGATCGGCCCACTCGCTATCGAGGTTGTCATCGTAATCCTCGTCCAGGGGGAAGGGCCAGACTCGCTCCCCGCTCTGCTGGCCCAGCGCTATCAGCGTGGTGAGCCACTCGGGGCGGTTGGTGAAGGCGCCGCTGTAACGGCTGCCGAGCGCCCGTTTGCAGGCGCCGGTCAGGGTGGCGTAGTCGATCAGCAAGTCGGGTTTGTCCCCGGCCGCCAGGGTCAGGGCATCCGCCAGCACCATGCGACCCTCGGCGTCGGTGTCCACCACTTCGATGGTGGTGCCGTTGAGGGCGGTCACCACCTCACCGGGCCGGAAGGCCTGCGGGCCGATGTGGTTCTCGGCGATGGCGAGCCAGCAATGCACCTCAACGGGGAGTTTCGCCCGGCTGATGGCCAGCAGCGTGCCAAGGGCCACCGCGCTGCCCCCCATGTCCAGGTGCATGCCATACATGCTGCCACCGACTTTCAGGTTGTAGCCACCGGAGTCGTGGCAGATCCCCTTGCCCACCAGCGCGACGCGGCGCAGCGGGTTGGCCGGACAGTAACTGAGCCTGACGATGGCGGCCTGACCGTCCGCCGAACCACGGGCCACCGCCAGGAAGGCGCCAGCCCCCATCCGTGCCAGGGTCGTCTCATCAAACTCCTGCCACTGCCACCCCTCCTGCTGCGCCAGCTCCCGGGCATAGGCCCGGTAATGACGGGCATTGAGCTCGGACGCTGGCAGCACTGCCAGGTGGCGAGCCAGACCATTGCCTTCGGTTTCTGCGCTCAGGCGGGCCATGTCCAGCTCGCAAGGGGGGGAAAGTTGCAACTGCTGATAACCCGGTCTTGTCGCCTCACTCCGTTTCTGGGTCGGCAGGGTCACATCGGCGGCGAGCAGGCAGGCGAGCACCACCCTTGCCAGTTGCGCGCGATGCTCATCGTCAAAGCCCTCCAGATGGAGCGCCAGGTGCGTCGCCTTGAGGCCCGCCAGCGAGCCCACCCAGCTGCGCACCTGCTTGTAGAGCCGATGATCCAGGGCCGGGCGGGCATCCATGAAGATCACCCGTTGCAGCCCCTGACTGTCGTCAAGGGAATAGGGGGCCTTCTGACCCAGGGCTATCTGGGTTGCCACGGCGGCAAAGGGAGGCGTCGCCAGCAGGGTATCGCGCGCTGAGTCGGCAATGAGCAGGAGTTTGACGGCAGCCGGCCCTGCCATTACTTCGGCGAGGGAGGTGCTCTGCATCGTGATTTGGGGAGAAGAATAGCTAAAAGGGGTCATCACAGGGTGCGGCCTCATCCATGAACAGAAAGCAGGATGATACCGAACAAATGGCGAGAGGGATCGGAAAAACACACATTATTGTGTGCAAGCAACAGATGCTGGAGGGGATCAGAGAGGTAATGCAGAAGAAAATAAGTCAGAAGTTGGTTGCGGGGGCCGGATTTGAACCGACGACCTTCGGGTTATGAGCCCGACGAGCTACCGAGCTGCTCCACCCCGCGTCCGAATTGTATTGCCACCACAAAAAGCAGAGCAGTTGCTTCTTGCTGTCTTCGTCTCCACCACAGGCGCTAGCGCTTGCCATGGATACAAATAGTTGGTTGCGGGGGCCGGATTTGAACCGACGACCTTCGGGTTATGAGCCCGACGAGCTACCGAGCTGCTCCACCCCGCGTCCGAATTGTATTGCCACCACAAAAAGCAGAGCAGTTGCTTCTTGCTGTCTTCGTCTCCACCGCAGCGCTATGCGCTTGCCATGGACACAAATAGTTGGTTGCGGGGGCCGGATTTGAACCGACGACCTTCGGGTTATGAGCCCGACGAGCTACCGAGCTGCTCCACCCCGCGTCCGAATTGTATTGCCACCACAAAAAGCAGAGCAGTTGCTTCTTGCTGTCTTCGTCTCCACCACAGGCGCTAGCGCTTGCCATGGATAAAATGGTTGGTTGCGGGGGCCGGATTTGAACCGACGACCTTCGGGTTATGAGCCCGACGAGCTACCGAGCTGCTCCACCCCGCGTCCGAATTGTATTGCCACCACAAAAAGCAGAGCAGTTGCTTCTTGCTGTCTTCGTCTCCACCGCAGCGCTATGCGCTTGCCATGAACACAAATAGTTGGTTGCGGGGGCCGGATTTGAACCGACGACCTTCGGGTTATGAGCCCGACGAGCTACCGAGCTGCTCCACCCCGCGTCCGAATTGTATTGCCACCACAAAAAGCAGAGCAGTTGCTTCTTGCTGTCTTCGTCTCCACCGCAGCGCTATGCGCTTGCCATGGACACAAATAGTTGGTTGCGGGGGCCGGATTTGAACCGACGACCTTCGGGTTATGAGCCCGACGAGCTACCGAGCTGCTCCACCCCGCGTCCGAATTGTATTGCCACCACAAAAAGCAGAGCAGTTGCTTCTTGCTGTCTTCGTCTCCACCGCAGCGCTATGCGCTTGCCATGGACACAAATAGTTGGTTGCGGGGGCCGGATTTGAACCGACGACCTTCGGGTTATGAGCCCGACGAGCTACCGAGCTGCTCCACCCCGCGTCCGAGGTCGCCCATAATAGGCGCCAACGCTGAGATTGCAAGTAAATATCCTAAAAAAAGTTTATTCGGGGATTAAACCGTCACATACTGCGCTCTTTTGCAACAAATCGCAGTTTTTTCAGGCAGCTAGCGATCTCTCGCCCCTCAGGCCCCTCCCCGCGCGCCCCCCGACTTGCCCCTATTTGCCATAAAAAAAGGTTCATCGCGGCTTTCCGGGGAAGGCCGCCTTGATTTTCAGAAAAAAGTATTCTGAGTCCCTAAATCCATATGCCATACGCTTTATCACTTTGATCTTGTTGTTCACCCCTTCCAGCACACTCGTGTGCATCGGGTAGTTTGCACTCGCCAGGATCCCCCGCATATATTTCGATAAATTTCGACCAAATCGTTGCAGCGGCGCTAGCCCGCTTTCCTTCACCTGCCGCATCCAGCTCCGCCATCGTCGCCATCCTTCCCACACGCTCGGCGCATACCAGATGCCCTTCAACGCCTCTTTCAGCACGTACACCATCGCCAGCGGTTGATTCGCCGCCAACAGCTCCTGCAACTTCACATCCTGTTTTTCACTCAGCTTCGCCCGATTACGTAGCAGCAACCAACGCGCACTTTTGACCACTTTTCGCGCCGGTTTATCGCTTTTCAGTGCATTCGCCTGCTCCACTCGCACCCGGTCCACCACCTCTCGGCCATAGCGAGCCACCACGTGGAACAGGTCGTAGACCACCTCCGCCTGCGGGCAGTGTTGCTTCACCTCCAGGTCGAACGCCGTGTTCATGTCCATCGCCACCGCCTCAATCTGCTGGCATCGCTCGCCGAGCTGCTCGAAGAAGGGACGGATAGCGGCCCGGCTGTTGCCGTGCCCCACCCACAGGACGCGGGTTCGCTCGGCATCCATGATCACGGTGGCATAGCGGTGTCCCTTGTGCAGGGCAAACTCATCCATCACCAGCCGCCGCACCTCCCCAAGTTCGATGGTGCCCACACTGGTCTGCAAACGGCGCTTGTCGATCTCCTTGATGGTGTGCCAACCGACCCCGGTGAGCTGGCTGACATGGCGGATGGGGAGGTACTGAACGAGCGCTTCAATCCAGCACTGCATGCGCCGGGTGAGGCGGGAGCCAGAGGGGAGCCAGTCGATATGTTCACTGACGCGACCACAGCGCAGACAGTCGACGCGGCGAACAGGCAGTTGTAACCAGACTTGTCGGTCAAATAGGTCTCGCTCACGCACCCGGCGGATACGTTGGTCGTGGATCAATGGCGTGGGTTGCAGGCATCGGCGACAACGGGGCAACAGGTCGGCGCGAGGCTCAAGGGTAAACAGGGTGTGATGGTTGGCAGAAAGCGCTTGGGCGATGACGGTATAACCTGGCCAGAAGGAGGCAATATCAATATGATGCACGGCGACAGCAGGGTGATGGTGGTGGTGTGTTTGGAGACAGCCAGTTTACCAGCACCCTGTCTGTCAACTTCCACTTCCCCAAGATCCCGCGAAGAACCTAAAAAAAGCCCGCACAACAAGGTGCGGGCGGGAGGATGCGCCGGGATCAGGCCAGCTGGTGCAACACGCTGGTCGCCGCAATCTGGGCGATGATGAGGCCGCACAGGGTCACGGAGACCACCACGGGGGCCGTCTCCTGCTGACGGTAGATGGGGCTGAACCAGAGCAGCAGGGCTGCGACCAGCAGGCCGGCCTGGGTCAAGACTGCAGGGATCAGCGGGTCGAGCCCTGCGCTGCTCCCCTGCCAACCCACCAGCACCGCCAGCCAGATAAGACTCAGGATGGCGGAGACCAGCCCCGCCAGGGGCAGCAGCAGATTGAAGGCTTGCAGGCGGTGGCGGGCACGCAGCAGCATCAGGTGGGCAAAGGCCGACCCCAGCAGCACCATCTGCAGCAGGCCGCCGAGCCAGCCCTGGATCTGCATCAGACCCAGCCCGTAGAGGGCGAGCGGCATCGCGGGCAACCACAGCAGGGTGGCGGGGATGGCGCGCTTGCCCTCCAGGCGAGACTGGACCAGGGAGAGCACGATACCGAGCACCAGGGCGGCCCCCCCGCTCCAGATGAGCCAGCCCGCAACCTTGGCCTCCACCGCCAGCATCAGAGAGAGCCCGGTGATCACCCAGACCGAGAAGAGCTGGGTAGTGATCCGCGAGCGCTGGCCCGGGCAGAGATCCCCGCGCCACAGGACGAGCCCCACGGCGATCAGGGCCCCCAGGGCCATCAGACCGGTCAGGGGAAAGAGCCAAAAAGGAAGTTGGACGAACATAGGGTCTCCGGCAGCAGTCCGGGTGCGGGTGCACCCGTCACAGGGTAAGGAAGGACAAGAGGCAGGGAGTATATCCAAACTCCCCCGTCTTCCCAACGTCGCCGGTCAGCTTTGTCCCCGGGCAAGGGCAACCACCCGGGCAAACATCTGCTTGAGCACAGGGGGAATGTGCTCGCTGCCGAGGCGCTCCGCCTCCTCCACCACCGCCAGGGCCATGCCTGGCTTGCTGCGATGGTGGATCGCCTTGGCGATGATGCGCCCGGCGTTGAGGGTGGAGCGCCCCCCGACCCCCGCCTCGCGCCGGAACACCCCCTCGAACCCGTTCTGGTAGAGGTAGTGCTCTATGTCTGCCGCCGGCAACTGGGTCAGCCGATCCCGCTCGCGCTCCCCCTTGAGCAGGGAGCGGGCGGAGCTCGCATACTTGGCACCCGCCTCGTCACCGTCGGTGAGCAGGTGCCACTCTATGCCAAAGTCCCGGGCCACCTTGATGAGAGGAGCCTGGCCGCACTGGGCGAACTCGATGATGCGCACCCCCTCTGCCCGCAGGCTGTAGCCGCAGATCTGGGCCAGCTCCGAGAGCAGCCAGATCTCGGTCTCCCCTTCCACCAGCAGCCAGCAGCGAGCAAACATCGACATGGGCCTGTTGATGCGCACATGGAAGGCAATCTTGCGCAGATCGTCGCTGCTGTAGCGCTCCCCTCCCAACTGATGGCAGAGGATGTCCTGCTGGCGGCGCACCAGACGACGCACCTGATTGAGGGGCAAGGAGGAGAGCAGGTCCCCCGAGTTGGTGGTGAGCAGCTTCTGGCCGGGCAACTGCTCCAGCAGACCCCAGGCCAGGGCCAGCATGGTGGGATGCAGGCGGCTCTCTGGGTCTTCCAGCATCAATATGGGTCTGGCCCCCTCCTCCAGCTCCCGGTTGCCCCGGGCGTGGAGCAGCATGGCCGCCATGCCCGCCATGGCCAGTTGCAGCGCCCGGTTGTCCGCATTGCGCAGCAGCACCTGCAGGTTGCCGGGATTGCGCAGGGTCATGGGGCGATTGACGATGTCCCGCTGGCTGCGCGGCTTGTGCTTGATGGGCGCCAGGGCGCTGAAGTAGTGCTCCATCAACTGCTGCACCGCCTGCAGCGCCTCCTTGAGTTCAGGCTCGCCGATGCGCTGGGGCTCGTCGGTGAGCTTGCCGGCCAGCTCGTCCAGCCGCTGCTCGCACAGATCCCCCCAGGGCAGCCGCTCGATGCCATCCCGGGCGGTACGGGCATCCCGCAGCCTGAACACCGGGTTCATGGTAATGAGCAGACGCACCAGCGCTTCATTGTTGTCGATGGCCAGGCTCTTGCCGATACCGTCGAGAAAGTCGTGGGTGGTGAGCACGCTGCCATCGTCCTGCAACTCGGCACTGGCACGATAATGCACCCGGTGGAACTTGTCCTTGTGGGGGATCCAGGCCGCCCCGAGGCGGGCCAGACGGCGGGAGTGCTGGCACATCTGGGGACGATACTCGCTGAAGGTGAGCACCAGTTGCAGCGTGCGCGAGGGTTCGAGCTCGGGATCTTCGGGCCGGTGAAAATCATCCTGACCAAATTGATAGGGCTCGGCATCCCCCAGCAGGCACCAGAGGGCCCGCAGCAGGCTGGATTTGCCCCAGGCGTTTTCGCCGATGAGCACAGTGGTGTTGTCCAGCCCGAGGGAGAGGCGATTTATTCCGCGAAAACCTTTGACTTCAATGCGTTCCAGAAACATGCGGCCATATCCAGTCCATCCTGATGGCGCAATAGTGGCAAAGTTGCCGGAAAAATCCTATCGGGTTACGGCGTTTTCAGCGGGAACTGTGAGGAACGAGCGGTTCGGGCGGCGTCGGCTGGGTGACGCGATAGAGGGGGGCATTCCAGTGGTTGAACCAGAGATGGCGAGTACGGGTCTGACGTTTGCGATGATTCAATGGGCATTCCTTTCAATGGACAAGAGACAGAGGGTACACCTCTTTTGCCCAGAGTCTCAGGGTTATCTGTGACAGGAGAATGACAACTGGGCTCGCCACTGGCCCGGGCTCAGGCCGAACGCCTCCCGAAAGCGGTTGCCAAAATGGGCCTGGGAGGAGAAGCCGCACTGGGCGGCGATGCTGGCCAGAGGCTCGCTTCCCGCCAGCAACTGCTTGGCCCGCTTGAGCCGCAGCCCGAGCAGGTAGCGGTGGGGCGGACAGCCCAGGCTCTGCCCGAACATCCGGGCGAAGTGGTATTCGCTCAGACCCGCCTCCCGGGCGAGCTCTCCCAGGGTGACCGGCTCGGCCAGGTGAGCCTGCAGATACTCCTGTACCCGGCGCACCACGGCGGGTGCCAGACCGCCGCGCACCTCCGGCAGCACCGGGGCCTCGCGGGTGTGATGGCGATAGGCGTGCAGCATCAGCATCCAGGCACCGTGGGAGAGCGCCATGCGATCGATGCCGTGCTGCCAGTCCAGCTTCATCAATTGCCCCTGCACCAGGGCCGCCGCCTGGGGATCGTCGATGAAGGTCTTGTCTTCCAGTTGCAGATGACGCCCCTCCTTGTCACACGCCTGCTCGGCGATACGGGTGAAGTGGGCGGGGGTGAAGTAGAGGTGGAAGAAGCGAAACTCCTCGCGCACCAGCCACTCGGATCTGTGGTGATCCGGCATGATGCACACCTTGCCCGCACCGCCATGGCCACCGGGGCCGTCCAGCCGCTCAGTCTGCTCGCCCCCCTGCAGGTAGACGCTGATGGTGTGGTTGCCCGGCTTGTGGTAGCGGGTCTGATCGTAGCGGTTGCACCAGCTCGCCACCCCGAGCCCGGGCTCCAGCCAGCAGGAGTCCTCCAGTCTGGCACCGGTGCTCACCAGGGCATCAAAGACCCCCGCCTGTCTTGTCTGCTGCATGGCATGCTGCACGCTTGCGTCCCTCTCTGGCACTTGCCGCCCCTTTCCTGTCGCCATCTTATCGCGCCTCATGGTCAAAGGCTGCGCCTCCGTTGAAAAAACCGCAAGATGGTGCAAGCCGGCCCCCCGCCTCACGGTTCATGCTGATCACATCATCTTCTCTTGATGGGATCACACCATGAATCTGATGCTCTATGTTTCCACCGTCCTCATCTGGGGCAGCACCTGGATTGCCATCGCCTGGCAGCTCGGCCCCATCCCCATCGAGGTCTCGGTGCTCTATCGTTTCGCCCTGGCGGCCCTGGCCCTGTTCGCCCTGCTCACGGTGAGCGGCAAGTTTCCGCGCCTGCCCTGGGCGGGCCAGCGTTATGCTGCCCTGCTCGGCGCGTTGCTCTTTTCCACCAACTTCCTCTGTTTCTACCACGCCACCCTCTATATCCCGAGCGGTCTGTCGGCGGTGATTTTCGCCAGCGCCAGCATCTTCAACGGCCTCAATCTCTGGCTGTTCGAGGGTAAACGACCGGGCCTGCGCTGGCTGCAAGGATCGTTGCTGGGGCTGCTTGGCACCCTGCTGCTCTTCTGGCCGGTGCTGGCGGATGCGCAACTGGGTGCAAACGGCTGGAAGGGCTTGCTCTTTGCCTGCGCCGGCACCCTCTGCTTCTCCCTGGGCAACCTGGTCTCCGCCCGGGGACAGCGCCAGGGCTATCACGTATTGCAGATGGTACCCTGGGGCATGGTCTACGGCGTGGCGCTGCTGCTGGGCTGGGTCACGGTACTCGGTCAGTCACTCACCCTGCCCACCGACCCGCGCTACCTCGCCGCCATGGTCTATCTGGCCATCTTCGGCTCCGTCATCGCCTTCACCGCCTACCTCACCCTGGTGGGGCGCATCGGTGCCAGCAAGGCGGCCTACGCCACCGTGCTCTTCCCCTTGGTGGCCCTCACCCTCTCCACCTTCTATGAAGGCTTTGTCTGGCAGACGGTCTCCATCGTCGGCGTGGTGGTGAGCCTCATCGGCAACCTGGTGATCTTCGCTCCCCCCGTCAAGGCGTGGCGCTGGCCGCTATCAAGGGCCGCAAACGGTACTTGCCCCTGATGCCACCAGCCCCTAAGGTAACCGCGTCCAACACACGAGGAGGGAGGACGCATGTTACTGGAAGGGCTGGAGACACTCTGCCTGCTGGCAAGCGAGGGCACCATGGCCAAAGTTGCAAGCCGCCTCTATATCAGTCAGTCGGCGGTCAGCAAGCGCATCGCCCAGCTGGAGCAGCGCCTTGGCAAGAAGCTCATCGAGCCGGATGGCCGTCATATCCGCCTCACTCCCCAGGCCCGTGAACTGCTCGCCCGGGTAGCCCCGAGCCTCGCCGAAATGAAGGGGGTGCTGGCGGACAGCCAGATCCTAACGGATCAGACCCCTCTGTCCATCGCCTGCTCCGAAACCCTGCTGGCGGGCTACCTCTCCCGTTTCATGCACGCCTACCTTGAACGGGATCCCCACATTGCCCTCTCTACCCACCACACCCCGGTCATTCTGGCCCGGGTGCGCGGCGGCGACGCCCTGCTCGGGATCTGCGCCGGTCGCCTGCCGCCGGGCCATGGGCTGTGTGCCGAACGGCTGTTGGAGGAGCCCTTCTATCTGGTGGGGGACGCTCTGGATGAGGCGGCGCAGCCGGATCACCAGAGCGCCTTGCAAGAAACTGTGACCAGCAAGCAACTGACTGAAGGCGACGTGAGTAAGGGGATGCAGGGCAAGGTGCGCAAGATCCTGACCATGGATCTGGAGAACCCCTCCAACCGCTATCTGCGCGAGCCCCTGGCCGCCCTCGGGCTTATCCCCGCCATGGAGCTCGACTCCTACCTGGCGCGGATCGAACTGGCCAAGGCAGGCATTGGTCCCGTGCTCCTGCCCGCCGGCCTGCTGGCGCTGGTGGGTGAGCAGGGGACACAGGCACGCCCCCTGCCGGGACTGGGCCGCCCGCTCCACCTGGTCTATCGGCCAAACAGCCTCAAGCGCGATCGCATTGCCCGCCTGGTGCAGGCGCTGCAAGCCCATTTCCGGCAACTGACGGCACTGGGCTGAAACGCAAGAGGGCCCGATCTGCGATCGGGCCCTCGTCATGGGGGGTACCGGCTCAACCCAGCCAGGCAAAGAGCTCGGGGTACTGGCTCCACACCAGCTTGGCGGACATCACCAGGGAGACGGTCACCAGCAGCGGCTTGATGAGCTTCACCCCTTTTTTGAGCACCAGCTTGGAGCCCATGCGCGCCCCGATGAACTGCCCCAGCGCCATGCACAGCCCCACGCTCCACACCACCTTGCCCCCCAGGGTGAAGAAGAGCAGGGAAGCGATGTTGGAGGTGAAGTTGAGCAGCTTGGTGTGGGCGGTGGCCCGCGCCATGCCAAAGCCCGCCAGGGCCACGAAACCGATGGCAAAAAACGACCCCGTGCCCGGCCCGAAGAAGCCGTCATAAAAGCCCACGCCCCCGCCCACCAGCAGGGCAAACGCCATGGGGGTGAGGCGGCGCTGGCTCTCCGCATCGCTCACCCTGGGGGAGAAGTAGAAATAGCAGGCAAACGCCATCAGCAGGAAGGGGAGCAGTCGCTCCAGAATGGCGGCATCGATGGTCTGCACCGCCAGGGTGCCGATGGCCGCCCCGATGAAGGTGCAGATGACCGCCGGCCAGATGATGGCCCACTCAAGGAGCCCCTTGCGGGCATAGAACCAGGTGGCGGAGAAAGAACCGAAACTGCTCTGCAACTTGTTGGTGCCAAGCACCAGGGCTGGCGGCATGCCGGTGGCCAGCAGGGCCGGCACCGTCAAGAGCCCTCCGCCCCCGGCGATGGCGTCGATAAAGCCGGCGATGAGGGCCACCCCGAACAGGGCAACCAGGGTGAGCAGTTCCAGTTCCATCCATAGACCTCGTGTGATTGGCGGCGCCCGGCATGGCCTGGAGCCTGAAGGAGTCAACAGGTCGCTATCCTAGCGAGGGCGGGCTCATGAAGCCAACGAAACAATGGCAGCCAACTGATTCCTTATTTTCATCAATCAGCGTGCGAGAGGGGCTGTGCTTTGATAACTGCCAGCCCCTGCAGCAGGGGTGCTTCATCAGCGCCGGGAGCACGGCTTACCCGGCCAGCCATCTAGCGGCTGCTGATGAGGATTAATCCAGAGCGCGGCTCAGGCCCTTGATGGCCTCCAGTCCCTCCAGCAGAGGCGCTTCATCCTCGCCGGGTGCACGGCTCACCCGGCCAGCCATGTAGCGGCTGCTGATGAGGATTAATCCAGAGCGCGGTTCTGGCCCTTGATGGCCTCCAGCCCCTCCAGCAGGGGCGCTTCATCCTCGCCGGGCGCACGGCTCACTCGACCAGCCATGTAGCGGCTGCTGAAGAGATTGAACCAGAGCTGCAGCGCCTGTCCCGCCCGCAGCTCCCCGGCCACTTCCAGCACGCAGGCGGCCACCTCGGCGGTGCACAGGTGCTCGTCGCTGTGGGCAACGCGCATGCCGTAGGTAGAGAGCGCATCCGGCTTGATGGCGAGCACCGGGAAGCCGTCCAGATAGGGACTCTTGTTGAACATCTTGCGCGCCTCGGGCCAGGTGCCGTCCAGCAGGATGAACAGCGGCTTCTTGCCGGGAGCCAGTACCACCTCGCCGGTCAGGCGGTCGGGCGCTTTCTCGCAGGCGGGAAAGACCACGTAGGGCTGCCAGGCGGGATCCGCCAGCAGGGCCAGCAGCTCGGGATGGGGTTCGGTACGCGACCAGAGAAAGGCCCAGGTGGAGTCCGGCAGCACGTCGGCGATGAGGCGCCCGGTGTTGGAGGGCTTCATGGGCTCGCTGTCATACATCATGAGGCAGAACCCGGCCTCGGCCTTGAGCGCCGGGCGCCAGTCGCAGGCACACCAGTCGTGGCGCAGCTGGCAGGCATCGCAGCGTGGCACGCTGCCGCCACGGGCAAGAAAGGGTCGGGTCGAGACGCTCTTGCGCCAGATGCGCAGGCGGTTGACGGCGTGATCGGGGATGGGCTTCATGAAACGCGGCTCTGACGGTGCCTGTGGCGGGACAAAAGGGGGCTGATTGTAACGGCGCGCCCTCCTGGCGGCAAGGCTTGCCGGGCGGCGCCCTGCCCCCTTCCCTCCCCGCATTCTGCCCGCCTCGCCCCCATGAAAAAGGGGCCCTGAGGCCCCTACTCACCATCCGTTGCAACCGGGTCTGGCGATGTCAGACCGCCTTTCGCAGGATCTGCTCCAGATAGTGCGCGAAGCTGTGGCCATGGTGCTCCAGCAGTTTCGGGAACATGGAGATGGAGGTCATGCCCGGGAAGGTGTTGATCTCGTTGAGCAAAATCTCCCCCTCTTCGGTCAGGAAGAAGTCGATGCGCGACAGGTGGGTCAGCTTGAGCTGACGGAACGCCTTGAGCGCGTACTCGTGAATGGCGTCAGCCTGCGCCTGAGTCAGTCCCTCGGCCTTGAGCGCGGTCTCGGTGTGACTGGCGCTGCTGTACTTCTCTTCATAGGTGTAGAACTTGTCCTGGGGTACGCAGATCTCCCCCGGATAGGTGGCCACCAGCTCGTCACCATACTGGTAGACCGCCACTTCCAGCTCACGGGGCTTGACCGCTTTTTCGATCAATACCTGCTCGGAGTAACCGAAGGCATCGGCAATGCCCTTCACCAGGTCTGACTCGTTGCTGGCGGAGTAGCAACCCACGGAAGAGCCCTGGGAGGCCGCCTTGATGAAGACCTTGCCCCACTTGGCCAGCGCCGCTTTTGCCTCGATCAGGCTCGCCTCGTCCTGCTCGGTCAGGAACAGGTAGGGGGTATTGGGGATGCCGATGGCGGTGAGCCACAGCTTGGTGGTGATCTTGTTGAAGCACACCTTGCTCGCCTCGGCGTCACAACCCAGATAAGGCAGGCCGGCCAGCTCGAGGAAGGATTGCAGATCGCCGGTCTCACCGGGATAGCCGTGGATGCAGGGCACCACGTAGTCCACCGGACGGGCCACGCTGTCGAACGAGAGCAGCTTGTCCAGCCCCAGCTTGCACTCGCGACCGTCGGCGGAGAGCCAGCGGTCGGCAAACATCTCGACCCGGGTCACTTCGATACCGGGCAGGAGCCCGAGCTGTTTTTCGAGGAAATTGGCGCTGCGCAGCGAGACTTCGTGCTCGGAGCCGCCACCGCCGCACAGCAGCAAGACATGCATGTTCTTCATTAGATGTGATCCCTTGGGAGAAGCGGCTTCGTCATCACCATGGCAAACCCAACCGCATGAAAACCGGACGAAGCCAGAAACGAACATAAGTGCGGGCAGTGTAGCAAGGGAGGGGAAGCCTTGTCAGCCGATGGGGCGCACCTCCCCCTGCCCGGGCAGATAAAAGTCTCTTCCTGTGTCAGAAACAGGATGAAATGCGCTCAGCGGGGGGGATCGACCCGCCCGGCGCCATTGCCGTTGACCCGAAACCAGCCGGCAATGCTGTAGCGCTCCCGGCTTGCGGGCAGCACCTCGTGGGGAAACTCTTCAGACAGGAAGAGCACCAGCCGCCCGCCCCGGGGGGAGACATCCATCAGAAACTGCTCGCTGTCGTCATAGACCCGCAATATTCCCCCCGCCTCTGGCTGCCAGTCGTTGTTCAGGTAGAACACCGAGGTGAGGCGGCGGTTGGATCGCCCGGCGAAGGCGTCGCGATGGGTGGCGTAGAAGTCCCCCTGACGGTAGCGGGCAAAGTGGGCCTCGTAGTCGAACAGCCCCAGCATCAACATCTGGTTGGCGGCCAGCCGCAGTGCCTCCATCCTCGCCAGATAGTCGGCCACCGGGGCGCCGAGGGAGGCGTCGAGCCAGTGGATCTGATCCCGACGGATATCGCGGTTGTCCTGATGCAGGGTCTCGCGCCCGATCCCCGCCGGTCGCCACTCATCCGGCAGGCAGGCCTTGAGGGCATCCACCTCGGCGGCGGTTAAAAAATCATCCACTATCACCCAACCCCGGGTGTAGATGGCATCCATGACGGCTTGATAGTCCAAGATAGGCTCGCAGCGAGGGGAGAGAGTGCGCTTTGTAGCGACTTCGGACCATCGGCACAAACCGGATTGCTTCTCTTGAGAAGTCCCGCCATCAATAGGAGTATGGGGGGCACAGACGCCCTCCCCCTTGCTCCCCGGCCCTCGGCCCGTTAACGTGCAAGGATTGTCCCCGGGCGCCTTGTCGCCCCTCTTGCATCAGGAGAAACCATGCCCCTGCCCCTCATCCCCCTGCAACGACTCGATGGCACGCCCTGGTCCACCGCCGATCTGCAGGGCCGTGTCGTGCTGGTGGTCAACGTGGCAAGCCGCTGCGGTTTTACCCCCCAATACACTGGGCTTGAGGCACTCTATCGCCAGTTCGGCCCCCAAGGCTTCGAGATCCTGGGCTTTCCCTGCGATCAGTTCGGCCATCAGGAGCCGGGCGATGCCGAGGAGATCGCCCGCTTCTGCTCGCTCGACTACCCGGTCAGCTTCCCCCTGATGGCCAAGTGCGAGGTCAACGGCGTCGGTGCCCACCCCCTCTATCGCTGGCTCAAGGAGCAAAAGCCCGGACTCCTTGGCAGCGAGGCCATCAAGTGGAACTTCACCAAGTTCCTGATTGACCGTGAAGGCCGGGTGGTGGACCGCTTCGCCCCCCAGACCAGGCCGGAGGATCTGGTGCAGGCCATCGAGGGACTGCTCTGACGGGTGTGCGCCGAGGCGAAGCGGGCCCCTCTTAGCGCCCCCCTGGCCTTTCCCTGCCGGGATGGCCGTGGCAACCCTGCTCGCGACACGGCTGCTGCGCGTGCGCCTCGCATCTGCTATATTACGCGCCCACTGTCTCTTGTGCGGTCGCTTTGCCGGGCTCAGGCCCAGCCTCGATGGCGGCCCACCCTATTTTCCATGTCGTGACGGACCAAGGCTGCCGTCACCCGTTGAGCCCAAGGCTCGGAGTGTCCCTCGAACATGTCATTCAATGAACTGGGTCTGTCACCGCACATCCTGCGGGCCGTCAAGGAGCTGGGTTACGAACAACCCACCCCCATCCAGCAGCAAGCCATTCCCGCCATCCTGGCCGGGCAGGACGTGCTGGGCGGCGCCCAGACAGGCACGGGCAAGACGGCCGGTTTCACCCTGCCCATGCTTCATCGGCTGCTGGCCAACCACGGTCGTGGCGGTCGCCGCCAGGTGCGAGCCCTGGTGCTGACCCCGACCCGGGAGCTGGCCGCCCAGGTGGGCGAAAGCATCATCAAATATGCCCACCACCTGCCGTTTCGTACCCTGATCGCCTATGGCGGCGTCAGCATCAAGCCGAACCTGGACGCCATCAAGCTCGGGGTCGACATCCTGGTCGCCACCCCGGGCCGCCTGCTGGATCTGCTGACCCAGGGCGCCCTGACCCTGAGCGCCCTCGAGGTGCTGGTGCTGGATGAAGCGGACAGAATGCTCGACATGGGGTTCATCACCGACATTCGCCGCATCATGAAGGCCCTGCCGGAGGAGCGTCAGACCCTGCTCTTCTCCGCCACCTTCTCCAATGACATCAAGGCGCTGGCGGACGATCTGCTCAAGGATCCCACCCTCATCGAGGTGGATCCCAGCAACACCGCCGCCGAGCAGGTAAGCCAGCGCATCATCCAGGTCGATCGGGAGCGCCGCCGGGAGATGCTCTCCCACATGATTGGCCGTGGCAACTGGCAGCGGGTGCTGGTGTTCGTGCGCACCAAGCAGATTGCCGACAGGCTCGCCCAGCAGATGCAGAAAGATGGCCTGGATACGGTCGCCATCCACGGTGACAAGAGCCAGGGGGCCCGCAACCGGGCGCTGGCGGATTTTCGTGAAGGCAAGGTGCGGGTGCTGGTTGCCACCGATATCGCCGCACGGGGTCTGGACATCGATCAGCTGCCCCACGTGATCAACTTCGAGCTGCCCCAGATGGCGGAGGATTACATCCACCGCATCGGCCGCACCGGCCGTGCCGGGCGCGGCGGCGAGGCCATCTCCCTGGTGAGCCAGGACGAGCTGGGTCAGCTCAAGGAGATCGAGGCGCTGATCGGCCAATCCCTGACCGTGGAGATGCTGGAAGGGTACGAGCCGAGCGGCAAGCCGAGTCGTCAGACCCTGCCGGGCAGCAAGCCGGTGCAAAACCCGCCCCGCGCCCGTGGCCATGCCAACGCCAAGGGCAAACCCGCCGCCGGGAAAGGCAAGGGGGATGGCGCCAAGAAGCCGGCTCAGCCTGCGCAAAACAAGTCCCGCAAGCGGGAAGTAGTGGGCGAGGACATCGGTTTCGCCCCCATGCGCCGTCTGCCCAAGGCCCAGCGGGGCGACTATCAGGACAACTCCAACGAGGAGTGAGACGGTGCGAGCCCTGCGTCCTGAACAACAAAAAACCGCCCGAGGGCGGTTTTTTTAGGTTCTTCGCGGGATCTTGGGGAAGTGGAAGTTGACAGACAGGGTGCTGGTAAACTGGCTGTCTCCAAACACACCACCACCATCACCCTGCTGTCGCCGTGCATCATATTGATATTGCCTCCTTCTGGCCAGGTTATACCGTCATCGCCCAAGCGCTTTCTGCCAACCATCACACCCTGTTTACCCTTGAGCCTCGCGCCGACCTGTTGCCCCGTTGTCGCCGATGCCTGCAACCCACGCCATTGATCCACGACCAACGTATCCGCCGGGTGCGTGAGCGAGACCTATTTGACCGACAAGTCTGGTTACAACTGCCTGTTCGCCGCGTCGACTGTCTGCGCTGTGGTCGCGTCAGTGAACATATCGACTGGCTCCCCTCTGGCTCCCGCCTCACCCGGCGCATGCAGTGCTGGATTGAAGCGCTCGTTCAGTACCTCCCCATCCGCCATGTCAGCCAGCTCACCGGGGTCGGTTGGCACACCATCAAGGAGATCGACAAGCGCCGTTTGCAGACCAGTGTGGGCACCATCGAACTTGGGGAGGTGCGGCGGCTGGTGATGGATGAGTTTGCCCTGCACAAGGGACACCGCTATGCCACCGTGATCATGGATGCCGAGCGAACCCGCGTCCTGTGGGTGGGGCACGGCAACAGCCGGGCCGCTATCCGTCCCTTCTTCGAGCAGCTCGGCGAGCGATGCCAGCAGATTGAGGCGGTGGCGATGGACATGAACACGGCGTTCGACCTGGAGGTGAAGCAACACTGCCCGCAGGCGGAGGTGGTCTACGACCTGTTCCACGTGGTGGCTCGCTATGGCCGAGAGGTGGTGGACCGGGTGCGAGTGGAGCAGGCGAATGCACTGAAAAGCGATAAACCGGCGCGAAAAGTGGTCAAAAGTGCGCGTTGGTTGCTGCTACGTAATCGGGCGAAGCTGAGTGAAAAACAGGATGTGAAGTTGCAGGAGCTGTTGGCGGCGAATCAACCGCTGGCGATGGTGTACGTGCTGAAAGAGGCGTTGAAGGGCATCTGGTATGCGCCGAGCGTGTGGGAAGGATGGCGACGATGGCGGAGCTGGATGCGGCAGGTGAAGGAAAGCGGGCTAGCGCCGCTGCAACGATTTGGTCGAAATTTATCGAAATATATGCGGGGGATCCTGGCGAGTGCAAACTACCCGATGCACACGAGTGTGCTGGAAGGGGTGAACAACAAGATCAAAGTGATAAAGCGTATGGCATATGGATTTAGGGACTCAGAATACTTTTTTCTGAAAATCAAGGCGGCCTTCCCCGGAAAGCCGCGATGAACCTTTTTTTATGCTCTGGCGCCCTTAACCGGCGGCCAAGGCCATGTGCAGCAGGGGATAGGGCTTGCCCTGGCCATCCAGGGGGGAGCGCCCCGTCACCTCGAAGCCCAGGTGCTGGTAGAAGCCGACAGCCTGGGCATTCTGTTCGTTGACGTCCACGCGAGTCGCCCCCAGACAACGGATGGCGTGGTCCACCAGCTGGCGGCCGACCCCGCCCCCTCTCGCCTCGGGAGCGATGAATAGCATCTCGATATTGCCCTCAGCCACCCCGATAAAACCGACGATCACGCCATTGTCTACTCTGGCACAGTTCAGCGTCACGGCATCGAAATAGTGCTCCAGGATCAAGGGCCTCAGGGCCGCTATGTCGGCTTCTTGCAGGAAGTGGTGGCTGGCGCGCACCGAGGCCTCCCAGATGGTGATAAGGGTTGGGTGATCGCACTTTTGTGCGGCGTCAATTTTCATCGCTACCTCAATATGTTGCGGATAACAGCCCACGCCTTTGATGATGCAGCAGTCCATGGGACTTATTGCGGCGCCTTGATAACAAACCCTTTCTCGATACCGGCCTTGAAACCGAGTCCCTCATAGAGGCGATGAGCGGCCTCCCGCCCCTCCCCTGAGAGCAGCATCACCTTGTAGCAATCCAGCTCCCAGGCCAGCGCCAGGGTATGCTCCAGCAACTGATGGCTGAGCCCCTGGCGGCGAAACGCTGCACCCGTGATCACATGCTCTATGATGCCGAAGGGTCGGCCGCCGTTGGTGAGGGTCGGGATCACCCCGAGCTGGCAGCTGGAGGCCAGCTGGCCCTCCACCAGGGCCACCATGATGCGGGTATGGGGCAGATCAAGCATCGCCGCCAATCCCTCGCGGGCCCCTTGCTCGTCGAGCACGGGGTCCTGAGGCCTGAGTTCCTGATAAAGGGCCAGCAGCCCGGCCAAGTCCTGCGCCTCACACTCTCTTATCACCACTGTCGTCATCATGCTGATATCCCTTGGCATCGATATCAGGCGGGTCTTGGGGCAAACATGATGATGGCCATGCCGATCAGGGCCACCCCGGCCCCCACCAGATCCCACAGGCTGGGTTTGATGCCATCCACGGCCCAGAGCCAGAGAATGGCCACGAAGATGTAGACGCCGCCATAGGCGGCATAGACGCGGCCAGCGGCGGTCGGGTGCAATGAGAGCAGCCAGGCGAACAGGGCCAGGCTCAGGGCCGCGGGCAGCAGCAGCCAGGCGCTCTTGCCCTGGGTCAGCCAGAGATAAGGGAGATAACAGCCCAGGATCTCGGCAACCGCAGTCACCAGAAACAGGGCCAGGGTCTTGAGTTCAACCATGAATACTCGGGATCCTTGCAGGCAGAATGGACTTCTTGTGGCAAATCATACTGTTATATCCAGCCACTGCAATCGGCTTTCGAGGTGCACGGTTCAGGGCACGGGAGGCAGATGGCGGAGCGCGAACAGGATCGAGGAACATCATGCGCTTGGCATGGCGTGCGGTAGGTATAGAGGGTATGCAAACAGGGGGTAGAAAGCCGACAGGGAACGGGCTGCGCTGTGCTTAAAAACAGTCAGGCCCGCCGAAGCGGGCCTGACGACAGGATTAGCGGGTCTTGACCGCCTGCAGCAGCACGGAGACAGCCGGCCCGAAGCGGCGGGCTCGGATGGCCTCCTGGATATCCTGCTCGTCGTAGCGACTGGCGGGGTAGACCACCACGCAGGCGGTATCACCGGGAGCGAGGAAGTGGGTCTCGCCAAAGGGGGTGTAGCGGGTGGCGCCAATGCTGATGAGCGCATGGGCCGGGCATCCCGCCTGGGCCAGCAGCCCCTGGATATGCTCGGCCGGGCCTTCGTCCTGCTGATGGTTGAACTTGTCGATGGCCCACGCCAGCAACTGACCGTGGAAATAACTGTAATCCACCGCCGCGCTGTCGATCCCGTAGGGATGCAGCTCACCGCCGCGCTCCAGGTAGCAGGCGATGCGGTAGTCATCGAGCTCGCATCCTGCGGCAAAGTGGGTCAGGGGCAGCAGGTTCGCGGCCAGCCCCTTGCTCTCTTCACCCCAGTTCTTCTTCTCGCTGATCTTGTTGGCATTGGGGCGACGGATGGAGCAGTCGTTGTAGGCGCCAAACGCCTTGGGATGGATGGCCACCACCTGCTCCCCCGCGTACTCCAGCTCGCACCACAGTGCCACCTCGGGTTCAATCTGCACCTTTTCGTCCCCGCTCACCGCCGCCTCCGGCAGGAAGATGGCCTCGCCGCTCAGGGGAAAGACCCCGAGCTGGCCGGGATGATTCGGCACATAGAAGGGGAACAGCGCCTTGGGGGCGACCTTGTCGTCAACCTTGACGGCGACGAAGTCCGCCGCCTCCCCTGCCTGTTCCAGGTGACCGGCGAAGTTGCCCGCCACGCCCAGTCCGATAAAGGGGGTCTGTGAGGTGATCTGCATCTGTGGCTCCACTGGCGCGGCCGGGGCCGCCGCCTCGTTGTCGTTGTTCAGGGCGGCAATACCGCCAAAGAGGGAGCTTATTAGAGCACAGCCCCCGTACGGCGCCCAGCCACCGGGCCACAAGCTGTGCACCAGGGCGGATTTTCCCTCACCATCTGGTCATAAAGTCGGCAGTCGATGCGAAGCTGTGATCCCGATGCTTGGGAGAGCCCGACACTTTTGCTAGGCTGCCCTATTCATTTGCCGTTCGGGAGCCGTCGCAAGGCCATGACCACCCACTTTCAGGGGCGCTTCGAGGTGGAGTTCAAATACCGCCTGACGGACAGCGCCGCCTTTGTGCATACCCTCACGGCCCTCGGCCCCGAGGTGATGGTGGCGGACAATCATGAGCAGGACTGCTACTTCGACACGGCAGACGGCGCCCTGGCTCGGGCAGAGAAGAGCCTGATCATCCGCACCATGGCCCCCAGCGGCATCCGGCTCTGGATAGTCAAAGGCCCCGGACCAGATCGCTGCGAGGCGGTCAACATCACCGATGCGGACAAGGCGGCCAGCATGGTGCGCACCCTGGGCTACCAGCCGGTGCTGGCCATCGACAAGCGGCGCAGCATCTATTTTCTGGGGGCCTTCCACGTCACGGTGGATCACCTGGCAGGCGTCGGTGATTTTGCCGAGCTCGCCATCATGACTGACGACGAGGCCGCCCTGCCCGCCTACCGCGCACAACTGCTGGCGCTGGTTAGCCGGCTGGGACTGGCGCCCGAGATGCGGGAAACCCGCTCCTATCGCACCCTGTGCGAGCAGCGAGCCCCCCTTTGACAAGCGGCAACAAGAGGAATCTACCCATGATCGACAAACTCGCCTGGTTGACCTTCAAGGAGGGACAACTGCTGTGCGCCCGCTCCCACGGCAAGGACATCTACTACATTCCGGGGGGCAAGCGCGAGCCGGGCGAGAGCGACGAGGCGGCCCTCATTCGTGAAATCGAGGAAGAGCTCGCGGTCACCCTGAAACCCGACACCCTGGCGTTCACCTGCGAGTTCAGCGCCCAGGCGGACGGCAAGCCGCAAGGGGTGAATGTCAATCTGCGTTGCTACACGGGGGACGCCGACGGCACGCCCGTCGCCTCGGCGGAGATCGCCGAGCTGCGCTGGCTGGACAGCCGCCACCTGGCCGAGGTCTCCCCCGTCTCCCGCCTGCTGTTCCAGTGGCTGGCAGCGCAGGGACTGATCCATTAAGAGACGGCGCACCTGACCGGATGATGATGGCACCGGCAGGAGAGTCCGCGCCCGAGACGTTAATCCCCCACGTGGGCCAAGAGAGAAGATGAGGACATTCAATGGAGATCCTTGAGGTCGAGAGCACCAGAGGCATCAAACCGGCGCTGATCGCCCTGCTGCAAGATTGCGTGGCCAGTGGTGCCTCGGTGGGCTTTCTGCCTCCCCTGCAGGAAGAGCAGGGGCTGGCGTACTGGCAAGGCATCGAGGGGGAGCTGGCGGATGGAGTGCGCAAGCTCTGGGTGGCGTTCGATCAGCACCATCTGGTGGGCGCCCTGCAGCTCTCCCTGTGCACCAAGGCCAACGGGGGCCACAGGGCCGAAGTGGAAAAGCTGATGGTCCACAGCCAGGCCCGTGGCAAGGGGGTGGGCCGCGCCCTGATGAACGCCATGGAGCAAGGGGCCCGTGACGCCAGGCGCACCTTGCTGGTGCTGGATACCCGGGTCGGCGACGTTGCCTCCAGCCTCTATCGCCAGCTCGGCTATCAGGAGGCCGGCCAGATCCCGGACTTCGCCCGCAATGGGGACGGCACCCTCGCCGCCACCCAGTTCTTCTACAAGCAGCTCTGAGGCAGACGGCCTGGCAAGACCGGACAGCGTGCCGATCTTGCCCCCTCCAAGGCTCGGCGCACATAGGTTTTTGGTTCAATCAGACTCATCGGCAAGGAGCCATCATGATATTGGAAGTCGCCCATCTGCAGATCATTCCCGGCAAGGCCACTGACTTCGAGCAGGCCTTCGCCCGGGCCCAGCACATCATCAGCGCCATGCCCGGCTACCTGGGCCACCAGTTGCAGCGTGCCCTGGACGATCCCCATCACTACCTGCTGCTGGTGCAGTGGGCGCGGCTGGAAGATCACACCCGGGGGTTCAGGGGCTCACCCCAGTACCAGGAGTGGAAGGCCCTGCTGCACCACTTCTACGACCCCTTCCCCAGGGTCGAACATTTTCAGGATGCAACACCGATCAGCGCCGCAAGCTGAACCTTGATCAGCTCGTCCCGTCACGGGCTGATCAATGGCGTCAGGCCAGTCGCTCGGCCCTGTGGGCAATCTGCGGATCGGCAAAGGCGCTCTGGGCCGCGATGAGCTGCAGCTCGTAGGCATTCGCCTCCCAGGTCTGTCTCAGCACCGCATCCACCGCGGCGTTGGTGCGCTCGAAGGCACTCACCCCCTCATACCCCGCCTGCAGGTTGGCCAGCATCAGGGCGCTGATGAGATCCCCCACGCCCACCGGTTGGCGCGCGAAATCGTAAAGGGGACGGGCGATCAGATAGTCTCCCTCGGGGGTGGCAAGCAGCATCTCGAAGCGGCCGGGGACGCTGGCGGCGCGACCCAGGTGCTTGACCAGCACCATCTTCACCCCCTTCTCCAGCAACTGGTGTGCGGCGACCCGGGTCTGGGCCAGGGTTGTCAGATGGACATCGCACAGGGTCTCCAGCTCCAGCAGATTGGGGGCCATGATGTCCGCCACCGGCAGGGCCTGCTCGGTGAGAAAGCGGGTGACGCCCGGGGCGACGATACACCCCTTCTCCGGATGCCCCATCACGGGATCGCAGAAATAGAGGGCCGCCGGATTGGCTCGTTTCACCGCCGCCACCACCGCCAGGATCTCGTCCCCCTGCTCCGCCGAGCCCAGATAGCCGCTCAGCACCGCATCGCAGCGCGCCAGCACCTCGATATTGCAAAGCCCCTGGCACAGGGCGGCAATGTGGCCCGCCGGCATTGCCATTCCCTGCCAACCCGCCTCGTACTGGGTGTGGTTGGAGAACTGCACCGTATTGATGGGCCACACCTCCATGCCGAGACGGCGCATGGGGAACACGGCGGCGCTGTTGCCGGCACAGCCAAACACCACGTGGGACTGGATAGAGAGAATGCGTTTCATCGACACCACCGCACAAGAAACCTGAGGAAAAGAGGCAATATATCGGATGAAGAGACGGCTCTTCCAGCAATTAACGCCCTGACTCCCTATTTATGCTTCTGCAGGCCTAACCTGCCGCATATTTGACCGCCGCTACCCTGTTTCTGCACAACCCTGGAGCCATCTGCCCGCGGCTGCGGGGTGATAAATGTATTTGTACGCCTCTTGTCTGATGGCATACAAGGTGGTTTTTCAATCAACCATGAACAGTCGGGATCAAGGATGAGGTCCGATGAAAAGGCGCCAGTCGGCAGTCGGCAGTCGGCAGTCGGCAGTCGGCAGTCGGCAGTCGCAAAATAAGGCAACAAGGGCAAGGGTCAAGGGGACGTCGGAAGATCACAAGGACGAACGCGGCCTGCCCTTGCCTGACACCGTGGCAACGGCAAGCCATACGAAGTGGCGACAGCAAGTCGCCAGCAGTCATCAGAGGGAGCGCGGTGCCCTTGGGCGTCTCAATCCCGGGCGAAGTGGTAGACCCAGCCTTCGTCCGGTGCCATCTCCTCCGGCAGGTCCACCAGGGCAGGCAGCGAGGTGACGGCCCCTTCGGCCGCATATTGCAGGGCCATCAGGGCGCAGAGCGCGGCATCATAGGGATCCGTTCCAGGGATGAGGGACGCCGGCAGGTGGGGTTGCAGCTCGGGCCGCACCGCAGAGGCTTTGCCCCCCATTTTGGCCAGGGCGGGATAGACCTCCAGCACCGCGCGCCCGGCAGCCCTCGCCTGTTTTGGCACCAGTTGCAGATCCCCGAGACGCGGCAGCATGGAGAGGGCCAGGGTGGCGTTGTTGCCGAGCCTGTCGAAGGTGGCGGAGAGGGGCTTCTTGCCATAATGCTGATGGAGCCAGCGCTCGCAATCCCGGTAGGCGTAAGGGTTGTCAATCTCCCGCTGGGGCACGGGAAAGCCGCTCCCCCGCCCCGCCAGCAGATCGGCGAGGGCGCGGGGAAAGGCCAGGGGCGCATCGATGCCGAGAGCAAGGCGCGGGCAGGCCAGCACCTGCATCAGCGCCACCTCGTCTTGCAGGGCCGGGCGCAGCAGGGCATCCAGATCCGGCGTGACCCGGGAGCTCAGCCGAAACAGGGGGGAGATCCCGAGCCAGTGCAGACGGGACTCCCGGGCCTGCCAACCCACCACCGCCACCGCCTGGGCATTGCCCTGCCAACCCCTCACATCCCAGCCGATGCCGATGGCGTCCATGTGTTCCGTTGTCATGCCCCTGTTACCTCTGTGCAGCCTTGATGGAGCACAGGGTAATGGCTGCCCCTCCTAAAGCAAGGGCAAGTTGGCCCCTAGAAGGATTTCTTGAAGTTGATCAGGGGCAGAATGGGGAAGATGCCGTTCTCGGCGTAGTTGGCCAGGCCAATCTGCAAGCCGTCCAGGTGCTTGGTGGCATTGACGAACCCCAGCTGGAAGGTGGTGCGTTCGGCATAGTTGACGAAGCCGACGTTGGCCAGGGCATTGCCCTGGGCGATGTTGACCGCCCCCCAGTTGAGCCCCTTCACATTGTTGGTCAGGTTGACGAAGCCCAGATTGAGGCCGGTATCCTGCCCTTCGTGCCAGTTGACGGCGTTGATGGCGACCCCGCCAAACTGGTGGCGCACCCGGCTCGCGCCAAAGAACACACCAAGCTGCAGGCCGGTGAACTGATCCACATCGGAGAGGGCGAACACCGGCAGATCGATCCCCTTTACCTGGCCGGTGCGGCCGTAGAGGAAGGAAGCCCGTGCTCCTTCCACCTGATTGGACGAGGGCAGGTTGACACCGGGCAGGGAGATCTGGACCGGCGTGCTGGCCTGGGCGACACCGGCGAGGGTCAGGGCACCACAGCCGAGCAGCAGGGCGAACGGTTTCATCGGGGATTCCTTGTGAAGAGGGTGTGGCTCAAGGGTACCAGCGCAGGCGCCAGGGGACGAGGTCTCGGCCCTTTCCCTGCGTCACCTCTCGTCTGAATCCGGGGATGGCTCTCTCGGCGGATTGGAAAATTCAAACAGAAACTAACATTTATGTCATTTACACCAAAGGTGGATTGGTTGCAGAATGCTCAAACGTGTGTTTGAACAGAGCAAACAACACGTAACACAGGGATGACGTGCTGTACCCGCAAGAAGGGTCGATTGACCCGCAAAAACAGTGTTCTGCCGAACCGGAGACCCATGATGAATATGGACGTGATCAAGAGCTTTACCGAGCAGATGCAAGGCTTTGCCGCCCCCCTCACCCGCTACAACCAGCTGCTGGCCAGCAACATCGAACAGCTGACCCGGTTGCAACTGGCGTCCGCCAATGCCTACGCCGAACTGGGGCTCAACCAGTTGCAGGCCGTCGGCAAGGTGCAGGATGCCCAGAGCCTGGCGGCCCTCGGCACCGTGCAGCTGGAGAGCGCCAGCCAGCTCTCCCGCCAGATGCTGGATGACATCCAGAAGCTCAGCGCCCTCGGCCAGCAGTTCAAGGAAGAGCTGGATGCCCTGACCGCAGATGGCATCAAGAAGAGCACGGGCAAGGCCTGATAACCCCTGGCTGCCCGTCTTGCGGGCAGCCACATCTCCCCACGACTCGACAGAACGGGCAAGTGCCCGCCCCGGGTGTGGGTGAAGGAGAACACATGAGCCAATCATCTTACGGCCCGCTGTTCGAGGCCCTGGCCCACTACAACGACAAGCTGCTGGCCATGGCCAGAGCCCAGACAGAGCGCACCGCCCAGGCCCTGCTGCAGACCAGTCTGGACGATCTGGGCAAGGTGCTGGAGCAGGGCAGCCAGCAGCCCTGGCAGCTGATCCAGTCCCAGATGAACTGGTGGCAGGATCAGCTCAAGCTGATGCAGCACACCCTGCTCAAGAGTGCAGGCCAGCCGAGCGAGCCGGTGATCACCCCGGATCGCAGCGATCGCCGCTTCAAGGCCGACGCCTGGAGCGAGCAACCCCTTTATGACTACCTCAAGCAATCCTATCTGCTGACCGCAAGACACCTGCTGGCGGCGGTAGATGCCCTGGAGGGCGTGCCCGAGAAGAGCCGGGAGCGACTGCGCTTTTTCACCCGCCAGTACGTCAACGCCATGGCTCCCAGCAACTTCCTGGCCACCAACCCGGAGCTGCTCAAGCTCACCCTGGAGTCCGACGGCCAGAATCTGGTGCGCGGCCTCGCGCTCCTGGCCGAAGATCTGGAGCGCAGCGCCGATCACCTCAACATCCGCCTGACCGACGAGTCCGCCTTCGAGCTCGGCCGGGATCTGGCGACCACCCCGGGCCGGGTAGTGCTGCGCACCGAGCTCTTTGAGCTCATCCAGTACAGCCCGACCACGGCGACGGTGGGCAAGACCCCGGTGCTGGTCGTGCCCCCCTTCATCAACAAGTACTACATCATGGACATGCGCCCCCAGAACTCCCTGGTGGCCTGGCTGGTCGCCCAGGGACAGACGGTCTTCATGATCTCCTGGCGCAACCCGGGGGTGGCACAGGGGCAGGTCGATCTCGACGACTACGTGGTGGACGGGGTCATCGCCGCCCTGGACGCCGTGGAGGCGGCCACCGGCGAGCGGGAGGTGCACGGCATCGGCTACTGCATCGGTGGCACCGCATTGTCACTCGCCATGGGCTGGCTGGCGGCGCGGCGCCAGAAGCAGCGGGTGCGCAGCGCCACCTTGTTCACCACCCTGCTGGACTTCTCCCAGCCCGGGGAGCTTGGCATCTTCATCCACGAGCCCATCATCGCGGCGCTGGAGGCGCAGAACGAGGCCAGGGGCATCATGGACGGGCGCCAGCTGGCGGTCTCCTTCAGTCTGCTACGGGAGAACAGCCTCTACTGGAACTACTACATCGACAGCTACCTCAAGGGCCAGAGCCCGGTGGCGTTCGATCTGCTGCACTGGAACAGCGACAGCACCAACGTGGCGGGCAAGACCCACAACAGCCTGCTGCGCCGACTCTACCTGGAAAACCAGCTGGTGAAGGGGGAACTTCGGATCCGCCACACCCGCATCGAGCTCGCCAAGGTGAAGACCCCGGTGCTGCTGGTGTCCGCCGTGGACGATCACATCGCCCTCTGGCAGGGGACCTGGCAGGGCATGGCGCTGTTCGGGGGCGAGCGGCGCTTCATTCTGGCCGAATCCGGGCACATCGCCGGCATCATCAATCCACCGGATGCCAACAAGTACGGCTTCTGGCAGAGCGAGGCCGAGGCGGACAGCCCGGCGCAGTGGCTGGCGGGGGCGACCCACCAGGGCGGCTCCTGGTGGCCCGAGATTATGCGCTTTATCAAAGACCGTGACGAGGCAGAGCCCGTCCCTGCCCGGCAGCCTGCCGAGGGGTTGGAGGCGGCCCCCGGCAGCTACGTCAAGGTACGGCTCAATCCGGTGTTTGCCGGCGTCAGGAAGCAAGAAGAGGAACCCGCATGAGTACACAACCCTTTGCCGTGGGCATGAAAGCCAGCCTGACCAAGCGCTTCGGCCCGGCCGAGGTGGCGGCCTTCGCTGGCCTCTCGGAGGATTTCAATCCCCTGCACCTGGACCCGGACTTCGCCGCCACGACGGTGTTCGAGCGCCCCATCGTCCACGGCATGCTGCTGGCGAGCCTCTTCTCCGGGCTGCTCGGGCAGCAACTGCCCGGGAAAGGGAGCATCTACCTGGACCAGAGCCTCTCCTTCACGCTCCCGGTGTTCGTGGGGGACGAGGTAACGGCGGAGGTGGAGGTGATTGCCTTTCGAAGCGACAAGCCCATCGCCACCCTGGCCACCCGCATCTTCACCCAGGGCGGCGCCCTCGCCGTGACGGGGGAAGCGGTGGTGAAACTCCCTTGAGCGCCAGTGGCCCCCAGAGACACAACCAGCCCGGTCGGGCTGGTTTTTTTGCCTGTGCTCGCCCCTTTTTCGGGGCAATTCGGCCCGGGCCCTTTCCCTGCCCCGCCTAACTGCCTAGAATGAGCCCCCGCTGTTTCAGCCATTCATCCAGCTAGAGGATTTCCCATGGAGACGTTTCTGCTCGAAGGTCACCCCTTCGTTGCCTTGTGTGACCTGATCAAGCATCAGGGTTGGGCCGATTGTGGCGGTGCCGCCAAGGCGCTGGTCGCCGAGGGCCTGGTGGAAGTGGACGGTCAGGTCGAGACCCGCAAACGCTGCAAGATAGTCGCCGAGCAGGTGGTCAACTTCAACGGCATGAAGGTCGTGGTGAAGGAAGGCGTCAGCCCCGAGATCCTCTGATCCTGACGCCCTGCCACGCAAGCGCTACCCAGCACAGTGGCCGAGCAGGTGGTCAACTTCAACGGTATGAAGGTAGTCGTGAAGGAAGGCGTCAGCCCCGAGATCCTCTGATCCTGACGCCCTGCCACGCAAGCGCTACCCAGCACAGTGGCCGAGCAGGTGGTCAACTTCAACGGCATGAAGGTGGTCGTGAAAGAAGGCGTCAGCCCCGAGATCCTCTGCTCCTGACGCCCTGCCACGCAAGCGCTTCCCAGCACAGTGGCCGAGCGGATGGTCAACTTCAACGGCATGAAGGTGGTCGTGAAGGAAGGGAGCAGCCCCGAGATCCTCTGATCCCGGCTTGAACAAGGGCGCCAAGCGCCCTCTGGCCTTCAGCTGGCCTTGATGGAGAGGGTCAGCACGAAGCGGGCCATGGCCTCGTCGCCGTTGCGCGACGGGCAGGTGGCTACCACCTGGATGGGACGGTTGATGCGCTGGCCGCTCGCCAGGGACTCGTCGATCATGGCATCGATAAGCTCCCCCGCCGCGCAATCAAACTGCACGTCCCCCTCCGGGCGCTTCAAAAACTCTCCCTGCACATCCTTGAAGGCAAAATGCACCTTCTTGCGCCGCGCCCGCCCCTTCTCCATGACCAGGAGCCCTCCCACCAGGTCGGCGCCGGTGGCGAGCGCCCCGAAATACATGCTGCCCAGGTGGTTGCGGGTACGCCAGCCCAGCGGAATGCGGATGCGCAGCGCCCTGGCGTCCATCTGCTCGATGACGGGGGCACAAAAACCAATGACGGGAATGTAGCGCCAGGCGAACAGACGCAGGGCGAGGTTGGCTTTGA
Source organism: Aeromonas sp. FDAARGOS 1402 (assembly GCF_019046925.1). Classification (NCBI taxonomy): domain Bacteria; kingdom Pseudomonadati; phylum Pseudomonadota; class Gammaproteobacteria; order Aeromonadales; family Aeromonadaceae; genus Aeromonas; species Aeromonas sp. FDAARGOS 1402. The sequence continues at coordinate 3,886,984 of NZ_CP077201.1, forward strand.
GGCGTTGCAGGTCCATTGCAAACTGATCCGATGAGTGAATGTGACGCAAATGTTGCCAGCCTGCTTCCCGATAGACAAGCCTCCCGTGCCATCCCTGTGAGCGGGCCCCCAAAGGGTATTTGCAAAATTCATGCAATGGCAGGTTCTATTTGCCTGGCAAATGATAAAACCGACCTTTCCTGACCCCGGGTCGCCCCTCTCTTTCCCCTTTTTCCGGATTTTTTCAAGGTCCCGCCCCGGATGACGGGACCATGACAGCCATATCCGAATGAAACACAACGAGAAATACTCCCCGTCAGGGGGCTAGCCCAGGATCCCGCCCCCGCCACTGGGATTATTCGCAGTAACCAAACCCCCACTCCCTCGCTAGGCTGTTGCTGGCCCGGAAGTAGCCACTCGGCACCGGGTCAACCCGTCTACCAATCTCACCATAAGGATAGAGAGATGAGTCACGTGCAACAGTTGTTCAACGGGGGCGAGAGCGCCGGTACTTTCCAGCTCAACTTCAACAACAACCGTGCCTACGAGCTGTTTGGCCGGGAGTACCTCAAGTGCTATGCCAACCTCAGCGCCAAGGGGAAGATGAGCAAGCCCCTGCCCACCGGGCCGCTGAGCTACACCGTCGACTTCGCCATGGATTGCGGCTGCAGTTCGGTGCTGTTTGACTTCAACCTCGCCTACAAGAAGACCTTCGGCAACCAGTTGCAGGCCCCCCTGTGGCGCGAGTCGGACTACGAGGCCGAGCTGGTGCTCTGCCAGCTGGTGCGCGAGGCACCGGCCAACCGCCTGAGCAACCATGATCAGTTCGCCGAGGCCGAGGCCTTCTTCAACGACGTCAATCTGCCCGACACCGTCCGGGCAGTGGGCGCTGATCCCTATGCCGACAAGGACGGCCTGGTGGAGTTCATCGTGGCCAACGAGCTGCTGGACGATCCCGCCGTCATGGCCAAGCTGGCGGAACAGAAGGCCTACCTCATCGCCATCACCTCCGTGGTCACCGCCTACATCAACCGTTACGCCGAAGCCTATGGCGAGCAGTACAAGACGGACGCGGATCTCTGGGCCAGGGCCCTCTCCAAGATCCCTCTGATGGGGCCGAGCAAGATCGATCAGCAGAGCTACAGCCGCCACATCAAGGGGCTCAGCATCGCCACCGACTTCATCAACTTCATCATGGACGTGGTGGTGAGCCAGGGCACCACGGCGCTGGCCAGCTTCAACAAGTTCCTGCAAAAGCAGGGGGATGCCATCCGCTTCGGGGTGGAGAACAACAAGGACTTCTACAAGACCATCACGGTGGGGGTCACGGTGGAAGTGTTCAAGGTGGGCAACGAGCTGGTCTATGTGCCGAAGATCAAGCAGTACCGCGTCAACTTCGACCGCCAGAACAGCAAGTTCACCTCCGCCTGTGCCAGCGCCGAGTTCGTCGACATCTACTTCAACTACCTCTATGCCGCCAACGTGTTCGACTACGAGGCGCTCAAGGATCCCGAGATCAAGCGCGACTTCGACAGCTTCATCCAGAAGCAGCGCAAGGCACAAATTGAAGAAGCGGATACCTTCTTCAACGATGACTTCCCGCCCCTGGAGCCCAAGCTGGTCAGCCGCAGCAAGGTCACGGTGTAACCCCGCCAGTCAAAAAAACAGCCGGCAGATGCCGGCTGTTTTTTTAGGTGGGCCTCAGGCCCGTTTCTCTTCAAGCCAGGCCCCCTGGCTCTGCATCTCGAACAGCTGGGCATAATGCCCCCCCAGCGCCATCAGCTCGCCGTGGGTGCCGCGCTCGCTCACCCACCCGCGGGAGAGCAACAGGATTTCATCGGCATCCACAATGGTGGAGAGACGGTGGGCGATGGCGATGGTGGTGCGGCCACGGCGCGCCGCCGAGAGCGCCTGGGAGAGGGCGAGCTCGGTCTGGGAGTCCACGCTCGCGGTCGCCTCGTCCAGGATGAGGATGCGCGGATCCCCCACCAGGGCGCGGGCAAAGGAGAGCAGCTGGCGCTGGCCGGCGGAGAGGTTCTTGCCCCCCTCCTCCATCAGGGTGGCCAGGCCATCGGGCAGGCGGCGCACGAAATCGGCCAGCTGCACCTCCTCCAGAGCCTGCCAGAGCCGGCTATCCTCGATGCCGTCACGCCCAAGGCGCAGGTTCTCGGCCAGGGTGCCGACGAAGATGAAAGGATCCTGCTGCACCAGGCCGATGCTGCGGCGCACCGCCGAGAGGGCCAGGCCGTTCATGGGGTGATCATCGAAGTGGATGCTCCCCCGATCCAGGGGGTAGAAACCCATCAGCAGGCTGATGATGGTGGACTTGCCGCTACCGGTGTGGCCCACCAGCGCCAGCATCTGGCCCGGCCGGGTGGCAAAGCTCACATCTTGCAGCACCTGCTGCTCCCCGTCGTAGGAGAAGCCCACCCCGTCGAAGCGTACCCGTCCCTTCAGGGGGCGCACCTCCCCGTCGGTGCTCTCGCGGGTTTCATCGAGCAGGGTGAACACCCGCTCCCCCGCCACCATGGCCTGCTGCAACTGGTTGAGCTGGTTGGTCATCTCGATGAGGGGCTCGATCATCCGCCCCAGATAGCTGATAAAGGCGTAAAGCACCCCCACCTGGATGGCCCCCGCCGTGCTCAGCCCCTCGTGGGCAAACAGGGCCAGCAGACCGATGAGCACCATCATGTAGAAGAGATCGATGAGGGGGCGCAGCAGGATGCCGTTGATCTTGAGGCTCTTGATCCGCGCCTGCCAGTGCTGCTGGTTCACCCCGGCAAAGGCGTTGGCGAAGTGGCGCTCCTGCACCATGGCCTGGATCACCGGCATCCCCTGCAACGACTCGTTGAGGCGGCTGTTGATGTCGGAGAGCAAGGATCGGGTCGCCCGCACCACGGGCACGCTCAGTTTCTGATAGAGCCACATCACGGCCCCCACCGCCGGCAGCAGGGTGGCGCACACCAGCATCAGGCGCAAGTCCAACAGCGCCATGGAGAGCAGGATGCCGCACAGGAGCACCACTTTTTGCACCAGGAGCCCTATCACCTGGACATAGAGGTTCATGATCGCCTCGGTGTCGTTGGTGATGCGGGAGATGAGGGAGCCCGAGCGGTGCTTGTCGAAATAGCGGGCAGGCAGGCGGATGGCGGTGGCGAACACCTGCTCGCGCAGACGCTGCACCACCGCCTGGGCGATGCGGTTGAAGCGCAGGGATTGCAGGTAGAAGCCGGCCGCCGACAACACCTGCAACCCCAGATAACCGGCGGCAAGGGCGGCAATGATGCCCCACTCCAGCCGGCGCGGCGCCAGGTAGTCATCGATGAAGAGCTTGATGAGCAAGGGGCCCGCCACCTCGGCGCCGGTGGCGAGCAGCAGGCAGATGCCCGCCTGCACCAGCCAGCGGGGGTAGCTGGCGCAGTAGGCGAGCAGCCGTTTGATGGTTGGATTCACAGACTTGCCTCCAGCGCAAGGTTCCACGGGAATTGACTCTCTTTGCTCCCCTCTCCGCTCGCGGGAGTCGGGCGGGGGGTGAAGGAAACCAGGGGTCTTGTCATCCTGTTCACAGGCTCTCCTCCACGTCCTGCTCCAGGCGCTGGTAGCGGACCATGTCCGCGTACCAGCCGTTCCTGGCCATCAGGGCCTCGTGACGGCCCCGCTCGCTGATCGCTCCCTGCTCCAGCACCAGGATCTCGTCCGCCTGCTCCACCGCCGTCATGCGGTGGCTCACCAGCACCAGGGTGCGTTTGTGGACCTTGAGGGCCAGCAGGATCTGCTGCTCTGTATGGGCATCCACCGCCGAGAGGGCGTCATCCAGCACCAGGATAGGGGCATCCAGCAGCAGGGCGCGGGCGATGGCCAGACGCTGCTTCTGACCGCCGGAGAGGGTCACCCCCTTCTCCCCCACCTCGGTTTCATACCCTTTGGGGAAGCGACTGATGTCGTCGTGCACGCAGGCGATGCGCGCCACCCGCTCAATCTCCTCCCGACTCGCCTCGGGGCGGCCCAGGGCGATGTTGGCCGCGATGGTGGTGGAGAACAGAAACGGCTCCTGGGGCACATAGGCAAACTGGCTGCGCAGCTCACCCAGCGACAGTTGCGAGATGGGCACCTCTCCCATGCGGATCTCCCCGGCCGTGGGGTTGGCCAGGCGCATCAGCAGCTTGAGCAGGGAGCTCTTGCCTGCCCCGGTGCGTCCCACTATCCCCAGCATGGCGCCAGCCTGCAGGGTGACATCCACCCCCTGCAACAGGGTGCGCTGCTCCAGCCGGTAGCCCAGCCCCTGCACCCGCAGGGGAAAGGCCGAGGCCAGCGCCACGGGATGGGCCGGCTCCTCGATGTCGCTGCGCTCCCCCAGCAGGCTTTCGATGCGCGAGTAGGCGGCGCTGCCCCGCTCGATGATGTTGAACAGCCAGGCGATGGCGAACATGGGCCAGATGAGCTGGCCGAGGTACATGGTGAAGCTGGTGAGCTCCCCCAGAGTCAGCTTGTCTTGCAGCACCAGGGCGCTGCCCCCTGCGACCGCCAGAAAATAGGAGCAGCCGATGCACAGGTAAATCACGGGGTCGAACTTGGCGTCGATGCGGGCCACCGCCATGTTGCGCTCCCCCGCCTGACGGGTCAGCTCGGCAAAGCCCTCGTCCTCCAGGGATTCGACCGCGTAGGATTTGAGCACCCGCACCCCGGAGAGGGCCTCCTGGGTCTTGTTGTTGAGGCGGGAGAAGGCCCCCTGAGCCGCCTTGAACTCCTTGTAGATCTGGGTCCCGAAGCGGTTCATGAAGAAGGCCATCACCGGCAGGGGCAACAGGGAGAGCAGGGTCAGCTGCCAGGAGTACTGGCTGCACATGATGGAGAGCACCAGGATGCCGACGATGAAGGAGTCCACCAGGGTCAGCACCCCTTCCCCTGCGGTCATCTCGACCGCCTGGATGTCGTTGGTGGCGTGGGCCATCAGATCACCGGTGCGGTGGCGCTGGTAGAAATCCGGGCTCATGCGGGTGAAGTGGCTGAACAGCCGGTTGCGCAGCACGTAGGCGAGCCGGTAGGAGGCACCGAACAGCATGACCCGCCACACATAGCGCAGCAGGTAGATAAGCAGTCCCAGGCCAAAAAGCCCCGCCAGATAGCCGGTCAGGGTGCCGCTGTCCAGGTCACCCTTGGCGATGCCATCCACCACCCAGCCCACCACCTTGGGAGGGATCACGGTCAACAGGGCCACCAGCATCAGCAGGGAGATGGCCACCAGATAACGCCGCCACTGATCCTTGAAAAACCAGCCAAGCCGCAAAAATACGCTCACAGAGAAGTCCTTGGTCGCGGCGCGCTGCCGCGTGATCGTGAAGAGAAGCTCAATACAATCGCCCCCTGGCGGGGGCGAACGAGTGGGTCATCATAGCCTGAAGCGGGTGACTTGAGAACGATTGCTATCTTCCCCTCCCTCAGAGCCGCTTGTCGGGGGGCGAGAACGGGAAGGCGACCGACTCCTGCTGCTCCCCGGTGAGCAGGAAGTGGGAGACTTCCTCCCGGGTCTGGGTAAAGACCTGCTGCAACTGGTTGAGCTCCCCCTCGCTCAGCTCCTCCTGCAGCCGCAGCCGCCACTCCAGCTCCCCGGCCAGCAGTTGCAGGCGGGAAGCGGAGATGTTGGCCGAGACCCCCTTCAGGGTATGCAGCAACCGGCACGCCACTTCGGGCTGCTGGCGACGCAGGGCGGTGCGGATGTCCCACAGATCGTCCTTGTGCTCGGAGAGGAACAGCTTGAAGAGGATCTGCAGCGCCTCCCTGTCATGCTCCAGCCGGCGCAGGGCATCCTCCAGATCCAGCACGCCCATGAGGGCAGGTGGCTTGACCTCGATGGGCACCTTGGGCTCCCCGCCGCTGCTCTTCACCCATTGCAGCAGGTTGTTGTAGAGATCAAGCTTGCTCACCGGCTTGGTGACATAGCCGTTCATGCCGACGCCAAGGCAGCGCTCCCTGTCCCCCGGCATGGCGCTGGCGGTGAGGGCGATGATGGGCACATCGTGCTTGTCCACCATCTTGCGGATCTGGCGGGTGGCATCCAGCCCGTCCAGCACCGGCATCTGCAGATCCATCAGGATGACGTCGAACGGCTGCTCCGCTACCTGCTCCACCGCCTCGCGGCCGTTATCCACCACGGTGACCTTGGCCTCCACCCGGCGCAGGTACTCCAGAATGAGCTGCTGGTTGACCCGGTTGTCCTCGGCCAGCAGCACCCGGGTACCGCGCAGCAGCTCCCGGAACTGCTGCTGATCCCCCTGGGCCTCCGCCTGGCGGACCTTGCTGTCATGGGAGCTGCCGTTGAGCAGTTCGTCCACCTTGGCCAGCAAGGCGTTTTCGGTCATGGGTTTGGCCAGGAAATGGGTCAGTCCCATGCTCTCCATGCGTCCGTGCAGCCCCTCCCTGGACCAGGCGCTGGTCATCAGGACAGGCAGGCGCCGCCACTGGCTGTGCTGGTACATCTCGAGGGCCAAGTCCAGGCCATCCTCCTGACCCATGCGCCAGTCGAGGATGGCGAGGCGGATGTGATGCCCCTCTTCCCGCAGCACCTGACGGGCGCGGGAGAGGCTGTTGACCGTGATGACGGACGCCCCCGCCCGCCCCAGGATGTCCTTGGCCAGTTCCAGCACCAGCTCGTTGTCATCCATCATCAGGATCAGGGGCTGGTGATCGAAGAAGACCCTGCGCCCCGAGACCCCGTACACCGCCTGGGAGATGGGGATCTCGAACAGGAAGGTGGAGCCCACCCCGGGCTTGCTCTGCACGGTGATCTCCCCGCCCATCAGCCCCACCAGGCGCTGGGAGATGTTGAGGCCAAGCCCGGAGCCGCCATATTTGCGGGTATTGCCCGCCTCCAGCTGGGTAAAGGGCTGGAACAGCTGGGCCTGTTTCTCCGGGGCGATGCCGATGCCGGTATCCCGCACGCTGAAACAGACCCGCATGGGATGCTGGCTGGTGAGGGTGATGGCCACCTCCACCTCGCCCCGCTCGGTGAACTTGATGGCATTGTTCACCAGATTGACCAGTACCTGACCGAGGCGCAGCGGATCCCCGCGCAGGAAGTCGGGCACGGCGGGGGACTTGTTGATGATGACCTCGATGTGCTTGCGCTCCGCCAGATCCGCGAACATGGCGGCGAGGGAGTCGAGCTGCTCGCTGAGATCGAAGTCGATCTCCTCCAGGGTCAGCTTGCCGGACTCCACCTTGGTGAGATCCAGGATGTCGTTGATGAGCAGCAGCAAGGTATCCGACGAGGATTTGATCTTGTTGAGATAGTCCCGCTGCTGGGGATCCAGGCTGGTTTGCAGTGCCAGGGCGCTGAAGCCGATGATGGCATTCATGGGGGTGCGGATCTCGTGGCTCATGTTGGCCAGGAAGTCGCTCTTGGCCTGGGCCAGCAGCGCGGCATGGCGTGAGAGCTCGCTCAGCTTCTGGTTGCGGCGCCACAGGGTCGCGGCCACCAGCGAGAAGCAGAGCAGCGCCCCCCCCAGCACCATCAGGTAGAAGCGGCTCTTGAGGGAGGAGGCCCGCTCCAGCTTGCTCTGCTTCCAGGCGGGCAGCGAGCTCAGCCCCTTCATCTCCACCACCTGATTGCGCAGGCGATGGTACTCCATCACCTGCTGATTGAACTCCTGGCCCAGCCGAACGAGGGCCGCGACCCTCGGCTGCTCGCCATAGCGGTCAAGCAGGTGCTGCTGGAGTTGCAACAGTTGCCGCTGCTCGTTCTGATCCCAGCTGCGTCTGAGGTAGTGGTGCAGGCGCATGAGTTCGGTCAGGTCGCGGTACTGCGCCTCACCGACCGGCAGGGTGCCTTGCAACGCCTTGAGCTGGCCCTGGAAGCGGGGAGCCAGATACTCGATGGTCATCTCCATGGTGTAGAGCCTGGCGAGATCCAGCAGATAACCGTCGATGTCCCGCTGCAACGCCTGGGAGCCGGGGTCGTCCACCGACTCCGGATCCTCGTGCACCAGCCTGACGAACCTGTCCAGGTGACTGGAAAGCAGGCTCAGGCGTTGCTGTACGCTGCCATCGCTGGCCTTCTCGCGCCCCAGCAGATAGACGGTATCGGTATTGACCCGATTGAGCACCATCTCAGCCGCCACGCTCAAATCGAAGGCACGCTGCTGCTGGCTGAGCAACTGCCAGCAATAGGCAGAAAAGCCCACCAGCGATACGATGATAAGGCCAAAGACAACACGATTGGCCCGTGCAACACTCTTCATCCCGTCTCGATTCTCATGTCATGGTCGGCCATCCGGTGACATCAGGTCACGGCCGGAGGCCAACTGTGAAAAACCACTGAGTGCTATGTTACCGTTAGTCGGCGCTCTGATTGCAATAAAGATGTTGCCGGGCCATGAAATAAGGAAGCAATTATGTCACTTGTCACCACCTATTGTAGCCAATGCTTTACCCGCAACCGCCTGCCTGTTGAAAAAGCAGACTCAAATGCGAAGTGCGGCCGCTGCCGTCACGCCCTCTTCGAACAAACCCCGGTGGCAGGGCGTCAGGCCAGCTTCGATGCCCTGATCCAGTCCGACATCCCGGTGGTGGTGGACTTTTGGGCAAGCTGGTGTGGCCCCTGCCTGCAGTTTGCCCCCGTCTTTCAGGAGGTCGCCCGGGAGCTTGAGCCCCGCCTTCGCTTCGTGAAACTCGACACCGAGCAGGAGGCCGCCATCGCAGGTCGCTATGGCATCCGCAGCATTCCTACCCTCATGGTCTTCCAGCGGGGGGAGATCCTGGCACAGCGCAGCGGCGCCCTGCCCAAGAGCCTGTTCAAGGAGTGGCTGCTCTCCTTCACCTCCCCCGTCAAATGAAAACAAAATGTTTCATTTCTGTTTGATTGAAGATCCATTTTCACTTGACTCTGTGAGTCGCCACATGATTTGACCATATCCCCCTGTTTCAAACAGGGGGATAAATGTAACCTCGGCATCACAACAACAACCATAAATTAACCGAGAGAACGTTATGCACACATCGGCTGTACCTACGACTCCCCCCTCACGCTGGCTGGACATCAAGTCCGGGATCGTCATCCTGGATCTGCTCCTGCTCTGCGCCATGCTGGCATGGCTCCCGTTTGACCCCATGGTCAACAAGGGGCTGGCCATCCTGATCTTCATCGCCATCCTCTGGCTGACCGAGGCGGTGAACATCACCATCACCGCCATCTCCATCCCGGTGCTCGCCACCCTGCTCGGGGTGTTCGACATGAGCAAGTCGCTGACCGACTTTGCCAACCCCGTCCTGTTCCTCTTTTTTGGCGGCTTTGCCCTCGCGGCAGCCCTCTTCAAGCAGGGACTCGACACCCAGATCGCCGGCAAGGTGATGCAGCTCGCCAAGGGACACCTGGGCTGGGCTTCCATCGTGCTCTTCACCATCACGGCCGCCCTCTCCATGTGGATCAGCAACACCGCCACCGCGGCCATGATGATGCCGCTGGCCCTCGGCATGCTGAAGGGGCTGGACGTTCACAAGGAGCGCCGCACCCTGGTCTTCGTGCTGCTTGGCGTCGCCTATAGCGCCAGCATCGGTGGCATCGGCACACTGGTGGGCAGCCCCCCCAATGCCATCGCCGCCGCCCAGATGGGCTTGGGCTTCACCGACTGGCTGGAGTTCGGCATCCCCGTGGTGATCATCTTCATGCCGGTGGGCATCGGCCTGCTCTACTGGGTGACCCGTCCCAATCTCTCCCACCAGGTGAGCACCGAGCAGGTCACCATCGAGTGGACAGGTCAGCGCAAAGTGACCCTGGCCATCTTCCTGACCACGGTGCTGCTGTGGATTGGATCCCAGCCTCTTGCCAAGGCACTGGGCGGCATTCCCCAGTTCGATACCCTGATCGCCATGGGCGCCATCCTGGCCATCGCCGTCAGCCGGGTCGCCAGCTGGGATGACATCAACCAGAACACCGACTGGGGCGTGCTGCTGCTGTTCGGGGGTGGTCTCACCTTGAGCGCCATCCTCAAGCAGACCGGGGCCAACGCCTTCCTGGCGGAGCACCTCTCCAGCGGGCTCTCCTCCATGCCCATCTTCGTGATCCTGCTCTGCCTGGCCGCCTTCGTGGTGTTCCTGACCGAGCTGGTCTCCAACACCGCCACCGCCGCGCTGCTGGTGCCGCTGTTCGCCGGGGTGGCCGAGGCACTGGGGGTCTCCCCCATCGTGGTCTCCGTGCTGATCGCCGTCGGCGCCTCCTGTGCCTTCATGCTGCCGGTGGCCACGCCCCCCAACGCTATCGTCTTCGCCAGCGGCCATATCCAGCAGCGGGAGATGATGCGGGCCGGCCTGGTACTGAACCTGGTGTTCACCGTCATCCTGACCATGCTGGCCTATTTCATGGGGGATATCCTCCACTGAGGTTCGCCCCCTAATGCCCCTCCAAGCCCCGCATCGCCGGGGCTTTTTCTCGCCCCGACACCACCGCTCTCCCTACCCGTGACATCACGGCGACATTAACTCGCACTTAAGAAATCGCCTCCATGATGCTGACAACGGCCATCACGCAGCCATGGCTGACGATGGCGATGATCATGGACATCACGACAAAGGGATCACCTCATGGGTGAGACGATGCAGAACAACCGTGAAATCAAGGTATGGGATCCGGTGGTCAGGGGATTTCACTGGGCCACTGTGCTGTTGTGCGTGCTGAATCTCTTCATCCTTGAAGAGGGAGCGCGCAACCACCGCTATGCGGGATATGCGCTGGCCGGACTGCTGGTACTGCGCATCGTATGGGGTTTCATCGGCTCCTATCATGCCCGCTTCGCCCAGTGGCTGCCGACACCGACCGGCGTCATCACCTATCTCAAGGAGACGATCAAGGGGCGCCATCCCTACTACGCCGGTCACAATCCTTTGGGGTCCTTGATGATACTGCTGCTGTTGACCTGCCTTGTCGGCACCGCCGCCAGCGGGATCATGACCGAATACGGGCCGCTCTCCGGCACCCATCGCATGGAAGAGATCCACGAGTTCTTTGCCAAGGGGCTGCAGGTGGCCATCTTCGTCCATGTACTGGCCGTCATCGCCCTGGATCGTCTGGTACGGGGCGATCTCGTCAGGGCGATGATCACCGGCAAGAAACGGGTGCCGGCGGACACCCGGGTGGTCGACATGCCCTGAGCCTCCCTCAACCCGACAGATGAAAAAAAACCCCGCATCGCGGGGTTTTTCACAGGAGCAGACATCAGCCGACGTTGCAGCTCGTCAATTTCCAGATCCGGTCTACGTAATCCTGGATGGAGCGGTCGGAGTTGAACTTGCCCATGGTGGCCGAGTTGATGATGGCTTTCTTCGCCCACAGGGCCGGATCCCGGTACCAGGCGTCGATCAGCTTGTGCGCCTCGGAGTAGGACTCGAAATCGGCCAGGGTCAGGTAAGGGTCTCCCCCTTCCAGCAGGGAACGCTTGATGGAGGAGAGCTCCCCCGGGCGACCCGGCGTGAAGTAGTCGGTATCAAACCAGTCCAGCACGGCTTTCAGTTCGGAGTTGGCGTAGTAGAAGTCATACGGGTTGTAGCCGCGCGACTTCAGGGACTTCACCTCGTCCACGTTCAGACCGAAGATGGCGCAGTTCTCGGCACCCGCCTCTTCGGCGATCTCGATGTTGGCTCCATCCAGCGTCCCGATGGTGATGGCACCGTTCAGCGCCATCTTCATGTTGCCGGTACCGGATGCTTCGTAACCTGCGGTGGAGATCTGCTCGGAGACATCCGCCGCCGGGATCAGCTTCTCGGCAAGGCTCACGCGGTAGTTCGGCATGAACACCACTTTCAGCTTGCCCTGGATACGGGCGTCGTTGTTGACCCGCTCCGCCAGCTTGTTGATGGCGTAGATGATGTCCTTGGCCAGCTTGTAACCGGGCGCCGCCTTGGAGCCGAAGATGAACACCCGCGGATGCATGTCATAGTCCGGGTTCGCCAGCAGGCGACGGTAGAGCGCCATGATGTGGATGAGGTTCAGCTGCTGGCGCTTGTACTCATGCAGACGCTTGATCTGGACGTCGAAGATCGCCTCCGCGCTCACGTCGATGCCGGTTTCCGCCTTGATGACCTTGACCAGCTTCTCTTTGTTGTGGCGCTTGATGGTCATGAACTGCTGCTGGAACGCCTTGTCGTCGGCAAACTTCACCACGCTGCGCAGCTTGTCCAGTTGCAGCGGCCACTCCTTGCCCACCACCTCGTTGTAGAGTTCGGCCAGTTCCGGGTTGCAGGCCAGCAGCCAGCGACGGGGAGTCACGCCGTTGGTGACGTTGCACATCTTCTCGGGCCACAGCTCGGCATACTCGGGGAAGAGATCTTCCTTTACCAGCTTGGAGTGGATCTCGGCCACACCGTTCACCTTGGAGGAGCCGATGACGCACAGGTTGCCCATGCGCACCTTGCGCACGTCACCCTCTTCGATGATGGAGAGCTTGGCCTTGATGGCATCGTTGCCCGGCCACTTGGGCTCCACCAGCTCGTTCAGGAAACGGGCGTTGATTTCGTAAATGATCTCGAGATGGCGCGGCAGTACCTTCTCGAACAGGCTGACGGACCACTTCTCCAGCGCTTCCGGCAGCAGGGTGTGGTTGGTGTAGGAGAAGACCTGATAGCAGATGCCCCAGGCGGTATCCCAGTTCAGCCCCTCTTCGTCCACCAGCACGCGCATCAGCTCGGGGATGGCCACGGTGGGGTGGGTATCGTTGAGCTGGATGGCGATTTGCGCGGCAAAGTTGCTGAAGTCACTGCCATGCACCCGCTTGTAGCGACGCATGATGTCCTTGATGGAGCAGGCGCAGAAGAAGTACTGCTGGATAAGGCGCAGCTCCTTGCCGGCGTCGGTCTCATCGTTCGGGTAGAGCACCTTGGAGATGGTCTCGGCCTGGGCCTTTTCGGCCTGGGAGTCGATATAACCACCGGCGTTGAACACGTCCCAGTCGAAGAACTCGGAGGCGCGGGATTCCCACAGACGCAGGATGTTGACGGTGTGACCACCGAAGCCGACCACCGGAATGTCCCAGGGCACCCCTTTGATCTTGCGACCGGCGTGCCACACCTTCTTCAGGCCACCCTTGTCACCAAAGACGGTCTCCACGTAGCCGTAGAGCGGGATCTCCTGCACCGATTCCGGGCGGCAGATCTCCCAGGGGTTGCCATATTCGCGCCAGGAGTCCGGACGCTCGATCTGACGGCCATCCTGAATTTCCTGACGGAACAGGCCGTGCTCGTAGTGGATGCCATAGCCCACCGCCGGGTAGTTCAGAGTGGCCAGGGAATCGATGAAACAGGCAGCCAGACGACCCAGGCCGCCGTTGCCAAGGGCCATGTCAGGCTCTTGTTCACACAGATCGGTCAGTTCCAGACCGAGTTCACCCAGCGCCTCTTCACAGACTTTGTAGAGGGAGAGGTTGTGCAGGTTGTTGGAGGTCAAACGCCCCATCAAAAATTCAGCAGAGAGATAGTGAATCGCACGAGTATCTTTCTTGAAGTGAGTCTGCTGAGTACGGGTCAGGCGCTCGTACACCTGTTCATTGACGGCGGCAGCGGTCGCTTTCCACCAGGCATCCGGAGAGGCTTTCTGTTCGCTTGTACCCAAGGTAGAACGCAGGTGACGCACGATACTCGCCTTGAGCTGATCTTTATCCAGTTGGAGATCCTGGTCTGTCTTCTTCTTGGTAGCCATAAACCATTTTCCTTCGTTACAAATAAAAAATGTCATCCCATCGGGGGGACCGGCGCTGTTGTTATCTCAGAATATGCTCCGGCGGGGGCATACTAGCTAAAGCCAAGGGTTTAAAAGTTAACGTGAGTCACACTTTAACGCATAAAAATGACAGTTTCACCATGAAAACCCTTTCCTTGAGCCAGTCTGAATGAAATATAAATTTCGTTTTAAATCATGGTGATACATGAAAACAAAAAAGATAGTTTTATGAATAGGTTTTCAATGATTGCCTGTGACTGAAAATACGTGAAAATAACCGCCGACTAGGGAGAAATTGAAAGCGTTTTCAATTCACACCTCCTCGTCAGGTAATAAAAAGGATGCCCCAATCGGAGCACCCTTTGATTTCAATTAACCATGCGCCTTGAACTGATTGCTCATGGGGTCGTAGTGATACCCGATCTGTTGCAGACGGGTAGCCAGCTGATCTTCTGTCATGTCGTAGTAAGCCAGCAGCTCTTCCAGACCATCACACTCCAACCGCAGCTTCTCGTTGATGATCCCGAGCAGAATGTTCGCATCCAGTCGTTGCAAGGTACTGACGTCCATCTCGCTCCCTCCTCTCCCTATACAGGACTGTATAACCATGAGCGCCGACCCGAAGTTTGTCTACAGGTTAAAAAACACCCTGTATAAGGAAGATATAAATATCCTTTTTAATCATGTAGTTAAAATCATCCCCTGTTAATCGGCTCACATTTTTAGCCACAAATGACTTGTCACTCCTTGCGAACAGAACTACTGTATACACATACAGCATGGTTATTCATACAGGAACGACATATGAGCCAGCCCCTGAATCTTTGCCCCCCTTCCTCCTCTGCCGGTCTGATCACCACCTGGCCCACTCGCCATCAGAGCAAGATGGGACAAGAGCAGCGGCGCGGCCCTCTCCATCAGGAAGCGCCGCTGCTGGATGCCCTGGGGCAACTGAGTCAGTCTGACAGTGGCTGGATCCTGCTCGTCGCCCCGCCAGGTCTGCCCGCCGCCGAGCAATTGCAGGCCAGAGGGATCAATCCTGCCAGGGTGCTTGTCGTGCACGCCCCCAAGATCAAGAATTGGCAGCGCCTGCTGGAGCAGAGCCTGATGAATGGTCACTGTGCCGCCGTGCTGACCTGGCTGCCCGAACAGGTCGCTCTGGACCGGAGCACATTGAGCACCCTGGGCCAGCGTGCCGGTGTCCTGACCCGCTTCTTCGAGCCCGCAACCCCTCTGGGTGGGGCACTGAGCTACGGCGGCCAGGATATCTACCTGAACCACTGATCGCCCCTTCGGCGTAACAGCCAATGCGCCGGCATTGCCCACCGGGTTATCCAGGCTTCCGACCCGGGATGCCATGACGACAAAGACAAAGCAGCACAGCAGCACAGCAGCACAGCAGCACAGCAGCACAGCAGCACAGCAGCACAGCAGCACAGCAGCACAGCAGCACAGCAGCACAGCAGCACAGCAGCACAGCAGCAGTAAATTTGCTCAGGCCCAGACCGTCAAATGGACCCGCAAAAAAGGCGACCCGAGGGTCGCCTTTCAACATGCTGCTGTACGGGGGCTAATCGCTCTGCGTTTGCATCGAAGCCCGATTGATCAAGCCAGCTTGGTCTCCAGCTCGGCAATCTTGGCGGACCAGTAGGCCGGGCCGGTCTCGTGGATGTTGTTGCCCTGGGAATCGACCGCCACGGTGACCGGCATGTCTTCCACCTCGAACTCGTAGATGGCCTCCATCCCCAGATCGGCAAAGGCCACCACGCGCGCCTTCTTGATGGCTTTCGCCACCAGATAGGCGGCGCCGCCCACCGCCATCAGGTAGACAGCCTGGTGCTGCTTGATGCTCTCGACCGTCTTGGGGCCGCGCTCGGACTTGCCGATCATGCCGATGAGGCCGGTTTCTCCCAGCATCATGTCGGTGAATTTGTCCATCCGGGTGGACGTGGTGGGGCCAGCCGGGCCGACCACCTCGTCACGTACCGCATCGACCGGGCCCACGTAATAGATGAAGCGGTTGGTGAAATCGACCCCTTCGGGCAGTCCTTCACCTTTTTTCAGCATGTCGGCGATGCGCTTGTGGGCGGCGTCGCGGCCGGTCAGGATCTTGCCGGAGAGCAGCACGGTATCGCCGCTCTTCCAGCTGGCAAGCTCTGCCTTGGTGATACCATCCACGTTGACCCGGCGCACATTGCCACCGGACTCACGGGTGATCTCCGGCCAGTCTTCCAGCCTGGGGGGTGTCAGCTCCGCCGGGCCGGAGCCATCGAGTTCGAAATGCACGTGACGGGTGGCGGCGCAGTTGGGGATCATCACCACGGGCTTGGAGGCGGCGTGAGTCGGTGCGGATTTCACCTTCACATCCAGCACCGTGGTCAGGCCGCCCAGCCCCTGGGCACCGATCCCGAGCTTGTTGACCTTGTCATAGAGCTCGACCCTCAGCTTCTCTTCGGTGGTCTCGGGACCACGGGCAATCAGCTCCTGGATGTCGATGTGCTCCATCAGAGCTTCCTTGGCGAGCACCGCCGCCTTCTCGGCGGTGCCGCCGATGCCGATGCCGAGCATGCCGGGCGGGCACCAGCCAGCCCCCATGGTCGGCACCGTCTTGAGCACCCACTCCACGATGTCGTCGGAGGGATTGAGCATCACCATCTTCGATTTGTTTTCGGAGCCGCCGCCCTTGGCCGCGATACTCACTTCCACCTTGTTGCCCGGGATCATGTCGATGTGCACGACAGCGGGGGCATTGTCTTTGGTGTTCTTGCGGCTGCCGGCCGGATCCGCCAGCACGGAGGCGCGCAGCGGGTTGTCCGGATTGGTATAGGCGCGGCGGGTGCCCTCATCCACCATCTCCTGGACCGTCATGTCGCTGTCCCACTGTACCTGCATGCCGATCTTGACGAAGCAGGTGACGATACCGGTATCCTGACAGAGCGGGCGATGACCTTCGGCAGACATGCGGGAGTTGATCAGGATCTGGGCCAGGGCATCCTTGGCGGCCGGGTTGATCTCGCGGTCATAGGCGGCCTTGGCGGCCTGCACGAAATCGAGGGGGTGGTAGAAGGAGATGTACTGCAGGGCGTCAGCAATGGAATCGATAAAGTCCTGTTTTCTAATGATGCTCATATCATCCTCACTGGTCCTTGTTATCGCTTGCGCGAGCAAGGGCTTCCATATGAGCCGGGCCTTCGGCAGGTGGCAAATGCACCTGGAGCCGGCAGACTGCGGCGTGTTTTTATAACGGTGTTTTTCTTAAAAATGCCGGCGGCCATGATACGCTTGACCACCCGAACCGGCTAGGGAGCCGGGCGCAAACTGTTGCCTATGTAACAAAAAATGAAACCAAGACTGAATATCCACCATTTCGACCCGCAGGCCTCGCTCCACACCTGGTTCGCCTGCCTGCAACACCAACCCTGGGCCATCCTGCTGGAATCCGCCGGCCCCCTGGGGGCTGACAACGGTTTTGACATCATCAGCGCCGATCCGCTTGCCACCCTGGAAACCCGGGGTACCAGCACCTGCCTCACCCGGGATAACCACCAGCACCATCATGACGGCGATCCCCTCGCCCTGCTCGCCAAGACCCAGCGAGCCCTGCTTGGGGAGCGCGTTGAGGATGACTCGGGATTGCCGTTCATCGGGGGTGCCCTGGGACTCTTTGGCTACGATCTGGGCCGACGATTCGAGCGTCTACCCGCAGTGGCGCAACAGGACATCCAGGTGCCCGACATGGCGGTCGGGATCTACGACTGGGCGCTGCTGCGAAATGTCGCGACGGGACACTGGCAACTGGCCCACTGGGGTGATGACGCCGGCCTCGCCCGCAGGCTCGACTGGCTGATGGCGCAGCGCGAACGACCCCCCCTCCCCCTTCGCCTGACCGGCCCCTGGCAGAGCAACATGACGCGGGCCGAATACGGAGACAAGTTTGCCCGTATCCAGGCCTATCTGGCGGCGGGGGATTGTTACCAGATCAACCTGACCCAGCGCTTCAGCGCCCCTTATCAGGGGGATGAATGGTCCGCCTATCTCGCCCTGAGCGCCGCCAACAAGGCGCCGTTCTCCGCCTTTATCCGCCTGCCGCACAGCGCCATTCTGAGCCTCTCCCCGGAGCGTTTCCTGCTGCTCGACAAGCGCCATATCGAGACCAAGCCCATCAAGGGCACCCGGCCTCGCCACCCGGATCCCGCCCAGGATGCCAGGGTGGCCGAGTCACTCGCCAACGCCGACAAGGACAGATCGGAGAACCTGATGATCGTCGATCTGCTGCGCAACGACATCGGCCGGGTGAGCCGGCCGGGATCGGTCACTGTGCCGCATCTCTTTGCCGTGGAATCCTTCCCGGCGGTGCATCACCTGGTCTCCACCATTCACGGAGAGCTGGATGCGCGCTGGCAAGAAGTGGATCTGCTGCGGGCCTGCTTCCCCGGCGGCTCCATCACAGGGGCTCCCAAGATCCGGGCGATGGAGATCATCGAGGAGCTGGAGCCGGTGCGGCGCAATGCCTACTGCGGCAGCATCGGTTATCTGAGTCAGCACGGAAGGATGGATACCAGCATCTGCATCCGTACCCTGATCGCCGAAGCCGGTCAGCTGCACTGCTGGGCGGGGGGCGGCATCATCGCCGACTCCGATCCCGACGCCGAATATCAGGAAACCTACGACAAGGTGGCCCGCATCCTGCCACTGCTCGATACCCTTTGATCCCATCCGGCCCTGCGGGGCCGACACAAGGAGACCCATGGAGATGACGAGTGCCGAGCTGCTGACCCGCTTTTTGCTGCAGCGCCCCGCCCCCGCCCATCGCCTGGCACTGGCCGGGCTCAAACCTGCCGCCGTGTTGATCCCCCTTGTGGAGCGCCCCGAGGGCCTGTATCTGCTGCTGACGCGCCGCAGCACCGCCCTGCGCCACCACCCGGGACAGATCAGCTTTCCCGGCGGGCGCCAGGACCCGGAAGACCGGGACCTCATTCACACCGCGCTCAGGGAAACCGAGGAGGAGCTTGGCATTCCCCCCTCCCAGATCCGGATCATCGGCAGCCTCACCCCTCTCAATACCGTCTCGCGCTACGATGTGCTGCCGGTCCTCGCCATGCTCGACCCAGGCTACGGGCTGACCCTGAGCCAGGACGAGGTGGCCCAGGCCTTCGAAGTCCCCCTCGCTCACGTGCTGGATCCGGGGCAGCACATAGCCCTGAGCCTGCCAAGGGCGGACGGACGTCACACCATCTATTGGATCCCTTGGGAGCAATCTTTCATCTGGGGAGCCACTGCCAGCATGATCCGCCAGCTTGCCCAGCACATCTCGACATAACATTTTGACAACATGATGAGGTGGGAAATTATCCAGTTAACATTCAAATAACACTGCATTTGATAAATAAATTTTGATTTTTTATTCTTTTGATCACATTTCTACAAGAAAGTACGGGTTTCAGCCGCACAAAGGTGAATTTGATCAACATTTTTGATTAAAAAGAAAGTATTCTTGCGCCGACTAATTAAAACCACACATTCGGGGTGAGACACATGTCCAATACTGTCACTGGCGCACAGGATGTTGCAGCCGCACAGGAGCAAGGAATCAGCTCGGTCCAATCTCGCGGTTGGAGTAAACAAGACACCACCTGGGTGATCAGCCTGTTCGGTACCGCCGTCGGTGCAGGCATCCTGTTCCTGCCCATCAACGCCGGCATGGGTGGCTTCTGGCCGCTGGTGGTGATGGCGCTGCTGGTCGGCCCCATGACCTACCTGGCCCACCGTGGTCTGGCGCGCTTCGTGCTTTCCTCCAAGCAGCCCAATGCCGACATCACCCAGGTGGTGGAAGAGCACTTCGGCGTGGGTGCCGGTAAATTGATCACCCTGCTCTACTTCTTCGCCATCTACCCCATCGTGCTGATCTACGGCGTGGGCATCACCAACACGGTGGAAAGCTTCCTGGTCAACCAGTTGCAGATGACGCCGCCCCCGCGCTGGATCCTCTCCATCGTGCTCATCATGGCCATGATGTCCGTGATGCTGGCTGGCGAGAAGCTGATGCTGAAAGTGACCGAGTTCCTGGTCTATCCGCTCATCGCCATTCTGGCGGGCATCTCCCTGTACCTGATCCCGGACTGGACCGGTGCGGCCCTGAATCAAATGCCGAGCACCAAGGACTTCGCCACCACCCTGTGGCTGACCATCCCGGTGCTGGTGTTCTCCTTCAACCACAGCCCGGCCATCTCCAGCTTCGCCCTGGCCCAGCGCCGTGATCACGGTGAGCATGCCGTCGCCAAGTCCGACGCCATCCTCAAGCGCACCGCCATCATCCTGCTGGGCTTCGTGATGTTCTTCGTCTTCTCCTGCGTGATGAGCCTGACGCCGGCCCAGCTGGCAGAAGCCAAGTCCCAGAACATCGCCGTGCTCTCCTACCTGGCCAACCAGCATGCGAGCCCCATCATCTCCTACTTCGGTCCGCTGGTTGCCTTCGTGGCCATCGTCTCCTCCTTCTTCGGCCACTATCTGGGTGCCCGTGAAGGTCTGAAAGGGATGATCGTCCAGAACATGCGCAACTCCGGCAAGGCACCGAACCACAAGAAGGTGGAGCTGTTCATCATCGCCTTCTTCATCCTGACCCTGTGGGGCGTGGCCGTGATCAACCCCTCCATCCTCGGGATGATCGAATCCCTGGGTGGCCCCATCATCGCCACCATCCTGTTCCTCATGCCCATGTACGCCATCAAGCGCGTTCCGGCCATGGCGAAATACCAGGGCCAGATCAGCAACGTCTTCGTGGCGACCATGGGCCTCATCGCCATCTCCGCCATCCTCTATCAACTGGTCGGCTAAGCCTTCCTGCGATACCGTCGGACCAGCATCTGGCCCGACGCCTCCCACAGCCCGGCAGATCTTCTCTGCCGGGCTGTGTTCGTTATGATCATCAGGCACTGAGCTCAGATGATCAGAGTCCTCAGATCAGAGACAGCCCTTTCACCCACTCTCTTTCCCCTTGGTGACAGCTTGCCGCTCATATTCCTTTCCCCATGGCACACGACCAAGGCGTGCTGCGTTATCCCGTCATCTGCCGCACGCCATCGGCCTTGCCAGGCAGAACACCAGAGCCCTTGTCCTTGCCAGGAACGCCCTCTCTTCGAGGTTTAGCCCAGAGAGCCGACACCCCCACCCAATGGAGCCTTTCTTCGAGGCACTCAGGGAAAGTACCGGCCACAGGGCGCAGGCAAACCGCCGAGAGGGCCTTGACCGGGCTTCCCGTACAGCGTCCGAAGAGCAGATGACCCCTTCGGTCACCAGAGGGGATGCCACAGGCCGCCATGCTGACAGCACAAACAGCCCGATATGCCCTGCCGAATGCAGTGCCGGGCACGCGGGTACAGGGAATGGCTTGTTGGCGGTGGCGAGAACACGTAAGGCGGCCAACGGGCCCCTCCCGGGAAATCACACAGGGGGATCCGAGCACTGTCAGTGCCATGACACGGCGAGAAGGTGCAGGGCGCCTGACGCGCGCGCAAATAAAAAGCGCCCTCCGAAGAGGGCGCATGTGCAGAGCGGAACGTCTGAGGGGATCAGGCTTCGCGGCTGGGGACCGGGGCGGCATCCAGCAGGCTCTCATCCTCGGCCATGCAGGCCGCCGCAGTGAACAGCACGTCGGTGGAGCTGTTGAGGGCCGTTTCGGCGGAATCCTGCAACACCCCGATGATGAAGCCAACGGCCACCACCTGCATGGCGATGTCGTTGCTGATACCGAACAGGCTGCACGCCAGCGGGATCAGCAGCAGGGAGCCGCCCGCCACACCGGAAGCGCCACAGGCACTGATGGTGGCGACGACGGAGAGCAGAATGGCGGTCGCCATGTCCACTTCCATCCCCAGGGTATGCACCGCCGCCATGGAGAGCACGGTAATGGTGATGGCGGCGCCGGCCATGTTGATGGTGGCCCCCAGCGGGATGGAGACCGCATAGGTGTCTTCCGGCAGGCGCAGCCTCTCGGCCAGGGCCATGTTGACCGGAATGTTGGCGGCGGAGCTGCGGGTGAAGAAGGCGGTCACACCGCTCTCTTTCAGGCAGGTCAGCACCAGGGGATAGGGGTTGCGCTTGATCTTCCAGAAGACGATGAGCGGATTGACCACGAAGGCGATGAACAGCATGCAGCCGATCAGTACCACCAGCAGCTGGGCATAGCCAAACAGCGCATCGAAGCCGGTTTCAGCCAGGGTGGAGGCAACCAGACCCAGGATGCCGAGCGGAGCGCAACGGATCACGGCCTTGACGATGGCGGAAACCCCGTGAGACACATCGGAAATCAGTGATTTGGTGCTCTCATTGGCGTGACGCATGGCGATACCAAGGCCGATGGCCCAGGCCAGGATGCCGATATAGTTGGCTTCCAGCAGTGCTTTCACCGGGTTGGTCACCACGTTGAACAGCAGGGTCTGCAGCACTTCCGTGATGCCCCCCGGCGGCGTGATCTCGGTAGCGCCTGCCACCAGATGCAGGTTGGAGGGGAAGAGGAAGCTCGCCACCACTGCCACGGCAGCCGCCAGGAAGGTACCCAGCACATAGAGCAGCAGGATCGGTTTCATGTTGGTCTTCTGGCCCTGCTTGTGGCCGATGATCGCCGACATCACCAGCACGAAGACCAGCAGCGGCGCCACGGCCTTCAGGGCGCCGACGAACAGGCTGCCGAGCAGACCCGCCGCCTTGGCCCACTCGGGCATGAACATCGCAAGAAGGATACCGAATACCAGACCGACCAGGATCTGGCTAACCAGACTGGTGCTGTTGACCAGTCGAATGAGGGGGTGTTGTTGTGTCATCAAGTAGTCCCTGTGCACTCATGGTGCGTGAATCATTAGTCCTGTTGGCAACCAGCCCCGCGCATTGGCACCGGTCCGTTAACGGTGACGCCGTGGGCAGCTCTTCTGGTGGATCTGTCCCGTTCGCGTGGGGTTGCGGACAGGAATATCCCATCTGCCATGGTTTTTTTCCACATAATCACTGAAAAATATCAGGGTTACCTCACAAAAAATCTACAACAATGTGATAACACAATATCAACCACGGTCAAAATGTCACCAAACCAGTCCGATCATCGGCCACCACTGGGCCAGAAGTGATATGATGACGCCCTTTTTCAGGGAGCCTTGCCATGATCACCTCTTTATTGACCCGACACTTCGGCTTTGATCGCTTGCGGCCCGGGCAGGAAGCAGTGATCAGTCGTCTGCTGGCCGGCAAGAGCGCCGCAGCCATCTTCCCGACTGGCGCGGGGAAATCCCTCTGTTATCAATTGCCCGCCCTCGCACTGCCCCACCTGACCCTGGTCATCTCTCCCCTGCTGGCCCTGATGCACGATCAGCTCGCCTTTTTGCGCAGCAAGGGGATCGCCGCCGCCACTCTGGATTCCAGCCAGACAGCGGAAGAGAGCCGGCGCGTGATGCAGCAGGCCAGCGATGGCCAGCTCAAGATCCTGATGATTTCGGTGGAGCGCCTCAAAAATGAGCGCTTTCGCCGCTTCATCGCCCACATCCCCCTGTCACTGCTGGTGGTGGACGAGGCCCACTGCATCTCGGAGTGGGGCCACAACTTTCGCCCCGACTACCTCAAGCTGCCGGATCATCGCCGTGAACTGGCCATTCCCCAGGTGCTGTTGCTGACCGCCACCGCCACCCCGGCCGTCATGGCGGACATGCAGGCAAAATTTGCCATCGACCGGGACGATCTGGTGGTCACCGGTTTCTACAGACCCAATCTGGATCTGGCCGTCCTCCCGCTGGCCGGCAGTGCCCGCGATACCTGGCTGCGCGAGGAGCTGCACCGGGATCCGGCCGCCCCCACCATCGTCTACGTGACTCTGCAACACAGCGCAGAACAGTGCGCCGCGCAGCTACAGGCCAGCGGCATCCGGGCATGCGCCTACCATGCGGGGCTCGCTCCCGCCCTGCGCAGCCAGATCCAGCACGACTTCATGGCTGGCAGACTCGACTGCATCGTGGCCACCATCGCCTTTGGCATGGGCATCGACAAGGCCGACATTCGCCGGGTCATTCACTACGACCTGCCCAAGTCCATCGAGAACTACAGTCAGGAGATAGGCCGCGCCGGACGTGACGGGCTTCCCTCCCGCTGCACCGTGCTGGCGAGCCGCGCCCAGTTGCCGGTACTGGAAAACTTCGTTTATGGGGATACACCGGACAGGGACGCCATCGCGTACTTGCTCGATATCGTGCGCCAGAGCGGCGCCGAGTGGGAATTCAGCCTGCTGCGCCTCTCCAACGAGACCAACATTCGCCAACTGCCCCTCAAGACCCTGCTGGTCTATCTGGAGATGGCGGGGGTCATTGCACCGGCCTACAGCTACTTTGCCGAGTACCGTTTCAGGTTCGTACTGGAAAAACAGGCGATCCTCGCTCGTTTCAATTCCGAACGCCGCCAGTTCCTGGAGCAGGTCTTTGCCTGCGCGCCACAGGCGCGCACCTGGTGCACCATGGACTTCGAAGCGCTGTGGCAGGGATACCAGGGGGAACGCCAGCGCGCCGCGACGGCGCTGGACTACCTGCAGCAGCAGGGTTGGATCGAGCTTGAAAGCAAGCAGATGACCGAGGTCTATCGGGTGCTGAGCCAGCAAATCGATACCGCGACCCTGGCCGAAGAGCTGCATGGATTGTTTGAAAAGAAAGAGCAGAGCGAGCTGGCCCGCCTTCAGGCGCTGCTGGCCTTTTTCACCTCGACCACCTGCCTCAGCCATGAGCTTGCCCGCTATTTTGCCGACGACGCGGCCCCCGAGCGGTGCGGGCACTGTTCCGTCTGCCGGGGAGAGATCGCCGTGTTGCCGCCGTTGCCATCACCGGGCTTGCCCAACGAGCACGGTTTGCGCGCCTGGTGCGACCCGCTGATCGCCCTCTGCCATCAGCGCCATCCCAGGATCCTGACCCGTTTCCTGTGTGGCATCGCCACCCCGCTGACGACCCGTCTCAAGGCCAGGGATCTGGCCGGTTTTGGCCAGTTGGCGGACCATCCCTTCGCCGAGGTGCTGGCGGCGGTGTCAGCCCTCTATCCCGCCGGATCCTGAGCTTGCAGGTTTGGCGCGCGTTCAGGCGCTGAAAAAATAAGACCCTCGCGGATGCGAGGGTCAAGCCAACGGAAACGTGCTTAAACAGAGCTTAGTATCTGCACAATCACCCACTCTCTTGCTAAAGCGATGACTGCTCGACACAGGGCCAATCTAGAGCAGCTAGAATGTAGCGTCAATGTAAAAATTAGAGCAAAAACACCAAAAAAATAACATTACGTTGACGTAAGCGACACGTCTTTTCGCCCTCGATTCCCTGCCGCCCTTGCCCTTGCTGGCACCGCCCCCTGACAAAACAGAGCGTCACCATTTTCTCCCTCTGGCACACAAAGATTTATTTTTTATGTCTTTGACATTTGCATCACTGTCGTGGCAAAAATAATTTAACAGTCAGTAACATAGGTATGTCACTTACTGCTTCTTCCCGCACGAGGATCGGGAAGCTCCCGCACAAACTTAAACCAATGATGGCGATGGATTACTGGGGGCTGTTGACTAGGCTTAAGAGGTAAACAGAACAAAAGTAGTGATCCACTCTTTTTCAGGGCAAGCGACTATAACGAGGGCTAAGTTATGGGCATCTTCGAGCACTATCAACAGCGGTATGAGAAGGCCAGAGAGGAGGAGTACAGCATCCAGGAGTTTCTGGATATGTGCAAACAGGACAAATCCTGCTACGCCTCTGCCGCCGAACGTCTGCTGACCGCCATCGGCGAGCCGGAAATGATCGACACCTCGACCAATCCACGTCTCAGCCGTCTCTTTTCCAACCGCGTCGTCGCGCGTTATCCCGCTTTCAAAGACTTCTATGGCATGGAAGAAGCCATCGAACAGATTGTCTCCTACCTCAAACATTCCGCTCAGGGCCTGGAAGAGAAGAAACAGATCCTCTATCTGCTCGGACCGGTTGGCGGCGGTAAATCCTCGCTGGCAGAGAAACTCAAATCCCTGATGCAAAAAGTGCCCATCTATCGCATCAAGGGCTCACCGGTGAACGATCACCCCTTCTGCCTGTTTGACATCGACGAAGATGGCGAAATCCTCGAGAAGGAGTACGGCATCCCTCGCCGTTATCTGCGCCCCATCATGTCTCCCTGGGTCGCCAAGCGCCTTCACGAGTTTGGTGGCGACATCACCAAATTCAAGGTGGAGAAGGTGAACCCCTCCATCCTCGATCAGATCGCCATCGCCAAAACCGAACCGGGGGACGACAACAACCAGGACATCTCCTCCCTGGTCGGCAAGGTCGATATCCGCATGCTGGAACACTTCGCCCAGGATGATGCCGATGCTTACTCCTACTCCGGTGCGCTATGCAAGGCAAACCAGGGGATGATGGAGTTCGTCGAGATGTTCAAGGCCCCCATCAAGGTGCTGCACCCGCTGCTGACGGCGACACAAGAGGGGAACTACAACGGTACCGAGGGACTCTCCGCCCTCCCCTTCGACGGCATCCTGCTGGCCCACTCCAACGAATCCGAGTGGCAGCAGTTCCGCAACAACAAGAACAACGAGGCCTTCCTAGACCGGGTTTACATCGTCAAGGTGCCCTACTGCCTGCGGGTGTCGGAAGAGGTGAAGATCTACGAAAAACTGCTGTTCAACAGCGAGCTGACCGAGGCCAAATGCGCGCCAGGTACTTTGGAGCTGCTGGGTCAGTTCTCGGTGCTGTCGCGACTCAAAGAGCCGGAAAACTCCAGCCTCTACTCCAAAATGCGAGTCTATGACGGCGAGAGTCTTAAAGACACGGACCCCAAGGCGAAAAGCTATCAGGAGTACCGGGATTATGCGGGGGTTGACGAGGGCATGAACGGCCTTTCCACCCGTTTCGCGTTCAAGATCCTCTCCCGTGTCTTCAACTTCGACCACGCGGAAGTGGCAGCCAACCCGGTGCACCTCTTCTATGTGCTGGAGCAGCAGATAGAGCGCGAGCAGTTCCCGCAAGAGCTGCACGATCGCTATCTGGAGTTCATCAAGGGTTACCTGACTCCGCGCTACGTCGAGTTCATCGGCAAGGAGATCCAGACCGCCTACCTCGAGTCGTATTCAGAGTACGGTCAGAACATCTTCGATCGCTACGTCACCTACGCCGACTTCTGGATCCAGGATCAGGAGTATCGTGACCCCGAAACCGGCCAGCTGTTTGACAGAGCGTCTCTCAACAGCGAGCTGGAGAAAATTGAAAAACCTGCCGGGATCAGCAACCCGAAAGATTTCCGCAACGAAATCGTCAACTTCGTGCTGCGGGCCCGGGCCAACAATGCAGGCCGTAACCCCAACTGGACCAGTTACGAGAAGCTGCGCACCGTGATCGAGAAGAAGATGTTCTCCAACACGGAAGAGCTGCTGCCGGTTATCTCCTTCAACAGCAAAACCTCGGCCGAGGAGCAGAAGAAGCACGATAACTTTGTCGAACGGATGATGGAGAAAGGCTACACCCGCAAACAGGTGCGACTGCTCTCCGAATGGTATCTCAGGGTACGCAAGTCATCCTGACCCTGCCGTGTTCAAGGGGGAGTTATGGCGCATTTTATCGACCGCAGGCTCAACGGCAAAAACAAAAGCGCTGTCAATCGGCAGCGCTTCATCCGCCGCTACAAGAAGCAGATAAAACAAGCGGTCTCGGATGCTGTCTCCAAGCGCAGCATTCAGGACGTGGACAAGGGTGAGAGCATCAGCATCCCGACCAAGGACATCGGGGAACCCCATTTTCATCAGGGTCATGGCGGCAAACGGGAGATGGTGCATCCGGGCAACGACCAGTTCGTATCTGGTGACAAGATTGACCGGCCCAAAGGGGGTGGCGGCGGCCAGGGGAGTGGCGAGGGCCAGGCCTCGGATCAAGGAGAGGGCGTCGATGATTTCGTCTTCCAGATCTCCAAGGACGAGTACCTGGACTTGCTGTTCGAGGATCTGGAGCTGCCGCGGCTGCAAAAGACCCAGCTCAACCAGCTGATGGAGATGAAGACCTACCGGGCCGGCTACACCTCCAACGGGGTGCCTGCCAACATCAACGTGGTGCGCTCCCTGCAAAATTCGCTGGCGCGGCGCATAGCGCTGCAGGCAGGCAAGAAGCGTCAGTTGCGTGAACTGGAGGAGCGCCTGGCTCGGCTGGCCTGCGAGCCCAACGACCATTTCGCCGAAATGGCGCAACTTGAAAAAGAGATCAGGGAGCTGAAGCGGCGGATCGATGCAGTCCCCTTTATCGACACCTTCGACCTCAAATTCAACAACTTTGTCAAACGGCCCGTCCCCTCGAGCCAGGCGGTCATGTTCTGCCTGATGGACGTTTCCGGCTCCATGGATCAGGCCACCAAAGAGATGGCCAAGCGTTTCTATATCCTGCTTTATCTATTCCTGAGCCGGACTTACAAGAATGTCGAGGTGGTCTACATTCGCCACCACACCCAGGCCAAGGAGGTGGACGAGCACGAGTTCTTCTACTCCCAGGAGACCGGCGGCACCATCGTCTCCAGTGCGCTCAAGATGATGAACGACATCATCAACGAACGTTATCCCGCCAACCAGTGGAACATCTATGCGGCGCAGGCCTCTGATGGTGACAACTGGGCCGATGACTCACCCCAGTGCAGGGAGATCCTGATGCGCGACATCATGCCGCGGGTGCGTTACTACTCCTACATCGAGATCACTACCCGCGCCCACCAGACCCTGTGGCACGAATATGAGGCGGTGGCAGAGCAATACGCCCACTTCGCCATGGAGCACATTCGCAAGGTCGAGGACATTTATCCGGTGTTCCGGGAATTGTTCAAGAAGCAAGCGGCTTGAGGGATCACATATGGTAGAAACCGCAAGAAAGATAGCGCCACTGGACGATGGTCCTGACTGGAACTTCGATCTGCTGGAGCTTTATCACCAGGAGATAGCCCGGGTCGCCAAATTCTATCGGCTCGACACCTATCCCAACCAGATCGAGGTGATCACTGCAGAGCAGATGATGGATGCCTACTCCAGCGTGGGCATGCCCATCGGTTATCAACACTGGTCATTCGGCAAGCGCTTTATCCACACCGAACGCAACTACAAGCGCGGCCAGATGGGACTGGCCTACGAGATCGTCATCAACTCGGACCCCTGCATCGCCTATCTGATGGAAGAGAACACCATGCCGATGCAGGCGCTGGTCATGGCCCACGCCTGCTATGGTCACAACTCCTTCTTCAAGAACAACTATCTGTTCAAGGCCTGGACCGATGCCTCCTCCATCATCGACTACCTGTTGTTTGCCAAGAACTACATCACCGAGTGCGAGGAAAAACACGGCATCGATGCGGTGGAGAAACTGCTCGACTCCTGCCATGCCCTGATGAACTTCGGGGTGGATCGTTACAAGCGGCCCCAGAAGATTTCTCTGGCCGAGGAGAAGCGACGCCAGAAGGCGCGGGAAGATTATCTGCAAACCCAGGTCAATGAGCTGTGGCGTACCCTGCCCAAGCAGCACAAGATTGCCGGGGTGGAAGACAGGCGCTATCCTGCCGAGCCTCAGGAGAACATCCTCTATTTCATCGAAAAGAATGCCCCCCTGCTCGAGCCCTGGCAGCGCGAGGTGGTACGTATCGTGCGCAAGATCAGTCAGTACTTCTACCCGCAGAAGCAGACGCAGGTGATGAACGAGGGCTGGGCCACCTTCTGGCACTACACCATTCTCAACCACCTCTATGACGAGGGAAAAATCAGCGATCGCTTCATGCTGGAGGTGCTGCACAGCCACACCAACGTGGTCTATCAGCCCCCCTACAACAGCCGGTATTACTCGGGGATCAACCCCTACGCCCTTGGCTTTGCCATGTTCACGGACCTGCGTCGCATCTGCGAACACCCGACCGAGGAGGACAGATACTGGTTCCCCGATTACGCTGGCACCAACTGGGTCGAGACATTGCATTTCGCCATGCAGAACTTCAAGGACGAAAGCTTCATCAGCCAGTTCCTCAGTCCCAAGGTGATGCGAGACATGAAGCTCTTTGCCATCGATGACGACGATCTGAAGAACTACCTCAAGGTGTCCGCCATTCACAATGAAGAGGGCTACCGGCTGGTGCGTAGCACCCTGTCCGCTCAATACAACCTGAGCAACCTGGAGCCCAACATTCAGGTCTACAACGTGGCAGTGAAAGGCGATCGCTCCCTGACCCTGCGCTATGTTCCCCACAACCGCATCCCCCTTGGCGAGTCACGCCACGAGGTGCTAAAGCATCTTCATCAGCTGTGGGGCTTCGATGTGGTGCTGGAGCAGGACAATGGCGAGCTATCCGCAGATATCATCGGCCGTTGTCCGGACCGCAAGAGCATGACCTGACGTCAGTGCCGGGCATAAAAAAACGCGCCATCAGGCGCGTTTTTCTTGGATCAGGGCAATCAATTGTCACACAGGTTGCTTGGCATGTCCTGACGCAGACGGGTCCAAAGCTTGCCAGACTCGATACCGTACTGGCGTACCGTCATGAACACGGCTTCGTGATCCTTGGTTTCGGCCAGCTTGCGCAGCGTCTTGTAGTAGGCATCTGCGGTTTCCCGCGCCTGCTTGTCCGAGAAGTAGTAGCGGCCAACCCGGCTGTACAAGCCCTTGAAACCGTTGAGGATCAAGGCATAGATGGGGTTGCCAGAGGCAAACGAAAGCTGGTGATGCAAACGGTAGTCGAAGTCCGCATAGGCCTCGGCCGTGTTCTCCACATCATCGGCACCCCGCAAGATCTCGGCGGCCTGTTCCGGGTTGTTGCGAATGGCGCCACGGATGAAGATGGTGCAGATGTTGGTCCGGGCGGAGAGCAGTTGTGCCACCAGATCAGGCACCTTGTCCTGATCGAGACGCGCCAGGGTCTCCAGGATGTTGAGACCGGAGGTTTCCCAGAAATTGTTGACCTTGGTCGGTTTGCCATGCTGGATGGTGAGCCAGCCATCACGGGCAAGGCGCTGCAACACTTCACGCAAGGTAGTGCGAGTCACGCCGATCAATTCGGACAGCTCGCGCTCCGCCGGCAGAATGGATCCAGGAGGAAAGCGATTGTTCCAGATGGACTCGATGATGTATTCCTCGGCAAACCCGGCAGGGCTTTGCGCTTTAATGACCATGTAATGACTCTGTTGTAGTGCGTAAAAAGGCCCCCGAATAATAGCAAAGCCGGTCATGCTGGCAAGCAGAAGGTCGGTCCTCTGCTCACATTACCCCGATCTTTTTGTTAAAAATATGTATGCGACGACAAGTGAGGAGTCAACCAACACCAAATGATGGGAATATAAGCGTTTGCTCGCTGGGCAAGTTCAGCGACCTTATTTATAGTTATCGCTCCCTTGATTAAAATCATGTGCAATCAATCTGATACAGGTGAATATCCGGATGTTCGGCTCGGGTCGGGCTCGACTGCATAGACGCAGATATCAACAACAGAACAGAGAACCATCATTATGCCAATCAGCCTAGGGCGCGCGTTTACAAAGAACTTTTTGGGCAATGCTCCGCGATGGTACAAAATTGCCATCGTTCTATTCCTGCTGATCAACCCGATCATTTTCTACGTTGATCCCTTCTTGGCCGGCTGGCTGCTGGTTGTCGAGTTTATTTTCACCCTGGCCATGGCCCTCAAGTGCTATCCGCTGCAACCGGGCGGACTCCTGGCCATCGAAGCCGTGCTCATCGGCATGACCTCCGCCAACCAGATAAAACATGAGCTGGTGGCCAATATCGAAGTGCTTCTGCTGCTGGTCTTCATGGTGGCCGGCATCTACTTCATGAAGCAGTTGCTGCTCTACGTCTTTACCAAGATGCTGGTGCGCATCCACTCCAAAACGTTGCTTTCTCTCGCCTTCTGCCTGGTGTCTGCATTCCTCTCCGCGTTCCTTGATGCCCTGACCGTGATCGCCGTGGTCATCAGCGTCGCAACCGGCTTCTACGCCATCTACCACAAGGTGGCCTCCCGGGATGAGTCCGGCAATCTGCATCATGATGACGAAGAGATTGACGAGCTCTCCCGCCAGCATCTGAACGAATTTCGTGCCTTCCTGCGCAGCCTGATGATGCACGCCGCCATCGGTACCGCCCTGGGGGGCGTCTGCACCCTGGTCGGCGAACCCCAGAACCTCATCATCGGTGAACAGGCCGGGTGGCACTTCGGTGAATTTGCCATTCGCATGGCACCAGTCACCATTCCGGTCTTCATCTGCGGCCTGCTGACCTGCATCCTGGTCGAAAAATTCCGCTGGTTCGGTTATGGCGCCCGCTTGCCCGAGCCCGTGCGTCACATCATGGAATCCTACGAACGCGACGAGGACGCACAACGTACCCCGCAGGACAAGGCCAAGCTGATCGTCCAGGCGCTGATTGCCACCTGGCTTATCACGGGTCTTGCCCTCCATCTGGCTGCAGTTGGGCTGATCGGCCTGACGGTCATCGTGCTCGCGACGGCGTTCACCGGCGTGACCGAAGAACACGCGCTTGGCAAGGCATTCCAGGAGGCTTTGCCATTCACCGCCCTGCTCACCGTCTTTTTCAGCGTGGTGGCGGTCATCATCGATCAACAGCTGTTCAAGCCGGTGATCCAGTGGGTACTGGCGGCCAAGCCGGAGGATCAGCTTGCCCTCTTCTACCTGGCAAACGGTCTGCTCTCCATGGTCAGTGACAACGTCTTCGTCGGCACCGTCTACATCAACGAGGTGAAGACCGCCCTGATCAACGGCGCCATCAGCCGCGAGCATTTTGATCTGCTGGCCGTGGCCATCAACACCGGCACCAACCTGCCGTCGGTCGCCACCCCCAATGGCCAGGCCGCATTCCTCTTCATGCTCACCTCGGCCCTCGCTCCCCTGCTGCGCCTCTCTTATGGCCGCATGGTCTGGATGGCGCTGCCCTATACCCTGGTGCTGGGGCTTGTCGGCTTTTTCTCCGTGGAACTGCTCCTCGGTCCTGTAACCGAATGGTTCTATCAGGCAGGGTGGTTGCTGGATCATGGGGCACTGCCACTGCCCACCCCGTCCACACACTGATCATGAAAGGGGCTGTTCGGCCCCTTTCTTTTCAGATGGGGCTCTGCTCTAATTCAGCCACTATTTTTCTCTGAGAGATCAATCAGATGATCGAGTATCTTCGCCGCATTGCCAGTCATCGCCTGGCCTGGGGATTGCTGGCAGCCTCCGCTTTCGCGCTGGAACTCTGCGCCCTCTTCTTCCAGCACGTGCTGGGTTTGCACCCTTGCGTGATGTGCATCTATGAACGTATCGCCCTCCTCGGCGTGCTCACCGCCGGGCTCCTCGGCATGGTCGCGCCAGAGCGCTGGTACCTGCGCTGGAGTGCCATGCTCCTGTGGGGTTACAGCGCCTTCTGGGGCCTGAAACTGGCGCTCAAGCACGTGGATTACCAGATGAACCCCTCCCCCTTCAACGTATGCGAAGGGTTTGTTGACTTCCCTGCCTGGGCACCACTGGATAAATGGGTTCCCTGGATGTTCTACCCGGACGGCGACTGCAGCGAGATCAGCTGGCAGTTCCTCGGTTTCTCCATGCCGCAGTGGCTCGTGGTCATCTTTGCCGCCTACCTGCTGGTGTTCGTCATCGTGGCTGCTGGCAACCTGATAAAAGGGCGCTGCTGCAACTAGTTCGTCACTCGACCCTAAAAAGGGAGCCCATGGCTCCCTTTTTATCTCCTCTTTATCGCCTCACGACCCCATGCCCAGGGGGCCGGGTCCCCTTCTACCTGTTCTGCCAATGAAAATGAAGTGGCTGCCTGCGGGTGTGCATCATCGTAACAGGCCACAAGCGGGTCAAAGGGCGCAGCAGCGACCTGCCACTCGACCTACCAACAACAAGGGAGCCATCGGCTCCCTTCTTTCATGTCGTGCACGGCGATGTCACGCGCCTTCGGAGGTAGCCTTGCTGGCACTTCTCCTGGCCTTCACCATGCCGATCACCATGGGCAACAAGGAGACCGCGATGATGCCGAAGATGAGCAGGGTAAAGTTGTGGCGCACTACCGGCAGATTGCCAAAGAAGTGGCCGGCATAGACGAAGGAGAGCACCCACAAGAGCCCCCCCACCAGGTTGAACGCCAGGAAGCGGGGATAGGTCATGGCCCCCATGCCCGCCACGAAGGGGGCGAAGGTGCGCACTATGGGCAGGAAGCGGGTGATGATGATGGTCTTGCCGCCATGCTTGGCATAGAAGGCATGGGTCTTGACCAGATAGTCCCGGCGAAAGATTTTGGAATCGGGGTTGCGAAACAGCTGCTCACCGAAGAAGTGGCCTATGGTGTAGTTCACCACGTTGCCGAGCACCGCGGCGATGATCAGCACGGCGGCCAGGGTGTGCACGTCCAGTACGCTGCCCACTGTGAGGGCACCTGCCGCAAACAGCAGGGAGTCCCCCGGCAGGAAGGGGGTCACCACCAGCCCGGTCTCGCAGAAGATGATGAGAAACAGAATGGCGTATACCCAGACACCATAGTTCTCGAACAGCTCTTTCAGATGTACGTCAACGTGCAGAATAAAGTCGATGGCAAAGAGGATCAGATCCATTTTTTGGTACCCATGAAGTGAACGGCGTGGAGTCTACGCCAATGAGACCTGGCTCACAATCTCCCCATGGTCCCCTTTTTCGAACCCCATGAAGGGAGTCATTCAATCCCCCCTTCTTTTCCCCTTTCCCTGAACGTAGGGTTCTGCTCACTCGGCCTTGTCCAGAGCGGCCAGCACCTCGCCGGGCAGGCATTTCTCCCAGCCCCACAAGAGGAGCAGCAACAGGGTCGCGTCGTCGAGCCAGCCAAGGAGAGGCACCACATCGGGGACAACGTCCACCGGGCTGATGCCATAGAGCAGGATAAGGATCACCAGCCCCTTCGCCCACCAGGGTGTGCCTGGGTGGCGAAAGCCCTGATAGAGGCGGCGCAAACGCCGCCAGATGAGCCAGCGTCTGGCGCTCATGACGCGATCAGCTCGCCGCGCAGCCGTTGGATCTGATCCCGCAGCGCCGCCGCCTGTTCGAACTCCAGATCCCGCGCATGCTGGAACATCTGCTCTTCCATCCGCTTGATCTCCTTGCTGATCTCGCTGGCAGAGCGGGCATGGTACTCCCCTTGCGGTTCGGCAGCCTTGCGACTCCCCTTGCCGGCCTTGCCCGCCGTGCGGCTGCCCCCCATGTCCATCACATCGCCGATGGCCTTGTTGAGCCCCTTCGGCACGATGCCGTGTTCCAGGTTGTGGGCGTGTTGCAGGGCGCGGCGCCGCTCGGTCTCTTCAATCGCGACCTTCATGGAGTTGGTGATGGTATCGCCGTAGAGGATCACCTTGCCGTTGAGGTTTCGTGCCGCCCGGCCGATGGTCTGAATGAGGGAGCGGGTGGATCGCAGGAAGCCCTCTTTATCCGCATCCAGAATGGCCACCAGGGAGACTTCCGGCATGTCGAGGCCTTCGCGCAGCAGGTTGATGCCCACCAGCACATCGAACTTGCCAAGGCGCAGGTCGCGGATGATCTCCACCCGCTCCACGGTATCAATGTCCGAGTGCAGATAGCGCACCCGTACCTCGTGATCCGCCAGGTATTCGGTCAAGTCCTCCGCCATCCGCTTGGTCAGTGTCGTGACCAGCACCCGCTCCTCCACGGCGACCCGCTTGCGGATCTCGGAGAGCAGATCGTCCACCTGGGTGCTGACCGGCCGCACTTCCACCTCGGGATCGAGCAGGCCGGTGGGACGCACCACCTGCTGCACCACGTCACCGCCGGACTTTTCCAGCTCGTAGGGGCCCGGGGTCGCCGAGACGAACACCGTCTGGGGCATCAGCGCCTCGAACTCGTCGAACTTGAGGGGCCGGTTGTCCAGCGCCGAGGGAAGCCGGAAGCCGTACTCCACCAGGGTCTCCTTGCGGGATCTGTCCCCTTTGAACATGGCGCCGATCTGCGGCACCGTGACGTGGGATTCGTCGATGATGAGCAGGCCGTCCCCCGGCAGGTAGTCAAACAGGGTGGGCGGCGGCTCACCCGGCGCGCGACCGGAGAGGTAGCGGCTGTAGTTCTCGATACCGGAGCAGTAGCCCAGCTCCTGCATCATCTCCATGTCGAACTGGGTGCGCTGGCTGATGCGCTGCTCCTCCACCAGCTTGTTGAGGCTCATCAGCTGCTCACGCCGCCCCTTGAGCTCCTCCTTGATGTGATCGATGGCCCCCAGGATGGTTTCCCGCGGGGTGGCGTAGTGGGTCTTGGGGTAGATGGTGTAGCGCACCACCGTCTGCTCGATGGCACCGGTCAGGGGATCGAACAGGGAGAGGCGTTCTACCTCTTCATCAAACAGTTCCACCCGCAGGGCCAGCTTGTCAGACTCGGCGGGGTAGATGTCGATCACCTCCCCCCGCACCCGGAAGGTGCCGCGCTGGAAGGCCATGTCGTTGCGGGTGTACTGCAGTTCGGCGAGGCGGCGCAGGATATCCCGCTGATTGATCACGTCCCCCACTTTGAGGTGCAGCATCATGCTGAGGTAGGCCTGGGGATCCCCCAGACCATAGATGGCCGACACCGAGGCGACGATCACCACGTCACGCCGCTCCAGCAGCGCCTTGGTGGCTGACAGCCGCATCTGCTCGATGTGATCGTTGATGGAGGCATCCTTCTCGATGAAGGTGTCCGTGGTCGGCACATAGGCTTCGGGCTGGTAGTAGTCGTAATAAGAGACGAAATACTCCACCGCGTTGTCGGGGAAGAACTCCTTCATCTCCCCGTAAAGCTGAGCCGCCAGGGTCTTGTTGGGGGCCAGGATCATGGTGGGACGATTGAGGGTCGCGATGACGTTGGCCATGGTAAAGGTCTTGCCCGAACCGGTCACCCCGAGCAGGGTCTGATGGGCCAGTCCCGACTCGATGCCATCAAGCAGCTGGGCGATGGCCCTCGGCTGATCCCCGGCGGGTTGAAACTGGCTGGCCAACTGGAATAACTTGCTCATGACGACTCCCGGCAAAAAACGGCAAGGGAGCAGTGTACCCCGAGTTGAAGGAGCTGGGTATCCGCTCACCCTCCCTGATGGCTATTGACCCCGAAATACGACCTCTGTATGATGCACCTCCTTGCCTGATGTTCCCCCGTAGTTCAGTCGGTAGAACGGCGGACTGTTAATCCGTATGTCACTGGTTCAAGTCCAGTCGGGGGAGCCAATTCCTCACCATCTCGGTGCAAGTTATCCACTTTAGTGCTTTCCTCTTCCTATTTTAATGCACAAGCCCTTCCCTGCGGCCTGACTCCCTTTTGATCTCCCGTTACTGACCAGCAGCGTTTTGTTCTGCTGCGCATAACTATTTGATTTTTATAGAAACAATTTATTGCAGGTATTTTTTGAACAGTCCTTGCAGCCCAGTATTGGCGCGGCTTTCAGCCTGATCGCCAAGTTTCATGAACAGGGTTATCCACAGTTTCTGTGGGTAACTTGACCAAAGCCACGGTTCATCTGGGCTGGCAGCCATTGTCCCCGGTTTGCGCTGGCTGCCCCCGCTCTTCCCCATTTTCTGCTGTTTTTCCCTTCCCCCCTAAATGGGATGAATCGACTCGCGGTGCTGCCTGCGGGAGATTTTTTTTCGCTATGCCGCGTCCTGCGGGTCAGCCCTTGCCGGATGAGTCATGAGTCTCTTTTGTCACCCTTCAATTTCCTCAGTGGAAAATGCTGAAAAACGTGCCCGTTTGCTCCCCATGCAGCAGGTAATAAATTGTCCACAGGAGCGTAATCCTCTCCCTGCTCGACAGCATATTTCACTCATTGACAGCGGGCCTTGCAGCGTAAAATAGAGGTGTTTTCCCCAGCCCGCCCTCGCATCCCTACCTTCACCAAAGAGACCAGCACTTAACTGGCTGTTAATCCGCTTTGGCGCTTCTTTCTTGATACAGGATCCGGCACAATATCGGCCCCACTTTTTTCCTCGGTTTTTCCGGGCATGACCATAGATTTCGTGACACTGCTACATCAAAGCGACTCCCTGCTGCTGTTCGTAGTACTGGCCTTCGGGCTGCTGCTGGGCAAGGTACGCATCGGCAACTTCCAGATAGGCAACACCATAGGCGTGCTCTTCACCGCCCTGCTGTTTGGCCAGATGGGATTCCAGTTTTCCACCTCCACTGAAAACGTCGGCTTCATGCTGTTCATCTTCTGCGTGGGGATTGAAGCGGGGCCGCACTTTTTCAGCGTCTTCCTTCGCGACGGCATCCACTACATCACCCTGACCCTGGTGATCCTGCTGTCGGCCCTGCTGCTGACCGTGGGGCTCGCCAAGTTCTTCAATCTGGGGCCCGGCATGGCCGCCGGCATTCTGGCAGGTTCCCTCACCTCCACGCCGGCCCTGGTGGGAGCCCAGGACGCCCTGCGAAGCGGATTGCTCAACCTGCCCCACCAGACCGACATGCAGTCGGTGCTCGACAACATGGGGATAGGCTACGCCCTGACCTACCTGGTGGGACTGGTGGGCCTGATGCTGGTGGTACGCTACCTTCCTTCCCTGGCCAGGCTGGATCTCAACACCGAGGCCCAGAAGATCGCCCGCGAGCGGGGGCTCTCCGACAGCGAGAGCCGCAAGACCTATCTGCCCATCATCCGCGCCTATCGGGTCGGCCCGGAGCTCGCCGCCTGGATCGGCGGTCGCACCCTGCGCGAAACCGGCATCTATCCCCACACAGGCTGCTATGTGGAGCGCATTCGCCGCAACGGCATTCTGGCCAGCCCCGATGGTGACGCCGTCATTCAGGAAGGGGACGAGATCGCCCTGGTGGGCTACCCCGAGAGCCACGAGAAGCTCGACGTCAACTACCGCAACGGAAAGGAGGTGTTCGATCGCAACCTCCTTGACCTGCAGATTGTCACCGAAGAGATCGTGGTGAAGAATGACGCCGTGGTGGGTCGCCATCTGGTGGAGCTCAACCTCACCGAGAAGGGATGTTTCCTCAACCGGGTGGTGCGCTCCCAGATAGAGATGCCGTTCGATCGCAACATCATGCTGCAAAAGGGCGACGTGCTGCAGATCAGCGGCGAGAAGCAGCGGGTCAAGCTGCTGGCCAACAAGATAGGCTTCATCAGCATCCACAGCCAGACCACGGATCTGGTGGCCTTCGCCACCTTCTTCGTACTGGGCCTGCTCATCGGCTCCGTCTCCCTGGTGTTCGGCCAGATAGAGTTCGGCCTCGGCAATGCCGTCGGCCTGCTGCTGGCGGGGATCCTGATGGGCTACCTGCGTGCCAACCACCCCACGGTGGGCTATGTGCCACCAGGCGCCCTGCGCCTTGCCAAGGATCTCGGTCTTGCCGTCTTCATGGTGAGCACCGGCCTCAAGGCCGGGGGCGGCATCCTTGATCACCTGAGCGAAGTGGGGATGGTGGTGCTCTTCTCCGGCATGCTGGTGACCACCTTGCCGGTGCTGGTAGGCTACCTGTTCGGTGTCTGGGTGCTGAAAATGAACCCGGCCCTGCTGCTCGGTGCCATCACCGGGGCCCGTACCTGCGCCCCGGCCATGGACGTGGTGAACGAGGCGGCCAACAGCTCCATCCCGGCGCTCGGCTACGCCGGCACCTATGCGGTGGCCAACGTCATGCTGACCCTGGCGGGCTCCTTCATCATCGGCTTCTGGTTCTAGCCGCAGAGTACCTGCCCGCCCATGAAAAAAGGGAGCCTCGAGGCTCCTTTTTTCATGGGCGGGCACTCCTGGATGGAATAGTGAAAATCGTGCTATGGGGACGGGTCTATCAAACCCAATAAGCTAAATCCTCTACAAGGTGCCACTTACACTCAATAAAACGAGCGAGGTGTAAGTGATGAAACGCGCATGGATGATTGTGATCTGGTGGTTCTGCTCCCTGACGCCAGCCTGGGGGGCCGAATCCGGCAAGCAGGTGGCCCCCG
Organism: Aeromonas sp. FDAARGOS 1402; assembly: GCF_019046925.1. Classification (NCBI taxonomy): domain Bacteria; kingdom Pseudomonadati; phylum Pseudomonadota; class Gammaproteobacteria; order Aeromonadales; family Aeromonadaceae; genus Aeromonas; species Aeromonas sp. FDAARGOS 1402. Next base: position 3,926,611 of record NZ_CP077201.1, read on the forward strand.
AAGCAGAGACGGAGAAAAGCGCCCTGAGCTTTGAAAACGACGAGCTTGCCAAACCCAGGCTGGGAGATCTCGACGTCATGCTGGAACAGCGCACCATCAGGGTGCTCACCACCTACAACAAGACAGGATTTTTCATCACCAAGGGCGTGCAACGGGGGGCCACCTACGATGCCTTCATGCAGGTGGAAAAGCGCCTCAACGAACAGTTGCGCAAGCAAAAGGCGATCAAACGCCACCTCAAGGTGCACTTCGTCTTCATTCCCGTGGCCCGGGAAGCCCTGCTGACCTCCCTCATCGAAGGCAAAGGCGACATCGCCGCCGCCAACCTCACCATCACGGACAAACGCAGGCAACAGGGTATCGCCTTCACCGATCCCCTGCTTGAAAACGTGCGGGAGCTGCTCGTCTCCGGACCCCTCTCCCCCAAGGTGGAAAACGCCGCCGATCTCGGGGGCCAGCGCGTCTTCGTGCGCCCCTCCTCCAGCTACTACGAGAGCCTGCTCGCCTACAACCAGGCTCGCAAGTCGGCGGGAGAGCCCCTCATAGACCTCCAACCCGCCTCGGAGGTGCTCGAAGATGAAGATCTGGTGGAGATGGTGAACGCAGGCCTGCTCCCCTTCATCGTCATGGACGAGCACAAGGCCCGCTTCTGGAAAAAGATTTTCCCCGGGATCACCATTCACGACACCCCCGTGTTCCGGGAGGGGGGCGTCATCGCCTGGGCGGTGCGCAAGGAGAGCCCCCAATTGCTCGCCATGCTCAACGAGCAGATAAAGGCGCTGCGCGGCAAGGCGACGGGGGACGAGATCCTGGCCCGTTATCTCAAGCAGAACAAGTTCGTCAAAAGCGCCGCCGCCGAGGCGGAGCGCAAGAAATTCCTGCAGGTGGTCGAGCTGTTCCGTGAATATGGCGAACGCTATGACATGGACTGGCTGCTGATGGCGGCCCAGGGCTACCAGGAGTCCGCCCTCAACCACCAGGCCCGCAGCCATGTGGGCGCCATCGGCATCATGCAGATCATGCCCGCCACCGGCAAGGGGCTGAAGGTCGGCGACATCCGCAAGCTCGAGCCCAATATTCACGGCGGCGTCAAATACATGCGCTGGATGATCGATCACTACTATGCGGACGAGCCCATGACCGCCCTCGACAAGGCCCTCTTCTCGTTCGCCTCCTACAATGCCGGCCCCGCCCGGGTGGCGCGGCTCCGCGCCGAGGCCAGAAAACGGGGGCTGGATCCCAACGTCTGGTTCCACAATGTCGAGTACGTAGCGGCGGAGAAGATTGGCCCCGAGACGGTCACCTATGTGGGCAACATCTACAAGTACTACATCGCCTACAAGCTGGTGATGGAGCAGGTGGCCCTGCGCCAGCAGGCGAGCGATGCCCTGAAACAGGAGGCGAAGGAGGACGTCAGCACATCGGCAGCGAAACCGACCCAGTGAGCCTTGCCGGACGAGGCGCTCACGAGCGCCTCGTTTCTATGCGCGCGCCCCTCTTCGGCCCATGACCAGAATGAACACAATGGTCACAACAGCCTTAATAGCCATTACGGTCAGATTGTTTTCCAGCCAGACATGATTAATTAACCTTCTTGCAACAATCACAAGGAGAGCACCATGTTGCAAGGAACCCTCAAACGCACCCTGATCGGTAGCCTGCTCGCACTGAGCGTCGGCGCCCACGCCCAGATCAACGAAGTCCACTTCCTGATCCCGGGCGGCGCTGGCGGCGGCTGGGATACCACGGCCCGCGGCACCGGTGAAGTGCTGGCCAAGTCCGGTCTGGTCAAGACCGTCTCCTACCAGAACATGTCCGCCGGTGGCGGCGCCAAGGCCATCGCCCACCTCATCGAGACCTCGGCCCAGTCCGACAAGACCCTGATGGTCAACTCCACCCCCATCATCGTCAAATCCCTCTCCAAGGAGCTGCCCCAGTCCTTCCGTGACCTGACGCCAGTGGCCGCCATCATCGCCGACTACCAGGCACTGGCGGTGAAAGCGGACTCCCCCTATCAGAACTGGGCCCAGCTGCTGGCAGCCTACGAGGAGAACCCGGCCAAGGTGAAGATCGCCGGGGGCTCCGCCCGTGGCAGCCTGGATCACCTGGTCGCCGCCCTGACCTTCAAGAACGCCGGGGCTGACGCCAGCAAGCTGCGCTACGTCGCCTACGATGCCGGTGGCAGCGCCATGGCCGCCGTGCTGGCCGGAGAGACCCAGGCCATCTCCACCGGCTTTGGCGAGGCAATGGAAGCGGTCAAGTCAGGCCAGATGCGGATCCTCGGGGTCACTTCCGACAAACGCCTGCCGGGGGCGGAGCAGATCCCCACCTTCAGCGAGCAGAACAACCCCACCGTCTTCGCCAACTGGCGCGGTTACTTCGCCTCCCCCACCATCAGCCCGGAGAAATCCGCCGAGTTTGCCGCCCTGCTCAAGCAGATGTACGACAAGCCGGAGTGGGAAGTGGTCCGCAGCCGCAACAGCTGGACCAACCTCTACCAGTCAGGTCCCGAGTTCACCGCCTTCCTTGACGGCCAGGAGCAGCAGATCGGCGGCCTGATGCGCGAGCTCGGCTTCATCAAATAACCCTCGCTGTCCCATCGCAGGCGGGCGCAGGCCCGCCGCTCATGTTGGAGTCAAAAGATGAACATTACCAAGGAGCGACTGGGGGGCCTGCTGTTTCTGCTGCTCTCCCTCGCCTATGGCTACTACGCCACCGAGATACCGGGCTACCCCGGCGACGAATACGAACCCTTCACCGCCAGCACCCTGCCCTATGCCCTGGCAGGGATCGGGGCGCTGCTCTCCCTGCTGCTGGTGCTCTTCCCCGGGGGCGAGCCCCTGCGCCGGGAAGAGGGAGACTGGCGCCGAGTCTTCATCCTGCTCGGGCTCATGGTCATCTACGGACTGGGGCTCACCTGGTTTGGCTTTGTGCTCTCGACCATCGCCTTCCTGAGCGTGGGCATCCGGGTACTCGGTGAGCCCAGTCTGCGCTACGGCCTGATGATCAGCGTCCCCTTTTCCATCGGTTTCTGGGCCCTGCTCACCAAGGGGCTCAACGTCTATCTGGAGCCGGGTCGCCTGTTCACCCTGCTCGGTTTCTAAGGAGTCACCATGTTAGACGGAATCTTGCAAGGACTCGGCACCGCACTGCTGCCGGTCAACCTGATGATGGTGGTGCTTGGCTGCTTCATCGGCACCTTTATCGGCATGTTGCCGGGCCTTGGCCCGGTCACCGCCATCGCCCTGATGATCCCCATCACCTATGGCCTGGATCCGGCCTCCGGCATCATCTTGATGGCGGGGGTCTATTACGGCGCCATCTTCGGGGGCTCCACCTCCTCCATCCTGATCAACGCCCCCGGCTGCTCCGCCACCGTGGTCACCGCCTTCGACGGCTATCCCCTGGCCTGCAAGGGACAGGCGGGCAAGGCGCTGGCCATCGCCGCCTACGCCTCCTTCACCGGCGGCACCCTCTCCGCCATCATGCTGATGGTGGCGGCGCCCCTGCTCGCCAAGGTCTCCCTCTCCTTCCAGTCGGCGGACTACTTCGCCCTCATGGTGCTGGGCCTCTCCGCCGTGGCGGCCTTTGCCGGCAAGGGGCAGGTGCTCAAGGCGCTGATCATGGCGCTGTTCGGCATCATGATCTCCACCATCGGCATCGACCGCAGCGTCGGGGTGGACAGGTTCACCTTCGGGCTGCCGGATCTGCGTGACGGCTTCTCCTTCCTGCTGCTGGCCATGGCCACCTTTGCCCTCGCGGAGATCCTGATGGCGGTGCTGCGCCCCGGCAAGGACAACAGCAAGGAAGAGGCCAGGCAGATGCAGCAGCTCGGCAGCCTCAAGCTGAGCAAGGAAGAGGTCAGGGAAATCGCGCCTCCCATCGCACGCTCCTCGGTGCTGGGCTTTCTCATCGGCGTGCTGCCGGGAGCCGGTGCCACCATCGCCGCCTTCATGGCCTATGGGGCCGAGCGCAACATCGCCGGCAAGCAGCGCCAGGAGCAGTTCGGCAAGGGCAGCCTGCGCGGCCTGGCCGCCCCGGAAGCGGCCAACAACGCCGCCTCCACCGGCTCCTTCGTGCCCCTGCTGACCCTGGGGATCCCGGGCTCCGGCACCACGGCCCTCATCCTGGGCGCTCTGGTGGCCTACGGCATCCAGCCGGGCCCGCGTCTGTTCATGGAGCATCCGGATGTCTTCTGGTCGGTGATCATCTCCATGTATCTGGGCAACGTGGTGCTGTTGATCCTGAACCTTCCCCTCATCCCCTACCTGGCCCGGGTACTGGCGGTGCCGCGCCCCGTGCTCATCCCCATGGTGCTGCTGTTCTCCCTGACCGGGGTCTATCTGGTCTCCTTCAACACCATGGACATCCATGTGATGGCCATCGTTGCACTGATCGCCATCGGCCTGCGCCTACTCACCTTCCCCATGGCCCCCATGCTGCTCGGCTTCATCCTGGGGGGCATGCTGGAGGACAACCTGCGCCGGGCCCTGGTGATCAACGACGGCAGCCTGAGCTTCCTGTGGGAGCGCCCCATCACCCTCGCCTTCACGGTGATCACCCTGACCATGTTGCTGCTGCCCGTCTGGCAGTGGTGGCAGGCTCGCCGGGCCCCCAAGGGGGAGCCTGCCACCAGCCACTGAATCGATGAGCCTCTGCCACCTCTGAACCCTGCCCATCACGCGCAGAGACCTTGATGCCCACGGGAAGCAAACCCTGATAAAAAGAGCGCCGAAAGGCGCTCTTTTCTTGTCTGGACAACAGGTTCCGGGCGACCGGATCACGGCTTGCGGTAACGCCGCTCCGGCCGCCCGACGGTGCCATATTCGAGCTCGGGGCTCGCCAGTTGCTGCCCCACCAGAAATTCCAGATAGCGGCGTGCCGTGGTCCGGCTCACCCCTATACGGCTGCCTATCTCCTCGGCACTTGCGGCCTCCGGCGTCAGGGCCGTCAGCACCCGCTGCAGGGTGAGAGCATCGATGCCCTTGGGCAGTCCCTCTGCCGCCACCTGCTGCAACGGCGTACCGAACAGGGTGTCCACCGCCTGCTGATCGATGTCGGCCAACGCCGCCAGGGCGGCGATGCTCTGACGGTACTTCTCCAGGGTGTCGCGCAGCCGCTCGAACACCACGGGCTTCAAGATGAAATCCACCACCCCGAGGCGCATCGCCTCCTGCAGGGCAGCGGCTTCCCGCGCCGCGGTGAGCAGGATCACATCCAGACTCGCCCCCGCCTGGCGCAGCTCTCTCAATAGCGAGAACCCCTCTCCATCGGGCAGCCAGACATCCAGCAGCACCAGATCGGGCCGGAGGATCCCTATCTGCTCCCTGGCATCGAACAGGGTCAACGCCACCCCCAGCACCTCAAAACCGGCGAGGCGCTGCACGAAGCGGCGGTGGATCTCGGCAATGGCGGGATCATCCTCGACGATCAGGATCTTGATCACTCACACCTCCTTGGGAATGTAACAGACGACGCAACTTCCCTGCGTCGTGGCTTCGATGGTGATCTCCCCCTGCAGGGCATCCAGGGTCTTGCGTACCAGGGAGAGCCCGATACCGTGTCCTGGCTCGGGCTTGCTGCTGACCCCCTGTTCGAACAACCTGTCCGCCAACTGCGGGTCGATGCCGCCAGCCCCATCCTCCACCTCCAGCACCAGATCCTGCCCCAGATCGCTCAGGGAAACCCGGATGGGCTGATAGGGCGCACCGTGGCGGCGGGTCGCCTCGAAGGCGTTGTCGATGAGGTTGCCCAGCACCGTTACCAGCTGGGAACCGCTGACACGGGCAGGAATATCGTGCAGACGGGCATCGGGATCGATCACGAGCTCAAGACCGAGCTCGTGTGCCCTGTGGTATTTGCCGAGCAGCAACCCCGCCACCTTGGGTTTGGCGATGGCCCCCATCAGGAAGCCGAGCAGGGTCTGCTCCGTGGCCGCCTCCCGCCCGATGAAGGCGAGCGCCTCCCGGGTGGCACCGAGCTCAATGAGGCCGGCGATGGTCCCGAGCTGGTTGTTGTGCTCGTGGGTCTGCACCCGCAGCAGATCGCTGTAGGCCTGCACCTGGGAGAGCTGGGCGCTGAGTTCCGCCAGCTCGTCCTTGCGGCGAAAACTCGACACGGCGCCGATCAGCTTGCCCTCGCGCACCAGCGGCAAGCGGTTGACGATGAGGGACTGGCCGTTGAGCACTATCTCCTCGTCAAACTGGGGGGTCTGCTCTTGCAGGATGGAGAGCATGCGACTGCCCGGCAGCAGGTGACCAATGGGCTGGCCGATGGCGCTCCTGGCGGTGGTGTCGTCCAGGCGCAGCAGCTTGATGCCGTTGGGGTTCAGGGAGGTGAGGCGCCCTTGCTCGTCGATGGTGAGGATCCCCTCGCGCACCGTGCGCAGGGTACAGTCGAGCTCCGCATAGAGACGCCCCATCTGCTCGGGTTCAAAGCCGAATATCGCCTTCTTGTAGCGTCGGGCCAGCCAGGCGGCGGCGACACTGTTGAGCAGCACGATGAGCAAGGTCATGGCCAGGCCGAAGCGCAAATAATCCTGCAGATCCGCATCGATGTCCCGCACCAGATAGCCGACCGACACCACCCCGATGATCTTGCCCATCTCGTCCCGGATGGGCCCCTTGCCGCGCACCGAGACCCCAAGGGACCCTTGGGCCCTGGAGATATAGGCTTCTCCCTGCAGGGCACGCTCGGGATCATCCCCCACCATGGGTTTGCCAATCCGGTCCGCATTGGGGTGCACCAAGCGGCGTGCCTGCCTGTCCCCGATGACGATGTAGCTGGCCCCGACCTCGGCGCGGATCCGCTCCACCAGGGCATTGAGGCGGACCGTATCCGCCCGTTTCACCCCGGCGATGACGCCGGACTCCCGCGCCACCAGCCGTGCCACATCCAGGGCCTGATCCCCCACCTCCCGGTAGCGCTGCTCGGCGACATAGTAGTAGCTGGCCCCGCTCAGCAACACCAGTTGCAACAGACTGACCAGACAGAGAATGAGCAGGAAGCGTCCTTGCAACCCGAGCCTCATGCCTCCTTGTCGCCTCGCAACAAGTCGAGCAGCAGACTGCCATCGCGCAGGGCCTTGTGCACCTGCACCGAGGTGGGTTTGGTGGGATCTTCGTAAAAATGGGTGGATTCAATCTGCAGGCGCACCAGGTACTCGGCGGGCAACTGGCTTGCCAGGGACTGGTGCAACATGGGGAAGAGCAATCGATCGGCCCGGGTGATCTCCCCCCCGAGCAGCAGCTTGCCCGGGTTGAGCAGGCAGATGAGGTTCGCCAGTACCCGGGAGAGGCGGCCCGCCGCCTGGTGCAGGATGTCCTGACACAGGCTGTTGCCGGCCAGCGCCAGCTCGCACAGCTCGCGTATGGTGACGCTTTCGGGCAGATCGAACTCCTGCATCCGTTCGCGCAGCTCCCGATATTGCGCCTCCAGCGCCTGATTGGTCACCAGGGTGCAGGCGCAGCCGAAGCCACCGCAGTAGCAGCGCTGGCCATAGGGTTCGAGCTGCAGGTGGCTGAGATCCCCGAGCAGAGCCGACTCGCTCTCGATGAGCTGGCCATTGACCACCATGCCGACCCCGATGTCGTTGTGCACGAACACCAGCACCGCATCCGAGCAGTTCCTGGCGGCGCCCCACTCCCGCTCGGCCTGGATCCAGGTGCGCACGTCGCCGCTCACCAGCACGGGTACCGAGAAGGCCTCCTGCAGGGTGGGACCGAGGGGCCAGTTGCGCAGATCGTAGTAGGGAAAATGCTTGACCATGCCGGAGTGGCGCTCCACCTGGCCGGGCAGGCAGAGGGCGATGCAGGCCAGACGCAGCGCCTTCTTGGGCAAAAAGCCCTCGATGGCCCGCACCAGGCTGGCCAGCAGCTCGGCACGCTCCGCCTCGTTGAAGACATGGCGATGGCGCGCCAGGGAGTGACCAGCTAGGTCAAACAGGGCCATGTCCACATAGCCGCGCCCCAGGCGCATGGAGAGAAACTGGAAGCGGCGCTCGTTGATGCGCAGCAGGGTCTGGCGACGGCCACGCCCCACCGAGCTCTCGCCGCAGGTGACCACCAGGCCGCCGTCCAGCAGCTCGCGGGTGATCTTGGTGATGCTGGCCGGCGACAGGCCGGTCAGACGGGACAGATCGGTACGGGACAGCTCCTTGTGCTCCTCCAGGCTGGCATAGACCAGGCCGTAGTTGAGCTGACGGATCAAATCGATACTGCCTTTCACGATCTCATTCATAGGGTTGGGGCTAACGAAAGGAACGAATGGCGCGATTTTCACACATTCTGCGCCAATCCCCAAATTTGCCGTCTGGAAATCCTGTCCAGACGGCAAAAATGTGATTAGTAACGGAAGCGGGAGACGAGTTGGCGCAATTTGTCACCCGTGCCTGCCAGGGCGCGGGTGGTGGTGCTGGACTCCCCGGACGCCTCGGTCAGCTCGCTGACGATCTGCTGGATGGCCACCAGGTTCTTGTTGATCTCCTCGGAGACCGCGTGCTGCTCCTCGGCGGCCGTGGCGATCTGGATGTTCATGTCGTTGATGGTGCCGACCGCCGCCACCATGCTGTCCAGGGAGCTGGCGATGTGGCTCGCCTCCTGCACCGTCTCCTGGCTGCGTGCCTCGCTGGCCTGCATCACCTCCACCGCCTGTTTAACTCCGCCCTGCAGGCGCTGGAGCATCTCGTTGATCTCCTTGGTGCTCTGCTGGGTACGGCCCGCGAGGGATCGCACCTCGTCCGCCACCACCGCAAAGCCGCGCCCCTGCTCGCCCGCCCGGGCCGCCTCGATGGCGGCGTTGAGGGCCAGCAGGTTGGTCTGATCGGCGATGCCGCGAATGACCTCCACCACGGAGCCTATCTTGCCGGTCTCATGGGCGAGCTGTTCGATGACCCCGGCCGCCACATGCACTTCGTCCACCAGCCGGTTGATGCTGCCGATGGCGCTGTTCACCACGCCGCGGGCCGCATCGGACTCGCGGGCCGCATCGCTGGTGGCGCTGGCTGCGTTGGAGGCGCTCGCCGCCACCTCCTGGGCGGTGGAGCTCATCTCGGTCACCGCGGTCACCACCTGATCCGTCTCCTTGCCGTGGCCCTGCATCTGTCTGTCCGCATGTTCGCTCAGGCTATGCAGCCGATCCACGGCCCCCAGCAACTGGTGACTGGTCTCCCCCACCTGGCTCACCACCGACTGGATCCGCTCGACGAAGCGGTTGAAGGCGGCGGCCAGCTGCCCCACCTCGTCCTTGCTCTGCACCTTGAGGCGCTGGGTCAGATCCCCGTCCCCGTCGGCGATGTCGTTGAGTGCGGCAACCGCATCCGCCAGCGGGCGGGTGACCCGGTTGCCGATCACCACGGTGGCCGCCAGGGTCACCCCCAGGATCACCAGGATGAACAGCACCCCGGTTTTCAGGGAGCCATACATGGTCTCCTCCCGCTCGCTGCGCAGGGTGGCCAGCTCATTGTCGATGTCGTCGATGTAGAAGCCCGTGCCCACGACCCACTGATACTTGTCGAGCACCAGGTTGAAGGAGAGCTTGGGGGCATCCCGCCCGATAGAGGGCTTGTTGGTCCAGTACTCCGAGAAGCCATCCCCTTCCCGCGCCGACTTGATGATCCCCTGAATGAGGAAGGCACCCTTGGTATCCTTGTCCTGCCAGCGGTTCTTCCCCTCCATCTCGGGCCGGGTCGGCAGCAGCACGGTATTGCCCTGATAGTCATAGACGAAGAAGTAGCCGTCGCTGCCATAGCGCAGCGGCCGCAATATCTCCTTCACCTGCTGGCGCACTTCGGGGCTGTCAGGCTTGCCGTAGCTGCCCTCGATGGCCGTCTTGGCCAGCATCAGATAACTGCTGAGCAGCGCCTTGCGCTCCTTGATTGCCCTCTCCCGCGCCACCACCAGATCCGACTCCAGATCGCTCCTGGCCACCAGGTAGTTGCTGAGATTGACCACCAGGGCCATCAGCAGCACGGGGATGGCCCCCAGTAACAGGATCTTCTGCTTAAGTGTCATTGTGTCACCCTTTGTGCTGTGTTCATTGCTGCATGATGTCTGCCTAAACGGCATGGGAAGCTGGCCGAAAGGGAAGTGCGTTCGCTACAATCCCGCCATCTTTCATTATCGACCAGATGAGCTGACTCATGAACCTATGTCCTTGCGGTTCCTCTCTTTTTCTTGCCAAGTGCTGCGGTGTACTCCACGCAGGCCAGCCCGCCGCCACCCCGGAGCAGCTGATGCGATCCCGCTACAGCGCCTTCGTACTGGGATTGGGAGAATATCTGGTACACAGCTGGCACCCGGACTATCTGAACGGGCTGACCGCGGCCGACCTCTCATCGACCGACACCCGCTGGGATGGCCTCGAGATCCTCGCCAGCCAGGGCGGCCCCGATGACACCCTCGGCATGGTGGAATTCAAAGCCTGGTTCCTGGAGGGGGATGAACGTCACTGCCTCCATGAGCGCTCCCGCTTCGTGCGCCATCAGGGACGCTGGGTCTACACCGACGGCGAGCAGGATCCGGCGCCGCTGCGGGTGGGGCGAAACGACCCCTGCCCCTGTGGCAGCGGCAAGAAGTTCAAGAAGTGCTGCGGCTGAGGTTTCCCCCACGCCGCCCTCTGGCCAGCCTCCGGGCTGGCCTTCTCCCCTCCCGTCATGCTTTCCCCTGCCCGCCTCGACGGTAACGTGAGGTTCATCACATTTCGCTCATCGCCTCACACTCAATGAGCGTTTACGAACATTAATTTGGCCCATATCAAACATTTTACGTCGTGAAGGCGCCACACTGGCCTCATCTGGAAGAGATGAGACGGGCACGAATGAAAAGAATCACCACACAAGTCGTCATCATAGGGGGGGGCGCCACCGGCGCCGGCATCATGCGTGATTGCGCGCTGCGCGGCATCGACTGCATCCTGCTTGAGCGGGACGACATCGCCGCCGGCACCACGGGTCGCAACCACGGCCTGCTCCACTCGGGCGCCCGCTACGCGGTGACGGATCAGGAGTCCGCCCGCGAATGCATTCAGGAGAACCGCATCCTCAAGCGGATCGCCAGCCACTGCGTCGAGGACACCGGCGGCCTCTTCATCACCCTGCCGGAAGATGACATCCATTTTCAAAATACCTTCATGGATGCCTGCGCCCTGGCGGGCATCGACGCCCGCCAGCTGGATCCCGCCGAGGCGCTGCGCCTTGAACCCAACGTCAACCCGGCGCTGATCGGTGCCATCCAGGTGCCGGACGGCACGGTCGATCCCTTCCGTCTGGCTGCCGCCAACGTGCTGGACGCGAAAGAGCACGGCGCCCGCATCTTCACCCACAGCAAGGTGCTGGGGCTGCTGCGCACCCAAGACAGAGTGCACGGGGTCAAGGCGATCAACACCCGCACCGGCGAAGCGTTCGAGGTGGAGTGCCAGGAGGTGATCAACGCCGCCGGCATCTGGGGCCAGCAGATCTGCGAGTATGCCGACCTCGGCATCCGCATGTTCCCGGCCAAGGGCTCATTGCTCATCATGGATTACCGCCTCAACCAGCTGGTGCTCAACCGCTGCCGCAAACCGGCGGACGCGGACATTCTGGTGCCAGGCGATACCATCTCCCTCATCGGCACCACGTCGAGTCGCATCGATTACCACAAGATTGACCAGCTCACCGTCGAGCCCGAAGAGGTGGAGGTGCTGCTGCGCGAGGGGATAAAACTGGCCCCCATCATGGCCCGCACCCGATTGCTGCGCGCCTACGCTGGCGTTCGCCCCCTGGTGGCAGTGGATGGCGACGAGTCCGGCCGCAACATCAGCCGTGGCATCGTGCTGCTGGATCACGCCGAGCGAGATGGCCTCCAGGGGTTCAACACCATCACAGGCGGCAAGCTGATGACCTACCGGCTGATGGCCGAATGGGCCACCGACTTGCTTGCCAAAAAGCTTGGCAACAGCAAGCCCTGCCGCACCGCCGAGCTGAGCCTGCCCGGCTCGCGGGATCCGGAGAAGGTCTCCGCCCCCGGTCTCTCGGTACCCGCCGAAGGCTCGGCCCAGTACCGCCACGGCGAGCGGGTCATCGCCTTTTTCCGCGACAACCCCAAGGCCAACGCCCTCATCTGCGAGTGCGAGATGGTGACCGCGGGCGAGATTGAATACGCCCTGCGGGAGCTCGACGTGGACAACCTGGTGGACTTGCGCCGCCGCACTCGTCTGGGCATGGGCCCCTGTCAGGGGGAGCTGTGCGCCTATCGCGCCGCCGGCCTGATGCAGGAGTACGGCAAGGCGGACGGTCGTCAGGCCTGCATCATGCTGCGCCAGTTCCTGGAGGAGCGCTACAAGGGCACCCGGCCCGTGCTGTGGGGCGATGCCCTGCGGGAAGCGGAATTTACCTACTGGATCTACGAAGGGCTGTTCGGCCTTGGCGAGTGGACGGCCCCCCACCTGGTGAGCGAGCCCCCCTTCCCGCTCGATGCCAGCACCGCCAATTCCACCAAGGAGCGCAGCCATGAAATTTGACAGCATCGTGATCGGCGGCGGCATGGCGGGCCTCTCCGCAGCCCTGCGCCTCGCCGAGGCGGGCCAGAAGACCCTGCTGATGGCCTCTGGCCAAAGCGCCCTGCACTTCTCCTCCGGCTCGGTGGATCTGCTGGAGAGCGAGGGAGATCCCCGCGCCGCCCTGCCCGCCTTCATGGCGGCCCATCCGGATCACCCCTACAGCAAAGTAGGCATGCAGAATATCGAGGGGAGTCTGGCCGATCTGCAACGCCACTGCGCAGAAGAGGGGCTGCCCCTGATGCGTCAGGAGCACAACCACCATCGCCTGACCCCCATCGGCACCCTGAAATCCACCTGGATCTCCCCCGACACTTGTGCCTGCGTGACTGATGCCCCCGCTCCCGACGCCATCCTGCTCGCCACCCTGGAAGGGTTTCGCGATTTTCACCCGGCGCTCGCGGCGGCGAATCTCGCGACCCACGCCCGCTTTGCCCATAGCCGCATCCTGACCGGGGAAATTCGCCTGCCCCAGCTCGCCCAGTTCAGCCGCAATCCCCACGAGTTTCGCTCCGCCGACATCGCCCGCCTGTTCGACAAGCAGGGGCCTGGCCAGCAGGACCTGCTGGCGGATCTGGCCCGCGAGATCAGCCGCATGGTGCAGGGATGCGGCGTGCCCGGCTGTCGCCATATCGTGCTGCCCGCCTGCCTGTCGCTGGGGCTGGTCGGCCCGCGCCTGAGCGAGCTGGAACGGCGCACCGGCTGCACCATCAAGGAGGTGGCCACCATGCCGCCGTCCCTCATCGGCATGCGGATGCAGGAGGCCCTCAAGCGCCGCTTCATGGCCCTTGGCGGCACCTTCCTCACCAGCGAGCGGGTGCTGGGCGCCCGCTATGACGGCGACAAGGTGATCGGGGTGCACAGCCAGCACGGGGAGGATCAGCTGTTCGAGGCGGACCACTTCGTGCTCGCCTCCGGCAGCTTCTTCAGCCGAGGACTGGAGTCGCGCCTCGGGGGCATTCGTGAACCCATCTTCGATGCCGACGTACTGAGCCTTGCCGAGCGCGACGCCTGGGCCGGCCGCCGCCTGTTCGACCACCACCCCTTCATGGGCTTCGGGGTCAAGACCGACGAGCGGCTGCGGGTGCTGCGCGGCGGCAGGCCCCTCACCAACCTTTACGGCGCCGGCAGCGTGCTCGCGCACTATGACCCCATTAAAGAAGGTTCCGGCTCCGGCGTGGCCGTTGCCACCGGCTGGCAAGCCGCTGGCCATATTCTGGCGGAGGGCTGAGATGAATCACATATTCCCACTCCAACGACACGGCGTGCTGGCCCACGACGATGCCCAATCCATGGCGGGCTCTGGCTCAGGTGTCGCGATCGCCACCGGCTGGCAGGCCGCCGGTCACATTTTGAGTTCAGCCCAATGATGATTTCGCCCCATATCCCGTGCCTTCAACCCCAACGGGAGGAGAACTGACATGCTACTGGATCATGCCAACCAGACTTTCGATCAGTGCATCAAATGCACCGTCTGTACCGCCTACTGCCCGGTGGCCAAGGCCAACCCGGCCTACCCCGGACCCAAGCAGGCGGGGCCGGATGGGGAGCGGCTGCGCATCAAGAGCCCCGAGCTCTTTGACAGCGCCCTCAAATACTGCACCAACTGCAAGCGCTGCGAAGTGGCCTGCCCGAGCGGGGTGCGCATCGGCGACATCATCGCCAAGGCCAAGTACCAGTACAGCGGCTTCAAGCCGGGGATCCGCGAGTTCGTGCTCTCCCACACGGATCTGATGGGCAGCATGTCCACCCTGATGGCCCCGGTGGTCAACTTCACCACCGGCCTCAAGCCGATGAAACAGGTGCTGGACAAGGCGCTGGGGGTCTCCTCCCACCGGGACCTGCCCAAATACTCCCAGGGCACCTTCCGCGGCTGGTACAAGAAGCAGAAGGCGAGTCAGGCCCGCTTTGCGCGCCAAATCGCCTACTTCCACGGCTGTTATGTGAACTACAACCACCCTCAGCTCGGCAAGGAGCTGGTGCAGGTGCTCAACGCCATGAACATCGGTGTCCAGCTGCTTGCGCGGGAGAAGTGCTGCGGCGTGCCGCTGATTGCCAACGGCTTCATGGACAAGGCCAAGCAGCAGGCGGCTTTCAACATCCAGCAGCTGGAGAACACCCTGCTCGGCAACGAGATGCCGCTCTTGGCCACCTCCTCCACCTGCGGCTTCACCCTGCGGGACGAATATCCCCACCTGCTGGAGCAGGACAACCACAAGGTGCGGGATCGCATCTCCCTGGTGACCCGCTTCCTGTGGAACGAGTTCGATCGGGGCAACAAACCGGCCATGAAGCCCCTCAATCTGCACATCGCCTACCACACCCCCTGTCACCTGGAGAAGATGGGGGGCGTCATCTATACCCTCGAACTGCTGCGGGCCATCCCCGGCGTCAAGGTAACGGTGCTGGACTCCCAGTGCTGCGGCATCGCCGGCACCTACGGTTTCAAGTCGGAGAACTACGACACCAGCCAGGCCATCGGTCAGGGACTGTTTGATCAGATAAACCGGCTCAAACCCGATCTGGTCATCACCGACTGCGAGACCTGCAAGTGGCAGATCGAGATGAGCACGGCGTTTCGCTGCGAACACCCGGTGCACCTACTGGCACGGGCGCTGGCCTGACCGCCATCCCCCCGGTCCGCCCATCATCCCGGGCACCGGCTTGGAGGCGACACTCCCCGGTCAATGCCTGCGCCCCCTCTGGCCGGCATTGACCGGGATCGGCGCGGCAAGGCCCTGACGCCGCCCGGGCAGCCCGATGGGAGGCCCGGGCGGCGAATTCCTTTGGTTGTTTGAACCACCCACACAGTGAAAAGCAGCAACAACACCCACCCCGTTAAAATCCATCTCCCATTACCACCACCGGGAAATATCAAGCCAGCATATTCAGCCAAAAAAAGAGCCGGCATTCGCCGGCTCTTTGCATCATCTCACCCCATCAGGGGTGCTGGATGATCAGGCTGTGCTGATCCAGCATGGATTGCAGGATGTCGTGAGAGGAGGAGCCGCTCAGGTTCCAGCCACTCAGATCCACGTCCTTCAGGGTGATCTGCTGGGTGACATTGCCATCCCCCGCCGGGGAGACCGACAGGCTCACGTCACTCAGGCCATTGCCGGTGCTGGTCACCGATGCCTGGAGATGACCCAGCAGGCCATCCACGCTGTTGTCGGTCACCCCCTTGAGCAGGTCCGCCAGATCGATCCTGTCCCCCTCCTGGGGACGGAAGTCGGTGATGGTGTCTATCGCCGGAGAGGCCGTCGTCCCCTCGTCACCACTGCCCCACACGAAGAGATCGCTGCCAGCGCCGCCGGTCAGGATGTCGTTGCCCTGACCGCCCCGCAGCACATCATCCCCCATGCCACCCAGGAGGCGATCATTGCCGGAGGAGCCGAACAGCCAGTCCCCCTGATCCGAGCCCAGCAGATCGTGGCCGCTCTGGCTGTGGATGGTGATGGTCTCCGTGGCCGAGCTCAGGGTGCTGCCACCCAGGCTGGATTCGGCACTCAGGGTGAGGGCATGATCCCCCGCCGGCAGATCCTTGAGGTAGATGGGCACGGACTGGTCCATCGGCAGCAACCAGTCGTTGCCATCCGCGTGGCCGACGCTCTGGCCGTGCTCGTCCACCACCTGGGCGCTGCCGAGGTTCTGGATCCGCACCGACAGCTCACCCGGGGCCGGATTGACCACGCTGGCGCTGAGGTTGAGCGGCACCCAGGCCCCTTGCAACGCAAGGATATCGTGGGTGCCGACCCCCAGTTGGGGATCGTACGGCTCGGCCGTCACCTGGATGGCAATCTGGGCGCTGTCGGTCAGGACGCCACCGGCACCGGTATTGCCCTGATCCGAGGTGGTGATGCTCAGGTTGTCCAGACCCCAGAAGTCCCTGGCTGGCTCGTAGTGCAGGTTGCCTGCCAGCAGGCCGTTGAGATCATCGAGCGACCCGACCAGGGTCACCACGCTGGTCCCCGCCCCCTGCACCGAGACGGCGCCTGCCGCCCCCAGCAGAGTCAGCACACCGTGCTCCACCCGCAGCACCATGGAGATGGGGGCGCTGCCCGCATCCACGTCCTTCACGCTGATCCCGGTGAGCGACAGGGAGCCATCCTCTTTCACCTGCAATGAGCCCGGCACCTGAGTGACAGGGGCATCGTTGACCGGCTCGACCTCGATGGGCAGCACGTCGGTATCGCTCAGGGGACCACCGCTGCCGGTGTTGCCAAGATCATTGGTCACCATGGTCAGGGCATCCTGGCCATTGAAGTCCTGCTCGCCCTGATAGGTCACGCCCCCTGCGAGCAAGGCATTGATGGCATCCTGGGAACCGCTCAGCACCAGGGTGTTGCTGCCGCTGCCGCTCACCGTCACGCCACTGCCCGCCGCCAGTTCCAGGGTACCGTGCAGCACGGAGAGGGGGCTGTTGCCCGCATCCACATCGCTCACCTGCAGCCCGTGAATGGTGAAGGGCTGATCTTCCTGCGCCACCTGGGGCGTCGTTGGCAGCTGGTTGACGGGGGCATCGTTGACCGGTTGTACCAGGATGGGCAGCACATCGGTGTCACTCAGGGCGCCACCGCTGCCGGTATTGCCCCTATCGTCCGTCACCATGGTCAAGGCGTCATTGCCATGGAAGTCCGGGTCGCCCTGATAGGTGACGCCGCCCGAGATCAGGGCATTGAGATCCGCCAGCGTGCCGGTCAGCACCACATCGCCGGTACCGTTGCCGGTCAGGGTCACGCCGCTCCCGGCCGGCAGGGTCAGGGTGCCGTGCTCCACCGAGAGGCGCACTTCCATGATGCCGTTGCCCGCATCCACGTCCTTGACCTGCAGACCCTGGATGACGAACGGCTCGTCCTCCTGTGCCACCTGGGGATCATCGGGCAGCACGTTGACGGGGGCGTCGTTTACCGGGCTCACATCGAGATGGATGGTGCCGTTCACTTCGGGGCCGAGGGCGCCGTTGTCCAGGCTCTGGGCCGTCACCTTGATCGCCATGGCGCCGTTGGCGTCGTTGGTCACGAGCTCCACCGCGTCGAGCTTGCCGCCGTCCGTGGTGACCTGCCAGCGGCCACCGCCGAGATCCACTACGGTGCCGCTCACCCCGCTCGGCAGGCGGATTTCTGCCCCGTCCGGCACCCCTTCCAGGGTGACGCGCACCTGCTCGGGCCCGTTCTCGTGCACATTGCCGGCATTGCCGCCGGTGGCCTGGGTATCCCGGGTCTCCACCCCCAGGTTCAGGGTGATCACATCCCCTTCGGTGCCGCTCGCCTGCTCCTGCATGTCAGTGATGACCGCATCCCCCACCGGATTGACGGTGACGGTGAAGCCCGCACTGGTTTCAAGGGGCAGGGTCAGCCCCTTGTCCAGGGTGAAGGCGCTCAGAGTCAGATCCACGGTGCCGCTGAAGTCCGCAGGCGGGATCAGGGTCAGCTTGGAGAAGTCGGTGCCCACAGGCACCTGCCACACCCCACCGCCGATGTTGACCGCCGGGGCGGACAGGGTGAAGCCATCCGGCACCCCCTTGATCTGCAGCCCGACGATCTGCTCGGAGCCATCGTTGTCGATGAGGCTGGCCCCCAGCCCCCCCTAGGCTCACGCTGCCATCTTCCTGGCCCGTGACGTTCTGGACCGTGAGGTTGGCCGGATCGTTCACCGGCAGCACCTCGAAGCTCACGTTGCCGCTCCAGCTCCCCCGATCCTTGCCCGTGGTGGCGGTATCGAGAATATCCACCGTCACCGCCAGCGGCACCTTGCCGCTGAAGTGTTCTTTGGGCACGAACACCAGATCCTTCAGATCCGCCGGGTCGTTCACCGTGAGGGTGGAGACCGGCTGGCCGTTCTTGTCGAGGGAGTGACCATATTGGGGATCCACGGTCACGACCACCTGCTCCACGGTCTCGAAACCGCCATCGGCCACCGAGGGGCTGATGTCGGCGAGCTTGACCGAGAGATCGAGATGAATGTCGGTGTCTTCCAGGTTGTCAGGCTGGCCGTCGCCGTTTACGTCCTTCACGTTCAGTTGCAGCTCCGGCAGGCCGTCCGCCCCGCCGTTGATGTCCACCTCCGGGGTGATGGAGAGAGTGACATCCTTCTCGACCATCTTGGTGTCACCGCTCACGGTGTCGGTGTTGACCAGGCGCACATTGAAGTGCAGGCCGTCACCGGCATAGTCTTGCGGCAGGGTCAGGGTCAGGCGGTCGAGATCATCGAGGCCACCCGGCAACTTGATGAGGTACTCGCCGTTGACGAAGTCATAGGTGAGCCCCTGTACGTTGACGCCCGGAGGAAGACCAGTGATGACGATGCTGAGCTCGTCGTCCCCGCTGTCCGCCGTGCCCAGGGTCACCATCTGCTTGAGCTGGCTGCCGAAGTTGACGCCGTGATCCTCCACCCCGGTGATGGGGGTACTGTTATCAAAATCGACATCGGCGGCCACCTGACCCGAGTGGGTCGCGCCATGGAAGTCGGCGCTGGCGGTGATCTCCCGATAGGCCGGGGCGCTCACATCCCCCTCGTTGTTGTCACCAAGGTCGACCACCCTGGCGCTCACCTTGAAGGTGACGGTGCCGGTGAAGCCATCCGGCGAGCGCAGGGCATAACTGCCGAGGGCGTCGTGGGGCACCGTCCAGTTGCCCTTGCCATCGTTGATGCCGCCCACCACCACGAAGCCGGGGGGCAGATCGCTGATCACCAGGTAGTCGATAACCTCATCGCTGCTGGGGTCCAGATCCTCGAACACGAAGACGCCGTCCAGCGGGATGTCGTGCCCGTCCGGGCTCTCCAGCTGACCGGTCTGCACCAGGTTGCCATCGGGCTCCACCACCGCCTGGATATCCACATGCAGGGTGCCGTCGATCACCTTCTGGGCAGTGGCGCTGGAGTCCACATCCACTTGTGTCACCGTGACATGGCTCTGGAGGGTGGTGTCCCTGTCGCTGTCCTCGGGCCCTTTCACCAGCAGCTGGCCACCGCCGAGCAGGCTTTGCAGCTCGGCGTCGCTCAAGTCCACAGCGCCGCCGCTCACGGTCAGCTGGGTCTCGACCCCACCCACGCGGATCCAGACTTCATACCCGGGTTCGATACCGGAAAGGCTGAGGTGGGTCACCTTCTCGGCGCCGTCGGTCAGGTCAGGCTGCCAGTCGAGGACGGTGAACTGATCCTCCAGGCCATGGCTGGTCTTGGCATAGTCGGTGGCGTCGATGGCCGGCTCCACCTTGATGGTGAGGGGCACGTCGAAGCTCTTGTGATCGCCGTCGTTCTCGGTCACCACCACGTGTCCGACCAGGTGCAGATCGGCGGTGCTGTTGAGGGGCGGCTGGATCTGCAGGTTGCCGAGGCTGGTCACATCCACCTGGTAGAGGGGATTGCCCTTGCCATCGAGCCCGGCGAAGGTGAGGGTCAGCTCCTTGCCATTGCCGTCGAATACCCTGGCCCCTTCCGGCAGCCCTTCCAGCACCAGGTTCAGGGTTTCCGAGTGATCGAGCGGGGTATCCGTCCACTCCCCCGAGGTGAGCTTGAAGTCCAGCGGTGCCCGGCCATCCTCCTGGATGGTGATGCTGTAGCCGTTGCCATCCTGGGTCCAGTCGGTGGTATTGAGATCGAAATGGGGTTCATCCACTACCCCCACCAGATCCACGTGCAGGCTCTGGCTGCCGGTCTCCTTCTCGTTCACCACGGTGTGGGTCTGGCCGCTGGCATCGGTCAGGATGGCGGTGTCCTTCACCACCCCCTTGATGGTGAGATCGAAATCGACGTTGCTGTTTTTGGGCGGCAGCAGCTTGAGGTCATTGATGCGGTCATAGGGCACCTCGTAGTAGCCGTTGGCATCCAGAGTGACCGCCACCCCGCCCAGCAGCAGGGTGGCACCGGCGGGCAGGCCGCTGATGCGCACGAACAGCTGCTCGGAGCCATCCGTGGTGTCTCCCAGATGGGCGAGCCCAATCTTGCTGCCCAGATCGATCAGGGTATCTTCCTTGCCCTGGATCTCGCGCACCGTCAGCTTGGCGTCGTCCGCCAGCGGGTTCACGTTGACAATCACCTCCAGCGGATCGCCGAGGGCCGCCTCCTTGCCGGTCACCACCGCAATGCTGTTCACTTAAGCGGAGCCGCATTGCGATTTACCGGAAAACGGGTCTTTGATATCTTCACCGCCCTGGGTCTCGATGGCCTGGGGCGTTTTTCTATGAACATGACGCCTATGCAGCCCCGCAACTCCGCCAACCTCCGTGGCGTATGGGCTGGCGATAACGCGCCCGCCATCACTGCCATCTGGTTCGCGATGAACTGACAGGCAAACTTAAAGCTCACCTCATTGGGCGCTCGCTGATGGGCTACGGCGGCCTGGCTGGCCTCCCGCCTGACCAGATTGTATCCAAGCAGCAATCCCCACAGCTCCTGATAGACCAAGTTCACTTTCTTGCTTCTCAGCGTGATGGCGTTGTGCTGCATCGCGCTTTTGATATCCCGGTATCCCAGCTCGATTTCCCAGCGCTCGTGGTACAGGGTCGCCACCTGAGCTGCACTGAATCGCGCCACGGGCAGGGAGGTAAAGACCGTTTTCTCCTTGCCTGCCACCTCATAGGTCACTGCGCGAACTTGCCAGTGTGTCGGCAACGCCGGGTTTTTCTTGCGAGCCTGAGGCGAGACCGTCATTTGCAACAGACGGTCACCGTCGCCATAGCGCTCAAGTTCCGTGTATACCAGCCCCTTGCGTTCCGGGATGAGCCAGTGACGGTCGGTGTCTTCGGCCTGAATACGCAGCAACAGGTCGGCACCGAAGAAGCCTTTATCCAGCAGGGTCACTGACTTGTCCGGCAATGAGTGAATGAACTCGCTGGCCAGGGGGATTTCCCCTTTGCGGTACGGGCTGATGGCCGCGTTGGCAATGACATGCGAGCGGACATTCATGAGCGTGACCAACCGCAGCATCGGGTAGAGTGTCTGCCGGTTGGTTGAGGTGTTACCCGAGCCGAAATGTGCTCTGAGTTCAGGCATATCCTGGGTTCGGAACAGGGCCCCATCGATGGCAAAGACCTGTAAACCGTGCCAATCGTCTTCAGGATAACGTTCCCGCCCCCACACATCGGCGCACTGTTTGAACAGCCACTCGAGCGGCTGTTTGCCGAGTCGCTGACGGGCCTGAGACAGGGCACTGTCCGCGAGCAAGGCATCATTGGCCAACCCTTCTGCACAGATGTTGAGGCGCCGAGCGACCTCGGAGATGGGCTCATTGCGGAAAAAGGCCATCCCCACGACGAGCCACAAGACCATATCAGAAGGTAAGCGGCGTCGGCGGATAGTGGCCTTTTCAGACAAGGCGGCAGCGGCAGTAATCCATTCGTCGGGAATATGGTCGGCAAAAATGGCCAGCCGAGCCAGCATGTCGCCAGATGCCTCAACAACATCGTTCAGATCGTTTGCAATAGACATAAAAAATCCGGAACTAGTGATTGGTTCCGGATTGTCCTACAGCAGAAGGATCGGTCAATGGATCCTTAACTGATCAGCATTGCCGTGACAGGCGGCTATTTTACCGTCAATAACCCCCTATAACCCTTCGTCATTTTCGAAAATATCGAAAGTAAATGCCGCCAACCGTCCTATTAAATTCAATAAGACGCTATCAAGCCGCGAATATGCTGGAATAAAGCCCTTATTTTCCCTTTCATGAAAACAGATGGCTCTCTTGGCACCCATTTCTACGACAGCTTCTGTCACAAAGTCCCTTGACAGGGACCATGGTGATGGAAAACCGAAGCCTCCCCCTCACCCCTTCGCAAGCTTAATATTGAATTTAAATTCAATATCAGCAGTTTATTCTCTCTCTGCATGCGGTGTATCTCTCCGCCGCCTCTCGCCCAGCCCTCCTCGCCAACATGATGAACATCGATTTTACCTATTTTCATCAAAAGAGAACGGGTGGAAATAACCCTCGGATGAGGTTCAATAATTCCACCTGGATCGCACTTTTGGCATCCCTCCCCCCCCTCAATTGATCTAGCGCAACTCCCACGGGGATAAATAATTATCCATTTTACCCATTTGGTATTATCCCCCCGAGCAATTGCATAAACACCGATTTATATGCAGCCATAACAATGGATCGGCCTGCCATGCCCGTCGATGATGAGCACAGATGTCCACACCAAGATGGAACGGTCAGGCCCGACATGGACTTTTATCTGGGAGTGATGACCGTGGGTTCATATGACAAGCTATTTCGACCAGGGCTGGCAGCCCTGCTGCTGACCGCCCTGCTGGGCGCTGGCAGTCTGGCACAGGCGGCCGACGAGGCACAAAGCAAGGGCAAGATCGAGGCGCGCAGCGAGCTGTTCGCCAAGGATCACACCGATCAGTTCACCAGCTGGAAAGGCACCAGCGAGAGCCGCGAGCGCACCGACGCCCTGGCGGAAGATCCGCAGATGGTGGTGCTCTGGGCCGGCTACCCCTTCTCCAAGGATTACAACAAGCCGCGCGGCCACTTCTATGCGCTGACCGACGTGCGGGAAACCCTGCGTACCGGCGCCCCCAAGACTGCCGAAGACGGTCCGCTGCCCATGGCCTGCTGGAGCTGCAAAGGCCCGGACGTGGCCCGCGTCATCGACGAGAAGGGTGAGGATGGCTACTTCAAGGGCATGTGGGCAAAAGGCGGACCGGAGATCGTCAACACCATCGGCTGCGCCGACTGCCACGACACCGCCTCGAAAGAGTTCAAGGAAGGGAAACCCGCCCTGCACCTCTCCCGTCCCTATGCCGACCGGGCCATGACCGCCATCGGCAAGCCGTTCAAGGAGCAGGGACGCTTCGATCAGCAGTCTCAGGTGTGCGGCCAGTGCCACGTGGAGTACTACTTCAGCGGCCCCACCAAGGCGGTGAAATTCCCCTGGGACAAGGGTACGACTGTTGAGCAGATGGAAGAGTATTACGACGAGATTGGCTTTGTCGACTGGACCCATGCCCTCTCCAAGACCCCCATGCTCAAAGCCCAGCATCCGGAGTACGAGACCTGGCGCGCCGGCATTCACGGCCAGAACAACGTCGCCTGCGTCGACTGCCACATGCCCAAGGTGCAGAACGAGCAAGGCAAGGTCTACACCGACCACAAGGTAGGCAACCCCTTCGATCGCTTCGACCAGACCTGCCGCAACTGCCACACCCAGAGCAAGGAGATGCTGCAAGGGGTGGTCAAGCAGCGCAAGGACGCCGTCACCGAAATCAAGCTCAAAGTCGAGAAGCAGCTGGTGCACGCCCACTTTGAAGCCAAGGCCGCCTGGGATGCCGGTGCCACCGAGGCCGAGATGAAGGACATTCTGCAGGATATCCGTCACGCCCAATGGCGCTGGGACTTCTCCATCGCCTCCCACGGGGTGCAGATGCACGCCCCGGAAGTGGCGCTGCGCATGCTGGGAACCGCCCTGGACAAGGCCGCCGACGCCCGCACCAAGCTGGCACGCCTGCTGGCCGCCAAGGGGATCAGCCACGAGATCGCCATTCCTGACATCTCCAGCAAGGAGAAGGCCCAGGCCGCTCTTGGGATGGACATGAAGCAGATGAACAGCGACAAGGCCCAGTTCCTCAAGACCACAGTCCCCGCCTGGGATGCCGAGGCCAAAGCGGCCGGACGGCTCGCACAATGACGAGGCATGCGGGCCCGCAGTGTCGGGCCCGCAGCCGGATGGAGACTTCCTATGGGTGATTTAACAATGGATTTCTTACGACTGATGCTGATGGCAGCCATGCTGCTGACCAGCCTGCAGGGCCAGGCGGCCGATGCGGCAACCGCCCCGGCACCGACTACACATGAAGTGGAATTTCTGCGCAGTGCCGACAAGGCCTGCACCGACTGCCACAAGGAGCAGGTCGAAGGCATGCACGGCAAGCACGGCCAGGCGACCAACCCCAACAACCTGGCGCCGGTAACCTGCACCAACTGCCACGGTCAACCCTCCCCCCAACACCGGGAAGGGGTCAAGGACGTGATGCGCTTTAGCGACAGCTTCAATGACAAACAGAGTACCGAGCGCTACCCCATCGCCGAGCAGAACGGGGTCTGCATGAGCTGTCACGAGCCCAAAGTGCTGCGCGAGGCGCTCTGGGCCCACGACGTGCACGCCACCAAGCTCACCTGCACCAGCTGCCACCAGCTGCACCCGGCCAAGGAGCCCATGGTGGCTATTCCGGAGAAGTCTCGCATCAAGCTCTGCGTCGACTGCCACAGCAAGCAGCATGAGGCCGTCAAGGCGGCCAAGGCGAACACCACCTCGGGCAAGGAGGTACCATGAGCTGCTCTCGCCGTCACTTCATGGCGGGGATGAGCGCGGGGGCCCTCATCATGATGACAGGGCCGACTCGCTCCCTTGCTACCCCCCTCGCCCACAGCCAGACCATCGACGGGGTCCGCTTTGGCATGCTCCACGACGAGACGGCCTGCATCGGCTGTACCGCCTGCATGGATGCCTGCCGGGAGGTGAATCAGGTGCCAGAGGGGGTCTCGCGCCTCGAGATCATCCGCTCCGGCCCCATCGGCACCTTCCCCGATGCCGAGTACCACTTCTTTCGCAAGTCCTGCCAGCACTGCGACAACGCCCCCTGCGTGCACGTCTGCCCCACCGGTGCCTCCCATATCCGCAAGGAGGATGGCATCGTCGACGTCAACCCGGATCTCTGCGTTGGCTGCATGTACTGTCTGGCTGCCTGCCCCTATCAGGTGCGCTTTATCAACCCTGTGACCAAGGTGGCCGACAAGTGCGACTTTTGCCGCAAGACCAACCTGGCGGCGGGCAAGGAGCCGGCGTGCGTGGAATCCTGCCCCACCAAGGCGCTGGTGTTCGGCAATCTGGATGACCCGGACAGCCCCATCGCCAAACGGCTGGTAAAGGAGACCACCTATCGCTACAAGCAGGCACTCGGCACTTCGCCCAAGATGTACCGCGTGCCCAAAGGGGAGATAAAGTCATGACGATGCAAGAGGCATTTCACTTCCCTTCCCTTGTGTGGGGATTTGTCCGATCGCCATCTACCGCAGTAACAGAAGGAGGAATGGATCATGTTGCATGATGCATTTCACTTCCCCTCGCTGGTGTGGGACTGGCCCATAGCCATCTACCTGTTCCTGCTCGGCATCTCCGCCGGGGCCACCACCCTCTCGGTGCTGCTGCGCCGCAAGGGAGCCGGCAGCGAGAGCGGCATCATCAAGGCGACTGCCATTCTGGCGCCGGTGAGCGTGGTGCTGGGGTTACTGATCCTCATCTTCCACCTGGCCCGCCCCTGGACCTTCTGGAAGCTGATGTTCCACTACCAGTTCGACTCCGTGATGTCGATGGGGGTCATGCTGTTCCAGGTCTACATGGCGGTGCTGTTTGCCTGGCTGGCGGTGGTGTTTCGGACCGAGATCGAGACCTTGCGCCGTCACCTGCTGCAAGAGAAGTTCGCCTTTGTGGATAATCTCATCGCTTGGCTTGCCCGCATCGAGCGGCTACTGGCGCCACTCTTGCTGCTGCTCGCCGTACTGTTGGGGGCCTACACCGGCTTTCTGCTGTCGGCGCTCAAGACCTATCCGCTCTTGAACAACCCGGTGCTGCCGGTGCTGTTCCTCATCTCCGGCGTCAGCTCCGGCATCGCTTCCACCATCTTGCTGGCGGTCACCCTGTTCAAGGAGAACCATCACAGCCAGGGGGTGAGCTTTGTCCACCGCTTCGAGCGGCCGGTGCTGGCGGTGGAGGTGTTGCTGCTGGTCTGTTTCTTTACCGGCCTCTACTTCGGTGGCGGCCAGAAGGAGGCAGCCATGTGGGCCGCCATCGGCAGCGGCTTCTGGGCTCAGGTGTTCTGGCTCGGGGTGGTGGGCATCGGCATGCTGCTGCCCCAGTTGCTGGCCCTGCTGGCCCCCGCGCCGCTGCGGGCCAGAAACGGCTATCTGGTGCTGGTCTGCAGCCTGACCCTGGTGGGGATCCTGCTGCTGCGCTACTTCGTGCTCTATGCCGGCCAGATGACGGTAGTTTAAAGGTATGATCACCAGCGCCAGCCACCCTCGGGTGACTGGCGCTTATTTGTTGCAATGAGTTGTTGCGATTGATTGTTGCCAGAAATGTGGATGTTATCCCCCAGCGCCGGTACGGTGCAGACGCTGCGGCATAACATAGACGAATGATTGACTGGAGGTTGTGTGCTGGCGGAGCTCGGCTATCTCTCACTGTTGCTGGCGACCGGGCTCGCCCTGCTGCAAGGGCTGCTGCCCTGGCTGGGGCTGCGGCTCGCCTCACGCCCGCTGCTGGGCTGCGCAAAGCCGCTGGCCATCCTGGTCGCGCTCTTGTTGGTGGCCGCCCTGCTGCTGCTCGCCAGCTGTTTTGGCCAGGATGACTTCACCCTGGTCTATGTGGCCCAGCACGCCAACAGCGCCCTGCCCCTTGGCTTCAAGCTGGCGGCCGTGTGGGGAGGCCACGAGGGCTCCATGCTCTTTTTCGTCTTTGCGCTGGGGCTGTGGGGCGCGCTGGTGGCCCTTTGCTCCAAACGGGTCGATCCGCTGATCACAACCCGGGTACTGGCCATCATGGGGCTGATCGTCGGGCTGTTCGGCCTCTATACCCTGATCTTCTCCAGCCCGTTTGACCGCCAGTTCCCGGGGCCGCTGGAGGGGCGCGATCTCAACCCCATGCTGCAGGACATCGGCCTCATCATCCACCCGCCCCTGCTCTATCTCGGTTATGTCGGTTTTGCGGTCAACTTCGCCTTCGCCATGGCGGCGCTGCACTCGGGTCGGCTCGATGGCGCCGTGGCCCACTGGAGCCGCCCCTGGGCGCTCGGCTCCTGGGTCTTTCTCACCGCCGGCATCGTGCTGGGCTCCTGGTGGGCCTATTACGAGCTCGGCTGGGGCGGCTGGTGGTTCTGGGATCCGGTGGAAAATGCCTCCCTCTTGCCCTGGCTGCTCGGCACCGCCCTGCTGCACGCCCTGGTGGTGTGCGAGAAGCGCGGCGCTTACGGCCACGCCGTGTTGCTGCTCTCCATCTTTACCTTTTCGCTGAGCCTGCTCGGTACCTTCGTGGTGCGCTCCGGGGTGCTCACCTCGGTACACGCCTTTGCGGTGGACCCCAGCCGCGGCCTCACCCTCTTGTTGCTGCTCGGTTTGCTATTGACCTGCGCCCTCACCCTTTTTGCCCTGCGGGCGGACATTCGCGCTCCCTATGCCCGCTTTGGCTTGCTGTCAAAAGAGGGGCTGCTCGGCGCCGCCATCCTGCTGCTTTGCGTGGCCTGCGCCAGCGTGCTGCTCGGCACCTTCTACCCCATGGTGTTCCAGTCGCTCCATCTGGGCTCGCTCTCGGTGGGCGCCCCCTATTTCAATACCATCTTCGTGCCGCTGGCCCTCTGCCTGATGGGGCTGATGACCCAGCTGCCGCGCCTGCGCTGGCAACATCTGGCAGCCCAGCGCCGCATCACGGTGCTGCTCCCATGCCTGTTCGGCCTGCTGGGGGGCACCTTGCTGAGCCTCGCCTATCCCGAACCGCTGCGGGCAAGCTGGCTGGGGCTTGCGGCCAACGTGCTGAGCCTCTGGCTGATGGCCAGCCTGCTGCTCCCGCTCTTGCAACCGATCGCCCTGCGCGAGCTCACCCTCAATCGGTTCGGCAGCCTGCTGGCCCACCTCGGGGTGGCAGTGTGCGCCCTCGGCATTGCGCAGGTGAGTCACCACAGTCAGGAGGGGGGCGCGGTACTCGCCGCAGGCCAACCCTATCGGCTCGGCGCCTTCGCGTTTCGCTACGAGGGGAGCGAGCCGCTCATCGGCCCCAACTACACCGCCGAGCGCATCACGCTTAGCGTGCACAAGGACGGTAAAGAGGTTGCGCGGCTGACCCCGGAGCGGCGTCACTACAGCGTGCGCACCATGAACATGAACGAACCCGGGATCAAATGGGGAATGCTCGGCGATCTCTACGTGGTGCTTGGCGAGAAGATGGGACCCGGCGCCTATGCCATGCGGCTGCACCATAAGCCGCTGGTGCGCTGGATCTGGCTCGGCGGCCTGTTGATGATGACGGGCGGCGCCCTGCGCCTGCTCGCCCGCCGACCGCTGCTGGCTAGCCATCCTGCGTCAGCGACCGCCCCCTACCCTCGGCTTGAACAGGAGTCCTTATGAACGCCCGTTTGCGCCTGTTCGTGCCGCTCGTGCTCACCCTGGGGCTCGGCGCCCTGCTCTGGCTCGGCCTTGGCAACAACCCCTACAGCCAGGATGAGGCCGTCGCAGGGCGCACTCTGCCAGCCTGGCAGAGTGACGATCTGTTTGGCGGCGTCCCCATCCACACCGCGGCGCTCAAGGGGGAGCCCTTCGTGCTCAACGTCTGGGCCAGCTGGTGCCCCAACTGCCGCACCGAACATCCGCTGCTGGGTGATCTGGCCAGCGCCGTGCCCCTCTATGGCCTCAACTACCGGGACAAGGGGGATGCCGCCCGCGCCTGGCTCACCGAGGCGGGCAACCCCTATCGCGCCGTGCTGGCCGACCCCGACGGCCGACTCGCGCTGGAGCTCGGCGTCTACGGCACGCCGGAAACCTATCTCTTCGCCAGTGACGGCACTCTGCTGACCCGCCACACGGGTGAGCTCACCCGGGAAGTCTGGCAACGCCAGTTTGCCCCCCAGCTTGCAAAGGCCCGCAGCAACATCGCTAGCCAGCCCGAAGTGGAAAGAGAAGCGGAGAGAGAAGTAGAGAGACAAGTGCAGGAGAGCAAGCCATGAGCCGCCTCGGCCACGCCCTGATAGCGCCACTCTTGCTGGCCTTGAGCCTCGGGGCCCTTGCCAGCGGGGTCGACACCTATGAGTTTCGCCACCCCGAGCGGCAGACCCGCGCTCAGGAGCTGGCCCGCGCCCTGCGCTGCCCCCAGTGTCAGAACCAGAACCTGGTGGAGTCCAACTCCCCCATCGCCCGGGATCTGCGGCTCGAGGTCTACCGCTGGGTGGACGAGGGGCAGTCTGATGAGCAGGTGATCGCCCGCATGACGGAGCGCTTCGGCGATTTCGTGCGCTACGATCCCCCCTTCAAGCGCAGCACGGCGCTGCTGTGGGGCGGCCCCGCCCTCTTGCTGTTGCTGGCCCTCAATCGCCTGCGCAGGAGCCTGCATCGCCGGCAACCGGCGCGGGTGCCGCTTGTCGGCGACAGAGCCGAGGGGGTGCTCGCCCACGACCCCAGGGCCGAACTGAACCGGCTGATCATGGCCGAGCAGCAGGCGGGGCTTGCCCCCCACAGCCGCCTCTACCGGGAGCTGGAGCTGGCCCGCCTCGCCAACGCCACCCCAACCGCCGAGCAGGCCCTGCGCGAGCGGCTGGCCAAGGACCGCACCGCCCGTCCGCTGCCCTGGCTGCGCTCCTGGATGCTGTTTGGGGCCTTGCTGCTGGCGCTGATGGCCGGTATTTATGCCGGCACCGGCCGCTATCAGGCGTGGCAGGCGTATCAGGCGCGCCCCGATCCGCTGGCGGGATTGAGCCCGCGGGATCTGCAGGACAAGGAGCTGGGCGCCCTGCACCAGCGTCTGCAAGCCAACCCCGCCGATCTCGACGGCTGGGCGGCGCTCGGCCAGCTCTATCTCTATCGGGACGAGTACGACAATGCCCTGCTCGCCTACCAGCGCCTCGCCCTGCAAGAAGGGGGCGCCAGCGCGGCGACCCAGGCCGCCCAGGCCACCGTGCTCTACTACCAGGCGGGCCAGCAGCTCACCCCGGAGGCGCAGCGTCTGCTTGATAGCGCGCTCAAGCAGGACAAGGGTGAGGTGAGCGCCCTGATGCTGCTCGCCTCCGATCACTTCCTGCACGGCCGCTACTCCCAGGCCATCGCCCTCTGGCAGCAGTTGCTGGACGAGGAGCGCCCACGCATCAACCGGGTCGCGCTGATCAAGGCCATTCAGACCGCGCGAATGATGGGAGGATGACGCGGGGCAAAACGGCGATAATGCAGCGGACCATCTTCCCTGCCGGGCGCCGTTTTTATCGCCATGGTCGCCATTAACGACCCCTTCATCATCCCAAGGCGCCGAAAGGTGCAAAAAGAGTCGTCATCCCGCCCCTCGCCAGCATATAGTGCGCCCCCGTAGTGGCGTGTCTGCCATGGCCTGGCAGGCCTCTATGACTCCCTTTTGCGGGCCCAATAGCCCCGATGCGGGGGATTTCAAGGTGCGCTGGCCCATAAAATGGAAATATCCGGCCACCAGACGTTGTGAAGCGTCAATTCCCGTCATATAACTTAGCCAAATGTCCCTGTGAGTCGTAGTAGAGTCAAATCATGAACCTTCGTCCTTTTCTTCCCTTGCTGCTCGGCGCCTTCCTCCTTCCCGCCAGCATGGAAAGCGCCCATGCCAACCCGTTTTCTGCGACCTCTTCTTCCACCAACAGCCTGCTCGAACCCCGCAGCAACCTGCCGCTGAGATCCGATGCCTACGTGGTCGTCAACCCGAAAACCGGCGAGACACTGGCAGAGCGCAACGCCAACCGGGTGATGTCCATCGCCTCCATCACCAAGCTGATGACAGCGCTGGTGGTACTGGATGGCAATCAGCGCCTCAACGAGACCCTCACCGTCACCATGGATGACGTGGACAGACTCAAGGGCACGGGGTCGCGCCTCGCGGTGGGCTCACGTCTGAGTCGCGCCGACATGCTGCACATCGCACTGATGTCCTCTGAAAACCGCGCCGCCTCCGCCTTGGGACGGCACTACCCGGGTGGCCGCAAGGCCTTTATCGAGGCAATGAATGCCAAGGCCCGCATGCTCGGCATGTGGAGCACTCATTTCGCCGACAGCACCGGGCTCAACCCCCGCAACGTCTCCACCGCACACGATCTCGCCAAACTGGCTGCTGCCGCATCCACCTACCCGCTGATCCGCCAGTACACCGCCTCCGAGCAGCGTCTGGTACGCAACGGCAAGCGCCAGCTGCACTACCTCAACTCCAACCGCCTGGTACGGGAAGGAAGCTGGCCCATTCTGGTCTCCAAGACCGGCTACATCCGCGAGGCGGGGCGCTGCCTGGTGATGGGAACCCGGGTCAACAACGAGCCCGTGGTCATGGTGCTGCTTCACGCCAACACCACGGATGAACGGGTCGCCGATGCCAGAAAGATCAAGAGCTGGCTGGAAACCTCGGGCCGCATGACCCTGACGGCGCAGTCCACTCCCCAGCCCAGGCTCTTCAGCAGCCAGTAACGGCTACGAGAACAAAGGCCCCCGAACCGGCAGGTGCGGGGGCCTTTTTCATGAGTGGCAATCACCCCCTATTGCCTCTTTCTGCTCTCCCCCAGTGATCCCGACCGTATGGTGCTTCGTTAAGGAGGCAGAGAGAAACCAAGGGCATCAACAGGGCCGCCACATGCACCTCAAACCCCATCTACCCGAGAAGATCTGTCCCGTCTGCCAACGTCCTTTTGCCTGGCGGCGCAAGTGGGCCCGCTGCTGGCAGGAAGTGCGCTATTGCAGCGAACGCTGCCGTCGTCGGAAGGAGCACCCCTGATGGAGCTGCGCCTCATTCTCGGGGATCAACTGAACGCAGGTCACAGCTGGTTTCGCACGCAGGATCCCGCTGTCTGCTACCTGATGGCGGAGCTGCGCCAGGAGACGGACTACTGCCGCCACCATCGCCAGAAGGTGCTCGCCTTCTTTGCCGCCATGCGCGCCTTCGCCGCCGCCCTCACCAAGGCGGGCCACCGGGTCTGCTACCTGACTCTCGATGAGAGCGCCCCCTGGCCCGATTTGCCGAGCTTGCTGGCGGCCCAGCTAGAAGCGCATCAGGCCGAGCACTTCGCCTGGCAGAGCCCGGACGAGTGGCGCCTTGCAAGCCAGCTGACCCAGTGGGCCTCAGGCCTTGCCATCCCGACCGCTGAGGTGGACAGCGAACATTTTCTCACCCCCCGCGATGGCTGGCGACGCTACCCCCACAGCCGGATGGAGTTCTTCTACCGCGCCCTGCGAAAGCAGTACCGGGTGTTGCTCGATGAGCGCGGCCAACCGCTTGGGGGGCGCTGGAACTTCGATGCCGAGAATCGCGCCAAATTGCCGGCGAGCCAACCCATCCCGGCGCCCCTCACCTTTGCCAACGAGGTGAGCGACATAGATGCCATGCTGACCCGCCACGGCGTCGCCACCATTGGCAGTGCCGATGCCGACGCCCTGCCCTGGCCCGTCACCCGGCGCCAGAGCCGCGCACTGCTTGAACACTTCCTTGCACACTGCCTGCCCCACTTCGGTCGCTATCAGGACGCCCTGAGCGAGCGGGGCTGGAGCCTGTTCCACAGCCGCTTGTCGTTTTCCATGAACAGCAAGATGCTCCATCCCCTCGAGGTGATCCGCGCTGCGCAAGCTCACTGGCAGGCCAATCAGGCCACCATTTCCCTGGCGCAGGTGGAGGGGTTCATCCGCCAGATCCTCGGCTGGCGCGAGTTTGTCCGCGCCCTCTACTGGGAAAAGATGCCCGAGTATCGGCGCACCAACTTTCTCGGGGCCGAACGACCCCTGCCCTGTTTTTTCTGGAATGGAGAAACCAGCATGGCCTGCGTGCGTCACGCCATTCGACAATCTCTGGAGCACGCCTATGCCCACCATATCCAGCGGCTGATGGTGACCGGCAACTTCGCCTTGCTGGCGGGGCTCCACCCTGACGAGGTGGATGCCTGGTATCTGGGCATCTATGTGGACGCCATCGAGTGGGTGGAGCTGCCCAACACCCGCGGCATGAGCCAGTTTGCCGATGGCGGTCTGATGGGCAGCAAGCCCTACGCCAGCAGCGGCGCCTATCTCGAGCGGATGGGCCACTACTGCAAGGGGTGTCACTATCAGGTGAAGGCCCGCAGCGGGCCGGACAGCTGCCCCTTCAACAGCCTCTATTGGCACTTTCTCTGGCGCAACCGGGACAAACTTGGCAACAACCCTCGCCTCGCCCTGCCCTATGCCAACTGGGATGGCCAAACCACAGAACAGCAGCAAGCCATCCTGACGACGGCAGAGCATCATCTGCTCCATCTGGAGCGGCTCTGAATCGACCGGATTTCATGCCAGAAAGTGAGCAAATGACAACATTGAGAGCCAGTTAACAAAATGTGAATAGCGATAACCACCAATGACATCGACACCAGTTGAATATCCTGTGGCGGCTGATTAAGGTGGAGACCCCAGTCAAGGAGAGACAAGATGGACATAGTGGTACTCGGTGGTGGCGTGGTCGGTGTGACCAGCGCCTGGTATCTGGCCAAGGCCGGTCACAAAGTGACCCTGCTGGAGCGGCGTGACGGGGTGGCCCTTGAAACCAGCCATGCCAACGCGGGTCAGATCTCCCCGGGTTATGCTTCCCCCTGGGCTGCCCCCGGCATTCCCCTCAAGGCCGCCAAATGGCTGCTGCAAAAGCACGCCCCCTTCACGGTGCGACCCACCTCGGACCCCTTCCAGCTGCGCTGGATGCTGAAGATGTTCGCCAACTGCACGCCGGCGGCCTATGCGGTCAACAAGGGGCGCATGGTACGGCTGGCCGAGTACAGCCGCGACTGCATGAAGCAATTGCGGGGCGAGCTCGCACTCGACTACGAAGGGCGCCAGCTCGGCACCCTGCAACTGTTTCGCAGTCAGGCCCAGCTCGATGCCAGCCAGCGCGACATCGCCGTGCTCGAGGAGTACGGCGTCCCCTATCAGTCTCTGAATGCCGACGGCTGCGAGGAGGTCGAGCCCGCCCTGGCACGGGTGCGTGGCAAGGTGGTGGGGGGCCTGCGCCTGCCGGGGGACGAGACGGGGGATTGCTTCCGCTTCACCCAAGCCCTGGCGGACGAGGCCCGCAAGCTCGGGGTGAGCTTCGTCTTCAACTGCGCCATCGACGAGGTCGAGATCGCGAAGGGACGCGCCGTAGCGGTCCGTGCCGGCGAGCAGCACTTCCAGGCCGACGCCATCGTCTGTGCCCTCGGCAGTTATGGCACCGGCTTCCTGCGCCCCCTCGGAATTGAGCTCCCCGTCTACCCGGTCAAGGGGTACTCCCTCACCCTGCCGATGACGGATGCCGAGGGTGCCCCGCGCAGCACCGTGCTGGACGAAACCTACAAGGTCGCCATTACCCGCTTCGACGAACGGATCCGGGTGGGCGGCATGGCCGAACTCTCGGGCTTCAACCTGGCGCTCAACCCCAGACGCCACGATACCCTGGCCATGGTGGTGAGGGATCTCTTCCCCCAGGGGGGAAATCTGGAGCAGGCCACCTTCTGGACCGGGCTGCGCCCCATGACGCCGGACGGCACGCCCCTGGTGGGCCCAAGTCCCATTCCCGGGCTCTGGCTCAATACCGGCCACGGCACCCTGGGCTGGACCATGGCGGCAGGATCGGGCCAGTTGCTCAGCGATCTCATCTCGGGCAATACCCCGGATATCAGCGACGAGGGGCTCACTCTGGCCCGCTACGGCTAGGCATTGGCCACCCGTCTGTGCAAGTCTGCGAAAGAAAGAGGGCGTGCCTGGCACGCCCTCTTTTTTCTTGCCCCCCTGGCTACGACGACACCGGGGTCGCCTCCTCGCTCGTCAGTCCGGGTTTCAGGGCCAGCGTGAAGAGCGCCGCCACCATGTCGGACTGGGTGATGATGCCCACCAGCTGTTCCCCTTCCACCACCGGCATGTGGTGCAGTCCCCCGTCGGAGAAGGCCTCCACCAGGTCGTAGAGAGGCTGGTAGCGCCGCGCCGTCTGTACCTCCCGGGTCATCAGATCCGCCACCTGCTGCTGCTCAAGGGTCTCCTTCGCCCTCGGCTGGCGACCCGCCCGGTCGATCATCAGGTCGTGCAGGGTGATGATGCCGACCAGCCTCTCCCCCTCATCCACCACCGGCAGCGCCTTGATCTGGTGGTGGGAGAGCAGATGCCACGCTTCCATGGCGAGCGCCTGTGGCGTCGTCACGACGAGATCCCGCGACATCACATCCTGGCAACGCACCGTCCCCACTCGCCCCCGCAGGGCGTGAAGCTGGGCATCCTGTAGCAGCTCCTGCAGATCCTGGCGGCTGATGTCCAGCAGTTCCCCGTGTTTTTCCAGGGCAAAGTCGATGTCCTGGGTGGCGAGCCGGGCGCTCGGCTGGGGATCCGCCGTCTGGTGGCGATTGGGCGCCGCCTTGCCGCCATGGGGATAACGACGCCCCAGGGCGCGGTTGTAGAGCAAGCCCAGACTCAGCAGCAACAGGGAGTTGAGCAGCACCGGCAGCAGCACGTAGCCGACCCCGAGCGCCCGGATCCCCTCGCCGCCGATGACGGCGGTCAGGGCCACGGCGCCGCCGGGCGGGTGCAGGCTGCGGGTGAGGAACATGGCGGCGATGGCCAGCATCACCGCCAGGGCCGAGGCGATAGCCATGTCCGGCACCAGGCTCGCACTCAATACCCCCATCAGGGCCGACACCCCGTTGCCCACAAGGATGGACCAGGGCTGGGCCAGGGGGCTGGCCGGGGCGGCAAACAGCAGCACGGCGGAGGCCCCCATGGGGGCGATGAGCCAGTGCACCTCGAGCCCCAGCCCCCAGCGGCACAGCAAGGCGGTGCCGAGCAAGCCGATGAGGGCGCCAAGGGCGCCGTAACAACTCTCTTTGACGCTGGTATTGGTCGATACCGGCAAAAAATCCCTGAACTGCATGGTGCTCCCGCGGACGATAACATTTATTTCAAATGCGCAATTCTAGCCACTTTCCCCCGTCCCGCACCAGCACCCCGCTCCGCCATGGCCATCATCCGCACGCTTTTTCCCTTCTTAACATTGTCTTAAGAGTCCGCTGGCACCCTTTACGCCATCCCAACACTGGAGCCCAACGGTATGACTCACCTCAACGATGCCCTGCGCCGCTTCGACGGCCAACGCCGGGTCTGGACGGCGGGACTGGAGCGAACCCTGCTCGGCTGGCTTGCCAGTCGCAGCGCATTGCCGCCCTCTTCGCAGGCACCCCGCCGGATCCTGGTCATTCGCAGCACCAACCGCATCGGCAACAACCTCTTCCTGCTGCCCTTCCTGCACCAGCTTCATCGCGCCCATCCCCACGCCGAGCTGGAGCTGGTGTGCAGCCCCACCACCCTGCTCCCCTTCCTGGCCGATCTGCCCCTGCGGCGCATTCATCAGATCCGGTTGCAGGGCAGACACCTGCCGGGCGCTCTCTCGGCACTCTCGCGTCTGCGCCGCCAGCACTACGACAGGGTCTACGTCCCCTTCGCCTCCAGTACGGATCACTTCATCGCCGCCTGGGTACAGGCCAGTGAGAAATGCGGCTTCGACGATGGCCATGGGGATCTCATCTTCCAGCGTCCGCGGGCTGCGGACAGTGAGTGCCACTACGCCCACCAGCCCCTGCAACTGCTCGGCATACCGGGCAATCCGGCCGACCCCATCCCCCTTGGCAGCCTGTTGCAGGGGCCAAGCCCGGCCTTGAGTGCGCTGCGACGAGCCCATCCTGGCCGTCCCCTGATCGGCTTTTTCACCGGCGCCCGCAAGGGCAAGGGGCTCTCCCAGCCCCAGTGGCAGCGGTTGCTTGGGGATCTGCGCCGTCACAGCCCGGATGCCCTGCTGATCCAGCTCGCGGATCCCGCCGCCCCCGAGCACCTGCTCGGGGACGTGCACGTTTCCCTTGGCAACATGGGGGAGCTGGCCCGCTTCACGGGCGGCCTCTCCCTCTTCGTCAGCGCCGACACCGGTCCCCTGCACCTGGCTGCCGCCAGCGGTGTGCCCTGTCTTGGCCTCTTTACCCAGACCGACCCCGCCCGCTACGGGTGCCTGGGCGCCCAGCACCTCAATCTGGTGATCGAGGATCGCAATGCCATCCCCCTCGACCAACAGTGGCTGACCGAGGCGCTCGCAAGCGCCCCTCACCCGGTGACGATGTCGGTTTCCCCCACCCGCTACCTGCCCGCAACCCGGCCCGCCCTGCTCCCCCTCTAGGGAGCGGCCATGCAAAAAAGAGGGAAGGCTGTCGCCTTCCCTCTCTCGTCTTGGTGACACTCACCGGGCGCTCGTCCGGGTGAATGGAAGCCCTCAGGCCAGCTCGGCGCGCAGCGCCCGGGTGGCATCGACCATCACCTTCAGGGCAGCGGTGGTCTCTTCCCAGCCGCGGGTTTTGAGGCCGCAGTCCGGGTTCACCCAGAGCCGGTCTGCCGGGATTTGTTGCGCAGCCTTGCGGATGAGGTCTTCAATCCAGCCCTGGCTCGGTACGTTCGGCGAGTGGATGTCGTAGACGCCCGGGCCGATCTCGTTGGGGTAGTTGAAGCGCTCGAACGCTTCGAGCAACTGCATCTGGCTGCGGCTCGTCTCGATGGTGATCACATCCGCGTCCAGCGCCGCCACCGCCTCGATGATGAGGTTGAAGTCGCTGTAACACATGTGGGTATGGATCTGGGTGCTGTCCACCACCGGGCTTGCACTCAGGCGGAAGGCGCGCACCGCCCAGTCCAGATAGGCCTGGTGATCCTGCTTGCGCAGGGGCAGCCCTTCGCGGATCGCCGGCTCGTCGATCTGGATGATCTTGATGCCGGCGGCTTCCAAGTCAGC
Organism: Aeromonas sp. FDAARGOS 1402; assembly: GCF_019046925.1. Taxonomy (NCBI): domain Bacteria; kingdom Pseudomonadati; phylum Pseudomonadota; class Gammaproteobacteria; order Aeromonadales; family Aeromonadaceae; genus Aeromonas; species Aeromonas sp. FDAARGOS 1402. Next base: position 3,964,650 of record NZ_CP077201.1, read on the forward strand.
CACCTCGTCGCGAATGGCCAGGCCAATCTGCAGGGCGGACTGCTCGCGGCTCACGTCTTCCCGCGGGAAGGACCAGCAGAGAATGGTCACGGGGCCGGTCAGCATGCCCTTCACCGGCTTGTCGGTCAGGCTCTGGGCAAACTTCGTCCACTCAAGGGTCATGGGGGTCGGACGGTCGATGTCACGGGTGATCACCGGCGGCTTCACGCAGCGGGAGCCATAGCTCTGTACCCAGCCAAAGCGGGTGATGGCAAAGCCGTCCAGCAGCTCCCCGAAATACTCCACCATGTCGTTGCGCTCCGCTTCACCGTGCACCAGCACGTCGAGCCCGATGGCCTCCTGGCGCTCGATGGCGTCCTTGATCTGGGCCTGGATGCCCGCCTCGTAGGCCTGGTCATCGATGCGCCCGGCACGCCAATCCTGACGCAGCACCCGGATTTCAGAGGTCTGCGGGAAGGAGCCGATGGTGGTGGTGGGCAGGAGCGGCAGCTTCAGATCCGAGCGCTGCGCGTCGGCACGCACCGGGTAGGCGCTCTGGCGATCGAAGTCACTGTTGGTCAGGCTGGCGAGTCGTGACTGCACCGCCTTCTTGTGAACCCGGCTGTCGGACTCCCGATCCACGATGGGCTGGCTGTAAGCCTCGATCTTGTCCAGGGCGCCACCGTCCAGGTAGTCGGACAGCAGCCCCAGCTCATAGCACTTTTGCAGGGCGAAGGCGAACCAGCTGCGGGTCTGGGGATCCAGCTCGTGCTCCAGGGTCAAATCCACCGGGCTGTGCAGCAAGGAACAGGAGGAGGCCACCCAGAGGCGCTCGCCAAGCTTTTCTTTCAAGGCCTTGAGGGTCGGCGCCAGCTTGGCCAGGTTGGCACGCCAGACGTTGCGGCCGTTGATGACACCCGCCGAGAGTACCCACTGGGCCGGCAGGTGCGGGACCAGGGTCTCGAGCTGCTCGGGGGCCGCCACCAGATCCAGGTGCAGGCCGTCCACCTTCAGACTGGTGATGATGTCCCGCTGATGGGCCACGGACCCGAAGTAGGTGGTGAGCAGCAGCTTGCAGGGGCCGCTCAGGCGCTCATATGCCTTGAGGTAGGCCAGGCGCCACTCGTCCGGCAGGTCCAGCGCCAGGGCCGGCTCGTCGATTTGCACCCACTCCACCCCCTGGGCCGCCAGTTTGGCCAGGATCTCCTGGTAGACGATCAGCAGGCGATCCAGCAGTTCGAGGCGGGAGAAGCCGCTCTCTTTCTCCTTGCCAAGCCACAGGTAGGAGACAGGGCCCAGCAACACCGCCTTGACCGGCAGCCCAAGGGCCTTGGCCTCTTCCACCTCGTCAAAGAGCTGGCTCCAGCCCAGCTTGAAGCGCTGGTCACGGTAAAATTCCGGCACCAGGTAGTGGTAGTTGGTGTTGAACCACTTGGTCATCTCGGCAGCGGCCGCCGCCGGGCCGGTCGGCGCACGGCCACGGGCCACCCGGAACAGGGTGTCGAGGTCGGTGTCGCCGTGGCGGTGACGGGCAGGCACGGCGTCCACCAGCAGGCTGGTACCCAGCACCTGATCGTACCAGGCAAAATCCCCCACCGGCAGCAGGTTGACCCCGGCGGTACGCTGGGCCTGCCAGTGGCGCTCACGCAGGCTCTTGCCCACGGCGACCAGCTCGGCCTGGGTGGTTTCGCCACGCCAGTAAGATTCGAGGGCAAATTTCAGTTCGCGCTTGGCGCCGATACGGGGAAAGCCCAGGGTGTGTGCGCAGGTCATAGGTTCCATTCCTTATGCTCGTTTATCTGATGAGGATCTGGATTGTTTGGCCATCCAGATGTTTACACATCCAAAATGACAAGATAAGGTGGCCTTGGCTATTGAATCCTCTTCAACTGGCTCTCAAGAATTTCTCAACTGACGCACAAAGGAGCAGTGCCATGGTCGCGCCCACCCCATCCAGCCCCCCTCAGAGCAGCAATCTGGGCATCGATCTCAAACACCTGAAGACCATCAGCGCCCTGGCCGAGCAAGGGTCTCTGGCCGGGGCCGCGCTCACCCTCAACCTCACCCAGTCCGCCCTCTCCCACCAGCTCAAGGAGCTGGAGACCCGCCTCAATCTGGAGCTGTTTCTTCGAAAAAGCCGCCCTCTGGTGCTGACGGCGGCAGGCCAGCATCTGCTGGCCCTGGCCCGCCAGGTGCTGCCAGCCCTGGCCCAGACCGAGCGCCAGCTGGTCGCCCTGCACAGCGGCGAGGCGGGCAGGCTGCATCTGGCCCTCGATTGCCACAGCTGCATCCAGTGGCTGCTCCCGCTGTTGCCGGACTTTCGCCGCCAGTGGCCCGGCGTGGATCTGGAGGTGGAGTCGGTGCCGGGTTTCGATGCCATCAGTGCCCTGCTCGGCGGCCAGCTCGACCTGCTGCTCACCTCGGATGTGCAGGCCCGCGGGGATCTTCACTTCGAGCCGCTGTTCGCCTTCGATCTCACCCTGGTGATGGCGCCGGATCACCCCCTCTGCCAGCAGCGGCGCATCGCACCAGACGATCTGCGACCGGAGGTGCTGCTGGTCTACCCGGTGGAGCGGGCGCGCATGGACGTGTTCAGCCGTTTCCTGCAACCGGCCGGGGTGGAGCCCGCCCGCTGCAAGCCGGTGGACAACACCTCTGTCATGCTGCAGATGGCCGCCGCCGGGCTCGGACTCGCCGCCCTGCCCCGCTGGGCCAGCGAGGAGTTCGTGCGCCAGGGCCTGCTTGAGGCGCGCCCTCTCGGGGAGGGCATTCGCCGCCACATGTATGGCGCCGTGCGCGCCGCCGACAAAGATCAGGCCTGCCTGCAGAGCCTGTTCGAGCGCATCCGCACCCGGATGGCGGCCCAGTAAGCCGGACACAAAAAAGCCGCCAGGATCAGGCGGCTTTCATCACGGGTTGCCCGCGCAGACGAAGAGTCGGGTATCAGCATTCATCACCCCTCGCCCCACCCTGCCTTCGCGGGCAGTTGCCACAAAGCTCCCCATCCCGGCGCTTGTAGTGCAGGCAGCAGCGCTGGCGCACATAGCCCGGGAAGGCCTCGCCCCGGGGCAGCCCCGCCTCGCGCCAACCCGTCAGATGTGCCGACGGCAGGCCACAGGATTCAAGCCAGAGGGGGGCATGGGCCCTCACCTCCTCCCGACTCACCTCCCCGAAGAAATCGGGCACCCGCACCAGGGCCGCCAGCAGATCGTCCGCCAGGAGCGGGCGCACGAAACCGGGGCGCAGCCGCTGCGCCGTCCCAAGGAGGGTGAACAGCCCCTGCCAGTGCGCCTGGAGTCGCTCCCCGGCCGTTTTGATCAACACGCCGGCCTCCCCTCTGATCATGGGCTCGGCCGGCAGGGTAAAGCCCGATACCACGCCGGCCTCATGCCCCTGTCCCAGCCTGTCGAGGGCTGGCACGGCCTGATGGCGGTAGACGGCCACCATGGCGAGATAGATGGATTGCCAGCAGAGCATGCCCCAGCTGCGGGTGAGCCAGTAGGCGGGCCCCGCCTCCGGGTGTGCCTGCTGCCAGTGCGCATGGAGGGCTGCGGCCACCTCGGCCGACGTCGCCCCGGCGGCATCCGTCAGTGGCGGGCGCACGTTACCGGCCGCCACCAGGTTCCCCTTGAGGGACGGGATCAGGCTGGCCGCCGCCGCGAACAGGGCCTGGTGATCCGAGACGAGGGCGCGTTCCGCGTCCGCTTTCTCCCGGCCAAGGCCGCGCGGCACACCGCGCCCCCTCTCCTCGCCCATTCGTTGAAAGGGCCCCGGGCGCGTGCCGGGGCGCAAGGTCAGAATGCGTATTTGAGTCGCGCCTCCACGCTTCGTTCAGCCCCGAACCAGCAGTTGTTCTGGTCGTAGCAGGAGTAGTAGGTCTTGTTGAACAGGTTGCTGGCGCCAAGCGATACCCCCATCCCCTTCAGGCTTGCGCTGAGGGCGGCGAGATCGTAGGAGGCGGACATGTCCATCAGGAGGTAGTCCGGTACCTTGTCGGTGTTGGCGGCATCCATCTCGGCCTCCCCCACGTAGCGCAGGCCGGCGCCCACCCGCATCCCCTCGAGGTTGCCGCCGGGGTAGTAGTTGCTCCACAGCGACGCCATCTGTCTGGGGACCCAGACCGGCGTCTTGCCCTGCAGCGTGGTGGTGTCGCGCGTGATCTCCATGTCCATCAGGGTGTAATTGAGGGCCAGATCCAGCTGGCTGGTGAGATCGGCTCTCCCCTCAAGCTCGATGCCCCTGGAGACCGTCTCCCCGGTCTGCAGCTTGGGCCCGTAGACATTGTCCGGGTCCGTCACCAGGGCATTCTTCTTGGTGATGTGGAACGCCGACAGGGTCGCCGTCTTGCTCATGTCGTCGGAGAGGAACTTGACGCCCCCTTCCCACTGATGACCGGTTGCCGGTTTGAACGCCTGGCCCTGCTTGTCCGCCCCCGGCACCGGCTCGAAACTCTCGGCATAGCTCGCATAGGGGGAGAAGCCGCCATCCAGCTCATAGAGGGCGCCGACGCGGAAGGAGAGGTTGTCCTGATCGATGTGGGCCAGGGACTGGCTGTCCGCCCCCTGATAGAGGGTCCGGCTGTCGGTGTCCATCCGGTAGCGGTCGTAGCGGGCGCCGCCGATGGCCACCAGCCGATCGAGGCGCACCTGATCCTGCAGATAGACGCCGGTCTGGGACTGACGGATCACCTTTTTATCCTGGTAGTTGAAAGTGAGTGCCTCTGGGACTATCTGGCTATGGTTCGGGTTGAAAATGTCGATGCTGGGCGCCGAGTAGTCGAGGGTATCCCGGTAGAGGATATGGGCATCCAGGTACTGGTAATCGACCCCGAGCAGCAGGTTGTGCTGGGCAGAGCCCGTCTGTACCTTGCCCGCCAGCTGGTTGTCGATGACAACGCCGCGAGAGTCTTCATCGGTGAGATAGGCGTTGCGGGCCAGGGTGCGGTTGTCCGCCGCCAGGGCCGCGTTGTAGGTGTTGCGCTGATAGGCAGACGCATCCATGTAGCGGGCATTTTGCAGCACCTGCCAGCGCTCGTTGAAGTCGTGGCTGAGCTTGTAGCCCAGCAGGGTCACATCCCGGTTGTACTCGTTCCAGTTCTCGTCGCCAAGGAAGGTGTCGCTGCCAAGCTGCCCCAGGGGATTGGACTTGGCCGAGCCGCTGGCGGGCACAGTGGTGTAGATGCCAGCCTCGGGATCCTTCTGGTAGTAAAGGTTGAGGTTCAGCAGGGTGCGCTCGCCGAGCTGCCAGTCCAGGGACGGCGCAAAGACGTAGCGCTCCTCCTTCGAGGTCACCGCCTGGCCATCCTTCTCCCGGGCCAGTCCCACCAGCCGATAGGCAAGCTGCTCGTTGATGGCACCGGTGCTGTCGAGGGTCATCTCCTTGAGGGTGCCCGTGCCGGTCGCCACGCTCACGTTGTGCTTGCTCTCCCGCTGGGGGCGCTTGGCGATGAGGTTGACCATGCCGCCGGGGGGCATGCTGCCATAGAGCACCGATGTCGGCCCCTTGAACACCTCCAGCTGCTCGATGGCCACCGGATCTATCTGGGGTTGCAGGTTCCAGTCGTTGTACTGGAGCAGCAGGCCGTCATAGAAGTTCTGGTAGTTGTCAAAGCCACGGATGTTGAACAGATCCAGCCGGTTGACCGCCCCGCCCCGCAGCTCGGTGTTGACGCCGGGCACGTAGCGCAGCGCCTCGCTCACCGAACTGACACCGCGCAGCGACAGGGTCTCCCCATCCACCACCGAGATGGCCTGGGGCGTCTCGATGGGGTCGAGCCGGGTCTTGGTCGCGGTGTTGCGATAGGTCTGGCCGAGCACGGTCAGGGTCTCGTCGGCGGCGGCCGTATCCTGGCTGTCGGACGCGGCGGCCTGTACAGAGCCTGCAAGCAGGGTGGAGATGGTCACGGCGACCAGGGTCAAAGGGGGGTGAACAAGCTGCATCTGATCCTCGATTACTTACTGCATGTGAATAGTAACAAATATCATTTGCATTTTATTGTTCTATTTTGCCCCGATATTAACAATTTGGGGCATGTTGGCGGGGAAGCGGGAAAAGCGAGGGTGGCAGGCACGCCATCTCCTATCGGAGGCAAGATGGCAACGCCGTCGAAGCTCTCAGGGAGGGCTCATCATGGCCGCCTGATGAAGGTCACCGCCTTCACTTTCACAGCCAACTAGCAAGTAACCATCACATATTCAGAACATGGCGGCATTTTAACCCCCATATTCACACTCATCAGACAAGTATGGTCGCGTTCTCCCTCCCCTTGTTGATCCTGGTCAATCGCTATTGATAAAGGAGGCGATAGCATGCCCACCCTTTTATCAGCCCTGATTGAGACAATACCAAGCCATCAGCACACGCCTATGAATGAGACCGCCCACCAAAATCTGCACTGCGATACCCAGCTCAACGTCACCTTCGGAGTCATCATCCTGACCCTGCTTATCGCCCTGATGGCCGTCAGTGTCAGCATCCGGACCTCTGCCGAGCGCAAGTACCACAAGGTGGCGGCCATGTTCGTGCACAACATGGCGACCCAGTCCATCGAGCCACAGTTCAAGTCACTGGAGCATGTCCTCAACGAAACGGGCAGTGTCATCGATGAATCAGGCCTGGATGCCTTCCTCAATGAGGGCAACACGCCCCTTGGCCTCTCCCTGATGCAAACGTTGGCGCTCACCCCCTATGTGAAGAGCATCCTGCTCGCCGATCCGCAGGGGCGGTTCAACGCCATCCCCCATCTGCCGGTCGGGGAGCACTTTGATGCCAGGGAGCGCCCCTGGTTTCTCGCGGCCGCCGTGCGAACCCTCTTCGTGCACTACACCGACCACTACACCAGCAAGTTCGATGACAAGAGCCGCAGCGTCTCCGTCTCCCGCCCCCTGCTCGACAAGGAGGGGTTCTTCCTCGGCACCCTGGCCATGAACGTGGATCTCGAGCAGATGAGCTATCCCCTGCGTCAGCTCATGAGCCCTCTCAAGGGGGAGTTCTACCTGGTCGATCGGGCGGGCGACATCCTGCTGCATTCGGATGTGGGGAATCTGTTTCGCCATCGCGTGGACCGCCGGCTCATCGAGCAGATGACCAACGGCGCCGACCACCTCTTCGATGCAAAGCGCCAGACCCACCTCTACTACTACTCCTTCTCCAACCCGGACTGGTTCGTCATCTATGCCGTCAGCGATGCCAGGTTCAAGGAGGTAAGCAGCAGCGAGTCCCACCAGCTCCAGATCACCCTGGTGGGCTGCATGCTGATCTGCCTGCTCTGCTGGTGGTCCTTGCGTCATGTGCTCAGCAAGATGATTTTCGAGATCATCGCCCTGATGCGCACCGGACGCATCCACGCGGGCAAACCAGGGGATCAGTTGCGCCAGGAGATCCAGAGCGGCCATCGCCAGATACAGGAAGCCGTGGAGGCATCCAACACCGATGCCCTCACGGGCCTGTTCAATCGCCGCTGCTTTGACAAGGCACTCGACGACCAGCTGATCGCCGGCCGCCCTTTCTGCCTGGGGTTGATCGATCTGGACAACTTCAAATCCATCAATGACACCCACGGCCACCCGGTCGGTGACGAGGTCCTGCGGGCGGTGGCCCGGGAAGGGCGGCAGATTGCAGGCCAGGAGGCCACCCTCTACCGCTACGGCGGCGAGGAGCTGGCCATCATCATTCCCGGGGAGGACAGCACCAGAGCACTGACGCTGCTCGAGCAGTGGCGCACCCAGGTGGCACAGCGACCATGGCGCGAACCGGACCTGGTGGTGACCTTCTCTGCCGGGCTGGGACTGTGGCGACAGGAGTCCGCCGAGCAACTGCTGGCGCGGGTCGATCAGGCGCTCTATCAGGCCAAGGATGCCGGCAAGAATCGGGTGCACCATGCCGACTGATCCCCTGGCACAGCGTCTGCGTCTGGCCATCGTGCTCGGGCTCCTCTTGCTGGTCGGCCTCACCGCCCTCAACCTCCTGCAGGCGGCCAGCGGCCTTCGCAAGGACAACGCGCGCAGCCTGAACCATGCCCGGGCCATGATAGAGAGCGCCATCAACGACAGTCAGTCCCTGGTCGAGGCCGCCCGCCCCCTCGCCATGGGCCGCTGTCAGGATGAGCAACTGGCCCTGCGCGACCTCATCACCGCCTCCCCTTATGCGCGGGCACTCTATGTGCTGGAGGGGCAGCAACTGCGCTGTACCACCCTGCACAGGCCCATCCTCACCCGGGATATTCCTCGCGGCCCGGCGGGCAACCAGACGCTGATCCTCGCCAGACACAGCCCCATCACCGGGCAGACCGCCATCCTCTACCGTCAGCCATCCGGCAATCGCACCCTGCTGGTGGAGCTGGACGGCTTCCACATCTTCGGCGCCTTGCAGGCCGTGATGGGAGAGGACAACCTCTTCTTCCTCCTCGGGGACCAGGCCCTCGATGGCCACGGCAGGACCCTGCCCGCAGCCCGCCTGCTGGAAGGGGGACAACGTCTGCAACAGAGCGAGCCCACCGCTCATCCCTATCGCCTGGTGGCGCTCAACGGTTACAAGGAAGTGCTGGCGTTTGCCTGGGCGTACAACCAGGAGAACCTGCTTGCCGCCCCTGTGCTGGCGCTGTTGCTGGGGCTGCTCACCTTCTATCTGAGGGGGCGCAGCGGCTCCCCCCGCAGCGAGCTTGCCAGAGCCATGGCGGCCCGGGAGTTCATCCCCCATCTGCAACCCGTGATGGACAGACAGGGGCGCCTGCGCGGTTGTGAAGTATTGATGCGCTGGCGTCATCCCACACAAGGGATGATTGCTCCCAACCACTTCATTCCCCTCGCAGAGGAGTGCGGCTACATAGTGCCGATGACCCGCCAGTTGATGGCCCAGACCCGGGATTATCTGGTCGGGGTGGCCGACAGGCTGCCCCCCGGCTTTCACGTCGCCGTCAATGTCTGCGCCCAGCACTTCAAAAATCAGGACATCGTCGCCGAGTGCCGCGACTTTATTCGCGCCTTCCCGGGCCAGGATCTGCGCCTGGTGCTCGAGGTGACGGAGCGAGAGATGGTGGATGCGGACGAGCAGACCCGCGCCATCTTCGATGCCCTGGACGAGCTGGGCGTGCTCATCGCCATCGATGACTTTGGCACCGGCCACTCCAGCCTCTGCTATCTGCAGATGTTCCATGTGGACATCATCAAAATCGATCGCAGCTTTATCAAGGGAATGAAAGAGGAAGGCCCCTCCCGCCATATCGTCGAAAACATCCTGGATCTCGCCCATCGCATGGGGCTGGCTCTGGTCGCCGAGGGGGTGGAGACCCAGGAGCAGGTCGAGATGGCACGCCACTATGGCATCGACTACCTGCAGGGCTTCTACTTCGCCAAGCCGCTGCCACCGGCCCAGTTCACTGATCTCCTGGCCAGCGCCACACGCCCGGAGCCATCCCGGCGCCATGCCGGGATGAGCCTCCTTCCCTAACGGGGGGCGACGGGCAGCCAGTACTCCATGGTGGCGTCGGGCTGCTGGCCGTCAAAGCCGGGGGCATAGCGCTCCAGTTCGAAACCGTCCAGCCCCCGGTATGCCGACTCCGGCAGCCAGTGCAGGATGAACCAGTGCAGGCTCTCCCCCAGCTGGGCAATGGGTCCTTTGTGGGTGAGCACGGCATACTCCTGAGCCGGCACGTTGAGACTCGACAGGCCGGGGGGCGTAGGCGCCGTCGTGGCCACTCCGGCCCAGTAAGGCAGCCGCTCCCCTGCCCCCGACACATCCACCACCCCCAGCCATTCCCTCGACAAGTCCAGCGCCCCCGTCTCGCGCAGCGCTCGCCAGATGGCGGGCACCGTCTTCTGAAAATCCGGTGAGGCATCGAACAACCCCCGGATCGTGCCCCTGACTCCCTGCAAGGGGAACGCTGGCAGGCTCTCTATGCGCACCTGCACCAGGTTGAGAGAGGCAGAGCGGGGGACCGCCGCCCGCACCAGGGGCGTGCGCAGCCCCAGCCGCAGGCCCCGCTTGCGATACGCCAGCGGCGAGCAGCCAAATTGCTGCTTGAAGGCGCGGCTGAAACTCACTTCCGAGCCAAACCCGTGATCCAGCGCCACATCCAGCACCCGCAGCCGGGTGGAGAGCAGCGCCTCCGCCGCCATGCTCAGCTTCAGCTCGCGCACATAGTGAGCCACCGTCTGGCCCGTCTCATGCAGGAATACCCGTTGCAACTGCCAGCGGGACCAGCAGCTCTGCCGGGCCAGCGCCTCCAGGGAGAGCGGCTGATCCAGATTGGCATGGATGTAGTCGAGCACTCGCTCGATGCGGGTGAGGTGGGCGCGCGCCTCGGGTGCCGGCTCACGGAGTGGGTGGGGAGAAGTCGGTGTCATGATGCGCTTGAGACCACGCCAGCAGAGGGCGCTCTGGCCCGGGAGGGCCACATTAAACAGGGGTGTCGCGCCGACCGCAAGGCTGGCGCACCGCCTGGCTATTCATCCCGCCTCGCTCAGGGTAGACGGCTCTGGCCATGCTCGGCAAAGTGGCTGCGAAGGGCGCTGATCACCCGCCGCACCTTCTCCGGGATCTCCCGCTGGGGGGTGATGGCATGGATCTCCATGGGAGGGGCCAAAAATCCTGGCAGCAGCACGAGTAACCGACCGTTTGCGAGATCTTCTTCTATTTCACCTTCCGGTTGCAGCGAAATCCCCTGCCCTGCCAGGGTGAACTGGCGCAGGGGCAAGACGTTGTTGCACAGCACCCTGGGCTTGGGCTTGATCTTGTGGGCCTCCCCCTTCTCGTCCAACAGCAGTATCCCGCCCCCCAGCATGTCCGAGGCCAGCCAGTCGTGGGCCAGCAGATCTGCCGGGCTGCGCGGCGTGCCCTTGCGTGCCAGATAGGCGGGCGAGGCACACAGCAGCATCCGGGTCTGACCCAGCCTGCGCGCCACCAGGGTGGAATCTTCAAGCGTGCCGACCCGCAGCGCCACGTCGATGCGATCCTTGATGAGATCCCGCTTCTCGTCGTCGGCAATGATCTGGATGCCCAGGCCCGGGTGCGCCTGCAGCAGCGGCGAGAGCGCCCGCGCCAGGGGCTGGCCGGCCATCCCCACCGGCGCGGTGATCCGCACTTCTCCGAGCAGGCTGTCGCGCACCTCCGAGAGGCGCAGCTCGGTGTCGTTCAGGGTCTGCTGCAACGACTGGCAACCCTGCCACACCACCTCCCCCGCCTCGGTCAGGCTGAGGCGGCGGGTGGAGCGGTGCAGCAGGGGCAGACCGAGCTGGCTCTCCAGTTGACTGATATGCTGGCTGACGGCGGACGGGGTCATGCCGAGGGCCTTGGCGGCACCGGTCATGCTGCCCGCCTCCACCACGGCCGCGAAGATGGCGTAGCGTCTGAGCTGATCCATTATGAAGCCCTGCTTACAAGTGAATACAATTTTAAGTGGATTATTAAATCACACTCGGGGGCGTAGGATAGCCCCATTCCCACAGTGAAGGAGAATTCCCATGAAGATTGCCCTCATCGGTGCCAGCGGTTTTGTCGGTTCAGCCATCCTCCAGGAGGCCGTCAGCCGCGGTCATCAGGTCACCGCCATCGTACGTGACGTGAGCAAGGTCGCCGCTCACCCGCAAGTCACCGCCGTGGCGGTGGACGCCCAGGACAGCCAGGCACTGGCCAGGGTGCTCAAGGGGCACGATCGGGTGATCAGTGCCTACAACCCGGGCTGGAGTGCCCCGGACATCTACGATCAGTACCTCAAGGGGGCCAGCGCCATCGTGGCCGCCGCCAACGACGCCGGGAGCTGGCTGCTGGTGGTCGGCGGTGCCGGCAGTCTGGAAATCGCCCCGGGCGTGCAGCTGGTGGACACCCCGGAGTTCCCGGCAGAGTGGAAGCAAGGGGCCCTCGCGGCCCGGGACGGTCTCACCGCCCTTCGCCGGGAAACCACCCTCGACTGGCGTTTCGTCTCCCCACCGGTGTTCCTCGAACCCGGCGAGAAGCGCGGCGGTTACCGCCTTGGCACGGATCAGGTGCTGTTCAGCGGCGAGCAGCCCGCCGGGATCACGGTCGGCGATCTGGCGGACGGGGTGCTGAACGAGGCGCAAGCACCGGCTCACCTGCGCCAGCGTTTCACCCTGGGTTATTGAGGAAAGGCGCGCCAGCAACCCTTCCCATGACAGTCACACGGAGGGAGGCGGATGCCTCCCTCCGCCTTTTCTCTCCCGCGTCTATCCCGTCACGCCAATGTCGCTCTCACCCGGTACGGCAGATCGCTGCCTGAGCCGCCCGTTGCTCGTTCCATTCGCTCAAGTCCGAATTCCATTTCGAATTTTGTATATAACTAAGAATATTTTGTTGCTTCCACCTTATAACCTCGAACAGTAGCATCACCCTCAACCCAAACGGCGCCACTCAAGAAGAGTGCGCCCCGGTTTCGCAACACCCCGCACGCCGGGGCACGCAGACCCCGTTCACGGAAAGTGAGGAGATGCCCATGACCACCCCATCATTGCCGATCATCAATCTCGCCGCCCTCAAGGGCACCCCGGCTGCACGCAGCCAGATGCTGGCGCAGCTTGGCCAGGCCGCCCGCGAAGTGGGCTTTTTCTATCTGGTGGGCCATGATCTGAGCGAATCGGCGCGCCAGGAGACCCTGGCGCTCGCCGCCCGCTTCTTCGCCCTGCCACTTGAAGAAAAACTGGCGGTGCAGATGGTCCACTCCCCCCACTTTCGCGGCTACAACCAGGTGGGGGCAGAGCTCACCCGGGCACGGCCGGATCTGCGCGAGCAGTTCGATATCATGAACGAGGCCCAGGCCCTGCCTGTGGCGCACATTCGTGAACCCTGGCAGCGCCTCATCGGCCCCAATCAGTGGCCCGCCGCCCTGCCCGAGATGAAGACACGGCTGCTGGCATGGCAGGATCGACTGAGCGACATCACCCTCACCCTGCTGGACGCCTTCGCAGAGGTGCTGGGGCAGCCCGCCGGCGTATTTGACGAGAGCATTCGCGGTGCCCCCTACCAGCACATGAAGCTCATTCACTACCCCGGACAACCGGAAGGCAGCAGTGGTCAGGGGGTAGGTGCCCACAAGGATCCCGGCTACCTGACCCTGGTGATGCAGGACGATCACTCCGGGCTCGAGGTGGAGACGGCGGATGGCTGGATCCCCGCGCCCCCCTTGCCGGGCGCCCTGGTGGTCAACATCGGCGAGCTGCTGGAGCTCGCGTCCGACGGCTACCTCAAGGCCACCCTGCACCGGGTGGTGAGCCCGCCTCCCGGGGTATCGCGCCTCTCCTGCGCCTTCTTCATGGCGGCAAGGCTGGATGCGACTGTGCCACTGCTTAGCCTCTCCCCCGAGCTGGCGGCACTGGCCGAAGGGCCCCAGAGCGATCCCGCCAACCCGCTCTTTTATCAGGTGGGGGAAAACGTGCTCAAGGGGAGGCTGCGCTCCCACCCGGATGTGGCGGCCCGCCACTATGCAGGCGAGCCGCAGCGCGAGCCAGCGCTAGTCTGACAACCCGCCACACGACATGAGAAAAGGGGCGCGATGGCGCCCCGGATAACACAAGCAGTCGGGCAACAGCCTGGCAATGACGGAGTACAAAAATGAAATTCAAGACCATGAGCGTGCACAGCGGCCAGCGGATCGATCCCCAGACCGGCGCCCTCACCACCCCGCTCTACCAGAGCAGCACCTTCAGCTACTTCAACGCCCAGGCGGGCAAGGAGCGCTTCGCAGGTCAAGCCCCCGGCTTCATCTACAGCCGCTTTGGCAACCCCACCACCGCCGAGCTGGAGCAGAAGCTGGCAGCCCTCGAAGGTGCAGATGAGGCACTGGTGGTGGCAAGCGGCATGGCGGCGGTGAGTGCCATCATGTATGCCCTGGCCGACAGCGGTGATGAAGTGGCCTATATCGGCCCCCTCTACGGCGGCACCGATGCCTTCCTCAAGCAGACCTTCAGCCGCGCCGGCATCAAGATCACCGCCTACGAGAGCGATCAGGCGCTGCTGGCCAACATCCGCCCCGCCACCAAGGTGGTACTGTTCGAAACCCTGACCAATCCCACCCTCAAGGTGGTGGATCCGCGGGTGGTGGTGGAGGCGGCCCGCAAGGTGGGCGCCATCACGGTATGTGACAACACCTTCCTCACCCCCTACCTGCTGCGCCCGCTCGAGCTTGGCATCGACATCGTCATGCACAGCGGCACCAAGTACCTGGGCGGTCACGGCGACATCATCGCCGGGGTGGTGGCGGGTCGTCATGAGCTGATGAAGTCGATTCGCACCGTGGCCCTCAAGCACATCGGCTCTCCCATCGGCCCCCAGGAGGCCTACCTGCTGCAACGGGGGGTCAAGACCCTTCCCCTGCGCATGGATGCCCACCTGCACAACGCCCAGAAGGTGGCCGAGTTCCTGGATGCCCACCCGGCGGTGAAGAAGGTGATCTACCCGGGCCTTGCCAGCCATCCGGGCCACGATGCCCTCGGCGCCTTCGCCAGCGGCTTTGGCGGCATGGTGAGCATCGAGCTGGAAGGCGGGTTTGAGCGCTGCGCCACCCTGCTCGACAACCTGCAACTCTTCGTGCAGGCGGTGAGCCTCGGCGATCTCGAGAGCCTCGCCTGCCATCCGGCCAGCACCACCCACGCAGCCATGGACGAGGCGAGCCGCCTCGCTGCCGGGGTCAATGACGATCTCATCCGCTTCAGCATCGGGGTGGAAGACGCCGACGATCTGATTGCCGATCTGGCCGCCGCCCTGGCCCTCCTCTGATATCCAGTAGCGATCCGGGGGAGTGACGCAATAAAAAAAGGTTCTTCGCGGGATCTTGGGGAAGTGGAAGTTGACAGACAGGGTGCTGGTAAACTGGCTGTCTCCAAACACACCACCACCATCACCCTGCTGTCGCCGTGCATCATATTGATATTGCCTCCTTCTGGCCAGGTTATACCGTCATCGCCCAAGCGCTTTCTGCCAACCATCACACCCTGTTTACCCTTGAGCCTCGCGCCGACCTGTTGCCCCGTTGTCGCCGATGCCTGCAACCCACGCCATTGATCCACGACCAACGTATCCGCCGGGTGCGTGAGCGAGACCTATTTGACCGACAAGTCTGGTTACAACTGCCTGTTCGCCGCGTCGACTGTCTGCGCTGTGGTCGCGTCAGTGAACATATCGACTGGCTCCCCTCTGGCTCCCGCCTCACCCGGCGCATGCAGTGCTGGATTGAAGCGCTCGTTCAGTACCTCCCCATCCGCCATGTCAGCCAGCTCACCGGGGTCGGTTGGCACACCATCAAGGAGATCGACAAGCGCCGTTTGCAGACCAGTGTGGGCACCATCGAACTTGGGGAGGTGCGGCGGCTGGTGATGGATGAGTTTGCCCTGCACAAGGGACACCGCTATGCCACCGTGATCATGGATGCCGAGCGAACCCGCGTCCTGTGGGTGGGGCACGGCAACAGCCGGGCCGCTATCCGTCCCTTCTTCGAGCAGCTCGGCGAGCGATGCCAGCAGATTGAGGCGGTGGCGATGGACATGAACACGGCGTTCGACCTGGAGGTGAAGCAACACTGCCCGCAGGCGGAGGTGGTCTACGACCTGTTCCACGTGGTGGCTCGCTATGGCCGAGAGGTGGTGGACCGGGTGCGAGTGGAGCAGGCGAATGCACTGAAAAGCGATAAACCGGCGCGAAAAGTGGTCAAAAGTGCGCGTTGGTTGCTGCTACGTAATCGGGCGAAGCTGAGTGAAAAACAGGATGTGAAGTTGCAGGAGCTGTTGGCGGCGAATCAACCGCTGGCGATGGTGTACGTGCTGAAAGAGGCGTTGAAGGGCATCTGGTATGCGCCGAGCGTGTGGGAAGGATGGCGACGATGGCGGAGCTGGATGCGGCAGGTGAAGGAAAGCGGGCTAGCGCCGCTGCAACGATTTGGTCGAAATTTATCGAAATATATGCGGGGGATCCTGGCGAGTGCAAACTACCCGATGCACACGAGTGTGCTGGAAGGGGTGAACAACAAGATCAAAGTGATAAAGCGTATGGCATATGGATTTAGGGACTCAGAATACTTTTTTCTGAAAATCAAGGCGGCCTTCCCCGGAAAGCCGCGATGAACCTAAAAAAAGGTTCTTCGCGGGATCTTGGGGAAGTGGAAGTTGACAGACAGGGTGCTGGTAAACTGGCTGTCTCCAAACACACCACCACCATCACCCTGCTGTCGCCGTGCATCATATTGATATTGCCTCCTTCTGGCCAGGTTATACCGTCATCGCCCAAGCGCTTTCTGCCAACCATCACACCCTGTTTACCCTTGAGCCTCGCGCCGACCTGTTGCCCCGTTGTCGCCGATGCCTGCAACCCACGCCATTGATCCACGACCAACGTATCCGCCGGGTGCGTGAGCGAGACCTATTTGACCGACAAGTCTGGTTACAACTGCCTGTTCGCCGCGTCGACTGTCTGCGCTGTGGTCGCGTCAGTGAACATATCGACTGGCTCCCCTCTGGCTCCCGCCTCACCCGGCGCATGCAGTGCTGGATTGAAGCGCTCGTTCAGTACCTCCCCATCCGCCATGTCAGCCAGCTCACCGGGGTCGGTTGGCACACCATCAAGGAGATCGACAAGCGCCGTTTGCAGACCAGTGTGGGCACCATCGAACTTGGGGAGGTGCGGCGGCTGGTGATGGATGAGTTTGCCCTGCACAAGGGACACCGCTATGCCACCGTGATCATGGATGCCGAGCGAACCCGCGTCCTGTGGGTGGGGCACGGCAACAGCCGGGCCGCTATCCGTCCCTTCTTCGAGCAGCTCGGCGAGCGATGCCAGCAGATTGAGGCGGTGGCGATGGACATGAACACGGCGTTCGACCTGGAGGTGAAGCAACACTGCCCGCAGGCGGAGGTGGTCTACGACCTGTTCCACGTGGTGGCTCGCTATGGCCGAGAGGTGGTGGACCGGGTGCGAGTGGAGCAGGCGAATGCACTGAAAAGCGATAAACCGGCGCGAAAAGTGGTCAAAAGTGCGCGTTGGTTGCTGCTACGTAATCGGGCGAAGCTGAGTGAAAAACAGGATGTGAAGTTGCAGGAGCTGTTGGCGGCGAATCAACCGCTGGCGATGGTGTACGTGCTGAAAGAGGCGTTGAAGGGCATCTGGTATGCGCCGAGCGTGTGGGAAGGATGGCGACGATGGCGGAGCTGGATGCGGCAGGTGAAGGAAAGCGGGCTAGCGCCGCTGCAACGATTTGGTCGAAATTTATCGAAATATATGCGGGGGATCCTGGCGAGTGCAAACTACCCGATGCACACGAGTGTGCTGGAAGGGGTGAACAACAAGATCAAAGTGATAAAGCGTATGGCATATGGATTTAGGGACTCAGAATACTTTTTTCTGAAAATCAAGGCGGCCTTCCCCGGAAAGCCGCGATGAACCTAAAAAAAGGGAAGGCAATGCCTTCCCTTTCTCTTTTCTGCCCGGCGCCCTCATCAGGCGTCGTGGTAATCCTGGCAGGCGCTCAGGGTGTTCTCCATCAGGCTGGCGACCGTCATGGGGCCCACGCCCCCCGGTACCGGCGTGATGAAGGCTGCGTGATTGCGCGCGGTCTCATACTCCACATCTCCCACCAGGGAGCCGTCCGCAAGGCGGTTGATGCCCACGTCGATCACCAGGGCACCGGGTTTGACCCACTCCCCCGGAATGAAGTTGGGCTTGCCCACCGCCACGACCAGCAAGTCGGCCCGGCGCACCTGGGTCTCCAGATCCTGGGTGAAACGGTGACAGGTGGTGGTGGTGCAACCGGCCAGCAGCAGCTCCAGCGTCATGGGGCGCCCCACGATGTTGGAAGCCCCGACCACCACCGCATGCAGACCATGGGTCTTGACGCCGGTGGTCTCGATCAGGGTCATGATCCCCTTGGGGGTGCAGGGTCGCAGCGCCGGGATGCGCTGGGCCAGACGACCCACGTTGTAGGGATGGAAGCCATCAACGTCCTTGTCGGGACGAATGCGCTCCAGCACCTGGGTGGTATCGCAGTGAGCCGGCAAGGGCAACTGCACCAGGATGCCGTCCACTTCAGGATCCTCGTTGAGCTGGTCGATCAGGGACAGCAGCTCCGCTTGTGTCGCCGTGGCGCTGAGGTCATAGGAGCGGGAAACAAATCCCACCTCTTCACAAGCGCGACGTTTGCTGCCCACATAGACTTGGGAGGCCGGATCCAGCCCCACCAGGATCACCGCCAGACCCGGTGCCCGTTTCCCCTGCGCCAACCGCTGTTGGACTTGCGCGGCGACCTGATTGCGAATCGTTTGCGCAACCTGTTTTCCATCAATGATTTTGGCAGACATCGTTCTTCACTCACCATGTGTTCAACTGCGGCGCATTGTCGCATTTTTTTGGCGCGGGTGTTAGCGGCTCTCGCAGGGAGGGCAATAAGTAGGCACTTGAATTTACTGGTGGAAAAAGTCGTTGACGCTGACTTTGGCGCTTGGGTATGATGCCCGCCCGTTGCCCAGTGGTGCCGCCGAAGGTATGCTGGATGGCGAATTTTCGGTGATTAGCGCAGCCCGGTAGCGCATCTGGTTTGGGACCAGAGGGTCAAAGGTTCGAATCCTTTATCACCGACCAGGTTCATCGGGAAATCCCCGGATTTCTTGATACAACGCGCCCTTAGCTCAGTCGGATAGAGCAACGGCCTTCTAAGCCGTGGGTCGCAGGTTCGAATCCTGCAGGGCGCGCCATCGATACAGATGAGTTTGATTGCTGTATCGAAGGCAGATTTCAGTGGTGGCTGTAGCTCAGTTGGTAGAGTCCCGGATTGTGATTCCGGTTGTCGTGGGTTCGAGCCCCATCAGCCACCCCATTATTCCCCTCCAGGCTGGGATCAGCCTGATGAGACAGCAGCACGCTGTCTGTTTGGACCGGCCACTGGCCGGTCTTTTTGTTTCTGCGCTGCCCGCTTTTTGCTGCAACGCCCCCACCCCATCCTCTGGCGCTCGGTGCCCTGCTCAGGACGCAGTCCGGACCGCCGTCACAAAAATGGGGTTTTCTGCCCCGCTCAAGACAAGCCCTCCTCATGCCATGACCCAGCGCAAGTCCAGGTCTGATCCCTCGTGTTATGGATAAAAAGATTGATAACACGGCTGCCAGGGCGCTCCTTCCTTCTCTTATCCCATGTCAGGAGAGCCAAATTCGATGGCACCGATTCATCTTTTCGTAATACGGTCATCCCATCCTTAATCAATTAGCTGAAATATAAGGAGTTATTGATATCCCCCCGATGCCGGTCCAAGGCCCAGCCTGTCAGATGCCCTGCCGGTTGCAGGAAAAGTTCCCATACTGAGTTGTCTGCATTGCACATGACTGCCAAGGAGAGACAGAGATGAGTGAAGAAAGCAAATGCCCCTTCAACCACACCGCCGGCGTCGGCAGAACCAATCGAGATTGGTGGCCGAACCAGTTGCGGCTGGATCTGCTGCATCAGCATTCCCCCGGCGCCGATCCCATGGACAAGGACTTTGACTACGCCAAGGCCTTCGCGAGCCTGGATTACAAGGTACTCAAGAAAGATCTGGTCAAGCTGATGACGGATTCCCAGGAGTGGTGGCCGGCGGACTTCGGTCACTACGGCCCCCAGTTCATCCGCATGACCTGGCATGCTGCGGGCACCTATCGCACCACCGACGGTCGCGGTGGCGGCGGCCGTGGCCAACAGCGCTTCGCCCCCCTCAACAGCTGGCCGGACAACGTCAACATCGACAAGTCCCGTCGCCTGCTCTGGCCCATCAAGCAGAAATACGGCAACAAGATCTCCTGGGCCGATCTCCTGATCCTCGCCGGCAACGTCGCCCTGGAGACCATGGGTTTTCGCACCTTCGGCTTTGGCGGTGGGCGGCCCGACGTGTGGGAGCCGGATCAGGACGTCAACTGGGGGGATGAAATTGCCTGGCTCGGGGTCGATCCCGATCGGGTCAAGGGCGATCGCGAGCTCACGGCCCCCTTCGGCGCCACCCACATGGGCCTCATCTACGTCAACCCGGAAGGGCCCAACGCCAGCGGTGACTACATGGAGGCTGCCAAGGACATCCGTTCCACCTTCGGTCGCATGGCCATGAACGATGAAGAGACGGTCGCCCTTATCGCGGGCGGCCACACCTTCGGCAAGGCCCACGGCGCCGCGCCCGAATCCCACAAGGGGCCAGAGCCGGAAGCCGCGCCTCTGGAGGCCCAGGGCCTCGGCTGGATGAGCGACTTCGGCAGCGGCCATGGCAAGGACACCGTCTCGAGCGGGCTCGAAGTGACCTGGACCAAGACACCGGCCCTGTGGAGCAACAACTTCTTTGAAAACCTGTTCAACTACGAGTGGGAGCTGACCACGTCGCCAGCCGGCGCCAAGCAGTGGGTGGCCAAGGATGCGCCCGAGATCATTCCCGATGCGCACATCCCGGGCAAGTTCCACAAGCCGACCATGCTCACTACCGACCTGACCCTGCGCTTTGACCCCGAGTTTGGCAAGATCTCCCGCCACTTCTACGAGGATCCGCAGGCCTTCGCCGATGCCTTCGCCCGCGCCTGGTTCAAGCTGACCCACCGCGACATGGGTCCCATTGCCCGCTACCTGGGGCCGGAAGTACCCAAAGAGGAGCTGATCTGGCAAGACCCCATCCCCGCCGTCAATCATCCCCTGATCGATGACAAGGACGTGGCCCTGCTCAAGGAGCAGATCCTGGCGGCCTCCCTGTCCGTGACCGAGCTGGTGTCGACCGCCTGGGCCTCCGCGTCCACCTTCCGTGGCTCTGACAAACGCGGTGGCGCCAACGGTGCCCGCATCCGCCTGGCTCCGCAAAAGGAGTGGGCCGTGAACCAGCCTGCCCAGCTTGCGAAAGTGCTTCAGGCCCTCGACGGGATACAGCAGGCCTTCAACGCCTCAGCCACCGGCGGCAAGCGGGTCTCCCTCGCCGATCTCATCGTGCTGGCGGGCGGCGTGGGGGTCGAGCAGGCCGCGAAGAGAGCCGGTGTCGCCGTGATCGTGCCCTTCACTCCGGGCCGGATGGATGCCTCCCAGGCCCAGACCGATGTGGACTCCTTCGCGGTGCTCGAGCCCCTCGCCGATGGATTTCGCAACTACGCGGGCGAGTGCGCGGGCTTCGCGGAGACCATGCTGATCGACAAGGCGCAGCTGCTCACCCTGAGTGCCCCCGAGATGACGGTACTGGTGGGCGGCATGCGGGTGCTCGGCACCAACGCGGGCAACTGCCACGGGGTCTTTACCGCCGCCCCGGGTACCCTCTCCAACGACTTCTTCGTCAACCTGCTCGACATGGGCACGGAGTGGAAGCTGGCGGCGGGCAGCCAGGGAGTCTATGAAGGCCGTGATCGCAAGAACGGCAAGATGAAGTGGACCGGAACCCGGGTCGATCTGGTGTTCGGTTCCAACTCCCAGCTGCGCGCCCTGGCGGAGGTCTACGCCAGTGCGGATGCCAAGGAGAAGTTCGTGAAGGACTTTGTGGCGGCCTGGACCAAGGTGATGAACCTGGATCGCTTCGACCTCGCCTGAGGACGCTGGCAGGCGCCCCGTTCCCAACGCCCCGGGAACGGGGCGTTTTTTATGGGCCGCTTCCAACCCCCGGCCTCTCCCCACTCTTCTCGCGGCGGCATCAGCCGACGGTGATGACGGTGCAGCCCTCCCCTTCGAGCGTCTTGACCAGGACCGGATCCTGCCGGGTGCAGATCAGGTAGTCGAGATCCGCAGCGTGCAGGAAGGGGTAGGAGGCCAGGGACTCCAGCTTGTCGTCATTGCACAGCACCGCCAGCGAGCCGCAACGCTCCGCGACCCGGCGCTTGAACTCGCTGTCCTGGTAATGCACGGCGCTGAAGCCAAGATCCGAGGACCAGGCGCAGACCCCCAGGAAGCCGAGGTCGAAGCGGAACTTTTTGGCCGCCTCGGCCGCCGTGATGTCGACGGCCCCGCCGACCAGCGGATCCTGCTCGCCACCGAGGAGGATGGTCCTGATGCCGGGTCTCTCCAGCAGCCGGCAGGCGATGGCCGGGCTGTTGGTCACCACCGTCAGGTTCTGGTGCTCCGGCATGAGGGAGGCCAGCAGCAGGTGGGTGCTGCTGGCATCCAGGAAGATCAGCTGGTTCGGTTTGACCAGGCTCAAGGCGGCCATGGCCAGGGCCTGCTTCTGCGCAACATGCTGGGTACTGCGCTCGGTCAGGGTCCCCGTCTGGGGCGACAGGGAGATGGCGCCACCGTGAATGCGCTTGCAGCGCCCCTCATCGGCCAGATAGCGCAGATCCCGCCTGATGGTCGCCTCCGTGGTGCCCAGCGGCTCCGCCAGCTCCGCCGCCATCACTTTGTGGTGCGCGGCCAGCAGATCCAGAATGAGGAGCCGTCGCTCCTCCGGTGAATACTTGTCCATGGTGTTCCCTTGTAATGGCCGGGCGATCATCGCCCGGCCCGCCTCACGCCCCCTGCCTCTGCAGTGCGAGCAGTTGCAAGATGGTATGCATGACGGCGTCTTCATCGTTCGAGCGGGTGATGAAATGGGCGGCGTCCTTGGTCCGTCGTGGCCATTGCGCATGGCGAAACTGAAGTCGGCGCACGCCATCAGCTCGATGTCATTGAGCCCGTCGCCAAAGACCAGGGTCTCATGACGACCGGCGCCGACCAGCTGCTGCAACCTGGCCACCGTCGTCCCTTGTGCACGCCGGCATTGACGATGTCTATCCACTGCTGGTCGGACGCCACTATGTAGGCCTCGTCATCACACTCGCCAAGCTGGCCCCGCAGATCCAGGCAGCGACCCTGCTCGTCATAGAGGGTGATCTTCACAACGTCCGCGGTGATTCGGCGACCGTCTGTAGCTGGGTGTAGGAGCGACGCACCAGGGCTTTCAGATGATCCGGCACCTCCTCCCGGATCGCCGCGCAGGCGATGACGATATGCTCGCCCGGCAGACGCGCCAACCAACGGATGATGGCCAGGCCCAGGGCGTTGTCCAGCAGTGACTGATAGACGTAGCGCCCCTGGTGCTTGATGCGGGTGGCGCTGTCTCCCAGGATCCAGATATTCGCGCTCTGCGCCCCCCAGCAGCTCCTCGACCCGATCGACCTGTTTTCCCGTGCAGGGCGCAAAATGTATCCCCTGCTGCGCCATGGCGGCAACCACCTCGGCAAACAGGGCTCGGTTGTTATCCCCCCTGCTATATGAGGAAGGTGCCGTCCATGTCCGTGATGATGAGCGTGATCATGCTGTTACCTCGGATGTATGCATGCTGATCGCGGTCATCATATCGCCACAATGGACACATATAAACAAATACAAGATCATTTTTGTTCATATGAGCTCGAAATGATCATAGCATGACCTCCTCGCTCGGAGGATCCCAGGCACAGCCCCCTCCTTCGACTGTCATCCAAGGAGACCCCATGTTGTCCACACTCTCCAGTCGGCGGCCCCGGCACGAGCGGCTCGCCAGCCGAGCCACCTTCTTATGCTCGGGCTTTGCCACGGCGGCCTGGGCCTCCATCATCCCCTTAGCCAAACTGAACGCCCAGATAAGCGACGCCACCCTGGGCTATGTCGGGGTGTTCTCCAGCCCCGCCCTGGTCGGCTTTGTCGCCGACGCCTTCGGTCTGCCGGCTGCCCTCCACGGCGTCGTTTTGCTGATGGTGCTGGCCCTGCTCCTCAGCAGAGGCGTGGGGCTGGCACCCCGGGCCACCCCTCTTTCTACAACCTGTCAGGAGCTGCCATGAGAAACCCTGTTTTCGGCGACGTGGTATTAAATACCGAGGACATTGCGCTCGGCGTCGAGGTCATCGCCAAACGGCTCAACGCGCGATTCACGGAGGCGGTGGTGATCACCGTGGTGCCGGGCGGCATGCTGTTTACCGCCGATATCGTCAGGGCGCTGCGCTTTGATATCGCCATGGACTACATCTCCTGCCCCCACACTCCGGGGGAGCGCCACAACGCCTCTCCCATCGTCTTTCACGACAATGTCGGCATCCGGGGCAGAGACGTCATCCTGATGGACGACGCCATCGAATCGGGGGGCACCATGAAGCGGCTGGTCGCGCACCTGCAGGCGTTCGCGCCACGTTCCCTGTCCATCGCGACCCTGTTTGTCAAACCAGGGCGCGTGGCTATCCCCGCCGAGCAGTTTTATGCCTACGAGATGACGAGCGATGACCTGCTGGTGGGCTACGGCCTGCCCTGGGAGCACAAGTACCGGAATATCCCCTATGTCTCCAGGTTGAAGAGATAACGGGACGGGACAAGATTAGGGAGCGATAAACCGATCAGGATAAACCTGACAGCAAGGGAGGCATTGACCAGACTACGTCCCGGTGTCGCCCGGTGTACGGCCTATGCCACTCCAGCAGGGCTAGTCCACCCGCCTGTCGATACCGGGTGGTGACCAGATTGCCGGTTACCGGAAAAACAAAAGGCCCCGTCTTGCGACGGGGCCTTTTGTTTTATTTGGCGGTGAGGGAGGGATTCGAACCCTCATTCTCGTACATCACAGCACAAATATAACCTTCAATTTCAATAGCTTACGCATTTTTTACCGAAATAAAAGCTACATAATTGTCTCAGGTAATTGCTATGAGACTTACCGTACTTTTATATAGGAAATTAATTAAATGTCAACCACATAGGTTGTGGCAATTGACTGCGTTGTTGATCACGGCCATTTAAGTTGGAAACCGTGACATTGAAGTTGGAAACTCAAAGGGAAGGTGCGAACAAGTTCCTGATATGAGATCATGTTTGTCATCTGGAGCCATGGAGCAGGGTTCATCATGAGTCATCAACTTACCTTCGCCGACAGTGAATTCAGCAGTAAGCGCCGTCAGACCCGAAAAGAGATTTTCCTCTCCCGCATGGAGCATATCCTGCCATGGCAGGATATGACCACCGTCATCGAGCCGTTTTATCCCAAAGCCGGTAATGGTCGTCGGCCCTATCCGCTGGAAACCATGCTGCGCATTCACTGCATGCAGCATTGGTACAACCTGAGCGATGGCGCGATGGAAGATGCTCTGTACGAAATCGCCTCCATGCGTCTGTTTGCCCGGTTATCCCTGGATAGCGCCTTGCCGGACCGCACCACCATCATGAATTTCCGCCACCTGCTGGAGCAGCATCAACTGGCCCGCCAATTGTTCAAGACCATCAATCGCTGGCTGGCCGAAGCAGGCGTCATGATGACCCAAGGCACCTTGGTCGATGCCACCATCATTGAGGCACCCAGCTCGACCAAGAACAAAGAGCAGCAACGCGATCCGCAGATGCATCAGACCAAGAAAGGCAATCAGTGGCACTTTGGCATGAAGGCCCACATCGGTGTCGATGCCAAGAGTGGCCTGACCCACAGCCTAGTCACCACCGCGGCCAACGAGCATGACCTCAATCAGCTGGGTAATCTGCTGCATGGAGAGGAGCAATTTGTCTCAGCCGATGCCGGCTACCAAGGGGCGCCACAGCGCGAGGAGCTGGCCGAAGTGGATGTGGACTGGCTGATCGCCGTGCGCCCCGGCAAGGTAAGAACCTTGAAATAGCATCCGGGCCAAGGTGGAGCACCCATTTCGCATCATCAAGCGACAGTTCGGCTTCGTGAAAGCCAGATACAAGGGGTTGCTGAAAAACGATAACCAACTGGCGATGTTATTCACCCTGGCCAACCTGTTTCGGGCGGTCCAAATGATACGTCAGTGGGAGAGATCTCACTAAAAACTGGGAATAGCGCCTTAAATGGCGAAGAAACGGTCTAAATAGGCTGATTCAAGGCATTTACGGGAGAAAAAATCGGCTCAAGCATGAAGAAATGAAATGACTGCGTCAGCCGAGAAGAATTTCCCCGCTTATTCGCACCTTCCCAAGAGAAAAAGGCCCTGATGCAACAACTGCTGACCGGCAAACGGCGGGTTTAAATGGATTTAATGGTGATACGATGACTGCACATATTATAGATAGATTTGGTTCCCCAAAAAATTGGAAGCTTGCTTGTGTTAAATGGTTCGGAGGTCGTAACAACAACACAGGCAGAGATAACCAGTTTGGTTTTTTAGCAACAAATGGAAGTGAAGATATTTTTGTGCATAAGAATGCAGTCATCAATAAGCCATTATTGGTGGAAGGTGAAATCGTACTCTATGAAATAGGTAAGGATAACAGAGGCAAAGTAAATGCATCTAATGCTTATGCGCTTTCAAAAAATGACAATAATCTAACAGAAATACTCTATCAGTATTTGGTTTTTTCTGATGAGTTTGTTGAGTTACGTGATTCTTCAATCAAGAAGACTTTAGCTGATTTGTTTGATTGCAATGATGCTTATCGTATCGTGGATAAATTTTCACAAAACTCTGAGCGTATCGCAGAGTTCATTTCCATAATAATGGCATGTAGCAATAAAAATAGTTTGCTAACAGTGTATATCGAAAAAATTGGCCTTATTAAGGCAATATCCAGTGGCATTCGACTATCAATAATACCAAGCGATTTGATTGCTCATCATGTCAATAAATTTGGGGTCCCGGAGTCCATATCACAGGGTATACCGATATCGAGCATGCCAGATAGGTTGGTTCTTGATTATATTTCTACAGTAGGGATTATAGAGGCCATTTCTCACGGTATCCCTGTTGCTAGGATACCAAGAAAGTTGATTCTGGTGCATGTAAATAATGTTGGAGTTATTGCCGCTGTTTCAGATGGTATTCCGATATCAGAAATCCCGGATGATTTAATTTCGAAACATGTACAGTCGGTAGGAATAGTTAATGCCTTGGCGCAAGGAATTCCTCTTAATAGAATATCAATAGATATCATTTTGAACTTCGTAAAATGTGTAGGCGTCATTAGCGCTAACTCTAATGGCATACCATTGTCAATGGTGCCAGATGATTTGATAGTAGAATGTTTTATAAAGGATGGTGTTATAATTGATATTGAAAATGGTATTCCTTTATCTTATCTACCAAGAGGTTTAATTGCGAAACATGCAAGAAGTGTTGGTATTGATGAAGTCAAGTTGCACGGCATTCCACTAACGGAAATACCAAAGCAAGTAATATCAGATTTTGTTAAATCCGTAGGACTTAAAAAAGCGATTTCTCATGGTGTTCGGCCTGCTGATATGTCAAGTCAGTTAATAGATGACATCACAAGTAAAAAAGGTATTGCTTATGTCATCTCAAATGGAGTTCCTCCATTATTGATTAGTAAGGAGTTAATTGACAATCAAATTGAAGCCTTTACTACATTCATTGTAGATATGCAGGCCGGCAAGATTAAAGTAAATGCATTACTAAGTGAAATAATAAACCACATTTCATTTAGCGCCGCTCTATATCTTGGGTTTAATCAGGTGGTGGATTCAAAAGAGATATTAGAAGTTTGGCGAGATGACATGGAAGATTTTGTTACCAAACAATTTACCAACGAAAAAATTAATGTTGCCAACTTTGTTATGGGTGCTTACCAAAAAAATATAACCACCTATGATCAATATCGTCAGCACCCACTAATCAAGCCATTTGCTGATGCATTTTACACTAAGGAAAAAATTTTCTTAAAAGATTTAAGCTTTATAGATGACATAATGAATTCGCCTACACTATCTATTGATCCAGAATTCTACATTTTAGCGAATTTAATACCAATCATTAATCAATCCAACACTCCTGATGCTATCATCGCCTCTATCCTGCATGACATATGGGAAGCCTTGCTTACGAATAAATTTCGTATTGATCATCCTTCATTTTTTAATCTTTTCCCACGCTGCCAAACACTAGCAGAACACTTTCCATATATAGATTTATCCTGCGAAGCATTTTATTGGAAAACGCAAACACCAGAAGAAATAAAAAATTCTCAAAAACGTTATCCTCATAATCTCTCTCGTATTTCAAATGCGACAAATGTTGAGGCTGATACTAGTATATTTTTATGTCGTGGCAAAAAATGTACAGATCAGCATGTAATACCAAACCTTAATAAACATTATCTTGAGTTTAGCTTGTATGATTGGTTAAGCCATTATGGAGCTAAATATGAGTTGTTAAATAAACCATCTAAAAGAGATCTCCCAATTAAACTTGCAGGATATCTGAATCGTATGCGAGAAATTTTTCCTAGGCTGCATTGTCGTTGCTGCGGTATGCTTATGAAGCCTAACCTTAGTTACGCGCTAGTCGAAGTAACGACATTTGATATTAAATCCAATTCATTTATTACCAAGCCAAAAAGTGCAGCATACCGAGCGACAGTTTTTTATTGTGCAAATGAATGTTGTGTAGAGCATAAAATAAACTATTACATCAATCACTGCATTGGTTTTAAATGCTATGAAATAATAGATAGTCGAGACCTAAAGCAAAAGTGTTCAGAAGGTCGGTACATCTGTACGTCGTGTGGCAGTTGCTGTACTTATCACAAAGAAAAATACGGCAATGTTAATAATGGCGAGTCTGATAGTATCAAATATCAAAAAATATATAATGACTCTCCATTTTATTCTGGGGGAAAGGGTGATGTGGAATAAAAAATTACCACGGTTTCAGGAAGAGTACAGCGCCAAGATCCCAGCTCTGACCCTGCTGACCCAGCTGGGCTGGTCGTTCGGTATTCCCCCCATTCTTAGGGGCACTCAAAAGTAGAGGTCATGCGGCCTGCATTAGGCACTGTTTTGGTGTGTAGCCACCCAGCGCCATATTGGGCCGCTCATGGTTATACGTCCACAACCAGTTTGTGGCAAATGCCTGCAATTCATTCAGTGACTTGCGTATTCCGGTGAAGTTGAACAGTGATTCCGGAATCTGTGAACACCATTTCCGGAAAGTATGCGGCCAGGGATTCTGCGAGCAGAAGCTGAGCTTTGAGGGGAGGCATCTTCTCGACTCACCGAACAAGCCAGCAGCCAAGCGCAGCGCGGCAGTTGTGGATCCAGGTCATTGGAGCATGACGGTTCATCTGACATCAGAGTTCGTGCTCTGAGGTGTCCGGAAATGGTGTACACGCAAGCCGGAATCAGCGTTCATTTTAAACCGGAATAGGTGTTCATTTTCGACCGGAATATGCACAGTGACTCAAACAGGTAATGACCCAGCCAGTCGTAACGTACCGTGCGGTTAAACCGCTCGATATACGCGTTCTGTTGGGGATTGCCCGGCTGGATATACCGCAGCGCTATCCCTTCCTGCTGAGCCCAGCGCTTGAGCTCCTCGCTAATATATTCCGGGCCATTATCGCAGCGGATCTCCACCGGCTTTCCCCGCCACGCGATCACTTGCTCCAGCGCCCGTTTGACCCGTGTGGCAGGCAAGGAGAAATCCACCTCGATGCACAGTGCTTCGCGGTTGAAGTCGTCGATCACATTAAACAGCCGCACCGAACGGCCATCACCGAGCTGGTCATGCATGAAGTCCATCGACCAGCAGTGATTGGGTTTTTCAGGGACCGCCAGCGGCTCCGGTTTGGCCCGTACCAGCCGTTTTCGCGGCTTTATCCTCAGATTAAGTTCAAGGGCGCGATAAATCCGGTACACCCGCTTGTGGTTCCAGCCAAAGCCTTTGACGTTACGCAGGTACAGAAAGCACAGTCCAAAACCCCAGTTACGCTGATTAGCGCTGAGGCGCAGCAGCCAATCGGCAATCTCCTGATTTTCATCGGCCAGCACCGGCTGATAGCGATAGCAGCCCTCGCTGACCTTGAACACCTGGCAAGCCCGGCGGATGGAGATGGCGTAATCCGCTACGGCCCTGGTTGCCATCTCCCGCCGGGCAGATGGCGTCACCACTTTTTTGCCATGGCCTCAGCGATGATCTCGGCTTTGAGGCGCTCCTCGGCGTACATCTTCTTGAGGCGGCGGTTCTCGTCCTCCAGCTCTTTGAGGCGAGCCATGAGGGAGGCATCCATTCCGCCGTATTTAGAGCGCCACTTGTAGAAGGTGGCGGAGCTGATGCCATGTTCGCGGCAGAGCTCCGGAACGGGGGAGCCAGCCTCGGCCTTGTTAAGAATGGCGATGATCTGGGCATCGCTAAAGCGTGATGTTTTCATGTAGAACCTCCGGGTATCAAGGTACGGGAACATTCTACTTATAAGCACCTCAGTTTTTCGGGGGGATTACCGGCCAAGGTGGAGCACCCATTTCGCATCATCAAGCGACAGTTCGGCTTCGTGAAAGCCAGATACAAGGGGTTGCTGAAAAACGATAACCAACTGGCGATGTTATTCACGCTGGCCAACCTGTTTCGGGCGGACCAAATGATACGTCAGTGGGAGAGATCTCACTAAAAACTGGGGATAACGCCTTAAATGGCGAAGAAACGGTCTAAATAGGCTGATTCAAGGCATTTACGGGAGAAAAAATCGGCTCAAACATGAAGAAATGAAATGACTGAGTCAGCCGAGAAGAATTTCCTCGCTTATTCGCACCTTCCTTAGGGAAAGTGCGAACAAGTATCCCACGAACAAAAAATGAAAATTTTAGTCATTTAATATCAATGGGTTACCAGTAAATGCTCTCGTGCCATATGACTTATTCGCACCTTCCTAAAGAGTAGATTTATCCTCATCGAGCCGGGGGATTTTTAAGGGGGGGCAATATATCACATGCAATATTTATATATATGTAGTTCATTGCACCATTGCACCATTGCACCATTGCACCATTGCATCCAATTAATTGGCGGATGTGGATGAATCTGCTAAATGTGCGATAGCAATGCCATCTGTCAATACATATCCAGTCCGTTCAGATGATTACATCATCCGTCTATTCTATACGCTGGTTATTCAGGACTTCGTACTGTTCGCCATCGTGCTGAGTTCCATCCCCCCCAGTGTGCGTATTTCGGTTTGTCCGGCCACCTGTTCCGGTTTCATCCGGCCAGGCGTTTCGGTGTGATCCGGCCAGCATGATCTGACCTTCGTTTATCCTCTCTTTTTACCCGACTTCTTCACCCTGAACCAGTGTTTTTTTACGTTGTGACTCACCTGTTAATTCCAGTCGGTGGGCATTGTGGATCACTCTGTCTAACAGCGCATCTGCAACAGTTGGATTATCCATTAAGCCGTACCACTCCGAGACCGGTAACTGACTGACGATGATTGTGCTGCGTTGCTCGTAGCGATCTTCAATGACGTCCAGTAAATCGCTGACTTGTTTACCTTTAAATCCCTCAAGGCCCCAATCATCTAGGATCAACATATCTACCTTTTGTAGCTGTACCAGTTGTTTCAGATAGCTACCATCAGCATGCCCCATTTTCAGGCTTTCCAGTAACCGACCTAACCGGTAATACAGCACGCGTTTATTCTGTCGGCAAGCTTGCTCACCTAAGGCGCAGGCAAGATAGGTTTTGCCGCTGCCGGTGGGCCCGGTTATCAAGATATTCTGGTGGTACGTCAGGTGATGTCCTTGCATAAGTGGTGTAATTTGTTCAGCTCGCAAGCCGCGCTTTGCCGGATAGCGTAAGCCTTCTGGTGTCGCTTTAAGGCGCAGATTGGCTTGTTTGCGCAAGCGTTGTAAGCGGGTGTTATCCCGCGCCAGATGTTCTTGCTCGACCAGCAATCCCAATCGTTCATCGAAGCTAAGTTCGGCATAGGTATGGGGCGCAAGACGTTGTTGCTCCAGCGCACTGGCCATGGCCGCCAGCTTAAGCTGGCGCAGTTGGATAAGCAGTGAGTCCATTGGTGGTCCTTATTGGTAGTATTTTGAGCCACGGATGTTGGTGTGTGTGCCAGGGATAATGGTTTTAGTTTCATCCGGTTGCCAGCGCATATCTTCACCGTTTTTCAGTAGCTTTTTGATGACCGGTATATAAGGTAGTTGGCGACTGATGGCCAGTGCGCAGGCCTTTTCCAGCCGGTCACTGCCATAGCGCTTTTGCTCGCTCAGGAGTCCCAGGCAGGTGCGCTGCGCTTGGATAAGATGGTCTTTGTTACGCTCAACCGCTAAGACCACCGCCAGCGTGTTAGTGCCGATATGGGTTGCCCAGCTGCGAATGCGCTCAGGGCTCCATTCCAGATGGGCAGCATGGTTTTCTGGCATATGCGCTATATCAGTCGTGTGCCGGTAGCGGGTATAGCTGCGCGGATGCTGAGCGACGCATTTCGCCTGATGGTAAACCTTTATCAGCGTCTGCGTTGCACTGATTTCAACCCGCTCACCGACTAAACGGTGTGGCACCGAGTACCAGTGATAGTCGTATTGTACGTGGTAGTCTTTGGCGACTTTGGCAATGCGATAATCGGTGTACTCATAAGCGTAAGGCGGCAGTGGTTGTAATGCAGGCGCATCGAGCAAGTTAAACAACTGCTCACGGCTGGCACCGTTGTAATGCTTCATTGGCCGCTGATTGAGTTCTGTATTCAATGCGCGGATGGCCTGATTTAACGCTGCCAGTGAGTGAAATACCTGATGGCGCAGCCGGGCTAATACCCAGCGTTCCACAATCAGCACAGCCGATTCGACTTTGCCTTTATCCTGCGGTTTGCGTGGTCGGGTCGGCATCAACGCACAGCCATAATGTCTGGCCAGCGCTTTGTAATTGTCGTTAATCACCGGCTCGAACTTATCCGCTTTATCAACCGCCGCTTTGAGATTGTCGGGTATCAATAATGCGGGTACGCCACCTAAAAAGGTCAGGCAACGACTGTTCGCCATCAGCCAGGATTCCCTATCCTGACCTTTACAGGCTTCAATATAGGTGTAGTTAGATGCGCCCAGGGTGGCGACGAAGATAGCGGCCGGTTTTATCTCACCTGTTTCTGGGTTCACAATCGGCACTGTCGGGCCACAGAAGTCGATAAACAGCTTCTCACCGGCTTCATGATGCTGTCGCATCGAGCGTTTTTGTACAGCACACCAACGCCGGTAATGTTCACAGTACTGCGTGTAGCCAAGTGCTTTACTGCCGTGCTCTGCCTGATACTCCTGCCATAACAGCAGTTTGGTGACGCCTTTTCTACGCAGCTCAAGATGTACCTGCACCCACGACGGCAAGACCCGCTGCGTACTGTAATCACGGCCAGGAAATAACTGTTTGTCGAGGCTATCAAGCGGATAGTCGGCTGCCAGCGGCCAACTGAGGCCTAAGTTGTTAAAGCGGATAACCAAATCACTGATGGTTGCCCGGCCAATATTTAGCGCCTGAGAGATTTGCCTGTCACTTAACTTGGCCTCAAATTTGAGGCGGAATATATCCAGATAAGTTTGCATATCTGTCCTTACCATTTTCTTTTTACGTGTCATGACTACTCCGGCAAACAGTTAAAAAACTGTTATGCCAAAGACCGTAAAACGAAGGAAGAACAAACTGGCCGGACGATACCGAAACAGGTGGCCGGATGAAGCCGAAATCAGTGGCCGGATGATACCGAAATGGGTGGCCGACTCATGCCGAAATCGCTGGCCAGATCATCCCGAAATATGCACAGTGTGCCCTCAATGTACCAAACGCAAAGTTGCTAACCGGCCCTTCTGTTTGGCAACTCTACTCTTCACAGACATCACAGCGAACAACGCGAATAACCTCGATCTCTTTTTTGGTCATAATCTTCATCTCTGGCCGCTCAATTTATGCAGGTCAGTTGCTCATTGTGCTACATCTTTCTACTAACTGTACTTCGGGCTAGCTGTAGCGTTTGGTCTAGGCGTAAAGTGGGCCGTGAGATGCCTACAAAACTACTGGCGATTCAATTTGATAACTTCTGGTAAGACATGAAATGAACAAAGTCACCAGCTACAACCAACTCGACAAACTGGGGCGAGTCAGGCTTTCAAAACACTTTTTTATGCGCGATTTTCTTTACAGCGAAATCGCTGTTTGGAACGGGTTCAAAAACGTGCCGGATTTTCCGGATGTAGCCATCACCTATGGCCGTAAACTCTGCGAGGAATTGCTTGAGCCGCTTCAGGCTACATTCGGTCGCATCCACATCCGCTCAGCATACCGCTCCCCTGAAGTGAACGATTTCGGGAACAAGGGTGGATTCAACTGTGCAGCCAATGAGGCAAACTATGCCAGCCACATCTGGGATTATCCAGACGCTAATGGGAAGCACGGCGCTACGGCCTGCATTGTCGTTCCATGGCTGATTGCTCACATTGAGAAGGGGGGAAGCTGGACCGACATGGCCTGGTGGATCCACGACCATCTACCTTACAGTTCATTGCAGTTTTTCAGTACCAATGCCTTCAACATCAACTGGCATGAAGCCCCGGTACGTCGGATTTATAGTTACGCGGCTCCTAAAGGCATTCTTACTGAACCGGGCATGGAAAACCATGTGGGGCTCCATGCCGAT
This sequence comes from Aeromonas sp. FDAARGOS 1402, assembly GCF_019046925.1. Taxonomy (NCBI): domain Bacteria; kingdom Pseudomonadati; phylum Pseudomonadota; class Gammaproteobacteria; order Aeromonadales; family Aeromonadaceae; genus Aeromonas; species Aeromonas sp. FDAARGOS 1402. The sequence continues at coordinate 3,998,896 of NZ_CP077201.1, forward strand.
TGCTACAAGGCCTTTCCAAGCCTGTCTGCTGACGTAGGAGTAAGAGGAAACAGTTCCGACAAATATGTTATGCACAGCGAAAAGTTCACTGCCACCGGAGTAGTGTTCCACACCCCAATGTGTCTGACTTGCAAGTGGCGTAATAAGGTGCCCGCCCCCCGCCACTGCCTCGCCTTCCCCGAAGGGATCCCTACTGCGATTTTGGTCGGGGAGGCTGACCACACTAAGCCGTATGAAGGCGACAACGGCTTGCAGTATGAGAAGGGCGATCCTGACTATTAACTTTTATTGAGGAACGAAATCATGAAGCATGATCTGACCCTGGAATAAAGCAGGCCAGCAGCCAGACACATGGACCCCTGTACTGGTTCGAGCGGCAATGTAGTGGTCTAGTCATCCTTCGGCAACAACCGAGATAGGCCCACTTGAGCCGGTAGTTTCCCGATGACCTCAATCTGCCAACCCGTCATATTGGCCCGACAGATGTGATACTGGTGCGTGATATTGGCCTGTGCTTGCAAGGCGTGACGGGCTTTATCCAGTGCCTCAGTTGCATTGATGCCAATGCGGTTCAGCAAGAGGTTAACGCGGGTCTCCATAGATTGGCCCCTTGAAGATCCAGACACTTCGCCCCTCTTAACTTAAGAGGTAGTCTTGGAGCTATGTTCAGTACTAGTCACAACGAGAAGATGGTCGAAGTGTTAACAGGGGCCGAGCGCCGTCGACGCCGGACTCCACAAGAAAAGATCGCCATCGTGCAGCAGACCTTTGAGCCCGGGATGACCGTCTCTCATGTTGCTCGCTTGCACGACGTCAACGCAAACCCAGGGCGGGAGCACACTTTGTTGATATTTTAACCAAAGAATAACTGAGCCCGATAGTCGTCATTCCAGCCGGCTCTTTTTAGCTTGTTTCTCTGACTTCGAGCACCACAATTGCTCTGTTTTACGATATTCAATACGAACCGCCGGAATAGCGCCATATTCTCGACCGCATCCTCCATCGCTATCCTGGAAGCATCCTCGTTGAACACCACATCAAGAATGTAATGCTGGCTGTTCTCTATCCGCCAGTGCTGCCGTATATAGTGCCCTAGGGAAAGTGCGAACAAGTATCCCACGAACAAAAAATGAAAATTTTAGTCATTTAATATCAATGGGTTACCAGTAAATGCTCTCGTGCCATATGACTTATTCGCACCTTCCCTAACCACGATTTGAGTGGTAGTGTTGATCGGCTCATCAAGTGAGTCGATTGGTCGAGGTCATCGGCTCATCAAGTGGGTCGGTTGGTAGAGGTGATCGGCTCATCAAGTGAGCCGATTGGTCGAGGTGATCGGCTCATCAAATGAGCCGATTGGTCGGGGTGATCGGCTCACCAAATGAGCCTATTGTTGGTGCTTTATGGTCACGTATGAACTGTTAATCAACAGGGGATGCCATGCCTAATCCGGCCGACAAGATCGATAACTGCCTGCGCTCCCATAGGCGTAGTAATCACATCGGCCGGTTTTTCACCACCTAATCCCCACGCAGAGCGGGTGAGCCATCTCATCGTTTTAGCAGTATCTCCCCGGTGTAGGGATATGGCTGCGTCCACTGCTAAGGCTGCCCAGTAAACGCGATCTCCCTGAGCTGTCGATAAGCGATTGCCCCGTTTGATTTGGCGATTCAGTGTGTCTCGGTTAATGCCAATCATCTGGCAAATTGTTCGGGTATTAGACCCCAATAGCTTGCTCAGTTTGACGACGATCTCAGGAGACACACCAGACACTATGTGCTGATGGGCGGCTAGCCAGTTACGTGGTAGACCGAGCGACTCCAGAACAGATAGATTGCTGGTTGGGGGAGATTGCTCTACATGAGTCATTATGAGTCTGCGCCTCCGTCTGGGGGTTGTTGATGGCAGCCCAATGCAAATCATCAATCAGGAGTTCATTGGGTCATCGTCTAGTTTGAGAGATCTGTACAGATCTATATTTTCTCAATTTCCCCTAAGTCCCTAGGTGACTCAAAGGAAGCCATTCCACCAACATATTCTTTGATCAGTTTGCCAACTAAACTAACACGATTCCTGTCAGTTGTTATGAAACCAATCGGTAGGCTGGCAGGCAACCTCTCTGGCCAAGAAATGTGATAGCAAACTACGGCCAAGGAGTCCGGCAAAATCAATGCTTCAACATTTCCATCCAAAAATCCTTCAACGAGCCCATGAACTTTCTTTTCGAAACAGGAAAACTCCTGTTTCCAGCGACCGATAGCTCTGCGGTCTGTTGCATCTTGTACGGGCAGATAGAGTTTCGGGTTGCAGAGTTTGGTTGGCTTCTTGCCTTTGGTGGTTGATCTATCAACCAGTTCACTGAAACACGCTGACGTACGTAGGCTTTGCCCCCAGAATCCATCCGATGGCGCAATCCAAAGTAGATCAGAGGGCTCAGTTTTTGCCTTCTTAATCTCTGCTAACTGAATCTCGAGATATTCGGATATTAGCTCCCAGTTAGCTTTCGAATAGAGTGGGCCTAAGAATGGAATCCATTCACCGTCATTTATCTTGCCAGACTGCTGTGCAGCTAATAGTTTCGCTATGTCCACCGAGTGTTCATTGAACAGCATCCTTGTTTTTTGATCCTCAAGTGTCACCATCGCTTGAGCGACTTGTTTGAAGTTTACTGGCTTACGTGCGGAAGCGATCGCATCGGTAACCAGCTCTTGTACAACAGACGAATCTTCCAAAGCCTCAAAGTCGGCTCGCTCAACCGGGAAGCCTTCTGGATCAATGGATAAATAACTGGTCAGGCGCAATGGCTCTTGGCCCAATTTCCGTACAGATTCCATTGTGTAGATACTGGGCCGCCCGGAATCGCCCTCATAGGACTTGTGCTCCCAAAAGCCCTGCTCCTGGATTTTATGGAATTTCTCCTGAAACATTTTCTTGGCAATTTTTTCACTGTTGGCAACAATTTCATTTGAAACATGCAACCACAAACCAGGGGCTCGCTTTTCATTGGTTCGTTTTCTGCCGACACAGTTGAAACTCGCCAATTCGAAAGCGAACACGCCACCACTTTCCATTAGGGACGAGACCAGAGGTGTTGATCCCAAACTAACGAAGTACCCCCGTGCTTTCGGAGTCAGCTCGATCTGACCTTTTTCCGAAAAATCGAGATCCCCCTTTTCAACCAAGTCTGTGATAGCCTCATCGACTTCCCTTCGCGACAAACCGAAGTAGGTGGCAATATCGACCGGTTTCATAGGTGAGATATGTACCAGTCTTAGAACAAACTCTCGAACAAACGACAGTCCCTTCTTGGTCACATAGGAAAAGCGGATATCAAATCTATGGGCAGGGAGCAGCAAGTCCACTTCATGGTATGCAATATTTACTTTCTGGTTCATTTGCCGCGACCTCCCTGCCCATTAGCCAGTTGAGCATCTACAAAACAATAACCTGCATCTCTACCTTGCTCTTCCAAGAAACTAGCAACACGGCCAAGTGGCAGGTGCTTGTTGTTCACACGCCACATCTGCACCGACCCAACTATTAGCAGCCTGTCCATTGCCCTAGAAAGAGCGACGTTGATTCGATTTGGAGCCCTCAAAAATCCAGGGCTTTGGTGTTTGTCTGATCGAGTCAGTGACAAGATAATGATTCTGTTTTCTTTGCCTTGATAACTGTCAACCGTGTCAATCTTCACAAGTGACTTGAAGCCCTCATCCCATTGAACCTCTTTGAACTTCTGCCTTAGCAGCCGTTTCTGTTCACCGTACATGCAGATCACTCCAATCGCGGGTTCTTCCTCTTTTACCCAAGTTTTGAGCTCATAGAGAAAATCCTTCTCTTCTGCCACTTGCTTGAGCAAATTGATGATTAGGTCTGCTTCACATCTGTTGTAGATACTTACACCCTTATCGTCTTGATGGTGTGCTCTGTTCCCCAGAGCCGATGTATCCAGCCAAGTTACGGGAAACTGAAGAGCTTCTGGCAAACCGTTGTAGATATCAGGAATCGAGCGATTTCCATTCTCGAGTTTTCCATCGTAGAACGCGCTAGATACAAGGTTTCCAATCTCAGGAGCCATACGATATTGGGTTAATAGCGTAGCCCCTACTTGCTCTCCATACTCCGACTCAAAGGCGCGAGCGAAGTCGCTTTGGAGCAACAGATCCAAGTCATTTTCAGCCGAGGAAACCCCTAATCGCCGTGCGAGTGCACGCTTGTGCGGGGTCGTATAGAGCGGAGGTAGCTGTTGATGATCGCCCACAAGCAGGACTCTTTTGCCCACTTGCATAGCAATTGCGAGTTCGCTTGCAATAGATCGTGCAGCCTCATCAATGATGACCCAATCGTACTGGTTATCACGGATACCTATGTGACGCTGTCCGATACCAACACATGTCCCGGTGACAAGTTGGCGAGAACGCGCAAAGAACTCATCGTAGTTAACCTCATCAGTTTCCAATACATCCAGCATGTCTCTGGAGAGCTTGGCCAAGGCTCTAGCCCGTAAAGACTCGTCTGGCCTCACAGCATAGTCACTGTCGAGCTTGTCGATCACACGTTGTTTTGCTGATTCGAGACTATCCTCAGCTTTCAGCAGGAGTTTAAAGTCCTCATGCATCGTTGAACGGATCGACTCATTGAGCTCGATTAACGATTTTTTCAGCTGCTGCTCGTCTTCCTTTTCCAGCGCTGGGTCACCCAATGAATTCATAGAAGAGTTAAAGTGATCTATCTGTCTAAATAGCTTCAGCTCTGCACCCACCAAATCAGATAGATAAGCAGGCTCCAAACCTAATGCTCGTCCCAAGGCAGCGGCTCGATGTCTAGCTTCTGCCCGGAACAGCTCTCGCTTTTCGGAAACTATGGAACTCGCGTAAACGTCTTTTAGCCCCGTGGAAACAGCACCTTCGCGGTTACTAAAACGAACAACATCGAGCGGTGTCTTCAAGCGTGCACAGTGGTTACGGATTCTCTCCGCAGCCGTGTTCACTGCTTCATGGGACTGGCTAACCAGCAACACTCGTTGTACTTGCTGCTTCTCGATCAGGTAGTGCACAAAGGCTGCTATGAACTCGGTTTTCCCTGTACCAGGAGGTCCCTGCAATAGAGAAAGTGGACCGTTGTTTATTAGCTTCTGAAATGCGTCCCGCTGCTGCTGATTGAGACTAATTTTATTACCTTGCTCATCCGAGCGATCGTACCTAGCAAAATCTTCATCGGTCACTTCAATACCGTAGGTTAATGCAGGTAATGAACAGGTTGGATCAAAATAAGTCACAAGTTCACGAATTACCCCCTCTTTATCGAGTAGGCACTTTAATGCCGCCTTTCTTTTCTCGTAAGAGGCTCGATCTTGTTTGGTTCTGAAGAAAACCAAATCACCATCAGAAACAAAACGAGCCTTGGCACTCAGCTTACTCAACCGAACTTCATTTAGAGCCGATTGCTTCAAGACAACTTCACCGAGTGGTGACTCTTTTTCTCCGTCAATCACCAAGGCTTCTATTACATCGGTTCTCTTGAATTGCTCTAATGCATCAATATCCGCCTGGTACGGCATAATTAGTTGATCTTTAGTATCTTTGACCTCTATCGCCCCACCCGAAACTTCAATGTAAGGATATGACTCCGTTTCCGTTTCCAGAATGGCTTTCCAGAGTTTTTCTGTCGCGATTTTTAACTCAGGTTCGGCCACCTCAGAAGTAGTTTGATCAATTTGTTCAAACGCCTTCTTAAGTTCGATCGTCAGCTCATCCGTCGCAATGGATTCAGGCTCTGTTTTCTTAAGGGCAATCTCTAACGCAAGAGAAAACGCTTCATTGCCTTCAAGTCTCTTCGATAGGCCAGACAGGTCATACCCACCTCCGGACTCAATAGCTATAGGAAAATCCAACTCCAGTTGGCTGTTATCAGCATCAGACTTTCGAATCGATGACTTAACTCTAGGTTCAAACCCAACAACAAAGGCCTGATCTCTGGAGCTAAAAATCAGGTCAACGTAGCCTCCTATTCCGAGCACTCTAACGCGAGCATCTGACGGATCCTTTCTACTTGGCTCAATTTGAAGATAGAGATGACCATTATCGGGATAGATAGTTAGAGACTGGAAGTCCCCCTTCAACATGATTCTGACGGGCTCTATCACGTCACCTTTGGGCGCCTCGATAGCAGACTTGAATCGAGAAAGATCCTTAAATCCAAAGAGGGGGTCTTTGATCTCCTGCTCTACGGCGGTTGCAATCTCTTGGAAGTTGTCTGAAGAACCGCCCCACGGTACGCCTAAAAGTTCACAGGCCATTTTCATCACCGCATAGTTGTCTCTTTCAAACGCGGTGCAGGTATCAATATTTTCGGGGCTGTACTGATGATTGAGCGCTTCAGCCGACTCAATGCAGTAATCAGGTGTGTCGATTAACGAAAGCACATAACCGCCATCTTCCTTGCCTACAATGACGTTTCCAGGGTGTAGGTCGCCGTGAGGGATGTGCAGGGTATGCAAATGTTCTATGGAATCGATTAGTTGTTTAATGACGACAAGCTTGTTTTCCTCTTCGATCTCCAGTTCATTCCAATGGCACCCTTCAGCTTGGTCCATCACCAAGTACAGGCTGGACGACTTGGTCGCCAGGCCGAAATCTCTAATGCAAGGGATGTATGAAGGCGATAACGTTTGGAGCTTTTCAATGCGTTTCAAAAAGTGAAGTAGCTTATAGCCAACCGCTGCATTTTCCTCAGCTAGGCCTATGTTTAGCCAAGCTTTAACGACCTGTCCGTTAGAGTAGTAGACCTCTCGCTCCTCAGTCTCAACTAAGAAGTCATCATCCTCTCTGAACTGCCGGGAGTGGTTAATCGATTTTCGATAAGGATCGAGCTCAGATTGGTCGAATACCGCTTCTGTATCGTTCTTTGGTTCAGCGTTAATCAACGCATCAAAAAGCGCTATTGCATCAGAAAAACCCCTTCCCTGGAGTGCGTTCAGTAACACAGGAGCATAAACACTGTCGCTAGCTTCCAAGGCATCAGTGATGCCCTCGATGCTTTTTTGCGAGATGCGCTTAGACGTAAGAATGTGCCACGACAGCATGCCTAGGGCATAAACATCTGCTTCGAATGGGGTGAGCTTAGTGTCTTGAACTGTTGCTACACACACATCGTTCACAGAGAGCAACTGCCGATAGTCGCCCACGGTGCCTGCCGGTTTGTGGTATGCAGAGATGAAGTTGGAGAGAGCTACCTCTTTGCTCGGTGAAATCCAGATGCTGTGGTCACCAAGATCTCGGTGAGCAACTTTGACTTGATGAAGATCGGCAAATTTGGCGACCAAAAGCTTCATCAAGTTTGCGCGGTCCCGATCCGAAAATGCAGGCCCATATTTGCCGATAAACTCGTTGAATCTCACATGATTCGGCGGGAGCTCGTAGACCTCGGAGTACTCGGTCGTTACCTCATCCTTCTGAACACTGGTCAGTGAGCGAAGGCAGTGTTTATATAGGTCGTGGTTCTGATGTTTGATGAATTGCAGAACTTCCCGCTCACGAGAAACAATATCGAACCGACCGTCTGAAGTTTTCGCTTTGGAGCCTTCAAGGTTATCGAAATTCCAAAGTCGCAGTAGTGCTTCATCACCTTTTGAAATTTCAGATGCCGCCTGAAACTCCTTGTAGATTCCCTTGGGGTGTTTGAAGATCAGGTCTGTAGCCTTGTAGCCGTCAATGCGGATGTGCTTCGGTGCTGTATTGTTGCCAAGAAATAGCTCATCAAAAACATGGAAGTCACGGTTGAGCACCTTCGCTTTAGGGTTGGGCCTGAACCACTTGTTGAATTTGCTTTCATTAGCGAACTCAAGGAACTCATCAAGACTTAAGGTATGATTTTTCTCATGATCAGTGATTTTGGAGAAGCTCGCATTCCCAGTCATTACTACTAGATGTTGAATAAAAGGCGTCCGCCCTTCATTACTGAATTTGCTTCTGACTCGGTCAAGCTTGTGCTTGAGCAAGTAGTACTTATTTTGGTTGACGCTGACGGGAGAGCGCCCCATGTCGGCATCGTTTTTGTACCAACGGTCTCCGCGCGATACGACTTCACCGTTATTCCAATCCTTAAGCTCAACAATCAGCACGTTACAGTGAGTGACGATGACGAGGTCAAACTCCCCTTCATTGCCTCTGGCATCAACAAACCTAAAGCCTGCATAGCCTTTCCAAGGGAGCATCGATTTGCCCCCTAAACTCCGCAGTTGATCTTGAAGTGAACCACTCGTGGCAGGTTTCGATTGGCCAACAATAGATTTAGTCGAAAATGCCTTCTGAATCGCCTCAATCGCCTTGATTTCTTGCGACTGTAAGCCGCCTTCCCACAGTTTAACTTCCATAATTAATTGTTATCCAATAGATCGAGTCAATGGTGAAAACGTTTAAAAAGCTACTCGTTCAGCCCGCTCGAGTGAGCGTTTCTGGCGCCGTAACCGTGCTATTGTCACATTGCCTTGGACTACCAGCTTCCGGCATCATGCGAATATTTGCTACCGATTGACGACCAAGGAATGAGCACAGCCTAACGGATAGCCACTCGCTTCGATATCTCATTAGGCAAAGCTACAGCCCCTGAGTTACAGCCCGCTGCTGTTAACTAACTTGGTGTCACTAACAACTCCCAGGACGCTCCACCGAGAGATGGATTTTCGTTTCTTATCTTAGGGGCGCAGATCGAGACATGGGAAGCGGGAATTGATAAAAATCTGGTCAAGATCAATCAATTAGTGAGTAACTACGAGTCTGGCTGTTTGGTTACCAGAGGATGCAGACATTTCCCTCCCCCCTGCCAAAGGGAGATTAAAATAGATAAAGGAGCCTGTTCTGGTTCCCTTCTAGCCTGACGCACAGTCTGGAGACCACACGGCAGCCAATGAGCATGACCTCAATCAAGTGGGAAATCTGCTCCATGGCGAGGAGGCATTTGTGTTCGCTGACGCAGCGATATCAGGGGTGCGGAAAATCGTGAAGAGCTGGCGGATGTAAGGGCACCAATGGGCGATTGCGATTGCGATGCGACCAGGGGCTCAAGGAGCTCAACAAGCATCCGCGAAAAAACAAGGCTGTGATTGCCTTTGAGAGGCTCAAATCCAGCATCCGCGCCAAAGTGGAGCACCCGTTTCGGATCATCAAACGTCAGTTTGGCTTTGTGAAGGCGCGGTTCAAGTGGCCGGGGCTGCGCAAGAACGACAACCAACTGGCGATGTTGTTTACGCTGGTGAATCTGTTTCGCGTGGACCAGATGATACGGGCATGGGGGGGATAGCTGTGCCCAAAAATCGAGATAAGCCTCGAAAATGAGGCTAAATGGCGCTTAATAGCCGAATACTTGCGGCAAAAAGTTAGGTTTTTGGAGTGATGGGCATTTCAAATGCGTACAAAGAGCTCGTGGTGAAAGTGCGATCCACTTGTTCGCACCTTCCCTAGGCTGCGTTCTCAAAATGCTGGTTTTCTGTCCACACATAACTCGCGCAAGTAGCGAAGGCAGAAAGCCAGTTTGATAAAGGCTGCAAAACTCTTGGCTAGCTTTTCATATCTCGTTGAAAACCGGCGAAACTTCTTCAACCAACCGAAGCACCGCTCCACGACATTGCGCCTGCGGTAATGCACCTTGTCCAGTACCAATGGACGCCCCTTATGGCGCCGTTGCTGGTCGCTGCGTTGCGGAATGACCGCTTTTATCCTTCTCCGCCGTAGCTCGGCTCGAAAGGCTTTGCTGCTATAGGCCTTGTCTGCGGCAAGATGCGCTGGCCGTGTTCGGTAGCGACCTGATGACGTTGGTATCCTCGCCATGGCCAACGCGCTTGTTGCATAGCTGATTTCTGCTGATTGCCCCGGTGACAGGCAGAAGCTCAGTGGTAAGCCATGACCGTCCGTGACCAAGTGAATTTTGCTGCCGAAACCTCCCCGCGAACGGCCAAGGGCTTGATTCATTGAGGTGTTTTTTTACGTGCACCGGCAGCATCTTTGGATGCTCTGACATTGGAGCCGTCCAGGCACCACAGGTCGAAATCGATGAGCCCTTTTTCATTGAGCTTGAGTTGCAGCGCTTCCAGAATGGCATCAATCCGGCCTGCATCCTGCCAACGCCGGAAGGTGTTGTAGACCGAATTCCATGGTCCGAAACGTTCTGGAAGGTCTCGCCAAGGAGCTCCGGTGTGGAGTATCCAGAGAATGCCATCGAGCACTTGGCGCGGTTCACGGGTAGGGCGCCCGATCAGGCTTCGAGAAGGAAACTGGGGCTCGATAAGCCCCCATTGTGCATCAGTCAGCTGATAACGGCGGGACACGGAATGGATCTTAAGCTGTTGAGAAGATGTGAGATTATATCTTCATCACTTTAAGAACACAGCCTAGACTAACTGCTCGCGACACAAATCCCGTTATCCCGCAGCATTCCATCCGAACACCGTGCGACAGTGGAGTGAAACGCATCGCTGAGGTCGTAAACCGGATCGTGGAGCAAATTGAACTCGGTCACTAACAGGCTGGGGTTCATATGAGGATGGCTTGGGATTGCACCCAGCAGGTGGTTACGCAGATGCTGGGTCATCTGGAAAAAATTTTTGCCCGATAACAGGGGGGTATCCAATCGAACCAGCTCAGTGAATGGCTGTGGATAGCTAGAGTCGATGATATAGCCGCTGACCTGATAGGTGTATGTTCGAGCCCTTAGTCGCCTCTGGCATCTATGCCCATCCTCTGGTTGCGTATAGCACTGCTCCCGGGGTGGCTGTGGGATAAACTCGAGATGCGGCAGATCGGGATGACCCAGTAAGATAAATTGGGTGATCAGGCAGTGTCCAACGTCGGCGCTGCCACTGCCAGCATTAAAACCAGCTTTGACGCTGTCACGTCGCAGTTGGTTGAAATGTTTAGCCAGCAAAATGGGTTGGTTATAGGATCTTTCATCGATAAATGGGAGTTCACATCCGGGCTCGGTGATATAGCCGTTTAGGTGGTAGATGAATGGGCCGATGAAAGGCTTTTTAGTTAAAATTATCATGATTAGTCCAGTGGGGGAAATTGGCAAACGGTTGCTGTTGTGATGATATAACAATCATCCTATTTGAATACTCGGGAGCAGAACCCGATCACCAGCCCCACGAAAAATTAGTATAAATAGAGATATTGAAATTTTTAAATTTCTCCCGCCATTTCAAAATCCTATCGCATAGTTGATCCATCATGAGTCGCCATTGGTTTTCTAAGAATGTCACCACGGTAAACCGAGAGATCGCGATCTGCCAAGCCAGAAAACTGGATCATGCCATTGATTTTAAAGGAATTATTTATTGAAAAAATAATTGTACAAATTTTGCTCTTGGTTTTTTTTTGCTCATTTTGGGTGTTTTTTGCACAATTATTGACCGGCAATCCCCCCCCCCCGAAAAACTGGGGTGCTTATAAGTACAATTTTCTCGTATCTTGAATGCACCCGTACCACTTGGCCGACGGGTCTCTCCTAACGAGCTCAGAGTTGACCGTTAATACACTGAGATGAGTTCTTATTGACCGGCCTGCATTGCTAAACTCTGGATCATATATTCACATAGAACGCAGTTCTATGTGAATATATGAAAGTAAAGACGGCTTCCGATGAGACGCATTTTTAGAAATGGCGATAAGGAGGAGAGTGCACTGAAAAAGAGGCAGCGTGAAGTTCAATCCCAGCCAGTAAAATAATAAAACCGTTTTTTTGTTTTCATGAAAAAATTCCTTTTTTATTTGAAAACAAACGGGGGGGTTAGATTTTTTTAAAATTAATACTTGATGCTTTCATACCTACTTATTTTCGAGATGTCAACCGATGAGGATAAGAGTAGATTTATCCTCATCGAGCCGGGGGATTGTTAAGGGGGTGCAATATATCACATGCAATACTTATATATATGTAGTTCATTGCACCATTGCATCCAATTAATTGGCGGATGTGGATGAATCTGCTAAATGTTTGATAGCAATGCCATCTGTTAATACATATTCAGTCCGTTCAGATGTCGCCACCCTTGTCACCCAACCATTATCGATACATTTTTTATGTAATTTTTTGCCTGCCGTTCTTTTACAGAGAAATACTGGCAAAACCTCTCGGTCAATGTGGTGGCAGAAATCGCCTCCTGGCCTTCCAGTGCCTCCAGCAGCCCATCCATCAGCCTGTCGCGCTCCTCCCCGATGGCACTGACTAATGTCAGCCCAATACGATTAAGGAGTATTTCGTCAGGTGTTTCAACCGCCCTCGCACTGAACGTCAGGTTGTAGCGAGCGCCCTGACCCTCTCGCGTCCCCAGTGAGATGACACCATCGGCCTCACCATGAATCGAAGAAGCTCCCCGCATGCTCATTACGCCAGCGTTAACCCCACCTGCATTAGGCGAAGCCTTTCTGGCGTGATGAACGATGATGTGTGCAGCTGAGCCGCTGATTTTTCGAATGGCTCGCATCACCTGACCCATTTCGCCATTGTTGTTTTCCTCTGCATTATGCATCCGAGCGAGGACATCCCAGATGATCAAATCCGGTTGAATGTCGTTGACAATATCTATTATTGCCTGTGATGCCATAGGATCTAATACATCAGTCGATTTATAATCGCCGCACCGCAAGAATGTTTTAATGTTTTTTGCATCTCCCAAGTTGGTCTGTTCCGACATGGTGTAGTACCGCTGCCAAAACAATCTGTCATTGACCTCAAAATCCATATACAATACGAGCGCTGGCCTTTTAATTTCCCAATTTAAAAATACACTACCGCTGGCTACAGCCAAGCCCAACTGCGTTGCAAGCATCGATTTACCCGTTTTGGGCGAGCCATTAATAATCCACTGTTCGCCTTTTTCAATCAGATTATCCACCACCCAATTAGGGCGTTGCTGGCTGGAAATTAATCCAGCAGCAGGACTGAAATTATAATGTTTTTCATTATTCATAAACATACCTATATTATTGTGGTGACTTAGTACTATGTTGATATGTCTCATCGTTTACATATATGCATAAGCTAATCATGCGTATATGTATAATTAACTACCCCGTGTTGTTGCAGATACAGTGTTTTTATGTCAGATATTGCGCTATCAGTATGAAGGGCATGGATAATCAGGTATAAAAATGCCACCAACAATGGTGGCATTGGTCGTCTGTCCTCGATCAGCAAATGAGCCCGAGCGCCCGAAGGCGTTGGAGCGCCCGATCCTGTGCATCGTTCGAATAATCGGCTTCCAGAGTGATCCGAGCAAGGCGCTCAACCAGCCGCCTGCCACTTTCATCGAGCCTCACAGACACATCGAGCAATGACACTGTGTATTGAGTGTTACATGCCGATGCCAACGCAGCAGCCAGCACCCTGCTAGATCCGGTGCGCGGGTGTTCTGAAATGATTGCCAAAATTTCGTTTAGAATTTTCATCTATTTCCTCTATGTTGTTAAACAATATGGTGCCTTTTCGGCTGTCATAAATTCTGCTGGTTAGATACTGGTTGTGATGTAAACGCCCTCGATTGATCAGCACCAAGCGATGTTATGGCTGCGTTTTGTGTAATAACAAATAATCATCTAAACATTTTTTATGTCTGGTATTTCGCCATCAATATGGATGACCGTCACCGATATATAGGCATCAAGGTAGTTCCTCCTCGTGCCTCGTCAGACTCCACCTTGACCCCTATATTCGGCTCCTTTGTCATGCCATATTAATCGCTTCATACCCTCCATAAAAATGGGTTCTCCACCCCACTCCGGTCGCTGCGCAACCTACGGGGGTTCCGGGTTCGCTACTCTCACCACACCCACATTCTTACGTTCGTAAGAATGTTTTACCCCGCGTTCTTACGCTGTGTTGGCTCTGCGTTCTTACGGTTGCGACGAAGGCGTTCTTACGGTTGCGCCCCAGGGGGATTTGCCATGCAGTGATAGCAGCAAGGCTGTCCCCCTGTAGCCGCTCCCTTATCGGGATAAGTCGTCATCGGCATCGCGATGCCGATTGATGAATGCCGCCATGCCTCTCGGCGTTGTTGGGGCAGTTGAATCTGCGCTCGGCGAAGGCTCAGCCACTGTTGTGGGTGTAGCTACCTGGCGATGAGTTTTGTTATCCACAGAAAGCTCGGCGTGCGTTGTCCTGATATGGCTCAGGTCAGCATCCGCTGGGCAAGTGGGTAACACGTTACCATTAGCGGATTTACGATTGCCGTATTTGTCCACAGAAGACGTTGCCTGATGACCCATGATGTAGGCAATGCGCTGCCGGTCGAGCCCAGACGCTTTGAGCTCAGAGCCCATCTGATGGCGCCAGCTGTAAAAGGTCGGCAGCGATTTTCGCGCCGGCCAGAGGTTTTTGCCCGCCGCACGCAGCTTGTCCTGCAATGAGCCAATTTTTGCTTTCTTTGCCTCGGTCACCATGAGTTGCAATTTCTCTGGCGAAAGCGTGTCAAACTGTAAGACCCTATCTGCACCACGTTTGCCGTCGTGACTTTTTTTGGCTCCGATAACGGTGAGCCGATTACCCTGCGCAGTTATGGTGGCTAGTTCAGCAGGTCTTATCCCCGCGCGCATAAACAACAATATGGCCGCCAACATAGCGCTGTCATTACGCGCCTTAAAATACTGAATCAGTGCAACGAGATCATCATTATCGACCTTTTTAACTCTTTTTTGTTTTGCCTTAACCGGTATATCTGGCCTACTCAGGGCCTGAATTCGCTCGGCCGCGTCGGGAAAATTCAACAATTGTTGATGATATACCAGTGCACAGCGCAGTTTTCGCCAATAGCCAGGACTGCATTCTGAAGCGCGAGCCAACAATTCATCCGCAATGTTTTTTGCTGTGATGTTGAGGCCCTTTTTCTTTAGGATTTCATAATGATTTTTTGCCAGTCTTTCATATTCCTTTTCCGTTGCCTGTGTAGCCATTCGGTCATCTCCCAGAGCGCTTGAATAACGCCTTCTTTAGATAGTGGGCAGGATTTCCCCACCCACGACGTGGATCCCTTTATTAAAGGTGCGATTTAGTTTTAAATTAATGCTGAATGCGTGATGTAGACAGTGATTTACTGCGCCACAGAAATTCGCTGCATTAAAACACTCATCAATCTCTGCATGACAGCAGGAGTTGCCAGTAATGCGTCGACATCGAATTCGCTTTCTGTGTTTTTATCTTCAGTTTTTTGATTACAGCTCGGCACAGTAACTTGAGCCTGCTGACCAGCCATACAGGCATTAAATACCGTGTCAGCCCTACCCCTATAATCAGGGGCGTCCTCCATCAACCACTTGCCATAATGGCGTACCACCATTTCTGTACCGGTGTGCCCCATCTGACGGGCTATCCACTCGATGCTAATCCCCGCCGAGAGCAGTTGGCTTGCATAGGTGTGCCGAAATTGAGATGGCCCCCGATAACGCACCCCAGCAGCCTGACAGAACGGCCTGAAAAACCGCTCACGGAACTCATCAACCGAGGCATAACTGCGCCTTTTGGCGCTGTAGTAAGCCAGCAGGGTGCGTTGTTCACTCATCTGAGTGCGATTGTCCGACCTCGTGACCGTAATCTTCTTAGCCTTACGATGCTCCGCTAGCCTCATCAGGGTCTTGAGAGATCCAACAGCCTGTTCTGACAGCTCTATCGTGCGAATAGATCCCCTGGTTTTGGGCGTTTTGTACTGCCCATCAACCAACGCAAGGTCAACCAATAAGGTCTTCTTGTCGAGATTGACCGCCTCCGCACTGACCGCCATTAACTCACTGATGCGCAGACCCGTAGAGATACCGAGTTGGATGAGTGACACCTCCAGCAAATGGGTGCTTTTCAGGGCGAGAAATGCCTTAATTTCGTATTGATAAAATGGATCAGGTTCGTCCACCTCAAATTTACATTTTTTAATGCCATCCATTGGACTGGTATGAATAACACCATCGCTGACAGCTCGTGCAAAGACTTGTCTCAATATATCCAAATATTGGTTAATGGTATTTCCTTTATATTTTTTGTTGCAAAATCTCACTACGAGTAGTTCAATGTCACTCGCACGATATGACGTCAGCGGTTTATCACCAATCCATTTTATCAACTGTTCTGCTTTACGCTTCGAAATGTCATAGGTTGTCTGCGCATACTGGTATTTTTTGATTTCCAGGTGCTGACGAATGGCTGACGCCAGTGAATGCTCATCAACAATGACTGAACGCACAGTGTTGTGTTTAGTTTTTTGTTTTTGAACGGTCCTTTTATTGGTTTGTTTGTTCATAATTACCCTCATTACAGTTATAAATACTCCTTCAATTACAAAAACAGCAATAGCAAAACGTGATGCTCACGCATCGATACCGAGAGGGTAATAGTGCACCTAAAAACAGCGATATAAATTACTCTGTGACGCTATAAACAGATAAGTTTCACCTCAAAATCCTGTTAATTTGTCAAATGCCAAGTATACATTAGCGATAGCTGATGTCATTTAATCGATATAATCAAATGTTCCCGTCAGATTTTTACTCAACATTGCATCAAGCAAATACCATGTGTTATTCACTTCACCCGAATTTGGGTAATAACAACCCGTTCAGCGTATCGAAGATAGCTGTGATATTGGCGGTATTTTTTAAATCTGAAGGGGTGATAACCCTTGTTTGAACGAGATAAACGTGTCGGTGTGTTCTACGCCATATTCATTTCGTTTCGATCCTTCGTGTTTACTGTCGTTGTTATGTCCTTGTTAGCAGCTTTATCAGCATACTACAACGATTGAGGCCCACTCGTCAATGAAAATAACCCACAAAGAAAAAGAAATGTCAACATATTTTTATTAGGTTTTTTAAATATTTTCCAGTGCGCTTAAAATCATTATAAATCATGAAGATAGGGCCATGCCCGCTCCATTAAACCGCCGAGAAATGCTCTCATATTGGTTTTTTCATGGGGGGTAGACAGCCCTGTTACCCAAAAAATATGCGTCATCTTTACGGTGATTTTCCCCCTGACAGCAGGTGGTGGGGTATCAGGTCGGTAGGAAGGGATTGGATTTTCTCATTCAGCAGCCTAATGTTCACACGTTTGCCATAGCGGCCAAACGTCAGGCCGTTTTTACTGTGTCCCGCAAGTTCGGCCACAATATGCTCAGCAACGTCCGCCTGTTGCAGCTCATCGATAAACGTGTGTCTCATCCCGTAAATGGTGGGGCGGCCCTGACCTACGATGCCAGCATCATTGAGGTGGCGTTGGAAGCGACAGGTGATGTTATGCGCCCAGTCGTCGTCTTTGCCTGATGGTTGGTCATCGAACAAAAATACCTTCCCTTGACTGCGACGACTCTCCACATAGTCTAGGAATTGATGTCCGATCAACGCACTGTGCAGTGGCACGGTACGATACGCATTGACGCTTTTGAGCTGCTGATCTGCTTCTCCCGCATCGACCATCAAACACCAAATCCCCTCAACCTGTTTGATGTTCTGAGTTTTGAGCTGGCAGGCCTCGGAAGGCCGCAACCCTGCGTATAGGCACAGCAGGGGCACCCACCAGTCCTGAATTTTCAACTTTTTGCCTTTCTGGGATTGTTTGCTGCGCAGGCTGGCAAACAGTTGGGCCAGTTGAGGGCGATACCAACGCACTCGCTCCTCATCCGCCCGTTTGTTCGGTTTTTTACCTGCCGTCAGCCCATCGAATGGGTTACGACTGCAATAGTCCAGTGCCACGCACCAACGAAAGAACTGTTTCAGGGCAGCCAAGTAATCGGTCTTAGTTTTGAAACTGATGTCGTTCTTGCGCAGCAAGCCGTTGCGATACTCCTGTGCTAGCGCGGGCGTCACCTCATCGACTTTGCCCCCTTTGGCCCAGGTGACGAAGGCGTTGATCCGAAGTTGGAGCTGGCCCACCGACTTATGCTGGATCCCCTCACTGGTTTTAGTCTCGATGAATCTAGCCAGTGCGTGGGTGAGCGTGATCCCACTGCTGGGGCAAGCTGAGGCATCAACAGAAAGTTCACGAGGTGTGGAAGGTGTTTGAGGAGGGATGAACCCCGCAGCTTTGAACGCGTCTAGATCGGCGCGGATCCAGCGATAGAAACTGCGAGGGGAAGTATCAGCAGGGGTAGCCGCGATCAGTGCGCGAGTACGAGCTGCCACAGCCAGGTTTCGGTCTACAGCGAGCTGCCTATCTTTGGTGCAAAGGGAAGTGCGGATAGCGAAGGGCAAGCCACGGTCACGCAAAATCTTGGGCAAGGGAAGCCGAGTGTAGTAGGTGCCGGAGGCATTTTTACTCAGATACATGATTGTTCCACCCAGTTGATCCAGGAAAAAAATCACGTAAGTCTAGAAATGAAAAAACCCGTTGAAATTCAACGGGTTATATTTGGCGGTGAGGGAGGGATTCGAACCCTCGATACGTTGCCGTATACACACTTTCCAGGCGTGCTCCTTCAGCCACTCGGACACCTCACCAAATTTTTACTGCTTGAAGTGGCTTTCGGAGCACGCTGCGCGTGCATCTTGCCGACTTCGTCGGTGGGCAGCCTCTCGGATACCGCACCAAATTTTTGTCTGTGGTTTAACGTGTTCAGCCAACACGATGTTCGTTGCGCCATTGCGCTGGAACGGGGCGTAATCTAGGGGAAAGCCCCGCCGCCGTCAACGGCTTTTTAGCCGCAGCGAACCGTTCGCACATTAAACGCACAGTTCAGGTGCTGAAGTCAGTGAACGGATTCCGGTGCGACCTGGATTTCCGGCAGATTGAGGAAGCCAAGGCGTTCACATTCGGAAACCACTTCATGGGTGGCTGCCGTGGTGCTTTCAACGAACAGCAGGAACTGCTCGACGGTGAGACCCGCCTTGGTAAAGACGGTGTGACCCACAACGAGGCGTGGCAGGTTGTCATCGATGATGTCGAGGAACACCTTGAGGGACGGATATTGCATGTTGAGACGACCCAGTTCGGCCACCAGGGGCAGTAGCGATGAGGGGCGCACCTCCAGCTCGGATGAGAACAGCAGCCCTTCCTCTTCCACGAAGATCCGGCTCTCCTGGATGCCCTCGACGGACTGCAGGGAGACCATGTGGATGCCATGACACTGATCGCACACATAGTGCTCGATCCGGGCCTGTTGCAACCAACGCATTATCATTTCAGAGCTGGGGATATTCATCATTTTCACGACACGGTAGAGATCAAGGGGCGCAGTCTAAACCAATTTTCAGACAACCAAAAGCACACAGGCCGGATCCCCGTCGTCTCGCTTCTTTTTGACAGGCCCTGTGCCTATACTCAGCCATTCTCGTAGCGCACTCGCCTCCAAAGAGCCCGATGACCATCCAAGAAAAGTATCGCCTGCACCTCAAATCCCTCTCGGATGAACTGCTCGCCCTGCAAAAACCCATCCGCATCCTGGATGCTATCAAATGGCCCCGTCACCTGCAAAGCGACTTTCTGGCAAGTGGCGGCAAGGCACTGCCCGCCATCGACAGGCACTTCTATGAATCCCTCCCCCTGGGGTTCGATCCCCGCAACAAGTACCTTGAGCTCAAGGAGCTGAGGGACAGGATCCGCCGACGCCTCGGCCCCCAGGACGATCTCGGCCGGATCCTGCAAGAGACGGTGGATCAGTACATGGTGGTCATCGAGATGCTGCGCCAGCGCGGACAGCCGGACTTTCAGCGCTACAGTCAGCGGCTCTACGGCTCGGCAAGCGATCACCTGCGCGGGGATCGCAAGACCCTGAAGGAGCTGGGGGCCAGATTGTGCGACATCTTCTCCCTGCCCGGCGCCCGCCACCTGGTGCGCCCCTACCCCAAGGAGTTCGAGGGGGAAGCCGCGGTCGCGAGGTTGCAGGGCAAGCTGTCTAGCTACTTCAGCGACGGCACAGTCCAGGTCAAGCTCAGCGATGGCATCGTCTCCGATGCCGCCGCCGGGGGGGATTACATCAAGCTCAACTCCCACGCCCGTTTCTCGGAACTCGATCTGCAGGTACTTGAGGTACACGAAGGCTGGGTTCACGTCGGCACCACCCTCAACGGCCGTCAGCAATCTTACGCCACCTGGCTCGGCGCCGGCTCGCCCCGCATCACCGCCTGTCAGGAGGGGCTGGCGGTACTCATCGAGACCCTCACCTTCAGCTCCTTCCCGGACAGGGCCAAGCGCATCTCGGATCGGGTCATGGCCATCGACATGGCGGAGCGTGGCGCCGATTTCATCGAGGTGTTCCGCCACTTCGTGGCCAAAGGGGCCAGCGAGCACGACGCCTACAAGATCACCCAGCGGGTGTTTCGCGGAGGCATGGTCGAAGGGGGCGCCTGCTTTACCAAGGATCTCTCCTATGTGAAGGGCTATGTGGAGACGGTGAACTTCATTCGCAGCGCCGTGCTGGAGGGGGTGCCGGAGATCCTGCCCATGCTGTTCGTCGGCAAGGTGACCCTGGACGACATCCCCGTGCTCTATCAGCACTATCTGGAGGGGCTCATCGACGCCCCTCGCTACCTCCCTCCCATGTTTCGCGACCTCACCGGGCTCTACGTCTGGTTCGGCTTCGCCTCCGGCATGTCCCTGGTGGACATAGGCCGGGTACAGCAGCATTTTCGCCAGCTCTTCCACCGCCTGCCGGCGGCAGACCCCATCATCGCCCCTGTGGACATCGAGATCGACTGACTCCTACAGACAAAGAGGGCGCCAGATAGGCGCCCTCTTTGGTGTCCAGGCTGCACGAGCCAGCCACGGGTTACTTGAAAGCCCGTCCTTCCAGATAGTGCTTGCGGCAGAGCGACACATAGCGATCGTTGCCGCCGATCTCCACCTGCTCACCGTCGCGCATCACCTGCCCCGCCTCGTTGACCCGCGAGTTCATGTGGGCCTTGTTGCCGCACCAGCAGATGCTTTTTAGCTCCTCGAACTTGTCCGCCAGACAGAGCAGGTGGTAGGAGCCGGGGAACAGTTCGCCGCGAAAATCGGTCTTGAGACCATAGGCAATCACCGGAATGTCCTGCTCGTCGACGATGCGGGCGAGCTGGTAGACCTGCTCACGGGTCAGGAACTGCGCCTCGTCAACGATGAAGACATCGATGTGCCGCTTTGCGTGACGCGCCTTGACCATCTCGAAGAGATCGCAGCTGTCGCTGAACACCTCCACTTTCAGCTCAAGGCCGACCCTGGCACTGATGACGCCGGCACCGAAGCGATCGTCGATGGCGGGCGTCATGGCCAGCGGATACATGCCACGCTCCAGATAGTTGAAGTGGGCCTGGATGAGCTGGGTCGATTTGCCTGAGTTCATGGTGGCAAATTTGTAGTGCAGTGAAGCCATGATGGGGTTCCGAAACGGGAGTGATGGGGCGCATGCTAACCAAAGCCCCTGCCAAAACCAAGGGGCCCGCAGGCCCCTTGTTCTCTTATGCGACTGCCACGGCGCTATACGCCCGGGCTTTGCGCAAATGGTAACCGGAGAAGATCAGGAACCAGAGCCCGCTCACGGTGAAACCGGCCAGCGCGGAGTGCATCAGCCCCATCACCAGGTAGCCGAGCGCAGCGCCAAAGGCGATGGCCAGGGCATAAGGCAGTTGGGTCATCACGTGATCGATGTGATGGCAACCGGCCCCGGTGGCAGACAGGATGCTGGTGCTGGAGATGGGGGAGCTGTGATCCCCGAACACGGACCCTGCCAGTACGGCGGCCAGCATGGGCAGCATCAGACTGATGTCGCTGGCGGCCGCCATGTCGCCGGCCAGCGGCAGCATGATGCCGAAGGTGCCCCAGCTGGTGCCGGTGGCAAACGCCATGGCGCAGGAGAGCACGAAGACCACGGCGGGCAACACTTCCACCGGCAGATTGCCATTGGCCAGGGAGGCCAGGTATTTACCGGTTTCCACATCGCGCACCACGGCGCCGATGGTCCAGGCGAACAGCAGGATGTTGATGGCGGGCAGCATGGCCATGATCCCCTGCGGAGCCGCCTTCATCCAGTTGCTTGCACCGAGCTTGAGGCGCATGGCCAAACCGATGGAGACCACCAGGCTGCACAGGGCGCCATAGACCAGGGAGGAGCCGACATTGGTGTTCTCGAAGGAGCCGAGCACGCTGAACGGCAGCTCCTTGTCGGCCAGCACCGCAGCCCCGGAGTCAATCATGAAATAGACGGTGGCCAGGGTCAGGGTCAGGATGGGCAGCACCATGTCAATCATGCCGCCATTGCTCTCCTCCGGGCTCTCCATGTCGAGCCCGATGGGGCGCCCCTTGGACTCGTCCCACAGCTTGCCCTCCAGTGCCCACTGCTCATGCTGGCGCATGGGGCCGATGTCGAGCTGGAAGGCGATCACCACCAGCACCATGATCAGGGTGAACACCGCATAGAGGTTCATGGGGATCATTTCGACGAAGGCGGAGATGGGGCTCTGGTCGGTCAGACCATGAGCCGCCATGATGCCGCCGACGAGGGCGATGATGTAGGCCCCCCAGGAGGAGATCGGCATCAGCACGCAAACCGGCGCGGCGGTGGAGTCCAGCAGATAAGCCAGCTTGGCGCGGGAGATCTGGAAGCGATCGGTCACCGGACGGCAGATGGCCCCCACCGACAGGCTGTGGAAGAAGTCGTCGATGAAGAAGGCGAACACCATCAGACCGGTCAGGGACTTGGCACCCTTGCGGGTCTTGGCGCGGCGCTCCGCCCACTCGGCAAACGCCCGAGTCGCACCGGAGACGCTCATCAGGCTGATGAGGCCGCCCAGCAGCAACATGAAGAGGATCATGTTGACGTTGTCACGATTGAGCGCACCGTCGACCCAGAAGATCCTGAGCACGGTATCGAGCATGTAATGCAGGGAAGCAAGGGGAGAAAACTGGTTGAGCAGCAGGCTGCCTGCGACTATGCCCACCCCCAGCGACACCAGGACGCGGCGGGTGATGATCGCCAGCGCAACGGCCAGCAGGGGGGGAACGACGGACCAACCGGAGTCGGCGTAATGAACGATGTCCATGATCTCTTTGCACCTAAAGACAACAGGTGGAGATCTACCGAGAGGATCAAAGAAACAAAACCCATGGGGAGGGTATACTCCTCAGCCCCTTCAGGTAGCGCTCCATAGTGGATGACTATGGCAGTCCTGCACCTATTAGATGCAGAACCAGCAACCCGGTATGATGGCCTGGTCACTTCGGCGCCGACTCCTTTCATCGAGCATCGCAGGCATCACCCTCCGCTCGGTTACTCATAGGCAGCGCGCCTCTACTTAAAGGTATTCGCGGCACATTTTATCGAGCCGCCGGGTGATAGCAAGTTTTTTGATTAAATTTCAAGGTTTCTGAGGCACCCACATCTTCAAAGATAGTCAAATGGTTCATCAAAGACTCCACTGGCGATATTTTCATCTGACACGAGTCCATTCGAAGATGTTGGCCCGTCAAACGGATAAAAATATCCTTAATATCTATTTCAAGACTTAATTTATCAGCCTAATTAATTATTTTGGCAGGCTTGACTTGGTACCAATCACCCCTATAAATTATCGAAAAACCAGTTCTTCCCTTAATATTTTGCTCGCGTGGTAGCCAATATGAACGAATTTCTGAAAGTGCTGTTGAATATCCGTAGCCTGCGTGCAGCTTGCCGCGATTTGACGCTGGAACAACTGGAAGAAGGCTTGGAAAAGCTCTCCGCCATCGTCGATGAACGTCGGCAAGATGAATCCGCCGAACGCCAGGCCCGTGAAGAACATCAAAAGAAAATTGCCGAATATGCCGAAATGCTGAAGGCCGCAGGGATCGATCCCGCCGAATTGGTCAACACCGTGGTGCCCGAGAATACCAAGGTCAGCAAACGTGCGCCCCGCCCCGCCAAATATCGTTATCTTGACAATGGCGTGGAAAAAACCTGGACCGGTCAGGGCCGCATGCCCTCGGTCATTGCCAAGGCCGTTGCCGAAGGCAAATCCGTGGAAGCCTTTGCCATCTGACTGCAATATCAGGCCCCTTTCCACAGCAATAAAAAAACCTCGCAAGGCGAGGTTTTTTTATTGCCGCTTCGAGCAGTTGTCAGCCTCTGTCAGCCGCCTTGACCCAGAGGATCTCCGGGGTGCCTGACGATACCAGCAAGTATCGGGCGATGGTGAAAAACCAGTCGCTCAGCCGGTTGAGATAGGGCAAAACAGCCGGATTCACCCGCTCTACGCGGCTCAACCCAAGCAGCAGGCGCTCGCAGCGACGGGTCAGGGTACGCACCACATGTGCCTGGGCCGCCGCCCGCGAACCGCTCGGCAAAATAAAATTGCGCAGCACCGGCAACCCGGCACTGTAGGCATCGATCTGTTGCTCGAGCCTGTTCGTCCAAGCCTCGTTCACCTGCCACAGCGCATCCGTTTGCGATTCACTGGAAAATGCCAGCTCCCCGCCCAGATCAAACAGCTCCTGCTGCAACAATATGAGATCGGCCAGGAGAGTCGTCTCCCCGGCGGGTATTTCAGCCATCAACAAGCCTATTTGGGAATTCAGCTCGTCGATGGCGCCATAGGTCTCGACACGTTTATCGTCTTTGGCCAGGGAAGTGCCATCGGCCAGTCGCGTGAGCCCCTTGTCCCCTTGCCTTGTATATATTCTCATTCTGACATCCTGTTAATAATGGGAATAATCATGGACTCGAGTCCATTGAGCTTTATCTCGTAGGCCAGTGCCAGAGACTGGCCCAAGGTACCGGCCGGAAAACCGCTTCGCGCCATCCATACCAGATAGGGCTCGGGAATATCGATGATGCGCCGCCCCTTGTATTTTCCGTAAGGCATCTTGCTGGCCAGCGTCAGCAAGATGCGCTCATCGCTGAGTCCATCCATATCAATCGATATTCAGGTATTTATGGGTCTGGATGGAGAGTCGCCAGTTACGGGCGATGCAGGTCGCCATGGCCAGCTCCGTGGCCCTGGCTTTCTGGCTGATGGGTTGCAACGCAATCATCACATCGGGGCGCAGCCGGGCGGTGGCCAGCAGGGCATCCAGCTCCTCGATATGGTGCTCGGTGGCCACCGGATGCTTGATCTCGTTGGCCCGCTCCAGTGCAGAGACCAGCACCGGCAACCCACCCTTCATGCCGATCTTGGGGGAAACAGTCACCCAGGTCTGCTCATGGGTCAGCACCTCGCTGGTCCCGCTGGTTTCGATCTGCACCTGATAACCCGATGCCACCAGGGCCGAAGAGAGCTCGCGCAAGTCGTAGAGGCAGGGCTCACCACCGGTCAACACCACGTGACGGGCCCGGTAACCGAGCCGGGTAAAGCTGGCCAGAATATCTTCCGTGCTCATCTTGCTCCAGCCGTCGGACTCATTGGAACGATCGAGCACCTCGCCAGGGGCCACCTCACGCTCGGGGTCCACCACCCAGGTGTGGCGGGTATCGCACCAGGGGCAGCCCACCGGGCAGCCCTGAAGGCGAACGAAGATGGCGGGCAGGCCGGTAAATACCCCCTCCCCCTGGATGGTCTGGAAGATCTCGTTGATTGGATAGTGCATCTTGGTCACGACTTGCTGCAAAAGGGGCGGATTATACCCCAAACCCGGGCTAGGCACAGGCTCAGGATCCGCTTTTCTCGCCCAGTCCGCTCTTCTCGTAAAGTCTGGCACGGATGCCGATCTTGTCAGCCAGATAGTGATCCAGGCCACGGCGACGCAGCTCGCAGGCAGGACAGGCCCCGCAACCATCTCCCTGGACACCGTTGTAGCAAGTGAGCGTCTGGTGACGCACGGTATCGAGGTGACCGTAATGATCCGCCAGCGCCCAGGTTTCGGCCTTGTCGAGCCACATCAGGGGGGTTTCGAAGCGGATGGGGCGATCCAGCCCCAGGGAGACCGCCTGATTGAGCGCCTTGACGAAGTCGTCGCGGCAATCGGGATAGCCGGAAAAGTCGGTCTCGCACACCCCGGTGATCACCGCTTCGGCGCCCACCTGATAGGCATAGATGGCCGCCAGGGTCAGGAACAGGATGTTGCGTCCCGGCACGAAGGTGTTGGGCAGGCCGTTCTCCTGAAGCTCGAAGCTCACCGGTATGTCGTCCCGGGTCAGCGCAGAGATGGCCAGCTCCCCGAGCATGGTCACATCCATTACCTTGTGGGCGGCGATCCCGAGCGCCGCCGCCAGATGGCGGGCGGTGTCAATCTCCGCCCGGTGGCGCTGGCCGTAATCGAAGGTGATGGCATGCACTTCGTCATAGCGGGCCTGTGCCTGCACCAGACAGGTGGTGCTGTCCTGCCCGCCACTGAAGACCACGACGGCTTTTTTCATGTTTTTCACTCCTCTGGGCAACTCAACGGCGGCGGCCTTGTGCAAAGTCATGCCACTGCCGGTTCAAATGGGTAAACAGGGTCATCAGCGGGGCGAAGCGCTCAGGCTCTCCTTCCCACCGGGACAACAGATGGTAGCCCGCTTCCAGGGTGGACAGCGCCTCCTCAAAGGGCTTCTTGCGAATGGAATATTGTCCGGCAATGGCGCCGAGGGTGATCCGCGGCAACCCGAGCAGTGCAGGCGAGCTGTGCAACATGCGATAGGCTTTGCGCCAGGTACCATCGAGGAGGATGAAGTGGGCTCGCACTGTGCGCCCACGCCTCAGGAGATGCTCCCTTGCCTGTATCAGGGTCAGGGCCTCCTCATCGGGCCACAGCACGTAGCACTGGACAGCGGGGTCGGCAAGCAGGGCATTGAGCCCTTCGTCGTCGGAAAAGTCCTCTCCCACATGGATGCGCACATCGGTCAGGGACGCCGCCAGCAACGCAGCCGTCCCCTTGGGGTGACCTACTTCGGCAGGGTGTTGCAGAATATGGAGCGCAGCCAGGTTCGGCACCCGCTGAATATAATCGCACAGGCACGCTTTGAGGGCCCGGGTACAGCGTGTACAGTATCGGCTCTCTTTGTCGTTGGGCTGCTTCATGTTGTCAGGAAAATCGGGTCTGCTCTGGGTCATCGCGCTTTCGCTCGTCACTGCCTTGCTCTTTTTCACCGTGCCAAATCATCAGCTCGCCTTCGATCGCGACCTGATCGCCCAGGGCGAAGGGTGGCGCATCATAACAGGCAATCTGGCACACACCAATGGATGGCACCTGCTGCTCAACCTGAGCGGTCTGGCCGTGCTCTACAGCCTGTTTCAGGAGTACCTGACGGGATGGCGCCTGCCCGTGCTGTTGCTGCTGCTGGGAACGGCGGTCGGACTCGGCATCTGGTGGGGCTGCCCGCAAACCCAGTGGTACATGGGACTCTCCGGCCTGCTGCACGGCTTGTTCGTATGGGGTGCCATGCAGGACATCCGCTTTCGCCGTCACTCCGGCTGGCTGATGCTGGCGGGCGTCGCCATCAAGCTCGGTGTGGACTTTTACAGTGCCGGCGAGAGCCCTGTCTCCGCCTTGATCGGTGCCAGGGTGCACATCGAGTCACACTTCATCGGCGCACTCGCCGGCCTGCTGCTCGGCCTCTTCCCCATTCGTCTGGACACCCAGGCCGTCCACTCCTGAACTCCCTATAGGCAGGGCCAGCCCACGGCCAAAATGCAGCAGGCCGGATCTGGGATCCGGCCTGCGCTCATTCGCCCATTACGCCGTTACCGGCAAAGCTCGGCATTGATCACCCCAAGCACGGCGGCGGGATCCGAGGACTGGGTGATAGGACGGCCGATCACCAGATAATCCGCCCCCGCCTCCACCGCTGCCAGCGGCGTCATGACGCGGCGCTGATCACCGGCAGCCGATCCGCTCGGACGAATGCCCGGCGTCACCAGCTTGAATTCGGCTCCCAGCAGCCCCTTCAGCACACTCGCCTCTTCCGCGGAGCAGACCACACCATCCAGCCCGGCCGCCTTGGCAAGGGTGGCCAGGCGGATCACCTGTTCTGCCGGCGTCACATCCAGACCCAGGGGCGCCATGTCGGACTGCTCCATGCTGGTCAGCACGGTTACCCCGATGAGCAGGGGCGCCTTGTCCCCGTATGGCAGCAACGCCTCTCTGGCGGCACGCATCATGCGTTCGCCACCGCTGGCATGGACATTCACCATCCAGACGCCCAGCTCCGCACTGGCCGCCACCGCCTTGGCGACGGTGTTGGGAATGTCGTGAAATTTCAGATCCAGGAAGACGTCGAACCCCTTGGCCACCAGTTGACGAACGAACTGGGGACCAAACAGGGTAAACATCTCCTTGCCTACTTTGAGGCGGCACTGGGCCGGTGAGATCTGCTCAATGAAGGCAAAGGCGTCGGCTTCGTGCTGATAATCCAGCGCGACCAGTACTTTGGGGTCTTGCATGTCACTTCCTATGGATTGTTATGCCACAGCCAGGCGCAGCAGAGCCGGGGCCCGGTTGCACGCTGGCATCTGAAATTCTTGGGTATCCGTGCTCGCCCGGGCGTGTTGGCCTCGCTGGCGTTTACTCCCCATCCAGCCCTCGGATCGGCTTGATGGTGCCCCACTGCCGGCAGGAAGGGCATTGCCAGAACAGCGAATGGGTGGCAAAGCCGCACTGACGGCACTTGTGGGTCGACTTGATCTTGATCTGCTCGCCGACCAGCTGTTGCAGCAGCTCCAGGCTCTCCTTGGCAGGCCCCTCCTCGGCACTGGCCAACTGGAAACCGACCAGCTGATAAAACCCCTTCATGGAGGGGTGGCGACGCAGTTGGCGCAGCACCAGCGCACGGGCCTGACTCAACCCATCGCGGGCCTCCACCAGATTGGCCAGCGCCAGGGTCACGCTGACCCCCGCATGATCCTCTACCGCTTTTTCAAGCAGCGGGATCAGCTCCTGGCTGCGACCAAGCTGGCGATAGCAATCAAGCAGTTTTGGCATGGCTTCGGAGGCAAAGTCGATGTCCTGCTCGAACACCCGCAGGAGCTCCTTGGCCGCATCCTCGAACCTGCCCTCCTCCATCGCCAGATCGGCCAGCCGCAAGCTGGCGCGGGCACAGGCCGGGTGGGCACCGAGCGCACGCTTGAGCTTGGCGATCCCCGCAGGCTTGTCGCCATCGCGCAAGGCACTCTCCGCCTGTTCGCAATAGAAGTGGGAAATGGGCTCGGCCAGCTTCTTGCCCTGGAATTTCTGCAGACGCACCGCCACGGCGATGGCATTGTCCCAGTCACGCAACTGCTGATGAATGATCAGGAGCTGTGCCAGAGCCGTCTCTTCGAAATCGCTGTCATCACACAGCTCTTTCCAGAGTGCTTCGGCCCGATCGAGCAAGCCGGCAGCCAGAAAGTCACGGGCCAGCTCCTGCAAGGCAAGCTGACGCTGCTCACGGGTCAGCTGACGGGCGACCAGGTTCTGGTGGATCTTGATGGCGCGATCGACCTCGCCCCGTTGACGGAACAGGTTGCCGAGGGAGAGGTGGGTTTCGATGGTTTCGCTGTCGACTTCCAGCAGCTGGATAAAGAGATCCACCGCCTTGTCCGACTCGTCAGAGAGCAAATAGTTGAGGCCCGCCACGTACTGACGGGAAAACTGGTTACTCTGTTGCTGGGTGTCCTGGCGAACACTCCTGCGGCCCATGTACCAGCCATAACCGGCGGCGATGGGCAACAGCAGGAAAAGCAGTTCAAGCATTGAGGGACATTATTCCTTGGCTGTCGACCGGGCAAGCTCCAACTCGCGAGATTGACGACGCATGGTTCGGTTCAGGGTGCGATTTTGCAGTTTGAGACGCAGGAACAGCAGGCCAAACACCAGCCAGCCCAGCAGAAAGCCGCCGGCGAAGAAGAACCCCAACAACATGGAGAGCGAGAACTCCCCCTGGGCGATCAAGTAGTTGAACTGCACCAGCTGACCATTTTGAGAACCGATGGCAAGGGTCAGGACAAACACCAGCACCAGTGGAATGAGGGCCAAGATACGCTTCATGGGAGCTCCCTGTCTGTAGCGAATGAGTGACTGATTATCCTTAAAATCACAGGCAGACTCTAGCGCGAATGGGAAAAGAGTGTGAGAAACCCGACAACGGGCAGACTCCAGAACATAAAAATAAAAAAGGCATACTCAGGTATGCCGTTTTCTGCATTATTCGATGATGTTGACGCGTTCGCGCAACTCTTTGCCAGGTTTGAAGTGCGGGACATATTTCCCGGTCAGTTCAACCTTGTCCCCGGTCTTGGGGTTGCGACCCACGCGGGGCGCACGATAGTGCAGCGAGAAACTGCCAAATCCTCGGATTTCAATCCGGTCGCCGTTTTGCAAGGTCGATGCCATCTGCTCAAGGATCTCCTTGATTGCGGCTTCGACATCCTTGGCCGGCATATGCATGCGGCTGGCTGCCAGTTGTTCGATGAGATCTGATTTGGTCATAAGGTTAAATCTCCTTCCCCGATCACATGCAATAATCATTTTGCCAAGATAAAAAAGGGCGGCGCAATGCCGCCCTTTTCTTGCATCAAGGATTACTCACCCTTGGCGGCTTTGAACGCTTCCATCATGGCATTGCTGAACACAACTTCTTCTTGTTGGTTCAGGCTGTCGATGGCGACACGCTCGTCAGCCTCGTCCTTGGCACGGACAGACAGGCTCACGGTGCGGTTCTTGCGATCAACGCCCATGAATTTGGCTTCAACTTCGTCACCAACAGACAGCACCAGAGTGGCGTCTTCTACGCGGTCACGAGCAGCGTCGGAGGCACGCAGGTAGCCTTCTACGCCGTCAGCCAGTTCGATCACGGCACCCTTGGCATCAACCTCGGTAACCTTGCCCTTCACAATAGCACCTTTCTTGTTGTCAGACAGGTACTTATTGAACGGGTCTTCTTCGATCTGCTTGACGCCCAGGGAGATGCGCTCACGCTCCGGGTCCACTTGCAGAACAACGGCTTCGATCTCGTCGCCCTTCTTGAATTCACGCACGGCTTCTTCGCCCTGGTTGTTCCAGGAGATGTCAGACAGGTGAACCAGGCCGTCGATGCCGCCATCCAGACCGATGAAGATACCGAAGTCAGTGATGGACTTGATCTTGCCGGAAACACGGTCGCCCTTGGCGTGAGTTTCGGCAAACAGCTGCCACGGGTTGGATTTGCACTGCTTCAGACCCAGGGAGATACGACGACGCTCTTCGTCGATGTCCAGAACCATCACGTCAACCACGTCACCAACGTTAACAACCTTGGACGGGTGGATGTTCTTGTTGGTCCAATCCATCTCGGATACGTGTACCAGGCCTTCAACGCCTTCTTCGATTTCAACGAAGCAGCCGTAGTCGGTCAGGTTGGTCACGCGGCCAGACAGACGGGTGGTCTCCGGGTAACGCTTGGCGATAGCAACCCAGGGATCTTCGCCCAGCTGCTTCAGGCCCAGGGATACACGGGTACGCTCGCGGTCGAACTTCAGAACCTTGACAGCGATCTCGTCGCCAACGTTGACGATTTCGGAAGGATGCTTAACGCGCTTCCACGCCATGTCGGTGATGTGCAGCAGGCCGTCAACACCGCCCAGATCTACGAATGCACCGTAGTCGGTCAGGTTCTTGACGATACCCTTAACTTCTTGACCTTCTTGCAGGTTGGCCAGCAGGCTTTCACGCTCGGAGGTGTTCTCGGTCTCGATCACGGCACGACGGGAAACAACAACGTTGTTGCGCTTCTGGTCCAGCTTGATGACTTTGAACTCGAGTTCTTTGTTTTCCAGGTGAGCGGTGTCACGGATCGGACGCACGTCAACCAGAGAACCCGGCAGGAAGGCACGGATGCCGTTCAGTTCAACGGTGAAACCACCCTTGACCTTGCCGTTGATGATACCGATAACGGTAGCTTGCTCTTCGTAAGCTTTTTCAAGCTGCAGCCAGGCTTCGTGGCGCTTGGCTTTTTCGCGGGACAGCTTGGTTTCGCCGAAACCATCTTCGATAGAGTCCAGAGCCACGTCAACGGAGTCACCTACGTTGATTTCCAGCTCGCCCATGGCGTTCTTGAATTCTTCAGCCGGGATAGCAGACTCGGATTTCAGACCGGCATCAACCAGTACGAAACCGTTCTCGATAGCAACGACAGTGCCCTTGACGATGGAACCTTGACGGGTTTCAACGGCGTTCAGGGACTCTTCAAAGAGTTGAGCAAAAGATTCGATCATTGTTTATGTCACAAATGAAACATCCACTTGCAATCCGGCACAAGCGGGGTTGTTTTAAATTATCTGCGCCATCCTTGGTGCAGACGACTGACATCAGTTTGCGCTGACATCACCAAGTTGTTGCTCTGCATAGGCAAGCACCGTTGCCAGCACTTCATCTATGGTCATGGACGTTGAGTCTACAACAAGAGCATCTTCCGCGGGTTTCAGGGGAGCGACGGCGCGATTTCTGTCGCGATCGTCACGTTCCCGAATCTCGGTTAAAAGACGCTCAAAGTTAACATCAAAGCCCTTATCTTGCAACTGCTTATAGCGGCGCTGGGCCCGCTCCTCGGCGCTGGCGTCGAGGAAAATCTTCACATCCGCCTCGGGGAAAACCACTGTACCCATGTCGCGACCGTCGGCGATGAGACCGGGGGCTTGGCGAAATGCTCGCTGGCGACGCAGCAGGGCTTCACGTACCCGGGGAAACGCCGCGATTTTGCTGGCCGCGTTGCCCACTTCTTCAGTACGAATGGTGCGGGAAACATCCTCCCCTTCGAGGATCACCTTGACCAGCTCCCCTTCTACCTGGAATTGCACATCCAGATTGGCGGCCAGGGGAACCAATGCTGCTTCGGAATCGAGCTCCACATCGTGATGCAGGGCTGCCAGGGAGAGCACCCGGTAGATGGCACCGGAATCGAGCAGGTGCCAGCCCAGTTTTTCAGCCAGCAACTGGCACAAAGTGCCTTTTCCTGCTCCACTTGGGCCATCAATAGTCATCACGGGGGCCATCTGAGCCATAACGTTTCTCCTGCGCACTCGGCATCTTGACTGGTTGCACACATCCCTGTCGGGATGGGTTAATGGGCGCCGATTATACCCGAATGCGCCGTCGCTGGCAGTTGTCAGGGCACACAATTGCGCAAAAGTCGTCGTGATTGCACCTATTCTGACCAATCGGGTTAACCCACTTCTCACGCAAGGTTTTGTTCTTATGGTTGTTCCGAACAATGCGCGCTAAACTGGCCGCCCTTTTTTAAGCAGCTGTAGTCAGGAGCAACCATATGAGCAGCGTTACCCTCGTGGCCAAATCCAAGTTGCCGACCCCCTGGGGCACTTTCACGCTGGTTGGTTTTCAGGAAACCGGCACCGGCAAGGATCATGCCGCGCTGGTGATGGGCGATATCGCAGACGGCGAACCCGTGCTGGGACGCATTCATTCCGAGTGTCTGACCGGGGATGCCCTGTTCAGTCTGCGTTGTGACTGCGGCTTCCAATTGCAGGCCGCGCTGGAAAACATCGCCAAGGCGGGCCGCGGCGTCCTGCTGTATGTCCGTCAGGAAGGGCGAGGCATCGGCTTGCTCAACAAGATCCGGGCCTATCATCTGCAGGATCAGGGGGCCGATACCGTGGAGGCCAACGTGGCGCTTGGCTTTGCCGCCGACATGCGCGACTACACCATCTGTGCCGACATGCTCAAGGCGCTCGAGGTCAAATCCCTGCGCCTGATGACCAACAACCCGCGCAAGTTGAAGGCGATGGAATCTTTTGGCATCCCGGTGGCGGAGCGCGTGCCCCTTCAGGAAGGTCGCAATCCCCACAACGAGTTTTATCTCTCCACCAAGGCAAACAAGCTGGATCACCTGTTCAAGAAATAAGGTTGCATCCACCTTGTCAGCATACGCCTCCAGATTGGAGGCGTTTTTATTGGTGATACCACTCAATCATTGAGTATCTGTAGCGCAATGGTGAGACGCATCCCCTTGTGCCAGCAAAAAATCCCGCAATGCCCGGTTCGCCATGGAGAGCGGATCCCCCCGTCGCCAGGCTACGCAGAGATCCAGGAAGATGGGGGGTGAAAAAGGGATGCCGGTGAGGGCCGGCTCCTCTTCCAGCGCCATGCGCAGGAAGGTCGTCACGGCGAATCCCTGACGCACCACCGCCTTGAGCAGCGGGATGAGATTGCTTTCGAACGCGATGTCAGGCTCAACCCCCAGCCCCTGCGCCAACACCTCCATGTGTTCCCTGTGGTAGAAGCCTCGCCGGAACATGGCGAGCTCCTGGCCGAAGAACTGTGGCAGCGAGACCGACGCAGCGCCGCGCAGGGGGTGCTCCTCCCCCACCACCATCAGCATCTCTTCCCGCAGCAGTTGCGCCCCCTCGAGGGCCGGTGGCAGATCGCTGGTGATGAGGATGGCGAGATCCAGACTGCCATCCACCATGCGGCTGAGCAGCTCCCGGGTTCCCGCCTCCTCCACCCGGATCTTCAAACCGGGGTAGCGATGCTTGAACGCCATCAGGATTGGCGGGAAGTAATAGGAGCCCATCATGTAGGGGATGCCGATGCGCACCTCCCCCCGCTCCAGCCCCTTGAGCTCGGCCATCTCAGCCTCGGCCTGATGCATCTGGCGCAGCAGCCGTTCGGCGTGGCGGCAGAGGACCTCTCCCTCCGGGGTGAGGCGCACGCTGCGGTCCTGCCGGTCAAACAGCCGCAGATCGAGCTGCTGCTCCAGCTTGGCGATGGCCATGCTGACGGCAGGCTGGGCCACGTTCAGCCCCTGGGCCGCCCTGGTGAAGGAGCCGGCATCGCGCACCGCCAGCAGGTATCCGAGCTGTTTCAGATCCATATCAATTTCATTTATCAGGGTAATAACTTAAATATATTATATTTATACGTTTCGTCGCACTACCCTGCACAAAAGTCGTCGGGACAACTCCATATGATCGAAGTAGGCAGTCGCGAATGGATACGCGTCACCCTGGCCCTCAGCCTGGGCTCCTTCTTGGTATTCCTCAATCTCTACCAGACCCATCCCCTGCTGCCGCTCCTGGCAGAGGTTTTCTCCGTAAGCGCCCTGTCCGCCAGCTGGACGCTGGCAGGCTGCACCGCAGGGCTTGCAGGCTCCCTGCTCGTCTGTGCCCGTCTGGCTGATCGGTTCGGACGGCGGCGGGTCATGCTGTGGACCCTGGCGGCCGCCATCCTGCTCTCCCTGTGCATCCCCTGGGTCACCCACTTTGATGTGCTGGTGAGCCTGCGCATCCTGCAAGGCGTCCTGCTGGCAGGGCTGCCCGCCACCGCCATTGCCTACATGGGGGAAGAGTTCAGCAAACGTGCCCTCATCGTAGCCGTCGGCGTCTATATCGCGGCCAACTCCCTGGGGGGCATCGCGGGCCGGGTGGTCGGCGGTCTGCTGGCTGGCTGGTTTGGTGACTGGCAGCACACCTTCCTCGGTATCGGGATCATCAGCCTCGCCCTGCTGCCACTGGTCATCTGGCTGCTGCCCGCCCAGCGCTGCTTCGTGGCCGTGGAGGCAGCGCCTGGGCAACTGCGCCGCGCCATCCAGAGTCACCTTGGCAACCCCCTGCTGGTGGGGGCCTATCTCATCGGCGGCCTCAACTTCATGGTCTTCCTGAATCAGTACAGCTATCTCACCTTCCTGCTGGCCAAGGCCCCCTTCTCCCTGCCGACCCAGTGGCTCGGCATGCTGTTTCTGACCTACCTCACCGGCACCGTCGCCTCTTCACTGAGCGGCCGCGGGGCCCATCGCTGGGGAGCACATCGTCTGCTGCTGGCGGGAATAACCTTGATGGCACTCGGCAGTCTGGCCCTGCTGCAGGGGAGCCTTGTCGCCATCATCGGGGGATTGCTTGTCTCGAGCTTCGGCTTCTTCCTGGCCCACGCCTGCGCCAGCGCCTGGGTCGGCCAGCACGTGGAGCACAACCGGGCGCTCGCCTCGTCGCTCTATCTGGTGGGATACTACCTGGGAGCCAGTCTGGGCGGGCTTTATCTGCATCCCTTCTGGGAGCAGGGGGGGCTCTGGGGTCTGGTACTCGGCATCGAGCTGGTGTTGATGATCACCGCGGGGTTGAGCCTCTGGCTCGGTCACTTGAAAGGACGTGTGGCGCCCGCTTGTGCGTTGACGCCACAGGGTCAGGCTCCCGTCAACGGGCCCTCCCCTCACAGACCGTCATAATAGTCCGCCGGTACCGGCACTACGGCGCCGGTACAGAGCTCTTCATCTATCACCTCGTCAAGCGAGCGCAGATGAAACTTGATCTGCCCAGAAGGCAGCATCAATCCTATATCCGGGTTGCGTCCGTCATCGATGTTGCCGGTCTTGAAGGGGACATCGGGATGCGTCGCCACCAAGGCCGTGAGCGAGGGCACCACCAGCTCGATATGTTCGAGCCCGGCCTGATGGCGTCGGCCCGCCTTGGGGGCGGCCAGTTCGATGCAGGGGACGGTCACCTGCTCCCAGCAGACAGGCTGGTGCAAGCGATAGGTGGCGATGGGACGACCGCCTATCATCCCCTCCACCAGCAAGACTCCGTGGGCGGCCAGCACCGCTTTCAACTCCAGATATTCCGGCAGGGTGGCGGCGCGGTAGCAGAGGTGATCCACCACGGGGGAGCCATTGACTCCCATGACGGCCTGCATTTCCGTGAGCAGTTGACAAATAAATGGGGCCATGGGCCCCAGTGTGGAATCCAGGGGATGTGACATGATCACCATTTCTTCTTGGGTTGGAACAGGACGTCCAGTTCGTCCGTCTCTTTGTCCTTGATGTTTTGCAGCTCCTTCTCGCTGTGCTGCTGCAGGTGTTCTTCCAGCTGGCGCATCCCCTGACGCATGTCCTCTTCCCGCGCCAGCAGGTAGGGATCCTTGTCGGTGACATTGGCCAGCGCCCCCAGCCCCTTGGTGTAGAGCTGGCGGCAGGTGCCGTACTGCCCCTGGATCTGGGCATCCATGGCACGCTTGAGCAGGTTGGCGATGTTGATCTTGAGCTGCATCAGCTCGAGGCGGCGATCCTCCTGGGCAAAGCCCTGGGGATCTATCTTGCCCTTGTTGTGCTCGACCCGCAGCACGGCCCGCATCTTCTTGGCCAGTTGCAGCATCTGGATGGCCTGGCGGTCGGACTCCGGCGTCTTGAAATGCCCCTCGTCCTGGCTGCTGTAGTTCTCCTGCACGTTCTTGATCTGGAGCTGGACGTCGGCGATGCGCTGCTTGACCTGCGCATTGGGCATCACCAGCGCGATGGCGCGGTAGGCATCCAGGATGCGATGTTGCAACAGCAGCACCATGTTTTTGGAAAAGGGCACCAGGTTGACGTTCAGCAACACCTCTTCGGTCTCGTCTGCCACCGCCTTGTGACGGGCAATGGCCTGGCGCTTGTCCGATTCGGCCTTCTGCTTGTATTGCTGCACCACGTTATAGGCGATGACCAGAAACAGGAGTGCGCCGATTGACAGCAATATCAGGGTTAAAATCATAGGGTGTTCACACTCCAGTCCCAATCCAATTGCGAGATCCTACAACAGCTTAGCCTCATAGGGTAGCGCCCAGATCCCGTATTGCCTCACAAGAACGCTCGCAGGCGGTGACCGCATCCGGTGCGTCATGCTCCATATCGCCCGCCGCCCCCATTACTTGAGGCAAAAACCCTTCGACTGCAGGAATCCCAGCATGAAGGGCCTTGCCTCCTTGCCCAGGATCCCCCTGATCTGCCCGCTCCAGGTCTGATCCTTGTTGTTGCTGCTGCGGGCCTGGTAGTAGTCGTGGATCTGCCCGTCGTACCGGGCCAGCAGGCGCGGTCCAGGGTGGCAGGATAGCGGTTCTCGTGCACCACCAGCGCCCGGGGCAGCCGCGGTTTTTGCTCCGGCCGCTGGGCGGGATGACCCAGGCAAAGGCCAAACAGCGGGATCACCTGATGGGGCAGACCCAGCACCTCGCTCACCTTGGCCGGATTGTTGCGAATGCCGCCGATATAGACCCCCCCCAGCCCAAGTGACTGGGCCGCCAGCAAGGCATTTTGCGCCATCAGGGCACCGTCGATGGCCCCGATCATGAGCTGCTCCACAAAGCCGGTGCGGGCCTCCGGCACTATCTGGCTGTGACGATGGTAGTCGGCGCAAAACACCAGAAACTCCGCCGCTTCGACCACATAGGCCTGATGGCCGGCCAGCTCCGCCAGGGTGGCCCGCAACCCCTTGTCGGTGACCCGGATGATGCTGTTGGCCTGGAGGAAGCTGGAGCTCGCGGCGCTCTGGGCGGCGCTCAGGATCTGATCCAGCTGCTCTGCGCTGACGGGCTCTGGGGTGAACTGGCGAATGGAGCGATGGGAAAGAATGAGATCGATGGTCGGGTTCATGGTACCTCCGGGATGAAGGCCACACTCTACCCAAAAAAAGCGGGGGGCCCAAGGCCCCCCGTCACCCTCAAGGGGCAGGATAGACATAGGGGGCCTGCAACCCAAGCGGGAACCCCAGCGCCCAGTAGATCAGCAGGAAGCCCGTCCAGCTCACCAGGAAGGCCAGGGAGTAAGGCAGCATCATGGAGACCAGGGTGCCGATGCCTGTGCTCTTCACATACTGCTGGCAATAGACCACCACCAGGGGGAAGAAGACCATCAGCGGGGTGATGATGTTGGAGGCGGAATCCCCCACCCGATACGCGGCCTGAGTCAGCTCGGGCGAGATCCCCACCGCCATCAGCATGGGCACCAGGATGGGGCTGATGAGGGCCCACTTGGCGGAGGCCGAGCCCACCACCAGGTTGACGGTGGCCGTCAGCAGTATGATGCCGACGATGGTCACCTCTCCCGGGAACGCCAGGGCGTGAAGCACCTCGGCACCGGAGAGCGCCAGCAGGGTACCGAGGTTGGAATCCCCGAACGCCTTGATGAAGAGGGCGCAGAAGAAGGCCATCACCATGTAGGAGCCCATCTTGTTCATGGTGGCCGACATGGCGTCGATCACATCCTTGCCGCTCTTGAAGCTGCCGGCGACAAAGCCATAGACGATCCCGGGCAGGATGAACAGCAGGAAAATGAGGGGCACGATGGACTTCATCACCGGCGCGGCGAAGGTGGTGAGGGAACCGTCCGGTGCCCGCATCGGCGAGTCGCCGGGGGCCAGCGCCAGCCCCAGCAGCACCACGGCCGCCAGCATGGCGAACCCGGCCCAGTTGAAGGCCCGGCTTTCCTGGGCGCTGTAACGACCCATCTCGTCGGCGCTCTCCAGATCCTCGTTGAGAGGCACCTGCTTGAGGCGCGGCTCGACAATCTTCTCGGTGACAAACCAGCCCACGCAGATGATCAGCAAGGAAGAAGCGCCGGTGAAGATGATATTGCACAGGGTGTTGACCATGTAGTCAGGGTCGAACAACTGGGCTGCAGACTGGGTGAAACCCTGAAGCAGCGCATCCCCGCCGGAGGGCAGGAAGTTGGCGGCAAACCCGCCGGAAACCCCGGCAAAGGCTGCGGCAATCCCCGCCAGCGGGTGGCGACCCGCCGCATGGAAGATGATGCCGCCAATGGGGATCACCAGCACATAGCCCGCATCGGCGGCGGTATGGCTGACGATGGCCACCAGGATCAGCATGGGGGTCAGAAAGCGCGCCGGCGTCACCTTGAGCAGCTTCTTGAGCCCGGTGTTGATGAAACCGGACTGTTCAGCCACCCCGACCCCCAGCATGGCCACCAGCACGATGCCAAGGGGAGCAAACCCGGTGAACGTGGTGACCATGCTGGCGAGAAAGTCCGCCAGCCCTGCCCCGGTCAACAGGTTGTTGATGACCACGGCCTCTCCGGTGCGGGGATTGACCAGATCGAAGGAGAACTGGGAGCCTATCCAGGAGCCGACCCAGACGATCAGCAAGGCATAGAGGAAGAGCATGGCGGGATCCGGCAGCTTGTTGCCCGCCTTCTCCACCCCGTTCAGAAAGCGGTTCAACCAGCCGTTGGGAGGGGCCGGACGCTCGTTCACTGCAGCTTGACTCATTATGGTGATACTCCATTACCAAGGAATGAGCGCGCATACTAGCGATAACGTCTAATGGATCCCATGATATGAGACAAAAATTCGATTAATTATGTTTAATTTGGCATCTCGCACTTCATAAATGGGAGATGCCGCACATTTATCGACAACTTGCTCAATGGTTTGCGAGGGGGTAGCGACCCAGTCGGCACTGTACAGCAAACCCCGCCGCCGCCACCTCTTCCGGGGTCATGGGACGGCTGAACAGGAACCCCTGGAAGACATGGCAACCCTGGGTCTGCAGGGCCGCGAGCTCGTGCTCCTCCTCCACCCCTTCCGCCAGGATCCCGAGCCCCAGACTGGTGGCCATGGCCACCGTCGCCCGGATCACCGGCAGGTTGAGTCCCACCACGAAGGAGCGGTCCAGCTTGATGGTGTCGATGGGCAACCGGTTGAGGTAGGCCAGGGAGGAGTAGCCCGTCCCGAAGTCGTCGATGGCGATCTTGATCCCCTGCTCGCTCAGGGCGTCGAGGATCTCGATGCACCCCTTCATGTCGAGCATCAGCACCGTCTCGGTCAGCTCCAGGGTCAGCAGCGCCGCCTCCACCGAGAATACCTCGAGCAGTTGGGCCACCAGCTCCGGCAAACTGGCAGAGAGCTGGAAGCCCGAGAGATTGACTGACACCGGCACCCTCACCCCGTCCTGTCGCTGCCACTCCCCCATCTGGGCCAATGCGGTGGAAAGCACCCAGCTTCCGATTTCCCGGATGAGCCCCATCTCTTCGGCCAGCGGAATGAACTCCGCCGGCGACACATGGCCGAGCACGGGATTGTACCAGCGTACCAGGGCCTCGAAACCGATGACCCGACCTTGCGCCACATCCACCTGGGGCTGATAGCGCAGGCTGAGCTCTCCCCGACCGACGGCCTTGGCCAGGAACTGCTTCAGGGTCAGCTTGCGATGCAGGCTCTGCTGCATGCTGGGGGTGAAGCGTTGCCAGCGAAGCCGCCCCATCTGCTTGGCCTGATACATGGCCATGTCGGCACGGGTGATGAGGTTGTCGCCATCATCGGCGTCGTCCGGGTAGATGGCGATGCCGATGCTGCCGCCGATGGTGACCTCGGGGACACCGCTCAGCTGCAGTGGCTTGCTCATCTGGGAGAGCATGAGATCCGCCACCTCCTGGGCCCGATCGCTCGCCTGGTTGAGGGGCACCAGGGCGGTGAACTCGTCCCCGCCAAGGCGCGCCAGCTCCACGTCCCGCGGGCAGATCTGCTTGAGCCGTCCGGCGACCCGCTCCAGCAGGCGATCCCCTGCCTTGTGGCCGTAGTTGTCATTGACCAGCTTGAAGTTGTCCAGATCCATGAACACCAGGGCAAAGCGCCCCCCGAGGCCGCAATAGGCTTCCAGGGATTTCATCAGGCCGTAGCGGTTGAGCAGCCCGGTGAGGGAGTCGTGCCAGGCCAGGTGGCGATGCTCCAGCTCTTCGAGCTTGCGATCCGTGATGTCCCGCATGGTCAGCAGGATCCGTGCCCCCTGCTGGATATGGCGAAACTGGTACTGGAACCAGCGCATCCCCTTCTGGGTGCGGCACTCCCCTTCGGCCACTACTTCGTCCAGACGGGAGAGGCGACGATAGAAGGCCTCGTCCGCACCGGAGAAGATCTGGGGCAGCGTCAGAATGCCGGTGCCAAAGCACATGTCGAAGTGATGGTTGCCGCTCTCGAGGCGCCCCTCGTTGTCAAAGAGACAGGCCAGGGTGTCGCCGGTGGCGAGGGAGGACTCCTGATAGAGGGTGTCGGCATCGATGACCGCTTCCGCCATCATCATCTGCCTTCCGGCAAGCTGGATCCCGGAAAGACGCAGATAGACCTGCTTCTTGACCCCCTTGGGCGAGAGGGTCCACCACTCGTTGTAACTGCGCTCCTGCTGGAAATCACCGAGATAGCGCTGCAGCAGCAGATCGATGGCGGCGGCCATGTCGGCGGAGAAATCCCGG
This sequence comes from Aeromonas sp. FDAARGOS 1402, assembly GCF_019046925.1. Lineage (NCBI taxonomy): Bacteria > Pseudomonadati > Pseudomonadota > Gammaproteobacteria > Aeromonadales > Aeromonadaceae > Aeromonas > Aeromonas sp. FDAARGOS 1402. Next base: position 4,040,699 of record NZ_CP077201.1, read on the forward strand.
GACTTCAGCTCGGCCAGGGAGCTCGCCTCCCAGAGCCCGAGGGCAGCATCGTTGGCCCAGTAAATATGATGACGCTGGATGTCATAGACCCAGACAGGCGTGTGGAGGACATCCATCACGGTGAGCAGGCGTTCGTCTAGCGTATTCATGTTGAGTGATGATTCATGCTGAAAGCTCATGGTCGAACCAGTCGCTTGCGCCCCCTGACAGGAGTATTCACGCTGGTACAAAATCCGTTCCGGCCCATAATCGAATAACAAACGGATGAAAAAAGGCCGAAATCATATGAAAACGCTACATGTGATCCCCATGGTACGAAGAAATGGACTCACACTGGTATTGTTGGGCATGGTGATAACCATTGCTATGATTTTTATACTTTTTTTTCTTCGTGAACAACTACTAATCCCCGCCATTTCCCTCCTCTTGGCGGGCCTGATGACAATTCTTGTCGGGGTTTGGAAACTGGGTGAGCCTCATTTTAGTCTCTCTTTGTGTCAGGACTGCCTGCAATACCATCACAAGTACGGCGGCTGGATCCTGAAATGGAGAAATATTCAGCGAATTGACCAACCACGTATCCATTTGGGGTGGGATCTGGTGGAGCTGCCCTACATCGGCTTGAAAATAAAGGATTACGACGCTTTTTTGACGCTGATCACACCCCGGCTCGCCGTCCGTCTGCTGACCGAGCAGCGCGCCGTGCTGATGCAGGCCATGCGAAGCGAGCGCTCCGACTGCCCGACCGGAGGGTGCGGCAGTGGGCTCCTGGGAGAGGGACTGCTGGAGGAGAGCCGCTTCTGCTCACCCTCCGGCCAGCGCTATGAGGGGGTGATCGCCATGCTCGGCAACCGGATGGCACGGCTGCGTGATCTGTTGGGGTACGATCTGCTGGTGCCCGACAACAGCCTGGACAGATCCCCGGAAGATTTCGTCCATCTGCTCCAGCAATACCAGCGCGAGTCGAATCTAATCCAGATCAATTAAACGCCGGATTGCGCTTGCCAAGCCCGGTGACTCTTCATAAGGTCACTGGCTTGTTACAGCCAGAACACCCCCTAAAACCGCTTATGAAGTACATCGAAGAGTTCTATCTGTTCGTCAAGGTGGTGCAAGAGGGCGGTTTCTCCCACGCCGCCGCTGCGCTGGGCATGCCGACCGGCACCATCAGTCGACGTATCTCCCAACTGGAAGAGCAGCTCGGATGCAGCCTGCTGCACAGATCCACCCGCAAGCTGCGTCTCACGGACGAAGGGCTGCGCTATTACGAGCGCCTCTGTACCCCCCTTGCGGAAATAGAGCAGGCCACCGGCGAAATTCGGGGTGAGGAGACGGACATCAGCGGCCTCATCCGCCTCGCGGCCCCCATCGCCCTCTCCAACACCATCCTGGTCGACATGCTGGTGGACTTCGGCCTGCGCTATCCCGGGGTACAATTCGACATCCGCCAGTCCAACGACCATGCCCTCCAGGCAGATCAGGACAGGGACCTGGTCTTTTTCAACGGCGAGCTCCCCCAGACCCTGCCCAACGCCCTCTGTCTGGGTCACATCCAGTACGGTCTGTTCGCCTCCCCCCTCTATCTGGAGAAGATGGGTGTGCCCTCCCACCCGACCCAGCTGGAAGAGCACGATCTCATCTACTGCTGGCCCCACCAGCACTGGCAACTGAGCGGGCGGGACGAACAGGCGATCTGCATCAAGCGCACTCCCCGCCTTTGCATCGACCAGACCCAGGCCGCCGTGCGGGCAGCCCAGCGCCACCTCGGCATCGTCAACGCCCCGCAGCACTATGTGCACCCCTTCCTGCAAGATGGTCAGCTCGTCCCCGTCCTGCCTGACTGGCAGTCCGGAAAACGTCCCTTCTACATGCTCCATTGTCAGCCCCGGTTCACCCCGTTGCGTGTTAAGATGTTCGCCGATTTCGTCGAGAAGCACTCTGAGCGCTATCGTACCCGCCAGCAGAACGATCAATTTTCACCGGCGCAGCCGCTGCCCGTTGCATCTGACGGCTGATGACCCACACTTAGCGCAATCCTCGTTGCACAGGTCGGCTAACACTATGAATGTATTGATATGTGATGACTCCGGGTTCGCGCGCAAACAGCTGGTGCGCGCCCTGCCCGCCGATTGGGGTGTCACCTTGCACCAGGCCGCGGACGGACTGGAAGGGGTCGAGCAGATCCTGATGGGGCACGGGGACCTGATCTTTCTCGATCTCACCATGCCGGAGATGGACGGTTATGGCGTGCTCGAGACCCTCAAGCGAGAGGGGGTGCGCAGTAAGGTGATCGTGGTCTCCGGCGACATCCAGCCGGAAGCCCATGAGCGTGTCATGGCCCTTGGCGCCCTCGATTTCATCAAGAAGCCGGCCTCCCCGGACACCCTCCTTGCCCTGCTCAAGCGCCACGGTCTGTGGCAATCAGCCACCCAGTTGACGGCCATCCAGCCCCAGCCCGTCGCCAGCCACCAGGCTGCCCAGAGCAGCATCCAGTTCACCCCCGAGCTGCGGGATGTCTATCAGGAGCTGGCCAACGTCGCCATGGGCCAGGGGGCGGATCTGCTGGCCCGCCTGCTCGGCGCCTTCGTGCTGCTCCCCATCCCCAACGTCAACGTGCTGGAGGTCTCCGAGCTGCACATGGCACTCTCGGCCGCCGCCGAGTCGGAGACGCTCTCTGCGGTCTGTCAAGGCTTCATCGGGGCCGGGATCGCCGGGGAGGCCCTGCTGCTGTTCCACGATGCCAGCTTCCAGGACCTGGCCCGCCTGATGAACCATCAGGGGGAGCTGGATCACGGCGCCGAGCTCGAACTGCTGATGGACACCGCCAACGTGCTGATTGGCGCCTTCTTGCGCGGCTACGCCAACCAGCTCGACACCCCTTTTAGCCAGGGTCACCCCGTGGTGCTGGGCCAGCACAGACCCATTCAGGATCTCATTCGGACCAACCAGAGCCGCTGGCGCCGCACTCTGGCCATCGAGATCAACTATCGGGTGCAGGGCTATGCGGTGCAGTGCGATCTCTTGCTGCTGTTTACCGAAGATTCCATCGCCACCATGAACAACAAGATCATGCACATGCTGTGACCGTCCCGCGGCAGCAACCACCAGGAGTGACCATGGATATTCGGGAATTTCATTGGCTGATGAACATCGTCCAGAATCTGGACGTGGGGTTGGTCGTGCTCGACAGGGAGTACCGGATCCAGGTGTGGAACGGCTTCATGGAGAGTCACAGCGGCCGGCTGGCAGGCGAGGTGCGCGATCAAGGGCTGTTCTCGCTCTTCCCCGATGTGGACAAGGCCTGGTTCGAGCGCAAGGCCAACATGGTGTTCAAACTCAACAACCGTGCCTTCAGCACCTGGGAGCAGCGCCCCTACCTGTTGCGCTTCTCCAACTACCGCCCCATCACGGGATCGGCCCCCTACATGTACCAGAACCTGACCCTGGTGCCGCTGGCCGACTTCGCCGGAGAGGTCACCCACCTGGCCATCATGATCTATGACGCCACCGACGAGGCCATGCTGATCACCGGCCAGCGCCAGGGATGACCGACCCTGCCATGACAACAAGGGCGCCCGATGGCGCCCTTGTTGTTGCGATGGGGAATGACGTCAACCACTCAGGTACTCGGTGAAGGCGTCGATCACCTCGTCGATGTCATCATCGGTGATCTGCAGGTGGGTCACCAGCCTGAGCTCCCCGTAGCCGGAGAAGAGAATACCGCGCTCCTTCATGAAACCCAGCAAGGTGGCGGGATCCCCCTGAGTCAGGCGCAGGAATACCATGTTGGTCTGCACCTCCCCCATGTTGAGTGCGATGCCTGGCAAGGCGGCCAGCCCCTCTGCCAGACGCCTGGCGCGGCGATGATCATCCGCCAGCCGGGCAACGTGCTGATCCAGCGCGAACAGGGCGGCCTGGGCCAGGATCCCTCCCTGGCGCATGCCGCCCCCCAGCATCTTGCGCAGCCGTCTGGCGCGGGCGATGAACGCAGCCGATCCCACCAGCAGGGAACCCACCGGTGCCCCCAGTCCCTTGGAGAGGCAGACGGAGATGCTGTCAAAAGGCGCCGCGATGGCGGCCACCGGCTCCCCGCTTGCCACCACCGCATTGAAGAGGCGAGCCCCGTCCAGGTGAAGCTTCAGCCCCTTCTCGTCGACGAATTCGCGCATGGCGCGCAGGTAGGTCAATGGCAGCACCTTGCCGTTATGGGTATTTTCCAGGCAGACGAGGCGCGTCTGGACGAAATGGGGATCATCGGGAGCGATGGCCCCCCGCACATCCTCGAGGGCCAGGGTGCCGTCCGCCTGCATGGGGACGGATTGCAGGGCCACCGAGCCCAGCACGGCAGAGCCCTGGGCCTCGTAGCGATAGATGTGGGAAGCCGCCCCCAGCACGGCCCCTTCCCCACGCTGGCAGTGACTCATCAAGGCCAGCAGGTTGGACATGGTGCCGGAGGGCACGAACAGGGCCGCCTCCTTGCCCAGCAGTTCGGCGCCGCGGCGCTCCAGCGCATTGATGCTGGGATCTTCCCCATAGACATCGTCTCCCACCTCGGCATGCAGCATGCTCTGGCGCATGGCTTCCGTGGGTTGGGTCACGGTATCACTTCGTAAATCGATATAGCGCATGTCATCCTCCTGATGCAGGACGATGACATTAACCAGCCGACACCCGGCTGGCAAGAAACGGCAAGCGGGAATGTGAGCCCGGCGGCTCACCAGGGCAGCGACTGGCCGTGCAGGTCCACGAAACGGCCCGAGTGCGCGGGCGTCAGTGTGGCCATCAGATCCAGCAGGCGGACGGCGACCTCGGCGGGGTCCTGCAGCAAGGTGGGATCCATCTCCTGAAGAAAAGGTTGCTGCATGGGGGTATTCATGAGGCCGGGATGCACGGTGATGACACCGGCGCCGGGAAAACGTCCGGCCCACTCACCCGCCAGGATCCGGGATCCCATGTTGAGGGCGGTCTTGCTCATGCGGTAGCTGTAGTGGCACATGGCCTCCTGGCCCCCCTCCTCCAGGCTTCCCGCCCGATCCGAGAGGGTGCAGAGCCAGAGCGTGCTCTGGGGCATCATGCGCCGACTGAGGTTGGCACCAAGGGCCAGGTGGGGCCAGGCATTGGCCAGCAGACTCTCTTCAAGCCATTGGGGGGTCACCTCCTCCACCCGCCGCTCCGGCATGTGGGCAAGATCATGGAGCAGGCCTATGGTGTTGATCACCACCGTCGGCAGGGTGGTGCTGTCATAGAGGGTGAAGAGGGCCTCGAAGGAGAGCGGGTCCACCTCCTGCAGCGGAAAGTAGCAGGCGGGATCCAGCCCCCTGGGCAGTTGCCTGCCCGCCAGCAACCACTCTTCGCCCCGTCTGGCCAGCTCCCGTGCCAGCGCACTGCCCAACCCGCCACTGCCCAGGATCAGATAGCTCATCTGCGTGTCCTTGGATTTGATCACTGCTTAGAGGGTATCAGAAGAATGGCGGACTGCCGGGAGCACCCGTCAGACTCAGGCCTCGGCCAGATGGCGCCCAAACTCCCGCGCCCGGGCCAGGTCCAGAAAACCGTCCGCCTGCTTGTGGCTGCGCAGGAACTGGTAATAGGCGAGCAGGGTCACCAGTTGCTCCTCGTCCGGCATGGGCTTTCCCGGACGGGTCTCCTGCACCAGCGCCCCCGCCGCCGCCAGCGCGTCCCTGTCCACCACCTCGGCCTGACGATAGAGATACCCGCAACCGGTGGCGAGCCACTCCAGCGAGCAGTTGGCCCCCATGGCAATCTGGTTCGCCTTGCCAAGGCCGGGCTCGGCCCCTTTCAGATACTTGCGGATCAGGGCTTCACTCAACCCCACCTTGCGGGCAAAAGCGCTCACACTCCCCTCCCCGATCAGGCTTTGCAGCCTGGCGGCAAATCCTTCCATCACCCTTCTCCTCTCACTGACACCGGGATCTTGACCCGTCGGAGTCAGAACCATAGTTCGAATTCGCGAAGGGGGCATTATTGCCTTGTCCGCCGGAAGAGACCAAGATGCTGGCACATGATTTTGCCCCTTTCTTTTCGCATTTTTATCTCCAGAGGAGTCACCATGTCCGTATCCCGTCTGGCCCTGCATGAGCAAGGCCCCACCTTCTCCCGCCTCATCATGGGCTACTGGCGCCTGATGGAGTGGCAGCTCTCCCCCGCCGCCCTGCTGGACCTGATGAAATATCACCTTGATCTCGGGGTCACCACCATCGATCACGCCGACATCTACGGCGGCTACCAGTGCGAGGAGGCCTTCGGCCATGCCCTGCGCCTGGAGCCCTCCCTGCGCGATCGCATGGAGATCGTCAGCAAGTGCGGCATCGCCCTCACCGCCAATCCGGCCCACGCCCTGAATCACTACAACACCGGCAAGGGACACATCGTCGCCAGTGCCGAAGCCTCCTTGCAAAAGCTCGGCACCGATCATCTGGATCTGTTGCTGATCCATCGCCCCGACCCCTTGATGAACGCCGACGAGGTGGCCGACGCCTTCATCACCCTCAAGCAGGCAGGCAAGATCAAGCACGCCGGGGTCTCCAACTTCACGCCCCACCAGTTCGCCCTGCTGCAATCCCGCCTGCCCTTCCCCCTGGTCACCAACCAGCTGGAGATCTCCCCGCTCCATCAGGAGGGGACGCTGGATGGTGCCCTGGATCAATGCCAGCAACTGCGCATCAAGCCCATGGCCTGGTCCTGCCTTGGCGGCGGGCGGCTGTTCCATGCCCCCGAATATGCCCCGCTGCGGACGGAACTCGAGCAGATCCGCCAGGAGGTGGGCGCCGACTGTCTGGAGCAGGTGGTCTACGCCTGGGTGATGATGCTGCCGAGTCAGCCGTTGCCCCTCATCGGCTCCGGCAAACGGGAGCGGATCGCCGCCGCCGTGGCAGCCGAGTCCATTGAGCTCACTCGCCAGCAGTGGTTCCGCATCCGCAAGGCCGCTCTGGGTTATGACGTTCCCTGAGTCTGCACCAGACCCTGAAAACAAAAACGGCATGGAGGATTCCATGCCGTTTTCCGTTATCGAGACGATTCAACGATGGCGCTGGGGGCGACCACGGGGTGCATCCGTCTTCGGTTTGGCCTGATTGACCGTGATGGTGCGGCCGCCGACCTCGGTGCCGTGCAACTCGGCGATGGCCTTCTCGGCCTCACCATTGACCGGCATTTCAATGAAACCAAACCCCTTGGACTGACCGGTATCGCGGTCGATGATGATATCGACCTTGTCTACCTGCCCAAATTGGCTGAACACGGTTGTCAGTTCGTCGGCCGTCATCCGGTACGACAGATTACCTACGTAAATCTTCATGCCATCCACTCTCGATTCAAGGTGCCTTATCTATGCATCCACCGACCTGGGAGTAAGGGCACAACCCCCCTGCCGGACCAGCCACGGCATCATGCCATGGCACTTCCAGCTTCGTATCCCAAGTCCTTGATCTCTTGGGCTATCGGAGCAGGAAAGATCAAATCGAATCAGAGGCAGTATCTGAGCATTGGGATGAATTGTCGAGAAAATAGTCAGGCTGGGTGCAGCTCGGCCAGCAATGTGCCGAGGGCACGACGCCCATGCCAGGCACGTTTGAACCCGAATCGATAGACCCCGGGGGCCACTTCGTGAGTCCCTTCCCGGGACAACCCGAGCAGGCTGGTGGCCGTCGCCAGGGTCACCTCATCCAGCCCGAGATCCAGGCTGAAATCGAGCCACTGGCCATCGTGTCCCACCTTGCGATCCCGCTCCATGCCCACCAGCACGGCTCTGGGCAGCGCCAACGCCCGGTCTTCGCCACCATTGAGCAGATAGAGATGGCGTTCATCCCAGGCAAGCTCCGCCAGACGCCAGCGCTGCCAGTTGCGCGGCAACACCATCATCACCAGCACGATGCCGCCAAAGACCACCCCGACCCAGGGCAGCAGGCCCATGTCGGGATATCCCAGCCAGAGGGCGGCCACCACAGTGGCGAGACTCGCCAGCAACAGGCAGATCATGACCCCGTAAAACCGCCGGGCCGGGGGCATCAGCCAGCTCACGTTCTCTTGCGCTGCCAGCTCACTGACTCTCATCTTCTCTTCTCCTTCTGTGATGCGAACGGCCTTGCCGTCGCTGCGTTGCCGCGCATTGTGCGCGAGCGACGCGCCGCGATGCAACCGCCACCGCGACACGGATGACGGCCAGCGGCCACTCTTGGTATGCTTGGGGCTGTCTGAGCCCGCACTGGGCGCCATCCCGGGAGTCCCATGTTCGCCACCGCCCTGCTCTTGTCCGCGAGCACACTCTATGCCGAGGCCATCGGCGGCTACTCCGCCGGCTGCCTGAAAAATGCCGTGGCCCTGCCCCTCGAAGGTCCTGGTTATCAGGTGATCCGCACCAAACGGCTGCGCTATTACGGTCACCCCGACCTCATCCATTACCTGCAGCATCTGGCCAACCAGACCAGACTGGCCGGCATGCCGGATCTCTATATCGCCGACCTCGCCATGATACACGGGGGGCCCTTTACCTCAGGTCATCGCAGCCACCAGACCGGCCTGGATGCCGACATCTGGTTCAGGATGGCTGACAGACCCATCAGCCGCTGGGAACAGGATGCCCCCAGGGAGTGGGCGCTAATCGACGAACCCAGCTACCGGATGCTACCCGGCCGATTCGGCCCCAGGCAGCTCAATCTGCTGCGCCTTGCGGCCGATCGCCCCGAGGTGGCGCGCATCTTCGTCAACCCCGTCATCAAGGCCGAGGTGTGCAAACAGGCACCCGGTGAAGCCTGGGTCGGCAAGCTGCGCCCCTGGGTCGGCCACTTCAGCCACTTTCACGTGCGCCTGCGCTGCCCGGCAAACAGTCCGGACTGCCAGCCCCAGGCTCCCATTCCCCCCGGCAATGGCTGTGGGGAGGAGCTGGCCTCCTGGCTCAAGGACAAACCCCAGCTGCCCAAGGTGTCGATGAGCTACCGCGCCCCCCTCTTACCCAGGCGTTGTGAGGGCTGACCACAAGCTGTTATGGTGAACCTATTTCCGAGAGAAATATCAATGGAGAACAACAAGATGGCCACTTCACTCTGGCAACGTGGTACCCGTGCCCTGCTGACCCTGACCCTGCTGCTGGGTTTGACCGGCTGCGGCATGAACACCATTCCGACCCTGGATGAGCAGGTCAAGGCGAGCTGGGGACAGGTCGAGAACCAGTACGAGCGCAGGGCCGATCTCATTCCCAACCTGGTGGCCACCGTCAAGGGGTACGCCAGCCACGAGCAGGAGACCCTCAAGGCGGTCACCGATGCCCGTGCCCGAGTCGGCAGCGTGCAGGTGAGTGACCCCTCCCAGCTCAAGGCGTTCGAGGCGGCTCAGGAGCAGCTCTCCAGCGCCCTCTCCCGGCTGATGGTAGTGGTCGAGCGCTACCCGGATCTGAAGGCCGATCAGCAGTTCCTGACCCTGCAGGCCCAGCTGGAAGGCACCGAGAATCGCATCGCGGTGGCCAGACGGGATTACATCGAGGCAGTACGCCAGTTCAATACCGAGATCCGTACCTTCCCCGGGGTCATCTGGTCCAAGCTGCTTTACTCCGATCTGGAAGCCAAACCCACCTTCAGCGCCAAACCCGGTGCCGATGAGGCGCCCAAGGTCAGCTTCCAATGAACGTGATGAGACGCTGGCTGGCGCTCTGTCTGCTGCTCTGTGCCACGGCACTGCATGCCGCCCCCGATTTCCCGGCCCTGACCGGGCGGGTGGTGGACGAGGCCAATTTGATGTCCCGCAAGCAGGCCCACCAGCTCGCACAGCAACTGGCCGTCTTCGAGAAGCGCAGCGGCGTCCAGCTGGTGGTGGTCTCCATCGACACGCTGGCGGGGGATACCATCGAAGAGTACGGCTACCAGCTCGGTCGCCACTGGGGCATCGGCCAAAAAGGCAAGAACAACGGCGTGCTGCTGATCATCGCCCAGGACGAGCGCAAGGTGCGCATCGAGGTGGGTTATGGCCTGGAAGGTGCCCTGCCCGACGCCATCGCCGCCAATATCATCCAGACCCGGATCCTGCCCGCCTTCAAGCGCGGTGACATGGTGGCCGGCATCCTCGCCGGCAGCCAGGGCATCATGCAGGCCCTGGCCGGGGAGTATCAGCCCGTGGACAACACCAGCAAGGCCGACAAGCAGGGAGGTCCCTGGCTCTTCATCCTGGTGGTGATTGCGATGATCGTGCTGCACAACCTGCGCGGCGGCGGCGGTGGGCCGGGAGGACGTCGCCGGGCCGCCTACATGGCCGGTGGATTCGGTGCCGGCTCCTTTGGCGGCCGCACTGGCGGTGGTGGTGGCGGTTTCAGTGGTGGCGGCGGCAGCTTTGGCGGCGGCGGTGCATCTGGCGGTTGGTAATCAGGGAAAAAGAGACAACAAGATGATTTCGAAACAGTTTTTCCACACCTTGCAGGCCAGGGTTCGACAGGCCGAGCAGGCCACGGATGCCGAACTGGTCACCGTGCTGGCCCCGGCCAGCGATGGCTATCGCTATATTCCGACCCTGTGGGCCGCCCTGCTCGCCATGCTCACCCCCCTGCTGGTCTTCCAGCTCGGCTTCTGGCTTGGCTGGTACGAGATCCTGCTGGTGCAGTGGTCGGTCTGGTTGCTGCTGAGCCTGCTGTTCCACTGGACGCCCATCAAGATGCGGCTCATTCCCCACAAGGTACGCCGTCACCGGGCCGCCCTGATGGCCCGACTGCAGTTTGTCGAGCAGGGACTTCACCGCACCCGGGACCGGCTCGGGGTGCTTATCTTCGTCTCGGTGGCGGAGCACTATGTGGAGATCCTGGTAGACGACGGGATCGCTCAGCACATCGACAACACCCAATGGCAGCAGATCATCGACGACTTCGTGGTTCGAGTACGCAACAAGGAGGTCGAGCAGGGGTTTCTGGAGTGCGTGGAGCGCACCAGCGCCATTCTGACCGACGCCTTCCCCGCCACCCGGGATCAGAACGAGCTGCCTGACAGCCTGATCATTCTCGACAAGCCTTGAACGGGATTAAAAAACCGGCATTCTGTTCAAGGGATAGGCACTCGATAAAGATTATGAAAAATAAGGGGAAAAGTGGTTGACCCAGGCAGCCCTTTCCCCTAAATTACGCCCCGTTCCAGCGCAACGGCGCAGCGGACACCGTGTTGGCTGAACACGTTAAACCACAGACCAAAATTTGGTGAGGTGTCCGAGTGGCTGAAGGAGCACGCCTGGAAAGTGTGTATACGGCAACGTATCGAGGGTTCGAATCCCTCCCTCACCGCCAAATTGTAAAAACCGACCTAAGGGTCGGTTTTTTGCATCTGGTGACATGGCAACATCCGATGCCGATGGAGAGAAGGTGAGAAGCCTCGTCGGGTTCGAGCAGAGCAGCTTGCTGCGATGAACGACCGCAGGCCGCCCCGAAGGGGTGTGCCACGCAGTGGTGAATCATTCCTCCCTCACCGCCAAATAAAGTAAAAGGCCCCGTCGCAAGACGGGGCCTTTTACTTTATCCGATGATGGGCGGCTCGGTTCGAACCCTGTCGACAGGCGGGCAGGATAGCCCGACTGGACGGCCAGAGGCCGCCCGCAGGTCGAGCGCCAGGGATGGCGCGAGTCAATCCCGACCCAGCGTACAGATTGAAGAACCGACCTCAGGGTCGGTTTTTTCTTCAAGGTGTCTGCCAACCCCCTGGCAGGAGAAACCCGTCATTGGCGGGGCCAGAAAAAACGGCTTGCCGCGATACCTGGCCGAGTGCCGCCCAGCCAATCCCATCCCTTCCGCCTCTCTGCTCTCTGCCGACAGGGGATATGCCCCGAGGGCAGCCAGCCCTCTCTCGTTGGCAGCGCATTACGCCAATATAAGAGAAAGTGGCGATATAAATAACCAACATACTCTCACAGATAGCACAGTATATTGTGATATCACCTGGATAACCGCCTCGTCCTGCCAGGTCGGCACCGTCAACCTGCTCTGCTGACCAAGCGGCACAGGCCGATGCCACCGGACACTACCGGGTCTGCGCAACCTCTCGGATATTGCTCACCGATTGGATATCGTTTTGAAAAACTGATAGTTAAATGGCTACACTAGCCTCACACATCGCATAGGGATATGGACAAATGAGTCTTATTGGCTTGCTGCTGGCCCTGGCAGCCATTCTGGGTGGCAACATGATAGAAGGGGGGCACCCCAGCGCCCTGCTCGATCTGCCCGCCTTTCTCATCGTGATCGGCGGTACCGTCGGTGCCGCACTGACCCAGTTTCCCTTCTCCGTGGTTGGTAAAACCCTCAAACGCTTCAAGTGGCTCATTACTCCCCTGCGCCTCGACATGCTGGAGCAGGCCCAACTGCTTGAAACCCTGGCGGGCAATGCACGGCGCAGCGGCATGCTGGCACTGGAGGGCATGATCGACGACATCAAGGATCCCTTCCTGCAAAAAGGGGTACAGATGATGGTCGATGGCTACGAGAAGACCAAAATCCACGAGGTACTGGAAAACGAGATCGAGTTCGAGCAGGAAGATATCGAACAGACCGTCAAATTCTACGAGGCCATGGGGGGCTACTGCCCGACCATGGGGATCGTCGGGGCCGTATTTGGCCTCATTCACGCCATGGGCCTGCTGGATGCCCCCGACAAGCTGGGGGGCGCCATCGCGGTGGCATTTATCGCCACCATCTACGGGGTGTCGGCCGCCAACCTCATCTTCCTTCCCTTCGGCAACCGCTACAAGTCGTTTGCCCACCAGATCCGCCACTACAAGGAGATGACCCTCACCGGCATCCTCTGTATCGTGGACGGCGAGTCACAGCAACGGCTGCAAGTGACCCTTGAGCCTTACCTCGGAGGCCACGGTGGCGAAAAAGAAAAAGGCTGAGGCGCCGGAGAACCACGAACGCTGGCTGGTCTCCTACGCCGACTTCATGACACTGCTGTTCGCCCTGTTCGTGGTGCTCTACTCCTTCGCCATGGCCAAGCAGTCGGAGACTCGCGTGCTCATTCAGGGCTTTATCGAATCTCTTGGCAAGATAGGGCTGGTCTCCCTTCCCGCCGGCTCCCCCGTGATGCAGGGGGGCACAGGCATACTGGAACCCGAGTCCAAGACCACCCCCAATACCTCCCAGAAAGAGCAGGTGCTGGATACCCAGACGCCCGCAGCGGCGGCCGACCCTTTCAACGAGACCATCGGCTCCTCGGAGAAACCTACGGCCACGGAGTCCTGGCCCCACAAGACCAAGGAGCAGGATTGGGTCACAGTCACCAAGCAGAAGCTGGATCAGCAGCTCAAGAGCCAAATCGAGTCCAAAGAGATCGAGGTGGAGCAGCTTGGCAGCCAACTGGTCATCCGCATCGGCGAAAAGACCTTGTTTCCGGCCGACTCCGCCTTCTTGCAGCCCCAGTTCATTCCGCTGGTCAACAAGGTCTCGGACGTGCTGGCGGACATCCCCGGCATGGTGGTGGTCACCGGTCACACCGACAACTCCCAGGCGCCGGTGGAGCTCTATCGCAACAACTGGGAGCTGTCGGTGCTGCGGGCGGCCACCATCACCCACACCCTGCTGACCAACCCCAAGCTGGATTCACGACGGCTGATCGCCCAGGGGGTGGCTGATACCCAACCCCGTTATCCAAACGATACCCCGGCTCACCGCCAGGCCAACCGCCGGGTGGAGATCGTGCTCTCCCAGGGCAAGGCGGCAGAGCAGAGCCTCCCCGTTCTCCAACCCTGAAACAGACCCCGCCATGCGGGGTCTTTTGTTTCCTGCCATCCCCCGGATTTTCAAACTATCCGGTTTTTTTCTGCTACATAAAAACGATTGAAAACAATTCTCAAACGAGAAAGTTGACCCCGCTAGCAAAACACAATTTTCATCCCGTTGATTAATAATTAATCCTTTGAAATGACATGTAAATCAGTACGAAAGTGGCATACTACGTAACATCATTGTTAAGTCACATGATTAATTTGGTTAGGGAAAAACCTATATGTTTGCTGATATTGCCGTCCAGCACTGGGCTTTTGCTGCCTATGTCATTGGCGCCATCTGTATCTGCTTGACCATGATAGGCCTGGCGGCCTTGCTGGGGGGACGCGCCTATGGCCGTGCCAAGAACAAACCCTTCGAATCCGGGGTGGATTCCGTCGGCAACGCCCGCCTGCGCTTCTCCGCCAAGTTCTACCTGGTCGCCATGTTCTTCGTCATCTTCGATGTCGAAGCCCTCTATCTCTTTGCCTGGTCCGTCTCCGTTCGGGAGAGCGGCTGGGTCGGCTTCATCGAAGCCACCATCTTCATCACCCTGCTGCTGGTAGGCCTCCTCTACCTGTGGCGCATTGGTGCCCTCGACTGGGCCCCGAAAAAGCGTGTCCTGACTGACAAGAAACCAGACTGAACTACCGATTATCTCTTTGAGGTTGCACCATGAAGTACACCCTGACCCGGATTGACCCGGATGCGCCCGTTGAGCGCTACCCCCAGGAACAGCGCCAGACCGTCGATGATCCACTGGCGCAGCAAGCGACCCGCGGCATCATGATCGGGCGCCTCGAAGAGGTGCTGCAAGACACCGTCAACTGGGGCCGCAAGAACTCCCTCTGGCCCTACAACTTCGGCATCTCCTGCTGCTACGTGGAGATGTGTACCGCCTTCACCTCTCCCCACGACGTGGCTCGCTTCGGCGCTGAGGTCATACGAGCCTCCCCCCGTCAGGCCGACTTCATGGTGATTGCTGGCACCCCCTTCATCAAGATGGCCCCTGTCATCCAGCGGCTCTATGAGCAGTTGCTCGAGCCCAAGTGGGTCATCTCCATGGGGGCCTGTGCCAACTCCGGCGGCATGTATGACATCTACTCCGTGGTACAGGGGGTGGACAAGTTCCTGCCGGTCGATGTCTACATTCCGGGCTGCCCGCCCCGCCCCGAGGCCTTCCTGCAAGCCCTGATGCTGCTGCAGGAGTCCATCGGCAAGGAACGCCGCCCCCTCTCCTGGGTGGTGGGGGATCAGGGGATCTACCGTCCCCAGATGCAATCCGAGAAGGAACGCAAGCGCGGCGAGCGGATCAACGTGACCAACCTGCGCACGCCGGATGAGATCTGATCATGAAACTGACTCGAGAATTCCCAAGCAATTACACCATGGCCCAGTGGCAAACCGCCGATCACTCCGATGCCCAGGTGGTCGGCGAGCTGTTCGCCCACTTCGGTGCCGAGCGCTTCACCGTGCAGAGCACCCGTACCGGCGTGCCGGTCATCTGGCTCTCCCGGGATCTGCTGCTGGACGTGATGGGCTTCTTGCAAAAGCTGCCCTCCCCCTTCGTGATGCTGTTCGATCTCAGCGCCACCGACGAACGGATGCGCAGCCATCGCCACGGCCTGCCGGAGAGCGACTTTACCGTCTTCTATCACCTCATCTCCATCGACCGTAACGCCGACGTGATGCTGAAAGTGGCGCTCAAGGAGAGCGATCTCCATCTGCCCACCGTCAGCCGCCACTTCCCCAACGCCAACTGGTACGAGCGGGAAGTGTGGGATCTGATGGGGATCACCTTCGATGGCCACCCCCATCTGACCCGCATCATGATGCCCAAGAGCTGGCAAGGGCACCCCCTGCGCAAGGACTACCCGGCGCGCGCCACCGAGTTTGATCCCTTCATGCTCGATGCGGTCAAGCAGGATCAGGAGCAGGACAACCTGCTGTTCAAGCCGGAAGAGTGGGGCATGGCCCGCGGCAACGAGAACGAGGACTACATGTTCCTGAACCTCGGGCCGAACCACCCCTCCGCCCACGGCGCCTTCCGCCTGGTGCTGCAACTCGACGGGGAAGAGATCCGCGACTGCGTGCCCGACATCGGCTATCACCACCGCGGCGCCGAGAAGATGGGCGAGCGCCAGTCCTGGCACAGCTACATCCCCTACACCGACCGGGTCGAATACCTGGGCGGCGTGATGAACAACCTGCCCTATGTGCTGGCGGTCGAGAAGCTGGCCGGCATCAAAGTGCCGGCGCGGGTCGACATGATCCGGGTGATGATGGCGGAGCTGTTCCGCATCCAGAGCCACCTGCTGTTCCTTGGCACCTACATTCAGGACGTGGGGGCCATGACCCCGGTCTTCTTCACCTTCACGGACCGCCAGAAGATCTACACCATCATCGAGGCCATCACCGGAGCCCGCATGCACCCGGCCTGGTTCCGTATCGGCGGCGTGGCCCACGATCTGCCTGCCGGCTGGGCCCGCCTCATCCAGGACAACCTGTTGAGCTGGCTGCCCAAGCGGTTGATGGAGTATGAAAAGACGGCCATGCGCAACAGCATACTGCGGGGCCGCACCATCGGTGTCGCCGCCTACAACACGGCCCAGGCCCTGGCCTGGGGCACCACGGGGGGCGGTCTGCGGGCCACGGGGCTCAACTTTGACGTGCGCAAATGGCGCCCCTATTCCGGTTACGATCAGTTCGAGTTCGAGGTGCCGGTGGGCAGCAACGGGGACGCCTACGACCGCGCCACCGTGCGCATCGAGGAGATCCGCCAGAGCCTGTCCATTATCGAGCAGTGCATGAAAAACATGCCTGAGGGCCCCTTCAAGGCGGATCACCCGCTCACCACGCCACCGCCCAAAGAGCGCACCCTGCAGGACATCGAAACCCTGATCACCCACTTCCTGCAAGTCTCCTGGGGGCCTGTCATGCCGGCCGCCGAGTCCTTCCAGATGATAGAGGCGACCAAGGGGGTCAATAGCTATTACCTGACCAGCGACGGATCCACCATGAGCTACCGGACCCGGATCCGCACCCCGAGCTTTGCTCACCTGCAGCAGATCCCCTCGGTGATCCGCGGCCAGATGGTGTCGGATCTTATCGTCTACCTGGGCAGTATCGATTTCGTTATGTCAGATGTGGATCGTTGAGTCCTCTCGCCCCGGCAGCCGGGGCGAAGGGCAAGACGCGCAGTAAAGGGACAAGCCACAAAAGGTCAAGTCATGAGCCAATGTCAGTGTCACAATAACCAGACCCCACAAGGGCAAGGGGCATGCAGCAGCCAGCAGGGAGATTTCGTCCTGAGCCAGGCTGAGCGCGATGCCATCGAACACGAGAAACACCACTACGAAGATCCCCGTGCCGCCAGCATCGAAGCGCTCAAGATAGTGCAACAGGCCCGTGGCTGGGTACCTGACGGCGCCATTCACGCCATCGGCGCCGAGCTCGGCATCCCCGCCAGCGACGTGGAAGGGGTCGCCACCTTCTACAGCCAGATCTTCCGCCAGCCGGTGGGTCGTCACATCATCCGCGTCTGCGACAGCATGGTCTGCTACATCAACGGCCACGAGCAGTTGCTTGCCGGTCTGAAAGAGGTCGTCAATCTGGCCCCCGGTCAGACCTCCCCGGATGGCCGCTTCACCCTGTTGCCCGTCTGCTGCCTCGGCAACTGCGACAAGGGGCCGGCCATCATGATCGATGACGATACCTATGGCGGACTCGATGCCGTCAGCCTGCTGAAAACCCTGGAGGCTTACCCATGAGCATTCAGCCAGGCAAGACGCTTGCCTCCCTCGGCACCGCCAACCGCATCCCCCGCACCGCCGAGACCCACCCTCTCACCTGGCGCCTGCGGGACGACGGCCAGCCGGTCTGGCTCGAGGAGTATCAGGCAAAACAGGGCTATGAGGCCGCCCGCAAGGCCCTTGGCCAGATGAGCCCGGATGACATCGTCAGCACCGTCAAGGATGCCGGCCTCAAGGGACGCGGCGGCGCCGGTTTCTCCACCGGCGTGAAGTGGGGCCTGATGCCCAAAGACGAGAGCATGAACATCCGTTACCTGCTCTGCAACGCCGACGAGATGGAACCCAATACCTACAAAGACCGCATGCTGATGGAGCAGCTGCCCCACCTGCTGATCGAGGGGATGATCATCAGTGCCCGGGCTCTCAAAGCCTATCGCGGCTACATCTTCCTGCGCGGCGAGTACGTGGATGCCGCCATCCACCTGCGCCGCGCCGTGGAAGAGGCCAATGCCGCGGGGCTCCTTGGCAAGAACATCCTGGGCTCGGGCTTTGACTTCGAGCTGTTCGTCCACACCGGCGCAGGTCGCTACATCTGCGGCGAAGAGACGGCCCTCATCAACTCCCTTGAAGGACGGCGCGCCAACCCGCGGGCCAAACCCCCCTTCCCCGCCGTCTCCGGCGTCTGGGGCAAGCCGACCTGCGTCAACAACGTCGAAACCCTGTGCAACGTGCCCGCCATCATCGGCAACGGTGTGGCCTGGTATCAGGGGCTGGCACTGCCGGGTTCGGAAGATCACGGCACCAAGCTGATGGGCTTCTCCGGCAAGGTCAACAATCCCGGCCTGTGGGAGCTGCCCTTTGGCATCACCGCCCGCGAGCTGTTCGAAAACTACGCCGGCGGCATGAAGCCCGGCTATCGCCTGAAAACCTGGCAACCGGGCGGCGCCGGCACCGGCTTCCTGCTGCCCGAGCACCTGGATGCCCAGATGTACGCTGGCGGCATCGGCAAGGTGGGCACTCGCATGGGTACGGGCCTTGCCATGGCGGTGGATGACAGCATCAACATGGTCTCACTGCTGCGCAACATGGAGGAGTTCTTTGCCCGCGAGTCCTGCGGCTGGTGCACCCCCTGCCGCGACGGCCTGCCCTGGAGCGTCAAGATCCTGCGGGCGCTGGAGCGGGGCGAGGGCCAACCCGAGGATCTCGCGACCCTGGAACAGCTCGTCAGTTTCCTGGGCCCGGGCAAGACCTTCTGTGCCCATGCCCCCGGCGCCGTCGAGCCCCTTGGCAGTGCGATGAAGTATTTCCGGTCCGAGTTCGAGGCCGGGGTCAAGGCCCCCCATGACAATCACAAGCTGTTCAAGGGTATCCAGCCCAACCTGCTGGGCGAGCGCTGGTAAGCGCCAGGACGCATCGGGCAATAGCCGATTTCATAAAACAGGTTTCAGGGAAGTTGTATGGCAACCATTCATGTAGACGGTAAAGAGTACGAGGTAGACGGGGCAGACAACCTGCTGCAAGCCTGTCTGTCGCTGGGTCTGGACGTCCCCTATTTTTGCTGGCACCCGGCGCTCGGTAGCGTCGGTGCCTGCCGCCAGTGCGCGGTCAAACAGTATCAGAATGCCGACGACAAGCGCGGCCGCCTGGTCATGTCCTGCATGACCCCTTCCACCGATGGCACCTATATCTCCATCGAGGATGAAGAGGCGAAGGAGTTTCGCAAGACGGTGGTGGAGTGGCAGATGACCAACCATCCCCACGACTGCCCGGTGTGCGAAGAGGGTGGCGCCTGCCACCTGCAGGACATGACGGTGATGACGGGCCACAACAGCCGCCGCTACCGTTTCACCAAGCGCACCCACCAGAATCAGGATCTGGGTCCCTTCATCAACCACGAGATGAACCGCTGCATCGCCTGCTACCGCTGCGTGCGCTATTACAAGGATTACGCCGGTGGCGAGGATCTCGGGGTCTATGGCGCCCACGACAACGTCTACTTCGGCCGGGTCGAGGATGGCACTCTGGAGAGCGAATTCTCAGGCAACCTGGTGGAGGTCTGTCCCACCGGCGTCTTCACCGACAAGACCCACTCCGAGCGTTACAACCGCAAGTGGGACATGCAGTTCGCCCCCAGCATCTGCCAGGGGTGCTCGGTCGGCTGCAACATCAGCCCGGGTGAGCGCTACGGCGAGCTGCGCCGCATCGAGAACCGTTTCCACGGTGCCCTGAACCACTATTTCCTCTGCGATCGCGGCCGCTTCGGCTACGGCCACGTCAATCTGACCGACCGCCCGCGCCAGCCCCTGCTGCAGGATGGCAGTGACAAGCTGGCCATCACGGTGGATGGCGCCCTGAACCGGGCCGCGGATGCGCTGCGCACCGCCAGCGGCGTCATCGGCATCGGCTCACCCCGCGCCTCCTTGGAGAGCAACTTCGCCCTGCGCGAACTGGTGGGGGCCGCCAACTTCTACTCCGGGGTCGAGCAGAGCGAATGGAAATGCCTGCAGAAGATGCTGGACATTCTGGAGCACGGCGGCGTGCGCACTCCCAGCCTGCGCGACATGGAAGAAGCCGACGCCGTGCTGGTGCTCGGGGAAGATGTCACCCAGACCGCCGCCCGCATCGCCCTGGCCCTGCGCCAGGCAGTGAAAGGCAAGGGGCGCGACATTGCCCGCAAGTTGAAGGTGGATCTCTGGCAGGTCGCTGCCGTACAGACCCTGGCCCAGAACCAGCGCTACCCCTTGCTCATCACCAGTCTGGATGCCACCCGCCTGGATGACGTGGCGAGCAGCACCCTGCACGCCCCCTACGCGGATCAGGCGCGCCTCGGGTTTGCCATCGCCCACCTGCTGGATGCCAGTGCACCGGCACCAACGGCTCTCTCCCCCGAACAGCAGGCCCTCGCCGCCCAATGGGCCGATCTGCTTGGTAACGCCAAAAAGCCCCTCATCATCGCAGGCAATGGTGCCCGCAACGAGGCGCTGATCGAAGCGGCCAGCAACATCGCCCGCGCCCTCAAGGGCCGTGGCCAGGCCGCGGAGCTTGCCCTGGTGGCTCAGGAAGCCAACAGCCTGGGACTGGCCATGCTGGCCCGGCATGCCGCCCCGCTGGAGTCAGCCCTCGAGCGCATGGAAGGGGAAGAGAGACTTGCCCTGGTCGTTCTTGAGAACGACCTCTACCGCCGAGCCCCCCGCAGCCGGGTGGACGCCGCTCTGGATCGCCTGCAACACCTGCTGGTCATCGACCATCAGGAGACGGCCACCGCGAAGAAGGCGGATTTGGTGCTACCTGCCGCCAGTTTTGCCGAAGGCGATGGCACCCTGGTCAACATGGAAGGCCGCGCCCAGCGCTTCTTCCAGGTCTATGCTCCCGCCTTCTACAACGCCGATATCCAGGTGCGCGAGAGCTGGCGCTGGCTGGATGCCCTGCAAGGGAGCCAGCAACCGCGTTCGGTTCGCTGGAACACCTTCGACGATGTGAGTCGCGATTGCGCCGCCAGCGCCCCGCTGCTCACCACCATGGGTGAAGCTGCACCCAACGCCGGCCTGCGCATTCGCGGCATGAAGCTCGCCCGGGAGCCGCACCGCTACAGTGGTCGCACCTCCATGCTGGCAAACCAGAACGTGAGCGAGCCCAGAGTCGCCCAGGATCCCGATTCGCCGTTCGCCTTCTCCATGGAAGGCTACGCTGGTTCCCGCCAGCCCCTCTCCCAGGTACCGTTTGCCTGGGCGCCGGGCTGGAACTCCCCCTCCGCCTGGAACAAGTTCCAGGACGAGGTGGGCGGCAACCTGCGTGCCGGGGATCCCGGTCGCCGCCTGCTGGAGCCGGGCGAAGGCAACCTGGGCTGGTTTGGTGCCATCCCGGCTCCCTTCCAGCCCGCCGCATCCCTGCAGGTGGTGAGCTATGACCAGCTGTTCGGTGGCGAGGAGCTCTCCGCCAGAAGCCCGGTCATCCAGGCTCGCATGGGGGAACCCACCCTGGTACTGAACCCGGCGGATGCCGCGCGCCTGGCACTGTCCCCTGACGCACTGGTGGCCTTCTCCTGGGGTGGCAACCACTGGCGCCTGCGTCTGCGCCTGAGCGATGCGCTGGCTCCGGGCCTGGCAGGGTTGCCACTCGGGGTGAACGGCCTGCCGACCGCCCTGCACCACGCCCTGATCGATAACCTTCAGGAGGTTATCGCATGAGCGACTCTCTGATGGATCTGCTGATCGAGGTTGGCAAGGCCCTGGTCGTGCTCGTGGGGATCGTGGGGGCCGGCGCCTTCATGAGCTTCATCGAGCGCCGCCTGCTGGCACTGTGGCAGGACCGTTACGGCCCCAACCGGGTTGGCCCCTTCGGCCTGCTGCAACTGGCCGCCGACATGGTCAAGATGTTCTTCAAGGAGGACTGGATCCCGCCCTTTGCGGATCGCCGGATCTTCGTGCTGGCCCCCATCATCGCCTTCACCGCCTTCATCCTGGCGTTTGCGGTGGTGCCCATCACCCCCACCTGGGGCGTGGCGGATCTCAACGTGGGGCTGCTCTATATCCTGGCGATCGCCGGGCTGGCGGTCTATGCCGTGCTCTTCGCAGGCTGGTCGAGCAACAACAAGTACTCCCTGCTCGGCAGCCTGCGCGCCTCGGCCCAGACCCTCTCCTACGAGGTGTTCCTTGGCCTCTCGCTCATGGGCATCGTCATCCAGACTGGCAGCTTCAACCTGCGTGACATCGTCGAGGCCCAGGCCGGCATGTGGAACGTGATCCCCCAGATCCTGGGCTTCGTCACCTTCCTGTTTGCCGGGGTCGCCGTCACCCACCGCCACCCGTTTGACCAGCCGGAGGCCGAGCAGGAGCTCGCCGACGGCTATCACATCGAGTACGCGGGTATGAAGTGGGGTCTCTTCTTCGTGGGGGAGTACATCGGCATCGTGCTGATCTCTTCCCTCATCGTGACCCTCTTCTTCGGTGGCTGGCACGGCCCCTGGCTGCCGCCCTTCATCTGGTTCGCCCTGAAGACCGCCTGTTTCATGGTGTTCTTCATCCTGCTGCGGGCCTCCCTGCCCCGCCCGCGCTTCGACCAGGTGATGTCCTTTGGCTGGAAAGTGTGCCTGCCCCTGACCCTGCTCAACATGCTGGTCACCGCTGCCGTGGTGCTGATGAATGCGTGAGCAAAACGAGATGGACATGACGATGATTCGGCCGTCTGCGGCAAGGAAACGCCCAGACGCCAGTGCTGATAAATGTGCAGTGAGGCACCTATGAAAATTACGAGCATTATCAAGGGTGTTGGCACCCAGTTGCGCAGCCTTGGGATGGTCTTCTCCCATGCCTGGCGCCCCCGTGAAACCCTGAGCTACCCGGAGCAGCCGGTCTACGCCGCCCCCCGTTTTCGCGGTCGCATCGTACTGACCCGGGATCCCGATGGCGACGAACGCTGCGTGGCGTGCAACCTGTGTGCTGTTGCCTGCCCGGTCGGTTGCATCTCCTTGCAGAAGTCGGAGCGGGAAGATGGCCGCTGGTACCCGGAGTTCTTTCGCATCAACTTCTCCCGTTGCATCTTCTGCGGCCTGTGCGAGGAGGCCTGCCCCACCACCGCCATCCAGCTGACGCCGGATTTCGAGATGGGGGAGTATCGTCGCCAGGATCTGGTGTACGAGAAGGAAGATCTGCTGATAAGCGGCCCCGGCAAATACCCGGACTACAACTTCTACCGCATGAGCGGGATGGCCATCGACGGCAAACCCAAAGGGGATGCCGAGAACGAAGCCAAGCCCATCGATGTCAAGAGCCTGCTGCCCTAGGAGTCAATCATGGAACTGGCATTCTATGTCGCGGCCCTGGTCGCCGTTTACAGCACGCTGCGGGTGATCAGCACCAGCAACCCCATGCATGCGCTGCTCAATCTCATCATCTCCCTCATCGCCGTGGCCATGATCTTCTTCTGCCTGGGCGCCGCCTTTGCGGGGGCCCTGCAGGTGATCGTCTACGCCGGCGCCATCATGGTGCTGTTCGTGTTCGTGGTGATGATGCTGAACCTGGGGAGCGCCCAGGATCAGGAGAAGAAGTGGCTCACCCCCATGACCTGGGGTGGCCCGGCCCTGCTCTCCCTCATTTTGCTGGGCTTTCTGGCCCACGGCATTCTCGGCGTGACCGGCGGTGAACTGGGTCTGACCGAGGTCAGCGCCAAGGAAGTCGGTATCGCCCTGTTCGGCCCCTATGTGCTGGCGGTGGAGCTCGCCTCCATCCTGCTGCTGGCGGGTCTGGTCACCGCCTATCACCTGGGCCGCGAGGACAAGAGCGGGGAAGTGCTCTCCGTGCCTCGCACCACACAGGAAGGAGGTCAGCAATGAGCGACATCCCCGTGGTGAGGCATGGCTCGCTGCCGGCAGCCTGCCCCCTTTCCATCCAGCAAGCACAAGGAGCATGGCGATGAGTGGAATTCCCATGGAGCACGGCCTCCTGCTGGCGGCCATTTTGTTTGCCATCGGCCTGTGCGGCCTGCTGATACGCCGCAACCTGTTGTTTATCCTCATGAGTATCGAAATCATGATGAACGCGTCCGCCCTGGCATTCGTGGTGGCGGGTAGCCGCTGGGCCCAGGCTGACGGCCAGATCATGTACATACTGGTGATTTCTCTGGCGGCAGCGGAGGCCAGTATCGGCCTCGCCCTGTTACTGCTGCTCTATCGTCGTTACCACACCCTGAACGTGGACACTGTGAGCGAGATGCGCGGATGAGCCTCCTATATCTGACTTTCCTGTTCCCGCTGCTGGGATGGCTGCTGCTGGCCTTCTCCCTCGGCCGTCTCGGCGAGCGCACCTCGGCGCTCATCGGTGTCGGCAGCATCGGTCTCTCGGCCCTCACTACCCTGTGGGTCGGCATCGATTTTCTCAATACCATGCCGGAAGGCGGCGTCTATACCCAGACCCTGTGGCAGTGGATGACGGTGGGCGAGTTCCAGCCCGCCTTCCGTCTCTCCCTGGACGGGCTGTCGCTGACCATGCTGGGGGTCGTGACCGGGGTGGGCTTCTTCATCCACCTGTTCGCCTCCTGGTACATGCGCGGGGAAGAGGGGTATTCACGCTTCTTCACCTACACCAACCTCTTCATCGCCAGCATGCTGTTCCTGGTGCTGGCCGATGACCTGTTGTTCGTCTATCTGGGCTGGGAAGGAGTGGGGCTGTGCAGCTACCTGCTGATCGGCTTCTACTACAAGGATCGCAACAACGGCGCCGCCGCCCTCAAGGCGTTCGTGGTGACCCGGGTCGGCGACGTCTTCCTCGCCATCGGGCTCTTCGTGCTCTATCGCGAGCTCGGCACCCTCAACATTCACGAGCTGCTGGTGCGAGCCCCTGCGATGTTTGCCGACGGCTCCCCTGCCCTGTCGTTCGCCTGCCTCATGCTGCTCGGCGGCGCGGTCGGCAAATCCGCCCAGCTGCCGCTGCAGACCTGGCTGGCGGACGCCATGGCGGGCCCGACCCCGGTCTCGGCGCTGATCCACGCGGCCACCATGGTGACCGCCGGTGTCTACCTCATCGCCCGCACCCACGGCCTCTTCCTGCTGGCTCCCGAGATCCTCCATCTGGTGGCGCTGGTCGGTGCCATCACCCTGGTGCTGGCCGGTTTTGCCGCCCTGGTGCAGACCGACATCAAGCGGATCCTGGCTTACTCCACCATGAGCCAGATAGGCTACATGTTCCTGGCCCTGGGGGTCGGTGCCTGGGAAGGGGCCATCTTCCACCTGATGACCCACGCCTTCTTCAAGGCGCTCTTGTTCCTCTCCGCCGGGGCCGTCATCGTTGCGACCCACCACGAGCAGAACATCTTCAAGATGGGAGGCCTGCGCAAATCGCTGCCGCTGGTCTACGCCTGCTTCCTGGTGGGGGGCTCGGCCCTGGCCGCGCTGCCACTGGTGACCGCCGGTTTCTACAGTAAAGACGCCATCCTCTGGCAGGTGCAGGCCAGTGGCCAGAGCGCCCTGCTGTGGGCCGGTCTGGGTGGTGCCTTCCTCACCTCCCTCTACACCTTCCGCCTCATCTTCATCGCCTTCCACGGCAAGGAGCAGACCCAGGCTCACGCCGGACAGGGCCTTGCCCACCATTTGCCACTGCTGGTGCTGCTGGTGCTCTCCACCGGAGTCGGCGCCCTCATCGTGCCACCGCTGGCAGGAGTGCTGCCGGCCGGCCCGGGAGATCACATCGAAGAGGGACGCCATGGCCTCGAGATCCTCTCCGGCGTCATCGCCGTGGCAGGCATTGCGCTGGCCGCCTTCCTCTTCCTCGGCGAACGTCGCCTGGCGAAGGGGATCGCCGAGAGTGCACCGGGGCGGGCTCTGTCCACCCTCTGGTTCAATGCCTGGGGCTTTGACTGGCTTTATGACCTGATTTGGGTCAAGCCCTACCTGCTGGCGACTCGCCTGCTCGGCAAGGATCCGCTGGACAGGATGATGAACCTGCCCGCCGTGCTGGCCCAGGGCGGGCATCAGCTGCTGGCCTGGACCGTCTCCGGCAAGTTGCGCTGGTACGCAGCCTCCATGGGGATGGGCGCCGCCCTGATCCTGGCCCTGCTGCTGCTCGGCTGATCCATGAGCCCAATATTGTGTGGCAGGCTCAGCGCCTGCCCGACTAGAACCTAGATGAGAGCTGATATCGTGACCTTACTCTGGATCTTGCTAATTCCCTTCATCGGCGGCTTGCTCTGCTGGCAGATGGAGCGGCTCGGCGGACAGTTTGTCCGCTGGGTGGCCCTCGCCTCCATGAGCGCCTGTCTGGTGCTCTCCAGCGCCATCTGGCTCGGTGGTGACTTCACCCTCGCCAACCCCGGCCTCCCCGTCTGGGCAGCCGAGTGGCAACAACCCTGGATCCCCCGCTTCGGCATCTCCCTGCACCTTGCCGTGGACGGGCTGTCGCTCCTGATGGTGATCCTCACCAGCTTCATCGGCGTGCTGGCCATCCTCTGTTCCTGGAAGGAGATCGTCCAGCGCATCGGCTTCTTCCACCTCAACCTGCTGTGGATCCTGGGGGGCGTGCTCGGCGTCTTCATGGCGGTGGATCTGTTCCTCTTCTTCTTCTTCTGGGAGATGATGCTGGTGCCGATGTACTTCCTGATCGCGCTCTGGGGCCACTCGGTCACCGATGGCAAGTCGCGCATCAACGCCGCCACCAAGTTCTTCATCTACACCCAGGCGAGCGGCCTCATCATGCTGGTGGCCATCCTGGGCCTGGTACTGACCCACCATGCCGCCACCGGTGTCTTCACCTTCAACTATCAGGAACTGCTCAACACCCCCATGAGCAGCACGGTACAATGGCTGTTGATGCTGGGCTTCTTCATCGCCTTCGCGGTCAAGATGCCCCTGGTGCCGCTCCATGGCTGGCTCCCTGATGCCCACAGCCAGGCGCCCACCGCAGGCTCCGTGGACTTGGCGGGCATCTTGCTGAAAACCGCGGCCTACGGCCTGCTGCGCTTCACTCTGCCGCTTTTCCCCGAGGCGTCCGCCGAGTTTGCCCCCTACGCCATGGTGCTCGGCCTCATCGGCATCGTCTATGGCGCCCTGCTGGCCTTTGCCCAGACCGATATCAAGCGGCTGGTTGCCTACACCAGCATCTCCCACATGGGCTTCGTGATGATCGCCATTTACTCCGGCAGCGAGCTCGCCCTGCAAGGGGCAGTGGTACAGATGATTGCCCACGGGCTCTCGGCCGCCGGCCTCTTCATCCTGTGCGGCCAGCTCTACGAGCGCCTGCACACCCGGGATCTGCGCCAGATGGGCGGTCTCTGGGGACGGTTGCGCTACCTGCCCGGCGTGATGCTGTTCTTCTCCGTCGCATCCCTCGGGATGCCGGGGACCGGCAACTTCGTCGGCGAGTTCCTGATCCTCATCGGCAGCTTCCAGGTGGCCCCCGTCATCACCGTCATCGCCACCTTCGGGCTGGTGCTGGCCTCGGTCTACTCCCTCATCATGCTGCAACGGGCCTGCTTCGGGACGCCCCGGGAGGAGAGCATGCTCAAGGGGCTGGATACCCGGGAACTGACCATGATGCTGACCATCGCCGGCCTCTTGGTGCTGCTCGGTCTCTATCCCCAGCCGGTGCTCGACACCGCCAGCAGCAGCCTCCTGAGCGTGCTGCACTGGTACGCGCTGCCGGGCACGGGGGCGCTGCAATGATGCTTTCTCTTTCGCCTTCCTTGTCCATGTCGGGAGCACTGTCATGACGTTTACTGTTTCTCAACTGCTGGCCCTGCTGCCCCTGTTGCTGACCACGGGGGCCATGGTGGCCCTGATGCTGGCCATCGCCTGGAAGCGCTGTGACGACACCGCCTTCGTGGTCACCATCATCGGCCTCAACCTCGCGCTCTTCTCCCTGCCCATCGTGATGGCCCAGGGGGATCAGGGGGTCACTCCCCTGCTGCAAGTGGACGCTTACGCGGTCTTCTACATGGGGCTGGTGCTCATCGGGGCCCTGGCCACCTGCACCTTCGGTCGCACCTGGCTCAAGGGCTATCCGGACAACCGGGAAGAGTTCTACCTGCTGCTGCTCATCGCCACCGCCGGTGGTCTGGTGCTGGCGGCCTCCCGTCACCTCGCCTCGCTCTTCATCGGGATCGAGATGCTGACCCTGCCCATGTTCGGTCTGGTGGGGTATGCCTATCGCGAGCGGCACTCGCTGGAAGCCAGCATCAAGTACATGGTGCTCTCCGCCAGTGCCACCGCCTTCCTGCTGTTCGGCATGGCACTGCTCTACGCCCAGGCCGGAAGCCTGAGCTTCAGCGATCTCGGTGTGACCCTGGCCCAGAGCCCGGCTCACCATCCGCTGCTGATGGGGGGCTTTGGCCTGATGCTGGTCGGCTTTGCGTTCAAGCTGTCCCTCGCCCCCTTCCACCTCTGGACCCCGGACGTCTATGAAGGGGCGCCGGCACCGGTGGCCACCTTCCTCGCCACCGTCAGCAAGATAGCCGTGTTCTGCGTGCTGCTGCGCTTCTACCTGGCAGTACCCGCCACCTCGGATCCCATGATCCACTGGCTGCTGGCGGCCATGGCGGTCGTCTCCATCGTGGTCGGCAACCTCCTGGCGCTGATCCAGACCAACATCAAGCGGATGATGGGTTACTCCTCCATCTCCCACTTCGGCTATCTGCTGGCGGTGGTGGTGGCAAGCCGCCTCGGCGAGATGCCGGTGGAAGCGGCGGGTGTCTACCTGCTGATGTACCTGTTCACCAGCCTGGGGGCCTTCGGCGTCATCAGCATGATGTCCAGCCCCTATCGCGGCAAGGATGCGGACTCCCTGCACAGCTATCGCGGTCTGTTCTGGAAGCGCCCCTATCTGACGGCGGTGATGACGGTGATGATGCTCTCGCTGGCCGGTATCCCCATGACGCTGGGCTTCATCGGCAAGTTCTACCTCATCGGCGTCACCGTCGATGCCAAGCTGTGGTGGCTCAGTGGCGCCATCGTGCTCGGCAGTGCCCTGGGGCTCTACTACTACCTGCGGGTCATGGTCACCCTCTACCTGCGTGAACCCGGCATGCAACTGCGCGATGCCAGGGCCGACTGGGCCTTCTCCTCCGGGGGCCTGGTGGTGCTGCTCTCAGCCATTCTGGTGGTATTGCTCGGCATCTACCCCCAGCCCGTCATCAGTCTGGTACAGGGCTTCCAGCACGTGGTGCTGCGCTAGCCTCAGGTTCACAGTTCACACAGCGAAACCGGCCTCCGTGGCCGGTTTTTTATGTCCGCCAAGGCCCGGTCCGGCTTGCCCGTCTGGCAGGCGATACCAGATCGGTCCTCTCAATCCATGCCATATCCTCCAGCAAGCAGCTGGCGGAGCAGCGAGCTGAAGATGGCCTTGCCCCCATCGTGCTCGCCTCCTCCTGCCCTCCCCATTCTCAGACACATGCCCATAAAAAAACCGGCCACTGGGGCCGGTTTTTGGTTTCTTGCTGGCGCTTAACCCAGGCGAACCCGAGCATTGCGGAACATGCGCATCCAGGCGCCATCCTCTCCCCAGTTGTCCGGGTGCCAGGAGTTGGCCACGGTGCGGAACACCCGCTCCGGGTGCGGCATCATGATGGTGGCGCGGCCGTCCGCACTGGTCACCGCGGTGATACCGTCAGGGGAGCCATTGGGGTTGGCCGGGTATTGCACGGTGACGTTGCCGCGGTTGTCCACGAAACGCAGCCCCACCAGACCGCTCTGTTGCAGCGCAGCCAGGTGAGCGGCATCGCGCACTTCCACGCGCCCTTCCCCGTGGGAGACGGCAATCGGCATCACGGAGCCAGCCATCCCGGCGAAGAAGGCGGACGGGGAGTCCTGCACTTTCACCAGACTGAAGCGCGCCTCGAAGCGCTCGGAGCGGTTGCGCACGAAGCGCGGCCAGAGATCGGCCCCCGGGATGAGGTCGCG
This sequence comes from Aeromonas sp. FDAARGOS 1402, assembly GCF_019046925.1. NCBI lineage: Bacteria > Pseudomonadati > Pseudomonadota > Gammaproteobacteria > Aeromonadales > Aeromonadaceae > Aeromonas > Aeromonas sp. FDAARGOS 1402. The sequence continues at coordinate 4,070,574 of NZ_CP077201.1, forward strand.
CAGGTTGGACATCATCTGGCAGCCGTTGCACACCCCCAGGGAGAGGGTATCGCCGCGCTCGAAGAAGCGCTGGAACTGCTCACGGGCGTTGTCGTTGAACAGGATGGACTTGGCCCAGCCTTCCCCAGCACCCAGCACGTCGCCGTAGGAGAAGCCGCCACAGGCCACCAGGGTCTGGAAATCTTCCAGCTTGATGCGCCCCTCGAGGATGTCGCTCATGTGCACGTCGACAGCGGTGAAGCCGGCGCGGTCAAAGGCGGCCGCCATCTCCACGTGGGAGTTGACCCCCTGCTCGCGCAGCACCGCCAGACGGGGAGAAACCCCGCGAGCGATATAGGGCGCGGCCACGTCGTCGGACGGGTTGTAGGTGAGCCTGGCCTGCAGACCCGGATCGGTGGCGTCCTGGCGGGCGGCATGCTCCTGATCGGCGCACTCCGGGTTGTCACGCAGGCGCTGCATCTGCCAGCTGGTCTCGCCCCAGATGGTGCGAAGGGCGGTGCGGCTGGCGCGATACACCTCGCTGCCGGCACGCTGGAACAGGATGAGGTCGTCTTCGCGCACCGTGCCCAGCACATGGGAGCAGGCTGCCAGACCGTGACCGGCCAGCAGGGTCAGCACCGCTTCCTTGTCTTCGCGACGAACCTGGATGACGGCCCCCAGCTCCTCGTTGAACAGGGCCGGCAGCAGGTCGCCACCCACGCGATCGAGCTGGATGTCGAGGCCGCAGTGACCGGCAAACGCCATCTCGGTCAGGGTGACGAAGAGGCCGCCGTCGGAGCGGTCGTGGTAGGCAATCAGCTTGCGATCCGCCACCAGCGCCTGGATGGCGTTGAAGAAGCCTTTTAGCTGGACCGGGTTGTCCAGATCCGGGGCGCTTTGCCCAAGCTGGCGATAAACCTGGGCCAGGGCCGAGGCACCAAGGCGCTGCTTGCCGTTGCCAAGGTCGATGAGGATAAGGTCGGTCTCACCGAGATCGGTGCGCAGTTGCGGGGTCACGGTATTGCGCACGTCCTCGACCCGGGCAAACGCGGAGATGAGCAGGGAGAGCGGCGAGGTCACGCTGCGCTCCTCGCCGTCCTGCTGCCAGCGGGTCTTCATGGACATGGAGTCCTTGCCCACCGGGATGGTGATGCCAAGGGCCGGGCAGAGCTCTTCGCCCACCGCTTTCACGGCTTCGTAGAGACCCGCATCTTCCCCCGGGTGGCCGGCGGCAGACATCCAGTTGGCGGAGAGCTTGACCCGCTTGAGAGAGCCGATATTGGCCGGTGCCAGGTTGGTCAGGGCCTCGGCCACCGCCATGCGGGCGGAGGCGGCATGAGAGAGCAGCGCCACCGGGGTGCGCTCGCCCATGGACATGGCTTCACCGTGGTAGCTGTCGTAGGTGGCGGCGGTGACGGCGCAGTCAGCCACCGGGATCTGCCAGGGGCCGACCATCTGGTCGCGGTTGACGAGGCCCGTTACGGTGCGATCGCCGATGGTGATGAGGAAGGACTTCTCCGCCACGGTCGGCAAGCGCAGCACGCGCTCGGCGGCGTCGCTGAGGGTGATGCCGTCCAGTTGCAGCGCCTTGCCCTGGGCGGGCAGGCTCTGCACGTCGCGGTGCATCTTGGGCGCCTTGCCAAGCAGCACGTCCAGCGGCAGATCGATGGGCTGGTTGTCAAAGTGATCATCAGAGAGAGTGAGATGCTTCTCTTCGGTGGCGGTGCCGATGACGGCATAGGGGGCGCGTTCGCGCTCGCACAGGGCCTTGAACAGAGGCAGCTTGTCCTGGGCCACGGCCAGCACATAGCGCTCCTGGGATTCGTTGCACCAGACTTCCAGCGGGCTCATGCCCGGCTCGTCGTTCGGAATGGCACGCAAGTCGAAGCGACCACCGCGCTCCCCGTCGCTCACCAGCTCCGGCATGGCGTTGGAGAGACCACCGGCGCCCACGTCGTGGATGAAGACGATGGGGTTGTCGTCACCCAGTTGCCAGCAGCGGTCGATCACTTCCTGGCAGCGACGTTCCATCTCGGGGTTGTCACGCTGCACGGAGGCGAAATCGAGATCTTCGGCAGACTGGCCGGAAGCCATGGAGGAGGCTGCGCCGCCACCCAGGCCGATGTTCATGGCCGGACCACCCAGCACGATGAGGGCCGCCCCCACCGGGATCTCCCCTTTCTGGACGTGCTCGCTGCGGATGTTGCCGATGCCACCCGCCAGCATGATGGGCTTGTGGTAGCCGCGCACCTCGACGCCGTTGTGGCTCGGCACCTGCTCTTCGAAGGTACGGAAGTAACCCAGGATGGCAGGGCGACCGAATTCGTTGTTGAAGGCGGCGCCGCCAAGGGGCCCTTCCTGCATGATGTCAAAGGCACTGACGATGCGGCTCGGCTTGCCGAAGTCCTGCTCCCAGGGCTGCTCGAAACCGGGGATGCGCAGGTTGGAGACGGAGAAGCCCACCAGGCCCGCCTTGGGCTTGGCGCCACGGCCTGTCGCACCCTCGTCGCGGATTTCGCCGCCGGAGCCGGTGGCGGCACCCGGGAAGGGAGAGATGGCGGTCGGGTGGTTGTGGGTCTCCACCTTCATCAGGATGTCGACGCGCTCCTGGTGATACTGGTACTCACCGTTGGCGGGGCTCGGGAAGAAGCGGCCACCCTGGCTGCCTTCCATCACCGCGGCGTTGTCTTTGTAGGCAGACAGGACATGGTCCGGCGTCTGCTCGAAGGTGTTCTTGATCATCTTGAACAGCGACTTGGGCTGCTGTTCGCCGTCGATGGTCCAGTCGGCGTTGAAGATCTTGTGACGGCAGTGCTCGGAGTTCGCCTGGGCAAACATGTAGAGCTCGATGTCGTTGGGATTGCGACCCAGCCGGGTGAAGTTGGTCACCAGGTAATCTATTTCGTCATCGGCCAGGGCCAGACCCAGGGTCACGTTGGCCTCTTCCAGGGCGGCGCGACCACCACCCAGCACATCTACCTGGGTAAAGGGGCGCGGCTCGTGGTGAGCAAACAGGGCGGCGGCCTCGTTCATCTCGGCAAAGACCACTTCCATCATGCGATCGTGCAGCAGGGCCGCGATCTCGCTACGCTGGGCCACGCTCAGCTCACCCTTGGCCTGCACGTAATAGGCAATGCCGCGCTCCAGCCGCTTGACCTGTTTCAGGCCGCAGTTGTGGGCGATGTCGGTTGCTTTGGAAGACCAGGGGGAGATAGTGCCGGGGCGGGGGGTAACGAGGAACAGCTGACCGCTGGGGGTGTGTTCCGGGATGGTCGGGCCGTAGCGCAGAAGCTGGCCCAAGGTCGCTCGCTCGGGGGGCGACAGCGGGCTCGTCAGCTCGGCAAAATGCACGTATTCCGCATAGACGCTTGCTATCTCTACTCCTCTCTGTGCGCAGCTCTGCAGCAGCTTGTGGACACGAAACTCAGACAGTGCTGGGGCACCACGCAAGATTTCCATATACCTTTCTCACCAAGTTTTAGAGTGTGGGGGGATTTGAGACGCGCGTATTATAGGGATCAGGCCCATCCTGAACAAACGTTTTTCTCATCTCGCGCGGTGTGACTCCCTTCATACTCTCTGGTATAAAGGTGCCTCTTTTTTGACAAATGCCGTTTTTTTCAACAAGGGTACTCACCTACTTGCGCTGCATTTTTCGACTGTTCATCGGGATGATGTTGACGCTGGCCCTGGCCGGTTGCGACTTCTACCACCCCTCCAGCCAACTGGAGCAGATCCGCCAGCGAGGCGAGATCCGGGTTGGCACCCTCTATGGCCCCACTTCCTATTACCAGCGTGACGACACCGCACTGGGGTTCGACTACGAGCTGGCGCAGCTTTACGCCGACTGGCTGGGGGTCAAGCTGACCATAGTACCGGCCTACAGCACCGCCGAGCTGGTCGAGCAACTGCAAAAGGGCAAGCTGGATCTCGCCGCCGCCGCCATCGTCGTGACCCCGGAGCGGCGCAAGCTGTTCCGCTTCGGCCCCGGCTTCTACCAGGTCTCCCCCAAGCTGGTCTATCGCAACGGCTCCCCCAGGCCCAAGAACCTCGGTGACATCAAGGGCAGCATAGTGGTGCCGGCGGGCTCCACCGGCGAGGACCTGATGAAGGAGCTGGCCAAGCAGTACCCCAACCTGAAGTGGAGCACCAATCGGGATGCGGACGTGGAAGAGCTGCTCAAGCAGGTGGCCGACGGCAAGGTGGACTACACGGTGGTGCAGGACACCATACTGGCCCGTACCCAGCGCTACTACCCCGAACTCACCGAAGGCTTGACCCTCGCCAGCAAGCAGACCGTGGCCTGGGCCATGACCAAGCTGCCGGACGACAGCCTCTATGCCAGCATCATCGACTTCTTCGGTCAACGCTTCATGGATGGCGCCATCGCCAAGCTCGACGAGAAGTACTTCGGCCACGTGCAGAACTTCGACTTCGTCGACACCCGTACCTTCCTGCAACGGGCCAAGAGCCTGCTGCCCAAGTACCAGGCGCTGTTCCAGACCCACGCCAAGGATATCGACTGGCGGCTGCTGGCCGCCATCAGCTATCAGGAATCCCACTGGGATCCCCAGGCTCGCTCCTACACCGGGGTGCGCGGCATGATGATGCTCACCGGCCCGACCGCCAAGGCGATGGGGGTAAACGATCGCACCCACCCGGAAGAGAGCATCAAGGGGGGCGCCCGCTACCTACAGGAGATGATGGCGAAGGTGCCCGACTCGGTCCCGGCGGACGAGAAAGTGTGGTTTGCCCTCACCGCCTACAACATCGGCTACGGCCACATGATGGATGCCCGCCGCCTGACCAAGGAGCTGGGCAAGAACCCGGACGCCTGGAGCGACGTGAAAGAGGTGTTGCCGCTGCTGCAGCAGTCACGCTGGCATCGCAAGGTACGCTATGGCTATGCCCGTGGCGGCGAGGCGCGCAACTATGTCAACAACGTGCGCCAGTACTACCAGAGCCTGCTCTGGCTCGACAACGAACAGCAGAAGGCCCATCGTCGGGAGGAGCTGGACGAGGACGACAGCAGCGAGCCGGACGTGCAAGCGCAGCGTCCGGCCATCATCGCCGAAGTGGTCAAACAGATCATCACCCCCTAGCCTCGCCGGGGGTGTGTTTTCCTGCCCTGTTCTCTGTTACCATCCTTGGGTATACGAGGGGCGCTGGAGCGAACTTATTGCAATGTATTCATTGCGTTGCAGTTCCTGCCAAGGGCCCTTTCGACCCCACGCAAGACCAGGGAGGAGAACAGGATGCGAGCACGCAGAAGAGCCATGTTGGCCCGAAAAACCAAATGTGCCTGGAGCCCGAGACGCAAGCTCAAGCTGGCCGACATGAAACGCAAGATCTGGCACAGAAACCGCTCCTTCACGCTGCTGATAGCGGAGCACACAGTATAAACCCGGCATCAGCCGGGTTTTTTTATGCCTTGTCAGGCTGCGCTTCAAACAGAACGGTGCGCTTGGAGACCAGGGTGTTGCAGTGGTTGCAAAAATAATCCACCGCGCCGCAAGCCCGAAGCCGTTCCAGCTCCTGCCCGCAGGCAGGACACAGGGCCCGGATGCGATAACGGGCCTGACACTGGCCACACGTCGTCTCGCGGCTGCGGCTGTCCAGTTCGCCCTGACAGGCAGGGCAGGTCAGCGTGTTCATTCTCTTCTCGACTCCTCTTTAGGTCACTGTGCACCGGCATTACCCGCAGCCCCTCCCCCGGTTTGTCTGCCCTGAAGAGGGCCACCAAGAAAAACGGCTGCCGGTAAGGGCAGCCGCAGGGCTTTATTTCTTCGCTTTGGCCTTGAGCAGGCGCTTGCGCTGGCGCTCCTGGCTCAGGGTCAGGGTGTTCTTCTTGCCCTCGAACGGGTTGACCGACTCCTGGAACTCCACCCGGATCGGGGTCCCCATGATCTTCAACGACTTGCGGAAGTAGTTGATGAGGTAGCGCTTGTAGGAGTCCGGCAGGTCGTTGAGCTGGTTGCCGTGGATCACGATGCGCGGTGGGTTGTAACCACCGGCGTGGGCATACTTCAGCTTGACCCGGCGACCATTCACCATGGGCGGCTGGTGATCTTCCTGGGCCATCTGCATGATGCGGGTCAGCATGGCGGTGCTGGTGCGGCGGGTCGCGGACTCGTAAGCCTCGTTGATGGATTCGAACAGGTGACCAACGCCGCTGCCGTGCAGGGCGGAGATGAAGTGCACCCGGGCGAAGTCGATGAATCCCAGACGTCTGTCCAGCTCGTTCTTGACGTCCTCTTTCACCTTCTGATCCAGGCCGTCCCACTTGTTGACCACCAGTACCACGGAGCGGCCGCTGTTGAGCACGAAGCCGAGGATGCTCAAGTCCTGATCCGTGATGGTCTCCCGGGCGTCAATGACCAGCAGGCAGACGTTGGCATCTTCAATCGCCTTGAGCGTCTTGATGACGGAGAACTTCTCCACCGTCTCGTGCACCTTGCCACGGCGACGCACGCCGGCGGTGTCGATGACCACGTATTTCTGATCGTCGCGCTCCATGGGGATGTAGACGGAGTCGCGGGTAGTACCCGGCATGTCGTAGACGATGACCCGATCTTCACCCAGCATGCGGTTGGTCAGGGTCGACTTGCCGACGTTGGGACGACCGACGATGGCGAACTTGATGGGCAGGTCGGCGAACGGCGTCTCCTTGGTGTCTTCCCGGGTGTCGAGCTCACCGGCAGCCACCATGCGCAGCAGGGCCTCTTCGTCGAACTCCTCCAGCTCCTCTTCCTCTTGTGCCTCGGTGGCAGAGCCGACCAGGGTCTCGAGGTGAGGGGCCAGGGCCAGCTCCAGCAGGCTCAGTACGCCACGGCCGTGGGCGGCCGCCATCTGGTAGACCTCGCCCAGGGCCAGACCGTAGAACTCGGACACCGCGGAGTCACCGTCGATGCCGTCGGTCTTGTTGGCCACCAGAAACACCTTCTTGTGGGTCTTGCGCAGGTGCTCGGCGATGGCCTGATCCGCCGCGGTGAGACCGGCACGGGCATCCACCATGAAGAGCACCACATCGGCCTCTTCGATGGCCAGCAGGGACTGCTCGGCCATCTTCAGCTCGATCCCCTCCTCGGTGCCATCGATACCGCCGGTATCGACCACGATAAATTCCAGCTCGCCCAGCTTCGCCTGGCCATATTTGCGGTCCCGGGTCAGGCCGGGGAAGTCGGCAACCAGGGCATCCCGGGTACGGGTCAGGCGGTTAAACAGGGTGGATTTCCCCACGTTGGGGCGGCCCACCAGGGCAACTACAGGAGTCATAAAAGCCTCATTCTCAAGACGACAAAGGCTCCGGGTCCGAAGACCAGGAGCCGGATATTCACATTATCGGACGATCAAGGACGCTTGAGGGCGTACAACTTGCCGTCACGGCTCTGCACATACAGGGTGTCACCCTCCACCAGCGGAGCGGCATAGAGACCACTGCTGTCGAGCTGCTGCATGGCCTTGATGGTCCCGTCGGTACGGTCCAGCCAATACAGGTAACCTTCCACATCGCCGACCACCACATAGTCACCCAGGATGACGGGGGCGGTCACAGTGCGGTTTTCCAGCTGGGTGTTGGACCACAGCTCGAGACCGTTGCGACGATCGACCGCAAACAGATGGCTGCGGCTGTCGGTCAGCACGATGGCATTGCCGGTCACCGCCATGTCGCGATAACCGGAATACTTGCGCTTCCACACTTCGTCACCGCTCATCAGCTTACGCGCCATCAACTGGCCGTTGTAGGCGATGGCGTAGAGCTCATCACCGGCAATCAGCGGGCTGGCATCGACGTCCACCATCCGATCCAGTTCGGTGGCGCCGCGCGGGTCAGCCACCTTGGATTGACGCACCGGCTGGCCGTTGCTCAGCAGGGCGATACCCACCTTGCCATCGGCGCGGCCATAGATGACGGCACCGTTGGTGATGATGGGGGCGCCGGCACTGCGCAGGGTCAGGGGCGGCTGCTCTTCGGACAGGGTCCACTGCAGCTTGCCCTCGTCGGTATCGAGCGCCACCAGGCGACCGGAGGTGGTCAGCACCACCACGCGGCCATCCTCGACGGCGGGGCTCGCCACCACTTCACCCGGCACCGTGGTCTGCCACAGCACTTCACCGTTGGCCTCGTTCAGGGCGTAGACCACCCCGTTTTCGGACCCGAGGAACAGCTTGCCGTAGCGGGAGACCAGGCCACCGGAGAGACGGGCACTGCGCTTGTCGGCGTTGATGGGCAGATCTGCCAGATCCACGCTCCACAGCTCCTTGCCGCTCTCGCGCTCGAAGGCGGTCACATCGCCATCGCGGGCCGCTGCATAGATGCGGTCCTCTTCCACCACCGGCTTGAGCTGGGAGTAGAAGTTGCCGATGCCATCCCCGACCGAGGAGGACCAGGCGGTATCGGCAGTGAACGCGGACTCGACCTTGGGCAGGGGTGCCATGGGGTTGAGATCTTCTTCCGAACTGAACAGGGAGCAGCCCTGCAAGGCGAAGGAGACAGCCACCCCCAGCGCCATTCGCTTGTACAGATTACGCATCCGGAGCCTCGCCCGCAGTGACGGCTGGCAGCGCCAGATCATCCATTTTCAGCTTGAGTTCGGCGCTGCTCTGCAGGCCGCCGGCATCCGCCGCCGCCTGATAGGCATCGCGCGCCTCTTCGGCCTTGCCCTGCTTTTGCAGGATATCGCCGCGCACTTCCGCCACCTGGGCCTTGAAGGCGTCGTTGTTGATCTTGCCAAGCTGGGCCAGGGCCTCGTCTGCCTTGCCCTGATCGCTCAGGACCCGGGCCAGACGCAGGGCGGCGATGGGCTTGATGCTGTCGTCGCCACTGGCGGCCACCTGGGTCAGCTGTTCGGCAGCCAGATCCAGCTTGCCCGCCTTGACGGCGGCCGCAGCCAGTTGCAGAGCGGCCAGCTCGGCATAGGCGTCACCCTTGTGAGCGGTAATGAAGCTCTTTGCCTGCTCCAGGGCGGCGTCGTCCCCCTTGGCGAGCTGGACGGTCATCTCGTTGTAAGCCTGGGAGGCGGCTTCCTGGCTGTTCTGCTGCATCTCGTTGTAGTAGCGCCAGCCAAAGAGGCCGACCAGACCGATCACGGTCCCGGCGATCACCGAGGTGCCGTTCTCTTTCCACCAGTTCTTGATGACCTCAACCTGTTGTTCTTCAGTGGTATACACTTCCACAGCTTACTCTCCTTTCGCTGCCAGCAGGGCGATGGCGGCATCGACCGAGACGGTCTGTTGCTCGGCCTGGCCACGCAGATATTTGATGGTGATCTCCCCGCTTTGCACCTCGGTCTCCCCAAGGATCAGGGCAATGGCCGCGCCGCTCTTGTCGGCACGCTTGAGTTGTTTCTTGAAATTGCCGCCGCCGCAGTGACTCATGAGGCGCAAGTCCGGCAGGGCATCGCGCAGGCGCTCTGCCAGGGCAAAGCCAGCCTGCTCGGTCCCCTCACCCACCATGCAGAGATAGACATCCACCGCCGGGCGGATGTCAGCATTGAGTTCGAGGGTTTCAAGCATCAGTACCAGACGCTCCATGCCCATGGCGAAACCCACCGCCGGGGTCGGCTGGCCACCGAGCTGCTCCACCAGGCCGTCGTAGCGACCACCGGCACAGACGGTGCCCTGGGCCCCCAGGCTGTTGGTCACCCACTCGAACACGGTCAGGTTGTAGTAGTCGAGGCCGCGCACCAGACGCTCGTTCACCTCGAACTGCATGCCGGCCGCCGTGAGCAGGCGCTTGAGCCCTTCGAAGTGAGCCAGGCTCTCTTCGCCCAGGTGGTCGAACAGACGGGGGGCACCCACCAGGATGGCCTGCACTTTTTCGTCCTTGGAGTCGAGCACCCGCAGGGGGTTGCTGTACATGCGGCGCTGGCTCTCTTCGTCCAGCTCGCTCTTGTACTGTTCCAGATAGGCGACCAGGGCATCGCGATAGGCGGCACGTTCGCTGCTCTGACCGAGGGTGTTGAGCTGCAGGGTCACGTGATCGCCGATGCCGAACAGACGCCACAGGCGGTGGGTCAGCATGATGAGCTCGGCATCGATGTCCGGCCCGTTGATGCCGAACAGCTCGACCCCGAACTGGTGGAACTGGCGATAACGGCCCTTCTGGGGACGCTCGTGGCGGAACATGGGGCCCATGTACCACATCCGGCGTTCCTGGTTGTAAAGCAGACCGTGCTCGATGCCGGCACGCACGCAACTGGCGGTCCCTTCCGGACGCAGGCTCAGGCTGTCGCCGTTGCGGTCTTCAAAGGTGTACATCTCTTTTTCGACCACGTCGGTCACTTCACCGATGGCACGCTTGAACAGATGGGTCTGCTCGACGATGGGCATGCGCACTTCGCTGTAGCCATAGCTGGCCACGACCTGGCGCAGGATCTGTTCTACTTTCTGCCATACCGGGCTCTGCTCCGGCAGGCAATCATTCATACCGCGAATAGCTTGGATCTGTTTTGCCACGTTGATACTCGAGAAAAAGAGGTAAAATTTGGCCGCATTATAGGGATTTTCGACCCCGAGGTAAAATCGGGTGCCCGGATGCGGGATGTAAAATCAACAACCTAAAGCCGGGGCCACCCCAGGTGGCCCCGTCATGGTTCAACCTTTGTCCACCTGGATCTGGTTGGCCGGATCCAGCATGGCGGCCCGGGCACGGATGCGACGCTCCAGGGTCGGGATCAAATCCTTGTTGTCGAGCCGGTCGACCCGCTGGCCCCCCTCGTAGAAGGCACTCTTGTTGGCGGCGCCCGCAAGGCCGAGATCGGAAACCAGCGCCTCCCCCGGACCGTTCACCACACAGCCGATGATGGAGACATCCATCGGGGTGATGATGTCTTCGAGCCGCTCTTCCAGGGCATTGACCGTGCCGATGACGTCGAACTCCTGACGGGAGCAGGAGGGACAGGCGATGAAGTTGATGCCGCGGGAACGGATGCGCAGGGATTTGAGGATGTCGAAGCCCACCTTCACCTCTTCCACCGGATCGGCGGCCAGGGAGATGCGCAGGGTGTCGCCAATCCCTTCGCTCAGCAACATGCCAAGGCCGATGGCGGACTTGACCGCGCCGGCGCGAAAACCGCCCGCTTCCGTGATGCCCAGATGCAGGGGTTGATCGATCTGCTTGGCCAGCAGGCGATAGGCTCCGACCGCCAGGAAGACATCGGACGCCTTGACGCTCACTTTGAAGTTCTGGAAGTCGAGGCGATCCAGGTAATCCACGTGGCGCATGGCGGACTCCAGCAGCGCCTCCGGGGTCGGCTCGCCGTATTTCTCCTGGAGATCACGCTCAAGGGAACCGCCGTTGACGCCGATGCGGATGGGGATGTTGTAGTGACGGGCACAGTCCACCACGGCGCGCACCCGCTCCTCGTTGCCGATGTTGCCCGGGTTGATGCGCAGGCAGTCGGCCCCGTACTCGGCCACTTTGAGGGCGATGCGGTAGTCGAAGTGGATGTCGGCCACGATGGGGATGCGGGTCTGCTGCTTGATGAGCTTGAACGCTTCCGCCGCCTCCATGGTGGGGACGGAGACCCGGACGATGTCGGCGCCGACCCGCTCGATCCGCTGGATCTGCTCGACGGTAGCGGCCACGTCCGTGGTCTTGGTGTTGGTCATGGTCTGTACCGTGATGGGGGCATCGCCCCCAACCGGCACGTTGCCGACCATGATCTGTCTGGATTTGCGACGAACGATGGGTGATTCGTGTGCGGGCTTTTCGTGAACAGACATGGCGGACTGATTACTCCTGCGGCAGTGAGAAGCGGGCAGTCCGGCCGTTGTTGTAACGGCTCATGTCGAAGGACTTGCCCTGATATTCGAGATTGACCGCCATGGGCGCGCCAATGATGAATCTGAGTGGCTCGGGTCCTTCCAGTACCAGTTCGTCGTTCGCCTTCTTCAGACCGCTGAACAGGGTCTTGCCGTTGGCATCCTTGACGTCCAGCCAGCAATCGGCGGTGAAGCTCATCTTGAGCTGGGGCGCCTTGGCGGGCTCGGTGGTCGTGCTCTCGGCAGTCGAGACCGCACCGGAAACGTCCGTCGGGACGGCTGCGCTGGCATCCGTAGCGACCACAGGCAGAGTCGCGGTTGCACCGCTCACCACAACCTGGGTGGACACGGCATCGGACGCTGCTGGCAGCACGGGAGCGGCGACCTCCACGGCGGGGGCAACATTCGCTTCCGGCGTATTGACAGTCGCGCCCATCTCGGTCGCCGCCAGGGCGTCGTCACCGGCGGAGCGGCGCGCCGTGCTCTGCCACCACCAGGCGACGGAGAGCCCGATCAGCACCAGGATCACAAGCCAGGTCACTACCTTGAGCCGGCTGTCATTGGCCTGCTGTCGGGAGCGACGGGAGAAGCTCTGCATGTCGATGTTGTCGGGGGGAGTCAGTCCCAGCTTTTCGTAGGCGGCGAGGATGGTCTCCTCGGGGATGCCCACGAGCTTGGCATAGGCCCGCAGATAGCCACGAATGAAGGTATGGGACGTGTGCTTGTCATAGGTATCCGCTTCGATGGCGGCGATCAGGGTCAGACGAAGGTGAATGCGGGACGCAACCTGTTCCCGGGTCCAGCCGAGCTGTTCACGGGCGTTGCGCAGCAGCTGGCCTGGGCCAACTGCCTGGGAGTCGTCTTGGAAATCGTGTGGCTGTTCAGTAGTCATTGGCTAAGTAACGCTTGGCTTGTTGCGAAGTGGGATATTGCCTTACCAGCTCAGTCCCGAATTGGTGAAGTAATGCCGGTTTGTCCATGGCCTGGGCCAGCCGCAGCCGGAGCCAGAGGCTCTCCTCGTTCTCCTCTGCCACGTCGGCAAAGCGCACGAGGTAAGACTGGACATCAGGAAGCTTGCCATCTTTCATGGAAAGCTCGGCCATGTCCAGCAATAACCTAGGATTGCGGGGATTATACCCCAAGGCCAGACGATAATACTCGCTGGCCTTGTCATTTCTGTGATTTTGCATCGAGCAGAGCGCCGCATTCTCGTAGGTATCGGCGATCTTCACGTAATCGGGCTGGCTGACGGCCTGCAAGAACGCCTTTTCCGCTTCGTCGAAGCGGCCACGGTTGCAGAGGAAGGCGCCATAGTTGTTCATCGCGTCAGCATTGGACGGATCCATGGCCAGCGCTTTCTTGTAGCTCGCCTCGGCGGCCTTGAAATCCGACACCTGCTGGTAGAAATAGGCAAAACCGATGTAGACCTGAGGATTGTTGGGATCGTACTGAAGGGCGCGGTCGAGGTTGAATTTGGCCTGCTCGGCATTGCCCTGGCGCAGATACTGGATACCCAGATCGAGACGAGTCTGGGCGGCGGCCTTGAGGTCGGGGCCCACTTCACGTTGGGTCGAATTCTGGCCAGCGTAAGTGGTCTCTGTGACACAGCCTGGCAGCGCACAGAGCGCTGCCACTACGATCAATGTACGGATATCCATTTCCTGTCTATACAATGGCTTAGGAGTTAAACCATTTTGACGGAAATCCCATCCTGTTGCATCCGATTTTTCATGGTGCGCTTGGTGCGGTCAATCACCTCCCCCACCAGCTGCCCACAGGCGGCGTCGATGTCGTCACCGCGGGTCTTGCGCACGATGACGGTCAGGCCGTATTCCATCAGCACCTTGGAGAAACGGTCGATACGGCTGTTGCTCGGCTTGCCAAACGGGTTGCCCGGGAAGGGGTTGAACGGGATCAGGTTGATCTTGCAAGGGGTTTCCTTGAGGACCTTGGCCAGCTCATGGGCATGCTGCATGTCGTCGTTGATGTGGTCGAGCAGCACATACTCCACGGTCACCCGGCCGCCGTTGGCGTTGGACTTGGCCAGATAGCGGCGTACACCGGCAAGGAAGGACTCGATGTTGTACTTGTCGTTGATCGGCATGATCTCGGAACGCAACTGGTCGTTCGGCGCATGCAGAGAGATGGCCAGGGCAACGTCGATCTGGTCCCCCAGCATATCCAGCGCCGGCACCACACCGGAGGTGGAGAGAGTGACGCGGCGCTTGGAGATGCTGAAGCCGAAGTCATCCATCATCAGCTTCATGGCCGGTACCACGTTGGCGAGGTTGAGCAGCGGCTCACCCATGCCCATCATCACCACGTTGGTGATGGGGCGCTTGCCGCCCACCACTTTGGCGGCACGCCACACCTGGCCGATGATCTCGGAGACTTTCAGGTTGCGGTTGAACCCTTGCTGGGCGGTGGAGCAGAAGGTACAGGCCAGGGCGCAGCCCACCTGGGAGGAGACGCACAGGGTCGCGCGGTCCGCTTCCGGAATGTAGACGGTCTCCACCTCCTGATCGCCCACCTGCAGCGCCCATTTGATGGTGCCATCGGCGGAGCGCTGTTCACGGCTGATCTCGGGGGCACGGATCTCGGCAATGGCCTTGAGCCGCTCGCGCAGCGCCTTGTTGACGTTGCTCATCTGATCGAAATCATCACAACCGAAGTGATAGATCCACTTCATTATCTGGTCTGCCCGGAACGGCTTCTCGCCCAACTCGACGAAGAAGGCACGCATGGCATCCCGGTCGAGATCCAGCAGGTTGGTTTTTGTTTCGCTCATCAGGGGCCTCAGCTCACACACTTCATAAATTATCGGCTGACCTACGTCAGGGGGCGGCATTGTACAAATAATGGGTCTGGCTTTCCACCTGGAGAATAAGTGGATATTGGCAGGATGACCAAAAAACAAAAGGGAGCCGAAGCTCCCTTGGTCACCAGCAGACAACATCAGCCGCGCGGGCAGATCTCGTCGTCGGAGAAGAAGTAGGCGATTTCACGGGCGGCAGAGGCCGGGGCATCGGAGCCGTGGACGGCGTTGCGATCGATGCTCTCGGCGTAGCAGGCGCGCAGGGTGCCGGCCAGCGCCTCTTTCGGGTTGGTGGCGCCCATGATTTCACGGTGACGGCGGATGGCGTCTTCACCTTCCAGCACCTGTACCATGACGGGGCCAGAGGTCATGAAACCGACCAGAGCATCATAAAACGGCTTGCCCTGGTGCTCGGCGTAGAAACCGGCGGCCTGTTCGCTGGTCAGGTGCAGCATCTTGGCGGCAACCACTTTCAGACCGGCGCTTTCGAAGCGGCTGTAAATGGCACCAATCAGGTTCTTGCTGACCGCATCCGGCTTGACGATGGAGAAGGTACGTTCGATAGCCATTGAGTTCTTTCCTTAACTACAGAGTTTTATTGTAGGAATCCATGTTCGGCGGCGATTATACGTAAACAAAAAACGAAATAACACACAAAAAATCAACTTTTTGTTAAACAAAAGAATCCTTGAAACAACATGGTGACTCATCTTGTGCCAGGGCAGAGAGAAAAAATGTGCGCTTGCGCACGATCGGCATGCTAATGCCTCAAAACCGTATCAATTGCTCAGCAAAGCAGCACTGGAAAGGGCACCCTGAGGTGCCCTTGTGATGCCGCTCACTGACTCAGCGCGTCTCCGCCAGCAGGGTATGGGCGATGGTGCGCATCCCCAGGGTATTGGCCCCGGGCGCCCACAGACTGTCGCCGTTTTCGCTGAAGCAGGCGGCGAGATCGACATGCAGCCAGCCTCTTCCCTCATCAGGGACAAAGCGGGAGAGGAAGCCTGCCGCATTGGAGGCCCCCCCCGGTCCGCCGCCCGGCACGGGGCGGCTGTTGGCGGTGTCGGCATAGTGGGACGGGCACTGCTGGCGATGCCAGGGCTCCAGCGGCAGCGGCCATGCTGGCTCCTGCTCCGCATCCGAATAGGCCATGGCGCGGCTCACCAGCCCCTTGTCCAGTCCAAACAGGGCGTTATAACGCCCCCCCAGCGCCATCACGGCCGCCCCGGTGAGGGTGGCAGCGTCGATGATGAGCGGCGCACCAGACTCGCCGGCCAGTTGCAAGCCGTCGGCCAGGATCAGACGCCCTTCGGCGTCGGTATTGACCACCTCCACCGTGGTGCCGTTCTTGTAGGTGAGGATGTCACCCAGCTTGTAGGCATGGCCGGATACCAGGTTCTCGGCACAGCAGAGGATAAGCTTCACCCGCTTGTCGAGGCCACGCAGAATGGCCAGCGCCAGCGCGCCGGTGACGATGGCGGCACCGCCCATGTCGTGTTTCATGGTCAGCATGCCCTGGGAGGTCTTCATGGAGTAGCCGCCGGAATCGAAGGTGATCCCCTTGCCCACCAGGGCGGCCGCTACCGGCGCCTTGGGATCCTTGCCCGGATTAAAATCCAGCTCCAGCATCACGGGCTCGCGGTCACTGCCACGACCCACTTGATAGAGACCGACCCAGCCCGCCTGTTGCAGCGCCTCTCCCTTGAGGATGCGATGGCTGATCCGGTCCGGTGCCAGCTCGGTGAGGAAGGCAGCGGCTTCGACCGCCAGCTCCAGCGGCCCCAGCTGCTCCGGAGTGGCGTTGGTCATCTCCCGCACCCAGCGCCCGCACAGCCAGCGCGCCTCCAGCTCCTCCCTGTCCTCCTCGGACGAAGTGGCCCACTGCAACCCCACTTCCGCCTTGGGCGTCTGCAGCCCTTGGGCAAAAGCCCACTGCTGCTCCCGCTCCCAGTGGCCAGCCAGGACAACCTGCTGGATCCCCTGGCTGCACAGGCGCCGCGCCGCCTGCTGGATATCCAGCAAGGGAGTGGCGCTCACCAGATGGATCACCATGCCGTCGGCACGGTGGGAGAGCAGTGCCCCCTCCCCCCACTCGGCCGGTGCAAACTCTCGGCTCAACCAGACGTTCATGCGCACACCTCCTGCAACCAGCGGGCAATCGTGCGAAGACCATGGCCCTTGGCACCGGTCGCCCAGAGATCATTGCCCGACTTCTGATAGGAAGCGGCCAGGTCCAGGTGCACCCAGCCCTTGCCTTCGTCACGGACAAAGCGCGACAGGAAAGCCGCTGCGGTGGTGGCACCGGCAGTGCCTTCGGCGGACGCCACGTTGCCCAGCTCGGCAAAGGCCGAGGTGAGCTGGCCTGCGTGCCAGGGTTCGAGCGGCAGCGGCCAGGCCTTCTCGTTTTCGGCGTTGGCGGCAGCCAGCGCGCGCACCTGCTCCGCCTCATCGAGGGCAAACACGGCATTGTAGTCGCGGCCCAGCGCTGTCTTGGCGGCGCCGGTCAGGGTGGCAGCGTCGAGGATGTAGGCAGCCCCGCTTTCGCTCGCAGCCAGCAGGCCGTCTGCCAGCACCAGGCGACCTTCCGCATCGGTGTTCTGGATCTCGACCGAGATGCCGTTGCGATAGGTGAGGATGTCGCCGAGCTTGAAGGCGTGGCCGGAGACCAGGTTCTCGGCGCAGCAGAGGATGAGCTTGACCCGCTTGTTCAGGCCACGGCTGATGGCCAGCGCCAGGGCGCCGGTCACCATGGCGGCGCCGCCCATGTCGGACTTCATCGGCAGCATGTTGTCGGAGGACTTCATGGAGTAGCCGCCGGAATCGAAGGTGATCCCCTTGCCCACCAGCGCCGCGACCACGGGGGCGTTGGCATCCCCGGTCGGGTTGTAGTCGAGCTCCAGCAGCACCGGCTCGCGCTCGCTGCCACGGCCCACCGACCAGATCCCGATATGACCCGATTCACGCAAGGCTTCGCCAGCGGTGATGCGGGCGGTCACCTTGTCACCGCCGAGGCTGCGAATGAGCAGCAGAGCGGACTCCGCCAGGCTCATGGGGTAGATGGCTTCCGGGCAGCCGTTGGTCACCTCGCGCACCCAGTGGGTCGCTTTGAGCAAAGCCGCCAGCTCGGCAGCCTCCTGGTCGCTCTGCTCGCCGAAGTCGAGCTCGCGAACCCCCTTGGCGGCATAGAAGCCCTGGGCAAAGGCGTAACGACGCTCCCCATTCCACCCCTCGCCCACCAGCTTGATGCGCTTGATGCCGCTCGACTCGAGGCGTCTGGCCCCGCGCTGGATGGCGCGCAGCGCCTCCTTCTCCTGGCCAGCGGCCAGATGGAGATGGGCCTCGTCCCCGTTGAAACTGAGCAGGGCACCCTCGCCCCACTGGGCGGCGGCAGCCTGGGACGACAACCTTACGTTCATCATGTCAGCCATGTTCTCTTGCTTCCTTTTTATTGGCACTTTCATCAACGAATAGGGAAATCACGGGCACAAAAAAGGCCGCTCCCTCAAGGGTCACGGCCTTCACCATATCATTACTGCACCATGAGATGCTGCACGCGCAATTCACTCATGTGTAATTATGGGGTCATCAGTGGCGCTCGGACGCCAGATTCAGGGTGTACTTGGGCAGTTCCACCACCAGATCCTCGTCCGCCAGTCTGGCCTGGCAGCTGAGACGGGATTCCGGCTCCAGCCCCCACGCCTTGTCCAGCATGTCGTCTTCCAGCTCGTCGCTCGGCTCGAGGGAGTCGAACCCTTCCCGCACCACGCAGTGGCAGGTAGTACAAGCACAGGACTTCTCGCAAGCGTGCTCGATCTCGATGCCGTTGCGCAGCGCGATATCCAGAATGGTTTCACCGGTCGCACCTTCGAGGGCCGCGCCGTCCGGACAGAGCTCGGGATGGGGCAGAATAATCAGTTTTGGCATATCACACCTTGTTGACGTTTTGTCCGGTCAGCACCTTGCGGATGGAGGCATCCATCCGGCGGGCTGCAAATTCGCCACTGGCAGCGTCCGCCGCCTCGATGGCCTCTTTGATCTGGTTGGTGGTGCCCGTGCTGCGCATGGTCAGCAGATGGGCGATGGCGGCATCCAGCTCGGCCCGCTCGGCGGGGCTCAATAAAGCCTCGCCATCGGCGGCCAGGGCGGCGTTGAGGCTCTCGACCACCCGGTCGGCCTCGACCTGCTGCTCCGCCAGCATGCGGGCGTCCATGTCCTGCTGGGCATTGGCGATGGAGGCGCTCAGCATGTTGAGGATGTCATCCTCACCCAGTCCATAGGAGGGCTTGACCTGGATCTCGGCCTGCACGCCGGAGGATTTCTCCATGGCGCTGACCGACAGCAGACCGTCCGCATCCACCTGGAAGGTAACGCGAATGTGGGCCGCCCCCGCCGCCATGGGCGGAATGCCGGTCAGGGTGAAGCGGGCCAGGGAGCGGCAATCGGCCACCAGCTCGCGCTCTCCCTGCACCACGTGGATGGCCATTGCGGTCTGGCCATCCTTGAAGGTGGTGAACTCCTGGGCGCGGGCCACCGGAATGGTGGTATTGCGCGGGATCACCTTCTCGGCGAGGCCGCCCATGGTCTCAAGACCGAGGGAAAGCGGGATGACGTCCAGCAGCAGCATCTCGGCGTCGGGCTTGTTGCCCACCAGGATGTCGGCCTGGATGGCGGCACCGATGGCCACCACCTTGTCAGGGTCAATGCTGGTCAAGGGGGTGCGGCCGAAGAACTCGCCCACCCGCTCGCGCACCAGCGGCACCCGGGTCGAGCCACCGACCATCACCACTTCCAGCACCTCTTCCTGCTCGAGACCCGCATCGCGCAGGGCGCGCCGACAGGCCTGCAGGGTGCGCTTGACCAGGGGCTGGATCAGCTCGTCAAACTGGCTGCGGGTGACGGTACCCTGCCAGCCGGCAAAGGTGCAGGAAACGGCATCGGCATCGGTGAGGCCGTGCTTGATGCTGGCCGCCGCATCCAGCAACTCGCGCTGGGTACGGGCATCGAGCTGACCGGACAACCCGGCTTGCTCTTTGAGCCAGTCCGCCAGCAGATGGTCAAAATCGTCACCACCGAGTGCCGAGTCGCCACCGGTGGCCATCACCTCAAACACCCCGCGATGCAGGCGCAGGATGGAGATATCGAAGGTGCCGCCACCCAGGTCATAGACGGCGATCACCCCTTCCTGGCCGGAGTCGAGGCCATAGGCGATGGCCGCCGCCGTGGGTTCGTTGAGCAACCGCAGTACATGCAGACCGGCCAGTCTGGCCGCGTCCTTGGTGCCCTGACGCTGGGCATCGTCAAAATAGGCGGGCACCGTGATGACCACGCCGTCGAGGTCTCCCCCGAGGGACGCGGCACCGCGCTCGGCCAGTTTTTTCAGGATCTCGGCCGAGACCTGCACCGGGTTGACCAGCCCCTGGCGGGTCTGCAACTGGGGCATGCCCGTCTCGGTAGCCACGAACTCGTAAGGCTGCTGGCGGGTATCGATATCGGCCAGCCCCTTGCCCATCATCCGCTTGACCGAGACGATGGTGTTGTGCGGATCGAGGGCCGCCTCACGCTTGGCATCGAAGCCAACCCGGATGGTATCGGCCTGGTAATGGACCACGGAAGGCAGCAGATCACGCCCCTGCTCGTCACAGAGGGTGTCGGCCTGGCCGCTGCGCACGGCGGCGACCAGGGAGTTGGTGGTGCCAAGATCGATGCCGACGGCACGTTTATGCTGGTGAGGCGCGGCGCTCTGGCCTGGCTCGGCAATTTGCAGTAATGCCATGGGTAATCACAATTCCTGCGTTAGAGGGTCAAGACTCGAACAGCGAGTCTTCGAATCGTTCCAGCTCCTCGAGGAGCTTGTCGACAAATTTGAGCTTGCGAACGCAATCCGCCGCCTGCAGATCCTCACCCCTGGTGAGAGAGTCGGTCAGCCGTTGCATCAACGCCTGGTGATCATGCCTGATCTCCTGGCGAAAATCCTTGATGGCCCCCTCAGGGTCGGCGTCGCCCTTGAGATCAGCCAGCCGCTCTCGCCACTCCAGCTGTTGCATCAGAAAGGCGGGATCTTGCAGTGTCTGCTGCTCGCCGCGAATATCTGTGCCCCGCAAGGAGAGCAGGTACTCGGCTCGGCGCAAGGGGGCCTTGAGGGTGGTAAAGGCATCGTTGATCTGGGCAGCACGCTGCACGGCAGCCAGCTGCTCCCGCTCGGGGGCAGTCGCAAAACGATCGGGATGGAACTGGGTCTGCAGCTGACGATAGGTGTCAGCCAGTTGGCGAGTATCGAGCTCGAAGCCCTCAGCCAGCCCGAACAGCTCGAAATGATTCATCCTTCGTCCTCAGACAATAGCGCTGGGAGTGCAACCACACTCGTCTTGAACTTGAGAGCAGTGGCATGGACTGGCGTCCACACCACTGTGTTGATGAGCAAGGTGTTGATCACAAGAGACTCGCCGCAACAGGGCTCACCCTTGGGGCTACGAGGCGTTGCAAACATGGGCGATCTGTAAATCGAACCACTTACACGCTGAAGCTTTCGCCACAACCACATTCGCCCTTGGCATTCGGGTTGTTGAACTGGAAGCCCTCGTTGAGGCCTTCCTTCACGAAGTCCAGCTCGGTGCCATCCAGGTGGATCAGGCTCTTGGCATCCACGATGATCTTGACGCCTTTCTGCTCAAATACCTGATCCTCGGCAGCCAGCTCATCCACGAACTCGAGCACATAGGCAAGGCCAGAACAGCCGGTCGTCTTGACGCCGAGGCGCAGGCCGATGCCCTTGCCCCGGTTGATCATGAAGGAGGAAACCCGCGCCGCTGCGGCATCTGTCATGGTTATGGCCATACTGCTCTCCGGACCTTAAAGACCTTTCTTCTGCTTGTAATCGGCGATGGCGGCCTTGATGGCATCCTCCGCCAGAATGGAGCAGTGGATCTTCACCGGCGGCAGCGCCAGCTCTTCGGCGATGTCGGTGTTCTTGATACCGGCCGCTTCGTCCAGGGTCTTGCCCTTGACCCACTCGGTCACCAGAGAGCTGGAGGCGATGGCGGAACCACAGCCGTAGGTCTTGAATTTGGCATCTTCGATGATGCCATCGTCGCTGATCTTCAGTTGCAGCTTCATGACGTCACCACAGGCCGGTGCACCGACCATGCCGGTGGCGACGCTGGGATCGTTCTTGTCAAAACCACCGACGTTGCGGGGATTCTCGTAGTGGTCGATTACTTTTTCACTGTAAGCCATATCTAACTCCTGCTAATTCCGTTGTTCACCAGACCCTTGCCATGCTGGCAAGGATCAGTGATGTGCCCATTCGACCGTGTTCAGATCGACGCCATCCTTGAACATCTCCCACAGGGGAGACATCTCGCGCAGACGACCGATGGAGTCGCAGATGAGCTTGATTGCGTAGTCGATCTCTTCTTCGGTGGTGAAGCGACCGATGCTGAAACGGATGGAGCTGTGTGCCAGCTCGTCGTTCAGGCCCAGGGCGCGCAGCACGTAGGAAGGTTCCAGGCTGGCCGAGGTACAGGCAGAACCGGAAGAGACCGCCAGATCCTTCAGTGCCATGATGAGGGATTCCCCTTCCACATAGGCGAAGCTGACGTTCAGGTTACCCGGTACACGCTGATCCAGATCCCCGTTGATATAGACTTCTTCGATGTTCTTGATGCCATCCCACAGACGCTGGCGCAGGGCCATGATGTGCTGGCTCTCGCTCGCCATCTCTTCCTTGGCGATGCGGAAGGCTTCCCCCATGCCGACGATCTGGTGGGTTGCCAGGGTGCCGGAGCGCATGCCGCGCTCGTGACCACCGCCGTGCATCTGGGCTTCCAGACGAACACGGGGCTTGCGGCGCACATACAGGGCGCCAATGCCTTTCGGGCCGTATACCTTGTGGGCGGACATGGAGAGCAGATCAACCTTGAGTGCTTCCACGTCGACCGGGATCTTGCCCACGCTCTGGACGGCGTCCACGTGCAGCAGGATCTTGCGGGAACGGCACAGCTCGCCGATGGCAGCGATGTCTTGCACCACCCCGATCTCGTTGTTGGCGTGCATGATGCTGACCAGGATGGTGTCATCACGCAGGGCGCCTTCGATCTGCTCAAGAGTGAACAGGCCGTTGGGCATGGGCTCGAGGTAGGTCACCTCATAGCCTTCACGCTCCAGTTGGCGGCAGGTATCCAGCACGGCTTTGTGCTCGGTCTTGGAGGTGACGATGTGCTTGCCCTTGCCGGCGTAGAAATGGGCGATGCCCTTGATGGCCAGGTTGTTTGACTCGGTCGCACCGGAGGTAAAGACGATCTCGCGCGGGTCCGCGCCGATCAACTCTGCCACTTGATTACGGGCCAGATCCACCGCCTCTTCGGCCTGCCAGCCGAAACGGTGGGAACGGGAGGCTGGGTTGCCGAACAGGCCGTCCATGGTGAGGCACTGCATCATTTTTTCTGCGACACGCGGGTCCACCGGACAGGTTGCCGAATAATCAAGGTAAATAGGCAGTTTCATCTTTTTCTCCGTTACGACGGGGTCACACAGCGACTCGTCGTGGAAAGCACGTTTATAGTTGGACTTTCAAGCTCACATCACCGCGTTCGGCCCGATCAACCAGGGACAACACGGTCTTCATTTGTTCATCTTGCTTGCCGGCGATACGGCGCACATCGGCCTGACCAACCAGCTCGGCCAGGGTGATATCCCCCAGGAAACTGGAGATGCGTTCGCTCAGATCCCGCCACAAGGAGTGGGTCAGGCACTGGGTACCACCGTGGCAGCCCCCTTTGCCGAGGCACTTGGTCGCATCGACCGATTCATCGACCGCGGTGATCACCTGACCGACCGAGATCTCGCCAGGGGCCAGACCGAGGCGATAGCCGCCACCGGGGCCACGTACGCTGCTCACCAGACCATGTTTGCGCAGACGAGCAAACAGTTGTTCCAGATAGGACAAAGAGATGCCCTGGCGCTCTGAAATATCAGCCAGGGGCACGGGCCCCTGCTCTGCATGCAACGCCACGTCGAGCATGGCTGTCACCGCGTAACGTCCTTTTGAGGTCAGTCTCATATGCCTTACCGTCTTGCGAACCAATCAATATGTGGCATATGGTCACATACCCGACTAAATCAGTCAAGTATATGCTTGAGTAAATCAGTCGGGATTAATCCTGTGCCCTGGACTTCTGGACAGAGGTGAGAATGCCCCGCAGGATGTTCAACTCCACCGCTTCGGGTCTGGCCCGATTGAACAGACGACGCAGTTTGCTCATCACATGGCCTGGATGGTCATCGGCAATGAATCCCGTCTTTTGCAACGTCTGCTCCAGATGCTGATAAAACCCTTCCAGTTGCTGGGCGCTGGGGTACTCGACCCGCTCATCCTCCGGGGCCGAATGCTCCTGGTTCTGTACTTCCAGCCAGCGCATCCGCACCTCGTAACAAAGGGTCTGCACTGCCATGGCCAGATTGAGGGAGCTGTATTCTGGATTGGCGGGAATGGCCACATGGAAGTGGCATTTTTGCAGTTCGTCATTGGTGAGGCCGGTGCGTTCACGGCCAAACACCAGCGCGACCGGGTGCTCCATGCCCTCGGCAACCAGCTTCTCGCCCGCTTCACGGGGATCCAGCATGGGCCAGCTCAGGGTGCGGGAACGGGCACTGGTGCCGATGACCAGACCACAGTCGGCAATGGCCTCGTCCAGGGTCGGCACGATTCGGGCGCGAGCCAGGATATCGCTGGCCCCCGCCGCCAGGGCGACGGCCTCCTCATCCGGCTGGGCCTGGGGATCGACCAGCACCAGTTGAGTCAGTCCCATGGTCTTCATGGCCCGCGCCGCGGATCCCATGTTGCCGGTGTGAGAGGTGTTTACCAACACGATACGAATCTGATCCAACATGCCCAGTCAATCTTCAGTCAAAAATGGCGCGCAATTGTAACATAACCAATCGCTATTTTGGCACCGCTTCCGACCAGGCATTTCTGCACAAACAGGCAGATGATCCATCCCCACCCTGCGTGGTCACGCTGACAGTGGGGTACTGCGGCTCAAGTTCACCTGTTCGCAGCACTCGGGCAAGAAAACGGCTCAGCTCATTGTCGCGGCAGTGGGCACGTGCGTCTCGCGGGCCCGCTCGATAAAGGTCGCCAGATCCATCAGGGGGAATTTCATCAATCCCAGCCCGTCCAGATCCAGGCTGTCCATCAGATTTTTCACCTCCAGGCCCAGCTCTGTATCCCCCTCTATCTTCAGTCGGCGCTGGAAGAAGAGGGAATCCGGGTCTTCACGGCGCCCGGCGATCAGAACAAGATCCTGGCTATTGCCGCTGAAACAGACATCGACGTGCTCACACTTCCTTGCCACCACCAATTTGCCCTCCTGCTCGCTGATAAACCAGCATAGCCCCAGATCGCTGACTTCCACTTTCAGCCACTTGCCCGTAAGAAACGCAAATTCCCCCTCTTCGATGGCCTCCCGGAATACCCTGCCCAGCAGGGCCTCCATCAGGTTTTGTTGCAAAGGGAAGGGCACCAGCTTGAGGGGGTGGCGCAAGAGACGGGGTGCCTGTTCGACCAGGCGACGTTGAAGATGTTGAAACACGATAAACTCCCAGTTTTTTGCGCATTCAAGCACAGCCCCTTCGGCAAGATCCTGTTGAAAATCAAACTTGTGTCCACTTACCTCAAGAAGGGTAAAGCCACCTAAAGCTGCCTCAGGTCAAAAAGCGGGAGGGCAAGCATGAATACAATCGGGCCACTTTGCATTTTTGCCCTCTCGGAGCGTACCCGATGGAATTACTCTGCCCGGCAGGCAGCCTGCCGGCACTGAAGACAGCCGTGGATAACGGGGCCGATGCGGTCTACATCGGCTTCAAGGATGACACCAACGCCCGCCATTTCGCCGGGCTCAACTTCACCGACAGCAAGCTGGAAAGAGCGGTTGACTATGTCCACCAGCATGGCCGCAAGCTGCACATCGCCATCAATACCTTTGCCCACCCGGGCTCCGATGCCCGTTGGAAGCAGGCCGTGGACAAAGGGGTGGCGCTCGGTGCCGATGCCCTGATCATCGCCGATCTCGCCGTGCTCGATTATGCCAGCCGCCGCCATCCCGACATGGAGCTGCATGTCTCGGTCCAGGCCAGCGCCACCAACGCCGCTGCCATCCGCTTCTACCAGCAGCACTTCAACGTCGGCCGGGTGGTGCTGCCGAGGGTGCTCTCCATGCATCAGGTGAAGCAGCTTGCCCGCGAGACCGACGTCGGCCTTGAGGTGTTCGCCTTCGGCAGCCTCTGCATCATGGCGGAGGGGCGCTGCTACCTCTCCTCCTACATGACCGGCGAGAGCCCCAACACCGTCGGCGCCTGCTCACCGGCCAAGTTCGTACGCTGGGAGGAGACCCCGAGCGGCCTCGAATCCCGCCTCAACGAGGTGCTGATCGATCGTTACGGCCCGGGGGAAAATGCCGGCTACCCGACCCTGTGCAAGGGCCGCTTCGAGGTGGATGGCCAGACCTATCACGCGCTGGAGGAGCCCACCAGCCTCAACACCCTCGGCCTGTTGCCCGAGCTGTTCCAGACCGGCATCCAGTCGGTCAAGATCGAGGGGCGCCAGCGCAGCCCCGCCTATGTGGAGCAGGTGACCCGGGTCTGGCGCGCCGCCATCGACGCCTATCAGGCCAACCCCGAGGCCTATCAAGTCAAGGCTGAGTGGGATGCCCAGCTCGCCCGCGTCTCCGAGGGGAGCCAGACCACCCTCGGTGCCTATCATCGCCAGTGGCAATAAGGAGCCCTGTTCATGAAATTCTCTCTCGGCCCCCTGCTCTTCTACTGGCCCAAGGCCGACACCCAGGCCTTCTATCAGGCGGCCGCCGCCAGCCAGGCCGACATCGTCTATCTGGGGGAAACCGTCTGCAGCAAGCGGCGCGAACTGAAAGTGGATGACTGGATTGCCCTCGCCCGTCAGGTGGCGGGCTCCGGCAGGCAGGCGGTGCTCTCCACGCTGGCGCTGATCTCTGCCCCCTCCGAGCTCAAGGAGGTCAAGCGGCTGGTCGACAACGGCGCGCTGATGATCGAGGCCAACGATCTGGGGGCCGTCCAGCTCGCCAGTGAAGCCGGGCTGCCGTTCGTCTGCGGCCCCGCCATCAACGCCTATAACGCCGACGTGCTGCGCATGCTGCTCAAACAGGGAATGCAGCGCTGGGTGATGCCGGTGGAGCTCTCCCGCGACTGGCTGATGCAGCTCAATCAGGATCTGGGCAGGGAGCGCCAGCAGTTCGAGGTGGAGGTGTTCGCCTATGGTCATCTGCCGCTCGCCTACTCGGCACGCTGCTTCACCGCCCGCTCCCTCGACCGGCCCAAGGACAACTGCGAACTGGCCTGCATCCACTACCCCACCGGCCGACTTGCCAGCAGCCGCGAGGGGCAGAAGGTGTTCAACCTCAACGGCATCCAGACTCAGTCCGGTTACTGCTACAACCTGGGCAACGAGCTCAAGGGGATGGAGGGGCTGGTGGATGTGGTGCGCCTCTCGCCCGAAGGCATGGAGACCCTGACGATGCTGGAGCGCTTCAAGGCCAACGAACAGGGGATGGCCCCCCTGCCCCTGCAGCAGGAGCGGGACTGCAACGGTTACTGGCGCCAGATCCCCGGCATGAGCCTGGTGGAGTAGCGGTACAACCCGTGTCACCAGACAGCAAAAAGGCCTCGTCAAGAGGCCTTTTTCATGGGGTTCAAACCCGTTTAGTCACGCTTTGCCGCTCTTGCCCTGGGCTCCGGGTGGCTGGGGCTTGCGCGCCATCAGTTCCAGCTCCAGCAAGGCATAGCGATGCTCGATGAAGTCATAGACGTTGTTGGCCAGCGCCAGCTTGAAGTAGCTGATGGCTTCCTTGCGGTTACCCTTGGCCAGCTCGAACTTGCCGAGGTAGAAGTAGGTCTCGCACAGGCGCTCGGCGAGCTCCCTGTTGTCCTTGACCCCTTTCACCACGTTGCTCATCAACTGGGTGGCATTGATGTCGCCCGTATAGAGGCGCACCAGATCCCAGTTCCAGGCGTCGTCGTCATATTTGTTGAGCCGCTCGCGCATCCGGCTCATGGCCGCCGGTCCGTTGAGCTTCTGCTCGGCCAGATAGAGCCAGATCACCCGATAAGGGTCTTCTGGTTGCGCCTCGTAGAAGCGCTTCATATCCGCCGCGGCAAGCTCGGGGCGATTGCCGTAATAGAGCGCGATTCCCCGGTTGAGATAGGCGTAGTCGTAATCCGGGGCGAGCTCCAGAGCGGAGTCGAACGCCTCATAGGCCTCGTCGTAGTTCTGCTGTTGAACCAGATAGACACCGATGAAGTTGTAGGCCTCGGCAAAATCCGGCTTCTCCCGCAGGGCGCGGTTGAAGTCGAGTCGCGCCAGGGAACGCAAGCCCACCCGGTCAAACACCACGGCACGCTCATAGAAGAGTTCTGCCCGCTGTTCGGTCGTCAATTCCATTTCACTGAGCATCTGCCCGAGTCGCGCCAACGCCAACTCGCTCTGGTAGGAGACCTGCAAGGGGGTCGCCAATACCAGTGAAGCGGGTTGCGGCTTGGGAACTTGAGGCGCTTTTACCTGACTGCTACTGCTGCAACCCCACAAGGGGAGCAACAACAGGATACCCGTGAGGTATCCAATCCCTATCCTGACGTTCAATGAACACTCCGACGCTTACGCTTGACCCCGCATATGGTAAAGATCACGGGGCCGTTTGTCATGTGGCGCAGCCCCTCTCCCTCAAATAAATCAGGATTCGACAGGGTATCCGGCATCGCTCCAGCCGCGAAAGCCTCCATCGACGCTGACGACCCGGGAATAACCCATCTTCTGCAGGTTATCCGCCACCAGGATGGAGCGAAATCCCCCACCACAATAGAGGTAGAGTTCGGTGTCGGGATCCGGATACCGGGTCTCGATGTCACGCTCTATCACCCCGCGCCCGAGATAGGTGGCCCCCGGCAGATGGCCCCTGGCCCACTCGCTCTCTTCGCGCACGTCGATCAGATGAAATGCTCGGCCCTCATCCTGCCAGCGCTTGATCTGGTGCACATCGGTTTCCTGCACCTGCGGGCGGATGACCTCTACCAGGGCCAGAAAACGGGGATTGTGTTGCATGGGCTTGCTCCTTGCTTTGGGTAATGGATGCTGGGTTGTGGGGAGCATCATGACTCACCCCGGCCACAAGAGAAAGGGCGCCTTGCGGCGCCCTTGTCTGTTACGGCAGGATCTCTTGCTGATCCGCGCCCTCTTTTTCCACCTGGGTCGGCAGCATGTGCTCCCGCTTGATCCCGAGGAACATGGCTGAGGCGCTCGCCACATAGATGGAGGAGTAGGTCCCGAAGGCCACCCCGATCACCATGGCGATGGAGAAACCGTGGATCAGAGGCCCGCCTTTGAGCAGCAGCGCCACCACCACCACGAAGGTCAACCCCGAGGTGATGATGGTCCGGCTCAGGGTCTCGGTCATGGAGAGATCCATGATCTCCGCGGTGTCCCCACGGCGTACCTTGCGGAAATTCTCCCGCACCCGGTCGAACACGACGATGGTGTCGTTCAGGGAGTACCCCACCAGCGTCATCAGCGCCGCCAGCACGGTCAGGTCGAACTCGTACTGGAAGTAGGCGAAGATGCCGAGGGTGATGATCACGTCGTGAGCCAGGGAGAGGATGCCCCCCGTGGCCAGACGCCACTCGAAGCGCACCGCCACGTAGATCAGGATACAGATGATGGAGGCCAGCATGGCCAGGGCACCGTCGGTGGCCAGCTCGTCACCCACGGAGGGACCGACGAACTCGACACGCTTGAGCACGGCGCTCTCGTCGACCAGCTTGGCGGCCGCCAGGACCTCGTTGCCCTGCTGCTCGACCTTGACGCCCTCTTGGGGGGCCATGCGCACCAGCACATCACGGCTGGAGCCGAAGAACTGCAGGGTCGCCCCGTCAATCTTCTGCTGATCCAGCGCCTCGTGCATCTTGTCCAGGCTCACCGACTGCTGGAACCCCACCTCGATGGTGGTACCGCCGGTGAAGTCCAGCCCCCAGTTCAGGCCACGATCGTACAGAACGTAGAGGGCGAGCACCGTTACCAGAGCAGAGAGGACCATACCCAGCTTGGCGAAACGCATGAAGGGGATGGGCTTTTCAAAATGTAGAATTTGAAACATGTCTCTTCCTTAGATCGGCAGCTTGTCGATGCGCCGTCCACCCCAGGCCAGGTTGATGATGGCGCGGGATACCGTGATGGCAGTGAACATGGACGCCGTCAGGCCGATCCCGAGGGTCAGGGCGAAGCCCTTGATGGCACCGGTACCGATACCGAACAGGATCACGCAGGTGATGAGCGAGGTGATGTTGGAGTCGGCGATGGTGGAGAAGGCGCGATCAAAGCCCAGGTGAATGGCTTGCTGCACCCCGCGACCATTGCGGATCTCTTCACGAATACGCTCGTAGATCAGCACGTTCGCATCCACCGCCATCCCCAGCGTCAACACGATACCGGCGATGCCCGGCAGGGTCATGGTGGCCCCCGGGATCATCGACATGATACCGACGATGAGCACCAGGTTCATGGTCAGCGCCAGATTGGCCACCCAGCCGAAGGCACGGTAGTAGATCCCCATGAAGAGCACGATCACCAGCATGGCCCAGCCGATGGCTTCCATCCCGCTGTCGATGTTCTGCTGACCCAGGCTCGGGCCTATGGTGCGCTCTTCGACGATCTGGATGGGGGCAATCAGGGCACCGGCACGCAGCAGCAGCGCCAGGTTGTGGGCTTCGTTGGCGTTGTCGATCCCGGTGATGCGGAACTGGCTACCCAGGCGAGACTGGATGGTGGCGACGTTGATCACCTCCTCCTGCTTGCGGAACTTGCGCTTGCCGTCCGGACCAGGCTGCCCCACCGGCTTGTACTCGATGAAGACGGTCGCCATGCCCTTGCCAACGTTGTCCTTGGTAAAGTTGGCCATCTTGTTGCCACCCTGACCATCGAGCTTGATGTTGACCTGGGGACGGCTGTATTCATCGAAACCGGACTGGGCACCCACAATGTGGTCACCAGTCAGGATCACGCGCTTTTGCAGTACCACGGGACGACCGTTGCGATCGTTGTAGACCTTGGAGCTCGGCGGCACGCGGCCTGCGGCAGCGGCCTGGATATCGGCAGCCTCATCGACCATGTGGAACTCCAGGGTCGCGGTGGCCCCCAGGATCTCCTTGGCACGGGCGGTGTCCTGGATCCCCGGCAGCTCGACGATGATACGCTCGCCGCCCTGCTGCTGGACCAACGGCTCGGCCACACCCAGTTCGTTCACCCGGTTGCGGATGATGGTGATGTTCTGCTCGAGGGCATACTTCTTCACCTCTTTGACCTTGGCTTCGCTCAGACTGGCCAGCAGGATGAAGTCATCCCCTTTCTGGTCGGTGGTGAAGACAAGATCCGCATTCTGGCGACGCAGGAAGGAGAGTGCCTTGGCCTGATCGGCCTCGTCACGGAAGACCACCTGCACCTGATCCCCGACCCGGCGTACACCGGAGTAGCGGATCTTCTGGGTGCGCAGCTCGGCGCGGAAATCCTGCACCATCTGTTCCTGCTGCTTGGCCAGCGCTTCGGCCATGTCCACTTCCATCAGGAAGTGCACACCGCCCCGCAGGTCAAGACCGAGCTTCAGGGGCGCCGCGCCGATGGCCTCAAGCCAGGCGGGGGTCGACGGTGCCAGGTTGAGGGCGGTGATGAAATTGTCGCCCAGCTTGTTGGCCACGATGTCGCGCGCCTTGAGCTGGTCTTCGGTGTTGTTGAAACGGATCAGGATGAAGCCGTGCTCGAACGCCGCATGCTTGACCGGGATCTTCGCCTCGTCGAGGGTTTCCTTCACCTGATCGAGGGTTTCTAGTTTGACTTCGGCACCACGGCTGGCAGAGACCTGCAAGGCCGGGTCTTCGCCGTAAAGATTGGGGGCTGCATATAGAAAACCGATGGCGATCACGACGATCACCATCAGGTATTTCCACAGCGGATAGCGATTTAACACGCTGTGCTCCTCGGGAGATTAGAGGGACTGGATAGAACCCTTGGGCAGAACGGCAGAGACGAAGTCACGCTTGATGGTGACCTGAGTCTGATCGTTCAGGGCCAGCACAATGTAGTCGCTGTCGGCGGAAACCTTGGCGATCTTGCCGACCAGGCCACCGGAAGTGAGCACTTCGTCGCCCTTGGAGAGGGAGCTCATCAGATTGCGATGCTCCTTGGCACGCTTGGCCTGGGGACGGTAGATCATGAAGTAGAAGATGAGACCGAACACGGCCAGCATGATGATCATTTCCATGCCACCACCCTGTGCTGCCGGAGCCGCGCCTTCTGCATACGCCTTGGAGATAATGCTCATTTAACAACCTCTTATTGATGTAGATTTGAATACTAACTTATATGTCGTTGTTATTTCACGTCATTTTCAGCCAGTGGAGGCACAGGCTTCCCTTGCCGACGGTAAAACTCAGTTACAAAGTCGTCTAATTTACCCTGCTCGATCGCGTCCCGCAAACCCTGCATCACGCGCTGGTAATAACGCAGGTTGTGGATGGTATTCAGACGGGCACCGAGGATCTCGTTGCACTTGTCCAGATGGTACAGATAGCTGCGGGTGTAGTTCTTGCAGGTGTAGCAATCGCAGTCCGCATCCAGGGTGCTGGTGTCTTCCCGGTACTTGGCGTTGCGGATCTTGACCACCCCATCGGTGGTAAAGAGATGACCGTTGCGGGCGTTGCGGGTCGGCATCACGCAGTCGAACATATCGATACCGCGGCGCACCCCTTCCACCAGATCCTCCGGCTTGCCCACCCCCATCAGGTAGCGCGGCTTGTCGGCTGGAATTTTCGGGCAGACATGGTCAAGGATGCGATGCATGTCCTCTTTGGGCTCACCCACGGCGAGACCACCGACCGCGTAACCGTCGAAGCCGATCTCAAGGAGACCGTCCAGCGACACATCCCGCAGCGGTTCGTAGACAGAACCCTGAATGATGCCGAACAGGGCGTTCTTGTTGCCCAGCGCATCGAACTTGTCACGGGAGCGCTTGGCCCAGCGCAGGGACATCTCCATGGACTTGCGCGCTTCCTCGTAAGTGGCCGGGTACGGGGTGCACTCGTCGAAGATCATCACGATGTCGGAACCCAGATCGTACTGGATCTCCATGGACTTCTCGGGGTCGAGGAAGATCTTCTCGCCGTTGATGGGATGACGGAAGTGCACCCCCTCCTCGGTGATCTTGCGGATGTGCCCCAGACTGAACACCTGGAAACCACCGGAGTCGGTCAGGATGGGCCCCTGCCAGTTCATGAAGTCGTGCAGATCGCCGTGGGCGCGCATCACTTCCTGACCCGGGCGCAGCCAGAGGTGGAAGGTGTTGCCAAGCAGGATCTGGGCACCAGTCTCACACACCTCTTCCGGTGTCATCCCCTTGACGGTGCCGTAGGTGCCGACCGGCATGAAGGCCGGGGTCTGGACCACGCCACGCTCGAACACCAGTTGACCGCGACGGGCACGCCCATCGGTGGTTTTCAATTCAAATTTCATTGCTACCTCTATTCAGTCAGAGAAACAGTCTGACAACAAAGGGCCCGAGAGGCCCGGTAATATGAAGCCGGCCGGCATACTGACAAGCAGAGCCTGAACGACTTCTGAAGGGCAAGGCTTAACCCTGCACCCGGCGACGGGTGACGAACATGGCGTCCCCGTAGCTGAAGAAACGGTACTGTCCCGCCACGGCGGCCTGATAGGCGGCCATCACGTTGTCGTAGCCTGCAAAGGCGCTGACCAGCATGATCAGGGTGGATTCGGGCAGGTGGAAGTTGGTGATCATGGCATCGACCACCTGGAACTCGTAACCGGGGAAGATGAAGATGTCGGTGTCATTGAAGAAGGGCGCCAGCGGCTTGCCCTGGGCCAGGGTCGCCTTGGCCGCGCTCTCGAGGGATCGCACCGACGTGGTGCCCACCGCAACCACACGACCGCCGCGGGCGCGGGTCGCCGCGATGGCATCCACCACCTCCTGGGGCACTTCGGCGTATTCCGAGTGCATGTGGTGATCTTCAATCTTGTCGACGCGCACCGGCTGGAAGGTGCCCGCCCCCACGTGCAGGGTCACGAAGGCCATCTCCACGCCCTTGGCACGGATCTGCTCGAGCAGCGGCTCGTCGAAGTGCAGACCGGCGGTCGGCGCCGCCACAGCACCCGGCTTCTGGTTGTAGACGGTCTGGTAGCGCTCCTTGTCGGCATCCTCGTCGGGACGGTCGATATAGGGAGGCAGCGGCATATGGCCGATGGCATCCAGAATGGTCAGCACAGGGCGCGGGTCCAGGAAGTGGATCTCGAACAGAGCGTCGTGACGGGCACGCATCTCGGCCTCGACGGGCACGCCGTCGGCACCGCCATCCAGAAGGAGGCGGGTACCTGGCTTGGGGGACTTGGACGAGCGGACGTGCGCCAGCACGCTGTGCTCGTCCAGAATGCGCTCCACCAACACCTCCAGCTTGCCGCCGCTGGCCTTCTGGCCAAACATGCGGGCCGGAATGACACGGGTATTGTTGAACACCAGCAGATCGCCGGGGTTGAGCTGGTCAAGCACATCGACAAAATGACCGTGGCGCAGGGCGCCGGTTTGACCATCGAGCTGCAGCAGGCGGCTAGCGGTACGCTCCGCCATGGGATAGCGGGCAATCAGCTCGTCTGGCAGATCAAAATGAAAATCGGATACTTGCATCTTTCACCTCGGGGGAATCGGCGGCTAGTCTAGTTATCCCCCTCTTCCAAGGCAACCCAAAAGACTAAAAACCCAAGGAAGACAAGGGATAGCGGGCCATTTTGTGAGGCTGGGCCCGTTAAAAAACCTTTAAGGTTTTGTATTGACCCCGATCATGTTCTGGCGACGGGGGCTGGGCTAGGGTGGAAGCAGACACACAAGGAGGCCCACCATGATGACCCTCTCCGAGATCATGACTGAACACCCCTTTACCCTGGGTCCGGAAAACAGCGTCAAGCAGGCGATGGAGCTGATGCAGCAGGAGCGGATCCGTCACGTTCCCATCGTCGATGAACACCAGCATCTGCTTGGTCTGGTCACCCTCTCGGACATCCTGGCCACCCGTGAATCCAAGCTGCTGCTGATCAACCCCGAGCGGGAGGCGGAGTTCACCGACAGCGTCCAGCTCGACGAGATCATGACCCGTCAGGTGGCGAGCGTGGATCCCCACGCCGGCATCAAGGAGGCGGCCCTGTATCTGCAGCGCCACAAATATGGCTGCCTGCCGGTACTCAAGGGGCGCAAGCTGGTAGGCATCGTCACCGAGTCGGACTTCATCGCCGTGGCCATCAATCTGCTGGAGCTGATGGAGGAGCAGGAGCCCCCAACCGATTTTTGATCTTAAAATTCTGTAATAAAATTACAACAAAAGCGTTTTCAGCCTAATTTAACGGCTATTTAAGTGAAACACTTTCAATTTGACTGTAAAATTACACCACAAAACTTGCGTTGTGACATTCATCACACTATGATGCCCATCATGCAATGGTTGCCGAAGAGGAGATGAGGATTGTGCACCCGCCATCTTCTCTTCATATGTCTGCAAGTTTGCACACCCCGTAGTTAGTCTTTGCTGTAAAGCATATTTATCGCCATTCCTTGTTTGATGACCCGGCCCTGTCTGTGCGACTGCGCCGGGATTTTTTTATCCCTCTTTTTTCTACTGCGCCGCCTCGTCTGCCCCCTTCTCTGCTCACGCAATGAAAACAAATCCGGCCCAGCCCTTGAAAATGTGACATGCAGGACAGAAATTGAACTTCGACAATGAGTTATCTCCGAAGGCCTGAGATATTCATGTTAGGTACAGTTGTGATGGTCTATCTAATAAATAGATTTATGTGATTCAAAATTGTGGCTTTGACCGATTAGAAAAAGTCACTATGATGACTCCATCGAAAGTTAAGCGCCTCGTCTGGCACGACTCTTCAACACCAGACAGGCATATGTACATCACCAAGGAGCAAATACATGTCTACCTACATCAACACTGAAATCAAGCCGTTCAACGCCACCGCCTACCACAATGGCAAATTCGTTCAGGTGTCTGACGCTGACCTGAAAGGCAAGTGGTCCGTGGTGTTCTTCTACCCGGCTGATTTCACCTTCGTCTGCCCGACCGAGCTGGGCGACCTGGCCGACAACTACGCCGAATTCCAGAAGCTGGGCGTCGAGATCTACGCCGTCTCCACCGACACCCACTTCACCCACAAGGCCTGGCACGACACTTCTGACACCATCCAGAAGATCCAGTACCCGATGATCGGCGACCCCACCGGCACCATCACCCGCAACTTCGGCGTGATGATCGAAGAAGCTGGCCTGGCTGACCGTGGTACCTTCGTCATCGACCCGCAAGGCGTCATCCAGATCGTTGAAATCAACGCTGGCGGCATCGGCCGTGACGCACTGGAACTGCTGCGCAAGGTCAAGGCTGCCCAGTACGTTGCTTCCCACCCGGGTGAAGTGTGCCCGGCCAAGTGGAAAGAAGGCGACGCCACCCTGGCCCCGTCCCTGGATCTGGTAGGCAAAATCTAAGCCTCCCCGCTCTGAAGACCGGCCCGTTCAAGGGCCGGTCTTGTTTACGGCCCTCAGAAAATGCGCTGGTCTGCTGTGTGGACCTCTGTTTTCTGTATCCGGTCATCGTGCCGACCCGCATTCAGCAAGAAGGAATTCGACCATGTTAGATACCAACCTCAAACAACAACTCAACGGTTACTTGCAGTACATCGTCAATCCCATCGAGATCAGCGTGTCCGGCAATGACAGCGACAAATCCGCCGAACTCCTGGCATTGGCCAGCGAGATCGCCGAGATGTCCGCCAAAATTTCCCTGACCGATGGCACCAATGCCCGCAAGCCTTCCATGAGCATCGCGCCCCAGGGCCAGGCCCCGCGCGTGCACTTTGCCGGCATTCCCATGGGTCATGAATTCACCTCCCTGGTGCTCGCCCTGCTGCAAAGCGGCGGTCACCCCTCCAAGGCCGATCCGGCTGTGCTGGAGCAGGTGAAGAACCTCAAGGGCGAGTTCCACTTCGAGACCTATATTTCCCTCTCCTGCCACAACTGTCCGGACGTGGTACAGGCCCTGAACCTGATGTCCACCCTGAACCCCGGCATCACCCACACCATGATCGACGGTGCCCTGTTCCAGGATGAGGTGAACGAGCGTCAAATCATGGCGGTCCCGAACGTCTACCTGAACGGTCAGCCGTTCAGCCAGGGCCGCATTTCGCTGGAAGAGATCGTTGCCAAACTCGACACCGGCGCTGCCGAGCGCAAGGCGCAAGAGCTGAGCGAAAAAGCGCCTTATGACGTGCTGGTGGTGGGCGGTGGCCCGGCCGGCGCCGCCGCGGCCATCTATGCCGCCCGCAAAGGCATTCGCACCGCCATTGTCGCCGAACGTTTCGGTGGCCAGGTGATGGACACCGTCGGCATCGAGAACTTCATCTCCGTGCCCTACACCGAGGGCCCCAAGCTGGCGGCCAGCCTGGAGCAGCACGTCAAGCAGTACGGCGTGGAAGTGATCACCGAGCAGCGCGCCGCCGCCATCAGCAAGGATGGTTACGTCAACGTGGACCTCGCCTCAGGTGCCACCTTGAAGAGCCGCGCCGTGATCCTGGCAACCGGTGCCCGCTGGCGCGACCTGAACGTGCCGGGTGAACTCGAGTACCGTACCAAGGGTGTGGCCTACTGCCCCCACTGTGACGGCCCCTTCTTCAAGGGCAAGCGCGTGGCGGTGATCGGTGGCGGCAACTCCGGCATCGAGGCGGCCATCGATCTGGCCGGCATCGTCGAGCACGTCACCGTGGTAGAGTTCGCCGATACCCTGCGTGCCGACGACGTGCTGCAGAAGAAGGCCCGCTCCATGGGCAATATCGACATCATCATGAGCGCCCGCACCACCGAAGTGATCGGCGATGGCAGCAAGGTGGTGGGCATGGATTACGAAGATCGCACTACCGGCGAGATCAAGCATCTGGCAGTGGCTGGCATCTTCGTCCAGATCGGTCTGGTGCCGAACACCGAGTTCCTCAAAGGAAGCGAGATTGCCCTGACCCGCTTTGGCGAAATCGAGATCGACACCAAGGGTGCCACCTCCCTGCCCGGCGTCTATGCCGCAGGGGATGCCACCACGGTACCGTTCAAGCAGATCATCATCTCCATGGGGGCAGGTGCCACCGCCGCCCTGGGTGCGTTTGATTACCTCATTCGCAACCCGGCGCCGGAAGCACAAGCTACCCAGGCCGATGCCGTGACCGCCTGATAGCCGCCGCCCAACAAAAAACCGACTCCCTGGAGTCGGTTTTTTTATCCCTGTCGTTGGGTCGCCAGCCTTCAGCGCCCCTGCGGCGCGTCCCTCTCCTGCCCCTCTTCACTCACCGCTCTCTCTTCTGCATCAGGCACGGCATAGCTCGCCGGCACTGCCTCCCCTTCCAGATCCGTTCTTGGCTCCAGCTCCGCCGTCATGGGGGTGTTGGGGGGCACAGGTATGAAAACCTGATGCTCCGTCAGCGGAATGGGGGCTCGCTTACGCCTGCGCCAGCCGAGATAGGCCGACAGCAGCAGACCGCACAGGGCAAAGTAGACGAACAGCCCCTGTGGTCCGAACGTCGCCATGGTAAAGGGGGCCAGCAGCGGACCCGTCATGGCTCCCAGGCTGTAGGCAAGCAGCAGCCCCTGGTTTGCCCCCAGCACCTGATCCGGGCGCAGTTCATCGCAAGCATGGCTGAGGCTCAAGGGATAGATGGAGAACGCCATGCCCCCCAGCAGGAAGACAAGAGTCCCCTCGATTGGCTCGCGCCAGGGCTCCGGCAGCAGCACCATCAGCAACGCGATCAGGGTCAGCAGGGCGCAGAGCAGCAGGATCACCAACCGTCTGTCGTAACGATCAGATGCACGCCCGATGGGATATTGCAGACACATCCCCCCCAGGATCACCAGCGCCATCATGTCCGCCACCTGGGATAGGGAGGCGCCGCTGTCGGTGAAATAGAGCGGCAACAGCCCATAGATGGCCCCGAGGATGAGGCCCGAGGTAAAGCTGCTGCCCATCCCCGCCGGAGTGAGGCGCACCAGCTCCAGCACTCCCACCGGCTGGGGTGCCACCATGGCCGGCGTCGCCACTCGGGAGAGAGCCAGAGGCACCACGGAGAGAGTCGCCGCCATGGCGCACAGGGCGAACGGCGTCAGCACCATGGGGTCCACCTGCTTGAGCAGCAGCTGGCCCAGGGCAAGTGAACCGTACAGCAGGATCATGTAGAGGGACATCAACCGCCCCCGGTTCGCCGGGGTGCTTGAGACCAGCATCCAGGACTCCAGCACCACGAACAGGCCGCCGGTGGCAAACCCCCCGATCAGCCGCAGCGCCGCCCAGGTGACAGGCTCCACCACCATGCCGTGCAGCAGAAACAGAAAACAGAGCAGGGAGGCATAAGCCGCATAGGCCCGGATATGCCCCACCCGGATGATGAGGCGGGCATTGATGAAAGTCCCCAGCACCAGGCCGCCGAAATAGGCAGCCGACACCAGACCGATGGCCTGGGCGGACACCTGCTCGGCGGAGAGACGCACCGTCAGCAGGGTATTGAACAGACCGTGACCCAGAATGAAGATCACCAGACTGGTCAGGGGGGACAGCAACCTTGTCAGTGCCATGGAGCCTCCTCGCAACAAAAGGGTCATGGTAGCCCCTGCCTCCCGCCCCCTTCAACCCGAATGCCCTCCCCCTGCGGGGCTATGCTTGACGGGAACCCCACATGGAGATCCGAAAGATGAGACTCATGCTGTTGTTGGCCGCCCTGCTCTTTTGCGGCAGCGCCCTCGCCTTCCACTGCCCCATGGACATGAAGAAGATAGACGACGCCCTGGCCGCAGACCCCGCCCTCAGTGCCGAGCAACTGGCCGAGGTGAAGCAGTTGAGGGCGGACGGAGAGACCCTGCACAACGCGGGCAAGCATCAGGAATCGGTCGATACCCTGGCCAAGGCCATGGCCATTCTCAGCATCGATCAGGGCTGATACCGCCCCTTCGCCGCGCGACGGTCTCTTTCGCATCGCCCGGATACAGACCGCCAAAATGAAACAAGGCCCTCGCCATCACTGGCGGGGGCCTTTTCACTGCGGATGTCAGCGCTGAACGGGGCTACACCCGGCCACTGTAGACCAGAGTGCAATAGTTGAAGGCTATCTTGCCGTCAACGGCGTGGCGAGCAAACTCGCGGCGAACGAGCGCCGTCATCTGATCGTGGGCCGGCGTGCCCGCCACAGGCGCATAGGAGGAGGAGTTGAGCCGTCCAAGCACCCCGTCAAGATCGAATAGCTGGCTGTTCTCGAAGCGATCGAGCCGGTACTCCCCGGTGAAGAAGGCGCGAAAATCCGCCTCACCGAGGTTGCGATGATTGACCTCCTCGTAATCCCCCGAGTAGGCGTGCAGCCCCTCTTCATAGGCCTTGAGAAACGGGGTGTTCGTCAGCCTGTCATTCCAGATGAGGGCGACCTGGCCACCGGGCTTGAGCAGCCGCTGGCACTCCTGCCGAAAAGCCGCGCGATCGAACCAGTGAAACGCCTGGGCGACCGTCACCAGATCCATCGCCCCCGTGGGCAGGCCCGTGGCTTCCGCACTGCCGTGCAGCCAGCCGATGTTCCCCACCTGAGCAAGCAGCCGTTTGGCGGCAGCCCGCATATCGTCATTGGGCTCCACCGCCCAGACCCGCGCGACCCGGGGGGCCAGCAGGGCGGTCAGGATGCCGGTGCCCGCGCCGATGTCCGCCACCTGGGCCTCTGGCCCCATGGCCAGCTCCCTTGCCAGAAAATCCAGCATGGCGGCGGGATAACCGGGTCGATATTTCACATAGGCTTCGACCCGGGTCGAGAATCGCTGGGTACTGTCCATGGCAGACTCCTCTCTTGCTGCGGCCTTCATGCCGGCTCCCGGCCTGGTGACCAGGATCCCCATGCCACTACACTTGACCCCATCATGCAAGCCCCAAGCGGGTGGCAAACGGCGTACAGGCTGGCTTGCCACCCAGCAAAACAGCAGGCGCTGGGGCGGCAGGATACCCATCGGGGCGCCCGCTCACGGGCGTCGAAGGACAAACACCAGGATGGAGCTGCGACACAATGAGACCAGTCAAGAACAGGATTTGCCTCTGGTATGACGGGGATGCCGAGGAGGCGGCACGGTTTTACGCCAGCCTCTTCCCCGACTCCGCCATCGGTGCCGTACACCGGGCCCCGGCCGACTATCCCGCCGGCAAGAAAGGGGATGTGCTGACGGTCGAGTTCAGGGTGATGGGGATCCCCTGCCTCGGCCTCAACGGCGGGCCCGGGGTCCGCCACAACTGGGCGTTCTCGTTTCAGGTGGCCACCCAGGACCAGGCCGAGACGGATCGCTACTGGCACGCCATCATCGACAGCGGCGGTCAGGCGAGCGAGTGCGGCTGGTGCCAGGACAAGTGGGGCATCTCCTGGCAGATCACCCCTCAGGTCCTCATCGAGGCGATAAGCGATCCCGACCCCGAGGCAGCGAGACGCGCCTTCGAGGCCATGATGCAGATGGACAAGATTGACATTGCCACCATCGAGGCGGCGCGCCGGGGCGAGTAGCCCGTTCGCACGGGCGCCACACACAACAAGGCCACCCCTGGGGGTGGCCTTGTGCATATTGGCTGTCAGTCTTACTGCGCCGCGATTACTTGGCGTAATCCTCGGTGGGTACGCAAGAGCAGAACAGATTGCGATCGCCATAGACGTCGTCGATACGGTTGACCGACGGCCACAGCTTGCTGGCGCGCACCGCGTCGGATGGGAAGACCGCCTCGGCGCGGCTGTAACCACGGTTCCACTCTGCATCCATCACGTCGTCCTGGGTGTGCGGCGCATGGACCAGGGGGTTGTCGGCAAGGCTCCAGTGACCGTCCTGCACCCGGGCAATCTCGGCGCGGATGGCGGTCATGGCTTCCACGAAGCGATCCAGCTCGCGCTTGGATTCGGATTCGGTCGGCTCGACCATCAGGGTGCCCGCCACCGGGAAGCTCATGGTCGGCGCGTGGAAGCCGTAGTCCATCAGGCGCTTGGCCACGTCCATCTCGCTGATGCCACTGGCTTCTTTGAGCGGGCGGATGTCCAGAATGCACTCGTGGGCCACCCGGCCGTTGCGACCTGTATAGAGCACGGGGAAGGACTCGCCGAGCTTCTTGGCCAGGTAGTTGGCGTTGAGGATGGCGACCTGGGTGGATTTCTTGAGCCCCTCGTCCCCCAGCATGGCGATGTA
The DNA here is from genome assembly GCF_019046925.1 of Aeromonas sp. FDAARGOS 1402. NCBI lineage: Bacteria > Pseudomonadati > Pseudomonadota > Gammaproteobacteria > Aeromonadales > Aeromonadaceae > Aeromonas > Aeromonas sp. FDAARGOS 1402. The sequence continues at coordinate 4,112,487 of NZ_CP077201.1, forward strand.
CATCCAGCTGATGGGCAAAATGCTGGCCGAACCGAACGGAGCGGCAGACACGGCGCCGTTGTCACGGCTCTCCTTGTCGGTCTTGACCACGGCGTGACCGGCTACAAACGGTGCCAGGTGTTTCTTCACACCGATGGGGCCCATGCCCGGACCGCCACCGCCATGAGGAATGGCGAAGGTCTTGTGCAGGTTGAGGTGAGAGACGTCCGCGCCGATAAAGCCTGGCGCCGTCAGCCCGACCTGCGCGTTCATGTTGGCGCCGTCGAGGTAAACCTGACCACCATACTGGTGAACGATGTCGCACACCTCCTTGATGGTCTCCTCGTACACCCCGTGGGTGGAGGGGTAGGTCACCATCAGGCAGGAGAGCTGGTCTCCGACCTCGGCGGCCTTGGCGCGCAGGTCGTCCAGATCCACGTTGCCTGCCTTGTCACAGGCGGTGACGATGACCTTGAGGCCCGCCATCTGGGCGGAAGCCGGGTTGGTACCGTGGGCAGAGGCCGGGATGAGGCACACATCGCGATGCCCCTCGCCGCGGGACTCGTGGTACTTCTTGATGGCGAGCAGGCCCGCGTATTCGCCCTGAGCGCCGGAGTTGGGCTGCATGCAGACCGCATCGTAGCCGGTCACCTTCACCAGCCAGTCTTCCAGATCTGCCAGCAGCAGCTGGTAGCCCTGGGTCTGCTTGAGCGGCGCGAAGGGGTGCAGCTTGCCGAATTCGGGCCAGGTCACCGGGATCATCTCGGCGGTGGCGTTGAGCTTCATGGTGCAGGAGCCGAGCGAGATCATGGCGTAGTTCAGGGCCAGATCTTTCGCTTCGAGACGGTGGATGTAGCGCAGCATCTCGGTCTCGGAGTGGTACTTGTTGAATACCTCGTGAGTCAGCACGGCGTCGGTGCGCAGCAGATCCTGCGGGATCGCCTGATGCGTCTGGGCGGCCTGGTCGAGGGCCTCCACATCGAGGCCGTGACCCGCCCCAAGGAACAGATCGAACAGCTCGGCCACATCCCCTCGGGTGGTGGTTTCAGAGAGGGACACACCGACCGCACCATCGAGATCCGCACGCAGGTTGATGCCGAGCCCTTCGGCCTTGGCAATGAGTGCAGCCTTGTCCGACGTCAGTACTGTGAGGGTATCGAACCAGCTTCCGTGCTTGAGGGCCACGCCCTTGGCGGTAAGGCCGAGCGCCAGGATGGTGGTCAGACGGTGCACGCGGGAGGCGATGGTTTTCAGCCCCACCGGCCCGTGGTAAACGGCGTAGAAGCTCGCCATGTTGGCCAGCAACACCTGGGCGGTACAGATGTTGGAGTTGGCCTTCTCGCGGCGGATATGCTGCTCGCGGGTCTGCATGGCCATGCGCAGGGCGCTCTTGCCACGGGCATCCTTAGAGACGCCGATGATGCGACCCGGCATGGAGCGCTTGTAGGCGTCGCGGGTGGCGAAGAAGGCGGCGTGGGGGCCACCGTAACCCATGGGCACGCCGAAGCGCTGGGCACTGCCGAACACCACGTCGGCACCCAGTTCACCCGGGGATTTGAGCAGCAGCAGGGAGAGCATGTCGGTCCCGACGCAGGCCAGCCCCTTCTGGGCCTGGACGGCGGCAATGAGGGAACGCAGATCGGTCACATTGCCGGTAGTGCCCGGGTACTGGAACATGGCACCGAATACCTCTTCGCTCACGGCCTCGCCCGCAGGGCCGACCACCACATCGAAACCGAAGTGGACCGCGCGCTCCTTGACCACGTCGATCACCTGGGGGTGAACGTCGTCGGCCACGAAGAAGAGGTTGGATTTGGATTTGGCCATGCGCTTGGCCAGCGCCATGGCTTCGGCGGCGGCGGTGGCTTCATCGAGCAGGGAGGCGCTCGCCAGATCCATGCCGGTGAGATCCAGGGTGAGCTGCTGGAAGTTGAGCAGGGCTTCGAGACGGCCCTGGGCCAGCTCGGGCTGATAGGGGGTGTAGGCGGTGTACCAGCCCGGGTTTTCCAGCACGTTGCGCAGGATGACGTGGGGCACGTGGGTGTCGTGGTAGCCCATGCCGATGTAGCTCTTGGCGATCTGGTTCTTGGCCGCATAGCCCTTGAGCTTGGCCAGGGCCTCCACTTCGGTCATGGGGGCGCCGATACCAAGCGGCCCCGGACGGCGGATGGCGGCGGGGACCGTCTGCTCAATCAGATCGTCCAGGCTCTCGGCCCCCACGGTGGCGAGCAGGGCCCGCACTTCTTCCTCACCCGGGCCGATATGACGGCGGATGAAATCGGTTTTTTGCTCGAGTTCAAACAGTGACTGGGTCATTTCCCTATTTCCTGGTAATAGGTCCTGGCATGACATCCTGACAACCAAGACCTGATGTTCCTGTAGCCGGTCGATACCGGCTCCACTCATGTTCTGTGTCCGCCGCAGGCAGACGGGGAATGCGGCAAGGGCATCCCGAAGGCGCAAAGGCTGCGCCTTTCCTGCAACCGCCATGGCCGCAGGATGGCAGTCATACAAGTGGGCCCTGCTGTGTTGGCAGGGCCCGGGGCATTACTCTTCGTCCACCACGTTCTGGTAGCCTTCAGCATCCAGCAGGTTGGCGAGCTCGCCCGCGTCGTCCAGCTTGATGCGGAACAGCCAGCCGGCGCCGTAGGGGTCGGAGTTGACCAGCTCGGGGCTGCCTTCCAGCTCTTCGTTGACGGCCAGGATCTCGCCGCTCACCGGGCTGTAGATGTCGGAGGCGGCCTTGACGGACTCCGCCACGGCGCAATCTTCACCGGCGCTCACCTGCTTGCCCACTTCCGGCAGATCGACGAACACCATGTCCCCCAGCAGATCCTGGGCGTGCTCGGTGATGCCGACCACGGCTTCGCCGTTGGCTTCAACACGGACCCACTCGTGGGAGGTGGCATATTTCAGTTCGCTCGGGATATGGCTCATTTGTGCTTCCTTTATGCTCTTGGATCGCTTCAACAAAAATGGGGCGGCGAAGGTCAACCCTCGCCGCAATCAATGATTACACCAACGGCTGGCCGTTGCGCACGAAGGCCGGCTTGGTGACTTTCACGGTGACCTGCTTCTTGCGGATCTCCACCTGGGCCTGTTCGCCGATATCGCGGGGCACCCGCGCCAGGGCAATGCTGTAACCCAGGGTGGGCGAGAAGGAGCCGGAGGTGATCACCCCCTCCCGTGTCTCGCCGCTCTCGCTGGTGAAGGTGACCGGCATGCCGGCACGCAGCACGCCCTTTTCTTCCATTACCAGACCCACCAGCTTGGGCTGGTTGCCGGCGGCCTTCTGGGCTTCCAGGGCGGCGCGGCCGATGAATTGGCGGGAGGCAGGCTCCCAGGCCAGGGTCCAGGCCATGTTGGCGGCAAGCGGAGAGATTGACTCGTCCATGTCCTGACCGTAGAGGTTCATGCCCGCTTCCAGGCGCAGGGTATCACGGGCACCCAGGCCACAAGGGGCCACACCGTTGTCCAGCAGGGCCTGCCACAGATCGCACGCCTTCTCTTGGGGGACCACGATCTCGTAGCCATCTTCGCCGGTGTAGCCGGTGGTGGCGATGAAGAGATCCCCGGCCTGCACACCGAAGAAGGGCTTCATGCCTTCGACCGCCGCATTCTGCTCGGGGGTGAACACCTTGGCCGCCTTGGCCTTGGCGTGGGGGCCCTGCACCGCGATCATGGCAAGCTCGGGGCGCTCGGTCACGCTCACGGCAAAGTCGATGGCGTGATGGCGGATCCAGGCCAGATCCTTCTCGCGGGTGGCGGAGTTCACCACCAGGCGGTAGAAGGTATCGGTCAGGAAGTAGGTGATGAGGTCATCGATGACGCCGCCTTCCGGATTGAGCATGCCGCTGTAGAGGGCCTTGCCGGGGACGGTGAGTTTGGCCACGTCGTTGGCCAGCAGGTGTTGCAGGAAGGCTTTGACCCGCTCGCCGGTCAAATCGACGATGGTCATGTGGGAGACATCGAACATGCCTGCATCGGTGCGCACCACATGGTGCTCTTCCAACTGGGAACCGTAGTTGATGGGCATCTCCCAACCGTGGAAGTCCACCATCTTGGCACCCGCTTCCAGGTGTTTCGGATGCAATACAGTAGTCTGGATCATCGCTGTGTTTCCTTAAGCGTTCGCGACAACACTCGCAATCCGCCCCGGCTCGTCGGGAACTACGGACCACAAGCTCTGTGCTCGTTCCCGCCCGGGCGGGCAGGAGTGATTCCTTGAACGGAGCGGATTATATGACAAGCGTGCCGGGGCACCGCTCAAAAAAAACTAATCCTCACCCGACTCACTGACACCAGACACTAAGGCAAAAACAGTGATAAAAACAGTCAAAACCGCGCCATTGCGGGATTTAATGTTGATTTTTACCGTTCCGTCACAATTTACAGAAAAACGTTTCGCTTCTCGCCAACATTAAAGGCTGACCCCCCAAAGGGTCATCTCGCCCTGTCAGATTAGTTTTTTTGTTAAAACCCCGGGGTAAGATTAGATTTTTTCACCCTTGGCCAGGGTGGGCAGCTCCCCATCCAGCCCCATGGCGGCCCGGATCATGCCCTGCTTGAGGGGGCCAAGACCGTCGACGGCGCGAAGCCCCACCCCGCGCACCAGCTTCTTGAGGGGGTTGCTGCCCGCAAACAGTCGCTTGAGCCCCTCCATGGCCGCCAGCATGCGCGCCGCCTCGCTCTTGCGCCAGCGCTCGTAGCCCCGCAGGTTGGCGAGCAGGCCGATGTCCGCGCCCTTACCGTGATGAATGAGGATCTGCTCCGCCAGAGCGGCGGCATCCAGCAAGCCCAGATTCACCCCCTGCCCCGCCAGCGGGTGGATGGTGTGGGCCGCATCCCCCACCAGCACCAGGCGCTCGCGGGCAAAGTCGCGGGCGTAGCGGGCGGTCAGCGGAATGGCGCTGCGAGCCCCCTCCACCTTGCACAGCCCGAGACGCCCATCAAAGGCGGCGGTGAGCTGGCGGTTGAAGCCGTCGTCATCCAGGGCGCAGAGCGCCTCGGCGCGGGCCGCGGGCACAGACCACACGATGGAGCAGAGGTCGGGCTGCCACAGGGGCAGGAAGGCGAGCGGCCCCTCGGGGGTGAAGATCTGGCGGGCCACCGCCTCATGGGGCTCGGCACAACGCACCGTCGCCACCAGGGCGTGATGACCGTAATCCCAGCTGGTGAGGGGAATGTCTGCCTGACGGCGCACCCAGGAGTGGGCGCCATCGGCGGCCACCACCAGCTTGGCCGAGAGGGCCTGGCCATCTTCCAGCAGCAGCAGGGCGCCCGCTGGCCCGCACTGCAGGCTGGTGGCCCGGGCCGGGGTCAGCATCTGGATATTGCTGGCCCCCGCGATGGCGTCCAGCAGCGCAAGCTGGATCACCCGGTTCTCGACGATGTGGCCAAGGGCCCCCTGACGCAGGCTGGCAGCATCGAAATCGATGTGGCCGAAACTGTCCTGCTCCCACACCTGCATCTTCTCATAGGGCTGCAGGCGGCGCGCCACTATGCCGTCCCAGGCGCCGACCCCTTGCAGGATGTGCTGACTCGCGAGGCTCAGGGCACTGACCCTGTTGTCCGGCGTCTCACCGAGCGTTGCATCGGGCAGCCGGCCTTCCACGATGGCCACCTTGATCGCCCGGTTCTTGAGGGCGGCAGCGAGCCCCAGGCCCACCATGCCCCCCCCCACGATCACCACATCCACATCTTGCATCTGCATTCTCTTGTGTCCTTTCCGGGCGAGTCGCCAGGATCTGCGAGGCGACGCCCACAGGCGTGCCTCTTGCTCGAAATCGTCTTTGCCGCCGGTGCGACAGCGCTTATTGGCCGCACACCTCGCCCACGAATCCCAGGGTGCGGGAGGCGAGCGGTGCCTTGATCCAGGGCACTCTGCCCATCAGGGAGAGCGCCAGATTGCGGCCCACCACCAGGGGAGCGTGATGGTTTGAGAAGAGCTGGGCCAGGGAGGACGTGAGCCAGACGGTCTGGGCCTGATCGTCACGCCGCTGCTGCCAGTAGCCGCTTAGCACCTCAAAGCCGCCGATGTCTTCCCCCGCCGCGAGCGCACGGGCCAGGGTCCGGGTCAGCACGTCCAGATCCCGCATGCCGAGGTTGAACCCCTGACCGGCGATGGGATGCAGCAGGTGAGCGGCGTTGCCCACCAGCACGGTACGCTGGGCCAGGGGATAGTCGGCCACCGTCAGCACCAGGGGGTAGAGGTTGCGCGCCCCTGTGCGCACGAAGCGCCCGAGTCGCCAGCCAAAGGCCTGCTGCAGACGGGCGAGAAAGGCGGCATCATCCAGCGCCATCAGGGCCTGTGCCTCGTCCCGCGGGACGCTCCACACCAGAGAGGAGAGGCCGTCCTGCATGGGCAGCAGGGCCAACGGCCCTCCGTCGGTGAAGCGCTCGAAGGCCCGCCCGGCGGGATCCTCGGCGGTCTTGACGGTGGCGATGATGGCGCTCTGGCCATAATCGTGGCGACTGACCGGCATCTTGAAATGCTGGCGCACGAAGGAGTGGCCCCCGTCGGCCGCCACCAGCAGCCGGGTGCGGTAGCGCGCGCCCCCCTCCAGGGCGAGCGTCACTCCCCCCTCGTCGGGGTCGATGGCCTCAAGCCTGGCCGGGCACAACATACGGATCTGCGGGCAGGCGGCGATCTCCTCTTGCAGCACGATGCCCGCCGCCGACAGCTCGATCACCTGACCGAGGGCGGGCAGGCCATACTCCGCCGCCGACAGCCGGGTCTGGCCGCAGTGGCCCCGATCCGACACATGGATATGGGTGATGGGGGAGCAGTGGGGCGCCAGGTGCGGCCAGAGGTCGTGACGGGCCAGCGCCTCGCAGGTACCGGCGGAAAGCGCGATGGCACGGGCATCGAAACCGGGATGCGCATTGAGCTCGGGCGCACTCGCCTCCAGCAGCAGGATCTGCAGGGGGGCACCATCCTGTCCTTTCAGGGCGGCAAGGGAGAGGGCCAGCACGGCACCGCTCATACCACCGCCGACGATAGCCACGTCGACGTGAACCAGATCAGATTGAGACATGAGAAGAGGGCATAGGCGAAAAAACGTGGGCCAATCCTACCACAAAGGTGGCGGACGGGATGCGAAGCCACGGGCAAAAAACCGCTTTGGCGCCATGGGTTAGCAGAGTACCTCCCCTGCTCTCACCCCTTGTAAAACAGAAAGAGCGCCGTGATGCGCTCTTTCATTGACCCGCTGGGCGGGCAGATCAGTGCAGGGTCGGCGGCATGCTCGGTGCAGCCGGGCGCTTGCCAAACTCCTCGAACGCCATCATGACCCCGAGGCGCACGTGTTCGTAAAGCACCAGGAAGGAGGCTTCGTTCTCTTCATCTTCCTGATCGAACTCGGCAGAGACCTGGGTGATGCTGGCGATGTCCTGAATCATCTCCTGCAGCTCTTCGGATGCCTTGGAGAGCTCCTGTTGCACCACGCCAAAGCCGGCCAGGAAGGCCTGGGACCAGTCCACCAGCGAGTCGATGCGCTCATCGAGCGGCGCCTCGTCGCTTGGCAGCAGCAGCTCGACGCCCTTTTGTGCCATCAGACTCTCGATCACCTCGTGATAGAGGTCGGTCATCACCTGGCGCACCGGTGCCGGCAGACCGAAACCGTCGTTGATCAGATCATTGAAATGGGGCTGCCAGCTTTTGTCGTCCAGGGCCACGCCACCGCACACCAGGCCGCAGATCACGCCATGGGCCTCGACGGCCGTCGCCATGAGGTCGTGCTGTGCCATCAGGTCCGCCACGGCGGCGTATTTCAGGGGGTTTGTTTTGCTCATCTAGGATCCGCTCAAAGTTCAGGCAAATATGCAGAATTTATGGCCGAGATCCTAGCATTCTCCCCCTGCCAGAGCCAGCAAGGCCTTGAAACTTCTGCATCTGCGCTATATAGTCCCGCCCAGTTGTCCACGTGGATAAAGGCGGAAATCAGCCCCGCCGTATTGAGGAAGGCATGAGCATAGAGGCCGTAGAAATCGTCATTCTGGGACGTCCCTACAAGGTGTCCTGTCCCCTGGGACAACAAGATGCCCTGCGCCAGGCCGCCGACCAGCTGACCGACAAGCTCATCGAGCTTCGTCAACGTTCCAAGGTCTCCAGCAACGAACAGCTGGCCGTCATGGCAGCGCTCAATTTCTGTCATGAGCTCTGCCTTGAAAAAGAGAAAAACCACCAATACTCTGAGACCATGGACAAGCGGATCAAGATGCTGCAACGCACCATCGAAGCCGCCTTGATCGAGCACGGACAATACGGTGAATCCAGCGAAGAGGCGCAACAGCCCTAATCGCACCGAGTTTTGAAATTCCCTGGAGTGTTTGTCAGCCGGTTCAAGTCCCCGAGCCGATATTCATACCAAACAGGGGGTCTGCCTTCTGGCTATTGAGCATGCTCGGCCCGACCGAGAAGCCTGCGGCCAGATTAGATCTCCGCCTTGAACCGACGGTTCAAGGGCCCAAACCGGCAACGGCATCTCCGGGGTACCTACCCAAAAAAGCCCGTCATCACGACGGGCTTTTTCTTTGCCTGCGCGGCAACCCCCTTCCACTCGCCTGCGGCGTCTCGCCACCCGGCAGGAGGCAGTAAAAAGCCCGCCAACGGGGCGGGCTCTTGGCCGTGTCAGACGGCCATCTGCTCGTGGGGCGCGCCGTGGTGGCGCAGCCACACAAAGCTCAAGGCCACGATCAGCACCATCACCGTCATGATGGCCCCCAGGGTCACCTGCCCCGTCATCGGGAAGCTGGCGGCCACCAGGGTTACCACGCCAGCCCCCAGATTCTGCATGCCCCCGAGCACGGCTCCCGCGGTGCCAGCCTGGCCCGGGAAGGGCTCGATGGCACAGGAGGTAGCGGTCGGATAGAGAATGCCGCTGCCAATGAAGTAGACCGCAGCCCCGCCCACGAGGGAGGCAGCGCTCACCATGCCGAGCAGCCCGGGTACCAGGATGATGAGCGACCCCAGGGCCAGGAAGGCGATGCCAAGGCGCATCAGCTTGCCCTGGCTCAGGCGAAAACTCAGTCTGGCGGAGAGCCAGGCGCCGAACAGATAACCGGGCAGCGGCAGCACGAACAGCACGCTGACGGTGCGGGCACTCAGCTTGAGCACGTCCCCCAGCAACACCCCGGCCGCCGCTTCGAACACCGCGAGGCCGGCAAAGGTGGCCATCAGACAGAGCAGGTTGCCCTGAAAGCGCGGGTTGCCGAGCACATGACGATAGGCGGCGCCCACCCGCAGCGAATGCTGGCGGGCGGATGCTGGCAGCGTCTCCCCAAACCAGGCCAGCAGCGCCAGGGTGGTCAGGGCACCAAAACCGAACAGGAACCAGTAGCCGGCACGCCAGTTGAACAGCTCGGTGAGCCAGCCGCCCAGCACAGGTGCCAGCAGAGGGGAGAAGATGACCCCCATGCTTACCAGGCTGTTGGCACGGTTGAGCTCGGCGCCACTGTAACGGTCGCGCATCACGGTCCGGCTCATGGCACCCCCTGCCCCGGTGCCCAGCCCCTGGATCAGGCTGCCCGCCAGCAGGGCGGTGAAGCTCGGGATCAGCTGGATGGTGAGGGTGCCGACCAGGAAGATCATCATGCCGATGATGAGCACAGGACGACGACCGATGCGATCCGACAAGGGGCCATAAACGAACTGGGAGAGGCCGTAGGGAATGAGGTAGCAGGCCATCACCGCCTGCAGTTGGCCGGAGGCCACATGGAAGTCCCCCGCCATCATGGGAATGGAGGGCACATAAAGGGTCTGGGTCATCTGACCCACGGCGACCATCAGAATGGTCAGGAAAAACAGGGGATAGAAGCTGTGCCGATACATACTGTCGTCCGAAAAAAATCAAAAAGCCGCCACCCTCCGGGCAGGGATCTGCAGGAGGTGTCTGACAAAGGTCGTTGAAGAGGAACAAGGCGGAGGACCCGCACCCGCCAGCAGCAGGACGCTCTCTGGCTTGCGACAATCTTAGTGATTCATATCACAAAAAACGAACGAAACTTTATAATCTGCTTACCCAAGTTTTTCTAATGCGACGGGGCCCAAGGCCCCGTCACTGTCATCTCATCATGGGGGAAGGGTTCATCCTGTCCCCTCTTTACCCCACTCTTCTCACCTCGGCCGACGCGCCTTCGAACATGGGGGTACCCGCCTCCCCCAGTCTCAGACAACGAGGAGCAACCTTGCCGGCCAGCCCCTCGTCATGGGTCACCAGCAGCAGGGCGCAGCCTATCTCTCCCAGTTCCTCCAGCAGACAGGCGATGGTCTGTTGCTGGCTCAGGGGATCGAGCCGGGACGTGGGCTCATCGGCGAACAGCAGCACAGGGCGCAGCAACAGGGCCCGGATAAGCGACAGCCGCTGCAGCTCCCCTCCCGAGACCTGGTTTGGCAGGCGCGTCAGCAGCCGTTCATCCAGCCCCAACCGGGCCAGATAGTCGACAAGCCGATGGCGGGGCAGCCTGTGTAGACGCAGCACATCATCGAACTGGGTGGCGAGGCGTACCCGGCTGGCAAAGGCCTGCACCGGATCCTGATAGAGCTTCTGCCAGCGGCAGGGGGCTACCCCTTCCCGTCGCAGCACCTCCCCTTGCAGGGGGCGTTGCAGACCCAGCAGCACGTTGCCGAGGGTGCTCTTGCCCGCGCCGCTCGGCGCCATGATGGCCATTTGCTCCCCTTGCGCCAGGGCAAGGTCCAGCCCCGTGAACAGGGGTTGAGCCCCATATCCCATGGCAAGCCCCTTTCCGCGGATGAGCCAGTCACCGGTAGGAGGGACGGCCGCCTCGGGCCAGGCGGAGGGCTCCGCCGCCAGCAGGGCCCGGGTATAGGCATGGGATGGCGTGTGCAGCACACGCTCGGCGGGCCCCTGTTCCACGATCTCTCCTCCCTTGACCACCAGCACCCAGCCCCCCAATGCGCGAGCCAGGGAGAGATCATGGGTGATGGTCAGCAGATGGCGTCCACGGGCCAGGTAGCCCAGCAACAAGGCACCCAGCCTGGCTGCGGCCCGGCTGTCGAGCCCCTTGGTGGGCTCGTCGGCCACCAGCAGACGGGCCTCCCCCAGGGTGGCGGCGGCAAAGGCCGCGCGCTGGGCCATGCCTCCCGAGAGCTGGTGTACAAAGGCGCCCTCCCGCCCGGCCAGTCCAAGCCGCTCGAGGGCGGCACGGGCCCGCGATCGGGCCTCCTTGCCGCCTGGCAGCCACCCTTCCTCCACCTGGGCAAGCAACCCCATGGTGGGATCCAGCGCCAGCACCGGCTCCTGGGGCAGCATCGCCAGCTCCCGCCCCCAGAGAGTGCGCAGGCGAGGCGTGTCGGCCAGGTTGTGATGGCGGCCACCCGACACCATCTCGCCCCGGCCTGTCAGGGGGGCTGGCAACGTGCCCATCAGGGCATGAGCCAACAGGGATTTGCCCGAACCGCTCTCCCCGATCAGGGTCAGGGCGGTGCCGGGATGAATGGTGAAATCCAGCGCCTGCAACAGGGTTTTCTGGCCATCATCGACCTGCAACCCCTTGATATGAATGGCCGTCATGAGGTGGCTCCTTGTGAAGATGGCATGTCAAGGCCGCGCGTCTGATGAAGCAGCACCAGGGCCAGCAACATCAGCCCCATGACAAGAATGGGGGCCAGTAGCAGACGGGGAGCCTCCTGATAGTGGGGCAGCGCCTCCGTCATCATCAGCCCCAGCTCCGGCGTTGGCGGCTGAATGCCCACTCCGACAAAGCCCAGGGTAGAGAGGGTTAGAATGGCACCCGCTAGGCCGAAGGCCATCATGGTGAGCAACTGGGGGGCGAGCTCGGGCCAGAGATGGCGCCGCACCACATGGGCATGGCCGAATCCCAGCAGACGGGACGCCTCCACCTGGGGCGAGGCGAGCAGCCCCCGGCTGCGGGCACGCACCACCCGGTAATACTCCACCCACTGGGCCATGGCCAAGCCGAGATAGAGGATGGCAAAGCCACCCTGGGCCATGGCGGAGAAGAGCAGCACCAGCAACAGGCCTGGCAGGGCCAGCACGCCGTCGGCCAGGCTGCGCAGCAGACCGTCGACCCAGCCGCCGCGCCAGGCCGAGAGCCAGCCCAGCAATGACCCCAACAGCGCCGCCGTGATGACGCACAGCAGTCCCAGCAGCAGGGAGAGCCGGGTCGCCGCCGCGAGGCGCGCCATCAGGCTGCGCCCCATCTGATCCCGCCCGAGGGGCTCCTGCCAGGAGGGATCAGCCAGAAACTGTGCCAGATCCTGAGCCGCCGGATCGGGCCAGAGCACGGGACCCAGCAGGGCAAACAACACCACCAGCAGGAGCAGGCCCAGCCCCGTTTTGACAGACAACGACATGATCAGGACTCCTTGGGACCACGGGGGTCAATGGCAAGACAAAGCAGGTCGGTGAGGGTATTGAGCAGCACGAAGAGCACCGCCAGCACCAGCACTGTCCCCTGAACCATGGGGATGTCGCGCCAGAAGATGGCGTGCACCAGCGCATGGCCGATCCCGGGCCAGGCAAACAGGCTCTCGACCACCACGACCCCCTCGATGAGCAGCACCAGCTGCACGCTGGTGTAGGCGATGATGCTGACCCCGGTGTTGCGCAGACCGTGACGCCAGAAAACCCGGGCCGGCGAAAGCCCCTTGGTGAGGGCAAATCGGTAATAACCGGACTGCACCACGGTGAGCACGCTTTCACGCACCACCCGGGAGAGCACGCCGGAGAGCCCCAATCCCAGGGTCAGGGCGGGCAGCAGCAGGTTGCTCCCCTCCCCGTGCCCTGCCGCACTGACCCAGCCCAGCTCCACCGAGAGCATCACCATGAGCACCAGGCCGAGCAAGAAGGGGGGCAACGCACGCATCAGCACGCTCCAGCCCAGGGTCAGGCGATCACACCATCCCCCCGGGCGCAGCGCACTCAGGCTGCCAAGCGGCAGCGCCACCACCAGCGCCAGCACCACGGAGGCGCTCGCGAGCGTCAGGGTGGCGCCCAGGTGATGACCCACGTCGGCGGCGACCGGTGCGCCCGTCACCAGAGAGCTGCCGAGATCCCCTTGCAGCAAGGCCCACAGCCAGTCGCCAAAACGGGCAAGGGCCGAGCCGGCCAGCCCCAGCTCGCTGCGCACCGCGTTGGCCGCCTCGGCGGTGACATAGTCATAGCCATAACGACCCGCCGCGATGCGAAAGGCGATGTCTCCGGGCAGGGACTGCACCATCAGAAAACAGAGTCCGGCCACCAGCAGGGCAACCACCAGCGCCTGCACCAGACGCTGACCCAGTATCCCCATGACGCGAGACAAGGGTGTCGCTGTCATCGTGCGCTCCATGTCAACTTGTCCAGGCCATAGCTGCGCTCCTGGGGATCGAGTTCAAACCCCTCCAGCCCCCGACTGACCGCCGCGCTCTGGCGGTACCAGGCGATGGGCAGGAGCGGCAACTCCTGTTGCAGTGTCGTGGCTATCTCCCGGCGAGCCGCAGCGGCGTCTGTGGGCGACAAGGCTTGCGTGGCAAGGCGGGTCAGTGTTTGCGTCATGGCCGGGGAGTGCCAGTTCATCACCCCCCAGTCCGCACCGGCAGGGGCCAAGTCCCCCAGCAACGTGACCAGGGGATCCGGTACCAGGGCATAATTGCGGGCGTAGAGACCAAGCTGGAGCGAGCCGTCCTGATGGCCCGCCGGGATCTCGCTCGAGTTGCCCACCGCCACCTTGAGATCCACCCCCACCGCCTTCCACTGCGCCTGCAGTGCCGTGGCGAGAAGCGGCAGCTCCGGACGGTCAGGGAAGGTACGCAGGGTCAGGGCGAAGCGCTCTTCCCCCTTGCGCAGCACACCGTCCTCCCCCGGCTGCCAGCCTGCCGCCGCGAAGGCCGCCCGGGCCGCCTTAACGTCATAGGCAAGCGGCGTCAACCCGAGCTGGTGCCACTCCCCCAGAGTGGGAGGAAAGAGCTGGGTTGCCGCCATCTCGGGATCCCGCAGCAGGGCGGCTGCCATACCACGACGATCGATGGCGAGACTCAGGGCACGGCGCACCACCGGATCGCTCAGACGGGGATCGGCGCCATTGAGCTTGAGCTGGATGGTCCGTGGCAGGGTGACCGAGGCGATGGAGACCCATGACGCCTGCTGCAAGCGGCGGATGCTGACCGGATCCAGCCCCCAGGCGATGTCGGCCTGACCGCTCTCGGCCATCAGGGTGCGGCTCTCTGCACGCCCCACCGTCAGGTAGCTGACCTCCTCGATTGCGGGCCTGGCCCCCTGCCAGCCGTCGAAACGCACAGTCTCTATCCGCTGGGGTTGTTGCAGGCGGGTGATGCGGTAGGGGCCAGAGCCTATCACCTGGGTTACCTCCCCCTTGGTATCATAGGCGGCCTTCGCCAGGATCTGGGTGCTGGGGTGGGCCAGCACGGCCGGCAGGGAGGCGAAGGGTTCGCTCAGGGTGACCTTCAAGACGCCATCGCCAGCCTCGATGGACGCAATGGGAGCGCTGGTCATCACGCCGGGCTTGCGCCAGGCCTGTTGCAGGGCAAAAGCGGCCTGCTCGGCGCTCACCTCGCTGCCATCGTGAAAACGGGCCCCGGGGCGCAACGTGAATCGCCACTGCAGACCGTCATCGCTACGCGACCACTCACTGGCAAGCCCGGGTTGCAGATTGCCTTTCCCATCGACATCCACCAGGGTCTCCGCCACCTGCATGCGAGTAAAGAAGACCCCGTTGCTGGCGGGGTCGACACTGTGGATCTCCCAAGGCCCCACCATGGAAAGCGGTTTGCCGTCGGCTGCAGTCGTTCCTGCCATCAGAGCCAGGGCGAACCACCCGGCTGCGGTGCATTTTTTTGTCATCCTTTCCATCCAAGCTTCATGTTCATCAACCAAAGAGATTGTGTTATAACATAACAATTAATCAGGAAGAATGACTTTTGATTTTTGATAAATGGCTTATTTGAAAGACAAAAAGCGACTGCGATGCAGATCGTCAAACAACGGGGAGTCAAAGGGGAATAAAAAAGATGGCCCGTCAGGGCCATCATGATGGCGTCAGCGAGTCACCATCTGCTGCGCCCGCTTGACCTGATCCTCGGGGCTCTCATTGCGCGGTGGAATGGTGATGCCCTTCTGGCAGGCGGGCCTGGCTTCCATGCGTGCCATCCAGGCCTGCAAATGCACCAACCCCTCGATGGAGATACCACTCCAGTCGTGGATGCGCACCCAGGGCCAGGTAGCGATGTCGGCGATGCTGTACTCGTCTGCCAGATACTCATGGTGTGCCAGATGGCCGTCGAGCACCTCGAACAGGCGTCGCCCTTCCTTCTGGTAACGCTCGATGGCGGCCGGGATCTTCTCGGGGAAATAGCGATAGAAGACGTTGGCCTGCCCCATCATGGGACCGACGCCTCCCATCTGGAACATCAGCCACTGGATGGCCTGGGAGCGGCGCTTGGGATCCTGCGGCAGCAACTTGCCGGTTTTTTCCGCCAGATAGATAAGGATGGCGCCGGACTCGAACACCGCGAAGTCACCATTGTCCCGATCGACGATGGCCGGGATGCGGCCATTGGGGTTGATGGCAAGGAACTCGGGCTTCTTCTGCTCCATGGTCGCGAAATCAAGGGGAATGACCTTGTAGGGCAGCCCCAGCTCTTCGAGGGCGATCGACACCTTGAACCCGTTGGGCGTGGCGGCAGTGTACAACTCTATCATCTTGGACTCCTTGAACGTTCAGGGGAAAGGATCAGGCCTGGGCGCTGGACCGGGCACTCACCCGGTCATGCCAGTCCTGCAAATGGGGCTGTTCGGGGGTGATGCGCAGGCCGACCACCTTGCCAAAATCAATGGTACAGAGGGCAAGAATGTCGGCGATGGTGAAGCGTTCCCCCGCAATATAGGGCACCTCGGCAAGACGGGCATCGAGCTTGTCAAACCAGATCTGAGCCTGTTGCTTGCACTCCTCCCCCCATTCGGGGAAGACCCGCTCCCGGTCTTTGTAAAAACCGGTGATATGACGAAACGCCATACCGGTCGGCAACCAGAGGTTGAACTCGATGAAGCGACTCCACATCTCTATGGTGGCGCGCTCCAGCGCGGTGCAGCCAAACAGGTTCGGTTCGGGGTGAAGCTCTTCAAAATAGCGGCAGATGGCCAGGGTTTCACTCAGACAGGTTCCGTCATCGAGTTCCAGCACAGGAATGCGCCCGGCCGGGTTCTTGGTCAAAAAGGCGGGCGCCAGGTTTTCCCCCGCCCCCAGATCGACCTGTTGATATTCCATCTCGATCCCCTTCTCCGCCAGAAACATTCTGACCCGACGGGCATTGGGGGCTCGTCTCAACTCATAAACCTTCATGTCACCTCCGTCGACGAACACACAGTGGGCCGCTGCGCAGGCCATAGCAAAGCGGCACAATGTCGGTCCGTTATGACAAATATTGTGCCGCTTGAACAGCCCGCATCGAGGGGGAGATGATTAGCTGCTCAGTACCCCTGGTTGGCGCTGGCGCAGCAAGATAAGACGGGAAAGCAGCGGGAAATAGGATGCAAACTTGCTTTGCAGCACCAGGCTGCAGGCAGGATCCGCCAGTTCGGCCTCATCCAGCAGAATACCGTTGGAAACGAAATAAAAATGCGGATCCCGGACATCCGGCCCCTGTGGAGTATGTTCATACTGTCGATGCACCAACAGGGGAAGCACCGGCAATCCCAGTGTACTGCCTCCTGCTGGCCAGAGCGGAACAGGCCAGGCAGCCCCCTCTTCTTCCAGCAGCAGGATCGCCGCTTCGTCCTTCGACGGTTGCCACTG
The DNA here is from genome assembly GCF_019046925.1 of Aeromonas sp. FDAARGOS 1402. NCBI lineage: Bacteria > Pseudomonadati > Pseudomonadota > Gammaproteobacteria > Aeromonadales > Aeromonadaceae > Aeromonas > Aeromonas sp. FDAARGOS 1402. The sequence goes on from NZ_CP077201.1 coordinate 4,129,242, forward strand.
CTGGGGCTGCGCCACCCGGACCTCGGTGACATAATCGCTCTCTTCGCTGGCGGCACGCAGTGCGGCCAACACACCCAGAGTCGTCGGCGACGACGGTTTCTGACTGACTAATGACAGATTCATGGCTCATATCCCTATGCTCACCACAGCCTGTTATCCGGCTGTCGCGATAAGACTAGTTGATTACAGGTCTTTATTGGAGCCGTCAGATCTGTCAGTCCCCCCCTGACCGAATGAGGGCATAGCAGTTGCTATTCCCGAATATCTTGGTAAGATGTCGCGTCCTTTTATCCCCCGTTCTTTAACATCCAGTGGTGAACCTATGCATCCGATGCTGAATATCGCCGTGCGCGCTGCGCGCAACGCCGGTCAAGTAGTAGTAAAAGCCTTTTCTCAACCCGAGAACATCGAGGTTATCCAGAAAGGCAGCAATGACTTCGTGACCAACGTTGACCGTGACGCCGAAGCGGCCATCATTCACACCATCAAAAAATCTTACCCGGAACACAGCATCGTTGCTGAAGAGTCTGGCGAGATTGCCGGTACCAATCCGGACTACCAATGGATCATCGACCCACTGGATGGCACGACCAATCTGGTCAAGGGCATTCCGCACTTTGCCGTTTCCATCGCTCTGCGCGTCAAGGGCAAGACCGAACAAGCCGTTGTCTACGATCCCATCCGTGACGAGCTGTTCACTGCCACCCGCGGCAGCGGCGCCCAGCTGAACGGCTACCGCATCCGTGTCGGCAAGGCCAAAGAGCTCTCCGGCACCATCCTGGCCACCGGGTTCCCGTTCAAGCAGAAGCACCACATCGAACCCTACCTGAAGATGTTCCAAAGCATGTTCATCGAGTGTGCCGATATCCGCCGTGCTGGCTCCGCCGCGCTAGATCTCGCCTATGTGGCCGCTGGCCGCGTCGACGGTTTCTGGGAAATCGGCCTGAAACCCTGGGACACCGCCGCCGGTGAGCTGCTGGCCAAAGAAGCCGGCGCCATCGTCACCGACTTCGTCGGTGGTCACAACTACGAAAACTCCGGCAACATCGTGGTAGCCAACCCCCGCGTGCTGAAAGAGATGCTCGGCAAGATCCGTGAAAACCTGCCGGAATCCCTGGCCAAGTAATCCCGGATACCCGCGAAAAAAATGCCAGTCGGTTCGCCGACTGGCATTTTTTATTCCTGACTACAGCGAAAATCCCGCCCCTCTCGATGACTCAACGGGATCAGATAGTGCCGTTGCGTCCCATGTTGATCACCACCCGACGATTCTTGGCTCGGCCAGCTTCCGTTTCGTTGGAGGCCACGTGCTGTTTCTCACCGTGCCCTTCCACCGAGATCTTGCCCTCCTCGATGCCGAGATCCACAAACACCTGCTTGATGGCATCCGCCCGCTTCTCGGAGAGCTTCTGGTTTGGCCAGCGGCCGCCATAGCTGTCGCTGTAGGCGTCGATCACCACCACATCGATGCTCTTGTCTGCCTTCACATAATCACCGATCATCGCCAGCCGCCGCTTGGAGGCCGGTGACAACTGATCGCTGTTCTTGTCATAGGAGAGCACGCTGAAGGCGATGTCGTTGAAGCTGTAGGGCAGCAAGCCACTCAGGCAGTCCATGAACGCCTGGTACTTGACCCTGAAATTGACCGACGAGAGCGATACCCGCACCGGCCTGTCCTGACGATACCAGTCGCGATACTGGAAAGTCGGCATACGCCCTCCTTCCAGCTCGTCCAGCATGGTCCAGGCGGTCTGCCCCGCCACCAGGCCGTCAAACTGCTGATAGAACTGCAACTGGCTGATCTGACGCCCGGCCACCCCGGGACGCCAGCTGGGGGGCATGATCCCGAGGCTCACTGTCTGGGTACGCGCCTGGGGTCGCTGCCCCTTGAGCTCGAAATCCAGATTGATCTTGCGCCCGGCCCGGCTGACAAAGGCCCCGGTTCCCCAGCGGGGAATAGGATGCTCCAGCCTGCACTCCACCTGGGTATCAGAGGTCAGGCGCCAGACGGATTGATCCAGACCGGCGCCAAATTCGGTCACACCCGCCTGCAACTGCATACTCACTGATATGCTGATCAACCCCAACACCCAAGCATTCAACGGCTTGTCCTCCACACTATCTCGAATTATCTATCGGCAGCGGTAGGACAAGCTTTAGGTCAAAACGCTCAGTGGGGGGAAGAAGGGGCCATCAGCTTGAAGCTGGCGATGCGTCCCGCCAGGTCCCGGGCCAGGGCATCCAGTTCGGCACTGTGTTGTTGCAGGGTATGGGAGTGCTGGCGATGGGCCTCATACACGTCACGGATGGTCATCACGTTTTGCTGGATGTCGTCGGTCACATAACGCTGCTCCTCTGTGGCGGTGGCCACCTGGGCCGTCATGTCGCTCACCTTGCGCACCTCGTTGACGATGTCGGTCAGCTCGCTCCCCGCCCGCTTGGCCTCCGTCACGCTAAGGCCAGCCTGTTCGGTGCCCGTGTGCATGGCAGCCACCGCCTCGTTGGCCCCCTGGCGCAAGCGGCCCAGCATCCGCTCTATGTCATCCGCCGCCTGCTGGGTACGGGAGGCAAGCGCTCTCACCTCGTCGGCCACCACTGCAAAGCCGCGCCCGGATTCACCGGCACGGGCCGCCTCGATGGCGGCATTGAGGGCCAGCAGGTTGGTTCTGTCCGAGATCTGCTTGATGAGGCTCAAGGCCTCCCCCACCGACTCGGTATCCCGATGCAGGCTGTCCACCAGGTGCCGGGTATCCACCAGCGTGCCCGCCACCTGCTGGATGGTGTGGATGGTCTGATCCACCTCCTTGTCACCCTGCTTCGCCCGGCCGATGGCCTGCTGAGTCGCCTGGGAGGTCTGGGTGGCGTTACGGGCAATCTCCGCGACAGTCGATGCCATCTCGGTGGCGGCAGTCGCCACCAGATCCACCTGCCCGCATCCCCTGACTACGCCGGCATTCACCTCGGCAATGACCTCGGCCGAGCTGGCGGCGCTGCGTATCAGCACGTCACAGGAGTGGCGCACAGCCAGCAGCAAACTCTCCAGGTGCCCGAGGAAATGGTTCAGATCCCGCGCCAGGGCCCCCAGCTCATCCCCGGATCGCCAGTCGACCCGCACGGTCAGGTCGTTCTCCTGCACCAGGCGCTTGAAGGTCTGGTGCAGGGCCATGAAGCCCAGATGCAGATCCCGCACTACCCGCCAGCAGACGAAGGTGGTCAGGACGATGCACAGCAACACGCCAGCCGCCCCCCACCAGAAGTCACTGGCACTCCCGACCCGCATCTGTTCAACCCGCTCGAAGAGCTGCTGATAGAGGCTGTCTTCTATCTCCTTGAGCAGGCCTATCTTGTCGGTACTCAAGGCAAACCAGGCCTCGGCATCCACCCCGAAGCCGCCGCTGGCCGCCTTGTCGAGCGCCAGCTTCTCCATGGCGGCTACCTTGCTCACCACTGGCGAGGCCAGGCTGTCGGCCAGCAACTGGCGCTGGGCGGGACTCGCCACCGCCTGGAAACGTTCGAGATAGGTGTTCTGGGCCGCCAGCAGGGAAATGAACTGCTGCAACAGCGCAGGCGTGAAGCTGTCACGGCCAAAGACGTTGCTGAGCGTCGCCCGCTCCAGTCCCGCACGCTCCTTGCTTTGCAGGAAGGCGGCGTAGGCATTGGTCTGCAGGGCGATGGTGGCATCCATGCTGTCGACGCTTATCTTGTCCACCACCGCCAGCAAGGCGGTCACGAGGCGGGTATAGAAGCCGACCTGTTCCGCCACCTCGACCCCCAGGGCGCTGACCCGCTCACGCATGGCGGTGAGTCCGGCCACTCCCTGCTGCACCTCGGTCAGCGCCAGCAAGGCAGGATCCTGATGAAAACGCTGCAACAGGCTGTCCACCACCTTGCGCTGGGCAGGCAGCGCATCGCGAAACTTGTTGCCGCCAGAGCCGAGGAAGCCGGCCGACATGCCGCGCTCCCGTTGCAGCTCATGGGCCAGCTGCGCCGCCTCCTTCACCACCGCCAGCGCGACCAGGGCGCCGCTCATCTCCTGTTCGACCCGATAACGTTCATAGACGTACCGGCCGGAGAAAAACAGCAGGGCCAACAGCGGCAGACAGACCACCAACATCATCTTGTGTGCCAATCCCAGCTTCTTCATCGTCCTCTCCCTCCATGGTTGACGTCGCCCATTATAAGCACAGGTGTTTCAAAATGGCCCTCTTGCCGTCCCATGGCGGCAGATAAGGGACAAGGGCACGCTTTTTTGCCATAATGCCGCCTCCTTTCACGCCGACCGAGATACCATGACCGACGCCGTTCACACCCTCAAGGGCCGTTTTCGCGGCTTTTACCCCGTCGTCATCGATGTTGAAACCGCCGGATTCAATGCCAAGACCGATGCCCTGCTGGAAATAGCCGCCCACACCCTCAAGATGGATGAGCAGGGCTGGCTCGTCCCTGACCAGATCTTCCATTTTCATGTCCAGCCCTTTGAGGGCGCCAATCTGGAGAAAGCGGCGCTGGAGTTCACCGGCATCGACCCCTTCAACCCGCTGCGGGGCGCGGTGGACGAGAAGGAAGCACTCACCGAGATCTTCAAGGGGGTGCGCAAGGGCATGAAGGAGCAGGATTGTGGTCGCGCCATCATAGTGGCCCACAACGCCACCTTCGACCACGGCTTCGTGATGGCCGCCGCCGAGCGGGCCAGCCTCAAGCGCAATCCGTTCCACCCCTTCGCCACCTTCGACACCGCCGCCCTCTCGGGCCTTGCCCTGGGGCAGACGGTGCTGGCCAAGGCCTGTCAGAGCGCCAATATCCCCTTTGACAACAAAGAGGCCCACTCGGCCCTCTACGACACCGAGCGCACCACAGAGCTCTTCTGCCATATCGTCAATCGCTGGAAGAGCCTGGGAGGCTGGCCTCTGGCCAACCCGGATGAAACGACGGACACCGAAGACGAGGGCTGAACACTCCCAGCCCCTGCCCAGACAGGCTGCCCATGGCAGCCTGTCTGCATGAGGGGACCTGTCTGGGCAACGAAGAAGGACCATTTTCCCGGTTCCCGTTCACCTCCAGCAGAAGATGCGTCCCTTGGCCGGGATCCGCCGATTTTTTTCTCGACATTTAGCCTGTTTTTCGCAAACTAGCTGGCTTTCACACGACTGACAGCAACACAATCCATAAGGAAATCAAATGAATCCTGTTGTTATCGCGGTGGCGCTGATGCTGGTGCTCAGCCTGCTGCGGATCAATGTGGTGGTCTCCCTCGCCATCGGTGCCATCGTGGGTGGCCTGCTCGGCGGACTCTCCCTCGAGCAGACCCTCAGCACCTTCACCGGCGGCCTGGGCGGCGGTGCAGAAATCGCCCTCTCCTACGCCATGCTGGGGGCGTTCGCGGTAGCCATCTCCCGCTCCGGCATCACCGATCTGCTGGCCCGCAAGGTCATCAACCAGCTCGGCAAGGATGCTAGCAGCACCCGCATTCTCTGGGTCAAGAGCCTGCTGCTCACCTCGGTGCTCGCGGTCTCCGTCTCCTCCCAGAACCTGATCCCGGTGCACATCGCCTTCATTCCCATCCTGATCCCGCCGCTGCTGCATGTCATGGCCCAGATGCAGAGCGACCGCCGTCAGGTGGCCTGCGTCATCACCTTCGGCCTGACCGCTACCTACATGCTGCTGCCGGTCGGCTTTGGCGGCATCTTCCTGAACAACATCCTGGCCAAGAATCTCGTCGACAACGGCGTACCGGTGGAATTCAGCCAGTTGCCCCTGGCGATGGCCATCCCGGTATTCGGCATGTTCCTCGGCCTGCTCATCGCCGTCTTCTTCAGCTACCGCAAGCCGCGTCAGTATGATCTGGAGAAGATCCTGGCCGCCGAACCCGAGACGGTCGAGCTCAATCTCAACCACATCTGGGTCGCCCTGCTGGCCATCGCCGTGGCACTCGGCCTGCAACTGATGACCAACAGCATCGTGCTGGGGGCGCTCGCAGGCTTCATCATCTTCACCTGCGGCGGCGTCATCAAATTCCGCGAGAGCCAGGATGCCTTCACCCAGGGGGTGCGCATGATGTCCCTCATCGGCTTCATCATGATCTCCGCCGCAGGTTTCGCCGCCGTCATGAAGGAGACCCACGGGGTGGAGAGTCTGGTGCAGTCCGTCTCCAGCATGATGGCCGGTCACAAGGGACTGGCGGCCTTCCTGATGCTGCTGGTGGGCCTGCTCATCACCATGGGGATCGGCTCCTCCTTCTCCACCGTGCCCATCATCGCCACCATCTATGTGCCCCTGTGCATCCACCTCGGCTTCTCGCCCATGGCGACCATCGCCCTGGTGGGCACCGCGGGCGCGCTGGGGGACGCGGGTTCCCCCGCCTCCGACTCGACGCTCGGCCCCACATCGGGCCTCAATGCCGACGGTCAGCACGACCACATCTGGGACAGCGTGGTGCCAACCTTCATCCACTACAACATCCCCCTGGTGATCTTCGGCTGGATTGCCGCCATGGTGCTCTGAGACCATCCCGAGCAGACAGACAAAAGGCGACCCCGAGGTCGCCTTTCTTGTCTTGCACATGCCTCAGATGGCCGGTTGCAGCCCCCGCCTGCTGGCCAGGGCGCAGAGACAGGCCACCAAGGCCAACCCCATGCCGGCTGCTCCCACCCCGATCCAGTGTCCCTGTTGCCAGACCAGCATCCCCAGGCTGGAGCCGAGGGTTCCCCCCAGGAACATGCCGGTCATGAAGAGGGTATTGATGCGCCCCCTGGCCTCAGGTCTCAGACCATAGATGCGCTGCTGATGGGCGATGAGTGCGCTCTGCACTCCGAGATCCAGCAAGATGACCCCGCACGCCAGCCCGGCCAGAGAGAGCCACAGCTCGAAGCAGATCCAGGCAAGCACCACCAGCACGGCACCGGCCAATACCACTGGTCTGGCCCCCAACCGATCCGCCATCCGGCCTGCCAGAGGGGCCGCCACCACCCCAGCCACCCCGATGACGCCGAACAGACCCGCCATGTCGGCCCCCAACCCATAGGCAGGTTCGGCCAGGTAGAACGCCAGCACGGTCCAGAAGGCGCTGAAGGAGGCAAACAGCAAGGCCTGGGTCAGGGTCGCGCGGCGCAAGGCGGGCTCCTCGCGCCACAGACCGACCAGAGAGTGAAGCAGACGGCCATAACCGAGGGGAGAGCGCGGCAATCCAGACGGTATCATCCTGGCCATCAGCAGGGCCCCCGACAGGGCCAGGGGAATGGCCAGCCAGAACATGGCGCGCCAACTGCCATAGGCGGTGACCAGGCCGGCGACGGTGCGGCTGAGCAGTATCCCGGCCAGCAGGCCGCTCATCACGCTGCCGACCACGGCACCACGGCGGGCGGGATCTGCCAGGGTTGCCGCCACCGGAACTATCTGCTGGGCCGCCGTGGCCCCGATACCGAGCAGGACGGAGGCCAGCATCAAGGTGGTGGCACTCGCGGCCGTGGCCGCCAGCAGGGAAGCCAGCGCGATCAGTGCAAACTGCCCCGGAATGAGCCAGCGGCGCTCGACTACATCGCCAAGCGGCACCAGCAAAAGCAGACCCATGGCATAGCCGAGCTGGGTCAGCATGGCGATCAATGGCATGCCCGAGTGCCCGGGAAAGTCCTGCGCCATCACCGCCAGCATGGGCTGGTTGTAGTAGATGTTGGCAACTGCCAGGCCGCATGACAGGGCCATGGCGAAGAGTAGGGAGGGGCCGGGGGTTGCGGCCCCTCCGGCAGAAGGCGATGTACTCATGATCTTCTCCTCGTGGTAGAAGGGCTCCCGCCAGGATACGGGCACCATGCGCACAGCCTACCCGGGGAGCGTCGCCACCAGTAGAGCGGTGGGGACCATAACAGTTATTCCGCTGGTGCATGCCCCACCCCGGGCAGGCCGGTCACGAATGCCAGAAAGGCGCTCGCCTTGGCACCAGGCTGGCGACCTGCCGGGAGCAGGGTCCAGAGCTCCTGCATGGGCAGTTGCCACTCGGGCAGCACCGCCACCACCTCGCCGCGGGCAAGCTCGGGGGCAAACATCCACTCCGAGGCGATACCGAGCCCCAGTCCTGCCAGCACGGCTGCGCGCATGCCCTCGGCCGCCGAGACCGTCAGCCTGCCTTCTCCGGAAACCACCTTCTCTTCGACGCCGCGGCGAAATCGCCACTGTTGCCCCACTCCGGGCCGTGGACTGTAAAGCACCAGATCATGCTGTTGCAGAGCCTGAGGGGTCTCAGGCTCTCCTTTGGCGGCCAGATAGGCCGGCGTCGCCAACACCCGCATGTCGCTTCGGGCGAGACAGCGGGCGACCAGCGACGAGTCGGCCTGTTTGCCGATCCGCAGAGCCACCTCGATGCCCGCCGAAATGAGATCCACATTGCCGTCATCCAGCAGGATCTCCAGATCCAGTCCCGGGTGAGCCACCAGAAAACCGGCAAGATGGGGAATGATATGCAGGCGGGCGAAGGTGACGGGAGCGCTCACCCGCAGACGCCCGCTCAGCCCGGCCCGGCATTGCTGCACCATGGCATCGGCCTCGTTGACCTGGGCCAGGATCTCTCTCGCCCGCAGATAGTAGGCCTCTCCGGCCTCGGTGGGCGCCAGCCCCCGGGTCGAACGCAGCAACAGGCGGCTGCCAAGGTGCGCCTCAAGCTGGGCAATCAATCTGGAAACCGTGGGTTGCCCCATCCCCAGTCGGCGGGCCACCGCCGAAAACGAGCCGGTCTCCACCGCCAGCACGAACACCTCCATCACCCCCAAGCGATCCATTTATGGCTCCTCTGCCCTGTGGCACTGTTCGTGGCACAAGGTAGCACCGGGCCTGTCCTCTCGCACCCTCGTTCTGGCAGGAGGCACAATAAAGCCGCGTCATGGGCGGTCCTGCCATGGGAGAAAGGTGTCGGGATGAAATATCAACCAGGAACGATCGAACAGAGGGACTCGAAGACAAGGCTACATGAGCTCGATTGCCCCAAGGCTACCCCAGTGCCACTTCCTGAATGGCGGCACTGTGGGCGAAATAGCGGTGACAGAACTGCATGAACTCCGGCAGCGGCAAGGGACGCGAGTAGAAATAACCCTGGATCTCATCCACCCCTATGGTGAGCACCGCCTTGAGCTCATCGCTGTTTTCCACCCCTTCTGCCACGACACGCACCCCCAACTGATGAGAGAGGGTGGTGATGGTCTCGACGAAGAGCGCCTGCCGGGTGTCACTGTCGATCGCGGTGATAAAGGATCTGTCTATCTTGAGCTTGTCGAAATAGAGTTCACGCAGGTAAGAGAACGAGGACCAGCCGGTCCCGAAGTCATCGAGGGCCACCCGCACCCCTATCTGGCGCAGGGAGTGAATGATCTGCTTGCTGAGGGCGATGTCATCAAGGGCGATGGTTTCGGTCAGCTCCACTATCAACTGGTGCAGCCCCAACGGCCCATCTTCCATCTTCTCTTCAATCTCCCTGGCCAACCCCATGTTGAACATGGAGTTGGAAAGGTTGATGGAGATCTCGAGCGGTGCTAGCACCTCCTCCGGGAAGCCGGACAGATCGAGCTGCATGCGCCGGATGATCCAGCCCCCGAGCGCCTCGCCCAACCCGTTCTCTTCTGCCAGCGAGATGATGTCGAGGGGGGCAATAAAGCCATATTCCGGATGATGCCAGCGGATCAGCGCCTCGGCCCCCAGCCTAACCACACTCTGGCCGCGCACGATGGGCTGATAGTAAAGGGCCAGTTGCGGGCATTGCGGGCAGTGGATAAGCTCCCGCAGCTCGGTCGACAGCCGGCGTTTGCGCTGATAGTGCTGATACATGCTGCTGGAGAAGAGCACATTGCGATTCAGCCGTTTGCGCTTGGCGCTGTCGAGGGCTATATCGGCAAACAACAGCATCTCTTCCGGTGAATGATCCGGTTTCACGTACTGGCTGGTGCCCATGAAGACCCGGACCCGGTGCGCCGGATCGGCAGCAAACACCAGATCCGCCAGCTCGCTGCGCAGTTGCTCCAGAAACGGGAAGCGCAGATAGGTGGGCATGGTGCCGGTGATGATGAGGGTGAACTCGTCACTGCCGGTACGGGCAGCGAAGATCCCCTGACCAGAGGCGGCGCGGATCCGCTCCGCAAGCCGTTTGAGCAAGGCGTCCCCCACTTCGTAACCCAGACTGTCATTGACCTCCCTGAAATGCCCCAGATCCATGAGGCAGACTGTGATGCTGCTGCGCCGACCGGGGTGGCTGGTCCACTGCTGGAGGTGCTTGATGAGCGCCGCCCGGTTGGGGAGACGGGTGAGGGGATCGTTCCACGCCAGAAAATGCTGGCGGCGCACTTCGCGAAACAGCACCATCAACATCACCATGGTCGCCAGCATCAGAAATCCCAGGATGAAGAAGTTCTGGGTTCTCGACTCGTTGAGCAGCTCACGCTGGGCGATGGCAGAGGGCCCGGTGAAGTTTTTCACCATCACGTCCCGCACCCCGCGCATCTCGTCATCGAGCGCGGCCGTGAGCATCTTGAGTGCGGGGGAATCCGGCTCCCCTTGCACCACATCCTGCTCATAGCGTTCGAAGAGGGCGAGGATCTTGCCGACTGCCTTGTCCGCGCCGAATCGGGCCCTGACCGACTTTGCCTCCTCCCCGTGCAGGAAGACATCGAGCCGGTTCCAGGCAATGTCAAAGCGCTTGTTCATCTCCTCCCGGCTGGCGGCACCGGCACGATAGAGCTTCAAACCCTCTTCGAAGGCGTGGATCTCCAGCTCGAGCTGGGCCAATGCCCAGGCGGAGAGCTGGGTGTAACGCGTCACCGCATTGAACGCGCGGTCATAGTTCCAGACCGACCAGAGGGTCACCCCCAAAAAGGTGGTCACCATCAGGATCAGGCTCAAGAACTTGCCGCGCAGCATCTTATTTGCTCTCCAGCGCCGTCAGCTGCCACACCATCCGGCTGTGATAGAGCTCCTTGTTGAGTTCAGGATGGTCGGTGAGGGGATAAATGACCCAGAGCGGCCCCTTGTTGCGCAGGGTCAGAGCCTTGCCATCCTGCTTCTCGGCCACCAGCACCGGGTACTTCTCCCCGTCTTCCAGCGGCAGTGCGGCCCAGTATTCATTGACCGCGAGGGCCTTGACCTCCTGGCTCTTGAGACCGTAGATCCTGGCCAGGTCCCGCAGCAACACCCCGCGATAGAGGTGCACCCCCTCGGTCCAGGGCGTCCCCGTCTTAACCTCCGTCTGCGGCAAGGCCTCAAACTCGGCACGGGTCAGCACCACCTCCCCCTTGCCATTGCAGCACCCCGCCCCCGCAATTCTGAAGAAGGGCTCCTCCGCCAACACCATACCCGACACGAGCCATCCAGATATCAGCAACACCTTGCCAAGCCACTTGCCCATCACGCACCTCCCTGTCATACGGTTTATTTATTCATCTCACTCTGCTGACTCATATGCAAACAACAGAATGCACCTTCAGACCAAAGTCGCAGTCGTTTGCAACCAGCAACGATTCTGCGTCTTCCCAAAGTATCCAATCGCTTCCCAAAGAATGACACCAGGCGCCACCCCCAGGCAAATGGATTGCACCATTTTCTTTTCACTGGCTCCTCATCAAACCGGATGCCCACCACGGCCGGAAAAAGGTGACAATCTTCGCTACGCATCTGAAAAACAGACACAAAAAAGGCCGCTCCATGGAGCGGCCTTCTCATCAGTGCAGTCAGGGTTTAGCTGTCGCGGCGCTTGTTGCCACCGAATTTGCGACCCTTGTCGAAACCGCCTTCACGGCGATCCTTGTTGAAGGGACGGTCACCCTGGGGACGGCGATCCTTGTTGAAAGGACGGTCGCCACGGAACGGACGATCACCACGGGGCGGACGGGGAGCAGTGTTGCCACCGGCCGGCACTTCGGTGTAACGGGTGATCTGCAGCGGACGCTGGCAGACACGGGCCTTCTTGATCACTTCCAGCACCTCGGCGCTCATGCCCTTGGGCAGATCGACGGTGGAGAAGTCATCGGCGATGTCGATGTTGCCGATGAAGCGGCTCTCGATGTTCGCCTCGTTGGCGATGGCACCCACGATCTGGCCCGGCTTGACGCCGTGATGGGCACCCACGTCGACGCGGTAGCGCTCCATCTCCACGTCCGGGTTGTCTTTCAGCGGACGCGGTTCGAGGGACGGCATGCGACGGGCCGGACGATCGCCACGGTCACCGAAGTCACGACCGCCACGATCGTTGAACTCACGACGCTCGAAGCCACCGCGATCGTTGCCAGCGTTGAACACCGGATCCGGAATGGAGTCATCCAGCAGCAGCGGTTGGTCGCCCTGTACCAGCTTGGCCAGTGCAGCAGCCAGCTCCAGCGGATCGGCAGAATCTTCTTCGATCAGCTCGTTCACCAGGTTGTGGTAGATCTCGAGCTCTTCACCCATCATGGTTTCGCGGATGCGCTCCTTGAACTTGGCCAGACGGTGCTGGTTGATGTCCTCGGTGCTCGGCATCTTCATCGGCTCGATGGCCTGACGGGTTGCGTGCTCGATGGCACGCAGCATGCGACGCTCGCGCGGCGCCACGAACAGGATGGCTTCACCCTTGCGACCGGCACGGCCGGTACGGCCGATACGGTGAACATAGGATTCGGTGTCGTAGGGGATGTCGTAGTTCACCACGTGGGTGATGCGCTCAACGTCCAGACCGCGGGCGACCACGTCGGTGGCGATCAGAATGTCCAGCTGGCCCTGACGCAGCTTGTCTACGGTACGCTCACGCAGCTTCTGCGGGATGTCACCGTGCAGCGCTTCACAGGCGTGACCACGAGCGGCCAGCTTGCCTGCCAGTTCTTCGGCGGCATTCTTGGTACGCACGAACACCAGCAGGGCTTCGTAGGATTCCACTTCCAGCAGACGGGTCATGGCGTCCAGCTTGTGCAGACCGGTCACCTGCCAGTAACGCTGACGAATGGTGGTTGCGGTCGCGGTCTTGGAGGCGATCTTGATCTCTTTGGGCTGCTTCAGGTGCTTCTGGGCAACACGACGGATCTGCTCCGGCATGGTGGCAGAGAACAGGGCAACCTGACGACCGGCCGGGCACTGATCCATGATCCAGTCCACGTCGTCGATGAAGCCCATGCGCAGCATTTCGTCCGCTTCGTCCAGCACCAGGGCTTTCAGACCGGAGAGGTCCAGGTTCTTGCGACGGATCAGGTCCATCACGCGGCCCGGGGTACCCACGACAACCTGAGCACCGCGGCGCAGGGCGCGGGTCTGGGTTTCGTAGGAAGCGCCGCCGTAGATGGGCAGCACGTGGAAATCGGGCATGTGGTGGGCATAGCGTTGGCACGCCTCTGCCACCTGCAGGGCCAGCTCGCGGGTCGGGGCCAGCACCAGGATCTGGGTGTTGCGGTTACCAGCTTCCAGACGAGACAACAGAGGCAAGGCAAAAGCAGCGGTCTTCCCTGTACCGGTTTGTGCCTGCCCCAGCAGATCGTGTCCCGCCATCAGGTGGGGAATTGCTGCGGCCTGGATGGGAGACGGGCGCTCATAGCCCACGTCCTGCAGCGCTTTCAATACAGGCGCGGCCAGTCCAAGCTCACTAAAAAGGGGCAGTTGTTCGGTATCAGACATAGATTCTTCCAGATTAAGGCAGGCGGCTAACACCGCGGAATAGCAAAAAGGCGGCGATTATAGCGCCACTTTGTTCTGCTGTCTTGAAAAATGTGATAGGTGTCTCAAGACGTTGGCAATTATAGAGGGATCTCGCGACTATGGCTTGCTTATTTTTCACTCATGATGCGTTATTGCGGATCACGCTTCGCCAGAGTCCTTGTCCCGCTTGTGCTTGAGCACCGCCATGGTCAATCGGCTGGTGCACAATAAACGACCACGTTCATCCCGAATTTCGATCTGCCACACCTGAGTCGTGGTCCCCAGATGCAGCGGGCTGCAGCGCCCCGTCACCACCCCTTCCCGCTTGGCCCTCAGGTGGTTGGCATTGACCTCCAGCCCCACGCAGTAGCTCTCCGCTCCCACCGCCATGTTGGCCGCAAGCGACCCCAGCGTTTCCGCCAGCACCACGGAGGCGCCGCCGTGCAGCATGCCGAGTGGTTGATGGGTGCGGTGATCCACCGGCATGGTGGCCTCCAGCCAGTCGGGGCCAAAGGCGCTGTAGACGATGTCGAGGTGGGCCATCAGGGTGTTGCGGGAGCTGGCGTTGAGCCCCTCCAGGCTCATGGGTTTGCGCCAGATGGGGCTGCTTTCTTGACTCATGGTGAGCGGACTCCTTGCGTGATCAACGGGTTATCGCTGCGCTGTAGCGGCAAACCAGCAGTGTCGGCGAAAAAGACGCAAAAAAAAAGATGCCCACGCCGGGGCATCTTGCATCGAGGTTTGCCCTCACCAGGGATAGGTCACCCCTGGCCACTCGGCCCAGGGACCGTCCCGCCCCGGCAGGCGCGGCTCGGACCAGCGCCATACCTTGCCGAGCCAGGTGCGCAGTTCGGCTTCGAGTTCGCTGTCCATGAGCGGCGCCTCGGCCACCTTCCAGAAGAAGAGCTCCACCTGCACCTCCGGCAGCACCGACGGATAGAGGTAAACCCCGCCCCAGAAGCGGGGCTCCCTGTCCGGGCTCCAGAGGCCATAGGCAAAGGAGCGCTTGGCCAGAAACTCGGCGTGCTGCCACTCCAAGTCGGCCTCGTGCTGACTCAGGCTGAAATTGGCGGAGGGCCACACATCGTCCGGGCGAAACAGCTGATGGAGCTGATCCCGCTCGCGCAGGATGGCGATAAACTCCACCACGGCCTGGGACGGCGTGGTGGGGAGCAACAGAAAATGCGGGTGCCGATAGGCCTTTGGCACCCGGAATCCCTTGGGAAAGTGGAGCATCAGAGCAGTTCCAGCAGGGCCTGCAGCGGATGCTTGAGCTTCTCCCCCTCCATCCGCTTGACCTGGCTGCGGCACGAATAACCGGTGGCCAGACAACGGGCTTGCGGCAGGCGAGCCAGGGGCTCGGCCCAGCTCAGACCGTAGATCCCCTTGGAGTTCTCCACCTGTTTGGCGTCGTGACCATAGGTGCCCGCCATGCCGCAGCAACCCACCGACACCGGCTGCAAACGTGCACCGAAGCGGCCGAACAGGGTGCTCCAATCACCGTGGGTGGTGGGCTTGGCGGTCTTCTCGGTGCAGTGGGCAAACAGATACCAGGGGTCGGTGCCAACCTCTTCCCGCAGCGGCAGCGCCTCGGCAGGCAGGGAGAGCAGCCACTCCTGGGGCAGCAGCACCTGGAAATCGCCGCGGGCGGGGCCGAGCGCCTTCACGTACTCGTCCCGGTAGCAGAGCACCAGAGAGGGGTCGACCCCCACCATGGGGATGCCGAGGGCCGCCACCTTGTTGAGGAACTGGGCGCTGCTGGCAGCAGTGCGGGCGAAGGCGCGCAGGAATCCCTTCACGTGCTGAGGCTTGCCGTTGGGTTTGAACGGCAGCAGGTAGGGCTGATAACCCAGCTTGCTGGCCAGCTTCACCAGGTCACGCACCACGGGGGCGTCGTAGTAGCTGGTGAAGGGATCCTGCACGATGAGCACCACTTTTTGGCGCTGCTCGGGGCTCATGGCCTCGAGGCCCGGCAGATCGAAATAGCGGGCGCGGTGATCCCGCAGCTCCTCGGCCAGGGTCGGCACGGAGAGCAGCGGCACATCCACCATGCCGATGCTCTTCTCGGTCGCCTTCTGGGCCCACTCTTTTTCGAGGAAGAAGTTGACCAGCT
This sequence comes from Aeromonas sp. FDAARGOS 1402, assembly GCF_019046925.1. Classification (NCBI taxonomy): domain Bacteria; kingdom Pseudomonadati; phylum Pseudomonadota; class Gammaproteobacteria; order Aeromonadales; family Aeromonadaceae; genus Aeromonas; species Aeromonas sp. FDAARGOS 1402. The sequence continues at coordinate 4,144,981 of NZ_CP077201.1, forward strand.
TGGGGGCCTTGGCCAGCAGGGGCGCATAGCTTTCTACCGTGCCCACGAAGTAATCCTTGGGGCCGCGCAGATATCGGCTGTGATAGAGCTGCATGAAGCGGGTGCGGAAGGTGGGCACATCCACCTTGATGGGGCACTGGCTGGTGCATGCCTTGCACGCAAGGCACCCCTCCATCGCCTCCATCACCTCGTGGGAGAAGTCATACTCGCCCCGGGCGCGGGCCACCGTATTGCGGAACTTGTCGACGATCTGCTTGAAGCGCAGACCCCCGCTTTGCAGCGCCACCTCTTCGGCAAGGGGATCGAAGCCCTGCTCCGACAACTGGCGCAGCCATTCACGCATCAGGCCAGCCCGCCCCTTGGGGGAGTGACGGCGGTCGCGGCTGATCTTGACCGAGGGGCACATGGGGGAGTCGGTCTCGAAGGTGAAACACAGACCGTTGCCGTTGCAATCCAGCGCCCGTGTATAGCTCTCGCGCACGGCAATCGGGATCTGGCGGTCGAACTTGCCGCGCTTGGGCCCGTCCACCGAGACAAGCGAAGCGCCGCTGCCATAAGGCATGCAGATCTTGCCCGGGTTGATGCGGTTGGCCGGGTCGAACGCCCCCTTGACCCGTTGCAGCTCTTCCCACAGCTCGCCGAAGAAGGCGGGGCTGTATTCGGAGCGAAAGCCCTTGCCGTGCTCCCCCCACATCAGGCCGCCGTATTTGGCGGTGAGCGCCACCACCTGATCGGAGATGCGCCGCAGCAGCACCTCCTGCTCGGGATCGCACAAGTCCAGCGCCGGGCGCACGTGCAGCACCCCGGCATCGACGTGGCCGAACATGCCGTAGTCAAGGCCGTGAGCGTCCAGCAGGGCGCGAAACTCCATGATGAAGTCCGCCAGGGATTCCGGCGGCACGGCGGTGTCTTCGGTGAAGGCCACCGGCTTCTTGCGCCCCTCGGCGTTGCCGAGCAGCCCCACCGACTTCTTGCGCATGCCATAGATGGTCTCGATGCTCGGCAGGTGGTCGCACACCTGATAGCCAATGACCCCGGCTTCACCACGCGCCAGCAGGCCGTCGATGCGCCGGCACAGCTCCGCCACCTTGGCCTTGTGCGCATCCTCGTCGGTGTCGGCAAACTCGACGATGTTGAGCCCCTGCAGATCCTTGCCGGGCACATCCTGGATGAGATCCTTCACCGAGTGCCAGATGATGTCGGCGCGAGCCAGTCCCAGCACCCGGGAGTCCACCGTCTCCACCGACAGGGCGTGGGCCTGTACCATAAAGGGGGCGTTTCTGAGCGCGGAGGGGAAGCTGTCGTACTTGACGTTGACGAGTGTGCGGTAGCGCGGGATGGGGGTGATGTTGAGCCGGGCTTCGGTGATGAAGCCCAAGGAGCCTTCCGAGCCGCACAGCACCCGGCTCACATCCAGAGTGTCGGTATCGGGCTGATAGAGGTGCTTGAGATCGTAACCGGTCAGAAAGCGGTTGAGCTTGGGGAAGGTGGCTTCGATGTCGGCGCGCCGCTCGCGGCCGATGCGATAGAGGGTGCGATAGATCTCCCCTTCACGGGTCTCGAGGGCCAGCTTGTCCGCCAGACGCTGGCCGGTCACCGGCTCGGTGGCCATGAGATCGCCGTTCTCCAGCACGGCCTTGAGGCCGAGCACATGATCCGAGGTCTTGCCGTACACCAGCGACCCCTGCCCCGAGGCGTCGGTGTTGACCATGCCGCCTAAGGTGGCGCGGTTGGAGGTGGAAAGATCCGGCGAGAAGAAGTAGCCGTGGGGCTTCAAATAGGCGTTGAGCTGGTCTTTGACCACCCCGGCCTGGGCCCGTACCCAGCCCTCTTCCAGATTAATTTCCATGATCTGGTTCATATGGCGCGAGAGATCGACGATAATGCCACCGCCCAAGGATTGGCCATTGGTGCCGGTACCGCCGCCGCGAGGGAAGAAACTCAAGGTTGCGTACTCGGGCCCCTGGGCCAGCTTGAGCATCACCGCAATATCATCCGCACTGCGCGGATAGAGAACCGCCTGAGGTACGACCTGATAGACGCTGTTATCCGTCGCCATCGCCAACCGGCTTGCATAAGACTTTTCGATATCACCACGAAATGCTGATCGCGCCAGCAACTCAAGAAACTGCAGGGTTGTAGGTGACAAACTGTCCTGGTAATCGAGTCTCGGGATCATGAATCCTTGTTCCCATCCTTTGCTTGATGCCGGCATTCCGGCGACAACGACCGTTCGGACCTGCCTCTTTGCGGGTGTCCGAACCAGTCCGCTCACATGTGAGCGGGCAGTATATCAGCTAGAAAACCGCTTGCGCGCGCAATCTTCACCATTTGAAAGGAGGACTTTTATGGCTCACTACAGCCATGTTATCAGTACGCTTATTCGCACCGAAAAACAGGCGCTGACCCTGTCGCTGTTTGGTTGCATCACCTTTGCCATTTTCGGGATCGGCTATGGTCTGTTCGTCGGTTCCAACGCCATCATGCTGGACGGCATCTTCACCCTGTTCAGCATGGGCATGACGGGCCTTGGGCTCATCACCGCCTACCTGGTCACCCGCCCCTCCGACGCCCGTTTCCAATACGGCTACGCCCACTTCGAACCCATCGCCAACGTCATCAACGGCGCCATCATTCTGCTGCTCTGCCTCGGCGCCCTCTATGGCGGCATCACCTCCCTGCTGGCAGGAGGACGGGAGATCGATCTCGGCCACGCCCTCATCTATGCCGTCGTCTCCACCTTCTTCTGCGGCATCCTCTATCTCATCGAGGCCGACGTGGCCGAGCGGGTCAACTCCGAGCTGGTGCGGGTGGACTCCAAGGAGTGGCTGGTGGATACCCTGCTCAGCGCCACCCTGCTCATCGGCTTTCTGGTCGCCATCGGGCTCGATACCCTGGGTTACGGCCACTACAACCGCTACATAGACCCGGTGCTGGTCTCGCTGCTGGCCCTGTGTGCCACCCTCATCCCCATCAAGGTGCTCGGTCGCAACCTGCGGGAAGTGCTGAAGATTGCCCCCAAGGGGGATGTCTCCCGGCTGGTGGCCAGCGAAGTCGAAGCCCTGCGCCTGCGCCATGGGGTCGAGTGCTACAGCCACCTGGCAAAAAGCGGCCGCCGCTTCGATCTCGAACTCAACATCCTGGTGGCCCCCGGCCAGGAGTGGCCCGTCGAACGCCAGGATGCCCTGCGCCAGGAGCTCTGGTCCCGCCTCGGCGACACCCTGGGAGACGCCTGGCTCTCGGTCTGCTTCACCCGCGAGAAACGCTGGCTGTAAGCCGCACGGCGGGGCTTGCCTGGCAAGCTCCGCCTGTCCCTGTTGCCCTGTTGGGCGAGCGCCTCCCCCTGCGCGTCCAGACCCCCTTGCCAAATGGCGGCGAGTCGTTATCATCAGGGCTCACTTTTGACCCGAGGTTTTATTGCCCATCATGGACAATCCCCGAAGTAGCCCTTCGTCTTTTCCCATCAAAGCCTATCTGTACCTGCTCAACCAACGCCTCTGAAGCGATCGTCTCCGTCACCACGGCCACGCCGTGACCACGATTCACTGCATCTGTCTTCATTGAGGTCAATCACATGGAATTCTTGCTGGACCCGTCAATCTGGGTCGGTCTGCTTACCCTGATCATCCTGGAAATCGTTCTCGGGATAGACAACCTGGTCTTCATCGCCATCCTGGTGAAAAAACTGCCCCCCGCCCAGCGGGACAAGGCGCGCATCATCGGTCTCTCCCTGGCCCTGCTGATGCGCCTGGGACTGCTCACCATCATGTCATGGCTGGTCACCCTCACGGCTCCTCTGCTGCACATCTGGGATCACCCCTTCTCCGGTCGGGATCTCATCCTGATGGGAGGCGGACTCTTCCTGCTGTTCAAGGCCACCTCCGAGCTGCATGAGCGACTCGAGGCCAAGCCCGAGGAGCAAGGCGGCACCGGCGTCTATGCCGGGTTCGGGGTGGTGATCGCCCAGATCCTGGTGCTGGATGCGGTCTTCTCCCTGGACTCCATCATCACCGCCGTCGGCATGGTGGATCACCTCGGCGTCATGATGGCGGCCGTGACCATCGCCATGCTGGTGATGGTGCTCGCCTCCAAGCCACTGACCCGCTTCGTCAACGCCCACCCCACCGTCGTGGTACTCTGTCTGAGCTTCCTGCTGATGATCGGTTTTAGCCTGGTGGCGGAAGGGTTCGGCTTCCATATTCCGAAGGGTTACCTCTACGCGGCCATCGGCTTCTCGGTGCTGATCGAATTCTTCAACCAGCTCTCCCAGCGCAGTGCCCTGCGCCATGAGGCTCGCCAGCCCCTGCGCGAGCGCACCACCGCCGCCATCTTCAAGCTGATGGGGGGGAACAAGCGCTCAGCCCACCCGCAGGAGGACGAAGAAGAGGTGCAGGCTCAGCCCCTGCCCCCCGGTTTCGGTGAAGAGGAGCGTTACATGGTGAGCGGCGTGCTGTCGCTGGCCGAGCGTTCCATTCGCACCATCATGACCCCACGCTCCGAGATGGAGTGGATCGACGTCAGCGACAGCGAGGACGAGATCCGTGCCCTGCTGCAACGGGCCCCCCACAGCCTGTTCCCGGTCTGTGACGGGGAGCTGGACGAGATCATCGGGGTGGTCAAGGCTCGGGATCTGCTGTTTGCCCTCAACGAGGGGCAATCCCTGGCAGCACTAGCCAGACAGAACGAGCCCGTCATCGTGCCCCAGACCATCAACGTGATCCGGCTGCTGGCGGAGCTGCGCCAGGCCAGGGGCAGCCTCATTCTGGTGACGGACGAGTTTGGCGTCATCCAGGGGCTGGTCACCAACCACGATCTGCTGGAGGCCATCGTCGGCGAGCTGCCGGACGAGGACGAGACCCCCGATGTGGTGCGCGAGGGCGAGCATTGGCTCATCCACGGCACCACCAACATCCATCAGGTGGAGCAGGCACTGAACTGCGACGGGCTGGTGAGCGAGAGCGACGAGTACGTGACCCTGGCGGGCATGCTGCTCTCCCACTTCGGCAGCCTGCCCGACGTCGGTCAGCAGTTGCACCTCGGCCAGTTCTGCTTCGAGGTCATGGCCGTGAGCGAGCGGCGCATCGAGCGAGTACGGGTCACCCCACTCTCCCCCTGATCATCGGTGGCAATGCAGCAAAAGAGGGCCTTTGGCCCTCTTTTTTCTGGCCCGAGCCCGGCCCCTCCCGGGCCATTGCTGCGATAACGGCAATTCTCTTCTGCAATCCCCCCTCTTTTTCACAATAACAATCCCCTCTAAAGTCACCTCACTCCCAAAGATTGAGGAATCCATCATGCACCACGATCCCCTGTTCTGCCCCCTTCGCCTCGGCCAGCTGCACCTTGCCAACCGCATCGTCATGCCCCCCATGACCCGCTCCCGCGCCAGCCAGCCCGGGGACGTGGCCAACGCCATGATGGCGACCTACTACGCCCAGCGTGCCGGGGCCGGCCTCATCATCAGCGAAGGCACCCAGATAGATCCCCTGGGCAAGGGCTACGCCTGGACGCCGGGCATCCACAGCGCCGAGCAGGTGGCAGGTTGGAAGCAGGTAACCAATGCCGTCCACGCCGAGGGGGGCATCATGTTCGCCCAGCTCTGGCACGTGGGCCGGGTCACCCATCCTGACAACATCGGCGGCGCCCAGCCCCTCTCCTCCTCCGCCATCCAGGCCAAGGGAGTGAAGGTGTTCGTCGACAACGGCAGCGATGCCCCGGGGTTTGTGGAGACCGTCACCCCGCGCGCCATGACCCAGGCCGACATCGACGCCGTGGTGGGGCAGTTTCGCCAGGCCGCCCGCAACGCCATGGAGGCGGGCTTTGACGGCATCGAGTTGCACGCCGCCAACGGCTACCTCATCAACCAATTCCTCGACTCCGAGTCCAATACCCGCACCGACGGCTATGGCGGTTCGCTCGAAAACCGGCTGCGTTTCCTCAAAGAGGTGACCGAGGCGGTCTGTGACGAGATCGGTCCCGACCGGGTCGGGGTACGCCTTGCGCCACTCACCACCCTCAACGGCACCGTGGATGCCAACCCCCAGGAGACCTATCTGGCCGCCGCGCGCCTGCTGGGCAAGCTCGGCGTGGTCTATCTGCACGTCGCCGAAGCGGACTGGGACGACGCCCCCCTGATGGCGGAGAGCTTCAAGCAGGGGCTGCGCGACGCCTTCCCCAACACCCTCATCTACGCCGGCAAGTACGATGGGGAACGTGCCCGCGCCGCCATCGAGGCGGGCTGGGCCGACATGATTGGCTTCGGTCGCCCCTTCGTGGCCAACCCCGACTTGCCGAACCGCCTGCGCCACGGCCATCCGTTCGCCCCCCATGATCCCGCCACCCTGTTTGGCGGCGGCGAGAAAGGGCTGACCGATTACCCCGTCTATGGGGCAGAGCGGGCATAAGGCGGCTCGCGCCGAACGCCTTATCGGGCGGACCCCACCAGCGTGGGGTCCGCCTGGTTGTCTTGCCAGTGCAACAACAACTCAAGACATTGTTACGCCATATGACTCAATCTGCGCCCCCTCTCTTTCAAGGAGTCACCATGACCCATACCCAGGCCTGGTGCTGGCACGCCCCCGGCGAACCGGACCAGCTCACTCTCACCCGGCAAGCGCTCCCCACCCCCGGGCCCGACGAGGTCCTCGTCGCCAACCGGATCATCGCCTTCAATCCGGTGGACTGGAAACTCATCGAACAGGGCCATCCCCACTGGCAGCCAGGCCATGTGCCCGGCGTCGATGGCATGGGCACCTTGGTGGCACTGGGGGCCAACGTCACCCACCTGCGCCCCGGCACCCGGGTCGCCTATCACACCGACTTGCGCCACGGCGGCAGCTTTGCCCGCCACACCCTGGTGCCGGCTCGCGCCCTGATGCCGGTGCCCGATGCCCTGAGCGACGAGGCGGCCGCCGCGCTCCCCTGCCCCGGCCTCACCGCCTGGCAGGCGCTGGCCAAGCTGCCTCACCTGCACGGGGAGGCCCTGCTCATCACGGGGGCTGGCAGCAGTGTCGGCCGCTTCGCGGTGCAACTTGCCCTCCAGAAGGGGGCCCGCGTCTTTGCCAGCGCCAGCCCGCGCCACCACCAGTGGCTCAAACAGCTAGGCGTGCAGGGGGTGGCGGACTATCGGGATCCCGACTGGCTGGCCCAGTTGCAGGCCGCCAACGGCGGTGAACCCTTCGAGGGGATCATCGATCTGGTCTCCAGCCAGCAGGCAGAAGCCTTGCTGCCAGCCCTTGGCTATTACGGCCACATGGTGACGGTGCTCGGGCGCATCGCGCGCAACCCGCTGCCCGCCTTTAGCCATTGCCACTCATTGCACGAGATTGCCCTCGGCGCCCAGCACGCCTTTGGCTCGGACAAACAGTGGAGCCGTCTGGTGGCGGCCGGTGTCGCCATGATGGCGCAGATGGCGAGCGGCGAGCTGACCCTGCCGCCGCTGGTGGTGGGCGACTTCGACGCCCTGCCCTCCCTTCTCACTCGCGTCAAGCAGGAGGGACAAGGGGAAAAGTATCTGGTGCGGGTGGGTTGATACCCGCCCAACGATGGCACAAAGAGGCCCGCCATGGCGGGCCTCCTCCATTCAAGGTGTGCAAGGCGGCCTGCTCAGTGCAGGCTCACCCCGTGCAGGGCGGCATGGAGGCGAATGTCCCGGGTCAGGCGCACCTTGTCCGCAAGGCTCAGCCAGCTCGCCTCCACGGCATTGAGACTAAGGCGGCACAGCTGCTCCTGGCTGGCGCCAAGCCCGTCGGCCAGGGCCTGGAAGTTGGCCCCCAGGTATCCCCCGAAATAGGCGGGATCGTCGGAGTTCACGGTGACGCAGAGCCCCTGCTCCAGCAGCCTCAGCACATTGTGGTGGGCCATCTGGTCAAACACCCTGAGGCGCACGTTGGAGAGCGGGCAGACGGTGAGGGGCAACCGGGTATCCGCCAGATAGCTCAGCAGCGCGGGATCCTCGACGCAGTGCACCCCGTGATCGATGCGTTGCACCCCGAGCTCCCGGATCGCCTGCCAGATGTAGTCCGCAGGTCCCTCCTCGCCGGCATGGGCCACCACCGGCAGCCCCAGTTCCCTGGCCCGGGCAAAGACCCGGGCAAACTTGCTGGGCGGGTTGCCCCGCTCCCCCGAATCGAGGCCGACCCCGTGCAGGCGCGCCAGGTGCGGCGTGGCCTCTGCCAGGGTGGCGAATGCCGCCTCTTCACTCAGGTGGCGCAGGAAGCTCATGATAAGACGCCAGCTGATGCCAAAGGCTGCTTCGCCAGCCTGCAACGCCCGCTCGATGCCCCCCAGCACGGTGGCAAAAGGCACCCCGCGGGCGGTGTGAGTCTGAGGGTCGAAAAAGATCTCCACGTGCACTACGTGATCGGCAACGCAGCGCTCGAGATAGGCCCAGGTGAGGTCGAAGAAGTCCTGTTCGTGGATGAGCACGCTGGCACCGAGGTAGTAGAGATCGAGGAAGGATTGCAGGCCGTCGAACTCATAGGCGGCGCGCAGGCTGTCGACATCGGGCCAGGGCAGCGCCACCCCGTTGCGCTGGCCGATGGCGAACATCAGCTCGGGTTCGAGGGTCCCCTCGATATGCAGGTGCAGTTCCAGCTTGGGCAAGCCGGCAATAAAGTGCTCCATGATGACGGCTCCATCGTCAGACTCCGTGCGGGCACCACCGGGGCGGCGCCCTCCCTTCGCCTTCATTGTGCACCCATCTGGCCCGCCGGAGGAGACTTGTCATCAAAGGGCCTTATAATGGCGGCACAAAAACCATAACCGATTGAAGAGACGAACAGAGGGATGCCCTGTCCCCGCTCTTGCGCCCTACAAGGAGAATTCATGAAGAAAAACGTCATCTGTGACATTGACGGCGTCATCCTGCACAACAACGATCTCATTCCCGGCGCCGACCGCTTCGTCCACCGCCTGCTGGAGCAGGGCAGCAAGCTCCTGTTCCTCACCAACTACCCGGCCCAGACCCAGAAAGATCTGCAAAACCGCTTCCGCTCCGCCGGAATAGAGGTCCCCGAGGAGTGCTTCTACACCTCCGCCATGGGCACCGCCGACTTTCTCAAGCGCCAGGATGGCAAAAAGGCCTATGTGATTGGCGAAGGGGCCCTGACCCACGAGCTCTATAAAGCCGGCTTCACCATCACCGATATCGACCCGGACTTCGTGGTGGTGGGGGAGACCCGCAACTACAACTGGACCATGATGCAGCAGGGCGCCAAGTTCGTGGATCAGGGGGCCCGCTTCATCGCCACCAACCCCGACACCCACGGCCCCCTGATGTACCCGGCCTGCGGCGCCCTGTGTGCCCCCATCGAGCGGATGACCGGCAAGAAGCCCTTCTACGTCGGCAAGCCGAGCGCCTGGATCATTCGCGCGGCCCTCAACCGGATGGAGGCCCACTCCGACGACACCATCATCATCGGCGACAACCTGCGCACCGACATCCTGGCAGGCTTCCAGGCCGGTCTCGAGACGGTGCTGGTGCTCTCCGGGGTGAGCAAGGTGGCGGACATCGACCGCATGCCGTTTCGACCGAACCACATCTTTGACTCCGTGGTAGACATCGACATCGTCTGATCCCGGGTGCCGCCCTTCCGGTAGCCTTCAGCCTGCACGGGCCCCCTTGGCAAAGGGGGCCCGTTTCGTTTAACGTAAGCGCAACATCGTTAAACAAACTAAACGGGAGCAGGATGCTCCTTCGCCACTCAAGGACGCACCATGAAGAGCCTGAACGACTGGATCCTGCTGGACAAGCACACTGTCTCCCCCACCCCGATGATGCCAGCCCCCGAGCGTATCAGGGCCGGAACGCCGAGCCAGACGGCATGGAACCACTACTCCGACCCGAGCCAGCAGTTTCACGTGGGCTTCTGGGCTTGCGAGCCGGGCTGCTGGGCCGTTCACTATACCGAACACGAATACTGCCAGATGCTGGAAGGGGAGGCGGTGATCCACGATGAGCAAGGCGGCCGGCTGCACCTAAAACCGGGGGATCAGTTCGTCATTCCCGCCGGTTTTGTCGGGCAGTGGGAGACCCTCACCCCTTGCCGCAAGCTCTATGTGATCTTCGAACCCGCCGCGACTTGACGCGCACGTCAACCCTGACCCTCTCTCTTCAGGCGGCCGGACGGCCGCCATCCCCTGCGCAACTTGACGCTTACGGCATGATTTTCTGCGGTTTTCCCGCTTGCAAAAGGGTTTTCCGCTAGGCATTGTGATTGGCGAGGAATGTAAATGGAATTTCGAGCCCAAACGTGGGGGGCTCATATAAAAATCAAGAGGATTACCGCCAATGTGTTCTATTTTCGGCATTCTGGACATCAAGACCGACGCCACTGCCCTGCGCAAATCGGCCCTGGAGATGTCCAAGCGACTGCGTCACCGCGGGCCTGACTGGTCCGGCGTCTACAGCTCCGACAAGGCCATCCTGGTGCACGAGCGCCTGGCCATCGTCGATCCGGGCAACGGCGCACAGCCTCTCTACAACCCCGAGCGCACGCACGTATTGGCCGTCAACGGCGAGATCTACAACCACAAGGAGCTGGAGAAGAACCTCAAGGTCGACTTCCAGTTCCAGACCCACTCCGACTGTGAAGTGCTGCTGGCCCTCTACAAGGAGAAAGGCCCGGCGTTTCTGGACGATCTGAACGGCATCTTCGCCTTTATCCTCTATGACGCCGAGCAGGATGCCTACCTGATTGGTCGCGACCACATGGGGATCATCCCCCTCTATACCGGCCGCGACGAACACGGCAACTTCTACGTCGCCTCCGAGATGAAGGCCCTGGTGCCGGTCTGCAAGAGCGTCGAGACCTTCCCGCCGGGACACTACCTGTGGAGCAAGGATGGCGAGCTTAAAACTTGGTACAAACGCGACTGGATGGAATACGCGCCGGTCGAGCACAACGTCAGCGACAAGGCCGAGCTCAAAGCGGCCCTGGAAGCGGCGGTCAAGCGCCAGCTGATGTGCGACGTGCCCTATGGCGTGCTGCTCTCCGGTGGTCTGGATTCGTCCGTCATCTCCGCCATCACCAAGCTCTATGCCGCCCGCCGGGTGGAAGACGATGGCAAGAGCGAAGCCTGGTGGCCCCAGCTGCACTCCTTCGCCGTCGGTCTGGAAGGGTCGCCGGATCTCGCTGCCGCCCGCAAGGTGGCCGATCACCTGGGCACCATTCACCACCAGATCCACTTCACCGTGCAGGAAGGGCTGGATGCCCTGCGGGACGTCATCTATCACCTCGAGACCTATGACGTCACCACCATCCGCGCCTCCACGCCCATGTATCTGATGGCGCGCTACATCAAGGCGATGGGGATCAAGATGGTGCTGTCGGGAGAGGGCTCCGACGAGCTGTTCGGCGGCTACCTCTACTTCCACAAGGCCCCCAACGCCCGTGAGTTCCACGAGGAGAACGTGCGCAAGCTCGCCTCCCTGCACCTCTATGACTGCCTGCGGGCCAACAAGTCCATGGCCGCCTGGGGCGTGGAAGGCCGCGTGCCCTTCCTCGACAAGGAGTTCATGGACGTGGCGATGCGCCTCAATCCCGCCGACAAGATGTGCGGCAAGGGCAAGATCGAGAAGCACATCCTGCGGGAAGCCTTCGAGGATCTGCTGCCCCACGAAGTGGCGTGGCGTCAGAAGGAGCAGTTCTCCGACGGTGTGGGCTACTCCTGGATTGACAGCCTGAAAGCCATGGTCGAGGAAGAGGTGACGGATCAGATGTTCGAGGCCGCGGCCTTCCGCTTCCCCGTCAATACCCCGCTCACCAAGGAGGCGTACTACTACCGCGCCATCTTTGACGAGCACTTCCCGCTGGAGTCCGCCGCCCGCACCGTGCCCTACGGCAAGTCGGTCGCCTGCTCCACCCCGACGGCACTGGAGTGGGATGCCAAGTTCAAGGAGATGGCCGACCCCTCCGGTCGCGCCGTGATGGACGTCCACCAGCAGGGTTACTGATCGCCCCTGACCTGAATACAAAGCCCCTCTCGAGGGGCTTTGTTGTTTTCTGCCATTCCATTGCCGCTTTTTGCCTTCCCCTTCCCTGTTTGCGGCTTGGCGCAGGAAACGCCCCGTGTCACATTGTCTGCGCCTGGAAGCAAAGATAACGACACAAGGAAGAGACCATGAAACGACTGTTACTGCCCCTGATGCTGGGCACCCTCCTTTTCAATGGCGCCGCCTGCGCGGGCGACCACCTCTGGAGTCAGAGCCTGCCCGATTACAGCCAGGGTTATGACGAGACGCGGGATCCGGCCCGCGATCTCGCCGCCGCTACCGCCAAGGCCAGTGCCGAGGGCAAGAAAGTCCTGCTGCTGGTGGGGGGCGAATGGTGCAGCTGGTGCCAGGAGATGAACCGCTTTCTGGACCGGGAACCCGATCTCGCCGGCCAGCTCAACCGCACCTTCGTGGTGGTCAAGGTGAACGTCAGCGAGCAGAACAAGAATGAATCCTTCCTGAAAGACTATCCCGAGTATCTGGGGGTCCCCCACTTCTACGTGCTGGATGCCAAGGGCAAGCTGCTTGAGTCCTTCAACACCGGGCTGCTGGAGAAGGGGAAGAGTTACGACGGTGAGAAACTCGGCAAATTTATCGCCTATTTCCAGCCCAGAACCACCCACGGCTGACTCGCCAGTCAATAAAACAGGGCCCCGCACGGTCAGTGACAGTGCAGGGCACTGATGGCTACGCAAACAGGGAAGTGGCATGTCTGCGACAAACAGGCCATCCATCACCCCGGACAAGGACGAAAAAGATGTTGCGAATACTGGGCAAGGCGTCGTCAATCAATGTGCGCAAGGTACTGTGGACCTGCGCCGAACTGGCCCTCCCCTTCGAGCTGGAGGAGTGGGGATCCGGCTTCAAACCCACGGACACCCCGGCGTTTCTGGCGCTCAACCCCAATGCCATGGTGCCCGTCATTCAGGATGAGGATTTTACGCTGTGGGAGTCGAACACCATCATCCGCTACCTGGCGACGCGCCATGGTGCCAATGTACTCTATCCCGCCGAGGCGAGAGCCAGGGCCAGGGTCGATCAATGGATTGACTGGCAGGCATCGGACTTGAACACCGCCTGGCGCTACGCCTTCCTGTCGCTGGTGAGGCGCTCCCCCCAGCATCAAGACCATCAGGCCCTTCACGCAGCTTGCCTGCTGTGGTCTCACTGCATGGAGATCCTGGAGAGACAGCTTCAAACAACCGGAGGATATGTGGCCGGTCCGCACTTCTCGCTGGCAGACATTCCCATCGGGCTGTCAGTCAACCGCTGGCTGGAGACGCCCTATGATCGCCCGTCGCTACCCGCCGTGGACGACTACTACCAGCGACTGAAAGAGCGGCCGGGGTTTCGACGCTATGGGGCCAATGGCACGCCCTGAGGCGAGCAAGATAACCCGGGCAAGGAAAGAGACGGCAGACCGGGCCAACGCGCTGGCCCGGTCTGCACAGCTTCAGGGCTGGGCATCCGGCTGATTGGCGGGGGCAGCCTTGATAAAGGCCTGCAACTGCTCGCAGTTGGCGACGATGCGCGCAATGGTGGGGTAGTCATCCAGGGTCATGTCAAAGCGGCGGGCATTGTAGACCTGGGGCACCAGCATGCAGTCCGCCAGGGTGACCTCGTTGCCCACGCAATAGATGCCGGCGGTGGTCATGAGAAGCTGTTCCAGCGCGGTGAAGGTCTCGTCAATCCAGTGGCGATACCATGCATCCCGCGCCATCTTGCTCTGCCCCAACTCCTGCTCCAGGTAGTGCAGCACGCGCAGGTTGTTGAGGGGGTGGGTGTCACAGGCGATCATGTTGACGATCTGGCGCACCCGGGCACGTTCGATGGGGGCGGAGGGCATCAGGGGGTAGGCGGGATAGGTCTCGTCGAGGTACTCCATGATGGCCACCGACTGACCCAGATGCACGTCATCGTCCACGAGAAACGGCACCAGCCCCTGGGGATTGACCCGGCGGTAGGCCTTCTCCTTCTGCTCACCCTGCCGCAAGTTGACCGGGTGCTGCTCATAATCGAGCCCCTTGAGTTGCAGTACCAAACGCACGCGAAAGCTGGCCGATGAGCGCCAATATCCAAACAACTGCAGCATAGTGTGTCCCTGTGGTGGCAGGTGTCTGCCACCTGCCGTGTCGCCCGCCCCTCCAGGGGTCGGGCTCTCCTAGCTCGCCCGCTCGGCCGTTGCTTGCGTGACCCGCTGCAAAATGGTGCCAAACAGACTCATCCCGTTGCGATCCTGCATCGCGATGGACACTGTATCACCAAAGCGCAGAAAGGGTGTAGTGGCTTGACCTGACTCGATAATTTCCAGCATCCGCCGCTCGGCAAGGCAGGAGGATCCCCGGCTTCTGTCGTAGTTGGAGACGGTGCCCGAGCCGATGATGCAACCCGCCCCAAGCGGCCTTGTCTTGGCGGCATGGGCAATCAGCTCATCAAAGTTGAAGGTCATGTCCACCCCGGCGTCGGGTTGCCCGAACAGGGCGCCGTTGAGGTGGGTCACCAGGGGCAGGTGGACCTTGCCATCGCGCCAGTCATCCCCCAGCTCGTCCGGGGTGATAGCCACCGGCGAGAAGCTGCTGGAGGGCTTGGACTGGAAGAAGCCAAAGCCCTTGGCAAGCTCCCCGGGAATGAGGTTGCGCAGGCTCACGTCGTTGACCAGCATCAAGAGCTTGATGTGGCTCGCCGCCCCCTGCGAACGGGTGCCCATGGGCACGTCGTCGGTGATGACGGCCACTTCAGACTCAAAATCGATGCCCCACTCCTCGGAGCCCATCACGATGGGGCCACGGGGCGGCAGGAAGCTGTCAGAGCCTCCCTGATACATCAGGGGATCGTGCCAGAAGCTTTCTGGCATGTCGGCGCCGCGGGCCTTGCGCACCAGCTCCACGTGATTGACGTAGGCACTGCCGTCAATCCACTGGTAGGCGCGAGGCAGCGGGGAGAGGCACGCCTCCTCATCGAAGGGGAAGGCGTCGGGGCAGGCGCACTCGTTGAGTCGCTGATAAACCTTCGCCAATTGCGGCGCCACTTCTCCCCACTGGTCGAGGGCCGACTGCAGGGTCGGGGCAATGGTCGTCACGTGGACGGCGCGCGCCAGATCGCGGCTCACCACCACCAGGGCGCCGTCGCGCTTGCCATTGTTCAGGGTTGCCAGTTTCATATCGAATTCCTTATTTGCCGAGCGTCTCTGGACGCTGCCAGCTGGTGACATAACCGGGGTGTTCGACCCCTTCGCAGATCGGGCCGACGGCCAGGGCATCACGGGTGTCGAGCATCACCGCCACCTCGTCGGTGAAGGTCTTGGCATGGGCCTGCCCCGCCGCAAAGGCCTTGGGATGGGGACCATGGGTGAAGCCGGCAGGGTGGAAGGTGACCATGCCCCGCTTGATGTTGTCCCGGCTGAAGAAGTCCCCGGCGTGGTAGAAGAGCACCTCGTCGAAGTCGTCGTTGCTGTGGTAGAAGGGCACCCGCAGGGCGCCTGGGTCGCTCTCGATGGGACGCGGCACGAAGGTGCAGACCACGAACCGGCTCGCAACGAAGGTGGAGTGAGCCGAGGGAGGCAGGTGGTAGCGGTGGCTCATCAGCGGGCGGATATCCCGCCAGTTGAGGCGCACCACGCACAAGTCCCCGTGCCACCCTTGTGCATCCAGCGGGTTGAACGGCCAGGTGACGACCGAGACCTGATCGTGGCGCTTGATCTGCAGCGACCAGGGGTTTTCATCCTGCTGGGCTAGGAAGCGCTCGTTGATGGCGGGCACGTCCAGTGCCGCCGGATCGAAGATGGCGTGATTGCCCACCAGTCCCTTGTCCGGCAGCTGATAACTGTCTTCCGTCGCCTCGATCATCAGGATGAAGAGGGGTGCGGTGGGCTCGATGCGCCACATGGTGCCACGGGGGATCACCACGTAGTCCCCCTCCCGCAGGGTCAGATGGCCGTAGTCGCAGAAGAAGTCGCCTCCCCCCTCGTGAATGAACAGGAGCTCGTCGCCATCGGCGTTGCGCACCAGAAACGGCATCCTCTCGCTCAGGCGCCAGATGCGGTAGCGGCAGTGGGGGTTGCTGAGCAGATCCGGCATCACCCAGGGGGAGAGGGAGCTCACCTCCTCCTGCAGATCGTTCAAGTCAAACGCCCGTGGCCGAAGCGGCCCTTCCCAGTTGACCCAGTCGGTGGGAGCGTGCTTGTGGTGCATGTGGGTGGCCGGACCGAAGAAGCCCAAGCGCCCCAGCTCGCGCTCATAGATGGCCTGCTCCGGCAGATCGGCATGGGCCTGGCGGGAGTGGGTTCCCTCCCGATGGGGGAAGCTTATCCAGTTACGCATCGCTCGGTTCTCCGTTTTTCTGGCCCTGCGCGGCACTGTTCACCTCCCCTTGCGTGGATCCGTCCAGCACGCCACGGCGGATCTGATCCAGCTCGATGGATTCGAACAATGCCTGGAAGTTGCCCTCACCAAAGCCCTCGTTGCCCTTGCGCTGGATGATCTCGAAGAACACGGGACCTATGACGGTGTCGGTGAAGATCTGCAGCAGGATGCCGTCCTTCGTCGGCGAGCCGTCGATGAGGATGCGCAGCGTCTTCAGCGCGGCCAGATCCTCCTGATGACCCGCGACCCGGCTGTCCACCTTCTCGTAGTAGGTGTCCGGCGTCGGCATGAAGCCGGTTCCCCGCCCTCTGAGCGTGCGGATGGTGTGATAGATGTCGGCAGAGGCGAGCGCGATGTGCTGGATCCCCTCCCCCTTGTACTGGCGCAGGTACTCCTCTATCTGGGACTTGTCGTCCGCCGACTCGTTGATGGGGATGCGAATTTTGCCGCAAGGGGCCGTCATGGCGCGCGAGTGCAGTCCTGTCAGCTTGCCCTCGATGTCGAAGTAGCGGATTTCCCGGAAGTTGCCGATCCGCTCGTAGAAATTCGACCAGAGGTTCATGTTGCCGCGATGGACATTGTGGGTCAGGTGGTCGATCTCATAGAGCCCCGCGTCCACCTCGGCCATGCGGGCCTGCCAGTCGGGGTAGAAGATAAAGTCCACGTCATAGATGGAGCCCCGCTCGCCATAGCGATCGACAAAGGAGAGGGTACTCTCGCCGATACCGTAGATGGCGGGGATGTTGAGCTCCATGGGGCCGATTTTGCCCACAAACGGCTTGGCCCCCTGGCCGATGGCGTACTGCTGGGCACGGCCGGCATCGCTCACCCGAAACGCCATGCCGCACACGCTCGGACCATGGGCCCGGGCAAACTCCTCCGCCTGGGAGTGGGGCTCGGCATTGACCACGAAGTTGATGTCTCCCTGGCGATAGAGCCAGCACTGCTTGTGCCTGTGCTTGGCCACTTCGGCAAAGCCCAGTGAGACGAACAGCGCCTTGAGGGCCGCAATGCCCTTGAGATCCGGCGCCGTGTACTCGACGAACTCAAACCCGTCGGTGCCAAGGGGGTTGATGGTGTGAGTACGGGAAGAGGGGGTGGTCATGATGCGCTCCTTGCGATGAACTGATAACGAAACGGTTCACGCCGCAAGGGCTCGACAGGCAGCCCGCACGGCATTGTTAATAACTTGTTTCATTAGAGTGGCGAGCGCAGGGAATGAGAAGGGGCGGCGTTCAGATAGTTTGGCGGGGATCCGCGCCAAAAAATGTAAATGAAATGTGACATAGCAGCCCCAACCTTGCACTGCGCTCGTTAGCGTCCCGCAAGGCTGTCAGCTTTGCCTTACAGCGACCAATAACGGGGTTCGATATGGGGCAGCACCGCCCTCGCCTTTAGCAATCGAGTCCTTTGCGGGTTGATGAGCCAGGCCTGCTCCCCCAACGCCAGCAGGGGCAGATCGTGCAGGCTGTCACTCAGGGTGAGTGCGGCCTCCAGGGTCAGGAGCTCGGGCAGCAGCTTGTGCCTGCCATGGCAATAGAAGCGCGGCACCAGGCCGCCGAAACGGTAACCCATCCGCGAGCCGATGATGCGGTGAGGGAGCCTTGGCAGTTGACGATGGAGCTGGGCACGGACCAGGGCGCGGGGACTGGCGGAGATGACCCAGCAGCGGTGCCCCTCCCCCGTCAGGAGGGCTCGCGCCTCCCGATACAGACCGGGCCGGGTCAGGCTGTACTGCCGTACCAGGGCGCGCCAGGCCAGGGGGGATAGCCCGAGGGTGATGGCCCACCAGATGAGTGCAATGCCGCGACTGCGCTGACCTGGCAGCAGATAGTTCACGGCACCGAACGCCATCAGTGGCCACAGCAGCAGCGGCCAGATACGGCGGCGCAAGATGAAACGCAGCAACCCCGCATGGCTGTCATCCGGCGCCAGGGTGTCATCGAAGTCGGCCAGGATCCAGCCGCGGGCTGGGACTCTCGCGGTTGCTGCGCTCATTCGGTGATCTCTGCGATGGCGGCATGCAACTCGGGCAGGAGGAACAGCGCCCCCTCATCGGGCGGACAGACGAGATCGAAGCTCTCACCTGCCAGGGTGAAGGCGAGGCGCCAGGCGTGCAGATAACCGCGATCCGCCGCCGTGCCGCCGTAACGCTCATCTCCGAGGATGGGGGCTCCCACGCTCTTCAAGGCCACCCGGATCTGGTGGGTCTTGCCGGTCCGGGGCTTGATGCGATAAAGGCGCAGCCCCTCGCGCACCGAAACGGAGTCGAACCAGCTGATGGCCGGGTTATCCTGGGTGCGGCTCAGCATCCAGCTGCCGCCTCGCCCTTTCTCCATGTCACCCTTCACCCAGCCCTGCTTCTTCTTCGGCTTGCGATCGGAGAGTGCCAGATACTGCTTGCTCACTTCCCGCGCCGCGAAAGCCATGCTGAGGGCGCGATTCGCTTCGGCGGTGCGGGCCAGCAGCACCAGCCCAGAGGTCATCTTGTCCAGTCGATGGACCGGATAGAGGTCAAGACCGGTATCCATTCTGACCCGATTGACGAGACCCGGCTCGCCCGCATCATCGTGCATGCCAATGCCCGGACGCTTGTTGATCACCATGAAATCTTTGTGCTGCAATTGTATCCGGTACATGTATAACCCTTTAGAATGTTACTTGTTAACAACTTGAATGCAGGCCTGCAGGCCATCTTCATGGACCCTCAGCACAAGAATCGCACGAATGAAAAAATGCCTGTTTTGGCTGTTGTTGCTTGGCATCACTTGCTTCTCGCCCCTCCAGGCCAGTGAACGGACACGTGATCTGCCGGAGAAGGTGGTATTGCAGTTGCGCTGGCTGCATCAGCCCCAGTTTGTGGGCTATCACATGGCCAAGGCCAAGGGGTATTACGCCGACGCCGGTCTGGATGTCGAGATAAGGCCAGGTGGCAAGGGAATAAGTCCGGTTCAGGAGGTGCTGGCCGGACGCGCCGACTTTGGCGTCGGCAACACCGAGGTGCTGACCCACTACGCCCAGGGCAAGCCGCTGCTGGCGCTGGCCAGCGTCTACCAGCACTCTCCCTCCATCTTCCTGGCACGCCGCGACAGCGGCATTCTCACCGTTGCGGACATGCGTGGCAAACGGATCATGATGTTTCCGGGTCATCAGGATGCCGAACTGCTGGCCACCCTCTACTATCAGGGGCTTCACGAGCGCCAGCTCATCCCGGTACCCACCTCGGTCAACATCGACGATCTGATCGCCGGCCGGATAGACATCTTCAACGCCTATCTGAGCAATGAGCCCTTTTATCTGGAAGAGCGCGGCATCTCGGTGTCCGTCATCAACCCTCGCAACTACGGCATCGATTTCTACAGCGACATTCTCTTCACCACCCAGGCACAGGAGCGGCTCAATCCGGAGCGGGTGGCACGTTTTCGTGCAGCCAGCCTCAAGGGATGGCGCTATGCCCTCACCCACCCCGAGGAAGCCATCGCCCTGCTGCGCACGGAGTATGGCGTCAACCGCAGCCAGGCCCACATGGAATACGAGTTGCAGATGAGCAAGGAGATGATCCAGCCGCTCTATGTGGAGATCGGGTATATGAATCCGGATCGCTTCGCTCACATCATGCAGCAGCTGGTGGAGATAGGCCTCCTTGCCAAACCGGTCTCCCTGACCCGTTTTCTCTATCAGGTTCCCTCAGAACAGTGGATCTTCTGGCGTCCCTGGTTCCTGCTGAGCCTGGGTGTTGGTGGTCTCATCCTGCTGCTCTCCCTCTATCTTCTGATGAGCAACAAGCGGCTCAACCAGGAAGTGGCCCTGCGCAAGCAGCGAGAGCAGGAGATACTGCAACTGGCCCGCCTCGATCCCCTTACCGGGCTGCCCAATCGCCTGAGCCTGATGGAGCAGTTGAAACACCAGGTGCAAAGCGACAATCCGGGCTGCCTGCTGTTTTGCGATCTCAATGACTTCAAGCGCATCAACGACAACTTCGGCCACAGCCAGGGGGATGCCATCCTCTGCCAGCTGGCCCGACGGATCCACGACGCCATCGGCCACCAGTGCTATTTTGCCCGCTTGGCGGGGGACGAGTTCATCCTGCTGCTGCCGGGCTACGATATCCGTCAGGCAGAGGAGGTCACCGCCGTGATCCGCCAGGCCATGCAGGCCCCCTTCGTGGTCAATGACCAGCCGATGCAGGTGGGCATCAGCATCGGCGTCAGCCACTACCAGCATGACTGGAGCCCGGAGCAGTGGCTCATCCAGGCCGACAGGGCCATGTATTGTGACAAGGGTGGCCGCGTCATCACGCTGGCGGAGCAGTCCGGCTGACTGGTTCATCTCCCGGCACACAGAGCCGATACCCCCATGAAACCATAAACAGGAAGGCCACCCCAGGGGTGGCCTTCCTGCATTGCATGAGTCTGACCGCTCTTACCCGAAGGTCTGCCCCAGGGATTTGAGCTGGCGAGCCTTGGTGAGCAGGATGTCGCTCGAAGCGTCCATGTCCTGCATCTTGTTGCTGTTGGTGTGGGAGTGCTGGGAGATGGCGTTGACGTTGCGGCTGATGTCCTCCACCACCGCCTGCTGCTCCTCTGCCGCCGTCGAGATCTGGGCCGAGAGGTCCACCACCCGTTCTATTTCCGCCAGCACCTGATGCAGGCTCTCTGATCCCTGGCGGGTCAGGGTCACGCAGGATTGGGTCTGTTGCAGGTTCTGCTGCATCATTCCCTTCCAGCCGTTCAGGGTACGCTGGATCTGGCCTATGCTGCTCTGGATCTGCTCGGTCGCCTTGTGGGTGCGCGTGGAGAGGGTTCGCACCTCGTCCGCCACCACCGCAAAGCCTCGCCCCTGCTCCCCTGCCCGCGCCGCCTCGATGGCGGCGTTGAGCGCCAGCAGATTGGTCTGATCCGCAATGCCCTGGATCTCGCTCATCAGCACACCGATGCGGTCCGACTCCTCCGCCAGTGCCACGGCGGCCGTGAAGGCATGCTCTGCCTGGGTGGCCAGCTCCGTCACCCTGTGCTGGGTATCTTCCAGCTGCTGATCGGTGTGTTGGCAGTGCGCCTTGGCCTGGGCTATCTGGTTGTCCGTCTCTAGGATATTGCGGGCAATCTCGTGGGCTGTCGCCGCCATCTCGGTGATGGCCGTCGCCACCTGCTGGGTCTGGACATCCTGTTCGGCGATGTCGGCGCTTGCCTCGCTGGAGGCTGTTTTCAGATGCACCGCGAGATCCTGCAGGGAGAGGGTCGCATCGTCCACTCGTCCAAGGACGGTGCGGATCCTGGCCTGCAACAGCTTGATGTGGAAGTCTGCAATGGCACTGGCATCCTCCCCCGAATAGATGAGCCGGGTCAGGCTGTCATATTCGTCCGCGAGCTGTCGCAGATAACGGGGGGTAGTGATGAGGGGGTCACGATAGATCAGGGCCAGCCACAAGAGAGGCAACAGGGTGAACAACGGCCCCCAGGGCCCCATCAGATAGCCCCCCCCCGCCAGCATCAGCAAGACACCGATGATGGCCAGCCCGTGGCGCATCGGGCGCAGGCTCAATCCGCCCTTTCGCTCCCCCCGCTCCACGCTCTTCAATCTGGCATAGGTGCGCCCGGCCACGGCTTTCATCTCCGGCGCGGCGCGACTGCGGACCGACTGGTAGCCATTGATCCGCCCCTGCTCGAAGATAGGGGTGACATAGGCATCCACCCAATAGTAACGCCCATCCTTGCAGCGGTTTTTCACCATGCCGCGCCAGGGTTTGCCCTGCTTGAGCTTGCCCCAGAGGTCAGCAAAGGCAGCCTTGGGCATGTCCGGGTGGCGAACCATGTTGTGGTGCTGGCCGATGAGCTCGGCCCGGCTGTACCCCGCTACCCGGCAGAAGTGATCATTGGCGTAGGTGATCACACCCTGCAGGTCCGTAGTGGAGACCAGCTGTTCATTGGCAGGAAAATCCACCTCTTCGTCGATGAGATGAACCTGGCTTTTCTTCATGGCGCACACCCCTTGTTTGATCACCCACTGAGCGTAGCCAAACGCCTACGGGCAAGCAACGCAGAGACCCAGTCGGGGAGGATGGCTGAGACACAATTTGCATCCTGTTTGACGCCGCGCAAGATTTTGACCCCAAAAGCCCAGGTTTGGCCAAAAAACACTCGGCATTTTCCCAGGTTCACCTCTCTCCCACACGATGCATCACACCAAAAAATGGTTCCAACGAGTCTGTGGCACTGGCGTTGCCAGGAGGCCGTCAGGGGAGAGCACACTTGATACGACCTTGGACCTAAGCATAATTGACGTTAACGTAAACGTAGTGTGAGATGATACCGTTCACCCTACACATCCAGCAGACACGCACCCCATGAAAGGAGTCACCATGTCCCACCTCTCCCCCTCGGCCGGCAAGCGTTTTCGCACGGCCCTGGCCAACGAAAAGCCCCTGCAGATTGTCGGCACCATCAATGCCTACATGGCGCTGATGGCAGAGCGCAGCGGCTTCCAGGCCCTCTATCTCTCCGGCGCCGGGGTAGCGAACGCCTCCTATGGCCTGCCGGACCTCGGCATGACTTCCATGAATGACGTGCTCATCGATGCCGAACGCATCACGGCTGCCACCCAGGTGCCACTCTTGGTGGACATCGACACCGGCTGGGGGGGCGCCTTCAACATCGCCCGCACCATCCGCGCCTTCGAGCGCGGCGGGGTGGCCGCCGTCCACATGGAAGATCAGGTGGCCCAGAAGCGTTGCGGCCACAGGCCCAACAAGGCCGTGGTCAGCGTCACCGAGATGGTGGACAGGATCAAGGCGGCGGTGGATGCCCGCCAGGACGAGAGTTTCGTCATCATGGCCCGCACCGACGCCCTGGCGGTGGAAGGGCTGGGCTCGGCCCTGGAGCGCGCCGCCGCCTATGTGGAGGCGGGCGCCGACATGATCTTCGCCGAAGCGGTCACCGAGCTCGAGCAGTACGACCGTTTCAGGCAGGCGGCCGGGGTGCCGATCCTCGCCAACATGACCGAGTTCGGCAAGACCGAGCTGTTTGACAAGGAGGCGCTCGCCTTGCATGGCGTCGACATGGTGCTCTACCCCCTGAGCGCCGCCCGCGCCGCCAACCAGGCCGCCCTCAACGTCTATCAGACGCTTCGCCGCGACGGCCACCAGCGCGCCGTGGTCGACACCATGCAGACCCGGGAGTCCCTCTACGATTTTCTCGGTTACCACCACTACGAGCAGACCCTGGACAGGCTGTTCACCCAGGATCTTTCGACCAAGGAATAAGACGGCGACCGGCCGCCTTATGCTGGCGGCTGGCGCATCAACGGACTGAATGAGGAAACATGTGATGAGCGCCCTGCCCGAAACCACCGGCTTCAAGCCGAAGAAATCCGTCGCCCTTTCCGGCACCGCAGCCGGCAATACCGCCCTGTGCACCGTGGGCCTCAGCGGCAACGATCTGCACTACCGTGGCTACGACATCCTGGACGTGGCCACCAGCTGCGAGTTTGAAGAGATAGCCCACCTGCTGGTGCACGGCCATCTGCCCAATGTGGCGGAGCTCGCAGCCTACAAGGCCAAGCTCAAGGCCCTGCGCGGCCTGCCCACCGGGGTGAGGACCGCCTTGGAGCAGTTGCCTCCCTCCGCCCACCCCATGGACGTGATGCGCACCGCCGTCTCCGTGCTGGGGTGCCTGTCGCCTGAGAAGGACGATCACAACCACCCGGGCGCCCGGGATATCGCCGACAAGCTGATGGCCTGTCTCGGCTCCGTGTTGCTCTACTGGTACCACTTCAGTCACAACGGTAAACGCATCCATGTGGAGACTGACGACGACTCCATCGGCGGCCACTTCCTCCACCTGCTGCACGGGCACAAGCCACGCGACTCCTGGGTTCGCGCCATGCACACCTCTCTCATCCTCTACGCCGAGCACGAGTTCAACGCCTCCACCTTCACCGGCCGCGTCATCGCCGGCACCGGCTCGGACATGTACTCCTGCATCACGGGAGCCATCGGTGCCCTGCGCGGGCCCAAGCACGGGGGCGCCAACGAGGTGGCCTTCGAGATCCAGAAGCGCTACGAGAACCCGGACGAGGCGGAGGCCGACATTCGCGCCCGCATCGAGAAGAAGGAGGTGGTCATCGGCTTCGGCCACCCGGTCTACACCGTCTCAGATCCCCGCAACAAGGTGATCAAGGAGGTGGCGCGCGAGCTCAGCCAGGAGCAGCACAACACCAAGATGTTCGACATCGCCGAGCGGCTGGAGTCCACCATGTGGAAGGCCAAGAAGATGTTCCCGAACCTCGACTGGTTCAGTGCCGTCAGCTACCACATGATGGGGGTGCCCACCGCCATGTTCACCCCGCTGTTCGTCATCGCCCGCACCTCAGGCTGGTCGGCCCACGTCATCGAGCAGCGCATCGACGGCAAGATCATTCGCCCGAGCGCCAACTACGTCGGCCCGGAGGATCTCCAGTTCGTGCCGCTCAAGGAGCGCAAGTGATGATCAACACGCAATATCGCAAGCCCCTGCCCGGCACACAGCTTGACTACTTCGACGCCCGGGAGGCGGTGAACGCCATCGCCCCCGGCGCCTGGGACAGGCTCTCCTACACCGCCCGCGTCCACGCCGAGAACCTGGTTCGCAAATGCGATCCGACCATCCTCGGCGAGTGCCTCGGCCAGATAGTGCACAACAAGCGCGATCGCGACTTCCCCTGGTTCCCGGCACGGGTGGTGTGCCACGACATCCTGGGGCAGACCGCCCTGGTGGACCTCGCTGGCCTTCGCGACGCCATCGCCGATCAGGGGGGGGATCCCGCCCAGGTGAACCCGGTCGTGCCGGTGCAGCTCATCGTCGACCATTCCCTGGCCGTTGAATGTGGCGGCTTTGACCCCCAGGCATTCGAGAAGAACCGCGCCATCGAGGATCGGCGCAACGAGGATCGCTTCCACTTCATCGACTGGACCAAGCAGGCGTTCAAGAACATCGAGGTGATCCCGCCGGGCAACGGCATCATGCACCAGATCAACCTGGAGAAGATGTCCCCTGTCATCCACGCCGATCGCGGCCTCGCCTACCCGGATACCTGCGTCGGCACCGACAGCCACACCCCCCACGTGGATGCCCTCGGCGTCATCGCGGTGGGTGTGGGCGGGCTGGAAGCGGAGAACGTGATGCTGGGGCGCGCCTCCTGGATGCGGCTGCCTTCGATCGTCGGCGTGGAGCTCTCCGGCAAGCCGCAACCCGGCATCACCGCCACCGATCTGGTGCTGTCGCTCACCGAATTCCTGCGCCAGCAGAAGGTGGTCGGCGCCTACCTGGAGTTTCGTGGCGAGGGGGCCGCCGCACTGACCCTGGGGGATCGCGCCACCATCTCCAACATGGCGCCGGAATACGGCGCCACCGCGGCCATGTTCTTCATCGACCAGCAGACCCTCGACTATTTGCGGCTCACCGGCCGTGACCACGACCAGGTGAAACTGGTGGAGACCTACGCCAGGGAGGCCGGCCTCTGGGCCGATGCCCTGGCGAGCGCCCAGTACGAGCGGGTGCTGCACTTTGACTTGTCCACCGTGGTGCGCACCCTGGCTGGCCCCTCCAATCCCCACCGTCGCCTGCCGATCTCCGCCCTGGCGGAGCGCGGAATCGCCGTGGATTTGGACAAGGCCCGCGCCCAGGAGGCGGATGGCCTCTTGCCCGATGGCGCCGTCATCATCGCCGCCATCACCAGTTGCACCAACACCAGCAACCCGCGCAACGTGATCGCCGCAGGCCTGTTGGCCCGCAACGCCAACCGGCTCGGCCTGATGCGCAAGCCCTGGGTCAAATCCTCCCTCGCCCCCGGCTCCAAGACAGTCGCCCTCTACTTGAAAGAGGCGGGACTGGACGAGGAACTTGAGCGGCTCGGCTTCGGCGTCGTGGCCTTTGCCTGCACCACCTGCAACGGCATGTCCGGTGCCCTGGATCCCGCCATCCAGCAGGAGATCATCGAGCGGGACCTCTACGCCACGGCGGTGCTCTCGGGCAACCGCAACTTCGACGGCCGCATCCATCCCTATGCCAAGCAGGCGTTTCTCGCCTCGCCCCCCCTGGTGGTGGCCTACGCCATCGCCGGCACCATCCGCTTCGACATCGAGAAAGATGTGCTGGGGGTAGTGGACGGTCAGGAGATTCGCCTCAAGGATATCTGGCCGTCTGATGAAGAGATCGACGCCGTGGTCAAGGCGTCGGTCAAGCCGTCCCAGTTCCGCCAGGTCTATATCCCCATGTTCACCCTCGAGGAAGACCATGGCCCCAAGGTGGCGCCCCTCTACGACTGGCGCCCCCAAAGCACCTATATCCGTCGCCCGCCGTATTGGCAAAAAGAGGGGGAGGGGGCACTGGCGGGCGAGCGCACCCTGCGCGGCATGCGGCCCCTGGCGCTGTTGCCGGACAACATCACCACAGACCACCTCTCCCCTTCCAACGCCATCCTGCCCGGCAGCGCGGCGGGGGAATACCTGGCGAAGATGGGCCTGCCGGAGGAGGACTTCAACTCCTACGCCACCCACCGCGGCGATCATCTGACCGCCCAGCGCGCCACCTTCGCCAACCCCCAGCTGGTCAACGAGATGGCGGTGGTGAACGGCGTGGTGAAGAAGGGGTCCCTCGCCCGCGTCGAGCCGGACGGCAAAGTAATGCGGATGTGGGAAGCCATCGAGACCTACATGGCACGCAAGCAGCCCCTCATCATCGTGGCCGGTGCCGACTACGGTCAGGGCTCGTCCCGGGACTGGGCGGCCAAGGGGGTGCGCCTTGCCGGGGTGGAGGTGATCGCGGCGGAAGGCTTCGAGCGCATTCACCGCACCAACCTCATCGGCATGGGGGTGCTGCCGCTCGAGTTCAAACCAGGCACCACCCGCCTCACGCTGGGCCTCGATGGCACCGAGACCTATGACGTGGTGGGAGCACGCCAGCCGCGCACCGATCTCACTCTGGTGATCCGCCGTCGCAGCGGCGAAGTGATCCAGGTGCCCATGACCTGCCGCCTCGACACCGCCGAGGAGGTCTCGGTCTATGAGGCGGGCGGCGTGCTGCAACGCTTCGCCCAGGACTTCCTGGCGTCGACTGCGCAAAAGGCCGCAAGCTAAATCGCAACCCCGCTCCGCCCCTTTGAAAAAGGGGAAGGCATAAAGCACCCTCTCCCTTTGGGAGAGGGTTGGGGTGAGGGGAAATCCCCCTCATCCGCCCTTCGGGCACCTTCTCCCAGAGGGAGCAGGATCTATGACTCTTTTCAGGACACTCTCTATGGCCCACATACCACAAGTAAAAATCCCGGCCACCTACCTTCGTGGCGGCACCAGCAAGGGGGTCTTCTTTCGCTTATCTGACCTGCCCGAGCGCTGCCAGCAGCCGGGCCCGGCACGGGATGCCTTCTTCCTGCGGGTCATCGGCAGCCCCGACCCCTACGGCGCCCACATGGACGGCATGGGGGGGGCCACCTCCTCCACAGCCAAGTGCGTGATCCTCTCCAAAAGCCAGCAACCCGATCACGATGTGGACTACCTCTACGGCCAGGTCGCCATCGACAAGGCATTCGTGGACTGGAGCGGCAACTGCGGCAACCTCTCCACCGGCGCCGGGGCCTTCGCCATCCACGCCGGCCTGGTGGACCCGTCCCGCATCCCGGAGAGCGGCACCTGCGAGGTGCGCATCTGGCAGGCCAATATCGGCAAGACCATCCTCGCCCACGTGCCGGTGACGAACGGCCAGGTGCAGGAGACAGGCGATTTCGAGCTGGACGGGGTGACCTTCCCCGCCGCCGAGATCGTACTGGAGTTTCTCGACCCATCCGACGAGGGTGAAGACGGCAGCGCCCTCTTCCCCACCGGCAATCTGGTGGACGATCTGGAGGTACCCGCGTCTGTTGTAAAGAGCGGCGTACTGAAAGCCACCCTGATCAGCGCCGGTATCCCCACGGTGTTCGTCAACGCCGAGGACATCGGTTATGAGGGCACCGAGCTGCGCGAGGCGATCAACACAGATCCGAAAGCGCTCGCCCGTTTCGAGGCGATCCGGGTTGCCGGTGCCCTGCGCATGGGGCTCATCAAGTGCCCCGAAGAGGCGGCCACTCGCCAGCACACCCCGAAAATTGCCTTCGTCGCACCCGCCAAGGATTACCGAACCGCCAGCGGCAAGGAGATTATTGCCGGCGAGATCGATCTGCTGGTGCGGGCCCTCTCCATGGGCAAGCTGCACCACGCCATGATGGGCACCTGCGCCGTGGCCATCGGCACGGCGGCGGCCATTCCCGGCACCCTCGTCAATCTGGCCGCCGGGGGCGGCGAGCGCGAAGCGGTGCGCTTTGGTCACCCCTCCGGCACTCTGAGAGTCGGAGCCCAGGCAGAGCAGGTAGCGGGACAGTGGACGGTCACCAAGGCGGTGATGTCCCGCTCCGCCCGCATCCTGATGGAAGGCTGGGTGCGGGTCCCTGGAGATGCCTTCTAGCCCGCTGCGGCATCACACCGACCAGGCCAGCCAGACGAAAAGAGCCCCAAGGCGACTGCCTCAGGGCTCTTTTTTGGATGTTTCATGCAGTGAGAATCACATCATCATTGCGGTCTTGCCACACACTCCACCTTTCTTGGCACATTGTGCTTCGCGTCCCCGCCGATGAGCCGCTTGACCTGCCCTGGTGGGCAGCGACCGTCATCCACATAGGCGGTCTCCCCAAGGGGCAGCCTGCCTGGGGGCGGATCCTGACTCAGATAGGTGACGGGAATGGGCGCAGGCGCAAACCCACTGCACCCCGACATCAGGAGTGCACTGCACCACAGGGCCAGCATGCCTCCCCTCTTTCCTGCAACCGCCATCGCTCACTCCCTGCCTCTGTCGGGGCACCGACCCGGCGCCCCTCGTTTCGGCAGTCTACCCAGGGATGGCGCCGAACCGACACCCGTCTCCGGCGCCGTTGTGACGATTCCAGACACAGGCAAAAATATCGGCTTTCACGGCTTCGACCCGTAGTAGTGGGCCAGCAGGGCATCGGCCTCGTCCACGGGGATCGCCATCTGCGGCCAGCGCGCGGCCTTCTCCCTGATGTCCCGCAGGCTCCCCAGCTCCGGGCGCAGTGCGCTGCCGAGGTGGCGGTTCAAGGCATCAAAGCGGGCGATCACCCCCTGTCGGCTGAAGTGCCCGGGCGCCAGATCCATCCGGTAGCCCTGAAACAGCCACTGGAGTCCCTGATAGACGGCGGGGTGGTAGACGCTGTGGTGATCCTCCTCCTCGAAGTAGCGGCTGGTGACGTGCAGGTTTGCGCCGGGTGCCCCCACTACCTGCCGCGCAAACTGCTGCAGGCGATCCCGGTGAAACGCCGAACGCCCGAATCCCGGGGTGAAGGGGTTGTTGGCCACCGCCATGAACAGCGAGGAGGCGTGCTTGAGCGGCCCGGTCAATTCCGACGCGATGCGCTCGTAATTGCGGGGGTAATCGAACCAGAGGCTGGCGTCGATGGCGATCACTCCCTGGAACTGGCCGCTATCTTGCGCCTGTGCATCGAGCGCCAGCAGGCCGCCGAGGGAGTGGCCCACCAGCAGGGCCGGCGCCCGGGTCCGAAACCTCTCCTCGATGAGGGGGCGCAGCTCCTCACTCAGATAGCGCAGGAACCGGGGCCCGCCCCCCGTCACGGCATAGCCGGGCCCCGCCGGTGCCCCATTGGGCAAGGTCATGGTGTGGCTCGGGGTGTAATCCCGCATCCGGTCGGTGTTGTGGACCGCGACGATGATGAGGGGGGGAATCGCCGGATTGAGCCCGGCCCGCAGGGCCCGGGTGATGCCGACAACCTCCAGCAGGCTCTTCTCCCCGTCGAGCAGATAGAGCACGGGGAACCGAGCCCCGGGCTCGCGTTCATATTCCTGGGGCAGGGAGACGCTGTATTGCCGCGTCTCCCCCAGCAGGGCCGAATGGTGGGTGAAGCGCTGGGCGTAGTGGCGCATGTCTGCCTGGGCAGAAGAGAGTGTGATCATGGTGAGCAGCAGGGTGATGAGTCTTGTCATGAGATGAACCAGGATTGTGTCGCCAGCCTTGGGGATCCCCCGTAGGGCGGCGCACAGAGACGACAACAGGGCCCGCAGGCCCTGCTGTCGTCGGTCGTTACAGCTTGTAGGTGAAGCCTGCCATCAGGTTCGCCGGCTCGCCGTACATGTTGAAGGTGCTGGTGGAGCCGACCCGGTAGAAGTACTCCCGGTCGAGCAGGTTGTAGAGGTTCAGGGTCGCCTGCATTCTGTCGTTGATCTCGTAACGCACCGCCGCATCGAACAGGGCATAGCCCCCCTGATGGGTCTCGACCCCCTTCTGGTTGAAGCCGTAGTCGCTCACCGCCGTCATTCCTGCCCCGAGGTGCAGCCCCTGCACCCAGTCGGCCAGGTGGTAGTCGGTCCAGAGGGAGAGGGCGTGACGGGGGATGGTGTCGAATTTCGGGTTGTGATCCCCGGCCTTCTCCTCGATGTCGGTGAAGGTATAGCCGGCCATCACCATCCAGTTCTGGCTGAGATAGCCGCTCGCCTCCAGCTCCACCCCTTGCGTCTCCACCTTGCCGGTAGCCCAGTAGGTGTTGGTGATGGCAATGCCCTGATCGTCGTAGGCCTGGGCCGCGATGTTGTCGTCCTTCATCAGGAAGAGGGTCGTCCGGGTGTTGAGCAGGCCGTCACGCAGCGAGGACTTGATGCCGGTCTCCCACTGACTGCCCTCCCGGGGCTTGAGCAGGTTGCCGCTCTCGTCCTGGCTGGTCTGGGGCTTGAACACCTTGGAGTAGCTGGCATACCAGGCGTGTTCGTCGCTCAGGTCATAGACGGCCCCCGCGTAGGGGGTGAGCTTGCCGTTGAACGTACCGGACTCGCCGCTCTGGGCTCCGGAACTCAGGGTCGTGCTGACGGCATCCAGATCGTACCAGGAGACGCGGGCCCCGGTGATCACCGCGAGCGGCTCCAGCAGACGCCAGGTCACCTTGCCATACAGACCGAGCTCCGACTGCTCCTCATGGTCATTCTTGGTGTAGCTGTAGTCCGGCTTGGCGACCCGGGTCGGGTCGAAATCGAACACATTGATCTTGCCGAGGTTGCGGTTGGTGTAGGTCTGGATGTCCGACTCGTAGCGCTTGTAGTCGGAGCCCAGCACAAACTCGCTCTTGTGCCCCAACAGATCGAACATCTGACTGTAGTTGGCATCGAAGGCCATGTTCTTCTGCTGGTTCCCCTGGCCGTTGAACATCAGCCCGGTGTTGCCCGCCGCGTCCACGGGGCCGTTGGTGAAGGTCTGCTCCAGCCGCATGTCGTGATCCATGTAGCGGGCCGAGACCTGACCCACCCCGCCGTTGGCAAAGGCGTGTTGCAGCGAGGCCCCCACATCCGTGGTGTCGGCGTCGAAGAAGTCTTTAGCCGACCCCAGGTAGGTGCTGCGGCCGATGTCGAGCAGGGAGCCGTCCTTGTACGCCGGCAGGCCGTTGGTGGGCAGGATGTCCTTGGTCTGGTGCAGGGCGTAGACGGAGAGGCGGGTGCGATCCGAGAGATCGAACTCCAGGGTGCCGTAGTAGGTACCGTTGTCGTTGTTGTTGTAGTCCACCTGGTTCTTGATGTCGGCGTTGGCCACCACGACGCGGCCGCGCAGGGAACCCTCGTCGTTGAGTGCGCCCCCCATGTCCGCCTCCAGGTAATGCCTGTCCCAGCTGCCATAGCGCGCCGTGACCGAGCCCTTGAAGGCGTCGGTCGGACGCTTGAGCACCATGTTGATCACGCCCCCCAGCTCGCTGGTGCTGTTGAAGAGGCCGGAGGGGCCCCGCATGATCTCCACCCGATCCACCGCCGCCAGCGACGGCAGGGTGCCGTACTTGCTCTGCATGGGCGATGGCAGGCCGTTGAGGTTCACCTCGTCGTATTCATAGCCGCGGGAGAAGATGGAGGAGCGGCCGCTGTCGTTGACCAGGGTGCGCAGACCCGGCGTGAACTTGGCCAGATCGTCCACCGCCACGAAGTTGCGCTCCTCGATGTAGTCGTTGGTCAACACGGTGATCGACTGGGGGATGTCTTTGAGGGCCGCCGGCGTCTTGGTGCCGACGGTGGCCGAGTCGACCCCATAGCCTCCCGTCTCCTCCGACGGCGACATCCCGTAGAGTGGATTGCCATAGACGACCAGGGTTTCGTCCGGCTTGATGTCCGGTGTGTGTGCCCCTGCCGGGGCGGCAACGGTGACGGCCAGAGCGGCAGAGATGGCCAGAGCCAGCGGGCTTCGCGCTTTATCCTTCAAGACAACCATAGTAAGAGTGACCCCAAGATAGAGATGATAATCATTTTCATTTAATTTTCCGGGGGCTAATATATCACTCCATCTTCCGCCGCAGTTTTGCGGTGTGGTCATTTCACTCTTCGACATGGTCAAATTGCACATGACTGACACAGTGGCAAGGGATACCAGCGCACGCCAGCGAGGCCGCTTCACCGGCAGGGTGGAGAACCTGGTGATCCAGGAGGGTCTTCGCTTTCACAACAAGGACATCGTTCACAAGGCTGACTTCGCCACCGAGCGGGAGTTGCCGCCGCAGTTGATCATCGCCATTCCCCTCGAGAGCCGTGCCCTGATGACCTATGGCGCCACTCACAGGCTCAAGGGGTGCCGCTTCCATGAGTCCGACCCCATAGTGGCAACCGCCATCCTCTATACCGAGCCCGACATCGTGCAGGGGGCGGCCAAAGCCCAGGTGCGCAGCCGCAGCATCGTCCTCTCCCTGGACCACGGCTGGCTCGCCCACAATCTGGCACAGGCGCATCGCAAGGCTTTCGCACAGACCTTCAGCCACCATCTGAGCCGCGTCGACTGGACCCTGCCCGCTGCCCTTGGACAGATTGCGGAAGCGCTCAATCTCACCAGCAGCCAGAACGCCTCCGAGATGCTGATGCGCAAGGCCTTTGCCCTCAGTGTCTGGGAGAGCCTGATGACCAACCTCCAGCAGGCCGCCTCCCCCTGTTGCCAGCGCCAGAACGAGCAACCGACGCGCCTCAAGATGCTGCTCAGGGATGAAAAAGTGGACGAGATGACCCTGACCGAGATCGCGGCCACCCTCGGCATGAGCGTCTCCACCTTGCAGCGGGCCGCAAAAAAAGAGCTGGGCATGAGCCTGCAGCGCTACCTTCGCCAGCGAAAGCTGCAGGACGCGCGGGCCAGGCTGGAGGCGCGCAGCCTCTCTCTGCAAGGGGCCGCCGCCCACGCCGGCTATGACCATGTGGCCAATTTCATCACGGCGTTTAGAAAGCAGTTCGGCTTCTCGCCGACGCGGATCGCCAGACAGGGTAAAGAGCAGGAGCTGGCGCCCTCTGCAACGCCTTGAGCCTCCTTGTTCATGCGCAATACATCTTTGCTCTGGGATAGTAGGCACCACGCAGGTGGGGTGGCGCTTGAAATCAGCGCTCGTCATCCACACATTCAGTGCATACAATGCGTTAACGAAGCACACTTGGTCGCTTCACCCCGGAAATCAAGAGGACATCAAGATGGATACCCGTTCTATCTACACTGGCACCCAGGGTGCCGTGCGCGACACCAACAAGGTGCTGCGCAACACCTACATGCTGCTCTCCCTCACTCTTGGCTTCTCAGCCGTGGTAGCCGGGGTAGCAACCGTCATGAACATGCCGCCCCTGCACTGGGCCGTGTTCCTCATCGGTGTCTACGGTCTGATGTTCCTGACCGAGAAGAACCGTGACAACGGCATGGGGCTGGTGTTCACCTTCGCCCTGACCGGCCTGCTGGGCTATAGCCTCGGCCCCATCATCAACATGTACATGAACAACGGCGGCGGCGAGATCGTGATGACGGCGCTGGGCGGTACTGCGCTCACCTTCTTCGGCCTGTCTGCCTATGCCCTGACCACCAAGCGGGACCTCTCCTTCCTCGGCGGCATGCTGTTCGTCGGGTTCTGGGTACTGCTGGTTGCCATGGTCGCCAACATCTTCCTGCAGATGAGCGCCCTGAGCCTGGCCCTGTCCGCCATGTTCATGCTCTTCTCCTCCGGCGCCATCCTGCTGACCACCCAACAGATCGTGCGCGGCGGCGAGACCAACTACATCTCTGCCACCGTCACCCTGTATGTCTCCATCTACAACATCTTCCTGAGCCTGCTGAGCCTGCTTGGCGGCAACCGCAACTGATGGATGCTTGATATGCACAAGACCCCGCTTCGGCGGGGTTTTTATTGGCGCCCATTTCTGTCAGGATAAGTTGCAAATCAAGGATATGAAGCGAAGTGGCCCTGATCCAAATCAGGGCCGTTTCGTTATCGACAGGTTATGCTGTCGCTTTCGTTTCGCTCAAGGGTTGCCTTCATCCCATGCCCATGGACTTCTCAGGTTTATTGCGCCGTCTGCTGACCGACAGCCACATCGATTTCACCTCGTTCAAGGGTGGTGCCTAGCATGCCGATGGATTTTTCCGGCCTGCTGCGCCGGCTGCTGACAGACAGCCACATCTATTTCGCCCTCAAGGTCCTGCTCGCCATCGCGGGGCTGCTCGCCTTCGCGCTGGCAACCGGTGACATCCAGCTCACCGTGCTGCTCTCCCTCGGGGTGGTGGCCGGCGCCATCGCCGAGACCGACGACAGCCTCTGGGGCCGGGTCAAGAACCTCGCCATGACCCTGCTCTGCTTCCTGTTCGCCTCATTGTGCGTGCAGTATCTCTTCCCCACTCCCTGGCTCTTTGCCATCGGGCTCGCGGGCTCCACCTTCCTCTTCGTGATGGTGGGGGCCCTCGGCCAGCGCTACGCCACCATCAGCTTTGGTTCCCTGCTGATTGCCATCTACACCATGCTGGGGGCCGCCAAGGCGCCGGACCTCTTCTATCAGCCGCTTGCCCTGTGCGCCGGGGCCCTCTGGTACGGCCTGGTGTCCCTGGTCTGGCTCTGGCTGCTGCCCTACAAGACCCTGCACGAGCAACTGGCCCAGAGCTACTTCGCCCTCGCCCGCTACTTGCAGGAGAAATCCCGCTTCTTCCCGGCCGACGAACACGGCGCCCAGGCCATCCGCCACAATCTGGCCCAGCTCAACATCAACCTGGTCAATGCCCTGAACCAGGCCAAGACGGCGCTCAATGCCCGTCTTCATGCCCCCGGCCGCCACGGGGTGGCCCCCGAGCTCGCGGGCCTGCTGCGCCTTTACCTGCTTGCCCTGGAGATCCAGGAGCGGGCCACCTCCAGCCACTACCCCTACAGCAAGCTGGAAGCAGAGCTCAAGCAGGGCATCGTCCTCGACGGCTTCCAGGAGGTGCTGTCACAGCTTGCCGACGCCTGTCAGCAGCTTGGCTACGCCATCCTGGTGCACAAGCCCTACACCCACCACAAACGCATTCACTGGACCCTGGAGGCCCTCGGCGATCAGCTGGAGTTCACCCACCTCAAGCAGCACTACCCCAAGACCCTGCTGACACCGATGAAGTTCCTGCGTCGCAACCTGGCCAGCATCAACCAGTTGCTGCAAAGCGCCGAAGAGCTGCAAAACCCCGCCGCGCCGCCCACCAGCCTGCCTCCCCTGGCACGGCCGATCGCCCTGCCCCTGCTGGCATTGCTCAGGCAGAACCTGACCCCGAACTCCATGGTGTTTCGCCATGCCCTGCGGCTCTCCCTCGGGCTGGTAGTGGGCTATGGCATTCTGCAGGCGTTTCACCTGGACAAGGGGTACTGGATCCTGCTCACCGTATTGTTCGTCTGCCAGCCGAGCTACAGCGCCACCCGCCGTCGCCTGGTGCAGCGGATGCTCGGCACCTTTGCCGGTATCCTCATCGGCGTGCCCGTGCTCTGGTTCTTCCCCGAGCTGCACCTGCAACTGGGGATCATGGGGCTGGCCGCCTTCCTGTTTTTCACCCAGGTGCGCAGCAACTACAGCGCCGCCGTCTGCTTCATCACCCTCTACGTGCTGATGGCGTTCAACCTGCTGGATGGCATCGGCTTCGCCATCCTCGGACCCCGGCTGCTCGATACCCTACTCGGCTGCCTGCTTTCCTACGCCCTGGTGGCCTGGCTCTGGCCCGACTGGCAATACAAGCGGTTGCCGACCCTTATCGCCAACTCCCTGTCCGCCAATGCGAAGTACCTCTCGGCGGTGCTCGCCAGCCTGCATCGCCAACGGGATGAATCCCTGGACTACCGGGTGGCCCGCAAGTGTGCCCACCTCGCCGACAGCGAGCTGGCCATGGCCTGGCAGAGCATGCTGGTAGAGCCGAGCAAGCGCCGCCGCTTCCTGGATCTCTGCTTCACTCTCACCTGGCGCAACCATGCTCTGCTCTCCTATATCTCGGCGCTTGGGGCCCATCGCGACAAACTCGAGCCCATCGAGGGGCTGGAGGAGATAAGCCGCCACATCAGCCAGACCCTGGAGCAGGCCGCCGGTCACCTGGCGGGGGAGATGCCGACGCCGCTCGCGGGAGCCTGTCCAGCCATC
Source organism: Aeromonas sp. FDAARGOS 1402 (assembly GCF_019046925.1). NCBI lineage: Bacteria > Pseudomonadati > Pseudomonadota > Gammaproteobacteria > Aeromonadales > Aeromonadaceae > Aeromonas > Aeromonas sp. FDAARGOS 1402. The sequence continues at coordinate 4,181,771 of NZ_CP077201.1, forward strand.
GCTCCGGAGAGCAGCGAGGAGCAGCTGATGCTGAGCCAGCAGCTCACCCTCATCAGCCAGTTGGCAGACGAGCTGTTGGTGCTGGCCAACGACGGCCAGTTGCTGACAGGTCAGGGGCGAACCTAGCCGGACATAGCCGCCGGACCAGTCCCGCCCGAGGCAGGTGCCAAGCGCCGCCCCGGTTGCCGGACGGGACGCAAGGCGCTACCATGCCCGCCCCATTGAGATAGCCTTTTCGAGGAAGCGTCATGTCCGAGCCACACCATTTGCAGTTCAACGGCCAACTCATCGAGACCGATGCCCAAGGCTATCTGCGCCACAGCGAGCAATGGAGCGAGGCGCTGGCCCTGGTGCTGGCCGAAAAAGAGGGGATAGTGCTGGAGGATCCCCACTGGGAAGTGGTGCGTTTCGTGCGGGCCTTCTATCTGGAGTTCAACACCTCCCCCGCCATCCGCGCCCTGGTCAAGGCAATGGAAAAGCAGTACGGCCCGGAGAAGGGCAACAGCCGCTACCTCTACAAGTTGTTCCCGGAAGGCCCCGCCAAGCAGGCCACCAAGATCGCAGGCCTCCCCAAGCCGGTGAAGTGCATCTAGGCCTCCTCGGCAGCCCGATAGCCCGATAGCCACACTGCCTCCCCCGTGTTGGACACAAAAAAAGACCGCGCCCATGTTGCCATGAGGCGCGGTCTTTTCATTTCATCATGCTGTCAGGGGTTGTAGGCCACCACGGAGCCGCTCAGGCCCGTCATCTGGCTGATCCGGCTCTGCATGCCCTGCAACTTGGCCTTGGAGACATCCGGCCCGATGAAGACCCGGTTGATCTGCCCCTGCACCGGGGTTCTCGGCGACGTCTGGGCCGAGTAGCCCGCCGCCCTCAGCTTGCTCACCAGGGCATTGACGCTGTCTGCATTCTTGAAGGCGCCGAGCTGCAGGATCCAGCTCCCCTGAGCCGGGGCTGCCGGTGCCGTAGTCGGCTGGGCCATCTTGCTCGCGATGAGATCATCCATGGTCTTGATCTGGCCCGCCTGTGGCTTGGCCTCCACCGGTTTTAGCACCTCTACCGGCTTGGTTGGCACCGGCTTGGGTTTAGGCTGCTCCACCGGTTTCTTGGCGATCACTTCCGGCTTGGGCTCGGGTTTGGGCTGGGGCTGGGGCTTGGGTTGCGCCACGGCCTGTACCGGCTGCTGCTGGGTAATGGGAGCCTGACTGGCTCCCGCTGGATTGGCTCCCCCCTGATTGGCCAGGGTCACGGTATCGCCAATCTCCTCTACCTGCCACTGGGTCGCGGCAGAGGCCTGCTGCTGACTCGCCAGATGCTCGGCCGGCAGGGTGCTCGCCGCCGAGACCTGAAGCGCAGGTTTGGCGGGCTCGAGCTCCGGACGCAGGGGTATCTTGGCGAAGGCCTCGTCCTTCTGCTCCAGCTTGTTGCCGTCCATCAGGTCCGGCAGAAAGATGACCACCAGGGCGACCAGGATGACGGTCCCCACCAATCTGTTTTGAAACTTCGAAGCCAAGTTAATTTCCACCCATGTTACTTAGGATCCATTGCAATCTTGCACACTTCGCAAAGAACGCCTCCCCTCACGCCGGCTGGCGAAGCCGGGTCCCTCGCCACCCACTTGGCCTGAAAGGGGATTATCCAGTGCAAAACCCGGCCCGTCGTCACGATGACGGAGCCAGGGGAGCGAACGGCTCAGACCGAGCCCAGAGCCAGCACGTCGGCGACAGTGTAAAACGAGCCGAACACAATGACCATATCGTCAGGACTCGATGCGGCCAAGGCGGCGCCGTAGGCATCCCCCACGCAGGCAAAAGTGAGCGCCACGCCCCGGCCGCTGCCAAGGGCCGTCGCCAACTGGTCGGCCGTGGCCGCGCGCGGGCCGTGGAGGCTTGCCAGGAACCACTCGTCAATCACACCGTCAAGCTCGGCCAGCGACCCCGCCATGTCCTTGTCCTTGAGCATGCCAACCACGGCGCGGCGCCTGCCCTTGCCGGGGCGCTGACGCAGCTGGCTGGCGAGATAGGCGGCAGAGTGGGGATTGTGGGCCACGTCGACGATGACCAGCGGCGAGGTTTGCAACTGCTGCATCCGGCCAGCCAGGCGGGCATTGGCCAGGCCGTCGCGGATGGCGGACTCCGCCAATGGCAGACCGAGGGACTCCAGGGCCGCCAGCACGGTGACCGCATTCATCAGCGGCAGGGCCGGTTTGGGCAATCCCGACCAGTGGTGCAGGCCGTGATAATCCCAGTCACCTTCATGCTCGTCACCACGAAAATCGATGCCGACCTGACGCAGGCAGGCGCCGAGGCGCGCCGCTTCGCTTGCGATGGTCGACGGCGGATTGGGCTCCCCGCTGATGGCGGGTTTACCTTTGCGATAGACGCCAGCCTTCTCCACTGCCACCGCCTCCCGGGTATCCCCGAGCCAGTCGCAGTGATCCAGGGCAATGGAGGTGATCAGGGCGACGTCCGATTCCACCACATTGGTGGCGTCGAGCCGCCCCCCCAGCCCCACTTCCAGCAAGAGCACATCGGGCGCGGCGCGGCGAAACAGCCACAGACCCGCCAGGGTGGCGAACTCGAAGAAGGTGAGGGCGATGTCGCCCCGGGCGGCTTCCACCTCGGCAAAGGCCGCGCAGTGATCGCCATCGGCCAGCTCCTGGCCATTGACGCGCACCCGCTCGGTAAAGCGCAGCAGATGGGGGGAGGAGTAGACACCGACCCGGTAGCCGGCGGCCATCAGGATGCTGGCAGCCATGGCGCAGGAGGAGCCCTTGCCGTTGGTGCCCGCCACCGTGATCACCTTGAACGGCAGTTCGGTGAGGCCCATGCGGCGGGCAACCGTGCCGACCCGCTCCAGCCCCATGTCGATGTTGGCCGGGTGGATCTGCTCCAAATAAGAAAGCCAGTCGACCAGCGACCGGCTTTGGGATTGTTGCATGTGTGAACTCATCTTCAGTCTTCGATGACCTGAGTGTTCATCAGCTTGGCCAGCAGACCGGCCAGACGGTTGCGCATTTCGCGCCTGTCGATGATGAGATCGATGGCACCCTTCTCCAGCAGGAACTCGGAGCGCTGGAAGCCTTCCGGCAGTTTCTCGCGCACGGTCTGCTCGATGACGCGGGGGCCGGCAAAGCCGATCAGCGCCTTGGGTTCGCCTACGTTGATGTCACCCAGCATGGCCAGACTCGCGGAAACGCCACCCATGGTGGGGTCGGTCAGCACGGAGATGAAGGGCAGGCCCGCCTTGGTGAGGCGATCTAGGGCCGCACTGGTCTTCGCCATCTGCATCAGGGAGAACAGGGCTTCCTGCATCCGCGCACCACCGGAGGTGGAGAAGCAGACCAGGCCGCGGCCCTCCTTGATGCTCTCCTCGACGGCACGCACGAAGCGGGCACCGACCACGGAGGACATGGAGCCCCCGATGAAGGAGAACTCGAATGAACAGGCGACGACCGGTACCCCCTTGAGGGTCCCCTTCATCACCACCAGCGCATCCTTCTCGCCCGTCTCTTTCTGGGCGGCAGACAAACGATCCTTGTAGCGCTTGGAATCCTTGAATTTCAGGATGTCTTGCGGCTCCAGCTCGGCCGCGACTTCGCTGCGTCCCTCGGCGTCGAGGAAGCTCTCGAGACGGGCACGTGCGCTGATGCGCATATGATGGTCACACTTGGGGCACACTTCGAGATTGCGCTCCAGCTCTGCCCGGTAGAGCACCTGTTCGCAAGCAGTACACTTGGTCCACACCCCTTCCGGAATGTTGTGACGACGCGGTGTGGTGATCTTGCTCTTGGGAAGGATCTTCTCAAGCCAGCTCATGGAATTCCTTAATGCATTTGTGCCTGACAAAACACATCGAGCCTTGATTGTTCAATGACTTAACGGCTCGATGGCAATAAACGACGGATCATTAAACCACAAATTTTCGGGCCCAGTTACTAAAAACTGGTCGTACCCGGTGCCGAGTCCGGCAGCCACAGCGGGCCGAGGGGCGGCCGGGGCAACCCGAATTCGGCCGGGTAATCCACATCCACCAGATAGAGGCCGCCCGCCTTGGCGGTCGGGCCCGCCAGGTTGCGATCCTTCGCCGCCAGCACCTCGGCAATCCACTCCACCGGTTGAAGCCCCTGCCCCACCAGCAGCAGGGAGCCGGTGATGTTGCGCACCATGTGATGCAGGAAGGCGTTGGCCTTGATGTCGAGCACGATGTAGGGGCCGGAACGGCTGACACACAGGTGGGTCACATTGCGCCAGGGGGTGTTGGACTGACAGGCGACAGCCCGGAAGGTGCTGAAGTCGTGCTCCCCCAGCAGGCTCTGGCCGGCCTGGTGCATCAGCGTCGCATCGATGGCTTCGTGGTAGTGGCTGACGCCTTGGCCCAGGATCGCCGGGCGGTAGTTGTGGTTGTAGATGACGTAACGGTAGCGACGGGCGGTGGCGCTGAAGCGGGCATGGAAATGCTCGTCCACCTCCCTGACCCAGCGCACCGCGATGTCTGGGGGCAGGTTGGAGTTGAGCCCCAGGGTCCAGGCGCCTTCTGCGCGGTTCGACTCGGTATCGAAGTGGATCACCTGGCCAGTGGCATGCACCCCCGCATCGGTGCGACCGGCACACTGGATGGAGACGGGGTGGTTGGCGATGCGGCTGAGGGCTTTTTCCAGCTCCTCCTGGACGCTGATCACTTCGCGCTGGCGCTGCCAGCCGAAGTACCGGCTGCCGTCATATTCAATACCAAGGGCAATTCGCATGGGTAACGGTGTCTTCTGATGAAAGGATGCAGTGAAAGAAACGGGGCGGATTATACGCGCTCGAGCTCAAAAGTCCCAGACCGGGCGAGGCCGCGGTGCGTGGCCCCCAAAGAGAGAGGGCAGCCCGTGGGCTGCCCTCTCTGGTGCATGGATGACAAGCGCCTGCCTAGCCCAGGCGTTTGAGCAGCTTCTGCGCCTCGCTGCGCTGGTGCTCGCTGCCCTGGGCCACCGCCTCTTCCAGCAGCTCGCGGGCGCTCTCCTTGTCGTCGATCTCGAGGTAAGCCCGGGCCAGATCCAGCTTGGCCCCCACCCCGCCGTCATCGGCATCCACATCAAAGCCGTTGGACTCCGGCAGCACCTCGGGGAAACCGTCCAGCCCCACATCCAGGGAGAAGCCCTGATAGGGTTCCTGTTCCGTGCTGCTGGCATCGGCATCGGCCAGCAGCTTGTCGATTTCAACGAAGTCGCTGTCTTGCACCTGCTCGCGGGGTTTCACCTCCCCCTGATGGGACTCCACCTCGGCGAAGGCATCCTCGAAATCCGCCAGGGCCAGCTCGCTGGGATCCCACTCGGACGCCGCCGGCTTGGTGGGCTCCAGCCCAAGCTCGGCCAGCATGTCGTCCACATCGTCCTTGCCAAACCCCGTCTCGTCGATGTGCGGCGCCTTGGCGGCAAGCTCATCGTCGGTCGGCTCGCCAAACCCGGTCTCTAGATCGCTCAGATCGAAGTTGGCCAGTGTCTCGTCACGCTGGCTGCGGCTCTCCTCCTGGGCCTGGGCCAGATCCGCTTCCAGATCCGCGTCCAGCTCGGCAAACAGGGCGGCCTGCAGCTCCTCCTCGGTCATGATCTCGTCATGACCACGAGCAGAGGAGCTGGGCTCGTCGGAGAGATCGAGTTCCGGCACCACGGGTAGATCGAAGTCACCCTCGTGGGCCAGATCCAGCTCGGGCACCAGATCCGGATCCCGGTTCGCCGTCGTCACCGCAGGCTCCACATCAAAAGCGGAGAGCGCCGTCTCGTCATCCCGGAAGATGACATCGGCGGCAGCACTGGCGCCATCTTGCTTCCTGATCACTTCCGGCTCGTTGAGATCCGGCATGCCATGGAGGGGCTCGTCATCCGCGATGCCCACCGTCATCAACTGATCAAACTCGCTGTTCTCGTCTCCCATGACCATGGAGGTCGACTCGGAGAGGCTCTTCTCCTGCTCTTCCAGCTCGCGGCGGGCACGAGCACGCAGCCAGAGCGTGACCAGGGCAAGCACCAGGAGTACCGGCAGCAGGATGATCATGGCGAGATTGAGCGGCGAAGAGAGCAGCTCCATCAGCCAGCTCTGTTTGGGCACCGGCGCCACCACGGGAGGCGTCGGATTGGCCTTGAGTTCCGCCACCTCTTTTTGCAGGGCGGTCTGATCCTGCAACTGGGCCTTGAGGGTTTCCACCTCTTCGGTCAGGGCTTGCAGGCGCAGCTTGAGCCTGTGGTTCATCTCGGTGACCTGGCCGAGCTGGGCGTTGGCATCTTCCAGAGCCAGCGCCATCTCGGTGGAAGGTTTGCCCACCGCAGTGGCGGGCAGGGGCGCCGGCGCCGTGCTGTCGGCGCTGCTCGCAGCACCGCTCACCACCACGGGAGTGGAGACGACCGCTTTGGTGGTCTCCTTCACCTCGGGGGCAGGAGCCGTCGCCTTGGGTGCCGCCGGGATCGGCGCCGCCTTGGGCGGTGTATTCTTGGCCACTACAGCCGGCTTGGCCGGAGCAGGCTTGCTCACCACCGGCTGGGCGACGTGGGATTGCTTGTTGGCCAGGTATTTGGGGCTCAGCCCCTTCCAGCTCGCGTTGTCGCTGTTGAAGCGACGGCGTGCTTCGGCATCCGTGATGCGCCCCGCCTCTGCGGCGGTGGGCAGCAGGATGTGGGAACCCACCAGAATATGGTTGATGTTGCCGTCTGCGAAGCTTCGGGGGTTCTTGTCATAGATGGCCACCATGGTCTGGTAGACACTTACCCGGTTGGACGGGCGATGCTTGCTCGCCAGACTCCAGAGGGTATCGGTGGGACGCACGGGACCATAACTGCCAGCCGACGCAGCAGGCACCTGACGCACGATGGGCTGGGCTCTGGGCAGGGTGACGGGCGCCACGGGCTGGGCCCGGGGCTCTGGTTGCACCGCGGGGGGCGGTGAGCCATCCGGTCCCTTGAGTTCGACAAAGAAGGGTTCTCGCGCCCCCTCTTCGGCCTGAACCGTGCCCAGAAGCCCCAATGCGAGTAGCGTTGCCAGCGTTATGCGGGAATGTCCCATATTCGTTCCTTCGTATGACGGCCCTATCACATTGAAAAATCTGGATAGTTACCCCAAAACAATCGGCTCAATATAAATCAGGCGCCGGTCTCAAGCCAGCGATCCGACATATTTCGCGCCCGGCGGCGACCAGAAAGCAGCCCCAGACGCGAACCAGAGTGTAGAAAAAAACCTAGTCCACTGATATCACACGGTATTCCAAAAACCGGAGAGTGGGTTCCCGGTCACATCCCGGGGCCAGGGCGCCCACATCAAGGCGGGGTTCCCTCCCCGCCCGGGGCCGACATCCGGCCTCAGAGGTAGTCGCGTACCAGCAGTTCTGCAATCTGCACGCTGTTGGTCGCCGCGCCCTTACGAACGTTATCGGCCACGATCCACATATTGATACCACTCGGATGAGAAATATCCTGGCGCACCCGCCCGACCATCACATCATCCTGGCCGGTGGCATCGCGTACCGGGGTCGGGTAGTCCCCTTCATCATCAAACAGGGTCACCCCCGGGGCATTGCGCAGCAGCTCTTTCACCTGTTCGGCGTCCAGCGGCTGGTGCAGCTCCACATGGACCGCCTCGGCGTGACCGTAGAAGATCGGTACCCGCACGCAGGTGGGGTTCACGGCGATGCTGGCATCCCCCAGGATTTTCTGGGTCTCCCACACCATCTTCATCTCTTCCCGGGTGTAGCCGTTGTCGGTGAAGTCATCGATCTGCGGGATCAGGTTGAAGGCGATCTGCTGCGGATAGAGGGTCGGCTCCACCGGACGGCCGTTGAGCAGGTGGGCGGTCTGGCCCGCCAGCTCGCTCACCCCTTCCTTGCCGGAACCGGAGACGGACTGGTAGGTCGCCACGTTGATGCGACTGATGCCTACCTCGTCGTGCAGGGGCTTGAGCGCCACCAGCATCTGGATGGTGGAGCAGTTGGGGTTGGCGATGATGTTGCGGTTGCGAAAATCGGCCAGCGCGTCCGGGTTCACTTCCGGAATGACCAGGGGAATGTCCTCGTCGTAGCGGAAGCAGGAGGTGTTGTCGATGACGATGCAGCCGTGCTCGGCGGCGATGGGCGCCCATTTGGCCGAGACCTCGGCACCGGCGGAGAAGAGTGCGATCTCCACCTGGCTCCAGTCAAAGGCCTCCACGTCAAGGATGTCGACGTTCTTGCCGCCAAAACGCACCGTGTCCCCAGCGCTGCGACTGGAGGCGAGCGGATAGAGGGTCGCTACCGGGAAGGCGCGCTCCTCCAGGATCTCGATCATGGCCTGACCCACGGCGCCGCTGGCACCCAATACCGCTACGTTGAATTGCTGACTCACTGATCTGTTCTCCTATGATGCGGCCCGTCGGGGCCGGGCATGAGGGCCCCGGCTGGCACGCGTATCGGTTTGATGACAGGCCCGCCTGATGCCGGGCCGGGGGTGGCGCCGCCTGGGCAAGCCCCTCCCCTTGTTGAAATCGGGTTTATTGCCCCGAGACGGCAAAGCCCAGTCGAGCCAATCTGTCGTCGGCGAAGGGCCCTTTCAGTTGCAGGGCGCCAAGTTCGCGCCGCTCGGGGTAGCGCTTGCGCTGCTCATCGAAGCTGCCGGGCAGCCCGATCCGGTTGCGAAAACGGGCGTCGTCACGGCGCACGTCATAAACAAGGTGGACAAGCTGCTTGATGAGCGCCTGATCCGCCGGCTGCCCCGGCGTCAGCTCGCGCACCTCTGGGGCAGGCAGCAGGGATTGCAGATCCTGGCGCGGGGTGCGCCCCAGTTGCCGGCACAGCGCCTCATAGAGCATCCAGGTGCCACGGGCCTTGCCTTCCAGGCTGTAACCGGCGATGTGCGGGGTGGCCAGCTCGGTATGGGGCACCAGTTCATTGAGGGGCTCGGGCTCTCCTTCCCACACGTCCATCACCAGTCGCAGGGGATGGGGTCCCTGCTGGCGGACAAGCAGGGCACGGTTGTCCCACACCTCGCCGCGGGAGGCGTTGATGAGGATCTGCCCGGCCGGACGCTCGGCGATCTCCTCGGCTCCCAGCAGGTGGAAGGTGGCCTCATCCCCTTCACGAAGATAGGGGACATGGAAGCTGACGATGTCGGCATCCAGGGCAGTGCGGTAATCCACGAAGTCGCCAGCGGCGCCGCTACGGGCCAGGGGCGGGTCGCAGCGCAGCACCTTCATCCCGAGCGCCTCGGCCTTGCCGGCCACGCTCTCGCCGGTGTTGCCGGCACCGATGACGGCGAGGCTCATCTCGCTCAAGGTCAGCTCATGGCGTTCCGCCAGAACCAGCAGGGCGGAGAGCACGTAGTCCCCCACCGACACCTTGTTGCAGCCGGGGGCGCTGAAGAAGGGGATGCCCCGCGCCGCCAGCAGCCCCTGATCGATGTGATCCGTGCCGATGGTGGCCGTGCCGACAAACCCCAGCCTGGGGCAACTTGCCAGGAGCGCTTCGTTGACCCGGGTCACGGAGCGCACCAGCAGCACATCCACCTCTTGCAGATCCGCGGCCTTTATTTCTCGTCCCGGCAGGGGAACCACTTCACCAAATTCCGCAAACAGCTCCACCGCATGGGGCATATTTTCATCAACGACGATCTTCATCGGCACGCATCTCGTCCACAAGGGCCACAGGCGCGCCATTCTAGCCCAAACGCGACGGATTTTCAGAGGCTTGTTGGCAGACCGCTCTGCGGCCATCTTTCCGCCTCCCGGCCTCAGGTGCGGGCACGATGCCCGGCAGCATCATATGTAACAGCCTGTTGCCCTCGCCCCCTTCGCCTTGACCAGAGCAACCTGACTGGCACAATGACGCCTCTTTTTAGCCGCTCGCGCCACCGAACCGGACCCCTTGATGCCGACTCACTCCTCTTCGTTGCCACGCCGCAAGGTGCTTCATTTCAATGCCCTCCTGCTCCTCCCCCTGCTGCTGCTCGTCTGCCTGCCCTGGCAGCCGTTCATGACCCAGGCCCTGCAATCGGGCTGGCTATGGTGGCCCTACGCCCTCACCCGCATGGTGGACTTGCCGGGGCTGGTCTTCACCATCGCCGCCCTGCTGCTGCTCACAAGACACAAGCTGACGCTGGACGGTCGCGCCCTGCTGGCGCTGGCTGGCGCCCTCTTTGCCGTGCTGGCGAGCGACTGGGTCATCAAGAGCCTCATCAAGCTGCTGACCGAGGAGCCCAGGCCCTACCTCATCTGGCTGGAGAGCCAGGAGCTGATCCCCGCCATCCGCCAGTTCTATGGGGGAAGCCAGGCCCTTCGCAGTGAACAGGTCCACGCCGCGACCCAGTTGCTGGCGCTGCCCGCCTGGCTCGGTCAGCACTGGCAGGCAGAGGTCAACTACGCCTTTCCCTCCGGTCACAGCATCGCCGCCATGAGCCTCGCCCAGTTCTTCGGCCTGATCTGGCTGGCCCGGGCACCCGCCGGGGCCTGGCTGCTGCCGCTCTGGGCCATCGGGATCGGCCTCTCGCGCACCCTTATCGGCATGCACTGGCCCCTGGATGTGCTGGCAAGCGCCCTGCTTGGCAGCCTCACCGCCCTCCTGGCCGCCCGCTGGTGGTTGCGCCACTACTGACGTCCAATAAAAAACGGGCACCTGGGTGCCCGTTTTTATCGCTTGTACGCTACTCACCCCTTCTGCTGCCAGCCCTCGGGATACTTGTAGCCGACGAAGCGCTTGGCGGCATAAGCCTTGAATTCAGGGGAGTTGTAGGCCGCCGCCACATCCTTGGCGAACGGCTTGCCCGCATCGGCGCTCTTGACCACCACCCAGTTGATGAAGTCATAGCTGCGCTCGAGGAAGAGGCCGGAGCTGAACGGGATCCCGCTTGAGGCGGCAAAGTTGCCGTTGATGACGGAGAAGTCCACATCCTCACGGGAGCGCGGCAGCTGCGCCGCTTCCAGCAGCACCAGCTTGAGGTTGTGGGGGTTCTTCACCACGTCGAACTCGCTCGCCTTGAGGGGATTGATCCCCTCCTTGAGGCTCAGCCAGCCCAGATCCTGCAACATCAGCAGTGCTCGGGCCTGGTTGGTGGGATCGTTCGGGATGGCGACCGTGCTTCCCTCTTTCACCGCCTTCAGATCCCCCAGCTTGCCGGCGTAGAGCCCCATGGGACCGGTCGGCACCTGGGTGATGGGCGCCAGAGAGAGACCCCGGTCTTTGGCGAAGCTCTCCAGATAGGGCTTGTGCTGGAAGCAGTTGACGTCAAGCGACCCGTCCGCCAGGGCGATATTGGGGGTCACGTAATCGGTGAACTCCACCAGTTTGACCTTGTAGCCCTTGGCTTCGAGCTGCGGCTTGATGGCGTCGGTGACCATGTCGGCAAAGTCGCCAACCGTGGTGCCGATGACGATCTCTTTCTTCGCCTCATCGATGGCAAAGGCGGACAGAGGCAGGCTGCTGGCGAGCAACGCCAGGGCGGAAAGGGTGAAGAAGGAACGACGTTGCATAAAAACTCCCTGTCAACATGATCATCAAAACGGTGAGCGGTCGGGGGCGCAAACATGCAGTCAGCGCACAACCATCTAGCCATCCAAACGGCTAACTGAGCACACCATAACAGAGCTCGTAGCCTTCGCCAAGCAACAAAACCGGGCAAGCTTGGCCAGCACGAAGCAAAGCGCATCCCACAACTGGATGAAAAATCTTTGACAGAGCGCGCAGTTATGCGCCTTGCCCTCTCCCTGCCTGGCGTCAAACTGGCTTATTGTGGTCATTCGATACCCATTTACACAAGTTCCAATGAGGGCCTGATGGGCTGATCTACACCCAGGCAACACAAGGAGTCACCGTGTTCGATCATGTAGAAATCAAGGTGGTGCGTTTTGACTCCTGTCAGCACTTCTACGCCACCGTGCTGGCTCCTCTTTTGATAGAACTCAAATGGTCTGATGAGGCGGCGGCCGGTTTTGGCCTGATGGGCCGCGATCACGTGGGCTTTCTGATTGAGCGGGGGCAGCAGGGCTGCTTCCTGCCATCTCGCATTCAGGGCCGACGACACGACACAGGTGGATGCGTTCCATCACGCGGGGATCAAGGCAGGCTTTGCCTGCAATGGGTTGCCGGGACTGCGTCCCCACTATGCCCCCAATTACTACGCCGCCTTCCTGCGCGATCCCGATGGCAGCAACATCGAGGCGATGACCTACATTGAGTCCTCACACGCCGCAAACACATCGCAGCACTGTGCCACCCAGCAAAAGGCCCTGCATTCGGTGAATCCAGGGCCTGAGAAGTACACGTAATGAGTCGGGTTGGATTATTTGACCGCCTTGCTGGCGTTCTCCAAGGCCTGCTTCTCGGCGGCGTTCATGATGGACGCCTGGCGGTTTTGCTCGGCCTGGTAGCAGGCGTCCTTGCTGATCCCTTGCGCCTGGCATTCCGCCATGCGTTGTGCCGGGCTGGCGCAACCGGCCAAAAGGCCAGCCAGGGAGACGAACAGGATTATCTTCTTCATGGTACTTCTCATCGTTAATGGAAAATCGTCCAACTACGCAGTAGCGGGTTGATGCGTCGCCCCTTGTCATGCACACCACAACTGAGAAAACGGGCTCCATGACGCGCATCCTAGTGCCCGCCACGCCGTCGGTCAGCTCACAATTTGTATCAAGATGTACGCGAGAATGGCTCCCAGGATGGCGCTGTATCTCATCCGCAACGGAGAAAGGAGACAAAAAATGCAGAAACACCATCACCCAGGCCTGCTGGTGGTCGATATTCAGGGCAAGCTGGCCCGCCTGGTCGAGGAGAGCGACGCCCTGATTGCCAATACCGCCAGGCTGGTGCAAGGGGCCAGGGTGCTGGGGCTGCCGGTTGTCTGGCTGGAGCAGAACCCGGACAAGCTCGGTGCCACCGTGCCCGAATTGCAGTCGCTGCAGGCAGGCGATCTTGTGCTGCCCAAATACAGCTTCGGCGCCCTGGGGGAGCCCACTGTGGCGACCGCGCTGGCCGAGAGTGGGGTAGAGCATTGGCTGGTATGTGGCATCGAGACCCATATCTGCGTCTACCAGAGCGTGCTGGGGCTTCTGGCCAGGGGCGCCCGGGTCTCGCTGGTGGTGGATGCGGTGTCGTCTCGCTGCGCCGCCAACCGGGATCTCGCCATCGGCCAGCTTGCGGCCAGGGGAGCTGCGCTGACGTCGGTGGAGATGTGCCTCTATGAGCTGATGGGGGACTGCCGCCATCCGGCATTTCGCCAGATCCTCTCCCTAGTGAAATGACCGCCATGATGGACAACATGGCGCCCTTTCTGTTCGCCCTCATCGCCTTCGGGACGGCATTCATGGTGACTGTGACTGTGACGGGGATGGCCGCCACCCGTCACTATCTTGCCTGGCTCTGGCTGGGGATCATGCTCTTCTTCGGGCTGTGGTGGACGCTGCTGGATATGCCGCCGCTCCTCGCCGAACCACCCCCTCTCTGACCATGCCGCCCGGGCGGCTCAGCTCCCCAGACGCTCCTGCAGATAGTCGTATCCTCCCTCCTCCCTTGGCACGAAGCTCAGCCTGTGGGTCAGACCGGGGGGCGCATCATCGGCATGATGGGAAACGAACAGCAGCTGGGTTCCCTCGCCCACGAGGCGCGCCACCATCTCCCGCACCAGGTGACGGTTGAGGGGATCCAGTCCCTGCTGGGGTTCGTCCAGGATGAGCAGCGGCGGATGTTTGACCAGGGCACGGGCGATCAGCACCAGTCGCTGCTGACCGAAAGAGAGAGTGTGGAAAGGCTGCGCCCCCTGATCGGCCAGCCCCAGCAGGGCCAGCCACTGGTTGGCCAGCGCCAGCTGACGATCTCCCGGCCGGGTATAAAGCCCGATGGAGTCGTAGAAACCGGAGAGGATCACTGTCTGCACCGGGCAGCTGACACGATAGTCCAGATGCAGCGCCGGGCTCACGAGCCCGATGTGGCGCTTGATCTCCCAGATGCTCTCGCCGCTGCCCCGCCGCCGTCCGAACAGATGGAGCTCATTGTTGTAACCTTGCGGGTGATCTCCGGTGATGAGGGAGAGCAGGGTCGACTTGCCAGCGCCGTTTGGTCCCACCAGTTGCCAGTGCTCCCCCTCGTCAATGGTCCAGTCGAGCCCGTCGATGATCACCTGATCCCCGTAAGCGATACGCATGGCTTTCATGACGACCCGAGGGCCGGGAGGCAAGGGCTCGGGTGTCGTCAGCGGTGGCGGCAAACGGGGGGACGTGGTTTCGGCCCGCGCCAGCTGGGCCACCTCCTGGCTGCCGAGCACCGCCTCGCGCTCCCCCGCCAGCAGCAGACGACACTCGCCGAGCAGGCCGAGGTGAGTGGCAAAGGGGGGGATCTCGTCAAAACGGTTGACGATCACCACCAGGCGCAGCCCCTCTGACACCAGGTCAGCCAGCAACATCATCAAAGAAGCCCTGGCCCCCTGATCCAGGCCATCGAAGGGTTCGTCCAGCACCAGCAGCTCAGGTCGCCCCAGCAGGGCGCGAGCCAGCAGCAGCTTGCGCCCCTCCCCGCTCGAGAGGTAGCGATAGGGGCGCTCCCACAGGGATTCAATGCCAAAGCGGGCCAGCAGCGCGCGGGCCTCATGCTCCTCACCCCCCGCCTCCAGCATCAGGGTCGATACCCGATACCCCGCCTCCTCCTCTTCCCCCAGCATGTCGGTATTGCGCCGCTGCCAGTCCAGCTCCCCCAGCTGTTGCTGCGACTCGAACGAGAGTCGCTCGGCCCGAACTCGACCGGATACCGCTCCGGCACGCACGGCCAGCTCGCCGCACAGGGCCGACGCCAGCGCCGTCTTGCCGCTGCCGTTGCTGCCGACGAAGGCCCAGCAGGCCTGCGGAGTGAGACAGAGTTCGGGAATAACCAGGGTGTGGTGGCCACGCAGGGCCAGGGTGGCGGATTGCCACTGCAATGAGGTCATGGGATCGTCCTGTGATGGGTGCGGAGCGCCTTGCTCATTCCCCTTGTAACAGAAAAAGGGGGGCGCAGACAAAAACGGCGCCATTGCGGCGCCGTGTCATCAAAAAGCGGGGACGGGTTTAGCCGGCCTTGTGCTGCTCGGCCAGATAGAGCCAGGTGTCGACCACGGTATCCGGGTTGAGCGACACGGAATCGATCCCCTGCTCGACCAGCCAGGCGGCGAAGTCCGGGTGATCGGACGGCCCCTGGCCGCAGATCCCCACGTACTTGCCCGCCTTGCGGGCGGCGGCGATGGCCATGGCCAGCAGTGCCTTGACCGCCTCGTTGCGCTCGTCGAACAGGTGGGCGATGAGCCCGGAGTCCCGATCCAGCCCCAGGGTCAACTGGGTCATGTCATTGGAACCGATGGAGAAGCCGTCGAAGTGCTCGAGGAATTTGTCCGCCAGCAGCGCATTGGAGGGCAGCTCGCACATCATGATGACTTTCAGGCCGCGCTCGCCACGGCGCAAGCCGTTCTCAGCCAGTATCTCCACCACCTGCTCCGCCTCACCCAGAGTACGCACGAAGGGGATCATCACCTCGACGTTGGTCAACCCCATGACATCCCGCACCCGTTTCATCGCCTCGCACTCGAGGGCGAAGCAGGGGCGGAAGCTGTCGGCGATGTAGCGCGACGCGCCACGGAAACCGATCATGGGGTTCTCTTCATGGGGTTCGTAACCACGGCCCCCCACCAGGTTGGCGTACTCATTGGACTTGAAGTCCGACATCCGCACGATGACCCGCTCAGGCCAGAAGGCGGCCGCCAGAGTGGCGATCCCTTCCGTCAGCTTGGCTACGTAGAACTCGCGGGGGCTCTCGTAGCCCGCGATCATCCTGGTGATGGTGGCCTGGAGTTCCGGGGTCTGCTGATCGAACTCCAGCAGCGCCTTGGGGTGGACCCCGATCATGCGGTTGATGATGAACTCGAGGCGGGCCAGGCCCACGCCGGCATTCGGCAACTGGGCAAAATCGAAGGCGCGGTCCGGATTGCCGACGTTCATCATGATCTTGATGGGCAGGCGCGGCATGTTGCCCACCTCGGTCACCGCCACGTCAAAGTCGAGCTCGCCGTCATAGATGAAGCCGGTGTCCCCTTCCGCACAGGAGACGGTGATGAGCTGACCATCCTGGATGTGGTCGGTGGCGTTGCCGCAACCCACCACTGCCGGAATGCCAAGCTCCCGGGCGATGATGGCGGCGTGACAGGTGCGCCCACCCCGGTTGGTGACGATGGCGGAAGCGCGCTTCATGATGGGCTCCCAATCCGGATCCGTCATGTCGGTGACCAGCACATCGCCAGGCTGCACTTCATCCATCTGGCTGATGGAGGAGATGACACGGGCCGGACCCGCGCCAATCTTGTGGCCGATGGCGCGCCCCTCGATCAGCACCTTGCCGGTTTGCTTGAGGGCAAAGCGCTCGAGGGTATTGGCTTCCTGGCGGCTACGCACGGTTTCCGGACGGGCTTGAACGATGTAGAGCTTGCCATCCTGACCATCCTTGGCCCACTCGATGTCCATCGGACGACCGTAATGCTGCTCGATGATGAGGGCCTGCTTTGCCAGGGCCATCACTTCCTCGTCCGTGATGCAGAAGCGGTTGCGCTCGGCATCGGTGGTGTCGACCACCTTCACCTGACGGCCATGACCGGCATCCCCGGAGTAGGTCATCTTGATGAGCTTGGAACCCAGCGTCTTGCGCACCACGGCAGGGCGCCCGGTCTTGAGGGTCGGCTTGTGCACATAGAACTCGTCCGGGTTGACGGCCCCCTGCACCACCATCTCGCCCAAACCCTGGGCGCCGGTGATGAAGACCACGTCGTTGAAGCCGGATTCGGTGTCCAGGGTAAACATGACGCCGGAGGCAGCGAGATCCGAGCGCACCATGCGCTGCACCCCGGCAGAGAGAGCGACCCCCTTGTGGTCATAGCCCTGATGGACCCGGTAGGAGATGGCGCGATCGTTGAACAGAGAGGCAAACACATGCTTGATGGCAGTCATGACGGCATCGATGCCGCGCACGTTGAGGAAGGTCTCCTGCTGACCGGCAAACGACGCATCCGGCATGTCTTCCGCGGTGGCGGAGGAGCGCACGGCAAAGGATGCCTCGAGCCCCGCGCTCAGCTTGTCATAGGCCTCGCGCACCGCCTGCTCCAGAGCGGGCTGGAAGGGTGCTTCCACCACCCAGTCGCGGATCTGCTGACCGGCCCGGTTGAGGGCGGCGATGTCATCCACATCCAGACTGTCGAGCAGGTCATGGATCTTGCCGTTGAGGCCGCTTAACTCCAGAAACTCGTTAAACGCAAAGGCCGTGGTCGCAAACCCGCCCGGTACGGACACGCCGGCCCCCGAGAGGTTGCTGATCATCTCGCCAAGGGATGCATTCTTGCCGCCGACGCGTTCAACGTCCTGCATACCGAGCTGTTCGTACCAGAGTACGTACTGTTGCATTTGCATGTCTCCAGGTTGGGGGGCCAGGGTGACAATTCACCTGCTGTGCCAAGTCGTGTGTTTTTGTTAGTGTCTGTTGCCAACGACCATGAAAACGTTTTCTATTTATTGTCAAAAAAATCCCCGAGCAAGAGTTGGGGATGGTCGTTTGACACAGGCATTCTACAATAGCGACACAAAAAGGTAACGACTCAGGTTTGCAAGCGAGTTCACAACTTGGGCATGGCAGATCTGTTGACAAAAACGATATGGTTTCGAGAGATACTTATTTCTCGCCGCCCTCTGGAGCGCACCACAGGAGTCCGCAGTGCACACCGTATTCTATGTATCCGACGGCACCGCCATCACCGCCGAAGTCTTCGGCCACGCCGTGTTGAGCCAGTTTCCCCTGGCCTTCGAACAGGTCACCATCCCCTTTGTCGAGACCCAGGAGAAAGCGCGCCAGGTACGGGCACGTATTGATGAGCAGTTTCGCCAGACCGGGGTGCGCCCCATCCTGTTTCACACCATCGTCGACCCCATGGTGCGTGAAGAGGTGCTCAAGGCCCAGGCCAGCAGCCACGATTTTCTCAACACCTTCGTAAGCCCTCTCGAACAGGAGCTAGGTATCAAGGCCGAACCCAGGTTGCATCGCACCCATGGCATGGAAAACCGCAAGCTGTACGACGATCGCATCGAAGCGGTCAACTTTGCGCTGGCCAACGACGATGGCATCACCACCAAGGAGTATGACGAGGCAGACATCATCCTCATCGGGGTCTCCCGTTGCGGCAAGACACCGACCAGCCTCTATCTGGCACTGCAATTTGGCATTCGCGCCGCCAACTATCCCTTTATCGAGCAGGACATGGGATCGCTGGAGCTGCCCGCCGCCCTCAAGGCCAATCGCCACAAATTGTTCGGCCTCACCATCATGCCGCAGCGGCTGCACGAGATCCGCAACCAGCGCCGCGCCAACAGCCGCTACTCCTCGCTTGATCAATGCAAACAGGAGCTGGCCAGCGTCGAGAGGCTGTTCCGCCAGGAGGCGATCCGCTTCCTCGATACCAGCTCCCACTCGGTCGAGGAGATCAGCGCCAAGATCCTGGAAGCAACCGGCCTTCGCCGCCAGCTCTGCTAACCTGCAAGGCTGTCACAGCACAACGCACCATGAAATAGATGAGTGGCAAGATAACGAAACAGAGAAACAGGATGAAAAAATGATGCCAGCATCATCGCTGGCATCCCATCACTCGCGGGGCAAGCAGGCTCAGGGCTTGTTGAGCTCCTTGTTGTTCATCAACATGCCGTGAAAATGGATGAGTCCCCTGCCCTTGCGGACTCGCTCGCTCAGCCAGCAGGCTGGCACCAACCCCATCCCGGCAGCAAGGATGAGCACCATGGCGACGTGGTTCACCAGGTAATCCGCTCCCAACCAGCCCCAGACAACAAGGCTGCTCATCGCCATCGTCAGCAACATGGGGGAGAGCCAGATCCCGAGCCAGAGCACGGCCATCACCAGGCCACCGACTATACGCTCCATCATATGAGTCCCTTTTTATCAAAGGGAAACAACGCCATGAAAACCAAACTGAGTCAAGAGATGGAAATCCATTCGAACACAAAACCAGCAATCACTCTCAAAACCCCTTTCCAGATCATGAAAAACCTGCATGGCGCACAAAACAGCAGCCAATGATGAGGAAAACAGGTGCATGGACGGTCGATTATCACTATTCTGCTCGGGTTGGTAGCCGCTACAAAAAACAGCCAGCGGCAAACTGTAACGATATAAATACGGATTTCGTCACGTTTTCGGCACAAGATGCCGCGCCAGGCAGAGGACGTGCTGTGGCTGACGGGACGCGAGCCGAGTGATTTCAGCGACGTAAGGAAGGAAGAATGGATCTTCAACAACACGGCGAGGAGCTTAAGCGCGGTCTGAAAAACCGCCATATCCAGCTCATCGCACTGGGCGGTGCCATCGGTACCGGCCTGTTCCTCGGCATTGCCGACACCATCAAGATGGCGGGCCCTGCGGTGCTGCTGGGTTATGCCATCGGCGGCTTCATCGCCTTCCTCATCATGCGCCAGCTGGGCGAGATGGTGGTGGAAGAGCCGGTTGCCGGCTCATTCAGCCATTTTGCCTACAAGTACTGGGGTGACTTCGCCGGCTTCGCCTCCGGCTGGAACTACTGGGTGCTCTATGTGCTGGTGAGCATGGCCGAGCTGACGGCAGTCGGTATCTATGTCCAGTACTGGTGGCCCGAGATCCCGACCTGGATGTCGGCGGCCTTCTTCTTCGTGCTGATCAACGCCATCAACCTCTCCAACGTCAAGGCGTTCGGCGAGATGGAATTCTGGTTCGCCATCATCAAGGTGGTCGCCATTCTCGGCATGATCGGATTCGGCGGCTGGATGCTGTTCTCCGGCAGCGGCGGCCCCGAGGCCACGGTCAGCAACCTCTGGGCCCAGGGTGGCTTCTTCCCCAACGGCGTCGGCGGGCTGGTGATGGCAATGGCCTTCATCATGTTCTCCTTCGGCGGTCTGGAGCTGGTCGGCATCACGGCAGCGGAAGCGGACAATCCCGAGAAGAGCATCCCCAAGGCCACCAACCAGGTGATCTACCGCATCCTCATCTTCTACATCGGTGCCCTCACCGTACTGCTCTCCCTCTATCCCTGGGGCAAGGTAGTGGAAGGCGGCAGCCCGTTCGTGATGATCTTCCATGCGCTCGACAGCAACCTGGTAGCCAACGTACTTAACCTGGTGGTGCTGACCGCCGCGCTGTCGGTGTACAACAGCTGCGTCTACTGCAACAGCCGCATGCTGTTTGGCCTGGCCAAGCAGGGCAACGGCCCCAAGGCCCTGCTCAAGACCAACAAGAGCGGCGTGCCCCTGACCGCCATCACCATCTCGGCCGCGGCCACCCTGCTGTGTGTGCTCATCAACTACCTGATCCCGGGCAAGGCCTTTGGTCTGCTGATGTCCCTGGTGGTCTCCGCCCTGGTCATCAACTGGGCCATGATCAGCCTGGCGCACCTCAAGTTCCGCAAGGTGAAGGCCGCAGAAGGTGTCACCACCAAGTTCAAGGCACTGTGGAGCCCGTTTGGCAACTACCTCTGCCTCGCCTTCATGGCCGCCATCCTGGTGATCATGTACATGAACGACGGCACCCGCATCTCGGTCGAGCTGATCCCGGCCTGGGTCCTGGTACTCGGTATCGGCTATCTGCTCAAACAGAAGAGCCAACGCAAGCTGGCGACCAACCTGGGCTAGGCATCGAGCCTCCTCCAACAAAAATGCCGGTCAGTGACCGGCATTTTTTTATTCCATTCCCGTTTCACCAGATCCTGTTCGTGGCTCGCTTGTCCTGCCAGCCCCTGCAATGACAAACCCGAGGGGTTGCCTCGGGTTTGAGTGATGGACAAAGGGGCTGTGTTATTCCAGCAGGAAGACGGCTTCAACATTGTCAGTGATGCTGATCTGCTGCTGTTGATAGCTGTTTTCCATCATGTCGGCGGCAGGGGCTGCCGCGGCCTTCATGGCACGGGTATAGACCGGCATGGGGGAACTGTTGCGGTATTCAACGCTATACACTTTGCCAAGCTTCATGCCGAAAGCCTTGGCCAGGGACTCCGCCTTGCTCGTGGCATCAGCGACAGCACCAAGCCGGGCCTGCTCCTTGATGACCTGTGGTGACTTCAGGCCGTACTCTATCTGGGTCACGGACTCCAGACCCGCCTTGAGGGCGGTATCCATCAACTGGCTGAGTTTGTCGAGTTGATAGAGTTTGACAGCCAGTTGGCGCTGGGCACGGTAACCCACCATTTCAGGTTGCTTGTTCTGGGGATACTGATACTCGGGGGAGATCACCAGGTTGCCCGCCTCGACGTCGCTGCGCTTGATGCCCAGGCTCTCCAGCTGGCCAAAGAAGGCAGCTACCTTGGTATCTACCTGCTGTTTGGCCTTGATGCCCTGCTTCTCCAGTGCCGTGACGGCGACATTGAGCGTCAGCATGTCTGGTTCGGCCTTCTGCTCCGCATAGCCACTGACGACCAGATGGGGGGCCTGGGGAACCTCGATGGCAAGCAACGGAGCACTGACAACCAGCGCGGACAGGGTAAGAAGGGGACGCCACATAAAAAAACCTCCATCATTTAGATGGAGATCATTATGCATGTCGTCGATTGGGATTCATATATCGTGTGTCGGCGGGATCTGGTCCAGCACCTGATTGGTCATGTCGATATTGATGCTGATCTCCCCTCCTCCTGAATTGCCATGGCTTGTCATCACGGGAGCAGGCGCCGGGCTGCCAAACAGCGACTCATCCTCAAAGTGGAACGAATCCCACGACAGAACATGACCTTGTGATGGCAGATTCGGCTCGGACGTCGTCACGACGGCCAGCGCTCCCCAGTCAAGCTCCTCACCGTGGCTGAGCAGCCCCTGCAAGGAGGTATCACTCAGGCTCTGCAACGAATACTCCTGCTGCCCCCACTCATGGCCGACCAGCACCATCATGTGGGGCAGGGGGGCATCCTCTGCTGGCGTGAAGCTGATACGAGAAGCGGCAAAGTCCACATTCAGCAACCCCGCCACCTCACCATCTTCGCTCTCCAGCTCCAGACCATTGAGCGTGTCACCTGTCATCGTGGCCTGATAACCAAAGCGGCCGGTGCAGACGATATTGTCCTGCCCGTTCCAGCTGTAGCGAATGCCGTCGATGTCGACCCAGTTGAATGACTGCATGGTGACCCTCTCCTGATACTGCAGCTATCTTATCTGCCCACTCCATCAAATAACAGGGGCCGGGCACACCCGGCCCCCATACCCTGCTTACGGATCGACCTTGAGGTTGCCCTGATCCAGCAGATCCTGAATGACCTGCAGATTGGATTTACCGGCCGTCAGATCCACGTTGTCAAAGAGGATGGTATGAGTCGTGGTGCCACTTCCCGCTCCATCGAGATCAATGGTCAGGGTTGACTTGCCACTGCCCGGACCAGAAGCAAAGGTAAGGTAGTGATCCAGTGTGCTCGCATCGGCATGCTCACCACTGAGCAGTTCACTCAGGTCCAGGACATCTCCATTGGCCCCCGTGGTGAAGTCTTTGATGGTATCCGTGCCTCCTGCATCACCTGCCATCCATTTGAAGGTATCCTTGCCAGCCCCACCAGTCAGGGTATCACTGCCGGTACCCCCAATCAGCAGGTCGTCGCCCCCACCACCACTCAAGATGTCGTTACCTGCCAGTCCGCTCAGGACGTTGGCATTGCCATCGCCGGTCAGGCTGTCGTTGAACATGGATCCTACCAGATTTTCCATGTTGCTCAGGCTGTCTGTCCCTGCCCCTCCGGTATTCTGACTGGCACCATTGACTGTGACCGTGACCCCAGCAGCGCTGTCGAAGTAACTGGCCGTATCATTGCCATTGCCGCCGTTCAGGGTATCGTTGCCAGCGCCACCGATCAGGAGATCATTGCCCTCACCACCATTCAAGGTGTCGTTACCGAGTCCTCCAAGCAGGATGTCGTTCCCGGCATTGCCGTTGAGCGTATCGTTTCCAGATCCCCCAATAAGGATCTCGTCGAGATAGCTCCCGGTAAGTGTCAAACCGCTCTGCACATCCACATACACCTTGGCCGTATCTGTGGTCGTGCTATTGGTGTAGTTGAACGAACCCTCGTAAGAGTTGGGAGTCGCATTGCCGGAGGTATCATCAAATGTTACCGAGCCTGCATTGTCTGTGACGGTCCCTCCAACGGCTCCCGAGACGCCCGTGATCATCTGGGTCGCAGCCAGAGGCCCGGTGTCATTGGCAAGCAGAGCCCAATCCGGAATGGTCGCGGGGTCCTGGTTGGTGATGATAAAGTCATCACGAACCACGGTAGGACCGACCGCCGGGTTGATAACGATGGACAAGGTGCTGGACGCAGTATCCCCATCGTTGTCTATCACACTGTAACCCACGACCTGGTTTATCCCCCCGACCGGAATGGATGACGGCGGAGTATAGGTGTAGGCGCCGTTGTCCATGTCCACCTTGAGGATGCCGCCTGCAAGTGTAATGGTCCATTCGTTGGTCGTTGTATTGAAGGTCCCGGCTGATGTCCCTCCCGAAACGCCGGCGGAGTCCGTCTTCTGGTTGTAGGTATAAGTCACCCCCCCCACGGTAATGGCATTGAGCCAGCCACCATCGGCCCCAGCACTCGCCGCTACACCGTTTATAAGTTGTCCTGCCAAGGGCGGGGCTACCACGGTGCTCAAAAGGGTCGCGGTCAGTTGGCTGAAGTCAGTCACCACCACTGCGGTGGTATTTGCCGGGCTGGCACCACTGACCCCGTTGTAGGCAATGGGATCCAGTGCAGACTGGGTCGCTCCCGATCCCATCCCGAGCGCGTACGAATTGATGTTGTTCGCCGTCAGGAAATCGGCCCAGTCCTTGGTTTCACCGCTCAGTGTCGTGCCGTCACCATCGATCCCGTTTCCACCGCCAAGCGAGTTGTTGCCATCAGGAACTGTGGCGGGGGTACCGCTCAACGAGTTGGCATTTGGCAGACCATCCGACATGAAGTAAGAGACATTTTGCGCATTAGCGAGTTTACCTGTATCGCCAAAGGCTTTGATTGCCTCGTTCAGTGCATCATCGTAGTTGGTCGAGTTCGTGGGGGTAAGGCCAAGGATGATGGCCTTGGCTACATCGACCGAGACCCACACCCCGGTCGGATTGGCGGCTGAAGTGGAGAAGGTCACGATATTGACCATGACGCTGCCGTAGGCGCTGTATTTGTCCAGCAGCTCCAAAGCGGACTTTTGCATCACCTGCATCCGAGTCATGCCTTGATAGCCCGATGGATCACCCATACTGCCGGAGATATCGAGGATCAACATCAGATTCGTGTTCTGCACCTGAGTCGCCTGGCCTGCATTGGTAACAGCATTGGCAATGGGGGCATCATCGCTGATCACAACCTGCAGGTTACCCGTGCCACTGTCGCCACTGGCATCCGTAGCCGACACGACGAAACTCGGACCATTCGCTGTATCACTGTTGCCTTGAACGTTGTGAGTCAGCACATTGTCTTTGAGCGTGTAGGTATAATTCACCGTGTAGACACCGGCTGTGGGGCCGCTGACACCGGTTACCGTCAGCATTCCTTCCGTATTGTTGATCAAGGTCTGACTGCCGCCACTGGTCAAGTTGTAAGCCTGCCCACCGATGGTCAAGGTAGTCAGATTTTCCCCCTGGGTGTTGATGGTGAAGCTGCCATTGAATATCTCCGAATTACCACTGGCAGCCGTCCCCTCAGGCAGTCCCTCCTCATCAACCGTCGCATTGCCGATGGTCAATACAGGGACACGGGTATCCTGAGCAATATTGATGGTAAGAGTTGCCGGATCTGTATCACCATCGCCATCTTTGAGCGTGTAGGTAAATACCTCCGAGGCACCCACGGGAACCGATGCCGCCGTGAGCGTATAACTGTATTCGCCATCCAACCCCATGGTTAGCGTCCCATACAGCCCGGTCACAGTGAATCCACCGGCAGGATTACTGTCTGAATTGCCGTTCGAGCTCACGACCTGGCTGATTGCCGCACCATCCGCCCCCATGACGTCCACCCCGGCACCGGCTGTGCCGCCGATGGTCCCCGCCCCGGTAATGACATTACCCGTCACCGGAGTGAACACACCTTCAGTGGCACTGTCAGCATCATCGTTGGCCGTCGGCACGTCATCGACGATCTGCACGCTCAGGGTGTTCGAGGCCGAGTCCCCGTCGCTGTCCACCAGGCTCACCGCGAAGTCTTCGAACAGGCTGTTGTTGCCGTTCGCCGTCAGGTGCACCTCGTTGTCGTTCAGGGTGTAGCTGTAGCTCACCAGCCCGGTCGCCGGGTTGTACCCGGTGATGGTCAGGGTGTTGCCCAGCGGCGTGGTCACCCCGCTCAGCGGGAAGCCCGCCACCACCCCGTTCACCACGATGTTGATGCCACCCACGCTCAGGGTCTTCACCCCGTCCGGTGCGCTGATGGTGAAGTCCCCTGTCACCGTGGTCGACTCCTTGCTGCTGTCCGACCCCGCCGATTCATTCTCGCCGCGGGTCGCCAGCAGGTCGTCTTCATACACCTTCGCATCCCCGCCCTCGCCCTTGGGCGTCAGGTTGGTGATGGTCACCCCGTCATCGTCGTTCTTGATGGTCAGGGTCAGGGTCGCCGTGCTCACGTCTCCGTCCGCATCCGTCAGGGTGTAGGTGAACACTTCACTGCCCACCCCGCCCCCGGTCAGCGCCTTGAAGTCACCGTCGTTCGGGTTGAGGGTGTAGGTGTAGGTGCCGTTGGCATTGAGCACCAGGCTGCCGTAAGTCCCGCTCAGGGTGCCCGCGGTCACCGCCGCGCCATCCGCCCCCTGCACGTCGTTGGTGATGACGTTGCCATTGAGGACCAGGTTGTTCTCGCTCGCCGCCGTCAGGTTGACGTCGCTCACCGCCGTCGGCACGTCGTCCACGATCTGCACGCTCAGGGTGTTCGAGGCCGAATCCCCGTCGCTGTCCACCAGGCTCACCGCGAAGTCTTCGAACAGGCTGTTGTTGCCGTTCGCCGTCAGGTGCACCTCGTTGTCGTTCAGGGTGTAGCTGTAGCTCACCAGCCCGGTCGCCGGGTTGTACCCGGTGATGGTCAGGGTGTTGCCCAGCGGCGTGGTCACCCCGCTCAGCGGGAAGCCCGCCACCACCCCGTTCACCACGATGTTGATGCCACCCACGCTCAGGGTCTTCACCCCGTCCGGTGCGCTGATGGTGAAGTCCCCTGTCACCGTGGTCGACTCCTTGCTGCTGTCCGACCCCGCCGATTCATTCTCGCCGCGGGTCGCCAGCAGGTCGTCTTCATACACCTTCGCATCCCCGCCCTCGCCCTTGGGCGTCAGGTTGGTGATGGTCACCCCGTCATCGTCGTTCTTGATGGTCAGGGTCAGGGTCGCCGTGCTCACGTCTCCGTCCGCATCCGTCAGGGTGTAGGTGAACACTTCACTGCCCACCCCGCCCCCGGTCAGCGCCTTGAAGTCACCGTCGTTCGGGTTGAGGGTGTAGGTGTAGGTGCCGTTGGCATTGAGCACCAGGCTGCCGTAAGTCCCGCTCAGGGTGCCCGCGGTCACCGCCGCGCCATCCGCCCCCTGCACGTCGTTGGTGATGACGTTGCCATTGAGGACCAGGTTGTTCTCGCTCGCCGCCGTCAGGTTGACGTCGCTCACCGCCGTCGGCACGTCGTCCACGATCTGCACGCTCAGGGTGTTCGAGGCCGAATCCCCGTCGCTGTCCACCAGGCTCACCGCGAAGTCTTCGAACAGGCTGTTGTTGCCGTTCGCCGTCGGGTGCGCCTCGTTGTCGTTCAGGGTGTAGCTGTAGCTCACCAGCCCGGTCGCCGGGTTGTACCCGGTGATGGTCAGGGTGTTGCCCAGCGGCGTGGTCACCCCGCTCAGCGGGAAGCCCGCCACCACCCCGTTCACCACGATGTTGATGCCACCCACGCTCAGGGTCTTCACCCCGTCCGGTGCGCTGATGGTGAAGTCCCCCGTCACCGTGGTCGACTCCTTGCTGCTGTCCGACCCCGCCGATTCATTCTCGCCGCGGGTCGCCAGCAGGTCGTCTTCATACACCTTCGCATCCCCGCCCTCGCCCTTGGGCGTCAGGTTGGTGATGGTCACCCCGTCATCGTCGTTCTTGATGGTCAGGGTCAGGGTCGCCGTGCTCACGTCTCCGTCCGCATCCGTCAGGGTGTAGGTGAACACTTCGCTGCCCACCCCGCCCCCGGTCAGCGCCTTGAAGTCACCGTCGTTCGGGTTGAGGGTGTAGGTGTAGGTGCCGTTGGCATTGAGCACCAGGCTGCCGTAGGTCCCGCTCAGGGTGCCCGCGGTCACCGCCGCGCCATCCGCCCCCTGCACGTCGTTGGTGATGACGTTGCCATTGAGGGCCAGGTTGTTCTCGCTCGCCACCGTCAGGTTGACGTCGCTCACCGCCGTCGGCACGTCGTCCACGATCTGCACGCTCAGGGTGTTCGAGGCCGAGTCCCCGTCGCTGTCCACCAGGCTCACCGCGAAGTCTTCGAACAGGCTGTTGTTGCCGTTCGCCGTCGGGTGCGCCTCGTTGTCGTTCAGGGTGTAGCTGTAGCTCACCAGCCCGGTCGCCGGGTTGTACCCGGTGATGGTCAGGGTGTTGCCCAGCGGCGTGGTCACCCCGCTCAGCGGGAAGCCCGCCACCACCCCGTTCACCACGATGTTGATGCCACCCACGCTCAGGGTCTTCACCCCGTCCGGCGCGCTGATGGTGAAGTCCCCCGTCACCGTGGTCGACTCCTTGCTGCTGTCCGACCCCGCCGACTCATTCTCGCCGCGGGTCGCCAGCAGGTCGTCCTCGTACACCTTCGCATCCCCGCCCTCGCCCTTGGGCGTCAGGTTGGTGATGGTCACCCCGTCATCGTCGTTCTTGATGGTCAGGGTCAGGGTCGCCGTGCTCACGTCTCCATCCGCATCCGTCAGGGTGTAGGTGAACACTTCGCTGCCCACCCCGCCCCCGGTCAGCGCCTTGAAGTCACCGTCGTTCGGGTTGAGGGTGTAGGTGTAGGTGCCGTTGGCATTGAGCACCAGGCTGCCGTAAGTCCCGCTCAGGGTGCCCGCGGTCACCGCCGCGCCATCCGCCCCCTGCACGTCGTTGGTGATGACGTTGCCATTGAGGACCAGGTTGTTCTCGCTCGCCGCCGTCAGGTTGACGTCGCTCACCGCCGTCGGCACGTCGTCCACGATCTGCACGCTCAGGGTGTTCGAGGCCGAATCCCCGTCGCTGTCCACCAGGCTCACCGCGAAGTCTTCGAACAGGCTGTTGTTGCCGTTCGCCGTCAGGTGCACCTCGTTGTCGTTCAGGGTGTAGCTGTAGCTCACCAGCCCGGTCGCCGGGTTGTACCCGGTGATGGTCAGGGTGTTGCCCAGCGGCGTGGTCACCCCGCTCAGCGGGAAGCCCGCCACCACCCCGTTCACCACGATGTTGATGCCACCCACGCTCAGGGTCTTCACCCCGTCCGGTGCGCTGATGGTGAAGTCCCCTGTCACCGTGGTCGACTCCTTGCTGCTGTCCGACCCCGCCGATTCATTCTCGCCGCGGGTCGCCAGCAGGTCGTCTTCATACACCTTCGCATCCCCGCCCTCGCCCTTGGGCGTCAGGTTGGTGATGGTCACCCCGTCATCGTCGTTCTTGATGGTCAGGGTCAGGGTCGCCGTGCTCACGTCTCCGTCCGCATCCGTCAGGGTGTAGGTGAACACTTCACTGCCCACCCCGCCCCCGGTCAGCGCCTTGAAGTCACCGTCGTTCGGGTTGAGGGTGTAGGTGTAGGTGCCGTTGGCATTGAGCACCAGGCTGCCGTAAGTCCCGCTCAGGGTGCCCGCGGTCACCGCCGCGCCATCCGCCCCCTGCACGTCGTTGGTGATGACGTTGCCATTGAGGACCAGGTTGTTCTCGCTCGCCGCCGTCAGGTTGACGTCGCTCACCGCCGTCGGCACGTCGTCCACGATCTGCACGCTCAGGGTGTTCGAGGCCGAATCCCCGTCGCTGTCCACCAGGCTCACCGCGAAGTCTTCGAACAGGCTGTTGTTGCCGTTCGCCGTCGGGTGCGCCTCGTTGTCGTTCAGGGTGTAGCTGTAGCTCACCAGCCCGGTCGCCGGGTTGTACCCGGTGATGGTCAGGGTGTTGCCCAGCGGCGTGGTCACCCCGCTCAGCGGGAAGCCCGCCACCACCCCGTTCACCACGATGTTGATGCCACCCACGCTCAGGGTCTTCACCCCGTCCGGTGCGCTGATGGTGAAGTCCCCTGTCACCGTGGTCGACTCCTTGCTGCTGTCCGACCCCGCCGATTCATTCTCGCCGCGGGTCGCCAGCAGGTCGTCTTCATACACCTTCGCATCCCCGCCCTCGCCCTTGGGCGTCAGGTTGGTGATGGTCACCCCGTCATCGTCGTTCTTGATGGTCAGGGTCAGGGTCGCCGTGCTCACGTCTCCGTCCGCATCCGTCAGGGTGTAGGTGAACACTTCGCTGCCCACCCCGCCCCCGGTCAGCGCCTTGAAGTCACCGTCGTTCGGGTTGAGGGTGTAGGTGTAGGTGCCGTTGGCATTGAGCACCAGGCTGCCGTAGGTCCCGCTCAGGGTGCCCGCGGTCACCGCCGCGCCATCCGCCCCCTGCACGTCGTTGGTGATGACGTTGCCATTGAGGACCAGGTTGTTCTCGCTCGCCGCCGTCAGGTTGACGTCGCTCACCGCCGTCGGCACGTCGTCCACGATCTGCACGCTCAGGGTGTTCGAGGCCGAATCCCCGTCGCTGTCCACCAGGCTCACCGCGAAGTCTTCGAACAGGCTGTTGTTGCCGTTCGCCGTCGGGTGCGCCTCGTTGTCGTTCAGGGTGTAGCTGTAGCTCACCAGCCCGGTCGCCGGGTTGTACCCGGTGATGGTCAGGGTGTTGCCCAGCGGCGTGGTCACCCCGCTCAGCGGGAAGCCCGCCACCACCCCGTTCACCACGATGTTGATGCCACCCACGCTCAGGGTCTTCACCCCGTCCGGTGCGCTGATGGTGAAGTCCCCTGTCACCGTGGTCGACTCCTTGCTGCTGTCCGACCCCGCCGATTCATTCTCGCCGCGGGTCGCCAGCAGGTCGTCTTCATACACCTTCGCATCCCCGCCCTCGCCCTTGGGCGTCAGGTTGGTGATGGTCACCCCGTCATCGTCGTTCTTGATGGTCAGGGTCAGGGTCGCCGTGCTCACGTCTCCGTCCGCATCCGTCAGGGTGTAGGTGAACACTTCGCTGCCCACCCCGCCCCCGGTCAGCGCCTTGAAGTCACCGTCGTTCGGGTTGAGGGTGTAGGTGTAGGTGCCGTTGGCATTGAGCACCAGGCTGCCGTAGGTCCCGCTCAGGGTGCCCGCGGTCACCGCCGCGCCATCCGCCCCCTGCACGTCGTTGGTGATGACGTTGCCATTGAGGACCAGGTTGTTCTCGCTCGCCGCCGTCAGGTTGACGTCGCTCACCGCCGTCGGCACGTCGTCCACGATCTGCACGCTCAGGGTGTTCGAGGCCGAATCCCCGTCGCTGTCCACCAGGCTCACCGCGAAGTCTTCGAACAGGCTGTTGTTGCCGTTCGCTGTCGGGTGCGCCCCGTTGTCGTTCAGGGTGTAGCTGTAGCTCACCAGCCCGGTCGCCGGGTTGTACCCGGTGATGGTCAGGGTGTTGCCCAGCGGCGTGGTCACCCCGCTCAGCGGGAAGCCCGCCACCACCCCGTTCACCACGATGTTGATGCCACCCACGCTCAGGGTCTTCACCCCGTCCGGTGCGCTGATGGTGAAGTCCCCTGTCACCGTGGTCGACTCCTTGCTGCTGTCCGACCCCGCCGATTCATTCTCGCCGCGGGTCGCCAGCAGGTCGTCTTCATACACCTTCGCATCCCCGCCCTCGCCCTTGGGCGTCAGGTTGGTGATGGTCACCCCGTCATCGTCGTTCTTGATGGTCAGGGTCAGGGTCGCCGTGCTCACGTCTCCGTCCGCATCCGTCAGGGTGTAGGTGAACACTTCACTGCCCACCCCGCCCCCGGTCAGCGCCTTGAAGTCACCGTCGTTCGGGTTGAGGGTGTAGGTGTAGGTGCCGTTGGCATTGAGCACCAGGCTGCCGTAGGTCCCGCTCAGGGTGCCCGCGGTCACTGCCGCGCCATCCGCCCCCTGCACGTCGTTGGTGATGACGTTGCCATTGAGGACCAGGTTGTTCTCGCTCGCCGCCGTCAGGTTAACGTCGCTCACCGCCGTCGGCACGTCATCCAGCACCACGACATCCAGCCCTGCACTGGTCGTGTCGCCATCAAGGTCCGTCAACACGACGTTGAAGCTCTCCGTCAGAGCCCCATCATTTGCAGGTTTGTTATGTGTTTCGTTATCGTTCAGGGTGTAGCTGTAGGTCACGCTGCCAACCCCTGTCACCGGGTTGTAGCTGACGCCGGTCACCAGCAGTTGATTTCCCAAAGGACTGGGGATCCCCTGGGGGAAGGTGGTCAAGACCTGGCCATTGCTGATCAGCGTCACACCTCCCAGCGTCAGGCTTTGCACTCCATCTGCCGCATTGAATGTAAAGGTACTGCTCTTGGTCAGGGCTGCGCCATCGGGGGCTGAGCCATCCGGCAACGCGGCTTCATCAAGGACAAGCTCACCACCCTCGACCTGCAATCCATTCAGCGAGACAGGCTCATCTACAGGGGTGATGGTGATGGTCATAGTGGAGTCGTTGGTATCATCCCCATCCGTTACGGTGTAATTGACCGCAGGTACAGGGCCTGTGTAGTTCAGCGCGGGGGTAAAGGTATAGGAGCCGTCGGCATTGATGATCAGCGTACCAATCCCATCCAGCGTGCTCTCAACGCCAGCAGCAATTCCCTGATTGTTGCCCCAGCTATAGGAAATGACAGACGAATCAAGGGGACCATCCGGATTGTTGCTGTTGTCGAGCACATTGCCACTGATGGCCTGATCTTCCTGGGTGACAACAGACTCATCCTGATCATCGAGCTGATTCTCGGGCAGAAGATCGTCTTCCTGCAGCACATTCTGATCGATCAACGTATCATAGCCGGTATCGAATCCGGCCTCGGCTATAGTCGCATCTCCGATGCGATCTATGACAACAAAACCACCATTGCCACTGGCCCCAGCGACCCCGCCGATACCGCCACCACCACCGGCGGCAGGTGCCCCACCGGCAGCAGAGGCTTCGAAGTTCTTGGTCGGGTCAACCCCTTGCAGGATGGATTGTTGCAACGCCGCAATTTCTGGCGACACTTCAGGCGAGCCTTGCTGATGATTGGCAACCGATGAGGAAGATTGTCCCTCTGGAGGCATCTCTGCCCCTGCCGGGACACCATTGTCCGCTGCAGGTTTGTCATCGTAGGGAGCCAGCATCAATTTGGCATCATCAGCGATATTGAGTCTGGCGCCAGGCTGCAGTATCTCGCCAGGCTGGAGAGGACGACTGCTGCCATCGGCAAGCAGGATCTGAACGTTGCCTTCTACGGAAGAGACGACCACGGTTTTGTCGATGATTTGGGTGCGCATATCCATTGCTCCAGGGTGACAGATCTTGATGCCTACACTCTAGATACGCCCCCGTCCTGCTTCCGTTGCAAAAATGTACAGGGTTGAGTCTCTTTGACTTCATCCGATGCAGCGAATCGAACGAATATTTTTTACATATAAAAATCAAATAAGTAACAGCGCGAGTTTTAGTGATATTACCTATATGTCGCGTAAAAATGATGTACATATTCTAAACAGATATAAAAAAGGGCCCTTAATGGGCCCCTTTCTATCGAGTTGTACCGCTTATACCAGTGGAAATGCAGGGTGAACGAACCCCTGATAACCATCGATATGCAAACTGGACAACAATTCAACCTGCCGTTGATCTTCCACCCGGGTGGCGATGGTCGTGACACCCGCGTTGTGGGCAGCCCGACAGACAGCCGCCAGGAAGGAGGTATCGGCGCCTGGTTCCATGACCTGGCTGGTATACCCGTGGTCCACCTTGACATAAGCGGGGGTCAGCTCTTCCAGATAGCCGAGGGACTGGAAGTGCCGGCCATAGTGATCGACCCCCCACAAGAAGCCGTGCTCTCGCAACAGCTCAACCAGATGAGTCACATACTCTTTGTGTTTCATGATGGCCGCTTCCGGGATCTCGAACAGCAGTCGCTCCTTCAGCTCCACGTTCAGCGGCAGATAGCCTCTGAGCCATGTCAGGAACTCATCCGAACAGAGAGAACCCGCCGTGATATTGACTGCCAACACCAATTCCGGTTGCTGCTTGAACAAGGGGACGCAGGCTTCTAGCACCGCCTTGTCAAACTCGGCCCCCATCTTGAACTGCTCGATCGCAGGCAAGAACTGCCCTGCGAAGTAATCCGTTCCATCTCGCGAGATGGCCGCGAACAACTCGGCATGCAGGCGGGTACCATCATCGAAGCGGCACGCAGGCTGTGCCTTGAAGCGCCAGAGATGTCTGGCAATGGCATCCTGCACCAGGTCTCGCCAGGCAAGGCGTCCCATCAGTCCCTGCTCATTGCCGCCTTCCATCACGACGGCACCGCGCCGCTCATTGCGCGCTTTGCCAAGGGCGTTATCCGCCTTCGTCAGCAGGGCCGAGAGATCGTCATTGCCATCACGGCCGGCGATGCCGACGACGGACAGCGCACCGCTTTCTCCCATGGGATTGACAACCAGATCGGCGATACGGCTGTTGATGAGCTCCGCCAGCTCCTTGAGCTGAGACAGATCATCGGTGGGGCAGAGCAAGGCATACTCCGTCGCCGAGATCCGGGCCAGCGCCGCGCCATCCCAGCCATCCAGCAGTTCCCTGAGCACCTGTGCAATGGACTTGACCATGTTGTCCCTTGCAGCAAAGCCCTCTTCCCGATAGAGATCGTCCAGCATGTCGACGGCCACCAGCATGACCCCGCCCTGCCCGGCCTCCGCAATCCAGGCATTGACCTGCCCGACGAAGTAAGAGCGGTTGCCAAGCCCGGAGACGGCATCCACATAGACGCGGGCTCGCAGATTCTCGGCTTCGTCAGCCTGCTCTTTGAACTGCACGGCAAGCTTGCTGGAAAGGGTATTGATGGCCTGTACCACTTGCCGCAGCTCGCGGGTCTTGGGCTCGGGAATGGCGTGGCCGAAATGGTGCAGCTCGATTTCAACCGCCTGATCGCAAATCAGCTTGAGCGGTTTGAGCAGATAATTGAGCGCCCGCATCAGCAAGAGAGTGGTGACGAGAAAGCCGACCAGGAACCAGGTGGCCAGTTCGCTCATTCCTTTCCAAAGCTCGTAGTAGGCTTGTCCAGGGTGGCCGACGACCTTCAGCTTGCCCAGTTGCAGCCAACCCGACGTCAAAATCGATTCATTGGCCACTTCAGGGAACAGACCCAGCCCAATGAACCACTGTGGGACCCCTTCGATATGGCTGCTGTTCTCCAGCTCGATGACATCCTTGGAGGCCAGCAGATCGAGACGGACCAGCTTGTAGTAACCCCCGTCGAACACCGCCTTGATCACGGATTCGGCACTGACCTTGTCGCCGTTCTCCAGATAGGGGGTCAGCGCCAGACCCAGTGCGGTGGACGTATTGATGACGGTGGTCTCCTGCTGCTGCGCCAGGTAGTTGCGGGTCGAATTGAATTGCACCCAATAGGTGGCGGCAAACAGCAATCCGAACAGCAGCAGCATGGTTGCCAATAGTTGTCTGTAGAGCGTCATAGGTTAATCATCCAAATTGACCGCAGGCCGAGCCAATCGCCCCGATGTCATGCGATTGCGTAAGTCTGTCCATAATCCCAAGCGGGATGATTGCCCGGCCAGTTCCCCTTGACCACGCGCCTTCATCAGCCACAAGTGACTACCGTTAAAACTGTAAATTGGCAACAAATCCGCCCGTTGGGTCGCCGGGCGAATTGATCCGACAAGATTGTCCAGAATCAGGGGTACTGCCGCAGGCGTCTCATAGTAGGCAACGACCATATGAAACTGGTTATAATCCAATGCCTTGACATATACCATTCGCATTTTTTCATCAGGGATGCCAAGTTCCAGCAAGGTAAAATACTTGGAAATGCTGAAGTCTTCACAATCTCCCCCCGCTGCGCCCAGAAATTCCAGCGGTGTCGCCCAATAATCCTTCTTGTGCCACAACTTGATGTCATCGATGAAACGCATCTGGTTGAAGAACTGGTTCACCTTCTCCAGCTTCTGCCGATCCGTCAGCCCCGCCGCCTTGTTCTGCATTGCCAAAGTGCGCCAGCTGGTGACCCGTTTGCCGGCCCTGGGGCCATAGGTCTCCTCCGCGCGCTTGACCAGTTTCATATCCTCCGGTGAGAGAGGCTGGCTGGCGCTGAGCAGCAGGGGGATCGCCAGCAGGGCCAGCCACAGCAGGCGAACCCGCCAGGGCGCACGTGCACCTGCGACAGCTCGATACCCATCACGTCGGCTCCAGCCTGTCGATGCCACTTCTTTCTGTGTCATGACGCCGCCATCATCCCCTGACCGCCGGACGCATAAAAGAATGACTGCAGCACGCTGCAGCCATTCCCCTTGCCTGATATGACATCAGTGGCAGGGCCATCAGTTGTTGTTGGCCTGCCATTCAGCCGGTTGCTGCACATTCAGGGCATTGAGCAGACCACCGGTGGCATTGAGGATACGATAATCTGCCAACAGGGAGTCGTACTCGGCCGTGATGTAGCTGCGGCGAGCCTCGAACAGTTCGTTCTCCGTGTTCAGCACGTCCAGCAAGGTCCGTTGGCCCAGGCCGAATTGCTTCTTGTACGCCTGTACGGTGTCATAGCTGGCGTCCACGTGCTCTTTGAGGAAGACTTTTTGCTTGGCCAGCGACTCTTTGGCGTTCCAGGCGAGGCGGGTCCCCTCTTCCACCTGACGGAAGGCATTCATGTGAATGTCTTTGGCCTGGGAATAGAGCGCAGAGGTTGCCTTGCTTTCTGCCAGATCGGACCCACCGCGGAACAGGTTGTAACGCATCCGGACCATGGCGGTGAGATCGTCGTTACGGCCTTTGACCGCATCGATGTCCTCGTTCCAGTTCTGATCCACTTCAAAGGCTACGTTCGGGTAGAACCCTGACTTGGAGCCTTCATGCTGGTACTTCGCCTCTTCGATGTCTTGCAGGGATGACAGCAGGGTCGGGTGAACCTCTGTTGCCGTCTTCAGCGCATCTTCCAGTGTTGCTGGCAGGAGCTGGGTGTTCGGTACTGGCTGAACGAGATCCTTGGGCACTTCATTGACGACACGGATGAACTCACTCTCGGCATCCCGATAGTTGTTCTCCGCCGCCGCCTGATTGGAGTAAGCCCGAGCCACACGACCGTCGATCTGGGTCTGGTCAGCGGTCGACCCAAGACCGGAGTCGGTCCGTTTCTGGATGTCACTGCGGATCTGCTCGTGGGTTTCAAGGTTCTGCTTGGACAGCTCCAGGATCTCCTGCTGACGCAGCATGTTGAGATAGACCTCGGCCACGCGCAGGGCCGTGTTCTCCGCCTCGGAGATCATCGCCAGGCGCTGGGCCTGGGCGGCGGCATCGGTCCGTGCCACGTTGCTGCTGACATCAAAGCCGTCAAACAGCATCTGGCGAAGGCTGATCCCGGCCTCCTTGCGCGTCATGGAGTCATCGATCGTCTGTGAATTGGGACCTGCGGCACGGGTCGAGGGACTGTCAGTCTTCTCGTAACCGACGCCACCACGCAGATCAATGGTGGGGTAATAGCCGCCCTTGGCTCCATCATGCTGATACAGTCGTGCCTGATAGAGATCAAAAGCTTCCTTGATTTTCGGATGGGTAGCCAGTGACTGCGCCACTGACTGTTCCAGCGTCTGTGCCTGGCTCAGGCCCGGGAACAGTATGGTGCCACTAACCAGCATGGCAACAATCGTCTTCTTCATGGTATCTCCAGTCATGTTGTTTTTAGATTGTTGGCTTATCGTTCTCTCAGTGCCGACTGCTTAGCCCTCAAGATGGGTTTCAGCAAGTAGTCTAGGACACTTTTTTTACCAGTAATAATATCTGCACTGGCTAACATACCGGGGATGATGGGAAGTGCGTTAAGCTCATCGCCCAGATAACTCTTCTCGGTTCGTACTCGCACCAGATAGAAGGAGTTGCCCTCCTCATCCTGGATTGAGTCGGCACTTATCTGTTCAACCTTGCCATGTAAACCTCCATAAATAGTGAAATCATAGGCAGTTATCTTGACCACGGCCTCCAGTCCGGGTCTGAGGAACGCGATGTCCTTGGGCGACACCTTGGCTTCAACCAGCAGGGTGTCTTCCAGCGGCACTATCTCCATCAGGTCCATGCCCGGCTGAACGACCCCACCCAGCGTATTAATCTTGAGCTTCTTGATGGTCCCCTTGAGAGGCGCGATCACACTGGTACGATCGACTCTGTCCCTGAGGCCGACCTGGCCCTCTGACAACTGGCTCAACTTGCCTTGACGTTCGTTCAGCTCGGTCTGGGAGTCCGCCCGGAATTTCAGGGCGATATCATTTCGCTTCGAGATGGTCTCCCGCAGTACCGAGTTGAGCTTGGGCACCAGCAGGCGGTTCGCCTCCAGCTCCCCTTGCATTTCGTTGACCTGCCGCTCCAGTTTAATTAGCTCCACTTGAGGAACTATACCCTCTTTTGCGAGAGGACGGCTGATGTTCAGCTCCTGACGAGCCAGATCAACGCTGCGGCCCACGGTCCGGATCTTGGCATTGAGCTCTATGGTCTCCTGCTCTTTCTGCTCGATCTGCTGTCCCAGAATGTAGAGCTGGTTCTTGAGGTTGTTTAACCGCGCCTCCTGCACCGATCTTTCACGGGCGGCATATTCGGCAAACACATTCTCGTACCCTTCGGGGAACTCGATGGCCTGTTTGTCGATGGCTACCTGTTCACGCCAGCCCAGATTGGGCTCGTTCTTGACCACCACGCTGCGAATTTCGGCGCGCAGGCGGGCAATATCCCCCTTGAGGGTGACCAGCTCCTGCTCCCGTTCGCGAAAATCCGACTTGAAGCGGGTATCGTCGATGCGCAGCAGTGGCTGTCCCTTCTCGACGATGTCCCCCTCCTTGACGAAGATCTCCTTGACGATCCCCCCTTCTAGGTTCTGGATCACCTGCAACTGGCGCGACGGTATCACCTTGCCCTGGCCGACTGTCACTTCATCCAGCTCTGCCCAGGCGGCCCAGACGATGGCGCTGACAAAAAACAGGAAGCAGGCCCACAGCA
Organism: Aeromonas sp. FDAARGOS 1402; assembly: GCF_019046925.1. Taxonomy (NCBI): domain Bacteria; kingdom Pseudomonadati; phylum Pseudomonadota; class Gammaproteobacteria; order Aeromonadales; family Aeromonadaceae; genus Aeromonas; species Aeromonas sp. FDAARGOS 1402. The sequence goes on from NZ_CP077201.1 coordinate 4,219,988, forward strand.
GGACTCTGGCACGGGTGGGTGTCGTCAGCAGCACGGCGGCGGCGCCGTCATCCACGTACTCGAGATGCTCGGGTGCAGGCAAGACCGTATCTGAGGGCGTTTTCTTGAACCAGTGGTTAGCCATTCGCCGTCTCCTGCACCCGCACCTTGCCTTCCTTCAATTGCTGCAACACCACCTCTTTGGGACCGTCCGCCACTATCTTCCCCTGCTCCACGACGATGACCCGGGAAGCGACATCCAGCATGGAGGTCTTGTGAGTGATGAGGATAAGGGTGGTTTCGGGGCCGAGCCGTGCCAGCTCCTGCTTCACGTGCATCTCTGACTGGTTGTCCATGTTGGAGGTCGGCTCGTCCATCACCAGAATGGGGGGATCGTTGAGCAAGGCGCGAGCCAGCAGGATGGACTGACGCTGGCCACCGGAGAGCTGACGTCCCCCTTCACCTATCTGTCTGTCGAGACCGTTGGGATCCCGGTTGGTAAAGTTGGTGACCCCGGCCCGCTTGGCGGCGCGCAAGACACGGGCATCGTCCACCAGGGGATTACCCAGCATGATGTTGTCCCGCACGGAACCAAAGAAGAGGGTCACATCTTGCGGCACACAGCCGATGTTGCGGCGAATGATGGTCGGCGGCAGTTGGTCCAGCTCAAAGCCGTCCAGACGCACCAAGCCGTCAGTCGGGCGATAGAGGCCCATCAGCAATTTCTCCAGCGTGGTTTTACCCGCACCGATCCGCCCGATGATGGCCACCTTCTCACCCGGCTCGATGCGCAGGTTGATGTTGTGCAGGGTACTGCTCTCCATGCCCGGATACTTGAAGGAGACATTTTCAAACTCGATGCGCCCCTGGATGATCGGATGGTGGATGTACTGCCTGCCCTCCTCCTGCTCACCCGGCGTCATCATGATCTTCTCCAGGATCTCGAGCGCCGACTTGGCCTGGTTGTAGCGGGTGGAGAGCACCGACAGCTGCACCATGGGGGCGATGGCCCGGCTCGACAGCATCACGGCCGCTATCATGCCCCCCATGGTCACCAACCCTTCCGAGATCTGGTAAACACCGACGATCACCAGTCCCACTGTCACCACCTGCTGGATGTAGCTCGCCAGAGAAGACATGGAGTTGGTGATGCGCCGGGTTTGCACGCCCCAGGTCGAGATGTGGGACACCGCCTGCTCCCAGCGGTGCTGGAACATGCTCTCGGCCCCGAAAATCTTCACGGTCTCAAGGCCCGAGATGCTTTCGATCAGATTGGCGTTCTTCTGGGAGGCGAGCCGGGAGCCCTCCTCGATGGATTGCTTCAGCGGTGCCTGAATGTAGAAGCTGTAGGCCACTAGGATCAGGATGGCGATGATGGGCACCACCACCATGACACCGGCGAAAATCCAGATGATGAAGAGGAAGAAGATGGCAAACGGCAGATCGATCAGGGTGGAGACGGTGGCCGACGTGAAAAACTCGCGCACCGATTCAAACTCCTGCAAGTGCTTGGCAAAGGCACCGGTCGACGCAGGCCTGGACTCCATCTTCATGCCCATCACCTTGGCAAAGATTTTGGCCGACAACAGCACGTCGGATTTCTTGCCTGCAATATCGATGAAGTAGCTGCGCAGCTGGCGCATCACGAAGTCGAAGGTGAACACCACCATGGCTCCAACCGCCAGCACCCAGAGGGAGTCGAATGCCAGGTTGGGCACAATCTTGTCATAGACGTTCATGGTGAACAGGGGGCTGGCGATGGCAAACAGGTTGATGAGGATCGAGGCCACCAGCACATCCCGATAGATACCACGGGACTCGAACAAGGTGCTCCAGAACCAGTGACCATCACGGGTCTCCAGCACTTTGGGCGAGCGCTCATCAAACTTGAACTGCCGCTTGACGTAGAACAGACGACCATTGTACTCGTCACCAAGCTGGGCAAGACTGACCCATTGGGCCGCGTCTCCGGCCTGGGGAAAGATGACCCTCGCCTGGGTCCGTTCTTCATTCCATTCAAGCAAGATGCAGGCGCCGCCATTGCGCGTCTGCAAGACGCAGGGCAGCAGCAGGGAAGAGATCTGTTCAAGGGGCTGGATCACTTCGCGGGCAGAGAGACCGCCCCGCTCGGCGGCACGACTGAAGAGCGCCGTGCTGAGACGCCCGGAGACCAGTGGCAAGCCGGTGGTGAGAGCATCCTGACTGTTGGGCACCCCGTAAAAGCGGGTCAAAAAGACCAGGCACTCCAACAGTTCATCTATATGGCTGGTTTCTGCTTGCATAGCATCCCATCAAACATGATTCAGAAGGTTGTCTCGGGGCCGAATATCCAAAAGCCCGGCGGCGATCCGGAAAAACAGAACAGACCTCGCCACCCAGACCCACAACCCGATTAGCGCACAGAGCCGGGACACTGCATGTCTCGCCTCCCTCACAGATTTTCATGCCGGAAACGGAGGGGACATGCCGGGCACCTGATGTTGCCAAGAAATATGCCACCCGGTACGAAGAAAGCCCGCCCGGTATACAAACTGCAAAGAGTTATTGATAACTATATCTTTTTTCAAGCCCACCATCTTATCAAGGTGACTTGAACGAAACTATACTCCAAAGACTGAATTTCATCTAATAACCCACTGTTTTTTTGACGAAATTAGAGTTGGCACTCGCCTGTGGAAGGGAGAGAAAAAGGGCGTCCCAGGCAGTGTCCCTGAGGGCCTGAGCGTGCCAGCGCCGCGGCAATGGCGGTCATGGCGCTCCAGCGATTCTCGCACCAGGTGGGGGCCAGCAGGGTCGGGCGGCGCGCCGACGCCGAGACCCTGTGATAGACCACCTCGGGGGGCGTGTGCTGGATCATGGCCACCGCCGCCTCCACATATTGCGCCAGCGACAGCACCTCCAGCCGCCCCGCCTGCCACGCCTTGCCAAGGGTGCTCCCTTCCACCACATGGAGCGGGTGCAGCTTGATCCCCTCGACCCCGGTCGCCACGATGCGATGCAGGGTATCGAGACTGTCCATCGGCACCTCGCCGGGCAAACCGACAATCAGATGGGCACAGACCTTGATGCCCCTTGCGTGGGCCCGGCGTACCGCGTCTTCATAGGCGCCATAGCCATGGCCGCGGTTGATCCGTTGCAACGTCTTGTCGTTGGCGCTCTGCAGCCCCAGCTCCAGCCACACCTCGTAACCTCTGGCCTGATAACCTGCCAGCAGATCCAGCACCGCATCGGGTACACAATCAGGGCGAGTTCCGACGCAGAGCCCCACCATGTCGCTCACCGACAAGGCTTCTTCATACATGCGCTGAAGGTACTCCACTTCGGCATAAGTACTGGTATAGGCCTGAAAGTAGGCCAGATAACGCCTGGCCCGGGTCACCTCGTCCCGGCGTGCCAGCAGTTGCTGCACCACGGAGAGTTGCTGGGCCGACTCGTCGGCAAAGGAGGAGACATTGCAGAAAGTGCAGCCACCCCGGCCCAGGGTGCCGTCCCGGTTGGGGCAGGTAAAGGCCCCGTGGATGGAGAGCTTGTGGATCTTCTGGCCGTGGCGCTGCTTGAGATCCTGGCCAAATGTATTGATGAGTTCGTGTAACTGCATGACACCTCCGAAATGAGGTGTCATTCTAGCGACGCAGCCCGGCGGACAGGCTGCGCTGGATCAATCCCGCTCTCTACCCAAAAATCATATAAATATTCACGTTAGATGCGATAAATACCCAACAGTCAGCATTCACGGTCACTTTTGACAACCTGTCACTCCTGCCACCTGGAGAAAAGTGCCATAACCTCTCGCCCATAACCGGCTGTAACTACTGAAAAAATCCTGTTTAGTCTGCTTATGGACAAATGCAAGACGCAGGATCCTGAAATGTGATCCCCGCCAAGCACACCAGAGATGACTTTGTAAAATTACTACAGTTTCCCGCCACCATGCAGTCAACCACTAAATCGTCCATAACCAGAATATAAATCCAACAAATAAATAAAAGTCAGTCATAAATACACAAAAATGCTGATTGAGTCTCAAAAACCCACATTTTGTTATGGCGATGTAACATTGCAAACAAGCGGGATGTCCAATTGACCTTGCCCGAAAATCCCATTAGTTTGGAGATTCGCCACCTCAGGCGGACGGAACCACAAGAGCCAATCGCAATTTATGCAGTCTGTTGATGACAGTGCGATGGAAGGCCGAGCAAGGGAGAAATGCAATGTCACTATATGATCCAAAGCTGGAGAGGGATAACTGTGGCTTCGGCCTGTTGGCCCACATGGAAGGGGAAGCCAGCCACAAGCTTGTCCGTCTCGCGATGTCAGCCTTGGCTCGCATGCAGCACCGCGGCGGTATCTCCGCCGATGGCAAGACCGGCGACGGCTGCGGCCTGTTGCTGCAAAAACCCGACAGCTTCTTTAGAGCGGTCGCCGAAGAGAAGGGATGGCACCTGGGCCGCAACTACGCGGTCGGCATGCTGTTCCTCAACCCTGATCCCATCCTGGCCCAGGCCACTCGCGACATCATCGACGAGGAGCTGGAAAGAGAGACCCTGAGTCTGGTCGGCTGGCGCAAGGTGCCCATCGATACCAACGTACTCGGTTCCATCGCCAAGGCGTCCCTGCCCAGCATTGAACAGGTCTTTGTCAACGCGCCCCCGGGCTGGGTCGACAAGGATCTCGAGCGCCGCCTCTATATCGTGCGCCGCCGCATCGAGAAACGCATCAGCGACGACTACTTCTATGTGGTCAGCCTTTCCAACCTGGTCACCGTCTACAAGGGACTGTGCATGCCGGTGGATTTGCCGCGCTTCTATCTGGATCTGGCCGACATCCGCATGCAGGCCGCCATCTGCGTGTTCCACCAGCGTTTCTCCACCAACACCAGCCCACGCTGGCCGCTGGCGCAGCCGTTCCGCTACCTCGCACACAACGGCGAGATCAACACCATTGCCGGCAACCGCCAGTGGGCCAAGGCGCGCAGCTACAAGTTCGCCACCCCGCTGATCCCCGATCTGCAAGAGGCCGCCCCCTTCGTCAACACCACGGGATCGGATTCCTCCAGCCTCGACAACATGCTGGATCTCTTCCTGGCCGGCGGCATGGACCTGTTCCGTGCCATGCGCCTGCTGATCCCGCCTGCGTGGCAGAAGCACCCGAACATGGATGACGACCTGCGCGCCTTCTACGACTTCAACTCCATGCACATGGAGCCCTGGGACGGCCCGGCCGGCATCGTCATGACCGACGGTCGTTACGCCACCTGCGCACTCGACAGAAACGGTCTGCGTCCGGCACGTTACGTCATCACCAAGGACAAGTTCATCACGCTGGCCTCCGAAGTGGGCACCTGGGACTACACCCCGGACGAAGTGCTGGAGAAGGGCCGTGTCGGCCCGGGGGAGCTGTTCGTGGTCGATACCAGCAACGGCAAGATCTGGACCAGCTTCGAAATTGACGACGATCTCAAGAGCCGTCACACCTACAAGCAGTGGATGGACAAGCACTGCAAGCGCCTGGTGCCCTTCGAGCAGATGGACGATGCCAGCACGGGGTCGCGCGAATTCCCGGATGACCGGCTCAAGACTTACCAGAAGCTGTTCGGCTACTCCTTTGAAGAGCTGGATCAGGTGATCCGCGTGCTCGGCGAGAATGGCCAGGAGGCAGTGGGCTCCATGGGGGATGACACCCCGATGGCGGTGCTCTCCTCCAGCCAGCGTACCCTGTACGACTACTTCCGCCAGATGTTCGCCCAGGTGACCAACCCGCCCATCGATCCCCTGCGGGAAAATCACGTCATGTCCCTGGCCACCTGTATCGGCCGCGAACAGAACGTGTTCAACGAGACCTTCGGTCACGCCCACCGGGTGCTGTTCCAGTCGCCGATCCTGCTCTACTCCGACTTCCATCAGTTGCTGGCCCTGGAAGGGGAGCACTACCGCCATGCGGTGCTGAGCCTCAACTACCTGCCCGAAGAGGGGCTGCAAGCCGCCCTCGAGCGCCTCTGCCACGAGGCAGCTGAAGCGGCCCGCAGCGGCGCGGTGCTGCTGGTATTGTCAGACCGGGACATCAGCCCGGATACCCTGCCCATCCCGGCCGCCATGGCGGTGGGTGCGGTGCAGCGTACCCTGGTGGACAACAACCTGCGCTGCGACGCCAATATCCTGGTGGAGACCGCGAGCGTGCGCGACCCGCACCACTTCGCCGTGCTGCTGGGCTTTGGCGCCACCGCCATCTACCCCTATCTCGCCTACGAGACCCTCGCCAAGCAGGTAGAGGAAGGCGTGCTCAAGATGAGCCTGCGCCAGGCCATGCTCAACTACCGCAACGGCATCAACAAGGGCCTCTACAAGGTGATGTCCAAGATGGGCATCAGCACGGTGGCAAGCTACCGCTGCTCCCAGCTGTTTGAGGCGGTGGGCCTCTCCAAGGCTGTTGTCGAACTCTGCTTCCGCGGCGTATCGAGCCGCATCCAGGGTGCCGACTTTGCCGACATCCAGCAGGATCAGATCAATCTGTCCCGTCTGGCCTGGCTCGGCCGCAAGCCGCTGACCCAGGGCGGCCTCTTGAAATTCGTCCACGGTGGCGAGTACCACACCTACAACCCGGACGTGGTGCAGACCCTGCAAGTGGCGGTGCGCTCCGGCAACTACGCCGATTACAAGGAGTATGCCCGTCTGGTGAACGAGCGGCCGGTCGCCACCCTGCGGGATCTGCTGTCGCTCAAACAGGGCACCACCCCGGTTGCGCTGGATCAGGTGGAGCCAGCCGCCAGGCTGTTCCCCCGCTTCGACTCCGCGGCCATGTCCATCGGCGCCCTCGGCCCTGAAGCCCACGAGGCCCTGGCCATCGCCATGAACCGCCTCGGCGGTCAGAGCAACTCCGGTGAAGGTGGCGAGGATCCCAAGCGTTTTGGTACCGAGAAGAACTCTCGCATCAAACAGGTGGCTTCCGGTCGCTTTGGCGTCACCCCGCACTACCTGATGAACGCGGACGTGGTGCAGATAAAAGTCGCCCAGGGCGCCAAGCCCGGCGAAGGGGGCCAGCTGCCCGGTGACAAGGTCACCGCGCAAATCGCCCAGCTGCGCTACTCGGTGCCCGGCGTGACCCTGATCTCCCCGCCGCCGCACCACGACATCTACTCCATCGAGGATCTGGCCCAGCTCATCTTCGACATCAAGCAGATCAACCCGAACTGCCTGGTGTCGGTGAAACTGGTGTCCGAACCTGGCGTCGGCACCATCGCCTGTGGCGTGGCCAAGGCCTATGCGGACTTCATTACCGTCTCCGGCTACGACGGCGGCACCGGCGCAAGCCCGCTCACCTCGGTCAAATACGCCGGCTCCCCCTGGGAGCTGGGCCTGGCCGAAACCCAGCAGGCGCTGGTGGCCAACGGCCTGCGCCACAAGGTGCGCCTGCAGGTGGATGGCGGTCTCAAGACCGGTCTCGACATCATCAAGGCGGCCATCCTCGGCGCCGAGAGCTTTGGTTTCGGTACCGGCCCCATGGTGGCACTCGGTTGCAAATACCTGCGTATCTGCCACCTGAACAACTGCGCCACCGGCGTCGCCACCCAGGATGAGAAGCTGCGCCGCGAACACTTCACCGGCCTGCCGGAGATGGTGATGAACTACTTCAAGTTCATCGCCGAGGAGACGCGCGAGCTGATGGCCGAGCTTGGCGTCACCCAGCTCACCGACCTCATCGGTCGTACCGACCTGCTGGAAGCCCTACCCGGCCTCACCGCCCGTCAGGCCAAGCTGGACTTGTCCGGTATCCTGGCGGCCCCGGTTGCACCGGCAGGCTCCAGTCTGTTCAGCCAGCAGCACAACCCCACCTTCGATAAGGGGCCCTTGAACCTCAAGATGGTGGAAGACCTGCTGGACGCGGTGGAAAACATGAGTGGCGGCGAGTTCCGCTACGACATCCGCAACACCGACCGCTCCGTGGGTGCGCGTCTGTCCGGCGAGATCGTCAAGCGCCACGGCAACCAGGGCATGGCGGCCGATCCGGTCAAGGTGCACTTCAACGGCACCGCCGGCCAGAGCTTCGGCGTCTGGAACGCCGGCGGCCTTGAGATGATCCTCACCGGGGATGCCAACGACTACGTGGGCAAGGGGATGACCGGCGGCAAGCTGGTGATCAAACCCCACGTCGGCGTGGCGTTCAAATCCCACGAGGCGGCCATCATCGGCAACACCTGCCTCTATGGCGCCACCGGCGGCAAGCTCTATGCCGCAGGGACCGCAGGCGAGCGGTTCGCGGTGCGCAACTCAGGGGCCTTGGCGGTGGTCGAGGGGATTGGCGACAACGGCTGTGAATACATGACAGGCGGCATCGTCACCGTGCTCGGCAAGACCGGTGTCAACTTCGCGGCGGGCATGACAGGCGGTTTCGCCTACGTGCTCGACGAGTGTGGCAACTTTGCCAAGCGCACCAACCCCGAGCTGGTCGAACTGCTGGAGGTGGCGGATCTGGCCATCCACCAGGAGCACCTGCGCGGTATCATCACGGCGCACCTCAACGAGACAGGCAGCTCGCGTGCCGAGGAGATCCTGGCCAACTTCGACTCCTATGTGCCCAAGTTCAGGCTGATCAAACCCAAGTCCAGTGACGTCAAATCGCTGCTTGGCCACACCAGCCGTTCCAGTGCAGAACTCAGAATCCAGGCGCAATAAGGAGGGAACCCTATGAGCCAGAACGTATTCCAGTTTATCGATGTCCAGCGGGTCGACCCGCCCAAGAAGCCGCTCAAGATCCGCAAGATCCAGTTCGTGGAGATCTACGAGCCCTTCAACCAGGCCCAGGTCGGCATGCAGGCGGATCGCTGCCTCGACTGCGGCAACCCCTATTGCGAGTGGAAGTGCCCGGTACACAACTACATCCCCAACTGGCTGAAGCTGGCCAACGAGGGACGCATCCTGGAGGCGGTGGAGCTTTCCCACCAGACCAACAGCCTGCCGGAGGTGTGTGGCCGCGTTTGCCCGCAAGACAGACTGTGTGAGGGTGCCTGCACCCTCAACGACAGATTCGGCGCCGTGACCATCGGCAACATCGAAAAATACATCACCGACAAGGCGTTCGAGATGGGCTGGCGCCCGGATCTCTCCAAGGTGGTCAAGACCGGCAAGCGGGTCGCCGTCATTGGCGCGGGCCCCGCGGGCCTTGCCTGTGCCGACGTGCTGGCACGCAATGGCGTCACCCCGGTGGTGTTCGACAAGTACCCGGAGATCGGCGGCCTGCTCACCTTCGGTATCCCCTCCTTCAAGCTGGAGAAAGAGGTGATGCAACGCCGCCGCGAGATCTTCGAGGGGATGGGGGTGGAGTTTCGCCTCGAGACCGAAGTGGGCCGTGACGTCACCTTCGCCGACCTGCTCGGTGAGTTCGATGCGGTCTTCCTCGGGGTCGGCACCTACAAGTACATGAAGGGCGGCTTTGCCAACGAAGAGGCGCCGGGGGTCTACGACGCCCTGCCCTACCTCATCTCCAACGCCAATCGCTTGCTGGGCTTTGAGAAGGCGCAAGCCGATTACATCGACTTCGCCGGCAAGCAGGTAGTGGTGCTGGGGGGCGGCGATACCGCCATGGACTGCGTGCGCACCGCCATCCGCCAGGGGGCCGATCGGGTGATCTGCGCCTACCGCCGGGATGCCGAGAACATGCCGGGCTCCAAGCGGGAGGTGAAAAACGCCCAGGAGGAAGGGGTGGAATTTATGTTCAACCTCCAGCCCATCGGCGTGGAGCTGGACGCCCACGGCCGCACCTGCGGCATCAAGGTGGTGAGCACCGAGCTCGGCGCCCCCGATGCCAATGGCCGCCGCAATCCTGTGGTCATTGAAGGCTCCGAGCAGGTGCTGCCCGCCGATGCGGTGGTGATGGCGTTCGGCTTCCAGCCCAACCCCCAGCCCTGGATGGCAGAGCACGGCGTCGAGCTCGACGGCCGGGATCGCATCAAGGCGCCCGAGAAGGCCGAGTACGCCTTCCAGACCAGCAACCCCAAGGTGTTCGCCGGTGGTGACGCGGTGCGCGGCTCTGATCTGGTGGTGACCGCCATCTATGAGGGTCGCAAGGCGGCCGAAGGGATCATGGACTACCTGGCCGTGTGATCTGCCGTCGCAACCACGCTGTCATGCAAACAGCCCCGCTCGTGCGGGGCTGTTTTTTATCTCGCTCTCAATCCGCCAGAACCGGCTAGATACTCCAGCTCTCCGGCAGCCGTTCGGTAAGGGTGGAGATGTATTCGAAGGTACGTGCCCGCTTGGGGGTGGTGAACATCTGGCGCGCACTGCCCGCCTCCACCACCTCCCCGGCCTCCAGGAAGATCACCTGCTGCGCAATCTGGGCTGCAAGGCGCAAGTCATGGGTGGCGATCAGCATGGTGGTCCCCTCACTGGCCAGCTGGCGCAGCACGGCCACCACCTCCTGGGCAAGCTCGGGATCCAGCGCCGAGGTAGGCTCGTCACAGAGCAGCACCTTGGGGGATGGCGCCAGCGCCCGGGCAATGGCGACCCGCTGCTGCTGACCGCCGGAGAGGGTGGCAGGCACCGCCTCGGCCTTGTGCCTGAGCCCCACCTTGTCGAGCAGTTGCAGGGCGCGCGCCACTGCCCTCTCCCTGGGCCACTTCAACACGGTCACCAACCCTTCCATCACGTTCTCCAGCACCGTCATGTGCGGGAACAGCTGGAAATTCTGGAACACCATGCCGGTCTGCTGGCGCAGGGCCAGCACGCTTTGCCGTGACAGATGCCGGGTAAAGTCGAGCTCGCTGCCCCCCAGCACCAGCTGGCCTGCATCGGGTCGCTCCAGCAGGTTCACGCAGCGCAGCAGTGTACTCTTGCCGCTGCCGGAGGGACCGATCAGGGCGGTGACGCTGCCCGCGGCCATCGCCAGCCCCACCCCTTTCAACACGCGCTGCCCCGCAAACTGTTTCTCGATGCCACTCAAGCGGATCATAGGGCGACCTCCCGGGTCTCTTTGTGAGCCAGTCGCTGCTCCAGCCTGTCTTGCAGGGTGGAGAGCACCGAGCTGAACATCAGGTAGATGAGGGCCGTCTCGATATAGAGAATGAGCGGCTCATAGGTGACGGAGGCGAGGCGCTGGGCCGCCTGAAACAGCTCGGGCACGGTCACCGCCGCCGCCAGCGACGTGTCTTTGACCAGGGAGATGAAGGTGTTGGAGAGCGGTGGCACCGCGATGCGCGCCGCCTGCGGCAGGATCACCCGCCACATGACCTGGGGCCAGTTCATGCCGATGGAGTAGGCTGCCTCCCACTGCCCCTTGGGGATGGCCGCCAGGGTGGCACGAATGATCTCCGAGCTGTAGGCACCGATGTTGAGGGTGAAACCGATGACGGCGGCGGTGAAGGCGTCCAGCACGATGCCGACGCTCGGCAGACCGTAAAAGATCAGAAACAGCTGCACCAGCAGCGGCGTGCCCCGAATAAGCCAGACATAGAAGCGGACCAGCATCACCAGCGGGGCCGGACCATATAATCTGGCCAGCGCCACCGACAAGCCGAGCACGATTCCCAGCAAGAAGGTAATCAGAGTGAGTGGCACGGTAAAAATAAGCCCCGCACTGAGCAGGGGCCAAAAAGAGTCGATCATTAACTGCAGCCAGGCCGGCACGTTAATATCCTCAGTTGTTATTATGTTGCCGCGATATTATTGCGAGACGTCGGTGCCGAAATATTTCTGCGATATTTTCTGATATGCCCCATCCTGCTTGGCATTGCGCAGCGCCTGATTGATGGCAGCCAGCAACTCGGGTTGCCCCTTGGCTAGCAGGGCGGCAGATTGATCCCCCTTGGCCTCGCTGGCCGCCACCTTCAATTTGGCGTCCGGCTTCTGTTTCTTGAAGTCGAGGAAGGAGAGGCTGTCGTTGATGGTGGCATCCACCCGCCCGGTCAGCACCAGTTCGAGTGACTGGTTGAATCCCTCAGTGGCCACCACCTCGGCGCCCGATGATTTCGCCAGGTGGGCGAAGTTGCTGGTCAGGGACTGGGAGGATTTCTTGCCCTTCAGATCGGCAAAACTCTTGATGCTTTGGTTGTCGCTGTGCACCACGATCACCGCCTTGGAGGTGATGTAGGGGTCTGAAAAATCATATTTTTTCAGCCGCTCAGGGGTGATGGCCACTTCGTTGAGCACCAGGTCGTAGCGCTTGGCGTCCACCCCGGCGATGAGCCCGTCCCACTTGCCCTCGACGAACTGCGGCTTCACGCCCAGACCGCTTGCTATCAGCTCGCCGATCTCCACGTCAAAGCCCACCAGCTTGCCGCTCTTGTCGTGGTAGGTGAAGGGAGGATAGGTCCCTTCGGTGCCGATCTTGATCACTCCGGCCCGCTGGATCTCGGCCAGGCTTGACTGTGCCTGTACCGATGTCATGAGTGCTAGCGGAAGTGCCGCCATTAAAAACAGGGAGTGCCGTTTTTTCATTATTCACCTCGTTATATTTATGAACATCCAGAGCGCTTGCCAACCACCACAAAATAAAACCAGCCGGTTATCATGTTTAATTTAAATTAATTATCGGCAGAGATAACCTTCATAGTGCTTGCTGGCGGTATGGATGAAACATAACGTGGCTCATGGCATGACCCAACCATGAAATACGGGGATATTTAGCGAAATAATGGATAACGAATAAATAATGGCCGGGCTGGCCGAGGAATTGCCCCGCTGGCGGCGCTCCGTCAGCGGAAACCATATCAGGCGGGTTGCGGCTCCCGCGGGATGGCAGTGGCCCAGTTACGACATAACGTATCAATCGGGCCAAAATTCAGTCTGATGACAAATGGGATTGCCACGCACCACGTGGAAGGTAATGGCGGGATGGCGCGCGCCTTGACGTCACCGTCAGTGATCACCCCTTCGGTCACCACCTCCCGCCCTGCTCCAGCAGGCGGACGATGTCGACATTCCAGGGCCCGGCCGCCGGGTAGCGCCGATGGATCTCGACGACGTTGATCCGCCCCGCGCGCCGCTCCCCCGACGTTGGCCAGTCACAGAGGAAGTCATCGCTCAGCCACCTGGGGGTCTTGACGAAATCGTTGCTTTGCATGGCCTGCCAGTAGGCCTCCACAACTGCTTTTGGTTCCATGGTCTTGTTTTCCATGCCTTTCCCCTACAACCGCACCACCAGCCACTCCCCCTTGCCCACCGGCACCAGGGAAGTCAGGAAATCGGGGTCACGCCGCACCTGTGCCATCCACTCCCTCATCTCGTCCTCATGGGAGATGGCATTGTCCACCACCAGCAGGCCACGAGGGGCAAGCAGGCGCTGGATCTCGGGCCACCAGGCCTGATAGTGCAGGCGATCGGAGTCCAGAAAAATGAGCTGATAGCCCGCCGTCGGCAGGCAGGGCAACAGGCTGCCGGCCTCCCCCGCCAGCTGCTCAATCCAGGGAGTGAGCCCGGCCCGCTGAAAGTTGGTCGCCGCCATGGTCCGTTTGCCCTCGTCCAGCTCGATGGTGGTCACCCGGCCCCCCAGCCGTTTCACTGCCTCGGCCAGCCAGAGGGTGGAGTAACCGTTGGAGGTGCCGATCTCCAGCACAGCCTGCGCCCCCCTCGTCTGCACCAGCACCGCCAGCAGTTCGCCGGTGTCGCGGGTAATGTTGAGCATCTTGCTGCCACGGGAGTGTTGCGCGCCGTCATTCTGCTCGCCAAAGCGCTCCAGCTCCCGTTTCAGTTGTTCCAGTGCATGTCTCCTCCTTGACTGTGTAAACGAGTCGGCCCGGTGCATGGCATGGCTGGACCGCCCCTCATGTTCATCATTTTGCTATCAACCCACTCGGTGGCCCATCCCCTGTATCATCCGGATAAAGACGATACCCTGGATAACCATGTGATCACGCTGGTGCACTGCTGCTGGCGGGAAAGCCAATCGTCACGCGGTCTGGCGGTGGCCCCTCGCGCCGTCGGGCTGCTGGATACCAAGGGCAAGCCGCAGATCGCCTAGGGGGCCACCCGGGTAAAGTCGACGGCGGGGCAGCTGGGCGCCACGCCCTTGGTCAGCGTCAGGGGCTGGGCACGATAGCTGAGCCGGTAGCGGCCCGGTTGGGACAGATCGTAGGCCTGCGCCAGATCCGCATCGGCCTGGCTCTGCTCCCCCGCCCCCAGGTGCAGGAAGTCGCCGTCCCCGGGGGTACCTCGCTTGGCAAGCGGCCCTCGATAGTCCAGCGACTGCCCATCGCGGGTCAGGTCGATGGCATCGGCAAACCACCCCTCGAAGGGGGTGAACCAGGTCAATACCTCGAGAGGCGTCTCCCCCCGGTTGGTCAGGGTCATCACCAGGGGCAGGGGTTCGTTCACCCCGCTCTCTGCGCTGACCGACAGCTCGCACTGCAAGGGCGCCAGTGCCAGGGTGGTGAGCAAGAGTGTCATCATGGTGCCTCCGTCAAAAAAGGGGCCATCCGGCCCCTGTTTGCAACTCAATTTTCGCTCGGGGTATTCTCGGCGAAATATTCATGGTTGTCGGCATTGTTCAGGGCCTTCTGGGGATCCGTGCTCGCCAGATTGCGCGCATTGGCCTGACCGTATCCCAGATCGTCGGTGCCCGCCACCACGTTGAAGTGGCTCAGCTCGTGGACAATGGTGCCGGCGCGGGAATCGGTCCCGGTGACCGGCGCTGTCCAGAAGCTCTTGCACAGATAGACCTTGTAGGGCTGGTCCGGATAGACATAGGCAAAGTAGCTCTGCTTGCAACCGCAGTCGAAGGTGAGCGGCTTGTTGTCGATGGCATCCTTGATCTTGCTGAAGTTGGTCTCGGCCTGGTTCCAGCGGGTGGCGTCATAGGCGCCAAACCAGCTGCGGTAGCGCTGCCCATTCGGCTTGTCCACCGCGAGGTAGCTGCTGGAGTTGTTGGCGATGCCACTCGCGGCATCGAGCGCCGCCAGGATGTCGCTCTTCTGGGTGTTGGTGCAACGGCCGCTGAAGCTGACCGAGGCGCTCACTGCCTGGGGCTCGGCCACCGCCGCCTTGGCCAGCACCCGATCGTCGCTCACCCCGTCCACCCAGAGGGTCACGGCATTGGACTCGCTCGCCTGGGCCTGTTTGGCCTTGGCCGCTTTCCCCTCCTGCGCCACGGTCGGCAGCAGGTAACGGATGCTGTACTGGCCCTGGGCGCTCATGTCGTAGAGACCGGAGACCTCCGCCTGCACAGTCAGGCTCTGGCCTGCCTTGAGCAGTTGGTAGTCCTTGTCACTCGGGGCGGCCCGCTTGATCAGGGCCCCTTCGTAATCCACCGGCTGGCCGTCACGCTCCACCTGGAACAGGGGGGCATCCTCGCTGCCTGGCAGTTGCCATTTGAGCAGACGAACCGGCTTCTCCCCGGTGTTGGTCAGGGTCAGGTTGACGCGCACATCGTCTGTGCTGCCCTCCACCAGAGTGAGCCGGGCATCGAGTCCGGCGGCGCAGAGCGGGGACGCCAGCACGCCGGCTAGCAACAGGGCAATTGGAGTCGCTTTCATCATGTTTCCTCATTCATTGAGTGTCGCCTTGTCAGGCGGTCTGCTTCCTTTAAGGCCCTCTTTGGGGCCCATCCACCCTAGAGCAGAAGCACCACCCCACCATCCCTCCATATGGGGGACGCCCCCCATCAGAGGGGGAGCTCCTTGGCTGCGACAAAGATTGCC
Source organism: Aeromonas sp. FDAARGOS 1402 (assembly GCF_019046925.1). Lineage (NCBI taxonomy): Bacteria > Pseudomonadati > Pseudomonadota > Gammaproteobacteria > Aeromonadales > Aeromonadaceae > Aeromonas > Aeromonas sp. FDAARGOS 1402. The sequence goes on from NZ_CP077201.1 coordinate 4,235,592, forward strand.
CGCCCGGCCCGAGCGTGCAGGCAACCCCGTGGGGTGCATTTGCCATAAAAAAACCCGGCGCAGGGCCGGGTGACGGGATGAGAAGGCGGGATCAGGAGGACAGCAGCGCCAGGGCAGGCTGCGCGTTGCCCGGCATCAGCCGATAGGCCTTGTGGTGCTTGACCAGGGTGGTTTTCTTGTTGCCTTGGCTCAGCAGCAGGCCCCGGGCAAATGCCGCCTCGGCCAGTACCTGCTCGTCCCCGCGCACATAGAGGGTGAGGGGCTTGACCAGCTCACCTCCCTCGATATGGCCCTGATACTCGCTGGCCGAGATGATCAGGCTGGATTGCCCCTGGCTCAGCAGCCGCTGCCGGGTGTGCAGTTCGCTGTCAGTGAACACCAGCCAGCCCGCCCCCTCCAGCGCCAAAAGCAGATCGGCCAGGCGCGCCCCCAGCTGTACCGGCTCATGCATGGCACGCTCATACTGGCGCTGCACCCGCTCAAGCAGCCCCTTGAGATCGGCCCCCGCCCCCAGCGTCCGCCCCAGTTGCACCCAGGCCTTGAGATCCTCCATCACCAGCCGGGAGAAGCGTTTCTCCTTGAGAGAATCCGCCATCCAGGTACAGAGAAAGTGGCTCTCCTGGGCGGGGGTGCGTTTGCCCGTCTTCTGGGCAGCGGTGCGCTCCAGCTCCGCCAGGCTCTGGCGGGCCATCTCGAGCAGGGCCTGATTGTAAGCAGGAAGGGTCATCTCGGATCCTCTTGAAACGGGGCGGCCAGGGGCCGCGTCATCGACAGCACAAAGGCGCCAGTGGCGCCTTTGGAGAGTAAACGCCCCTCCCCGACCGGGAGGGTGCGACGTTGCCTTATTTCGGCTGACGGGGCTTCTTGGCCGCCGCCAGACGCTTGAGGCGCTGACCTTGCAGTTTCGCCTCGGCCATGGCCTGGGCGGCGGCATTGTCTTCACGCTGCGGGCGCTTGCCGAAGCGGCGGCGCTCCTGCAACTGCTTGATGAGGTCGTCACGGCTGCTCACCTCGTAACCCGGCACCATGATGCGGCGGATCTTCTGGCCGATGAGGGCCTCGATCTCCAGCAGGGTGCGCTCCTCCTCGCGACTGACGAAGGAGATGGCCATGCCGCTCTTGCCAGCGCGACCGGTTCGGCCGATACGGTGCACGTAATCTTCCGCGAGGAACGGCAGATCATAGTTGACCACGTATTCCAGGCTCGGAATGTCCAGGCCGCGGGCGGCCACCTCGGTGGCCACCAGCACCCGCAGCTTGCCTTCGGTGAATTCACGCAAGGCACGGCGACGGCTCCCCTGGGCCTTGTCACCGTGCACCACGGCAGACTTGATGCCGTCTAGGTTGAGCTCCTCCACCAGTTCATCGCAACTCTCGCGGGTGCTGGCAAACACCAGCACCTGCTGCCAGTTCTGCTTGCCGATAAGCTCGGAGAGCAGCTCGCGCTTGCGCTTCTGTTCCACCGGATAAACGGTATGGCTCACGGTGTCGGCAGTGGAGTTCTGCTTGTCGACGGCCACCACCTGGGGTTTGTCCAGCATGAGGTTGGCCAGCTTTTTCACCGCCTCGGAGAAGGTGGCGGAGAAGAGCAGGTTCTGGCGGGTCTTGTTGACCGCCTGCAGGATCTGCTGCACATCGGCGCTAAAGCCCATGTCGAGGATGCGATCCGCCTCGTCCAGCACCAGGGTCTCGACCCCGGAGAGGCTCAGGTTGCAGGCGGTGAGGTGCTCGAGCAGACGGCCAGGGGTGGCCACTATGATGTGTGCGCCCGCTTTGAGCTTCTTGGCCTGCACATCCTGTTTGCCACCACCCACGATGGTGAGGGTAGTGATATCAAGATACTTGGCAAAATCGTTGATATTGCTCGCCACCTGGGCCGCCAGCTCGCGGGTCGGGGTCAGGATCAGCACGCGGGCATTGGAAGGCTGCACCGGCGCCGGGTTGTCTACCAGGCGTTGCAGGATGGGCAACGCAAAGGCGGCTGTCTTGCCGGTACCGGTCTGGGCACTGGCCAGCACATCGCGGCCACGGCGAATGGCCGGGATGGCCTGGCTCTGCACAGGGGTCATCTCCTGATAACCGCAATCTGAGATGGCGCGCAAAATCTCGGGGGCAAAATCGAACGATTCAAATCTCATGTTGGGTTCCTGTGTTCCAGCGGAGCTGTAGTTGGCGTGGGTGGCCTGGGCCGGCGTGTGGCCTGGCATCGGCGAGGCGTGAAGCCAAGGACGGCTGGGTCTGACATCAGATCAGAAGATGAGCCGGAAAATGGCGGGCGCGAAGTGTAACAGATAGGCGGCAGGAATGCCGCCTCAAATGGCCTGTATTTTTCCGGGGGCTGCGCCCGCCAGACGCGGCAGCAGGCGCAGCCCGGGCAGTGAGATCAGCGCACCCGCTTGCTCGGACGCTTGAGCAACCGCATGCCGATGGCCGCCACCGCGATGACGAACAGCCCGAAAGAGGTGACAAGCAGGCACTTGGTCAGCAGCTCCTGATGATGAGCAAAGACCGGGGTCGCCATCACCATCTTGCCCACCATGCTCAATACCAGGGACCAGAGGAAGGCGCTGGCAAAACTCGCCACGGCCACCCGCAGCAGGTGCAGGCGGGAGACTCCCATCAACATGGGGGTCAACACTCTCACGAAGGGGATGAAACGGGACACGAACATGGCCCAGAAGCCGTAACGATCCAGCAGTCGGGAGGCCCTGGGCAGGCTCCCTTCCGGGATCATTCGCTCCACATGGCCCATGAAACGGGTGCCATGCAGTGCCTGCCCCTGCCAGTAGGCGAGCACGCACCCTATCCCGGCCGCGAGCGGCAGATAGAGCAAGGTCACCTCGGGCCCCAGCACCCCCATGCCCACCAGACCGCCCGCCAGCAGCACCAGGCTGTCACCGGGCAGGGGCAGAAAGACGAAGCTCGATTCAAGGAAGAGGATCACCACCAGACAGGTGACGAGCAGACCGATTGCCTGCATTTGTATAAGCTGATCAAAATCCTGATGCCATATGGCAAGCAGCATGTCCTGCATCTGGTGTGACTCCCATCAACGTAATGCGCATTCGTCATGATGACCCGAAGGCCCCGTCTGGTAATCCATCCCTGCTACCACCCCAATGTTCGTATGGGAGGCCTCTTATACACCCGGGGAACTGAACAATAAATTAATGTCTGTGATTTCTGCCCAGCGGTTCCCCCTTCTCGCGGCCCCCTGCCCCCGCCAAAGCGAGGGCAGCTTGGCCCATCAGGCCAATGCGCACACCCCAAAACAGGACGGGCCAGCCCTTGCCTGGCTGCCAAGCCAGATGAAACCCGTTACAGTGTGAACATGCCCCAATGGACGGGGTACTCATGGAGCCAGGTATGGCAAGACAGCTCTCTTCTCACACACTTTCCTTGCTGGCGGTTATTGCCGGCGTCTCTGCCGGTCTTGTGACAAAGGCCCGTGCCAGCGACGAGAGCCTGGTGCAACAGCGCGCCAACGCCGTCGTCTCCCTCATGAGCTACGCCGTGGTGCCGGATATCACCGCCAGCAACCTGAATATCGGCAGCGGCACCAACGACACCTCCGCCCTCACCATCACCCAGCTCGGGGGTGGCGCCACCCTGAGCGAGGATGTTCCCCTCTATCTGGAGGGCACCCTGGGCTACAGCCGCTACGATCCCCAGTTCGTGTTCACCGATGGCAACGAGACCCGCACCATACCCACCAAATGGAACAGCCTGAGCGCCACCGGCGGCATCGGCTGGGATGTCAGCGTCCACCGGGATCGCTTTGGTGGCAATCTGGTGCTGCGGCCCATCGCCAATGTCACCCTGGGCACGGTGGCCAGCGACCTTCGCATCGGGGCCGCCCTACTCGAGCACAGGAGTGGCCAGAATCTGGACTTCCTCGACGGCGGCACCCTCAATGTCTACGGCCTCGGCGGCTCATTGATGCTGGACTATGAGCTCTTCTCCGCCGCCCAGGACATCGATGCCGAGCTGCGCTACTCCTACCAGCATCTGCAAAGCTTCACCGGCACCGCCGAGAGCGTCAGCGGTCAGGCCGATGCGGAAAACCTCGGGCTTTACCTGCGCCGCCGCGCCCCCCTGTGGGACTGGACCCTGCTGGACAGGCCCCTTCGCTACGTGCTGGAAGGAGCCAGAACCGAATACCTGGGGCAGCAACGGGGGCTGCTCGGTTTCAACAGCCTCAACTCCCTGGGACTTGGCCTCGAACTCGACAGCAGCAAGTACGACATCTTCATCACCCGCACCCGGCTGGTGGCCCGCTATATGTTCAGCAACAGTACCAGCGGCTACTCCATCGGACTGGCGATGAGTTTTTAGCGCAGCAAGGCGACATGAACCGTCCCCATCACCAAATCTCTGACTGAACGCACATTTGACTCCATTGCCGCTATGAGGTCCCACCTGTATCTCCTAGCATGGGGATACGGACGGTGGGTGAAGACGTGAAGCAGAACCACGCCGGGGATTGTGGTCAGGCTGACTGCCTACTGTTGAGCAGAGAACACATGACATTTCCAGGGACAGGGAGCTTGTTATGGCCAAATTTCTGAATACCAGCGCAACCAACTATTTCCTCGAAGAGCTGATAAAGGATGCCAAGGAGCGGTTAATCCTGATCAGCCCCTTTCTCAAACTCAATGACAGGATCAAGGAGCTGCTGACCGACAAGAACCGGCTCAAGATCGATGTGCGGATCGTCTATGGCAAGAGCGAACTCCAACCGGAAGAGATCAGCTGGCTCAAGGAGCTCACCTATATCCGCACCAGCTTTTGCAAAAATCTCCATGCCAAGTGCTACCTCAATGAGGAGATGTGCATTGTCACCAGCCTGAACCTCTACGAATTCAGCCAGGTGAACAACAACGAGATGGGGGTGTTGATCCGGCGGGCGGATGACAGTGAGCTGTACCGCGATGCCTACGATGAAGCTCAGCGCATTATTCGGGTGAGCGAGGAGGTGCGCATCACGTTGGAGCGCGTCGCAAGCGACAGTGACCCGCAGGACAACGTGGCCGCCCATGCAGGTACAGCACCGGTTTGTCCAAAATGCGGCACAACCATGGTACTGAGGACCAGCAAACGGGGAGATACCAAGGGTAACAGCTTCTGGGGCTGCCCCGAATACCCCAAGTGTCGCAGCATCATCCCCATCGAGACCCATCCCTGACCGGGATCTGTGAAGGCTAAATCACATGGATATCACTGCTGCCATAGCGCCGCTGCTGACTCAGCTCTGGTTTCTCCTGCCACTGCTGTTGATTGCCACCCTGCTCAAAACGGCCTGGTTCAAAGGGATGGTCGGGGAGTGGTTTATCAATCTCTGTATTCGGCTATTTCTCGACAAGCGGGAATATCGCCTGCTCAAGGACGTGACCCTGCCCACCCCCCAGGGCAGCACTCAGATCGATCACGTGATCGTCTCTCGCTTCGGGCTATTCGTGATTGAGACCAAGAACATGAAGGGCTGGATATTCGGCAACCCGACCCAGAAAAGCTGGACCCAGCAGATCTATCGCCGCAAGCACAGCTTCCAGAACCCGCTGCATCAGAACCACCTGCACATGATGACCCTCAAATCCCTGCTGGGGCTCTCAGACAACCAGCTTCACTCCGTCATCTTCTTTATCGGCGACTGCACCTTCAAGACCCCTATGCCGCAGAACGTGATGAACCGCGGGCTCATTCGCTACGTCAAGGGTATAACCACGCCGGTATTGGCCGAGAGCGAGGTCGCTCACGTTGTCGACACCATTCAACAAGGGCGACTTGCCGCCAACTGGCAGACTCACAGACAGCATGTCACCCAGCTCAAGACTCGTCATGCCGACCCATCCGCCAACCATGTTTCCACCCGCGAACCTGTCAGGCAATCAGTTGCAAACCCACCCTCACAGAGCGTATCGCCACCGGACAATCCACCCCCGATCTGCCCCAGATGTGGCAGCACCATGGTATTGCGCACTGCCGGTCGAGGTGACAACAAGGGAAAACCGTTCTGGGGATGCCATGAATTCCCCACATGCAGGGGGACCAGAGCGCTGATGAAGTAGATGGGAAGGCTGAACGACGGAGGCATAAAACAAAGGCGGCCAATTGGCCGCCTTTGTTATTTCAGCAAATCAGCGGATCGTTGCCATCTTCTGCACGCAGCGCTGCTCGCGCTCATCCACCCGCTTGGCAAACCAGGCGGTGGTGAGGTTGCGGGTGATCTTGGGGCTCTTTAGCTGGATACCGGGCAAGATGGCGCGGGGTTGCCGTGTCCCGGCCTGTTTGTCGGCCAGGGCGAAGACCCTGTGGTAGAGATCGCTTTTGGCAAAGTCGCTGCTGTCCCCGAGCTTGAGGCTCTGGTGAATGGCCTGCTTGCTCATGTTGACGCGGCTGGCGATGCTGTGGACCGCGAGTTCGGTCTTGCCGGGCAAATCCGAGTCGTAGCGGATGAGATCCCCGTCCAGGGCCAGGGGCTTGCCACTCACCCGGCTTACCGCCGCCTGGAAGGCCGCATTGCGGCTCGCGTACCAGCCCGCATTGAAGTCGGCGAAGCGATAGAGGGTATCCGGGTAGTCGGCGGGATAGCCGAAGATGTGTTTGGTGCCAAACCAGATGCCGCCCCGACGAGTGAACACCTCGTGGCGAATGGACTCCTTCACGGGATAGGGGTAGCCACGGGCGTTGGCTTCGGCAAAGGCGACGCTCACCTGCATGGGGCCGCCGGTGCGCACCGGGTTGAGGTTGCCAAAGAGCTGCTTGCCCATGGGGACGCTGCCTATCATGTCTTCGAAGATCTCGCTCATCTCCCGCTCGGTGCGAAGCTTGTCGATGCGCTCGGCATAGCTCTTGCCAGTGGGGGATTGGATGGAGAGGGCCGTGCGCACCATGAACTCGGGGATGAGCAGCTTGCCGGCCCGGGCATTGATCTCCTTCCAGGCAATCTTGTTGAGGTTGGGCACCACGGGGTCCGCCTGATAGGTCGCCTCCTGCTCCGCCACCGCCAGCACGCTGCAGACGTTGTGATCGCTCACCGTCAGCCCCTGGGTGGTGAGCGCCGTCACCACGTCATTGGCCCAGCCCGGCTTGTCCACCACGTTGCGCGGCAGGAAGCGCACGATGCGGCTCTTCATGTCGGCCGGTTTTTGCGGCTGCATCGCCTTGGGAATGGGGCGCCCCGCCGGCGTCGCCGGGCTGGTCGGGGCGGGAGGCTCGCTGGCACAACCCGACAGCAGGGCAAGGGTAAGCAGTGACAACCAGCGCCAATGGGCATGAAACAAAGAGTAAGAGGGGATCATGAAGGCTTCCTGAAGAGCGGGACCTGCCCCTCATCGCGAATGAGAGGGCTCGAATGCATGGAGGCGGACATTGTAGGGAACAAGTCTGACAAGATGAAGGCGGATGAACCTGCTGGCCCGCTGGCTGCGGCATCCCCTGGCGCCATCACGCCAGCTCCACCCGGTTGCGTCCCAGGTGCTTGGCCTGATAGAGGGCGAGATCGGTACGCTGCAGCAGGGCATCCACCCCCTCCCCGCTCTGGCTGATACCCAGGGCAAGGCTCACGGTGAATCTTACCCCGTCACCTGAGACCAGCTCTTCGGTCGCGCACCTTATCTGCTCCGCCAGCGTACGGGCCTTGTCGCCCGTCATGCCGGGCAGCCAGATGGCAAACTCCTCTCCCCCAAGGCGTGCCACCACCCCATCCAATGGGCAGAGCTGGCGCAGCAGGGTGCTGAATTCACGCAGCACATTGTCGCCGATGGCGTGGCCATAGCGATCGTTGATCAGCTTGAAGTGATCGAGATCCAGCAGCAGGAGCGGCGTCCCCTCCTCTCCGTGCGCCTCCAGCACGGCGCGAAACGCCCGGCGATTGGAGAGCCCGGTCAGCTCGTCTGACATGGCGAGGGAGGAGAGCCGCATCTGGGTGCCATACATCTGCTGCACCATAAGCAGCACACCCCAGGCCGAGGCCAGCATGCCGATCGTGCGCAGGCTGTCTTCCACCGTGGAGAGCCACCAGGGCTGGAAATAGACCTCATCCATCAGATCGATGACGCCGGAGACGAGCCAGAGGGTCAGCCCGCCGGTGAGGGAGAGATAGGTTCTCAAGGTGATCTGGGCACACTGCACCACCCAGAACATGAACAGCAAGGTCAGCACGTTGAGCGCTTCGGCCAGAGCCCCGACGGTATAGAGGTTGTGCTCTGCCAGGGGATCAAAGCTGACCCCGGCCAGGATCCCCGTCAGCAGCAGCAGACAGGGCAGGCTCACCAGCGCGAGACGACGGCAGGGAGGAAGCGAGAAGAACCGGGCGGGGTGAACGGATAACCTGAGGGGAGTCTTCATCATGTTTTGGGCTCCAAGCGCGCATGTCTTCTATCCCGAATGGCAGCCGTTGGCTGCCATCGCCAGCGAACCCCGACGGCATTCCTGGTGGCAAATCACTGATATTGTGGGCCGATTTTTCCATAAAAAACAATCCCCTCACCATATGGGTCAGGGGATTGCTGCAACGGGGACGGCGCGATCTGCCGTGACATCGGGGTGGGCGGCCCTTCCCTGCTCCCCCTCACGGCAGGCGGGCAGTGCCGCCTCAGGCGCTCTGGCGCAGGGCCTGATGCTGGGCGGCGCCGTTGATCACCGCCTGCAGGGAGGCGTTGACCACGTCGCGACCGACGGCGACGCCACACATCCGGGTGCCCTCGACGCTCAGCAGCACATAGGCGGCGGCGCGGGATTCGGTGCCGGCGGTGAGCGCATGCTCGGAGTAATCCAGCACATCGATGTGCATGCCGGTCTGACGCTGCCAGCCGTTGACCAGGGCTGTGATGGCTCCCTCCCCTTCACCGCACAGTTGCAGGGTGCCGTGGGGGGTCTGCAACTCCAGGCGCAGGCTCTCCTGACTGTCATGACCGAGCTGGAAGCGCCCGATGCGATAGCCGTGGGCAGGCTCGAGATAGTGCTGCTCGAACAGGGTGCGGATCTGCTCCGGGCTGATTTCGCTGCTGCTCGCCTCAGCCTCGGCCTGCACCCGGCGGCTGAAGTCGATTTGCAGCCAGCGCGGCAGTTGCAGACCGAGGTCACGCTCCAGCAGATAGGTCACCCCTCCCTTGCCGGACTGGCTGTTGATGCGGATCACCGCCTCGTAGCTGCGACCGAGATCGGCAGGATCGATGGGCAGGTAAGCCACGTCCCAGTAGTGATCCGGTTTTTCTGCCGCGAGAGACTTGCGGATGGCGTCCTGGTGGCTGCCGGAAAACGCCGTGTAGACCAGCTCGCCGGCATAGGGGTGGCGAGGGTGCAGGGCAATCTGGGTGCAGGCCCCCACGGTGGCGACGATGGCATCCATGTCGGACAGGTCCAGCTCGGGGTCAATCCCCTGGCTGTAGAGGTTCATGGCCATGGTGACGATGTCCATGTTGCCGGTGCGCTCCCCGTTGCCGAGCAGGGTGCCCTCGATGCGATCCGCCCCCGCCAGCACCGCCAGCTCGGCGGCGGCCACCCCGCAGCCTCTGTCGTTGTGGGTGTGGATGGAGATGCTCACCTCGGGTCGCGCCTTGAGGTGTCGGCAGAACCACTCCACCTGATCCGCAAACACGTTGGGGGGGCTCACCTCCACCGTGGCGGGGAGGTTCAGGATCATCGGGCGGGCAGCGGCGCGCCACTCGTCGATGACGGCGTCACACACCTCGACGGCGAACTCCACCTCGGTGCTGCTGAAGCTCTCCGGAGAATACTGGAAACTCCACTCGGTGCCCGGATTGCGGGCCGCATACTCCCGCACCCAACGCGCCCCCTGCACGGCGATGGCCTTGACACCGTCCTTGCCTGAGTTGAACACATAGTTGCGCTGGGTCGGGTTGACCGAGTTGTAGACGTGAACGATGGCCCGCTTCGCCCCCTTGAGGGCCTCGAAGGTGCGGGCGATCAGATCTTCGCGCGCCTGCACCAGCACCTGGATGGTGACGTCATCGGGGATGAGGTTGCGCTCGATGAGTTCGCGCACAAAATCGAAGTCGGGCTGGGAGGCCGCCGGGAAGCCCACCTCGATGTGCTTGAAGCCGATGTGGGTCATCAGCGCCCACATTTGCAGCTTCTGGGCCACCGTCATGGGCTCGACCAGCGCCTGATTGCCATCGCGCAGGTCCACGGCGCACCAGAGCGGTGCCCGCTCCAGTACCCGGTTGGGCCACTGGCGATCCGCCAGGTTGATCACGGGGGCACGGCGGTATTTGCGATGATCGAAGCTCATATTCAGATTCCCTTGACGGATGGGCGAGGCGCCGGACGACCGGGCCGACAGGCGGGTGGGGCAAGGAGGGGAAGCGGGTTGGTGCGGTAACACCGTCCCTGACGAGTCGCGCGGCGGTAACCCCGCGACCGGTTTTCCTGCGGCCCCCGTCGGTCACCGGGGCCGGCCACGGCAGCCGGATCGGGCTGCGGGCGCTGATCCTCTCGCACGCCACCTTTTGGTGTGTCGGCGCAGACGACCTTGTTTGTATGAGCACCCAGTATAGGGAGGTCGTGGGGGCGAGAGATTGCGAAGATTGCACCCCACCAGGCCAATTGAGCAATATTGATGCAGTGAATGTCCAATAAGGGGGTGAGTCTCACCACCCCTGATGGATTATTCGCCATCTCACCCATCTTCTTTGCTGGCGCCCCCCCGGAAGTGGCAGGGCGCAGGCAATAAAAAACCCCGCCATCGCTGGCGGGGTTTGCGTGCATCGAGCGGGCAGCGTGCTGCCGGTGCTCTTAGCGGTTGTTCACCTTCTCATGCAGCTCCTGCACTGAGTTCACATTGGCGGTGGCATCGACACTGATGGCCATGCAGGTGGCGAAGGCCGCGTGCAGCGTGGTGGTGTAGGCCACCTTGTGCTGCAGGGCGCCACGGCGCAGCTGCTTGGAGTCCTCGATGGCCTGACGACCCTCGGCGGTGTTGACGATGTAGGTGTACTCGCCATTCTTGATGCGATCCAGAATGTGCGGACGCCCCTCGTGCACCTTGTTGACCAGACGCGGGTTGATGCTCGCCTCGCCCAAGGTCACGGCGGTGCCGTGGGTGGCGTCGAGGTCATAACCCAGCTCCAGCAGCTTGGCGGCCAGGTTCACCACCCGCTCCTTGTCGCCGTGGCGAACGGACAAGAGGGCGCGACCTTCGCTCGGAACCTGGTGACCGGCACCCAGCTGCGCCTTGGCATAGGCCTCGGCGAAGCTGCTGCCCACCCCCATGACTTCACCGGTGGAGCGCATTTCCGGCCCCAGCAGCGGGTCCACACCCGGGAACTTGGCGAACGGCAGTACCACTTCCTTCACCGAGTAGTAGGGCGGGATGATCTCGGTGGTGAAGCCCTGTTCTTTCAGGCTCTGACCGGCCATGACGCGGGCGGCAATCTTGGCCAGCGGGGCACCGGTGGCCTTGGAGACGAAGGGCACGGTACGGGCGGCACGGGGGTTCACCTCGATGAGGTAGATCTCGTTGTCTTTCACCGCGAACTGCACGTTCATCAGACCGACCACGCCGAGTTCCAGCGCCAGCTTGCGCACCTGCTCGCGCATCTCGTCCTGGATGGCCTTGGACAGGGTGTAGGGCGGCAGGGAGCAGGCGGAGTCACCGGAGTGGATACCGGCCTGTTCGATGTGCTCCATGATGCCGCCGATAACCACATCGGTACCGTCGCAGATGGCGTCCACGTCCACCTCGGTGGCGTCGTCCAGGAAGCGGTCCAGCAGTACCGGCGACTCATTGGAGACGCTCACTGCCTCGGCGAAGTAGCGGCGCAGGTCCTGCTCGTCATAGACGATTTCCATGGCGCGGCCACCCAGCACGTAGGAGGGGCGAACCACCAGCGGGTAGGTGATGCGCGTGGCCAGTTGCACGGCCTGCTCCAGGGCGGTGACGGTGCCGTTTTCCGGCTGCTTGAGCCCCAGGCGCTCGACGGCGGACTGGAAGCGCTCGCGATCTTCCGCGCGGTCGATGGCATCCGGGCTGGTCCCGATGACCGGCACACCGTTGGCTTCCAATGCTCGCGCCAGTTTCAGCGGAGTCTGGCCGCCGTACTGGACGATGACGCCCTTGGGCTGCTCGACCCGCACGATTTCCAGCACGTCTTCCAGGGTGACTGGCTCGAAGTAGAGACGGTCGGAAGTGTCGTAGTCGGTGGAGACGGTTTCCGGGTTGCAGTTGACCATGATGGTCTCGTAACCGTCTTCGCGCAGGGCCAGCGCCGCGTGTACGCAGCAGTAGTCGAACTCGATGCCCTGACCGATACGGTTCGGGCCGCCACCGATGACCATGATCTTGTCGCGGTTGGTGGGGTTGGCCTCGCACTCTTCGTCGTAGCTGGAGTACATGTAGGCGGTGTTGGTAGCGAACTCGGCGGCGCAGGTATCGACCCGCTTGTAGACCGGGAAGATGTTGTGGCGGGCACGCAATTTACGCACTTCACCTTCGGCCACGCCGAGGATCTTGGCCAGACGGGCGTCGGCAAAGCCTTTGCGCTTGAGGGCGCGCAGGAAGTCGGCGTCAAGACCGGCCATGCCGCGCTCTTTCACCTGCTCTTCCAGTTTCACCAACTCTTCAATCTGCACCAGGAACCAGGGGTCAATCTTGGTCAGCTTGAACACGCCGTCCATGGAGAGGCCGGCGCGGAAGGCGTCGGCGATGTAGAAGATGCGCTCGGCACCAGCATCCTGCAGCTCGTGACGGATGCGGGTCAGGGAGTCGGGGGCGTTCAGGTCAACCATGGGGTCGAAGCCGGTCTTGCCGGTCTCGAGACCACGCAGGGCCTTGTGCAGGGACTCCTGGAAGTTGCGGCCGATGGCCATCACTTCACCCACGGACTTCATCTGGGTGGTCAGACGGTCGTTGGCACCGGCGAACTTCTCGAAGTTGAAGCGCGGCACCTTGGTCACCACGTAGTCGATGGCCGGCTCGAAGGAGGCCGGGGTACGACCACCGGTGATGTCGTTCATCAGCTCGTCCAGGGTGTAACCGATGGCGAGCTTGGCGGCGATCTTGGCGATGGGGAAGCCGGTCGCCTTGGAGGCCAGTGCAGAGGAGCGCGACACCCGCGGGTTCATCTCGATGATGACCATGCGGCCGTCTTTGGGGTTGATGCCGAACTGGACGTTGGAGCCGCCAGTCTCGACGCCGATCTCGCGCAGCACCGCCATGGAGGCGTTGCGCATGATCTGGTACTCCTTGTCGGTCAGCGTCTGGGCTGGCGCGACCGTGATGGAGTCACCGGTGTGGATGCCCATGGGGTCGAAGTTTTCGATGGCGCAGACGATGATGCAGTTGTCGTTGCGATCCCGCACCACTTCCATCTCGTACTCTTTCCAGCCGATGAGCGACTCGTCGATGAGCAGCTCCTTGGTCGGGGAGAGATCCAGACCGCGCTCGCAGATCTCCACGAACTCTTCGGTGTTGTAGGCGATGCCGCCGCCCGAGCCACCCATGGTAAAGGAAGGACGGATGATGCAGGGGAAGCCGACCATCTGCTGCACGCCCCAGGCCTCTTCCATGTTGTGGGCGATACCGGCACGGGGGCACTCGAGACCGATGCTGCGCATGGCCTTGTCAAAGCGGGAGCGATCCTCGGCCTTGTCGATGGCGTCGGCGGTGGCGCCGATCATCTCGACACCGAACTCCTTGAGCACGCCATGCTGCTCCAGCGCCAGGGCGCAGTTCAGCGCAGTCTGACCACCCATGGTGGGCAGGATGGCGTCCGGGCGCTCTTTCTTGATGATCTCGCGCACCACTTCCCAGGTGATGGGCTCGATGTAGGTGGCGTCGGCCATCTCCGGGTCGGTCATGATGGTGGCCGGGTTGGAGTTCACCAGGATGACGCGGTAGCCCTCTTCTTTCAGGGCCTTGCACGCCTGGGCGCCGGAGTAGTCGAATTCGCAGGCCTGACCGATGACGATGGGGCCGGCGCCGAGGATCAGGATGCTCTGTAGGTCGTTACGTTTTGGCATGGCTCTCTTTATCCTCTTAGGCGCGATACTGCTTGATCAATTCAATAAAGTGGTCGAACAGACCGGCACAATCGTGCGGGCCCGGGCTCGCTTCGGGGTGACCCTGGAAGCTGAAGGCCGGACGGTCGGTGCGATGGATGCCCTGGAGCGACCCATCGAACAGGGAGACGTGGGTGGCACGCAGGCACTCGGGCAGGGTCTGCTCGTCCACCGCAAAGCCGTGGTTCTGGGCGGTGATCATCACGGTGTTGTCGTCCAGGCTCTTCACCGGGTGGTTGGCACCGTGGTGGCCGAACTTCATCTTGATGGTCTTGGCGCCGGAGGCCAGGCCCAGCAACTGGTGGCCCAGGCAGATACCGAACACCGGGGTGCTGGTATCAAGGAAAGCCTTGATAGCTTCGATGGCGTAGTCGCACGGCTCGGGGTCGCCGGGGCCGTTGGAGAGGAAGATGCCATCCGGGTTCATCGCCAGTACCTCGGCGGCCGGGGTCTTGGCCGGCACCACGGTCAGGCGGCAGCCACGGTCCACCAGCATGCGCAGGATGTTGCGCTTCACGCCGAAGTCGTAGGCCACCACGTGGTATTTCAGCTCATCGGCCGCCGGGGTGACGTGACCCTTGCCGAGCTGCCAGCTGCCTTCAGTCCAGCTGTAGGATTCGCTCACGGTCACTTCCTTGGCCAGGTCCATCCCCTTCAAACCGGGGAAGGCGCGGGCCTGTTCGAGGGCATGGGCTTCATCGAGCTGCTTGCCGGCCAGGATGCAACCGGCCTGGGCGCCTTTTTCACGCAGGATGCGGGTCAGCTTGCGGGTGTCGATGTCGGCGATGCCAACGATGTTGTGGGACTTGAGGTAATCGGAGAGGGGTTGCTGATTGCGGAAGTTGGAGGCCAGTATCGGAAGGTCCCGGATGATGAGGCCCTGAGCATGGACCTGACTGGACTCTTCATCTTCGCTGTTGGTGCCGGTGTTGCCTATATGGGGGTAAGTGAGGGTAACGATCTGACGGGAATAGGAGGGATCGGTGAGGATTTCCTGATAACCCGTCATCGACGTGTTGAAAACCACTTCACCAACGGAACATCCCTCGGCGCCTATCGACACGCCTTTGAACACAGTTCCATCTTCCAGCACTAGCAATGCAGTGTGATTCAAGACAACCTCCAGTTATTTAGCTTTAAATTCAGCAATTTACCTGGGTGTTGCGGGCTCGGTTCCGGTCTTTGACAGGACTCGAACCCGGCAGATTTCTGGCAAATTGGGCGCATTCTACTTAAAAACGATCTCATTTCAACGTCTTTTCTCGTTTGAAATGCATCTAAATTCAATAAACAAGCAACATTACCCATTATCTATGCACTCACTCGCTTTGCAACCCCCTCTTCAAAAAGAAAAGCCAAACACAGACAACAAAGCGGCGCCCGATGCCATGCAACGTACAAAAAACCAAATTTACCACTTAATAAACAGCAAGATAGAAAATTAAAAAATAAACAACACAACAGAAAAAACACCATTTGAAGCCAGAAAAGTGAACGCCAAGTATAGAAAACGTTTTTCTTGTATTGCATTTTTAGTCTATTTCACATCAAGGCGAAATGCCCCCCGCAGGGGAATATTGAGACCCAAACCCGTTACCCCTTGATGACATTTTTGTCGCAAGAGGGTGGCAGGCTTGTAAGAATGGCAGGATTTAGCGAGGTTCACTCAAAAAGTGATGATTAAGGCTCATTTCTACAAAAAAGTGACAAAAAACCCCGGCGGACCGGGGTTTGGCAACCAGTACGGGAGTCTGCACTCCCCCTGAAGACGGTTTATTTCAGACCGAGCACATCCTGCATATCATAGAGACCGGCCCCTTGCTGGCCGAGCCACTTGCCCGCCCGCACTGCACCGTTGGCGAAGGTCAGACGGCTGGAAGCCTTGTGGCTGATCTCGACCCGCTCGCCGATGTCGGCGAACATGACGGTGTGCTCCCCCACCAGATCTCCGGCGCGGATGGTGGCAAAGCCGATGGTGTTGCGATCCCGCTCACCGGTGATCCCCTCACGGCCATAGACGGCGCACTCTTTGAGATCCCGGCCCAGGGTTTTCGCCACCACTTCCCCCATGGAGAGCGCAGTGCCGGACGGAGCATCCACCTTGTGTCTGTGGTGCCCCTCGATGATCTCGATGTCGGTGTACTCCCCCATCACCCTGGCCGCCTGCTCCAGCAGCTTGAACACCAGGTTGACCCCGACCGAGTAGTTGGAGGCGAAGACGATGCCGATCTGCTTGCCCGCCTCGTGCAGGGCCGCCTTGCCCGCCTCGTCAAAGCCGGTGGTGCCGATCACCATCTGCTTGCCATGCGCCAGTGCAAAGGCGAGGTTCGCCAGGGTCACCTCGGGGCGGGTGAAGTCGATGATGAGATCGAACTCGTCCTTCACCTGCTCCAGACTGTCGCTGATGATGACGCCAAGGCGCCCCAGGCCGTTGAGTTCACCCGCATCCAGACCTATCACGGCAGAGCCCGGTCGTTCCAGCGCCGCTCCCACCACCACGCCCTCGGCGTTGGCGATAGCCTCCAGCAGCACCTTGCCCATACGACCATTACAGCCCATCACGGCCACACGGATCGGATTGTCCATCTCCACCCTCTCATCTCTTTATTATGGAAAGAGACCGTTTTACCAGCCCGCGCCCCCTTTGAAAAGCCCGATCTGGCCCGCCAAACCACCCCGACATTTAAACGACAAATTCATTAAAAACAGAATAAATAACGGAATTACCAGACAAGTCAGAATCACGAAGTAAAAAGCCCTATCCATCTGGACGGCTATCTTGACCCGGGCGGGCCGACTCACTACTGTTGGCCCCCCATGGTGGCAGGATGCCCGCCCTGTGCCCGCCCTGGAGGCGCCACAGGCAACGACAGGAGGTCATTGTTCAAGTTTCGAGGAACACATGATCCAGACCCAACCCCGTGCCAGAGCCCTGCTGCCCCTTCTGGTCTTTCTTGCCCTCTTCATCGGTACCGGTACCTGGCTGACCCTGCAGGGGGTCGAGTTCGCCTTCTACCAGCTCCCCGCCCCCGTTGCCGCCCTGCCCGCCGTCATGCTGGCCCTGCTGATGGGACGCGAGGGGTTCAACAAGAACCTCGAGACCTTCTTCAAGGGGGTGGGCGAGAGCAACATCATGGCCATGTGCCTCATCTATTTGCTGGCGGGCGCCTTCGCCACCGTGGCCAAGGCCACCGGCGGGGTGGATGCCACGGTCGCCCTCGGCCTCTCCCTCATTCCGGGCTGGTGCCTGCTGCCGGGGCTCTTCCTCATCTCTGCCTTCATTGCCACCGCCATGGGTACCTCCATGGGCACCATCGGCGCCGTGGCACCGGTGGCGCTGGGCGTCGCCCAGGCCGCCGGCATCGATCCGATGCTGATGGCGGGGACCATCCTCTCCGGCGCCATGTTCGGGGACAACCTCTCCATCATCTCCGACACCACCATCGCCGCCACCCGCAGCCAGGGCTGCGAGATGAAGGACAAGTTTCGCGAGAACATCAAGATTGCCGCCCCCGCCGCCGTGCTGGTGATCCTGCTCTATCTGGTGCTGGGCTCCACCGGTGAAGCGCCGGCCCCCACCGCCGAGGCGGACTTGCTCAAGGTCGCCCCCTATCTGCTGATCCTGGTGCTGGCCCTCTCTGGCATGAACGTCTTCATGGTACTGGGGCTCGGCATCCTGGCGGCCGGTGGCGTGGGGCTGCTTGGCAGCTACTCCCTCGGCCAGTTCAGCAAGGACATCTATCAGGGCTTTACCAGCATGCAGGAGATCTTCCTGCTCTCCATGCTCATCGGCGGTCTGGGTGCCCTGATGGAACGCCAGGGTGGGCTCGCATGGATAAGTGAGCGCATCGCCGCCCTGATTGCCCGCTTCACCCGCCACCACGATGGCGAGCAGAACGAAAAGGCGGCCGAGCTGGGCATCGCCGGCGTGGTGAGCCTCACCAACCTGTGCACCGCCAACAACACCGTGGCCATCATAGTCGCGAGCAAGGTGGCCAGGGATCTGGCGGACCATCACGGGGTCACCCCGCGCCGCGCCGCCTCCATGCTGGACATCTTCTCCTGCGTGGTACAGGGGCTGATTCCCTGGGGCGCCCAGGCGCTGCTGCTGGGTTCCATCTTCGCCCTCTCGCCGATCCTGGTCGTGAGCATGAGCTTCTACCCCATGGCGCTGGCACTGGCCGCCATCGTGGCCGTTTTCCTCAAGCACCAGATGGGCGCAGTGGCTCCCGCCCCACACCGCTCCTGACACCCGACCTCAGGGGCCGCCCGGCTGGCGGCCCCGCCATCAGCTTTTCATCCCGTCGGCCCCTTGCTAAGGTAGCGCCAGCCCACCTTTGCCCAGGAGTCCCCATGCCGGATACCCAACCCGAACGCCAGAACCTGCGCCAGCTCATTCGCCAGCGCAGAAAAAGCCTGAGCCAGGCCGAGCAGCAGGCGGCGGCCCAACAGCTGGTCGAGCGCTTCCAGGAACACCCCGGCATCCTCGCGGCCAGGCGCATCGCCCTCTATCTGGCCAACGACGGGGAGCTCGATCCCCTGCCCGCCATCCACTGGCTGTGGGCCCGGCAAAAGGAGGTCTACCTGCCGGTGCTGCACCCCTTCACCCCGGGTCACCTGCTCTTCTTGCGCTACACCGCCACCACCCCCATGACCCGCAACCGCTACGGCATCGCCGAGCCCGAGCTCGACGTGCAGCAGGTGCTGCCCCACAGCATGCTGGACATCATCTGCACCCCGCTGGTGGCCTTCGATGAGGCTGGCAACCGCCTCGGCATGGGGGGCGGCTACTACGATCGCACCCTCGCCTGCTGGCACGAGCACCAGCTCGGCCCAAGACCCCTGGGGCTCGCCCACGATTGCCAGCAGGTGGATGCCGTCCCCCGGGAGCAGTGGGACGTGCCGCTCCCCCAGATCATCACCCCCAGCCGCAGCTGGCACTTTGCCTGATCAGGCGGGGGCGCCCCCTTCGGTTCAATAAACAGGCAAACGATTTACATCTTGGGGATTTTTGCGCCGGAACGTGAGCACCATGGTCGCTCTGGGGGGGATGCTTGGATATAATGCGCCCGCTTTTTCCATAAGGATCCATCATGACTCAAGATGAAATGAAGAAGGCGGCCGGTTGGGCTGCGCTCAAATACGTGGTACCCGGCACCATCGTCGGGGTGGGCACCGGCTCTACCGTCAATCACTTCATCGACGCACTGGCGACCATGAAAGACCAGATCAAGGGCGCGGTGTCGAGCTCCATCGCCTCCACCGAACGCCTCAAGGGTCTCGGCATCCCGGTGTTTGACCTCAACGACATCGATGCCCTCTCCGTCTACGTGGATGGTGCCGACGAGATCAACGCCAGCCGCGACATGATCAAGGGGGGCGGCGCCGCCCTGACCCGCGAGAAGATCGTCGCCGCCGTGGCCGACCAGTTCATCTGCATCATCGACAACACCAAGACCGTCGACGTGCTGGGCACCTTCCCCCTGCCGGTGGAAGTGATCCCCATGGCCCGCGAATACGTGGCCCGCGAGATCCGCGCCCTTGGCGGCAACCCGGTGTGGCGTGAAGGGGTGGTGACCGACAACGGCAACATCATCCTGGACGTCAAGGGCATGGCCATCACCGATGCCAAGGCTCTGGAAACCCGCCTCAACAGCATCGTGGGCGTGGTCACCAACGGCCTGTTCGCCCACCGTGGCGCCGACGTTGTGCTGATCGGCACCCCCGAGGGTGTGATCACCAACTAAGGCCTGCTCCCCGGACCTCCCCCTCCGGGCAAGCACCGCCCGGGTCAGTCAATCTGACTGCCCCAAATGGACAACGGCGCCTCATGGCGCCGTTTCTGGTTATCCCTCAATGGGTTGTAGCAGCACATCTGCAACAATCGTTGATAACTTCAAAGAATTTGACTTTCGTCACAAATATTCCCTCTCCCAAACGTTTTTGCTACTTTACGGTTTTCTTCACACTGCAAGCCTGAACGCATTTTTCAAAACAATAGAGGGAACGTCATGACAGCCAAGTTTTCGCTGGACAAGGATAAGATCAAGGTACTGCTGCTGGAGGGAGTCCATCCCAACACGGTGGAGACCTTTCGGGCAGCCGGCTACACCAATGTGGAATATCTGAAGACGTCCCTGTCGGAAGAGGAGTTGATCGAGCGCATTCGTGACGTGCATTTCGTGGGCCTGCGTTCACGCACCCAGATCACCGAGAAGGTGCTGGATGCCGCCACCAAGCTGGTGGCCATCGGCTGCTTCTGCATCGGCACCAACCAGGTCTCCCTCGACGCCGCCCACGTGCGCGGCATTCCCGTCTTCAACGCCCCCTTCTCCAACACCCGCTCCGTGGCCGAACTGGTACTGGGGGAGATCCTGCTGCTGCTGCGCGGCATTCCCGAGAAGAATGCCAAGTGCCATCGCGGCGTCTGGGAGAAGCTGGCCAACCGCAGCGTCGAAGCCCGCGGCAAGAAGCTCGGCATCATCGGCTACGGCCACATCGGCACCCAGCTTGGCATCATCGCCGAGATGATCGGCATGAAGGTCTACTACTACGACATCGAGAACAAGCTCTCCCTTGGCAACGCCATCCAAGTGCCGAACCTGGTGGAGCTGCTCAACATGTCTGACGTCATCAGCCTGCACGTACCGGAAACCGCCTCCACCAAGGATCTCATCGGTGCAGAGCAACTGCGCATGATGAAACCGGGCGCCATCTTCATCAACGCCTCCCGCGGCACCGTGGTGGACATCGACGCCCTGGCCGACGTCATCAAGAGCGGCCACCTCTCCGGCGCCGCCATCGACGTCTTCCCGGTGGAGCCCAAGTCCAACGACGAGGAGTTCCTCACCCCGCTGCGCGGCCTGGACAACGTGATCCTGACCCCCCACATCGGCGGCTCCACCCAGGAAGCCCAGGAGAACATCGGTCTGGAAGTGGCCAACAAGCTGGTCAAATACTCCGACAACGGCTCCACCCTCTCCGCTGTCAACTTCCCGGAAGTCTCCCTGCCCGGCCACAAGGGCTCCAGCCGCCTGCTGCACATTCACCGCAACCAGCCCGGCGTGATGAACCAGATCAACCAGATCTTCGCCGACGAGGGGATCAACATCGCCGGTCAGTACCTGCAGACCAGCAGCGAGATCGGTTACGTGGTCATCGACGTCGAAACCGAGCACAGCGAGAAGGCCCTGGCCCGTCTCAAAGAGATCAATGGCACCATCCGTGCCCGGATCCTGCACTGATAAGCCCTTATCTGCGCAGCAAAAAGCCCGTCGTGATGACGGGCTTTTTTATGTCAGGAGAAAGGTTGCTCTCGCAGCTTACCACCAGCCCAGCAGGTTGCGGCCCACCAGGGCACCCCACACCAGGGCATTGAGGGCCAGGGCGATGAAGACGGCGGCGGAGCCCAGATCCTTGGCGCGGCCCGAGAGTTCGTGATGCTCGGAGCCGATGCGATCCACTACCGCCTCCACGGCGGAGTTGAGTACCTCGACGATCACCACCAGCCAGCTGATGCAGACGAGCAGCAGGATCTCGTTGAGGGAGTCACCTATCCAGAATGCCAGCGGCATCAGCAGCAGGATGAGCAGCAGCTCCTGGCGGAAGGCGGCCTCGTTGATCCAGGCCGATTTGAGACCTTTCATGCTGTAACCGGTTGCGTTGATGATGCGGGTGATCCCGGTCGCGCCTGGCTTTGCCACGATAACTACCTCATTTGAAATGGCTTTTGGGTTCACATCCTATCAGAGCCGCCCAAGGTTTCCATCGGGTGACTTTTGCTTTATTTTATTCCCTTGCATTTTGGCATCCCGCCCACCTTATCCACTCGAGAATTGAGTCGTATGTCCATTCACACCGATGAATTGCGCACCCGTCGCCTGGAGGCCCTGATCACCCCAAGCGAGCTGGCGCACGCCTTCCCGTTAACCGACACCATCGCCCAGAACCTGCTGGATGCCCGCCGCCAAGTGGAAGCCATTCTGTCCGGTGAAGATCAGCGCCTGCTGGTCATCGTCGGCCCCTGCTCCATCCACGATCCTGCCGCCGCCCACGAATACGCTCTGCGTCTGAACACCCTGCGTGAAGAGTACAAAGAGAGCCTGTGCATCGTGATGCGCACCTACTTCGAAAAGCCGCGCACCATCGTCGGCTGGAAGGGGCTCATCAATGATCCGCGCCTGGACGGCAGTTTCGACGTCAATGAAGGGCTCAAACTGGCCCGCAAGCTGCTGGTGGACATCAACGAGACCGGCATGCCCACCGCCACCGAGTTCCTCGACATGGTGACCGGCCAGTACATCAGCGATCTCATCACCTGGGGCGCCATCGGCGCGCGCACCACCGAGTCCCAGGTTCACCGGGAGATGGCCTCCGCCCTCTCCTGCCCGGTGGGGTTCAAGAACGGCACCGACGGCAACACCCGCATTGCCATCGATGCGGTGCGCGCCGCCCGTCACAGCCACATCTTCTACTCCCCGGACAAGGACGGCAAGATGACCATCTACCGCACCGCCGGCAACCCCTACGGCCACGTGATCCTGCGCGGCGGCCACCGTCCCAACTACGACACCGCCAGCATCGACGAGGCGTGCGAGGCTCTGGCCCAGGTGGGCCTGCCGGAGCGCCTGGTGGTGGACTTCAGCCACGGCAACAGCATGAAGGATCACCGCCGCCAACTGCTGGTGGCCCAGGATATCTGCGATCAGCTGCGCCGCGGCCGCACCGGCATCGCCGGCATCATGGCCGAGAGCTTCCTGGTGGAAGGGCGTCAGGACGTGGAGAACGGCTGTGCCGCCACCTTCGGCCAGAGCATCACCGATGCCTGTCTGTCGTGGAGTGACACCGAAACCCTGCTGGCCATGCTGGCAGAAGCCGCCCAGGTGCGGCTGGACAAGCAGAAAGCCTGAGCAACCGCTCAACGCTCTCTCTACCAATTCAAAGAGCCAGGTATCACGGATGCCTGGCTCTTTTCATTTCCACAGTGATTCACTCGCTCCCCTTGGCTTCACTCAGCCTAAGCAGGTTTTCAATGCTGTATCCGTAGTCGACGGAGCGGCTCCCTTCTCCCGCTTGTTTCAAAAGAATGGGAGAAGGGCTGGGGATGAGGGGGAAGACCGCCTCACAGACTCGGCATAAACCAGGTGCGGCCGGCCGCCTCGATACGATCGGTGCGGATCTGGAACACCCGCTCCAGCAGCGCCTCGTCGATGATCCCGACGTCCCCTTCCCCCACCACGCGGCCCTGTTGCAGGCAGAGCACGCGATCCGCCCAGTCGATGGCCAGATTGATGTCGTGGATGGCCGCCACCACCAGCAATCCCTGCGCGGCCAGTTGCTTGAGCAGCCGCAGCAGCGCCATCTGGTGATGCAGATCCAGCCCCGCCAGGGGTTCGTCCAGCAGCAGCACCCGCCCGGTCGGATTGAGGCTTGGCCATAGTTGCAACAGGGTGCGGGCGATCAGCACCCGCTGCTGCTCCCCCCCGGACAAGCGGCTGAAGTCCCGTGCCAGCAGGGGCGCCAATTCCAGGGCGTCGCACACATCCGCCACCGCCTGCGCCTGGGCATCGGGGCCCCCCTCCTCCAGCCCCAGGCTCAGCACCTGGAACACCGGGATGTGGAACAGCTGGGGCTGGCGCTGGGGCAGCATGGCGCGCCGCGTTGCAAGCTCGGGCCAGCTCAGGGTCGTGATGACCTCTCCTCCCAGCAAGACGGCGCCATCGGCGGGCAGCAGGCCCGCCAGGGCCCCGAGCAGGGAGGACTTGCCACTGCCATTGGGGCCGAGCAGGGCCACCAGCTGACCACCGGGCCAGGCGAGATCCAGGGGGGCGAGGCGATGGGGGATGGCCAGGGCGCGGGCCTCCAGCCGCCAGGGGGCGGGATCAGCGGGACACATCGGCATCTTGCCTCAGCAGCAGATAGATAAAGAGCGGGGCACCCACCGAGGCGGTGATGACCCCGATGGGCAGTTCACCGGCGTGCAGCGCCGAGCGGGCCACCAGATCGGCCCCGAGCAGCAGGGCGCCGCCCCCCAGCGCCGAGGCGGGCAGCAGGAAGCGCTGATCGCTGCCACCGCACAGGCGCAGCAGGTGAGGCACCACCAGGCCGACGAAGCCGATGACGCCGCACAGGGAGACCGCCACCCCGGTGAGCAGGCAGACCGCCAGCACCAGGCGTACCCGCATGCTGTCCACGTTCAGCCCCATGAGGCGGGCCTGGGTCTCTCCCAGCAGCAGTTGTTGCAGTGCCCGCCCCTGCCAGCAGAGCCAGCCGAGGGTGAGGGGCAGCACCAGCCACCACCAGGCGAGCTGCTGGCTGCCGTAGGCGAGGCTGCCCATCATCCAGAACATGAATTCCCGCAAGGCGCCGTCGTCGGCGAAATACATCAGCCAGGTCATGGCCGCATTGGTGAGGATGCCGATGGCGACCCCGAACAGCAGCAGCCGCCCATGGCCGAGCCGTGCCCGACGTGCGAGACGGATGAGCAGCATGGTCACCACCAGGGCGCCGCCAAAGGCCGCCAGCGACAGTCCCCAGCCCGGCAGATAGAGCCCGAGCCCCTTGGCCACCGCCATCGCCACCATGGCGGCCAGCCCAGCGCCGCTCGAGACGCCGAGCAGGCCGGGTTCCGCCACCGGATTGTGCAGCATCACCTGGAGCACGGCACCGCCGCAGGCAAGGGAGGCCCCCGCCAGCAGAGCCAGCAGGGCGCGCGGCAGGCGCAGCTCCAGCAGGATGCGCAGCTCCAGATCCCCCAGCGGCTGCCAGGGCAGCAGCACGAACTCCCCGAGGGCGAGGGAGAGCAGGAACAGGGCCAGGGTCAGCAGCGACAGCAGGAGCAGCCAGCGACGCTGCCAGCGCTGCTGGCGACGGATGAGAGCGAGATACACGGGATCCCCAAGAAGCGAGGCCCGCCGGTGGGCAGGCAGGAAAGCTGCATGATAACAGCGCGTTACCACCCAAGGTCAAGGCTGGTAGGGCTTGGCCAGCGCCGCTATCTCGCCGCTCTCCACCATGGCTTGCAACGCCTGCGCCAGCTTGGGGCCCAGCTCATGGTGGGGTGAGTGCTTGCTCATCCCGAGGTAGAGCACCACCGGGTTGGGGGGCTGGAAGGGCGCCTTGACGAGGCCGGCGTCGTTGCGCTGGCTCAGGGCGTAATCCACCTGGCAGTCGGTCCCTATCATCAGGGGCAGGTGGCCCCGCTCCACCATGCGCTGCAACTGGTCTTCGGTGGGGACCCCGTGCTTGTCGAGCTGGGTGTCGCCATCGAAGGGGGGGAAGTAGGCGGAGTTGAACACATAGCCTATCTCGCGGCCTCGCAGATCCTCGTAGCGCCTGAGACCTGCCACGGCGGCGGGCTTGCCATAGAAGGCAGGCCGGCACTGGTAATAGGACGGCTGCAGGTAGTCGATGAAGGCGGCCCGCTCCTCGGTGTGAGCCAGCCCTATCATCAGATCCACCTGACCGGTCTGCATCTGTTTGAGTGCCCGTCCCCAGGGCACCCGTTTGAGGGTGAGCACAATGCCGCTGCGTGCCTGCAACTGGCGCAGAATGTCGATATCCAGCCCCTGGAAGTCGTCGTTCTCTGCCAGCATGCGAAACGGCGGCCAGACATCGGTGGCCACCGTCAGGGTCGGCGCACCTTGCGCCCAGCAGGCAAACAACAGACAAAGCGCACCCCAGCTTGTCTTGCCCATCCAGCTTTCGCCTTCTTTTGTTACATCCTTGTGAGCTAAAAATACCCTCAAGCACCACTTATGAAAACCCATGGAGTCGAGATAAAATGCATTGATTTAAAAGGAGAACCTAATGAACCCCATCATGACCAGTATCGGCCTGCTCATCTGCAGCAACGTCTTCATGACGTTTGCCTGGTACGCCCATCTCAAGAGCATGAATCACAAACCCTGGATCATCGCCGCCCTGGTGAGCTGGGGGATAGCCCTGTTCGAATACCTGTTGCAGGTGCCCGCCAACCGCATCGGCCACACCGTGCTCTCCGTCGGCCAGCTCAAGATCCTGCAGGAGGTGATCACCCTCACCGTGTTCGTTCCCTTCTCCATCTTCTATCTGAAAGAAGATCTGAAGTGGGACTACCTCTGGGCGGGTCTGTGCATCCTGGGCGCGGTCTTTTTTGTGTTCCGCGAAAAACTGACCGGCGCCTGAAGCTGTACACTCAAGCCATTCATCATCCCCCAGCCCTTTGAGCGACGAGGCCCCTCATGGAATTGAGAGACATGCTGCAGATCCTGGCCAAACAGGACGGTTCCGATCTCTATCTCTCCACCGGCGCCCCCCCCTGCGCCAAGTTCAACGGCGCCCTGCGCCCCCTCACCCAGGAGCCCCTGGGGCCGGGCGAGGTGGCCCGCATCGCCTACGACATCATGGATCTCGAGCAGAAACAGCAGTTCGAGAAAGAGCTGGAGATGAACCTCGCCATCTCCCTGCCCCAGATAGGCCGTTTTCGGGTCAACATCTTCAAGCAGCGCAATGAAGTCTCCCTGGTGGCGCGCAACATCAAGACCGAGATCCCCCGCTTCGAGGATCTCAAACTCCCTCCGGTGCTCCTCGACACCATCATGGAGAAGCGGGGTCTGGTGCTCTTCGTCGGCGGCACCGGGTCCGGCAAGTCCACGTCGCTCGCGGCCCTCATCGATCATCGCAACCGCAACAGCGGCGGCCACATCATCACCATCGAAGATCCGGTGGAGTTCGTCCATCGCCACCAGAAGAGCATCATCAACCAGCGGGAGGTGGGGGTGGATACCCGCAGCTTCCACGCGGCCCTGAAGAACACCCTGCGCCAGGCGCCGGACGTCATCCTCATCGGCGAAATCCGCGATCGGGAGACCATGGAGCATGCTCTCGCCTTCTCGGAGACCGGGCATCTGGCCATCTCCACCCTGCACGCCAACAACGCCAACCAGGCGCTGGATCGCATCATCAACTTCTTCCCGGAAGAGCGCAGACCCCAGCTGCTCAACGACCTTGGCAACAACCTCAAGGCCTTTGTCTCCCAGCGGCTGGTGAAGACCACGGACGGCGGGCGCCGGGCGGCGGTGGAGGTGATGCTCGGAACCCACACGGTGCGCGATCTCATCAAGCGCGGCGAGTTTGGCGGCCTCAAGGAGATCATGGAAAAATCCAGGGCCCTTGGCATGGTGACCTTCGACAGTACTCTGTTCGATCTGGTGGTCGAGGGGGTGATCGACGAGGAGGAGGCGGTGAAGAACGCGGACTCCCAGAACAACCTGCGCCTCAAGATCAAACTCTGGCGGGAGAAGGGTCAGATTGGCAACAGCGCGGCGGCGAGCGGCTGGAGCCTGGAGCCCACCAAGGACGAGGGCGACCTCTTCTGAGACGGACCCGGCGGCCACGAAAAAGGGAACCCTCGGGTTCCCTTTTGCATATGGGCAGGCGTCAGCCCTTCTGGATCAGCCCTATCTGGCCGGGCTCGCACCACTCGAACGTCACCTCTTCGTGCTTGCCGCAGCAGGAGCCGCCACACAGGCGGCTCTCCCGCTTGGCGACGCGCCCCTTGCGCATCCAGACCCCGAGCATGGCCTCTACCGCATCCTCGGAGGTGTGGAAGTGGCGGGCCAGCGCCCGCCGGCTCACCTTCTTGTGAAGGGCCAGATAGTCCCCCAGTTCACGCAGGATCACAGAATACCCTCCCTCTCGGCGCACTCGCCCCTGACCATGAGCCCCTTCACAGGGTCACCACCTTGCGTGCGACGATGTCGCCGTGACGACGCCCCAGCCACCAGAGCAGCACCAGGGAGAACAGATAGCTCAGGCTCCAGACCAGGCTCTGCGCCGGGTGGGCGGCGAAGGTCGCCAGTTGATAGAAGAGGGTGGCGCACAGGAAGGCGACGTAGTTGCACCAGGCGGCGGTGAACAGGGCCCACTGACGACCGGTCTCTCGCACCAGAGCCCCCATGGCGGCGGCGCAGGGCATGTAGAGCAGCACGAACAGCAGGTAGGCAAAGGCCCCGGCCACGCCGTCGAAGTGGGTCTGCATGTTGCCGTAGGTGGAGGTGTCCACCTCCTGGGCCTCGGCTGCCGCCTGCTTGTCCTCCAGATCCCCCACCTTGAGCCCCATGGGATCGGCGGGGTCGATGTCCGCCAGGTTGGCGGGAATGGTGGCCAGCGCCGCTTTCAGGCTGCCCAGCAGGGAGTATTCACTCTCCTCCTCATCACCGGCGCCGCCGGCGTAGAGGCTGTTGAGGGTAGCGACCACCGCCTCCTTGGCAAAGATGCCGGTGAGGATGCCCACCGTGGCCTGCCAGTTGTCGTCCCGCACGCCTATGGGATGCAGCACCGGGGTCACGGACTGGCTCAGCTTGCTCAGCACCGAGTTCTCCTGATCCTGGTTGCCGAAGCTGCCGTCGGTCCCGAGGGAGTTGAGCACGCTCAGCACCGCCACCATCAGGACGATGGTCTTGCCCGCGCCGAAGATGAAGCCCTTGAGTTTCTGCCAGGTGCGCAGCCCCACGTCCACCGGACGGGGCCACTCGTAATCGGGCATCTCCATCACCATGGAGTCGCTCTTGCCCGGCAGCAGGGTGCTGCGCAGGAAGAGGCCGGTGAGCACCGCCACCAGGATGCCGAACAAATAGAGACCGAACACCAGGTTCTGCCCCGACTCGGGGAAGAAGGCCACCGCGAACAGGGCGTAGACCGGCAGACGGGCACCACAGGACATGAAGGGCGCCATGGCCGAGGTCATCAGCCGCTCGCGCTCCGACCCCAGGGTGCGAGTCGCCATCACCGCGGGCACGGTGCAGCCAAAGCCCATCAGCATGGGGACGAAGGCCTTGCCGGGCAGGCCGAGGCGACGCATCAGGGCGTCCACCACGAAGGCGGCGCGGGCCAGATAGCCGGAGCTCTCCAGCACCGCGAGGAAGAGAAAGAGGCAGCCCACCACGGGGATGAAGGTCGCCACCGTCTGCAAACCGGCACCCACGCCGTCCGCGAGCACGGCTCCCAGCCAGTCGGGGGCACTCATCAGCCCCAGCAGGTGGTGCACCCCGTCCACGAAGAGGGCCCCCCCGAGGATGTCGAAGAAGTCGATGAAGGCGCTGCCCACCTTGATGGCGAACATGAACATCAGGTACATCACCAGCAGGAAGAAGGGGATGCCCACCCAGCGGTTGAGCAGCACCCTGTCCAGCCGTTCGCTCTGGGCGACGGTGAGCTTGTCCTGATGACGGCACGCCTGCTGGCACCAGTGGTGGATATGGCCGTAGCGCAAATCAGCGAGTTGCAGGTCGATGTCCTGGGCGTGGTGGGCGCGGCTCACCACGTTGTCGGCCGCCGCCTGCTGCCCCGCCGCCAGGGTCTCCTGCATGGCGATGTCTTCCTCCAGCAGGCGCAGGGCGCGGCCACGGCGATGCAGATGATGGGGGGCGAGCAGGGTCTCCAGCTCGGCGATGTCCCCCTCGAGGGGCTGACCGTAGTCGAGCATCAGGGCGGGCTGGGACTGGCCGATAAACTGGTGGATCCCCTCTTTGAAGGCCGCCACCTGCTGGCGATTGTGGGCCGAGAGCGACACCACGGGGCACCCCAGCGCCTTGGCGAGCAAGGCCTCGTCGATGGTGATGCGCCGCTTTTGCAGCAGATCCATCTTGTTGAGCACCACCACCATGGGCAGCCCCAGCTCCCGCAGTTGCAGGGTGAGGTAGAGGGAGCGCTCCAGGTTGGCGGCATCGATGACGTTGAGCAGCAGATCCGGCTGCTGGCGCTGGACGAAGCGGCTGGCGATCTGCTCGTCCAGGCTCGCCTCCTGGTTGGCCAGGGCATAGATGCCGGGCAGGTCCACCAGGGTGTATTCCTGCCCGCGGGCAGCAAAGGCCCCCATCTTCTTGTCGACGGTGACCCCGCTCCAGTTCCCCACCTGCTGGCGGGAGCCGGTCAGGGCGTTGAACAGGGAGGTCTTGCCGCTGTTGGGATTGCCCACTGTGACCAGGTTGTAGCTCATACCGGCTCCACCTCGATTTGCTGGGCCAGACTCCTCTGCATGGAGAGGCAGATGCCCTGGCACTGGATCTGGAGCGGGTCCCCCAGGGGGGCGGCCCGCAGATAGAGGATCTCGGTCTGAGGCAGCAGCCCCATCACCATCAACTTGCGCCGCAAGGCGCGGCCAAGGTGGTTCATGTGCGTGATGCGAGCGCTCTGTCCCGGCGACAGCTCTGTGAGTACCATGACGGGCTCCTGAAGTTAAACAAGAATAATTCGCTTTTAATGGGGGGATTATAAGCTGTGCCCTCAACATTTATTTGCGTAAAATCAAACTCCGCTTAGCTAACCGACAAAGTATTGCCATGAGTCACGACAACAACAGCCGCCTGGTCTACAGCACGGACGGCGGCATGATCAAGGAATCCGCCCCCGCCCAGCATGCCTCCCCCTTCCCCGCCGACGGGGTCGTGCGCATCCGCCGCGAGACCAAGGGACGCAAGGGGGCCGGGGTCATCAGCATCCACGGCGTTCCCGCCGACCAGCAGAAGGCCCTCGCCACCCTGCTCAAGAAGAAGTGCGGTACCGGCGGCGGTCTCAAGGAGGGGATCATCGAGATCCAGGGGGACAAACGGGACCTCATCAAGGCCGAACTGGAGAAGGCCGGCTTTCAGGTCAAGCTGGTGGGGGGATAATTCCCCATCCCGCGCCTTGCCTCACCGGGGGTTTTTCCCTAGAATGCCCGCTCCCATCGAGGGGGAGTAGTCTCGCCACGGACCCGTTCCGTGCGCGATCCTGATCAACATACTTGGTGCCAACTCACCATGGTCAGGGTGATCCGGGCAATGCCGGATTTGACAAGACCTTTGACGGGCCAGTGCCAAAACCGGGGACGGATGGCACAGGCTTGTCTCTGGTTTATAACAATTCCGTCCCCCGGTCATTTTTATGGAAGCCTTGTTAACCTCCACCATCAGCGTTGCCATCGCCGAGATCGGCGACAAGACACAGCTGCTGGCCCTGTTGCTCATCTGTCGTTTTCGCAAACCCTGGCCCATCATCGCCGGCATGCTGGCTGCCACCCTGCTCAACCACGCGGGTGCCGCCTGGATAGGGGAATTCATCAGTCGCTGGATGGATCCCAAGGTGATGACCTGGCTGGTCGCTGGCGCCTTCATCGCCATGGCCGCCTGGATCCTGGTGCCGGACAAGATGGACGATGAAGAGAGTTCCCTGGACAAGTACGGCCCCTTCATGGCCACCTTCGTGCTCTTCTTCATCGCCGAGATCGGTGACAAGACCCAGATAGCCACCGTGCTGCTGGCAGCCAAGTACGACTCCCTGATCCAGGTGATCACCGGCACCACCCTCGGCATGATGCTGGCCAACGTGCCCGTGGTGCTGCTCGGCAAGCTCGGGGCCGACAAGCTCCCCCTCAAGGGGATCCGCATTGCCTGCGCCATCCTCTTTGCGGGGCTTGGCATCTCCACCCTGATCTTCGCCTGACCTCCATAGAAGCCGGCGGGGGATCAGCGTGAGCACTGATCGCCACCGCCGCCCCGGACGTCCTTCAGGCCCCCTCCTCACGGCGGGGGCCTTTTTAGTGCAAAGACATGGCCCCGTGCCGCGACCTGTGTCGCAGCGCCGACTGCGCCCCTGCCCCGAGACGCTTCGCCGTGCCATAATGCCTTATCTTTCAGGCATCACGGCTTCAGGAGCCCCCATGCACCTCACCTCAAGACAGACCCTGCTCGACTGGGTCAGGCGCGGCCGCCTGCCACGGGCCTCGCTGCCTGCCGCCCTGGCCCTGTGCGATCTGCCCCCCGGCCCTGCCCGCTGGCAGTGGCTGTTCGACAGGCTGCTGCTCTGGCTCGGCTGCCTCTGCCTTGGCGCCGGCCTCGTCTTCTTCGTCGCCTTCAACTGGCAGGCCCTGGGGCGCCTCTCACGTCTCGCCCTGCTGGAGCTGCCGTTGCTCGCCATGCTCCTGGTGCTCTGGCGCAAACCCATGAGTGACACCCCGCGCCAGGCCCTGCTGCTGGCCCTGGCCCTCAACCTCGGCGCCCTGCTCGCCCTGGTGGGCCAGACCTACCAGACCGGCGCCGACCCCTGGCAGCTCTTCGCCACCTGGGCCCTGATGCTGCTGCCGCTGGCGGCCCTTGGCAGAAGCCCGCTGCTCTGGACCCTGGCCTGGCTGCTCGGTCAGCTCGCCCTGGTGCTCTACTGGCGGCTCGGCCTTCTCGATCTCTTCTTCTCCTTCAACGAGGAGGCCCTCGGCTGGTGCCTGACCCTGCTCAACGCCGCCCTCTGGGGTCTGCTCATCCTGGTGCCCGCCCGCTACGCCCTGATGCCCTCCTGGCTCGCGGGGCTGGCCGCGGGGCTCGGCATCACCCTGCTTACCCTGCTGGCCCTGTTCGATGCCGCCTCTCCCTGGGTCTGGCCTGCCTGGCTCGCCTGGCTCGGCGCCGCCTACCTGCGCTGGCACCACAGGTTCATCGCCGGGCTCGCCATGGGGTGCCTGAGCCTCATCGCCGTGATCCTCGCGGCCCTTGGCAAGTGGATGGAGCCGGACATGAACGGCTTTTTGCTGCTGGCCCTCATCGCCATCGGCCTGTCGGTGATGGCCAGCCGCTGGCTGCAACAACAACGGAGGCAGCATGTCTGATCTCACCCCCTGGGAGCGCCTGCGTGCTGCCCAACTTGTGGAAGGGGATGCCCCCCGGGATGAACAGCCCCACTGGTCGGGCCGTTTTCTGCTCGGCATGGTGGGCTGGATAGCCGCCCTCTTCCTGCTCTTCTTCCTCTTCATGGCCTTCGAGCAGCTGACCCGCGACCCCAACAACGCCCTCACCATGGGGATGGTGCTGATGGCCGCCGCCCTCGGTCTCAACCGCATGGCGACCCGCAGCGATCTCTGGGATCAGTTCGTGCTGGCGCTGGCGCTGGCGGCAAATGCCTGGCTGCTCTACGGCCTGCTGGACAGGCTGGATCTGAACGTCGCGTGGCTCTGGTTCGGTCTGACCGCCTTCTCCCTCGGGGTAGCCGCCCTGTTCGAGCACTGGCTGATCAGGCTGTTCCACAGCTTCGCCGCCGCCATCCTGCTCACCCTCGCCCTCGCCTGCCTCGGCATGCACCTGCTGGCCCTGCCGCTGGTGATGGGCGCCGTCGCCCTGTGCTGGCTGCAGGCGGAGCGCGATCCCGCCCGCCATCTGCTCTATGAATCCCTCACCCTGGGGCTGGCGCTCTCCCTGCTGGTGCTGGGACGGCTGCACCACCCCCTGTGGGAGGGAGGCACCAGCGTGCTCAATGAGCTCGGCAGCTCCCGCCTGCCTCTCTGGCTCAATCCCCTGCTCTGCGCCGCCCTGCTGCTCGCGGTCATGGTTCGCCTCAGGCTGCCGCTGCGCTACGGGCTGCCGCTGGTGGTGATCAGCGCCATCATTCCCGGCATGGGGGCTGGCGCCCTGGTGCTGGTGCTCGGCTTCTACGCCGGCAGCCTGGCCCTGATGACCCTGGCAGGCCTGCTGCTGCTCGGCTTTGGCTCCCTCTATTACTACGATCTGGGGCTGACCCTGATGACCAAGTCCTGGCTGCTGCTCGCCTCGGGGGCCCTGCTGCTCGGTACCCGTCAGTGGCTCAAGCACCTTCACAACGGGAGCCCCTCATGAGACGCCTCGCCTTTTTGCTGACCTGTCTTGCCCTGCTCGCCGGCATCAACGCCGCCGTCTGGCGCTTCGAGCACGCCATGAGCCAGGGGGAGGTGGTGCTGATCGAGCTGGCACCGGTCGACCCCCGCTCCCTGATGCAGGGGGACTACATGCGCCTGAACTACGCCCTCGCCCGCCAGCTGGCGGGCCGCCAGGCCGCCGTCGGCCCCCACACCCTGGTCGTTCGCCTGGATGAACATCAGGTGGTGCACTGGGTGGAAGGGGGCAAGCCCGAGGCCCCTGGCCCGGGGGAGCGCCTGCTCAAGGTGCGCCAGCGCGACGGCCAGTGGTTTATCGGGCCTGACGCCTTCTTCTTCGAAGAGGGCACGGGAGATCAGTATGAGTCGGCCCGCTACGGCGAGTTTCGTCTGCAAGAGGATGGCAGCACCCTGCTGGTGGGGCTGAGGGACGAAGCATTCACCCCCCTGGGTCACACCCGCCCGACCTGGTAAAAAGAGGGCGCCGATCCGGTTGTGAGTGGCGAGAGAATGACGGCCCCCGGCGGATAACGTCTGCGCCGGGTGGCGAAACGCCGTGACTTGGCAACACTTGAAACTGGGCACTCGGCAGCAGGACGGTCAGGATGAACACAGACATTGCAGTCCCCCTTCGCAGACTGGTCGCCTGCGCCGCCCTCGCGGCCATGGTCTGGGGCACTCCCGCGACCCAGGCCAGCCCGGCGCTCGCCAGCCTGCACTACCTCACCGAAGAGTACAAACCCTACAACTTCACCGGGGAGGATGGCGCCCCGACCGGCTTTGCCATCGACCTGCTGCACCTGGTGTGGCAAAAGACCGGCACCCCTGTCCAGCCCGTCAGCATCCTCCCCTGGGCCAGGGGTTACTACCTGCTGACCCAGAAACCCAATGTGGTGCTCTTCTCCACCGCCCGCACCGAGGCGCGCAATCCCCTGTTCAAGTGGGCCTGCCCCATCGGCTATGCCGAGATAGTGCTGATGGGGCTCGCCAGTCGCCCCCTGACCTTGACCCGCCTGGAAGATGCCCAGCGCTACACCATAGGCGCCGTGCGATCCGATGTGGGGGAGCAACTGCTGCTCAACGCCGGCTTCGACGAGCAGAAGATCATGACCGCCAACCGCCTCTCCCAGGCCCTGCGCATGCTCACCTCGGGCCGGGTCGAGCTGATCTCCAGCAACAAGTCCACCCTGCTGGATCTCATCAAGACCCAGCAGCTGGATCCCGCCCAGTTCGAGGTGCGCTGGATGTTGAGTTCCGAGCAGTACTGCTTCGCCTTCAGCCACCCGGTTGACGATGCCCTGGTCAGGGAGTTCCAGATCGGCCTGACCCAGGTGCTGGCCAGCAGCGACTTCCAGCAGCTCCAGCACAAATACTTCCCCTCCCCCTGACCCCTTCCCCGCCGGGGCCGCCAAGGCCCCGGCCCGCCTTTGAGCCAGCGCACGAAACCCGTTTAATGTTCACCACTTGCAACGACAAGGGGTGACGCAGACCGTCCTGGGTCCGTAATATAGGGCGCAGGAGCCTGTTGGCCCCTTTTTCACGGCAAGGGGCAGGGCGCACGGTGGCAGCGACAGTCAGGGGCGGCAGCGTGCCCGCTGGCCGCCTTCATCGGGCAGCGCCGCGCTCACGCCCTTCCCCGCCATCTCTCCGATCTCTTGGGAATACACATGCACAACACAGCGAAATGGTTGATGAGTCTCTCGGTCTGCGCCCTTCTGATGGCCTGCGGCGGTGACAAGACCACCGGCAAGGCCTGCCTCGGGTCAAACAACGACACCCTGGTGGAGGGGATGCAGGACAAATGCAAGGCGGGGGACATTGTCGCCACCAAGCACCCGGCCTATTTCTGCGATTTCAACTACGCGGTCACCTTCAACAGCTACAACTCCGCGATTTGCGTCTACTCAGGCGGTCTGAAACCGGAGAGAACCACGGAAAAATCATGACTGGCGACCCATTTCCCCCGTCTGACACGAAGAGGGCGGCAGGATATGTGGTCAATGCCCGGGTGGCGGTGCCGCCCAGGCCATCCGGGGCGGCTTCGCCCCTATTTCACCCGCATCAGACGGTGATGCTGCCCGGCACACTCGAGCTGGAGCACCTGGGATCGGGCCATGGCCTCCACCCTGGCCAGCATCTCGGCGCTGTAGCCCTTGCGGCGCATCCATTGCAAGGGCTCCTCGAAGCCCCCTTCGTTGACCACGAAGGTATCTGTGTAGGACTCCTTGACGATGCTGACCACCCAGATGCGCTGCTGAAACTCGCAGAGTCCGGCCACCAGGGTGGCCGCCCGCCCGGCCAGGGCGCGCACACGGCGGGCAAGAAGATGAACCATGGTATGGGCTCCGAACTGATAAAAGGGAAAACAGACTGGCACCCGGGTGGACGCGCCACCCTGTGCCCTCTCAACCCGCCCCGCTCCTATCGCGGGGCAGACACCTGACTGGAAGGAGGCGGGTTCCCGCCCTCCCCTGCGGCCCGGCGCTGGCGCTTGACCGCATACATGCTCGCATCGGCCCGGTTCAGCGCCTCCTCGACGCTGACCTCGGCCGGCATCACGGCCACCGCCCCCACGCTGGCACCAGGATAGTGGATCACCTTGTCCCCCACCGGCAGTGACAGCACGCTGTGCTCGAACAGGCGCTGGCGAAACGCCGCCACCGCCCCGTCCAACGTGTCGGAGGCCGGGAAAGGCCCCATGCCCACGGCCACGAACTCGTCCCCCCCAAAGCGGGCCAGCAGATCGCCGCCGCGCAGGGTCTCGCTCAGTTGCCGCGCCATGGCGGTGAGCAGCCTGTCCCCCGCCTCGTGGCCATGCTCGTCGTTGATGGCCTTGAAGCCATCGAGATCCACAAAGGCGATGAGCACCGGATGCCCCGCCCGCTCCGACAACGAGAAAAGGCGGGTGAGCTCCAGCATCAGGGCGCGGCGGTTGGGGAGCCCGGTGAGGGGGTCGGAGAGGGCCAGGCGCGAGAGCTCGTCGTTGGCCTGCTGCAATTGCCGCAGCAGTTGCTCCCGCTCCACCTGTTCGGCAATCAGGTGCGCGAAGAAGGCGATGAGCTGCTGCGCCCCCGCCACCGCGGGCTTTTGTTCGGTACTGGCGCCGCACAGGGTGCCATAGAGGGAACCGGTGGAGGTGCGCACCGGGCTGCTCAGATAGGAGCGAATGCCGAGCTCGCTGGCCGCCTGGGAGTCCCCCCACAGAGCGGCGACGTCGTCGGTGTAGCTAATCTCATCGTCGATGGCACGGCGACACAGGGTATCGCTCCACTCCACCGTCATCCCCTCGGGGATCTGCAGCCCGGCCGCATTGCGGGCAAACAGAACATGCTGGCTGCTTTGCCCGAGGTCAATCTCGGTGAGATAGGTCGACTCCAGCCCGGTCACCGACTCCAGCATCTCCAGCAAAGGGCGGGTCAGGCTCTCCAGATCCCGCGCCTTGATCACCTGCTCCGAGAGCGCCAGCAATAACTTGTCCATGCCTACCTCCACAACTGCGTGCATGTAATGGGCGACCACCTTAGCCAACTCGGGGCGGGCCCGACAAGCGGGAGACCGCGATTGACCGGGGGAAAGATCGATTTGTTCACATTTTGGCATAACCGGCCCCCAAGCGGCGTCGCCATGCGGAACACAGGGACACAACCCTGCTCTCGCCCCTGGGTGCCGGCTCGATTCCCGCCGCGTATTCGCCCACGGTCACCATCCCCTCGCCCCTTGGGGGAGAGGGACAGGGTGAGGGGTGGGTAACGTCATTGCCTGGTGCAATGTCGTCCCACGTGTGAATGGCATGGCTTCGCCATGCAGGACACGAGGGCGCGGCCCTCGACAGGGTTCCGCCCGCCAGCCTCGGAGACTTCGGTTTGCTCCCCTCTCCCCTTGGGGGAGAGGGCTAGGGTGAGGGGTGGGTAACGGCATTGCCTGGTGAATGCCGCCCCACGCCTCAATGGCACGGCTTCGCCGCGCAGGACACGAGGGCGCGGCCCTCGACGGGGTTTCGGCTTTGTCCCCTCTCCCCTTGCGGGAGAGGGTCAGGGTGAGGGGGTCGGTAACGTCATTGCCTGGCGATTGCCACTCCACGCCTGAATGGCACGGCTTCGCCGCGCAGGACACGAGGGCGCTGCCCTCGATGGGGTTTCGCCCGCCAGCCTCGGAGACTTCGGTTTGATCCCCTCCCCCCTTGCGGGAGAGGGTTAGGGTGAGGGGGTCGGTAACGTCATTGCCTGGTGCAATGTCGTCCCACGTGTGAATGGCATGGCTTCGCCATGCAGGACGCGAGGACTCCGTCCTCGACGGGGTTTCGCCCACCAGCCTCAGCGACTTCGGTTGATCCCCTCTCCCTTTCGAGAGAGGGCTAGGGTGAGGGTCGGTAACCTCATTACCTGGTGCAATGTCGTCCCACGTGTGAATGGCACGACTTCGCCGCGCAGGACGCGAGGACTCCGTCCTCGATAGGGTTTCGGCTTTGTCCCCTCTCCCCTTGGGGGAGAGGGCTAGGGTGAGGGGTCGGTAACATCATTGCCTGGCGAATCCCGCCCCACGCCTCAATGGCATGGCTTCGCCATGCAGGACACGAGGGCGCGGCCCTCGACGGGGTTTCGCCGCCGCTGCGCGGCTGGGCGAGAGACTTTGGAAAGACCCGCTCTCTTTGGCAAATAACACCAAAGTTCTTCTCTCCCACTTGTTCGCCCTACTACGTCGGGTTCCCTCGGTTCACCCGTTTGTCCCACGGCACGCGCCGATGGGCTTTGACCTTCCCCTCGGCAGAGGTAAATAGTCTAACCCCGGGGAGTAAGAAGCACATCCTATTTCACTGAGCATAATGCCGTATAACGCATAACTTTTAAGGTAAATAAACACGCGTTCTAATTAACACGTTCTAGAATATGTGAGCAATGGATAACAAGCCAAGCCACTTTCGCCTCATACATCATAAATAAATATGGAATTAATAAACATGGATGCCAATATCCCATACGCACTGCAACTTGCAATTAAAAACAATAAAATACTACTATTCATTGGTGCAGGTGTATCCAAAATTTCTGGACTTCCACTTTGGAAAGAAATCATTATGGATGCACTAAGAAATCCGTCGATAGAGAAAGGGGAAAAATATCGCTTAGCTCTTGAGGAGAAACTATTCTCTGAACTGGAAGTATTAGATAAAGTCAAAAAGAAAAACATCAAAGACATTTATGAGGAGTTTGAAAAAGCAACAAAAAAGGTTATTGACAATCCACTTTATCAAAAACTTTCTATGATAAGCAGGAAAATAGTAACGACAAACTATGACTCCTTGATTGAGCACAACACCAACATTGAAGTCATTGACCCATCGAGTGATTTTAAATTATCAAAGCTAGATCACTTAGAAGAATTCATATTGAAAATACATGGCAGTTGTAATGCTATAGACCACGCAATAATATTCTCATCCGATTACAATGCGTTATATAAAGAAAGTAACGGACTAGCAAAATTCCAACTTCAAAAAATAATCTCATCACATTCATGTCTATTTATAGGTTTTAGTTTAAGTGACCCATACGTGACAGATTTATTTGACGATTTAGACAGCATGTATAATGGCATGGGATGTGAGCACTTTGTTATATCCACCGAACATATAAATCATAAATTTGTTGATACAATAAAAATTGATAACTTTGATGAGATACCTAGCCTAATAGAAAAATTAGTGGAAATAAAATCTCTAGAGTCATCAGATAGCATCTTAGATAGCGATGTTTCAAACTCTACTCAGGAAATAATAAGTTCAGATCGAGAAATAACATTGCATGGACAAGATACTCCGCCTAAAGTCGAATTTTGGGCAGGGAGATATGATGAGCTAAAAGCTCTCAACCTTCCATACAAAGTCGTTTTTATTACTGGTATCGGAGGTCAAGGGAAATCTGCTTTAGCTTCAAAGTTTTTATCTGAATCAGATAGAAGTTTGTATACTTACTGTGATTGGCGTGACTTCAAAGAGGAGGAGTTAAATCTCCAAACAAAATTATATTCACTTATAGAACTTGTCTCTAAAGGGAAGATTGAACACAACGATATAATTGGGTTAGATACCGAGTCTCTAGTAAACCATTTCTTCCAGCAACTTAATGAACAGCGTGGAATCTTTGTTTTTGATAACATAGATAAATATATAGACTTAGAAAAATTCACGCCAAGTGGAGACATGAAACTATTCTTTGAAAAAGCAATAAAAAATCAACACAATTCAAAGTTTATTTTCACTTGTCGTCCATTTATTCATTATGCAGGTGTAGGTTCACATCAAGTCAGATTAGAAGGCCTTAAAATTGATGACGTAAAAGATTTAATAAAAAAGTACCATAATCAAGTAACAAATGTAGAAATTGAAAACACAGCAATCCGCCTACATAATTGTACACAAGGTCATCCTCTATGGATGGGCTTAATACTCGCACAGTCCAGACTTAATTTCAGCAGCATTAATGATCTTCTAAGAAAAATAGAAGGGAAGGGAATATCTGAATCTGACGCTAACTTTTCAAGTATTCTGTCAGCAACAGTCCTCGAAAACTTGTGGGATTGTTTAAAGGAAAAAGAGCGCATAATATTAAGAACGCTATCAATATGTAACGTTTCAGAATCCGAAGAAGACCTGTCAAAGATAGTAGAAAGAAAAATAAATTACAATCAATATAAGAAAGCTATTCGGGCATTAAAATCTCTGAATTTAATTATATCAAAAGAGAGTGAGGGGTATATTGAACTGCACCCTCTAGTACGAGAGTTTATCAAGGGAAAATATGACAAAAAAGAACAAGAAAGCTATATGTCCTTATACGTTAATTATTTGAATGGCTTTATTTTGCTAATTAAGAAAAAATTTGGAAGAGTTCTTCCCTCTGAAGACATAGAACTTATATCAAAGAAAATTGAAGTTCTTATAAATGCAGATAGAATCAATGATTCCATAACAGAACTCCGATTGGTTTGTGAAAGCTTCTTTATCTCTGGGTATTGTGAGGAATATCTCAGACTATCTGACCTTGCCCTCGATAAAATCACATGGTCTCATCATAAAATAAATCAAATCCAAGGGTTTATGGATTTTATTGATTCATTCTTTACTCGTTCGATTGAATTCGGGAAAGATGAACTTTTTAACAAGCATATGGATAGGTTTACACAAACATTTATAACTCCTGACAAAACAATGATACTAGCAAAATCAGCACTTTGTCATAAAAATTGGATTAACGCCAACTACACAGAAGCCATTAGATATGGAAAAAGTGCATCTGATTTAATTGATGTTTTAGGCGAAAATGATGTGTGGTTTGGAAAGCATAGGTATCACTTAGCTTTACGCGACTCCAAACTAAGAGCAAATCTTGACATTGCGATTAAATTTTTTTGCGGCGATAAAAGCTTAGAGCAAATGTGTTCACGTGAGATTGATAACAACATATTACCTTCATCTTACGGTAATGTAGGAAGATGCTTGTTTTATTTAAACAAGATAGAGGAATCTGTTCATCTGTACTGCAAATCATTTAAAATGTTTTCCTCTGAAAGTCAAAGTTATTTTGGTAAACATAATTTAGGTTATGCATCAAAATGGCTTTCAGAGGTCTTACAATTCCAAAACAATGCTATAGGCTCTTTATACTTCTTATTAAATGCGAGGAATTCCTGGAAAGATGACCTCCCTGGAGAGGCAAATAAAATAGACCAAAAGATATCTGACATGTCTCTCAGTACTGCATCCCAGTCTGTTATTAGCCTGGAGACATGGCAAGTTGACAAGTATTGTTCAGATTGGGTTGACTTATATTTATCGCAACAGTGAACAAAAGATGATCACTATATATTAAAGTCTAAACATATATTTTTATGCTGAATTTATCTATATATAATCGATGAAGTATCCTTCCATTACGTCATAAGTATGACTATGTGTATGAGAATTATATTATTATTAACAACATTACAAAATAACAATAAAGATGTTTACACTACTAAATAAAAAAACCGCAGCCTCGGCTGCGGTTTTTTTATTGGCTCAACCGGTTGGCGCCAGCAGCGCCACCGGCCTTAGGCTCGGCGCCAGCTGGTTTTGCCGGCGCTGTCTTCCAGCACGATGCCCATCTCGGTGAGACGGTTACGGGCGGCATCCGCCGCGGCCCAGTTCTTGTCGGCGCGGGCCTGATTGCGCTCGGCGATCAGGCGCTCGATTTCGGCGACCTCTTCATCCGCTTCGTCACCCTTGAGGAAAGCCTCGGGGTCTTGTTGCAGGATGCCGAGCACGGCGCCCAGCTCGCGCAGGCGGGCGCCCAGCGCGGCAGCAACGGCCATGTCTTCACCCTTCTGGCGGTTGATCTCGCGCACCAGATCGAACAGGGCGGAGTAGGCTTCCGGGGTGTTGAAGTCGTCGTCCATGGCATCTTTGAAGCGAGCCACCTGCTCGTCACCACCGGCGGCGGCCGCCGCCGGCAGATCGCGCAGGGCGGTGTACATGCGCTCCAGGGCGGCGCGGGCTTGCTTCAGGTTGTCTTCCGAGTAGTTGAGCTGGCTGCGGTAGTGGCCAGACATCAGGAAGTAGCGCACGGTTTCGGCGTCGTAGTGGGCCAGCACATCGCGGATGGTGAAGAAGTTGCCAAGGGATTTGGACATCTTCTCTTTATCCACCATCACCATGCCGCTGTGCATCCAGGTGTTGACGTAGTCGCCACCGTGGGCGCAGCAGGACTGGGCAATCTCGTTCTCGTGGTGCGGGAACTGCAGATCGGAGCCGCCACCGTGGATGTCGAAATGGTTGCCAAGGTGCTTGGAGTTCATGGCGGAGCACTCGATGTGCCAGCCAGGGCGACCCGGGCCCCAGGGGCTGTCCCAGGTCGGCTCGCCCGGCTTGGACATCTTCCACAGCACGAAGTCGAGCGGATTGCGCTTGGCATCCACCACGTCGACCCGGGCGCCGGCCTGCAGCTGCTCCAGATCCTGGCCCGAGAGCTTGCCGTAGTCGGCGTAGGACTCGACGATGAACATCACATCGCCGTTGTCCGCCACGTAGGCGTGCCCTTTTTCCAGCAGAGTTTCAACCAGGGCGATGATCTCGCCGATGTGCTGGGTGGCGCGGGGTTCGATGTCCGGACGCACCATACCGAGGGCGTCGAAATCCTGGTGCATGTCGCCGATGAGGCGCTCGGTGAGATCGTCACAGGTCACGTGCGTTTCGGCGGCGCGCTTGATGATCTTGTCGTCCACGTCGGTGACGTTGCGCACATAGGTGAGGTCGTATCCTGCATAACGCAGGTAGCGAGCGACGACGTCGAAGGCGACGAAGGTACGGCCATGGCCGATATGACAGTGATCATAGATAGTGACGCCACACACATACATGCCCACCTTGCCCGGGTGGATAGGTTTGAATTCTTCTTTTTGACGAGTGAGTGTGTTGTATATCTTCAGCATCTTATGACCACTGCCTGTGAGTAAAATGGCCTGCCATTCTAACCGCATCCGGTATAGAAAACGAGGCAGAAAAAGCCCCCTCTCCCCCCTGCCATCTATGCCGCAGGGCCTTGATGGGCTAGAATTGCCACCACTTTATGCCATACACCTGCGGGCACTTTGCTGCCCGCGTCAAAATGAAAGGACAACTCATGGTTACTCTGCACACCAACCACGGCGACATCACCCTGACCCTGAACGCGGAAAAAGCCCCGGAGACCGTGGCCAACTTCCTGCAATACTGCCGTGACGGTCACTACGACAACACCATCTTCCACCGCGTCATCGACGGCTTCATGATCCAGGGCGGCGGCTATGCCCCGGGCTTCGAAGAGAAAGAGACCCGCGCTCCCATCAAGAACGAGGCGGCCAACGGTCTGTCCAACAAGGTCGGCACCATCGCCATGGCCCGCACCATGGAGCCGCACTCCGCCAGCGCCCAGTTCTTCATCAACGTGAACAACAACGACTTCCTGGACTTCAAGTCCGCCACCACCCAGGGCTTCGGCTACTGCGTGTTCGGTGAAGTGACCGCCGGCATGGACGTGGTCAACAAGATCAAGGGCGTGAAGACCGGCAACTACGGCCGCATGCACCAGGACGTTCCGACCGAAGACGTCGTCATCACCAAGGTGACCCTTGCCGAGTAATCCCTGCCGGCCAGGCTCTGATACCACTGCGGCCCCGGCCGCAGTTTTTCCATCTGCCGCCCCCAACTGGCGCCGCCTCGACTATCTGGCCCAGGGCAACGAACGTCAGCGCTCGGCCCACGCCCTGCTGAGCGGCGGCCTGTGGGATGAGCTTGGCCCCCTGTGCAACGATCTGGCCTTGGTGAGCACGATCGCCATCGGGCTGGATAGGCCCGGCAGCGATCTCGACATCCTCTGCCAGCATCCGGATCCGGCCTTCCTTGCCGCGACACTGGCAGCACAAGGCTGGCAGGTGCGAAGCAAGGGCGAACAGGTCTGGATCGCCGAGCAGCGACGCCACGGGCCAGATGGCCAGTGCTGGCCAGTCGAGCTCTACCTCACCCCAGATCCCCTCGAGGCGTGTCATGGCTGGCGCCACCTCAGCCTGATGGCCGCCCTGCTTGAGCGCTTTGGCGCCCCCTTCCACCGGGAGGTGCTGCGCCTGCGTTTTGATGAAGGGCTCAAGGGGGAAGCGGCCATGTGCCGCCTGCTGGGTCTGTCCGGCGACCCTTACGAGGCGTTGCTGACCCTGGAGGGCGTCAACCTTGCGGGGCTCTGCTGCCCTTCCCTCCCCCACCCGCTCGACGAGCAAGGTCACAGGCCTTGTCCGCCCCCAGGCGGGACTCTCTTACCATGATGCCCAGGAACTCATGAGCACCCTCTTTATCAGTGACATTCACCTCAGCCAAGGCAGGCCCGACATGACGGCGGCCCTGGTGCGCTTTCTGGCCGAAGACGCGCCCGGGGCCGACGCCCTCTATGTGCTGGGGGATCTGTTCGAATTCTGGATTGGGGACGACGACCCCAACCCGCTCCACCGCGAGGTGGCCGCTGCCTTTCTCGCCCTAAGCCAGCAAGGGGTGCCCCTCTATTTCATTCACGGCAACCGCGACTTCCTCTTGGGGCGCCAGTTTGCCAAGCGGGCCGGCATGACCCTGCTCGGCGACCCCTGCGTCATCGAGCTGTACGGCGAGCGGGTGCTGCTGAGCCACGGGGATCTGCTCTGCACCCGGGACGAGGGCTACCAGAAGTTTCGCCGCATCACACAACTCAAGTGGCTGCGCTGGCTCTTCCTGCGCCTGCCGCTCTCGCGCCGCCAGGCCATCGC
Source organism: Aeromonas sp. FDAARGOS 1402 (assembly GCF_019046925.1). Lineage (NCBI taxonomy): Bacteria > Pseudomonadati > Pseudomonadota > Gammaproteobacteria > Aeromonadales > Aeromonadaceae > Aeromonas > Aeromonas sp. FDAARGOS 1402. Next base: position 4,280,551 of record NZ_CP077201.1, read on the forward strand.
CCACAAGATGCGCGGCCAAAGCCAGATGGAGAATGCCCACAAGAGCCAGATCATCATGGACGTGACCCCGGAGGCGGTGGACGAGATGCTGCGCCAGCACGGCTGCCGCCTGATGATCCACGGTCACACCCACAGGCCCGCCATCCACGACTTCACCCTGGATGGGCGTGCGGCGCGGCGCATCGTGCTGGGGGACTGGTTCGAGCAGGGGTCGGTGCTGGTGTGCTCCCCCGCCGGGCAGCGCCTCGACACCCGCGCGCTCGGCTGAGGCCCTCTGCCTGCCATGGTCATGAGCGAGTCTCATATGACCGTTTCTGACTCACGCCGTGCTGCCGTGGGATACAAGCAGGATCCCTGCATATACTCTGGTTCTCTGCACACAACGAGGAGATGACCATGGGATTTCTTACTTGGGTGGTACTGGGGCTGATCGTCGGCATCCTGGCCAAATGGATCATGCCGGGCAAGGATGGCGGCGGTTTCTTCATGACGGTGATCCTGGGGGTGGTCGGCGCTATGGTAGGGGGCTATGTCAGCACCCTGCTCGGGATGGGAACGGTCACCGGCTTCAACCTGCCGAGCATCATCATCGCCACCGTTGGCGCCCTGATCGTGCTGTTTGTCTACAACAAGCTGCGCAGCTGAGACGCAGCCACCCATCGATGCGAGGGCGCCACTGGCGCCCTCGCTGTTTTCAGCCCCGCTGGCGCCAGCTTGTCTCGACTACCCGATCTCATCCACTCGTTTCGTCCCTTCGGTGCCGCGCTTGCATTATTTCTAGTTGAGGCGTCTAATAAGCCCCATGCAAGCCAATGACCCCCTGCCCCGCCGCCCTCGCGGCCGCCCTGCCCAGCACGGGCACACCTATGCCGATACCCGGGATCTGTTGATCCGCCGGGGCATGGAGCTGCTGACCGAGCAGGGCATCGCCGCCACCTCCATCGAGCGGGTGTTGCAGTCGACCGGGATCCCCAAGGGCTCCTTCTATCACTACTTCGCCACCAAGCACGACTTCACTCTGGCGGTCATGGATGCCTATCACCACTACTTCTGCCGCAAGCTGACGCGCTATCTGGAGGATGAGAGCCTGCCCCCCCTGGCCCGTCTTGTTGCCTTCGTCGACAGCGCCTGCCGGGGCATGACCCGGTTTGCGTTCCAGCGGGGCTGCCTCGTGGGCAATCTGGGTCAGGAGGTGGTGCAACTGTCCCCCGAGCTGCGCCTGCGCCTTGAGCAGATCCTCCTCGACTGGGAGGCGCTGCTCGCCCGCTGCCTGAGGGACGCGGTGACGGCGGGCGAGCTGCCCCCTGATTGCGACTGCCCCGCCCTCGCCCATCAGTTCTGGATCGGCTGGGAAGGGGCCGTACTGCGCGCACGCCTGGTGGGCGATACCGAGCCCATGCTCTCTTTTCTCAATTTTTTCATGAAGTTAGCAAAGTGATTTTTTTACGAAGATTAATAGTCAGTCAGTCCAATTAATGGGAGTAGACAAGATGTTCAACGGTATTCTGATCGAGAAAGACGAGGCGGGTTATCGCGCCAGCTACCAGAGCCTCTCCGAGGAGATATTGCCTGCCGGGGATGTGACCGTGGCGGTACAGTGGTCTTCCCTCAACTACAAGGATGGCCTGGCCCTCACCGGCGCCTCCCCCGTGGTACGCCGCTTCCCTCTGATCCCCGGCATCGACTTTGCCGGTACCGTGCTGGAGAGCCAGCATCCCGACTGGCACCCCGGAGACAAGGTGGTGCTAAACGGATGGGGCGTGGGCGAGACCCACAGTGGCGGGCTGGCAGAGCGGGCACGGGTCCGGGGCGACTGGCTGGTCGCCCTGCCTGAGCGCTTCCAGCCCCGGGACGCCATGGCCATCGGCACCGCAGGGTACACCGCCATGCTCTGCGTGATGGCGTTGGAGAAACACGGCATCACCCCCGGTGACGGTGACATTCTGGTGACGGGCGCCAACGGCGGTGTGGGCAGCGTGGCGATCACCCTCCTGGCCAAGCTCGGCTATCGGGTCGTGGCCGCCACCGGGCGGCTGCACGAGGCCGACTATCTGACGTCCCTCGGCGCCGCCGAGGTGATCGATCGCGCCGAACTGGCCGCGCCGGGACGCCCGCTGGGCAAGGAACGCTGGGCCGGCGTCATCGACACCGTCGGCAGCCACACCCTGGCCAATGCCTGCGCCACTACCCGCTACGGCGGCGCCGTGGCCGCCTGCGGTCTGGCGGGAGGGATGGACTTCCCCTCCACCGTCATGCCCTTCATCCTGCGCGGCGTCACCCTCTATGGCATCGACAGCGTGATGGCACCGCGCCCGCTGCGCCAGCAGGCCTGGGCCCGACTGGCCGAGGATCTCGACCTGACCCGCCTCCATCTCCTCACCCGGGAAGTACCCCTCTCCCAGGTCGTGACCCTGGGGGATGCCTTCCTGGCAGGCCAGGTGCGCGGCCGGATCCTGGTCAATGTCCAGGGGTGATGACTGACGCGATATGAGCCGGCTCGCCTGACCAGGTCAGGCGAGCCTCTCCAGGGCATTTCGCAGCCACACGGAGCGTCACCCCCCTTCCCATCGTCCATGACAATGGACAACAGATGCGTTCAAACACTCAAGTGCAGGTTTCCCGGACAGAGGGACCGAGACATCTCTATAGGCAGCACCTTCCCGCTGCGCACCCTCCCCCATCGATGCAGACAACCGTCACTCCTCACCGACAAGCCCCTGCCCTGGATACCCGTATTCGCCGAAATGAGGTCCTGTTCGCCCACGACTGCGAACCATTGTCTTGCCCACTGACAGACCCCCGTTAAACAATCGATGCATCGAACAAATAATTCAGAATAGGAATACGTTTTATTTATCACCGCATATAAAAAGGGCGCATCACCTTGTATTAAACCTGTTTTTTGTATGGAAAAGCCCGAATCAAATGACAGGGGTGCATTACACTCAAAACGACGCTTCATACCCAGAAAGTGTGAAGGGTTCGTCAACGAAGAGATGTCGGATGATTCTATTTTCTTGGCTGGGGTGTGCTTATGTTCGACTCGAAACTTAAAAAAGAGCTGGCAGCAGAACGAGAGAGGGCCTTGAAAAGCGAGGCACTGGATCATGCCATGCACGATCATCTTCCCATGATTGAATTCACCACCGATGGTTATATTCTCGATGCCAGCCCGCTTTTTCTTCATTCCGTCGGCTACTCCCTCAATGAGATCGTGCAGCAGCATCACGCCATGTTCTGCATGAAAGAAGATACCGACTCTCCCTCCTATCGGGAATTCTGGCGAGATCTGGCAAATGGGCACAGCCAGCATGGCACCTTCCACCGGGTTGGCAAACAAGGCAAGGAAATATGGCTGGAAGCCACCTATTTCCCCGTCAGCCAGGGCGGAAAAATAATCAAGATCATCAAAATAGCGTCAGATGTGACAGTGCAACATGATCTGCTCATGACTCAAAAAGCAATATTTGAGGCGCTGGATCGCTCCCTTGCCGTCATCGAGTTTGAACCGACTGGTGTTGTTATTTCCGCCAACCGTAATTTCCTGGATACCATGGGCTATCGACTCGATGAAATTAAAGGCCATCAACATCGCATGTTTTGTGATGAGCTGTTTTATCGGGAACATCCCGATTTCTGGCAGGAGCTGGCTCAGGGGACGTTCAAATCGGGGCGCTTTCAGCGATTTGATAAAAAAGGCCATGAAGTCTGGCTGGAGGCAACCTACAACGCTGTGCGAGGCAGCCATGGCAAGGTGATCAAGGTCATCAAGTTTGCCTCCAATATCACCCCGCAGATCAGCAAAGATCAGGCCGTACAACATGTGGCCAAGGTGGCAAATGAAACATCTGTCACAACCAAATCCTCCGCCATCAAAGGAGAGGAGATGTTGACCACCGTCGTCTCCACTTCGGACAATATTGTCAGGCAGATGGAACATGCCAGCACCTTGATGAGCAAGCTCCACGCTCAATCCCAGAATATCACCGCCATCGTATCCACCATCAGCAGCATTGCAGACCAGACCAACCTGCTCGCGCTCAATGCCGCCATCGAAGCGGCGAGAGCCGGCGAACAAGGCAGGGGCTTTGCCGTCGTGGCCGATGAAGTTCGTCAACTGGCGGCAAGAACCTCCCTATCGACCAACGAAATAGCCAATGTCGTCAGCCAGAATCAGCAGCTCACCAGGCAGGTCAGCGAGCAGATCCAGTCCGCGGCAGACGGCGCCATCCACGGGCAAAAGCAGATCGATGACGTTGCAAAAGTGATGGAGGAGATAAGACACGGAGCAGAAGAGGTGTCGACCATCATCTCGGAACTCTAGATAATTCTGGGAAGCACTCAGGAGCCTGCCATCGAGCAGGCTCTTTGATGTTCACACCAGGGTGTCGTAGCTTGGCACGTGCAGATTCAAGAGATGAACCGGCTCTTCAGGTCGCTGCCATTCTGGCAGTCAATTAGCTAGAAACAAAAAGGCCACTATTGCTAGTGGCCTTAGTAACTCTTTGATTTTAATGGTGCCCGAGGCCGGAATCGAACCGGCACGACGCGAACGTCGAGGGATTTTAAATCCCTTGTGTCTACCGATTTCACCACTCGGGCACCGCAATCGGTATCAAGCTCGCGTGGCGGGCTTGTCAATATGGAGGCACGTTCCGGAGTCGAACCGGACTAAACGGATTTGCAATCCGCTGCATAACCGCTTTGCTAACGCGCCATGCAAAAGAGAGGAACTCTCTATTGTCTGAATTTGGAGCGGGAAACGAGACTCGAACTCGCGACCCCGACCTTGGCAAGGTCGTGCTCTACCAACTGAGCTATTCCCGCATCGGTCTGGCTGACTGCCTGACTGTGAGAACGCATTCTAGCGATGTTCCCCGCCCAGTCAACCAAAAACATTTAATACGCTGATCGTTCGGGTGTTTTTTACCCTTGTCCCACACTTTTGGCGCTCATGGCCGTTTCTCGGCGCCAGTGGCAGAGAAACGGCCATCTTCCCGTCGGGACTAGAACCGGGAGTGGTAGCTGAGATCGCCCCAGGCGGCCTTCATGTACTGGAACATGGACCAGAAGGTGAGCACGGTGGCCACGTAGAGCAGCACATAGGCGAGCCACACCATCCAGATGTCGTATTGCCAGATGAGGCCGGTGAGCGACACCATCTGGATCATGGTCTTCCATTTGCCAATCCAGCTGACCGCCACCGAGGAGCGCTTGCCAAGCTCGGCCATCCATTCACGCAGGGCGGAGATGATGATCTCCCGGCCAATCATGGTCATGGCGGGGATGGTGACCCAGACGGTGTTGTAGTGCTCGACGATGACCACCAGGGCCGCCGCCACCATGATCTTGTCGGCCACCGGATCGAGGAAGGCGCCAAAGGCGGTGGACTGGTTCAGCTTGCGGGCAAGATAGCCGTCAAACCAGTCGGTTGCGGCCGCCAGGATAAAGACGATGGCCGCCGCCATGTAGGACCACTGATAGGGAAGGTAGAACAGGATGACGAAGACGGGGATGAGCAAAATCCGAAAGAACGTCAGCAGGTTAGGAATATTTGTCATTATTTTCAGCCACTTCTTGTATGCCGCTACATGGTAGCCCCAAGCCGATCGCGGATGCAACCGAACTGGCGCCCGCCTTGGTCCATTAATCCATCAATAACCTCAGGATGCCGGTCATTATGGCATTTGGGAGCCCCCTGCGTCACGGCTCTTGTGCGCAGGCGGCAAGCCCTGATGCCCCCTGGCGTGACCTCCTTCACACCAAAGGCAGCGCTAGAGCGAGTGCAATGCGTCGTGGATGGACTGGGCCAGCTCCTGGCTGATGCCGGGCACCTTGGCGAGCTCGTCCACCCCGGCTTTTTTCACCTCCTGCAAACCCCCCAGGTATTTGAGCAGCGCCTGCCGCCGTTTCGGCCCCACCCCGGGAATCTCTTCCAGGGTACTGGTGGTGCGGGCCTTTGCCCGCCTGGCCCGGTGGCCCGTGATGGCAAAGCGGTGGGATTCGTCGCGAATGTGCTGGATGAGGTGCAAGGCGGGCATGTCCGCCGGCAGGTGCAGCTCTTCGTGGCTGTCCCCCAGGATCAGGGTCTCCAACCCCGCCTTGCGGGTCACCCCCTTGGCGATGCCCACCAGCAGCGGATATTTGCCGCCGAGAAACTCCAGCTGGCGCACCAGGATCTCCTCCGCGCGGCGCAACTGGCCGAGACCGCCGTCGATGAACAGCACATCCGGCACCTTGTCCGGCTCCTGCTGCTTGCCAAAACGCCGCTCCAGCGCCTGCTCCATGGCGGCATAGTCATCCCCGCCGGTGATACCGTCGATGTTGAAGCGGCGGTATTCCGAGGAGAGCGGGCCCTCCCGGTTGAACACCACGCAGGAGGCCACGGTGCGCTCCCCCATGGTGTGAGAGATATCGAAGCACTCCATGCGAGCGATGGGGCTCTCGAGCTCCAGCAGCTCCTCCAGCTGATCGTAACGGGCGGTGATGGTGCTCTTGTGGGCGAGGCGCGAGCGCAGCGCGGTCTGAGCGTTGATGGAGGCGAGCTTGATGAAGCGGGCCCGTTCGCTGCGCGTCCGGCTCACCACCCGCACCTTGTAGCCGGCGGTCTGGCTCAGGGTGTCGGCGATGACGCTCTCATCCTCCAGCGCCACGTCCAGCAGCACCTCGCTCGGGATCTGCCGTCCCCCCTGCCCCGACAGATAGAACTGCAGCAGGAAGGATTGCACCACCTCGTCAAGCGGGGTATCGGCCGGCACTTTCGGGAAGTAACTGCGCGATCCCAGCACCTTGCCCTGGCGGATGAAGAGCACGTGGATGCAGGCGGTCCCCTGCTCGAAGGCCACCCCCACTACGTCGAGCTCGTCCAGCACGTTGCCGCTCACCGACTGCTGCTCGGTGACCCGGCGCAGGGCCTGGATCTGATCCCGGTAGCGGGCCGCCTCCTCGAAGCGCAGATCGCCGCTGGCGGACTCCATCTTGCCCACCAGTTCGCCGATCACCTGCTGGTTCTTGCCCGCGAGGAACAGCTTGGCCAGCGCCACCTGCTGAGCATACTCGGCCTCGCTCACCAGCCCCGCCACGCAGGGGCCGGCGCAGCGCTTGAGCTGGTAGAGCAGGCAGGGGCGGGTACGGTTGGCATAGACGGCATCCTCGCACTGACGCACCGGGAAGATCTTCTGCATCAGGTGCAGGCTCTCGCGTACCGCGCCACCGGAGGGGTAAGGGCCGAAATACTCCCCCTTCACCTTGCGGGCGCCGCGATGGACGCCGATGCGCGGGTGCCGATGGTCGGTGATGATGATCCAGGGGTAGGACTTGTCATCCCGCAGCAGCACGTTGTAGCGGGGCTGGTACTGCTTGATGAGGTTGTGCTCGAGGATCAGCGCCTCGGTCTCGGTGTGAGTGACCGTTACCTGCACATCGGCAATCTGGCGCACCAGGGTGCGGGTCTTGATGCTGTCGACATTGGCCCGAAAGTAGGAGGCGAGCCGTTTCTTGAGATCCTTGGCCTTGCCCACGTAGATGACGGTACCGCCGCTGTCGTACATGCGGTAGACACCGCTCTGGTGGGTGACGGCGCTCAGAAACGCCTTGCTGTCAAAATGGGGCTCGGGGGAGAGGGTCATCGGCAACTCGACTCAACGGATGAATGCAAAAAGACGGGGGAGAGCATACTGCCCACAGCCTGCAAAAAGCAAAAGGCGGCCGGTGCCGCCTTTGGTGTCCACACGCCCCCGTTACAGGGTATCGGCATCCAGCATGCCATAACGAATGGCCAGATGGGTCAGCTCAACGTCACCGTTGATCCCCAGCTTGCTGAACAGGCGGTAGCGGTAGCTGTTGACCGTCTTCGGGCTCAGGTTGAGCTGCTCGGAGATGTCGGTCACCTTCTGCCCCTTGGTGATCATCATCATGATCTGCAGCTCCCGCTCGGAGAGGGACTTGAAGGGGTTCTCGTCGGCGGAGGCGAACTGGCTCAGGGCCATCTGCTGGGCGATCTCCGGGGAGATGTAGCGCTGACCGGAGTGAACCAGGCGAATGGCGTGGATCATCTCGTCCGGCGCGGCCCCCTTGGTGAGGTACCCGGCGGCGCCCGCCTGCATCACCTTGGTAGGGAACGGATTTTCTGAATGAATGGTCAGCACTATGATGCGTACATCGGGGCGGATCCGCAGGATCTTGCGGGTCGCTTCCAGACCGCCGATGCCCGGCATGTTCATGTCCATCAGGATCACATCGGGGTGATGTTGCCGACAGAAGGCCACCGCGGTTTCCCCGCTCTGCGCCTCGCCCACCACCTTGATCCCGCGGACGTCTTCCAAAATGCGTCTTATCCCTGTACGCACCAACTCATGATCATCGACCAGGAATACATTAATCACCCAAACACCCCGTTTTTTATCTCGTTATATGCCAGTTAGGGTTAACACGGCGTCTTGCATCATAACCAAACTCGATGATTTGGCAAACCATGGGCGGGAAAAGTTTGAAATTGCTCGTAAAATCCGTTTTAAATCAAATTATTATACAAAGAATCAATTAAAAAACGGCGCCCTGGGGCGCCGTATTGCATCAAAGCCGTTCCGCCAGCCTCAACCGGCCAGCAGCGCACGTACCTTGTCGAGATCGGCCTGGGTGTCCACCCCCACCGGCGGGGCTTGCAGCGCCTGGGCCACGTGGATCTTCTCCCCGTACCAGAGCACCCGCAGCTGCTCCAGGGCTTCGACCTGCTCGAGCACGCTCGGCGCCCAGTCCACGTAACGCTGGATGAAGCCGGCGCGATAGGCGTAGATGCCGATGTGGCGCTGGTAGTGATCGCCAATCTGCTCGCGGCTCTGGGCAAAGCGGTCCCGATCCCAGGGGATGCTGGCGCGACTGAAATAGAGGGCATACCCCTCCCGGTCGGTCACCACCTTGACGGCATTGGGATTGAACGCCTCTTCGGCATCCCTGATCGGCACCGACAGCGTCGCCATTGGCGCGCTGGCCGCGGCCAGGTTGTCCGCCACCTGGCGGATGATGACGGGGGGAATGAGGGGCTCGTCCCCCTGCACGTTGACGATGATGGTGTCGGCGGCAAAGCCGTAGTGACGGCACACCTCGGCCAGACGCTCGGTGCCGGACTGGTGATCCGGTGAGGTCATGCACACCTCGAACCCGGCAGCGGCGGCAAAGGGAGCCAGAGCCTGCTGCACCCGCTCGTCATCGGTGGCGACGATCACCCGATCGGCGCCCGATTGCAGGGCCTTCTCCACCACGTGCTGCACCATGGGCTTGCCGTGAATGTCGGCCAGCGGCTTGCCCGGCAGCCGGGTGGAGGCGTAACGGGCAGGAATGACGACGACGAAACTCATGGCTTCAGCTCTTCCAGCGCCAGGTGACGGGCCCGGTTCTCCAGCAGCACCGGGATCCCCTCCTCCAGGGGATAGGCCAGTCTGTCGAAGCGGCAGATGAGCTCCTGAGGGCCCTCGGCGTGCGCTTGATAGTGCAGTTTCCCCTTGCAGACCGGGCAGGCGATGATGTCGAGCAGTTTAATATCCAGTGCCACAACGAAACTCCTTTAACGATTTCCCACAGGCGATCTTGCCTGGCATGTCAATGTGCAGGGCCAGCCCCCGAGTCCGGGCGCTGGCCGTCTGTTCCAATCCGGTGGCGCCCGGTCAGGGCGCCTGGCGCCCGTCCCCTCTTCCGGGCTGCGGGCCCAGGGTGCGCAGCAGCGCCTCCCCCAGGGCATCGGGCAGCTCGGCGCTCACCGGCAGATACCACCAGTTGTCCGGGGCGAAGGGGCGGCACTTGACCGCATCCTTCTCGGTCATCAGCAAGGGGCGCTGGCCGAAGCGGGCCAGCAGCTCGGCGACGTCGAACGCCTGGTGATCCCCGTAGCCGACGCTCTGCACCAGCTCGTAACCAAGGGCGGTCAGGGTGGCGAAGAAACGGGGGGGATGGCCGATGCCCGCCAGGGCATCCACCGGCCCCGAGAGGGGGGCAGTGAGAGGCGCATCGTCGCACACCCGGCGCAGGGTATCCGGCACCAGGCGCATGGCGTACTCGCCACGGGCGGGTTCACCGCCGTTGCAGATGATGGCGTCTACCCGCTTGAGGCGGGTCGTGGGCTCGCGCAGCGGCCCCATGGGCAGCAGACAGCCATTGCCAAAGCGCCGCGCCCCGTCCACCACCACCAGTTCGATGTCACGGGCCAGGGCATAGTGCTGCAGGCCGTCGTCGGTGACGATGATGTCCACCTCACCGCTTTGCTCCAGCAACCGCACAGCATCGGCCCGTCTGGGGGCCACCGCCACGGGGCAGCCGCAGCGCCTTGCGATGAGCACGGGCTCATCCCCGGCCTCGGCCGGGGTGCTGCTTTCATCCAGTCGATAGGGGTAATGGGGCGCCTTGCCGCCATAGCCGCGGCTGACCACGCCCGGGCGCCAGCCCCGGGCCTGGAGTTGTTCCACCAGCCAGACCACCACCGGGGTCTTGCCGTTGCCCCCCACCGAGAGATTGCCCACCACCACCACCGGCAGGGTGGCCCGATAGGCGCTGAACCAGCCCCGGCGATACCCCAGACGGCGGACGCCGCTGACCAGGGCAAACAGCAGGGCGAAGGGGGCCAGCCCCCAGCGCCAGAGGCTGTTCCCGTACCAGAGTCTGGCCAGCATCAGCCCTTGTTACCCGTGGCTGTATTACCAAACTGAATGGCCCGCAGCTGGGCATAAGTACCATGCATGTCCATCAGGGTTTGGTGGTTGCCGCGCTCGACGATGTGTCCTTCGTCGATCACCAGGATCTCGTCCGCCTTCTCGATGGTGGAGAGGCGGTGGGCGATCACGAGGGAAGTGCGCGCCTTGCACAGCTCGTCGATGGCCGCCTGGATGTGGCGCTCGGACTCGGTGTCCAGGGCCGAGGTGGCTTCGTCCAGCAACAGCACCGGGGAGTCCCGCAGCAGGGCGCGGGCGATGGCGATGCGCTGGCGCTGGCCGCCGGAGAGGGAGGCGCCGTTCTCGCCGATGACGGTGTCATAGCCTTCCGGCATCTTGCTGACGAAGTCGTCCGCATGGGCGATGCGGGCCGCCTGCTGGATCTCGTCGCGGCTGTACTTCTCTTCCGCCGCGTAGGCGATGTTGTTGGCCACGGAGTCGTTGAAGAGGTGCACGTGCTGGGAGACCAGGGCGTACTGCTTGCGCAGCTCGCTCAGGCGGTATTCGCGGATGTTGACGCCATCCAGCAGAATTTCCCCCTCTTCGATGTCATAGAAGCGGGTCAGGAGGCTCGCGATGGTGCTCTTGCCGGAGCCGGAACGACCCACCAGGGCCACCGATTTGCCCGCCTCCACCTTGAAGCTGATGTTGCGCAGCGCCGGTGTCTCCTTGGTCGGGTAGGTGAAGGTGACGTTGCGAAACTCGATTTCACCTCGGGCACGTTCCAGGGTACGGGTGCCGGTGTCCTGCTCCGGGGTGGAGTCCAGCAGACCGAACAGGCTCTGGCAGGCGGTGATGCCGCGCTGGAACTGGTTGTTCACGTCGGTCAGGCTTTTCAGCGGCTTGAGCAGCATCATCATGGAGGTGACCATGACGGTGAAGGTGCCCGCGGTCAGGGTCGCCTTGACGCTGTCGATGGTGGCGACATAGAGGAAGACCGCAAGGGCCACGGAGGCCACCATCTGGACGATGGGGCTGCCGATGGCGTCGGCGGCGACCATCTTCATGGTCTGCTGGCGCATCCGGTTGCTCACCTGGTAGAAGCGCTTGTCCTCCACCTCCTGGCCACCGAACATCAGCACCTCTTTGTGCCCCTTGAGCATCTGCTCGGTGGAGGTGGTGATGTCACCCACCGCCTGCTGGATGTGGCGGCTTATCTTGCGAAAACGTCGGCTGATGATGCTGATGAGGATCCCGACCAGGGGCCCCACCACCAGGAAGATCACCGACAACTGCCAGGAGTGCCAGAACATCAGGCCCAGCAGGCCGATGACGGTGGCCCCTTCCCGCACCAGGGAGACCAGGGTCGAGCTCGCGGCGGACGACACCTGACCGGCGTCATAGGTCACCTTGGAGAGCAGGTTGCCGGTGTTCTGGCGGTCGAAGAAGCTCATGGGCATGGCCATCAGGTGGCTGAACACCTGCTGCTGCAGGCGCATCACCACGTGGTTGCCGACCCAGGCCATGCAGTAGTTGGAGAGGAAGGCGGCGCAGCCGCGCAGAGCCACGATGCCGAGGACGAAGAAGGGCATCCACTTGAGCACGCTGCTGTCGTTGCCGTTGAGCCCCTGATCGATGAGCGGTTTGATGGAGTAGACGAAGGTGGTATCCACGGCCGCGTAACCCAGCATGCCAATGATGCCGCCCACCAGACCCAGCTTGCGATCCCGGACATAACCGAGCAGGCGCTTGAAGACGGTCCAGCTCTCTTGTGAGGTTTCTTGTTGCATGAATAGCCGTTAATAAGGGAAATGACGGGCTATTCTAGCCAAACCTTGGAGCTACACCAAGCGCCGCTGGCGCGATGGCTACAACCCGGGTCACAAATGAAGGCCGCCCCTTGCCGGGCTGGCTCATTGGATCCTCACTCCCTTCCCCATACCTGCGACTGCCACCAGGGGCCGCCACGCCTGTACCAGGGCCCCTGCTCCCGCTCGGCCCGGATCCTGAGGCCCGCGTCCCCCGGCTCGATCAGGATGGCGCCCGCCTCCCCCGTGACCCACTGCCGCGCCCCCTGGTATCGCGCCACCACCTCGGGGCGGGGAAAGCCCCACTGGTTCATGAAGCCTGCGCTGTGCACCACGAAGGCAGGTTGCACCGCCGCCACGAAGGGGGCCGTGGAGGAGGTGCGACTGCCATGATGCGGGCTCACCAGCAGGGTGCTGGCCAGCCCCGCGCCCTCACCCTCCTCCAGCGCCAGTGCCAGCAGGCGGCGCTCCGCCTGCCGCTCGATGTCACCGCTCAGCAGCAGCCGATGACGCCCGTCGTCCAGCTGCACCACGCAACTGTCGTTGTTGCGCCCCGCCCCGGCTGCCAGGGGCCAGAGCACCCGCACATCCAGTCCCTGCCAATGCCACTGCTGACCTCGGCGGCAGGCCTGGGTAGCCGGTGTAAAGGGAAAGGAGGAGAGCTCCCGGCGCACCGCCATGCTCTGCAGCAGAGCCTGCCGGTTGCCCGCGTGATCCCTGTCTCTGTGGCTGATGATCAGGGTGTCGATCACCCGGATGCCGAGCCGGTTGAGCAGGGGCAGGATGGCCGCATCCGCCATGTTGTAGCCCCCGGGGTAGCGATCCCCGGTATCAAACAGGATGGCCCGATCCCCCCGGGTGACGAGCACCGAGAGCCCCTGCCCCACGTCCAGCACCCGCACCTGCCAGGAAACGGGAGCAGGCCAGAGGGCGAGCAGCAGGGCCGCCGCCACCGGCCCCCCCAGGGCGCGCCCTCCCGGCAGGTGCCATCCCGTCCACAGCAGGATCAGCAGGGCGCTGGCGGGCATCAGCCAGCCGGGCACCGGCCACCAGAGCTGCAGGCGATCCCCCAGCTGCGTGAGCCCCCACAGCACCCACTCCAGACCGAAGGCGGAGACCCAGAGCAGGTCGTGGGCCAGCAACGTGGAGAGGGGCGCCACCAGCACGCCGATGAGCGCCAGGGGAATGATGACAAGGCAGAACAGCGGCAGTGCCAGCAGATTGAGCAGAAACGCCAGGGGCGCCATCCCCTCGAACAGCAGCAGTTGCAGGGGCAGCAATCCGAGCAGCAGCAGAAGTTGCAGCCGCACCAGGCCGGGGCGATCGTGCAGCAGGCTCGCCAGCAACAGCAGGGCCACCGCCAGAAAAGAGAGCCAGAACCCCGCCGAATAGAGGGCAAAAGGGTCCCACAATGTCAGCACCACAAAGGCCCACAGCCAGATCCGGTGGCTCGGCCAGTCCCGCTTTAGCCAGCGCAGCAGGCTCCACACCAGCACCATGATGAGGGCACGCTCGGTGGCCACCGCAAACCCCGCCAGCCAGCTGTAGGTGGCCGCAAACAGGAGTGACACGCAGATAGCCCCGCGCAGCCCGAACAGCCGCCCGAGCCACCAGCCGAGCACCGCTACCAGAGCGATATGCTGGCCCGAGATGGCGATGATGTGGGTCAGGCCGCTGCCGCGAAAGAGTTCCCACTGGGCATCCGTGATCCCTCCCTGTTCCCCGAAGGTGAGGGCCGCCAGCAGGGGGGCCTGCGCCATCCCCTCCCAGGCGCGACTCGCCGCCGCCAGCCAGCGATCGCGCACACCCGGGGGCACGGCATCCAGGGCGATGACCCGACGCAGGTTGCCGGTGGCGGTGATTCCCTTGCCAAGGAGCAGGCGCCGCCCATCCATCCCCGCTTCGTTGGCCAGGCCATGGGCCGGCTTGAGAGAGGTCACCAGGGTGACGCGGCTGCCGGCAGGCAACGGCGGCAACACCTGATAGGCATTGACCCGCACCAGGGGTGGCACGATGAGGGGGCGATCGTCCAGGGTGTCGAGGCGCAGCAGCAGGCGCGCAAATTTATCCCCCTCTTTCTCTCCCGAAGACTCCGTACTTTGCACGTGTGCGGTTATGATGTGGCTCGTTTTTTTGCCAAGCTGATCCAGCCAGGCAAGCCGGTAGTGCAAATTCACCTGCATCCAGAGGATGCCGAGCAGCAGAAACAGCAGCCGCCAGCAACGACCACCGGCGAGGGGGAGCGCGAGCAGCAGCATCAGGCCACCCCATTCCCATGAAGGCAGCCATGGCCAAAGCAGTGAGGAGCTTGCCCCCAGGGCAAACGACAACAGACGCAGATCCATGGAGCAAGTATTTAGCAAGGTTCAGAACATGCCCAAACGAATCATACAGCGCTGGCTACCCGACCCGGCGACCCTCAAGGAACACAAGCACTTGCGACTCTTTGGCAAGCTGCTGCTGGATGCCAACCTCTGGCATCTCAACCGGCGCTCCGCCGCCGGTGCCTGTGCGGTCGGCCTCTTCATGGCCTGGGTGCCCCTCCCCTGCCAGATGCTGCTGGCCGCTGGCGGCGCCATCGCCTGCCGGGTCAACCTGCCCCTCTCGGTGGCCCTGGTCTGGCTCTCCAACCCCCTGACCATGCCACCGCTGTTTTATGGCGCCTATCTGGTGGGCTGCCAGTTGCTGGGGCAACCCTCCCAGCACATCGAGATCACCTTCACCTGGGCCTGGCTGGTGTCGGTGTTCGAGACGGTGGCCCCGCCGCTCTTGCTGGGCTCCCTGGTGCTTGCCCTGCTGAGCGCCCTCGTCGGCTATGTCCTGGTTCGCGCGGGCTGGCGCCTGAGCACGGTGCGCCAGTGGCAAAAACGCAAGGTGGCGCGCCCATGCTGAACCGCTGGTTGGCCCGCTTCAAGATTGACCCCGATACCCTGCGCCAACAGAAGTGGTTCGCCCTCTTTGGCGAGCGACTGATGACACCCGCCCTCTGGCAAGGGGGAACGCGGGCCCTCTGTGGCGCCGTGGCGGCCGGGCTGTTCGCCAGCTGGGTCCCCATGCCCATGCACTCCCTGGTGGCCGTCGCCCTGGTGCTGGCGTTCAGCTTCAACCTGCCGCTGGCCCTCTTGGCGGTCTGGTTCAACAACCCGCTGACGCTCCCCTTCATGTACCTCTACGCCTATCGTACCGGTTGCCTGGTGCTGAACGAGACGCCAGCCCCCTTCCATCTCACCTGGTCCCTGCACTGGCTGGAGCAGGAAGCGGCTATCCTGGTGCCCCCCTTCCTGCTCGGCAGCCTGCTGCTGGCGGTGCTGAGCGCTGCCGCTGGCGCCTTGCTCACCCTGCTGCTGTTGCAACTGGGCAAACTGACCCGCCCCCGCTAGGTTGCCAGCACGCCGTCCTTGTCTCGGGCGGCGTGCCTTGCCATCGTCTGCCTCTGCCACCACACTCCTTGTAACCCGTTGTTTTTCGACCCCCATTCGAAACAAGGAGCCCACCATGGCCGAACCGCTCACGCTGGCCCATGCCAATGGCAACCCCCTCTCCCTGCTCCCCGCCATGGCCAATCGCCACGGCCTCATCACCGGGGCCACCGGCACCGGCAAGACAGTCACCCTGCAGGTGCTGGCGGAGGGGTTTTCCCGCCTCGGCGTGCCGGTCTTTCTTGCCGACGTGAAGGGGGATCTGAGCGGCCTGGGCGCCGCCGGCACCCCCTCTGCCAAGCTGGATGCCCGTCTGGCCCAGCTCGGCCTTCAGGCACCCGACTTTGCCGCCAGCCCCACCCTGTTCTGGGATCTCTTCGCCGAAGAGGGCCACCCGGTGCGGGCCACCGTCTCCGACATGGGGCCTCTGTTGCTTGCACGCCTGCTCGGCCTCAACGACACCCAGAGCGGGGTGCTGGAGCTGGTGTTCAAGGTGGCGGACGACGAGGGGTTGCTGCTGCTCGATCTGAAAGACCTGCGGGCCATGGTGCAGTTTGCGGGGGAGCACGCCAAGACCCTCACCACCCGCTACGGCAATGTGTCGACCGCCTCCATCGGCGCCATCCTGCGCAACCTCCTCACCCTGGAGAGCGCGGGCGGCAATCACTTCTTCGGCGAGCCCATGCTGGACATCCAGGATCTGATGCAGACTGACGGGGCAGGCCACGGCCATATCAATGTGCTGGCCGCCGGCAAGCTCACCCAGTCCAGCCGCCTCTATGCCTGCTTCCTGCTCTGGCTGCTCTCCGAGCTGTTCGAACAGTTGCCCGAGATAGGGGATCCGGAAAAGCCCGTGCTGGTGTTCTTCTTCGACGAGGCCCACCTGCTGTTCAAGGATGCGCCCAGGGCACTGCTGGAGAAAATTGAGCTGGTGGTGCGCCTCATCCGCTCCAAGGGGGTGGGCGTCTATTTCGTGACCCAGAGTCCGGCCGACATCCCCGACAGCGTGCTGGGGCAGCTTGGCAACCGGGTGCAGCACGCCCTGCGCGCCTTCACTCCGAGCGATCAGAAGGCGGTACGCATCGCCGCCAACACCCTGCGGGCCAACCCTGCCTTCGACGCCGCCGGAGCCATCACTGAACTGGGGGTCGGGGAAGCGCTCATCTCCCTGCTCGACGAGAAGGGGCGGCCCAGCGTGGTGGAGCGCGCCTTCATCGCGCCCCCGGCCAGCCGCATCGGCCCCCTGAGCGCGGCCGAGCGCCAGGCGCTTATTCAGGGCTCATTGCTCTACGGCAGATACGACACCCAGGAGGACAGGGAGTCCGCGTTCGAGCGGCTTCAGGAGGCATCGCCCGCCGCCGATGACGAGACCGCTTCCCCACAGACCGACCAGGGCGGCGGTCTGCTGGATGCCTTGAATGGCATCCTGTTCGGTCGCACCGGCCCCCGTGGTGGCCAGCATGACGGGGTGGTGCAGACCGCCGCCAAGAGCGTGGCCCGCACCCTCGGCAACGAGGTGGGACGCCAGCTGATGCGCGGGGTGCTCGGCTCCCTGCTGGGGAGCAGCAAGCGGCGCCGCTGATGCCGGAAAATGAAAAAGCCCGCCGTGTCGGCGGGCTTTTTATGGCTGAAGCAAGGCGCTTGGCGCAGATGCGTCTCTCTTACAACACCTTGGCGATGGCGTCGCAGAGGGGATCAATGTTGGCGCGGGTGATGCCTGCCACGCTGATCCGGCCGGAGCCGACGATATAGATGGCGAATTCGCTCTTGAGGCGCTCCACCTGATCCTTGGAGAGACCGGAGAAGGAGAACATGCCGTTCTGTTCGCGGATGAAGCTGAAATCCTGGTTCACCCCCCGCTCGGCCAGCTTCTCCACCAGCAGCTCGCGCATCTCGCGAATGCGCACCCGCATGGCGGCCACTTCTTCCACCCACTCCGCATAGAGGGTCGGGTCGCTCACCACGGTGGTGACAACGGCGGCGCCGTGTGACGGCGGGTTGGAGTAGTTGGCACGAATGACGGTCTTCACCTGGGTGAAGGCGACGTCGGCCACCGCCTTGGTCGCGCAGACCAGGGTGAAGGCCCCGACCCGCTCGTTGTAGAGGCCGAAGTTCTTGGAGAAGGAGCTCGCCACCAGCAGCTCGTCGTGGCACTCGGCGAAGATGCGAAGGCCTTCGGCATCCTCTTCGATACCACGGGCAAAGCCCTGATAGGCAAAGTCAAAGAGCGGCAGCCAGCCGGCGGCGGCACTCTGCCTGGCCAGGGCGCGCCACTGCTCGGTGGTCGGGTCGATACCGGTCGGGTTGTGGCAGCAGCCGTGCAGCAGCACCAGATCCCCCGCCTGCGCGTCAGACAGGGAGGCCTGCATGGCGGCGAAGTCGAGTCCCTTGGTGGCGGCGTCGTAGTACTTGTACCACTTGACGGTCAAACCGGCCGCCTGGAACACGCTGACGTGGTTCGCCCAGGTGGGATCGGAGATCCAGATGGTCTTGGCGAGATTGTTGCGTACCACGAACTCGGCGGCGATGCGCAGGGCACCGGTACCGCCCGGCGCCTGCGCCGTCTTGGCGCGGCCGCTGGTCACCAGGGCGGCATCACGGCCGAACAGCAGTTGCTGCACGATGCGGCCGTATTCGATATTGCCTTCGATACCGAGGTAGTTCTTGGTCTTCTCGTCGGTCAAGAGCTTCTGCTCGGCTTGCTTGACGCAGTGAAGGATAGGAGTGGCACCGGTCTCATCCTTGTAGATACCGACCCCCAGATTGATCTTGTGGCTGCGAGTGTCGGCACGGAAGGCTTCGGTCAGGCCCAGGATCGGATCCGCTGGGGCGGCAACAACCTTTTCAAACATGGTATTCCCTGTAGTCCGTTGAGTTCGTTGGCTGGCAAAGTAGGTTGGCAAACAAAAGCGCCCGTCCAGGGAGCGCTTCGTCAGCTCTTTATACCACTGCCTTCCATAGGGGAAAACCGCTTTCTCTGCGCCGCCTCAACCAATCCCGTGCCAATCCGGTGCCAGGGCACACACCTCGACCGACAGACCCCGATTCGACTCCACCAGATCATTGCACTGTGCCAGCAGCGCACGGGGGATACGGCTCGGCTCCCAGGGCCGACCATCCCCCAGGGGAGCCCCGTAGGCCGCCTTGATGGGCACCAGATCCCGGGGCAGCCACCAGCTCGCCGGTCTCCCCAACCGCTGGGCCAATGCCAGTACTCTGTCGACCCCGGCCGGATCCAGGGCTGTGAGGTGGCTCCAGAGGGTCTGGGGCGGCAAGGCGGCGATCAGGGGCTCCAGCGTGCCGGGATCCTCGGCGGGATACCAGACCAGCAGGGCGTCGGCGGGCAGTGGCAACTCGGCGAAGGCGCCGACGGCATCGGTCGTGATCACCCGCTGTATCTCCCCCTCTCCCCAGAGGATCTTGCCAAGCTGCGCCAGGGTGCGGGCTGGCAGCGCCACCTCCCCCAGGGTCTGGAGCCAGGGGGCGGCATCCAGCAGGGTGCCGCCGCTGAGAAACAGGCTGAACGGCCGTGTGGCCCGCAGACGAAGGGGCAGATCACTGCAAAGCCGGATCCCCTTGTCTTCGAAGTCGATCTGCTCGATGGGGCTGAAATGACCCTCCCCCTTGCGATACAGGGCCGCCAGCACCCGCTCGTTGACCCTCTCCCCCAGTTGCCAACCGTGGGATTGCAGCCACTCCTCGGGTTCCGGCGGGGCACTGGCCATCTTCGCCAGCATCAGCTCCCGAGTCAGATAGCGGTGCCCGGCAGGGGTGAGCTCATAGTGGTGATTGCCAAGGGCCAGCAGCAACTGGTTGTCCCGAAGCATGCCGATGAGCGGCTGCCATTGACGACCGCGAACAGCCTGGGGGCTGCCGCTCAGCAACTGCTGTGCCAGCGCGCGCCACTCGGGGTGGGTGAAATCGATCAAAGACATCCTTCCCTGTCGGCAAACCATCCTTCAACGAATTGAATAATCTAGCGATTTACGACGAAGGAGCCAAGGGCGGAAAAGAGACAACGTGACCTGGCGCAGCACCGGACGTCGAAAGGAAGCGAAAGAGGTGAAAGGCAGATAAAACAAAACGGCCAAGCAAGCTTGGCCGTTTCATCAACTCTTTCACGATTCCCTATGAGAGGGAGCCTTGATTAGAAGTTGTATTGCATACCAACAGTCCACTCGTCATCTTGCTGACTCAGGCCTTGGATTTTGTATTCGGTGTAAGCTTTCAGCTTGGAGTTGAAGGCGTATTCAACACCCATGGAGGTGAAATCTACGGTGTCTTCGTAAGAAGTTACACCTTCCACTTTCGCTTCAGCGAAGTTGTAGCCAGCCAGGAAGGTCCAGGCGTCTACGTTGTAGGAAGCAGCCAGCTCGTAGCCACGCGCCTTGGCATCGTTGAAGCCGTCGAACTTGTAGGTGGATTCGTTATACAGGGCAGCGAAGTAGAAACCCTGATAGGTGTAGCTTGCGGCAACAGCCCAGTCATTCTTGTCGGTCAGATCAGCGCGACTGAAAGTACCGTTTTCGGAAGTGATGGTGAGGCTGGAGGCATCTTCGAAGCTCTTGGACTCGTAACCTGCGGCCAGACCCAGACCAAAGTCGAAGTCATAGGTTGCGCCCAGGGTGTAGCCGTGGTCCATTTTACCTTCAACACCAGACCAGCCAGCGTAGTTCGCATCATAGCTGCCGTTGTTGGTGATGTAGCCACCTTTCAGGCCAAAACCGTTCCACTGACCGTTATAGATAGCCTGACCTTCTTGACGACCATCATAGACGTTGGCCATGTCACCGTAGTCGTTGAAGATATCGGTCTTGGCGACGGTTGCATTGTAGAAAGCAGTTTCTGTCTGACCAAACAGGAACTGGCCATACTGGGAACCATCGAAGCCAGCATAGATGTGACGAACCTTCAGCTCACGCTTGTCGCTGTCATAGGAGTTTTCGGAGGCCAGTTGCCACTCAGTTTTGGCAACGCCAGACCAGGTGTCATTCAGAGCCATTTTACCGGACCAGCCCAGACGGGCATAGGTGGTCAGCTCACCATCATTCTTGGAGTAAGAATCTGCGTCTGCATCGTAGGAGTCGTACTCGCCGAAGTACTGGGCATGTACACGACCGTAGATGTCGAAGGTGGTACCGTCTTTGTCATAGATGACGGCAGCGTTAGCTGCGGATGCAAACAGAGCCGGGATAGCAATAGCCAGAATTGTCTTTTTCATAGTTTCCAATGCCTACTGTAATTAAACACTAAGTCCTTGTTATTCCCTGTGTTAGCGATGTTCTTTGCATCACTATGGCGCCGAGACTATCACCGGGTTTTCGAATCCGCAATGAAAAAACTTGGAACTTTTTATGAAAACCATAGTCACAGGGAAAAATTTGTGAGCTGAATCTCACAATGTTTGCCCCATCAGGGAAAACGTTTACAGCGATACTCTCTGCCTGAATCCCTCTTTTTTGGTGGTTTATTGCAACCCCCTGTTCCCTCATAACATATGTGCAAAGCCGGGGCTGACCCGACTGCTTCTCCCCTGCCTCGACCCGGGCCGCCTGTTGCGGGTATCCTGTTGCCATCCACACCGACACGGCCACACCTTCTTTATGCTATCGACTCGCCTCAAAGCCACCATCCGCAATACCTATCGCCAGATTGCCGATGGTTTACCCGGTTTTGTGCCGCGCAAGGAGCAGAATTTCCTGGTTGCCGAAATCGCCAAGACCCTGACGGGAGAATATGACAGGAGTCGCCGCATCCTGGTGGCCGAGGCTGGCACCGGCATCGGCAAGTCCCTCTCTTATGCCCAGGGGGCCATACCAGTGGCACGGCTGACCCAGAAGAAGCTGGTGATCTCCACCGCCACCGTGGCCCTGCAGGAGCAGCTCATCCACAAGGATCTTCCCTTTTATCACCGTCACAGCGAGCTGCCGTTTCGTTTCATGCTGGTCAAGGGGCGCCAGCGCTACTGCTGCGAGCACCTGCTGGAGCAGGCGGCAAACGGCAGCGAGATGGCCAATTTCGAACTCGACTTCGGCGCATTGAGCAAACACAAGCCATCGGACGCTGACAAAGCGTGCTACCAGGGGCTGTGGCAGGCCTACACAGAAGGCAAGTGGGACGGGGATCGGGACAACTGGCCCAAACCCATTCCGGACCCTTGCTGGGATCGCATCGCCGCCGACCGTCACACCTGCAACAAGGCCCTGAGCCACCATCAGCACTGCCCCTTCCATCGGGCCCGCAACGACATGGACGCGGCAGACGTGCTGGTGGTCAACCACGCCCTGCTGCTCTCCGACCTCACCATGGGGGGCGGCATCATATTACCGCCGCCGGACGAGTGCATCTATGTGCTGGACGAAGCCCACCACCTGCCCACCATCGCCCGGGATCACGGCGCCGCCAGCGCCAGCATCAAGGGATCCCGCCGCTGGCTGGAAAAGCTGGTGCAAAGCGCGGGCAAGCTGGCCAGGACGCTGAACAAGGAGAGCCTGCTCGACCCCCAGCTCAAACTGCAGGATGCCCTGGCCTCTCTCCAGCCGGATCTCAAGGCACTCGAGCAGTGGCTCGCCAGCAATGATCACCTCTTTGGCGGCGAGCCCCACCACAGATTCGCCGATGGGGTACTGCCGGATCCCCTGCCCATGCTGGCGGAAAACCTCAAGGAGGCGAGCAAGAAGGCACTGAGGGCGCTGGACAGAATGCAGGGGGCCATCGGCGAGGCGCTCAAGGATGGCGACATCCGTCGCAAGGAGGCCGAGCCTCTGCTGGCGGAGAGCGGTTTTCACCTGCAGCGGCTCGAGAGCTTCTGCGCCCTCTGGGAGATGCTGAGCCGCCATGTTCCCACCGGCAAGACCCCCCTCGCCCGCTGGATGGCCAGAAGCGAGGACGGGGACATCTGGTTGCACGCCTCCCCCATCGAGGTGGGGTATCTGCTGGAGGAGTGGCTCTGGTCCCGCTGTCTCGGGGCCGTGCTGGTGTCGGCGACCCTCACCGCCCTCTCCTCCTTCAGTTATTTTCGCCACCAGGTGGGGCTCAAGGAGCATGACGGCACCCGCTATCTGCGGCTGCGCTCCCCCTTCGACTACCACAAGGCCGAACTCTATCTGCCCAAGATGGCCCATGAGCCCAGTGCCCCCGCCTTCACCCAGGAGTTGATCGATACCCTGCCCCGTCTGCTGGCAGGCAAGGAGGCCAGCCTGGTGCTCTTCTCCTCCTATCGCCAGATGAACGAGGTGGCGGTGGGGCTGCGGGCCAAGGGGATGTCGCTCCTGGTACAGGGGGAAGCGTCCCGCAGCGCCCTGCTCCTCCTGCACAAACAAAAGTGCGACGGCGGCCAGGCCAGCATCCTCTTTGGCACCGGCAGCTTCTCGGAAGGGCTGGATCTGCCCGGCCACTACCTCACCAACCTGGTGATCACCAAGCTCCCCTTCGCGGTGCCCAACTCCCCCGTGGAAGAGGCGACCGCTGAGTGGATAGAGCAGCGCGGCGGCAACCCCTTCCTGCAACTGACGGTGCCGGAGGCGTCGCGCAAGCTCATCCAGGCCTGTGGCCGCCTCATCCGAAAAGAGGCGGATCGGGGGCGGGTCACCATCCTGGACCGGCGCCTGCTGACCAAGCGCTACGGCAAGGGGCTGCTGGACGCCCTCCCCCCCTTCACCCGACGCATCGAGTGACACGGCTGACGCCCGCCATGCGATCCCCTGTCTCTCATGTCAGGAGGGGGCAGGAAGATAGAAGAGCACGCTGCCCGCAGGACTCGGGGCAGCGGGATCCACACCCCGCACACCGGAAGGCGCCATAAACGGCTATTGCCGCTGTGGGGCAAACCTGTAAAAATGACCCCCTATTTTTCAGTGGGCAATTGCCTGACTGTTCAAGGAGATGAAATGAAACTGACTGTTCTGGTACCGGCCCTGGCTGGTCTGTTGTGGGCAGGTAGCGCCCTGGCCGCTAGCCAACTGGAAATTACGAATCCCTATGTCATCCAGCTGCTCGATGGCGAACCCGTCAACCCCCAGCTGCTCGACAAAGCCACCGTCTTCTCCCTGGAGCCCGGCAGGCACCAGGTCGTGGTCGCCTTCGAGGGCAACTACTCCAGCCGCAGTGAAACCAAGCTGGTCACCGCCGAGCCCCTGGTGATCAACTTCACCGCCGCCGACAACCAGCAACTCTTCCTCGACTTCAAGAAGCCCCGCAAGGAAGAAGAAGCCAAGCGTTTCGTCAAGGAACAGAACGTCGTTCTGAAAGACAAATCCACCGGCCAGGTCCTGAAATCCGAGCAGTTCGTCATGCCGACCGTGGGTGGCTTCCAGCTGACCCGTGACTATCAGCAGGAGCTGCTGAAGATGGGCAAGGCCTTCAACCAGCCCAAGACCGTTTCCGTCTCCACCGCCGCCGTGATGGCTGCCGCCAGCGCACCGGTGGAAGTGGCCCCGAGCAAGGCCATGAGCAACCCGGAAGCCCTGACCCAGCTGCAGAGCTGGTACAACAAGGCCGATGCGGAGACCCGCAAAGCCTTCCAGATCTGGGTGATCCAGCAGCAGTAAGGCGCATCGCACGCCTGCATCGAGGGGAGCCTGGCTCCCCTTTTTCATACCCGTTCATGGCCGATGCTTCATGTCACTGCGCATCTTCTATCACCCCCACTACTCCGCCCTGACACTGCCCGAGCGTCACCGCTTCCCCCTGGCCAAGTACCAGGCGCTGTTTGAACGCCTCGTCGCCCTCGACTATCCGCTGGCACAGGCCACCCCTGCCAGCCGTGAGCAGATAGAGAAGGTGCACGATGCGGCCTATGTACAGGCCGCCCTCGCCGGCACCCTCGATGAAGGGGCCATTCGCCGGCTCGGCTTTCCCTGGTCTCCCCTGCTGATAGAACGTACCATGCACTCGGTCGGCGCCACCCTGGCCGCCAGCCGCCACGCCCTTGCGCAGGGCTGCGGACTGCAGATCTCCGGTGGCTACCACCACGCACACCGGGGATTTGGCAGCGGCTTCTGCCTCTTCAACGACCTTGTGATCGCAGCGCGAACCTGCCTGGACGAGGGACTCTGCGAGCGGGTACTGATCGTGGATCTCGATGTCCATCAGGGAGATGGCAGCGCCGCCCTGTGCACGGGCAGCCGTGACATCATCACCCTCTCCCTGCACGGGGAACACAACTTCCCCCGCCACAAGCCAGCCTCCCATCTGGACTTTCCCCTGCCAAGCGGCATGGAGGACGACGCCTATCTCGAGACCCTGGACCAGGCCCTCGCCCTGGCTCATCGCCTCTACGCCCCTGACTTCATCCTCTATCAGGCCGGGGTGGATGTGCACCGGGACGACGAGCTAGGCTACCTCTCCCTGAGCGACTCCGGCGTGCGCCAGCGCGATGCCATGGTCTTTGACTCTGCGCTTCGCCACGGGCTGCCCATCACCGCCGTACCGGGAGGGGGTTACCGGCGAGACTGGCAGCAGTTGATCCCGCTGCACCTCTCGCTCTTTGAAGTAGCAAGGCACCGGTTTGGTTGAGCGGCACCACCCGGCCCATGACGAAAAAGAGGCGACCCTTGGGTCGCCTCTTCTATATCAGTGCACAGGGATGATGACGCCGTCTGCCCTCAGGCATGGGCCATTGGCGTCGGGTGCTCGCCCATCTTGCGCAGCAGCATCAGCAGATAGACCAGGGAGACCCCGGCAATCACCATGAACAGCAAATGATCCGAGTAGTGCTGCATCAGGAGCGCCGTCAGGGTGGGCCCGAGCAGGCTGCCGATGGTGTAGCTCAGCAGCAGCGCCTGGTTCATGGCCACCAGTTGATGCTGCTCCACCTTCTCGCAGGCCCAGGCCATGGCCACCGGGTAGAGCGTGAAGCCCGCGGCCCCCAGAATGAACAGCGTCGGTCCCATGGCCGCGTTGCCGAGCATCGCCATGGCCCCCAGGATCACCACCAGCACCTGTACCCGCAGCACCGGCAGGCGCCCGAAACGATCAGCCAGACGCCCCACCGGCCATTGCCCCAGGATGCCTGCGCTCACCATCACCGCCATCCAGTAGCCGATGGCCCCGTCGCTCACCCCCTGGTGGTTCAGATAGAGCGGCATCAGACCATAAAGCACCCCCAGCACGATGCCGGAGAGGATGCAGCCGTTCACCCCCAGACGCGCCTGACGCATGCGCAGCATCGGCCAGACCGGAGTCCTGGCCTGGTGGTTCCCTGACGGACTGGCGATGCGGGTGAACAAGAGCGGCAGCATGGCCGCCAACACCAGGGCGGTCAGCCAGGGCAGCACCGCCATCAGCGACGTCGGCACCTTGCTCACCAGCAGTTGCCCAAGCACAGTGCCCACGTAATAGACCATCATGTAGGCAGCCAGCAGGCGACCCCGATTGCGGGCGTTGCCGCTGCACATCAGCGCGCTCTCCACCACCACCCAGATCATGGCGCAGCCGACCCCGGCGATGAATCGCCAGGCGAGCCAGCTCCAGAACGCCAGGGTAATGCCGAGCCCGACGCAGCCTGCGGCAAAGAGCGCACTGGCCAGGTAGTAACTGCGATTGAAGCCGCAGCGGGCGATGAGTCTGCCCGCCAGCAGGGTTCCCAGCAGGTTGCCGGTGAAATAGGAGGAGCCGACCATGCCGACCTGCCAGGTGGGCAGATGCTCATGGGCGAGCCAGAGCGGCACCAGGGTATTCAATACCGCGATGGCCAGGGTCAGCAACAGCAGGCCACAGAGCAGGAGCAGCACCGGGCGGGAGTATGTGGTCATGGATAGAACCGTGGGGAGAGGCAAAATGCGAGCGCATCATGCCACCGCCTGTGCCTTTGTCAATCGGCACTGAGGCCGGGTCGCAAGGTTTTTCTGCCCACCGTGATGGCAACGCGGCACGGCCCTCCCCTGACGGGAGCCTCATCCCCTTGATTGGCCGGCACGTTGGTCATGATAAGGAGAAGCGGGCGGTTGAATATCGCCCCTGTGCCTCCCTCACGCCAGAGCGCCATGACCAGAAGAGGCGACCCAGGGCCGCCTCTTCTTGTTATCAAGCACAACCTATCGTGCACAACGCCGGTCAGCGCTGGCGCTTCTTGGCGTACTTGCGACGAGCCCGGGCCTGGCGCTCCTCTTCCCGCTTCGCCTTCTCCCTGGCTTTCTGCTCAGCCTCGGCCTCGGCTTCCACTATCTCGACGCTCACCATCTCTGGCGTCTCCAGGGAGATCCGCCCCAGCATGCCGGACCGGAATTCATTGACCAGGATTTCCGAGGCCTTGTGCAGATCCGCAAGCCCCCCCTTGCGCATGAAGCCGCGCTGACGGGCAATGAGATCCAGCAGCTCGATCTCGGTCTCCGGCAGCTCGCTCAGCTGGTAGCGTGCCTTGATGCGCTCCGGATAGGCCTTGATGAAGTAGTCGGCGGCAAACATGGCGATGTCGGCGTAATCGAAGACGGTATCCTTGATGGCCGCCGTGATCGCCAGTCGATAACCGCAGGAGGGCGGGTTGAGCTTGGGCCACAGGAAGCCAGGGGTGTCCGTCAGGATGACGTGGTTGTCGAGCTTGATCCGCTGCTGGGACTTGGTCACCCCCGCCTCGTTGCCGGTCTTGGCGATGATGCGCCCCGCCAGGGTGTTGATCAGGGTGGACTTGCCCACGTTGGGGATGCCCATGATCATGGCGCGCACCCCGCGCAGCTCGAAGTTGCGCTCCGGCAGCATCTCGTGGCACAGGGTCAGCAGTTGCTTGATCATCGTAGGCTCCTGCTGGGTCAGGGGCAGAGCCTTGATCCCCTTCTCCTGCTCCATGTGGGCCACCCACAGCGCGGTGATCTCGGGGTCGGCAAGGTCTGCCTTGTTGAGCACCTTGATCACCGGCGTCTCCCCGCGCAGCTCCGGCACCAGGGGGTTCTCGCTGGAGAAGGGGATGCGGGCGTCGAGCATCTCGATGATGACATCGACCTGGGGCATGACCTCTGCAATCTCTTTGCGGGCCTTGTGCATGTGGCCGGGGAACCAGTTGATGGACATATCCGTTACTCTCTCATTGGCATGCGGTCCCCTCTCGGGGCTGCGGGCGCTCGGGGTTGCGGGTGCGTGGTGATGCGCCAGACCGCTGGCACTCATCGCAAGGGGGCGCATTTTACCTGCTGCGGCCCCGATTTGACAGGCTATTCTGGCCGGGTGTTGTCACCCGGGTGGCCGGATGCCCGCCACGCCACCGGGAGGTGAGTGGCAGAACACAATCAACATAACCCATTGATATAAGATAACATTTGCAAGGCGCTTTCACCGTATTGTCATCTCTCTTCACTAAAAGTGTCATCTGCCCCCTCTAGGCTGCGCTCAGGTTTCACAAGGAGCGAACCCCAATGAGAAAGATGGCAGGACTTGCAGTGATGATAGGCGCCGCCCTGGCCGCCGGCTGCAACTCCAACAACGACAGCAACACCCCGGAACCCAGCGCCAAGAACGTGATCTTCTTCCTCGGCGACGGCATGGGTCTCAACACCCTGACCGCCTCCCGGATCTATGGCGTCGGCGAAGAGGGCAGCCTCACCATCGACACCCTGCCGGAAACGGCCTTCATCAAGACCTTCTCCCACGATGCTCAGGTGACCGACTCGGCCCCCTCCATGGCGGCCTACATGACCGGGGTCAAGAGCAACAACGGCGTCATCAGCATGGACAGCGACGCCACCCAGGAGAGCGATTGCAGCCAGAGCGGCGGCAAAGCGGTGACCACCCTGCTGGAGCTGGCCAAGGCCGATGGCCGTGGCACCGGCGTGGTCACCACCACCCGGGTCACCCACGCCACCCCGGCCGCCACCTATGCCCATATCTGCAACCGGGACCTGGAGGCTGATATCGCCGTCCAGATGGTGCCGGGGGGCAGCGGTTACAACAGCGCCCTGAAGGAGGGGCTGGACGTGGTGCTCGGGGGCGGCAGCAGCTTCTTCCTGCCCAGCGCCGACAAGGGCAAGCGGACCGATGGTCGCAACCTCATCGACGAGATGAAGGCGAAGGGCTATCAGTTTGCCGCCACCCTGGACGAGCTGAACCAGGCCGATGCGAGCAAGCCGCTGCTGGGCCTGTTTGGCTCAAGCCACATGAAATATGACCTGGACCGGCCCGCCAGCGAGCCGTCACTGGCCCAGATGACCCTGGCTGCCATCAAGCAGCTCAAGGGCAAAGAGAAGGGCTACTTCCTAATGGTGGAAGGGGGGCGTATCGACCACGCCCTGCACGACACCAACGCCAAGCGCGCCCTGCAGGATACCCTCGCCTTCGACAACGCCATCCTGGCCGCCATCAATGAAGTGAAGAAAACCGATCCCGAGCTGAAAAACACCCTGATCGTGGTCACCGCCGACCATGACCACACGCTTGTGCTCAACGGGTACGCCAAGCGCACCGGCAAGACCACGGCAGGCAATGCGGGCGTGCTCGGGCTGGTGAAGAACTACGAGACCGGCGAGCCAAGCAAGGATAGCGATGGCATGCCCTACACCATCATCGGCTTTGGCAACGGCTACAACCGAGTGGATGGCCCGCGCAGCAGCGTGGCGGCCCTCGACGACGCCACCACCTCCGCCGACGACTATCACCAGGAGGTGGTGGTCAAGGTGGGCGAGATAGGCAACGAGACCCACGGCGGTACCGATGTCTTCCTCGGCGCCATCGGCCAGGGGGCGGAGCGCTTCCACGGCTCTCTCGACAACACCGCCGTGTTCGGCAAGATCAAGGCTGCGGCCAAGCTGTAAGGGATTATCAGGATGAACATCACCATGAAAAAGACGCTGGTCTGCACCGCCCTGCTCGGCACGCTTGGCGGCCTCTCCCAGGCGCACGCCGCCGATGCCAAGAACGTCATCCTCTTTATCGGTGACGGCATGGGTCCCACCGTGCTCACCGCCACCCGCCTGTTCAAGGTGGGGGAAGAGGGGGATCTCGAGATGATGAAACTGCCCCAGAGCGCGCGCATCAAGACCTTCTCCCACGATGCCCAGACCACGGACTCCGCCCCCTCCATGGCGGCCTACACCACCGGCGTCAAGATGAACAACGAGGTGATCGCCATGAGCAGCGACACCAGGGCCGTGGCACCGTCCAAGGATGCCAACGGCAACAAGGGCATCAACAACTGCACCAGCGACAACGGAAGCCCGGTGCCCACCATTCTCGAGCTGGCCAAGGCAGCCGGCAAGTCGGTGGGAGCCGTCACGACCACGGAGCTCACCCATGCCACCCCGGCGGCGACCTATTCCCATATCTGCCACCGGGATGCGGCCTACGCCATCGCCGAGCAGGCGGTACCGGGCGGCGCCGGCTTCAACCAGGCGCTGGGGGATGGGGTCGATGTGCTGATGGGGGGCGGCGCCAACCACTGGACGCCCTACAGCGCCAGCAACAAGGGCGGCCGGGCCGACGGCCGGGATCTCACCGCCGAGCTGACCGCCCGGGGCTACCGCTATGTCACCACCAAGGATGAGCTCTCTGCTGTCAACTCGGGCAAGGTGCTGGGGCTGTTCAGCACCAAATCCCACCTCGACTACGAACTGGACCGCGTCGCCAAGGGGGCGGCTAGTACCCAGCCGTCCCTCTCCGAGATGACCGCCAAGGCGATCGATCTGCTCAGCCAGAACAGCCAGGGCTACTTCCTGATGGTGGAGGGGGGACGTATCGACCACGCCCTGCATGCCACCAACGCCAAGCGATCCCTGACCGATGCGGTGGCGCTGGACGAGGCGGTCAAGACGGCCCTCGGCAAAGTGGATTTGAGCGATACCCTGATCGTGGTCACCGCCGACCACGACCACACCATGACCATCAACGGCTATTCAGCCAAGGGCAACAAGGTGCTGGATCTGGTCAAGAACGCCGATGGCTCGACCCAGAACGACGCGGACGGCAAGCCGTTCACTACCCTGGTATTCGGCAACGGCCCCAACCGCCAGGACCAGCGTCCCACCCTCACCAGCGATGAGGTGATGGCGGATGACTACCTACAGGAGACCGGGGTCAAGCTCGGCTCCGAGACTCACGGCGGCGGAGATGTGATGCTGTTCGCGGGCGGCGCAGGCAGCAGCCAGTTCAAGGGCACCCTCGACAACACCCGGGTGTTCGGCAAGCTCAGGGAGGCCCTCGGCCTGTGATAAAGGGGCCCGGCACCTCGCCGGGCACCTTTTCCGTCGAGCGAGAGACGATGATGAAATATCTGCTTTCTTTATGGCTGCTGGGCAGCGCCCTCTCCTTCCCCCTCCTGGCCGACGAGGTGCCCGATCTGGCCGCCCGCATCCGCTACGTGGACAGGGTGACCGGCAGCGACGGCATCACCCGGGAGAGCCAGTGGCAGGAGAAGTGGCTGCGGGTCGGTGACCAGGTGTGGAGCCAGCGGCTCATTCCCGTTCCCCTGGCCCGTGCCTATCACGCCACCCATGATGCCCGCCCCGGCCACAAACACTTCACTCACCAGATGGCGGCACGCTGGGTCACCCGCAGCGAGGGAGACGCACTCCAGTTGCGCTACGCCGATGCCTGGCACAACCAGCTGGTGGAGGTACCGCAGGAGGAGTACGGCCAGGTGGCCTTCAAACCGGAGTGGGCGCGGATCCGCCACCTCATCAACCCTTCCCTGTTAGAGGGAATGACACCGCTGGATGAGGCCGCCCCCGACCAGGCGAACTGGTATGAGACCCGCGAAGGTCGCCAGCGTACCCGCATCCTCTGGTCGAGCCGCTGGCAGTTGCCCCTGGTGGTGGAGTCGGCAAGCCTCGACGGTTATCGCAGCTACCGGATGGAGGTGACGCTCAAGCCGCTGCCAAAGACCCTCCCCTGGCAGCAACTGGCAGGGTACCAGACCCTGGATCTGCGGGATTTCTTCGACTGATCCCCCCAGGCTGCAATCGCCTGGCTGACATGACGTAACGGGATGTTACACTCTCTGTACTCATCCCGGACCCGAACATCCATGCGCCTTGTTACTCTGCTTCTGCTGCTCTCCCCTCTGATCGTCTGCGCCTTTTCGGCCCGTGCCGTGGTCGTCGTGGCCGCGGACATTCCCCCCTATGTGATCCGCGCCCAGCAGGGTGCGCCGAGCGGCATGGCCATCGAGGTGCTGGAGGAGGCTGCCCGCCGCCTCGGGGAACCGCTCGAGATCGAGTTGATGCCGCTGGCTCGCGCCCTCAGCCAGGCCAGCCACCGCCCGGATGTCCTGTTGTTGCCCCCGGCCCGAAATACCCAGCGCGAACCACTGTTTCTCTGGATTGCCCCCCTGCTGGAGGAGGCCTTCGTGCTGGTCAGCCATCGCCGTCACCATCCAGCGCCGCTCTCCATGAAGACGTTGCCTGGCCTCACCGTTGGCGTGATGCGTGGCTCCCATAGCCAGAGCCTGATCCAGCCGCTGACAGGGGTGACCCAGGAGCTGGTCACCGAGGAGGTCAGCAACGCCAGCAAGCTGGCGCGCGGCCGCATCCAGGCCTGGGCGGTGGCCTGGAACACCGCCCGTTACAACCAGCAGCGGGCGGGTCTGCCGCTCCCGGATCTGGTGCGGGGCGAGACCTTGCAGCAGAGCACCCTCTACCTGGCCGCCAGTCCCCGCTTCTCCCGCAGCGAGGCGCTGCGCTGGCGCCGGGTCATTCAGGAAATGAGGGAGGATGGCAGTCTCGCGCGCATCCTGCACCAGTACGATTACCAGGCTCCCTGATGAGAAAGTCAGCCCAATTGCCAAACCACCCCAGAATGGTTATGGTATCTCCATGAAAGCAATCATGATTTTTTCCAGTACGCTCACACCCCGCTGAGCCCCCGCCCTCGCCCCGCTGCGCGAGTCGCTCGGGGGCATCGCTTTTGCTGTCTGCTTTTTACCCTTGCACCGTTTTTTGTCGACCAGTCTGCCCGTCATCCTGGTCCCTTCAGTCCTTGATAAGGAAATACCCTATGAAACAGCCTCATCTCGTCATCTCCAGCCTGGATCTGGATCGCATCGAACAGCTGCTTGGCAACCACCCCCAGCACCTTGCCCTGCAAGAGGAGCTGGATCGCGCCGAGATCCGCGAACCCGCCGACATGCCGCCGGACGTGGTGACCATGAACAGCACGGTGCGCTTCAAGATGCAAAACAGCGGCAACGACTTCTGCCTGACGCTGGTCTATCCGAAGGATGTGCAGGGGGACGAATCGAAGATCTCCGTGCTGGCGCCAGTGGGCAGCGCCCTGCTGGGGCTCAAGGTGGGTGACAGCATCGCCTGGCCGGGGCCGGCCGGTCGCACCATCCAGGTGGAGATCCTGGAAGTGGTCTATCAGCCGGAACGCGCGGGGGAGTTGCACCGCTGACAGGCTGCCAGGCTGCCATTCAGATCTGATGCGACCAGGTGGCTGACTCGGTATGCCTTTGTCCGGTCGGAGTCAAGGGCCACCGGCCGGGCATGACCTGACGGGGGATCAGGCCCCCTGACAGATCCGGTTCTTGCCCTCCCGCTTGGCCTGATAGAGAGCGCGATCTGCCTGGCTGAACAGGGTGTCAAAGTGCCATTCGCGGGCGCTGGGCGCCCACCCCAGGCTGGCCGTCACCCGGACCCCCTTCAGCCCCAGCGTTTCTATCCCCTGGCGGATCTGCTCGCAGCGCGCCTGCTGGGCCAGGGGGTCCCGCTCGGGCAACAGCAACACAAACTCTTCCCCGCCGAAGCGGCTGGCCACCAGATCCCGCTGGCCGGCAAGATAGCGACCCACCGCCTCCAGCACCCTGTCCCCGGTCTCGTGACCGTGGCGATCATTGATCTGCTGAAGTCGTCGAGATCCAGCACCACCAGCGCCCCCAGCCTTGCCATCGTCACGCAGTGATCCATGAAGCCGCGCCGGTTCAGGAGGCCGGTCAGGGGATCCTGGCTGGCCTGTCGACGCAGGGCCAGGGCCCGGTACTGGGTACAGAGCAGCAGCACCCCGAAGGTCGACAGATAGTTGCCCATCAGCATGGAGAGGAAGGGGAGCACATTGACCGCATGCTGATCCATCAGGACCCGCACCTCGCCGCCGAGCAGGGCCCCCATGTGCACCAGATTGAAACCGTAGAGCAGGATGTTGACCACGGTGAACACCAGCACCGCAGGCAGATAGTCAGGGTAGCCATGGCGCCAGATGAGCCAGACAATCACCGCCCCCACCATCATGTAGCTCAGGCAGGCCAGCAGCACCCGGGGGGCCATCTTGTCGTTGAAGATGACGCTCCAGCAGAGGATCAGCAGATAGACCAGCATGAAGAGGGTGAAGGCCCGCCAGTTTGGCGGCTCCCCGAAGAAGCGCTGGATGGCGAGTGGCATCAGGGCGAGGCAGAAGGTGATGAGCAGGTTGGCCAGCCAGATCCCCGCGATATGGGGGGAAAATGCCTGCATGAAGAAGAGCGATTGCGCCGCCAGGGCACAGAGGCTGGACCACCACCAGAGCCCGAGACCGGGTATTTCCCTGTGGGTCGACCAGATGATGGAGAGGGTGATGAATCCCAGGCTGTAGCCCCCGAGGGCCATCAACATCAGGGTAAATACGTCCAGATTGAGCAGAATTGAGGCGTCCATTCCCGAACCTTCCAATGGGGATGGCTGAGTATATGGGAAGCCCATGACAAGACACAGAGGGAGCCTATTGGCCGGGCAAAAATATTTGCCCGGCTCGCACGCCCCATTCCCCGTGAAGCGTGCCGGACAACGCCCTGTCTGTGCCCGGATTTTCCACCGAGACGGCCGCCGGATATTTTGCACTTGAACCGGCGCCATTAGATAGATATGTTGTTTTCATGTGGTTTTATGAGTCACCACGACGGATAAAAGTCTCCATAACTTATTGAGTCTTCTGGCACAAACAGGTTTTGGTACATTTTTCATCCAACGAACCATTCATAGAATCTCATATGGGGCTTTTGCCCCGACCAAGACAATAATCCTGTCTTGCCTGCTGCCGGATGCAGCAGTCTCTTGTGCCATGGAGTCGCACGGGAGCAGGTTCAAGGCCGACCACATTTACGACAGAGACGTCATTTATGATCAAAAAACTCATTCTTTCTACCCTGCTGCTGTGCGGGCTGGCCAACGCCGCGCCCACTTCCACCCTGGATGCCGTGCTGGAGCGCGGTGTGCTGCGGGTCGGCTTCGATGCCGGCTATCAACCCTTCGAGATGACCAACAAGCAGGGCCAGTACATCGGCTTTGACGTGGATCTCGCCAAGATGGTCGCCAAGGAGATGGGCGTGAAGGTGGAGTTCGTCAACACCGCCTGGGACGGCATCATCCCCGCGCTCTTGACCGACAAATTCGACGTCATCATGGGCGGCATGACCGTCACTCCCCAGCGCAACCTGCGCGTGAACTTTGCCGATCCCTACATCGTCGTCGGCCAGACCATCGTGCTTCGCAAAGACAAGGCGGGCGAAATCAAATCCTTCCAGGACCTCAACGATCCCAAATACAAGATCGCGGTCAAACTCGGCACTACGGGTGAGCAAGCGGTCAAGCGCATGATCCCCAAAGCCACCCTGCTGCAGTTTGAAACCCAGGATGACGCCAAGCTGGAAGTGATCAACGGCAAGGTGGATGCCTTCGTCTACGACCTGCCCTACAACGCCATCTTCGCGTCCCAGAACCAGGGCGCCGTGGTGCACCTCGACAAGCCGTTCACCTTCGAGCCGCTGGCCTGGGCCATCCGCAAGGGGGATCAGGACACCCTCAACTGGTTCAACAACTACCTGCGCCAGATCAAGGGTGACGGCAGCTACGACCGTCTCTACAAGAAGTGGTTTGAATCCACCGCCTGGCTGAACCAGCTCAAATAACCTCTCAAAGGGGCGGCATGCCGCCCCTTCACGCAGACTCCCCACACGATAACGACAAAAGAGGTTGTGACAGTGATCAACCCCAAACTCACAAGACAGATGGAAAAACAGCCCAATCAGCTGCTCTGGCACGGGATCTTCCTGCTGCTGGTGCTGGCCGCCATTTTCGGCATCTACAAGGCCGTGCAGGCTGTGGATTACACCTGGCGCTGGGAACGCATTCCCCAGTACATCGCCTATCAGGCAGAACAGAAACACTATGCCGAGTTTGACGGCACTGTGGTCGCGGACAAGGGACAGCTCTTCCTGCAAGACGATCTCGACCCCAGCCGCCGTCAGGCCATCGCTCCCAAGGGCTCCCAGCTGGCTGAAGGGGATACCGTCTTCCTCGGCGATACCCTGGATGTGCAACTGAGCTGGACCGCCGGCCCCATTGCCTGGGGCGTCTGGGTCACGGTCAAGCTCTCCCTGGTGGCAGGCATCTTCGCCATCCTGCTTGGCACCCTGGCCGGGCTCGCCCGCCTCTCCCCCAATCCGGCCCTGCGCAACCTGGCCGTGACCTATGTGGAGCTCATCCGTGGCACCCCGTTGCTGGTGCAGATCTTCATCGTCTATTTCTTTATCGGCACCGTGCTGAACCTCGACCGATTCACCGCTGGTGTGGCGGCGCTCGCGGTCTTCACCGGCGCCTACGTGGCGGAGATCGTGCGCGCCGGCATCAGCTCCATTCACAAGGGGCAGATGGAAGCGGGCAGAAGCCTTGGCATGACCTCGGCCCAGACCATGCGCTACGTCATCCTGCCCCAGGCCTTCAAACGGGTGCTGCCACCGCTCGCGGGTCAGTTCATCAACCTCATCAAGGACTCCTCTCTGGTCTCCGTCATCTCCATCACCGATCTCACCAAGGCGGGGCGCGAAGTGGTCAGCTCCACCTTCAGCCCGTTCGAGGTGTGGTTCACCGTGGCTCTGCTCTATCTGGTGCTGACCGGCACTCTCTCCTTCCTGGTGCGTCGTCTGGAGGTGAAATATGCGCGCAGCAACTGATCCCGTTATCAAGGCGCCATCGGTGTCGAAACGTTCTGCCATCACCGGCACTCCCTGTCCCTTCCCGGTGCGTCGTCTGGAGGTGAACTATGCGCGCTGCAACTGATCCCATCATCAAGGCGACCGGTGTAGAGAAGTTCTACGGCACTGAGGTGCACGCCCTGAAAAACGTCAGCACCCAGGTGGCCGAAGGGGAAGTGGTGGTGATCGTGGGGCCGAGCGGCTCGGGCAAGTCCACCTTCCTGCGCACCCTCAACCAGCTGGAGACCATCAACGATGGCAATATCGTGGTCGACGGCATCAGCCTCACCGAACCCGGGGATGTCAACAAGCTGCGGGAAGAGGTGGGCATGGTGTTCCAGTCCTTCAACCTCTTCCCTCACCTGACGGTGCTGGACAACATCACCCTGGCCCCTCAGAAGGTGAGAGGGCTCTCTCGCCAGGAGGCAGAGGAGCGAGCCAAGGCCCTGCTGCTCAAGGTCGGTCTCTCCAACAAGGCCCAGAGCTACCCCTCCCAGCTCTCCGGCGGCCAGCAGCAGCGGGTGGCCATCGCCCGGGCGCTCGCCATGCAGCCGCGCATCATGCTGTTTGACGAGCCCACCAGCGCCCTCGACCCCGAAATGGTGGGAGAGGTGCTGGACGTCATGAAGGGGTTGGCCCGCGAAGGGATGACCATGGTGGTGGTGACTCACGAGATGGGCTTTGCCCGGGAAGTGGCGGACAGGGTGCTCTTCATGGAGAGCGGCGAGCTGCTGGTGGACGAGAAACCCGCCGACTTCTTCGACAATCCACCCTCCCCGCGCCTGCGCCAGTTCCTGAGCCAGGTGCTATAACCCGCGATGCACCAACACGAAGAGGGAGCCCATGGCTCCCTCTTCTATGCTTGCCTTCCCCCCAGATCATCTCCCTGGCGCATTGCTTGCCGCAGCCTTTTGCCATCGGGTTGTCACCACGCCAACGAGCAAGGATGTTAATGAAATTTTAAATTCATCCGGTATGCTGACATCCAACTGGTCCAACCGGATGGCTCACATGGATGTGCAACTGCTCCTGCTCTACCTCTCGCCCCTCTTTCTGGTTTTCATCGGCTGGGAGATGCTCTACCTGCGAAAACACGGCGCCGCCTATCCCACGGCGGGCTACCAGTGGAAGGATCTCTTCGCCAATGCCACCCTGGCACTGATGCATCAGGGGGGCGATGCCCTGGCCGCCATTGCCATCGCCTATCTCTATGACACCCTCTGGGGCTGGCGATTATTCGATATCGAGCTGAACCTCTGGAGCCTCTTGCTGCTCTTTCTGTTGCAGGATCTCTGCTACTGGCTGTTCCACTTCGCGAGCCACCATGTGCGCTGGCTCTGGGCCTCCCACGTGGTGCACCACAGCTCGGAGCGGCTCAACCTCTCCACCGCCTTTCGCCAGAGCCTGATGTACCCGGTCTCCGGCATGTGGCTGTTCTGGATCCCCATGATCCTCATCGGCTTCCCCCCCGAGGCGGTGGTGGCCACCGTGCTCTTGAGCCTGGGTTTTCAGTTCTTCGTCCACACCCAGGTGGTGGGCAAGCTGGGCAAACTTGAATGGATCTTCAACACCCCGTCCCACCACAGGGTGCACCACGCCAGCAATGCCAGATACATCGATCGCAACTTCGCCGGCGTGCTCATCATCTGGGACCGGCTGTTTGGCACCTTCGTGGAAGAAGACTTGGGCGAGCCGTGCCGTTTCGGCATCACCAAGCCAATTCACAGCTTCAACCCCCTCACCCTCACCTTCCACGAGTGGCGCGACATGCTGCAAGAGGCCCGGGGCCTCCCATGGCGGCAAAAGCTCGCCGTGCTGTTTGGCAAACCGGCGGGCCCCACCAGCGGTTGACCCACCGACCAGGATAAAAAAGAGCGCACAGGGGCGCTCTTTTTCATGACAGGGACAACCCCCGGGTCAGACGTGAACGAAGGACCAGACGGCGGGGATCAGGCTCAGCAGCG
Source organism: Aeromonas sp. FDAARGOS 1402 (assembly GCF_019046925.1). NCBI lineage: Bacteria > Pseudomonadati > Pseudomonadota > Gammaproteobacteria > Aeromonadales > Aeromonadaceae > Aeromonas > Aeromonas sp. FDAARGOS 1402. Next base: position 4,319,242 of record NZ_CP077201.1, read on the forward strand.
TCACCCCGGCCAGCAGCCGTTCGCGCCCGCTGAGCCGCTGTTCGGCGCCGAGCTGGCGACGGCTGTAGAGAAACAGCAGCAGACCCGGCCCGTAGAGCAGAAGCGACAGCAGCAGGTACTCCACCCCGGCGGCGTAGAGCAGCCAGAAACCATAACCGCTCGACACCAGCGCCACCACCCGCATCAGGCCGCGGCCCTGCCCCCCCTTGCCACTGAAGACCAGCTTGAGCAGGAAGAGGCCGATGAGCAGGTAGGGCACCAGGATCATGGAGGTGGAGATGAGCAGCAGGTTGGTATACCCCTTGCCAAGCAGCCATACCAGCAGCAAGCAGCCCTGCACGGTCAGGCTGGTGAGCCAGAGCGAGGCGATGGGGGTGCCGTTGCGGTTCTCGCGCCGGAAGATGGCCGGGAAGGCCCCGTGACGCGCCGCGCTGAACGGCACCTCGGCCGAGAAGAGAGTCCAGCTCACGTAGGAGGCGAGCACCGACACGATGAGGCCGGCGCTGATGAGCAGCTTGCCCCAGGAACCCGTCATCTGGGCCATCAATCCCGCCATGGAGGGGTTGGGCAGGGCCGCAAGCTCCGGGCGGCTCAATATTCCGAGCGCCAGCACCGAGATGAGCACATAGAGCAGCAGCGCCAGCACCACGCCGAGCACGGTGGCGGTGCCCACGTCCCGCTTGTTTCTCGCCCGGGCCGAGAGCACCGCTGCCCCTTCGATGCCGGTGAAAACCCAGAGGGTGATGAGCATGGTGTTGCGCACCTGCTCGGAGACCGGTACCGCCAGGGTGCTGCCCTCCTGATCCGCCGCAAAGGTGACCGGATCGAACCAGTAGCAGGCGAACAGGATGAACAGCAGCAGCGGCAGGCTCTTGGCCAGGGTCGCCACCAGATTGAACAGGGCCGCCTGCTGCACGCCTCGGGCCACCAGCAGGTGCACCGCCCAGAGGATGCAGGACTCGCCGACAAAAGCTGCCAATGTGTTGCCCTCGCCAAACCAGACCCGCTCCGGCGTGTCGACGAAGCTGCCCAGCGCCGCGAAGGCGATCACCAGATACCCCACCACGCCGATGGTGGCACAGAGCCAGTATCCCCAGGCGGAGAAGAACCCCACCAGCTCGCCAAAGCCGGCTCGGGCATAGCTGTAGATGCCGCCGTCGAGCTCGGGTTTGAGCCGCGACAGGTAAAGGAAGCTCATGGCCAGCGCCAGTATGCCGACCCCGGTGACGGCCCAGCCGATCAGCACGGCGCGGGCGCCCGCCACATCGGCCATGTTCTGGGGCAGGCTGAAGATGCCGGCCCCCACCATGGAGCTGAACACCAGCGCAGTGAGGGACCAGAGCCCGATCTTGCTCTCTTTCATGGGCGCTCCTTAACGCAGCCGGCTGGCCAGCGCCTCGATGTGTTCCGGACCGATGCCGCAGCAGCCGCCGATGAGGTTTGCCCCGGCTCTGCGCCAGCGCTCGGCCCAGCCGAGGTAATCCAGCGGCCCCAGATCGCCGCGGATCTCGTCCAGACCGTCATTGGCAGTCGCCTCCTTGGGCTGGGGCGGGAAGGCGTTGGCATAGGCGCCGAGGCGAACGTCGGTGCGCCCCTGAACCTGCAACGCGGCGACGGCCACCTTGAGCGCCCCTTCAATCACCTCGGGCTGGCAGCAGTTGAACAGGATGGCATCCACCCCGGCCGACGCCAACGCGGTCACGGCATCCGCCACCCGCTCGCCGGAGCGCAGGGTGGGCTCGCTGCCCGGCGCTTCGTCTTCCAGAGTAAAGGAGACCCAGAACGGCTTGCCGTCCTCGGGCAGCAGGGCCTTGAGGGCCAGGGGCTCGGCGATGAGGCTCATGGTCTCCGCCAGCCAGAGATCCACATGGGGTGACAGGGCACGGATAAGCGGTGTCGCCAGCTCGCTCACCCGCTCGGCCTGATAGAGGTCCGCACGATAGGAGCCAAAGAGCGGCGGCAAGGAGCCGGCCACCTTGACGGCTCCCCCCTGCTCGTCGGCCACGTCTCGGGCCAGTTGCCCGGCCAGAGCTGCAAGTGCCTCCCCTTGGGCGGCAAAGCGCGCCTCGCCGATGTGGAAGGGCACCAGGGCATAGCTGTTGGTAGTGATCACCCGGGCACCGCTCGTCGCATAGGCCTGGTGTACCTCGCGCACCGTCTCGGGCGCTTCCATCAACGCCAGCGCCGACCACTCCGGTTGACGGAACGGCGCACCACGCCGCGCCAGTTCACGGCCCATACCGCCATCGAGTACCCACAAATCCTGCTTGTCCATCTCTGTCTCTCTGCGTCTCCCCGCCATGACGGGTGTTTATTGTGTGAAACCATATTAAGCCATCAAAACATCTAGACGGCTAGAAATCCCAAATATCATGACCCAAAGTAGAACAAGAGGCAATCGGGGGCTACGAACAAATCCGGGCAAGCTCAGGATGATGGCGGCAAAGGGAGATCTCCCCGGCACAGGCATCACCTGGCCAGGCACTGAAACGACAAGAGGCCACCCCGGGGGGTGGCCTCTTGTGAAACAGGGGATCAAGGCGGGCACAGCCGCCGATAACCAGGGGCTCAGCGCCCGGCCAGCACCCGCTTGGTCTGCTTGACCCAGTCGGAGACCCGGCCCTGCTGGGGATAGCCCTGCCAGATCTGCTCCCACTGGGCGGGGCTGAGGGGGCGGCCCAGCCGACGCTGCACCCCGGCATAGAGGTAGTCGTGGGCCGTGGTGCGTGCCTGGGCCGAGGTGAGGAACTTGGCAACAGGGTCGGTGAGACGCACGTCCCGCATGCCGAGCAGCGGATAGTCGCTGTGCACCGCCGCCAGCATGGTCTCGCGCATGGCGGATTCGATGTAACCCCGGGCAAACAGGGCGGTGACCGATTCAAGCGACCCTTGATCCGGGCCGTGATACTCCTCGTCGAACACCGGGCTGGGCTCTGCCACGGCGCTTTGCACCACCGCATCGGGATCCTGCTGCGGGACCACCACGGCAGGCTCGGGGGTAACGGGTTTGGCAGGCGTCACTGGCTTGCGCGGTGCGCTCTGGCTGCAGGCACCCAGTGCCAGGGCGAGCGCCACACAGGCCAGCGCACGGGAATGAGTCTTCATCTTCATGATTGCTAACGAACTCCTTTAGGATTCCTGAGCGGGCTTCTCATTGCTCGCAGGTTCTACCCGGGTGACCAGCAACTGGTCAATCTTGTAACTGTCGATGTCCACCACTTCGAACTTGTAACCGGCATATTTGACCGAGTCGGTGCGCTTGGGGATCTTGCGCAGCATGTACATGATGAAACCGGCGATGGTCTCGTAGTTTTGGTTTTCCGGGAACTCCTCGATGTCGAAGGCGCGCATCACGTCGGAGATGGGGGTAACCCCGTCCACCAGCCAGGAGTTCTCGTCCCGCTGGACGATCTGCTCTTCCACCACGTGGGTGGCCCACTCCCCCATGACGGTGCTCATCAGGTCGTTCATGGTGACGATGCCCACCACCAGGGCGTATTCGTTCATCACCACCGCAAAGTCGCCGCGATGGTTCTTGAAGTACTCCATCGCCTCGTAGAGGTTGAGGGTGTCGGGAATGATGATGACGTTCTGCACCAGGGAGCCGCTGTTGAGATCGATGCTCTGGCCGCTGATGACGCGGATCAGCAGCTCCTTGGCATCCACGAACCCCTTGATGCTGTCGAGGTTGTGGTCGCACACCAGGAACTTGTTGTGGGGGTGCTCGGCGATCTTCGCCTTGATGCTCTCCTCCCCCTCTTGCAGGGTGAAGTAGATGAGGCTCTCCCGCGCCGTCATGGCGGAAGTGACACCCAGAGACTGGAGCTCGAACACGTTCTCGATGAGCTGGTGCTCCTCGCGCTGAATGACACCGGCTTCGGCACCTGCATCCATCACCGCATAAATATCGTCGGAGGTGATCTCGTCGTTGCGCACCATGGAGATGCGCATCAGCCGGAACAGGCCGTTGGCCATGCCGTTGAACAGCCACACCAGCGGCATCAGCAAGGTGACGCACAGCATCATGGGACGCACCACCACCACGGCGATCCGCTCGGGCATGGTCATGGCAAGGCGCTTGGGCATCAGGTCCGCTATCAGGATGAACATGCCGGTGACGAAGACGAACGAGGCCGCAGAGCTAATCTGGCCGAGCCAGGGCCCCTGGTAGAAGCCGGCAATCAGCTCCCTGATGGCGGGATTGAGGGCGGATTCCCCCAGGATACCGCCGAGGATGGCGACGGTATTGAGGCCTATCTGCACCACGGTAAAGAAGTTGCCCGGCTGGGCCTGCAATGCCAGCACCTTCTCGGCGTGGCGGTTGCCCTCGTCGGCCATCACCTGCAACTTGATCTTGCGGGAGGCGGCAAGGGAGATCTCGGAGAGTGAGAAGAACACGCTGCCGGCGACCAGCAGCATCAGAAAGAACAAACTATCGGCAAAACTCATGATTAACCTATTGCGACAGCCGCCTTAGCACAAGACGGCAAACTGGGCCCGGGAAACCGGACCGTGACTCCATCCGGGACTCACACAGGGGCCATATTCTAGCAGAAAAGCGCCCGCCGGGTGGCGTTATCTTGAACTGCCGTGCCATGCAATGAAAAAGGCGCTCAAAGCGCCTTTTTATTCAATCAGGGTTGGATTCCCGTCGTGCAGCCGCGACGGGAGCTCCACCCAAGGCGCCCCATCAGCCCTTGCCCAGCAGATCGCTCAGGTCATCGGCCTTGGTGTGACGCACATCCTTGCCCTTGACGTAGTAGACGATGTACTCGCAGATGTGCTGGCAGCGATCGCCGACCCGCTCGATGGCCCGTGCCGCCCACAAGACGTTCAGCACCTGCGGTATAGTGCGCGGATCTTCCATCATGTAGGTCATCAGCTCGCGGATGATGGACTCGTACTCCCGGTCCACCTTGTCATCTTCCTTGTAGACCGCCAGGGCGGCATCCAGATCCATGCGGGCGAAAGCGTCGAGCACGTCGTGGAGCATCTTGATGGTGCGACGCCCCATGTTCTCCAGCGACACCAGCGGTGGCTGGGGCTTGTTGGCGTTGTCGGTCAGCATGCGGGCAATCTTGTCCGCCACGTCGCCAATCCGCTCCAGATCCGTGATGGTCTTGATGATGGCCATCACCAGCCGCAGGTCGGACGCGGTGGGCTGACGCTTGGCGATGATGCGGGTGCACTCCTCGTCGATCGCCACTTCCATGGCGTTGACCTTGTGGTCGTTGGCCACGATCTTGCGCGCCGCATCCAGATCCTGGCCATGGATGGCGGCGATGGCGTCGGTGAGTTGCTTCTCCACCAGCCCCCCCATCACCAGTACCTGATTGCGCACGCTCTCAAGCTCGGCATTGAACTGACCGGAGATGTGTTTGTTGAGGTTCATATTGTCCATACCAGTAATCCTTGTTGCTCCGATTATGCCTTAGCCGTTGAACTGACTGCCAATCTGTTTGTTGATGCTCATCTTGCTCATCTTGCTCATCTCAATCAGCGGCATCCCTTAACCGTAACGACCGGTAATGTAGTCTTCGGTCTTCTTCTTGGCCGGGGTGGTGAAGATGGTGTTGGTATTCGAGTACTCGATGAGTTCCCCCATGTACATGAACGCGGTCTGATCCGAGACCCGCGCCGCCTGCTGCATGTTGTGGGTTACGATCACCACGGTGAACTGGCTCTTGAGCTCGTTGATGAGCTCCTCGATGGTGAGGGTGGAGATGGGGTCCAGCGCCGAGGTCGGTTCATCGAGCAGCAGCACTTCCGGCTCGATGGCGATGGCACGGGCAATCACCAGACGCTGCTGCTGACCACCGGAGAGGCCGAAGGCGTTGTCGTGCAGACGATCCTTCACTTCCTCCCACAGGGCGGCACCGCGCAGGGAACGCTCGGCGGCCTCGTCCAGAGTACGGCGGTCATTGATGCCCTGCAGGCGCAGGCCGTAGACCACGTTCTCGTAGATGGACTTGGGGAAGGGGTTGGGGCGCTGGAACACCATGCCCACCTGACGGCGCAGGGCGGAGACATCCACGCTCTTGTCATAGATGTTGTGGCCGTGCAGCTGGATCTCCCCCTCGATGCGGCAGATCTCCACCAGATCGTTCATCCGGTTGATGCAGCGCAGCAAAGTGGACTTGCCGCAACCGGACGGGCCGATGAAGGCGGTGACCTGACCCTTGGGGATCTTCATGTTGACGTTGAACAGCGCCTGCTTGTTGCCGTAGTACAGGTTGAGATCCTTCACCTCCAGCGCAGTCTGCTCCGGGGTCAGGTTGAGCAGGTCGGTGGCGGTGTGCGGGGCCGAACTCGGTGTTACGTTGATCATCTGTTTACCTCAAATTCTCTTGGTGGCAGCGGGCAAACGTCTTGCCCGCTGCCGGAATATCTGGTTGGCAGGGAAGGTCCCTGCCCGTCTCTGTAATGGCTGGATTAATGTTCCAGCGACCGGAATTTCTCGCGCAGGTGGTTACGAATACCGATCGCCGTCAGGTTGAGGCCGACGATCACCGTCACCAGCAGGAAGGAGGTGGCGTAGACCAGAGGACGCGCCGCCTCGACGTTCGGGCTCTGGAAGCCCACGTCATAGATGTGGAAGCCCAGGTGCATGAACTTGCGCTCCACGTGCAGGTACGGGAAGTTGCCGTCCATCGGCAACGTGGGAGCAAGCTTCACCACCCCCACCAGCATCAGCGGCGCCACCTCGCCCGCCGCACGGGCGATGGCCAGGATAAGGCCGGTCATGATGGCCGGGCTTGCCATGGGCAGCACGATGCGCCACAGGGTCTCGGCCTGGGTGGCACCCAGCGCCAGCGAACCCTGGCGAATGGTGCTCGGGATCCGGGCCAGCCCCTCTTCGGTGGAGACGATCACCACCGGCAGGGTCAGGATGGCCAGGGTCAGGGCTGACCAGATGACACCAGGGGAGCCGAAGGTCGGGCTCGGCAGCGCTTCCGGGTAGAAGAGGCGGTCGATGCTGCCCCCCAGGGTGTAGACGAAGAAGCCCAGACCAAACACGCCGTAGACGATGGAGGGCACCCCCGCCAGGTTGATCACCGCGATACGGATGATCTTGGTCAGGCTGTTCTTGCCCGCGTACTCGTGCAGGTAGACCGCCGCCACCACCCCGAGCGGGGTCACGATGATGGCCATCAGGATCACCATGAAGACGGTGCCGAAGATGGCCGGGAAGACGCCGCCCTCGGTGTTCGCCTCCCGGGGGTCATCGGAGACGAACTTGCCAATCTGGTGGAACCAGTGACCCACCTTGGCCATCAGGCTCATGTCGTTGGGCCAGACTACATCCAGCACCCGGGACATGGGCATGGTCACCAGCTCGCCGCGCATGTCCTTGACGGTGATGCTGTCTCTGTCCGCCTGGGTACGCAGGGAGAAGAGCTCTTTCTCCAGCACCTGGTAACGGTCGTTGAGCGCCTGACGCTCGCTCGCCAGCTCGGCTTTAAGCTGATCGGTCAGCTTGTCATCCAGCTCGGCCTTGCGCTCTTTCAGGCGCAGGCGCTCCAGCTGATAGTTGATGCTGCCGATGGCCCCTTTTTGCAGGTCGTTGGCTTGGCTTGAGAGGCCGTTGGCACGGGCCAGCACCCGCTGCAAGGCGGGATGCAGATCCGTGGTCAGCTCCTGGCCATCTTCCTTCACCGAGGTGATGTAACCATAGAAGTTGCCGTTGGTGGCACGCTCCACCATGGCGAGCTCCGCCGGCTGGGTGCGCGATTTGATATCGGTCTCCAGCACCCAGCGAAAATCGAGGTCCACGAACTCCCGGTTGCCGGTCTTGACCAGATAACGGGTAATCTCTTCGCGATCCTCCCCTTCCAGCGCCTGGCCTGCGGCGCGCAGGCGCTCCACCGGCACCAGCTCCCGGTCGTTGATCTCGCCAATCAGGACGCTCTTGTTGCCGCTTGCATCTTCAAGTTGCCACTCATAGATGGGATGGGGCCAGAAATAGACCAGACCACGCCAGCCAATCAGCAACAACAGACCCAGTACGGCCACCAGACTCAGGCTGACGGCGCCCCCCGTCATCCAGATCCAGGGGGCCCCCGATTTAAACCACTTACCCATTGTCGATTCCTTAGTCCTTACAGAGAGCTGTACTTTTCACGCAACCGCTGGCGGACGAATTCGGCCAGGGTATTGAACAAGAAGGTGAACACAAACAGCACGAAGGCGGCGAGGAAGAGCACCCGGTAGTGGGAGCTGCCCACTTCCGATTCCGGCATCTCCACCGCGATGTTCGCCGCCAGGGTCCGCAGCCCCTGGAACATGGAAAAGTCCATGATGGGGGTGTTGCCGGTGGCCATCAGCACGATCATGGTCTCGCCCACGGCGCGGCCAAGGCCCATCATCACCGCCGAGAAGATGCCTGGGCTCGCGGTGAGGATCACCACCCGGCTCAGGGTCTGCCACGGGGTCGCCCCCAGCGCAAGCGAGCCCTGGGTCAGGTGCTTGGGCACCGAGAAGACCGCGTCTTCGGCGATGGAGAAGATGGTGGGGATGACCGCAAAGCCCATGGCGATACCAACCACCAGGGAGTTGCGCTGGTCAAACTTGATGCCCATGTCGTGGGTCAGCCAGATGCGCGAATCACCGTGCATGAAGGCGTTCTCGATGATGGGGCTCAAGGCGAAGGCGCCCCAACCGATGAACAGCAGCACAGGGATGAGCAGGATGGCGTGCCAGCCTTCCGGCAGCCAGGTGCGGCCGCGCTCCGGCAGATAGTTCCACACCAGGGCGGTGAGCAGCATGCCCATGGGCAGCAGGATCAGCAGCAGGATCACCCCGGGCAGGGCCCCTTCGATGATGGGCGCGAGCCACAGACCCGCCAGGAAGCCGAGGATGACGGTCGGCAGCGCCGCCATGATCTCCACCGTCGGCTTGACGTATTTGCGCAGCCCCGCCGACATGAAGTAGGCGGTATAGATTGCGCCGGCGACACCCAGGGGCACCGCGAACACCATGGCATAGAAGGAGGCTTTCAAGGTACCGAACACCAGGGGCACCAGGCTCAGCTTGGCTTCGAAGTCGTTGCTGGCGGAGGTGGACTGCCACACGTACTGGGGCTCGGGATAGCCTTCATACCACACCTGTTGCCAGAGGGCAGACCAGGTTACCTCGGGGTGATCGTTCTCGACGTCAAAGACCTTGAAGTCATCCCCCTGCTGGGTCAACAGCAGGTTGTGGCGAGGAGAGATGGCAACGGCAGCCAGGTTGCCCCCGTCAACCTTCTCGCCAAGCAGCTTGGCTTCGCCGGTGGCATGGAAGAAGTTGATGGTGCCGTCGCTGCCTGCGCTGATGAAGCCCTTGCGAAAGTGCTCGGGGGTCAGCAGGGCGACCGGCGCGTCACTCTTGAAGTCACGGATCTGGGTGAACTGGCGCTTGCCATCCTTTGCCACCTCGAACCACTGGGAGATGACGCCGTTGTCGTTGCCCACCAGCAGGGAGGACGCACCGGAGAGCAGGGCCACCTGGGTCACGCTGGCATTGGGGGCGTTGATCTCCATGACATTGCGCAGGGAAATGTCGCTCAGGTTGTGGATGTCATAGACCGACAGGCGGTTGCCCTCGCGCACGAACAACAGGCGCAGGTTCGGGGTCAGCAGCATCTGGTCAACATAGCGTGGCAGGGACGGAATGGTGTAGGTCTGGTTGCTCCACTCGATTTCGCCGGAGAGGAAATTCTCCTCGCCGCTCATCACCATCAGCACACCACGACCATCTTCGGTCACGGCCGCGGTGGCCATCTTGTCCTTGGTCGCCTCGAAGACCATGCGCGTCAGCGCCTTGCCCTGGGGATCGATCACCACGGGGGTCTCGCCGAAGGGATATTGCAGGCTGGGCTCGATGACGCGCACGTCATTGGGATAGGAGATCTTGAAATAGGGTTGCACCACCTGAGCCTTGCCGTCGGCAAACCCATAGGCGATGAGTTTCTGGCCCGGCGCAGGCGGCGCGACTGCCGTGATCTCGCCGTTCACCTGCGCCTCGCCAATCACCTGTCCGGTCTTGATCTTGCCATCCGGTTGCACGGCAAAGAATTTGACCTTCCCCTGGTCGCTGAAGCGGTAACCTATCTCGTTTTGCTCCTCGACCCCGAGCCAGGCGGTCTTGCCCTTGATGGGCAGGGTGAAGGACGCGGTGCTCTCCATGCTGGCGCCATTGAAGATGGGCTTCACCACATAGAGCAGGTAGAAGAAGATAAGCAACAGCGCCACCAGCACCAGGGCTCCCCCTGTGGTGACGCCATATTTGGCCAATTTATCCTTGATCCGGCGTTTTCGACTGCCCGCCATGACCAGATTTAACGATTCCGATGACATGCAAGACCTCAATGTGAGCTAGGCTTGGCGGCATTATATGGCGGATGCATGACAGTTTTGTTACATCAACAGCGGCAAAGAGCACGGGCTTCATCGGGGGGTGTGGCAGTTGGTATTCGGGGGGAAGCAGGCAGCCGGTCTGGCAGTGAAATAAAAGCAAACGGGGCCATCAGGCCCCGCTGTCATCTTGAGGAAGCGCCTCTTTCGCGGCGAGTCTGGCCGCCTTCTTCTCGGCGCGGCGCCGTTTGAAGAAATCCGACAGCTGGGCCGAGCAGGCGTCGGCGAGCACCTCCCCCGTCAGTGCCACCTGGTGGTTGTGGCGGGGATCCAGCAGGATGTCGAACACAGAGCCTGCCGCCCCCGTCTTCAAATCCCGGGCACCATAGACCACCCGCTTGACCCGGCTGTGGATGAGGGCGCCGGCACACATGCAGCAGGGCTCCAGCGTCACATAGAGGGTGGTGTCGAGCAGGCGATAGTTTTCAAGCTGCTTGCCCGCTTCCCGAAGCGCCATCACCTCGGCATGGGCGCAGGCGTCGTGCTCGCTGATGGAGCGATTCCACCCCTCTGCCACTATCTTGTCCCCCAGCACTAGCACGGCGCCCACCGGGATCTCGCCTATCCCCTCTGCCCTGGCTGCCAGGGCCATGGCATGGCGCATCCAGCGTTCGTCCTCCTCGCGCTGGCTGATCTGTGCTGCAACTTCAGATGGTTTCACGCCCTGATCCTCTCGTCGATATGATGTCGGCTTGCCTGGCCCCTGCACGGCATCGGCCGCGTACTCCCGGATTGCTGCGTCCCGGCCCTGGGCACACCGGGCCCCTTCCCCCTCGCGCTGGCCGGTAGCCGGTAGCCCACGGCAGAAGATGCTGTCAATGAAAGAGAGGCCAAAGGCCCCGGCGACATCGGAACACCCCGAGTTGGGTGTTCGCCACCCTGTGCCCGCCTAAGGGGGCGGCGATTATGCCAAAACTCCGGCCAGGGCCCAAGTTGCATCTTGGCTGAACAATAAAGAAGCAGTCGGCATCTCCCTGATAAAAAAGGAGTTGCGCCCGCCAAATCATCCGATTAGACTTCCTCTCCGTCAGCCGAGCTGACTCCGTCGGTGTGTAGCGCAGCCAGGTAGCGCATCTGCATGGGGTGTAGAGGGTCGGAGGTTCGAATCCTCTCACACCGACCAAATTCCCCGAGAATAGCCCAGTCAAACGACTGGGCTATTTTTTTGCCTGCACGCCCGACGCTTGCCTCTTTTTCCTCTCGCCTCCCCCGTTCATCGGGTCGCCGCTTTTTATTGGCATGAATTTTATACAGAACCACTTGAAGCTTTCATAAAGTGCCGCTAGGATACGCAACTTTTCCGCCGGCCATAAAAACAGGGAGGTGGACACTAGGGTGATGGAATCACCGACCGGCTTGCAATCAATGAGGCAAGCATCCATGACCCAAGCTGTTGACTCCCAGCCCGTTCAGCCCCTGATCTCCCCCACGCCTTCCGAGCTCGATTCCGCAGAGCACGGGTTTGGCAGTTCAGTGCACCTCGATGTGATCGATCTCGCCGCCCCGGATGAAGATTACTGAGACGAGCCCGTGCCATAGTGCGGTTCAAGACGCCGGTTTTGCTGTCCGGCACCGCCCTTGACCCAGGCCAACAGACCGCCACCGCAAATAACGACAAAATGCTAGTTTTTCTTCAAAAATCAGTTTAATTGACCATCTGCTGCGTTCCAACCTCCCTCTCCTTCATGGACACGCCTTGATACAAACCTACGTTATTGCTCGTCATTTCCCTCTCTCCTGTTCGCCTTCGCCATTTTGACTCAATTTGACATTTTAGTTTTAAACGCCAGTTCACTACCCGGTTACTTCATAGCCCCCATGCAGGCTGGATTGAACGAAGGCATTTCATACAGCTGTTTTTGCAAAGCTTGGAGTAATGTCGGGATTTGTTTTTGCATTTGTAATTTTATTACGTAATTAATTACATTTTTAACCCATCCCCTCTACCGAAATCCTCCCCCCTGCCGCCCCGGCAACCCAAGAGCATAACCATCTGCAAAGAGCTTTTGCACTAATCACATAAATCCATTTAAAACAGCATTTTAACTATCATCAAAAAACACCTGTTTTAAAAATCAAGTTGACGAATCCGCCATTCTTTTGCACCTTATGAATCGTGTTACCCCGCTGTTACGGGGAGTTTGAAAGAAAGGGATGTAGACGTTAGTCGTAGTTAATAAATTCAAAATGTAACTTTTGGAGGAGTACCCACTATGTCGGCACCGGCCCAGACCATCAGCAGCACCCGCCTGCGCATTCAAGGCGAGATGCTTCCCGATTACGCGCAGATCCTGACGCCGGATGCGGTGGCCCTGGTGTCCGAACTGGTGGAACGTTTCGCTCCCCAACGCAATGAGCTGCTGAAGCAGCGAGTCGCACGCCAGGCCCGTATCGATGGCGGCGAGTTGCCGGACTTCCTGCCAGAGACCGCCCATATTCGCGATGGTGACTGGACGGTGCGCGGCATCCCCGCCGATCTGCAGGACCGCCGTGTGGAGATCACCGGCCCGGTCGAGCGCAAAATGGTGATCAATGCCCTCAACGCCAACGTCAAGGTCTTCATGGCCGACTTCGAGGACTCACTGGCCCCGGCCTGGAACAAGGTGATCGAGGGCCAGATCAACCTGCGCGATGCGGTCAACGGCACCATTGCCTACCAGAGCCCGGAGGGGAAGGCCTATACCCTGAATCCCAATCCGGCCGTGCTCATCTGCCGGGTTCGCGGTCTGCATCTGCCGGAGAAGCACGTCACCTTTGATGGTGCCCCCATTCCCGGCGGCCTGTTCGACTTCGCCCTCTATTTCCTGCACAACCACAAGGCGTTGCTGGCCAAGGGCTCCGGTCCCTACTTCTACGTACCCAAGCTGCAGAGCCATCTGGAAGGGCGCTGGTGGAGCGAGGTGTTCGCCTGGACCGAGGACAAATTCGGTCTGCCCCGCGGTACCATCAAGGCCACCGTGCTCATCGAGACCCTGCCGGCAGTATTCGAGATGGACGAGCTGCTCTATCAGATGAAGGATCACATCGTCGCCCTCAACTGCGGTCGCTGGGACTACATCTTCAGCTATATCAAGACCTTGAAGAACCACCCGGATCGCGTCCTGCCGGATCGTCAGGTGGTGACCATGGACAAGCCGTTCCTCTCTGCCTACTCGCGACTCCTTATCAAGACCTGCCACAAACGCGGCGCGCTGGCGATGGGGGGCATGGCCGCCTTTATTCCGGCCAAGGACGCGGCAGTCAACGAACAGGTGTTTGCCAAGGTGCACGCGGACAAGCAGCGCGAGGCCGACAACGGCCACGATGGCACCTGGGTCGCCCACCCCGGTCTGGCCGATACCGCCATGGCGGTGTTCAACGCCACCATTCCGGCGGGTGCCCAGAACCAGATCGGCGTGCTGCGCGAGCAGGATGCCCCCATCACGGCGGCCGACCTGCTGGCCCCCTGTGAGGGTGATCGCACCGAGGCGGGCATGCGCACCAATATCCGGGTCGCCCTGCAATACCTGGAAGCCTGGATCAACGGCAATGGCTGCGTGCCCATCTACGGACTGATGGAAGATGCCGCCACCGCCGAGATCTCCCGCACCTCCATCTGGCAGTGGATCCGCCACGGCAAGACCCTCTCCAACGGTCAGGCGGTGACCAAGGCGCTGTTCCGCCAGATGCTGGCCGAGGAGCAGGAGGTGGTCAGAGGCGAAGTGGGCGAGGCCCGCTGGCAATCGGGCCGTTTCTCCGAGGCTAGCGCCCTGATGGACGAGATCACCTGCGCCGACACACTCATCGATTTTCTGACGCTGCCCGGCTACGAGCGGCTGTGAGACCCGGGCCGGTAACGGCCCCCATAACAAGTCAATGGAAACGTGAAATCAATGAAAGAGGGAACTGATATGGCACTGACCCGTGAGCAACAGATCCAGGCTATCGAGAAAGACTGGGCAGAAAACCCCCGCTGGAAAGGGATCAAGCGCGGCTACAGCGCCGAGGACGTGGTGAACCTGCGTGGCAGCCTGCAGCCGGCACACACTCTGGCCCAACGCGGCGCCGACAAACTGTGGGAGCTGATCCACGGCGGCGCCAAAAAAGGCTATGTAAACTGCCTCGGCGCCCTGACCGGCGGCCAGGCGGTGCAGCAGGCCAAGGCCGGCATCGAAGCCATCTATCTCTCCGGCTGGCAGGTGGCAGCGGACAACAACCTCTCCTCCACCATGTACCCGGATCAGTCCCTCTACCCGGCCAACTCTGTCCCCTCCGTGGTGGAGCGCATCAACAACTCCTTCGCCCGGGCCGACCAGATCCAGTGGGCCAACAAGGTTGGACCAGAGGACAAGGGCTTCATCGACTACTTCCTGCCCATAGTAGCGGATGCGGAAGCCGGTTTCGGCGGCGTGCTGAACGCCTTCGAGCTGATGAAGGGGATGATTGAAGCGGGCGCCGCCGGGGTGCACTTCGAAGATCAGCTGGCTTCCGTGAAAAAATGCGGCCACATGGGCGGCAAGGTACTGGTCCCGAGCCAGGAAGCGGTGCAAAAGCTCATCGCAGCCCGTCTGGCAGCCGACGTCTGCGGCACCACCACCCTGGTGATCGCCCGTACCGACGCCAACGCGGCAGATCTGCTGACCACGGATGCCGACCCCTACGATGCCGGCTTCCTGACCGGTGAGCGCACCAGCGAGGGCTTCTACAAGGTGCAGGCCGGCATCGAGCAGGCCATCTCCCGCGGCCTGGCCTACGCCCCTTACGCCGACATGGTGTGGTGCGAGACCGCCAAGCCCGATCTGGACGAGGCGCGCAAATTTGCCGAGGCCATCAAGGCCCAGTACCCGGACAAGATCCTGGCCTACAACTGCTCCCCGAGCTTCAACTGGAAGAAGAACCTGGACGATGCCACCATCGCCCGCTTCCAGCAGGAGCTCTCCGACATGGGCTACAAGTACCAGTTCATCACCCTGGCGGGTATCCACAACATGTGGTTCCACATGTACGAGCTGGCCTACCAGTACGCCCGTGGCGAGGGGATGAAGCACTATGTCGAGATGGTGCAGCAGCCCGAGTTCGCCGCTGCCGAGCGTGGCTACACCTTCGTGGCACACCAGCAGGAAGTGGGTACGGGTTACTTCGACAAGGTGACCACCGTCATTCAGGGCGGCCAGTCCTCGGTGACCGCGCTGACCGGCTCCACCGAAGAAGATCAGTTCCACTGATAGCTGTGTAATGCTCGCAAACAAACCCCGGCCAAGTCCCGGGGTTTGTCGTTATGGGGCTTAGAACCTATCCCAGTAGGCGTAATCGTTGAAGGCAGTTTGAACACGGACAGCGCGCAGAAACCGGAGCGTACTGTAATACGTGAGGATTTCGAGCACTGCCCAGGTTCAAAATGGCGAATAAGTTAGCCTAATGGGATAGGTTTTCAGAGCTCGAGGATCTCTTTGACAAAGGGAATGGTCAGCTTGCGCTTGGCACGGAAGGAGGCGTTGTCGAGACGATTGAGGGTGGCAAGCAGGGTGCGCATGTCGCGGGAGAGGCGGTTGAGCAGGAAACGGCCCACGTCGATGGGCAGCTTGAAACCCCGCAGCTCGGCGCGCAGTTGCAGGGCGCTGAGTTTGCCCTCGTCGTCCAGCTCGTCGAGGTGGAAGCTCACACCCCAGTCGAGACGGGACGCGAGATCCGGCAGTTGCAGCCCCAGCTTGCGTGGCGCGCTGCAGCCGGTAACGATGAGCGTCCCCTCCCCCTTCTCCTTCCAGCGATTGTAGAAGTCGAACAGGGCCCGCTCCCACAGGGCGTTGCCGGCGATCGCCTCCAGGCTGTCGAGACAGACCAGGGGCAGGCTCTCCAAAGCATCGAGCATGCTGGGGTCAAGCTGTTCGAATTGATCGAGGGAGAGATAGGCCGCCGCCGCGTCGCGGGCGTTGACCTCGGCGCAGGTGGCATGGAGCAGATGGGAGCGGCCCGACCCCTTGGCTCCCCAGAAATAGAGGAAGGGCGAGCCCTGACCGATGGCCGCATTCTTGAGGGCGGTGATCAGATGGGCGTTGTTGCCGGGATAAAAACTGACGAAGGTTTCATCATCCGGTAGTTGTACGGCTAAAGACAGTTGGGCCGGTTGCTTCACTCGTTAGGCTTTGACTGTGATATTTGCGGGCAAGTGTATCACCAGCGGGGCAGATAGAGAACCGCCCGGACCATGCCGGGCGGTCAGGATCCTTCCCCGAGATCAGGGCTGCGACCATTGATAGCGCAGGCCGTTCTCGTTGTCTTCCACCTGATGAAGGCGGCTCTCCAGTTGCAACCCCCTCACCAGCTCGGCCTTGTCCCCCTGCAGCGAGAGGTTGAAGGTCACCTTGTCCCCTTCCAGCTTGCCGATGGCCACCTTGGTGACACTGGCCATCCCCTGCAGCAGCTTCTGGATCTGGATCATGCCATCGATGTCGGACAGCCCCTCCACCACCAGGGTCTGGCTGGAGGCGACACCGGAGAGACGGGTACCGTACTGCTGCACCAGCCAACCGGCCAGGGCATCGGCAAAGCCCTTTGCCACCTCGGCCTGGGTACCTGAACCCGTGCCCTTGGTCAGCTCGGTCAGCTCTCCTGCCTGCGCCCCCGGCTTGGTACCATAAAGACCCCAGTCGATGCTCCAGGCCTCCCCCTCCGGGCTAAGTTTGCCGAGCACCACCATTTCGGCGCCGTAACGCTGGCTCGCCTTGAGCACGGGATCGGCAAAGCGGCCCCAGACATCGGTGGCATTGACCGCCATGTTGTCATCCAAGTCCATCAGCGGGAGACTGACCGGCAGCCCCATGGCCTGGGTCTGGGCACGCAGCGCCTCGGACCAGCCATCGCCGGACTGATCCGGCAGAATGCGCCGCTCCCCTTCGTCGACCACCAGCCAGATGGCGACCTGCGGCCGCACCGGGCCAAGCAGGGCAAACTTGCTCTGGCCGACCAGGGCGTTCACCTTGACCACATTGAAATCCGCCTTGAGAAACTTGACCGAGCCGATGTCCTGATAGCTGTATTGCTGCACGTAATCCGCCGGCGCCGCCAGGGCCTTCACCACATCCGGCTGGGTGAGGATATCGCGCTTGCCCGTCACCTTGACGAGCACATCCCCCAGCGCCTGGGACTGGGCGGCCGTCATGTCGCCACTGGTGGGAGCCTTGCCCTGATAGAGGTCGGTTACCTGGGCGGCCGACACCACGAGAGGCAGACAGCAGCAGAGGAGAGTCGCTAAGCGTTTCAGCATAAAGAAGATTCTCGAAATGGGGGATGGTGCTTATGGTAGCGGCAAGGCGCGCATGGCAGCAAGCAAAGGGGGGGAGAAACAGCGGAGCCGGCAGTATGCCGGCTCCGTTTGCGCGCCTTGGGCGCGGCGATGGGGTGATGCTTACTTGGTGCCGAAGATCTTGTCGCCGGCATCCCCCAGACCCGGGACGATATAGCCCTTCTCGTTCAGCCCTTGGTCGATGGAGGCACAGAACAGCTCCACGTCCGGGTGAGCGGCTTCCAGGGCCTTGATGCCTTCGGGGGCGGCAACCAGCACCAGCACCTTGATGGACTGGCAACCTTTCTTCTTGAGCAGATCGATGGTGGCGATCATGGAGCCGCCGGTGGCCAGCATGGGGTCGATGACCAGGGCCAGACGCTCTTCGATGTTGCTGACGATCTTCTCGAAGTAGGGGACAGGCTGCAGGGTCTCTTCATCGCGATAGATACCGACCACGCTGACGCGGGCACTCGGCATGTGCTCCAGCACCCCGTCCATCATGCCAAGACCGGCGCGCAGGATGGGCACGACGGTGACCTTCTTGCCCTTGATCTGGTCAACTTCCACAGGGCCGTTCCAGCCATCGATGGTCACTTTTTCGGTTTCGAAGTCAGAGGTCGCTTCATAGGTCAACAAACTGCCCACTTCCTTGGCCAGTTCACGGAAACGCTTGGTGCTGATGTCGCCTTCGCGCATCAGGCCGATCTTGTGCTTGACCAGGGGGTGTTTGACTTCAACGACTTTCATTATTATCTCCTCTAACCGGCGCCAAAAAAATCGCGGAATCATACAACAAAAGCCACGGCTTGTAGAGCTTTTCGATTCAAAAACGCGCAAACGATTTTCTTTCTGGTTTTTCGTGCCCGCTGGTAGAATACGCCCCGAATTTTACCCTCCACTTCTTTATATGACGGGGAATACGCGTGACTGACAAAACCTCACTGAGCTACAAGGATGCTGGCGTAGATATCGATGCCGGCAATGCACTGGTTGAACGTATCAAGGGCGTGTCAAAACGCACTCGTCGTCCTGAAGTCCTTGGTGGTCTTGGCGGCTTTGGGGCCCTGTGTCAAATCCCTGCTGGCTACAAGGAACCGGTACTGGTCTCCGGTACCGACGGGGTGGGCACCAAGCTGCGTCTGGCCATCGACCTGAAGAAGCACGACACCGTGGGGATCGACTTGGTCGCCATGTGCGTCAATGACCTCATCGTGCAGGGCGCAGAGCCCCTCTTCTTCCTCGACTACTATGCCACCGGCAAGCTGGACGTGGACACTGCCGCTGCCGTGGTCACCGGCATCGGCGCCGGCTGCGAACAGTCCGGCTGTGCCCTGGTCGGCGGTGAAACTGCCGAAATGCCTGGCATGTATGAAGGGGAAGATTACGACATCGCCGGTTTCTGCGTCGGTGTGGTGGAAAAGAGCGAGATCATCGACGGCAGCAAGGTTGGCGAAGGGGATGCCCTGATCGCCCTGGCCGCCAGCGGTCCCCACTCCAACGGCTTCTCCCTCATTCGCAAGATCCTGGAAGTCTCCAAGGCCGACGTGAAGCAGCCGCTGGGTGACACCACCCTGGCCAACGCCCTGCTGGAGCCGACCCGCATCTATGTGAAGCCCGTGCTCAAGCTCATCAAGGAGTGCGAGATCCACGCCCTGTCCCACATCACCGGCGGCGGCTTCTGGGAGAACATCCCGCGCGTGCTGCCCACCAACACCCAGGCGGTCATCGACGAGCAGAGCTGGCAGTGGCCGGCGGTGTTCAGCTGGCTGCAACAGGCAGGCAACGTCACCCGCCACGAGATGTATCGCACCTTCAACTGCGGCGTCGGCATGATCATCGCCCTGCCGGCGGATCAGCTGGACAAGGCCCTGGCCCTGCTCAAGGCCGAAGGCGAGAACGCCTGGCACATCGGCCACATCGCCAAGGCGGCCGATGGTGAGGAGCAGGTCATCATTCAATGAATGATCGGATCAACGGCCAGATGACCTCCCCTATGAAACGCATCCTCGTCCTCATCTCAGGCAGCGGCAGCAACCTGCAGGCCATCCTCGACGGCTGTGCCGGCGGCAAGATTGCCGGTCAGGTGGTCGGCGTCATCAGCAACAAGGCTGATGCCTATGGCTTGGTGCGTGCCAGGGAAGCCGGGGTGGCAACCGCCATCCTGGCTCAGCAGCAGTTCGCCAGCCGGGAGGAGTATGATGCCGCCCTGCTGGCCCTGATGGCGGATTATCAGCCGGATCTGGTGGTGCTGGCCGGCTTTATGCGGATCCTGAGCGCCGACCTCGTGCGTCACTTTGCGGGGAGGATGATCAACATCCACCCCTCGTTGCTGCCGAAATACCAGGGTCTGCACACCCACCAGCGCGCCATCGAGGCCGGTGATGACGAGCACGGCGCCAGCGTCCACTTCGTCACCGAAGAGCTTGACGGCGGCCCGGTGATCCTCCAGGCACGGGTCCCCATCTTCGAAGGGGACAGTGCCGACGAGGTCGCCGCCCGGGTCCAGGTGCAGGAGCACAGCATCTACCCCCTGGTAGTGCAGTGGTTCTGTGAAGGGCGCTTGCAGATGCGAGAAGGGTCTGCCTTCCTCGATGGCAAGCAGCTTGGCCTGGCAGGCTATGCCAGCGAGTAACCGCTAGCAGCAGTAAGACACAACAAGGGAGGCTCAGGCCTCCCTTGTCATTTCCATCGACCAGCACAATGGTTATCATCACGTCCGATGACGCCGCTGCGCGGCTAATCGGCCCTACACCGGATTGTCGATATCGATAAAGGTCACCTCCAACCCGTGTACGGTGGCGAGCCACTCTCCCAGCGCCTTGACGCCGTAACGTTCGGTGGCGTGGTGGCCTGCGGCGTAGAAGTGCATGCCCATCTCCCGGGCGGTGTGGATGGTCTGCTCGGAGGCTTCGCCGGAGATGAAGGCATCGATGCCCTGCTCGGCCGCCTGGCTGATGTAGCTCTGGCCACCGCCGGTGCACCAGGCCACGGAGCGGATGAGCTCGGGGCCACTGTCACCACAATGAAGCGGCTCGCGACCGAGACGCTCGGCAATCAGCTTGGCAAAATCGCTGCCGCTCATGGGCTCCTCCAGCTTGCCCACCATGGCGACGCTCTTGCTGTTCCAGGGTTCGAGACCGCGACGCACCTTGATGCCAAGCAGCTTGGCAAGCTGGGCGTTGTTCCCCACCTCGGGGTGCACGTCCAGCGGCAGGTGGTAGGCAAACAGGTTGATGTCGTGGGTCAAGAGGGTCTTGAGACGACGCTGCTTCATGCCGGTGATCTGGGCCGGCTCGCCGCTCCAGAAGTAGCCGTGATGGACCAGGATGGCGTCAGCATCGGCGGCCACGGCGGCATCGATGAGGGCCTGGCTGGCGGTGACGCCGGTCACCACCTTGCGAATGCGCTCGCGCCCCTCCACCTGCAGGCCGTTGGGGCAGTAATCCTTGATGGCATGGGGTTCGAGCAGGTGGTTGAGCAGGCTTTCCAGTTTACGATGAGAGATCATGGGGGTCTCCTAGCTGGGCTCCCCACGTACTGTGCGGGGAGCCGGATTCCGATCGTCAGGGCCCATGATAATCGAGCCGGACCGGCAAGGCCATGCGCCTGTCAGGCCTAGGCGGGCAACTCGATGCCGGCGTCACGCATCTGGGCCAGCTTGTAGCGCAGGGTGCGCGGGCTGATGCCGAGCTTGTCGGCCACCGCTTTGCGACTGCCGTTGCACTCCTGCAGGGTGTCCAGAATGATCTGGTGCTCCTGCTGCTTGAGTTCGCCACCGAGCCCCTCCCCTGACAGCCGCTCGAGCGGGCGCACCAGGGTCTCGTCCGTCTCCTCCAGGATCAGGTGCTCACAGTCGATGAGGCCGTCTGGACAGAGGATCAGGGCGCGCTGCACCACGTTGTCGAGCTCGCGCACGTTGCCGGGCCAGGGGTGAGCCATCAGACGCTCTCGTGCGTCCTCTGCGAGCTGCGGCGTCGGCAGCCCCATCTGGCTGGCATGCAGCGCCAGCAGATGCTCCGCCAGGGGAAGAATGTCACCCGGGCGTTCCCAGAGCGCCGTCCAGCGCAGGGGGAAGACGTTGAGGCGGTAATAGAGATCCTCGCGGAACAGCCCGTCCTGCACCGCTTTTTTCAGATCCCGGTTGCTGGTGGCAATGACCCGCACATCGAGGGGGATCATCTTGCGGCTGCCGAGCCGCTCCACCTCTTTCTCCTGCAAGACCCGCAGCAGCTTGGCCTGCAGCCCCAGATCCATCTCGGTGATCTCGTCGAGCAGCAGGGTTCCTCCCTGAGCCTGCTCGAACTTGCCAGGGCACCCCTGCACCGCACCGGTGAAGGCGCCCTTCTCGTAGCCAAACAGGGTCGCTTCCAGCATGTTCTCCGGAATGGCGGCGCAGTTGATGGCGACGAAGGCCTGCTCTGCCCGGCTGGAGTGGTCGTGAATGTAGCGAGCCAACACCTCCTTGCCCGTCCCGCTCGGTCCGGTCACCATGACGGTGGCTTCGCTTCTCGCCACCCGGGTCGCCAGCTGGAACAGCTCCGCAGTCCTGGGGTCCCCGTACACCACGGCACGCTTCTCCACCTTCTGGGCCGGCACATAACGGCTGACCTGGTTGAGCAGCACCTCGGGGGAGAAGGGCTTGGCCAGATAGTCGATCGCCCCCTCGCGCATGGCGCGCACCGCCCCGTCGATGTTGGCGTAGGCAGTCATCAGGAGCACAGGCACCTGGGGATATTGCTGGCGAATGTTGGCGAGCAGGGTCAGACCATCCATGCCCCCCATCTGGATGTCGGAGATCACCATGTCAAAGCGCTGACGGGACAGGGCAAGCAGGGCCCGCTCGCCGCTGTCCACCTCGCGGCACTCATAGCCACCGAGCAGCAGGGTATCCACCAGCGCCTCGCGCAGGCCGTTGTCATCTTCCACCACCAGAATGCGAGCCTGGGTCATGCCACACCTCCTACAACCAACATGGCCTTGTCGAGAATCATCTTCACCGGCGCTCCGGCTTTTGCGCGCCTCATGCCACGCCCCCCAACTGAACCTGTTGCTGATGCAGGGGGAAGGACAGGGTAAAACAGGTGCCCTCGCCAGGGACCGAGGCCACGCTCACCTCCCCCTGATGGGCTCGTACCACCGACTGCACCACCGCAAGACCGAGGCCCGTACCCTGGGATCGGGTGGTAAAGAAGGGTTCGAAGATCTGGTTGAGCAGGGAGGGGGCCATCCCCTTGCCGTTGTCGATGACCCGCATCTCCACCCGGTTGCCGCTGCGCACAGCGCTCACCAGGAGCGAATCGGCGCCGGCCTGCCGGGCATTGGCGATGAGGTTGTTGATAGCCCCCGCCAGGGCACTGCTGTTGGCAAGCAGACAGAGATCGGGCTCAGGGGCCTCCAGATGCAAGGCGCAGCCCTGCTGCTGGCAGAAGGCTTCGGCCCCCGCCTGCACTTCCGCCAGCAAGCCCTGCACCGAGAGGGGCGCCACCACCTGGTTGTCGCCATTGCGGGCAAACAGCAGGATGTCGTTGATCTGCTTCTCGAGATCCTGCAGGCGCGCCATCAATTTTTGCTGGAACTGGCTGCGGGATTCAGGCTTGAGGGTGCGGTTGGCCAGGTTGGCCGCATAGAGCATGGCGGCGGAGAGCGGGGTGCGGATCTGGTGCGCCAGGGAAGCCGCCATGTTGCCAAGGGCGGAGAGGCGCTTCATGTGGTTGACCCTGTCCTGCAGCTGGCGGGTCTCGGTCAAGTCGGTAATGAACACCAGTTGGCCGGGCTGATCCGGCAGCGGCTGGGTCGACAGCTGGACCCGGCGGCCGTCGCGCAAGGAGATCTCGTGACCGTCATCCTCACGGGGTTCGAAGCAGCGGGCGATGATCTGGCGCCAGGAAAGGCCCTCCAGTGGTTCCCCCAGCAGCGCCAGGGCGGCAGGGTTTGCGCGGGTGATCAGCCCCTCGCCATCGAGCAGCAGCACGCCGGTCGGCAGCGCCGTGAAGATGGCGTAAAGCTGACTCACTTCATGTGACTGGAGGGGGGCATCCTGCTGCAAGATTGTCATAAAGCTGACCTCAAACTGGCGATTGAGTCAGCTTATTCAATTTCCATGCCAGCAAAATAGACGTTATTTATCAATGCATTGGGTCAATGCGTCAAAGCATTGACCTCAATTGTCCTTGCTCATGCCGTACTTCTTCATCTTCTCCACCAGGGTGGTGCGGCGCATGCTGAGCAGGTCGGCGGCGCGGGCCACCACCCCGTCCTGGGACTCCAGGGCCTGGCGGATCAGCTCCACCTCGAGGTCGGCCAGCATCTCCTTGAGGTTGACTCCTTCCTGGGGCAACTGCATGGGCAGGGGCATGGCGATGCCGGGATCCAGCTCTGGTGGGGACTGGAACACGGCAGCCAGGGCGTCCCGCTCGTCCATCTCGGTGAGCCGTTCATCTCGTGGCTCGCAGGGCAGCAGGCGATAGCGGCCGGGCAGATCCGCCACATCGACGATCTGGTTCGGATAGAGGATGAGCAGGCGCTCGATGAGGTTGGACAGCTCGCGCACGTTGCCGGGCCAGGCGTACTGCATCAGGGACTCCATGGCGCGCTGGGTCAGACGGATGATCCCCTTGTGCTGTTCGGCATGGCGATTGAGCAGCTCCTGCAGCAGCAGCGGGATGTCGTCGGCCCGATCCCGCAGGGGGGGCGTCTCGATGGGGAACACATTGAGGCGGTAGTAGAGATCTTCGCGAAACGCCTGGGTGCGGATCATGGCTTCCAGATCCCGGTGGGTCGCCGCGATCACCCGCACATCGGCCTGGACGGCCTTGCCGCCTCCGACCCGGTCGAACTGGCGCTCCTGCAGCACCCGCAGCAACTTGACCTGCATCGGCAGCGGCATATCGCCGATTTCGTCGAGGAAGAGGGTGCCCCCCTGGGCCAGTTCGAAGCGGCCGCGCCGAGCGGCAATGGCACCGGTGAAGGCCCCCTTCTCGTGACCGAACAGCTCGCTCTCGAGCAGTTCAGCCGGAATGGCGCCGCAGTTGATGGGCACGAAGGGGCCCGCGCTTCGGGCGGACAGCTCGTGGATGGCGCGAGCCACCACCTCCTTGCCGGTCCCGGACTCACCGAGGATCAGTACGTTGGCGTCGGTCTCGGCCACCTGGCCGATGAGACGGCGCACCTCCTGGATACCCCTCCCTTTGCCCACCAGCAGGCGCAGCAGGGTCTGACCCTTGTCGTGGGTCTGATGACGGGGATGCAGGGAGATGAAGGCCTGGCAGAAGTGCAGATGACGGGTGAGGGACTCATAGGTAAAGGGGGCCTCGGCCACCCCGATGAAGTTGCTGCAACCATGGCTCGCTGGCATCAGGGAGAGAAAGGGCAGACGAGGATGGGCGGCAAGCAGCTCACTCAGGGCGCGCTCGCGCAGTTCCCCGGCCAGAATTCCCTGCAAGGGCCCGGCAGTCTCGATGGCCACATCGAGATCGCTCTCCACCACCTCCTGCCAGGGGATCCCCATGAAGGAGAGCACAGTCCCCAGTTGCTGGCGCCGCACATCATCGGCATCAACAAGCAGCACACCCATAGCCATCCTATCCATATTTTCACACCTGACGCCAAGTTATTGTTTTTTAAGTGCTTATTAAAACCAATTTCGCACTGTGTCATAAGGGGGACAAAGTGCCAAAATTATGGCGGATTGTCAAAACTTGTCACATCCTCCCGGACCCTGGCGGGACGGGGATCACGCTTCCAGCCAGATTGAGTATCGGATGAAAACCAGCGAAGGGGAAAGAATGACGCCGACAGGGTGCGGCGTCAGAGGAGGGATCAGTGTTTCACGCTCTCCTGGGGAGCGGCATAGCGGCACTCGGGAAACCGGCTGCAGGCGAGGAACAGGCGACCGGCATGGGGACCCTTTCGTGCTTCCCGTGCCACCAGGGGCGCGGCACAGCGGGGGCAATGAGGGATCGTCTCCCGGGGCTCCTCCTCATCCGGATCGAGGAAGGGATTCTCCTCCATCAACACGGGCATTGCCTCTCCGGCCTGGGGGGGCGGCACCTGGGGCTCCCTGGCAGCCCCCGGGTGTGACGTGCCCAGATCGACACCATCGAGCAGCAGCGGGCTGAAGGTCGGTTCGCGGCGCTCGCCGGGCAGCAGGTCATCCACCGGCGCCGTCGTTCTCGCCAGCAGGGGCAGCAGTTGCTCCCGCAACTCGTCGACCTGGTAGTGGCTGCTGGCCGGGATCTGCAACAGCGGCAGGCCGGCGCCATCGCAGGCCGCCTTCAGGAAGAGATCCCGCGACTTGCGCTTCTGGTGGCGGTGCCCCTCGTCATCCAGCTCCACGGCACACAGGAAAGAGAGATCCGCCGGGTGGCAGAGCAGAAAATCGAAGTGCTTCTCCCCTATCTTGCCGAGCGCCTGCTGGCGCTTGCCCTTGCCAAGGTGCGCCTCGGGCGTCAATACATAGGAGGCTCGTACCTTGGCAAAGACACGGGCCTTGTCCCCCACCGCCTGATCCAGCACCCCGAAGAAGGTGCGCTCGGCTGGGCTCATCAAGGTTTCCTGCAGATCATAGGGCTCGGCCTTGCCCTCTTTCTCCCTGCGCCAGACGATCACCAGCAGGAGCAACCCCAGCAACACGGCTCCTGATACGACAAGGCTATTCATACACGCACATCCCGTTTACAAGACAAATTCAGTTCACACCAAAGGAAGGGGCACACTCTACCACGGGGAAAGCGACTCAGGCAGCGCAGAAATCAAGCCCGTCCCGGCATTCGCGTTTTTTCACTGAATTTGCGCAAGGCGGGCTTCATATGGCCTGTCACAGCAGGCACAATGCTAGAGCCCATGGACGTTCTGGCGCGCACCCCGTCGCCGCCAGGCGTCAACGGACCCCACGCAGCCCCATTCAAGGAGAGCAGGATGCAAAAGCAATTGGTCGTCACCGTGATCGGCGCAGACAAACCCGGGATCGTCGAGAGCCTGGCCGATACCATCACCCGGCAGCAGGGTAACTGGCTGGCCAGCTCCATGAGCGAGCTGGCGGGGCAATTTGCCGGCATTTTGCACGTCGCCGTGCCTGACGAGCATTACCGCAGCCTGTGCGAGGCCCTGGTGATGCTGCCTGGCCTCACCGTGAGCTTCGCCGAAGGGCAGCTCAGCCCGCAACCGGCCCATCAGGTGATGCTGAGCGTCACCGGCAACGACAGACCGGGCATCGTCCACGAAGTGGCCAGCATCCTGCGACAGCTCAACATCAACGTCGCCGACCTCACCACAGGTTGCGAACCTGCGCCCCACTCAGGCGCCCCCCTCTTCTATGCCCACGCCCTGGTGGCCCTGCCGCCGCAGCTCGAACTGGACGATCTCGTCACGGCCCTGGAGTCCCTCTCCGACGACCTCGTCGTCGACATCGATCAGGATCTGAGCGAATAGTGTCGCCTGTCATAAATTTGTCATGGTTTGACGCCATAACTTCCGCGCAGACGCAACCAGAGCAAAGAGGCACCAGATGAGCACCGACAAGCAGTATGAAGAGAAAGAGCTTAGCTGGCTCTCATTCAATGAACGGGTGTTGCAAGAGGCGATGGACAAGACGGTCCCCCTCATCGAGCGGGTCCGCTTCCTCGGGATTTTCTCCTCCAATCAGGACGAGTTCTTCAAGGTACGGGTGTCGGACGTCAAGCGCCGCATCCTCATCAACGAAGTCCACGGCGGCGACGACGAGGCCAAGGTGCTGCTGCGCGCCATCCAGCAGAAGGTGATGGCGCTCGGCGAGGCGTTCGACAACACCTACAAGGAGCTGCTGATCGCGCTGGCCCGCCACAACATCTTCCTGGTGAACGAAAGCCAGCTCTCCGAGTCCATCCAGCAGTGGCTGCGGATCTTCTTCCGGGAAAAGGTGCTGCGCCACATCATCCCCATCCTCCTCAACAAGGAGGTCAACCCGGTCAAGTTCCTGAAAGACGAGCACACCTATCTCGCCATCGAGATGAAGAAGAACGGCCAGGTGATCCAGTACGCCCTGGTGGAAGTGCCCACCGACGATCTGCCCCGCTTCTTCCAGCTACCGCCGGAGGGCACCCGTCGCAAGAAGCAGATCATCATCCTGGACAACGTTATCCGCTTCTGTCTGGACGAGATCTTCAAGGGCTTCTTCGACTACGACGAGATTGCCGCCTACGCGGTCAAGCTGACCCGGGATGCCGAATATGACCTCTCCGACCAGCTGGACCTCAGCCTGGTGGACAAGATGAGTGACGGCTTGAAACAGCGCCTCACTGCCATGCCGGTGCGCTTCGTCTACGAGCGGGAGATGCCGGCGGCCATGATAAGCTTCTTGAAGCTCAAGCTGCAGATCAGCTCCTACGACGCCATCATGCCCGGTGGGCGCTATCACAACTTCAAGGATTTCATCGGCTTCCCCAATGTGGGCCGGGATTATCTGGAAAACCCCAAGCTGCCGGCACTGGACTGCCGCGACTTTGACGGCTTCGTCAACGCCTTCGACGCCATCGCCAAGCAGGACATCCTGCTCTACTACCCGTACCACAAGTTCCACCACTTCACCGAGCTGGTGCGCCAGGCGGCCTTCGACCCGGCGGTCAGCGCCATTCGCATCAACATCTACCGGGTGGCCAAGAAGTCGCGGATCATCCACTCCCTCATCGACGCCGCCAACAACGGCAAGAAGGTGACCGTGGTGGTGGAGTTGCGCGCCCGCTTCGACGAGGCGGCCAACATCGACTGGGCCAACATCCTGACCGACGCAGGCGTCAAGGTGGTGTTCGGGGTGCCCAGCCTCAAGATCCACTCCAAGCTCTGCCTCATCACTCGCCACGAGAACGGCGAGGCGGTGCGCTACGCCCATATCGGGACCGGCAACTTCAACGAGAAGACCGCCAAGATCTACACCGACTTCTCCCTGCTGACCCGCCATCCGGACATCACCGCCGAGGTGGAAAGCGTGTTCGAGTACATCGAGTACCCCTATCGGCGCTACAAGTTCAACCACCTGCTGGTCTCCCCCATCAACAGCCGCCGCCAGCTCTATCGCCTCATCGATAACGAGCTGGCCAACGCCAAGGCGGGGCAACCCAGCGGCATCACCCTCAAGATCAACAATCTGGTGGACAGAGACCTCATCAACCGGCTCTATGCCGCCGGCCAGGCCGGGGTGCCCATCCAGATGATCATCCGGGGCATGTGCGCCCTGCGCCCGGGGGTGCCGGGTCTGAGCGACAACATTCGGGTCATCAGCATCATCGACCGTTTCCTCGAACATCCGCGGGTGATGGTGTTCCACAACAAGGGCAATCCCCAGCTCTATATCTCCAGTGCCGACTGGATGAGCCGCAACATCGACGGTCGCATCGAGGTGGGCACCCCCATCTATGACGAGCGGCTCAAGCAGCGCATCCTCGACATTCTCGAGCTACAACTGAGTGATACCTGCAAGGCGCGGGTGATCGATGCCGACCAGAAGAACGAATACGTGAAGCGGGGCAACCGCCGCAAGGTCCGTTCCCAGGTGGCGATTTACGACTACCTCAAACGCATAGAGTCAAACCATGGACAATAGTCTGTACGCCGCTGTCGACCTGGGCTCGAACAGCTTCCACATGGTCATCGCCCGCCTCACCGAGGGGCGGATGCAGATCATCGATCGCATCAAGGAGCGAGTGCGCCTCGCCGAAGGGATGGACGGTCAGCGCCGCATGTCCCCGGAGGCCATGGCGCGCGGGCTGGACTGCCTCGCCCTGTTCGCCGAGCGGCTCACCAACATCAAGCCGGATCAGATCCGCATCGCCGGCACCTACACATTGCGCCGCGCCAGCAACGCCCGCGACTTCGTGCGCGAGGCAGCCAAGGTGCTCAACCACCCCATCGAGATCATCAGCGGCCAGGAAGAGGCCCGCCTCATCTATCAGGGGGTCGCCCATACCCAGCACATCGAGGGCCAGGTGCTGGTGGTGGACATCGGCGGCGGCAGCACCGAGCTCATCATCGGCGAAGGGTTTGAGCACAAGGCGCTCACCAGCCGCAAGATGGGCTGCGTTAGCTTCACCCAGAGCTTCTTTGGCAACGGCAAGCTCGGCGAGAAGGCCTTCAACGCCGCCGTGTTGGAAGCCCAGCATCAGCTCGCCCCCATCATCAACCAGTACCGCAAGCTGGGCTGGCAGAGCTGCCTCGGCAGCTCGGGCTCCATCCGCACCGTGCGCGACGTGTTGCAGGGGGAAGAGTGGACCGATGGTGCCATCACCCTGGCGGGACTGGAGCGGCTGAAAGAAGAGATGCTCAAGCACAAGCGGGTCGATCAGCTCAAACTGGCGGGCCTCACCGAGGAGCGTCAGGGGGTCTTTGCCGCCGCGGTGGCCATCCTGCTCGGGCTATTCACCTCCCTGCCCATCGAGCGGATGGAGTACTCCGACGGCGCCCTGCGCGAAGGGTTGCTCTACGAGTTCGAGGAGCGCCTGCAGCATCACGACATTCGCGAACGTACCGCGCTTGCACTCAGCACTCACTATCGCATCGACAAGCGCCAGGCCACCCGGGTAGAGAGCAGCGTCCTCTCCCTGTTCGACGCCCTGTGCGGCCCCTGGGAGATGCCGGAAGAGCCCTATCGCGCCATCCTCGGCTGGGCGGCGCGGCTGCACGAGATCGGCCTTGCCATCAACTACAGCGGCATCCACAAACACTCCGCCTATATCTTGCAAAACACCGATCTGCCCGGCTTCAACCAGGACGATCAGGCCCTGCTGGCGGCCCTGGTGCGCTTTCACCGCAAGGGGCTCAAGCTCTCCGAGCTGCCGGCCCTGCCCAACCACGACGAGCAGACGGTGCTGCGCTGCATCCGCATCCTGCGCCTCGCGGTAGCGGCCCACCACAGGCGTCAGGACAACCTGCTGCCCGAGTGGAACGTGCAGGCCGCCGGGGATCAGCTGGTGGTCACCCTGCCCCTGGACTGGTGTGACGAGAACAAGTTGCTGATGCAGAACCTGGAAAAGGAGCACCGCTACTGCCACGAGCAGGGCTGGCCCCTGCTGTTCCAGCTCGGGTGATCCGCCCCTCTGTGCAAAAAGGCAGCCGATGGCTGCCTTTTTTGTCTCTTGTGCTTTCCTACTGCAGATCCGGCAGGATCAGCTTGGCTATCTCGAAGTAGATGATGAGGCCGGTACCGTCCACCAGGGTAGCGATGAAGGGGGCGGAGACCACCGCCGGGTCGATGCGAAAGCGACGCAGCACCATGGGGATCACCGAGGCGACAGTGGCGCTCCAGAGCACGTTGACATCCTCCCCCACCTTAGCGCTTCGCGTCACAGGAGGGGGATCCCCATTACTGGGTGATAGCTGCTCGCGCAGTACCGGGTTCCTGCTTCATCGGGCGGCCTGATTGCACCACGCCTCCACAGGCTAAAACGGCGTGTCCCGCCGCTAAAATATTGCGAGCGCCGTTCACATCGGCGTTCGCCTCATAACCACACGCAGCGCATTTAAACTGGCTTTGCGTCTGGCGGTTATCCTTCGCAGTATGCCCACAACAGGCGCACTGCTGGCTCGTGTAGGCCGGGTTTATCGCCAACACCTGACCGCCTCGCCATGCCTGCTTATATTCGAGCTGGCGGCGCAGCTCAAACCAGCCCTGATCTAATATCGAACGATTCAGCCCTGATTTTGCCCGGACGTTGCGCCCCGGCTGGCTGGTCGTGCCCGCTGCTGATTTTGACATGCTGGCAACCTTCAAATCCTCAATGACGATCATCGCGTGGTTTTTGCTGATAGTCGTTGTGACCTTGTGAAGGTAATCGCGGCGGGTATTGGCGATATGTGAGTGCAGCCGCTGGATCTTGGCTTTTTGTTTCTTCCAGTTGCTGCTGAACTTTACCTTTTTGCTCAACTGGCGTTGGAGCCTTGCCAGCTTGGTCTGATTGGTTTTGAAGCTGTTGACGGGCTCAAACACCGTGCCATCTGACAGGGTTGCGAGCTTGGCGATCCCCGCATCCAGCCCGACCATTGAGCCGGAGGGGTGAATTGGCTCGGACGTCTCCTGCTCGACCTGAAAGGAGATATACCAGTGCCCGGCTGCTTGGCTGACGGTCGCGTTTTTAATTTTCCCTTCAACTGGCTGGGACTGACGGAACTTGACCCACGCCAGCCCGGCAGGCAGCTTCACGCGACCCTTTTCAAGGCGGCAATACTTGTCGAAGTTGACGAACCGGATAGCGTCGCGGTTGTCGCTTTTTTTCTTGAATACGGGTGCCTTGGCGGCAAGTTTCTTATCAAAGCAGCGCATCCACGCGCCATGCAAATCCTTGAGCTTCTGCTGGAGGTTGTCGGTATATGCCTCGGCCAGAAAGGCCATTTCTGGGTCTTTCTTCCAACTGGTGAGCATCCTGTTCAGCTCAAAGGCAGAAGGCAGTTTTTCGCCAGCATCCAGAATGCGTTTGGTTTCTGCCAGCCCGTGATTCCAGACATAACGAGCACAACCGCCCAACTGGCGCAGGCGTTGCGCTTGTTGTTCGGTCGGTTCGAGTCGGAATTTGTAGGCTTTCAGAATTTGCATTTAGCGCTCAGTGTGTAGCATTATTGCCATATCTATTAATGCCCGATTGAGTGACAGAATGCAATTCACTAAAATTAATAAATCACGCCATGCGGCCTACGTTTTGCACGTACACTTGGTGTTTATCACCAAGTATCGAAAGCCGATACTGGGGGATCTGCATCACGCTTTCTTCGGTCAGTGTGCGGCAGAGGTTTGCAGAGATTTTGGTGCGGAACTGAAAGAGTGTGACGGAGAGGCTGATCATGTTCACATGCTGATAGAGTACGCGCCAACGGTGCAGCTATCGGTACTGGTGAACTCGTTAAAGGCGGTCACATCAAGGCGACTGCGTAATGAATTTCTGGACTTGAGAGGTGCTTACAGCAAACCCGTACTCTGGTCACGCTCTTACTTTGCGGGCTCTTGCGGCGGAGCACCGTTGGAGGTGATCAAGCAATACATTCAAAACCAGCGGGGCTGACGCCCCGGCGAAATTCCCCTCCCACCTACGTCGGAGGGAGTCCCCTTTCGCATTTAAGATGGCGACGATGGTCAGGGTCACCACCATGCCGATCTCGGGCCCCCCCCCAGGCTCCAGGCCCGCACCCAGGCCGCCAGTGCGATGGCGGCCGAGATGAGCAGACCGGTGGAGATCTCCTTTTTCAGCACGGTGCCGAGGTTTTTCAGGCTCACCTCCCCCACCGCCATGGCACGCACTATGGTGGTGGTGATCTGGGTACCGCTGTTGCCACCGGTACCGATGAGGAGCGGGATGAAGAAGGCCAGGGCGATGGCCGCCTCCAGCTGCTCTTCAAAGGCCCGCAGCACGGTGCCTGTGTAGGCTTCCGCCACGAACAGGATCAGCAGCCAGCCCACCCGCTTGCGCCACAACTGCCAGGGGGTGGCCTGCAGATAGGGGGTATCCAGCGGCGAGGAGCCCCCTTGCAGCTCCGCATCCTCGGTGGACTCCAGCTCCAGGATGTCGGCGGCATCGTCCACGTGGAAGACCCCCACCAGACGCCCCTGATCTTCCACCGGCAGGAGCGAGAGGTCGCGGTCAATGAGCAGGCGGGCCGCCAGCTCCTGATCCGCCCGGGCGTTGATGCGCACCGCCTCCCCCTCCATCAGGTCCCCTACCGGCAGCAGAGGATCGGCGATCAGCAACGACTTGAGGGAGACGCTGCCAAGCAGGCGCTGCTCGCCGTCAACCACATAGAGATGACCGAACAGCCTGGCCTGATCCCAGGCGCCGTGGATCAGCTGCTTGGCGCTTTCCACCGTCGCATTGGCCTCCACTGCCAGATATTCGTGGCGCATGTTGGCCCCCACCGACTCGTTCGGCCAGGCCAGCAGGGACTGGAAGGCTTTGCGGGCGGGCTCTGGCAGCCGGGCTAGCAGGGTCTTGCGATCGTGCTCGTCGAGCCTGCGCAGGATGGCCAGCAGGTCACGACGGGCCAGGGTGCCCTGCAGTATCCCCACGATGCTGCCATGCAGCCTGAGCAGCAGATGGCCGGCACACTCCGCCGGGAGGGAGGCGAGCAAGGACGCCCCTTCCGGCATGGAGAGGGTATCGAAGATGCAGTTGAGCTCTTCCGGGCGCAGGGTCAGAAGCTGATCGGCACGGGCCACCGGATCCAGGTTGTGCGCCAGCCAGTTGCGCAGGGCAACCGGGTCGAGCAGTTGATGACGATTGAGCAGGGTGTGTGTTTTCTTCATCACAGATGTCCTCATGTGATTTCAGGCGAACCTGAACGCCTCCGGCACCGGGCCGGATGCAACGGCAAGAAAACAGCAATTTGATTGACGAGTAACAGGCACGAAATGACGCCGTCCGGCGTGTTTTCATCCCCACGTACCAGCTTTAGCACTGCATAACGTATCCGGCATGCCGGAAGCCACTTGGGTTGACACCTTAATCCGATGAAAACTGTCCTGATCTTGGGCGTCTCTGGACGTCGTGAGATCAGTGGCCTGTGTTTATGCAGGAGCCTCGCGTGACTGCTCCCCGCCGCAAGCGGCGAGGCTTCCCACTTCTTAGGCCGCTACTGCCGAATTGGCAGATTAACGCTGGCCTCCATGGGTAGAAACGACGTGTCCCGCCGCCTTTAATTCCAATATGCCTTGTTGCTGGATATTCTTGACATCCTCCCCCACCTTAGCGCTTCGCGTCACAGGAGGGGGATTCCCATTACTGGGTGATAGCTGCTCGCGCAGTACCGGGTTCCTGCTTCATCGGGCGGCCTGATTGCACCGCGCCTCCACATGCTAAAACGGCGTGTCCCGCCGCTAAAATATTGCGAGCGCCGTTCACATCGGCGTTCGCCTCATAACCACACGCAGCGCATTTAAACTGGCTTTGCGTCTGGCGGTTATCCTTCGCAGTATGCCCACAACAGGCGCACTGCTGGCTCGTGTAGGCCGGGTTTATCGCCAACACCTGACCACCTCGCCATGCCTGCTTGTATTCGAGCTGGCGGCGCAGCTCAAACCAGCCCTGATCTAATATCGAACGATTCAGCCCTGATTTTGCCCGGACGTTGCGCCCCGGCTGACTGGTCGTGCCTGCTGCTGATTTTGACATGCTGGCAACCTTCAAATCCTCAATGACGATCATCGCGTGGTTTTTGCTGATAGTCGTTGTGACCTTGTGAAGGTAATCGCGGCGGGTGTTGGCGATATGTGAGTGCAGCCGCTGGATCTTGGCTTTTTGTTTCTTCCAGTTGCTGCTGAACTTTACCTTTTTGCTCAACTGGCGTTGGAGCCTTGCCAGCTTGGTCTGATTGGTTTTGAAGCTGTTGACGGGCTCAAACACCGTGCCGTCTGACAGGGTTGCGAGCTTGGCGATCCCCGCATCCAGCCCGACCATTGAGCCGGAGGGGTGAATTGGCTCGGACGTCTCCTGCTCGACCTGAAAGGAGATATACCAGTGCCCGGCTGCTTGGCTGACGGTCGCGTTTTTAATTTTCCCTTCAACTGGCTGGGACTGACGGAACTTGACCCACGCCAGCCCGGCAGGCAGCTTCACGCGACCCTTTTCAAGGCGGCAATACTTGTCGAAGTTGACGAACCGGATAGCGTCGCGGTTGTCGCTTTTCTTCTTGAAAACGGGAGCCTTGGCGGCGAGTTTTTTATCAAAGCAGCGCA
This sequence comes from Aeromonas sp. FDAARGOS 1402, assembly GCF_019046925.1. Taxonomy (NCBI): domain Bacteria; kingdom Pseudomonadati; phylum Pseudomonadota; class Gammaproteobacteria; order Aeromonadales; family Aeromonadaceae; genus Aeromonas; species Aeromonas sp. FDAARGOS 1402. The sequence goes on from NZ_CP077201.1 coordinate 4,354,583, forward strand.
TCCACGCGCCGTGCAAGTCTTTGAGTTTCTGCTGGAGGTTGTCGGTATATGCCTCGGTCAGAAAGGCCATTTCTGGGTCTTTCTTCCAACTGGTGAGCATCCGGTTCAGCTCAAAGGCAGAAGGTAGTTTTTCGCCAGCATCCAGAATGCGCTTTGTCTCTGCCAGCCCGTGATTCCAGACATAACGAGCACAACCGCCCAACTGGCGCAGGCGTTGCGCTTGTTGGGCGGTCGGTTCGAGTCGGAACTTGTAGGCTTTCAGAATTTGCATTTATCACTCAGTGTGTAGCATTATTACCATATCTATTAAGCCCGATTGAGTGACAGAATGCAATTCACTAAAATTAATAAATCACGCCATGCGGCCTACGCTTTGCACGTACATTTGGTGTTTATCACCAAGTATCGAAAGCCGATATTGGGGGAACTGCATCACGCTTCATTCGGTCAGTGTGCGGCATAGGTTTGCAGAGATTTTGGTGCGGAACTGAAAGAGTGTGACGGAGAGGCTGATCATGTTCACATGCTGATAGAGTACGGCCCAACAGTGCAGCTATCGGTGCTGGTGAACTCGTTAAAGGCGGTCACATCAAGGCGACTGCGTAATGAATTTCTGGACTTGAGGGGTGCTTACAGCAAACCCGTACTCTGGTCACGCTCTTACTTTGTGGGCTCTTGCGGCGGTGCGCCGTTAGAGGTGATCAAGCAATACATTCAAAACCAGCGGGGCTGACGCCCCGGCGAAATTCCCCTCCCACCTACGTCGGAGGGAGTCCCCTTTCGCATTTAAGATGGCCGCGTTAATGTCGCGGTCATGCCCTGCCCCACACGCTGGACATACCCACTGCCGCTGATGCAACGGCATGTCCGGCATCTTGTGGCCGCAATCGCTACACAGTTTCGAGCTGGCAAACCACTGATCAAGTTTGATTAGGTGGCGACCCGCCGCTTGTGCCTTGTACTCCAGCTTCATGATGAAACCATGCCAACCAGCATCGCCAATGGCGCGGGCCAGTTTGTGATTTTTCATCATGTTCGCTGATTTCAATGTCTCCACGATGACCGCTTGGTTTTCGTCAACCATCGTGTGAGAGAGTTTGTGCTGAAAATCGGCGCGGGCATTGGCTACCCGTTCGTGCAGGGCGGCCAGTTGCCGTCTTGCCTTGCCACGGTTGGCGCTGCCCTTTTTCTTGCGAGACAGTGCCTTTTGCTTGCGTCGTAGATTGCGACTGGCGTTGATAAGGTGGCGTGGATTGGCAATCTTTTTGCCGCTCGACTCAATGAGGTAGTGGGACAGCCCCATATCACAGCCAGTCACGTCCGTGATGAAGGTGGGCTTGGCGGGAGCCTCGCAGCCATCCTCGCAAAGGATGGAAGCATAGTATTTCCCTGTCGGGCCACGGCTGACTGTGATGCTGGATACCACGCCGATAATATCTCGATGAATGACCGCCCTGATGGGCGTCATCTTCGGCAACTGGATAGCCGCTGTGAGCACCTTTCCGTTGGGGTGATAGCTGGATTGCCTGCCCCGTTTGCTCTTGAAGGTAGGCATTCGTGCCTTGAGCTTGGGATTGAAGAAGTTGGCGAATGCCTTGTCGAGATTAATCACCGCTTGCTGCAAGGCGAGTGAATCGTACTCCTTTAGCCAGCCGTATTTGCGCGATTTTTTCGCCACTGCGAGCATGGGTTTCAGGTCGCGTTTCGGTTTCAGTGAAATCCCGTGACGCTTGAACATGTGTCGTTGAATATGAAGGGCCTTGTTGTACGCGAACCGCACCGCGCCGAACTGGGCATTCAAGAATGCCGCTTGTTCGTCGGTCGGATAAATGCGTACTTTCGTTGCTCTTCTCAAAGTCACCGCTCGCTACTAGGATACCCATACAGTATGACTTTTAACGGAGTATTGCAAGTGAGTGTGCATCATGATGATTTGACTAGGTATCTGCGGAGGCGTCACTCCGTCAGCAAGCTAGTTGTGCATTTAATCTTCACCACGAAGTACCGCCGCAAACTGCTTGATGGCACCATGATCGAGCAGATGCGCGGCGCATTTTTATCTGCGGCAGAGAAGTTGGAGATCGACATTCTGGAGATGGATGGCGAAGCCGATCACGTTCATCTGCTCGTAGCCTATCCACCGAAGTTGGCCGTCAGTGTGTTGGTCAATAATTTGAAGTCGATCAGTAGCCGCCAGATCCGCATATTGAATACGCACCTACGAAAGCAAAGTAATAGCGGGCTCCTGTGGTCGCGCTCTTACTTTGCTTGCAGTGCTGGCGGGGCCACTATCGAAACGCTCAAGGCGTATGTGGCCTCGCAGAACACACCAGATTAGCTCCCCTTATATCCCCGCCCGATTGGGCGAGGGTTTACGGGGCAGTTGCTAACGAGATGCTGCGAACATTGATTGCACGGCGCTACCGTGCGGGCGGCATCATCTGCCCAGGCGCAGGTCGAGTCAAGGCAAACAGGCCCCTGGCAACGGGTTGTTACAAATTGGCCGGACGGCGGGCCCTTCATGAAACGAGGCTCCCCCGTGCGTGGCACGGGGGAGCCTGCGGTCAACGGACGAACGTCAGCGGATATAGTCGAATAGGGTCAGCTTGCTTATCTTGCTGAAGGCTAGCTGGGAGGCGCTCATGGCTGCATCCTCCTTGGAGAGGGCCGCGATCACCTCGTACATGTCCGCCTCGGACACCTTGGCCAGCGCCTGCTGGTTCAGGGTGCTGAGTCCATCGTTGGAACTCATCACCTGCTCCAGGCTGTTCATCCTTCCCCCCAGCTCCCCCAGTCCCCGGTCTATCTTGGTTCTGGCGTTGCTCATGTGGGTGGTGGCATCGGAGACCGCCAGCTGGAAATCGCTCTCGGACAGGGTCGGATCACGCATGGCGGAGATGAAATCGGACATGCCATTGAGGATGTTGTCGTTTTTCGGGGTATCCAGCACGAAGTTATGGGTCGCCGACCCCGCAGGGAGGTCGAGGGTGAGCGCCAGGCCGTTGAAGGGGATCTTGTTGCCCGCCACATAGTCGCCGCTTTGCAGCAGGGTGCCACCGCTGTCACGGATCTCGTAGGTGTCCGGCGGCCCGGCCAGGGTGCTGACCGCATATTGGTTGCTCGGCAGGGAAGAGTCATAGTTGTTACGATAGAAGCTCTCGAAGTTCCCCTGATCCGCCACCGACACCTGGATGTTGCCACTGGCGGCGCTGGCAGTGCGCCGGGTCGCCACTATCTCGAACAGATCGAAACCGGAGTCGTTGGCCGGGATCTGCACCGTGGGTGAGACCTGGATGTTGCGCTGCCCCGTGTCCCCCTGGAACACATAGTTGCCACTGGCATCCTTGACGAAGGGCTGGGTCTTGCTCTGATTGCCGCCGAAGATGTACTCCCCCTGGGAGTTCTTGCTGTTCATCAGGTCGAACATCTGCTTTTGCAGCCCCTCCAGCTCGCTCGCGATGGCGCTGCGCTCCTCGGAGCCCATGGCGGAGTTGTTCGCCTTCTGGATCAGGGTCTGGGCACTGAGCATGGCGCTGTTGAGGGAGGTCAGCACCGTCTCCTCGTGGCCCAGGCTGTTCTCCAGCAGGCTGCCGTTGACGCCGTACTGCTTGAAGAGATCGATCTCCTTGGTCAGCGCCATCTTCTGGCTCATGCCGGCCGGGTCCTCCCCGGAGCGGGAGAATTTATCCCCCGTCATCAACTGGTTGTAGGCGGTGTTCTGGCGCTCGCTCACCTTGCTCATGGAGGCAAGGTTGCGGTCATAGATCATGTTGGTGGTGATGCGCATGACTTACCTCACGGAGGAGAGCAGGGTGTCGAAGATGGTCTTGGCGGTGTTCACTATCTGGGCCGAGGCCGCATAGGACTGCTGGAAGCGGATGAGGTTGGCCGCCTCCTCCTCCAGATTGACGCCGGAGACACTCTCGAAGATGGCGGTACTCTGGGTCAGCTTCGCCTCGTTGGCCTGCAGCAGGGTCTTGGCCTGGCTGGTCTTGTTGCCAATGCCGCTCACCAGACCCGAGTAGGCATCGTTGAAGGTCATCTTGTCGTTGCTGGTGGCGGCGTTGTTGTTCTTGCGCACCAGCTCCTTGTTCTGCAGCTCCGCCAGCGCCAGGCCGTTGGCGTTGTCCGCAAAGCCGTCCTTGTTGTAGCTGAGCGTGAAGCTGTCGCTGGCCTCCACCTTGCCGGTGATGCTGAACTCATAGCCCGGGCTCTGGGTCGGATCGGCGTAGACCTTGGGCCCCCCCAGGGGGCTCCCGAGGGCGGCCATCAGGTTCTGTCCCTTGCTGGAGGCGGGGGCGACACCCAGCAGGTTGTTGTTCTTGTCATAGACCTCGTAGTTGCCGCTGCCGTCGATCTTGATGACCTGGGGGGCACTCGGGTCCAAAGTGTTGGTGCCAAAACCCGAGCCCGTGCCGGTGTTGTAGACACCGCCCAGCGCTATCTCGCCCGAGCCCAGGTTCTGGGATCCCTTGTCCGCCTTCAGGGGGGAAGCCAGCGCGATATCTTCAGGGCGGGTGATCGCCTGCTCCAGGTTGGCAGCCGCATTCCGGGTGGGTTGCAACAAGATCTTGTCACCTGCAGCCGGTGTGCCGGAGAGATCGATTTCGATGCCGTGGCCCGTCACTTCGAAGGTGGCTGGCGGCGTGGTCCCCGTGGCGAGCGAGGTACGCTGCCCGCTGCCGTCGATGGCGAACACCTCGTAACCGGTGGCGCTGTTGAACCGCACCTCGTAGTCGAAGGTGGTGACCTCGCTCCCCTTGCCGGGAACGAAGTTGACGCTGGCCGCCCCGTTGCCCTGGTTGCTGGCGTAGGGCAACCCCTGGCTTCCTTTGAGGGTGAAGAGATCCCCCCCAAGCTCGTTGTCGAGATCCATCCCCAACCGGTTCTGCTGGTTCATGGCATCCCCCAGGGCGACGGCCATCTGCCCCAGCTCCCGCTTGGCGGGCTCCAGATCCCGACGCGCGGTGAAGAGGCCACCGATGGCGCCGCCAATATCCTTGTCGTTGATGCTGGCCTGGTTCTTGCCCAGGGTCAGCTGCAGGGAAGGCTCACGGGAATCCGGGTCCCCCGGCACCACCTTGAACTGGGCCACGCCGCCATCGAGCACCAGGGAGTGCCCTGTGCTCATGTTGACCAGCATGCTGCCGTTGGGCTGGGTCACGGTGCGGATCTCCATCTTCTCGGAGAGCTGGCGAATGGCCTCATCACGCTGATCGAACAGCATCAGGTTCTCTTCAGGGGAGCCCTGGGTGCGGACGATGGACTGGTTCAGATCGTTGATGCTGTTCAGCAGGCTGTTCACCCTGTCCGTCTCGTCCCCTATGGTGGCGTTGATGGTATCGGACTGCTTGTCGAGCTGGGCGGAGAGGGTGTGGAATCTGTCCACCATACCGCTCAGTTCACTCAGGGTCGTCTGGCGCCCTCCGATCTCGGACGGTGACTCGTTGGCGGTGTGGAAAGCCTTGAAGTAGGAGGTGATGGTGGACCCCACACTGTTGCTGGCATCACCGAGCAGGCTGTCGAGCTGGAACAGTTGATCGTAGCGGGTGTTGGCGGCGTTATAAGCGGACGTATCACGGCGAACCTCGGCCTGGGCATAGGCGTTGATGATGCGATCACTCACCATGTCGCCCGTCCCCAATCCGACGGAATTGGTGTAGATCAGGGTGCGTTCACGTACATAGCCCTGGCTATTGACGTTCACTATGTTGTTGCTGGTGGTCTGCAGCAGCCGCTGCTGGGCCAACACACCCGAGGTCCCAATTCCAAGCAGATCGCTTGCCATAGCTTACAGCTCCATCTCTGTGTTCCTGTCTGCAATGTTGCCGGGCGTCGAATAGCCGGCGATGGCATCACTGCGCAACACTTGTTTAAGTTTCCTGGCGTACTGGGGATCGGTGGCATAACCGGCCTGCTGCAACGCCTCGAAGTAACGGTCCGGGCTGTCCACCTTGGCCAGCGCCCCCTTGTAGCGACTCCCAGAGGTCAGGAAATCCACGTAGTCGTTGAAGCTCTCTTCGAACGACTCGTAGGAGCGAAACGTCGCCTTCTGGCGCGAGGCCACCCCTTGCTCGTATTCCAGGGTGCTCACCACCGCCTTGGGGCCTTCCCAACGCGGATCCGCCTTGATGCCGAACAGGTTGTGCGTCACGTTTCCGTCTGCATCCTTGATCACCCGCTTTCCCCAGCCACTCTCAAGGGCGGCCTGGGCCACCAACACCGCCGGGCTCAACCCCAGCTTGTCCGCCGCCTTCTTGGCCAGCGGCATCAGCCTGTCGACGAACTCTTCCGGGCTGTCAAACACCTTGGCGCTGCCATCCAGGGCCGAAGGCCTCTGGCTGCTGCCCATGGGCGGCACGGTGCGGTGGGGGCGTCTTGGCATGGTCAGCGTACGCTCGGCCCCATTCAGCTCACCCTTCATTTCGTTATCAGCAAAATCTTTGCCAACTTTGGAGGCAGCAATCAGATCGTTGGAGGCACTGGGGGGTTGATAGGGCTTGTAGACCCGCTCGGTACGCTGGGGCAGCTTGAGTACCCGGCCATCCTGATGGGTGAAGGTCTGCTCGGGAGAGAGCTGCCTGGCCACCATCTCGGCAATGCCCAGCCCCCCCTTGCTCGACATGTCGGCAACCCGCTGCTCGTCCAGCATCCCTTCATAGAACTGGGTGTAGCTGCTGTTCATCGGGTTGCCCTCGGTGAGCACCGAGTTGGCCTGGCGCATCCCCTTGAACAGGGTCTGGGTGAAGATGGATTCGAACTGGCGGGCGGCCGCCATCAGGGCCCCTTGCTTCCCCTCCTTGCTCAGGCTCATCTGGCGCAGTTTGTCCAGGTTCTGGACGTCCTGCACCATGCCAATATTGATACCGCTCTGGGTGTCGAACTCTGCCATAACCTACCTCTTTGCCGCCCGTGGCAACCGCTTGCCGCTCACGAAATTACAGAATGACCAGTTGGCCCTGGATCGCGCCCGCCTGCTGCAGCGCCTCCAGGATCGCCATCAGATCCCCGGGGGCGACCCCCACCTGGTTCACCGCCCGCACTAGGTCGTCCAGGGTCGCGCCGGTATCGAGCTTGAACATCCGACCGGGATCCTGCTGCACGTTGATGGTGGAGTTGTTGGTGACCGCCGTCTGCCCGCCAGCGAGCGGATTGGGTTGGGAGACCTGCTGGTTCTCGGCGATGGTGACCGTCAGCCCACCGTGGCTGATGGCCGCCGGGCGCAGCTTGACCTCGCTGCCGATGACGATGGTCCCGGTGCGCGAATTCACGATGATCTTGGCGGACTCGCTCGCCGGGTCCACTTCCAGGTTCTCGATGGTGGAGAGGTAGGAGACCCGCTGGGCCGGATCCCGCGGCGCGAATACCTTGATGGAGGTAGCGTCCATCGCCTGGGCGGTGTTCGGACCCACCAGATCGTTGACCACGTCCGCCAGACGGCGGGCGGTGGTGAAGTCCGGCCGGTTCAGGTTGAAGGTGATGGTGTCGCCCTGGCTGAAGGAGTTGGGAACCTCCCGCTCCACGGTCGCCCCGTTGGCGATACGCCCCACTGTGGGCGTGTTCACCACCACCTTGGAGCCGTCCGCCCCTTCGGCCCCGAGGCCACCGACCACCAGGCTGCCCTGGGCCACCGCATAGACGCGGCCATCCAGTCCTTTCAGGAAGGTCTGGAGCAGGGTGCCGCCACGCAGGCTCTTCGCCTCGCCGATGGCGGAGACGGTGACGTCTATGGTCTGACCCGGCTTGGAGAAGGGGGGCAGATCCGCGTGGATGGCCACCGGCGCCACGTCCTTGATCTTGGGCTTGATGTTGTCAGGCACCTTGATGCCGAAGTTGTTGAGCATGGTCCTGAAGGTCTGCTCGGTGAAGGCGTTGTTCTTCTCCCCCGTGCCGGGCAGGCCCACCACCAGACCGTAACCGATCAGCTGGTTGCTGCGCACTCCTTCCACCGAGGCGAGGTCCTTGATGCGGGATGCGTGCGCCAGCCCGAAGGGCAGCAGGCAGCACAGCAGGGCAAGCAGACGGAATCGGTTCATGACATCTCCTAACAAAACCTTCCTGATCCGGGACCCGTGAACGCCCCGGACTCTTGAGTCTTAAATGGGCCACCAGGGGCCGTTGAAGAAGCTGGTGAGCCAGCCCTGTTCCTGGGTGTTCGCCAGATCCCCGGTACCGCCGTAATAGATACGCGCATTGGCCACCCGCTGGGAGGAGACGCTGTTTTCCGAGCTCACGTCCTCCGGGCGCACCAGACCGGTGATACGGATGTATTCGTTGCCATTGTTGAGCATGATCCACTTCTCGCCGCGCACCAGCAGGTTGCCGTTTGGCAGTACCTTGACCACGCTGACCGAAATGTTGCCCTGCAGGCTGTTGCTCTGATCCGCCTTGGCCTGCCCCTTGAAGGCACTGTTCTGGCCGATGGAGGCCGACAGATCGTAGGGCCCCGCCGTGACCGGCACGCCACCCAGGGTGACGGGGTCGAGCGCCAGCTTGTTGTCCTTGCCGCTCTGGGTGTTGGCCTTTTTCGACGCAGAGGTCGACTCCGCCAACTGGATGGTGATGATGTCACCCACCCGGTGCGCCTTGATGTCCGAGTAGATGCCGTTGACCTGCTCGGGCTGGAAGATGGCGCCGGTCGGGCGCACCGACACCGGCTCCGACTCCCCGTAGACGGGGGCGAAATCCGGGTCATCCGGTTTGGCGGTATTGGGGGTACTGGTGCAACCCGCCAGGGTCAGCAGTCCCAGCATCCATATGGCTTTCATCATGACACTCCTTTCATCAGGTCCGCTGGGTCAGGAAGGACATCATGGAGTCGACGGCGGAGATGACCTTGGAGTTCATCTCGTAGACCCGCTGAGCCTGGATGAGATTCACCAGCTCCTCGGTCACGTTGACGTTGGAGGTCTCCAGCATCCCCTGCTTGATCACCCCCAGCCCGTCCGCGCCGGCAGTCCCCTGAATGGGGGCGCCGCTGGACTGGGTCTCGAGGAAGAGGTTCTCCCCCATGGGCTGCAGGCCGGTGGGGTTGACGAAGTCCGTGGTGTTGATCTGGCCCACCACCTGGGACTGGCCATCCCCCTTGAGCTGGACGGAGACCTGGCCATCCTCCCCCACGGTGACGCTCTGGGCGTTCTCGGGGATCTGGATCTCCGGTTGCAACGGGTAACCGTTGCCCGGGGTGACGATGGTCCCCTCGTCGTTCAGGGTGAACTGGCCGTTGCGGGTATAGGCGGCGCTGCCATCGGGCAGCTGGATTTCGAAGTAGCCGCGACCGCTGATCATCAGATCAAGGGAGTTGTCCGTGGTCTGGACGTTGCCCTGACTGTGGTTTTTCTGGGTGGCGACCACCTTGGTCCCCGCCCCCAGCATCAGGCCGGAAGGGAGCTCGGTGTCCGCCGAGGAGCGACCGCCAGGCTGGTTGATGTTCTGATAAAGCAGATCCTCGAAGATGGCCCGCGCCTTCTTGTAGCCCACGGTGCTGGCGTTCGCCAGGTTGTTCGAGGTGACCGAGATGTTGGTCTGCTGGGCATCGAGGCCGGTCTTGCTGATCCAGAGTGCAGGATTCATGGGGTGCTCCTTGATTAGCTGATACGCAGCAGCTGGGTTTGTGCCTCGTCGTTCTCCTCGGCGGTCTTCATGATCTTGACCTGAGTTTCAAACTGACGTTGCAAGCGAATAAGGTTGGTCATCTCGTCGACCACGTTGACGTTGCTCCCCTCAAGGGAGCCGGCGATCAGGCCCACATCCGCAGACGCGGCCTCATTCTGGCCATCCTTGCGGCGAAACAGGCCGTCCTGGCCTTTCTCCACCGCATCTGCCGCCGGGTTGACCAGCTTGATACGCTGGAAATCTTCCGGCAGGTTGGCGGCTGCACCCTCGGGACGGCCGCTGATGGTACCGTCACGATTGATCTCGATCTTCTCCATGGGCAGGGGCAGCACGATGGGCTGACCGGCATCATCCACCACATTCAGACCGGTGGAAGTCTGCAGATTGCCGGTGGCATTGAGCTGCAGGTTGCCCATGCGGGTATAGGCTTCCGCGCCGTTGGGATCCTGCACCGCAATCCAGCCCGGCCCATCGACGGCAACGTCAAGATCCCGCCCCGTGGTCTGCAGCAGGCCGTGTTGCAAGTTCTGGCCCGGCCGCTCGGTCATGGCGAACACCCGCGTGGGCAGCCCTTCGCCAAACGCCTGCATGCTGCGCGCCTGCTCGAAGTCAGACTTGAAGCCAATGGTGTTGGCGTTGGCCAGGTTGTTGCCACGAACAGCCAGGCTGTTCATGTTCTCCTTGGCCCCGGACATGGCGATGTAAAGCAGGTGATCCATGGGATCCTCCGTCAAACAGATGACTCTCACAGCTCAACTGCAAGTTGAATGCCAAGAGAGATGACGAAGATGGCATGAAAGGAGGAAATGAGGCGGGACGGAAATGACAAGGGGCGCCGAAGCGCCCCTGCCAACTACCCGCCGTCTTAGCGGATCTGCAGTATGTTCTGCTGCAGGGAGCTGTTCACTTCCAGGGAACGGGAGTTCGCCTGGAAGTTGCGCTGGGCAGTGATGAGATCGACCAGCTCGGTGGTGAGGTCCACGTTGGACTGCTCCAGCGCCGACGACTTGATGGAGCCGAACGTGCCGGAGTTCGGGGTGCCGGGCAAGGCATCGCCAGAGAGCAGGGACTGGCGCCAGGAGGTGTCGCCGACCTGGGTCAGCCCCTGAGAATTGGCAAACTTAGCCATGGCCACCATGGCAACCTTGACGGTGGTGGCATTACTGTAGGTTGCCGATATGATGCCATCTCCCGTAATTTCGACCTTCGTCAAGCGACCGACAGTGGAGCCATCCTGGGTCAATTGGTTGACTTCAAAAGGTGAAGCGTACTGTGTCACGGTACCGAGCTTGAGCTCGATATCCTGAGTGCCATCGGCACCATTAGTAATAATGCCGGCGCCTGGAGTGCCCAAGGGTTCGGTCTTAATGACCTCAGGACTAGTAGGTGTCTGCATTCTTCCAGAAGCATCAAAAGTGACACGCGCACTCAGAGGTGCTTGACTTAGGCCAGTTGCCATTGCCGTCGCTTGACCGCCAACAATATCAATGGGTTTATCACCTTCATAAAGGTACATACGCCAAGCAGTAGGTACAGTCGCCTTGCTTGGATCTGTAGAATCTGCCTCCTTGACAAAATACTGCGTGATAGTGTGCGGCTCACCAAGGGAGTCATATGCAACCACAGATGTTGATGAGGAATATGTAGTTGAATCTTTTGGATCAAACTTGGAATATGTGCGGGCGATACCGTCCTGGCTCAATTGGTTAACTTTGTATGGTAATGCCGATTCGCTTACCGCATCGAACTTGAACTCAACAACCTGAGACTCATTAGCACCATTCATGTTAATGCCAGCACCAGGAACAGCACTCGGCGGGTTGGGAGTTCCTAAAGGTACTGTTTTTAATTCAGCAGGAACCGTACCAGTCATAGTGCCAGAAGTATCGAAATTAATTCGCGCAAACTGCTGTGGGGTTCCCGCATCATTAATATTTATAGGAGTCGTCCCTTGGAAGAGGTACATACGCCAAGTTGCAGGTACTGCAGACTGAGTGGGATTTGCTGGATCTGCGTCCTTGGCAAAGTACTGAGTAATTGTGTGCTTCTCTCCAAGTGAGTCATAGACATCAGTAGTAGTTTGCATTGAATAAGTGCTGGGATCATTCGGGTCAAATGCCAAACCAGGATTAATGACATTAGCGCTAGAGTCCAAATTAAAACTGCTATTAACCTGAGAAGTCATCAATGGGTCTGCACCACTGGCTTTTGGTGTCGAGGTGGTGGGTAGATTAAAACTGGCATTGACTTGTGATGTCTGTACAGGCTCTCCGGCACGATCAGGGATCTGAATTGGCCGAGTTGCAGTAATGCTAACTGCTTTTGGGGTGCCATCGGCGTTGATCTCGTATCCCTGCAAGTAGCCACCTGAATTGCTCACCATATAGCTGTTTTCATTGAGCTTGAAGGCGCCCGCACGGGTGTAGGTGCGATCCAGGTTGGTCAGGCCGTCCGAGGTCACGAAGAAGCCGTTGCCCTGGATGGCAAGATCCAGCGCGTTGTTGGTGAATTGCAGCGCGCCCTGGTGGAACTGCTGAGCCACAGCGCCAGTCGCCACACCGTTGCCGACCTGGGTCTTGGCGTTGACGAAGATGGAATTGGCGTAGACGTCGGCAAACTCGGCACGGGACTCCTTGAAGCCGGTGGTATTGACGTTGGCAATGTTGTTCGCGGTGACGTTCAGGTCTTTTTGAGCCGCATTGATGCCGCTGAGGGCATTGTTGAATGACATGTCTTTCTCCTTAGATCACTGCGTTAGAGGACGAAGCCGACTGGGTGGTGGTCTTGCCGGTCGTCGCGCCAATTTCCAATACATCGGTCAGGTAGATGCCGCCCAGTCCCTTGAGTTTGAGGGTGCTGGGGTTGGTGCTCGTTCCCAGGGTGACGCTCTCCACCTTGGCGTAAGTCAGGGCGGGGATACTCTCCGACTTGCCGTCGACGGTGGCATGCGCCTCTATCGAATACTTGCCGCTCTTGGCCTCGTTGCCGGACTTGTCCTTGCCATCCCATTCGAAGGCCACGTTCCCCTTGTGGCTCCCTTCAATGGCGAACTCCCTGATGACCTGGCCGCTCTCGTCCTTCACCGTCACCTTAATGTTGCTGCCGCCATCGCCGGTGGCGATGACCCCCGTGAGGGTGCCCCCCTTCTCCACGTAACCCGTGTTGGACGGGATCAGCACGTTCTGCCCCACCAGCGCGGAGGCCTGCAGCGCCTGGCTGGAGGTCATCAGGCTGTTGAGGCTCTCCATCTGGGTGGAGAGGCTGCTGATCCCCTGAGACGTTGACATCGAGGTCATCTGGGAAAGCATCTGGGCGTTGTCCACCGGTTTGAACGGATCCTGATAGGAGAGCTGCATGGTCAGCAGTTTCAGGAAGGACTCCTGATCCAGCTCCTTTTTCTGGGTACTGGTGTTGACCGTACTGGTCTGGGCCGACGTCGTCCGGTTGACGCCCAGCAGGCTGTCATAGGTATCTGCCACTTATGCTCCCCCCTCTAGGGCGTGCCCACTGGGCCGATTGTTGCCGCCTGGCAGGCGATCACGGGTCACTCTCATCCGGGTTCACCTCTGTCAGGACTTGCCCAGACCCAGGGTCTGCTGCAACATTTTCTTGGCCGCATCGGCCACCTGGACGTTGGTCTGGTAGCTGCGCGACGCCGCTATCATGTCCGCCATCTCTTCCACCATGTTGACGTTGGGCTTGAAGATGAAGCCATCCTTGTCCGCCATGGGGTGATTCGGGTTGTACTCCTTGAGCAGGGGCGCATCACTCTCGACGATGCCCTTCACATCCACCCCGACCGAGGCCTGCTTGTCGGACATGGCCTGATCCAACTGGGCGGCAAAGACTGGCCGCCTGGCGTGGTAAGTTTTTTCCACGCTGGAGCTGACGCTGTCAGCGTTGGCCATGTTGCTCGCCACCGTGTTGAGGCGAACGGACTGCGCGCTCATGGCTGAGCCTGCAATGTCAAAGACCTTGAACAAACTCATCCTTGCTCTCCTTTCAGTGCCTTGAGCAGGCCGCTTATCTTGCTGTTCATGAATTCAAGAGAGGCCTGGTATTCAAGGCTGTTGCGCAGGAACTCGCTGCGCTCCTGCTGTACGTCCACCGTGTTGCCGTCACCGGTATCCGGTTGCAGGGGATTGCGGTACTGGGCCGTGCCCGGGGAATCCATCTGCAAGGCGAAGTGCTTCTCGCTGGTAGTGCTGAGCCCGAACCCTTGCTGGCCCTGGGCATCCTGCAACGCTTGTGAGAAGTTGATGTCACGGGCCTTGAAACCCGGCGTATCCGCATTGGCGATGTTGCTGGACAACACCTCGGCACGCTTGGCGCGCACGCTCAGCGTGTACTGATGAACACCAAATGCCTTGTCGAATGAAATTGCCATAGCACACCTCCTGCTTCATGGATATTTAGCAAGAGGTGTGCCAAGAGGGTATTGAGCGGGGTTATTTGACCTTGTAGACGATGCCGGGGTTGCAGCGGATCATCTCGAACTTATCGGTGAGGCCAGCCAGAGACTCGGAGGCCCCCAGCATCAGGTAGCCGCCAGGATTGAGGCTGCTGGCGAACTGGTTGAGGATCTTGGATTTCACTTCGGGCGCAAAGTAGATGAGCACGTTGCGACAGAAGATGATGTCAAACTTGCCGAGCAGGCTGTAGCTCTCCAGCAGGTTGAGAGGGCGGAAGCTGGTCAATTTTCTGACACGTTCCACCACCCGCATCTTGTTGTCGCCATAGGGTTCGAAAAAGAGTCGCTTGCGCTCGGGGGAAAGCCCGCGAGCCAGTGCAAGGCTATCGTAGATCCCTTCCTTACACTGGTTCAGCATGGTGCTGGATATATCGGTCCCTACTATTTGCACCCCGCCCGGCATGCTACCCGGCCGTTTAACTTGCTGCTCCAGCGCCGTCATGGCGATGGAGTAGGGCTCCTGTCCGGACGAAGAGGCGGCAGACCATATCTTGATGGTGCGACCGCTCTTACCAAGCTCCGGGAAAATCTTGTCACTCAATAACTGGAACGGATAGGTATCGCGAAACCACAAAGTCTCGTTGGTGGTCATGGCATCGATCACTGCCATCTTGAGTTCCCGCTCGCGCACGCTCATCGCCCGGGTGACCAGATCAGACAGACTCTCGATACCAAACTGAGTCATCAAGGGCGACAGGCGGCTTTTAACCAGATACTGTTTGTTGTCACCCAGTACTATGCCGCTATGTTGTGCCAGAAAATTGCTGAATTGCCTGTATAAGTCGTCCGAAAGTGTCTTCATGCAGTTGTTCTTCTTGATTAGAGAGCGCCTTGTACGGCCTTGGCCAATTCATCCGGCTGGAATTTGGCAATGAAATTGTTCGCTCCGACTTTCTGCACCATGGCCTGATTGAACACCCCACTGAGGGAAGTGTGCAGGATAACATGCAAATCCTTGAGGTTGGGATTGTTGCGGATCTCGGCGGTGAAGGTATAACCATCCATCTCCGGCATTTCAATATCTGAAATAACCAATGCAATCTGATCATGTATGGGGCCATTTTTGGACATCTCCAACAACATGTTGAGCGCTTCCCGTCCATCCTTGGCCAGCACGCACTGCACCCCGATAGCCTCCAGTGCACGTTGTACCTG
Source organism: Aeromonas sp. FDAARGOS 1402 (assembly GCF_019046925.1). Classification (NCBI taxonomy): domain Bacteria; kingdom Pseudomonadati; phylum Pseudomonadota; class Gammaproteobacteria; order Aeromonadales; family Aeromonadaceae; genus Aeromonas; species Aeromonas sp. FDAARGOS 1402. The sequence goes on from NZ_CP077201.1 coordinate 4,369,824, forward strand.
CTTGCGCGCAACCGAAGAGTCGTCCGCAACCAGCACGGGACGCCCGTGAGGATTGCGCTCCACGCTTGCTTCCACCAACTCGGTGGACACCTCAGTGGAGACCGGAGAAATCTCGTTGAGAATGCGCTCCACGTCCAAGATCTCCACCAGCTCGCCATCTACCTCGGTCACTGCCGTCATGTAGTTGATGCGACCAGCCCCTTTGGGTGGCGGCAGAATGGACTCCCAGTTCATGTTGATGATGCGCTCGACCGAGTGGACCAGGAACCCCTGAATGGAGCGGTTGTACTCGGAGATGATGATGAAGCACTTGGAGAGATCCTGGATGGGGCGCTTGCCCATCGCCATGCTGAGATCGATCACCGAGATGGTCTGGCCACGGATATGTGCCACGCCGCGAATGCAGGAGTTGAGCTTGGGCATGACGGTCAGAGGGGGACACTGCAGCACCTCGCGTACCTTGAATACGTTGATGCCAAATCTTTGACGTCCATTGAGACGAAACAGCAGCAGCTCCAGCCTATTTTGTCCCACTAATTGGGTTCGCTGGTTAACCGAGTCCAGAACACTCGCCATAAACACTCCCTAAAAATGCTTGGCACTGATCGTGCATATCATTATGCATGCACATTGGCTTGCATCAGACCATCGTTGTTTCAACAACAGAATAATTCTGGAGCAAGCATAGTTAACTACGGTGGTATACGTGAATAACTTATCGACCGGTAAGCAAAAATGATTAGTAGACTTTTCCTTATCTTACTGCCGTTTTGCAGTCTGTCTCACGCCATGGCGTCCGAGGTCACCGACTATCTGCAAGAACAGGCACAGGCGTTCGTGCTCGACCAGCTCGATATTCCCCTCGATGCACAGGCCGACGTCAAGGCCGGCACCATTGACGAGCGCCTCCCCCTCACGCGCTGCGAAGATGCCCTCACCATTTCCCTCCCCGCCCGGATGGAGATCCGTCGCAACACCACCGTCTACCTCAAGTGCGAGGGAGATAAATCCTGGGATCTCTATCTCCCTGTCCGGGTCAGCATCCAGAAACCCTATGTCACCGTCGCCGTCCCGGTTGCCAAGGGAGACATCCTGAGCGAACCGATGCTGACCTTGGCATACCAGGACCAAACCCTGATCCGTGGCGACTACCTTACCGATCCGACCGCACTTATCGGGGTACGTAGCAAACGTGAGCTCAAACCGGGCCAGCCAATCAGACTGACCCAGGTCTGCGTGGTCTGCAAGGGGGACCAGGTCACCCTGAGTGCTGAAAACAGCAGCATGCAGATCAAAACCATGGCCCGCGCCTTGCAAGATGGCAGCTTCGGAGACATGATCCGGCTTGTCAACACGCGCTCGGGCAGAACGGTGCAAGGCCAGGTCAGTGCAGTGGGCTCCGTGGTCGTGACATTCTGACACAGGAATGCACTGCGCAATTTTTTTCTAAAGTTCTGACCGCCGTCACCGATACACAGGTAAGCGAACAGCAAAGCAGACGAAGGTAAACCTTATGGCTATCAACAATATCAACAACTTGGCTAACAACCGCCTGCAAAACAGCGGCAACAGCCAAGGTGTAGCCACCAAGTCGGCGACCTCCAGCGAGAGCAGCCGTGCGACGACCGTCAAGAGCGACTCTGTCTCCTTGACCAGTGAGGCGCAGCAATTGCAACAGATGCAGAAGACCCTCAACACCGCCTCCACCGGTAACGAGAGCCGCGTCGAGAGCCTGAAGAAGGCCGTGGCCAGTGGGGAGTACAAGGTCAACAGCGAAGCCGTGGCCAGAAAGATGTTCAGCTTCGAAGCCGATCTGGATAAACGGTTGGGATGATGGACCTCCCTTCGCTGCTGCGCGCTCAGGACGACAACCTCTCCCAGATGCAAGGCTTGCTGGCAGAGGAGTTCGACCTCCTCAAGGCTCACCGGGCCCTTGCGTTGCCGGCACTCGCCGATCGCAAGCAACAACTGCTGGTGGCCATCGAGATGCTGGACAAGACTCTGGCAGAGCTACCCGACCTGCAGCAACAGCTGGGCGCCTTCCCGACCCAATTGCAGGCCCTTCAAGCCAAGCTGGAAGCCTGTCAGGAGCAGAACAACCTCAACGGACGTCTGCTCGAACTCAGCATTGTCTCCAATCGCCGTCTCGCCAGCTTCCTCAGCAAGCTCAGAGACAGCAGCTCCCTGACCTATGACGCCAAAGGCAATACCCGCTCAGGCACCCGCTCTTTCGGGATCAAGGCCTGATCTCCTCTCCCTCTTCTGGTTTCCTCTCCTTGTCAGCCCCTCATCAGAGCACCAGCTGCATCAGGGTTTCTCCATCCTTGCAGGCATGGATGTTCATGCAGCCCTCGTCATAGCACCCATAACTGGCCACCCACTCGCCCCTTGGAAAACAGATAGACCCCGGGTTCATCAGGATCATTTCTCCCTCCTGGCGCAGCACAGGCACATGGGTATGACCGCTGATGAACAGGCTCCCTGCTGGCAGGGGCACGTTGCCGGACTCATAGAGATGACCGTGGCTGACAAACCAACGCCGCCCATCCACCAGTAGCTGGTTGTAGGGCGCCGTGTTGACATCCTCCCCCACCTTAGCGCTTCGCGTCACAGGAGGGGGATTCCCATTACTGGGTGATAGCTGCTCGCGCAGTACCGGGTTCCTGCTTCATCGGGCGGCCTGATTGCACCGCGCCTCCACAGGCTAAAACGGCGTGTCCCGCCGCTAAAATATTGCGAGCGCCGTTCACATCGGCGTTCGCCTCATAACCACACGCAGCGCATTTAAACTGGCTTTGCGTCTGGCGGTTATCCTTCGCAGTATGCCCACAACAGGCGCACTGCTGGCTGGTGTAGGCCGGGTTTATCGCCAACACCTGACCACCTCGCCATGCCTGCTTGTATTCGAGCTGGCGGCGCAGCTCAAACCAGCCCTGATCTAATATCGAACGATTCAGCCCTGATTTTGCCCGGACGTTGCGCCCCGGCTGACTGGTCGTGCCTGCTGCTGATTTTGACATGCTGGCAACCTTCAAATCCTCAATGACGATCATCGCGTGGTTTTTGCTGATAGTCGTTGTGACCTTGTGAAGGTAATCGCGGCGGGTGTTGGCGATATGTGAGTGCAGCCGCTGGATCTTGGCTTTTTGTTTCTTCCAGTTGCTGCTGAACTTTACCTTTTTGCTCAACTGGCGTTGGAGCCTTGCCAGCTTGGTCTGATTGGTTTTGAAGCTGTTGACGGGCTCAAACACCGTGCCATCTGACAGGGTTGCGAGCTTGGCGATCCCCGCATCCAGCCCGACCATTGAGCCGGAGGGGTGAATTGGCTCGGACGTCTCCTGCTCGACCTGAAAGGAGATATACCAGTGCCCGGCTGCTTGGCTGACGGTCGCGTTTTTAATTTTTCCTGCAACTGGCTGGGACTGGCGAAACTTGACCCACGCCAGCCCGGCAGGAAGCTTCACGCGACCCTTTTCAAGGCGGCAATACTTGTCGAAGTTGACGAACCGGATAGCGTCGCGGTTGTCGCTTTTTTTCTTGAATACGGGTGCCTTGGCGGCGAGTTTCTTATTAAAGCAGCGCATCCACGCGCCATGCAAATCCTTGAGCTTCTGCTGGAGGTTGTCGGTATATGCCTCGGCCAGAAAGGCCATTTCTGGGTCTTTCTTCCAACTGGTGAGCATCCTGTTCAGCTCAAAGGCAGAAGGCAGTTTTTCGCCAGCATCCAGAATGCGTTTGGTTTCTGCCAGCCCGTGATTCCAGACATAACGAGCACAACCGCCCAACTGGCGCAGGCGTTGCGCTTGTTGTTCGGTCGGTTCGAGTCGGAATTTGTAGGCTTTCAGAATTTGCATTTGGCGCTCAGTGTGTAGCATTATTGCCATATCTATTAAGCCCGATTGAGTGACAGAATGCAATTCACTAAAATTAATAAATCACGCCATGCGGCCTACGCTTTGCACGTACATTTGGTGTTTATCACCAAGTATCGAAAGCCGATATTGGGGGATCTGCATCACGCCTCCTTCGGTCAGTGTGCGGCAGAGGTTTGCAGAGATTTTGGTGCGGAACTGAAAGAGTGTGACGGAGAGGCTGATCATGTTCACATGCTGATAGAGTACGCGCCAACGGTACAGCTATCGGTACTGGTGAACTCGTTAAAGGCGGTCACATCAAGGCGACTGCGTAATGAATTTCTGGACTTGAGAGGTGCTTACAGCAAACCCGTACTCTGGTCACGCTCTTACTTTGCGGGCTCTTGCGGCGGAGCACCGTTGGAGGTGATCAAGCAATACATTCAAAACCAGCGGGGCTGACGCCCCGGCGAAATTCCCCTCCCACCTACGTCGGAGGGAGTCCCCTTTCGCATTTAAGATGGCAATCTTCATTCCACACTCCTCATGGCTGGCTGAAATAGAGATCCTTGGTGGCGATGGCGCCCTTGAGGTTGCGGCTCGGCAAGCCGCGCAGTGCCGGGTCCACCAGTCTCATCTGGTTGTAGTGATAGACGGGGATGACGGGCACCTCCTCCATCAGCAGTTGCTCGGCCTGATGATAGATCCCGGACCGAACGTTGGCATCCAGGGTCTCGGAGGCCTGCTGCAGCAGACCATCGAAGACGGGGTTGCAGTAGCCGCTCTCGTTCTGGGGATCCTGGCAGCGGAAACTGCCAAGCATGGACGACGGCTCGACATAATCACCAAACAAAAATGAACGAGCCAGCATGAAATCACCACTGTTCTTGGCCACCTGATAAGCATTCCACTCCATGTTGTTGAGGGAGACTTCTACCCCCAGCGGTTTCCACATGGCCGCCACCGCCAGAGCCAGCTTCTTGTGGTTCTCCGACGTGTTGTAGGTCAGTGTCAACCTGAGAGGATGGGCGCTGTTGTAGCCTGCCTGGGCCAACAGCGCGGCTGCGCGGGCCAACCGAGTTGACTGGTCTTCCCGGGAGAGGGGGATATCCAGTTCGTCATAACCTGGCATGGCGGGCAGCAATGACCAGGCAGGACGTTCTCCCTGGCCGCTCACCTTCTCGGTCAGCAGGTAGCGATCAATGGCCATGGAGAGCGCTTGGCGCACCCGCACATCCTGCAATTCAGGGAGATTGAGATTGAAGGTATAAAGATAGGTGCCAAGCAGCGGCAAACCCCAGATCCGCCCCGGTGCCTCCTGCATGGTCTTCTGGTAGTACTCCAGCGCCACCTTGTTGGTGAGCTGGATCTCCCCCGCTTCGTAACGCAGCCGCTCCCCATGCTGGGAAGCGAGCGGCAGGTAGGTCACCCGCTGGATCCGGGTATGGGCGTCATCCCAGTACTGGGGGTTGCGCTCGGCTTCGATGCGCTCGTTCACCACCCAGCTCGCCAGCTTGTAAGGGCCATTGCTCACCATCTTGCCTGGCTGGGTCCACTGCTTGCCAAACTGGGTGATGACCCGTTCGTTGACCGGCACGAAGGGACGCTGGCTGACCAGTTGCAGGAAATAGGGAACGGGACGCTCCAGGGTCACTTTCAGGATCTGGTCGCTTTCTGCCTCCACCCCCAGGGCATCGAGATCGAGCGCACCGGCATAAATGGACTGGGCATTGTTGATGCCGGTCGCCAGCAACAGGCCAGCGGAGGGGGAAGCCTGCGCCGGATTCAGCAGCCGCCGCCAGGCGTAGACGAAATCCCGGGCTGTGAGGGGCTCGCCGTTGGACCATTTGAGCTGGGGACGCAGAAAGAAACGCCACACCAGTCCATCCTCGCTGGTCTCCCAGCGCTGGGCCTGGGCGGGCACTATCATGCCCTGTCCATCCTCGCTCACCAGCCCCTCGAACAGGTCCACCAGCACCACCTCCCCTGGGAAGCCGGAGCGGATCAGGGCCGGATCGAGGGACTCGGGTTCGGCGCCATTGCCTTTGACCAGGGTTTGTCTATCTGAAATGTAAGTCTGCTCAACCACGCTACTAGCCAGTGACGGCGGCACCGCCATCAACCCAAGCAGTAAGGGAGATAGCCAGCGACGGGCTGGCCTGACGGCGAAACGGTAAAACATACATTAACCTCGTTCAATTCTTTTGACTGCAATAGGGAGAAGGCCGGCGGCGCGCCTGGAAACGAATGCATGATGCCGCGCTTGTTATCCCCGAAGACGGCCCGTATTGTATCGGGCCTGCCCGATAGAGGGAGTCTTCCGGGCTATTTTTTTCATGGTTTTATGACGACATAGCGGCCACGGGTGCGTGCGACAGCAAGAAGGCACGCTCCCCTGCCCCGTAAGCAATCGGCCCGGGGTGATATGTCGCCTGTAGGTCCGGTTGTCGTCTACCGTTTCAGGGGTCTTTATGGGTTACGAATGGCTGGCGCTGGCTGCCGCCAGTTTATGGGCGATCGCCGCCCTCATCTCCGTCAAACCGGCTCGCCATCTGGGGGCCTTTGCCTACAGCCGCTGGCGGATGTTCCTGGTCAGCCTGATGCTGGCCAGCGCAAGTCTGGTGACGGGAGGCTGGCAGACCCTCACCGAGAGCGCCCTTCCCCTGCTGGCCCTCTCCGGCCTCATCGGCATCTTCGTCGGCGACACCGCCCTCTTTGCCTGCATGAACCGACTCGGCCCCAGGCGCAGCGGTCTGCTCTTCTCCTGCCACGCCCTCTTCTCCGCCCTGCTCGGGCTCTGGCTCTTTGGCGAGCAGCTCGATGGTTGGCGCCTGCCGGGCGCCTTGCTGGTCCTGGCCGGAGTCATGCTCGCCATCCTGTTTGGTCGTCGTGGCGACAACCCGCAGAACGAATGGGAGCTGGTGCGCGGCCGCCTCGTGGTCGGCATAGCCCTTGGCCTCACCGCAGCCCTGTGCCAGAGCCTCGGAGCCATCATCGCCAAGCCGGTGATGATGAGCGGCACCGTGGACGCGGTGAGCGCTTCCGGCGTGCGCATGGGCAGCGCCCTCTTGGCACACTGCGTCTTGCGGGCACTGCGCCTGCCGCTCGCCATGCCGCACAACCCCATCAACCGGCAAGTGCTCGGCATGATAGGCATCAACGGATTTCTGGCGATGACGCTGGGAATGACCCTGATCCTGGTGGCCCTGCGTCAGGGAGATGTGGGCATGGTGGCCATCTTGTCTTCCACCACGCCGGTCATTCTGCTGCCCTTGCTGTGGTGGCACTCGGGGATGCGTCCCTCGCTCCCCGCCTGGGCCGGTGCCCTGCTCGCCACCCTGGGCACGGCCCTGGTGCTCGGAATGGGGAACTGAGCCCCGTCTCTCCTGCAAGAAGGAAGGACCAACACGCCCATCGGCGGCACTGAGCCGCCGATGCTCCCCCGTGCCGGACAGGGAGAGAGGCGATCGCGCCCCTAGAACAGAGCCACTTCCTCTTCGGTCAGCTCCCGGTATTCCCCCGGTGCCAGCTCATCGTCCAGAGCCAGATCGCCGATGCGTTCCCGATGCAGCCCGATCACCTTGTTGCCGATGGCGGCGAACATCCGCTTCACCTGGTGATACTTGCCCTCGTGGATGGTCAGGCGTGCTTCCCGATCGTCCAGGATTTCCAGCTCCGCAGGGCGGGTCTTGTCGTTCTCGTTGCGCAGGTAGATACCGTCGGCAAAGAGCGAGATGGCCTCTTCACTCACGGGATCAGCCAGCCAGACATGGTAGGTCTTCGCACACTCGTGCCGGGGCGACATGATGCGATGGGACCACTGGCCGTCATCGGTGATCAGCACCAGCCCGGTGGTATCGAGATCGAGGCGCCCCACCACGTGCAGTTTGCCCATGGCCGGCTCGTCGAGCAGGTGGAACACGGTGGCGTGATCCGGGTCCTCGTTGGAGCAGACATATCCTTCAGGCTTGTGCAGCATGAAGTAGCGATTCTGCAGGTTCAGGGTCAAGGTGACACCGTCAAACTCGATCTGGTGTTGCTCATTGATGTGAAAGGCGGGCTGCTTGACCAGCACGCCGTCTACCAGCACTTCCCCCTGACGGATCAGCTTGCCCGCCTGGGAACGGGTCAAATCGGAGCAATCGCAAAGAAATTTGTCGAGCCGCATGCAAAAACCTCGGAATCCATCATGATTGGGGGCGACATTATATCGGTCAGACCCGACAACACCAGTACTAAGCGACAGGGACTCAAGATGGCGCCTGACGCCATGATGTGCCAGTGATAGACTGCCGTCAGCAGACCGACATCACACATAATAATAAGCCCAGGATGTACCCATGAAGCCGACGAAGTCTCACCCCGTCATCCCCGTCTGCCAGTTGAAACCTGGCATGTATGTCATTGCCATTGCCAGCCAGACCGGCGCCATGGAAATTGCCCAGACGGGCATGGTGACCAACCCTCAACAGGTGGAGGCGCTGATCCGGCGCGGCGTGCTGACGGTGCGGGTGGATCTTGCCCGCAGCAAGCTGCCGGGAGGGGGCACGGCAAGCCCGGCGGATGTGGTGACAAACGGGGCGGGCTCCTCTCGTCAGATCGGCAGTGGTGAAGGGCGCGAGCTCAAGATCCGTCGGCTCTATCAGGAAGCGCGCGAACTCCAGGGCAAGTTCATTCGCCATCTCAAGGCCGGTGAGCCCATCGACATCACGCCCCTTGCCGCCGTGGCCGAAGAGATGGTCGATACCATGTTCACCCACGGCGATGCCATGCTCTGTCTGGCGCGGATCCGTGCCAAGGATGCCTACCTGATGGAGCACTCCATGAATGTCGCCATCCTCCTGGCGCACTTCGGCCGCTACCTGGGGCTGGATCGCAGCGTGCTCAAGGAGCTGACCCTGGGTGGCCTGCTCCACGACGTAGGCAAGATCATGACCCCGGACGAGGTGCTCAACAAACCGGGCAAGCTCACCGATGAGGAGCTGGAGGTGATGCGCGAGCACGTGGTCCACAGCCACGACATCCTGGCCGCCACCGCCGGCATCACCCCCATCATGCTGGAGGTGGCCGCCAACCATCACGAGCGGATCGATGGCACCGGCTACCCGCGGCGCCTCAAGGGGGATCAGCTCTCCCTCTACACCCGCATGAGCGGCATCGTCGATGTCTACGATGCGGTGACGGCAGACAGGGTATACAAACAGGGCATGCAGCCAACCCAGGCGTTTCGCATTCTGCTCAAGGGGGTTGATCTGCATTTTGATGCCGACCTGGTAACCAGGTTCATCAAGTGCATGGGGGTCTATCCGGTGGGTACCCTGGTGCTGCTCTCCAACCAGCGCCTGGCCATCGTGATGCAGCGCAACGAACAGCAACCGCTCAAGCCCGTGGTCAAGGTGATCTATCACGCAGGCCATCGCCATTATCTCGAGGTGCAGTGGCTGGATCTCGCCAAAAACGGGGTTCAGGAGACCATAGAGAGCACGGTGGACCCCAAGGAGTTTGGCATCAACCTGGCCAACTTCGTCTAACCTGTCCGGCTTGTTGGCTGCTGCTCGCGGCAATGGCGAATCAGGAACTCCTCATCCAGCGGGGAGAGATCGAAGCGCAGGCAGGCCTCTTCGATGGCCCGGATGTCGTGTTGATGGTGTTCGCTGAGCCAGCGCACCGCGCGGCGCAAGTCTTCACCTTGACATCCTCCCCCACCTTAGCGCTTCGCGTCACAGGAGGGGGATTCCCATTACTGGGTGATAGCTGCTCGCGCAGTACCGGGTTCCTGCTTCATCGGGCGGCCTGATTGCACCACGCCTCCACAGGCTAAAACGGCGTGTCCCGCCGCTAAAATATTGCGAGCGCCGTTCACATCGGCGTTCGCCTCATAACCACACGCAGCGCATTTAAACTGGCTTTGCGTCTGGCGGTTATCCTTCGCAGTATGCCCACAACAGGCGCACTGCTGGCTGGTGTAGGCCGGGTTTATCGCCAACACCTGACCGCCTCGCCATGCCTGCTTATATTCGAGCTGGCGGCGCAGCTCAAACCAGCCCTGATCTAATATCGAACGATTCAGCCCTGATTTTGCCCGGACGTTGCGCCCCGGCTGGCTGGTCGTGCCCGCTGCTGATTTTGACATGCTGGCAACCTTCAAATCCTCAATGACGATCATCGCGTGGTTTTTGCTGATAGTCGTTGTGACCTTGTGAAGGTAATCGCGGCGGGTATTAGCGATATGTGAATGCAGCCGCTGGATCTTGGCTTTTTGTTTCTTCCAGTTGCTGCTGAACTTTACCTTTTTGCTCAACTGGCGTTGGAGCCTTGCCAGCTTGGTCTGATTGGTTTTGAAGCTGTTGACGGGCTCAAACACCGTGCCATCTGACAGGGTTGCGAGCTTGGCGATCCCCGCATCCAGCCCGACCATTGAGCCGGAGGGGTGAATTGGCTCAAGCGTCTCCTGCTCGACCTGAAAGGAGATATACCAGTGCCCGGCTGCTTGGCTGACGGTCGCGTTTTTAATTTTCCCTTCAACTGGCTGGGACTGACGGAACTTGACCCACGCCAGCCCGGCAGGCAGCTTCACTCGACCCTTTTCAAGGCGGCAATACTTGTCGAAGTTGACGAACCGGATAGCGTCGCGGTTGTCGCTTTTTTTCTTGAATACGGGTGCCTTGGCGGCGAGTTTCTTATCAAAGCAGCGCATCCACGCGCCATGCAAATCCTTGAGCTTCTGCTGGAGGTTGTCGGTATATGCCTCGGCCAGAAAGGCCATTTCTGGGTCTTTCTTCCAACTGGTGAGCATCCTGTTCAGCTCAAAGGCAGAAGGCAGTTTTTCGCCAGCATCCAGAATGCGTTTGGTTTCTGCCAGCCCGTGATTCCAGACATAACGAGCACAACCGCCCAACTGGCGCAGGCGTTGCGCTTGTTGTTCGGTCGGTTCGAGTCGGAATTTGTAGGCTTTCAGAATTTGCATTTAGCGCTCAGTGTGTAGCATTATTGCCATATCTATTAAGCCCGATTGAGTGACAGAATGCAATTCACTAAAATTAATAAATCACGCCATGCGGCCTACGCTTTGCACGTACATTTGGTGTTTATCACCAAGTATCGAAAGCCGATATTGGGGGATCTGCATCACGCCTCCTTCGGTCAGTGTGCGGCAGAGGTTTGCAGAGATTTTGGTGCGGAACTGAAAGAGTGTGACGGAGAGGCTGATCATGTTCACATGCTGATAGAGTACGCGCCAACGGTACAGCTATCGGTACTGGTGAACTCGTTAAAGGCGGTCACATCAAGGCGACTGCGTAATGAATTTCTGGACTTGAGAGGTGCTTACAGCAAACCCGTACTCTGGTCACGCTCTTACTTTGCGGGCTCTTGCGGCGGAGCACCGTTGGAGGTGATCAAGCAATACATTCAAAACCAGCGGGGCTGACGCCCCGGCGAAATTCCCCTCCCACCTACGTCGGAGGGAGTCCCCTTTCGCATTTAAGATGGGGCAGCAGGGTATGGTCGCTCATGGAATACCTCCGGTCAGCCATCGACACCAGCCCGTCAATCCGGGCACTCACTTTTAGCTTAGCCCGCGCGCACTCGCCCGGCATACACCTGCGCCCTTGACGGTGCCCACCCTGTAGCAGGTATGCTCGACCCCTTCGGCGCCCTGCCGTGCCGGCGCCGCTCAAACAAGGATGCTGCATGCAAACCAAGGACAAGTGTCTGGCCGCCCTGGTCATTCTCTGCTGGGGACTCAACTTCGTTGCCATCAAGTGGGGGCTGGAAGGCATCCCCCCACTGCTGCTGGGAGCACTGCGTTTCGTCGGCGTCGTCTTCCCCGCCATTCTACTGGTCCCCAGGCCTGCCATGCCCTGGCGCTGGCTGCTGGCCTATGGCGGTGCCATCAGCCTGGGCCAGTTTGCCTTCCTGTTCTGCGCCATGAAATTCGGCATGCCCGCCGGCATGGCCTCCCTGGTGCTGCAATCCCAGGTGGTCTTCACCCTGCTGTTCGCCATGATCTGGCTGGGAGAGCGCTGGCAGCCCCACCACTGGGTGGCACTGCCGCTGGCGGGAGCAGGTCTTTATCTCATTGCCACCCATGGCGAGGGCAACCTCACCCTCATCGGGTTTGTGCTGACGCTGTGCGCAGCCGCCTGCTGGGGCCTTGGCAATGTCATCAATCGCCAGATAGGTCTGCGCTATCGCACCTCTCTGCCGAGCCTGGTCGCCTGGGGCGGGCTGGTGCCCATCCTGCCCTTCTTCGCGCTCTCCTGGCTGATCGAGGGGCCCGAACTCATCGCAAGCAGCCTGCTCAACATCCGTTGGCAGGGCGTCTTGTGCGTGCTCTATCTCTCGTTTATCGCCACCTGGCTCGGTTATGGCCTGTGGGGGAGGCTGCTGATGCGCTATCCGGTGGCCCAGGTTGCCCCCCTCTCCCTGCTGGTGCCCTGTGTCGGCATGGTGGCCGCCGCCCTGCTGCTCGATGAACACCCCACTCCCCTGCAATGGCTGGGCTCGGGTCTGGTGTTGCTCGGCTTCGTGGTGCATCTGCTGGGGGGCAAGATGCGCTTCTTGAAGACCCAAACCGAGGATTGACCTCGCCCGGGAAACTTCCCATCATGGGTCAGGCCCTCTTGGGCCCACCCCGTTATTTCGGCAGGATGCCATCATCAGGAGAGCAAGGACATGCGTCATCCGTCACTTTCGATCATTCCCTCTTTACCAGGCATCATGCGGGTCACGGCCATGCTGCTCCCCTTCTGCTGGAGCCCGTTCGGCTGGAGTGCCACCCTGCCGGCAGATCTCAAATGGGAGAACAACGACACCGATCCCGTCTATGCAGACCCCGAGGCCAAGCGAGGCGGCACCTTCCGGGATTTCATGTCGAGCTTTCCGCTCACCTTGCGCAAATACGGGCCGGATTCCAACGGCGGCTTTGCGGCCTACGTGCGCGAGACCAACCTGCCGCTCCTGAGCACCCATCCCGTGACGCGCAATCCCATCCCCATGCTGGCCAACCAGTGGGCTTTCGGCACGGATAACAAGACGCTCTATTTTCGCATCAACCCCAAGGCCCGCTGGTCGGACGGCCAGCCCGTCACTGCGGATGACTGGGTCTTCACCCTCAAGATGATGCGCAGCAAGGAGATCAACGACCCCTGGTACAACAACTACTACAGCACCCAGATAAGCGAAGTGACCAAGTTTGACGATCACACCCTCGCCATCACCAGCGGCACCGAGAAGAGCCGGGAAGATCTGCTCGAAGCTCTCCCCTTCACCCCGGAGCCCAGCCACGCCATCAAGCTGACCGCCAACTGGGTCAAGGAGTACAACTGGAAGGTGCTGCCGGTCACCGGCCCCTACCAGATTGGCGAGCTCAAGAAGGGCAAGTCGGTTACCTTCGACCGGGTCAAGGATTGGTGGGGGAACGACGAGCGCTACTTCCAGCACCGCTTCAATCCGGATCGCATCGAGATCAAGGTGCTCAGGGATCAGAACATCGCCTGGCAGCACTTCCTGCGCGGTGAGCTCGACACCTTCCCACTCGTGATGCCCAACTGGTGGCATGACAAGAGCAAGACCGCCGAATTCGAGAAGGGCTATATCGAGCGACTCTGGTTCTACAACCAGACGCCTCAGCCCCCCATGGGGCTCTATCTCAACACCGCCGATCCCTTGCTGAGCAATCTCGACGTCAGACTCGGCATCCAGCACGCCCTCGCCCTGGACAAGATGATCGCGACCCTGCTGCGGGGGGACTACCAGCGTCTCAACACCTATGGCTCGGGCCAGGGAGATTTCACCAATACCGACCTCAAGGCGCGCCCCTTCGATCCCGCCCTTGCTCGCGAATTCTTTGCCAAGGCGGGCTTTACCAAGACCGGGCCGGATGGCATCTTGCGAAACGACAAGGGCCAGCCCCTCTCCCTCAGCATCACCTACACCACGGCGGAACATGCACAACGCCTCACCCTGCTGCGGGAAGAGGCGAAAAAGGCGGGGCTCAACCTCGAGCTCAATCTGATGGATGCGTCTGCCGGCTTCAAATCCATGCTGGAGAAAAAACACCAGAGTGCCTGGATGGCCTGGAGCGGTGGTCGCTATCCCGCCTATTGGGAACACTTCCATAAGGTCAATGCCAACAAGCCCCAGACCAACAACATCATGAACATCGATGACGACAGGATCTCGGCCCTGGTGGAGCAATACGACAAGGCGTTCGATTTCAGCAAGAAGGCCGACCTCTCCCGCCAGATCCAGCAGCGACTCTATGAGCTCGCCAGCTTCGTCCCCGCCTATCAGGTGCCCTATACCCGGGCCGGCGCCTGGCGCTGGATACGCCTGCCCAAGGTGCCGGCAACCCCCCAGAGCGACTTGCTTTACTGGCCCCTCGACGGCTCCAACTCGGGTTACAGCTTTGGCGGCCTGCTCTGGATTGACGAAGCGGCAAAGGCGCAGACCCGGGCCGCCATCAAAGGGGGGCAGACCTTCCCGCCAGTGACCATCACGGATACCACCTACCAGCAAAAATAGGGCAGCTGGCACCGTCAGCCCTAAAACAATCTATGGTCACCCCCTTTTTTGCAACCTTGATTTCGGGTGTTGTGGTTGGCTTGCTTAAATCTATCCGGAGTCTTGATGGAGAATGTTCTCCGCGCCACGATGAGAATCGCGCCTGACTGTCCTAAAAAGACCCTCGACCTAGAAAGCCTATTCTTTTGCCAGGTTATCAGTCAGGCCGGTATGCCGTTCACGTCATCCAATATCACAGTCGCAAAACCAGGTGGGTGTGTCAGTACAAAAGTAAATAGGGGCGCGTCAGGTTGGCATTGCCCGAAATTCGGTATGCCGTGCCGCCAGCGCCCAAGCCGTGCGGGCCAACTTGTTGGCTAGTGCACAAGCCACAACATTCGAATGTCGCCGAGTCAGCATAGACCTGACCCAATCAGCCAATCGTCCCGTTTGCCGCTCTAGCCGTTGCATATAGGCTCGTGCACATTGCACCAACAATCGTCTAAGATTTTTGTCGCCACGCTTGCTGATACCCTTCAGGTTTGCCCGGCCCCCAGTACTGTACTGGCGTGGCACCAATCCGACTGACGCCGCGAAATCACGACTACATCGATAGTGTTTTCCGTCACCGAGCTCGGCGGCCAACACGCTGGCAGTGATCGGGCCGACACCAGGGATTGTCATCAGACGCTGACCAAGATCGTCATCGCCAAGCTGGCTGGCCAGTTCCTTGTCGATCTCGGCAATTTGCTGCTCCAGATACTTGAAATGGGCATGCAGCCTCTCCAACATGGTAATCAGTCGCGCTGGTAACTCGTGTTCAGCCATCACAGAAGGCAGGCGCTTGATGGCGGCATGACCGACGGGCAGACTGATGCCAAATTCGAGTAAAAAGCTGTGTATCTGGTTCGATGCCTTAACCCGATCGCGCACAAACGATTCGCGCACACGATGCAGTGCTCCCAACGTTTGCTGGCTTTCGGTCTTGGGCGTTACAAACCGCATGGAGGGACGGCAGGCGGCCTCGCAAATAGCTTCAGCATCGATGAAGTCGTTCTTGTTGCTCTTGACGAATGGGCGCACGAATTGAGGCGAAATGAGCTTACTCTCATGCCCAAATTCAGCCAGCCGACGAGCCATGTAATGGGCTCCGGCACATGCCTCCATGACGATGGTGCATACAGGAAAAGTTGCGAGGGATTCGATGAGCTTTGTCCGGTTGAACTTCTTGCGAAGAAGAGCCTTGCCGAACCGGTCTTGACAGTGAATGTGAAAAGAGTGTTTACCGAGATCAATACCAATAAGCGCAACGTTTTCCATGATGGCCTCTCCTGAAAGAAAAACACCCTGTCAGCATACCGCTCACAGGGTGGGGGTGACCATCTCATTAGACCCCGCACATTGGCGGGGTCTTTGTTACAACCGGGATGGCACCAGGCAGAGGGCGCTCAGCCGCGTTTGGCCTGCTTTTGCGCAATGGCGTCGGCGACGTCGGCCGGGTCCAGCACAATGCCTTCCTGATCCGGCGTCGGGAACACGGCCACGCAGAGATCATCCTGCTCCATGCCGTCCACCCAGCGATCCAGCCACACCTTGAGGGTGATGGACTGCGGCTTGCACTCGGCCCACTCCCCTTCGGCCCAGGCCTTGGCGTAGTCGGGATGCGGCCATACCGGGATGCAATCTTCCTCTTCGGTCGTCAGCATCATGACGCCGTGTTCGTCGGTCAGGACAAACAGCTCTTCGTGCTCGACCAGCTTGCTGATGAAGTGATCAAAGCGGTAATCGGCGTTCAGTTGCAGCGCGGCATTGCGCTCGGTGTCGCTAAGTTCATAGCTCATCGGTCAAGTCTCTCGTTCAATAAAGGGCGACATGTTCACATCTTGCCGACCCCTTGTCCAGCAGGAGTAATAGGTCATCCGTCTTTCCATCGCCTCACCCCAGCTCGGGGGTCAACAGCCGGAGTCCCGCGGTCTCACCCAGTCGCTCCCTCAGCCAATAGGCGGACTCCACTTCCACAAAGCAGAGCTGATCCCGCCCCGCAGCGACCCCCACCATGATCTGCTCAAGCCGTGCTTGCTGGGCGGCACTCCAGGCAGCAACCAGCTTGCCGTCATGGGCCTCGTCCACCACCTCACGGCGTAGCTCGAACAGGTTATCGGTGATCGGGCTGTTTATCTTGCTCGGGTGGCGCCAGTACATCTGCAGGTTGTCCAGCATCTCCTCATCGTAACTTGCCAGCGCATCGAGCTCCGGCGTCTCTTTGCTCTGGGCCGCGAACTCGCACCAGCCTGCCGACAAGGTAGCCAGACTCTGGGCATCCTTGCCATGCTGACGCAGGGTCGTCACGTCTTCCCCACGAATGGCCGGCAGCCAGAGATCTCCTTGATGTTGCGCTAGGAGAGGGAGCAGCAAGGAGGGAGCATAAACAGGAAAACGGGGACCCAGAGAGTGCAGCAGAGAGACCAGAGTGACAGTGATCATGAGACGCGCCTTGAACAAGATGACCTGGCATCACGCCTGGTCATGAGGGTGAACGAGGGTGCCATTCTAGCATGTTTGCCTTGCTGGGGGCGTTTGCGTCCAGCCGGACCGGTGATAGATAGCGTCCAAAAAAGCAGCGTTTGAACCAGAGCGGCCCCGATAAAGGCCAATTGTTTGAGCCAGCGCCCACTAAAGAGGCACCGGGGATGCTAGGTTGCATACATCTTTAGCGTAAGGAGTGCATCCATGAGTGGGATCAACCAGGTTTCTGACGATTTTGTGAATGAGCTGAAAATACTGGCGTGTTTTGATCCGGCCAACATGAGCCTAGGGATCAAGCTGCGCAGCGACATGTCGGAAGCGCTTTGCCAGGCGGCAGCGCGCCTGCACAGCCAGGGCCTGATCACCGCGGCAGATGGCGGCTATCTGACCCCTTTCGGCATGACCATGCTGGAGCATCTCCAACACCTGCTGGTCGCACTCAAGCCGAATTGAGCGGTTGTGGTGCCCAGAGCGAGAAGTTGAGCAACTCCCAGCGCTCTCCTTGTCGCAGCAGACAAGCAAACAGCAAAGGACCTTCGGGTCCTTTTATCTTGCCATCGACCAGCCACTCTCCCGCCCGTTTTGGCACCGGCTGTACCCTGATCTCATCGGGTTTCACCGCGTTTCCCAGGCGAACATGTACAAACTGTTGACACACGGACACGGCATCATTCACCACAGGATCCGGCGTTGGCGTGCTGGCCTGAAAGGTCAACGCCACGGTCAGCAAGAGGGAGGAGAGCAGGGTCATGACGCGTATTGATGAAGCCATGAAAACAAAAAGCCGTGGCACCAGAGGTACCACGGCTTTCTTAAATTCTGCAAGAATTACAGAGCAGTTACGTTCTCAGCCTGCGGGCCTTTTTGACCTTGGGTCACAGAGAACTGCACGCGCTGACCTTCAGCCAGGGTACGGAAGCCGTTACCTTGGATAGCGCTGAAGTGAACGAAAACGTCCGGGCCGTTTTCTTGCTGGATGAAGCCAAAACCTTTGGTTTCGTTGAAAAACTTAACGGTACCGGTGATCATGTTAGACATATCTTTAAACCTGTATTCAAAATAATTACTTATGCTTTTCAGCGGGTAAAGCTCAAAAAACGGGATTACTTATGAACAACAGGAAAAGATGTAAAACATCATATTCATTGACATAACTATCGCCCTTTCAAGCTGGTTGAGATTATACGTGCCTTTGTCGATTACGCAAACAAATTTGTACCCCGCCAGCGGCGGGGTACAGCGGTTTAGACCTGTGCCGACTCCAGTGCCTGAACCAGGGCTTTGAGGAAGCGAGCCGCCTCTCCACCGGTGCAGGCTCTGTGGTCAAACGTCATCGACAGGGGAAGTGCACGCACCGGGCGCGCCTCGCCGTGGATGAACACCACCTTCTCGAACAACTTGCCCGCTCCTATGATGGCCACCTGGGGTGGTGTGACGATGGGGCTGGCGTAACGGCCAGCGATGGCGCCAAAGTTGGTGAGGGTGATGGTTGCCCCCTGCAGCATTTCCCGCGGCACGGCACGGGCCTTCACATCGGCGATCATCCGATCCAGCCCCTGCCGTATGTCAGCCGGGTCCCGCTCTGCCACGTTCTCCATCACGGGCACATAGAGCCCATGCTTGGAGTCGACCGCGATGGCCACATTGACCTCCCTGAACAGACGCCGCGACAGGGTCTCTTCGTCAAACCACGCATTCATGGAGGGTTCGGCCCGACAAGCCACGCCGATCGCCTTGATGAGGCGCACCGTCACATCTTCATCCGGGCGCCAGTGGCGCAAGTCCACTTCGTCGGTGATGCTCACCGGCACCACAGTCCGGTGCGAGAGCTCCATCGCCTTGGCCATGGCCCGGCGCGAGCCTTTCAGGAATTCGTTGCCGCTCTCCTGCTGGGCCTCGAACGCCTGTTGCACATCCTGCTCGGTCACCATGCCAGCGCTGCCGGTTCCCTTGACCTTGTCGATGTCCAGCCCCAGTTTTTGCGCCAGCA
Source organism: Aeromonas sp. FDAARGOS 1402 (assembly GCF_019046925.1). Taxonomy (NCBI): domain Bacteria; kingdom Pseudomonadati; phylum Pseudomonadota; class Gammaproteobacteria; order Aeromonadales; family Aeromonadaceae; genus Aeromonas; species Aeromonas sp. FDAARGOS 1402. The sequence goes on from NZ_CP077201.1 coordinate 4,388,700, forward strand.
GACGGACCGCTGGCATGGCTTGTACCAGCGTGCCGCCGGGCGCCATGGCCCCCACCACGAAATGATCCTCGATATGCTGCTGATGGGCGCTGACCTTGCCAACGACGGTGCCGTCATCCTCGCCCCCTTCAAACTCCACCAGCGGTGCCCCGATGTGGAGGATGTCCCCCTCCTGCCCGCACAATCTGGCGATGACCCCGGCCACCGGTGAGGGCACATCTACCAACGCCTTAGCCGTCTCCACCGACAGCAGTACCTGATCTACCTGCACCGTATCACCGGCGCTCACCTTCCACTCGACGATCTCGGCCTCGGCCAGTCCTTCGCCCAGATCCGGCAATTTGAAAAATTTCATGACCTGCTCTCCCTCTGCTGGGACATCACCAAACATTGACAGACACCTTGACATCCTCCCCCACCTTAGCGCTTCGCGTCACAGGAGGGGGATCCCCATTACTGGGTGATAGCTGCTCGCGCAGTACCGGGTTCCTGCTTCATCGGGCGGCCTGATTGCACCACGCCTCCACAGGCTAAAACGGCGTGTCCCGCCGCTAAAATATTGCGAGCGCCGTTCACATCGGCGTTCGCCTCATAACCACACGCAGCGCATTTAAACTGGCTTTGCGTCTGGCGGTTATCCTTCGCAGTATGCCCACAACAGGCGCACTGCTGGCTCGTGTAGGCCGGGTTTATCGCCAACACCTGACCGCCTCGCCATGCCTGCTTATATTCGAGCTGGCGGCGCAGCTCAAACCAGCCCTGATCTAATATCGAACGATTCAGCCCTGATTTTGCCCGGACGTTGCGCCCCGGCTGGCTGGTCGTGCCCGCTGCTGATTTTGACATGCTGGCAACCTTCAAATCCTCAATGACGATCATCGCGTGGTTTTTGCTGATAGTCGTTGTGACCTTGTGAAGGTAATCGCGGCGGGTATTGGCGATATGTGAGTGCAGCCGCTGGATCTTGGCTTTTTGTTTCTTCCAGTTGCTGCTGAACTTTACCTTTTTGCTCAACTGGCGTTGGAGCCTTGCCAGCTTGGTCTGATTGGTTTTGAAGCTGTTGACGGGCTCAAACACCGTGCCGTCTGACAGGGTTGCGAGCTTGGCGATCCCCGCATCTAGCCCGACCATTGAGCCGGAGGGGTGAATTGGCTCAAGCGTCTCCTGCTCGACCTGAAAGGAGATATACCAGTGCCCGGCTGCTTGGCTGACGGTCGCGTTTTTAATTTTCCCTTCAACTGGCTGGGACTGACGGAACTTGACCCACGCCAGCCCGGCAGGCAGCTTCACTCGACCCTTTTCAAGGCGGCAATACTTGTCGAAGTTGACGAACCGGATAGCGTCGCGGTTGTCGCTTTTTTTCTTGAATACGGGTGCCTTGGCGGCGAGTTTCTTATCAAAGCAGCGCATCCACGCGCCATGCAAATCCTTGAGCTTCTGCTGGAGGTTGTCGGTATATGCCTCGGCCAGAAAGGCCATTTCTGGGTCTTTCTTCCAACTGGTGAGCATCCTGTTCAGCTCAAAGGCAGAAGGCAGTTTTTCGCCAGCATCCAGAATGCGTTTGGTTTCTGCCAGCCCGTGATTCCAGACATAACGAGCACAACCGCCCAACTGGCGCAGGCGTTGCGCTTGTTGTTCGGTCGGTTCGAGTCGGAATTTGTAGGCTTTCAGAATTTGCATTCAGCGCTCAGTGTGCAGCATTATTGCCATATCTATTAAGCCCGATTGAGTGACAGAATGCAATTCACTAAAATTAATAAATCACGCCATGCGGCCTACGCTTTGCACGTAAATTTGGTGTTTATCACCAAGTATCGAAAGCCGATATTGGGGGATCTGCATCACGCTTCATTCGGTCAGTGTGCGGCAGAGGTTTGCAGAGATTTTGGTGCGGAACTGAAAGAGTGTGACGGAGAGGCTGATCATGTTCACATGCTGATAGAGTACGCGCCAACGGTGCAGCTATCGGTACTGGTGAACTCGTTAAAGGCGGTCACATCAAGGCGACTGCGTAATGAATTTCTGGACTTGAGAGGTGCTTACAGCAAACCCGTACTCTGGTCACGCTCTTACTTTGCGGGCTCTTGCGGCGGAGCACCGTTGGAGGTGATCAAGCAATACATTCAAAACCAGCGGGGCTGACGCCCCGGCGAAATTCCCCTCCCACCTACGTCGGAGGGAGTCCCCTTTCGCATTTAAGATGGAGCCCTGTGGCCCAGGCACTTGCGCATCCGTACCTGTCGTGCGTCATAGCCACTGGTTCTCCATCAGTTGCCGAGCCGCCTGCGCGATCTCCTGCTCGGTGATGAGGTAATACTCCTCGTTGCGATAGTAGGGGACGGCGGCATCCACGCCGGTGAGGCGTCTTGGCGGCGCCTTGAGGGCAGTCATCGCCTCTTCGGTCACCTGGGACACGATTTCGGCACCCACCCCGAAACTGCCACAGGCTTCGTGTACTACCAGCAACCTCCCGGTCTTGCGTACCGAGGTCAGGATGCTCTCCATGTCCAGGGGTTTGATGGTGGCAAGATCCAGCACCTCGCACTGGATATCCTGCTCCGCCAGCAGGTTCGCCGCCCGCATGACTTCCTGGATGCAGGCTCCCCAGGCCACCACAGTGATGTCCCGGCCGGGACGCAGGGTAAAGCAGACATCCAGCGGCAGGCCGATGCCGTCATCCACCACATCCGACTTCATGGAGCGATAGATGCGATCCGGCTCGAAGAACATCACGGGATCCAGATCCCGAATAGCCGACAGCAGCAGGCCGTAAGCTCGCTTCGGGCTCGAAGGGATCACGACCCGCAGCCCGGGGATATGGGCAAACAGGGCCTCGACGCTCTCGCTGTGGTGCTCGGGTGAATGGATGCCGGCGCCGTAGGGGGAGCGGTAAACGATGGGACAGGTGATGCGGCCACGGGTCCGGTTTCGCATCCGTGCCGCCTGGCAGATGATCTGCTCCATGCCCGGGAAGATGAAGCCCTGGAACTGGAATTCGGCCACGGGTTTGAGCCCCTGGGTCGCCATGCCCACCGCCACCCCGGCGATGAGTCCTTCGGCCAGCGGCGTATCGATGACCCGCTTGAACCCGAATTTATCGCGAAGCCCCACAGTGGCGCGAAACACACCGCCGTTGACCCCCACATCCTCCCCCAGTACCACCACATCAGGATCGCGTGCCATCTCGTGGTGCAACGCCAGATTGATCGCTTCGAGCAGCGTGATATCGCTCATAGTCCCTCCCCGCTCTGCTGCATGCCCTTGGCGATGATGCGCTGGCGCTGGGCAAGATAGGCCTTCGGCAGCTCGGCAAACTGGTAATCGAGCAGGGTCTCCGGCGCCTGGGGCGTGATGGCCTCATAGGCGGCAACGGCGCGTTCCACTTCCCGGCCCGCCTCTGCCAGCAGCGCCTGTTCCTGCTGCTCGTCCCACCAGCCCCGTTCAAACATGAACTGGCGCAGCCGCTTGACAGGCTCCCTGGCCCAGGCCGCTTCCACCTCGGCGCCGTCACGATAGCGAGTCGCATCATCGGCGGTGGTGTGATCCCCGAGCCGGTAGCTGACGGCTTCGATGAGCGTCGGCCCCTTGCCGCTGCGAGCCCGCTCGACGGCGGCGCGGGTCGCCTCATAGACCGCCACCACGTCATTGCCGTCCACCTGAAGGCTGCGCACCCCGGCTCCTATGCCCTTCTGGGCCAGGGTGGGCGCGCTCGACTGCAACTTGCGCGGCACCGAGATGGCCCACTGGTTGTTGTTGATGATCATCACCATGGGGAGATGCCAGACACCGGCACAGTTGAGCCCCTCGAGGAAGTCTCCCTTGGAGGTACCGCCATCGCCGATGGTCACCACGGCGACCCTGGGCTGGTTGCGCAGCTTGAAGGCGGCCGCGATGCCGGCAGCATGGGTGATCTGGGTGGCGATGGGAACGCAGATGGGCAAGTCTTCCGACAACTCGCCACCGGCCTTGTAGAAGACACTGCCCCGTTCATCGCCGCCCCAATACTGCAGGTTCTGCTCCATGGGCACGCCCCTCACGTAGAGAGTGGGCATGTCCCGGTAGTAGGGCACATAGACATCCTCTGGCTGCATGGCGAGCCCGACACCGATCCCCACCGCTTCCGCCCCGAGATGGGAGGGAAAGGTGCCGAGTTTGCCGGTTCGCTGCAGTGCTATCGCTTTCTTGTCGTAACTGCGCACCATCACCATGTTGCGGTAGAAGGTGTGCAGCATCGCCTTGTCCAGCCAAGTCGGCAGTGTCGCGACCGGGCGCCCCTCCTCATCGAGGTAACGAAGGAAGGGAATGTCGACATGGGTCATAACTGGCTCCTTGCCGTTGTCAGCGTCACCACCATGAGGTGACATTTAAAATGTAAACAACATGTTAACTAAAGGGCAACGAGATTCATCCAGGTAAGACCAGTAGAAACTTCTTTTATTTTCGAAGGTAATCGGAACTTTCGGCGAGCAGAAACAAAGAAGGGAGCCTGTTCAGGCTCCCTGTCATATCGAGTTCGGGATCACGCCCATCACCGTCATGCTGCTTGCCACCGCCCGTGGCGCAGGTTCAGCATGAGAAAAAGGCGTCAATTCACTCCCACAAACGGGTGGGTACTACCAGCAGCATGGTGCGCTGTCCGATGGCCACGTTGGCGTTGGGGAAGACCACCGCCTCCCGTGCTTTCTCTACCCTGTATTGCCGATCCCCATCTTCTGCCAGCACAAAACCCTGGGGAAATTCGGTGAAATTGTCCACATCGCTGGCAAACAGGAAGCGGAACTGCTCCGACTGCTTGTTGATCACCCGATCTATGGCAAAAAGGGTGAAGTCATCGGCTCGCCATGGCTCGAGGGCCACCTCATCCCGGGTCACCAGCTCCTGCAATGTCTGGCGCACCTCGATGAAGCGAGTCATGTCGTTTTCACCGAAAGGCCGCACCTTGCCCAGCTCCACCGTAAAGGCATGGGCGCCGTGCTGGTGCGAGCTGTAATAGCTGAAGGTGGTAGTCGGGCCGCTCGAGAGCAGTATGGTGCGCACGCCGCAGGCACCGAGGAAACGTACCTGCTCCTTGCAGTGGGGGCGTTCGTGGGGGAAGGGATAGACGGCAAACTTCTCGTGGCGCGAGCCGCGAATGGCGGTATGCAGATCGTAGTGGTAACGGGGCCTGCCCGAGTCAGCAAAGAAGCGGCTCACATACTGCTCCAGACGCATGGCGCGGATGCGCTCCCGGTTGCACAGCCCCTCCCCCTTGCTGTGGGCGCCCGAGAAGAGGCGGTTCATGTTCTCTTCCACCTCCCTCACCCCCTGGTTCATGGCGGCGGGGTTGCCAAAGAGGAAGAGCACCCGGTGACGAACCTTGAGCTCCTCTGCGAGCAACCGGGTCAGTAACCGGTTGCAGATCTCGATAGGGGCGGTCTCGTTGCCGTGGATGCCGCAGGAGAGGACGATGTCCTTGTGCCCGGGTTGCCCCGCCTCGGAAGCGGGTTCCAGGCAGATCACGCCGGTATCCCACACGCTCACCCGGGTACCGTCGGTCAGATTGAAGGCGAAAGGCTCGAGCTGCCACTCATGGCGGCGCGTCAGGGCCAAAAAGTCATGCTGGGGAATCATCCGTCTCACCCTTTAGTCTGGAATGCCATGGCCGGATTATACGCAAGGCAACCGGGCTTAAAATCAGTTTTTAAACAAATTCAAACAGTAAGGATACAAAAGTGGCGAGAATGAGTGACAACTCATGCAACAGGGTCAAGCGGGGGGAAACACGGGAGAGGGAAATCAGTGAACGGGTATCGGCAGGTGAAGGCAGCATGCCTTCGGCAGACTGGTGGGCATCATGCCCCTGGTATCAGCAGAAAAACAAGGCATCCATGCCCGGCTGATCAACCACGCCAGAACGGCTTGGTGGTCTCTTGATAGCGGTCGGCTTCGTTCAGACCGATGTCCTTGAGCAGGTAGGCGGGCAGCTCGGAGAGCTGGCGACGGCTGCGGCTGCGTTCCAGCCAGGTCAGGACGGTCATCTTGACGCGAGCAACCAGATTCGATTCGCTGGAATGCTGGTAACCGGCTTCGGTATAAGTCATGTTGGCCATGATATGGCTCCTCTCTCTAGTTCTGCGCAAGGCTCGGATTTGATGCGCAAAGCTTAGTCAGGGCGGGGAGGTGCCTCAATTGACGAATTTTGATACATGACATTAGTAAAAGTAATGGTTGATATCGCCAGGGCAATAACCATAACCATATGATTTTAAAATGAAATAATGCTGAAACTTTCCCCCTGGCAGCCTGACAGCATTTTCTCCTGCGCCACCCACTTCTAACTATGCACTTTCCCACGCTAGCTATGCACGGCACGACGACGAGCCAGCAGGGTGCAAACTCTCGACCACCAGATTTTGTTAACAAATAGATCGCAACAAGATCGTTATTTAACAAAAAGATACGAACAGGCAACCTGAACCGGATGCCCCCATGTCACCCCCATCGTCAGGGTGGCACCGGACACTTGGCACCCTGCCATCATACTGGTATGGTTATTTATACAGTGGTTTATCATGCTGCCTCCCCACGTTGTCCCGATACCATGCTGAACAGGGGGAGCGGCACACACACAGGATCTGCCGATGGACACCTTTACCCCCACCGCCGCCCTGCGTCAACAGATGGCCCTGCTGGAGGCGTCGCTGGCACGCCTTGCACGGCAACTGGGCCAGCTCGAGCTGCTGGAGGCTCATGTCTATCCCCTCCCGGCCGTGGCCCAGGGGGAAGAGCATGAGCCCATCGAGGCCATCGAGGTGGGCTATCTCTCGGGCGAGGCGGCCCTGGCCGCCACCCTCGCCGCCTTTCAGGACCACAGCGCCCGCCCCGGCTGCTCCACCAAGGCGACCCACCGTCTGCCCGGCTGGCTGCGCTTTCCTGCCGCCTGCGCCAGGGAGCTGGCCCCCGTCATCGAGGAGATCAACGCGCACAAGCTCGCCTTCAAGGCCATGGTCCAGGCGGCGGGCGGGCGGGACGAGAAGTTCGAGCTGGTGCACGGTGCCCTGCCCGGCGTCATCACCCTGCAGGTCTATCGCAAGCTGACCTGGCTTCAGGGGGATCTCCATTCACTGGGCTTCACCTGGGCCGACAAGCAGAGCATCAGCCGCCTCAGCCGGGAGCAGGTACTGGAGATGCTGGAGCGCAGCCGCCGATATGTACCGGCGCTCTTTGACAACGAAGAGTGGAGCAAGATGGTGGATCAGGAGGTATACGACATTCGCCGCCTGCCGGCGGATGCCGCCATGCGGATCCGCAGGCCGGTCAAGACCCACCCCATGATCAACCTGCTCTGGCAGGACCGGGAGCCCCGCAAGCAGCAGATCAAGGCGAGCCTGCCCCTGCTGCTCTGCTCCGATACCCAGCCGGCCGTCACCCATCTGGGCCACTACCCGCCCAAGCTGCGCCAGGCACGCCGGGATCGCAAGATTGGCGGTGACCCCATTATAGAGCGGCTGCACCTCTACCTCTATCAGGGGTAGCGCAGGCTCGGCACCGCCACAAACGACAAGGGGAGCATCCGTGATGCTCCCCTTGTCACATCGGGCTACAGCCCATCGCCGTCAGCTCATCAGCAGTGCCCGCAGGCTCTCCACATCCAGCCCCTTCACCTCGGACTGGCCGCTCAGGAGGCCGTCGGCCAGTGCCCGCTTCTCGTCGTGCAGCGCCACTATCTTCTCCTCCACCGTCTGCTCGCACACCAGGCGATAGACGGTCACCGGCTGGGTCTGGCCCATGCGGTGCGCCCGATCGCTCGCCTGATCTTCCACCGCTGGGTTCCACCAGGGATCGAGGTGCAGCACGGTATCGGCCTGGGTCAGGTTGAGGCCCGTCCCCCCCGCCTTGAGGCTGATGAGGAAGAGTGGCACCGTTTCGCGTCGAAAACGCAGGATGGACTCCTGACGGGACTTGGCCGAGCAGCCCCCATCCAGATAGCAGTAGTCCCACTGCCGCTGTTCGATACGGCTGCGCAGCAGGCTCAGCAGATCGACAAACTGGCTGAACACCAGCACCCGGTGGCCACCATCGATGGCTTCGTCCAGCAGCGCCATCGCCTCGTCCAGCTTGCTGCTGGTCTGCGACCACTCCGGCATCACCAGCTGGGGGGAGCAGCAGAGTCGGCGCAGCCGGGTCAGGCCGCTCAGCACATGCATCAGGGCACGGCCATCGGCGCTTTGCACCTGCTGCACCACCTCGCGCCGGGTCGCCTCGTAGAGCTGACGCTCCTCGGGGGATAGGCTGATGTGATGGATGATCTCGGTCTTGTCCGGCAGCTCCGTTAGCACCTGCTGCTTGAGGCGGCGCAGGATGAAGGGGCTGATCACCGCCCGCAGCATCGCCATGTGCTGGGGATCCTTGACCGCCTTGCCAAAGCGGCGCTTGAACTCCCCGAGGCTCCCGAGCAGGCCGGGGTTGATGAAGCTGAACAGGCTCCACAGCTCCCCCAGATGGTTTTCGATGGGAGTGCCGGAGAGGGCGAGGCGAAAATCCCCGTCGAGCTGGAACAGCAGCTTGGCGCGCTGGGTACCGGCATTCTTGATCTGCTGTGCCTCGTCCAGCACCATGCTCGACCAGCGGCGGGACTTGAGCGCCTGGGAGAGACTGCCGAGCATGCCGTAGTTGACCAGGACGATCTGTCCGGCCCTGGCCCCCTGGATCAGGGTCTCCCGCTCGGCGGGATGGTCGAACACCACCACCTCGAGCTCGGGGGCAAAGCGGGCCACCTCCTCCTGCCAGTTGGTGACCACTGACTTGGGCACCACCACCAACGCCGGGCCCAGGTGCTGACGCATGCGCAGCACGATGAGGGCCTGCAAGGTCTTGCCCAGGCCCATGTCATCGGCCAGACAGGCGCCGAAGCCGTGATGGGCTAGGGTCGCCATCCAGCGTACCCCCTCCTTCTGATAGTCCCGCAGCGCCGTCAGCAGCTCGGGGGGACAGCTCACCTCCTCCTGCCACTCCTGCTGAAGGTTCTGCCAGGCGGCATCCCCCTCGGTGGTGATGACGGAGAGCAGGCGGGCCAGCGGATAGGCCAGCTTGTTGTTGATACGCTGCTCGTCGTCCAGCATGGCGCCGAGCACGGTGAGACGTTCAACCAGCTTGTCGCTCAACATCAGGCTGGTCTTATCGTCGAGCTGCACCGTGCGCTGGCCCGGGGTCAGCTGTCGCAGGATGAGGCGAAGATCGAGGATCTGATGCTCGTCCAGCGAGAGCTCTCCTTCCACCTGGAACCAGTCCTGACGCCGCTCGATACGCAGGCTCAGGGCCTCTTCATCGAGGCTCTTGAGGCGGGTGCTGTCCTGGTGCCAATGTACCACCACACCGGCGTCAACCAGCTCTGGCAGGGCGTTGACCAGGGTGAGTGCCTGCTCGCCGTCCAGCTTCCACTCGTTGCCGGGCAGGCCGATGGGCAACTGGTTGCGAAGGCGCTGGGCATCGTCCTTCTCGGCAGCCAGATCCCGCTGCCAGTAGTGATACTCCCGGATACCCTGGCGCACGATGGCCTCCCCCTTGCCCAGAGGCAAGGGAGGCAGGTCCCCCTCCCGGGTCACCAGCTGGACCACGAGCTGCCCCTCCTGCCAGTCGAGCAGGACGGAGGGAACGCCGGGCCAGGGGGCCAGCTCGGCGTTGCCTCTGAGCCCCGCCACCTGGCTGTGCCAGGGGAGATCGGGGATCGCATCCAGCCTGCGTTGCAGCTCCTCGAGCCCGGCCGGCGGCAATGCCGGAATGGCCTCCAGGGCCGGTAGTCTGTCCAGCAGCGCCTGCGGTGTCAGAATAAGCTGCCACAAATCCTGAGCCAGGGGGACGATGTGCGCACCGCGGGCGGCGGGAGCAGGATGTAGTCTGGCGCTCATGCCCTCCCCGCTCTGTACCAGTTGCAGCAGGGGGGCGCTGACGGCCAGTTGCAGCTTCTGCCCCTTGGCATTGAAGAGGCGAGGATGGTTTGCCAGGGGCACCCAGGCATCCCGGGGCAGCTTGCCCATGTTGCGCGGCAGGGTGCGCACCAGTGCCCAGTCAGCTTCGTCCAGCAGGCTGGCGTACTGGGTGGAAAGCAGGGCCGGATCGACCCTTCGCCCGGCGGTCCACTCCCCCTTGGTGCTCTGCTTCTGGATCTTGCACTCAAGCTCAGGCCCCTCCGCGTGGAGCAGCCAGACCAGCCGCTCCTGGGGTTTGCGCACCCCGCTCGAGCGTCCCAACCCCTGCAACCAGTTGAGCCAGCTTGCCGAGGCGGGGGCCTTGCCTTCCTCCTCGGTGGCATCCTCTTCCTCCCCTTGAGCAGGACGCAACGCGCGCAGGGGCCAATGGGCGGCTTCCCGGCCAAGCAGGAGTCGCAGCAGATCCTGGCAGAAGGCCATCAGGCGATGCCGGGGCTCGGCGTCCAGCACCTGGGAGAGGTCCCACTTGTGCAAGATGGTCACCTGGGGGCTCTGCTCGCCGTGGCGCGCCAGGGCGCAGAGATCGAGCCAGAGGTAACCCCAGTGGAGCTCCTCCAGCGGCAGTTGCAGGGTATCGAACAGGCCGACCGCCTGGCCGTGGCGATCTCCGGCCCACTGCCCCAGCAGATCGGCCAGCAGGGGGGAGTGATGGCCCAGACTGCGCTGCCACTTCTTGCGCTGCTCGCTCCCCTGCACCGGATCTGCCTGTTGCAACCAGCCGAGCCAGAGCAAGGCGCTGAACATCCGAGGCCAGGGCGACGCCTCTTGCCCCTGCCACTGGCCAAGCGCCCCCAGCAGCCGCTCGGCCAGGGGTTGCTCATCCCCCTGCTGCGCCAGTTGTTGCAGTGCAGGCCAGTGAGTGGTTACCTCGCCCCCGAAGGAACCGCAGAGCCACTCCCATTCTTGGGCGCGAGCCTGGATCTGACCAGAGAGCGCCGGGGAGCAGGAGGCAACCAGCGTTGCCAGCGGCCAGCCCTCGTCAGGCTCAGCATCAAGCAGGGCCTGCAGGGCGAAGTGCTCGAGCAGCAGGGCCTGCCAGGCGGGGCTGGAGCCTGCCAGCAGGCGGGGAGCATCGGGAAGATCCAGGAGGCTCAGGAGTTCGGCACTCTGGTAATAGGCCGGGATCTGCCCCGCCTCCCCCAGACAGAGCTCGCGTACCACCTCCTGTGCCCGCTCCAGGCCCGTGACCGAGGGGATGCGGGACCACTGCGGCATGGGGCACTCCCCCGCACGCACCGCCAGGATCAGGGTCAGGGTTCCCTCTGCCGTCAGACTCCACTGCTGCTCCGTTCGTTGACGGACAAGCCCCCACTGCTGCAACTGATCAAGGGTGTCGAGCAGCGCACACCCGGGTGCGCCCGGGGCATAGAGGGTGTCTTGCAGGTAACGAGTGCTGGCGGCACGCTGCAATTGCAGCTCGCACAGCAGGGCATGGCAATCTGAAGAGAGGGTGAAGGCTGACATCAGAACTCACGGGCAAGTGCAAAGGCGGAATTTTAACGGGAAAGCGGCGGCGGCTCGACCCTTCAGCGCGAAATAGTGCAAAAAAGCTGGCGCCTTTGATGGGTACGCGAGCGACAGGGCTGACAGGGCACTCGCCCCTGCCACCGGGCAACGGGCCGCAGGAGGGGCTCGGTCATCAAAAAAGGCGCCGCAGCGCCTTCTGGAACCAGATTGTTGGCTCAGCCTTCCAGCCGGGCCAGACGGGCTTCCAGCCCCTGCAACTGCCCCTTGAGGTGCTCGACCTCTTCTTCGAGCGCTGCCAGTCTGTCTGCCGCCGGTGACACAAGGTTGCCAGCGGGCGCCGCGTCGGCCAGCGCCTGCAGATCCACCTCGCCACTGAACAGGTGCGCGTAGCGGGATTCCCGCTTGCCCGGCTCACGGGGCAACTTGACCACATAGGGCCCCCGTTCGATGAGGGTGGCCAGCACGGCATCCACTTCGGTCACATCGTCAAAGCTGCACAGCCGGTTGGTGCGCGAACGCAGCTCACCCGGGGTCTGCGGGCCACGCAGCAAGAGTTCGCAGATAATGCCGAGCTCCTGGGCCGAGAACTTCAGCTCGCCGAACTCGGTATTGCAGAAACGATGCTGATAGCGGGGCACCCGGGCGTTGAAACCGGCGGTATTGACCACCAGACGGCGGCGGATCAGCTCGTCGATCACGGCACGAATATCCAGCTCGGCGAGCTCCAGCACGGGTTCCCGGTTGCTCTTCTGGTTGCAGGCATTGACCAGTGCATTGAGCGAGAGAGGGTACTGATCCGGCGTGCAGATCTCTTTCTCAATCAGGCAGCCGATCACGCGGGCCTCTAATGGGCCTAGTACTATCTCCATGTCATACTCCCTTGCCAAACAAGACGTTAAGACGGTTATCTTAACCAAGGCGCTTGCGCCGTCCAGCAGATAACCCCATTTTTGCGAGCCGATGAAACCCTTGCTGCAACCTTGTACAGCAAAACGGTCGCGGTGCGCGGGCGAGGTGAACGGATGGCCGGGAACCTCTTTGGCAACCAGCCCCCTCCCACTTCAACGAGGCGGGCACAAAAACCATCACGGCCGCAAAGGCGGCCGTGATGGTAGACAGGTTGAGACGGCCCTCACGAAGAGGGCTTGCGCTCCAGGGTCGCGGCCACCTTTCTTGCGGCCGACACAGTGAGCAAAGGCTCACCCGGATAGAGCATCAGGGCGCTTGCCCGCAGGTTGTCCGCCTCCGCCGTGCGCCCGAGGGCATTGAGGGCAATCACCATGTTGGCGTAGATGTTGGCCCTCGGGGTATGGCGCACAAAGGCCTGCCCCCAGTCGAGGTAGGCTTCAAGCTCCGCCTTGTTGTTGGCCTGCAGACCGACCATGAGGCGCACCGCGTTCACGTCGAACTCCACCCGGGTCAGCCAGGCCATGGGGTTGACGATGTCGAGCAGGAGCGCAGGCTGCTTGTAACCGCCCCGCTCATACTTGGTCACCACCCAGGCGGTATGCATGGCGGTTAGCATGAAGGGGATGACGATCAGGGGAATGGCGATGGCCATGAAGCGCAGCAGCAACCAGGGGCGGCACAGATGGTCGCGCCAGTTGCCGTGGCCTTGCTCCTCCACCTCCGCATCCATCGCATACAGGAGCAGCAGCAGCGCCCACCACAGGGCGATGGCGTGGTAGAAGGGGTACTCGGTCTGGGTGTGCAGCAAGATGGGGGTCACCAGCGCAAGCAAGGCGGCGCCCTTGACCCAGCCCGCCCGGCTCAGACGCCACAGCAGGGCACCGCCCATCAGCACCATGCCCAGCATGGGGGCCAGGCCCCCTTCCACCGCCCAGTAGAGAAACTCGTTGTGGGGGTGATCCAGGTTGTACTCGATCTGTACCATGGCCGGATTCAGCGCCTTGTCGGCCATGTAGTGATGGAGAAACACCGATTCGAAGCTGCCATAGCCCCAACCGGTCCAGGGCATCTGAGCAATCAGCTTGGCGGCATAGGGCCAGTAGATGGAGCGCATGCCACCTGATTGGTAGATCTCGAGCCCTCGTCTTGCTCCAGCCATCAGGTATTGCGAAGCCAGCCCGATCAAGATGCCCAGCGCTACCAGCGCGAGCATCCTGCCCAGCAGCCGCTCACGACCCAACTGGGCAGACAGCAACAAGAGAGCCATCATGCCGCCCAGTTGCCCGACCCGCGATTGCAAGATGACCAGCAGCAGAGAAGTGGCCAGGATCACCCCATAGCGCAGCCCCTTGAGCCAGGGGTTGGCATCACCGCGCAGCTCCAGCCAGATGGCCAGTGACAGGCCGGTCGCCATGAAGCTCGCCATCACGTTGGGTTGCTGGAAGATGCCATAGGGGCGGTTGGTCTGGGTGTCGTACCCAATCCAGTTGCCCGGCACCAGCAGGTAATACTGCACCAGGCCGAGCAGCGCCTCGATGGCAACGGCCCCCAGCAGCAGATAGAGCAGCCTGTCTCGCGCCTCGCGGCCGAATCGCCACTGATAGAGGCTTGCCAGAAACAGCAGGCCGGCAAACAGCCCCAGCAGCCGGGGAATGGCATAGTCCTTGAGCTCGAATCCCGGATAGGCCATGGGCAGCAACAACAAGATCCCCCCCAGCCACTGGGCCGTCAGCAGCGGCGAGACCACCAGTCGCTGGCTGAGGGTCACATACCACAGCCCCAGCGCCATCACCAGGCTAGCGAAGATCCAGCCCCAGGCATTGAACGGCAGATAGAGCCCTGCCCCGCCCGGGTTGTGCATGAAAAAATGCATGCCAAGCAACCAGTACAAGACTGATGTTCCCCAAAAAACCTTATGAACCAAACTGCACTCTCTTCCCATTTATGCCTCATCATGCATAAAAAAAGCCGTGACAGTAAAAACACTATCACGGCTCATTAGACTAACGAATCAATACCGATAAGAGCCTTACAACGGCAAACGTTCAGTCATGTCATACAAGGTATGGCTTCGGCTGAGCATCTGCCCCCCATCTCTTGTCAGAGGAACCCATCCAATTGTTCCCTTGGATGTTGTGGGACGAATCAACATCAAGTCAAAGGGAATCGTGATGTAGATACCTTTGGTAAAACTGCCTTCCCCATACTCTTCGGCCGACACATCCGTCAAGGTTGCGTATGCCCCCATCACAATCCCGGAGTCAAAGCGCTTGGAGAAATCAAACGTGGCCCCCAGGTCACCAGCCAGATAACGCCCGACAGCTACCTTGGCAGTGACATTGTCCATGAAAGGCAACTGCCAATAGCCAGTCAAGTGACCCGTAGCAACGTCGTAATCAGCCATCTTCAGGGTGTTGTTCCAATCACGCTGCTTGACCCAGTTGGTATCCAGACCCAGAGCCCATGACTGACCGAAAGGACGATAAAGCACCTCTCCCCCGACACCGGCGTACATCATTTCCAGATAGCCGCCGTATGCTTGGCCGTACCACTCCTGACCAAGTTGCTCCATATGTGTTAACTGGAGGTTGTTCAGCAGAATATTGGAAGAGTCGACATACTCTCTCACCCAAGTGCGTACTCTCGGTAACGCATCCGTGTCAGCAGGTGGTGTTTTGTAATTAAATTTGTCGTAATTGTTCGCGATATTGAAGAACAACGTACCCTGTAACCAATCCTTATCGGAAAGACGCAGTTCACTGTTGGCATTAATGCCTATCTGATACATATAAAATGATTCAGGGCCACCAAAAGATTGCGTCAGGGCCGGGTCAAATGAATAAGAGAACCACTCTGGTTCAGATTGGTAACGGAGCGTTCCCTGAACAGGAGCAGGTACTTTTTGATGCTCTTCTACCACTGCCTCCTGCCCAAGAACCTGGGGCTGGTTCGCCTTTCGCACAGAGTCGAGATCAATCACCGTCTCTTGCAACTGGAAATCTCGCTGGCGCTCAATGACTCTCAACTCTTCGACAGTCTCAGGCAGATGATTAATCGCAACCAGAGCAGTACGATCGATCGCTTCTTGCTGGTCCCTATATTTGTGCTGTTGACCCAGCAAGGTTACAGTGGACTGGTCACTATAAAGTGATGCTGTATTCCAACCAGCATTGCTTTCAAACTGTCCTGCCATGACAGGCCAATCAACGTGTGACGAGTCTATCGGGGCCTTTTCAGCGATATACACAGGGCGAGGCTCATCTAAATGATTCTGACGTAAATCATTAAAGTTGGTCCGAAGAGTAACACCCCACATCAGAGTATTTCCCCTCTGATAACTAAGATGAGTGTCCATGTAATCAAACAGACGATAAACAGCACCTATATTGATAGGAGATGAATGATCAATTTTCCCGGCAAATTCATTACTGTAATCATTGCCATCATATTCCAGCTTCAGGCGAAGTGGCTGCCAAGGTGTCTGGTATTCAACACCCCCAAACAAGGCAGCATTACCGTGGAACATATTTTTTGTTTCAAATTTGCCACCACCGCTGGAATAGCCATTATCTCGTGAACACCAATCATTTTTCCACTCGCAAAAAGGATTGGTAATGTTCCCGCTCTCCCCCATATTTCCCCAGCCCATACCAAGGGTGAAATCAAACGGGCCAACACGCTTGCTGCCGACAATGTACTCACTGTCAAACAGCCCGGTCCCCATCAGGTCACGAAAACCCATAGAGAGATTCGGGATCCAGGTAGACTCTTCCAGCAACCTGACTTTGACATCCATGCCCTTGTCTTTGTAAGTCTGGTCGCCACTGAAGTCGGGATTCGCGTTATAAAGACGAGTTCTTACGTCGGTATAACGCAAAGTCGCTTCAAGCCAGTCGAACGGCTGCACTGACATAGACCAGCGACGGTACTGTTCATTATCAACATAATTGACACTGAATTCACCCGTCTTGGCCATTCTGGCGGTTGGCATTTGCAGCAAGCCAACGCCGCCGAAGTCACTTTGTGATGGACCCAACGGTTCAAAAATGTCGGCATCAGCGTGTGTTGCAAAGGATACCAGCAGGGCAATCAGTGAGAGTCTTGGATAGGTCATTTGGGCATCCGATTCGCTAACAACGTCAACATGCGTGTATTCAAGTCTTTATATTGCTCAGGCAGCACACTCGGAGCAAAACCGACAAACAGAGTGGCACCAGGCATGGCTTCGACATGGCGTTCATTCCAGATGGCAACGGGGATCCACTCAGATTTGCCACTGGGGGAAATCAGATACGCGCCGGTGTCATCACTTCCGGACACGCGATCCAGCTTTTTCCAGTACTCTCTCAGCCCTGCCGCAGGCAAAACCGGGGCCTCGCCAGGGCGACCAATCAAGCCGGCCAGATAGATTTGCGAACGGCGAGGGGCAAGATACAGCTGATAATCCCCCTGCAATACGGGGTTGGCACCTGAGGGCGCCAGGCTGATATCCGGATCCACAGGCAATTCGAAACGCCCTGTCAAATGCAACTGCTGCAACTGTTGATTCAACTGTAAAGCGGCATGGGCGAGTTCAACTTCATCATGCTGCTGCCAGTACGTTGCCAGCAATCTGAGATCCTTCAGCACGGCTTGCTGTTGATACTCAATGTCTTTTTGGCGCGCAGGAGTAGAAATATGAGCGACAGGCCAATAATTATCGTACTGAGAGACTGCCGAGTTTAACAACGCGTCACTCAACAGCATGGACTGGGGATGAGTCATTGTTGCTGTCGGTTGACCTTGCCACCAAACAGATACGGACACATCTGCCATAACAGGGGCAGCCCCCAAGGCTGCAAGCAATAAGCTATATATTATTTTCATGATGAATAGGGCTTAAGGAATGTCATTTCGATCATTGGCAAGGAAGGGCCTAATTGCTGCTGGAATTTACGAACTTGACCTGTCTGCTCATCGATCCAGAAATGATTCAGCCATCGCTCTTCATTCGGGGCGGTAACGACATGCTCTTCTACAATCGTCGTTTTATAGGGGCGGTCCATAATATTCAGAACCTCATTGCCCGCCTGCGTGTAATGCATGCTCAAAGGATAGCCACTGGTGTATTTTTTCGACCATTCAGCGACGCTATACCACACCATCGAGGGTGTCTTGTCTAACCGGGAGGTCTTCAGCGGATCCTTCTCCAGGCTTCCCAGATAGCGCAAATCATTTGGCAAACCCACTGTTTTAATCAGGCGCCCATGCTGGGTCACAAACATCACACCATCGGCACTCATCCATGACATGCGCGAACCATTGACATATGCCAGTACAACCAACGCCTGGGGAAGATCGCCCACCTTGATATAGGCACTCGCATAGGGTAGCGATCTCAGCTCGGATGAGGTCAGTACAATATCATCAGGCTTGTTGAACACATAACCCAGAGTCTCGATCGTCTGATGGGTCGAGGTGCTGCAGCCAGCCAATAACAATGTGGCTGACCATGCCAATAATCGGGAGGGGAAATAAGATAAATACTGTGCCACGCGCAATACACCATCCATGAGGGATAAGAAGAAAACAAGGCTGCTAAAACAGAGCAGCCTTGTTGAATATTATCGGGTTGAGGTGGTAGTGCTGGTATTGTTGTTGTTGCGGCTGTTGGATTCAGACACAGCAACAGCGGTCACCAGTGCAGCTGCAGCACCCACGGCAACGACGGTGGTAGTCACCCCGGCAGCAGCAGCAGCAGCGCCAGCACCGGCAGCACCACCACCCGCGCCAGTACCGGCAGCACCAGCAGCTTCTTCTGCAGCCATGGCATTAGCAGAAACAGCCAGCAGCGCAGCCAAAACAAACGCACTCTTTTTCATCTTATCTTCCTTTTTGTTGACACAGCTAAAACATAACACTGAGAGGGTCCCCCCAGCCTTATCTAGTATTACTCAAAGGAGGCATCGATTGAACCTGCGATTTCGCCTCCCTGAATATTACCAATCCCTTATCGATTGTCTGCAGCAGGATCAGGCTTTGGTTTTATCGCCATAGCTATATTGATAATATCCGTAATTGCCGTAATAACTGCTGGCTTTCTTTTCTACCGCGTTGAGCAGAATACCCTTGATGACCACACCATTTTGCTCGAAGCGACGAATCGCCACTTCCACCTCTTTCACAGCCGTCTTGGCAAAACGAGCCACCAACAAGGATGCCCCGACATGCTGACCGACGATGGCCGCATCGGTGACCGCCAGGATCGGCGGGGAGTCGACAATGACAAAGTCGTAATGTTCGGCGGCCCAATCCAGCAGCGCTTTGAAGCGAGGATGCATCAGCAATTCTGAGGGGTTGGGCGGCACGGCGCCACGACAAACAAAATCGAGCCCATCAAAGCTGGTCTTGCTGATCACCTGCATCATCTCGCTTTGACCCGCCAGATAGGCGCTCAAGCCCGCCCCCATCTCTTGCCCCATGACTTTTTGCATATAGCCCTTGCGCAAGTCCGCGTCGATGACCAGTACCTTCTTGCCCCCCATGGCCAAGGTGGCAGCAAAGTTGGTAGACACGAAGGTTTTACCGAGACCAGGGCCAGGACCCGAGATCATGACGATGTTGTTTTTGGCCTCCATCATGGCGAAATGCAGGCTGGTACGCAGACTGCGCAGCGACTCCATCGCCAGGTCGGCCGGATTACGGGCGGCCAACAAGGCTTCATTGAGAGCCATCGCTTTTCGACCTTTCTTCTTCTGCTGCTGCTCTATCTTGGCCTGATCTTCGGAATAGGGAATAGTGGCGTAGACGGACAGCCCCATCTCTTCCAACTGTTCGGGGCTCTCGACACCCCGGTGGAATGCAGCGCGCACCAGGATAAGGCCCACTGACAACATGCCTCCAAGCAGCGTCGCCAGCACCACGATCAGCGGCTTCTTCGGCTTGACTGCCCGGGTTTCGACTGCGGCATCATCGATGATACGCACATTACCGATGGTCCCCGCCTTCATGATATTGAGCTCTTGCTGCTTGTTGAGCAGCTGGACGAAGATCTCCTGGCCCACTTGCACATCACGGGTCAATCGCAAGATGTCCTGCTGGGTTTTCGGCAAGCGCTTGATCGACTTGTTGATGTTGTTCTTGGTGTTGATCAGAGTCTGGCGCTTCTCCATCAAGGCGATATAGGCCGGATGCTGACGGGTATAGAGCTGTTGCAGCTCAGCTTCACGGAAGGTCAACTCATTGAGCTGTTTCTCAATCCCGACCATGGTGTCCAGTGCCGCTTTCGCTTCGAGCGACAGATCAACCGACTCGTTCTGTTGACGATACGTATTGAGCAGCTCTTCCGAACGGTTCAAGTCATCTTTGACCTGGGGTAGATGGGTCTGCAGGAAATCCAGGCTCTTCTGGGCTTCTTCGGTCTTGCGCAGCACGTTCTGCTGGAGATAGTTCTGGCTGATGTTATCGAGCACAGCACGAATACGTCCCTTGTCTTCCCCTTCCAAGGCCAGGGAGATGATCCCGGTATTCTTGCCCTTCTCGCTGACCTGAAGACCACTCTGCAACTCGCCAATCACATCCAGTACCGGCTGTTTCAGCAAGGTAAATACCTGACCATCTTGTGCGGCGACATCGGATAACAGCAAGGTCAGATCATCTTGCTCAAGCAGTTTGCCTACCTGCCCTTCCAGCACTCGACCTTCGACCTCGAGGGTAAAGTGCTTGTCTTCGCCCAGAGTCAAAGTAAGTGGAACGCCGACCAACTCAGGCGCCACCTCAAAACGACTAATCGCCATCTTGGGATAGGGCTGACCCATCAGGCGAGACACACCACGGCCAACCAGCGGGAAGAAATCGGGGGTCACCACGGTATCAAGATGGAGCTCTTGCACTGTGCGGCCAAGCACCATGCGCGAGGTCAAGAGTTCTATCTCGGCGGCGGCATCAGCCTGTTCGCCACCCAGCACATCGGCCATGTCACCGAGAAGAGCGGTGCCGCTGGCCTTTTTTTCCACTTGCAGCAGGGCGTTGGCCTTGAAGACTGGTGTCGCCAGCAAGGCGTAAGCAATACCCATCATCATAAAGAAGCCGGTGATACACACAATCCACCAACGGCCATCGATCAGGTAGCCCAGCAGGCGCCCCAGATCGATCTCATCGTTTTCCACCGCAGCACTATTTTGCCGGGACGAAACAGAAGAAGTCGTCATTACACAGAGTCCATTTTTATTGTCAGATAAACCCGAACACAGGCACAGGCTGTGGTTACAGTTTTTTTACCCAGGCATCGGCCCCACGCACCAGCAGTTGGTAAACGTGCTCGTAGGCTTCCCGGCTGAGGCGATAGGGATCTGGCACCTCGCACTCCCCCAGCCAATGGCCAAAGAGCATGGTCTTGCCGCGGGCGCCAGGATCAATGGCGGTCACGGCGGAAATATGCCCTTTCTCCATGACAAGGATGAGATCGGCCTCCTGACACAACGCGCGGTTAAGCTGACGCGCAACATGCCCTTCCAGCGAGACCCCATGTTGCAGGGCTACGTCGCTAGCGACCTGATCGGCAGGCTTGTCGACCAGGGCGCTCACTCCGGCAGAACGGATATCACGGCCGGGCAAACGCTCCCGCAGCAGACGCTCACCCGTCGGGGAACGACATATATTGCCCACACACACGACGAGAATTTTCTCAAACATATTACTGTCACTCTTTCATCTTCAACCCGATGCCAAGGGCCCCGAGTCAATATCCATTGAGCGTTACCAGTTGCGAACCCGCAACATACCTTCGGTCAGCTCGTTAAATCCGTTGATGGAGGGCACCAGTTGACTCAACACGCGGTTCCAGCGCGTCACAGGTGCGGTTGTCACATACACAACGTCATAGGGTTGCAACGCAAACTCTGTCCCCATCACCAGCGCAGTGGCGTCACTCAAATCAAGTTGATAGATGGCGGCTTTCTGCTGTGACTTGCCTGCCGGGCGCAATACGAAAATCCCTGTGGCATTGGCAGCATTCTGGTTCAAGCCCTCGGCACTGCTCAGGGCTTCCGTCAGGCTCATTCCCTCACGACCAATGGTCAAGGTTGAAGCCTTGTTGACTTCCCCCATGACAAACACTTTCTGGGCATCATTGCGCGGCACATAGAGCATGTCGCCATCGCGCATCAGCTGGTTGTGAGAGAGGTCGCCATACTGCAAGAGATCCTGCAGCGACAGCGGGTATTCCTTGCCGTGGCGAGTCAGGACCACATGATGCCAATCTGCCGTCGGGCTCAAGCCCCCGGCCAGATTGAAGGCATCGAGCAGCGTCATCGGCACATTGGTGATGGGCTGCGCGCCAGGTTTGGCTACTTCGCCGGAGATGTAGACCTTCTGAGACCGGAAAGCGGCAATGCTGACATCGACCTGTGGGCTTTGAATAAACTGAGCCAACCGCTTGGCAATATCCACACGGATTTCAGATACAGTTTTTCCCACCACGGCGACCTTGCCGATATAGGGGTAGAAGATGGAGCCATCTGCGTGTACCCAGTTACCCGCCTCGCTCGCGCTGCGGTAGGAGCCGGCAGGAATGGTCAACTCCGGGTGATCCCACACCGTCACATTGAGGATGTCGCCAACCCCGATACGGTACTCATAACTGCTGATCTGGCGATTGAGCTCAGGGTTGGCCTTGCCCACCACAGGCGCCTTGCGCAACTCGCTGACCAGTGCTGGCGTCACCGGGTAGACATCGGCCAGTTGATCAACATCAACCGTTCCGGTAGCCACCTCGGTCTTGCCGCTGGTTGAAAGATTGGTACCCGGCACCACAGTACATGCACTGAGCAGAGCCACGGCCGACAACAGAGGGATGAGCTGAATCCTTTTCACTTCCACACCTTATTTAGCTTGCCATCAAAAACTGACTGGAAAAAATCGCCGTATGATAGCGGAGTTCAGGGAAAATCATGAGGAATATTTACCAAGAAAAACGGATAGATCGTCTGAAGACACAAGGCATCAAGCACGAAGTAACCACATGCATAACATGCCCATCAACAACCCCCAACCCTATCGCTTCATATATCGGGTCATGACCCTGCCTGGTCCAGTGGCAGGGTGCCATGATGAAAACATGATGGACGACCCAATATGAGCGACCTTGATAAACGCGCCATGACAGACTGCCCCAAAGGGCAGCCTGTGTCAGGGATTAATCACTACCAAACAGATCGCGGGTATATACCTTGTCCATGATATCACTCAGCTCATCGACCATGCGGTTTGCCAGAATCACATCGCAGCTTGCTTTAAATTCTGCAAGATCAGTCATTACCCGGGAATGGAAGAATTCGGATTCTGTCAGACTAGGTTCATAGACCACCAGTTCAATGCCTTTGGCCTTGATCCGTTTCATGACCCCTTGAATGGCAGACGCACGGAAATTGTCCGACCCCGCTTTCATCACCAGTCGATAAACACCGACACGGGATGGATTTTTACGGATCACCGAATCGGCAATGAAATCCTTGCGTGTTGTGTTGGAGTCCACAATGGCACGGATCAAGTTATTGGGAACCTTGTTGTAGTTCGCCAACAACTGCTTGGTATCTTTTGGCAGGCAATAGCCACCATAGCCAAAAGAAGGGTTGTTGTAGTGGCTGCCAATACGTGGGTCGAGGCCGATGCCATCAATCACCTGACGACTGTCCAGCCCATGCAGTTGGGCATAGGTATCGAGCTCGTTGAAAAATGCCACTCGCATCGCAAGGTAGGTATTGGCAAACAGCTTGATCGCCTCTGCTTCTGTGCTGTCAGTGAAAAGCACCGGCACATCTTGCTTGATGGCGCCTTCCAGCAGCAGGTTGGCAAATACCTGAGCCCGCTCTGAACGCTCCCCCACTACGATGCGCGAAGGATGCAGGTTGTCATAAAGTGCGCGCCCTTCACGCAAAAATTCTGGTGAGAAAATCAGATTGGCACATCCCAACTCCTCCCGCAGCCGAGCAGTAAAGCCCACCGGAATCGTCGATTTGATCACCATGACTGCATCAGGATTGATGGCCATCACATCCTTGACCACGGACTCCACGGTACTGGTGTTGAAATAATTGGTCTCTGGATCATAATCGGTCGGCGTGGCAATGATGACAAAGGCAGCGCCCTGATAAGCCGCCTCTTTATCCAGCGTGGCACGCAGATTCAAATCTCGGCTGGCCAGATAGCTTTCTATCTCTTTATCCACGATGGGAGAGCGGCCCTGATTGATCATCTCGACCTTGCTGGCAATCACATCAACGGCCACCACCTCATGGTGCTGTGCCAGCAATACCGCATTGGACAAACCGACATAACCCGTACCACAAATCGCAATTTTCACAACAAACCTCGCTTACCGCTGCGCGTTATAATAGTTTTTATACCATTCGACAAAGGCCTGAACCCCTTTCTCAACAGACATGACAGGACGATACCCTGTTGCTTCGAAGAAATCTTCGGTGTCAGCCCAAGTGGCATACACATCACCAGCCTGCATAGGCAACATATTTTTGATGGCTTCAATGCCCAACGCCTTTTCCAGGGCATCGATAAAGTCCATCAATTTGACCGGGCTGCCATTACCGATATTGAAGATACGATAAGGGGCACTGCTGTCTGCGGGTGAACCTTGCTCGGATTGCCAGTCAGGATTGGCAACCGGTACCACATCGGCAATGCGCAAGATACCCTCAACAATATCGTCGATATAGGTAAAGTCACGGCTCAGCTGGCCATTGTTATAAACATCGATAGGCTTCCCAGCCAGCATGGCCTTGGTGAACTTGAACAGCGCCATGTCAGGGCGACCCCATGGTCCATAGACGGTGAAAAAGCGCAGACCTGTGGTTGGAATGCCGTACAGATGGGAATAGGTGTGCGCCATCATCTCATTGGCTTTTTTCGACGCGGCATAGAGTGAGACGGGGTGATCGACCGCATCTTGGGTGGCAAACGGCATTTTTCCGTTCATGCCATACACAGAGCTGGAAGAGGCATAGACCAGATGCTTGACACCGTTGTGACGGCACCCTTCGAGAATGGCAAGGTGACCCACCAGATTGCTGTCTGCATAGGCAAAAGGATTCTCAAGGGAATAGCGCACCCCGGCTTGCGCCGCCAGATGGATGACCCGATCGAAATGTTCTTTAACAAACAGTTCCGCCATTGCCTCGCGATCGGCCAGATCAATTTTACGAAACACAAAATTGCTTTCATCCGCCAGTCTGGCAAGACGGCTCTCTTTTAATGAGACTTCGTAATAATCATTCAGATTATCGATACCGATAACAGTATGGCCTTGCTGACAAAGACGCTGACTGACAGCACTACCAATAAATCCTGCTGCACCTGTGACTAAATACTTCATATTACGACTCCAATAACACATGTTGATACCGCGCAAGGACTAAAGCTTCACTAAAATTATTTACCATATAATTACGACTAGCGAGCCCCATTTCATGACGTTCTCTCATGTCAAGTTCAACTATTTTTTTCATCGCATCAAACAGTGCAACACTGCTACGTGGTGAAATCAAATATCCATTCACCCCATCAATGACAGTTTCACGACAACCAACAGAATCGGTAGTAATCAGTGGCAAACCACAGCTACCAGCTTCCAACAATGAGCGCGGTACACCTTCACGATAATAGCTTGGCAAGATAAAGCAATCGGCATTATGCAAAACGGCCACTACATTATCTGTGGTACCTAAATACTCGATAGTTCCATTGCGACAGGCTTCATCAAGTTCAACTTTAGGCAGTTCTGCTGCAGTGCCACCATGTTTTCCCAGTACTTGAAAGGTACAGTGCGGGTAAATGGCTTTTAGTTGGCTAGCGGCGCTAATGTATTCCCGAATGCCTTTTTCAAGTAAAAGTCTGGCAGAGAACAAAAACACAAAAGACGGCGAAGCAGAATCTCTTGCATCCCGTGGTATTGTTTGTTTACAAGTAAAGCGGTTGATATCAACACCAGAACCAGGCAGGACACTATAATGAATATTATTTAACAAGCCTGATTCTAAAAAAAGAGTTAGATCATCTTTATTTTGAAAAAATACATGCTGGCTTTGACTTAAACCGATCCGATAAAGCAATTGCATTACGCTTTGCAGTAAACCAGAACGGGAAAAAGTGCGACCAAGGCCTGCAATATTGTTGATGACTTTGCAACCGATAAGCCCAGCAATAAAACCACCATAAATATTCGGTTTGGCAGTGAAACCAAAATAATAGTCGGGTTTAATTTTGTTTAGCAGTTTCCAGTACGCCAGCAATGTGGCGATATCTTGAAAAGGAGCGATAGAGCTGGATACCATATCAATCTCATGAACAATAAAGCCCATATCTCGCAGCTTGTCGCTATATAGATCTTTGGGGGCGATGATTTCAACTTGATGACTTTTTTCAAAAAAACGGGCAAGCTCAAGCCGGAAATTAAATATACTCCAACAGGTGTTAGAAGAAATAACAATTTTAGACATGATTTTCTCTTGAGCTATTTCCATAACTGACCTAACTTGATATCATTTTCTTTTGTGTTTAACTTATCCCACCCACTGGCCGGGCAAAATGTCATTTCACCAAAATAAATCTTTCCTTCTACATTAAACAAATCAACTCGAACATATTCAAAACCCTCAGACAGTTTATCGACCAAGACTATCATTTCACGAAAGTTATCTGGGAGTTTTATTTTTTCAGGGCCATAATTATAACCAGCAAACTGAATTTCCGACTTTGTGCCATTGATATCATATAAAGTTTTAGTGCATCTTGCTGTATTGTACTCTGAATTAATCTGTAAAAGATAAAATGAATCACCATTATTACTAAAGCGATGAAACTTATAATCCAGCAACGGTGTTCCATCTGCGTTTGAGAGCAATTGTTCGACTAAGATAGAGGGTTTCTCTATATCATAAAAGAGTTCATCTACCTTTGATCCAAGTTTGATACCAAGATAGTCATTAAATCGACTGACAACCTTATCTATCACGAGTTCTTTTTTTTCATCAACTACTAAAACATTATTACCGCCGCCGCCATGGCTCGATTTCAATACAAATTGATTTGGCAAGCTTTTAAAGTCATCAATTGAAATACTGTCTTTACATAAAAAAAGAGGAACGAGATACATTTCACCAATACGCTCTCTTACGATATCTCTTACTGTGAACTTATCAACGAACTTTGAAAAAATTACAGGATCAACACAAAATTTTCTATGAATTATTTTTTCTGAGAATGTCAGCGGTTCACTTATATTTAATAAGTACCTATGAGTAATAAAAAAACGGATATAGGTATAAAGCTTTGAACCAAGAATAAACCTTAAAAAATCTCTTATTAAGTACATGAAAACTCCTTGAAATAGATAAAGGGATAAATAAAATAGAAAAACATGAAGTTTAAGATAAAAATTAAAGAATCATTATCTCACTTAATTTAATTTTAATTTAATTAAGGAAATTCACCTGGTGTATTTAGCACATATTAGACGAATCACGATAAAATTCGATCCAGTTTTCGGCTTGGGCTTTTAGCGAATATCGTTCAACAATGCGCCGTCGAGCTGAGTAACCTTGGGCCTGTGCTTGCTCGGCAGTCAAAGATAAAGCCACACTCAACGCATTAGCTAATGCAATGCTGTTGACGGGAGGGATCAAGATGCCACACTGGCCAACTACCTCCTTAACACCACCGCAGTCAGTTGCAACCACGATACGTTCACAAGCCATCGCTTCTGCAACCACTAACCCGAAACCTTCCCATGCAGATGACAGCACAAACACATCAGCAGCACTCATCCATTCGCTAACATTACGCTGCAAGCCTAAGAAACGAACACGATCACTCAACCCCAACTTGGCCACCATAGTGGTCAATGTGGGCAAATCCTCACCAGTGCCGATGATAGCCAAATTTGCTGGATTACCTACTTCAACCAATTGCTGAAATGCGTTAAATAAGTTGGGGTAGTCTTTTTGTTGAGTTAAACGGCCAACCGCCAACAGCAGCGGAGTTTTTTCATCGATATTTAATTCATCCCGTAATCTAGCCCGACTACTAGCATTAAATACGAACTGCTCTGTATTAATACCGTTATACATAGGATACATACGGCCAGGCTTTACAGCACCCCACGCGACAAATGCATCAACCGCCTCTTGACTAACATTAGTACTGATATCACACAAATGATCTGTCAAACGATAAGCTAACATTCGCACTCGCCCACCTTCTGTAGTGCAATGAGCAGTGCAAATTAATTTTGGAATTGACATGGTGAAACGCAGCAAGCGGGCAAACAGATTGGCGTGCACCATATGGCTATGCACCACATCTGGCTTAAATTGCTTGATTAACTGCCGCGCTTTCCAATAGGCTTTAATAAACCCCAAGGGAGTTTTAGCCATATTAAGCTCTTCGATTTTAATATTGACCGATTGCGGACGGTTAACCGTGTCGCCGGTCATGGAGATTAACAAAACCGAGTGCCCTTTATTGGCAAATTGATCGGCCAAGTCACAAACTTGCCGCTCAGCCCCGCCCATACCAAGGCCGGTAATGATAAGTAATATTTTCATTTACACTCAATAAAAAGATTTTATTTAGAAAATGTCAAACCAGATGCCAAATAAAGTGCAGTAATAAATCTAACTATTTTAAATTCCTTAGGATACCTTTTAGATAAGATAACATTATGTCCTCTAAAAGAATTTCTTAATCGGCGCAAAACTGGCATCAGTCTATATTTGTTATTTGATTTTTCTGTTCCGCCACCGACATGCTCAACTGACAATTTTGTTAGCAGAATATTGGAGCCACCACTCTCTTTATTTCTCAAACACAAATCTAAATCTTCGGCATAGAGAAATACTTTTTCATCGAATCCGCCAAGTGCATAGAATCTTTGCTTTGACATCAACATGCATGCACCAGATACCAAGGTCACTGGTAACTCATCAACCAGCATGAGATCATATGAAATATGCCTTCGCTCATATATTAAAAATGGTATATTGCTTTTTGAAATATCAGATTGCAAACCTCTTCTGACACGAACACCATAAATATAATTTTGATCAAATTGCTTCGTAGCAGTAAAGAGGTCATCAATAAAATTTATAGATAAAATGACATCTGGATTTAAAAAAAGAATCTTTTCATAGGTCGCTACTTGTACACCTAGATTACATGCACGCCCAAATCCAACATTACCGTTACCCGAGATAACTTTAGTGAATTTACAAACACGATTAAAGTCATCACTGTTATCAACAACAATATATTCAACTTTATTTAAACCAGAAAGTATACGCTCGATATTATTTATGCTATTTGTAGCTCTATAGTTTACTGTTATTATTGTCAAGCCTATATGATTCATTTTTTAAAATCCTTATTTTACTCGTATATATCACATTAAATAACACGCCAATACCAATCCCAACAATAACTCTAGTGGTCGAATTGAAAGTTCCTAAGGATAGTAATAACACTATTTTTAAATATATGATATATACATATGGGTTAATTTTATCAATTAAAGAAAGATGTCTCAGCGGCCAAACATAGAAAATGAAAAATAGGCAAGAAAAAAACGTACCACTTGTAATAAAAACTCTCATTAAAACAGCGTGAGGATCGTTTGGCGTTTCGCCATAAATACCGGCAAATTTATAATCATTAACACCGTAAATAAATGAATCAACCCCAGGGCCAACAAAAAAGTATTTCAATAAATTATCGAAACACCACATTATCATACTAGAACGCTCAACATTACTTAATGATATGGGTAAACCACTACTCTCGGCAAACTTATAATAAAAAATCATGCCGCCTATATAAATGAAAGGTGTGAACACCAGCCAGTATATAAATTTCTTTTTTACTTTCTCTGGTAATACATATATATATATAAAGAACAACAATGAAAATACAGCAGCAGATCTTGACGAAAAATAAACACCCTGTGATATTTCTAGAAAAATCAAAAAACTAATTCCGAAAATGTTAACTTTTTGACTTTGTTCATTTCCATGATTTTTAGCTAAGAAAAATACTGCATAAATAAATATAAACTGAATCTGCGTAGTTTTTATATAGCCAGAAATAAATAATATGTCAGCAATGCTTGTAAATAGTAAAAAAACAAACAACACCCACAAAGACTGCTTAGGGTATGAATAGGCGACAATTATAAATACTAAAAGTATTAGTGTTTTCGATGAGTCTAAAAAACCATACTCATAAATATTAAAAACACTAAATGTAATATATATTATAAATACTGAAACTAGGGATTTTTTTACTTTGACTACATTATCCTTCCTACAACCATAAACAAACATTAGCACTAGTGAAATGAATGAAAAATATTCACCAAAATTTGTTAAGTACATTTTCCGTCTACCATTTTGCAAATATTCATCATTATGAAAAGATCATTTAAATTAGCTCAGGCATAATTATTTATGCGAAGTAATGCATTAAAAAATGTTTTGTTTTAAGATCACATTTAACTAAACAACAGCAGTATCGCTACCTAATGGAAGGTCATTAATACGCTCAGGATTATGATTAATTATTAATCATGCGGTTAAAATTACGATTTGTCGCCTCGCTACGATTCAACAGTACGCTCAAAAATCAATGTCATTTCATTAAACCAAGTGGGCCAATTTAATCTGCTTTCGTAAGTCATTCTTGCATTGTTTGACATCTCCAAGTAGGAATATTCGTCAGTTATCAACTTTTCAATGCACATGAAATACTCAGTAATTGGTGAATCCGGCGCTAATAAATATCCAGTTAAACCATCATCAACAATCGAGGTTATACCACCTGTTTTAGTGCTAACAACTGGTAAACTATAGGCTGCAGCCTCACAAAATACCATACCATAACATTCCGCTCGCGATGGTACAAACATGATGTGAGCAGCCTTAAATAAAGATTGCAATAATTGATTTTCAACATGATTATTTTTATCTAGTCTACCATGCTCGATTAACCAAGTTGGCTTTACTGCATCATCATAAAGTAATGCGGAGCACCCACAAATATGTAGTTGAACTTTATAACCAGAATTAATTAGACTTTCAACTGTTTGCAATACTATATCACCACCTTTTCGAAGCCATTCGACACCACAAAAAAGGATGTTAAATGTCTCACCCTTATGAAATTTTGGTAGACTTTTGTTAAACCTTTCTACATAGGGTAAATTTGGCCCCCAATTAATTTGGTGAATCTTATTTTCAATTAAATAATGTTTTTTTGCAAAATCGGCAGCCCATGATGATGGAAACGTGCTAATGGTTGACTTATCTAATGCTCTTTTCTCTATATAATCACCTATAACTTTTGCGAACCAAGGCAGTTCTCGAGAAGATGAATCATAATACTCGCAGAACTGCCCGAACGTTGTGTCAGATATATAGATAATATTTTTTTTTGTAAATAAAAAAGCCAACACCGCAGACCCTGCTGGTGCAACTACATAATCACAATCAATTTTTCTTAATAAGAATGAAGCCCTAACACCCAACTCAAATGATGACACAAGAGAATGTGATGCGTCCAAACGATAGCGAGTCACTTTGCTAAGCAAATATGATATGAGTCTAATTATATGCTTAGAATATGACTTCACTGGCCCTACATTGTATACCATATGACCATTCTCACTAAGAATACGATGAATACTGTAAGGTGTGCCAGACCATGACTTTATATCTGTAGGATCATAGCTAGATAAAAAAACAACTTTAGACATAATAGGCCTTTAAAGTTAAAACTTAAAACTTAAAGTAAACAACATGTTAGTTTTAAAAACACACAAATTTCTTTATTTTAATTATTCCTCTAAGCAAATATGATGCGCATTTTTTCATGCCTAAACCTGCAATCAAAATACACAATTTAAAATACAAAGAAACATCGGCCTTAATTAAAAACCTGAACTCAGAAGGATATACATCCCAAATAGTATCAGATAAATTCGACGACGAGTTGTATAAAATATAACATTTTTGTTTTATTTTAAAAAGCTCGTAATAATCTACAAGACAATCGTAAATATTGTTTTCTTCTAAAAAAGAATGCACAAACTTAATAGTTTCATATATGTCATTCACTTTACTATCTGAGAAACTTTTAGTTATAGAGGAAAGGTTTTGTTGGTTATAGTTATATAATGAAGTAGATACATAACTAATATGTGTTGAATGGTTAAAAACCATCATAGAGAAGACATAGTCTTCAAGATAATTTATTCCAAGTTTAAATGGGTCATCTAATCTGCTTATCAGCCTTGAACTTATTAATTTATTCCATGTATACCCTCTTAACTCATCTAATAAGAGTAGTTTAATACATGTTTGACCATTGCTATCACCAGCTTGTTTAACATAAATGCAATCTTTATTGTTAATCACTGAAAAATCACAGATTACAACATCTGCAGAATCCTGAATTGCTCTATTATATAGCGCCTCTAACCACGTAGGTTCAGCCCAGTCGTCACTATCGAGATGAATAACATAATCACCAGTGACTAATTCCATACCTTCTGTTCGAGTTAGTGCAACACCACGATTTTCGCGACTAATTATTATCGATTGTTTCTGCCGCATAGGATAACGCTGTACGACTTGCTTAATAATATCTAATGATGAATCGTTAGAGCCATCATCTATGATGATAAATTCTACATCGTCGATGGTTTGCTCCATTAAACTAACAATCGCGCGCTCTACATATTTCTCAGTGTTATATACTGGGACAATTACTGATACTTTAGGCATTTTTATATATCACTTTATTTTATAATTGGCTTTTAGTATTAAAGAACAACGCACTCAACAACCCTTTTCTATATGTGACATATATAAGAATAAACATACTCATCGTTTCAACTAACGTAACAGATAAAGCACCTCCAATCGCACCATACTTCTTAGCCAAGATAAAACAGATGACGACATGTAATGTACAAGTAAATATTGGCAGTAACATATATTCCTTACGATAACCAAATGGCAGTAATAAATAGTTAGCCATTGAAATTGAAATTAGGACAGTAAAGAATTGCACTGACATTATCTTAATAATACAAATGGAATCAACAAAGTCTGCACCAAGAATAAAACTTACTAGTTGAGATGAAAAAAACCACAAAAAAATAATTAAAGTTATTGAAAAAAATGATTTAAGAAAAATAACTTTACGTAACAGAGAATACATAGCAGGTTTATCAGTTACAAATAAATTATTTACTCTAGGGTATAGAGCATTGCCCACCACTAAAAATAAACCTATAAATGCCCCTCTAATTCTATCAGCTGCACTATATAAGCCAACCTCATAACTATTACTCACCATTTGCAAAATAAGTGGTGTGCTCATAGTGTAAAGACTTATTGCAATACTAGAAACAAATAATGGAGATGAGTCTTTAAGTTGATTGATTGCTGCACTAATACTTATTCTAATTTTTGCTATACACCCCATTCTGTAAACAATTATTAGCGAAGAAAATGCAATAAATGAAGAGACCACTCCCTGTATAAGTATCGCTATATGTGCGTCATTATTTGACTTCACAAAAAACATTATCAACGGTATTGCCAATGCCTTTGATAGTATGGTGACTGAAGTCAAAATTGAAATTCTTTCTATACCTTGGAAAAGCCACACAGGAGTAAAAATAGAACCGAGCACAGTAAACAATATAAAAATAATTCCATTATATGCACTATCTTGTCTTGTCCACCAAGAAAAAAATATAATTACAATTGAACAAACTAGCCCAATCAATATTTTTGCTGTAAGAGTAGACCAAAACACATAAGTTATTATACTTTTATCATTGTTCGCTTGAGCAATACGTCTAGTTGCACTTAAGTTAAACCCAAAATCTGTAAATAATATAAAATACTGTGATAACGTCAATATAAATGCATAGGAACCAAACTGACTGACGCCCAATACTCGAGTTAAATAAGGAAAGGTCACTAAAGGTATGAGATAATTAGCTCCTTGCATCAACAACAGAATAAATATGTTTTTTCTTAATAAAGACATTGAATCCAAATCGCCTTTGTGTATTGGGTTGAAATGTTGGCATCAGAAATAAGTTACTCGAAAATAACTGCTGAACTAATATTTATCGCCTTATTATCTTTTTTAGATACATAAGGGTCATTAATAATAGGCCACTCAATTGCTACTTCCGGATCATCCCACCGGATTGAGCCTTCATTCTGCGGTGCATAGTAATTGGTTGTCTTATACAAGAACTCTGCTGTCTCGCTCAGAGTTACAAAACCGTGTGCAAACCCTTCCGGGATCCACAACTGCCGCTTGTTTTCACCAGATAAATGAACCCCAACCCATTGCCCAAAGGTTGGAGAGCTTTTGCGGATATCTACCGCCACATCAAACACTTCACCTGCAACACAGCGCACCAGCTTGCCCTGGGCATGGGGAGACAATTGATAATGTAAGCCACGCAATACCCCTTTCGACGATTTGGAGTGATTATCCTGCACAAAACTCACAGGATATCCTACTGCCTCTTCAAACAACTTGTGGTTGAAGCTCTCAAAGAAAAATCCACGCTCATCACCAAATACTTTTGGTTCAAAAATAAGCACGTCAGGAATTGCTGTTTTGATTACGTTCATCTGTTTACCCACATTTGATCCAGTTTTTATGGGGGAACAACATTCCTCCCCCCATATCACATCAGGCGTTAGCAACCATTCTTAACAAATATTGGCCATATGCATTTTTCGCCAGCGGCGCTGCAAGCTCACGTATCTGGTCAGCACTGATAAACTTTTGGCGATAGGCGATCTCTTCAGGACACGCCACCTTCAATCCCTGGCGCGTCTCGATAGTCTGAATAAAGTTGCTCGCTTCTATCATGCTTTCATGGGTACCGGTATCCAGCCAGGCATAGCCACGCCCCATCATCGCCACCGACAGATTGCCTTGCTCCAGGTAGATACGGTTCACATCGGTGATTTCCAGCTCACCACGCGGTGACGGCTTCAGGCGCTTGGCAATCTCAACAACGCTGTTGTCGTAGAAATAGAGGCCGGTGACCGCATAGTTGCTCTTGGGCTCCAACGGCTTCTCTTCCAGCGAGATAGCGGTACCCTCTTTATCAAATTCCACCACCCCATAACGCTCGGGGTCATGCACATGGTAGGCAAAGACGGTAGCACCACTCTCTTTGGCCGCTGCCGCCGCCAACTGTTTCTGCAGGTCGTGGCCATAGAAGATGTTGTCCCCCAGCACCAGCGCACAGGGGTCTGACCCGATAAACTCTTCACCCAGAATAAAGGCTTGTGCCAACCCGTCCGGACTTGGCTGCACCTTGTACTGCAAATTCAGGCCCCACTGACTGCCGTCACCCAGCAATTGCTCAAAGCGGGGGGTATCTTGCGGCGTGCTGATGATCAGAATATCGCGAATGCCCGCCAGCATCAGGGTGCTGAGCGGGTAGTAGATCATCGGCTTGTCATAGATAGGCAACAGTTGCTTGCTCACCGCCATGGTCACCGGATAGAGACGGGTGCCTGAGCCTCCGGCCAGAATGATGCCTTTACGTTTGGTCATGATGCTTATTTCTTATTTTTAAATTGCAAAAGAAAAAGGTGGCTTGCAGCTACACCTTTTACGTTTTATCTCTTGCCAGCCAGGGATGCACTCAACACATCCCTGACCAGGGATTTACTTGCTGAGGATCTCGGTCAACATCCGCTCCACGCCGACGGTCCAGTCCGGCAGCACCAGATCAAAGGTGCGCTGGAATTTGTCGGTATCAAGGCGGGAGTTATGGGGGCGTTTGGCAGGGGTCGGGAAGGCGCTGGTCGGCACTGCATTGAGTTGCGTGACCGCCAGATCAACGCCAGCCTCTCTGGCTTTGGCAAACACCAGCTGGGCGTAATCAAACCAGGTTGTGGTACCGGAGGCAATCAGATGGTACAGCCCGGCGACCTCGGGTTTGCGCTGCGCCACGCGGAGAGCATGGGCAGTGCAATCGGCCAGCAACTCGGCACCGGTCGGGGCGCCGAACTGGTCATTGATGACCGACATCTCGCTACGCTCTTTGCCAAAGCGCAGCATTGTCTTGGCAAAGTTGGCTCCACGAGCGGCGTAAACCCAGCTGGTGCGGAAGATCAGGTGACGGGAACAAAGCGCGGCCCCTTGCTCACCCGCCAGCTTGGTTTCGCCATAGACGTTGAGCGGGGCGGTTGCATCGGTTTCCACCCAGGGCCGCTCACCGCTGCCATCGAATACATAGTCGGTGGAGTAATGCACCAGCCAGGCACCCAATGCTTCCGCTTCTTTGGCTATCGCTGCCACGCTGGTCGCGTTGAGCAGCTCGGCAAACTCCCGCTCACTTTCGGCCTTGTCGACTGCAGTATGGGCCGCGGCGTTGACAATCACGTCCGGCTTGATCAGACGTACAGTGTCGGCCACCCCTGCCGGATTGCTGAAATCGCCGCAATAGTCAGTGGAGTCAAAATCTACCGCAGTGATGCGGCCCAGTGGTGCCAGTGCTCGTTGCAGCTCCCAGCCTACCTGGCCGTTTTTGCCAAACAGCAGAATATGCATCAGGCACGCTCCCCATCGTTTTGTTCAATAGAGGAATAGTGCTGTTCAATCCAAGATTGGTAGGCACCACTCTTGACGTTGTTGACCCACTGTCTGTT
The DNA here is from genome assembly GCF_019046925.1 of Aeromonas sp. FDAARGOS 1402. Lineage (NCBI taxonomy): Bacteria > Pseudomonadati > Pseudomonadota > Gammaproteobacteria > Aeromonadales > Aeromonadaceae > Aeromonas > Aeromonas sp. FDAARGOS 1402. The sequence continues at coordinate 4,424,788 of NZ_CP077201.1, forward strand.
ATCCAGATACCACTGCACGGTTTTGCGAATGCCCGACTCGAAAGTTTCTTGCGGCTGCCATGCGAGCTCACTGCTCATCTTGCTGGCATCGATGGCATAACGGCGATCATGGCCAGGGCGATCCGCCACATAGGTGATTTGCTCACGATAAGAGCCCGCCTTTGGCACCATCTCGTCCAGCAGATCGCAGATGGTGTGTACCACCTCCAGATTCTGCTTCTCGTTATGACCGCCGATGTTGTAGGTCTCCCCGACCAAGCCCGTGGTCACCACCTTGTAGAGCGCGCGCGCGTGGTCTTCCACATAGAGCCAGTCACGGATCTGGTCGCCCTTGCCATAGACCGGCAGCGGCTTGCCATCCAGCGCGTTAAGGATCACCAGCGGGATCAGCTTCTCGGGGAAATGATAAGGGCCGTAGTTGTTGGAGCAGTTGGTGACGATGGTCGGCAGGCCGTAAGTACGGCGCCAGGCGCGCACCAAATGGTCACTGGAAGCCTTGGAGGCGGAATAGGGGCTGCTGGGGGCGTAGCGGGTCGTTTCGGTAAAGAGTGGCAAGGGTTCACCGGCAGCCACTTCATCCGGATGGGGCAGATCCCCATACACTTCGTCGGTGGAGATATGGTGGAAGCGGAAGGCAGACTTGCGCACATCATCCAGACCGTTCCAGTAAGCGCGAGCCGCTTCTAGTAACATATAGGTGCCAACGATATTGCTCTCGATGAAGTCGGCGGGGCCGGTAATGGAGCGGTCAACGTGGCTCTCTGCAGCTAGGTGCATTACCGCATCCGGCTGGTGCAGGTCAAACACCCGATCCAGATCGGCGCGATTGCAGATATCCACTTGCTCAAACGCATAACGCTCGCTAGCAGAGACAGCCGCCAAGGATTCGAGGTTGCCCGCATAGGTCAGCTTGTCGAGGTTGACAACTGAGTCTTGGGTATGCTGGATGATATGGCGAACAACGGCTGAACCGATAAAGCCGGCACCACCGGTAATTAATATTTTCATATGAATATGATACCTTATATTTTATCTGCCCATTCCAAACAGTACTGTCTTCACCGTCAGCAACAGGATTTTTATATCCAGCAGTAAACTTTGATGCTTGATATAAAAGATATCGTATTTATGCTTCCACACTGCATCTTCAATAGATGCCCCATAAGGGTAGCTGACCTGGGCCAGACCGGTAATGCCGGGCTTTACCGCATGGCGGAAACGATAATATGGAATGACCGTTTCCAACTCTTTGATAAATACTTCCCTTTCTGGTCTCGGACCAACTAGTGACATTTCACTTTTAAAGACGTTGATCAGTTGCGGTAATTCATCGATACGAGTCTTGCGAATAAAGCGGCCTACACGAGTGACACGAGCGTCGTTTTTACTAGCCCATTGGGCTCCATTTTTTTCGGCATCATTTCGCATAGAGCGAAACTTGATGACGTCGAATTCCTGGTTGAACTGGCCAACCCGGGCTTGACGATAAAAGATGGGACCAGGTGATTCCAATTTAATGGCCAGTGCGGCCAGCAGACCGATGGGGATGGCAACCAGACTGAGCGCAATGGCAGAAACCAGATCCAACGCACGCTTGACAATGCGATTGGATGGACGGGAGAGGATGGAGAAAGATTTCATGTGCAGGAAGTAGCCGCTGTGCAACAACTCCACTTCTGTACGTCCGAAACGTCGGTCCAGATAACTGACCAGCGGTTCAACGTAGGCGCCATACTTGGTGGCCAACACCAGCATTGCGGCCAGTTCATCGGGAATGTCACCACTCTTGTAATGCACAAGGGTTTTGCCTTTTAGCTGGGACATGTCCGTCACATTGAAATGCAACGTGAACGGATAATCGACTAGCACTCGCTCAATAAGAGCCTTGTCACTATCACTACAATACACATAAAGCTCATCACTTTTCATGTGAACTCGCTTCAGCTCACGTATGAGATGACCAATATCTTGTGAGTGAATCTTCTCTGTCAATTTTTCATTCGCTGCGTTCCATAATGCAGCACTGCTGTTGATTTTATTATCCATTTCCCTTTACTCTTTAATTTTAATATCCCGAAAGGCAAATATTTTAATTATTGTGTATGCCTACCAAGCAACCTCATGATGCAACCTCATGCAACCTCATGAGCAGTTATTTCGTTATTGCACGTGATCTAAGTATCTGAATGATAATAATGTATTGCAAAAACACATTTTTTGTGATTTCGATCACGTGTATATGTCAAACATGTGCCTAACCTAAATCAGCTCTGACAATCTACTGCTCAAGTACCAGACTAGTCGGCTATAAAAACAATATTGTCATTAAATGATGGCACAGAGCATTGAATAAAGTAAGCTACCGCCCCTGAGTTACAGCTCCCAGTACGCTCGCAGTCGATATATTGTTTAGTTTGCCAAAGATTTATGACCGTTCTGATCCTGCACACCTTTGCAAACAAGACAGCGAGACGCTCGTTATGCTTACTTTATGGTTATAACCATGATCATGTTAAGCCTATTAAGCGCAAGAAGATACAAGATTAATTTTGAATCGGCGGGGCGATTTTACCTATGCTTTGCTCAAAAGGGTAGTCAATCTGGTCTAATCAGTTTTTGATCGTTCAAAAAACAACCAGATGTTAAATTGAAAAGATGTCTGATGAGTCGCGTAATAATAGAACATCATTGATTTTCAATATAAAAATCGATGTTGTGTGTAGGAAGTGGAACCACATTGTCTGTTGGCAGATCACGTTGTTTAGCAAGCCACACCAGGTCACAGATACCGTCTGTTGGTTCAAACGCAGCAGGGGCGTGCATCAGAATGTCGCGTACTTTCTGTTGATCAAAGTGGTGACAGGCGTCATCCAGCGAGGCCAGCAAGGGACGCAGCCTTGACCAGGGGAGCCAGCATTCTTGCGCCACCATGATCCTGGGATGTTCTGTACCTCTAGCATCATCCCCAATCAACAATTCTTCATAGAGTTTTTCACCTGGCCGCAACCCCGTCACCTCAATAGCAATGTCGCCATCGGGCCGAAGTTCATCGCGAAGCGTCAGGCCGCTAAGACGGATCATACGTTTTGCAAGCTCCATGATCCGGACTGGCTGCCCCATATCGAGCACAAAAACATCGCCCCCCTCCCCCATCGCGCCCGCCTGGATAACCAACTGTGCAGCCTCCGGTATTGTCATGAAGTAGCGTATGATATCGGGATGAGTCAGAGTAATAGGCCCACCTTTGTCTATCTGTTGTCTGAACAGTGGCACCACTGAGCCGGAAGATCCGAGCACATTACCAAAGCGCACCATACAAAAACGGGTTTTGTGCTTTTCACGGGTCAAGGCTTGCAGGATAAGCTCGGCCAAGCGCTTGCTGGCCCCCATGGTGTTGGTTGGGCGTACCGCTTTGTCAGTGGATATCAGTACAAAGGTTTCAACTTCCGCTTCAACGGCTGCTTGAGCGGCATAAAGAGTGCCAAATACATTATTGCGCACCCCTTCTATGATATTGAACTCGACCAAGGGCACATGCTTGTAAGCGGCAGTATGGTAGATAGTCTGGATCCGAAAGCTCTGCATCACCGTCTTGAGGCGGTGCTGGCGCTGCACCGAGCCCAGTAATGGAGCCAGCTCTGTTTCAATTCCTTCACGTTCGCACTGTTCACGCAAGTTTTTGTGTAAGACATAGAGGGCGTATTCAGACAGTTCAAACAGAACCAAGGTGGATGGCCGACACCGCAAGATCTGGCGACAGAGCTCCGATCCAATGGAGCCCCCAGCCCCCGTCACCATGACCGCTTTGCCTGTGATGTTGGCTTCCATCAATGTCGTCACCGGCTCTACCGGGTCTCTACCCAACAGATCGTCGATGGAGACTTCATTAAGCTGATCAATACGGGCAGAGCCATTGACCAGATCGGCCATTCCCGGGATAGACAGCACTTCACAAGATAGTGGCTCTAGTGCATTGATCACTTCCTGACGACGAGCCCTGGTGCTGCTTGGCATGGCTAACAGGATCTTCTTCACCCCATGGTGATCAATCAGGGTGGGGAGCTGAGCACTGTTGTACACGGTACATCCCTGAATAACGCACCCTTGTTTGGCTGGATCATCATCCACAAAGGCAACTGGGTAAAACTCATTGCCTTGCAACAAAGCCACTTGCAACTGCCGCCCCGAGGAACCCGCACCGTAGATCAGAACCTGTGTACGCGCCAAACGAGTAGTATTCAACAGTGCCCGAAAGAACAACCGCACACCACCGACCATCAACACCAAAAATGAGAGATAGATGACCGATACGGTTCTGGGCAGGAAGATATCGAAGTAAAACGCAGAGATAACAAAAAAGCTCGTTGAAACAAATGCACCTAATGAGATTGTCCAGAGCACTCGAAAGCTAACATATCGCAAGATTGCACGATACAAACCCAGCCGAACAAAGACACTAATGCTTAGGACAATAATCGCACACAAAAGGGCCCAATGACGGGGGCTTGCGATTGGCCAGCTATGTTCAAGCCTGATCCAATATGCCCCCCAATATGCCATGGTAATCAATAACGTATCTACTGCGACAGATATTGCTCGCTTGCTGGCTCGTGACAAGGAACCAAGGCAGGTAAGTAACCAGCTACCCCCCGGCAAAAAATCTGTGCTCATTCAGGTACTCCAGCCTTTAGGTAAAATGCGAGATAAGTTAGCGGTAAGTAGGCAATAATCAGACCCAACACGCCATCGAGCGCCCCCCCTACAATCATGGCAGCAATAGGTGCAAGCCATAGGACATTTATCAAGAGCACCATCAGTGTCACATTGCGATGACTTTTCCAGTGCCTTGCAAGATATTGGTAGGCATGAGTTCGATGAGCATCACTCAAGTGACATTTGAGACGATAGCGATTCAGTAAAGTCCAGGTAGCATCAACGACAAAGACGCCGAGCATGACAAGCCACGCCCACAGGAATTGGGGGGCGAAACTTGCATCAAGCAACATCAGGGATGCGAGCATCATACCAAGGAAGCCACTGCCCCCATCTCCCATGAAGATCTTGGCCGGTGGAAAATTCCAGCACAAAAAGCCCGCAACAGAAGCCCCCAGCAACAGGGTCAAACTCGCAAACGGCCACTCACCTCCAAAAAGGTAATGCAGTAACGCCATGACGATACAGACAGTCACGGCCTCACCGGCAGCCAGGCCATCGATGCCATCCATGAAGTTGTAAAGATTGATAAACCAGATCACACCTAACCATGCCAGCGCATAACCAAACCAGGCAAGATTTAGCTGCCACCCAAAGAAAGTCAGCTCTGGCAATCCATCAACAGCTACTACAACCAATGCAGCAGAAAGACTCTGGACAATTAAACGAGTTTTTGGCTCAAGAGACAGGTGATCATCGATAAAACCAACTAGTGCGATGCCTAGTGCTGCAATCCATATCAATAGCAAGCTTCCATAAGATACCCCATACAAATCCGACACCTGGCTCACGACGAGAAAAGGAGAAGCCAACAGAAATGTAGCGACAATCGCCATGCCTCCACCTCTCGGCGTAGGGATATAATGTGAGCTGCGATGATTGGGTTGGTCAAGAAGACGGCTCTGACCGTAGCGCTTAAGTAAGCCTGTCATGATAATGGAGAAAAACAAACATAAAACTAGAAGTAACGGAAATGTCAGCATCACAAACTACTCATTTTTGGAAGATGCCATCAGGGATAAAGCCTGAGAAAACGTATAAGGAGCCGACCATTGTAGCTGCCTCTGAGCCTTGCCCGTATCCATTTCTAGAGAGCCATAAATCCGCTGCAATTTGGCATCAATCCCAAAGCAACGGCCAATCCCTCTTACCAGAATTGATGGAATATAAAACAGTCGAGAAGGGACACCTTCAGCATCAGCAATAGCTATCAGCATTTCAGATGTCGAAACAGGAACTGGATCTGCGACCAAAAAAATCTGATTCACGGTAGCAGGATGATCTATCGCACGAGCAATGAAATCGCATAAATTGGGTAATGCCAATAAACTCCGTGCATTTTTCAAACGGGCAAAGGGGAGTGGAAAACCGGTATGCACCATCTTTAACATGCTGGCAAAATTAGCCTTCACACCCTTACCATAAATAAGAGGAGGCCGGATAATGGTGACAGCCATACCACACTTCTTAGCAAGTGCCATCAGCCCTTGCTCTGCATCATATTTTGAGCGGCCATAAGGGTCTTGTGGTGGATTCTGGACATGTTCATCAAACGGCTTACCGGGCTCAGTCTGCTCACCATTTACTTTAATCGAGCTAATAAATATGAAGCGCTTAACACCAGCATCTGCGGCCTGGTTTGCGAGATTTAATGTGCCAATTGTGTTTACCGCTCGAAACGCTGTTAGAGGATCGGCTTCCTTATCAGACATCACATGCACCCTGGCGGCACAGTGAATGACAACATCCACCTGTTGTAATTGGGTTGTCCAGTTTGCATCTGCTGTCAAAGAGGGAGCGTTGATGTGATACGAAGCAAGCGGGTGACTTCGCACCGCACCTTTCACATTCACACCCAGACTCAGCAGGTGTTCACAGACCGCCTTGCCAACAAATCCGTTGGCGCCTGTTACCAAGACTGTACTTTTGATATCTGACATTACCACCAACGCCAACCGTGAATATTGAAGAAAGTCACCATAGAGCGCCCAAACATCCAGATATGCCGCCAACCTTTGCGCGATGCATGACCACCATGATGAACAACCTTCACCTGAGGGACATAGGCAATCCGGCTGACCCTCCCTGCACGTAAACTGATGTCAAAATCTTCAAAATAGAGAAAAAAGCGAGGGTCAAACCCTTCGAGCTGCTGCAATACATCTGTGCGAAACAGCATAAAACAACCACTGACAATGGGTGGGTCCCACAGCACATCATGATTGTTGAGCTGATCTGCCATCTCATATTTCGCCAAGCGCGTCTGAAATAACCTCTTCACAAAAGCAGGAGCAAAACCACGCAGCAATAAATCAAAGACAGTTGGATAACCTTTGCAAAGCCGTTGTACCTCACCATCTGCCCATGTCGCGAAAGGCGTCAATAATCCGCACTCCGGATGTCTCTCCATAAACTCTAGTGCGTTTTTGAGAGCATCTGGTGCAACTTCCAGATCGGGATTTAGGATCAGATGATACTTAGTGTCACTTAGTAAAGCTCGGTTATGGCCAGCTCCGAAACCAGGATTCAGTGGGTCATTAATTAGCTTGCTGCCACAGCCAAAACTCTGAAATACACTGTCAGATTGAACCATAGAATCCGGGAAGGGAGAATGGTCAATGAGCGTCAACACGGTATTTATTTCAACGTCATTATCAGAAATAAAATCAACTGAACCTTTAAGCTTATTCAGCGTCAGGGATAACATCGACATATTAGCATTGTAAGTTACGATGCTAATTGAAACGTCAAGTTTTATCACATCATATCCTCTAAGGAATACGTATAGCTCTCATAAAATCACCATATAGCTAGATAACTTTTATGGCTTGGCGATCACAACCACACCATCAAAATTTGTTCTAGTAAATGTAGACAAACAAGATTCAAAAGCATTTATTACGTCATCATGTGAATGGTGAGCATATAAAACAACATTATTATTATTGATATAAGAGCATGTTTTATCTACGTCACTGATACTAGAGAGCATATCGACACTGACATGTCCCGATGCATAGTTTTCAAGATAGTATCGATAGTATGCTTCGTTGGGGCTCCAGGTTGCATATATTTTATAATCTTTACCACTATATTTTTCGGATATAAGTTTTGCTGCCTCTTTATATTGTTCGTCAGCATACACGCTCGCTTGAGTTCCTGCTGCGGGAGAAATAAACACGATTATTGACGCTATCGCCAAAACAAAAAATCTGTTTTTAGACAACGATAATGTTAAGTTAAGCATAAGATAGACACACCAAGGAATAATGAATATGAAGTGTCTAGGATGGAGTATTCCTGATTTTTTACAGACAAAAGCTAACACACATATTGAAACAGCAATACATATAGAAACTTGAGTTTCAGAGGTTTTTCGTTTACAGAAAAAATACACAGATGACAAAGCGACCAATATGGAGCTTACACCAAAGTAACCATAAATTATATGCAACATTGATTGCAGTGCTTGTAGATATGATATTTGGGACCACGCGACTCCGCCACTCGCGGTAAAAAGCAGGCTGTGATATGAGAGGAATATCCAACTAAAAACAAATGGAACTGGTATTAGGGGAAGTACATAGCGCCTTTGCTTGAGATCGCTATAAGCAATAAAGATATATACAGCACCAATAAAAACAGCCATATAGTAATGTGTCAAAAATGAGATAGTAGCAAGAGTATAAAAGGTAAGGCGCCACATAGACTCATTACGACCAGCTTCTTTTATCTTATTGAAAGCTAAAAGACATAATAAAGATAACATCAAGAAAAATGTATAACTTCTAGCTTGTGTGGCATAACTCTGGGTCACCGGGTGCCACAGCACAACTAATGTAGTTATGGAAATCAAAGTTCCGAGCGGATAATTTTTACGCCGCCAGCAAGACACAAATATGGTAATAGACGTGAGTGCAATGAGGAAAATATTAAAACCACGTAGGGAGATCTCACTATCACCAAATAAAGACGCCCATCCCTTTAAGGAAAGGTCATACATAGGTGGGTGCTGCTCTCCTGCTTTGACAGTCAAAAAACTATCATTCATTTTAATCTGCATGACTGTTTTTCTTTCAAATTGACTATCTAAAATAGGATGGTAACGGACTACGGCCGCAGTAAACAATTCGTCAGACCAGAAACCTCTCTCATTAATGGTCGGAATTATTTTCCAGATCGCACAGAATGCTATTATAAAATAAAAGGAAAGCTCAATTACCTTCTCAAAACTTGAACAACGTTTCATTATTTACTTTATCCAATTTGAGTTATCAATTCTCTTTGCTTTATTACTCAAGATAGCTCAAGAATAAGTTTGTTATCCTATTGAATGAATTCATTTATTGTACACCTGGAGCCAAGTGATAAAGCGAGGTCTTTAAAAGACTAATTTTCCAAACTGATACTATTCTTGAATTTACTCTCAATAACTCATTATCAGGAAGTGAGGGTTTAGGAAACATACTATTAGCCACCCTATTTTTAATAGCCATACGGCTAATTCAGAGAGTTTTTAGCGTGGCGCTCTACTCTCTGATAATGAGCCGTATGATTAATCTTCATTCAAAAATCAAATATAATTATATCTTATATTTATATATAGTTTAAATTCATATCACTTAATAATTTCGTGAATTGGTTTTCGACTCAATAAGCGCTTGATCGCCCTCTGCAATCTAAATGGAATATAACGTGCAAATGAACTGACGATACGCATATTTCTAACCTTCCATAGATACTGTAAAAGTTGTTCTTTTCTTGATAACAGTACAGTACTAGGAGCAAGACTTAGCTTTTCATTCCACTTATTGACTAAAATAGAACCATCTGTAGGTGTTAATACTGTCAATCCACTCAGGTATTTATCTTGATAGAAATTATCGTCTCGCTCTATTTCATCACAAATTTCAGCTGAAACAAGGAAATTGCTTAGCTTGGCACCCTGGGCATACGCACGCCAAAATGCAGCACAATCAATAGGTTTGATATTCCAGGGTAATAATAAAGAGTTATTTCTATTTTCGATACGCTCGACAAAAGCACCAATATTCGGACAGACAACAGGATATTCATGGTCAAGCGCAATTGATAGCGTATAGCTGTATGTCTCAGGCCATAAAGCAGGGAACCAGACCACATGAGGTTTAATACTGTTAAGTTTTTCTTCAAGTTGATCCAGTCTATATGCACCATGGTTCACAACACCACGCAAAGGACGATAGCCATAGCCTAATAGATGGAACTCTATGTTATCTGGATCACACAGCAAAGCAACTTGTTCTAATAGATCAGCTCCTTTTTCCCGACTCAAAGCACCAAGGATTAGTACACGAAGCTGATCACCCGGTTTATGACTCTGTTTAGGTTCAGAATAACAATAAGCATCTGGATGGTATGTTACAATTGCCTTGTTAGATAGCTCACTTTCATTTCCATATAGCCTGCTAAATCGCTGATATACATCTCTACTGGGATAAATAATCCGCTCTGCTCGAGAAAGTAAAGGATATATACCACTGCGCCACTCCTCACCTGAGACACTGATCTGTGCTGCATCTCTACAGACATCATCATGATTTTGATTATCCTCACTCACAAATTGTCCATAACGATCTGTAAGTGTTGGATTACCATTTAGCATATAGTAATCATGAATCGTCACGTCATAGGATACGCCTAGCGAACTAGGCAGTAACCAAGTTCGTGGCGGCAGCCCCATGCTGTGATGGAAGTGTACCCGACCAACTCTTAGATCTCGTAATAAACTCACTAATAATTCATAATCTGTGTGAACGTTGAAGACGAATGCATCAGTCTTATCACCGTCCAATGCGCTCAAATAAAGATTAACATATCCTTCTCTGCTACCGGGAGTGAGGCGAAGAAACCATGCCTTTTCTAAATAATACGACGCAAGCTCTGAAACATGTTGAGCAACTCCACCACCGAGGTGATGTGCAACAGCTAAGATAACTGGGAGGCCAGTCTCGGCTATGTATTTTATCTTAGCCATCAACCTTGCTTGTCTTGCAGGATCTTGTGCAATAAATGCCATCACATCGTGAGTATAATTAGGATGTAATGTGTTAAGTAACTCTAATGCACGAGCTTTTCTTGGGTCCCCTTCCTCTTGAAAACTCACGCCACCTTTGTGGTAAGCAAACACATTCAATTGATGATAATTCTTCCACCCCAATTTGTGTGCGCGCTGGCACCAGTCATTTTCCTCTCCATAACCTTTACCGAAGGTTTGTTCATCGAAATAACCAACCGAATCTAAGCAATCTCTACGGATATACATACAAAATCCGACACCTGTAGGTACCTCAACGAGTTCACTTTCAAGAGGAAGATTAGAGAAAAGACGATCTAGCGCATTAACATCCAAACCACAATAAAGTTCATTGTCCTGACAAAAATTTGGAAAGCTACATATTGTAGCATTATTAGAAAATGGAGTTAAGCTTGCAACCCGATCATGGCTATATGCTGCTTTTCGCATTCTATTAAGCCAATCCAGATTAGAAACCTCTACATCACTGTTAAGTAACAGTACGTCTCTATCTTTGTTCAGGCTCATGCCATAGTTTACTGTACCGACAAAACCTTTATTAGCCTTGTTTTCATGCAACTCGAAGCCTAAATTACTCGCTTCTTGTCTAAGCCAATTAGTTAAATCAGGCTCGGGGGAGCAATCATTAATGACTATAAGCTGAGCCCACTGTGGAATACTAGACAATAACGAAAGTATACACTCTTTAGTTTCATCAAGCCCACGATACACAGGTATAATAACGTCAAGATTTCTAATTAACATAAATTCACTCATAAATTCAAATAAAACGTCTTATATAAAAATTTAATATTCTGTTGTTACGTATCTTGTTTAAAAGCTCATCACATTCTTTGATTTTTTTATCACGCAAATGTAACTCTTCAAGAGTGTCAGAATATTGTTTTGAAAGAGTATTGAATTGCTCAGTAATCTGCTCAACCACCTGAATGGCATGCCCGTGTGCCTCACCCTCCTCAACTAGTCGCCTATTAACGTCTGTGAGTTCTTGTGATAGCACATGTACCTGTTCAGTGAGAGCTTGCAATCTCTCGTTACGATGAACTCTAAGTTGATTACTTGCCAATACCTGAGCTATCAGCTTTGTTTGAAGATCTTCAAAAGCGCTCTCTTCTGGTAAAGTCATATCATCATCTCTCATATAACAACCCAAATGATACTCAATGATGGCTTTCTCACCTGGCTCACTTAAACGAAAACGCAGATAACGGGGGGACAACTGACATGATCGTGGAACTAAATAAGCAAAAAGATAGAATGTCAAACGCCTGACCAAAGATAAAGAATGAGGTATTTCTTTGGCCAGATGACATAATGAACTGTCACCGAAGATTGTCACCGGAACCCCAAGAAGTAGAGCTTCTAGTGCGACACTGGAATTTATAGTCATTATTTTTTTACAACGAGCAACAAACTCCAGACTGGTTGGCGATTCATCTATTGGCATTATTCCTTCACGTAACGTAAACAGACTACCTGGATGAGGACGAATCAACAGACTTGATGTAGCTGTTTGGTTACGAGCAGCAAGTATAATAGACTGGTTATCCATTCCATTACCAAACGCAACTAAATTGGAATCATCCTCAACCTGAAGTGCTATTCCAATTTCAGAGGTTTTCTCTGGCAAACTTTTAATAAAGCTAGGGTCTTTCAAAAAAAACAAAAGAAGATCATTTAACTTTAATTCATTTAGAGAATTTAGAGACCAGCCCCTGAATTCACACTCACGATTTTCAGCTTCAGAATTTCCATTGACGCCCTGAAAATCAACGTAAGCTGTATCACGATATATATGCCCACGCAGGGGTCCTAACTCCTGATGAATCACAGGAATACCAAGTCGTTGACAAACTGCGGAAAGTGACGGGACATTTAAAAATGTAATTACAGCTTCAATCTTATTTGGTGCAGAACATAGCATCTCATGAAGTTCTTCTTCATAAGCATTATCACGCTCACATAAGAAATGACGAAAAACGGCTAGAGGGTTGCTGTTATGAATGCTCAACCATTCGTCAAAACGCCCTTTATCTAACCAAGCATAATGATGCTGTGGAGGCTGTGTATTTTTGGGTAATGCATAGTTAAGTCTTGTTGCAGCATCATTTGTGCACTCCCAGCGGTCTTCCCATTGCTCAATAGGTCGCACATAGTCGCGCCCTGTAATGAACATACAAGATTCTGTCGCCCATTCACACAGTAGGCGATAATAACACCACAGATATGGTGCTGGTACAGACCTAAAAGGGTAAGGGGGTAAAAAGGCTGCTAGCATTGTTAATACCGATGAGTTCAGGCCAGAACAGTAATTGGAGCATGTACAACACCGCCCAATTCTCGGGCAGACCAGAACTTGACCGCACGCATTGGCCGGCGCTGATCAAGTTCTTCACGCATTCCTCCTCTGAGGGAGGCCAACCCACAGTGCAGTAAATAATCACCACTATTGATTGGTAAAGTAACTTGATAAGTCACTATTTGGCGACCTGGTTTCAAAGTGAGAGAATGGCCGGCAGCAATATTGTTATCCCCCCATATATCACCACCTTGAGTCCGACTCAAAGAAAGTCCGAGCACTACATCTTCAATAACCTCACACGCCAAGAGCTCAAAGCGTAGTGTTAAAGTCTCCCCAGATTTCACTAACGGCTCTTCATGATAAGGTGTTCCATCATTTTTTAATATTGTCAGACTTGCTATTATGGCGCGGGCAGAGCCAAATCGTTTTTCACCCAGCACCATATTTGCTTCATTTTTTTGCTTCTCAATTAAGATCGATTGAGATGGACATTCTCCGTCATTTTCCCTTGCTACTGATGAAGATGACTCTGCTTTTTCTTCCGACAATATCATCCCTTTTTCATACGCCATGACTGCTGCTAAGACATCCGTAGTATCACCAATCAGGCGCCCTCCTTCCATAACCAGGCATCTATCGGCATACTCTAGAATACTACCAGTCGAGTGCGTCACCATGAGAATAGTCACTCCCTTGGCTTTAAGGGCTTCCATTCGCTTGAAACATTTGTACTGAAAACCTATGTCCCCAACTGCAAGTGCTTCATCTACAATCAATATCTCCGGGTCGATACATGCTTGTACTGCAAACGCAAGACGGACATACATACCACTGGAATAGGTCTTGACGGGTTGCTCCATAAAATCGCCAATGTCGGCAAAACGAGCGATTTCATCAAACCTTGCATCAATATCCTCTTTACTCAATCCCAGGACACTGGCATTGAGATAGACATTATCACGCCCACTGAACTCCGGATTAAATCCAGCCCCCAGCTCAAGCAATGCAGCAATACGCCCATTAACACTAATTTCACCATGAGAGGGATTTAGAGTGCCGCATATCAGTTGTAGCAATGTAGACTTTCCGGCTCCATTATGACCAATAATACCAACGGTTTCCCCTTTCTTTATCGTGAAGTTAATTGATTGCAGAGCCCAGAACTCACGAAAGTACTGCTTTGAGGCACGTCGAAATAATCGCAACACACGCGGGAAAACGAACTGTTTGAGTCGATCGACAGGTTGCCCATACACTTGATAGCATTTGCTTAGCCCATGAACTTCAATTGCCACTTTGTCAGAGCACATCGGCAAACCCCTTACGCGTTTTTTGGAACAAGGCAAATCCTGCATACATAACTACCGTTGCGACAATCAATGTCATGCCGTATTCTTTCCAATAAGGCATTTTCCCCCAGTAAAGCACATCACGTACTTGTGCAATAACAGGAGTAAGTGGGTTGATATTCAACCAGTGGCGGTACTCTTCAGGTAATGCTTCAATAGGATAAAATATAGGAGAGAGGAACATCAATATGGTACTGATAACGCCTACCAATTGAGAAAGGTCACGTAAGTAAACCCCCATTGCTGCAAGTGCCCATGAAATTCCCATTATAAAGAAAATGAGCGGGATAATTACTATCGGAAAAAGTAGAACAGTAATGGGTGGTGTACCAATAGCAATAGCATAGAAAGTAAGCCATACCATAAAGCTGATAAACATATTTATCATAGCACTGCCCAATGCGACCCACGGCAGTATATCGAGTGGAAACACCACTTTCTTGACATAGTTGACATTTTCAAGAATCAATCGTGGAGCACGATTAAAACACTCTGAAAATAGATTGAAGACCATTAGACCGGCAAAAAGCACCAATGCAAATTCACTACGAGAATCACTACCACCACTCCAGCGAGCTTTGAATACCACGCTAAATATGAATGTGTAAACTGCCAACATAAAAAGTGGAGTAAATAAAGCCCACAAATTTCCAAAAAGTGAACCACGATATCTCGCTGCAACTTCGCGGCGAACTAACGTCATAATCAAATGGCGGTTTTTTAAAATCGATAAGATACGGACGGGGGATATACTACTATCTCGGTTCATAATTACCCTTGAGAAGAAACCAAAATAAACCTCTTACCATATAGCTAGAACATCTACATAGTTCTATTCATGCTGATACAAAATTAAAAAATTTCAGCCTTGTGAAATGAAAAGGCATTCTCATCTTTTTTTGAAAGAATAGGTTTATCTAATGGCCAATCAATGCTCAAGTCTGGATCTTTCCAGAATAGACTTCTGTCACTTTCAGGATGATAATAATTAGTCGTTTTATACAAAAACTCCGCCGTCTCGCTCAGAGTTACAAAACCGTGTGCAAACCCTTCCGGGATCCACAACTGCCGCTTGTTTTCACCAGATAAATGAACCCCAACCCATTGCCCAAAGGTTGGAGAGCTTTTGCGGATATCTACCGCCACATCAAACACTTCACCTGCAACACAGCGCACCAGCTTGCCCTGGGCATGGGGAGACAATTGATAATGTAAGCCACGCAATACCCCTTTCGACGATTTGGAGTGATTATCCTGCACAAAACTCACAGGATATCCTACTGCCTCTTCAAACAACTTGTGGTTGAAGCTCTCAAAGAAAAATCCACGCTCATCACCAAATACTTTTGGTTCAAAAATAAGCACGTCAGGAATTGCTGTTTTGATTACGTTCATCTGTTTACCCACATTTGATCCAGTTTTTATGGGGGAACAACATTCCTCCCCCCATATCACATCAGGCGTTAGCAACCATTCTTAACAAATATTGGCCATATGCATTTTTCGCCAGCGGCGCTGCAAGCTCACGTATCTGGTCAGCACTGATAAACTTTTGGCGATAGGCGATCTCTTCAGGACACGCCACCTTCAATCCCTGGCGCGTCTCGATAGTCTGAATAAAGTTGCTCGCTTCTATCATGCTTTCATGGGTACCGGTATCCAGCCAGGCATAGCCACGCCCCATCATCGCCACCGACAGATTGCCTTGCTCCAGGTAGATACGGTTCACATCGGTGATTTCCAGCTCACCACGCGGTGACGGCTTCAGGCGCTTGGCAATCTCAACAACGCTGTTGTCGTAGAAATAGAGGCCGGTGACCGCATAGTTGCTCTTGGGCTCCAACGGCTTCTCTTCCAGCGAGATAGCGGTACCCTCTTTATCAAATTCCACCACCCCATAACGCTCGGGGTCATGCACATGGTAGGCAAAGACGGTAGCACCACTCTCTTTGGCCGCTGCCGCCGCCAACTGTTTCTGCAGGTCGTGGCCATAGAAGATGTTGTCCCCCAGCACCAGCGCACAGGGGTCTGACCCGATAAACTCTTCACCCAGAATAAAGGCTTGTGCCAACCCGTCCGGACTTGGCTGCACCTTGTACTGCAAATTCAGGCCCCACTGACTGCCGTCACCCAGCAATTGCTCAAAACGGGGGGTATCTAGCGGCGTGCTGATGATCAGAATATCGCGAATGCCCGCCAGCATCAGGGTGCTGAGCGGGTAGTAGATCATCGGCTTGTCATAGATAGGCAACAGTTGCTTGCTCACCGCCATGGTCACCGGATAGAGACGGGTGCCTGAGCCACCGGCCAGAATGATGCCTTTACGTTTGGTCATGATGCTTGTTTCTTATTTTTAAATTGCAAAAGAAAAAGGTGGCTTGCAGCTACACCTTTTACGTTTTATCTCTTGCCAGCCAGGGATGCACTCAACACATCCCTGACCAGGGATTTACTTGCTGAGGATCTCGGTCAACATCCGCTCCACGCCGACGGTCCAGTCCGGCAGTACCAGATCAAAGGTGCGCTGGAATTTGTCGGTATCAAGGCGGGAGTTATGGGGGCGTTTGGCAGGGGTCGGGAAGGCGCTGGTCGGCACTGCATTGAGTTGCGTGACCGCCAGATCAACGCCAGCCTCTCTGGCTTTGGCAAACACCAATTGGGCGTAGTCAAACCAGGTGGTGGTACCGGAGGCAATCAGATGGTACAGCCCGGCAACCTCGGGTCTGCTCTGCGCCACGCGGATCGCATGGGCGGTGCAATCGGCCAGTAACTCGGCACCGGTCGGGGCGCCGAACTGGTCATTGATGACCGACATCTCGCTACGCTCTTTGCCAAAGCGCAGCATTGTCTTGGCAAAGTTGGCTCCACGGGCGGCGTAGACCCAGCTGGTGCGGAAGATCAGGTGACGAGCGCAGAGAGCCGCCCCCTGTTCCCCTGCCAACTTGGTTTCACCGTAGACGTTGAGCGGTGCAGTTGCATCGGTTTCCACCCAGGGACGCTCACCGCTGCCATCGAACACATAGTCGGTGGAGTAATGCACCAGCCAGGCACCCAATGCTTCCGCTTCTTTGGCGATCGCCGCCACACTGGTCGCGTTGAGCAGCTCGGCAAATTCCCGCTCACTCTCCGCCTTGTCGACTGCGGTGTGGGCTGCGGCGTTGACAATCACGTCCGGCTTGACCAGACGTACCGTGTCGGCCACCCCTGCCGGGTTGCTGAAATCGCCACAATAATCGGTGGAGTCAAAATCAACGGCAGTGATGTGGCCCAGCGGTGCGAGTGCACGCTGCAGCTCCCAACCGACCTGACCGTTTTTGCCAAACAGCAGAATATGCATCAGGCACGCTCCTCGTAATTCTGCTCAATCCAGGATTGGTAGGCACCGCTCTTGACGTTGTTGACCCACTGTTCGTTATCCAGATACCACTGCACAGTTTTGCGAATGCCAGATTCGAAAGTTTCTTGCGGCTGCCATGCGAGCTCACTGCTCATCTTGCTGGCATCGATGGCATAACGGCGATCATGGCCAGGGCGATCCGCCACATAGGTGATTTGCTCACGATAAGAGCCCGCCTTCGGCACCATCTCGTCCAGCAGATCGCAGATGGTGTGTACCACCTCCAGATTCTGCTTCTCGTTATGACCGCCGATGTTGTAGGTCTCCCCGACCAAGCCCGTGGTCACCACCTTGTAGAGCGCGCGTGCGTGGTCTTCCACATAGAGCCAATCGCGAATTTGGTCGCCCTTGCCATAGACCGGCAGCGGCTTACCATCCAACGCATTGAGGATCACCAGCGGGATCAGTTTCTCGGGGAAGTGGTACGGGCCGTAGTTGTTGGAGCAGTTGGTGACGATGGTGGGCATGCCGTAGGTACGGCGCCAGGCGCGCACCAGATGGTCACTGGAAGCCTTGGAGGCAGAATAGGGGCTGCTGGGGGCGTAGGGCGTCGTTTCAGTGAAGAGTGGCAAGGGTTCACCAGCAGACGCTTCATCCGGATGTGGCAGATCGCCATACACCTCGTCGGTGGAAATATGGTGGAAGCGGAAGGCCGTCTTGCACGCCTCGTCCAGACCGTTCCAATAGGCGCGGGCCGCTTCCAGCATCATATAGGTGCCGACGATATTGGTCTCGATGAAGTCGGCGGGGCCTGTGATAGAGCGATCAACGTGACTCTCGGCGGCCAAGTGCATCACGGCATCCGGTTGATGGGTAGCAAACACCCGATCCAGTTCGACGCGGCTGCAGATGTCGACCTGCTCGAACGCGTAACGATCGCTGCCCGAGACCTCAGCCAGGGATTCCAGGTTGCCTGCATAGGTCAGCTTGTCGAGGTTGACAACTGAGTCTTGGGTATGCTGGATGATATGGCGAACAACGGCTGAACCGATAAAGCCGGCACCACCAGTCACAAGGATCTTCATTGAAAGGTTCCCGATTTCAAGATAACGAAATGACAAGACATTGTTTGACGCTTGCGTAGAAGATTTTCACGGTAGGTTTGCGAAGCGCCTACACTGATGACTAAATCGTCTAGCACACAGATATATCACTGAAACTAAGCTTGGTTAATTTTTCTGCATAATTTCTAGCAATACGACTTGTAAATAATTCTTATTTGATAAACTTGGTGGGGAGGGTAATTATGAAAAAGATGACATAGTCAACAAAGTGAAACGCTACCGCCCTTGAGTTACAGCTCCCAATATGCTGATTTTAACCTTATTGTCCGTGCTGTTGGCCATCAGATCCTCCAGCTTCTTGTTTTGATTGATGTTTAACAATTCTTAAGCATTCCATTACCTTACTAGGCTGTCCGGAACCTACATTGCTCACATCTTGGGCTTTTTGCGCCCTAAACCCGATCGCGGGTCAGATTCTATCTTGTTTAACCCAAGGGTGAATAGTCAAAAGGTGCAAAAGGCCCTCAATAGGGTAAGGATTCAACAGCATTCGCATTAACCTACTGACTTCAATGTCACCAGTATTTTTACTGATAATCCTCTAGTGACACCTTTCGATGAAGAATAGAAAAAATATGTCTGTCAGTGTGCTCTTATCACCTCATTCGTGGGCATCAGATTGTTAGGATAGCGCCAAGAGATCAAGAGTGTCCTCTTCTGTTGATCCATTAACGTACCTTACTGCCCCTCCACTGCGATCATAACGGTCGCATACTGCTGTCACCGTATGTAAATCGCTTCGTGTCACAGAGTTTTGATATCTTATTAAACACTCTATTGAGGAGTTCAGTCTGGGATGATTCAGTCCCGATACAGCGGGGTCAGGTAGGATCCGGATTGACTCTCCCTCTTGTTGACCCTCTAATTGGCAGCCTGGACCCTCATCATCATGCATCTTATGAAAATCCTACTGGTTGAAGACGACAAGCTGCTCAATCACCACCTCTCCACCCTGTTGACCGAGGCCCAGAACCAGGTTTACAGCACGGACAATGCCCAGGTGGCGCTGCACTACGCAGCCGACTACCCCATCGATGTCGCCATCATCGATCTGGGCCTGCCTGACATGGATGGCCTTCAGCTGATCACCCGCCTGCGCGAGCAGCAGATCCCCTTTCCCATCATTGTGCTGACGGCCAGAGGCAACTGGCAGGACAAGGTGGAAGGACTGGAGGCCGGGGCGGACGACTATCTGGTCAAGCCCTTCCAGAAGGACGAGCTGCTGGCCCGCCTCAATGCGCTGGTACGCCGCAGCGCCGGCTTCATCTCCCCCAGAGTGAAGGCGGGTGACTACGAGCTGGATCTCTCCCGCAAGGAGCTGACCATCGCCGGCGAGGTCACCGTGCTGACCAGTTTCGAATATCTGATCCTGGAATACCTGATGCGAAATGCCCGTCAGGTGGTCTCCAAACAGCAGTTGCTGGATCAGCTCTATGGGGACGGTGAAGGGGATCCCAACACCATCGAGGTGATGGTGAGCCGGCTTCGCAAAAAACTGGATCCGGAAGGGAGCATCCAGCCCATCTCCACCATCCGCCGCCAGGGCTACATCTTCAACCTCGCCTGCAGCTGATGCGCCTTGCCATGCTGCATCCCCTGACCCTGATCCACCGCTCCCTGCACCTCAAGCTGATGCTGAGTGCCATGCTGGTCATCGCGCTCATCATGGCCTTCTCCGTCTACATCCTCTACCTCGGCCATGCCGAGGAGCAGGCCCAGAAAGCCAGTGTCCGCATGCAGGAGAACCTCTCCAAGCTGTTCTCGTCCAAGCAGCCGGAGCCCCACGCCATGACGGATCTTGGCAAGCTCACCCCGGATGCCATCGACCCCAATCTCGACACCCTGATCTGCCGCGCCGACGGGGCGCTGAGCTGGTCCAGCCTGCACATGCCGGAGGTGGTCTCCATCAAGGAGACCATCTGCCGGGATCTGATGAGATACCTGGGGGGATTGGATCAGGACTATTTCTTCAAGCTGCATACCATCAAGAACGGCCAGAGCTACTTCATCTACAGCCTGCGTTTCCTGCGCAATCATGGCGCCGGCCCCACCACCTACTACGTAGTGATGGTCGATTCCGCCAGGCGCTATCAGGCCCAGACCCGCGATTACCTCTACCGCTGCATTCGCCAGGCGCTGCTCGCCTACTGTCTGCTGGGCGCTCTGTTGCTCCTCACCAGTTTCTGGAGCCTCTCCTCCCTGCGCACCATGGCACGCCAGATTGACGAGATCCGCGCCGGTACGCGAGAGGCGCTGTCAAACGACTACGAGCGCGAGCTGACCCCCCTGACAAGCTCGGTCAACCAGTTGCTGGAGAACGAACGCCAGCAGACCCAGCGCTACCAGCACGCCCTCAACGATCTCGCCCACAGCCTGAAAACCCGGCTGGCGCTCATCCAGATCACCGCCCAGGAGCTCAAGCTCGGCCACGACATCCATGACAACATCAATGACAACATCAATGAACAGATCACCACCATGGATCAGATCATCCAGTACCAGTTGCGCCGTGCCGTCACCGGGCGAAAGCGCCTCGCGAGCAAGGGCACCGAACCGGTTCCTCTCATCGAGAAGCTGCTGGCCAGCCTCGCCAAGGTCTATCGCCACAAGAAGCTGCAGACCGGCTTCCAGTTTGACGACGATGTCTTCTTTCACGGCGAGCAGGGCGATCTGATGGAGCTGATGGGCAACCTGCTGGACAACGCCTGCAAATTCGCCATCAGCGAGATCCGGGTTCATGTCCGCCACCGGGAGCGCGGCCTGCTCATCGTGGTGGAAGACGACGGTCCCGGCATCGATCCCGGCAAATCGCAGCAGATCTTCCAGCGCGGCGTGCGGGCTGACAGCTCCCCCGGCCAGGGGATTGGCCTCGCCGTGGTGACCGAAATCGTGCACAGCTACGGCGGCGAGATCCGGGTGGATGACTCCCCGCTCGGCGGCGCGAGATTCCACATCACCCTCCCCTGACAGCGCAGGGGTCAGTACCTGGCCCCTGCCGCATTCGGGCATTGCCATCCCGGTGCTTGCCCTGTCTCACGCCTCACTCCTTATGCTTCGACCAGGCCAAGCACATGGCAGCGAGGCTGACGAGCTTGTGCACCCATCAGAAGCTGGCCTGCCGCTCCCCTCGGCCCCATGCTCGCGCAGAAACAACAGGCATAAAAAAACCGGCCGCGAGGGCCGGTAAAACAGTTCAGGCTTGTCAGGTGACAATGCGCACCCAGCGGATGAAGACCGGTTTCAATTCCCTATGAAGCCCAGTCCTCTTGAGTACGTAGGTTCACTTTACGCCCCGGTCACTGAATCGGGACTGAACCATGTTCACGCTGGCAAGGCTCAGAGACGGATCCCGAGTGACTGGCGCAGATAGGCGCCGGCACCGAGCAGCCCCGGCCCTTCATGGGTGATGAGGAAGACCGGAATGTCTTTGAGATAAGGCTTGAAGCGCCCCTTGTCCTCGAAGGCGACCCGAAAGCCCGATCCGATGAAGAACTCCTGGAAGCGCGGCACTATGCCACCGGCGATGTAGACACCGCCGAAGGTGCCCATGTTGAGTGCCAGGTTGCCGGCAAAGCGGCCCATGAGCACGCAGAACAGGCTCAAGGTGCGGCGGCAATCGAGGCAATCCCCCGCCAGCGCACGCTCGGTGATGTCCTTGGGGGCAAAGGGTTCGGGCTCGCGGCCATCGGATTTGACCAGGCCGCGATAGAGATTGACGAGCCCGGGGCCAGAGAGGAAACGCTCCGCCGACACATGGCCCAGCTCGCCGCGCATCACCTGCAGCACCGCATCTTCCTCTTCCGTGTTGGCGGCGAAATCCACGTGACCGCCCTCACCCGGCAGGCTCAGCCACTGCTCACCGGCCTGCACCAGGTGGGCGACGCCAAGGCCGGTCCCTGCGCCATAGATGGCGATGGGCTTGCCGGCCACCGGGGCCGCACCCCCGAGCTGGATGCGATCGCTCTCGCCGAGCACGGGCACCGCCATGGAGACGGCAGTGAAATCGTTGATCACCTGCAGGCGCGCAAGGCCGAGGTTGGCCTGCATCTCGCGGATGGAGAACTCCCAGCTGTGGTTGGTCATGGCGACCCAGTCACCATTGATGGGACAGGCGATGGCGATGCACGCCTCGCCCACGGTGGCATCGTGCTCTTCGAGATAGAGGCGCACCACGGCCTCCAGGCTGGGATGGGCCAGCCCCGAATAGGTTTTTGCCTGGGAAATGGCGCCCGTCGCCAGTTCACAGAGGGCCAGTCGGGCATTGGTACCGCCAACGTCGCCCACCAGCGCATGGGTATGCTGCATAACAAACTCCTTCGTTACCGACTCGGGGCGGCCCTTACCGTCCCGACATTATTATTTGGCTGCAATACTACTCGAGCCCGCAGCCGGGCTGCGCGATTTATGCAGACAAGTGTGCGCCCGCTCACAGTGTTGTTGCTTTGCAACATTTGTAAGCGTTTTCAAGACGCAAATGGAAGTTTGCAACTAAAAACACGAAATAATTAGACATGAGTCATACTTTGCAGGGCCGAGATTAGTTCCGATAAGCGCTTGTCTTGTATAGTCATCGCGGAGATTGGAAACCTGCTTGAGCTGTGAATTTAGTGCACAGACACTGAAGTTAAATTACAAAAATGCCTGGTGGTAATGATGAATACCCTCGATAAAATTACGAACAATCTGGAAAGTTTCAGTAAATCAGAGCGTAAGGTGGCTGAAGTGATCCTGGCCTCACCCCAAACCGCCATTCACTCCAGCATTGCTACCCTGGCCAAGCTGGCCGATGTGAGCGAACCGACCGTCAACCGTTTCTGCCGTCGCCTCGATACCAAGGGTTTTCCCGATTTCAAGCTGCACCTGGCCCAGAGCCTGGCCAACGGCACCCCTTATGTGAACCGCCACGTGGAAGCGGAAGACGGCCCGGATACCTATACCGCCAAGATCTTCGAATCCACCATGGCCTGCCTCGATGCCGCCAAGAACAGCCTGGACATCTCGGCCATCAACCGCTGCGTCGATATTCTGACCCAGTCCAAGAAGATCAGCTTCTTTGGTCTGGGCGCCTCCTCCGCCGTCGCCCGGGACGCCCAGAACAAGTTCTTCCGCTTCAATATCCCCGTCGTGAGCTTCGAGGACATCGTCATGATGCGCATGAGCTGCATCAACAGCAGCGAAGGGGACGTGGTGGTCCTCATCTCCCACACCGGCCGCACCAAGGCATTGGTGGAAATTGCCGCGCTGGCCCGGGAAAACGATGCCACCGTCATCGGCATGACCGCCAAGGACTCTCCCCTGGCCCGCGAATGCAACCTGGTGCTCTCCATGGACGTGCCGGAAGACACCGACGTCTACATGCCCATGGCCTCGCGCATCGCCCAGCTCGCCCTGGTGGACGTGCTGGCCACCGGTTTCACCCTTCGCCGTGGCATGAAATTTCGCGAAAACCTGAAGAAAGTCAAAGAAGGTTTGCGCGAATCCCGCTTTGATACCCCGCACTCCTCCTGATCATTCGGGGGGCCGCCCCCGACTGTCTATGCCAATGGGCTTGGTGTAGTATCGAAATTCAATCAAACAAGGCCACCCAGATGGCCTGCCAGTTGGCGCCATGCCACATGCTTGACGGGGCAGTATTTCAAGTCATATCAACTTCACATTGGAGTCTTTCATGCCAAGACGTACAAAGATTGTTACCACACTCGGTCCGGCGACCGATCGCGACGGCATTCTCGAGGGGATCATTCGCGCCGGTGCCGACATGGTGCGGATGAACTTCTCCCACGGCACTCCTGAAGATCATATCCAGCGCGCCAACCAGGTGCGTGACATCGCCGCCAAGCTGGGCCGCCACGTGGCCATCATGGGCGATCTGCAAGGCCCCAAGATCCGCGTCTCCACCTTCAAGGATGGCAAGATCTACCTCGCCATCGGTGACAAGTTCATTCTCGACGCCGCCCTCGGCAAGGGCGAAGGCTGCCAGGAGCAGGTCGGCATCGACTACAAGAGCCTGCCGCAGGACGTGGTATCCGGTGACATCCTGCTGCTGGACGATGGCCGCGTGCAACTGAAGGTCGAGCAGGTCGAAGGCACCCGCATCCACACCACGGTGACCGTGGCCGGCCCGCTCTCCAACAACAAGGGCATCAACAAGAAAGGTGGCGGCCTCTCCGCCCCGGCCCTGACCGAGAAGGACAAGGAAGACATCAAGACCGCCGCCCGCATGAACGTGGACTACCTGGCGGTCTCCTTCCCCCGCAGCGGCGATGATCTGCGCTACGCCCGCGAACTGGCCCGCGAAGCCGGCTCCAACGCCAAGATCGTGGCCAAGGTCGAGCGCGCCGAGACCGTCGCCAGCGACGAGGCGATGGAAGACATCATCCTCGGCTCCGATGCCGTCATGGTGGCCCGTGGCGACCTGGGTGTCGAAATCGGCGACCCCGAACTGGTGGGTGTGCAGAAGAAGCTCATTCGCCACTCCCGCCGCCTGAATCGCGTGGTCATCACCGCGACCCAGATGATGGAGTCCATGATCAACGCGCCGCTCCCGACCCGTGCCGAAGTCATGGACGTGGCCAACGCCGTGCTGGACGGTACCGATGCGGTGATGCTCTCCGCCGAGACCGCCGCCGGCCAGTTCCCCATCGAGACCGTGACCTCCATGGCCAGCGTCTGTGTGGGCGCCGAGAAGCACCCGAGCCTGAACGTCTCCAACCACCGCATGAACTACACCTTCACCTCGGTGGAAGAGGCGGTGGCCATGTCCACCATGTATGCGGCCAACCACCTGGAAGGGGTCAAGGCGATCGTGGCGCTGACCGAGTCGGGCACCACCCCGCTGCTGATGTCCCGCATCAGCTCCGGCCTGCCCATCTTCGCCATGTCTCCTCACAACAAGACCCTGGCCTGGGCCAACCTCTACCGCGGCGTCACCCCCGTGCTGTTTGATGGCGACGAAACCAAGCCGGTCTACGAGGTGTGCCGCGACGCGCTGGACGTGCTCAAGGCCAAGGGACTGCTGCAAAGCGGCGACATGGTATTGCTCACCCACGGCGACAAGATGGAGACCGTCGGCAGCACCAACACCTGCAAGGTGATGATGGTCGAGTAATCGCCCCTCCTCTCTGCAACAAAAACGGCTCCCACGGGAGCCGTTTTTTATGGGATCTGCCCAGGTTCAACCGCGAAACAGCTCCACCTTGTCTCCATCCTGCAGGCTGCCGGCGCCGCGCACCACCACCTTGTCTCCCTGCTTGAGAGCGCCGCTCACCGCCACCTCCCGGCTGTCCCCAAAGAGCACGGTGACCGGCACCCGGTTCACCGTGAGCGCCTCGCCGCGCTGCTCCACCTGATAGACCACGCTTCCCTCGGTGCCGAGCACCAGGGCATCCCGCGGCAGCAGCATGGTGTGCTGTTCTCCCATTGGCAGCGCCACCCGCACTGGCGAGCCGATGATGAAGGTACCCGCTTCCGGCTTGAGGCGCAGCTCGATGAGCCGGGACTTGGGATCGGCGCTCGCCGCTCGCTGGTAATAGATGGCGTGGCTGCTGAGCTGCTCCCCTTCCACCCGCAACCGGGTCTGAGTGGCCAGTTGCCGGGCCCAGGCGATGGGCGCACGCAACCGGATGTCCGGCTGGTCCGGATTGACCAGCTCAAGCGCCTGTTCGCCCGCATCCACATGCTCCCCCGGCTGGATGAAGTGTTCATTCACCACTCCGTCAAACGGGGCAAAGATGCGGCTTCTGCGCAGCTGCTCCTCAATCTGGCGCACCTGCACCCGCGCCAGCTGCTCGGCCAGCTCAGCCTGCTCCACGTCATAGCGCGCCTTGTCATACTGGCTCTGGGAGGCACTCTTTTGCTGGTGCAAACGAGCCAGGCGCTGGAACTCGGCGCGAGCGTAACGCAGGTTGCTCCCCTCTCTGGCTTGTTCCGCCCTCGCCTGCTCCAGCGAGAGGCGCAGGGTCGCGCTGTCCAGGCGCAGCAACTCGTCCCCCGCCTTCACCCGGCTGCCAAACTCGGCTATCCACTCCACCCGGCCGCTCACTTCGGCGCTGAGCGCCGCCTGCTGGCGGCTCGCCACCGTGCCGCTGACCCAGATGCTGGCCCCCGCCTCTCCCTGGGCCACCTCCGCCAGCGTCACCATCTTGCTTTGTGCAAGCGCAGGCAGCCCGCTAGCCAGCAGCAGAGCCCCCACCACTATCCTTGTGAAACCTTGTGTCATCGATGAGCTCCTTGCTCAGGCACGCTGTCGAAGGGCGTGCGGTATGTCGGTCTGCTCCCCCAACCGCAGGAAGGCGGGCAACAGGATCAGGGTGAAGAGGGTGCTGCAACTCATGCCGCCGACGATGACGGTGGCCAGCCCCCGGTAGATTTCGCTCCCCTCGCTCGGACTCAGCATCAGGGGCAGCATGCCGAAGATGCTGGTGAGGCTGGTCATGGCGATGGGACGCATCCGGCTTTGCAGAGCATCGGTGACTGCCGACTGTCGGCTCATCCCCTCCCGCTCGGCCATCCTGGTCTGGTGCACCAGCAGAATGGCGTTGTTGACCACCAACCCGAGCAGGATGACGAAGCCGATGATAGTGAGCAAGTCCATCGGCAGCGGCGCCACCAGACCGCTCAGGTGCAGAGCCAGCACGCCGCCGACGGTGGCGAGCGGCAAGGTGAGCAGCACCAGCACGGCATCCTTGAGGGAGGCAAAGACCCCCCACAGCAGAATGAGCAGTATCATCACGGCGAACAGGAAGATGCTGCCGAGGTTGCCGAGCGCCTGCTGCAGGCTGTCGGCATTGCCGGCGACCCGCAGCTCCCCCCCGGCCGGCAGCAAGGGCCGGATGGCGGCAAAGCTCTTGTGCTGCAGGGTGTCGAGCACCTGCTCCATGCTCATCCCCGCAGGAGGCGAAATCTGCAGACTGATGCTGCGCCGCCCATCGGATCGGAAGATGCTCTCAGGCCCGAGTTGCGGCTCCACCCGCAGCAGTTCCCCAAGGGGAACGATGCGCCCGGACGGGGTAGCAAGCGGCACCGCCTTGAGCTCGTCCGGGTTGGCGGAGGCCTGCCCCATCAGCAGGATGTCGAGCCGCTCATCCCCGTCGAAATATTCGCCGACCCGCAGACCATCGCCAAAGGTCTGGATGATGGCGGGCATGGGGGAGCGATCCCAGCCCACCTCGGCCAGGCGCCTGTCCTGGGGCACCAGCCGAAGCTCGGGAGCGGTGAAATCGAGTCCGGGCTCTGGCCTGACCTGGGCGCCGGGCAAGTCCCGCTGCACTATGGTCATGCTCTCCCTGGCCGCCTGATAGAGTTCGGGTAGCCCACCCCCCTGGATCAGCAGGGAGATGCTGTTTTCACTGTCAAAACCGCCAAACAGGGACCCCTGACCGCCAAACACCCGGGTGTCGGGAATGCCCACCAGCAATTGCTTCATCAAGAGCTGCTCCAGCACCTTGATCTGGTTATCCTCCTTTGGTCGCACCCCGATCTGGGCACCGCCCGGGTAGCGCAGGATGTAGTAGTTCTTGAGGACAGGCTCCTTCTCCCCTTTCATATAGGGGTCGAGGCGGGCAATCAGGGTATCGATCACCTCCTCCCGCTGGGCCTGGAGATTGACCCCGGGGGTGAAACTCATCCAGACGTCGATGGCGTCCCGCTTCACATCCGGCAGGTAGTTCATCTTGGGCAACATCAACCAGCTCGCCAGCACAGGCCCCGTCATCATCAGGACGATGATGGCCCAGCGCCTGGGGGCGGTGGCAGTCCAGCGGATCACATGGCGAGTGGCGCGGCACCACAGGCGCTCAAAGGGATCAATCAGCCGCTCGTGCCCCATCCAGCGCGCCGCCACCGCAGGCAACACCGTGACCGCCACCACCATGGAGACGGTCACCCCGCAGGCGATGGTGAGCGCAAGATCGGCAAACAACTGCCCTTCCACGTCGTTGAGCAGGAGCACCGGCAGGAAGATGGCGACCGTGGTCAGGGTGGACGCCACCAGAGCGGTCCACACCCGGCGGGTGCCCTCCAGCGCCGCCTCTCCCTTGCTGATGTCACCCCGCTCATGGCGCCGGTAGATGCTCTCCAGCACCACGATGGCGGCGTCGAGCACCATGCCGACCGCAAACGCAATGCCCGCCAGGGAGATGATATTGAGGGTCCGCCCCATCACCTTAAGCAGGCAGAAGGTGAGCATGATGCTGATGGGAATGGCGATCGCGATCATCAGGGTCGCCTTGAGCTGGCGCAGAAAGACCCAGAGGATGGCGCAGGAGAGCAGCACCCCGAGCCCCAGGTTGGCGGTCACCATGCTCACCGCCCGGTTGATATAGAGAGAAGCGTCAAACGACTGCTCCATGTGCAGGCCGACCGGCTCCAGCACCTCCCGGTTGAGCTCCCCGACCTTGGCCTTGATCCCCTCGAGCGCCGCCAGGGCATTGGCGCCGCTCTCCTTGAAGATCTGCGCCGCGATGGCGGTGTTGCCGTTCTGGATGCGCAGCACCGGGTTCTCCTCCCGGGCCACTCTGATCTCGGCAACGTCCCGCAGATAGATGGGCAGGCCGTCACGCCAGTCCACCACCTTGTCCCCCAGGGCCGCCACGTCATAGCGACCGGCAAAGCGCAGCTTGTACTCCCAGCGGCCGATGTCGAGGGTGCCGGCCGACACATCCCAGCCCGTCGTTGCCCGGCTGGCGAGCACCGGGATCTCCACCCCCAGCTCGGCGGCGCGGTAAGGGTCGAAACGGATCTGGATCTGGCGCTCGTTGATCCCCTCGATGTCGACCGTGGACACCCCGGGGATCCGCTCCAGCTCGGGCTTGACCCTCGCCTCGATCAGCGCCTGGTGATCGTCTATCTCCCCCTTGGCGCCGGGCAGTTGCTGGATGAAGAAGAAGGTCAGGGTGTCGTTGCTGCTGTAGTTGTTGACGTAAGGGCCACCGATGTTGTCCGGCAGTCCCGAGACCCGGTTCAGGCGGGAGATGACATCAAGCTGGGCCCGCTGCATGTCGGTGCCGAGGGCAAACTCCATGTCGATTTCGGTGAAGCCGGGGTAGCTGTTGCTGCTGAGGCTCTTGAGCCCCTGTACCCCCTGCATCTCCTGCTCGATGGGATCGGTTATCTCCGACTCCATCTCCTGGGGCGAGGCCGAGCGCCAGTCCACCGTGATGTTGAGGTGAGGACGGTCTATGTCGGGAAACAGCTGGACGGGCAGTCCCCGGATGCTGAGCAGGCCCAGCAAAAAAATCAGCACGACCGAGACCGCCACCCAGATGGGGCGTTCGATCGCCGTTTTGGCGAGGTTCATTCACTCTTCCTGAGTTGTTGTTATCGGCCATTCCGATGGCCTTGCTTCCTGCCCCAAGGGTGGGGGCCATTGCATTAAACTGGAATTAATCGACCTTGTAAATGCCTGGTTAGACAACAAAAAACCGGCCACTAGGGCCGGTTGTCGCTTTACGCTCGGGGTCAGGCTGCATGCTCGACCGGGTTCGGTTGAGACAATCCTTCCAGCTCGCCAGGAGCGAAGTTGTCCACCTGGATAGCCTCGTAGCGCAGGGCATCGGCGGCCAGCAACTTGTCCGCCTCCTCCTTGCCGAGGATGGAATGGGACAGGGCCGCAGCCACCAGCTCAGGCAGCGCCAGCTTGCGGGGCAGTCTGCCCTCTTTCTGGGCCTGCACCAGCTTCTTCTCGATGGGCTGCACCGAGACCATGGCCTGGAAGGCACGCTCCATCAGCCCCACCGGATCCGCCTCATCCTTGCCCACATAACAGAGCGCGGTCAGACGATCCCGGAACTCGCCCGGCGTCATCATGGCCAGGCAGATGGCGTGGCAGCGATCGTCCGCCGGCATCTTGTAACCGACGCCGAACGGGAACACCACCCGCTTGAGTACGGCCCCCACCACCTTGTTCGGGAAGTTCTGGAAGAAGCCCTCGAACGCCTTGCCAATCAGGTAGAGGTTGCGCTCCACCGCGTACTGCACGAACGGCAGGTCAGAGACCATGCGGCCCTGATCCTCGTAATGCTTGAGGGTGGCGGAGGCCAGGTAGAGATGGCTCAGCACGTCACCCAGACGGGCGGAGATCATCTCCTTGCGCTTGAGATCCCCGCCCAGCATCAGCATGGAGACGTCGGCGCACAGGGCCAGCCCCTTGCTCATGCGAGAGAGCTGCTTGTAGTAGCGGGCGGTTTCGCCAGCTACCGGCGCGCTGTTGAACTGGCCCAGGGTCAGCCCCTGGAACAGGGCACCAAAGAAGTTGCCGGTACCGAAGGCGATGTGTTTCATCAACAGGGCGTCAAACTTCTCGAGACCGCGCTCCACATCGGTGTCGGCCGCCGCTTCCAGCTCGGCAAACACATACGGATGGCAGCGGGTGGCCCCTTGCCCGAAGATCATCAGGTTGCGGGTCAGGATGTTGGCCCCTTCCACCGTGATGGCCACCGGAATGCCCATGTAGGCGTAGCCGGTGTAGTTTTTCGGGCCCAGCTGGATGGCGCGACCGGCATGGATGTCCATGGAGTCATCCATCACCTGGCGGGCCATCTCGGTCATGTGGTACTTGGAAATCGCGGTGACGATGGCCGGTGCCTGACCCAAATCCAGGGAACCTGCTGTCATGCGACGAGCCCCTTCCAGCTGATAGGTGAGGCCGCCAATGCGGGCCAGCGCTTCCTGTACCCCTTCAAACTTGCCGATGGACATGCCGAACTGCTTGCGCACGTAGGAGTAGGCGCCCACGGTGCGGCTCGCCATGTGACCACAGGCGGTGCCAAGGGCAGGCAGCGAGATGCCGCGACCGGCGGAGAGGCACTCCACCAGCATGCGCCAGCCACGGCCGGCGTAATCCGGGCCACCGATGATCCAGTCGAGCGGAATGAACACATCCTTGCCGAAGGTCGGGCCGTTCAGGAACGCCAACCCCATGGGGTAGTGGCGATCGCCGACGCGCACGCCTGGGTGACTGGTCGGGATCAGAGCACAGGTGATGCCGATCTCTTCCTTGTCACCCAGCAGTTTTTCCGGGTCATAGAGCTTGAACGCCAGCCCCAGCACGGTGGCACGCGGCGCCAGGGTGATGTAGCGCTTGTTCCAGTTCAGACGAATGCCCAGCACCTCTTCCCCCTTGTGCATCCCCTTGCAGACGATCCCCTTGTCCGGGATGGCACCCGCATCGGAGCCCGCTTCCGGCCCGGTCAGGGCGAAGCAGGGTACCTCCTTGCCGTTGGCCAGCCCCGGCAGCCAGAAATCTTTCTGGGCCTGGGTGCCGTAATGCATCAGCAACTCGCCCGGGCCGAGGGAGTTGGGCACCATGACGGTGACCGCGACGCTCAGGCTCTTGGTGGCGATACGGGTGACGATGGTGGAGTTGGCAATCGCCGAGAACTCGCGGCCGCC
Source organism: Aeromonas sp. FDAARGOS 1402 (assembly GCF_019046925.1). NCBI lineage: Bacteria > Pseudomonadati > Pseudomonadota > Gammaproteobacteria > Aeromonadales > Aeromonadaceae > Aeromonas > Aeromonas sp. FDAARGOS 1402. Next base: position 4,457,078 of record NZ_CP077201.1, read on the forward strand.
GTAGGATTTCGGGATGATCAGGGAGAAGAAGCCTTCTTTCTTCAGATAGTCCCACACCGGCTCCGGCAGGTCCTTGGTCTCGTTGACGATCTTGAAGTCGTCCACCATGGCGAGCAGGGTTTCGACCTGGTTGTCGATAAAGGCCTGCTCTTCTGCGCTCAGCTCGGCCTTGCCGTAGCCGTGCAGTTTCTTCCAGTCCGGGTTGCCGCGAAACAGCTCCCCGTCCCACCAGACGGAGCCGGCCTCCATGGCCTCCCGCTCGGTGGCCGACAGGGGCGGCAGTATCTTCTTGAAGATGCCGAACACGGGGCGGGTCACCACCTTTTTACGGATGGCGGGGACACCGAGCACCACGGCTATCGCCAGCACCAGCAGGACAAGCAATGTGATCATACCGAAGTTCCTTCTATTTCACTGTTTCCGTTGATTATTGTTAGGTGTTACACGGCCAGGGAGAGCCTGGTCGACTCCACGGGCGCCCCGACACCGGACGCCAGATAAGGAATGACGTTGCGCACCAGCCCTTCCACATCGAGCTGCTGGCCAAAATCGGCCTGGGCGATGTCACGCAGGGCATCCGCAGAGGCCATGGTGAAGACGACGGTGCCCAGGGTGAAGTGCAGGCGCCAGAAGAGATCCGCTGGCGACAAATCCGGATTGGCCTTGGAGATGGCCTGGGTGATCCCGTGCAGGGTCGCCCCATAATGGGTGGTAATAAAGCGTCGCAGGTGGCCCTGACTGTCGATATAGCCGCGCCCCAGCAACTGCATGAAGAGCGCCGGGCCATTCGCCCTGACGGCCGACAGTTTCATCAGGGGTTCGACAAAGCTCTCGAACACCTGCAACAGGGTCAGCTGATCCTGCGCCATCAACGTCTGCAACCGCTCGTCCAGTGCCGGCATGAAGAGGCTCAGATAACGGTCGAGCACCGCCTGGATAAGCTCCTTCTTGGAGCCGAAGTGATAATTGACCGAAGCCAGGTTCACATCGGCCTCGCTGGTGATCAGACGCAACGAGGTATCGGCGAACCCCCGCTCGGCAAACAGCACCTCGGCGGCGTCGAGAATACGGTTCTTGGTATCGATTTTACTCACTGGACACCTCACTTAAACGAATGTTTAAAAAGTACGTTTCACGCCCACCCATGTCAAGAGAATGTGAACAAGTGTTGGCTAAATGTTTTTAATCAAAAAAGAGGGAAGATGGCGGGAACTTCGCGGCGAGACGGCACTCTATATCTATGCCACTGCAATTAAACATTAAGTCTCGCCCAACCTGCGTCATGCTAGTTGGGCATTTTTTTGCCCTGCCGTCACCCGATGCGCCGACAGAGAACCAAAAAAAACCGTCGCAGGGGCGACGGCGGGGAAAACGGGTCTGACCATCCAGTGTCGACCCATCGATGGGTGTTCAGGCTTGCATCGATGTCGCCATCCTCGCAGTGAAACGTCATCAGACTTTGTCAGCACAGACCCAAATTGTGACAAAGTATGGCAACCAGCCACATGGCCCGGCTTCGCCAATCTTGCTATGCTGTCGCCTCATGCCAGAGGGGAGAGAAGATGAAGTATACGGTCGATACCCACACGCACACCGTCGCCAGCACCCACGCCTACAGCACCATTCACGATTACCTGCCCATCGCCAAAACCAAGGGGATCAAGCTGTTCGCCACCACGGACCATGGCCCGGACATGGCAGATGCCCCGCATTACTGGCATTTCGTCAATCTGCACGTGTTGCCCAGGGTCGTGGACGGGGTCGGCATCCTGCGCGGCATCGAAGCCAACATCAAGAACATCGACGGTGAAATAGACTTCCCCGAGCGCTACGAATCGCGGCTCGACATGATCATGGCGGGCTTTCACGAACCGGTGTTCCCCCCCTGCGATCAGGCGACCCACACCCAGGCCATGATCAACGCCATTCGAAGTGGTCGGGTCGACATGATAAGCCACCCCGGCAATCCCGCCTTCCCCATCGATATTCAGGCGGTGGTCAAGGCAGCGGCAGAGTATCGAGTGGCACTGGAGGTCAACAACTCCTCGTTCAGTCACTCCCGTGCAGGTAGTGAAAGCAACTGCCGCGCCATCGTCGAGGCGGCGCGCGATCTGGGTGCCTACCTCACTTTCGGCTCCGACTCCCACGTGGCATTCAGCCTCGGCGACTTTGATCACTGCCATCGGCTGGTCACCGAAGCCAACTTCCCACATGAGCGGATCCTGGCCCGCTCCCCCCGCGCACTGCTCGATTTTCTCGAGAGCCGCGGCCGTGCTCACATCCCGGAGTTCATTGACCTCTGATATGCCTTAACATCATGAGCCAACTCATAAAATCGAGTTGGCTCAATTGACTTGTCCGGCTTTTTTCACGACTCTGAACATCAGGCCGCCGGTATAGCTCAGTTGGTAGAGCAGCGCATTCGTAATGCGAAGGTCGTAGGTTCGACTCCTATTACCGGCACCAAATAAAACAAAAAGTTAGCTTCATTACGAGGCTACCCCTTTGTGCTTTTGGGCTTGGGGTACCACATCTAGCAAACAGCAGGAACATAACTGTATCCACTTACCTAGCCACTGGCAGAGGTCCTCCCAGCGGGAGTTGTAACAGGGGCTCAGGTGCTCTTGGCGCATCATCCAATCGGCGGACCCCGTGCCTTGACTGGCCAAGCCTACGCGTCCCAATCCCTTGGCTTTGATCTGGTCCATCACAGCCATCAGCGCATCAGATTGAGCGGAGGACGGAGCAAACAGATCGGCCTGTTGCTGCCCCTTGGGAGTGAACTCACTCAGCATGACCCCTCCTTTCTGATAACGGTAACCGTCGCGCCAAATCTGCGGTAGCAACACGCCCACTTGTTGCAGCAACAACGGGGTGTCATCGCTAGGGCTGACTAGCCGAACGCCGGCCTGCTCACTGTAGTAAGGCGCTCGTTCGTCAAATGGGCTGGTTCGCACTAACAGGTGCACCCGCTGGCAACACATCCCCTCGGCACGCAGCTTATCGGCTGCGCGAGCCATAAATTCTGACAACGCTTGAACCATTTCCCTGCGGTCAGTCACGCGTTTCCCAAAGGAACGGATCGAGAGGATCTACTGCTTCGCCACCGGTTCAACGGTCAGCTCTGCGCAAGGCAAACCACGCAGCTCCTGTACGATCTGCTCGATCACCACGCAGTATTGGGCGCGTAACCCCTTGGCATCGTTAGCCACAAAGTCAGCCACGTTGTTAATGTCTTGTGCCACCACTTGACCCCCAAGCGCAGCGCGTCACACAAGTCAACGACGCCGCCAGTTGCAGGCGACTTCTTGGCTGCATAGTTGGCTAGCCTGGAAGGGTTGGCCCTTTATGCTGTTTGTGGATGAGCGAGACGGTGGGGCGTCAACGAGCGCAGTCAGCTGTCTCATTGATAACCGGCTTGCAATTGAGACGGTCCAACTGGTGCAGCGAGCCGTATTGGGCCACCAGTCGGTCTATGGCCATCTGGGCGCAGGCTGTTCTGCTGGGCTTATTTTCAGGTATTGCATAACGAGCGGTGAGCCGGCCGCCGAGCAGTGCTATCCGGTAGCAACTTGGGATGTGCGTGAGCGACGTCCCTATATCCCTACCGTGAATGAGGAAAGGCACGCTTTGCCCAGTGATGGCCATTTCACACCACCGATTTACTTTCAAAATGGTGGGTCACAGCGCCCGCCTCCGGGTTGATGCTGATAAACGCCGGGGCCTGCGGGTTGGGTTCGTGGGTTTGCAGGCTCGAAGTAGTGTGCCTCCAGCGTGCACCGGCGATAAAGGTCGATCAGCTTGCCTTTGGCAACTGCATCAGGTGGCGACGACACTCCTCCGCCGACGGAATATGCGCTTTCCTGATGAGCTGAAGGTAAATATCTTGCGCCAGATCTGCGGCATCGCAGGTATTGCCCAGCCTGTGCCTTAGCAGCGAGCAGAGCCCGTTATGCCTGAGTGTGTCTATTGATTCAAACCGCCTAGTAGGGGAAGCGGCTTGCGTTCGATTAGGAGGGGTCATTCTTGATCTTTTTGAGGATGAGCAATGAAAGTGGCGTCGGCCATGGCCCGGGCTGGCTGGTGTGCCAGTTCGATGAAGGCGCGCACATAGTCGATATTGGTATCAGCCTCGCGAGTGCCTAAGAAGATCTGTTTGGCTATGCCGTGCGGCCCCAGCCGTAGGGGCACCACCCCCATCCTAACGGCGTACTCGTCGACCAACCAGCGTGGCAAGGCTGCCACGCCACGGCCGCTGGCCACCATCTGCACCATGATGTCGGTGGTTTCTATGGTTTTGTGGCGCTTGGGCGTAACACCCGCCGGTAGCAGGAACTGGTTGTAGATATCTAGGCGCTCGATGTCCACAGGGTAGCTGATCAGTACTTCGCTAGTCAGTTGCTGGGGCTTCACATAGGAGGCTGAAGCCAGGGAGTGGTCTTTGGCTACGACGAGCACCTGTTCATAATCGAACACAGACTCGTAATCAAGGCCCGGTTTGTAGAGCGGGTCGGGGGTTACCAGCAGATCGATCTCGTAGCCAAACAGAGCGCCAATACCGCCAAACTGGAACTTCTGTTTCACGTCCACCTCCACGTCCGGCCAAGCCGTGAGGTAGGGCGAAACCACCTTGAGTAACCATTGGTAGCAAGGGTGGCATTCCATGCCGATGCGCAGCGTGCCACGCTCGCCCTGCGCGAACTGGCTAAGGCGCTCTTCGGCCAGATCAAACTGGGGTAGAACACGATTGGCCACGGCCAGCAGGTAGTGACCTGCCTGCGTTAGACGCAGGCTTCGGCCTTCGCGCAGCCAGACGTCGGTACCCAGCTGTTGCTCGAGCTTTTTCATGCTGTGGCTCAAGGCTGACTGAGTGACATTCAGTACCCCCGCAGCGGCTGTCAGCGATCCTTGCTTTTCGACCTGCTGAACGATGTTGAGATGGATGCGCTCAAGCATTCAATGAATTCTACTCATAGATGTGTGAATTAAAACCATTTTAATTCATTGTCTCGGGTCGGCACAATCACCGTCATCTACTCTACGTATTCGTCGGTGCAGCCATGGTCCCGTCTAAAAATTCGAATGTCCCGAACGTCGGGGACGCTAGCCAAGCAGTATCGTCCTGGTCGACTGATATGAAGACCAAAATAACACGTCCACTCCGCGTAGTAGCTGTTTCAGGTGCACTTCAAAGCCCCTCCAAATCTGCAAGTTTGGCGCAGTACCTGATTGCCGATCAGGTGCTGTGTCAGCCGAAACTGGTCGATTTGGGGGCTGCTAGCACCGCAGCTAACGGGGTCAGTCTGGCGCACTCAGGTGACGGATGCCGTAGAGCAGGCGCTGGCCGTGGTCGAGGAGGCCGACGTTCTGGTGGTCGCCACCCCAGTTTTCCGTGGCTCGTACACAGGGCTGTTCAAGCGCTTCTTTGACCTCATAGGACAAGACACCCTGACCGACAAGCCCGTGTTACTAGCCGCTACTGGCGGCAGTCAAGGCCACGCATTGGTGATTGATCATCAGATTCGACCACTGTTCAGTTTTTTCCAGGCACGTACTTTGCCATTAGGTGTCTATGCCACCGACAAGGACTTCGTGGAGCACGACCTGAGCGACCAAGCATTGATCGAGCGGGCCAGGCTGACGGTTCAACGGGCTTTGCCCTTGCTTGAGCTAACGCGCAATGCCAGACACTCTGCAGCCGAGCGCATGCTAACAGTCTGAAAAACCATCGTCCTTAATTGCAATAATCATTACAGGGAAGCGTCATGAGCCAAGACTTCACATTCAGCCTCAATAGCATCACTTTCGATGAAAGCTATCAACCATTGGACGGAACTCGCCTCACCACAAATTTCGCCAATCTGGCGCGTGGAGAGGGCCGCCAACAAAACTTGCACAAAACCCTGAAGATGATCAACAACCGTTTCAATGACCTGGCGCATTGGGACAATCCCACGGGTAATCGCTACGCGGTTGAACTCGAGATCATCTCTGTTGAGATGTACAGTGGCATGCTGACCAGCACTGCGTTTCCGCTGATCGAGATCCTGAAGACCCACATCATCGACACGAAGTTGAACCGGCGCATTGATGGCATCGTGGGCAACAATTTCTCGTCGTATGTGCGCGATTACGACTTCAGCGTCGTGCTGCCTGAGTACAATGCTGCACGGGCGGAGTTCAGCATCCCCGACGATTTCGGCGTGCTGCATGGCAAGCTGTTCAAGCTTTTCGTCAACTCCGGCACCTATCAAGAACGATTTAGCAAGCTTCCAGTCATTTGCCTGAGTGCAGCGACCAGCAAAACTTACCAGCGCACGACCAATCATCACCCAATCCTCGGCGTTGAGTACCAGCAAAACGAGCTGTCATCGACCGACCTGTACTTTGCAAAAATGGGGATGCAGGTTCGCTTTTTCATGCCGCCCAAGAGCGTGGCTCCATTGGCTTTCTACTTCTTTGGCGACCTGCTGAGCGACTACACCGATCTCGAACTGATCGGTACCATCAGCACGATGGAAACGTTCCAGAGGATCTACCGCCCCGAGATCTATAACGCCAACTCGGTGGCAGGACAGCTCTATCAACCAAGTCTGAAGTCCGAGGACTACTCGCTGACGCAAATCGTCTATGACCGAGAGGAACGAAGCCAGTTGGCTGTCAAACAGGGCAAGTTCACTGAAGAGTACTTCATCAAACCGTACCAAGACGTCCTTGAACAATGGGTCGCCGAATCCACGTACTGATCTGACCGGCATTTGCCTTGAAGGAACACATTATGTTTGAAACTTCCATCACTGGTAGCCTGCCCAAACCGGCCTGGCTAGCTGAAACCAACAAGCTCTGGCCCCAATGGGCGGCTAAGGGTGATGCACTCCTGCAGGCCAAAGCCGACGCAACTCTGCTATGGATCAAGGCCCAGGAAGACGCTGGGCTGGATATCGTGTGCGATGGAGAGCAATCGCGTCAGCACTTCGTGCATGGCTTTCTGGAACAGGTCGAGGGCATCGACTTCGAGCACAAAGTGAAGATGGGCATCCGTGACAACCGTTACGATGCAATGGTGCCGCAGGTGGTTTCCGACTTGCGCCTGAAGGGCCGCGTACATGCCTTCGAGGCCCAACTGGCTCGAGCGCACACCAAGAAGAAGCTGAAGTTTACCCTGCCTGGCCCGATGACCATCGTCGACACGGTGGCAGACCGCTTCTACGGAGACAAGGCCAAGATGGCCTTTGCCTTCGCCGAATTACTTAACCAGGAGGCCCTGGCACTGCAGGCCGACGGTGTGGACATTATCCAGTTCGACGAGCCAGCCTTCAATGTCTACATGAAGGACGTAGCCGATTGGGGCGTTCGGGCGCTCGAGCGTGCGGCGCAGGGTCTGCACTGTAAGACAGTGGTACACATCTGCTATGGCTACGGTATCCAGGCCAATACTGACTGGAAGAATACCCTGGGCGATGAATGGCGCCAGTACGAGACGGTGTTTCCTGCGCTGGCCAAAAGCAGCATCGACCAGGTGAGTTTGGAATGCATGCACTCGCACGTGCCCCTCGAACTGCTGAAATTACTGGAGGGCAAGGATGTGCTGGTTGGCGTGATCGATGTGGCCACAGACGTAGTCGAAACGCCCGAAGAAGTTGCTGATGCTATCGGCCAAGCCCTGCAATTCGTGCCAAAGGAGCGGTTATTCCCCTGCACGAACTGCGGCATGGCGCCCATGCCGCGTGACGTGGCTCAGCGCAAGCTACAGGCCTTGGCTGAGGGCACGAAGTTGGCCAAGGAGCGCTTGGCCGCCAAGTAAGCACCGGTTCTGTCCAATAGGGCCCGTGGATGTGAAAGGTCGCGCCTGCACTGCAGGCGCGACCTTTATACTATTGATGACATTACGTGGTGAGTTCGAGAGGGACGAGTCCTATGGGATTACAGTTTGGGCTGGAGGATGTAATTGCCAATTCGCAAGGAAACTGTCTGGCGATTAGAAACACAAGGTGTCTAAAGAAGCCAGGGCGATTCATTTCACACCTCCGGCTTGCGTTCAAAGTGGCGGGTTACAACGCCCGCTTGCGGGTCGATGCTGATAAACGCCGGTGCCTGAGGGTGGTACAGGTAGAGCCGCGCCAATTCAGCGCTAAACGCCTCGACGTTCGGTGCAATCACATGACTGGTATCCCCCTCCGCGTAGGTAAACGTCTCCAGCTTTTCCGTGTGAATCCAGATACCGAAGTACCAAGCGTCTTCATCGGTGTCGTATTGCTGCCAGCCCTGGGCCAACAGCGTCCGGTCGTAGTAGTAACGGTCAGCCTGATGGCTCCCCCGGTCGATGTGGCAACCCGTTCCGGTGAGCTCAAGCGAGATACGCCCTACCTTCAGAGCCTTCTTGACCCGGCGCAAGAGTGTGAGGGCCTTGGCTCGGCTGCGGCCATTACCAAGCGGGAGTGGCTGCTTAGCCCGTAATGCCAGGTGGCTCATTATCTTCGGCGCGGTGTTGTGGTTGAGCTGGCCGATGGCAGTGGTGATCTGTCGGGCGGACAGGGTGTGGTAATCACTCATGTCATGCATGGTTGGGCTTCCTTCAAATGCAAACAGCCCCTCGATGTGAGGGGCTGAATGGGGTTGTGGTTGGTTGTATTAGGGGTGGTGACAGAAGTGAACACAAGGGCTCTTGGGGGGTGACATCAATTATCGAGGGAAGACTCTTGTCATCCTCTCAAGACCAGTCGAATGTGGACTGACGGCCTACAACCATTGCTTGAGGCGGTTGACGTCTCACTGATAGCAGCGTTGGTGGCTGTGCCAAATCACCCGCTCGGCGGCAGCTTCCTGTAGCGCAGTGGTCACGATGCGGGGAAGAACCAGATTTGTTCCATCCCAGTTATCCAGGGCCAGCACGCCGGAACGCACCTGTCCTGCCAACTACGTGTCGATCTTTTGGGTCAGCTCCAGCACGATGCGCTCATCGATATGGGCTCAGAGCATGGTAATAGTGAGCTCTGGCGCCATTAGTGGTGCTGTGGACGTTGTCATGCTCATGTGTGACTACTCCAATCTGGCGCATCATTGCTGCCATGGTTGACGTAGGCCCCGACAATCACCCGTTGCCACTCGCCGACCGGTTGGCCCGCTGCATTACAGGGGCAACGAAAGCGGGCAAAGCTAATCTCTCGTGGCAGGTGCTCACGCATGTCACGTGGACTGACAAAGAGCATGGTCTTGTACAGCACCGGGTTGGGCGCGACCAACAGATTACCGATACGCCGCCCTTCGATATCGTGGGCATAGGCGAAACCTGGCAGCATCAACTGCTGGGCGATGAGCTTTGCCAGCCCAGGATGTACACACATAGCTTCCGCCACGGCGGCCTGACTAAAGCTGTCGATGAACTCAATCATACTGAGCTCCTTTGATGTTTGATGTAAACCCAGAAGGGATGAATCGGGGGAACATGGATTACAGCATTCCACGCTCAGCCATGGAGACGACCCCTTCGGCGCCAATCACCAGGTGGTCAAGTAGGCGGACATCCACTAGCGCAAGGGCATTGCGCAGGACGTCCGTGATTTGCTTATCCGAAAGGCTGGGCTCCGGGTAACCAGAGGGATGATTGTGGGAGCAGAGGATAGCTGCACTGTTAAGCGCCAAGGCTCTCTTGACCACTTCTCTTGGATGCACACTGGCAGCAGTCAAGGTCCCGTGAAACAACTCCTCCAGGGCGATAACGCGATGTTGATTATCAAGAAACAGCACGGCAAAGGTCTCCCGCTCTCGTCCTTGAAGCAGGGTTTGCAATCGTTGAGCTGCCATCTGGTGAGAGGTGATTGCAGAACCTTTGGCAAGTCGCTTGCGGGCAACCTGGTTGGCCATATGCAGCAGGTCTTGCTCGGTCACCGGTTCGGTGACGACATAGGTGCCAGGGAATTCCCCAGCCTTGAGTTTGTGGTAACGCATTATGGGTTTCTCCAAATAAACAAAAACCCCGACACGCAGATAGCATGTCGGGGTTAAAGAGAGGTAATTGGGGCACACCTAGGGGAGATCAGGTGGCTTTGGGAATAGCTCCGGCTCTCGACGCTGGCGTACTCTTCGCCGGCATCAGCGACTCTGGGGCCAACACGTTCAGCAGGGTAGTAGCCAGAGCAAGGCAGCAGGCTTCCACGACCCACAGATAAACGCTGTAGCACTGAATGGTTAGTGCCACTATCACGTACAACCTGCGTCTCTCCCTCCCGATTGATGACCTCAGGATCAATGGCTATCGGTTTTTTAGGCATCATCGACCTCCTCTTGAGGTAAGGGGTCACTCTCCACGCAATAGCCGTGATGGATACAGGTGCGCTGCAGGTTGCTCAGAAAGTCTCCCAGTACACGGGGCTGATCAGAGAACGGGACGGGCCCTGCCTGGCTACGCCAGAAACAGCGGCGCGTGGGATCCACACATATTTCATCTATCGGCTGGCTCATGGTGCGCCAGTCCTCAGCATTGGTGAGGGAGAGAAGTTGCCACTGCATGCCAGACCAACGTAGATGCAGGGTGACGGTGCGGGCGTTCGGGCTACCAGGAGTCAGATGCAGCAACCAGCGCTCGCATCGGCGAGTCGGCTGCAGTTTGGCTTTTGCTGCGACCAGTCCCAACCACTGGCGCGAGTAGTGGGTCAGCGGCAGTTCGTTAGTCATCACACACCTCCTAATCCCCACTCACGATGACGGTGAAATACCCCAACTGGCCGTAGCCAATGAAATTGCTCTGCCACAGAGCGAACAGTTCGCGTGCTTCCACGCCGTCCAGTGGTCCCCAGCCCCGCAGATAGTGCTCGTTACAGGAGAAGTTGAAGTCAAGCTCCTTGCAGAGCTCCGCATCCTGGCCGAGCCCCTGATAGCTAAAGTCGGTGATGTAATCGAAGACCCAGCCGTGCAATCCCCGAATAAGCCGTAGCTCGACAGGGTGGACACCACCGGTTTCGGCACTGTAATCGGGACTGCGAAAGTTGAAGGTTAGGGTCGAGAGGTTGTTGAGGTCGAGCCGTTGCTCTCGCACTACGCTGCGCAGTAAACCAGGTAGCTTAGGAGAAATCGGCAGAGACATTCCTGCCAAGTGAAATGGCATAATCATAATGATGTGTCCTTCTTGTATCGAATGTGAGAAGCGTTAATCCCTGAACCAACGCCAGGCGCGGTAGAGGCCATAGGTGGCTGCAAGGGGGCCCGCCAGCGAAGAAGCCGTTGTACCCAGTAACGCACCGACTGCAGCGGTCACAGCGGTAGTCGCTGACAGGGTCGATACCGTGCTGCTGGCCATGCCAGGCAGGGCGGCCTGAGGGCGCTTCTGGGTCACTGTGCGAAGTGCCTGATGTGCGATACACCCCGTGGAAATGAGCTGGTTAATCTGCTTGCTGTAGTGAAAGCCCTCGATGCACCAGAGCACGAAGTGTTCGCAGTTGTTAAAGAGCGTGCTGTAGTGCGCCTCTCCAAGGCGGGAGTAAGCACGGTCGATGCTCTCTTCCCGATTGAAGACACGCGAACGATGGTGCTGGATACGGTAACCCCGCCCCTGGCCAAACTCGGCAAGCGTGGTGATGGCTATCTGACCGGAATGTATTCCGGCACTTACCCCCTGGTAGTGGATGACCTGATAATCCCCCAGGTAGAGGCCATGGTGCTGGTAACCGGCACGGGGTGAAACGAGGTGGTCCCCCGGTTGTGGTAATGGCATGGTTAATCCTTGTCTTTGTAAGAAAGCGGCATAAACAAAAAGGACACCATCATGGTGTCCTTTAGGGGAGATGTTCTGTTGAGCAGGAAGGAGGGACTCTTACTGATCCATCGGTGAAAACCAGAGATGTTACAGTTTGAGCGAGCGCTTCATCCCCTCTTTGGTTGCTAACTGTTTAATGAATTCAGGGGCCCACTTTTTGCCTGTCACCACATCAGCAATCATCTTGTCGCTCATATGCGGCACGTTATAAATGAGCTTGATGATAAGGCCTCCTAGGCTGCTGCCATTAATCGTTGTTAGTGTTTTCCAAATTCCCATATCGCAAACCTTTATGATGTAAATTTGACCACCTATGAGTGCACCTCAATGGAGCGCTGTCAGCGATCTCTACAGACCAACCAGTAGAGTAATCCCGCCAAAATCGGGTCGATGATCAGCCCGAGAATGAACCACCCCCAAAATGAGCGACCGTTGCTCGAGGCAACAATGCCTAGCAGCAAGGCAAGTCCGAACCATAGCAGTGGAATGATCATGTTTATTTCTCCTGTTACAGGATGTTGGCAATAGGGGGCCATCCGACGAGATCCCAAGTCGGTTGGTAGAGTGTGGCTAGCATGCTGCCAGTGGATGCACTGGTAGATGACAAAGGCCACCGTGGAAGATTAGGTATTAGATTGTGATGTGAGCTCCATTCATTTTAGGTCTAGAAATTTCAAAAATAGATCTAATTAGTTGATATTCAGCCTTTTGAGTCCTTAATGTCAATGGGTCCATGGTCAACCATAAGGGTTGACTGGAGGACTTATGACTGACATCAACTTTGAAGAGCTTGCCAAGAGCGTTGGTAAAGCGATTGGACGCCAACGCCACCAGGCAGGGCTGACTCAAGATCAAGTGGCTGAGCACCTAAAAATAGGTATGGAAGCCGTCTCCCGAATGGAGAGAGGTCTCGTGGTGCCGACAGTCGTGCGGCTCGCTGAGCTGGCTCAGCTGTTTGGCTGTGATCTCGCAGACTTCCTGTGTGAGACCAGCAATCGTCCCACCGAACAAGGCATGGTGATTAGCCAACAGTTAGCCAAACTCGACACAACAGACAGGGAGCTTGTCCTGGAGGTGGTTGGTAAGCTGGCGGCAAGACTGGCACGTTAATGGCTTGCTGTTCGCATAGATGACTGACGGATGCTGATAAACTCAGGAGGATACAATGGCACTTCCATGCGGATTTACAGCAATCTGTGCTTGGTGTCCCCTGATGATATCTATCTGAGTTTCTTTTCAATCGAACCGACAAAGTACTAACCGAGGTCTGCCAAGGCGAGGTTGGCGCGATGGTGTCTCCATACGCCCGAAGGTCCGGCGACCAGCTGGCAATACCGCCAGTATTTGCGTATCCAGCTTGGTCAGATAACTCAGTGCATTAATCAGGTTTATACGCTTGGCTGTATCGCTGTAGTGGACCATCCCAATCCCATCAGTACCCCATTCCTGATATTCCCCCCGCCTGATCTGACAATTGAAATAGCTCCCGTTATTGTCGGTTATATCCTCCCACAGCTCCCCCAGTGTTCTACTCAGCGAGATATCTCGTTGGTGAACAGCCCCATTAAAAATGAACGTAATGTGGGTATGAAAATGTCTATCAACACCAAACTCTAGTTTCCATATATAGCCGACCAATGCAGGATATTTGTTCTGTACTCGACGAAGGTAACAACGCAGGTCATCCGTCACGAGGTCTAACGTTAACTGATCGTAGTAGTATTCTTGATAGCCGATATCCAATCGGATGACTAATAGCTTGGCATGCTGGTCGAATAGGCTAGTAACATACGTCTCTATACTGAGCTGATTGCGGTATTCAACGCGTTTGAGGTTCTTTAGGCGCTTACGGTGGACCTTACTCTTGAACTCTCTTAGAAAAGCATACAGCGCGTTATTGATATCCCTGGCCAATTCGTCACCGACATCACTATCGAGATCTTTCTCATGGATGAGGTGCAATCCATAGACCTCTCGCATATGCGTTAGGAATAGCTCTATCGTTGGATGTGATGACGATATTTCCTCATGACAATAAAAATAATCACACACGGTATCCAACGCATTAAAGAGTTTGGTTGATAGCCTACGACCTATGCAAGTGATGCGTGACTTATCTGGTGCTGAATAAACGGCTCTGACAATAGGAAGCGTTTTATTTTGGAGCAGGTCTGGTATGGATAGGATATCTAAAAGTCTGACTGGGTTAAACATGATAACCTCGTTTAGGCAGGAGTAACCCTACACTGTGTGATAAACACACGCGTACATAGGGCGATTAGTGGAGTGGTATTGGTTATATATGAGAGGCTGTATAGATAACTAGTGTTGAACTAAATAATAAATAAACCTAATGTTCGATACATTCATTTTCCCATCTAAATATCCGAACGAAAACATAAGAGGGAAACCCCATTTTATTTAATTGACAACTATTCAACACATGCGAGTTGAGGCTGTAAGTTATGGAGCTCACTAAGTGTGATAAGTGCACTCCAGACTGACTTCGACGCTATAGCTATAGACAATGTACTCACGACAACCAATTGAGTACTGAATTGTCTCGGATGGTTTGGGGTATAAGTAGTCATAGCAAGCTAACATTTCCATACCGAACTGATTGATAAGGTGGTTGATGAGCAGATTTTTGTCTTGGCTGATCATGGTTATGTCGTGATTTTTGTCATCAGAAGGGTGTGTCAGTAAAAAAAACATTAAGAAAATATGTATAGAATACAGATGGATATCTTAGATAAACAGTTTATCGGTCTACCTGTCGCCTTCACGATCGCGGATAGATGGTATAGGATAGCCAGAACACATAATCGTAAGCCATTGTTTTTTATGCACTAAAAAAGAATATTAACTTTAATGGGGGGGGGGTCGTGGAATCAATTAGGTGTAAATATTCCTACCTTTCGGCTATAAATGAAGAGATGAGGCTTGCTTTCTTAAATTTTAATGAGTGTAGCCACTCTATTTACTATCGCATAGATAAGAGTGGCTCAATTTTGATTAATGCATCATCAAAACAACCTTCTGTGATTTTTTTAGGTTCATTTTATAGCGCACTCACTAGTTTTACTTCATGCATTATTAAATTAAACTCAGTTAAAGAATCGCTCCCTCCCCCAAAGAAAACAAAAGAAATAATAAGACCTGAAGCTAAAAGCGTTAACGTTTTGGATGTTGCCTATGAGCTACGAGATGAAATTGAAAAATTAAAAACTCATAAAATAAATCCATTGCTATACTTTTTTATAGAATTCTGTAAGTGCCATCGCATCAATATTTATGATATGCATCCACTTGATATACGTAAAAACTTCATGACGTTTATTTATCATAAACCGTATTACACAAGTGTAGCTAACCCTATAAAGGACATGAGTAAAGAGAGCGTTAATGACAATGAAACTCGCAAAACAAAAGTTATTAACAAGAAACAGATTAAAGAGTTCTATTTTTCTGCAGAGAAAAATATTGCTTCTTGTATAAATTACATTGATGATCTAGTTAAGATTCATGGTGGGTTACGTGTAGTTACGATGCGACTTGGGATAATACCAAATAAAGACATATTTGATGACCCTTTTAAACGTGCAACATCCTTTTTAGATTGCGAGAGTGATTTAATCAGCATGCTGCATCTGAAAGACCGTCTATTAAGGAACTTAGTTAGAGACGCAACATTAAAAAACATGGTTGGTTATATAATAAAAGTGGATCACTCACCATATATAGGGTTCCATATCCACTTCATCTCTATATTTACCTCTGACATTGAAAGTGATTTACCACTATTAATATATGAATTCTGGAACAATAGGATAACCGAGAAAACTGGGTACACATGGGGTTATCGTTTTGAGTCCCCTGCCTCAAGAAATGCATATGGTGATGAGTACACTCTTAGCATTGATGATTCCAAGGATAAGCTTGATTTAAAATTATTTATTAGGCAAATGCTGCTGCGAGACAAATTAATCAAGATCGATATTCCTAAGAGGCGTACTTTAGAACGAGGCATAATCCGCGACACCATTGAAAACAGAATACTATTAAGTAGTGAAAAAAGGGATATTTTACGTGATATATTTAGAAAAGCAAAAGATGACAATGTATCTATTAAGTCTCTAGTGGAGTTTTTCTCACAGGTTTAGCTAACACTTGTTTTTGTAAAATCACTACTATTGAAAATATCTCAAAAATCAATTTGTGATTATTTAATGCAGTGTTGTTGATTATAATAACTGTACCGATATGGTTATCACCTGACACCGGCCTCAAACCGGTGTTTTGGTTACGCTGATTTAGAGCGCAGTTCCTTCGGTGTCAACTTTTGCCCCTTCTTGAACATACGATAGGAGGTATGTACCTCCAACATCCTACCCAGATGTGACAGCTGGGTGTTGCAGCGCTCCAGATAGCGATGTAAGTCTGTCTGAATCTGCCCCACTGACTCATTCCGGGACCTTACGGCTTGGTCGTCCGCCTCTTGATAAGGAAGTGTTCATCCAGCATGGTACGATGCAGTCGTTCGATAAAGTCATTGCTCTGTGGCCTGCGTACCGTGTTAGCCCAGAGTTCAATCCCCCAGTTGCAAGAACAGCTCGTTGGGATGATGGTCAGGGCGTCCGCAGAACGCGCGCCAGTTATCTGACAGGAGATGGGATAGACACACGGTTCATGTGCTTCAAAGAACGGCAGGACCGTTTCATTGAGCACATGAACCGAAGTCACCGGCAACTTGCCGGTATAGTGCCGTCCCCAGGCATGACGGTTTTAGCCGTCCAGCACGATTTCCAGATACACCTTGTCCCCCTTGAGTACACCGACGATGAAGGTATCGCACGCCACCAGTTCCCCAATGTAGTTAACTTCGATCTGGCGTTCGCGAAACTCAGGACTGAAGCGCTAGAGCAGGCGAACTTATTCATCATTGAGCTCCATCGTCTACTCCCGATGGGTTTTCTCGAGGCACAACAAGCGGCCGAGCTTGGAAAGCAGGTCGTGACGTTGTCATACGCCACTCAGATCGCCCGCACTGACGTTGATGCTTTGCAGACACGTCTTTGTGCAGACCACAGCGGGTACTGGGTTGGTGAGAGAGTTATCGAGGATGGCCTGTTCAATCTCGGGAGCGACCCGGTTGGGATGTGCCCTTTACAGCCGGGCAGTTTGTCGAGCAAGCCCTCGGCCGATCAGCTTGCAGGCTTTGCTTACGTTATTGAGATCTTTGGCGAGCTTTAACAAGCGGAGTTTACAGCGTGCTATTTTCTCGTTGCAGGTCAACGGTGACTCCAGATAACACGGTAGGGATACCGTTTTGTTATCCGGTTTGAAGCCATATGACCACTCCCTTGTGGACAACAGTCAGGTGAATAGCACTTTCATACCTTTGTCACCTGCCTCGATTTGGCTTCTCGACATGACAGATAAAAAAACGGGGCGAACCTAGTGGCTCGCCCCTGATGCTTTTTACGTCAACCCCGAGGGGTCAACCCTGTTTGTCTGATGCCGGCTCTGCGTCCTTCGGCGCCTGCCAGCCGCCACCGACGGCCTTGTAGAGGGCGACCTGGTTACTCAGCTGGGCGAGCCGGGTGCTGATGAGCCCCTGCTTGGCGCTGAACAGGGAGCGCTGGGCATCGAGGCGGGTCAGGTAGCTGTCCACCCCTTGCTCGTAACGCACCTCCGCCAGCCTGAAGTAGGTCTGATTGGCATCCACCAGCGCCTGTTGCGCCTGCAGTTGCTGCGCGTAGTCCGCCTGGGCACCGAGGGTGTCCGCAACCTCCTTGAAGGCGGTCTGGATGCTCTTCTCGTAGCTGGCCACCGCCTGCCTGGTCCCCACCTCGGCCACGTCCAGATCCGCAACGCGCTTGCCGCCATCGAAGATGGGCAGATTGATCTGGGGCATGAAGGTCCAGGTGCCGGTGCCGCCGTCAAACAGACCGCTCAGCTGGTTGCTGGCGGTGCCCGCCGTCGCGGTGAGCGAGATGGTCGGGAAGAAGGCGGCACGGGCCGCCCCTATGTTGGCGTTGGCCGCCTTCAGGTTGTGCTCCGCCGCCAGGATGTCCGGGCGTTGCTGCAACAGGCTGGAGGGCGCCCCCACCGGGATCGGCGCCAGTTTCACCTCGGCCAGGGTGGCCGGTTGTGCCGCCAGCACCGGGATATCGGTGCCAAGCAGCAGGGCCAGACCGTTTCTGTCCTGCTTCACCAGACGCTGGTATTGCGCCTGGCTGACCTTGGCGTTTTCCAGTGCCGTGCGCCCCTGGGCCAGCGCCATCTCGGAGGCGGCGCCCAGGCGGTATTTGTGCTCGGTCAGGGCATAGCTCTCCTGCTCGGTGGCGAGGGTCGCCTGGCTCAGGGCCAGCAACTCCTGATCCGCCAGCAGGGTGAAGTAGGCATTGGCCACCGAGGCCACCAGCGCAATCTGGGTGCTGCGCTGGGTCTCGATTTGCGCCAGATAGGTCTCAAGGGCCTGATCTTTCAGGCTCTGGATCCGGCCAAACAGATCCAGCTCATAGGCGGTGATGCCGATGTTGGCGCCGTACTGGCTGCTGATGGTGCCCTGCCCCGTACTACTGAGATCGTCGGATCCCTGCTGGCGGGTGCCGCTGCCACTGGCGGCCAGGGTCGGCAACTGGGCCGCCCGCTGGATACGGTATTTCGCCTCGTAGGCCTCGACGTTGAGGGCTGCCAGGCGCAGATCCCGGTTGCTCTCAAGGGCGGTGCCGATCAGCGTCTGAAGGGCCGGGTCCTGGAACTGCTGGCGCCAGGGGGCAAGTTCCCCCTTGGCGGCCAGGTCAGCTTGCCAGGAGGCGCCTTGGGGCAGCTCGGGGCGCTGGTAGTCGGGGGCCATGGAGCAGCCCCCCATCATCAGGGTCACGCCCAGGGCGATCAGGGTCTTAGTCATGGTTGATCTCCTTGGTGTGGACACTCTCTTCCCCGGCATGCTTGCGTTCGGTGAAATAGCGCATCACCAGCACAAAGAACAGCGGCACGAAGAAGATGGCGAGCACGGTGGCACTGATCATCCCCCCCATCACGCCGGTCCCGATGGCGTTTCGGCTGCTGGCGCCTGCCCCGGTGCTGATCACCAGGGGCAGTACCCCCAGGATAAAGGCGAGCGAGGTCATCAGGATGGGGCGCAGACGCTGACGCGAGGCCTCCACCACCGCATCCCCGAGCCTCATCCCCTTGTCGTGCAGCTCCTTGGCGAACTCGACGATGAGGATGGCGTTCTTGGCCGACAGCCCGATCGTGGTGAGCAGGCCCACCTGGAAGTAGACGTCATTCTCAAGCCCGCGCAGGGTCGCGGCCAAAATGGCCCCCAGCACCCCGAGCGGCACCACCAGCATGACCGAGAACGGAATGCTCCAGCTCTCGTAGAGGGCCGCCAGACAGAGGAAGACCACCAGGAGCGAGATGGCGTACAGGGCCGGCGCCTGGGAGCCTGCCTGACGCTCCTGGAAGGAGAGGCCGGTCCACTCGATGCCGATCCCTTCCGGCAACTGCTTCACCATCTCCTCGATGGCCGCCATGGCATCACCCGTACTCTTGCCAGGGGCCGCCTCACCGACGATCTCCATGGCGGAGACACCGTTGTAGCGCTCAAGACGGGGCGAGCCGAAGCTCCACTCCGTGCTGGCAAAGGCGGAGAAGGGCACCATCTGGCCCGCGCTGTTGCGCACGTACCACAGCTTCAGATCTTCCGGGTTCATCCGGAAAGGGGCATCCGCCTGCAGATAGACCTTCTTGACCCGGCCTCTGTCGACGAAGTCGTTCACATAAGAGGAGCCCCAGGCCGCCGACAGGGTGTTGTTGATGTCGGTGATGGAGAGCCCCTGGGCCAGCGCCTTCTCGTAATCGATCTTGATGTCGAGCTGGGGCGTGTCTTCCATCCCGTTCGGGCGTACCCGCACCAGGTTGGGATCCTGCGCCGCCATGCCGAGCAGCTGGTTGCGCGCCTGCATCAGCTTCTCATGACCCAGACCGCCACGGTCCTGCAGGAAGAAGTCGAAGCCGGTGGCCGTGCCGAGTTCCGGAATGGGGGGCAGGTTGAAGGCGAAGACCTGGGCTTCCTTGATGCTGAACAGGAACCCCATGGCGCGGCCGATGATGGCATTGGCGCTGCGCTCTTCTCCCTTGCGCTCGCTCCAGTCCTTGAGCTTGATGAAGGCCATGCCGCTGTTCTGACCGCTACCGGCGAAGCTGAAGCCCGCCACCGTCAGCACGGAGTCCACGTTCTCCTTCTCGTTCTCGAGGAAGTAGTCGCGCATCTCCCCGAGCACCACCTCGGTCCGCTCCTTGGTTGCCCCCACCGGGAGCTGCACCATGGACATGATGACCCCCTGATCCTCTTCCGGCAGGAAGGAGGTGGGCATGCGCATGAAGAGCACCGCCAGCACCGCCAGCATGGCCAGATAGATGATGCCGTAGCGGGTGCCCTGCTTGATCACCTTGCGCACGCCGTTCTGGTAACGGTTGGCGTTGGTGTCGAAGAAGCGGTTGAACCAGCCGAAGAAACCGCGCTGGGCGCCGAATTCACCGTGCTTCATGGGTTTGAGCAGGGTGGCGCACAGGGCCGGGGTCAGGATCAAGGCCACCAGCACCGAGAGCACCATGGCCGAGACGATGGTGAGGGAGAACTGGCGATAGATGGCACCGGTAGAGCCTCCGAAGAAGGCCATGGGCACGAACACCGCCGACAGCACCAGGGCGATGCCCACCAGGGCGCCGGTGATCTGGGTCATGGACTTGCGGGTCGCCTCGAGGGGGGAGAGATCCTCCTCGCTCATCAGACGTTCCACGTTCTCCACCACCACGATGGCATCATCCACCAAGAGGCCGATGGCGAGCACCAGACCGAACATGGTCAGGGTGTTGATGGAGAAGCCGAAGGCCGCCATCACCCCGAAGGTGCCGAGCAGGACCACGGGCACCGCGATGGTCGGAATGAGGGTCGCCCGGAAGTTCTGCAAGAACAGATACATGACGCAGAACACCAGGAAGATCGCCTCGATCAGGGTCTGCACCACCTCCTCGATGGAGATCTTCACGAACGGCGTGGTGTCGTAGGGATAGACGATTTCCATGTTGGCCGGGAAGTACTCGGAGAGTTCACCCAGCTTGGTCCGCACGTGCTCGGCAGTGTCCAGGGCGTTGGCACCGGTCGCCAGCTTGATGGCGACGGCGGCGGTGGCCTGGCCGTTGTAGAGCGCGGTCGCGTCGTAGTCTTCACCGGCAAGTTCGACCCGGGCCACGTCCTTGAGCTGGACCTTGGATCCGTCCTGGTTCACCCGCAGTAGGATGTTGTTGAACTCCTCCACGGTGGAGAGCCGGGTCTGGCCCATGATGGTGGCGGTAAATTGCTGATCGCTCACCGCAGGGGTCCCCCCCAGCTTGCCGAAGGCAACCTGGGCGTTCTGGGCCTTGATGGCGGCCTGAATGTCGGCCGGGGTCATCTGCACCCGGTTGAGCTTGTGGGGATCGAGCCAGACGCGCATGGAGTACTGGCTGCCGAACAAGGTGATGTCACCGACCCCGTCCAGACGGCTCAGGGGCTCCTTGATGTTGGCTACCACATAGTCCGCCAGGTCATCGTTGGTCATGGCGCCATCGGTGGAGATGAAGGCGGCCACCATCAGGAAGCTGCTGGAGGTCTTCTCGACCCGCACGCCCTGTTGCTGCACCTCTTGGGGCAGGAGCGACATGGCCTGTTGCAGCTTGTTTTGCACCTGCACCTGGGCGATGTCGGGATCCGTGCCCGGCTTGAAGGTGAGGGTCACGCTGACGTTCCCTGACGAGTCGGATTGCGCCGACATGTAGAGCAGGTGATCCAGCCCGGTCATGTTCTGCTCGATGATCTGGGTCACCGAGTCTTCCACCGTCTTGGCGGAGGCCCCCGGGTAGCTGGCGGAGATGCCAACCGCCGGCGGGGCGATGGTCGGGTACTGGGCCACCGGCAGGCCGATGATGGCCATGGCCCCGGCCAGCATGATCACCAGGGCGATCACCCAGGCGAAAATGGGTCTATCTATGAAAAAACGTGCCATGAGGCGACTACTCCATCCTACTGCTTGGTTGCCGGGGTCTGTTGTGCGCTGTTACCGGCACGTTCAGTGGGCGCCACCACGACCCCGGGTTTGACTTTCTGCAGACCGGCGACGATCACCTTCTCGCCAGCCTTGAGACCGGACTCCACCACCCAGCTGTCGCCGGACATGCGGCCGACCTGCACTTCACGCAGTTCCACCTTGTTGTCCGCCGTCACCACCATGACGGTGGCACCGCCCTTGGGGGTACGGGTCACGGCAGTCTGGGGCACCAGCAGGCCTTGCGGGCGCTCGCCCTCCTGCAGGGTGGCGCGCATGAACATGCCGGGCAACAGCAGTTGATCCGGGTTGGGCACGATCACCCGCAGGGTCACCATGCCGGTCGCCTCGTCCACGGTCACGTCGGAGAACTGGAGGGCTCCTTTCTCGCCATACTGGCTGCCATCTTCCAGCTGGAAGCTGACACCGGCCCCGTCCTTCTCCCCCTGGGTCAGCTTGCCCTCGGCCACCAGGCGCTTGAGGCGCAGCAGGTCGGCGGTGGACTGGCGCACGTCCACGTACATGGGATCGAGCTGGGAGATGGAGGTGAGGCTGTCCGCCTGCTGGGCGGTCACCAGGGCTCCCTCGGTCACCGCCGACTTGCCGATGCGGCCGCTGATGGGGGCCGTGATGCGGGTGTAAGCCAGGTTGATGTTGGCGGTCTGCAATGCGGCCTTGGTGGCCCCGATCTCGGCCAGCTGCTGTTTCCAGGCCGCGTCGGCGTCGTCATACTCCTGGCTGCTGATGGCTTTCACCTTCACCAGCTCGGCGTAGCGCTGGGCCTTGAGGCGGGCGCTGCGCTCGTTGGCCTCGGCCTTGGCGAGGTTGGCCTTGGCGGAAGCCACTTCGGCCTGATAGACGGCGGGATCAATCTGATAGAGCAGTTGACCGGCCTTGACGTCGCTCCCCTCGATGAACAGGCGCTTGAGGATGATGCCGTTCACCTGGGGACGCACCTCGGCCACCCTCAGGGGGGCGGTGCGGCCGGTGAGCTCGGACAACAGTTGCAGGGGGGCCGTATGGAGGGTGACCACGTCCACGGCGGCGGGAGGCATCTCCCCCATGGCCTGCTGGGCCCCGTCCTTGTCACCACAGCCAGCCAGCAGGCCGCTTGCCAGCAAGGCAAGGCCGACCGAACGTGCGAGAATATGTTTATGCATCAAGTCTCTGAACCTCAGTTTCAATCAAAAAGAAGTGACAAAACCACAGGGTTTATAAGGCCCCTGTTGGTAAAACGGCGAAGATGAGGCAATATACATACATTCATGAATGTATGTAAGAAACTTTTTTCACTTTTAAACAGGACCGGAGTCAATGGCCAGACGCACCAAAGAAGAGGCGCAGCAAACCCGCTGCAACATCATGAGCACGGCCCTGGATCTCTTCTGCCAACAGGGGCTGGCGCGCACCAGCCTGACCGATATCGCCAAGGCGACGGACCTCACCCGGGGCGCCATCTACTGGCACTTCAAGAATAAAGAAGAGCTGTTCGTCACCCTGTGGGAGGAGCTGTTTGCCCCCCTCTCCCACCAGCTCGATGCCTGCGTCGACGAGGCGGAGCCGGATCCCCTGGGCAAGCTGCGCAGCTTTCTCAAGGAGGTGATGCTCAAGATCAGCACCGAGCCCGCCCACCAGCAGATGTTCACCATCATGTTCAATCTGGAATCCATGGAGGGAGAGGCCGCCGTCATGCGCGAGCACATGCACCTGCAATCCATTAATTTCTTCCGGGATCTGGAGATCACCCTGGCCAATGCCGTGCACCGCGGCCAACTGCCCGAGGGGCTGGATCTGCGCCGCGCCGCCACCCTGCTCCACTGCACCCTGGACGGCTACATCATCAACTGGCTGCACTTCCCGGATCGCATCGATCTGATTGAGGAGTCGGACTTTCTCCTCGATACCCTGTTCACCCTCATCGCGAGCCCCACCCTTCGCCGCCACCCCTGAGTCGGCAAGACGCGCCGCCCCCGCCAATGCTCAACAGCCGGGGGCAAACCTGCTAGAGTAACGCCCCCCACCACGATGAGCCCGACACCCTTGCCACACGCCCCCGCGCCGGCGCACGACGCCGCCCCTCGCCCCGCCCCCGTGGCAGGCGCCCATGCCCTCTTCCTGGCCCTGCTGGGCAGCGGCCGTCATCTGCTGGAGGCCGGTTGCGGGGCAGGAGAGGATCTGCGCCTCTTTCGCCAGCAAGGCCTCACCGTGACCGCCTTCGATGCGAGCCGGGCGCAGGCCGCCGCCGCCTCGCGCCTGTGCGGCCAGCCGGTGCGGGTCTGCCGCTTTGAGCAGATGCAAAGCGTCGTTCCCTATGACGGCATCTGGGCCAGCGGCTCCCTCCCCTGTCTGCCCGAACACGAGATAGCCCCGGCGCTCGGTCATCTGGCCACCCTGCTCAAGGCCGGGGGCCCCCTCTACGCCTCCTTCCCCCACGGGGAGGGCGAACCGCTGCAACGGTCGGGGGAATATCGCCTGCAGACCCGGCTCGACGAGGCGGGGCTGCGACGCCTGATCGCTCCCCTCCCCTTCACCCTGCACCACGGCTGGGTGGGGGAAGATGAGGTGAACGGCCCCTGGCTGCACGCCTTGCTGGTGCGGCGCTGATCCGCGAAAGCCCCCGGGGACAGTGACACCTCACGGCATTCAGCCCATTAACAATATTTAACCCTGAGTTAACCACCGTAAAGCAGACAAGATGCGGTGTTTGTGTTAAAAAGCGGCATTAAAATCAAAATTAAATAACAAATCAGACACCAACACCTGGATTCCCCCATGAAACTCGTTCTCAATCTGGTTGCCGGTATCCTCGCCGGCCTGCTGCTCGGTCTCTATGCCCCCGAATGGGTCGCCCGCGTGCTGTTCACCGCCAAGACGGTGATAGGCCAGCTCATCACCTTCACCATCCCGCTCATCATCCTCTTCTTCATCATGAGCGGCATCGCCAGCCTGCCGAAGAACTCCGGCAAGCTGCTGGGCAAGACGGTGGGGCTCTCCTACTGCTCCACCATACTGGCGGGCCTGTTCGCCTTCACCGTGGCAAGCCACCTGATCCCGCACCTGACCACGGCCGCCGAGCCCACCGCCGAGGCTGCCACCAAGCTCGCTTCCTACATCAACCTCGAGATCCCGCCCCTGTTCGGGGTGATGTCGGCCCTGGCCGCCGCCTTCGTGTTCGGCATCGGCATCAGCGCCACCCAGGCCACCGACCTGCGCCGGGTCGCCGATCAGGGCCGTGACATCATCGACCGCCTGCTGGCACGCGTGATCATTCCCCTGCTCCCCTTCTACATCGCCGGCGTCTTCGTCGAGATGACGGTGGAAGGCACCGTCTTCGCCACCCTCAAGACCTTCGGGGTAGTGCTGGTGATGGCCATCGTCATGCACTGGATCTGGCTCTGCGTCCTGTTCGTCGGCACCGGTCTCGCCCAGGGGCGCTCCCCCGTCATGCTCATCAAGAACATGCTGCCCGCCTACTTCACCGCCCTTGGCACCATGTCCAGCGCCGCCACCATTCCGGTGGCCCTGCAAGCCAGCAAGCGCAACGGCGTGAGCGACGGCATCGCCAACTTCACCGTGCCCCTGTGCGCCACCATCCACCTGTGCGGCTCCACCATCACCCTGGTAACCTGCGCCACGGCGGTGATGTTCCTCTCCGAACACCTGGCCATTCCGGGCTACGGCACCATGGTGCCCTTCATCATGATGCTGGGCGTCATCATGATTGCCGCGCCGGGCGCACCGGGTGGCGGTGTCATGTCCGCGCTCGGCCTGCTCACTTCCATGCTCGGCTTCGGTGAGGCCTCCATCGCCCTGATGATCGCCCTCTACCTGGCCCAGGACAGCTTCGGCACCGCCTGCAACGTCACCGGTGACGGCGTCATCGCCCTGTGGGCCGACCGCTTCGCCCGGGGCGAGCCAGCACTCAGCACCGAGCAGGACGCAGCCTGATAGCGCAGGCAATAAAAAACGGGAGCCATCGGCTCCCGTTTTTCGTTGGCGCAAGGGGGCGTCTCAGCCCCGGCGGCGGATCACCCCTTCCTGCATGGTGCTCGCCACCAATACCCCATCCCGGGTGAAAAACTGGCCGCGCACCAGACCCCGACCGCCGCTGGCGCTCGGGCTGTCCACCACGTAGAGCAGCCAGTCGTCCAGCCGGAACTCCCGGTGGAACCACATGGAGTGATCGATGGTGGCCACCTGCATGTCCGGCTCCCAGTAGGAGACCCCGTGGGGCTGCAGGGCGGCGAACAGGAAGTGGAAGTCGGAGGCATAGGCCAGCAGGTAGTTGTGGACCCGCTGATCGTCCGGCACAGGGCCATTGGCCTTGAACCAGGTGTAGCGAAGGGGCTCGTGAACATCCGGGCGAATGGGGTCCACCAGGGTCACGGGGCGAATTTCGATGGGCTTCTCGCACAGGATCTTGTCCCGCAGGGCCGCCGGGATCATCTGCTCGTAGGGACGCACCAGCTCCAGCTCGCTCTTGAGCTGCTCGGGGGGCGTGATGCCGCCCGGCATCTTCGCCTGGTGCTCGAAGCCCTCGGCCTCCACCTGGAAGGAGGCGTTGAGGTAGAAGATGGGCTTGCCATTCTGGATGGCCTTGACCCGGCGGGTGGAGACGGTCTGGCCGTCGCGGATGTTCTCCACGTCGTAGACGATGGGCTTGTTGGCATCCCCGGGGCGCAGGAAGTAGGAGTGGAAACTGTGGACCTGGCGGTCGCTTGCCACCGTCTGCTTGGCGGCTGACAAGGCCTGCCCCATCACCTGTCCGCCAAACACGGATCGCAACCCGAGATCCTGGCTCTGGCCCCGAAACAGGCCCTCCTCGATCTTTTCGAGCGCCAGCAACGCCAGCAGCTCATCCAGTACCTTGCTCATTGGTTTCTCCTGTCTTTGTGCGCGAAAGGCTAACAAGCCCGTCCCGGCAGGGCAACCATCCTGATGCACATCCCCGTCTGCAACCCCCTCCCCTTCAAAAAAGGGAAGTGTATGACGCTTTCCAGCCCGTACAGAGGGCACTCTGGCCCCCTCCCCTGGCAAGGGGAGGGCTGGGGTGGGGTCAGACGCGATCAAGCCATGCCCGAATAGAGACAACCACCCCGGGTAGATTTTCCATCACCTCCCTGTTGCTAAATCTCAGTACCGTCAGCGACAGGGCCGCCATGTAGGCATCCCGTCGCTTGTCATGACGCAGACCCCGCATGTCAAAATGGCTGTCGCCATCAACCTCAATGACCAACAACCGCCCGGGGCAGTAAAAATCCGCAATGTATGGGCCTATACCTTGCTGACGGCGAAACTTGACTCCGAGTTGCCCAGCCCGAAGCGCCTGCCACAATCGCCGTTCAGGCTCTGTTGGATTGTTTCGTTGTTCACGCCGTTTATCCAGCGTGGCCTCGCGGTTGAAAACACGAACTGGCTTCTCGTTCATGACAGTATTCCTCCGACTATGCCCCTGTCAGCATAACAACTACTCACCCCCTCCCAGCCTCCCCCTTCAAGAGGGGGAGGAGCTTGTCTGGCCCTTTCTCTCCCCTGGGCGATTCAGTCTCAAGGAGCCCGGCAGGAGCAGAAAACAAAAAAGCCCGCACCTTGGGGTGCGGGCTTGTGGCGTGTCCGGGGCGAGCGGCCCGTGGTGGCGGCTTACTTGCTGCCGGTGCCGGAATTGCGGGTGGAGGAGGTAGGCTTGCGACGGGCGGTGGTGGCACGGGCGCGCGGCTCCTTGCCCTGCATCTCCTTGTGGCGCTTCACGGCGCGACGGATCTGGGCGGCCTGCTTGTGGCGGGTGCTCTTGCCATCCTGCTGCAGATCGACCTTGGATTCGGTCTCGTTGGGCAGGTTGACCAGGCCGCGCAGGTAGTTCACTTCGGGCAGTTTGAGCTCCTGCCAGCCACCGCGGGGGATGCCGCGATCCAGGGTGACGTCGCCGTAGCGGATACGCATCAGGCGGCTCACCTGCACTTCCTGGGATTCCCACAGGCGGCGCACTTCCCGGTTGCGGCCCTCGGTCAGGGTGACGTTGAACCACTGGTTCAGACCCTCGCCACCGGCGGGCTTGATCTTGTTGAACTTGGCCATGCCGTCTTCCAGCTGCACGCCCTTGCGCAGGCGCTGCAGCATGGCTTCGGTGATCTCGCCAAAGACCCGCACCGCGTATTCCCGCTCCACTTCGTGGCTCGGGTGCATCAGGCGGTTCGCCAGCTCGCCGTCGGTGGTGAACAGCAAGAGACCGGAGGTGTTGACGTCGAGGCGGCCGACCGCTATCCAGCGGGCGCCATCCATCTTGGGCAGACGATCAAACACGGTGGGACGTCCTTCCGGATCGTGGCGGGTGCACATCTCCCCTTCGGGCTTGTGGTAGGCCAGCACGCGGCAGATCACTTCCTCTGCGGCGCGGGTCTTGACCTGGTGGCCATCCACCCGGATCACGGCGTTCACTTCGACGCGATCCCCCAGCGTGGCGACCTTGCCATCCACGCTGACCCGACCTGCGGTGATCAGGGCCTCCATCTCACGACGGGAGCCTTGACCCGCGCGGGCCAATACTTTTTGCAGTTTTTCACTCATCGGGTTTACCTGATTGTTGATCGCTGCCCGCCGACATCGCGGACAACCTTGGCTCTTGTGGGACGGCCCCGTTGGCCTCCCCACCATGTTCATGCTCAGCACGGCCTGCCAGAGGCTGACCGTCACCGCCCTCGCCCGGCATGAGCGACAAGGGGGCCTGCAGCTCGGGATCCAGCTCGGGGAGCTGCTCCAGACTCTGCAGGTTGAAATAGTCCAGAAATTCACGGGTGGTGGCGAGCAGCTCGGGGCGACCCGCCACCTCCTTGTGGCCGATGCTGCGCACCCAGCCACGCTCCTTGAGGGTGTTGACGATCTGGCTCGACACCGCCACCCCGCGGATGGCTTCTATCTCCGCCCGGGTGATGGGCTGACGATAGGCAATCAGCGTCAGCGTCTCCATCACGGCGCGGGAATAACGGGGAGCCCGCTCGCTCCACAGGCGCGACAGCTCCTCGGCATACTCCTGGCGGGCCTGGAAACGCCAGCCGGAGGCCACCTCTTTGAGCTCGACCCCCCGCTCGCTGTAATCCTGTCTGAGCTCTGCCAGCAGCAGCTGGACATAGCGGCCGGTGACCGGGTAGTCCGAGAGCACGCTGCCCTTGATTTCGCTCACCGTGAGGGGACGCCCCGCCACGAAGATCGCCGCCTCGATCAGGGTTTTCAATCGTTCAGCAGGCAGCGCCACGGTGGACCTCCCGGGTCCACGCCCCTGGCGCAGCCCCTCGCTCAGTGTAGATGCTCATGCTCCTCCCCCTTCCCCTCACTCGCCAGGGCAAAATGGATGGGGCCCAGAGGCTCCGCCTGCAAGATCCAGATCAATTGTTCCTTGCACAGCTCCAGCAGGGCCAGGAAGGTCACCAGCACCCCCATGCGCCCCTCCTCGGCTCGCAGCACCTGCTCCAGGCGCAGGGTCTGGCCCAGGGAGAGCATGGCGAGGATCTCCGCCATCCGTACCCGGGTCGGGATCTGCTCGCGGCGGATCTGGTGATGTTCAAAATGAGTCGCGCGTTTTACCACACTTTGCATGTAAAGGGCGAGTTCAACCAGAGAAACATCGGGCGCCAATGGCTTCAAGGCACCAAAATCCGGCGCCATGGCGGCGGCGACGAAGATCTCCCGCTCCACCCTCGGCAGGGCATTGACCCGCTCCGCCCCCAGCTTGTAGCGCTCGTACTCCTGCAGGCGACGAATGAGGGTGACGCGAGGGTCTTCCCCCTCCTCCTCGTCTTCCAGCTCCGGGGCCTTGGGCAGCAGCAGGCGGGACTTTATCTCCGCGAGCCAGGCCGCCATCAGCAGGTATTCCGCCGCCAGCTCGAGGTTGAGCCCCTGCATCAGATCCACGTACTCCATGTACTGGGCGGTGATCTGCAGGATGGGCAGGTTGAGGATGTCGAGCTGCTGGCGCCGGATGAGGTAAAGCAAGAGATCCAGCGGCCCCTCGAAGGTGTCGAGAAACACCTCCAGCGCATCGGGGGGGATGAACAAGTCCTGGGGCAGCTCATGGTAGGGCTGCCCCAGCACGGTGGCGATGGGCGGGGGAAGGGAAGCCTCCCCCGTCGTGCCCGCGGGGGTTGTCAGCGCGGGCACGGGGTCGGCAAGATCACTCAAACGGCGTCGGATCCCCGGCACCGCGGCGACGCAGCACAGGCTCGTCGTCGGAGAAGTCCACCACAGTTGTGGGCTGCTCGCCCAGATACCCGCCGTTGACCACCAGATCCAGCTGCTTGCCGAGCTTGTCGGCAATCTCCTCAGGGTCGAACTCCGCCATCTCGGAGCCCGGCAGGATCAGGGTGGTGGAGAGCAGCGGCTCACCGAGGGCCTCGAGCAAGGCCAGCGCGATGTTGTTGGCCGGGACCCGGATGCCGATGGTCTTCTTCTTCTCGTTCATGAGGCGACGCGGCACCTCCTTGGTGGCCTTGAAGATGAAGGTGTAGGGTCCGGGGGTGTTGTTCTTGACCAGCCGGAAGGCGGTGTTGTCCACCTTGGCATAGGTGGAGATCTCCGAGAGATCACGGCACACCAGGGTGAAGTCGTGGTTCGGCTCGATGCGACGGATGCGGCAGATGCGCTCCAAAGCATCCTTGTTGCCCATCTGGCAGCCCAGGGCGTAGCCGGAGTCGGTGGGATAGACGATGACGCCGCCGTTTTGCAGGATCTGCACCGCCTGGCTGATGAGGCGAACCTGGGGATTGTCGGGATGTACGTAAAAATGCTGACTCATATGCTCTTCTCGCGATAGGGGGCACGCTCGTTGCCCGCTTCATGGTCAAGGGCCCCTTGGCCCATGACACTACCTTAACCTGTTTGACGCAGACTCGCCTGCATCAAAGATGCCGGCCCGGGGGGTCAGCGGCTGGCCAGCAGGCCCGCATGCTCCTCGGGGGTGAGCCCGAAATGACCGGGGTGACCGAGCCACAGCGGCATCCCCTCCTTGGGGAGCCAGAGGTGGCGGCCAAGCTCGGTCCAGTTGGAGGGGAAGTGAAAATCGGACCCCACCGAAATATAGAGATCGTGCTCCCTGGCCCACTGGCCGAGATTCGCCCGCTCCTGTGGGCTCTGCTGGGGCAGGGAGACCTCCATGGCATCCCCCCCGACGGCCTTGAAGGCCACCAGCAGCCGCTTGATCCACTTGGCGGTGAGATTGTAGCGGCTCGGGTGGGCCAGCACCGCCAGCCCGCCTGCGGCGTGGATGGCCTCGATGGCCTCCCCCATCCCGGGCCACTCGGCGGGCACATAGCCCTTGTTGCCCCGGCTCAGGTACTTCTTGAACACCTTCTGCATATTGTCGGCCACCCCGCGCGCCACCAGCACCCGGGCAAAGTGGGCCCGAGTCACGGCGGCGTCACCGGCGAGCTGCTTGGCCTCTTCATAGGTGCCCGGGATGAGGCACTTCTCCAGACGACGCCCGATCTCCTCGGCGCGCGCCTCTCGGCGGGCTCGCTGCCCTGCCAGAAAGGCGAGCAACTGGGGATTTTTCTCGTCCACCCCGAGGGCCACGATGTGGATCTCGTGATGCTCCCACCCGGTGGAGATCTCCACCCCGCTCACCAGGCGCAGTGGCAACTGGTCGGCCGAGATGGTCTGGCGCACCTCCTCAAGCCCGTCGAGGGTATCGTGGTCAGTGACCGCTAACACCTCCACCCCTTTTTCGGCGGCGCGGCGCACCAGGTCGGCGGGGCTCAGCACCCCGTCCGAGGCGGTGGTGTGGCAATGAAGATCGAATCTCATCGGCGTGTTTCGCTCTTGTTTGGGACCTGCCTGGAAAAGGCCGGCAAAAAAGCGACTTGACTTGGCCGCGGCTTTATCGTTTTCTGTAGGCACTTCATTGCAAACATCTTTTTACAGGACTCAATCTCATGCAAGCGACTTCCATCCTGACCATCTGGTGGTGGCACACTCCCTGACATGCGGGCGTGTGGTCGTTGCTGTACCTGTAATCTGACAGCAAGTTAAGAACCCAAAGAAAAAGCCCGCTGACCCCAGCGGGCTTTTTTATTATCCGGCAAATGGACCTGTGATGAAACCGACAATTCAGAGAAGCACACTGACATGGCGATGGCGAACTCGCTGACGTGACCCGAACCCGACCCATTTTCAAGAGAGACAGCGCCATGACCATCGGTGACACACAACACATGCAAGGGAAGGCATTATGACAGGCAACAAGACCCGTTTGCCCCTGGGCGAATTCGATACCATCCGGCTCAATGCCCCCTATGTGACAGACCCCCTGGCACTCTATACCCGACTCTGCCAGGACAGACCCAACAACCTGCTGCTCGAATCGGTGGAGATCGACTCCAAGGCCGGCACCCAGAGCCTGCTGCTGGTGGACGCCTGCCTGCGCATCGAGTGCCGCGGCCGCGCCGTACAGGTGCGCCCCCTCGGCGACAACGGCGCCGCCCTGCTGCGCCTGCTGGAGCAGCGCCTGCCCACCGTCATCACCCAGACCCGGGTGGCGGACGAGCTGCACCTCGACTTCCCGGCGTCCGATCGGGAGCTTGACGAAGACAGCCGCCTCAAGGGCAGCAGCGTGCTGGACGTGCTGCGCACCCTGCAGCGGGAACTGCAATGCCAGCAGGGCAAAGAGGCCCTCTTTATGGCGGGCAGCTTCGCCTACGACCTCATCGCCTCCTTTGAAGACTTGCCCGAGGTGCCAGAGGGGAGCAACGACTGCCCCGACTACTGCTTCTATGTGGCCGAGACCCTGATCACCATCGATCACATCAAGCAGAGCACCCAGTTGCTGGCCTGCCTGTTCGGCGGCGAAGAGGATGAGCAGCTGGACGCACGCTACGCCCGCCTGACCGCTCGCCTCGAGTCCTTCAAACAGGCCTGTCAGCAGCCGCTGCCTGCGCCACAGGGTACGGCGCCGCTGACCGGCGCCCTGGCCGTCGACAAGGGGGACAAGCAGTTCTGCGCCGAGGTCGAGAAGCTCAAGGGCTTCATCCGCCGTGGTGACATCTTCCAGGTGGTGCCGTCCCGCAGCTTCTCCCTCCCCTGCCCGGATCCCGTCGCCGCCTATCGCCGCCTCAAGCAGACCAACCCCAGCCCCTACATGTTCTACGTGCAGGACGAGGGCTTCACCCTGTTTGGCGCCTCCCCCGAGAGCGCAGTCAAGTTCTGCGCCAACAGCCGCCAGGTGGAGATGTACCCCATCGCCGGTACCCGCCGCCGCGGCCTCAACCCGGACGGCAGCATCAACCTGGATCTGGACGGCCGCATCGAGCTGGAGCTGCGTCAGGACGAGAAAGAGGTGGCCGAGCACCTGATGCTGGTGGATCTGGGCCGCAACGACATCGCCCGCATCTCCGCCCCCGGCACCCGCTACGTCAAGGATCTGCTGAAAGTGGATCGCTACAGCCACGTCATGCACCTGGTCTCCCGGGTGGTGGGCACCCTTCGCGCCGACCTTGACGCCCTGCACGCCTACCAGGCCTGCATGAACATGGGCACCCTGACCGGAGCCCCCAAGCTGCGCGCCAGCGAGCTTATCCGCATGGTGGAAGGCAAGCGTCGCGGCAGCTACGGCGGCGCCGTGGGTTACCTGAACGGCGCAGGGGAAATGGACACCTGCATCGTCATCCGCTCCGCCTTCGTGAAAGAGGGGGTCGCCCATGTCCAAGCCGGCGCCGGGGTGGTCTATGACTCCAAACCCCAGGCCGAGGCGGACGAGACCCGCGCCAAGGCGGCGGCCGTGCTGGCCGCCATCGCTGCCAGCCATGGCACCTCCCTGCAGGCCCTCAGCGCCCAGCAGGAACAACACAAGGACGTGAGCCATGACTAACATCTTCCTGCTCGACAACTTCGATTCGTTCACTTACAACGCTTTGGCCGACCAGTTCCGCACTTCGAAGGAGCAGTCCCATGACTAATATCTTCCTGCTCGACAACTTCGATTCATTCACTTACAACCTCGTCGACCAGTTCCGCACCCTGGGCTACCCGGTGCGCATCTACCGCAACAGCCTGCCGGCGAGCCGCATCATGCAGGAGATCGACGCCTGCGAAGGGGACGCCGTGCTGGTGCTCTCCCCGGGGCCGGGCGCTCCCCATGAGGCGGGCTGCCTCATCGATCTCATCAAGCTGGCCCGGGGCCGGGTGCCCATCCTCGGCATCTGCCTCGGTCATCAGGCCCTGTGCGAAGCCTACGGCGGCACCGTCGGGGCGGCGGGGGAAATCGTCCACGGCAAGCGCTCGCTGATTGAGCACAACGGCCATGGCGCCTTCGCGGGGCTGCCGAGCCCCTTGCCGGTGGCCCGCTACCACTCCCTGGTGGCCACCTATGTGCCACAAGAGTTGCAGGTGATTGCCCACTATCAGGGCATGCCCATGGCCATCGAGCAGCGTGACGAGCGGGTGCTGGGCTTCCAGTTCCACCCGGAATCCATCATGACCAGCGAAGGGGCCCGCCTGCTCACCCAGGCCCTCGCCCATGTCACCCGTCCAGAAAGCCACGTGCGGTAAGGAAGAGACCATGCATCAACATCTCAACACCCTCTATCAGGGTCAGTCTCTCACCCGCGATGCCGCCCGCGACGCCTTCGGCCAGGTGGTTCGTGGTGAAGTGGATCCCATCGTGCTCGCGAGCCTTTTGACCGCCCTCAAGATCAAGGGGGAGACCCCGGAGGAGATCGCCGGCGCCGCCGAGGCGCTGTTGGCCGAAGCGCGCGACTTCCCGCGCCCGGACTATGCCTTCTGCGACATCGTCGGCACCGGGGGAGACGGCCTCAACACCATCAACGTCTCCACCACCTCGGCCCTGGTGGCCGCCGCCTGCGGCCTGAAAGTGGCCAAGCACGGCAACCGCTCGGTCTCGAGCAAGTCGGGGTCGAGCGATCTGCTCGATAAAATGGGCATCAAGCTCGACATGAGCCCGGCCCAGGCCCGTCGCTGCCTGGACGAGCTCGGGGTCTGCTTCCTGTTCGCCCCCCAGTACCACGCCGGGGTACGCCACGCCATGCCGGTGCGCCAGGCCCTCAAGACCCGCACCCTGTTCAACGTGCTGGGGCCGCTCATCAACCCCGCTCGCCCCAGCTTCCAGCTGATGGGGGTCTATGCCCCCGAGCTGGTGCGCCCCATCGCCGAAACCCTGCTGGCACTCGGCCTGAAAACCGGTATGGTGGTGCACGGCGCGGGCCTCGACGAGATTGCCATCCACGGCCCGACCCAGGTGGCGGAGATCCGCGACGGCGAAATTCGCGAGTACTTGCTCACCCCGGCGGACTTTGGCCTCGACACCTACCCGGTCAGCGCCATCCAGGGCGGTGAGCCCGAGGAGAACCGCGCCATCACCGCCGCCATCCTGGAAGGGCGCGGCAGCCCGGCCCACAACGCAGCCATCGCCGCCAACGTGGCGCCGCTCCTGGTGATGGCGGGCGAGGCCCCGGACTTTAGGCAGGCCGCCGCCCGGGTGCTGGCGGTGCTGGCAAGCGGCCAGGCCGCTCTCCTCGCCCGGGATCTCGCCACCCTGAGCCATCAGGAGGCATGATGTCAGCCACCACCACAGCGTGCCCCAGGGGCACTCACCCAGAACGCCCGACGGGCAACAGCCAGCTTCGCAAGGATAACGAGATGTCAGATGTCATTGCTCCCCACGCCTTTCTGAACATGGCCTCCATCAGCCAGACCATTCTCGGCAAGATCGTGGCGGCCAAGCAGGAGTGGGTCGCCGCCCGCAAGGAGAGCCAGCCCCTGGCGAGCTTCCAGGACGCGCTGACCCCGAGCGATCGGGACTTCGAGGGGGATCTGCGCAAAGGCTCCACCCGCTTCATTCTGGAGTGCAAGAAGGCCTCCCCCTCCAAGGGCTTGATCCGCAACGACTTCAGCCCGGAGGCCATCGCCGACATCTATGGCCACTACGCCACCGCCATCTCGGTGCTGACGGACGAGAAGTTCTTCCAGGGGGATTTCGCCTTCCTGCCCCGGGTACGGGGTCGCGTCCAGCAGCCGGTGCTCTGCAAGGACTTCATGATTGACCCCTATCAGGTCTATCTGGCCCGCCACTATCAGGCGGACGCCATCCTCCTGATGCTCTCCGTGCTCACCGACGAGGGGTATCGCGCCCTGTTCAAAGTGGCGAAAGAGTTGGGCCTCGGGGTGCTCACCGAGGTGAGCAACGAGGAGGAGCTGACCCGCGCCATCGACCTCGGCGCCCCGGTGATTGGCATCAACAACCGGGATCTGCGGGATTTGAGCGTCGATCTTGCCCGCACCCGGCAGCTGGCGGCCAGGATCCCGGGGGATCGGGTGGTGATCAGCGAATCCGGCATCAACCACCGCGCCCAGGTGGCGGCCCTGCGCCACCACGCCAAGGGCTTCCTGGTGGGCTCTTCCCTCATGGCGGAGCCGGATCTGGAGGCCGCGGTGCGCAAGCTCGTGCTCGGCCAGAACAAGGTGTGCGGCCTGACTCGTCCCGAGGACGCCGCCGCCGCCCATCAGGCGGGCGCCGTGTTCGGCGGCCTGATTTTTGTGGCGAAAAGCCCGCGCTACGTGGACATTCCCGCCGCCCGCGCCGTGATGGCGGGTGCGCCGCTCTCTTACGTCGGGGTGTTTCGCAATGCCCAGCCCGCCACCATCGCCAAGACGGTGGATGCGCTGGGGCTCGCCGCCGTGCAACTGCACGGGGATGAAGACGCCGCCTATATCGAGACCCTGCGCCCCCTGCTGCCGGCGGGCTGCCAGATCTGGAAAGCGGTTGGAGTCACAAGTGGCGAGCCCCTGCCCGCCCTCGACTACCCGGCGGATCGCCTGCTGCTCGATACTGTCGTGAAAACTGCGGTCGGCAGCCAGAGCGGCGGCACCGGCCAGGCGTTCGACTGGACCCTGCTGGCCCATCTCGATAAAGCCAGGCTGATGCTGGCGGGGGGCCTCAACCCCGACAACGCCCTCGAGGCCGCGCAAGTGGGCTGCCTCGGCCTTGATTTCAACTCCGGGGTGGAGAGTGCCCCGGGCAGGAAGGATGCCCACAAGCTGGCGGCCGCCTTTGGTGCCCTGCGCCAACTGTGAGCGCCCCGTGACTCATTCAACGAATTAATGAACTGCGTTTGCCCATAAGCACAAGGAATAATGTATGACCCTGCTCAATCCGTTTTTCGGTGAATTTCGTCGATGACATGTATGTGCCCCAGCCATACGCCTCAGCCCGCCAAGGCTCATACCTGATCTCAATTGCAGAATGTAAAGGAAGATAACCATGACCCTGCTCAACCCGTTTTTCGGTGAATTTGGCGGCATGTACGTGCCCCAGATCCTTATCCCCGCCCTGCTCCAGCTGGAGAAGGCCTTCGTCGATGCCAAGGATGATCCGGCCTTCGTCGCCGAGTTTCAGGCGCTCCTGACCGAGTACGCCGGTCGCCCGACCCCGCTCACCCTGACCCGCAATTTGACCAAGGGCACCAAGACCCGCCTCTACCTCAAGCGTGAAGATCTGCTGCACGGCGGCGCCCACAAGACCAACCAGGTGCTGGGTCAGGCCCTGCTTGCCAAGCGCATGGGCAAGCACGAGATCATCGCCGAGACCGGCGCCGGTCAGCACGGTGTGGCCACTGCGCTGGCCTGCGCCCTGCTCGGCCTCAAGTGCCGGGTCTACATGGGGGCCAAGGATTGCGAGCGCCAGAAGCCGAACGTGTTTCGCATGAAGCTGATGGGTGCCACCGTGATCCCGGTGCACTCCGGCTCCAGCACCCTCAAAGATGCCTGCAACGAGGCGCTGCGGGACTGGGCCGCCAACTACGAGACCGCCCACTACCTGCTCGGCACCGCCGCCGGCCCCCACCCCTTCCCCACCATCGTGCGGGAGTTCCAGAAGATGATCGGGGAAGAGGCCAAGGCCCAGTGCTTCGAAAAAGAAGAGCGCCTGCCGGATGCGGTGATCGCCTGCGTTGGCGGCGGCTCCAATGCCATCGGCATGTTTGCGGACTTTATCGATGAGCCTTCCGTGCGCCTTATCGGGGTCGAACCCGGTGGTCACGGCATCGAAAGCGGCGAGCACGGCGCGCCGCTGGGTCACGGCAGCAAGGGGGTCTTCTTTGGCATGCACTCCTTCCTGATGCAGGACAACCAGGGCCAGATCCAGGAATCCTACTCCGTCTCGGCGGGGCTGGACTTCCCCTCCGTCGGCCCCCAGCACGCCCACCTGGCCGCCATCGGCCGCGCCGAGTACCCCTCGGTGACCGACAAGGAGGCGCTGGACGCCTTCCAGGAACTGGCCAAATCCGAAGGCATCATACCCGCGCTGGAGTCCTCCCACGCTCTGGCCCACGCCCTCAAGATGGCCCGCAGTGAACCGGAAAAAGAGCAGGTGCTCATCGTCAACCTCTCCGGCCGTGGCGACAAAGACATCTTCACCGTTGCCGACATCTTTGAAAAAGAAGGAACCTTGTCATGAACCGTTACGCACAACTCTTCTCCCGTCTGGACAAGGCCAATCAGGGCGCCTTCGTGCCCTTCGTGATGCTGGGTGACCCCACCCCCGAATTGTCCCTGGCCATCGTCGATGCCCTGGTCGAAGGGGGCGCCGACGCCCTCGAACTCGGCATTCCCTTCTCCGATCCGGTGGCAGACGGCCCCACCATTCAGGGTGCCGCTCTGCGTGCCTTTGCCAGCCACACCACCCCGGACGACTGCTTCGGCCTGCTCGCCCGCATCCGCGCCAAGTACCCACAGCTGCCCATTGGC
The DNA here is from genome assembly GCF_019046925.1 of Aeromonas sp. FDAARGOS 1402. Classification (NCBI taxonomy): domain Bacteria; kingdom Pseudomonadati; phylum Pseudomonadota; class Gammaproteobacteria; order Aeromonadales; family Aeromonadaceae; genus Aeromonas; species Aeromonas sp. FDAARGOS 1402. The sequence goes on from NZ_CP077201.1 coordinate 4,495,670, forward strand.
CTCCTGGTCTACGCGAACCTGGTCTATGTGCGCCACATCGACGGCTTCTACGAGAAGTGCCAGCAGGCAGGGGTGGACTCCGTGCTGGTGGCCGACGTGCCGGTGCAGATGTGCGAACCCTACAAGGCGGCCGCCGACAAGTTCGGCATCGACAGCATCTTTATCGCCCCGCCCAACGGCGATGCCGAGACGCTCAAGGCCGTTGCCGAGCTCGGCTCCGGTTACACCTATCTGGTGAGCCGCGCCGGTGTCACCGGTGCCGAGACCAAGGCCGGCATGCCGGTGGAGGGCCTCATCAACACCCTGCGCGAGTTCAATGCCCCCCCCGCCCTGCTCGGCTTTGGCATCAGCGAACCGGCCCAGGTGCGTGAAGCGATCAAGGCTGGCGCCGCCGGTGCCATCTCCGGATCCGCCGTGGTGAAGATCATCGAGACCCACCACCAGAACCCGGAGCATATGCTCACTCGCCTGAAAGAGTTTGTGGAAGGGATGAAAGCCGCGACCAATCGATAAGGTCGGGTTGGGGTCAGATGTCCGTGGCCCTGAGTTGCCAGTTCGCATAACCATGTAAAAGGGAGCCTGATCGGCTCCCTTTTCTTTTGGTTCTTCGCGGGATCTTGGGGAAGTGGAAGTTGACAGACAGGGTGCTGGTAAACTGGCTGTCTCCAAACACACCACCACCATCACCCTGCTGTCGCCGTGCATCATATTGATATTGCCTCCTTCTGGCCAGGTTATACCGTCATCGCCCAAGCGCTTTCTGCCAACCATCACACCCTGTTTACCCTTGAGCCTCGCGCCGACCTGTTGCCCCGTTGTCGCCGATGCCTGCAACCCACGCCATTGATCCACGACCAACGTATCCGCCGGGTGCGTGAGCGAGACCTATTTGACCGACAAGTCTGGTTACAACTGCCTGTTCGCCGCGTCGACTGTCTGCGCTGTGGTCGCGTCAGTGAACATATCGACTGGCTCCCCTCTGGCTCCCGCCTCACCCGGCGCATGCAGTGCTGGATTGAAGCGCTCGTTCAGTACCTCCCCATCCGCCATGTCAGCCAGCTCACCGGGGTCGGTTGGCACACCATCAAGGAGATCGACAAGCGCCGTTTGCAGACCAGTGTGGGCACCATCGAACTTGGGGAGGTGCGGCGGCTGGTGATGGATGAGTTTGCCCTGCACAAGGGACACCGCTATGCCACCGTGATCATGGATGCCGAGCGAACCCGCGTCCTGTGGGTGGGGCACGGCAACAGCCGGGCCGCTATCCGTCCCTTCTTCGAGCAGCTCGGCGAGCGATGCCAGCAGATTGAGGCGGTGGCGATGGACATGAACACGGCGTTCGACCTGGAGGTGAAGCAACACTGCCCGCAGGCGGAGGTGGTCTACGACCTGTTCCACGTGGTGGCTCGCTATGGCCGAGAGGTGGTGGACCGGGTGCGAGTGGAGCAGGCGAATGCACTGAAAAGCGATAAACCGGCGCGAAAAGTGGTCAAAAGTGCGCGTTGGTTGCTGCTACGTAATCGGGCGAAGCTGAGTGAAAAACAGGATGTGAAGTTGCAGGAGCTGTTGGCGGCGAATCAACCGCTGGCGATGGTGTACGTGCTGAAAGAGGCGTTGAAGGGCATCTGGTATGCGCCGAGCGTGTGGGAAGGATGGCGACGATGGCGGAGCTGGATGCGGCAGGTGAAGGAAAGCGGGCTAGCGCCGCTGCAACGATTTGGTCGAAATTTATCGAAATATATGCGGGGGATCCTGGCGAGTGCAAACTACCCGATGCACACGAGTGTGCTGGAAGGGGTGAACAACAAGATCAAAGTGATAAAGCGTATGGCATATGGATTTAGGGACTCAGAATACTTTTTTCTGAAAATCAAGGCGGCCTTCCCCGGAAAGCCGCGATGAACCTTTCTTTTTACCCCCTCTCCCTCTGGGAGAGGGCTGGGGTGAGGGGAGTCTACGGCAACCCTATTTGCTCACATTGAACACTACTAATGACTAATTTATTGATCCAACACAGATTCCCACCAAAACCCGCTTCTCAACGCACGACCCTCCCCCTTAAGATACCCGAATGACAATCAACCTCTCGGAAAAACACCATGACAGCGATTGTTGCTATCTCGCAAGGTAAAGGCAGCGGACTGGAGGCTGAAACTCAGGGGCGGTAGCGTGGTTTTTTGTAGATTGGAGCAGAGCGTAACGAAGCCCAACAGACGAGCATAATTACTCCGTCCAGAGTGGGATAAATATGGATGTGGCTGATCCGTAAAATGAAATTACAGATATATCTAGCAGTAAACGCTGGTCTTCACTTCGTTCAGCACCAACCTACGATTTTTAGCCCAACATACGCGATCAGGGGCGGTAACTATGCTGACGCTTGCCATCACCGACTCCCTCACTGTTATTTTACACAGAGCTAACGAAAGCGTTAAACAAGGAAGTCAAGCATTCACGTTCAGCTCCATAAACAAGCCGGTCACGTAACAACCTAAAATACGTAATTCACAACGGTGAATGAGAATGTGGTGGAGTTATATGGAAAGCGCCGTTATCGGACTTATACCACCGCCATCTAATCATTGTATGTTCTAAGGATAAATATATGGATAACATGATCTTGGTTTTAGATGAGTCTGGAGCTAAAGGGTACGCAACAAATGATGAGAAATATGATGGTGAAGTCGGTGTGATGGCTGGCTATGTCTACACTGAAGAAGAAATATTAGATATCAAGCGTATGTTTAGTCAATTTATTACCCCATTTTATAACACCATAAACGGGAAGTTTCATATAACAGATTTAGAAATAACTGACCAAGAAACACTTAGAAATAACATATTCTTTGCTTTTAAAAGAACGAAACTTCAATGGTTCTATCAAGCAATTTATTCTAAAGGATTTCATCAATCAGAGTTTATGGCGGGGCGAGGAGGTCTACAAGATAATAAAAAATCACTTCATGAAGAACTTTTTGAAAAAATGTTAATAACGAGTTTGTGTATGGTACATTCTCTAGGAAAGCACAATTTGAAACTTGTAGTGAAAACGGACAATGTAGATTCAGGAACACTTAAAAAATTTAATAAGACAGCAGAGTTTATACGTCATATTTTTCTTCAAAATGAGCGAGAAATATTTAGATATGTAAGAAATGGCGATAAATATGAGAAGGAAATAGCATACTTATCAGTAAAATGTGATTCCGCACCGAAGTTTGATGAACTTATAATTGAAGTAGAGTGTGATTCATCGCCACTAACTGTTGCTGCTGACATCTTAGCTAATTCAGTACACTATCACCTTAGAGAGAGGCAAAAAATTAATTTGGGTACTAGTCTAAATAACAAGACCGCAATCGACAAACATCCTTTGGTAGATTTGGCCTTCATAGCAAAAGATGAAAGCCAGGTTCTTCCTTTATTGGATATTATCCATAGACGCGAATGAACATAAAAATTCATTGCAATTTATGCCGTCAACAATGTCGGTTGTAGCTTAAAGAAATTTGTTAACTTTACCTTTAGCGTAGTACGCAATTAAGTCGGTTGTTAAGTGTAAGGAGACTCAATGAGATTTGCACTAGTTAATAATATTAAGAGCGAGCCACATAAAGGGCTAAAAGGTATATGCTTTTGTTGTGGCTCAGAAACAATAGCAAAATGTGGCAACTATAAAGTTCATCATTGGGCGCACAAGGATAAAAAACATTGCGATCCTTGGTGGGAAAATGAATCAGAGTGGCATCGAAGTTGGAAATCTCATTTTCCTTCAGACTGTCAAGAGATTACATTTACCGACGCAAATGGTGAGCGGCATATTGCCGATGTGTATTCGCCCAAGAAGGTTGTCATTGAAATCCAGAGCTATGCTATTGACGATACAGAGTCCCGAGCTAGAGAAATATTTTATGGGAATATGGTCTGGATTGTAAATGGATGCAAAGGCGCCTTGGATGCAGCAAATTTTAATTTGAGTGTTTTTTATGCTCATACACCAAATCCCCGTTTAAGGAAGTTTCGTTGGGTAGGGCGTGGGAAAATTTTTGAAAAATGGAGCAATGCTACAAAACCCGTCTATATAGACTTTGGTTCAGATCGTGTTTGGCAATTGTTGGAGTATGATACCAAATCTAAACATGGTTTAGTGCTGGCTATACCTAAATACGAATTTATCCAAGAACTGGGCGGTAATTGCACCTAACAAACTGTTTACGAATGATTAGCTACGATTGACATTTTTACTGTGCGTTGCACTTTGTCTATATGGTGGCATGAGGGAGCATCAGTATTGCGTTGCTCCCCCCTTAAAAAATCAGGCCCCCACCTTTCTGAACAAGCGGATTCATCACCAGCCGATAAAAGATGGGTGTCCAAGTTTTAATTTTTGCTCAGCCACGATATTTCCAACAACCCTTGCCAACCCCACCACTACCTGCCCCAGACCCGCCACCCCATCAGCGCCAGCATCAATACAACCCCCGGCAGCCAGACCCAATAGAGCTCGGAGAGGATCACCGCCTCACCTCTGGCGGTGAGGTAGGCCTCCAGCTTGAAGGGGGCAACCCGGATCACCTGCCAGGGAGCGAAGAAGCGCTCATCACGCCACGGCCAAAGCCAGCCCACCCCCTTGCCGCCTGTGGTGAGCGAATCGAGCAGGCTGTGGGAGAGCAGAGAGACCAGAGCGGTGGCGGAATGCTGGGGGTATTACTATGGACAGGCAGGCTCGTCTCCATTCGTGGCTCAAAACGCTTGCCATGGGTATCCATCTTACGCATCATTCACCATTTATAGAGTCATACGAAAACGGAATGGTGATGAAACAAGGGTTATTCCTGCTTTTAATGCTGTTGCAAGCACAAGTTTTAGCCGAAGGCCCCCCTCTGAAAGCCAAAGATCCGCTCGATTTTATTCCCAAGGGATATGTTGTCTTTGAGAAAATCGAGGGGGATTTAAACAAGGATGGCCAGAGTGATATGGTCATCGTCATCAAAGGCACTGACAAGCGCAATGTCATTGTTGACGAATACCGTGGTGAGCTGGATCGTAATCGGCGAGGTCTTATCATCGCGTTCAATAAGGGGGATCACTATGAGCTGGCGCTCGATAATCCAAGCTGTTTCTCCTCGGAGAATGAAGATGGTGGTGTCTATTTTGCCCCTGAGCTTTGGGTCTCCGTAGAGAAAGGGATCTTGCAGATCCACTATGGCCATGGACGTTATGGTTACTGGTCTTACAAATTCAGATATCAGAACGCCGGTTTCGAATTGATTGGCTACGACCTGAGTGAAAACCGCGGCCCCCTCGTCGAGCGGGTGACGAGCATCAACTTCTCGACCAAGAAAATATTAATAAAGGAGAACATCAATCAGAATGCGCAAGAAGATGGTGACGAGATCTTCAAGCAAACCTGGAAACGATTCACCTTGCCAGCACCGTTTACCCTAAAAACGGTTGCTGACTTTGATGGTTTTTACTATGACAAACTGTACAAAATCATTTTCTAGATACCTTGCAGGGTATCTGGATGCAAAAAATAAAGATATGAGACACTGTGAATCCAAGCAAAAGTAGCGTATGCCAAGGCTTTGTGTGAATTTGTACATACAAGGAACCGCAGTGAATACAAACAAATTATCCAATTACTGTCAAGCGCAGTGATAGTTCAGGAAACCAGAGAATGAGAGAGTTAATCCAACGGATTGGTGAGATGGAAAACTGCAAGGTATTGCCACCTTCAGGCATTCCTGACATGGATATTCCAGATGATTTAAAAGAATTTTATTCACTCTGCGGTGGTGTCATTATTTTTGAGTCAAGTGACTATTGTTTCAAAATCTCGACACCAGCAGAATTAATCCCTGCGAATCCATCTATACTGCCTGAAGGGTATGAGCAAGACATACCCAAAGATGATATTTCCAATGATTTCTATATCATCGCAAGAAATGGCCCTGAACAAGCAATAAGCATAAATCTCGGGGATTCTCAATTTGGCTACTGTTACGATAGCTTCTGGGACCTCCATGCAACGAGTGATTCCCCCATAATCGCATACAGTTTCACATCGCTCTTGAATAACTTGGTCAAAAATAAAGGTTCTTGTCTTTATTGGCTCAATTCAAGCTTTGTTAGTTTGGGGTACTTATATGACTAGGCGCTTTACAAGGGCCAGCAAACGACAGGGTAACGCCAATTAACATACTGGCAAACAGGTGAGGCCGGGAGCATGTGCCCACAGCCAAAAGTACCGACATATCGCACACCCGCCTTGCTGAGCAAGGCGCTGGATAGCCAGAACACAAAAGATGGGTGTCTACGTTTTTGATTTTCGACTCCCATAGGGATACAGCTGCAATCGCTGCATCACCCCGCCAGATCGACGCCCTTTCGCTTTCCTGCTTGTTGCCAATCACGGCATCGTTGTCGCCTCGCTCGACGGAAGTCGGCAGGAGCGAAGGGGCTTTTTTCATACATCTGCTCACTCAGCAGCCCGCTTAAAACAATAATCTTTCACTAATGTATTGAAGCTAATAGTATTTTTCTCCCCCCCTCTTCCCATGACCCGATCAGAGCCCTTATGATAGCCAAACGACAATCCATCTCTCGGGAGAAGGCCATGACAGCGATTGTTGCTATCTCGCAGGTTAACAGCAGCGAACTGGGGGCTGGAACTCAGGGGCGGTAGCCTTGCCAGGATTGTGGCGCCAGACTCGAAAAAGATGGCGCTCAATGCAGGTTCAACCACTGCAAGGGCTTCGATATCGACCAACAATCCGGCAACATAGCCGGGACTTTTCCATCGTATCGAGATCTGAGTGTGACCAAGACTCCAATTCTGCTTTTAGTCGGCCGCGACGATTGGCAAAGAGATGAAGCATTGAACCAGGCCCTGCTGACCAGATTGAGAAAAAACAATGTCGACATTCGTTGGGAGGATCCAGCGGCCAGCTTCATTTTTTCATTCAGAAAATGGGTAAAACGGCTCCGTCTTCTTCCAAAACACCTGGAACGATTACATCTTCGGGCGGCACAGGTACTCTATGGTATCTTGCACCCATCGTATTTTTCCTATCTGTATCACAGGAAAGACAACGCTGTGTTATCTCGTTGTGATTTTCTCAAGAAGACAATCAGCAGCCAGGGTATCGCTGAACGTGTCATCGTGCTTGCACGCTCTTCAGGTGGACGGGTGTCATCATTGATCGCCGATGAACTGGGTCTCAAGAAAATAATTTGCCTGGGCTACCCTTTCAAACATCCTGATTCGCAGGATGAGCCAGAACGTTATCAGCATCTGGCCAATCTCCAAACTCCCATGCTGATTATCCAGGGTGTTCATGATGAATATGGTGGTCTGGGTATAGAAGATCACTACCCTCTCAGTGCGAATATTCAGATCTCTTATTTTGATACGAATCATAATTTCACTGTCGATGATGCCACCATCACCCGATTGGTTGATGCCATTGAAAACTACTCGGGTTTGGTGAAACGGTCTTGATATTTATACACAGATACATGTGTAGAGACCAGGAACGGTTTGAAACAGGCGGGATAATCAGTTCACCTACCTATTGACCAGAGGTGGTTCTTCTTTGATGATGAGACCACCTTTTTATTATTACCGCCTTTCCGGCTAATTACTATTGAGGTATTCTTGAAAAGTGAAGGATGCCCAATCTGTGGCTTTACAGATATAACCGTGTTGGATGAGTCAAATTGCACCACTTTTGATATTTGCGCATGTTGTGGTGCCGAGTCAGGTTTTGATTATGATCAACACTCCACACCTGAGCATTGTGCCAAGATCCGTCATCAATGGGTTGAAACAAAACATTGCGCATGGTGGGGGAATAAAAAATTGACTCCATTAAACTGGAATCCAAAAAAGAAAATGGCGCTGGCCAATATTGAGATGTCTCTGTAGCAGCCAGTTGTTGGCAAACCATGCACTCACCAAAAACCGGCACTTGAAAACAGCCACGGGTTCTATATTAACCATTGAGAGAATATGAGCTACCGACTCACTGAAAAGGAAATGCAAAACGTCCTTGCTCTTCCGTCGACAGAGCGTGTCATGCATTTCATCAAACGCGTCGCAGACCAGGAGTCTGCCTGGGGATTGCGTGCATCTGACGGCTGGGTGTCTGGCGATATTGATGGTTGTGGCAAGCCAGCGTTTGCTATCTGGCCTCACCCTGAATACGCCAGCGCATGTGCCACGGGTCCTTGGTCAACGGCGAAACCTGAGATCATTGGCCTGGACGACCTGATGGGCGAGTGGTTGCCTGAAATGTCCAGACTGGGCATTCCGGTCGCAATATTCCCCACCCCACAGGACGCCGCTGTGACCATGACGGCACAAGCGCTATCGGCAGCCCTGGCATATGAGCTGGAAAACTACTAGGTGTCAGCGGTCACCCATTCCTGTCGGGCTTCTCATAACGGCGCCTGAACTCGGACCTCAGCAGATAAAAGAAAGGAGCATCTTTTGAACCCAGACTACCTTGAAACCGGCAAGCAGTTTTTTGTTGGGTGGGGGACATTGATGCTAATCAATGCTGTCCTCGCCCAAGGGAAGAATCGTAGCGGTTTAGCCTGGTTTTTTATTTCATTGCTGCTAGGCCCGGTTGCAACATTGATATTGGCTCTGGTTCCAAAAAGAACAGAAAGTCAATGACAAGACATGCTTTAACCATGATGCTTTTCAATTTTTTGATAACAGGTGGATCATGTAGCGATTCATTTTTATCAATTTGGCAGGCTCTAAAAATCAGTCAATATGCTTGAAAAAACAAATTATATCGCTGTGAACTGGCGCTATATGAATGTTCCTGGTTGATGTTCATGTTTGCACCGCAATCCAGGTCGTGTATCAATCCCTCACCATGAATATATTTCCATCAGACATATTCGGATATCCCGGTAAGGATCTGGTATCTGATGGTGCGATCATGCTCTCAATCTGAGGCTCATCAAAAATGAACCCCCTTTTTCTATCCGAAAGACATCCTGTTTCCCATAAGGCGGCCATTCTTGCTGATGAAGGGACTTCGGTCTGGCTCTACATGACAGACTCCGGGGCTGATTACCCTGCAGCGGACTGTTGGCTGCTCAATACGGTACCATCCCCTGAACATCTGAATGAGTACTGCGACAACAACGCACCGCCGGCAATCCTCAAGTTTGTTGTTCCTGGTAGTGAAGGTGATGCCCCCCTCGAAAGCGATATTGAGCTGCGTTGGGCGCCTGACGGTCATTCCGTCGCCCTGTTGGTCAAGGGTACTCCACTGGGGTTTATTGCACAGGGAAACAAACATGGCTACAGCAAGAATCTGGTGACTGCCAGCCCGTTTGGCATGCCATTTGAACAAGAGCTTTATGAGCGGTTGTTCCCATGATCACTCCTGTCTTGTCGGCCTGTCATTCAAGACGTTCATAGCCTTCACTGGTCTGGATTGACCACCCCATCTTGCCAACAGGTCGGGCAATATTGCAGCCAAATCCCCAACACAGAATCTGCCGCAGAACAATTTTCTGTTATGCATGTTGACCGCGAGATAGGTTGCCGCCGCTGGATATAACACGCCATAACATAGAATCTGAGAAGGCAAAATGGACAATCTGGAAAAAATCAAAAACCTTATTCCGCTATGGTATGCACAAAGGAAGTGGGCTGAAGAGCTGCTTGTACGTGTTTTTCATCTGGCCTCCGCAGAGGAAATATTGGAGCCAAGGCATAGGGGAAGCATGACCATACCAGGGACTCATTGGGTCTATCGTACTCATGGTGTTGGTGTCGATATATACCGAACTGCTTCTGTCGGTGGAATAGACTTTGATTTCAACAAGCCAGATCCCGACGAGTGGCGCTTAAAAGTATTCTTTGAAAAACAGTACAATGAAGGCAACCTCTCGTTCACCGCGTACCGCGAGCTCTATGAGGATGAAGAACTGCTTGACCGCGTTATAAAAATGGCGCTTGACAGGTGATCTACAACACCTGTCGTTTATCAAACCCATATCTGGTTTTAGTGGGTCGTGTCACGACAGGCGGCGTAGATTTCCCTGGCAAGGTGTCATTCGATCTGGAGGATAATGATGGACATTCGACATAGAGAGCCCGTCAAAGAGTATGTTATCAAGGCAGGCATGACGTCTGTTTCGAACAATTCCAAATGGAATCGTCTTTTTGCGTTGCTGCATCAGAGCAACAGGTTCTTCCAATACCGGCGAACGGATCTGGATGGTTCCACATTTCCAGAAGATGGTGAGAGCTATACACCAGAACTGGCCCAATATTGGGGCAACTTCTGGGCCATGGAGTTCCTTGACGTCCTGGCATACCAGGCTCACTCCAGAGGGGCATTGCTGGCACCGGATATTGAAGATTTCACGGATGAAGCGATTCATATTGCGAGCCAGGCCGGTGTCAAATTTACCATGCTGGAGCGTGGTATCCGGGTCTGGGGCTATGTGAGAAAAGAGAGCCATCCCGTTTTCGTCTGTATGCACAACCAGTCTCTACAGGCGCAGCGGCAGGACCACTGCGCGAACTAGCGTACTGTGTTGACCCTTATTTTTCTGCATTGCGTAAACGACTTGCGCCCCAAAAAGAGCGACGAATGTCTTGGTGTAAATACATGCCCTACACAGGGTAGTGTCACTGGACATATCAACCATCGTCACCACACCAGATGTTGCAGGTAAAGCAATATGCCCGATGAAATACAGCTGGCATTTACGCCAGACAATGTAAAACAGGTTTTGACATGGGGCGCCCATCCAGAAAGTGCACCTCACCATCATGAGTCCATTGCTCACTGGTGTGAGGCTTTCTGGAACAAATACGCTGATATAGATGCCCCCGCAGAGATTGATGCCGTGATGCCCATACTCGCGGAGGTAGAAACGAACTGGGATATCCACGTTGCGTTGAGTAAAGAGTCTGCCTCCATGCCTGCTGAATGGTTTGTCGCATGGTTATCTCAACTACCGGAGTGACAAGGCAACTCCCCGTCAGGCCGGAATCGCAAAATAGCACCTCGTGACAAAATAGAGTGCCCGAAGAAGATGACCCATCGTTGAGTCACACCAACTGGCATGGCTGATTAACGCAGCGAAAGGCTCGCGACAAGCGCCTGCTCCTCCATATTTCGCATCCAATAAGTGAATCGCCCCATGATAAGAACACTTATCCAGCTTCTGTTGACACCGCTTCTGGCGGTTGCCTTCCTCTATCTTTGCAGCCTGCCGGAGGATCTCTATTTCGACCCGCCGCTCTTAAGCTATGTCGTCATGTTTCTTGTCACTCTGGCTGGCACCACCTATGGCAGGATCAAGGCCTGGCGCGCCTCCTGACCGACCTCATCACAGATTCTCAAGGCTGCGCCGACGCTGCCTTGAGCCCGGCGGGGCCATTGTCTACAATGGCGCACTTTGCATCCACAACAGGTAATGACCATGAGCGACAACAAACCTGCACTGCCCGACCGTCTGGCGGCCAACCCGCGCAGCCCGCACCATGTGGCAGAGTGCTTCGAGCACGAGATCGGCATTCGCGTAAACGGCAAGGAGCGCACCAATGTCGAGGAGTACTGCATCAGCGAAGGTTGGGTGAAGATCCCCTCCCCCAAGGCCAAGGATCGCTACGGCAACCCCATGCTGATCACCGTCAAGGGCACCGTCGAGGCTTTCTACGCCTAAGCGGCCCTGACCGCGCGCCCCGCCGGGCCCGCCGCCATGCTGTTCAGAACACCGGCCTTGTGCCGGTGTTCTGCTGTTGAGGGCGGCCCAGGGTTACAGGCGCCTCTCTTTCTTTGCTCTCTGTTGCCTTCCTTTGTCTTCCTTTCCTTCCCTTTCTTTCGACTTTTCCTTTTCATCTGGGCCCTGATCCGGCTGGCAGGCCGCCTTTGGCATCCAGGCAGGGCGACACTCTTGTCATCCCTGCCGGTTTACCCAGGCCATCACAGCATCACTCACCCTCGGGAGCGCGGCTTGCCGGCCTGCCAGCGTTGCAGCGCAGCCCCCGCCAGCACCAGCAGAATGCCGAGCAGATCGCTCGCGGCCAGCCGCCCGGCCAGGGCATCGAGCAAGGCGCCCCCCGCCAGCTGGCCCGTGACGATGAGCAGGGCGCAGGCCAGGGCGCCGATCCGGCCGATGGCCCAACTGCTGATGGCGACGAACAGCGCCCCCAGCACGCCGCCGAGCAGCAGCCAGGGATCGAGCCCGGCGAGCCGCTCCCAGGGCGCCCCCTTGAGGATGAGCAGGGCGCCGAGCAGCCCGAAGCCGAGCAGGTGGTTGGCAAGGGACGCCGTCATGGCGCCCCGGGCGCTGGCGAGGCGGCCATTGAGGGTGCGCGACAGGCTCACCGCCACGCCGTTCAGCAGTCCCAGCAGGATCAAGAGGGTCATGGTGTCTCTCCTAATGCAGCACGATAAGCAGGGCGCCGGCCAGCACCAGCAGGGCGGCGAGCGCGTCTTTTCCCGAGGGGCGGCGGCGAGCCAGTCCGAGCCAGCCGAGGCCATCGCACAGGGCACCAAACAGCAGTTGGCCGAGCAGCAGCAGGGCCAGGGTGCCCGCCATGCCGAGGGGCGAGTTGAGGCACAGGGCCGCCAGCACCACGGTGAGCGCCCCCGGCAGACCGCCGAGCCAGGCCCAGGGCGGGGCCGCCTCCGGCGTCGGGGGCCCTGGGGAGAGCCACCACAGGAGCCCGGCCACCAGGGTGCCGACCCCGTGGGCCAGCCAGCTCGCGAGCCAGGGGTCGGTGGCGCGGGACAGGGCGCCGTTCTGGGCGATCATCAGCGCCAGCAGCAGGCCGGCAGCGAAGGCGGCCAGGGCGCCCAGGGTCTGGCCAAGTGTCTGTCCGAGGGCGGGGCGGCCGGGGCCGCGGTCAACAAGCGGGGGGATCATGGGGTTGCTCCTTGGTTGAACTGACGAGCAGGGTAAATTGTTTTTGATTTGGGGATAATCTACCCTCCTGGAACAACATTGTTTCCATATCGAGAACAACATGAACCAGGAAGCCTTCGCCCTGCTCCCGGCCTTCGTCGCCGTGGTGGAGTCGGGCACCTTCTCCGGCGCCGCCCGTCAGCTCGGTCTCAGCAAGTCGGTGCTAAGCAAGAAGGTGAGCCAGCTCGAGCAGGCCCTCGGCTGCCAGCTCCTCTATCGCACCACCCGCTCCCTCACCCTGACCGAGGCGGGGGAGCGCTACTTCGAGACGGTGCGCCATGCAGTGCGCCTGGCCAGCGACGGGGAAGATGCCATCGGCGCCCTGCAATCGGCGCCGCGCGGCCTGCTGCGGGTGACGGTGCCCATGGTCTATGGCCGGCGCCACATCGCCCCCCTTGTCCCCGAGTTTCTCGCCCTCCACCCCGAGGTGCAGTTGCAGCTCGAGATGAGCGACGCCCGGCAGGATCTGGTGGCCGAGGGGTTCGACGTGGCGGTGCGCATCGGCGAGCTGGAGGATTCGAGCCTGGTCGCTCGCCGCCTCGCCCCCTGTCTCAGCACCCTGTGCGCCGCCCCCGCCTACCTGGCGCAGGCCGGCACGCCCCGCACCCCGGCGGATCTCGAGCGCCACAACTGCCTCTTCTACTCCCTGTTTCGCGGCGGCACCCAGTGGCGGCTGCACGGGCCCGAAGGAGAGGTGGCCATCACCCCCAGGGGCAATTTCGAGGTCAACAACAGCGATGCCATCCACACCGCGCTGCTGGCGGGGCTTGGCATCGGCAACATGCCGGACTTCATCGTGGCGCGGGATCTCGCCATCGGGCGGCTGGTGCCCGTCCTGCCAGACCATGCCCTGCCCGAGCACGGCATCTGGTGCGTCTATCCCAAGCGCCGCCACCTGCCCGCCAAGGTGGAGGCCTGGCTGGCCTTCCTGCAGGCGCGTCTGGGGCTGCGCTGAGGGGGGCATCGGGATAACCGGAACGGTTCACGTTTTTTTCATCGGGAAGGGAGTAGAGTAGGCAGCAAACCAAGCATCTGTTTTTATTGGAAAAGCATTCAGGGGACGAGCCACGGCATCGTGCCCCGCACCCCACAGGGAGCCCCATGATGAAGAAAACCGCGATTGCCCTGACCCTCACCAACCTGCTGACGCTGCCGCTCGTTATCTCATCCGATGCCTGGGCCGCCCCGGTGCGCTCCCTGCAAAAGGAGCAGAATTACGAGCAGTTCATCAGCAAGCGCCAGGTGGTGGATCAGCTGCTGGCAGACGCCGCCCGCATCTTCCACTCCCCCGCCCGGGTCTCCGATGCGGGCTTTACCGCCAAGATGCCGAGCAACATGGAGCAGGTGACCACCCTGCTGCTGGAGGCCCACCAGCTCGAGCCCTATCGCACCGATCTGCTCATCTCGGCGGCCAACGCCCAGATCTACAACGGCAACGTGGACAGGGCCATCGCCCTGTTCGAGCAGGCCCTCACCGCCGCCCCGGACGATCTGGACATCAACACCTATCTGGCCACCTGGCAGCGCTTCAAGGGCAACCAGGCCAAATCCGATGGCTACCTCAAGCGGGTCGGCGAGCTCAACGCCGGCCGCGCCGCCGATCTGCAGCGGCTGTTTGATACCGTGGACAGGGTGGTCGCCACCCCCCTCAAGGAGCGTCAGGGACGGGGCGAGAAGAAGGGGCGCCGCGCCATCGTCACCCTGGGCTATGCCCTCAATCCCGACGGCTCCATGCACGAGATCCTGCTGGGACGCCTCGAGACAACCCGCGCCCTGGCCCAGGCCGATCCGGCGGCCCTCGTCATCCTCACCGGCGGCGTGCCCCAGAACCGCCAGACCGAGGGCAAGCTGATGGCGGACTGGCTGGCGAAAAAGGGCATCGACCGCTCCCGCATCATCGAGGAGAACTACGCCACCAGCACGGTGGAGAACGCCCTCTACAGCGGCTATGCCCTCGCCCGCCACGAGATTGAGTTCGCCACCCTGGTGAGCTCGGCGAGCCATGTGCGCCGGGGCCAGACCCTGCTGGAAATCGCCTGCTGGCAGAGCGGCCCGGCGAACATCCGCATCGACAGCGTCGCCTACCCGGACAAGCCCCTCTCGGCCCTGGCCAAGGCGAGCCCGGAGGAGCTGCTTGGCATCTACCGGGACGCCCTGCGCACCTATGGCCTGTGGAGCTACCGCTCGGCCCCGCTGGTGGAGCGCTGATCCCCCGGCCCCGCCACCCTGGCGGGGCCTTTTCCTCTCTTCCCCCTGCCAGTCACTGCGCCCCCTGGTGGCTGGCCCCTGCACGCACCTACTGGCCCCTTGCGCCAGCCACCCGATAGACGGCGGGTGAGCAAGCTATCCACTTTCTGGCATATCTTAATCAGATCATTGATTTACCGTTCTTTTTCTAAGAACCAAACGGCATGAGAGCACCCTTCTCGTTCCTTCGCCCCCGGGGATGTTCAGATAAAGATGTGGCTTCCAACACCCCCAACAAGGAAGTGCATCATGACAGCAAAAGGCATCTCTATGTGGCTCGCAGCCTCCATGCTGCTCGGCCAGTCCGCCCAGGCCCTCGACGTCACCGTGGCCTACCAGACCTCCGCCGAACCTGCCAAGGTAGCCCAGGCCGACAACAGCTTCGCCAGGGAGAGCGGCGCCACCGTGGATTGGCGCAAGTTTGACAGCGGCGCCAGCGTGGTACGGGCGCTCGCCTCCGGCGACGTGCAGATAGGCAACATCGGCTCCAGCCCCCTGGCGGTGGCGGCGAGCCAGAACCTGCCCATCGAGGTGTTCCTGCTCGCCTCCAAGCTCGGGGAGTCCGAGGCCCTGGTGGTGAAACAGGGGCTCGCAAAACCCGAGGATCTCGCGGGCAAGCGCATCGCCGTGCCCTATACCTCCACCACCCACTACAGCCTGCTGGCGGCCCTCAAGCACTGGAACGTCGACCCCGCGACGCTGCAGATCGTCAACCTGCAACCACCGGCCATCATCGCCGCCTGGCAGCGGGGCGACATCGACGGCGCCTATGTCTGGGCCCCCGCCCTCAACCAGCTCACCAAGGAGGGCAAGGTGCTGACCGACTCCGCCCAGGTGGGTGACTGGGGGGCGCCGACCCTGGACGTCTGGGTAGTGCGCAAGGACTTTGCCAAGGCCCACCCCGAAGTGGTGCAGGCCTTCGTGAACAGCACCCTGGCCGCCCAGCGCGACTACCTGGCCAACCCCGACGGCTGGCTCACCAAGCCGGACAACCTCGCCAAGCTGGCCAAGCTGAGCGGCGTTCCCGAGGCGGACGTTCCCGCGCTGGTGAAGGGCAACACCTACCTCGATGCGAAGGCCCAGAGCGCCGAGCTCGGGCGCCTCGTCAACCAGACCATCATCGACACCGCCCGCTTCCTCGAGAGCCAGGGCAAGGTCGCGAACGCCGCCTCGGACTACCGCCAGTTCGTGACCGATCGCTTCGTGAAAGCCGTGGCCCAGTAAATCCAAGGAGACGACCATGTTGCAGCTCTCTCATGTGTCCGCCGAGTACGCCGGCAGGCGGGTGCTCGACAACATCAACCTCTCCCTGTCCGAGGGGGAGCTGATGGTGGTGCTGGGGCCCTCGGGCTCGGGCAAGACGACCCTCCTCAACCTGGTGGCGGGCTTCGAGCCTTGCCACCACGGCCAGATAAGCCTTGAGGGCAAGCCGGTCACCGGCCCCGGCGCCGAGCGCGGCGTGGTGTTCCAGAGCGAGGGGCTGCTGCCCTGGCGCAACGTGCGAGACAACGTGGCCCTCGGCCTGCAGCTGGCGGGCGTACCCAGTGCCGAGCGCACCGAACAGGCCCAGGCACTGCTGCGTCAGGTGGGGCTGGAGGGGGCCGGCGATCGCGCCATCTGGCAGCTCTCCGGCGGCCAGCGCCAGCGGGTCGGCATCGCCCGGGCCCTGGCCACCCAACCCCGCCTGCTCCTGCTGGACGAGCCCTTCGGCGCCCTGGACGCCTTCACCCGGGAGCAGATGCAGACTCTGCTGCTGCGCCTGTGGCACGAGCACCGGCGTCAGGTGCTGCTCATCACCCACGACATCGAGGAGGCCATCTTCATGGCCACCGATCTGGTGCTGCTCTCCCCCTCCCCCGGGCGGGTGACGGAGCGGCTGACCCTGGATTTCGGTCGCCGCTTCGCCGCCGGGGAGCCCTGCCGCAGTATCAAGTCCGATCCGGCCTTCATCGAGCGCCGTGAATACGTGCTGGAACGGGTGTTCGCAGAGCGGGAGGCCTTCGCATGACCCTCGCCCTCACCCGGCAACGGGATGTCACCCACGCACGGGCAGCGGGCTGGCCCCTGTCCCGCCATCTGACCCTGAGCCTCGCCACCCTGCTCGTGCTGCTGGCCCTGTGGTGGCTGGTGGCCCACTTCGGCTGGGTCGATCCCCTGTTCCTGCCGCCCCCACAGCGGGTGCTGGCACAGCTCATCACCATCGCAGGCCCAACGGGCTTTATGGATGCCACCCTGTGGCAACACCTGGGGGCCAGCCTGGGGCGCATCCTGGTGGCGCTCGCTGCCGCGGCGTGCTTTGGCATCACGGTGGGCATCGCCATGGGGCTCTCCCCCACAGTGCGCGGCGTGCTGGATCCCCTCATCGAGCTCTACCGCCCGGTGCCGCCGCTCGCCTACCTGCCACTCATGGTGATCTGGTTTGGCATCGGTGAAACATCGAAGGTGCTGCTCATCTATCTGGCCATCTTCGCGCCCGTGGCCCTGGCGACCCTGGCGGGGGTGCAGAGCGCCAATGCGGTGCGAGTGCGGGCAGCCCAGGCGCTGGGCGCATCCCGGTCCCAGGTGCTCTGGCACGTGATCCTGCCAGGGGCCCTGCCGGACATCCTGACCGGGCTGCGCATCGGGCTCGGGGTGGGCTGGTCCACCCTGGTGGCGGCCGAGCTTATCGCCGCCACCCGGGGGGTGGGCTTCATGGTGCAATCCGCCGGCGAGTTTCTCGCCACCGACGTGGTGCTGGCGGGCATCCTGGTGATCGCCCTGATCGCCTTCGTACTGGAACTGGGACTGCGCGCCCTGCAGCGCAGGCTCACCCCCTGGCATGGAGAAGGACAATGAGCCACAGGCTGACCTCTTTCCTTCGCCCCCCTTTCCTATTGGTATCGGGCCTTCACGCCCCCAGACATGGAGCAAGACCATGACCGACAAGTTGACCATTACCCCCCTCGGCCCCCACATCGGCGCCGTCATCGCCGACGTCAATCTGGCCGAGCCCCTGAGCCAGGAGCAGTTCGAGCAGCTCCATCGCGCCCTGCTCAAATACCAGGTGCTGTTCTTTCGCAACCAGCCCATCACCCCGCGAGCCCAGCGGGCGCTGGCGAACCGCTTCGGGGATCTGCACATCCACCCCGTCTACCCCCACACGGAGGAGGCCGAGGAGATCATCGTGCTCGATACCCACGATGACAATCCGCCGGACAACGACAACTGGCACACCGACGTGACCTTTATCGAGACGCCCCCGGCACTGGCCATTCTGGCCGCCAAGCAGTTGCCGCCCACCGGGGGGGACACCCTCTGGGCCAGCGGCATCGCGGCACTGGCGGCCCTCTCCCCGCCCCTGCAAACCCTGCTGGCAGGGCTGGAAGCCGAGCACGACTTCACCAAGTCCTTCCCGGCCCATCGCCATGATGACAGCGAGGAGGCGCGCCAGCGCTGGCAGGCGGCCGTGGCCCGTCACCCGCCCCTGCGCCACCCGGTGATCCGCACCCATCCGGTGAGCGGCCGTCAGGCCCTGTTCGTCAACGAGGGGTTCACCACCCGGCTGCCCGGGCTGCCCCCCAAAGAGAGCGAGGCCCTGCTCGGCTTTCTGTTCGAGCACATCACCCGCCCCGAGTTTCAGGTGCGCTGGCGCTGGCAGGAGAACGACATCGCCATCTGGGACAACAGGGTGACCCAGCACTATGCCAATGCCGACTACCTGCCGGCCCGCCGGGTGATGCACAGGGCCACCATTCTCGGGGACAAGCCCTTCTGGCGCCCGGGCTGAACGTCCCCCATGGAGAGCGACCATGAGATAACGCCCAGCAAAAAGCCCGCCGGCTGGCGGGCTTTTTCATCATCTGACGGGCCAGGATGTTGCTATTGGCCCTTGCGCTCCGGCCACCTGGGTGACCCGATGGCCGGTCTCAGCCCTTGAGCTCCAGCACGGTGGTGAAGCCTCCGAAGATCATGCGGGCGCCATCAAACGGCATGGTCTGGTGCAGGGGATTGGCGGGGTCCATCCTGGGGTCCTGCATCATCTTGCCCATGGCGTCGTCCCGCACCGCCTTGCTCGGCCACTCCACCCAGGAGAAGACCACGGTTTCATCCTCCCTGGCCACCACCGCCCGATAAAAGTCGGTCTGCTTGCCGTGAGGCACATCGTCCCCCCAGCACTCCAGCACCCGGGTGGCGCCGTATTCGAGGAAGATGGGGTCAAACTGCCCCGCATGATCGATCAGGGCCTGCTTGTTGGCCGTCGGCACGGCGAGCACGAATCCGTCCACGTATGACATCAGAGGTTCCTCCAGTGAGTGAGGATCTCAGCATAGCAGCCGCCCATCAGCCCGCGCTCTGCGCCGCCCCG
Source organism: Aeromonas sp. FDAARGOS 1402 (assembly GCF_019046925.1). Taxonomy (NCBI): domain Bacteria; kingdom Pseudomonadati; phylum Pseudomonadota; class Gammaproteobacteria; order Aeromonadales; family Aeromonadaceae; genus Aeromonas; species Aeromonas sp. FDAARGOS 1402. Next base: position 4,515,216 of record NZ_CP077201.1, read on the forward strand.
CGCAGCCAGCCATCACAAAGAGACCAGCCGCTCCAGATCGCTGCGGGTCAGGCGCTTGCTGTCCACCTTCACGTAGAGGGAGTGCTCCTCGCGCACCAGCAGCACGTCGCTTACCCCCTCGCAAGCGCGGATCCGCTGTTCCAGGGCCGGGGTGGCCTCGACCCCTTCCGGCAACACGATGCGCAGGCTGCTCACATAAGGGGGCTCGGCCATGGTGAGGCTCACCCCGAGCCAGGCGAGGGCCAGGGCGGCGCAACCGCCAAACACCAGGGGGCCGCCCCCCAGGCTGTAGAGCAGGCCGCCGAGACTGCCGCCGATGGCGACCCCGAGGAACTGACTGGTGGAGTAGACCCCCATGGCGGTGCCCTTGTAGCCCGGCGGGGACTCCTTGCTGATAAGAGACGGCAGCAGCGCCTCCATCACGTTGAAGCCGATGAAGAAGAGCTGCAACCCGGCGAGCAGACCCCACAACTGCTGGCCGCTCTGCCAGAGCACCAGCTCGGCGGCCAGCATCACCACCACGCACCCGATGAAGACCCGCTTCATCTGACGGTGCTTCTCGGCATAGATGATGAAGGGCACCACGCTCACGAAGGCGATCAGCATGGTGACCAGATAGGCCTGCCACTGGCTGTCACGGGGCAGGCCCGCACGTTCCAGCAGGGGCGGCAGGGCCACGAAGCTCGACATCAGCAGGGTGTGGACGCAGAGGATGCCGAGGTTGAGTTTGAGCAGGCGAGGGTTGGTGAGCACGGTACGAAAGCTGCCTCGCACCATGGCGGACTCGCGATTTTGCAGGTGGGCCGCCGGGGTCGGCACCACCCAGAGCACCATGGCGATGGCGGCCAGGGCCAGCAGGGCGATGAGCCAGAAGAGGCCGGACAAGCCCAGGGCATGGGTGATGAGGGGGCCGGTCACCATGGCGATGGCGAAGGTGATGCCAAAGCTCACCCCGATGAAGGCCATCGCCTTGGTGCGATTCTGCTCCCGGGTGAGATCCGACAGAAGCGCCATGACGGCGGCGGAGATGGCGCCGCTCCCTTGCAGGGCGCGCCCGACGATGACCCCCCAGATGGCGTCGCTCAGGGCGGCGATGACGCTGCCAAGGGCAAACATCAGCAGGCCGCCAACGATGAGGGGCTTGCGCCCCACCTTGTCGGAGAGCAGGCCGAAGGGGATCTGGAACAGGGCCTGGGTCATGCCGTAGATGCCGATGGCAAGCCCGATGAGCGCCTCGGAGGCGCCCGCCAGGGACATGCCGTAGGTGGTCAGCACCGGCAGCACCATAAACATGCCGAGCATGCGCAGCGAGAAGACGGAGCCGAGCGCCCAGGTCGCGCGTCGCTCGCCCCTCGTCATGGTGAAATCATTCATGAGGGCCTCGATGAGTCAAAAAGAAGAGAGAAAGAAAGGGGTGACAGGCGCCCGGCCGCCCCGAAAAATCGGCGATGCCCCTCGCAGGGCGGCGCCCATAATAGCAGAGCCGGGAAGATTCCCGGCTCTGGATTTCATGCATTTCAGGGGTGCAGTTCACACTATCAGGGCAGCATGCTCACCAATACAGGCGCTGCGTCCGGCTGGAAGTCCACCGACATCATCACGCTCAGGCAAGTAATGGTGACGATGGAGAACATGAACAGCTTGCGCGCCCAGAGGGAGTCGTCCACCGCCGCCTTGTAGCCCGACAGCGCCATCCCCAGCCACCAGACGCTCACCGCGGTGGCCACCACCAGATACTTGTACCCGGCGTAGCCGCCGAGGAACAGCATCAGGGTCGGCACCATGAACGCCAGGATGTAGAGGGTGATGTGGAGCTTGGCCACCGGGATCCCCTTCACCACCGGCAGCACCGGGATGTTGGCAGCCTGGTAGTCCTTGAAGCGGAAGATGGCGATCGCATAGGAGTGCGGCATCTGCCACAGGCTGAAGATCGCCAGCAGGATCAGGGCCCCCGAGTCGAACTGCCCGCTCACCGCGCAGTAGCCGATGACCGGCGGCGCGGCGCCGGAGAGGCTGCCGACCAGGGTGCCATAGACCGAGTGGCGCTTCATGTAGAGGCTGTAGACCCCCACATAAACCAGGAAGCCCAGCACCGCCAGCAAGGCGGCCAACGGATTGGCCGCAAAGTAGAGCAGTGCAATGCCCGCAACGCCCAGCGCCGTCGCATACCAGAGGGAGACACCGGGGGCGATGAGCCCCCGCACCAGGGCGCGGTTCTTGGTGCGCTCCATGATGCAGTCGATGTCCCGGTCGATGTAGTTGTTGAACACGCAACCGGAGGCCACCACCAGTGACACCCCCACCATGGTCAGGATGAACAGGGGCACATCCAGGCTCCCCTTCGAGGCCAGCAGGAATCCCCCGATAACCGAGATGAGGTTGCCGAAGATGATGCCCGGCTTGGTCACTTGCAGGTATTGCTTCATCATCATCAACCCGCTCAGTGAACCATCATGTTGATGTTGAGGTTGTACATGATCCACAGGGAACCCACGACCACGATGGCGATGATGAGCACGGTAAAGACCAGTGCCACCAGGTTCCAGCGCTCCTCGGAGGAGGTGTTCATGTGCAGGAAGTAGACCAGGTGTACGAAGATCTGCACCACCGCCATGGCCACCACGGTGCCGAGCACCACGGCGTGGGAGGCGGAGCCGTCCATCACCATCCAGAACGGCACGGCGGTCAGGATGAGTGACAGCACGAAGCCGATCATGTAGGACTTGACGCTGCCGTGGCTGGCGCCGTGATTGTCAACGGAATGACTCATTTACATGACCCCCATCAGATAGACCACGGTGAAGACGCAGATCCATACCACGTCGAGGAAGTGCCAGAACAGGCTCAGGCACATCAGGCGAGTGCGGTTGCGCTCGGTCAGCCCCTTCTTGGTGATCGACACCATCATCACGATGATCCAGACAAGGCCGCTGGTCACGTGGATACCGTGGGTCCCCACCAGGGTGAAGAAGGCAGAGAGGAAGCCGCTGCGATCCGGGCCCGCCTCGTGCACGATCAGGTGATGGAACTCGTAGATTTCCATCGCGATGAAGCCGGCACCCAGCAGGAAGGTGACGAACAGCCAGGTGTTGACCGCCGCGACCTTGTTCTTGTTCATGGCCAGCATGCCGAACCCGAAGGTGATGGAGCTCAGCAGCAGCAGCATGGTTTCGGCGAACACGAACGGCAGTTCGAAGATGTCCTTGCCGGTGGGGCCGCCGGCAGTGCCGTTGACCAGGACCGCATAGGTCGCGAACAGGGTCGCGAACAGGATGCAGTCACTCATCAGGTAGATCCAGAAACCGAATACCTTGGTGGCACCGGCATCGTGGTGCCCATCCTCATGGGCACCGTGAGAGTGATGTAGTACGTCAGTCGCCATGGAATTAAGCCACCTTGTTGATGTTGTCGAAATGCTGACCTTCGATGCGCTCGATCTCGTCAACCTGTACGTAGTAGTCCACATCGTCGTTGAAGCTGTGGATGATCCAGGTGGCGATCATGCCGATGAAGCCGGCGATGGCCATCCACCAGATGTGCCAGATCATGGCAAAGCCGAACACCACGCTGAAGGCGGCGATGATGACACCGGCACCGGAGTTCTTCGGCATGTGGATGGGGGCATACTGGGCAGGCTTCTTGTAAGCGCTGCCGTCAGCCTTGGCTTCCCAGAAGGCGTCCAGACCGGTGACCTTCGGCTCGATGGCGAAGTTGTAGAACGGCGGCGGAGAGGAGGTGGCCCACTCCAGGGTACGGCCACCCCAGGGATCGCCGGTCAGGTCGCGGTTCTTCTCGCGGTCGCGGATGCTGACCACGATCTGGATGACCTGGCACAGCACGCCCAGGGCAATCAGACCGGCGCCGCAGGCGGCGACCACCAGCCAGCCGTGGAACTCGGGATCGATGTTCTGGCTGACACGACGGGTCATGCCCATGAAGCCCAGCACGTAGAGCGGCATGAAGGCCACGAAGAAGCCGGTGATCCAGCACCAGAAGGCACGCTTGCCCCAGACGTCATCCAGCTTGAAGCCGAACGCTTTCGGGAACCAGTAGGTGATACCGGCGAAGCAGCCGAACACCACGCCGCCGATGATGACGTTGTGGAAGTGGGCGATGAGGAACAGGCTGTTGTGCAGCACGAAGTTGGCGGCCGGCACGGAGAGCAGTACCCCGGTCATGCCACCCACGGTGAAGGTGATGATGAAGCCGACGGTCCACAGCATGGGCGAGGTGAACTCGATGCGACCGCGGTACATGGTGAACAGCCAGTTGAAGATCTTCACCCCAGTCGGGATGGAGATGATCATGGTGGTGATGCCGAAGAAGGCATTCACGTTGGCACCGGACCCCATGGTGAAGAAGTGGTGCAGCCAGACGATGAACGACAGCACGGTGATCGCCACGGTTGCCCACACCAGGGAGGTGTAACCGAACAGCTTCTTCTTGCAGAAGGTCGCCACCACTTCGGAGAAGATCCCGAACACCGGCAGCACCAGGATGTACACCTCGGGGTGACCCCAGGCCCAGATCAGGTTGATGTACATCATCATGTTGCCACCCATGTCATTGGTAAAGAAATGGGTACCCAGGTAGCGGTCTGCGGTGAGCAGGGCGATGGTGACGGTCAGGATCGGGAAGGAGGCGATGATCAGGATGTTGGCACACAGGGCGGTCCAGGTGAAGACCGGCAGGCGCATCATGGTCATGCCAGGGGCACGCATGCGGATGATGGTGGCGAAGAAGTTCACGCCGGTCAGCAGGGTCCCCAGACCCGAAATCTGCAGACTCCATATCCAGTAATCGACCCCGACCCCGGGACTGAACTCCAGCCCCGACAAGGGCGGATAGGCCAGCCAGCCGGTCTGGGCGAATTCACCGACCCCGAGGGAGACGTTGATCAGCACCACGGCCGCGGCGGTGAACCAGAAGCTCAGGTTGTTCAGGAAGGGGAAGGCCACGTCACGGGCACCGATTTGCAGCGGCACCACGATGTTCATCAGACCGATCACCAGCGGCATGGCCACGAAGAAGATCATGATGACGCCGTGGGCGGTGAAAATCTGGTCGTAGTGATGGGCATTCAGGTAGCCTTCGCCACCCCCGGAGGCGATGACCTGCTGGCCACGCATCAGCACGGCGTCGGCAAAGCCACGCAGCAGCATGACCATGCCCAGAATGAGATACATGATACCGAGGCGTTTGTGGTCGACCGAGGTCAGCCACTCTTTCCACAGATATTGCCACTTGCCGTAGTAAGTGATGAGACCGGCGATGGCCAGGCCCCCCAGAATGATACCGGCTATCGTGACCATGATGATGGGTTCATGGTACGGAATAGCCTCGAGTGTCAATTTTCCAAACATCGATTATTCCTCGGATCCTGCTTTCACACTCTTGTCGGCCGACATGGCCATGTGTCCGGCATGGGCGTCATGGTTCATGGCCTGGTTCTCCATGGCGTCCTCTTGCGAGGCCTCATGGTTCATCCCTTCGTGGTCCATGGCACCCGCTTTCGGGGCGGCGTCATGGTTCATGGCCTCGTGGTTCATGCCCTCGTGATCCGCAGAGCCCGCAGCCGGGGTGGCGTGACCACCATGGGACATGCCGCCCATGAACTTGTTGATGATGTTGACGAACAGCTTGGGATCGGCGCTGGCGAAGTACTCCACCGGGTGGTTTTCGCTCTTCTTGGCCAGGGCATTGAACTCATCCATGGTGCTCAGGGCCTTGGAAGAGGCCTTCACCTTGGCTACCCAGGCGTCGAAACCGGCTTGGTCCTGGGTCGCGATGGCCTTGAACTTCATGCCGGAGAAACCGGCACCGCTGTAACCGCCGGAGATGCCCTTGTACTCGCCCGCTTCGTTGGCAATCAGGTGCAGCTTGGTCTGCATGCCGGCCATGGCGTAGATCTGGCCGCCCAGTTGCGGGATGAAGAAGGAGTTCATCACGGTGTCGGAGGTCACCCGGAAGTTGACCGGGGTGTTGACCGGGAAGGCCAGCTCGTTGACCGACGCAATGCCCAGCTCCGGATAGACGAACAACCACTTCCAGTCCAGGGAAATGACATCCACCTGAACCGGTTTGACGTCCGATTCCAGCGGCTTGTAGGGGTCGAGGGAGTGGGAAGTTTTCCAGGTGATCACCGCCAGGATGACGATGATGATGACGGGTACAGTCCAGACGACTGCCTCAATCTTGTTGGAGTGGGCCCAGTCCGGCGCATAGGTGGCACTGGTGTTGGACGCCCGGTATTTGTAGGCGAACGCCACCGCCATGACAATCACGGGCACCACCACGATCAGCATCAAGCCGAGTGCGGTGAGTATCAGTGACTTCTGCTCCATACCGACCTGCCCCTTGGGGCTCATCAGTGCCATGTCGCAGCCACTCAGCAAGCTGGCGGTAGCGAGCAGCAGCAAAGCGCCCAAGCCCCTCTTCACATCAAAGAGTCTCATGCAATGTCCTCATCTTTTGAAGGCTTATTGGTATAAAAAAATGCAGCATTTTATTGCATCAGACCGGCATGTGAACAACATGAAAAATTAATCCCAAAAATGTTCAAAAGGTGATGGAAAGCGGTATCAGATGTTAATCCCTTGACAATGACCAATTTATTCAAGTTACACCGCGGCAATTCATCTTCCGTTAATCTCTCGCGCCACCAAAAGTGACCACCAATTAACCAAAAAGATCCATCTGGTCTGTTTTTAACCCACCATTGCGATCAAAAAAGAGCCATACAGCCCCTTTTCGACTCACAGGTCATTTTTCCACACCTTGATCTGGATGGGTATTTTTCGGAGAAGATTAAAAAAATAATTAATCAAACGAATGTATGATTAACTTCCCGTCCCCCGACAACGGTCGCAACCCCTGGCGTCAGAAGGCACACTTCGTAACAAAACGGGCCCTTGTGCGGGCCCGTTGACAATCGTTTTCTCTCCCTCCCTCGGAGTCGGGGTCAGGAGTGATCGTGTTCCATCCGGGTCGCCACGGCGATCCGGTTCCAGGCGTTGATGGTGACCACCTGCACCAGACACTGGGCCAGCAGGGTTTCCCCCAGTTGGGCCAGCGCCGCCTCATAGGTCTGCGTCGTGAGCCCCTTGTCGGCGATCAGGGTCACCTCGTCGGTCAGGGCCAGCACCGCCCGCTCCCGGGCGTCGAACAGCGGCGACTCCTGCCAGGCGGCCAGCGCCAGCAGACGCTGGGCGCTCTCCCCGTGCTTCATCGCCACGTCGGCGTGCATCTCGATGCAGTAGGCGCAGCCGTTGATCATGGAGGCGCGCAACTTGATGAGCTCCTTGAGCGACAGGGGAATGTCGGTGCCCCCGAGGTAGGACTCAAGGCCCATCATGGCCGAGACGGCGGCGGGCACCTGGTTGGCGAGCTGGATACGGTGTGACATGGCGAGACTCCTGTGATGGACCCCGGATGGGGCGGTGAGCTGATTGTTCACTTTTTCATTGTTGATTAGAATATCGTCATAACCTGCAACAGTTTTGCGTTTATCGCAAAGGTGAATCCATGCTGGATCGCATCCGCATCCTGGCCCAGGTGGTGGAATCGGGCAGTTTCTCCCGTGCCGCCCGCGCCCTCAACCAGGCCCCCTCCTCCGTGACCCGTGCCATCGACGCCCTGGAGCAGCAGCTCGGGATCCCGCTCTTCAAGCGCAGCACCCGCCAACTGGTGCTGACCGAGCAGGGCGCCTATTTTCTCGCCCGCTCCCTGCCCCTGCTGGAGGAGGCGGATCAGCTGGTGCAATCCCTGCAACCCCTCTCGGTGGCGCCAGAGGGACCGCTGCGGGTCTCGGTGTTCGAGAGCTTCGGCGCGTCCTGGCTCTCTCCCCGCCTGCCCGACTTCCTCGCCCGCTACCCCGGGGTGCGCCTGGAGGTTGCGCTGGACAACCGCATGGTGGATCTCGATGCCGAGAACGTGGACGTGGCGGTGCGCATCGGCAAGCCCGCCGACAGCAGCTTGCACACTCGCCATCTGCTCACCAACCGCTCGCTGCTGGTCGCCTCCCCCGCCTATCTGGCCCGCCATGGCGAACCCGCCCATCCCGCCGAGCTGGCCCACCACAACTGCCTCATTCGCGGCCATGGGCGCCAACGCCAGCACTGGTACTTCCAGCAGGGCACGGAGCGCGAGAAGGTGGCGGTGCAGGGCAACCTCGCCTCGGTCGGGGGCACGCCCCTGCTCTGCGCCGCCCTCGCGGGGTGCGGCGTGCTGCTGCTGTCGAGCTGGATGGTGCAGCAAAGCATCGACGAGGGCACCCTGCTGCCGCTGCTGCCAGAGTGGCTCGCCTCCCCCTACGAGGATCGCCAGGACGAGATCCACGCGGTGTTTCGTGGCGGCCGCTTCCTCAAACCCCAGACCCGCGCCTTCATCGACTTTCTGGTCGAGGCAATCAGGCCCTTGCAAGGGCCGCGCTGACCGCAACAGGGCCTCCTGGCGAAACCCTGAAAACGCAGACGCCGGGCACAGGGCCCGGCGTCTGGAAATGAGGGTCGCCACGGCGACCGCTCAGCGTGATTTTCGCCCGTCAGGGCTCGGGGAGAGCCCCCGGTAATCCCCGTAGGGGAAGATGTTGCGCAGGCGCTGGGCCACGGGCTCGGGGATGGAGCGGGAGAAGACCAGCCTCACCCCGTTGCCGTCCCGCAGGCCCAGGATGCGCCCGCGCACCGGCTCATGGTGCAGGATCTGGGTCGCCTGGGTCACAAAGCGCGGCGGCACCGAGCCCCGCTTCACCACCACCTTGCCCGGCGCGAGCCGGACCTCGAACAGGGCACCGCGCCCCAGCGTCATCAACCACCCGATCAGGGCTATCGCCACCAACAGAGACAACCAGGCCATTGCGTCTTCCTCCCGTCAACCCGTTGTTCGCCAGTATAACCGGGGGCGCCTCACCATGACCCGGCCGCCATCACGCTTTCACTCACTGCCAGGCCTTATCGGCGCCCCTTGCCCCAGGCCACCAGGGTATCCCGATAGAGGGCGAGCAGGGCCTGATCCCGCACCGCGACCCCGACCTGCTGGGCCGGGCAGTGGCCCACTCGTCATGGGGATGGCGGGTGTCGTCAAATTTTTGCAGGGTATGGCCGATGGCGGGCCCCTCGGTGATGACCCGCACCGGCCCCTTGCGCAGGGTGAACAGCGCAGGATCGATCACATAGGCGATGGCGGAGGGATCGTGCACATGGCACCCCGCCATGCCGATGCGCTCGGAATAGAAGCGCAGGTAGAAGCGGCTGACATCCCACAGGAAGCGGCCCGGCTCCCCCGCATCGTCCCGCAGGGCATCCAGATAGTCGGCGGTGAAGATGCTCTGCTGGGTGACGTCGAGCCCGATGATCACCAGGGGCCAGGGGGCGGTGAAGACCCGGTCCGCCGCATCGGGATCGTCGTGGATATTGGCCTCGGCATAGGGGGTCACGTTGCCGCGATGGCCGTTGACGCCAAAGGCACCGCCCATCACGACCACTTCTTTCACCAGGGCGGCTACTTCGGGGGCCGCCTCGAGCGCCAGCGCCAGGTTGGTGAGGGGACCGATGGTCACCAGGGTGATCTCGCCGGGATGGGCCTTCACCGTCTCGACGATGTATTGCCAGGCCGGGCGGGGATCCGGGATGAGGGTCACCTCCCCCGCCTGAACGTCACCAAAGCCGCTCGGGCCGTGCACCACCGTCGTCGGCCCCACGGGCTCGCGCAGCAGCGGCGCGGCGGCGCCCCGGGCCACGTCCGCCTTCATGCCATATTTTTGCTTGAGCCAGAGGGCGTTGCGGGTGCCGTTTTCGATGGTGGCATTGCCAAACACAGTGGTGATGGCGAGCAGGTCAATGGCGGGGTGCGCCTCGGCAAACAGAATGGCCATGGCATCGTCGATGCCGGGATCGGTATCCAGAATGATCTTGTGGGTCATGGGTCCTCCGTGAAACGAGCAGCCAGTGTAGCGGGCCCTCGCCGCTTTGACAGCACCGGGATCACAACCTCGGGGTTTCCTTTGCATCAGGCATGATGGCGGGAGCGCTCGCCCTTGGGGTCAGGGCAGGGTCACTCGGAAGGGGCGACCACGGCCTCCTCTCCCCTGGCGGTGCGTTTCAGTTGCCCCATGAATTGCTTGAAATGGGGGAGAAACCCCTTGAACAGCTCCTCTTTGCGATGCTGCATCATGACTTCGCCAAACAGCTTCAACCCGACGATAAACGCCTGATGTTCCTGCTCCGACATGGCCAGCTTCCCCTTGCTGAGCGCCAGGATGGCAAAGATGTCGTCGTGATTCTGGCAGTCGAACTGCAACGGGGGCACCTCGCGGTCCAGCGCCTGGACCTGTACACGATAAGTGTGTGGCATCTTTCATCTCCTCTCGGGCTGGGCTTTTGCCCATATGGTTGATAAAATCAATTAAACCCTTTTAAGTTGACTTTATCAACCATGAAGTTGTCAAACCGCCTCTTCCGGATCCTCGATCAGTACAAAATCGCCATGACGCAGCATTTCCGGGCACAGCAGATCGCCCTTAGCCCCCTCCATTACAAGGTGCTGCAACTGATCCATGCGCTGGATCCCGCCACGCCGCAGCTCATCGCGCAGCGGTCGGGCCGCGACAAGGCGCAGGTGACGCGCCTGCTGCAGGAGATGGAGAAACAGGGGCTCATCGAGAAGCGGCCCCATCCCACTGACAGACGCAGCATCTGTCTGGCCTTGACCCCGCTGGCCTGCGAGCGGGTCAACCAGGGGGAGCAGGAGGCCGCACGGCTCGACGAACGGCTGTGTTCCCTGCTGACGCCGGCGGAGATAGCGCAGTTGCAGCAACTGCTGGACAAGATAGAAAAAGGGCTTGAGTCGACCGATTAGGGTCAGCGTCAGGGGGTCCGCTGCCTGATTTGTGGCCAACCAGCGCGGCCTGTGTTGGCGGCGCCTTGTGAGCCACTCCCGGAGATGGTATCACTGGCCCCACTCTCCCCTTCCCGCCGAGGCGCCATCGTGATCACCCTGATTAAAGAGTCCGACCAGTTGAAAATGCCCTGGAAGAACAGGCAGGGCACCACGGCCCAGATCCTGATCTCCCCCCCTGGTTCGACCCTGGACAAGCTCGACTTTGACTATCGGCTGAGCTCGGCCCCCATCAAGGAAGCAGGGAGTTTCTCCCGCTTTCCCGGCTACCAGCGCATCCTGCTGCCCGTCAGCGGTGCCGGTTTCGTGCTCAACGGCCACCCCTACGCCACCTTCGAGGCGGCCCACTTCAGCGGGGATGACGAGACCCACTGCGAGCTGCTGAAAAAAGAGGTGACGGATCTGGGCCTCATCTACGACCCCGCGCGCCTCAGCGCCAACGTGCGGGTGCTGAACCTGCCCTTCCCCCTCAGCCTCACCCTGGAGGCGGACAAGTGCTACCTCTGCCACCTGCTGGAGGGCCAGCTCACCGTGCAGGGGCAACAGGTCGCACCGGGCGAGACCCTGGTGGTGCAGGGGGAGGAGAGCATCCGCTTCGAGTGCGGGAAGAAGACCACCCTCGCCTTCTTTACCCTGCAGCCCAAGCAAGCCGCCGTTTAACGCCGGGGGGCACGGCCCCCGCTGTCGAGGCAGGCCTGCATGGTGTCATAGGGGGTATAGTGCCTGGTGCGGCTGTAGTAGGTGCCGCCCTTGGGGTGACAGATGCCGCTCCGGCTCTTCTTGACCGGGGGCTCGGCGGCCAGCCCGATGGCGCAGACCAACAGCAGGCAACAGCCGAGCACCCATTTGATGGCGTTTCTCACGACAACCTGTTCCTCTTGGGGGGGCATCAGGCCCGAAAGGCGCCTATCTTACCCTCTTCCGTCCCCCACTCACCCCGCGCCGGATCATGAAACGGGGCACGCCATCCCCAGGCGGACGCCCAAAGCTTGGCATGCCACGGCAAGCGGGCACAAAAAAGCCGGGATACCCCGGCTTTTTCCTGTCAGGCCATGGCGGCCTAGCCGACCTTGAAGGCCCCCTTCATCAGGGCGAAGTGGCCCGGGAAGGAGCAGAAGAAAGTGAGATCCTTGCCCGCCAGGCCGTCGGTCTTGAAGGTGACGCTGGTGCTCTCGCCGCCCCCCACCAGCTTGGTGTGGGCCAGGATCCTGGGGTCATCCTTGGGCAGGTAGTCGTGATCGACCCCGGCGCTCATGCCGGCGGTGGCGATGGCCTGATAGTCGGCGGTGTTGGCCAGCACCCAGTTGTGGCCCATGTTGGCCACCGGCAGCTTGCCCGTGTGATTGAGGGTCACCGTCACCTCCTTGCAGGTGGCCGGCACGCTCATCGCCGTCTGGTTGAACTGCATGGCGTCATTGCCTTCGATCACCAGTGCGCACTCGTCGGCCAGGACCGGGGTGGCGAGGGAGCCAAGAAGCAGCAGGGTTAACACCTTTTTCATCACGTTCTCCTTTGATTGACGAAGGATGACAGCACAGGCATCTCGCCCCCGTGGGCGAGACCCGCAAAGATGCTGTCAGGATCGATCTTCATTGTATTCAAATGTCACCGAAGGACGACCGCTTTTGGGCCAGCCTGCGGGCCCGGTCACTTCTTTTCTCCCGACCCCGGGCCCAAAGCGGGTTGATCAAATTCCCCTCCAGCTTAATTATTTGCGGCCTTCCCGCCCACGGCCACTCGCCAACACCACAGCCGTTGGCTAAGCTGCTCCCCCGTCGATGACTCCCGCGAGAATGAGAGATGAAGTTCCCCTTTGCGCCTGCGCTGGCGCACACCCTGCTGCTCTCCCTGATCCTGCTGCTTGGCGCCTGCCAGCCGGCCCCGACCCAGACCCGCATCCAGGGCAACACCATGGGCACCTATTATGCGGTGACCCTGAGCGATCCCTTCCCCGGCGGACAGGGGGCACTGCAACAGGAAGTGGAGGCGCTGCTGGCACGCCTGAACAAGGAGATCTCCACCTATGATCCGGGCTCCCTCATCTCCCGCTTCAATCAGGGAACGGGGCAGCCCCCCCAGGTCATCCCGGCCACCATGGCGAAGATTGTGCAACAGGGCATTGACGCCGGGCACCTCACCCGGGGGGTTCTCGATGTCACCGTGGGCCCCCTGGTCAATCTGTGGGGATTCGGGCCGGACAAGCGCCCGGTCAGGCGGCCCGGCGCAGAGCAGATCGCCAAGGCGCGGGAGCGGGTCGGCATCGACAAGCTCACCCTGACCCCCGAGGGGGATCACTTCCTGCTCGGCAAGGCCATCCCAGACCTCTATCTGGATCTCTCCACCCTGGGCGAGGGGGCGGCCTCCGACGAGATAGCCGGGCTGCTGGAGCAAAAAGGGGTCCACAACTACCTCATCGAAGTGGCCGGGGCGGTGCGCAGCAAGGGGCACAACGACAAGGGCAATCCCTGGCGGGTGGCCATCGTCGAGCCCTCGGACAGACCGGGCGCCATCGAGGACGTGGTGACCCCGAACGGCATGGCGGTGAGCACCGCCGGCAGCTATCGCAACTATTACGAGCTCGACGGCAAGCGCTACTCCCACATCATCGATCCCGCCACCGGCGAGCCCGTGACCCACAAGCTGGTCTCCGCCACCGTCATCACCCCCACGGCCCTGGAGGCCGATGCCCTCGACACCGCCCTCATGGTGATGGGTCCCGAGCGGGCGATGGCCTTTGCCAGGGAGCACAAGCTGGCGGTCTATCTCATCGAGAAGACCGCCACGGGCTTTGCCGCCAGCCACACCCCCGAGTTTGCCCCCTATCTGGTGCGCAAGCAGCCCTGAATGACGAGGCCCCGCAGTGCGGGGCCTCGTTCACTGACCGCCTATTCGATGGGGATGCGGTGGGGCGCGGGGCTGGCCGCCTGCTTGGGCAGGCGCAGGGTGAGGATGCCGTTGTCAAAGCGGGCGCTCACCTGCTCTGGCGACACCTCCACCGGCAGCTCGACGCTGCGCGACACGCTGCCATAGTAGCGCTCGCTGCGCAGGGCCCGTTCATCCTTGCTCTGGCTGTCAAACTGGCGGATCTCCGCCTTCAGGGTCACCAGCTTGCCGTGCACGTCCACGTGGATGTCCTCCTTCGCCACCCCGGGCAATTCCGCCTGCAGCAGGTAGTCATCCCCGCTCTCCCGCAGATCCAGCTTGATCTGGCCGGGCAACGGGTCCCCGTGCAGGGGGCGGATGTAGAAGCCGGAGGCCATGTCGTGGAACAGGTCATCAAACAGGCTGGTGCGACTCGGTAGCAAACTCATCTGATCCCTCCTTGTGAGCGGGCAAGGGAGCAGACGGGCACCCTGCCCCCTGCCGCCTCCCGCATGCTGATACTCTTCAAGTCTAAAAACCGGGACAGCGCCTGCCAGTGCCAACTCACCTTCCCTTGACCGGGATCAAAGGCAAGACACCCTTTTTTCACCCAAGGTCTGCGGGAAAAACCGGGGCCCCTCCCCATGTGCAATTGCCTGCCTGCGGACTTTGGTGGCACACTTCTCCCACCAGCCCGTAGCGCCTTGATGCCAGACAGATGCAGACACCGGACTCCGTACCCGAGAAGAAACCCCAGCCCAAGCCCAAGCGCATCCTGCTGGTCAACGAACAGCGTTCCTTCCAGATGATGATGAAGGCGATGCTGATCAACATCGGCATCAACCGCATCACCTACACCAACTCCGCCGACGAGGCGCGCCGCCGCTGCCAGAAAGAGAGCTTCGACATCTATTTGCTCGACTATGAGCTGGGGGCGGGCGAGAACGGCCGCCAGTTGCTGGAGAGCCTGCGGGATCAGCAACTCATTCCGCCCCAGAGCGTGGTGATCATGGTCAGCAGCGACGGCTCCCGCGCCATGGTGCTGAGCGCGCTGGAAGCCGAGCCCGACGAATACCTGATGAAGCCCTTCTCCCAGGAGCAGTTCTCGTTTCGTCTCAAACGCGCCCTCGCCCGGCGCCAGGCGCTGGAGAGCGTCTTCAGCGCCCTCACCCGGGACGATTTGCCCGCCCTGGTGGAGGCCTGTGCCAAACAGGCGGACGCGGTGCCCCGCTTTGCCAACTTCTGCCGCTGCCTGCAGGCCGACACCCAGCTCAAGCTGGGCCAGGCCAAGGAGGCTCGCAGCCTGATGCGCCAGCTGCTGGCGGGGCAGGAGAACAGCTGGGCTCGCCTCACCCTGGGCAAGGCGTGCCATACCCTGGGTCTGCACGAGGAGGCGGTAAGCCACCTGCAAGCCACCCTGAAACACACCCCCCTGATGGTGGAGGCTTACCTCTGGCTCGCGGAGTCCCTGCTGGCGCTGGGCAATGACGAGCAGGCCCAGCAGGAGCTGCGCCGGGCGGTGGACATCTCTCCCCAGTCGGTGCAGCTCTCCCGCCGTCTGGCGGAGGTGTGCCTGCAACGGCACGACTACGCCCAGGCCAAGGACGTGCTGCTCGCCCTCATCGACTTGTCGCGCAACTCGATCCACCGCACGCCGCATTATCTCGGGGCCTATATCCAGACCCTCACCTTGTACGCCCTCAACAGCAACGACGGCTACCACATCGCCAACCTGCAAAAGCAGGTGAACTCCGCCCTGTCGCGCATCCGCGACTCCCTGATGATGTCGGAGTTCAACTACCCGGTGTTCGAGCAGATCTGCCAGGCCCGGGTGCGCATCGCCCTGGGGGAGCTGCTCAAGGGCAAGAAGATGCTCTATCGCGCCAACCAGAACTGGCTGGACGAGCCCGCCACCATGCCTCCGGCTCTCCTTGGCGAGACCATACTCGCCCTCTATCAGCTCGGGGAGTTCGAGTACGCCGAGAGCCTGCAACCCCTGCTGGCGGAGGATGAGGATCGGCTGCTCACCACCTGCATCCAGGTGACCCGGGATGACAAGACGGTGCAGGAGCGGCGCCAGCGCTATCAGCAGCTCAACGATCTGGGCATCAAGGCCTATCAGGCCGGGGAGCTGGAGCAGGCCCTAGGCCACTTTCGCGAGGCCCTGCGCCGGGCGCCCGCCAATACCGGCGCCGCCCTCAACAAGATCCAGGTGCTGCTGCAACTCATGCAGAAGAACCGCAAGAGCCCGGAGTTTGGCGCCGAGTGCAAGGAGACCCTGGAGGTGCTGGAGGGCATCCCCCTCAACCCCGCCCAGCAGGAACGTTTTCGCAAGCTGCGCCAGGAATATCATCAGCACAGCTGATATCCCCCCTCCTCCCCTCACCTATGCTGATACTGACTCAGGGAAGGGAGGGGCAACACCATGGCAATGTGCCGATACCTAGTGGCCGATGGCCGCCACTGCACCGAAGAGGCAGGGGATCATGATCTCTGCCGCTGGCACGACCCCGCTGCGGCCCACAACACCCCTGATACCGCCGAGGCGCTGGAGCGCTATGTGCGCCAGGGAGGCCTGTGCCACGGCCTGCAACTGGCCCGCGCCGAGCTGGCGGATCTCAACTTGGTGAACAGGCAGGGTCCGGAGGGATTCTTGCTGGAGCAGTGCAACCTCTATCGCGCCAACCTGCGAGGTGCCCATCTCTACGGCATTCGCATCAAGGGCGGCAGCCTGATGAAGGCCGATCTGAGCGAAGCGAACCTCCACTGCGCCACCCTCGACGACGTCAACCTGCTCGGCATCCGCTGGAAGAACACCCGCCTCGACAACCTGGAGACGGGCAAGCGGCTGATGCAGGACAGAAAGGGGCGCCGCGAGCGGGACCCGGCGCAGGCCCGCGTCTGGTTCAAGGAGGCGGAGGAGACCTACCGGGATCTGCGCAAGGCCTCGGAGGCCCAGGGCATCTTCACCATGTCCGGTCGCTACATCCAGCAGGAGCTCACCATGCGCCGCCTGCAGATGCCGTTCTGGTCCTACCGCCGCTTCGCCTCCTGGATAGTGGATCTCTTCTGCGGCTACGGCGAGGCCCCCATGCGGGTGGTACTTTTTTCCCTGCTGCTCATCGTCATCTGCAGCATTTTTTACTTCTTCTGCGGCCTCAACTTCGCGGGCACCCACCTCATCTATCGCCCTGACGCCCCTCTGGAGCAGAACGCCATCTTCCTGATGGAGTGCCTCTACTACAGCGTGGTGACCTTCACCACGCTGGGGTATGGGGACTTCACCCCGGTGGGGTTGTCGCGGATCTTCGCCGCCTTCGAAGCCTTTACCGGCAGCTTCACGCTGGCACTGTTCGTGGTGGTGTTTGTCAAGAAGATGACCCGCTAGAAACCTGTCCACGATCTTGCTGGGAAGCCGCTTCCAAGGCTCATATGCTGCTCGCTTATGTGTCGCCAGGCGCTCCCATGTATACACATGCACTCAGGTTCCTCTGCTGCGCGTCACCTTGCTGACAGACTCTCGCGACAGATCGTGAACAGATTCCCGAGCCGCTGCGCCAGTCACAGCCCCCGAACTTGCATCCATCGCGGATTCCTAGTCCAATAAGCGACGAACAAAAACGACATGAGCACCCCGAACATGAAGATCATCTCTTTCAATATCAATGGCCTGCGCGCCCGTCTTCATCAGTTGCAAGCCCTTATCGACAAGCACCAGCCGGACGTGATCGGCCTGCAGGAGATCAAGGTGCACGACGAAGCCTTCCCGGTCGCGGATGTGGAGGCCATGGGCTACCACGTGGTCTTCCACGGCCAGAAGGGGCACTACGGGGTCGCCATCATGAGCAAGCAGGCTCCCATCGAGGTGCAAAAGGGTTTTCCCACCGATCCGGAAGATGCCCAGCGCCGCATGATCATGGCCAGCTTCAAGCGGGAAGACGGCTCCGTCATCAAGGTGATGAACGGCTACTTCCCCCAGGGGGAGAGCCAGGATCACGAGACCAAGTTCCCGGCCAAGCAGAAGTTCTATGAAGACCTGCAGCACTACCTCGAGACCCACCACACCCCGGACGACCAGATTGCGCTGATCGGGGATATGAACATCTCCCCCACGGATCTCGACATCGGCATCGGCGAGGCGAACCGCAAGCGCTGGCTGCGGGATGGCAAGTGCTCCTTCCTGCCCATCGAGCGGGAATGGATGGAGCGGCTCAAGGGGTTCGGCCTCACCGACACCTTCCGCGCCGCCAACCCCACCGAGTGCGAGCGCTTCTCCTGGTTCGACTACCGCTCCAGGGGCTTTGACGAGAACCGGGGCCTGCGCATCGACCTCATCATGGCCTCCGACGCCCTCAAGGACAAAGTGACCGAGACCGGCATCGACTACGAGCTGCGCGGCATCGACAAGCCCTCGGATCACGCCCCCATCTGGACCTGCTTCGCCTGATCCCCACGTCAGGCTAGCCCTCGCCAAAAGAACCTGCCCCCGCCCATGCGGGGGCTTTTTTTGTTCACTGCCCCGCCCTTTCTTAATCCATGTCAATTCCCAGGCAGACGGCGCTTGCCAGGCCTTGACCTTCTCCTTTCGGCAAGGTTTAGATTCGGCCCATCCGTCACAGGGAAACCACCCATGCTCTCATCGAGATTGCCCACCACGTTCATCGCCCGGCTGTTGCTGGGGCTGATGCTCGTCTGCAATCTCACCCTGTGCATCGGCTGGCATGGGGCGGCCACCGCCCTGCCAAGTGACGCATCCGCATCCATCCTGGCTCCGGCGCAGTCCCCCCTGTCTCATGGACTGCACCAGAGCGAGCCTGTGCAGCACTCCGCCATGCACCAGGCCGACACAGCCTCCCTCTCCTGCCACGGCGGCCCCCAGAGTGAGGCGGCCCCGCCCGGGGAGAAGTGCCAGATGCAGAGCGGCGTCTTCGGCGCCACCAGTGCGCCGCCCCTGCTCGGCCTGCTGCTGTCACTGCTGCTTCCCCTGCTGTTGTTCCCTTCGTGGCGCCTCGCCCCCCTGCTGGACAACTGGTTGCGGGATCCCTTCCTGCGATCCCGCGGTACCCACCCTCCCTCCTGGCCGCGCCGACACCTGATGTTGTCGGTGCTGCGCCACTAGAAAGCGCTTCTCTCGCGGCAACGGCAAGCCTCGCTTGCCCGTTTTCTGCCGCCTTGCCTGACCCTGCGCCCCGGCCAAACCGGCCTGCTCGCAGGGAGCCGTGCGCGCTGATGCAGCTGCGCCCCGTTTGCCGCCTCGTGGTGATGCCCTGCCCGCGCACACCACCACACTGGCGGCCTGACAGAAGAGAAGAGATATCATGTCATTCCCCCCCGTTACCCGGTCTGCCTGCACGCGGCCGTGCCAGTGCCCCCTTCGCCTCCCGTGCGTCGGAGGCTTGTCATGAACAAGACGCTGTTGATGTCCGCCCTGCTGCTCGCCCTCGGCGCCGGTGGCGGCTACTGGGCCGCCAAACAGAGCACCGATGGCGCCAGTGCCAAAGAGAAGACGCCCCTCTACTGGGTCAACCCCATGGATCCGCGCGACAAGCGCGATGCCCCCGCCAAAGACAACATGGGGATGGACTTCATCCCCGTCTATGAGGAAAAACAGGGCGGCTCACCGGGCACAGTCACCATCAGCCCGGAGATCCAGCAGAACCTGGGGGTGCGGCTCGCCAAGGTGGAGAAGATCCCCATCCACCAGCAGATCGAGACGGTGGGCTATGTCGGCTATGACGAGGACAAGCTGGAGGCGGTCAACGCCCGCATGGCGGGCTGGATCCGCACCCTCGCCATCAAGAGCGAGGGGCAGCAGGTGAGCAAGGGGAGCCTTATTTACGAGCTCTATGCCCCGGATCTGGTCAATGCCCAGCACGAGTACCTGCTCGCCCTCAACACAGCCAACCCCCTGCTGCTGCGCGCCGCCGAGGGCAAGCTCAAGTCCTTGCAGGTGCCAGCGGATCAGATTGCGGCCCTCAAGGGCAGCCGTCAGGTGCAGGAGACGGTGCGCATCTATGCCCCCAGCAGCGGCTATGTCTCCGAGCTGAAGGTGCGCGAAGGCCAGTATGTGGAGCCCGCCGCAGCGCTCTTTAACATCAGTACCCTCAAGCAGGTATGGGTGAGTGCCGAGGTGTTCGAGCGCCAGGCGACCCAGCTGAAGGTAGGCGATCCGGTCACCATGACCCTCGACTATGCCCCCGGCCGCCACTGGCAGGGCCGGGTCGATTACCTCTACCCGACTCTGGATGCCACCACCCGTACTCTCAAGGTACGGCTGCGCTTCGCCAACCCGGACGAGTTTCTGAAGCCCAATATGTTCGCCAAGGTGAGCATTCGCACCGGGCAGGGAGAGCCGCAACTGGTTGTGCCGAGCGAAGCGGTGATCCGCACCGGCAGTCAGGATCGGCTGGTGCTGGCGCTGGGGGATGGCAGCTTCAAATCGGTGGCCGTCACTCTGGGCCCCCAGTTTGGCGACAAGGTGGCCATCAAGGCTGGGGTAGAGGCTGGGGATAACATCGTCAGCTCGGCCCAGTTCCTGCTCGACTCCGAATCGGCCATCGATTCGGACTTCCAGCGCATGACGGCGGTGCGCCCCGCCCAGGTGTGGACCCAGGGGGAGGTTGAAAGCATCGATCTGGCCAACCGTACCCTGATGGTCTCCCACCAGCCCATCCCCGAGTGGCAGTGGCCCGCCATGGAAATGGAGTTCGCCGTCGCCGATGAGGTCGATATCAGCAAGCTGGCCGAGGGACAGACCCTGCACCTGCAAGTAATGCAGGAGGGGGATGAGTACCGCATCACCACCATCCATCAAGAGCAAGCGCCCGCAACTGGCGACACCGCCAAGCCTGCGGCAGATGAGATGGGCAAGATGGAAGGCATGGACCATAGCCAGCATCAGATGGCGATGCCCGAGGTGGAGAAGAAGTCATGATCCCCTCGATTATTCGCTGGTCCATCGGCAACCGCTTTCTGGTGCTGCTATTGACCGTCATGCTCACCGCCTGGGGGCTCTGGTCGGTCAAACAGACCCCGGTGGACGCCCTGCCGGATCTCTCCGACGTGCAGGTGATCATCAAGACGGCCTATCCGGGCCAGGCACCCCAGGTGGTGGAGGATCAGGTCACCTACCCGCTCACCACCGCCATGCTGGCGGTGCCGGGGGCCACCACGGTGCGCGGCTACTCCTTCTTCGGCGACTCCTTCGTCTATGTGCTGTTTGACGACAACACCGACCTCTACTGGGCCCGTGCCCGGGTGCTGGAGTACCTAAGCCAGGTTGCCCCCAACCTGCCCGCCTCTGCCCGTCCCCAGCTCGGCCCCGATGCCACCGGGGTGGGCTGGGTCTATCAGTACGCGCTGGTGGACAGAACCGGCAAGCACGACCTCAGCCAGCTCACCTCCCTGCAGAACTGGTTCCTCAAGTACGAGTTGCAGACGGTGGAGGGGGTCTCCGAAGTCGCCACCGTGGGCGGCATGGTGCGCCAGTATCAGGTGCGGGTCGACCCGGACAAGCTGCGCGCCTACGGCATCCCGCTTTCCCTTATCGAGACAGCCATCAAGCAGGGCAATCAGGAGACAGGCGCCTCCGTCATCGAGATGGCGGAAGCGGAGTACATGGTGCGCTCCAACGGCTATCTGAAAAGCGTGGAGGACTTAAAACAGATTCCCCTCGGCACCACTGTGCGCGGTGCCCCGCTGCTGCTGGGCGACGTGGCGGATGTGGTCACCGGGCCCCAGAGCCGACGCGGCCTGGCCGAGCTCAACGGTGAAGGGGAAGTGGTGGGCGGCATTATCGTCATGCGCTATGGCGAGAATGCCCAGCACACCATCGACGGGGTCAAGGCGCGGCTCGCCCAGCTCAAAAGCAGCCTGCCGGAGGGGGTGGAGGTGGTCACCGTGTACGATCGATCCGACCTTATCCAGCGCGCCATCGACAACCTCTCCGGCAAGCTGGTGGAGGAGTTCGCGGTGGTGGTGCTGGTCTGCCTCGCCTTCCTGTTCCACCTGCGCTCATCCCTGGTGGTGGTCATCTCCCTCCCTATTGCGATTTTGACCGCCTTTATCGTGATGCACCTGCAGGGGATCAACGCCAACATCATGTCGCTGGGCGGCATCGCCATCGCCATCGGCGCCATGGTGGATGGCGCCATCGTGATGATCGAGAACGTCCACAAGCACATGGAGCGGGAGGCGCTCACCGACAAGAACCGCTGGCGCATCATCACCGAGGCGAGCATAGAGGTCGGGCCCGCCATCTTCTTCTCCCTGCTGATCATCACCATCAGCTTCCTGCCGGTGTTCGCGCTGGAGGCGCAGGAGGGGCGGATGTTCCACCCGCTCGCCTACACCAAGACCTATGCCATGGCGGCCGCGGCCGGGCTCGCCATCACGCTGGTGCCGGTGATCATGGGCTACTTCATCCGTGGCAAGGTGCTGGCGGAGCAGGCCAACCCGCTCAACCGCTGGCTGAGCCAGGGCTATGTGCCGCTGCTCAAAGCCGTGCTGGCTCGTCCGAAAACCACTCTGGCCATCGCCGCCGTGGTGACGGTGGCGGGTTTCTGGCCGCTCAAGTACCTGGGTTCCGAGTTCATTCCGCCGCTCGATGAGGGGGACATCATGTACATGCCCACCACGGCGGCCAATATCTCGGTGGGCAAGGCGCGGGAGATCTTGCAGCAGACCGACAAGCTCATTCGTACCGTGCCCGAGGTGCAGAACGTGTTCGGCAAGGCGGGGCGCGCCGAATCGGCCACCGACCCCGCCGATCTGGTGATGATGGAGACCAGCATCCAGCTCAAGCCCCGCGATCAGTGGCGACCCGGCATGACCCCGGAGAAGCTGAAAGAAGAGCTCGACTCCCTCATCCGCTTCCCCGGTCTCACCAACGCCTGGGTGCCCCCCATCAAGACCCGCATCGACATGCTGGCCACCGGTATCAAGACCCCGGTCGGCATCAAGATAGCGGGGCCGGATCTCAAGGTGATCCAGCAGCTCGGCCAGCAGCTGGAACAGATCGTCGGCAAGGTGGAGGGCGCCTCATCGGTCTACGCCGAGCGGGTGGCGGGTGGGCGTTACGTCAAGGTGGACATCGACCGGCTCAAGGCGGCCCGCTACGGCCTCAATATCGCCGACGTGCAGGCGGTGCTCGCCACCGCGGTGGGCGGCATGGAAGTGGGCCAGACCATCGAGGGGCGCGAGCGTTACCCCATCAACCTGCGCTATCCCCAGAGCTATCGCGATTCGGTGGCGAGCCTCGAGCTGCTGCCCGTGGTGACCCCGAGCGGCGCGCGCATCGCGCTGGCGGACGTGGCCCAGGTTTACATCAGCGATGAGGCCCCCATGCTGCGCAGTGAAAATGCGCGGCTCAACGGTTGGGTCTACGTCGATATTCGCGGCCGCGATATCGGCTCTTTTGTAGATGAGGCCAAGGCAGAGGTAGGCAAGCAGCTGGTACTGCCGGCGGGCTACGCCCTCACCTGGTCCGGCCAATACGAGTACATGGAGCGGGCCAAGGCGCGCCTCGCCTACGTGGTGCCGCTCACGGTCGCCATTATCGTGCTGCTGCTCTATCTGGCGTTTCGCCGCGTTCAGGAGGTGTTGCTCATTCTCACCACCTTGCCGCTGGCGGTAGTGGGCGGGATCTGGACCCTCTGGCTGCTCGACTTCAACCTCTCGGTGGCGGTGGGAGTGGGCTTTATCGCCCTGGCCGGGGTGGCGGTGGAAACCGGCGTCCTGATGCTGGTCTACCTCAACCACGCCTGGGATGACATCGTGGCCTGCGGCAAGCCGGACCAGGCGGGCCTGCACCGGGCGGTGATCCACGGCGCCGCCCTGCGCCTGCGCCCCAAGATGATGACGGTGGTGACCATCATCGCCGGCCTGCTGCCCATCATGTGGAGCCACGGCACCGGATCCGAGGTGATGCAGCGCATCGCCGCCCCCATGATCGGCGGCATGGTGAGCGCGCTGGTGCTGACCCTCTTGGTGCTGCCTGCGGCCTACTACCTGTGGCGCAGCCGCAGCCTTGGCAAGAGCGCGAACCCGCAATCCGAATAACCCGATTTCACGATCCATATTGACTGAACGATAAGGAAACCATCATGAACTACAAGACGCTGACCCTGATCCTGCTGCTTGGCCTTGCCACCCATACCGGCCTGCAGGCCGAGGAGATGATGAACCATGCCGGCCACGACATGGGCCAGATGAGCCAGATGGAAGGCATGAACGAGATGGCGATGACCCAGGGGGTCATCAGCCGCATCGACGCGGCCAACGGCAAGGTCGGCATCAAGCACGAGGCCATCGCGAACCTCAAGATGCCGGCGATGACCATGGTGTTTCGGGTGGCCGATCCCGCACTGCTCAAGGATCTGAAAGTGGGGGATGCGGTGCGCTTTCACGCCGAAAACCCGGCCGGCAAGCTCACCGTGACCGCTATCCAGAAACGGTAACCACTGCCTTGAGCCATAAAAACGGCGGGATTATCCCGCCGTTTTTATTTATGACATCACAAGATGCGGCTCTTCAGCCACGAATATGCGCGATAAAGGCGTCGATCTGCTCACGGCCGCATGCGGGGTTCATGAAGACCGCCTTCTCCCCGGCGATATAGGAGTACTTGCCGCGAGAGTCATAGTCGGAGTGAGCGATGGCCTCCACCCAGTTGGTGTAGAGCCCCACCTTGCCGCGTCCCTTGAACAGGCTGCGGTGGTAGTCGGTGTTGCGCTGCAAGCGCGCCTTGTAGGCGGGATCGCTGGAGCGCGCCAGCTCGAAGGCGAATTCGGCTTCCGGGTCCTGTACCCACTCGGGGTTGTAGATCTTGAAGCCCACGCTCGGCCCCTGGTTCTCCTGGGCCACCAGCTTGACGTTGCCGAGCTGGCTTAACCGGAAGCGGAAGTAGTTGGCGTTTTGCAGGCAGTGGGCCAGCACGGTGCGATACCCCTCCACCCCCAGGTAGTTGAGGGCCGCATAGGCACCGAACAGGCCGCTCGCCCCACGGGAACACTCGATGGTGGATTGCAGGTGAGTCTGACCCTGGATGTCCCGCTCAAAGTAGGAGAAGTTCTCCGGATCGTTCTCCATCGCCTTGAGATCGTCCTGCTCTTTTATCATCACCAGGCTGGAGGTGTAGGGCACATAACCCCACTTCTGGAAGTCCACGGTGAAGGAGTCGGCATATCTGAGCTCGGCGAAGCGGCTCACGTTGCGCTCGATCCCCGCCAGGGTGGCGGCGTTGATGGCGAGCGGATTGGCGGCAAAGTCGTAATCCAGGAAGAAGATCATCGACCAGCCGATGGCGGCGTCGACGTGGATGTGGGGCCTGACCGCCACCTCGAAGCGCTCGCAGAGCCTGTCCCGCAGCTCGACCACGGGTTTGACCTGATCCACCCCGAAGGTGTCGGTGGTGCCCATGGTGAGCATGATGGTGGGCACCACGTGATGAAGGGCGAAGCAGGCGGTCAGGGTACGCTCGAGGTGGTCGAGATCGATGTCGTTGTTCTCGCCGACCTGGATGCGGATGGTCTTGTTCTCGATGTCCACCCCGAGCAGGGAGAGGTTGGTGATGTTGGAGTAGTGACCGCCCTGGGAGTTGATGATGCGGTAGTCCTGATAATGGCCTAGCCCCTTGTGCTTGGCCTGTGGCAGGCTCTTGCGGATGCCGAGCAGGTAGCCGTAGAGGTTACAAAACGTCCCTCCCTGGGTGAAGATGCCGGTGGCGCGGGCCGGGTCATAACCCGCCAGCAGCGCTATCTGGCGCACCACCTTCTTCTCCAGCTCCTCCGCCACCCCGGCGTATTCGGAGTAGACCAGGTTGGGGTTGGCCAATATGCCCATCTGGGCGCCATAGATGGCGGGATCCGCCGACATGGTGATGACGTTCTCGACGCTGGAGGGGTTCTCCCAATCCTTTGACAAGGCGCCGGCAAACAGCAGCTCCGCCATGGGCTCCCCCGGGGTGCGCATGGTGGCCGGCACCGGCATGGTTTCGCAGAGATCCGCCAGACGGGCGCGACCATCGGGCCAGGCATTGAGCCGCGCATCCGGCGCCAGTCCACGGGCGCGAAACTCGTTGAGGGTGGCAAAGCCGGGCTCGCGAAAGACCGGCCAGAGATCGGGATTGCGGGAGAAGAAGTGGGCTTTGACGGTGGCAAAATGGCGGGCGAATTCGGGGGAGACGGCGTTGACGCCCCCATCTTTCAGATAGACCAAGTGATTCATTTTTATACCATTGATACTGCTGAGGTGCGGTTTTTATACTCCAGTGACACCTCTATCAACAGAGACAATAACTAATGGTCTGCCCTACTTTTTGTCATGTTGGCGCCCTGACGGGCGCCGCGCCCCCTCTTCCCTCTTTTCCCCTGTTCATCTTGTGATCCTGGTCATGGGCAAGGTCAGCGCAGGGCGGTCAGCAGCCATGCCGAAAACCCTTCCAGCTCGGGGTTGGCCGAAAACGTCGCCCGCCACTGACGCAGCAACGCGGCGATGGCGTCGGGACGATAGGCCACCCCGGGCAGGCGTGCGGCCAGGTCATCCAGGGGCGCAGGGTCCAGGGTGTCGCTGAAGATCTGTGCCCTTCCTATCACCCCCTTCTCCACGTCGAAATGAAGCTCGACCCCACCCCAGGGGAAACGCTCCTCCAGCAGGTGGCTGAAGGCGGGAGCATGGCCGAAGTTCCACTCCCAGCTGCGTTGGCGGGCAAAGGTCTCGGCAAAGCCGGGCAGGTCGGGCATCCGCTCGGGGGAGATGTGCTCGGGCGGCACCACCTCACCGTAATGGGCAAAGAAGGCGTCGCACAGGGCCTGCACCACCTGCTCATGACCCAGGCCAGGCAACAGCTCACCAAGGTTCGCCACCCGGCTTCTCACCGAGCTGATACCCTTGGCCGCCAGCTTCTTGGGGTCGGGATTGAGGTAGTGGGCGAGGCGGCCGAGATCGGCGTCCAGCAGCAGGGTACCGTGGTGAAAGCCGCGATCATGGGTCTCCCGGTAGGCCGAACCCGACACCTTGCGATCCCCGTCCGGGGTCGCCACCAGCAGGTCGTTGCGCCCAGAGGCAAAAGCGCTCACGCCGAGTCTGGCGAGGGCATCAATGACGATGGTGGTGGAGACGCTCTTGTCATAGCCGGGCTTGCCCGCCATGAAGGTGAAACAGCTGTTGCCAAGGTCGTGGAACACGGCGCCGCCCCCGCTGCTGCGCCGGGCCAGGGTCACCCCGTCCTCTTCCATGCGGCGGGTGTTGCACTCCTTCCAGGGGTTCTGGGCCCGGCCTATCACCACCGTATTGTCGTTGCGCCACAGGAACAGCACCCGCTGGGCCGGGTCCATCTGGCGAAAAATGCACTCCTCCACCGCGAGGTTGAACAGGGGATCGTGGGAATCGGAGAGCAGCAGGCGCAAGGAAGACATGACAGGACCTTCTCGGAAAACAGGAAACGGATGACTACCATACCACCCTGAACGAAGGAAGGCGTCCCCCGACCGCCACAGGTCGACACCCGATCGGGGCAAGAGCATCAACTTCTGATACGACAGGAGAAGACAAGAGGGAGTCGCCGAAAACATGCAGCTTATCATTAACAGGCGAGAAGAGAGGCGGCAGCCACCCCTCCTGGAATGACACCTTATGCCCTTGTCACCGGGCCGGTGACGGGTTGACAAGGTTTCAAAATGAGCCGTGACGCCCATTGACGTGATGAATGACACAAAAATGACTTTTACTGCCTCCCGCGCCCCATCTTATTGGGGCTTGCTCCCCTTGCGAATAACAGGAAATTGTTTGACTCTAGCCAGAAGAGCACCTCCCGAGAGAACAGCGGTATGACGGAGTCCGATGCATCTCGCCAGCCTGTACGCTTGCTTCTGCCCTTCTGGGTGATGATTGCCACCCTGACCACGGCTCACCTCAGGGCGGATGAGCGCGTCATCCTGCAGCTTCCCTGGCAGCACCAGTTCCAGTTTGCCGGTTACTACGCCGCCATCGCCAAGGGGTTCTACCGGGAGGCCGGCCTGCAGGTCACCCTGCGGGAGGCGGGGCCGGGCACCGACGTCATCAATGAAGTCACCACGGGTCGCGCCCAGTTCGGCATCCGCGGCAGCGATCTGCTGCTGGCCCGGGCAGCAGGTCGCCCTGTGGTGGTGCTCGCCGCCATGTTGCAGCACTCCCCCCTGATGCTCATCACCCTGGAGCGGCCGGATATCCAGACCCCGGGCGATCTGGCCAACAAGCGGCTGATGCTCGAACCCGGCTCCAACGAGCTGCTCACCTACCTGCATCGCTACACCCGCAGCCGGCAGTGGGAGACCCTGCCCTACGAGCGGGGGGTACAGGCACTGCTGAGGGGCCAGGCGGACGCCATCAGCGCCTACAGCACAACCGAGCCCTTCACCCTGCAGCAACAGGGCATTCCCTACCGGGTGTTCAGTCCCCGCGACATCGGGTACGACTTCTACGGAGACAACCTCTTCACCTCGGAAAATGAGGTCTTCAACCAGCAGGAACGGGTCCAGCGCTTCTTGCAGGCCAGCCTCAAGGGGTGGCGCTATGCCATGGATCATCCCGAGGAGATGATCAACCTGATCCTGGAGCACTACCCCAGCGGGGCCGGGCGCGAGGCGCTCGCCTTCGAGGCCCGTGAAACCCGGGCCCTGATGCAACCCGACATCATCGAGCCCGGCTACATGCAGCAGGATCGCTGGCAGCAGATCGCCCGCACCTACCAGGAGGCCGGGATGATCAAGGCGGTGCCCAACCTCACCCCCTTCCTCTACAACAGTACCCAGGCGAGCCTTCGCCAGCAGCGCCAACTGCTCGACAGGAGCGTGGCCATCGCCATGCTGATCTCCTTCTCCCTGCTGGCCCTGCTCGGCGTCTTCCTGCACCTCTATCTGCGTCTGCGGGAAGAGGCCAGTGACCGACAGCGGCTCACCCGGGAACTGGCCCAGCGCGAGCAGCACTACCGCTTCGTGGCGGAGAACAGCGGCGACGTGATCTGGACCATGGATACCAATAGCCTGCGTTTTCGTTACATCAGCCCCGCCATCGCATCCCTGAGCGGCTATGAACCCGCCGAACTCTTTGCCCTCTCCCTGCGCCAGCTGCTCCCCGATGAGTCCTGGAAACAGCTTCGCGACGGCATCACCGTCTCCCTCGAGGCCTGGCAACGGGGGGATCATGGACAGACCCGGTGCGTCATTCACTCCCAGCTGCGCCACAAGCAGGGTCATCTGGTGACCATCGAGACGGTCACCACCTTGCACGGCAGCACCAGTACAAGACCGGACGCCATTTTGGGGGTGACCCGGGATGTCACCGAACGTTCGGCCCGGGAAGAGATGATGCGCCGCCTCGCCTTCTATGACCCCCTCACCGGCCTGGCCAACCGCCGCCTGCTGCAACAGCGGCTCAAGGAGACCCTGGAGCAGGCTCCACAGCAGCCCCTGGCCCTGGTCTTCATCGATCTCGACCACTTCAAGCCCATCAATGACACCTTCGGCCACGAAACCGGCGACCTGCTGCTCAAGCTGGTGGCCGAGCGCATGGGGGAGTGCGTCAGGGAAGAAGACCTGGTGGCACGCCTTGGGGGGGACGAGTTCGTGATCATGCTGCCCGATACGGATGCCTCAGGCCTCGCGGTCGCCGACAAGCTGCACCGCTGCCTGCATCACCCCTTCCAGCTTGAACAGCAGGCGCTGCGCATCTCCGGCAGCATAGGGGTCGCCCTCTACCCGGATCACGGCGCCGATCCCAAGACCCTGATGCACCACGCCGATCAGGCCATGTATCAGGCCAAGCACCATGGCCGGGGCAGGGTCTGCCTGTTTTCCACCGGGCAGGATCCCCTCCCCGGCACCCTGCAATGGCAGCCCGCCCACGCATGCGGCCACCCCCGCATCGATGCGGACCACCGCCAGCTCTACCTGCTGGCCAACCGCTTGCTCGAGCACATGCAGGATCCCGGCATCCATCCGGATGCCTTACTGGCAGACATGGCGCAGATATTCGAGATGGCGCGCCAGCACTTCCTCCTCGAAGAGCAGGTCCTCGCGCAATACGGCTATGAGGAGCTGGCGGCCCATCGCCAGGAGCACCAGCATCTGCTGAAAAAAGCCGGCCAGCTGATGGCGGCCGCACAGGCGGGCACCCTTGGCAACGATGCCCTGCTCAACTTCATCATCCAGGAGCTGGTCGTGGGTCACATGAGCCAGGCGGATCGCCGTTATTTCCCCCTGATGAAAACCTGCGATGCCCGCGAGGCGGTGTGATGCCAGAAAACAGGGGGCACGTGCCCCCTGTGTTTACCTCTGACTTCGGCAAACGAGCAGGCTGTAGTAGAGCAGCGGGATCACCACCAGGGTGAGCAGGGTGGAAACCAGGATCCCGAAGATCAGGCTGATGGCGAGGCCATTGAAGATGGGGTCATCCAGGATGAAAAGCGCCCCTATCATGGCCGCCAGCGCCGTCAGCATGATGGGTTTGGCTCGCACCTGCGCCGCCTCGATCACCGCCTGCTCGAACGCCACGCCACTCGCCCGCTGCTGCTCGATGAAATCCACCAGCAGGATGCTGTTGCGCACGATGATCCCGGCCAGGGCGATCATCCCGATCATCGAGGTGGCGGTAAACTGGGCCCCCAGCAGGGCGTGACCCGGCATCACCCCGATGAGGGTGAGCGGAATGGGGGCCATGATGATGAGCGGCACCAGATAGGAGCGGAACTGGGCCACCACCAGCAGGTAGATGAGGATCATCCCCACTCCGTAGGCTAGCCCCATATCGCGGAAGGTCTCGTAGGTTATCTTCCACTCCCCGTCCCACAAGAGCGCCACCTCCCCCAGCTTGTCGGGCTGATGCACGTAATACTGTGGCAGCGAGATGTCGGCACCGGCGGCAAACATGCCGTAGAGCGGGCTGTCGGTATGGCCGCCCATGTCAGCCACCACCATCACCATGGGCTGCATGTTCTTGTGCATGAGGTAGCTGGGGGCCACCTCGTCACGACGGCTCACCAGCTCGGAGACCCGCACCAGCTGGCCGCTCTGGCTGCGTACCTTGAGAGCCAGGATGCCGGTCAGATCCCGCTTGTCACCGGGGGCGAGCTCGATACGGATCGGTACCGGATACTTGGCGCCTTGCCCCTGCAGCCAGCTGGCATCCTGATAACCCACGCCCCCGTTGAGGGTAGCCACCAGATCCCCGAGATCGACCCCGAGCAGGGCCGCCTGGGCGCGATCCACCACCAGCCGCCACTTGGGCTGAGGGTCGGTCAGATAGATGTCCACGTCCACCAGATCCGCCGTGGCCACAAAGCGGGCCTGTACGGCGCGGGCAGCGGCTTCACGGGCGGCCTGCGTCGGGCCATACACTTCCGCGACGATGGGTGACCAGACAGGCGGTCCCGGGGGCACCTCCACTACCTTGAGGTTGCCCCCTGCCGCACTGGCGATGGCCTGCAAGGGCGCACGCACCGACCGGGCAATCTCGTGACTGCTGCGATCCCGTTCATGCTTGTCCACCAGATTGACCTGGATGTCCCCCACGTTGGCGCCGCTGCGGATGAAGTAGTGGCGCACCAACCCGTTGAAGTTGATGGGGGCGGCGGTGCCGGCGTAGATCTGGTAATCCTTCACCTCGGGCACCCTGGCAAGCTCCCGACCCACCGCCAGCAGGGTGCGCTCGGTCTGCTCCAGGGTCGCCCCCTCCGGCATGTCGAGCACCAGCTGGAATTCCGACTTGTTGTCAAAGGGGAGCATCTTGAGCACCACCCACTGCACCACGGGCATGACGGCCGCCCCCGCCACCAGCAGCAGAATGACCAGCCAGAGCTTATGTCTCGCTCTTTTGGCACCCGCCCCCATCAGGAAAGGGGTCATCAGACGGTGAAAGAGCCCGACTTTGGCCTCCCCGTGGGCGACATGCCCCTCGCGCTTGAGCAGGTGATTGGCCAGCCAGGGGGAGAAGATGAAGGCCACCAGCAGGGAGATAAGCATCCCCATGCTGGCATTGATGGGGATGGGGCTCATGTAGGGGCCCATCAGGCCACTGACGAAGGCCATGGGCAGCAGGGCCGCGATGACGGTCAGGGTCGCCAGTATGGTCGGCCCCCCCACCTCGTCCACCGCGCCCGGAATGAGATCCTTGAGGGACCCCTTGCCCAGGCCGCGATGGCGGTGGATGTTCTCCACCACGACGATGGCGTCATCCACCAGGATGCCGATGGAGAAGATAAGCGCAAAGAGGGACACCCGGTTGAGGGTAAAGCCCCATGCCCAGGAGGCGAACAGGGTCAGTGCGAGGGTGATGACGATGGCGACCCCCACCACCAGCGCCTCGCGCCACCCCATGCTCACCAGCACCAGCAACACCACCGCCGTGGTGGCAAAGATGAGCTTGCCGATGAGGGTGTTGGATTTGGTCTCGGCGGTGACGCCGTAGTCACGGGTCACCGTCACCTCGACGCCAGCCGGGATGAGCCGGTTCCTGAGGCTCTCGACCCGTGCCTCCACCCGCTTGGCCACCTCCACCGCGTTCTGCCCCGGCTGCTTGCCGATGGCCAGGGTCACCGCCGGGTAGCTGGCTTGCCCCTGCCCCATCCAGCTTCGCTGGACCGGGGTCTCTTCCCCAAGCCCCACCCGGGCCACCTCACCGAGATAGACGGGCTTGTCGCCCTGCAACCCTACAACCAGCTCGCGGGCCTCCTGCTCGCTTTGCAGGAACTGCCCCACCTGCACCTTGATTTCCCGGTTATCCTGCACCACGGCCTGCTCGCTGCCCACCCGGTTGGCGGCCGCAAGTCGCTGGCTCAGTTCGCCCCAGCTGATGCCATGGGCGCTGAGGGCCGCCGGGTCCGGCATCACCCGCAGCACGGCGCGCTGGCCCCCCAGGCTGTAGATGTCCCGGGTACCGGGAATGCGCTTGAGTTCGGTCTCCAGCTCGTGGGCGACCCGGGTCAGATCGGGGGCCCCCAGTTGCTTGCTCCAGAGGGTCAGACTGACGATGGGAACATCATCGATCCCCCGGGGTTTTACCAGTGGCTGACCGACTCCGATCCCCTGTGGCAACCAGTCGCGGTTGGAGTCGAGCTGGTTGTTGAGATCCACGATGGCCTGCTCCCGGCTCACCCCCACCTTGAACACCACCACCAGCAGGGCGCCATCGGGTTGGGAGAAGGAGTAGAGGGTATCTATCCCCTTTATCTGGGAGACCACCTGCTCGGCAGGGGTGGTGACGAGGGACTCCACCTCTGCAGGGCTGGCACCCGGGAAGGGAATGTAGACGTCGGCGAAGGTGACATCGATCTGGGGCTCCTCCTCCTTGGGGGTCACCAGCACGGCAAAGAGGCCGAGCAAGAGCCCCACCAGCGCCAGCAGCGGGGTGATGGCCGAGCCCTGAAACAGGGCCGCCAGCCGACCCGCCGGCCCCAGGTGGCCATGGTTGTCGTTCAGATCGCTACTCATGGGACACCTCCTGTTGACGGCTCCAGGCATCGGGGGCCAGGGTATCACCGCCCTTGAGACCCGCCAGGACCTCGCACAGCCCAGCCTCGCAGTGGCCGACCCGCACCGGGGTCAGGGCCCATCCCTCCCCCTCTTTGAGGTAGACGCCGTTGAACTCCCCCTGCCGCAGCAGGGCGGGCTCCGGCACTTGCAACACCTGACGCTCACCCTGTTTGAGCTGCACCTTGAGCCACATGCCGGGCAGCACCCCTGCCGTGTTCGGCGGCAGATCGAGGCGCAGCCGGAAACTGTGGCTCTGGCTGTCGGCGTAGTTGAAGCGGGTCAGCTTGACGGGAGTCACGGCCTTGCCACCGGGCAGCAGCACCTGCACATCCGACGGCTGGCCGGCGAGAGCCAGCGCGGACTGGGGCAGCTCCAGCTCCACCCTCAGCTCGCCAAGGGAGAAACCGGATAGCAGCGGCGTACCGGGGGCCACCGTCTCCCCCAGCTCCACCAGCCGCCTGGTCACCACCCCGGCGTAGGGGGCGAGGATACGGGTATAGCCGTAGGCTTCCCGGGCCTGGATGAGGGCGGCCTCGGCGGCATTGACCTCGGCGCGGGCGGCCCGATCCGTTGCCTGGGCGTTGTCGAGCTGGGCCCGGGTGATCACCCCCTTGGCGATGAGGGCCTGATAACGGGTGAGCTGGCGCTCGGCCTCCACCTGCTGGGCCTGGGCCCTGGCCACCCGCGCCTCGGCGCCGGTCACGGCGGCAGACTGCTCCTTGCCGCTTATCTCGAGCAAGGGTTGCCCGGCCTGTACCTCGTCGTTCACATCCACCAACATGCGGGAGACCCGGCCACTGGTCTGGGCCGCGACCGTCCCCTGATGAATGGCGCTCACGGTACCGCTCAGGGTGAGCCAGTCGGTGACGCGCTGCGGGGTGAGCGTCAGCGACCCCTTGGCCTCCTCGGCCGCCACCAGGGTGGATGTCATGACCAGCAGGGTGGTCACCAGCAACCGGATTGTGTTCATCATGATTCTCCTTCCCTGGCTCATGGGCACCTTGAAAACTCAGGCAATACGGTGCTGGCGAGCCTTCTCCAGCACCCTGTTCCAGACCTTGTCCACCAGCAGGATCCCGGCCGCCATGGCCCCGATGAACAACAATATCATGGGCTGTCCGCTGGAAATGAGACTCAAGGCAGGCCCTGGGCAGATGCCCACCAGGCCCCAACCGATCCCGAACAGTGCGGCCCCGCCAATCAGGCGGCGATCCAGCACGGGAGCGGGAACCCGGGCCATGGGCTCCCCCAGCAGGCTCAGACGACGGGGTTTCACCAGCAGGAAGTAGCCCGGCATGAAGACAGCCAGGGCCCCTCCCATCACGAAGGCCAGGCTGGGATCCCAGGCACCGGCCAGATCGAGAAACCCGGTGACCCGCGCCGGATCCATCATCCCGGAGAGGGCCATTCCCAGCCCGAACAACAGACCCGCAAACACACTTGTCAGCAATTTCATGGCAATCAACCCGTCAAAACATGTGGTGAGTAAAGAACACGGTCGCCACGCCCATCCCCATAAAGGTGAGCGTCGCCACCACGGAGCGCGTCGACAGCCGCCCCATGCCGCAGATGCCGTGACCGCTGGTGCAGCCATTGCCAAGGCGGGTGCCGATTCCCACCAGCAGGCCGGCCAGCAACACCACGGGCCAGCCGGGCAAGGCATCAAAGGCGGGCATGGTGGCCCAACCCAGGGTCAGCGCCAGCCAGGCCCCCAGTCCCAATCCCAGCAGAAACAGCACCCGCCAGGGGGTCTTGTACTGCATTGCACCGGCCAGAATGCCGCTGATCCCGGCCACCCGGCCGTTGAACAACATCAGGATCAGGGCCGAGAGCCCCGCCAGCATGCCGCCCCCCAACGAGAGCAGCCATTGGCTTTCCATCATCGAATTTCCTCATCTGAGTGACAAAAATGGGTTTGCAGCGCCGCCAGCACATCGGCCGCCGCCTCGCTCACCAGGGAGTAGTAGATCTGCTGGGAGACTTTGCGCGAGCGGATAAGGCCCTGGCGCTTCAATACCGACAGTTGCTGGGAGAAGGCCGACTGCCCGAGCTGGCTGTGGGCCAGCAGCTCCCCGACCCCCTTCTCCCCTTCCACCAGCTGGCAGAGCACCATCAGGCGTTCGGGATGAGCCAGCGCCTTGAGCAGGCCGGCGGCGGCTGTCGCATGTCGGTTCATCTCGTCGAAGTGGCTCATAAGATTAAATTAGCAATTGCTGATATTTGTTCTATTGTATAAAACAACTCTAAATTAGCAATCACTAAACAAAAGGAGACGAGAAATGACCGTCGATAACGGAGTCAGAGTGGTCGCGGGTGGCATGTTGCTGCTGTCGCTGCTGCTCACGGCCTGGGTCCACCCGGGCTTTGTCTGGTTGAGCGTCTTTGTCGGGGTCAACCTGATCCAGAGCGCGTTCACCGGGTTCTGTCCCGCCGCCGCCGTGCTCAGGCGAATGGGGCTCAAATAGGCAGGCGGACATATTGGCTCACAGGAGCCGTGTAATAGAGCGGAGGCTCATTATGGCAACCATCATCATCATCGGGGCAGGGTTGGGGGGCATGTCGGCCGCCTACGAGCTCAAGGCCGAACTCGGCAAGCAGCACGACGTCATCCTGGTGAACGACAAACCCGACTTTGAATTCAACCCTTCGAACCCGTGGATTGCGGTCCGGTGGCGAGAGCGCAAGGATATCTCCCTCCCCATAGAGCCTCATGTGAAGAAGAAGGGGATCCGCTTCATCCACGCCGCCCTGACCGGGTTGCAACCCCTCGAACAGCAGATCCGCCTCTCCGATGGCCAGCACCTGCACTACGACTTTCTGGTGCTCTGCACCGGCCCCGCACTCGCCTTTGAAGAGGTGCAGGGAGCAGGCCCGACGGCGGGCGGCACCGCCAGCGTCTGCACCCTCTCCCACGCAGAGGAGTGCCTGCACAGTGTCAACGGGCTGCTCGACGAACCGGGTCCGGTGATCGTCGGTGCCATGCCCGGCGCCTCCTGCTTCGGCCCGGCCTACGAATACGCCTTCATCCTCGATCGCCACCTGCGCGACAAGAAGGTGAGAAAGGACGTGCCCATGACCTTCGTCACCAGCGAACCCTACATCGGTCACCTCGGCCTCAACGGCGTGGGGGATTCCAAGGGCATGCTGGAGAGCGAGCTGCGCATGCGCGACATGCAATGGATCTGCAATGCCCGCACCGTGGCGGCCAGGGATGGGGTGATGACGGTGGAGGAGCTGGATGAAGATGGCAACGTCAAGCGCACCCACAGCCTCCCCTACAAGCATGCCATGATGCTGCCCGCCTTCGCCGGCATCAGCCCCCTGCGGGGCCTCGAGGGGCTGGTCAATCCCCGCGGGTTCGTCATCGTCGACGAACACCAGCGCAACCCTGTCTTCCCGCAGATTTACGCCGCCGGTGTCTGCATCGCCATCCCGCCCCAGCACAAGACGCCGGTACCGACCGGGGTGCCCAAGACCGGCTACATGATCGAGGCCATGGTGCGCACCCTGAGCCACAACATCAAGGCGGAGCTGGACGGCCAGCCCCCGGTCACCCGGGCGGTGTGGAATGCCATCTGTCTGGCGGACATGGGGGACACAGGGGCCGCCTTCGTGGCCATGCCGCAGATCCCGCCGCGCAACGTCGCCTGGTTCAAGAAAGGGAAGTGGGTCCACCTGGCCAAGATAGCGTTCGAGAAGTATTTCCTGCACAAGATGCAGGTGGGCGACACCGAACCCATCTATGAAAAACTGATGCTCAAATACCTGGGCATCGACAAGACCCGGTAACCCCCCAAGGGCCCGCCGGTGAAGGGAAGAGGGCTCCCTTCACCGGCGCTTTCATCTCTTTTTTATTATGTTTCAATATGTTGCTATCAAGGGCTCGGGGTTTACCCAGGCCGCCGTATCGGCTACCATGTCGCCTCTTTATCACTAGCGGAGACCATCGGTGGGCAACTCATCAAGTGACAGACGCACGCCGACCCTCGTCGTCGGCACCCTGGTCGCGAGCTAGCCGCAGGTTATTCTCTGCCGCGACTCGCCACCCTGCGAGAAGTGGATCCCTCTTTTCCCCGCTTTTCACACTTGACGTCAGGTGACGCGGACTCATCCCCCGACACCTTGCCTGCATAGTTTCTGCTTCCCAAAAGGAGGCTGCTATGCGCTTGATTTCAAACAACTCTGTCGCTGACAAATCCCCTTCCCTGCTGAGCAGACTGGGACGGGGCCTGCGACCACTCTGGCAACGTGGCAGACGGCGTCAGCACCTCTATCGGCTGCACATCCGCTGCGAAGACAGAGCCGACATGGAGCAGGTGCTGGCGGCGGTGAGCCACACCCTGCAACCGGCCGGACTCAGTCCTCTGCAGTCCATGAAGCCCGGGCGCGGTGAAGGCCGCGTGCTGGTGCTGAGCCTCTACTGCACGCCGCCCCAGCGCCGCTATCTGGTGCAGTTCATCCACCAGGTCGGGGCTGTCCACCCGGTACGCTGGGAACTGCGCCCCCGCGCCGGGGACGACGCCACCACCAGCCATTGACCCTCGAACGAGGCGAGGTCCTTCCCGGGCAACCGTGAAGGGCCTGTACCCTGTTCTGCGCCATCCCGCCCCGTCAGGAGGCGGGTCGCGCCCTTGCATTCACCACGATGTCGACCTTGCCCCCCATCTCTCACGCAACCCGGGGGAGCAGGCTGGTCGGCATCCCCAGGAGGAGACCCTTCATGAGAATGTGGCAACAACTCGATTTTCTCGCCCTGCTCGACACCCTGGCCAGCCTGCTGCTCGCCTTCGTGCTGGGCAGCCTGGTCGGCCTGGAGCGCCAGTACCGCCAGCGCACCGCCGGTCTTCGCACCAACGTGCTGGTCGCCGTGGGGGCGGCCCTGTTCGTCAACCTGGCCCAGCGCATCTATGACCTGCATGGCGGCAGTTACGGGGTCGTCCACGTGGTGGCCTACATCGTCTCCGGCATCGGTTTTCTCGGCGCTGGCGTCATCATGCGGGAATCCGGTAACATCCGGGGCATCAACACAGCAGCCACCCTGTGGGGCGTGGCCGCGGTCGGGGCCGCCTGCGGCGCCGGGTTCGCCCTGGAGGCCATCCTCGGCGCCCTCTTCGTGCTGGCCGCCAACACCCTGCTGCGCCCCCTGGTCAACCAGATAAACCGTGACCCGGTGGACAACATGGACACCGAAGTGACCTATCACGTGACCGCTCTCATCGGCCGCGCTCACCAGAAGGAGGTGCTGCCCTGGCTCGAGCAGATGCTGGAGCAGGCCCACTACCCCCTGAGCGAACTCGACATCACCCCCTTCGGCGATCAGGATCTCGAGATCTCGGCGGCGCTGCTCGCCACCGCCATCGATGGCACCAAGCTCGATGCCCTGATGAACACGCTCGGGGAGCACCCTCACATCAAGCAGATCTTCTGGCGAGCCAGCATTACCGATTGACGCCCTCATACCAGTCGCAGCACAAAAGCCCCGCCGGATCCGGCGGGGCTTTTTCACAGGAAAGGGAAGCCGTGTGCCTAGCGGCGGCTGCGCCAGCGCACCCTGGGGTTAATGACCTGGGCGGTCTGGGCTGGGGGATTGCCCGCGATGAGTTGCTGCATCATCTCGAAGGCGGCCCGGGCCAGGGCCGGGCAATCCTGGGCCACGGAATCGATGCGCATGGGGATGCAGTCGAGCAGATCGTGATCGTCGAAGGTACACAGGCGCATGCCGGTCTCCATCAGTCCCGCCTCGTTGAGGTAGCGCAGCACCCCCTCCAGCAGGGTGAAAGAGGCGGTAAAAAGCCCCTTCGGCGGTGCCCCGAGTTCGTCCACCAGCTCAGACATCAGCTGATAGCCCGAGCTCGGCTGGTAGTCACGGTGGCGGACCCGGTCTGAAGTGGCCTCCAGCCCGGCCCGGTGCAATCCGAGCTCGTAACCCGCCAGCCGGTGGCGGCTGGGGGAAAGATCCAGCAGACCTCCGAAGTAGTAGATCTCCTCCCCGCAATCCTGGGTCATGTCCTGCACCAGCTCGGCGGTGGCCTTGCAGGCGTCCGAGATCACCATGGGCAGGCGCGACTCACCGATGTGGCGGTCGAGCTGCACCACCGGCAAGCGGTCGTGGATGCGGGCATAGATGTCGTCACTGTGGCCGCTGGAGGCGACGATGAGGCCATCCACCTGACGGCTGATGAGGTTGTCCACCACCCGCTGCTCCAGGGTGGGGTCATCCTCGGAGCAGGCGATGAGCAGCTGGATCCCCGCCTCCCGACAGCGGGCCTCCAGGGCACGGGCGATGCTGGCGAAGCCGAAGTTGGTGAGGTCGGGGATCACCAGCCCCCAGGTGTAGCTGCGCACCTCCCGCAGGGAGCGGGCATGGATGCTCGGCTGATAGTGGCACTCGTCCGCCACCGCCTGGATCCGCTTGCGGGTATCGTCGGCGATGCGGTATTCCGCACTCTTGCCGTTGAGCACCAGGCTGGCGGTGGCCTTGGAGACCCCCGCAAGCGTGGCTATCTGGGCAATCGTGATCCGTTTCTTCTTCTCCACCTGACCTCCCGGCACACTGAGACCGGGCTATTGTACTAGGCAGGTCGCCAGCGGCCAGTGATCGAGGCAAATTTTGCTGCCATCACCACCGCAACGTGCGGAAAGTACTGGGTTTTCGCCGGGGAAGTAACGGGTCGACAAGCTCTGGCGCCCGCCATCGACGAAGCACTCCAGGCTGGAGCGGTCACACAAGACGGTGATCTTGCCCCCAAGCCAGGGGGCGCTTCGCTCCTCCCACTCCCCGCTCTGCCAGTTCTGGCGGCGCAGCACAAGACGCCCCGGCTGCCACACCAGCTCGACCACGGCCCCGAACCCGAGGCGCCCTTCACCGCACAGCGCCAGATCGAGCCAGGCCGAGTCGATGGCCAGGGCAGGCAGCTCGTCCGGCGCCCCCTCGAAGCGGGTCTGCTCCCCTTTCAGGGCGCCCAGCTCTGCCACCGGCCGCTGGCAGAGCCACTCATCCTGCCAGAACAGCTCCCGCGGGCAGCTCATCTGGTGGATCCAGCCGTGCTCGAGAGTGGGCTGGCTCATCTCGTTCTCCTCCGGCAAGCCCAGCCAGCCGAACAGCAGGCGCCGCCCCTGGCTATCCTGGGTAGTCTGGGGGGCATAGAACTCGAATCCCCTGTCCAGCTCGTGGAAAGCCCCGTGGGCGAAGTGCGTCCCGTCGAAGTCACCCGCCAGCCAGCCGCACTGGTAGAGGTTGCGATAATCCTCTCCCTGCGGGGCAATCCCCTGGGGGCAGCTGATCAGCACATGGCGATCTCCCAGGGGGAAGAGGTCCGGACACTCCCACATGTAGCCAAACTCCCCGAGACCGCCGCGCCCGCTGCCGGCGATGGGGCCCACCAGCGTCCAGGCATCCAGGGTGTCACCGCGATAGAGCAGCACCTCACCCCGATCGTCCAGGGTACGAGCCCCCAGCACCATCAACCACTGCCGACCGTCGTGCCACAC
Organism: Aeromonas sp. FDAARGOS 1402; assembly: GCF_019046925.1. Classification (NCBI taxonomy): domain Bacteria; kingdom Pseudomonadati; phylum Pseudomonadota; class Gammaproteobacteria; order Aeromonadales; family Aeromonadaceae; genus Aeromonas; species Aeromonas sp. FDAARGOS 1402. The sequence goes on from NZ_CP077201.1 coordinate 4,555,967, forward strand.
CTTGGGGTCGCGCACATGGCCGCTGTAGCCTGCGGGCAGGTCCAGCACAGGTCCCAGCTTGGCAAAGCCCCCCGCACCGTCGGCACGGGCCAGACACTGGTAGGCGGTGCGGCTGCCGTCCGGGTATTTGACGTTGCCGGTATAGATGAGGGTCAGACGCCCCTGCTCGTCGCTCACCGCCGAGCCCGAATAGCAGCCGTGGCTCTCATAGGCCTCGGTGGGCAGCAGCGCCACCGGCTCGTGCTGCCAGTGCAGCAGATCGGTGGAGGTGACATGCCCCCAGCCCTTGTTGCGGTGCTCGCAACCGAGCGGGTTCCACTGGTAGAAAAGATGGTAGCGCCCGTCGTGCTCGATGAAGCCGTTGGGATCGTTGAGCAGCCCCACCGGGGCTGCCAGATGCCAGCGGGGCCGATGGGGATCGGCCGCCGCCTTCAGCTGTCCGGCCAGCAGGGACCGGACAACCTGGTTCAGGAGATAGCTTTCCTTCATCACTCCACCTTGTACTTGAGCAGGTAGGAGGCGGCGAAAGCAGCGCCAAAGGCGATCACCAGACCGATGACGTAGTGGATGAGGCTCATGGGCTGGACGATGGCCATGCCCGGGATGCCGGTCAGGCCCACCGCCGTCATGCCGACCTTGGCCGCCACCACGTAGGCGCCGCCGCAGGCCCCGCCGAACAGACCGGCCAGGAAGGGCTTGATGTAGCGCAGGTTGACCCCGAAGATCGCCGCCTCGGTGATGCCGAGCAGGCAGGACATGGCCGCCGGCACCGTGATGGCCTTGATCTTCACATCGCGGGTCTTGAAGTAGACCGCGAGGCAAGCCCCACCCTGGGCCACGTTGGCCATGGCCCAGATGGGCAGCAGGAAGTTGACGCCGATGGCAGGGTTGGCCAGCAGCCCCGCCTCGATGGCGTGGAAGCTGTGGTGGATGCCGGTGATGACGATAAGGGAATAGGTGCCGCCAAACACCAGACCCGCCAGCCAGCCTGCCTGCTCATAGAGAGCGCTCAGACCGAACGAGATGCCATCCCCCAGCACCCGCCCGGCGGGGCCGATGAAGAGCAGCGCCACGAAGCCGGTGATGATGACGGTCAAAAACGGGGTGAGGATGAGATCCAGGGCGTCAGGGATGCGCTTGCGCAGCTGCTTCTCCAGGTGGGACATGAACCAGACTGCCAAGAGCACCGGGAAGACGGTGCCCTGGTAGCCGATCATGGCGACATCCAGGCCGAAGAAGTCCATGGTCTTGAAGCCCCCGGCCACGCCCCAGGCGTTGGTCAGGGCCGGGTGGGTGAGAATGCCGCCGAGCGTCGCCCCCAGATAGGGGTTTCCGCCGAATTCGCGCGCCGCCGTAAAACCGATGAGAATCGGCAGGATGATGAAGGCTGCCGAGCTGAACATGTCGAGCATGACGAACAGGGCGCTGTCGGCGTTGACCCAGCCGTAGGTGCGCACCATGCCGAGCAGCCCCATCAGCAGGCCAGAGGCGACGATGGCCGGAATGATGGGCACAAAGATGTTGGAGAGGGTCCGCGCCAGACGCTGGGCCACGTTGAGCTTGGCCGTCGCCATGTCGGTCAGCTCCGCCTTGCTGGCGGTGCCGGTCCCGGTCAGGGTGACGAACTCCGCATAGACCTTGTTGACCAGGCCGGTGCCGAAAATGACCTGGATCTGGCCGGCGTTGCTGAAGCACCCCTTGACCCCCTCCAGCTTGTCGATGGCGGCCTTGTTCACCTTGCTGTCGTCCGCCAGCACCAGCCGCAGCCGGGTGGCGCAGTGGGCGGCGCTGACGATGTTCTCCTTGCCCCCGAGCAGGGGTACCAGATTCTGGGCTATCGCACTGATATTCATATTCTTCCTCTTATGGCCCGCCGTCGGCAGGCCCATGTCACATGAGAGTAGGGTCTGTCGACCCGCGGTTCTAGCCGCGGATCAACAGCCGTCTGCGCCTGATCGCAAAAATTCATCCAGCCGGGTGCGGGTGGGCAGTGCCGTCATCGCCCCCTTGGCGGTGGTGGCGAGCGCCCCGCAGCCGTGGGCCTGAGCCAGAATGGCGGGCAGCTCGGCCTGCGTCAGCAGCGAGGTCCGTTCGGCCAAGGCCGCCAGCAGCCCGGCGACGAAGGCGTCCCCCGCCCCTGTGGTATCGAGTGGCGTCACCTTGGGACCCACCCACTCCAGCAACTCGCCACCCAGACGGGCCACCACGCCCCCCGCCCCCCGGGTCACCAACACCAGGGCCGGGCCTGAAAGAGTGGCAAGCCCCGCCGCCAGATCGTCCAGACCGCTCAGCAGTTGCAGTTCCTCCACCGAGAGCTTGACCACGTCTGCGAGGGCCATGGCCTCGCGCACCACGGGCAGCATCTCGGCAGGGTTGCCCCACACCTCTGGCCTCAGGTTGGGGTCGAAGCAGACCCGCCCCCCGACGGCCCGGATGGTCGCCATGGCTTGCAGGCAACTGCTGCGCACCGGCTCGTTGGCGAGCGCAATGGAGCAGGTCAGCAGCCACTGCCCGGCCTGGAAGACCGGCAGATCGGCGGGGCTCAGGAACTGATCGGCACTGGGGCGCACCATGAAGGTGAAGCTGCGCTCCCCTGCCTCATCGAGATCCACCAGCACCGTGCTGGTGCGATGGGCCGGATCCTGGATCAGGTGGCGAATGTCGACCCCCTCCCTGGCCAGGGTCTCCCCCATGAAGCGGCCGAAGGGATCCGCGCCGACCCGGCCAATGAAAGCCGACTCCCCGCCGAGCCGGGCAACGCCCACCGCCACGTTGGCCGGTGCGCCACCCGGACATTTGAGGTAGTGCTGCTCCCCTTCCGGGATCAAGTCCACTACCGCATCCCCCATTACCCACACACGATTCGTCACCTTGTTGCTACTCCACTGCTGCACAGGATTTGCCGGGGTCAGCCCCGGGTTCTGGGTCCGCATTATCAGCTAAACCGTTTTAGCTAACCAACAGATCCCGGGGCCGCCTGCCATTTTTGTGATCGGGATAACGAACTAGAACCAGGTTTCCATCTGCACGCCAAAGTTCCACTCGCCCCCGGCGGTGAAGTTGCTCTGGCCCATGGCATCGGAGCTGGCGTAGTTGTCGAGCTCGGAGGACCAGTCCATCCAGGTGGCGAACACCCGAAGCTCGGGCCGCTCGAAGAAGCCGGCGGTCTGCGCCTTGAAGGTCGGCGCGAAGGTGAGCTTGGTGAAATCGCCGCTCACCGCCTGACGACCCTTGTAGCCCTTGGGATCGAGGTCCATGTACTGCCAGGTCGCCTCGTAAACCAGCTCGACGTTCTGGCTCAGCACCTGGGCCAGGCGGCCATTGAGGGTCACCCAGCGGTACTCGTCCCCTTTCACGTAACGATCCTGGCTGTGCTCGGCCAGCAGGGCCGGGGCCACACGCCAGCGGGGCGCAAGATCGGTGGCGCCAAACACTGCGACCCGCACCGCATCGGCATCCGGCAGCAGCTCGCTGTCGGAGCCCAGCCCCTTGAGCTCGGCACCCAGACCGTGGCCATACAGCACCGCCGCCTTGGAGAAACCGGGGTTGATGCCAAAGAAGCTGTCGGCGTGGTAGGCCACCAGGGTGTGGGCACCCTTGTTCGCCGCTTCGCTGCCCGCGCCGCCGTCGTTGATGCGCGCCTCGTTATCCTTGGCGGAGAGGCCGTTCAGCATCCACTGCCAGTTGCCAACGCGGTTGTTCATGGTGAGGATGTAGCTCTCGATGTCGGAGAGACCGCTCGCGCTGATGTCGCCGTAGTCGCGCCCGTAGAGGGAGAAGTTCGCCTTCCAGCTGTCGGCCAGCTGCACGTCGTAGACGCCGCCGCCGGTACCGGCCAGGAAGACCACGTCCGAGTCGAGCCAGTGGATGTCGAAGTTGTCCCGGTCAAAGCGCTTGCCCGCCCAGAGCACCGAGTGCTGGAAAGGACCGCTGAAGCTCGCCAGATCGCCGATTTCGGCAAACACCTGGCGGGTGTTGAGGCTGGAATCGCTGGCGGTCCAGTCGTTGCTGGTCTCCACCCCGTCTGCCAGCATCAGCTTGTAGCGGGCCCAGCTGCCATCGTCGAAGGTCTGGGTCTTCAGCAGGTTGGCCTCCATGTAGGTGTCATCCTCGTTGCCAAGGCGACCCACGGCGCCGCCCACCGAGCCGGCCGGGGTGATGTAGGGGCCGCCGCGGCCACCATTGCCGTTGCCGTTCACCAGCAGGCCCGAGCGGGCATAGCCGTGGAACTCGAAGCCCTGGGCCCCGGCGGTCTGCTTGTCCACCTTCTCGCTCTGGGCCTTGGCAACCACGGCGGTCTCGCGGGCTTCGTTTGCCTTGCTCTGGGCCTCATCGGCCCGCGCTTCGGCAGCGGTGGCGCGCGCCTCGGCTGCCTGCACCCGCGCCTCCAGCGCCGCCAGCCTGGCTTCGATACCACCATCCGCCGCCCACAGCGGGCTGCTCATTCCCAATCCCAGCGCCACGGCCAGCGCCAACTTGCTCTTGAACATCGTCATCGTCCTCACCTGTCTTCTGTCGCCCGTCCGGGCTCTGTTGTTGTTGACGAGCTGAGGATAGCTAAACCGCTTTAGCTGACTCAATATGCCAGCTAAACCGTTTCAGCAGGAGTGTGAGCGGGATAACATTTGTACAGGAGGAATTGGTGGAAGTTGTGAGGAGGATCCCTCATCGGGATCCACTCAATAAGGGGGGATCCAGGCCAGATGGCGGGCAAAAAAAAAGGTTCATCGCGGCTTTCCGGGGAAGGCCGCCTTGATTTTCAGAAAAAAGTATTCTGAGTCCCTAAATCCATATGCCATACGCTTTATCACTTTGATCTTGTTGTTCACCCCTTCCAGCACACTCGTGTGCATCGGGTAGTTTGCACTCGCCAGGATCCCCCGCATATATTTCGATAAATTTCGACCAAATCGTTGCAGCGGCGCTAGCCCGCTTTCCTTCACCTGCCGCATCCAGCTCCGCCATCGTCGCCATCCTTCCCACACGCTCGGCGCATACCAGATGCCCTTCAACGCCTCTTTCAGCACGTACACCATCGCCAGCGGTTGATTCGCCGCCAACAGCTCCTGCAACTTCACATCCTGTTTTTCACTCAGCTTCGCCCGATTACGTAGCAGCAACCAACGCGCACTTTTGACCACTTTTCGCGCCGGTTTATCGCTTTTCAGTGCATTCGCCTGCTCCACTCGCACCCGGTCCACCACCTCTCGGCCATAGCGAGCCACCACGTGGAACAGGTCGTAGACCACCTCCGCCTGCGGGCAGTGTTGCTTCACCTCCAGGTCGAACGCCGTGTTCATGTCCATCGCCACCGCCTCAATCTGCTGGCATCGCTCGCCGAGCTGCTCGAAGAAGGGACGGATAGCGGCCCGGCTGTTGCCGTGCCCCACCCACAGGACGCGGGTTCGCTCGGCATCCATGATCACGGTGGCATAGCGGTGTCCCTTGTGCAGGGCAAACTCATCCATCACCAGCCGCCGCACCTCCCCAAGTTCGATGGTGCCCACACTGGTCTGCAAACGGCGCTTGTCGATCTCCTTGATGGTGTGCCAACCGACCCCGGTGAGCTGGCTGACATGGCGGATGGGGAGGTACTGAACGAGCGCTTCAATCCAGCACTGCATGCGCCGGGTGAGGCGGGAGCCAGAGGGGAGCCAGTCGATATGTTCACTGACGCGACCACAGCGCAGACAGTCGACGCGGCGAACAGGCAGTTGTAACCAGACTTGTCGGTCAAATAGGTCTCGCTCACGCACCCGGCGGATACGTTGGTCGTGGATCAATGGCGTGGGTTGCAGGCATCGGCGACAACGGGGCAACAGGTCGGCGCGAGGCTCAAGGGTAAACAGGGTGTGATGGTTGGCAGAAAGCGCTTGGGCGATGACGGTATAACCTGGCCAGAAGGAGGCAATATCAATATGATGCACGGCGACAGCAGGGTGATGGTGGTGGTGTGTTTGGAGACAGCCAGTTTACCAGCACCCTGTCTGTCAACTTCCACTTCCCCAAGATCCCGCGAAGAACCAAAAAAAAAGCCGGCACATCCGTGCCGGCTTGGGTAACGCGGGTCGCGTTTATTTGGTCAGGTCGTCGAAGAAGCGTTTCACCCCTTCGAAGAAGCCTTCGGATTTCGGCTTGTGAGTCTTGGCAGCGGCGCCGCTGAAGGAGTCGTCCAGCTGGCGCAGCAGATCTTTCTGGGTCTCGGTCAGCTTGACCGGAGTCTCGATCACCACCTTGCACATCAGATCCCCCACCTGGCCGGAGCGCACGGACTTGACGCCCTTGCCCCGCAGGCGGAACAGCTTGCCGGTCTGGGTCTCCGGGGTCACCTTGAGCTTGACCCGGCCATCCAGGGTCGGCACTTCAATCTCCCCGCCGAGCGCCGCCGTGGTGAAGCTGATGGGCACTTCGCAGTAGAGGTCGTTGCCGTCACGGACGAAGATCTCGTGCTCGCGCACGTGAACCTGTACGTAGAGATCCCCCGCCGATGCGCCGGTTTCCCCCGCTTCCCCTTCGCCGGAGAGACGGATGCGATCCCCGGTGTCGACCCCGGCCGGGATCTTGACCGACAGGGTCTTGGTCTTCTGGTAGCGCCCTTCCCCATGGCACTTGCGGCACGGATCCTTGATGATCTTGCCGCGACCGTGACAGTGGGGGCAGGGCTGCTGCACCGCGAAGAAGCCCTGGCGCATCTGCACCTGGCCGGAGCCGTGGCAGGTGGGGCAGGTCTGGGCAGAGCTGCCGGTATGGGCACCGGAGCCGTTGCACACTTCGCAGTGGACCTGGGTCGGGATCTTGATCTCCTTGGAGACCCCGCGCACCGCCTCTTCCAGCGTCAGCTCCATGTTGTAGCGCAGATCGGCGCCACGGGCCGGGCCGCGACGACCGCCCCCGCGACCACCGAAGATGTCGCCAAACACGTCGCCGAAGATGTCGCCGAAATCGGCACCACCGCCAAAGCCGCCGTGGCCGCCACCCTGGCTCGGATCCACCCCGGCATGACCGTACTGGTCATAACGGGCACGCAGGTTCTCGTCGGTCAGGACCTCGTAGGCTTCCTTGACCTCTTTGAACTTCTCTTCAGCCCCGGCATCACCCTGGTTGCGATCCGGGTGATACTTCATGGCCAGACGCTTGTACGCCTTCTTGATCTCGCGCTCGTCGGCACCTTTCGACACCCCGAGCACTTCGTAGAAATCGCGCTTCGACATACTCATCCTGTTGCTATATCAGCAGTTACGCAGACGGGCGTTGGTTACCCAACGCCCGTAAATTCATTGACGAATCTGCTCACACTCTTACTACGAAGCCGTGATCAAGGCTCATGTGCTGCTCGGAATCCTCACGTATATCTATACGCTCCGGTTCCTGCGCTGCTCTTTACCTTGCTGACGGCCTCTCGCGACAGACCGTGAACAGATTCTGAGCCGATGGGCGAAGCGGACTTCGCCCATCCGGGTCGGGCTTATTTCTTGTCGTCTTTCACTTCTTCGAACTCGGCGTCGACCACGTCGTCGTCAGCCTTGGCAGAAGAGGAGGACTGACCGGCGTCAGCACCGGCGGCGCCTTGCGCCTGAGCCTGCTGCTGGGCAATCTCCATCAGCTTCTGGGACGCTTCCAGCAGCGCTTGCTGCTTGGCTTCGATGGCAGCCTTGTCGTCACCCTTGATGGCGGATTCCAGCTCGCTCAGGGCAGTCTCGATCTTGGTCTTCTCGTCGGCAGGCAGGGCTTCACCGGCTTCGGTGACCTGCTTGCGCACGGAGTGGACCAGACCGTCAGCCTGGTTGCGGGCCTGCACCAGCTCTTCGAACTTCTTGTCCTCGGCCGCGTTGGCTTCGGCTTCGCGTACCATACGTTCGATCTCGTCATCAGACAGACCGGAAGAGGCCTGGATGGTGATCTTCTGCTCCTTGTTGGTCTCCTTGTCTTTGGCAGAGACGTGCAGGATGCCGTTGGCGTCGATGTCGAAGGTCACTTCGATCTGCGGCAGACCGCGCGGTGCCGGACGGATGCCTTCCAGGTTGAACTGGCCCAGGGACTTGTTGTCGCTGGCGCGCTTGCGCTCACCCTGCAGCACGTGAATGGTCACGGCAGACTGGTTGTCTTCGGCGGTGGAGAACACCTGGGACTTCTTGGTCGGAATGGTGGTGTTCTTCTCGATGAGCGCGGTCATCACGCTGCCCATGGTCTCGATCCCCAGGGAGAGCGGAGTCACGTCCAGCAGCAGTACGTCGGTCTTGTCACCGGACAGTACGGCACCCTGGATGGCAGCCCCCATGGCCACGGCTTCGTCCGGGTTGACGTCTTTGCGCGGCTCTTTGCCGAAGAAGTCGGCCACGGTCTTCTGAACCAGCGGCATACGGGTCTGACCGCCCACCAGGATGACGTCGTCGATCTCGCCAACCGCCAGACCGGAGTCTTTCAGGGCGACACGAACCGGCTCCAGGGAGTCTTTCACCATGTCTTCCACCAGGGATTCCAGCTTGGCGCGGGTCACCTTGATGTTCATGTGCTTCGGACCGGTGGCATCTGCTGTGATGTACGGCAGGTTGACGTCGGTCTGCTGGGCAGAAGAGAGCTCGATCTTGGCTTTTTCGGCTGCATCTTTCAGACGCTGCAAGGCCAGCTGGTCGTTGCGCAGGTCAATGCCCTGCTCGCGCTTGAACTCGTCAACCAGGTAGTTGATGACGCGGTTGTCGAAGTCTTCACCACCCAGGTGGGTGTTACCGTTGGTTGCCAGTACTTCGAAGGTGGTTTCCCCTTCGACTTCGTCGATCTCGATGATGGAGATATCGAAGGTACCGCCACCCAGGTCGTATACAGCAACCTTGCGCTCGCCCTTGACCTTGTTGACGCCGTAGGCAAACGCAGCCGCAGTCGGCTCGTTGATGATGCGCTTGACGTCCAGACCGGCGATGCGACCGGCATCCTTGGTGGCCTGACGCTGGGCGTCGTTGAAGTAGGCCGGTACGGTGATGACGGCTTCGGTCACCGGCTCGCCCAGGTAGTCCTCGGCGGTCTTCTTCATCTTTTTCAGCACTTCGGCAGAGATCTGCGGCGGTGCCATTTTCTTGCCTTTCACTTCAACCCAGGCGTCACCGTTGTCGGCCTTGGCGATGGCGTAAGGCATGATTTTCAGGTCACGTTGTACTTCGTCATCTTCGAAACGACGGCCGATCAGACGCTTGATGGCGAACAGCGTGTTCTTCGGGTTGGTGATGGCTTGGCGCTTGGCCGGCTGACCAACCAGGATTTCGCCGTCATCGGCATAGGCAATGATGGACGGAGTAGTACGGTCGCCTTCCGCGTTCTCGATCACGCGAGCATGGTCGCCATCCAGAATAGCGACGCAGGAGTTGGTAGTACCCAGGTCAATACCGATGATTTTACCCATTTGACGAATCTCCAAATACTTTGAATAAACTGGCGAGGGGCTCGCCTTGATACGTTAACGGCTAGGTGGGGCCTGCCACTGTGGCTTTCAAGCTCCCGGCATCAAATTTTTTGTGCCGCCGTGGCCTTGCAACCTATATGGGGTCTCAAGTCGGCGCTTCAAGTCCGGCCCTGAAAAAACCTGCATACAGGCCACCTGACAGCCAAATGACGCCAGACACGTTTTTTTGGCGCCACATCCAACAAAAAGCCCGCCAAGCGGCGGGCTTGGTGAGAACAGCGCGATCAGTCAGCGGACTTGGACACCATCACCATGGCCGGGCGGATGACGCGGCCGTTGAGCTCGTAGCCCTTCTGCATCACGGCGATCACGGTGTTCGGCGCCACGTCGGCACTGGGCACCATGCTCATGGCCTGGTGGGCATTGGGGTCGAACGGCTGGTTAGTCGGGTCCAGCGCCACCAGGCCAAACTTGGCCACGCCGCTCTGCATGGATTTCAGGGTCAGCTCGACCCCTTCAATCATCGGCTTGAGGGTGTCGTTCTCCTTGTCCGCCAGCTCGATGGCGCGCTCCAGGTTGTCCAGCACCGGCAAGAGCTCTGCGGCGAACTTCTCCAGTGCAAACTTGTGGGCTTTCTCCACGTCCTGAGCGGCACGGCGACGCAGGTTCTCCATCTCGGCGACGGCGCGAATGGCGCGCTCGCGCTCTTCCAGGGAGGCCTGCTGGGCCGCCTCCAGCTGGGCCTCCAGCTCGGCGATGCGGGCCTGCTCGGCTGTCACTTCACTGTCTACATCGGTCGGCTCGACTGGCTGGGCTTCCACTTGCTCCATCGCTTCAACCTTTTGTTCTTCGTGGCTCATGACATCTCCAATATTCAGGGGTTGCGTGTGAGGGTGGCTGGCGTTCAGACAAGCGACACGCGCCAGCAGACCCTGTGTTGGCGCTATTATGGGGACACAGCCCCGGCTTTCAAGGGGAAAAGGGCAGATCGGGCACAATGGCGCCCATCCGCGTGCCAGGCAGCCCCTTTTCGGGGCCGATCGCACCAACCGCCACGGAGGCAGACAAATCCCCGGCAAAGCGCGGTATACTCCCCCCAAGACTCTCCCAGACCCGATAACCTATGGATTCTCCGTTCAAAACCGTTGCCCTCATCGGCAAGCCCCATCACGAGGGGGCCAACCAAACCCTGACCGGCCTGTATCAGTACCTGACCAGCCGTGGCTTTCGCGTGCTGCTGGAGAGCCGGGTGGCCCATACCCTGGGGCTGCTCGGGGAGAACGTGATGGATCTGGTGCAGCTCGGCGAGCAGGCGGATCTCGCCATCGTCGTCGGCGGTGACGGCAACATGCTGGGGGCCGCCCGGGTGCTGTCACGGTTCGATGTGGCGGTGATCGGGGTGAACCGGGGCAACCTCGGCTTCCTGACCGATCTCTCGCCCCAGGATTATCTGCTGCCCCTGGAGCAGGTGCTCTCGGGTCACTTCAAGAGCGAGCATCGCTTCCTGCTGGAGGCCGCCGTCTATCGCCACGGGGAGCGCAAGTCGAGCAACCTCGCGGTCAACGAGGCGGTGCTTCACCCGGGCAAGATCGCCCACATGATCGAGTTCGAGGTCTACATCGACGGCAGCTTCATGTACAGCCAGCGCTCGGACGGCATCATAGTGGCGACACCCACCGGCTCCACCGCCTACTCCCTGTCGGCAGGGGGCGCCATTCTCACCCCCAAACTCAACGCCATCACGCTGGTGCCCATGTTCCCGCACACCCTGAGCAGCCGCCCCATCGTGCTGGATGCGGACAGCGAAGTGCGGCTGCTGGTCTCGCCAGACAACCAGGACGACGCCATGCAGGTGAGCTGCGACGGCCAGGTCACCCTGGCGGTCCACCCGGGGGACGAGATCCTCATCAAGAAGAGCAGCCACAAGCTTCATCTGGTGCATCCGCTGGATTACAGCTACTTCCACGTGCTGCGCAACAAGCTCGGTTGGGGCAGCAAGCTCTTCTAGCCAGGCAACACCGGTGGCGAGGGTCTACCCCTCGCTGCTTTCGACCAGCCGAGGCAGTGCCGGCTCGAATGCCAGATGCACCCCGTTTCTCCCCGCTTCCTTCACCCGGTACATGGCAGCATCGGCTTTGGTCAGCATCAGTGCCAGGTCAGCCTCGGCACTGGCGCACACAACCCCCATGCTCACCGTGACCCCCTCGCACGGCAGGCAGGCCCCCTGCCGGGAGCCCGTCTCTATCTGGCGGCGGATTCGGTCACAGATGTCGTGGGCCATCTGGCCGCTCACGCCCCCCATGATGATGGCGAACTCCTCGCCACCGATGCGCCCCACCAGATCATCCTTGCGTACCTCGGCCACCAGCACCCCGGCCACATAGCGAATGACCTCATCCCCGCAGCCGTGACCAAACTGGTCGTTGACCCGCTTGAAGTGATCGATGTCCAGGACCACCACGCAGCGCGTCTGGCCAGGCGTAGCCCCCTCCCCCTGCCTGAAGAGGCCACGCCGATTAAGCACCCCGGTGAGGGGATCCCGCTCCGAGAGCGCCAGCAATGCCTCCTCCGTCTCCACATAGGCCACCAGAGGCAGCAGCAACACCGAGCCGATGGTCAGCACCATGTGCATGAAGAAGATGAGATCGAGCCAACCTCCGCCCCCCATCCGCCCTTCGACTCCCAGCAAGAGCAGCCCCCCCTGGCTCAGCAGGATGGTGAAATGCAGCAGGTAAATGAGCGCCACCGCATGGAGCACCCGCTTCTGTTGCCGGCCGAGAGAGACGATGAGGCAGGCGCACCACAGGTACAACATCGATTCCATCAGGGCCAGCACAATGCGCACGGGGGCGAGGCTGGACAATCCCAGATAGAGCAGCAGCAACACCGCCACGCCTCCCCTCACGGCACGGGGATGCCATGCGCGCTCGTAAAGCGCACAAAAACCGGCGAGCAACAGCAGGATGCTCATGAGCGAGACCAGGCCGCCGACCCGGATGCCCAGCGCCGGATATCCTCCCAATACCCCCAGACTGAGCAGCAGGATGGAGAGGGAGAAGAGAAAAGCGGAGAGTGACCAGTACAGAAAGTTGCCTCGACCTGGCTTCAGGGAGTGGATGAACAGCATGATCAGCCCCGACATCAGGTTGATTGCCAGGGAGATCAGCAGCAGGGTCGGGGTATGGATCATCGTGACGCATCCTTGCGAAGAGGTCTGTGCACAGCCCAGGCTCAACCAGGACTGGTTCGAGTGTGTCTCAGCCAGCCACTCACCACAAGAGAGCGCCTCAAGGTGGCTTCTCGCATCACCTCAGCCCATGCCAGGTACGCAGGTTGATTTTGCAGGCCATCTGATCGGCGTCACACCCATGCCGCGGCCTTGACATCCTTGCCCTCCCCCTGTTTCGCAAAAATCCTCCCTGCCCACTTTACTGTATATAAGACCAGTATATACTGGATGCATACACAGTAATGTTGACCCATACAGGATGAGACCATGCTGACCCAGCTGACCGTCAACAACTTCGCCATCGTCAAGTTTCTCGAGCTCGATCTGCAACCGGGGATGACCTGCATCACCGGGGAGACCGGGGCGGGTAAATCCATCGCCATCGATGCTCTGGGGCTGTGCCTGGGGGAGCGCGCCGAAGCCAGCATGGTGCGCCCGGGCAGCGACAAGACCGAGGTGAGTGCCCGCTTCCTGCTGGAGGGTAATCCTGCCGCCCGGGCCTGGCTCGCCACCAACGAGCTTGAAAATGACGGTGAGTGCATCGTCCGGCGAGTACTGTCCGCCGAGGGGCGCTCTCGCAGCTATATCAACGGGGTTCCCGTCCCCCTCGCCCAGCTCAGGAACCTGGGTCAACTGCTGGTCAACGTCCACGGTCAGCACGCTCACCAGATGCTGCTCAAACCCGATTACCAGCTCGCACTGCTGGACGGCTACGCCGGTCATCATCTGCTCCTCGACGATGTGCGCCGCCACTACCAGCAGTGGCGCCAGTTGCAAAACGAGCTCAACCGGCTCAAGGCCGAGCAGCAGCAGCGGGAAGCCCGCCGTCAACTCATCGAATACCAGGTGCAGGAGCTGGACGAATTTGCCCTTCAGCCGGGAGAGTTTGAAGAGATTGAAGAGGAGCATCAGCGGCTCGCCAATGGCACCGAGCTGATGCAGGAGTGCGGGTATTGCCTCGATCTGCTCTATGACAATGAAGAGACCACCATCGCCGGTCTGCTGCAGACGGCCGTGGACAGGGCCGAGACCCTGGTCGGCATGGACAGCCGGCTTGGCAACGTGCTCGGCATGCTCAACGAAGCCCTGATCGGCGTACAGGAGAGCCACAGCGAGCTGCGCAGCTATCTCGACCGGCTGGAACTGGATCCAGAGCGCTTCAACGAGCTGGAGAGCCGCCTCTCCAAGGCCATCAACCTGGCACGCAAGCACCATGTCAAACCGGCGGAGCTGGCCCACTACCATCAGGAGCTGGCCGCCGATCTGGCCCGCCTCAACTCCGACGAGGAGCGCCTCGAGGGGATGGAGGACGAGCTGGCCTCGGCCCGCCAGGCCTTCGTGCAGGCCGCCGAGGCCCTGAGCCAGAGCCGCCAGCGCTATGCCGAGGAGCTGGGCGCCAAGGTAAGCGCCAGCATGCACGAACTGGCGATGCCCGATGGCCGCTTCGCCATCGAGGTGCGACCCGATGCCCAGAGCAGCCTCTCGCCCCTTGGCATCGATCGGGTGGAGTTCATGGTCACCACCAACCCGGGTCAGCCCATCCAACCCCTTGGCAAGGTGGCTTCCGGCGGCGAGCTGTCGCGTATCAGCCTCGCCATCGTGGTGATCAGTGCACGCAAGATCTCAACCCCGACCCTTATCTTCGACGAAGTGGATGTGGGGATCAGCGGCCCGACCGCCGCCGTGGTGGGCCGCCTGTTGCGCCAGCTCGGCGAATCCACCCAGGTGATGGTGGTCACCCACCTGCCCCAGGTGGCAGGCAAGGGTCACCAGCACATGGTGGTGAGCAAACACACCGACGGCAAGACAACGGAAACCCAGATGCAGGCGCTCACCCAGGGCGCCCGGCTCAACGAACTGGCCCGCCTGTTGGGGGGCGATCAGATCACCGACAACACCCTGGCCAACGCCCGTGAGTTGCTCGCAAGCTGACCACGGGGCGGACGGGATGCCCTCCCGTCCATGTCGGCCCTTTCAGATTGACCGAGTCATCATCGCGGTGGCCAGTTGAAGCCTCTTGCCGACGGCGCGGGCTTGGTTGACCGATGCCGTGAACCGCAAGCAAGAACGAGGGGCGGCCCTGGCTAATCCGCGGCACGTGTCTTGATGCTCAGTCTGAGCCTGTCAGCCTGGTCATCACCCAGTCGGGTTTTCATCGCCATGGTCAGGACGCCACTCATCTTCGTTGCACTCATTCACATTTCGAACGGACACATCCCTTCATTTTCCATTCAACTCAGTCTGTTATGATGATGTAAACGGACTCGGTACCTTCAGTTGCCATCGACAGAAGGTGACGCTTGATGCAAACACACCGGGTTCGTTTGAGCTGACATTTCGCGGGAAGGGAGGATGGGAGCGCGCTTCCGCTGTCTGACCCGCACCTGCCAAGGAGAACTGCTTATGAGCCCGACCAATATTGTGCTGTTGCTGGAAGGCAAGGATTACGAGCAGGAGACACTGGCCAAGGCGAGCCGTCTGACACAAGGGCTGGGCGCCAACCTGACCTTGTTGCACCTGACCCACAGCAGCAAGACCCGTCGCAATAGTCTGTCCCTGTCACAAGAGGAGCGCAGCCCCCAGGGCACCCTGGATGCCAAGGCGATCATCAGTGAACTCATCACCCAGCTGTCTCACCCAGTGGATTACCAGTGCCTGGTGGTGGATGACGTGGTACCGGATCTCCAGCGCTGGCTGACCGCTCACCCCGCCGACCTCTTGCTGGTCGGCAGCCGTCATCACTGGATGGAGGGCTCGCTGGCCCGTCTGCTCCTCTACAAACTGCCCCTCGATATCCAGATCTGCCACGAGCCTCACGCCGCCTTGCTCAAAGCCGTCGGTTGACACCACAAGACCCGCTCCCTGAGCGGGTCTTCTTGTTTCTGACGCCCCGCCGTCACCCTCCCCCAGCTTGACCTCCTCCACTGCGTCACCGCCAGAACCACACGATTTCTTACACATTGCTCGCTTCTTTTTGAGGGCCATTTGCTGCACGATATGGCCCTTGCACGCCTTCGCTCGTTTCGTTCAGGTGATAAATGAAAGCTCTTCGAAAACCCGGCAAGCTCGCCCTGCTCGCCCTTGTGCTGATCCCTCTCGTCACCTGGCTGGCCTGGCCAGGCAACACACCGGACCCGGTACTGACCGCAACGGTTACCCGACAGGATGTGGAGCAGACGGTGCTCGCAAGTGGCGTACTGCAGGCCATCGAGCAGGTGGATGTGGGGGCCCAGGTCTCGGGTCAGGTCACCTATCTCGCGGTGGAAGCGGGTCAACAGGTCAAACAAGGAGAGCTGCTGGCGGAGATCGATCCCCTGATCGCCCAGAACAACCTCAAGACCGCCGAAGCTGAGCTGGCCAGCCGCCGCGCCCAGCTCAATATCAAGCAGGCACAGCTCAAACAGAACGAGCTTGCCTGGCGCCGCCAGCAGCAGATGTTTCGGCAGGAAGCGAGCTCTCGTGCGGATCTGGAGAGCGCCGAAGCCCAGCTTGCCGTCACCCGGGCCGAGCTGCAAAGCGCCCAGGCCGACATCGACAACGCCATCATCAAGGTGGAACGCGCCAAGACGGAGCTCGGCTACAACCGCATTCAGGCCCCCATGGATGGTACCGTCGTCTCCATCGTCACCCGGCAGGGGCAGACCCTGGCCGCCAGCCAGACGGTACCGACCCTGCTCAAGCTCGCCAATCTCGACACCATGACGGTCAAGGCCCAGATCTCCGAAGCGGACGTCACCCGTGTCAAGGCGGGCATGCCGGTCTATTTCACCCTGATAGGGGATCCGGATACTCGCTACCACGGTACCCTTCGCACGGTCGAGCTGGCCCCCACCAACATCAATGAACAGACGGCCAGCACCACGGCCACCAGCAATGCGGCCATCTACTACTATGCCCTGTTCGATGTGCCCAACCCCGGCCATCAGTTGAGGGTCGCCATGACGACCCAGGTCACCATCGTACTCGGCGAGCGCAAGCAGGTACTGGCCATTCCCCAGACCGCCCTCGGCAAGAAGATTGGCGACAACGAGTACGAGGTCAGCCTGCTCAAGGCGGGGGACCAGAGAGAGACCCGCCGCATCAAGACCGGCATGAAGGATGACATCAAGATTGAGGTGGTGAGCGGCCTGACCGAGCATGAGAAGGTGATCCTGGAGCAGGGCAAGCCGGCCCTGCACGATGAAGGGGAGATGGAGCCGTGAGCGAGCCCCTGATCCGTCTCAAGGGCATCGAGCGGCGCTACCAAAGCGGAGAGCACGAAGTGACCGTGCTGCACCCGCTGGATCTCGCCATCGATGCCGGGGAGATGGTGGCCATCGTCGGCGCCTCCGGCTCCGGCAAATCGACCCTGATGAACCTGCTGGGCTGCCTCGATCGCCCGAGTGGCGGCCAGTATCTGTTTCGCGGCCAGGATACCGCGACCCTGGATGCCCTCTCCCTGGCACGGCTGCGCTGCCACCACTTCGGCTTCATCTTCCAGCGCTATCACCTGCTGCCCCATCTGGATGCGGCCGCCAACGTGGAGATCCCCGCCATCTATGCCGGCACTGCCCGCCTTGATCGCCAGGCCCGTGCCCGCACCTTGCTGACCCGCCTGGGACTGCAGGATCGCAGCCACCACAGACCCGGCCAGCTCTCCGGCGGTCAGCAGCAGCGGGTCAGTATTGCCCGGGCGCTCGCCAACGGCGGTGAGGTGATCCTGGCGGACGAACCCACCGGCGCTCTCGACAGCCAGAGCGGCAAGGAGGTGATGGCCATCCTCAAGGAGCTGCACGCCCAGGGCCACACCATCATTCTGGTGACCCACGACATGGCGGTGGCAAGCCATGCGGATCGCATCATCACCCTGCGTGACGGGCGGGTAGTGGAGGACAGCGGCCATCGGGCGACCGATGACAACGCAGCCTCACCCTCCCTATCCGGGACGCCGGCCCACCCGCAGCCAGGTGACGGCAGCCAGCTGGCCCCTCCCTCTGTCGGGCAAGATGCACAGAGCACAGGCGCCGCCGTCCGCACCGCAAGCCGGGGCTGGGATCGCTACCGGGAGGCGGGGCGCATGGCCCTGCACGCCATGCTGGCCCATCGCATGCGCACCTTCCTCACCATGCTCGGCATCATCATCGGCATCGCCGCCGTGGTCAGCGTGGTGGCGCTGGGTCAGGGGGCGCGCGCCAAGGTGATCGACGACATCAACGCCATGGGCACCAACACCATCGACATCTTCCCCGGCAAGGACTGGGGAGACGAGAAGGCCGCCAGCATCCAGACCCTGAACGAGCGGGATCTCGACGCGCTGCTCGGCCAGCCCTATCTGGAGGGGGCCAGCCCCCAGATAGCGACATCCGGCCAGCTTCGCTATCGCAACAAGACCAGCAGCGGCAGCGTGATCGGGGTCGGCAACGACTTTTTCCGGGTCAAGGGGATGACGCTCACCCAGGGGCGCCTGCTCGATGAGCGGGACATTCGCAACCGGACGGCAGTCGCCGTGGTGGATGGCAAGACCATAGAGAGCCTGCTCGGCCAGGTGGACCCGGTCGGCCAGGTGGTGCTGGTCGGCACCCTGCCGGTGCGCATCGTGGGGGTGGTCACCCAGGAGACCGGCTTTGGCCGCAGCAGCCAGTCGGTCAATGTCTGGCTCCCCTACAGCGCCGTCATGAGCCGTCTCCTCTCCCAGCAGCACTTCACCCAGATCACCATCCGGGTCAAGGACGGCGTCCAGCCCGCCCTGGCCGAGCAGGCGGCAGTCGCCCTGCTCACCCAGCGCCACGGCGTGAAGGACTTCTTCACCTTCAGCAGCGACAGCATCGTCAAATCGGTGGAGAAGACCACCGCCACCCTGACATTGCTGGTCTCCGCCATCGCGGTGATCTCCCTCATCGTCGGCGGCGTCGGAGTGATGAACATCATGCTGGTCTCGGTGGTGGAGCGCACCCGGGAGATAGGGATCCGCATCGCCGTCGGCGCCCGCCAGTCCGACATATTGCAACAGTTCCTCATCGAGGCGGTGATGGTCAGCCTGCTGGGGGGGCTACTCGGTATCGGCCTCGCCCTGCTCATCGGCGCTCTCTTCTCCCTGCTCGTGGAAAGCTTCCAGATGCGCTTCTCGCTCTTCTCCATCCTGATGGCCTTCGGGTGCTCCTCCCTCATCGGGATCCTGTTTGGTTACCTGCCCGCCCGCAATGCGGCCAGGCTCGATCCGGTGGAGGCACTGGCGAGGGAATGACGATGCACAACCTATCAAGGCTCGGGCTAAGCCTGATGCTCACCGCCAGCCTCGGTGCCTGCAGCCAGCAGAGCACCTATCACAGACCCGATCTCGACGTGGCGCCAGCATGGCAGCAGGAGAGCCGGGGTCTCACCGCGCAGCAGGCTGGCCCCTGGTGGCAGGGATTCCAGGATCCCGCACTCGATCGCCTGGTCGAGGCGGTGCTGGCCGCCAACCCGGACATGCGGGTGGCCGGGCTCAAGCTCAAGAATGCCCTGCTCGGCGCCGATCTGGCTGACACCAACCTCACCCCCTCGGTCAGCGCCAATCTCGGGGCCAGCGGCACCAAGAACATGAAAGATGGCAGCGCCAGCAGCAACCTGGGCCCTTCCCTCAACCTCAGCTACGAGGTGGATCTCTGGGGCAGACTGGCCGCGGCAAGGGATCAGGCAAGCTGGGAAGCACAGGCCAGCGAACAGGATCTGGCCGCCACCCGGTTGCTGCTCATCGGCAAGACCCTGGAGCAATACTGGCAACTGGCCTACCTCGGCTCGGCCATGACCCTGGGCACCCAGCAACTGGCCAATCTGGAGCGCATTGAGCGCCTGACCCGCGCCAAATACGAGGCGGGCGCCGTGACCCGACTCGATCTGGTACAGGCCAGCCAGCAGAAGGCAGGCAAGCAGGCGGAGCTCGCCACCCTCACCCAGCAGCGGGCACAGGCGGGCAATGCTCTTCGCCTGCTGCTGGGCCGCAGCAGCGGGCCGCTCGCTGACGCTCCCGACGCCCTGGTAATGGGCCCGATCCCGTCCCTGGCGGCCGGCATTCCCGCCGATGTGCTGGCCCGGCGGCCCGATGTGCGCGCCGCCGAACTCAGGCTGCGCAAGACCCTTGCGAGGGGAGACGAGATCCGCACCGGCTTTTATCCCACCCTGAGCCTGACCGGCGGTGCCAGCACCACCTCGGATACCCTGACCCAGGTGCTGCAAAATCCAGTCGGCACCCTGGGCGCCACGCTGGCGCTCCCTTTCCTCGAGTACAACAAGACCCGGCTCTCCATCGCCAGCGCCGACATCGACTACCAGATTGCCGAAACCGAATTTCGCAAGCAGCTCTATACCGCGCTGCTGGAAGTGGAGGATGGCCTGGCCGCCCGTCAGCAAGGGGAACAGCGGCTGCGCTATCTGGAGCAGCAGAGGGCCTATGCCCGGGAGGCCGAGAGGCTCGCTGGCGCCCGTTTTCTGGCCGGTGCCACCGGGGTGCAACCCTGGCTGGATGAGCAGAACCGCCTGTGGGATGCCGAGCTCGCTCTGCTGGCACAGCAACAGGCCCAGCTCAACAACATGGCAGGCATCTATCGGGCGCTGGGGGGAAGCGATCGAACCTGACCCAGGCAGAGAGTGTGGGATCGCGATGGACATCCCGAGGAGGTCAATCGCGACCCATTCTGCCACAAACCAATTGATAATAGTTTTCATTTCATCAAAAATGGGCGCCATCATCAGCCAGGAGTATGCCCATGTCTCAACCCGCCCCGGCCAATCGCCCCCGCCTGCTCACCGTCAAGCATGTTCAGGATGTGAGCCCGCACCTGCGCCGAATCTGCCTGACCAGCCCCGAGCTTGTGGACTACCCCTTCAGCTGTGGCGGTGCTCATGTCAAGATCATGCTGCCCCGACCGGGTCAGCGCGAGATAGTGTTGCCCACCCCCACCGACAAGGGGCCCCGCTGGCTCGATCCCGCCCAGAAACCCGTCATTCGCACCTTCACCATACGCGCGTTTCGCCGGGAGGCGCTGGAGCTCGACATCGACTTCGCCCTGCACGGCGAGGCCGGCCCCGCCAGTCGTTTCGCCCTGCACGCCAAACCGGGTGACAGGCTCGCCATCTCGGGCCCGGGCGGCCCCGACCCCATGCTGCAAATGGCCGAGCACTATTACATGGCGGGGGATCTCACCGCCCTGCCCGCCATCAGCGCCATGGTGGAAGTGATGCCAGCCCATGCCCTCGGCCATATCGCCCTGCTGGTCCCCCATCAGGACGACGTGCAGGATCTGTCGCTGCCGGCCGGCGTCGACCTGCGCTGGTTCGTGGGCAATCCGGAACAGGCCGCGACCCTGGTGGCGCATTTCACCGCCCAGCCCATGGTCGCAGAGGGAAGCTATTTCTGGTTTGGCGGGGAAGAGAGCCTGGTCGTGCCGCTGCGCCGCCACGTCAGACGCACCCTGAATGCCGAGCGCCAGCGGGTCTACGCAGTCCCCTACTGGCGCAGCGGCAAGGATGAAGACGCCTACCACCAGGACAGGCACGCCGTGATGGACAGCTGACCCCCTCTTTATCTTGTGACTGGCGGGCTTCTTCCCTCGGGGAGCGGCCTGCTTTTGCTGCGGTTCCCCCGCCATCGTTCTCTCTCCCCCCATCTTCGCCTGGCGATTTCATTGCGCTTGCATTTGAGACAAACACCAAGATAATGACAATCATTCTCAACAACTGCGATGAGCCGTGAACCTGTCTGCTCCCAACGGGATGGCGCATACGGGTTCCCCATCGCACACATGCACAGCAAGGTAACTCCAGATGGCAGTTTTGAATTCGGTCATGCGCGCCTTCGCCATAGAGGCGCTCCCCACCCCTGCCGAGCTGCTGGCGCAGCACCCCTGTCCGGCCGACATGGCCCGGCACATCGACAGCCAGCGCCATCAGGCACGCCGGATCCTGGCAGGTGAAGACGATCGCCTGCTGGTCGTGATTGGCCCCTGCTCCATCCATGATCCCGTCGCGGCCCTGGACTATGCCGGACGGCTGGCACGGCTCGCCACCGCCTATGAAGACAGCCTTCAGATAGTCATGCGCGCCTATTTTGAAAAGCCGCGCACCACGGTGGGCTGGAAGGGGCTGGTCTTCGATCCGCACCTGGACGGCAGCAACGACATCAATCGGGGATTGCATCTGGCACGCCAGGTGCTGCTCGACATCAATGGACTGGGGCTCGCCACCGCCACCGAATTCCTCGACACCACCAGCTTTCTCTATCTCGCCGATCTCGTCAGCTGGGGCGCCATCGGGGCACGCACCACGGAGTCTCAGGTTCACCGGCAATTGGCCTCCGCACTGCCCTGCCCCGTGGGATTCAAGAACGGTACGGACGGCAATATCCGGGTCGCCATCGATGCCATCCAGGCCAGTACCGCCTCCCATCTCTTCACCGCCCCCGGCAGCCAGGGCGGCATGGTGGTGATCAAGAGCGAAGGCAATCCCGACGGCCATATCATTCTGCGTGGCGGCACCCTGCCCAACTACCACCAGAGCGATGTGGCGGAGGCAGCAGACCGCCTCACCCGTCAGGGACTCCCCCCTCGCCTGATGGTGGATTGCAGCCATGGCAACAGCCAGAAGCTGCACACGAACCAGCTGAAGGTCGCCAAAGAGCTCTGTCGCCAGCTGAGCGAAGGGAGCCAAGCCATCGCCGCCGTCATGGTCGAGAGCTTCTTGCTGGGGGGAAACCAGAAACCGGCTCCTCTGGGTGAGCTGCAATACGGTCTGTCAGTGACCGATGCCTGCCTCTGCTGGGAAGAGAGTGAACACCTGCTTGCCATGCTGGCAGAGGCGGTCCAGGCCCGTCGCCGCACCCGGAGAAAATACGCACACACCGTTCAGTCTGAACTCGGACAACCCGTCATCTAGCATTCGGTTTATTTGTTTGCCACCAATCCGTGTCTGCCTCATCCGCACGTTGTCCGGCATCGTGCGGATATATCGCAGAAGAGCGGTGTCAAACAGACCATAAATAGGGGGGATAAATTAATAGGCGGTGGGCGTCATGCATCAGCAAGAAAAAGTGACGGGCCGCTCAGGCGTACAGATGAGTATCCACCGCCGCTATTTCATTCTGTCACAGCAGGTATCCATGTTCGTTTCTCACAAGGGACGAAGAAAAACGGGCTGTATGAGTCCTCAATGCGTATAAGTGGCGAGGTGGCGTGGAAGATGATGCGCCACCTTTATTGGACACATGATGGTTATGGCTATTCCAGACGAGGCTCTCCAATTAACCGGAGTAACCTGCGCAATTGGGTTTTACTGCGACATCATCTGAACTCTGAAAATAATAATGCCGCCCTGCAGGCGGCATTATCGAGAATCGGATCCGGCGATCAGATCAGGAAATCGTTCAGATCCTTGCCCAGCGCAACTTGCTCGGCGATGGCCTTGGGCATACGACCCTGACCGGTCCAGGTCTTCTCCTGACCGTCTTCCTGGTACTTGTACTTCGCAGGACGGGGAGCACGCTTGCTCTTGGTGGTGCCCGCCGCAGCCGGAGCCGCCACGCTGCCGATCAGCTCACGGGGATCGATACCAGCCTGTTGCAGCATTTCGGTGAATTCATTCAGTTTGCGCTGACGCTCTTCCTGTTCGGCGCGTTCCTGTTCAACGGACTCGGCACGCTCGTTATATACCAGGTCAAACTTTTCTTTCGCTTCTTGCAGTTGCTCAAACGGCAGTTCACGAATGGCAGCGCGCAAGCTGCGAATGTTCAGCAGAACCTTCAGAAACTCGTTCATTACTTCCTCACAGAATTATTTTTGTATGTCACAGGGATAACACGATTTGAGAATAGCATGCCCATTGGATAACAACATAATGTTTTTATACCATCCGGCAGCGCTCTGACACCATATGGACATTATTCACCGTGGTTAATTCCCTGCCTGATACTTATTGGGAATACCCTCACGGACTTTATTTTCTATTTTCCCCGGTTAATCTCTGGTTCACCTCATCCGTTGCACACGCTGTTATCTCTTACCCGCGTCGCTCTGCGCCAGGTCATTTAGCAGCAGTGCCGGCACTTATTGTACAAATAGTGCGCTCATGGGCATCACCTTCGCGGACAATAAACCAGGCCCCGTTTCAGGATGCCCCTTGCGCCTGATCCTGTATCCAGCGGATGAATGCCTGGATCTTGGGACACTGGCGATGAGGGAGGGTCGCCAGGTAATAACGCGGCTCGCAGCGCACCGCCATATCCGGGAAGGGCATCACCAGCGCTCCGCTCGCCAGCGCCTGGCTTGCCAGTTGCCTGCGCCCCATGGCGACACCGGCGTGGTGGGTGGCGGCAAGGATCGCCAGATCCGCTCGATCAAATCCCATGTGTGACGAGCAGACCTCCAGGGAGAGATGCCAGTGGCTCCCCCAGGTGCGCCACTCGTCGCTGTCGGTGTCCAGGCCCCAGGCCTGCCTGTCATGGAGCAGGCGGCACTGCTGCAGATTCCCCACCTCCCCCATCAGACCGTGGTCGCTGGCGTATTGAGGGCTGCACACCGGCACCATGAATTCATCCATCAGAGGGTGAATGGCCAGGCCCGTCGGGGTTCTGGCATCGAAGTTGAGGGTCAGATCGATGCCGTAGCCGTGCAGGTTTATGTGCTCGTTGCCCGTCAGCAGGTTGAGCTCGATGTGAGGATGCAGACGGGAAAAATCGGCGAGCCTTGGCACCAGCCAGCACTGGGCGATGGAGGGGCGCGAGTGCAGCGTCAGAGATCCCGACAGCGCCTGCTCCCTGATCTCCAGCACCTCCTGATTGATGAACTCCAGGGAGGAGGTGAGGGCCCAGAAGATGCGCTGCCCCTCCGTGGTCAAGGCCACCTTGCGGTGAAAGCGCTGGAACAGCAAAAACCCGAGCGCCTCTTCCAGAGCCGAGATGCGGTGACTCACCGCGCTTGGGCTCAAGGAGAGCTCGTCGGCGGCGAGCGCAAAGGAGCCGTGGCGGGCCGCCGCCTCGAAGGTGTGGAGCCTGGCGAGCTGATGGCTGCTGAGCAGCTTGCTCCTCACCCCCGGGTGCTCATCGCGTTGCATGGTTGGGCCTCCCTCTCTTTTATCTGGCGGATGATACCAGAAGGGCGAGGTTTGCATTCACCAGGAAGACTCAACTCACCCGTATGCGAAGACACAGCAGGGTAGATGACCATTTGCATCAGCTGGGCTCATCCAAGCGACGCGTTTTATCATTTGTCACGGCAACGCTGGTGCCATTCAATGGGATGATTCCGTCACCACCCCGAGAGGCTTTCATGACACACACCGACATTGCCGGGCTCATCGCCCGCTTCCCCCTGCTCGAACCGCTGATCGCCCTCACCCCTGTGACCTGGTTCAATCCGGGGGCCACCTCCCTCGCGGAAGGATTGCCCCATGTGGGGCTCACCCGGCACGATGTGGCCGCCGCCTCCGCCCGGCTCGCCCGCTTCGCCCCCTACCTGTGTGAGGCCTTCCCCGAAACCCGCGCCAGCCACGGCATCATCGAGTCCGGGATCGCCGCCATCCCGACCCTGCAGGGGACCCTCAATGGGCGCTATGGCGTCGAACTCACCGGCAGGTTGCTGCTCAAACAAGACAGCCACCTGCCCATCTCCGGCTCCATCAAGGCGCGCGGCGGCATCCACGAGGTGCTGGCCCATGCCGAACACCTGGCCATCCAGGCTGGGCTGCTGCGCGAGACGGATGACTATCGCACGCTGTTCTCGGACGAGTTCCGCCACTTCTTCAGCCAGTACAGCATCGCGGTGGGGTCGACCGGCAACCTCGGCCTCTCCATCGGCATCATGAGCGCCCGCATCGGCTTTCGCGTCACCGTCCACATGTCCGCCGATGCGCGGGAGTGGAAGAAGCAAAAGTTGCGCGAACATGGCGCCATCGTCGTGGAATATGCCGACGATTACGGGGTGGCGGTGGAGCAGGGGCGCAAGGAGGCCGAGCGCGATCCCGCCTGCTTCTTCATCGATGACGAGCACTCTCGCACCCTGTTCCTCGGCTATGCGGTGGCGGGCGAGCGGGTGAAAAAGCAGTTCGACGAGATGGGCATCAGGGTGGACGCCGACCATCCGCTCTTCGTCTACCTGCCTTGCGGTGTCGGCGGCGGCCCGGGCGGGGTGGCCTTTGGTCTAAAGCTGGCGTTCGGGGACAACGTGCACTGCTTCTTCGCCGAACCTACCCACTCCCCCTGCATGCTGCTTGGGGTCCACACCGGGTTGCACGATGCCATTACGGTGCAAGACCTTGGCATCGACAACCTCACCGCCGCCGATGGCCTCGCGGTGGGACGCGCCTCCGGTTTTGTCGGCCGCGCCATGGAGCGGCTGCTTGCGGGCTTCTACACCCTGAGGGATCAGGAGATGTACGACCTGCTGGGGCTCCTGGCCCGGGATGAAGAGATCCGGCTCGAGCCCTCGGCACTGGCGGGCATGGCTGGCCCCTGGCGAGTGGCCGCCAACCTTGAGTGGCAGAGTGGGCAAGGACTGGATGCAGCCAAGATGGCCGGGGCCACCCACCTGGTGTGGGCCACCGGCGGCGGCATGGTGCCCGCCGAGGAGATGGAAAAATACCTGGCCTGCGCCCGGATCTGATCTTTTTTTCGCCCCCGTGACCCGCCGACCTGGCGGGTTTTTCTGCTGCGAGATCAGCAAGATGGCGCCTCAGCCCTCGCCACCATGACACAGACGGCCAGACTGCTGGACAGCCTGATTTGTCATCCAGCCCCACTGACTGGTTATTTTGTGATACGATAGAGACCGTTTTTTGACATCTGCGCCCCGTTGTCCCCTTTTTCCGGTGAGATAACCACCGGTTCCGGCGACCAACACCTGCCGGGCGCAGCACAACATGTGCCCAGTTCGAATCGCTCCTGCGCGACCTTGACGCCAGGAGCACTCCCCTCTGGGCACCTTAGATAAGGAGATCGGGCGATGAAACAATATCAAAGCTGGTTGGGACAATATCTGATGAGCCGCCGTGACGGAGACCACGCCATGGCATCCGAGCTCGCCAGCTCCATCTGCGAATTCTGGCAGGCCCGTGGAGATGAGGCCGAGACCAGCAAATGGCAGCAGATCTACGAGCAGCACGTGGAAAAAACCACCTGACGACCTGCTCTCCTCCATAAAAAAACCGGCGCTCATGGCGCCGGTTTTGCATTTCAACGACCCGGATCACATCTGGTCGATCATGTCCTGGGCGAACTGGGAGCAGGAACGCAAGGTGGCCCCTTCCATCAGACGCTCGAAGTCATAGGTGACGGTCTTGTTGGCGATGGCCGCTTCCATCCCCTTGACGATGAGGTCAGCCGCCTCGGTCCAGCCCAGGTGGCGCAGCATCATCTCGGCAGAGAGGATGAGGGAGCCCGGGTTGACCTTGTCCTGGCCAGCGTATTTCGGCGCGGTGCCGTGGGTGGCTTCGAACAGGGCAACGCCGTCGCCGATGTTGGCGCCCGGGGCGATGCCGATGCCGCCGACCTGGGCCGCCAGCGCGTCGGAGATGTAGTCGCCGTTCAGGTTCATACAGGCAATGACGTCATACTCGGCCGGACGCAGCAGGATCTGTTGCAGGAAGGCATCGGCGATGACGTCCTTGACCACGATGGTCTTGCCGGTTTTCGGGTTCTTGAAGGAGCACCAGGGGCCGCCGTCGATGAGCTGGGCATCGTACTCTTTCTGGGCCAGGGCATAACCCCAATCCTTGAAGGCACCTTCGGTGAACTTCATGATGTTGCCCTTGTGCACCAGGGTCACGGAGTCGCGATCGTTGTCGATGGCGTACTCGATGGCGGCACGGACCAGACGCTCGGTACCGGCCTTGGACATGGGCTTGATGCCGATGCCGCAGGACTCGGGGAAGCGAATTTTCTTCACGCCCATCTCGTTTTGCAGGAAAGCGATCACCTTCTTGGCTTCATCGCTGTCCGCCTTCCACTCGATGCCGGCGTAGATATCTTCGGCGTTCTCGCGGAAGATCACCATGTCGGTCAGCTCGGGGTACTTGACCGGGCTCGGGGTCCCTTCGTAGTAACGGACCGGGCGCAGGCAGACGTAGAGATCCAGCTCCTGGCGCAGGGCCACGTTGAGGGAGCGAATACCGCCGCCGACCGGGGTGGTCAGCGGGCCCTTGATGGCCACGCAGTATTCACGAATGAAATCCAGGGTTTCGGCCGGCAGCCAGGCACCTTCGCCATAGACATGAGTCGATTTCTCGCCGGTATAGATCTCCATCCAGGCGATCTTGCGCTCGCCTTTGTAGGCTTTCTCGACCGCAGCATTCACCACATTCAACATGGCCAGGGTCACGTCCACACCGATACCATCCCCTTCGATAAACGGAATGATGGGATTGTGGGGAACCTGCAGCTTGCCGCTGGCATCGACTGTGATTTTCTGGCCCTGGGTCGGGATAACTACTTTGCTTTCCATCGGCATCTCCTAACTTCCGTTTGTTATCAATCTGATCGTTGCGCGCGGCCATCTTAAGCCCATCCATTTGCATAATCAAATAGCGGGCGTGCATGTCAGACCATAGTCGGGGAGTGGATCACAGTGCGCCTGAGGATCCCCTACTCCCTCGCTGCCCTCTGGTCCTGACGAGGCGCAGGCCCCGTCCATCCGGGCCTCTTCCTCTAGTGATGACAGCGTCTTCCTGCCCTCGCCGCCCCGAAGGCGCCATTCCCCCAAATCCCGTTCGCCTTTACATCGTCGTAACCCCTTTGGCGAGGCAAGGCGCGCCGGGGGACAGGCAGCCGGATCCGGACTAGGCTCTTTGCCAGTGATCGGGGCGCCCGGGGCGTGGCCGATCATGAAGAGAGCACGACAACAAGGAGAACACCATGTTTATCGTCACCAACCGGATGGTCAACGAGCAGGGCAAGACCCCCAGCGAGATCTTTGGCGAAAAACCCGCAGAGGGCCCCAACGAACTGCGCCTCGCCGAGGCCCGGCGTCAGGGCAAACAGTGGCAGCTGGACCTGCTGCCGGATCAGATCACCGCCGAGATGGCCGCCAGCGTCGGCCTTGACCCCGACCTCCCCCACCCGGCCAGCGCCTATGTGGCGCGCAAGCTGCTGGAGCGCTGCGCCGGGACCGGCAGCACGGCCAAGCAGAAGCTCAAGACCGGCAAACACCTGCTGCTGTTCGTACACGGCTTCAACAACGATCTTGACGATGTGCTGGAACGGGCCGCGGGGCTCGAGGCCCGGTACGGCGTCGAGGTGCTCTGCTTCAGCTGGCCCGCCAATGGCGGCGGCGCCCGGGGCGTGCTGAGCTACAAGAGCGACAAGCGCGATGCCCTGGCCTCGGCCGGTGCCCTTGACCGGGTGCTGGAGAAGATGAAGGGGCTGCTCGACGAGTTCAACGGCCAGTATGTGACGCAGCTGGAAGAGAAGGCCCAGAAGAAGTTCGCCGACAACGGCGAGGCCTGGGATCGCTACTTTGCCAAGGAGGTGAACAAGCGCTGCCCCTTCACCATCAACCTGCTGCTGCACAGCATGGGCAACTACCTGTTCAAACACCTGCTGGGCAGCACGACCTACCACGCCAACCAGCTGCTGTTCGACAACATCATCATGGCCGCCGCCGACACCAACAACGAGCTTCACGCCCAGTGGGTCGACCGCATCCAGTGTCGCAACCGCCTCTACATCACCATCAATGAGCGCGATGGTGCCCTGATGGCATCGCGCATGAAGATGGGGGAGCAGCAAAAGGCGAGGCTCGGCCACTACACCCGGCGGCTGGACGCCAGAACGGCCACCTATGTAGACGTGACCAATCAGCCCCATGTGGGGGACTCTCACGCCTACTTCGAAGGGGATGCCCTCGCCAACGAGAAGGTGCTGCGCTTCTTCCACACCGTCTTCAACGGCGGCACCGGCGAGCGCGCGGAGCTGTTCGATGCGGCCCAGAACCTCTATCGCCTCTAGCCACTGCGCAAAAAAACCACCGCCCCGAACAGGGCGGTGGTTTTTCATTATGCGCTCACTTGGTGGCCACAAGGCCGCCAGGGGCTAGTGTTCTGCCGCTTCCGGCTGGGGCGCTTCGCTGCGCTCCCGTTGCAGTTCATCGACCCTGGCCTGCCATCTGTCCTGGGCCTGTTTTTGCCCCTGGGACTCGAATTCCTGGCGCATGGTGTCGATTTTTTGGTCAAGTTTTTCCATCAGGATGTCTCCTTACATCTCGGGTTACACACTGGCTGACGGCACTGTTTGGCCAACCTGCTCACCCGATTGGACACCAGGTTTTCCCCAATTGTCCAACAAAATAAACGATTGATTATGCAAAAACCAATCTAGAAAATGGGTTAAAGCTCCTTATGAAACCCCATAAACCACCCTGAAAACGCCTGATAAAAGCACTGTTTTTGCCATTGATATCAATACCTTGATATTTATCACTCGCTCAATAACTCCCTTGAGATCGGCATGACGAGGATATGCACATTTTTTTCACAAAAACTCCCCGCTCTCCGGGCTTTGCGACCGGAAAGGCCCCCTTGTCCATCCAAAAATGCGATGGGTTATGACACAACCCATCTTTTAAATGGATAGATAATCCCCAACCCCGGCCCTGCGGCTTGCCAACCCGACCACCAGCAGGTTCGCTTGTTACCCATCCGGGCATATCCCGCCCCACTCCCGCCCCGATAAAATGGGGCCGCACCGCGCCTGCTGAGCGGGTTGTTGCCGCCCTCATCCCCTCTCGTCGGAGTCATGACATGGATCACTTCTGGTGGTTTGCCCTGCCCGTCGCCGCAGGCACCTTCTATGGGTGCTATTTCTGGAACCAGCGCCATGCCCAGCCCGACTGGCTGCGTCTGCCCACCCGCGCCGACTACCTGCACCAGCATCCCGAGTGCGCCACCGACGATGAACATGGGGCGCGCTGCTGCGCCTGCGGCTCCGACAAGGTGCTGGGCCACCCCCAGACCGGCTGGCCTGATCATCGCTTTCGCCACACCTGCCTCGCCTGCGGCAAGGCGCTCTTTCGCACCGAAGAGCCCCCTATATAAGTATCCACATTCGCCCTTTTTGTATGGCGATGTATGGCGATGGCAGATGCTGACACCCGCGAAGCAGCAAAGAGCACGCGCTCGGGACAGGGAGACATCTCAGATGGAAAAGGATTTAACCGCACTGAAGCGCAAGTGGCTCAAGAAGCATCTGCAAGCGCTACGGGCAGCAAAAGACGAGGAAGAAGAAAAAGTAGGCATGCCAGGGTTTGTCGGCATCCTGTGCACCCTGCTCCCCTTACTGACAGCGGCTATCTATTTGGTCGGGATGCGATATTACCACGGCTACCTTGACCGCTTCGGCCTTGAATACACCGAGTTCTCCCAACCTGCGGATGTCACTCTTTTTCACGGATTCCTGCTGCTGCTACAGCTGCTCTTGCCTTACGTGTTCCCTCTCGTCATGACAGTTGGAGTGCTCTTTGCCATGCTCTCATACCTGTTTTTCAAGGTGAGGTGGCGCTTGACTCTCTCATGGTGGTTGATCCGCTTTTTTGTTCTGCTTCCCATCGTGATGAAGGGTGGGAAAATTGCCCGCACCTATCCCGCTCCATTTACATTTAGCTGTCTGATTTGGTTAAAGAATACCTATTTGAAATTTGCACTTTTCATGCTTCCTATCCTGTTGGTCATCTGGGCATCTGAATACACCAGACCCATGGGGGAGAAAGAGGCTAACAAGCAGATCACCCTCCTCGAACAAGGCAACTGGCCAGAGAGTAAGGCCCATAGCCAGTCCCCTCTGCTGGGGGATGAACCCCATATCCGCATCGGCTGCAACACCTCCCACTGCGCCTATCGCCTCAAGGGGGGTGACACCCTGATCCTGCGCCTCGACCAGATAACCGAAACCCGCTACCAGCCTGACAAGGCCGCCCCGAAATAGACGGTATGGCGCAGGCGTCCTGACAGAGAGAGCGCCGACCAGGTCAGAATGGGTTGTCGTTTGTGACCCTGTTTCGTACTATTGCCCGCCACTGCGAACCCCCTTTTCCGGCCCGGGCGTCATGCACGGCGCGGGCCCACAAACGGATAGCGATCCCATGACATCTCTGACCCACTGCTCGGTGCTGGCAATGACGCTGGTTGCACTGCCCGCCCTCGCCTCCGGTGACGGTGACGGGTGCGGCTTCTGGCTCACCGACTGCCCTCTCCCCACCTATCCGCTCTATCTCAACGAGAACGACACCCGGGGCAACCTGCTGATGCTGCTGGGGGATGCCCAGCATCACCCCCTCCCCTTCACCCTGCCGGCAGATCCGCTGAACGAGCGCAGCCAGCCGCTGTTCTACCTCACCCGCCTCCCCCAGCAGGAGGAGGTGGAGGACCCGGCGCTGCGCGAGCAGCTCGGCAGCCGGCTGGCCGCCTACGACCCGTCCCTCCCACCGCTGCTCGAGCACTACGCGGGCCACGACTCCCTCTACGGCCACGCCATCTCCAACTCCCTCTCCTCGGTCAGCGCGTTTCTGGACGCCCTCGAGCAGAGCGAGGTGCCCGCCCCGGAGCGCACGTCGCTGCTGCGAAGCCGTCTGCTGATCCTGGGGCAGCAGGAGAGCCCGGCCCCCGCTACCGAAATGAGCGATGCTGCCCTGGAGTGGCAGGGGTATCTGCAGGCCGCCCGGCACTTCTACGAGAGCCGCTTCGAGGAGGCCCGCGCAGGCTTTGCCGCCTTGCAGCAGGCCAAGGCCCCCTGGGTGGCCGAGAGCGCGACCTACATGGTGATGCGCACGGAGATCAACCTCGCGATGAAGGAGGCGAAGGACGAATACGGCGATCAGGACGTGACCAGGAGCGACAAGGAGGCCCTTCGCCGCGCCATGGCCCAGGGTCAGGCCTATCTGGCGGCCTACCCGCAAGGGCGCTACGCCAGCTCGACCAGAGGACTGTTCAGACGCATCCAGTGGATGGCCGGTGATCTCGGCGCCCTGCGGGATGCCTATGACGAGGCCATGGCAACCCGCCAGCCCTTGCCGGCGCTGGAGGCCCTGGTCAACGAGATCGATCTCACCCTGCTCAGTGGCGATGCCTATCGCCATCAGGCGGCCTATCAGGACTCGGCCCAGCCGGCGCTGCTGTTCGTCAATGCCCTGCGGGGTCTCAGACCGACCTATGAGCGGCCGCGGGACTGGCAAGATGCCCAGCTGGACGACGCCATCGCGCACCTGCAAAAAACCGGTCACCAGGCGCAGGCGGCCTATCTCAAGGCCTACGCCCTCTTTTTGGACAAGCAGTTCGAGCAGGTGCTGGCCCTGCCCTCCCTGGGGCAGGAGGACGCCACCCTGGCATTCAGCCACCAGATGCTGCGCATCTGGGCCTGGCAGGGAATGAAGGCCTTCGACAAGGCCGAGCAGGCCCTGATGGCGCTGGTGGCCTCCCCCCTGGGTCAGGCCCAGCAGGCGTTCGTGGAGAACGTGCTGGCGGATCACTGGGTGCGCACCGGCAACACGGCCGCCATCTTCCAGCCGGGCAGCCCCATCACCCAGCTGCGCATCCGCGCGGCCGTGCTCAAGCAGGAGGCCGAACCCGCCCTGTTGCGCCAGCAAGCCAGTCAGGGCCCGAGCGCGGCGGAGCGGCAGATTGCGCTCCATACCCTGCTGGTGCGGGATCTCATCGCCAGCGACCCGGCCACCTTCTTGCAGGATGTGGCCCTCATCCCCGCCGATTACAAGGAGGCGACCCCTCCCGCCGACGCGCCCTGGGAGCCCGTGCCCAACGGGGATGTGCGCCTCTCGGCGTTCCAGTGGCGCGGAGAGGGGACGCCCCAGGGCTACCACTGCCGGGATCTGGCCCAGACCCTTGGCACCCTGGTGCAGCGCCCCGACGATGGTCATGCCCTCAACTGCTTCGGGGAGTACCTGCGCAGCCGGGATCCCCATATCGACCTGTGGCAGGATCGCGAGATGATCTGGGGGCTGGCGCAAGACGAGCGTCCCACATTCCCGAGTCGCCTCGCCCTCTATCAGGCCGTGATGGCCAACCCCAAGGCGGAGCCCGAAGACAAGAGCTATGCCCTCTATCGCGCCATCCAGTGCTATGCCCCCTCCGGCTACAACAGCTGCGACAGCCAGGAGATCCCCAAACGCACCCGGCAGGCCTGGTTCAACACCCTCAAGCAGCGCTATGGCAACTCGGTGTGGGCCAGATCCCTCAAATACTACTGGTGAGCCATGGGCAGCCCCCCTGAACGCGCCCTGCTGGCGCTGCTGCTGACGGCCCTGGCCACCCCCCTTGAGGCCAGTGTCGATGCCAGCGCCTATCACGGGTTCTGGCTCTGGTCCGCCACCCGCCACCAGCCGGTACTGGAACAGGCCAGCACCCTCTATCTGCATCAGGGGGAGATCCTGGACAGGCCCGGCGGCTCCCGCTTCGTCAAGCTGGGGCGGGTTCCCTCCCCCCTCAAGGCCGGGCAGGTCTGGCTGGTGGTGCGTGTCAACGCCCTCCCCCTCTCCCCCGCCCACGAGCAGGTGCTGGTGCGCCTCTACGAGGGGTGGCGCGCGGCCGGGGCCAGGGTGGCGGGCATCCAGATCGACTTCGATGCGGCGACCCGCCAGCTCGATCGCTATGGCAACGCCCTGCAACAACTGCGGCGCGCCCTGCCTCCCGGGTGCAAGCTCAGCGTGACGGGGCTGCTCGACTGGGCGAAAACGGGGGACGTGGCAGAGCTCAATCGCCTGCCCGTGGACGAGCTGGTGATCCAGACCTATCAGGGCACGCGCACGGTGCCGGGATATCAGGCCTATCTGCCCGCCATGGCGCACCTGACCATCCCGTTCAAGGTCGGGCTGGTGCAGGATGGGGAGTGGGATCCCGCCTGGCAGACAACACTGGCCGCCTCCCCCCACTACCGGGGCGAGGTGGTCTTCCTGCTCAACCGCCCGGCGCCGATCCCGGGGACCAGCGCCCCTGTTCCCCGGCATGACGCCCACTGAGACGCGGGTGAACCCTATCGGGGCGCCACAAACAGGGAGAGAAACAAGGATGACGTTTGTCGAGATGAACCCCGCCCACCTGCCGCTGGCCCTGCTGCTGGAGGCCGATCCCGCCGCGTCGCGCATCGCCGCCTACCTGCCCGGGGCCTGGGGCTTTGCCGCCCTGGCGAACAACGAGGTCGTGGGGGCCTGCGTGGCGGGCCTGGTGGGGGAGCAAACCGCCGAGATCTTCAACATCGCCGTTGCCCCCAGCCGCCAGCAGCAGGGCATCGGCTCCGGCCTGCTGCGCTTCGTGCTGGAGAACCTGGCCGGGAAGGGGATAGGCCGCGTCGAGCTCGGTACCGGCAGCTTCGGCCACCAGCTCGCCTATTACCAGCGCCACGGCTTTCGCGTCCATGCCGTCGTGAAGGATCACTTCCTCATCCACTATCCCGAGCCCCTGATGGAGCACGGCATCCAGCACAAGGACATGCTGCGCCTCTCCCTCGCACTGGCGCCGGACACCGCCTCCCCCTGACCCGAGAGGGAAGCCCCGCTCTCCCCCTGATGGCCGCCCCCTGTGGTACACTCCGCCATCCCCTGTTTTTGGTAGGCATGCGATGAAATCAGCCCGTCCCCGTCTCTCCCTCTCCGCCCGCCCTGACGCAGGCCGCAAGGCCAGCGGGCCCACCACGGCGCGCCCATCCCAACGCCGGGAGGCCCGGCACACAGGGAGCGTCAACGAGCGCAAACCGGCCCCCGCTCCGGTGGATCGCAAGCTGCTGCTCTTGAACAAGCCCTACATGGTGCTCTGCCAGTTCACCGACGAGGCGGGCCGCGAGACCCTCAAGGATTACATCAAAGAGCCCGGCATCTATGCCGCGGGCAGGCTGGATCGAGACAGCGAAGGGCTCTTGCTGCTCACCAACGACGGCAAGTTGCAGGCACGCCTCACCCAGCCGGGAGAGAAGACCCCCAAGACCTACTGGGTGCAGGTGGAAGGCATCCCGAGCGAGGAGAAACTGGCCGCCCTTCGCGCCGGTGTGGAACTCAACGACGGCATGACCCTGCCCGCCGGGGCGCGCATCATGGATGACCCTGCCGTGTGGCCACGCAATCCGCCCATACGCGAGCGCAGGGAGATCCCCACCTGCTGGCTCGAGATAACAATCGTGGAGGGGCGCAACCGCCAGGTGCGGCGCATGACCGCCCACATCGGCCACCCCACCTTGCGCCTCATCCGCTACGCCATCGGGGAGTGGACCCTCGGTGGTCTGGCGCCGGGAGAGAGCCGCGCCCTGCCCGCCCCCGAGCTGGCCCCCGCGCCACGACCAGCCGCCACACGAGGCAAACCACGGGCATCCGCCACAGCCGGGGGCACTGGCCGCAGTGCCCCCCGCACCGCCCGGCCAACAGATCAGGATCCACCCCAGGGGCGGGAGCGCCGCGGGGCAGACCCGCGCCCGGCCAATCGCAGCGGCGGGCGCACCACCGCCCGCCGTCCGGCTCGCACCAAGCCCTCTGAATGAAGGCGACAGCGGATCTGCATCGAGCGCCCCTGCCGGGGCACAGCCAACAAGACAAGGAGTCCTTATGAGCGATCACCCACCGCTGCCCACCCGCCTCACCGTGGCCGCCCTGGTGCACTGGCAGGGGCGTTTCTTGCTGGTGGAAGAGGAGATTGCGGGCAAGCGCCGCTTCAATCAGCCCGCCGGCCACGTGGAGCCGGGAGAAGATCTCATCCAGGCAGCCTGCCGCGAGCTGAAGGAGGAGACCGGACTCACCGCCGCGCCCACCGGCTGGCTTGGGGTCTACCTCTTCAAACCGGCGGACAGCGAGGCCACCTTTGTGCGCACAGCCGTCATCTTCGACCTTGAAAAGTCGCCCGGTCAGCACCATCCAGAGGATCCCGACGGTGACGTACTGGCCTGTCACTGGCTCAGCCTGGAGGAGATTGCCGAGTGCAAGCCCGCCCTGCGAAGCCCCCTGGTGTGGCAGTGCATCCAGGACTATCTGGCAGGCACCCGCCTGCCGCTGTCGGCCCTCAAGGCCTTTATCTAAGCGCCATTGGACGCTCTTTTTGACGCGATGGGGCCGAGACAAGAAAAACGATTTTCCGCCACCGGGCTCCCAAGGGGAACAGCGGCAGGGAGATGTGACCGGGGGCGCAAAACTCTGGTAGAATACGCCCCGTTTAAACGAACTGGTAACTTCGACTAATGACAGACAACAGCCAAATCAAGGTGATCGTCGGCATGTCCGGCGGCGTGGATTCTTCCGTCTCGGCCTAC
Organism: Aeromonas sp. FDAARGOS 1402; assembly: GCF_019046925.1. Classification (NCBI taxonomy): domain Bacteria; kingdom Pseudomonadati; phylum Pseudomonadota; class Gammaproteobacteria; order Aeromonadales; family Aeromonadaceae; genus Aeromonas; species Aeromonas sp. FDAARGOS 1402. Next base: position 4,592,819 of record NZ_CP077201.1, read on the forward strand.
CTGCTCCAGCAGCAGGGCTATCAGGTCGAAGGCTTGTTCATGAAGAACTGGGAAGAAGACGACACGGACGAGTACTGCTCTGCCGCCCAGGATTTGGCGGATGCCAAGGCCGTCTGCGACAAGCTGGGGATGAAACTCCACACCATCAACTTCGCCGCCGAATACTGGGACAACGTCTTCGAACACTTCCTGGAAGAGTACAAGGCGGGTCGCACCCCGAACCCGGACATCCTGTGCAACAAGGAGATCAAGTTCAAGGCGTTCCTGGAGTTTGCCGCCGAAGAGCTGGGGGCCACCTACATCGCCACCGGCCACTATGTGCGCCGTGACGACAGCACCGGCCGCCCTCGCCTGCTGCGCGGCCTCGATACCAACAAGGATCAGAGCTACTTCCTCTATACCCTGAGCGAAGCCCAGGTGGGTCAGAGCCTGTTCCCGGTCGGGGATCTGGAAAAACCCGAGGTGCGCCGCATCGCCGAGCAGCTGGATCTCATCACCGCCAAGAAGAAAGACTCCACCGGCATCTGCTTCATCGGTGAGCGCAAGTTCAAGGACTTCCTGGCCAAGTTCCTGCCCGCCCAGCCCGGCCCCATCGAAACCGTGGACGGCAAGATCATCGGCGAGCATCAGGGGCTGATGTACCACACCCTGGGCCAGCGCAAGGGGCTTGGCATCGGCGGTCGCAAAGATGCCACCGAAGAGGCCTGGTACGTGGTGGACAAAGAGGTGGAGCGCAACACGCTCGTGGTGGCACAAGGGGAACACCCCCGCCTCTACTCCGACGGCCTGGTCGCGAGCCAGCTGCACTGGGTGGATCGCACCCCCATTCGGGCGCCGCGCCGCTGCACCGTCAAGACCCGTTACCGTCAGGAAGATATCCCCTGCCTGATCCAGCCCATCGACGATGAGACCATCCGGGTCATCTTCGACGAGAAGCAGGCTGCGGTGACCCCGGGCCAGTCCGCCGTCTTCTACGACGGGGAAGTGTGTCTGGGCGGCGGCATCATCGAACAACGTTTCAGCCATCCGGTCTAAGGGCTGGGCGCTCACGAGCGTCCGCGCTGTACTCCCTTCTCCCCTCGCGGGAGAAGGGTTGGGGATGAGGGGGTAACCACCCTCACCCTGACCCTCTCCCTGAGGGAGAGGGGACAAAGAAAAACAGTACCAGGCAGCGATACATGATTGGCAACGTCCAGGCCGGATCATGGCATCGGCCGGTGAAAGAACAGAACAGGGCCGTGAAGATATGAGCGACAAATTCCAAGACAGAACCATGGCCTTCGCAGGCATCTGCCAGGCCGCCTATCTGGTGCAGAAGGTGGCCCGTGACGGCTCCTGCGACGAAGCCTCCCTGCGCGAGAGCCTGCAAAGCATTCTGGTCACCAACCCCACGCAGCCGCTGGAAGTGTTCGGCAGCCACCTGGCCATTCGCGACGGCTATCGCGCCCTGGTGGAACAGCTGGGGGCCGACGGCAGCCAGAAGAATGCCGAGCTGACCCGCTACGTGGTGAGCCTGATCGCGCTGGAGCGCAAGCTCGCCAAGCGCAAGGACATCCTCAACATGCTGGGGGAGCGGATCAGCCAGATCGGCCGCCAGCAACAGCATTTCGATCTGCTCGACGAGCAGATCCTGGCCAACATGGCGAGCATCTACAGCGACCTTATCAGCCCCATCGGGCCACGCATC
>NZ_CP077202.1:0-161384 GCF_019046925.1 Aeromonas sp. FDAARGOS 1402
CAATCAGAATTTTCCGGCAACGCCGACTCCAAGAAGTGTAATTCCAGTCTATTTCTGCCGTCAACCCCTGATTCGCGTTAATGCGACAAAGCTCAAACACATAACTCCCCACGAAGCCATATAAACTCCGATTTCGAGGTGTTATCCTGTTCCGCATAAACTTCGTTTTTGGGTATTATACCTACACCAAAGCAAGCTCAGGAGGTGAACGAGCACAGACGGCCACTGGCTGCTCCCGTTCCTGCTGCTTTGCCCAGTTAATAATCTTGGCAAGCTCCTTGGGATCCTCGATTATCGCCACAACCGACATTGTTCCCTGGCATTTTGGGCAAACAAACGGGTCAACTTCATAGACTTTCTGTAACAACCGTGCCCAACTTTGTTTGCGCAACTTGGACCAGGCATCGGAAACTTGGACAGTTTCCGGTTTCTCCTGAGGTATGGCTGGAACAATTTTGGATTCGCGTGGATGACCTTTTTGCCAACTTTCTGGGGCCAGGCTATAAATATTGGGGCGCTCTTGCCACTGCTTGCGGACTTTGCCCGCATATACGCCATAGCGACGAAGCAATTGAACCCGCCTTGGTGGTAAATGGGCCACAAGCTGGTCGACGAATTCAAAGCCTTTGAAGGTCTCTGTTTTTCCTTTGTAGAATCCCTTTGGGCTAAATAGCTGTTCCGAATAGTAGATCACCGGAGGAAGGGAACTCAGTCCAGTTTGTGCGATCTGATTAGTCGCTAAACAAAACAAGCCACACCCAAAGGACTGAGTTGATGCCTATCCTACCACCTCTGCCACGACCACAACGGCGCCGCATTCACAAAATCATCCATGCCACCCGTGATAAAGGACATGCTCGTCGCTTGATGGCCATCTTGCTGTTACATGAAGGACGCACGATCACCGATGTTCATCACCTTACCGGCGCTGCGCGCTCGACCATCGGTCGTTGGCTTCGGTGGTATCGAGATGAAGGCATAGATGCGCTAGAAGCCTTACCGGCTGGCCGTGCCCCAGTCTTACCTATCGCCAAGATTGTCACCTTACTGGTGCTGCTCATGCAGTTTTCTCCGCAAGATTTTGGTTATCAGCGCAGCCGTTGGTGTACCGAACTATTGGCTATAAAAATCAATCGGTTAACAGGGCTCAATGTGGCAGCCTCCACGCTCCGCCGATGGTTACCTCGTATGGGCATTGTCTGGCGCAGGCCCGTGCCGACCTTGCGGATAAAAGACCCAGCCTATCAGGAAAAAATGGCGAATATCGACGCCGCGCTGGCCCGCTGTGATGCCGATAATCCGGTGTTTTATGAGGATGAAGTCGATATAGACCTCAATCCCAAATTAGGAGCCGACTGGATGTTCAGAGCGCAGCAAAAGCGGGTTGTCACACCGGGGCAGAATGCCAAGCATTATCTGGCAGGCGTTCTCCACGCAGGCAACGGAAGGGTACTTTACGTCAGCGGGATCAAGAAAAACTCATCGCTGTTTATTGCCATGCTGGAAAAGCTGCGCCACCACTACCGACGAGCCAAAACCATCACGTTGATCCTCGATAACTACATCATTCACAAAAGCAAACAGACCGAGCGATGGTTGAAGAAGAATCCCAAGTTCTGCCTGGTGTTCCAGCCAGTTTACAGCCCTTGGGTTAATCACATAGAACGGCTATGGCACAAGTTACATGAAACCATCACGCGCAATCATCAATGCATAGGGATGGCAAACCTGCTGGCCCGAGTGAAACACTTCATGGATACCGTGTCTCTTTCCCGGGGAATGGCTATGGCACAGCGAAGGTGTAGCACTATTGGGATCAGTTATTTAGCTGTCCAGATTATCGTGTCGGAAGCTGGATCATACTGAATTTTTTCTGCACAGGTAGCGCCGCGAACGACATACTGGCCGAGGGCTTCTCGATCGGCCTTGTTGAATAGTCTGGTTTCGCTCTCGATGCTAAAGCCGGAATGCTTCCAGTCTCTGAGCATGTTCACTCGGGCTTGATCTATTAGGGAAGGTGCGAACAAGTCCCTGATATGAGATCATGTTTGTCATCTGGAGCCATGGAACAGGGTTCATCATGAGTCATCAACTTACCTTCGCCGACAGTGAATTCAGCAGTAAGCGCCGTCAGACCAGAAAAGAGATTTTCTTGTCCCGCATGGAGCAGATTCTGCCATGGCAAAACATGGTGGAAGTCATCGAGCCGTTTTACCCCAAGGCTGGTAATGGCCGGCGACCTTATCCGCTGGAAACCATGTTACGCATTCACTGCATGCAGCATTGGTACAACCTGAGCGATGGCGCGATGGAAGATGCTCTGTACGAAATCGCCTCCATGCGTCTGTTTGCCCGGTTATCCCTGGATAGCGCCTTGCCGGACCGCACCACCATCATGAATTTCCGCCACCTGCTGGAGCAGCATCAACTGGCCCGCCAATTGTTCAAGACCATCAATCGCTGGCTGGCCGAAGCAGGCGTCATGATGACTCAAGGCACCTTGGTCGATGCCACCATCATTGAGGCTCCCAGCTCGACCAAGAACAAAGAGCAGCAACGCGATCCGCAGATGCATCAGACCAAGAAAGGCAATCAGTGGCACTTTGGCATGAAGGCCCACATTGGTGTCGATGCCAAGAGTGGCCTGACCCACAGCCTAGTCACCACCGCGGCCAACGAGCATGACCTCAATCAGCTGGGTAATCTGCTGCATGGAGAGGAGCAATTTGTCTCAGCCGATGCCGGCTACCAAGGGGCGCCACAGCGCGAGGAGCTGGCCGAGGTGGATGTGGACTGGCTGATCGCCGAGCGCCCGGCAAGGTAAGAACCTTGAAACAGCATCCACGCAAGAACAAAACGGCCATCAACATCGAATACATGAAAGCCAGCATCCGGGCCAAGGTGGAGCACCCATTTCGCATCATCAAGCGACAGTTCGGCTTCGTAAAAGCCAGATACAAGGGGTTGCTGAAAAACGATAACCAACTGGCGATGTTATTCACGCTGGCCAACCTGTTTCGGGCGGACCAAATGATACGTCAGTGGGAGAGATCTCACTAAAAACTGGGGATAACGCCTTAAATGGCGAAGAAACGGTCTAAATAGGCTGATTCAAGGCATTTACGGGAGAAAAAATCGGCTCAAACATGAAGAAATGAAATGACTGAGTCAGCCGAGAAGAATTTCCCCGCTTATTCGCACCTTCCCTAAGAATGGTTCGATTGTTGAATACCAGTCTGTAAGGACCAAGCCTGAACCTGAGCAGGTTTTGGCTGCGGAAAAATTATATGCTCAATTGAGAAGCGGGAAGGCCGCGAGGCCGAAATTGGCTGCTAGCTTTTCCGTGAAAATACTCTTGCTCATATGGGGTAGTATTATATCAAGCGCAATGGCTGCCGGCATGCTTACTGATACATCAATAAGCAGCTTATTGTTAGCCACTTTAATGTCAGGAAGCTTAAGCTCTGTTAGTGTTTTGGCTATTCTCTCTCCTCTTGGAAGACTGGTTGAAAGAGCCAGGAATATTTCCAATAACCCATTAAGTCAATCCCTCTACACTGGGCGCACCGATGAGTTTGGCCAAATAGAGTTTGCTTTACGAATGATGCAAGCTGAAACAGGCGCCATAGTAGGTCGCATAGGTGATGCATCAAATCGGCTTAGCGAACACACCGAGGCCTACTAAAGGATATTGAGTCAAGCAATGTACTTACAGTTGAGCAGCAGGCAGAGACAGATCAAATAGCAACGGCAGTAAACCAAATGGTGGCAAGCATTCAAGAGGTTGCGAGCAATGCACAGCATGCTGCAGATGCGGCCGGAAGAGCAGACACTGAGACGGCATCTGGCCAGCGTCTGGTAGCCCACACAAGCCAGTCAATCACTGCCCTTGAAGGTGAAATTAGGCAAGCCGCTCAGGTTATTCATGAGCTTGAAGGTCAAAGTAACGAGATATCAAAAGTTCTTGACGTTATACGAGGGATCGCCGAGCAAACGAATTTGTTGGCACTCAACGCAGCAATTGAGGCCGCGCGTGCTGGTGAGCAGGGGCGTGGTTTTGCTGTTGTCGCCGATGAGGTTCGCAGTCTTGCTGCTCGCACACAGCAATCGACAACGGATATTCAAAGCATGATCAGCGCTCTACAAGAGCGAGCGCAATCCGCTGTTACAGTCATGGAGCAAAGTAGTCGGCAAGCGCACACGAGTGTAGCTCACGCAGAGGAAGCAGCTACAGCTCTTGATGGAATTGGCCAACGCGTTAACGAAATTACCGACATGAACGCGCAAATAGCGACTGCGGTCGAGCAGCAGGGAGCAGTAAGTGAAGACATAAACCGCAGTATTATCAATATACGCGATGCTGCTGATACCAATGTACAGACCGGGCAGAATAATTTGCAAAGTGCGAAATCTGTCGCTCAGTTAACTAGCGCTCTGAGCGAACTGGCAAAACAGTTTTGGGAAAAACGAGGATAACGCTTTTCAGTATCTCGACAGGGATAACTTACTTTACCATCGGTTATCCCTTTTAGCCGCACAAATTTTAGCCATGGCTTTTCAGGAAGTCAGGGCTATCAGAATGGCCTTAGAAAGCCTAGTCAAAGAGCTGTCACGAGAACACCGTTAGCTTAGCGTACGATTTTTTCCGAATTCTGCGGTTCCCCCTAGTGGCGGCCCACCGCCTGCAGTTGCCCGAGTGGGTTACCTGGCTTGGACACGAGCTCAATGGATACGGGCCGGATGATGCCATCCCAGTCTATCGGCATGTGCAAGGAGAAGTCCTGATCGATGGGCACCATGGGCTGAAGGGGGTGGTCTTTCCGTCTGCAGAGGCTGCATTTCGATGGCAACTCTGCCACTTTGACACGCCTGTTGACGAGATTGAGGGGTGGTGCGCTGAATCTGACGATATTCATATGCAATTTTCCCCGCGCGAAGCTGATGCTTTGCGGGCGGCATGTGATACGAACTGTACCCCTCTTCGTCGGTTCACGTTGGCCAGCATGAACCGGATCTTGGGGGCGGTCAGAAATCAGGTCTTGAATTGGGCACTGCAGCTTGAAAAGGAGGGGATCTTGGGGGAAGGTATGAGCTTCACTTCCCAAGAGCGGCAGCAAGCCCAGCAGGTGGCGCCGGTGACCCACATTCACATCAATGGAGATGCTCATGGTCTTCAGGTGATGCAAAACTCGCCCGGCGGTCAGCAACAGCAGACTGTGACCAGTGAACAGAAGGAAGCTGCCCTGGCGGCCTTGTTGCCGTGGCTACAACAGGTGATCGCGCAAGGGCAACTGCAGGGAGAAGCGTGTGCGGAGCTGCAGGCCGAGCTGGATACCCTCAAGGCCCAGGCCGCCTCCCCTAAGCCCAAGTGGCCGGTGATCGGCGCCGTGGCCAACAGTGTGCGGGCGATCCTGGAAGGGCCGGCAGCGGGGTACTGACGGAAACAGTGTTGGGCAGGCTGGCCGCCTTGAGCGGCAACTGAGCGATATCCGGGGGGTGGGCGGCCGCCCCGGCATTTGCGGTTTTCTGCTGGGTGAACACGGCTCACCCCCCACGCGAACGCGACCTCCATCGAGCCGTGCTATTGGCTCTCGCTCGCTCACCTTCTGTCGAACGCTACTTGATGAATTCGGCTGTCGACCCAGGCAGTCTGGCAACGAGCTCTGAGCTCCCGTTCCGGCTGGATGCCCTGGCGCCTGTCAGACAGTCTGCGTTTGGCTGGAAGTTCGCCGCCGAGTGCGTAGTCATCGAGTTTTGCTTGGAACGCGCGAAGGACGTCGTACTGTGATGGCTTTCTAGATGAGGTGCCAGCCTCCGTTTCCGCATCGTGGGCATACACCTCCGATTGTTCCGCATCGCTTGCGAGCTCACTGAGCAGGTCTTCGATACTCGGCCAATACTTGTGCTCGTATCTGTGCGTAAGGCGTATAAATTCATCCTGGGGGTACAGGGTATAGAGCGGGTTGTGCTCACCCGCACGATCAAATAGCGCCGCCAGACCGGTTTCTCTTTCACACCCAAATCCCGCTCGATTACAGATGTCCTCTCTCTCCCTCAGCAAATCACCCAAGCGAGTTGCGAGATCCGCTATGTCCTCGTTGATTTGGATGAGCCTGCCACGTTCTTCCCTAGCCTTGCGCATGTCATCTTCATCCCAGAAGGTGAATGTGCTGATCAGCGCATCCAAAAAACTCGTCACGTACCGTTCTAGGGGGAGCAGCTCGCAGAGTTCTTCATAAACGGGGGCCATGGTCCGGCTTTGCCGGAGCAGTACCCTGACCGTGGCGTTGATGGAAGGCCATATGTTGTTCTTCTCGTTGTTTTCTATCTCCTTTCTGAGAATACCTTCGCACACTTCGACGGCATCGATTCTTCTCTTGGTCATTGGGCAAGTCTCCTTCATTGAGTCCATGCCTATGGTACTTATGGCAGGAGCCATGTCGGTATCTATAAGAAAAAACAATCAGAAGAAATAGATACCAGCCTGCCAGCTACTATGATCAGTTGCATAGCCAGCTTGACGCGCTGACCTGCTCTCCGACCCGTTTTGCACTATTGGTCAGTGGCCAAAGCCCGCCCCCAATCGGGTCAGCGAGGGCGAGCGGGGTCCGCCCCGCTTGCAGCGCTGCAAGCGAGCAGGCCAAATCGGGTACACTGGGGCTCTTTTGTCGCCTAGGAGCGCCTCGATGCCTGCCCTACTCCCTGAACTCATCGCCCAGGCCAGCGATCCAGCCGTCAAGACCGCCGATCTGCTGCGCAAGGCCAAGGTGATCGCCCACCGGTGCCAGCTATCCGACCAGTTAGCCTGGATCGACCTGGAGCTGCGGGGCTACCGTGAGTCAGATCCTCTTCCTCTATACCGTTTTATCCGTGCCCCGGTGTACCTGCGGGATGTCCAGACAGGCAAATTGACTGATCTGTTTACGTTCCAAGCTGACGGTGAGATTCCCGCTCAGGCTCACCTCTGTTTTGATTCGATCAGCAAGTTGGAGGTTCTGGGGTCACAAGGCTCCCTCTATGTGCAACTCCCCTCTGGGCATCGCGTTTACGATGGCTTGTCAGCGAAAGCCCGCGATCAGTACCAGGTCGTGCATCAACTGGACGCATCACAACTGCATGCCGTCGTAGTTCAAGTCCGTGACAAGGTGTTGGACTGGGCACTCGAGCTGACCAAGGCCGGGATCGAGGGGGACGAGATGCCCTCCCTACCCCAGCCGTTGGTACCGGTGACCGTTCACATCGAGGGCGGAGTCCACGGTGGCCAAGTCATGGTGAGCTCGCCGGGAGGCCAGCAACAGCAAACCGTCACCGGCGAGCAGAAGGCCGCTTGCCCGTCCGGGTTGGCGCAGGGGAACGCGGATGCACCACTGCAGCCGGCAGACCGCGACACGCGGCAGAACGAGCAGGACACCCTCAAGCCCCAGGCCGCCACCGCCAAACGGAAATGGCCGCTGATCGTCGTGCTGGCCGGTAGTAGCGTGCTGGCCGTGCTGCAAGGCGCCGGCGGCGGGGTGCTGAGCGAGCTGGTGCTGAAGTGGCTGGCCAGCTTGAGCGGCGGCTGATCGCTATCGGTCGGGGTATGAACGGGGCTGCGGCCCCGCTTTGTTTTCTGGGCCAACGGCCAAAGTGCCTGGGAAAATGGAAGCTGCCGCGCTGCTGAAATGATGGCATCTGTTCTGCGTCGTGATCGTAGCATTTCGGTGAGTTGAACATCACGTGATAGCGAGGTTTGTATGTTCGTATCAAAGCAGGACTGGATCGCGATAGACGGTGAAGTGGTTGCCGTGTCGCTGCAAGGCAAAGGATCTTCAGTGAAAGTGGTCGGTCTGTTCAGAGGACACTGGATCACCGGCACAGGCTGCACAGAGTCAGCCGCCAAATCATGTTGGAAAAGGAAAGCCGAGTACGAGGCAAATCGTTAAGGGTGAATATCCCTGACCGTCCAGTGCAGATCTGGAGCGCCGATCATATACCTTACTTTAAACGGGTTATGTGATCCGTTATTGAATGACCAAGCCCCGCGTTTGCGGGGCTTAGTTTTCTTGGTCAGCGGCCAAAGCCCGCCCTCAAACCAGCCAGCGAGGGCAAGCGGGATCCTCACCGCTTGCAGGGCGGCTAAACTAGAGACTCTATCGTCGCCCAGGAGCACTCTATGCCCGCCCTCATCCCCGAACTGATTACCCTGGCCAGCGATCCGGGGGGGGCCACCTCTGATCTGGTGCGCCGCGCCCTGGTGGCCGCCAGCCGACTGCAGCAGACCGAGGCGGCCGCTTGGCTACAGCACGAGCTCGATGGCTACGACACCTTTGATGAGCTGCCGGCCTACCGGCGCCCCCGTGGCGTCTTGTATGCCATCCACCCAGGCGGGGACACCACTCCCTTGCTGGTCGAGGATGGAGGGGTAGCAGAACGCCTGTCGATTACCCCCTTGAACAACCCGCTGCGGGAGCTCGAAACATTGATGGCCGCCGGCGCGTCTGTGCGTTTTCGGCGGCCGCCTGATGAGGTACTGCATATCCAGCAGATACTGAGCACTAACTTGGAGCCGGTGATTGCACTGACTCATGGCCAACTTGCCGGCTGCCTCGATGCGATAAAGAACCGGGTGTTGAACTGGGCGTTAGCCTTGGAGGCGGCTGGGATCCAGGGGGAAGGGATGACATTCACCGCCCAGGAGCAGCAACAGGCGCAGCAGGTGCCCTCGATGAGCATTCACATTGGGGGGAATGCCACCGGTGTACAAGTCCAGCTGAACTCGCCTTGGGGCCAGCAACAGCAGACGGTGACCGGCGAGCATAAAACCGAGGCGCTGGCTGCCTTGTTGCCGTGGCTGCAGCAGGTGATAGACGAGGGGAAACTCTCGCCACCGGTGCAGGCCGAGCTGCAGGCCAACCTGACTGCCCTACAGGCGCTGGCCAATGCCTCTACGCAGAGCTGGCCGGTGATTGGGACGCTGACCAACAGTGTGCGGGGGATCTTGGAAGGGGCTGGCGGCGGGGTGCTGGCTGCGCAGGCACTGGGGTGGCTGGCCACCTTGAGCGGCAGCTGATCGATATCGGAGGGCATGGGCGGGGCTGCAGCCCCGCTTTGTTTTCTGGGCCAACGGCCAAAGCCAAACTGAAATCCAGTCAGAGCGGACCGGCTGGATCCGACCCGCTTGCAGCGTTGCAACTAACCGGGCCAGATCGGGTACACTGGGCCTCCCTCGTCGCCCAGGAGCACCTCGATGTCCACCTCGCTATCTGACCTGATTGCCCTGGTCGGTGATCCGGCAGTTAAGACCACCGATCTGCTCCGCAAGGCCAAGGTGGTCGCCCGTATGCTAAAACAGGCTGAGTGGGCTACCTGGATCGACCATGAGCTGCGGGGCTATCCGGATGATGCCAAGCTGCCCTCCTATCGTGTCATACGTTGTGAGTTGAAAGCTCGGAATCCCTTTCGAGGGCTGATCCCAATCATCATCAACCACCCTGAATTCGCAGAAGTTGTCTCGACATGCAGCATTGGTCAGCCCATCAGCGGGTTGGAGGACGTGGCTATTCCCGGGAAAAATGTGAGCATGGTTCTCCCGCCGGAGATGATGGCCATGCTGATGCAAGACCTGAATATCTCAATGGAGCCAGTACGGGTGGTTGGCGGCAATCAGATCCGCGCACTTGTTGATGCGGTCCGGGACCAACTGTTGACCTGGGCGCTCGACCTGGTTGAGGCCGGGATCGAGGGGGATGAAATGCCCTCCTCACCCCAGCCGCTGGCGCCGGTTACCATTCGCATCGAGGGCGGGTTCAACGGTGGTCAACTGATGGTGAGCTCGCCCGGGGGCCAGCAACAGCAAACCATCACCGGCGAGCAGCAGGCTACGGACCAGCCTGGGGTGGCGCAGGAGATGCCACTGCAGCTGGCAAACGGCAATGTGCTTCAGAGCGAGCTGGATACTACTAAGGCCCAGACCGCCGCCCCCAAGTGGAAATGGCCGGTGATCGCTGCGGTGGCCAGCACTGTTGTGGCGATTCTGGAAGGCGCCGGCGGCGGAGTTCTGAGCGAACTGGTGCTGAAGTGGCTGGCAACCCTTAACGGCCACTGAGCAAGTCCGGCAGAGGCAGCAGGCCACGTTTTCTTCGTGCGGCGGGTGGCGTTGCGAGATACAAGCCAGATCAACTGGTGCCGCCCATATTGTGGGCGCGGGGAATACTTCGTAGATAAACAGGGCTGGTCAAGTATTGGGGGGCGAGTGATGTGATACCAGCGTGAGAATTATATTTTATCTGCATGATTTATCTGTAATTTATGAAAAATGTTGGGGGGCATGGCGTATAATGTCAACACGGGCACAAGAGCGAGTCTTTATGGCTAGCCAAGAGGCCAATAACCCACAGGTGAACGGATTCGCCTGATTTGATATGGAGATCTATATGCTATCAAGCATGATTATCGCTAGCGGTTTGATGCTGATCTGCGTGTATCAAGTGAAGATTTCTCTTCACTTTCACCTACACGTAGGCCAGTGAAACTGGTTCAAAAAGTGACTTTTTGGAGGGAGGCTTCGGCCTCCCTTTTTTTTGACTCGGAGCGGATCCTCTCCGCTTGTAGCACTACAACCCGCACGACCGAACCCGGGTATAATGAGGACCCAATATCGCCCAGGAACGCATTGATGCCCGCCCTTATCCCTCAACTAATCACCATGGCCAGTAATCCCGAAGTCAAGACAACCGATCTACTGCGAAACGCACTGGTGGCCGCACGTAAGCTCAAGCAGCCTGACTGGATTAGCTGGATCAAAAACGAACTTGATGGCTACCCAGAGTCGGCTGTTATCCCTCCGTACCGGATTTTGACGGGGCAACTCTACGCCATTAACCCGGGGAAAGGTCTTGTACTGCTACCGGTCATGAATGCAGAGCTTCACGAGGTGATGACAACATGTCCCTTCTATTACCCCATCGATGGAGTGGAACCATTGGCTTCAGGGACAGAATACGTAGTGTTGCCCATGGACCCGTCTCAATCGAAGATGGTAGCGGCTCTCTATAAAATGCCAATCGCACCACAAGTTCGATTTGGAGCAAACCAGGTCCAGCGTTTGATCGGCGCGGTGCGTACTAAGGTCCTTGAATGGGCACTCGATCTGGATGAGTTGGGGATCCAGGGTGAAGGGATGAGCTTTACAACCCAGGAGCAGAAGCAGGCGGAATCGGTGACCAATATTTTCATTGGGGGGGATGTCATCGGAGGTCAAATGATGTTGGGCTCGCCCGGCGGCCAACAAAAACAGACGGTGACAGGCGAGCAGAAGACCGAGGCGCTGGCGGCTTTGTTGCCGTGGCTGCAGCAGGTGATCGCGCAAGGGCAGCTGCAGGGAGAGGCGTGTGCAGAGCTGCAGGCCGATCTGGACACCCTCAAGGCCCAGGCCGCCTCCCCTAACCCCAAATGGCCAGTGATCGGCGCCGTGGTCGGCAGTTTGCGGACGCTCCTGGAGAGCGCCGGCGGAGGGATACTGACGGCGCAGGCACAGAGTTGGATGGCAACCTTGAGGGGTGGCTAATTCGATCAGGAAACTCTGCACATTTGTAGGGGGGCAGTGCCCCCCCATACATTGCTGCTTTGCCTCGCTTAGGGCAACCTAAGTTGATGTTGATGCTGTTGCTCCTGTTCATGATATTCGGTATCCTGCAGTTGTCCTCGGTGCCCACGTGGGGACAGGCCGCCCGGCCAGGCACCAACTTCAACTCTCCCTGCATTCTGCAGGTACCCCACCTGTCATATATCACCCAAGCCCTAGTTGGCTGATTCTGCATGTCCGTTCACCGGAATTTCTCCGGCGTCAGCGCACATGCAGAAACAGCCCAAGGCTGTCTTATGGCACTCGGTCCGCAATGTGCCACTCGTGACCAACATCAACCCGGGCGTAAAGCCCAATTTCAACGAGGTCCAATTTATGAACCAAGCAATCGATGATGTGCTTTTCGCTCATGCGATGGCTCAAGTATTCCCACATATTGATAAACAACAGTGGCTTTCTGCGTACCAAGATCTTCTGAATTCTGTCAAATCAGGCGATTCCCTATGTAGCTATGTGCCTAGCGAAACCTATGAAAACCTCGCTCTTCCAGAGCTTCTAAGGGTCGTTGAGAGTATCGCGTCGTTAATGCGGAACGCAGTAATCGAGGTCATTGCTCTCAGAGACGGAAAATTTCGGATACCGGCAGTCACTGCCGGCCGTATCTGTCACGTGCTGGAAATCAGCATGCCTGAAACCGTCGGAGATTATGACTGCGCATATGACGTCCCGGAGTGGGATTGGGTGCGTGAGCACGCCTCCTTCTCTCATAAGGGCAACCATCACCATGACAACCCAACTTATGAGTTTCTTTTTAATATGGCGAACTACGACGCCCTCGATGAAGGAGTAATCCCAGAACGATTGTGGCCGGTGTTCAGAGATGCCAGCAAAATCGGAGCAGGATATGTTCTTTTCCATAACGAATAGGTCGTCAGTCTGATTTTTTGGGCGGCTATACCTCTATTTCATCAACTAGGCCAACGGCCTTTCGCCTCAACATTCGTTTTGAAGGCTTAACCAGCCCTCTGGGCTTTTGGAATACAAATGCACAACTCATTGCAAGAAACAGCTACTAACACAATGGCTACCAAACCGATGTTCGATAGCACCATGGGTTACCTGCTTGTTAACACTTGGCAATTGCACTTACGCGACCTCTCAATCACGACAGGGGGGGCAAGCGATATAATGGATGCCTTGGTCACTGCCTGTGGCAAAACCTCAGCCTGGCTTGTTGAGCTAGTTGATTACACCCGTCTTGGATGCATCTTCGACTACGATCATGCGAATAACAATGATGGAGATTGCTTGGCTCAAGTTATTCTCGAGTCTGTACTGAATATAGAGTCAGATCAGAATCTGCGTAAGGCGGTACTGAACTGGCTCAGAGTAAAAGGTTTACCTCTCATTGAGGCCTGATCAACATTGGATGCAGTGATAGACTGATATCCAAGAGAGAGCCCCGCATTGCGGGGCTTTTTTATGTCGTGAGTAGGCAGTGATAACCACTAGGTGGTGCCATAGGGTGGTGGGACTTGCAGAGTAGAGCCGGACGAAGGATGTGGCCAAAACAGAAATCTCAACCAACATTCCTATATCCTTAAATGCTACAAGACACCAACCTGCTGAACCGGTGTTCATTTCGTGTAGCCCGAGAACTAAATTAGGATCTCATTTTTCTCTCTTTCTCTTCATTTTCTCCCCCTTTCTCTTCGCGCGAACGCGGCACAGCAGAAGTGTCGGTTCGAGGTCTAACCTGGCACTCGGGGGCAGGTATAGAACAAAATAGCCCAGGGGGAGCTCACAGCCCGAAGGGCTGTGCTCTGGTTGAAAATAGTCACTAGGAATGTTGGTTGAGAAAGTGCCCTCTACTGGTCATAATAACACCAGCTTGAAACCCTCGATGGAATGCCTCATGAATAAACACGAACTGGCTGCACAGCTCCGCGTTCTGGAGCGGCGTCAACACCAGCTGTTGGCCATGCTGCGAGACTTTATAGACGATAGCGAGCTCATCCAAGGCAGCACCTTTGCCCTCCCCCCGCACGATCCGAGGCAGGATACCCGCCACGACACTCCCTCTATTACGGTGACTCCCGCTCACGGTCTTGAGGCTCTGTATGCTGCTCACCATGCCTGGGGCCATCTCTACGCTGACGCTGGTGAAAACACTCGCCTAGTGTACCGCTTGCCGGGAGCAATTCAGATTCACTCCAGGCACAGCGAGGAGCTGTTCGGTATAATTGAGGCCATAAATGCAGACCGAAAAACCTTCCGAGACTTGGTGACAAACTCAGGTCCGATACTCGGGGGACCCAATACCCGGTGGGAGTTCCTGCATAGCAAAGGCATGTTCGAGGGGTTGATCACTTTGCAGTTTTACCGACAAATCACAATCGCCGGCGACACGGCCCGGTCAATTTCGTTCTGTTGGGCTCATAAAAACACCATGCAGAGAATGACCAAACAACAGATCATCGGTACGCTCAGAGCATCACAGGACTCACCCCCGCGCCATGTACTCGATCCAGCTGGTTGGGTCGCACAGCTAGAGGATGAAATTGTGCTGCTATCCGCCCTCTCCGATGATGCTCGCCTTGTCATCCGGCGCCCCAATCCAGTCCACCCACAAGCCTGGTTGGTGGAAGGAAACAGTCGTCGTATGCAAGTAGCATCGACCCCGGTTCTCATTCTCGGAGCTCAGAAAGTGAAGATCGGTCTTCTAAAGAACTACGACATCACCCAAAAACGCCCTCCGCGGCAAGCAAAAACAACCGCCAATGAGCCGCTTATCTCGCGCCTCTGGCTTTACCAGGAGCAGTAGAAAATCATGAGCATCGCATTTGGCCCTCTACGAGGCTTTGTCGTTGGTACAGTGATCAATGATACAGGTCCCATCGGCACCATCGCAGACATCTCCGGCGTCGATTACTTCATTACCCCTCAAAACTGGCTGGGGGAGACCCCCCCCGAAGTCGGCATGATCGTAGAGTTCAGCGCACGAGCCATACAAAAAGGGTATCTGGCGGTCAACATCAAGCCAATCAACGCAACAACCTTATGTACCCCAGGTATGAGTGCCACCAAACTAGAGATGATTGAAGCCGACCGGCGGGCAGAACGAGCACGGCAGCACATCACTAGGCTGCGCCAGTTTGTCTTCGATATGGGTTACTCTCCAGAGCAAGCGATCCTGGAAGTATTCGACATCACCCCTCCAACAGGCATCATTATTCCAGACGGGCCCAGCGACCGTGACCTGCAGTTTATGGAACTGCTGACGCATAATCGCTCACCCAAAGACAAGCATGAAACAAGCCGCAGACTGTGCCAGGCATTTTGCCTCAGCTTCAACGCCTTGATTGGCTTTATGCGCGGTAGTATCACTTATCGCGTCGCGTTGGATCGGGCCGAGCGTGATAGGCAAGAACGTTCCCGCCGACATTTACCAAACAGTGAACAGAGCCATCCCCTGCCCCTGGAGGGGAAACAAGAACCCGGGATGATCAAGAAATTGGTTACAAACATCATGGGCAATAAATAACTGTCGTTGCATGGCGACCGCATATAGGCTAACTTAGCCAAAGTGCTCATTCTCCTTCGGTTTATCCGCATAGCACACGCAGAAATGCATCGGAGTCACCTCAATCACAAAACGCAGCCTTGGCTGCGTTTTGTCGTTCTCAGACTGTCATGTTTGGCCTGAGCACACTCACATGTGCACAGCCCAAACCGCTCTCTCCCGAGAGTGAGTTGACAGGCGATGGCATAACCAGCCTGTACCGCTAACCGCGGCTGCCAACCTCCAATCCGCCCATCTGGGCTACCTCAACCAGGCCTTTCGGCCAAGGATCTCATTATGTGGATCAACATTGTTTTAGCACTTGAAGTCGTCGGCTTAGCCTTTGCAATTCGTTTCTGGTTTATGTGCCGGGAGGATGCAGCCGCTTTTGAGCGGTCACGCATCCTGCGAATTAAGGCCCGAAGTTAAAAAACAAAAAACCACGCCCATAGGCGTGGTTTTTTTTTGCCCGCAGCTCAGTAGTCAGGGTCTTCAATCGTTCGCTCCAACTCTTCATCATAAGGCATGTCATACTCTGGGGTGTCCATCGGCATAGGGGGAATATCTAGATGACCAGCTGAAGTTCGCGATAGTTCCTCACGAATTTCAAGCTCCCTATTCTGCATTCGATAGGTTAACTTCTTCTGTTCTTCCATTGCTTCTAATTCAGCCCGTTCTTTGTCAAGAGCCCGATAATGACTGTCAATCACCCCCTTTCCGATTACAAATGCATATTTCGGGATGATCTGGCCAGCGATTTCGGCATGAGTCGGCCACCCATTTCGGTATCATCCGGCCACTGATTTCGGCTTCATCCGGCCACCTGTTTCGGTATCGTCCGGCCAGTTTGTTCTTCCTTCGTTTTACGGTCTTTGGCATAACAGTTTTTTAACTGTTTGCCGGAGTAGTCATGACACGTAAAAAGAAAATGGTAAGGACAGATATGCAAACTTATCTGGATATATTCCGCCTCAAATTTGAGGCCAAGTTAAGTGACAGGCAAATCTCTCAGGCGCTAAATATTGGCCGGGCAACCATCAGTGATTTGGTTATCCGCTTTAACAACTTAGGCCTCAGTTGGCCGCTGGCAGCCGACTATCCGCTTGATAGCCTCGACAAACAGTTATTTCCTGGCCGTGATTACAGTACGCAGCGGGTCTTGCCGTCGTGGGTGCAGGTACATCTTGAGCTGCGTAGAAAAGGCGTCACCAAACTGCTGTTATGGCAGGAGTATCAGGCAGAGCACGGCAGTAAAGCACTTGGCTACACGCAGTACTGTGAACATTACCGGCGTTGGTGTGCTGTACAAAAACGCTCGATGCGACAGCATCATGAAGCCGGTGAGAAGCTGTTTATCGACTTCTGTGGCCCGACAGTGCCGATTGTGAACCCAGAAACAGGTGAGATAAAACCGGCCGCTATCTTCGTCGCCACCCTGGGCGCATCTAACTACACCTATATTGAAGCCTGTAAAGGTCAGGATAGGGAATCCTGGCTGATGGCGAACAGTCGTTGCCTGACCTTTTTAGGTGGCGTACCCGCATTATTGATACCCGACAATCTCAAAGCGGCGGTTGATAAAGCGGATAAGTTCGAGCCGGTGATTAACGACAATTACAAAGCGCTGGCCAGACATTATGGCTGTGCGTTGATGCCGACCCGACCACGCAAACCGCAGGATAAAGGCAAAGTCGAATCGGCTGTGCTGATTGTGGAACGCTGGGTATTAGCCCGGCTGCGCCATCAGGTATTTCACTCACTGGCAGCGTTAAATCAGGCCATCCGCGCATTGAATACAGAACTCAATCAGCGGCCAATGAAGCATTACAACGGTGCCAGCCGTGAGCAGTTGTTTAACTTGCTCGATGCGCCTGCATTACAACCACTGCCGCCTTACGCTTATGAGTACACCGATTATCGCATTGCCAAAGTCGCCAAAGACTACCACGTACAATACGACTATCACTGGTACTCGGTGCCACACCGTTTAGTCGGTGAGCGGGTTGAAATCAGTGCAACGCAGACGCTGATAAAGGTTTACCATCAGGCGAAATGCGTCGCTCAGCATCCGCGCAGCTATACCCGCTACCGGCACACGACTGATATAGCGCATATGCCAGAAAACCATGCTGCCCATCTGGAATGGAGCCCTGAGCGCATTCGCAGCTGGGCAACCCATATCGGCACTAACACGCTGGCGGTGGTCTTAGCGGTTGAGCGTAACAAAGACCATCTTATCCAAGCGCAGCGCACCTGCCTGGGACTCCTGAGCGAGCAAAAGCGCTATGGCAGTGACCGGCTGGAAAAGGCCTGCGCACTGGCCATCAGTCGCCAACTACCTTATATACCGGTCATCAAAAAGCTACTGAAAAACGGTGAAGATATGCGCTGGCAACCGGATGAAACTAAAACCATTATCCCTGGCACACACACCAACATCCGTGGCTCAAAATACTACCAATAAGGACCACCAATGGACTCACTGCTTATCCAACTGCGCCAGCTTAAGCTGGCGGCCATGGCCAGTGCGCTGGAGCAACAACGTCTTGCGCCCCATACCTATGCCGAACTTAGCTTCGATGAACGATTGGGATTGCTGGTCGAGCAAGAACATCTGGCGCGGGATAACACCCGCTTACAACGCTTGCGCAAACAAGCCAATCTGCGCCTTAAAGCGACACCAGAAGGCTTACGCTATCCGGCAAAGCGCGGCTTGCGAGCTGAACAAATTACACCACTTATGCAAGGACATCACCTGACGTACCACCAGAATATCTTGATAACCGGGCCCACCGGCAGCGGCAAAACCTATCTTGCCTGCGCCTTAGGTGAGCAAGCTTGCCGACAGAATAAACGCGTGCTGTATTACCGGTTAGGTCGGTTACTGGAAAGCCTGAAAATGGGGCATGCTGATGGTAGCTATCTGAAACAACTGGTACAGCTACAAAAGGTAGATATGTTGATCCTAGATGATTGGGGCCTTGAGGGATTTAAAGGTAAACAAGTCAGCGATTTACTGGACGTCATTGAAGATCGCTACGAGCAACGCAGCACAATCATCGTCAGTCAGTTACCGGTCTCGGAGTGGTACGGCTTAATGGATAATCCAACTGTTGCAGATGCGCTGTTAGACAGAGTGATCCACAATGCCCACCGACTGGAATTAACAGGTGAGTCACAACGTAAAAAAACACTGGTTCAGGGTGAAGAAGTCGGGTAAAAAGAGAGGATAAACGAAGGTCAGATCATGCTGGCCGGATCACACCGAAACGCCTGGCCGGATGAAACCGGAACAGGTGGCCGGACAAACCGAAATACGCACCTGTGGATGAATAGCTTTTTTTTTGGGAGGACACTGTGATGCTAGCTTTTGTTTTCACCTAAATCCTGTTTGCTGCATAAAAAATTTCAAGAGCTAAACAGGAGTAAATAAAAATGAGTTTAATTATTAAAGCGAGAAACATACGCTTGGATTATGCTGGGCGTGATGTTTTGGATATTGATGAATTGGAAATTCACTCTTATGACCGTATTGGTCTTGTGGGTGATAACGGAGCAGGAAAGAGTAGTTTACTCAAAGTACTTAATGGCGAAATTGTTTTAGCCGAAGCGACATTACAGCGTTTTGGTGATTTTGCACATATCAGCCAACTGGGCGGAATCGAAATAGAAACGGTCGAAGACCGGGCAATGTTATCTCGCCTTGGTGTTTCCAATGTACAAAACGACACAATGAGTGGCGGAGAGGAAACTCGTGCAAAAATTGCTGCCGCATTTTCCCAACAAGTACATGGCATTCTAGCGGATGAACCAACCAGCCACCTTGATCTCAATGGAATAGATCTACTTATTGGTCAACTTAAAGCATTTGATGGAGCATTACTTGTTATCAGTCATGACCGATATTTTCTTGATATGGTTGTAGACAAGATATGGGAGTTAAAAGACGGTAAAATTACGGAATATTGGGGTGGTTACTCGGATTACTTGCGTCAAAAAGAAGAAGAGCGACAACACCAAGCCGTAGAATATGAGCTGATGATGAAGGAACGGGAGCGATTAGAATCTGCTGTGCAAGAAAAACGCCAGCAAGCTAATCGATTAGACAATAAGAAAAAAGGAGAAAAATCCAAAAACTCTACCGAAAGTGCTGGACGACTTGGGCATGCAAAAATGACTGGCACCAAGCAAAGAAAACTGTATCAGGCAGCTAAGAGTATGGAAAAGCGTTTGGCTGCATTAGAAGATATTCAAGCACCAGAGCATTTGCGTTCTATTCGTTTTCGTCAAAGTTCAGCCCTAGAACTGCACAATAAGTTCCCGATTACGGCAGATGGTCTGAGCTTAAAATTTGGTAGCCGTACTATCTTTGATGACGCTAACTTTATAATACCGCTTGGCGCTAAAGTCGCTATAACTGGATCGAATGGAACAGGGAAAACGTCCTTGTTAAAAATGATATCAGAACGTGCTGATGGATTAACCATATCTCCAAAAGCTGAAATTGGCTACTTTACACAAACAGGATATAAATTTAACACGCATAAATCTGTGCTCTCCTTTATGCAGGAAGAGTGCGAGTACACAGTTGCGGAAATTCGTGCAGTATTGGCTTCAATGGGGATCGGAGCGAATGATATTCAAAAAAACTTATCCGACTTATCGGGAGGTGAAATCATCAAACTGCTTTTATCCAAAATGCTTTTAGGAAAATATAATATTTTGCTTATGGATGAACCAGGAAACTATCTTGACCTAAAAAGTATTGCCGCATTAGAAACAATGATGAAGTCCTATGCAGGAACTATTATCTTCGTATCTCATGACAAGCAATTGGTCGATAATATTGCTGACATTATCTACGAGATCAAAGACCACAAAATCATCAAGACTTTTGAGAGAGATTGTTAATGATAGCCAATCTAATCCGAACATTAATTATTGAACTCTTTAAAGGAAATTAAAAATGACAATTCAAGATATTCAATCACTTGCTGAAGCACACGGCTTGTTGCTTACGGACAAAATGAATTTCAATGAAATGGGCATTGATTTTAAGGTCGTTTTTGCTCTTGATACAAAGGGGCAACAATGGTTGCTGCGTATTCCTCGTCGTGATGGCATGAGGGAACAAATCAAGAAAGAAAAACGCATTTTAGAATTGGTAAAAAAACATCTTTCTGTAGAGGTTCCTGATTGGAGAATTTCATCTACAGAATTAGTGGCTTATCCCATACTTAAAGATAATCCTGTTTTAAATTTGGATGCTGAAACCTATGAAATAATTTGGAATATGGACAAAGATAGCCCGAAATACATAACATCTTTGGCAAAAACCTTATTTGAAATCCATAGTATTCCTGAAAAAGAAGTTCGGGAAAATGATTTGAAAATTATGAAACCTTCAGATTTAAGACCTGAAATAGCAAACAATTTGCAGTTAGTAAAATCTGAAATTGGTATAAGTGAGCAATTGGAAACCCGCTACAGAAAATGGTTGGATAATGATGTTCTATGGGCAGATTTCACCCAATTTATACATGGCGATTTATATGCTGGGCATGTACTAGCTTCAAAGGATGGAGCTGTTTCAGGCGTTATTGATTGGTCAACAGCCCATATAGATGACCCAGCGATTGATTTTGCTGGGCATGTAACTTTGTTTGGAGAAGAAAGCCTCAAAACTCTAATCATCGAGTATGAAAAACTAGGGGGTAAAGTTTGGAATAAACTATATGAACAGACTTTAGAAAGAGCAGCGGCCTCTCCTTTGATGTATGGTTTATTTGCCTTAGAAACTCAAAATGAAAGCCTTATCGTTGGAGCAAAAGCTCAGTTGGGAGTTATATAATTTAAAAATATGATTGCTGAGAACTGCCTTGTTTTGAAACTTGGTTGGCTTTAATTAGTTTTTAGTATTCTTTATAGAAAATGCCTCGATCAAGGGGCATTTCTAACAATCATTTAACATAAAATTTCTTATACGAAATGCTTGATATTTCTCTTTAAATATCATTATATTAACGTAAGCCGTTCTGGAGTATAGGGCACCAGAACGGCTTTTTATTGATTATTCATGTTCCACGATCACTAATTGAGCGATGTTCCACGGTTTTATTCAGTTTTAATAAACATCATCCGGTTTTTTGAGGAGTCATTATTTCAAGTGCTTGCACTGAAATTGGCTCTTCAAAAAACTGGAGTCTTGGCTAACCATATGGAAGGAAAAAGCGGCTTAGGAAGCCTCTCTTCTTCTGTTCTGGTTCAACATGCTCCGGGATAGGAATACGCTTATTGTCTTGCTGAGGAGTAGTCAATTCGTCATAGTTCGTTGCTAGTTCCGACCGAGGATCCGTTGCTATATCCTGTTTAAAGCTCTGATCGGTAAAGGTAGTCATATTGGCTTTTGGTGCTTCTAGTAAGCGCTGCATAGCTTCAATCTGTTCTTGATAAAACGATTCACGTTCTAAAGATTGATTTTCTCTCTGTATTGCCTGATTTAATTGTTTTTCCAGTATGTCAACTTGACGTTTTAGTAAGTTGCATATTTCGGGATGATCTGGCCAGCGATTTCGGCATGAGTCGGCCACCCATTTCGGTATCATCCGGCCACTGATTTCGGCTTCATCCGGCCACCTGTTTCGGTATCGTCCGGCCAGTTTGTTCTTCCTTCGTTTTACGGTCTTTGGCATAACAGTTTTTTAACTGTTTGCCGGAGTAGTCATGACACGTAAAAAGAAAATGGTAAGGACAGATATGCAAACTTATCTGGATATATTCCGCCTCAAATTTGAGGCCAAGTTAAGTGACAGGCAAATCTCTCAGGCGCTAAATATTGGCCGGGCAACCATCAGTGATTTGGTTATCCGCTTTAACAACTTAGGCCTCAGTTGGCCGCTGGCAGCCGACTATCCGCTTGATAGCCTCGACAAACAGTTATTTCCTGGCCGTGATTACAGTACGCAGCGGGTCTTGCCGTCGTGGGTGCAGGTACATCTTGAGCTGCGTAGAAAAGGCGTCACCAAACTGCTGTTATGGCAGGAGTATCAGGCAGAGCACGGCAGTAAAGCACTTGGCTACACGCAGTACTGTGAACATTACCGGCGTTGGTGTGCTGTACAAAAACGCTCGATGCGACAGCATCATGAAGCCGGTGAGAAGCTGTTTATCGACTTCTGTGGCCCGACAGTGCCGATTGTGAACCCAGAAACAGGTGAGATAAAACCGGCCGCTATCTTCGTCGCCACCCTGGGCGCATCTAACTACACCTATATTGAAGCCTGTAAAGGTCAGGATAGGGAATCCTGGCTGATGGCGAACAGTCGTTGCCTGACCTTTTTAGGTGGCGTACCCGCATTATTGATACCCGACAATCTCAAAGCGGCGGTTGATAAAGCGGATAAGTTCGAGCCGGTGATTAACGACAATTACAAAGCGCTGGCCAGACATTATGGCTGTGCGTTGATGCCGACCCGACCACGCAAACCGCAGGATAAAGGCAAAGTCGAATCGGCTGTGCTGATTGTGGAACGCTGGGTATTAGCCCGGCTGCGCCATCAGGTATTTCACTCACTGGCAGCGTTAAATCAGGCCATCCGCGCATTGAATACAGAACTCAATCAGCGGCCAATGAAGCATTACAACGGTGCCAGCCGTGAGCAGTTGTTTAACTTGCTCGATGCGCCTGCATTACAACCACTGCCGCCTTACGCTTATGAGTACACCGATTATCGCATTGCCAAAGTCGCCAAAGACTACCACGTACAATACGACTATCACTGGTACTCGGTGCCACACCGTTTAGTCGGTGAGCGGGTTGAAATCAGTGCAACGCAGACGCTGATAAAGGTTTACCATCAGGCGAAATGCGTCGCTCAGCATCCGCGCAGCTATACCCGCTACCGGCACACGACTGATATAGCGCATATGCCAGAAAACCATGCTGCCCATCTGGAATGGAGCCCTGAGCGCATTCGCAGCTGGGCAACCCATATCGGCACTAACACGCTGGCGGTGGTCTTAGCGGTTGAGCGTAACAAAGACCATCTTATCCAAGCGCAGCGCACCTGCCTGGGACTCCTGAGCGAGCAAAAGCGCTATGGCAGTGACCGGCTGGAAAAGGCCTGCGCACTGGCCATCAGTCGCCAACTACCTTATATACCGGTCATCAAAAAGCTACTGAAAAACGGTGAAGATATGCGCTGGCAACCGGATGAAACTAAAACCATTATCCCTGGCACACACACCAACATCCGTGGCTCAAAATACTACCAATAAGGACCACCAATGGACTCACTGCTTATCCAACTGCGCCAGCTTAAGCTGGCGGCCATGGCCAGTGCGCTGGAGCAACAACGTCTTGCGCCCCATACCTATGCCGAACTTAGCTTCGATGAACGATTGGGATTGCTGGTCGAGCAAGAACATCTGGCGCGGGATAACACCCGCTTACAACGCTTGCGCAAACAAGCCAATCTGCGCCTTAAAGCGACACCAGAAGGCTTACGCTATCCGGCAAAGCGCGGCTTGCGAGCTGAACAAATTACACCACTTATGCAAGGACATCACCTGACGTACCACCAGAATATCTTGATAACCGGGCCCACCGGCAGCGGCAAAACCTATCTTGCCTGCGCCTTAGGTGAGCAAGCTTGCCGACAGAATAAACGCGTGCTGTATTACCGGTTAGGTCGGTTACTGGAAAGCCTGAAAATGGGGCATGCTGATGGTAGCTATCTGAAACAACTGGTACAGCTACAAAAGGTAGATATGTTGATCCTAGATGATTGGGGCCTTGAGGGATTTAAAGGTAAACAAGTCAGCGATTTACTGGACGTCATTGAAGATCGCTACGAGCAACGCAGCACAATCATCGTCAGTCAGTTACCGGTCTCGGAGTGGTACGGCTTAATGGATAATCCAACTGTTGCAGATGCGCTGTTAGACAGAGTGATCCACAATGCCCACCGACTGGAATTAACAGGTGAGTCACAACGTAAAAAAACACTGGTTCAGGGTGAAGAAGTCGGGTAAAAAGAGAGGATAAACGAAGGTCAGATCATGCTGGCCGGATCACACCGAAACGCCTGGCCGGATGAAACCGGAACAGGTGGCCGGACAAACCGAAATACGCAAGTGCCGATGAATTGGGACATGAGCTACCCAGAGATGGCGAAAGCGATTCAAGGGCAATTGCAGGCACTAGATCTTGATTCAGCCGAAGCATCTGCACAGGTTGAAGGGTTGTATTGCATGATGGAGCTGATCGCGCTCATCAATCAAAAGCAACCAGGGGATAACCAGGCTAAGCAGCGGCATGTTCAGAGAGGTGCATTCAAAAAGTGAAAAAACCTGAACCCAGATTGGATCGTGAGGCTGTCATCTCCACAATTGGTACATATATCAAGTTACGAGAGAGCAACGAGGTGCTTGCATCGAGTAATCTTGAAATGATTGTTGCTCGTGTTACCCCCTTTATTGATGAACCAGATGCCGTTGCCCTGATCGAAAAATTCATGTCGGCTCGGCACACTTCATCTACGCGCATGCTGACCGATATTTACGATCTTTTGTCTACAACAGGTTGGCAAGTATCGATAGGCCCCTTGATATCAGGTTCCCGATAATATAAGGGCCCATTATGGGCCCTCTTCATTAAATACGATATAGGAAAGTTCCTCTCCTGGCACAGCACTCATACCGTCGCCAAAGTGTGTAGAGGTAATTATGGGTTGGAGAAAAGTCATCCTCGCTGTACTTGTACTCCTCGCTCGAATCTGCAGGGAATGCCTTACATCCAGTCTTACCGCGTGGATAGTTTCTTTGCCATTTGGCCGTTTCATCATCTCCTTCACGGGGAGGGACTGGAGCCCATACTTTGGCAGAACCAGCAGTGTCTGGTAATTTCTGATATATGTGTGCATTCAATGATGTGACAATATCAGCGGCCCGCTGGGCAATTACTGTTGAACCGGTATATCTGTTCGGATTAACGATGGAACCAATTCTGGGGAATATGTGCCCGAAGCGTTCACTCGACTGAACTATGTCGCCATACCCGCCGAGTGCGCTTCCTACAGCCCCGCTAAGTGCATCTCCGCTCTTTGCAAAGATCTTGCGATTGAAGTTGGATGGAAGTACCAATAATGGGGCTTCCAGAAGTCCCATCCGCCACTCCGGATCAAGAGTCGAAACGAAGTAAGGGTTGAACGGCATGACATCACTATTACAAAATCCAGACAAACTCAACATGCTTCCCACGAGATCCCTGAAACCGAGTAAGGCAGGGTTTCCATAGACATTCGTATCGAAGAAGTTCTTATTCGTTGCAGTACCAGTAGGCGATCCGCGGACGCCAGTCCCGACATCGAACCCATGATTCAGACCCCTTGCTAGTGGATCTGTTACTTGTGACATTGGTTTCGTCAACCAGGTGAGTGGGTAGGCCTCCCTATTTGATACTGTCTCGACTATGACATCTGGGTTGTAATGACTGACCACACTAGATGTTCTGACCCTACAATATGGGCCGGCACAGTGAAGCCAGAAGCATACTCCTTTGATTTTGTAGTCGACACATGAAAGGTCCATTGTGTCCGTTATTAGATCGAATATTTCGACCTTCTTATCACCATGAGGAAGAGTGTTATTGGCGTCCATGGCCATCGCCTTTCCACTTATGACCATGAGGCACAAAATTGCAATCCGCGCGCCTAGAGATAGTTTATTCACCATTCCCCCTTGTCGAGCCGTTCAACTCTCCACGGCTTCGCATCATTTCAAAGACCGAGTAGGCCTGTAGCGGATCGAGGCCATACACAATCCATTTTTTATTAAACACAACTGCAGGTACCTTCTCAACATTTAGAGACCGAGCCATCGTCAATGACTCTGCTGTAGTAGCATATTTATCAAGGACACTCTTTTTACTCAGCTTTGCGAACCGTTTGGTGGCGATTGCTGCAGCCTCCGCTTCAGAGGCGGGAAGTCCGGCACTCAATTCCATCTCAAGCTTGTAGATTTCATCTATCTGCCGGATGTGCACTGGTACGATCAACTTTTTAGCTAGTTGAGCACCTTCCACGTCATATCGAAGGCCATCCACGGTAAACACATCTACTTGAGTAACCTGCACTTCAGTAGCTTTAACTTGCGAGCTCAAGAGCGGGATCAGGATGACGAAAACCGTCAAGCTATGTCTAATCATCTGCCGTTCAACCATGCCATTCCGGCCATCCCCGAACAGGACCATTGCGTTAAGCTCAAGTGCTGCAGGCTGCTGATATGGGATATCAGTATCAGGCCCTCGGTTCAGAGTGTTTGTGCGCTTCATCCAGGCTTTCTTCCATGCGGTCCAGGGCCATCTTGCCAGCATCATCAGGAAGCCTCCTGTAGGCGTTGAGAGCGGCTCACGGCGTCCGAGCTGCGAGCCCTGATCTTTAGCCCCCGCTTGCGGTTCAGTTCTTGAGCCATCATCTCTGCGGCTTGGTACTGGGAAGACAACCCATACTGTTCCATCAGGGCACGCCGTTCGCTCTTTTCGTTCGGGTCTGTCATGGCGAGAGTCAAGAATATTGATGGTGGCACCTGACGAACCAACATTTCGCCAACAGTCTTGGGGTTACCCATCACAACTCCCTCTGTGTAGGCCCGTTGCTGCTTAGAGCAGCTCAAGATCATGACTTTCTGTTCAGGGGTCAAATTTCGGTACTTGCTAAGATCCTCCACCTCCTTGAATTCCATATTCAGCAAGAACCACCACTCGAATAGACCAAGCACCTTCTTGATGTCGTCACCTTTGGAGAAGTCTTCTACGTTCTGAGTGGCCAACAACATCCAAAGGCCTATCTTACGGGCAACTTTTACAGCAAATGCTATTTGGTACCCAAGAAGGGGGTTACCGGTGTAGAGGTGAGCTTCATCCACAATATTCACGACATCACGACGTTGGTTCTGTGTTTCTTCCGCCTTGTTAATTACTCTCTGCATGTAGCCAATGTAAGCAAGAGCAAGCTGAGCTGGATATCGGTCCGAACCGTAGACGCCAACATCAAGCACTGTTACATCCGCATCAGGCCAGGGTTCACCAACAGTATTGAACATTCGAGCATCCAGCTCGCCAGTGCAGTACATTTCGAGCGAGGCCGCTAGCTCTTTTAACCGGGTACGCTGGTCAGGTTCCAGCTTGGCCTCCCGTTCCGCGATCTCGAGCATTGCTTCTCGAACATCCTGGGTCAGTGTTTTCTTTCCATCACGGTAACTCTTAATCCCTGCAGCTAAAATGGCTGCACGCATAAGTGCTTTATCCAGCTGAGTGATCCGGGCGTATGCTTCCATATTGCCGCCTGTCACCATGATATAGAGGGACTGCTCCATTTCACCCAAGGGATCCCGTGGTGCATCATCTTCATCTTCATCTTCATCCTCATCATCAGCCGGCGTCTCATGCTGTGCTGTCATGGCTGCCGCCTTAGCTTTCGCCTTGGCTTCTTCGATTTGCTTCACAACTTCGCCGGCATCGAGGAATGGGCATAGCGAAAACTTGGCAGACTTGTTGATCCGCATGTAGTTAACCGTCAGGCCATGCTGGGCGAAATATTCACTCAACAGCTCAAACGACCCACCTTTATCCAGGATGAAAAGCCGTGGCCTATGCACAGCCATCACCGAGGCGGCCATATAGTTCAACGAGGCTGACTTACCTGAGCCTTGGGGTCCGATAACCACCCCATGAGCAGCCCGAACCCGGTCTTTGCCAAACATGTCAAACGTAAGGGGCTCACCCCCTCGATTCCATACCACAAGCCCTGGATTCCCTGTTCCCTGTTCGCGACCAAAGATCGGACACATGTTGGCCAAATGCTGGGAGTAGTAGAGCTGCATGTACTGGCGCTTCGTATCCAACTCTGGCTGGAAACAACCAGGTAGGTGCAGCGGGTAAGATTCAGTGATCAAGGGGTCTGTGGATGCGTCGAGCGCCATGACTCCGTTAGAGAGGAGGTTGTTTTTGAGTGACTTGCACCGGTCCTGCAGATCAACCAAATTTTCGCCGCGCACGTATACGCCCTGCGAAGCATAGAAAACGTCCTGATCATTCTGACGTTGGAGTTCAACTTCATTGAGTGCCTGCTGGGCCCGCTGCGCCTCCTGGGTCTCCCCCTTTTGGGCCGAACTCAAGCTCATGAGGTGCGAATCAATTTTCGTTGGGCTGACAAAAATAATAGTCTGAACAAGCATTGCACCGGCTGGTACAGAATCCATGAGGCAACTCGATCGTTGATTTTTCCCTGTACCTTTAGAAACCTCACCAGTCAATTGCCCCATATCCGGAGCCTGAGTTAATCCCTTAAAACGCATGAATGTATGTGGCATATCATCAAACCACCAACATCCATTGTCAGGGTCAGATATAGGCTCGGAAAACAAAACACTCTCAGCCAGATTAAATCCAAAAGGCTTATCCTTTTTCCGCTTAGGGTAGCCTACCAGTCGATAAAGTGCCTCACGATCACCATTAGTAATCGGTGGGTTGGGATTAAACCAATCCGTTAACCACCGAAATACAGTCTCGCCATCTAAGCGGCGAATCTTTACGCCAGAAGATGACAATAGATGAGAAAAACGATCCGCAACCTCATTAATATCATTTATCGGGTCAAAACTTGCCGACTCCATTTCTATCTTCGTGCAGCGCCTGTAGATTACACAATAAGTTCTCCGCATTTGGCCACGCCATTGTTTGCCAGTGACCTGAACATCCTTAAAAATACCTTCGGCCTGGTTAATGCCACGAAAATGATCCTCAAGAACATCAAGGAACTGTTCTGTGAATTCAGTATCACGAACTTCCTCATGAATAGATGCATATATATCATCAACATATCTATAAAGGTCATCATCCTTCCATGAATATATCTGAAGAACCCAATCAGATCCTCCATGAGCTATTCCGAATGCTTGCTTAAATGCAGCTTGAAGAGTATTCCTAAGTTCAGCAATTTGGTCTTTGGAGCGCCCCTCTGTTGCGATTGGAGATGCAGCGAACACTACTGCTTGAGAATAACAGTCCTCAAGCATAAAGGTTTTACTTTCTTCTAGGTATTCGGTGATTGAAAGCCTATCGGCAAAGCTATTAGGGTTGCGTCGATAATGTGACTGGACCAGTTTTTGTGTAACCGGCCCAAGCTTTCTTGCAAATGATGGCTTACGGGACTCATCAACATAAGATACTTCTTTGGTTTCATGATCCACTTCTGTTTGTACACTGCAGTGTTTCAGGTTTTGCTGAGCAGATGATTTTTTTGCTTGCGGAATAAATATATCTTTAATTTCCTGAAATAAGCTCACGAGTTCACCTTAGTCTTGATATTGCTGATTATCTGCCGCAACTTTACTCTGATCATACCGAGCATCCATTAACGGATAGAGTTCACCAGGAAGAGCATACTCGTCACGTTCAAACATTTTTGTTTCAGTGATGTACGCCGGGATCGGGGATCGCCCCTTTCCCGTGAGATGTGCAGGTACAAAAATATAAAGCGTTGGATTCGGGAGCACCTGATAACGTGGTTTTGGTGAGTTATGCAACTCATACACATCAATGTCAGGTTGGACGCCAACCATTTGAGGGGTTGTCATAATGCGATAATCACGCGCACTTGCGCCACCCCCCATGGTCTGATCAAAAACCATTTCAGCGGTGATGTCAGATTTTGGAATTACATCGTCCTTACTAGCACAACCAGCAAGGACGGCGTTAATCAAAACCACGATTGTTGCTGTAGTGATTCGTTTGTTGAACATGGGATACCTTGCGTCCTTTTTTATCATAATCAATGTCTATTTGGCTGGTAAGGTGAATTTCTACTCTGGTTCCAGGAGGTACGTAAACAGCGTCATATGCCCCTTGCTGACGTTCAGCAAGTGCTTCAGACCCTGATTGGACCCCCTTTCCAATTCCTTTCCCAAGCATGTAATTTATGCTGTTACTTTCGCCGACTATTGACGAACTTGAACTACCATCAGTATTCTTTGTAATCTCCGCTTGCCCATTCGCAAATGCTTCAGCCGCCCCGGCGAATGTATTAATGCCCATTGTCTGAGCTAGATAGGAGGGTAAGTTAGTAATGTACTTACCAGATATGCAAGGTACACCTTGGTAATCAGCTAAATATCCTATCCCTCCTTCTTCCTTACCTTTGCTAGAAACAGTGCGAATGGTCCCATCAGTAAAGGTGTAGGTGACGCTGTTAATCTGTCCATATAAACACTTTAAGGTATAGTCTCCTCTTGCTAAGCCGGATACTACCATCCCTTGAAGGTTTGGGATTTTGATACCGTTGGTAGCCAGGTTTTTTTGGCCTACTACAACTTTGAATGGGAATGGATCAGTTACTTGATTATTAAGTGGAACTCGACCTATCAATGCTGTAGCGCCTACAGAACCGAGAAAACTGGAGTTTTCTGGAATTGTATAAATTGGTATCAAGCTATCCTTTTTCTCATCATCAGAGAGTGTCATAAGGTTTGAGTTGGTACCCTTTGATGTGTGCAGATTCCGATAACCGGAGCCTTTGAACTTAGGGTATTTGAGTACGTCTTTCCCAGTCTGTTCATCAACGACTCGCTGAGCATCTGATGGTACAATCCACTCCAAACTCTCGTCTCCATCAGCAGGCAGTGATATAGGGCCAACAGATTGTGATCCGCTCCCATTTGGGTTAAATAGGTTTGGCACCGTAGGCAAGTCAATGGTTTTTCTTCCATTACCTGCAGGCGTTTCATCTTGTTCCAACCCGAAATCTTTCCCTGGTTGGGTTCGCTCTGGATAAGGGTCCACGACCGTTTCAGTCGCCGCCGGCTGCTGTGGTTCTGAATTCTCTTTGGTCGACAGCTTCATCTCCAGCTCTTCGATCTTTTGCTTCAGCGCTAAAACAGTCGGGCTATCGGCCTCCATGGGCGGTGCAACTGGAGGCGGTGAATTCCTTGAAGTATTCTTCCCTTCTTCAACCTGTACTAAGCGAGAGCTCAAGTCTGTTACTGCTTTAGCTAGTGCTTCAACAGATGTTTCTGGCGTATCCGCGTCAGCACCAAGGCGTGTGTGCCTGCGGTCAATGGTAACCTTTCCCTCCCCCTCCCCCTGCTCCGCTTTAATAGTGTCAGCATGGTTATTCTCTGGAGCGGTGAAGGCCGCGTATCCAGCTACGATGGCGCCCACTAACACCGCTCCAGCGCCAATCTTGAGCATTGGGTTTTCCCCTACCATTACACCACTCATTTATTGCTCCCCTGGCGGTGATACTGATTCACAGCTGGTTGTGATGACGCCACAGGAGCCCATGGAGCAGGGCTTTCATACCGGGAGTCACTAAAGGGGCGGTCGGAGATTACATAAAGCATGGTAGTGTCTCCAGGTACGTTATTCTGATTCAGCTGGATATGTTGTGCGGCAGCATAGGAATATTGCATATTCAAATGAAAGGGATTTACTTTGACCGGGGACGATTTACGGTTAACCAATTTTATAGCAGTCAAATACTGACCGGAAGTGCTTTGCCAAGCTGCTATTGGAGTTGCATCGAAAATACCATATGAGGTATCGATAAATAGATCTCTCATATCTTCCGCACTATTAAGTGCTGTTCGATTTAATCTTTGGTCGTTGGTTCGTAAACGAGGTGGGGCATAAAACTCCCTAGCTGCAAACTGGATCATTTCCTCTGGAGAAATTGCGGCATCTCCAGATGTGTCGAATGGTGTACCTGCAAGGGGATTGTCATCAACAGGTGCCGACTTCTGAGAGCCGGTACCTGTCCCCGAGATGGCCTCCGCAGCCGCACCGGTACCGGCCTCGGACCCTGGCACGGAGATCAGCACTTCATCGAGCGGAGCACCAGCCTTTGGCACTGCAACGAGCTCGAGCAATACAATGTCTCCTGAGTCATTCAACTTCACCTTCACCTGGGTCGGAGCAAACTCATCCTGGGCTGTTAAGTAGAGGGTTCCCTGCATACTGTCCGCATCGAGTTTGTCTGCTAGCGATCGAGGTCGTCCAAATACAACGTGGTCCGGGAAATGTATGAGGCGTTGTTCTCCAACTTGCAGTGGGATCTTGATCGGCTTGCTACGCCATTCAATTGGCTCTACTGCAAATACGGAGCAGGACATAACTAGCGCTAAGCTTGACGCAAGGATACTTATTTTCATCACTGCGCTCCCCCCTCAAACTCAATTCGAAGAGGTTGATTAATGGCAGTGATTCGCATGTTGAATGGGTTGCACACAGATCCAGAGTTGTCAGCAGCAACACGGACACGGTAACGAAGAGCGTGATCCTTTACTGGGGTTCCCTCTAACGATTCGATCAGACGCAAGTCCAAATCAACATCCCAAATTCCCGCGCCAACAAAAGACACTGATCCTTCAACATCCTTTAGATCTGTAATTTCGCTTAATCGTCGAGTTCTATTTGCAGACTGACCATCGCTAACACGGAGAGCGTGCAAAGCGAGTTGTTCGCTTTTCACGCTCTCAGAAATATAGCAAGCATAACGGTTCAGATTCTCTGGCATTTCCTTGTCGCCATTTTTTTTCCAATAGTTTATAGACCTCACAACTTCACTTGCGAAAAGGTATACATTGGGCTTGGGGATGGTGTTGCTATCAAACTGTGCGCCGGCCGATAAATCAGGGGGAATGTGCACAGTAATATCATTCTGGCGGAGTGCACTTAAGACTATCTGAGCTATCAGGATCAATAGTAAAACTCCTGATATGAGCTGCCAGTCCTTAACCCTAGCATCGCTTCTATCCAATGCATTTCTCGCCCTACCTTTATTACGACCAAACACATTGTTCATTATTACTTCCTTACCGGGCCAATGTAGTTAATATTTTTACTCTTTGACAGACGAGTGTCCCACTTGATTTTATCTGTCATCATCCCGTCAAATTTCATCCAGCCACGTTTTTGGGTGTATCGTTTTAACTTGAGCCACATCAAGGGACCATGCCTCTTTTTGGCTGATTCTATCTTCCCTGCTACAAGGGGGATTACGCCAAGGCTTACAATCATCCCAATAACAAATCCTATTAGCCCTTCGCTAATTAACAGTGAAAAAACAATTGCACTTGTACTACAACAGATCACAATTGCTGTGCATGTAACAATTAGCAACTCATCTATTGTTAACCCTTTCCATAGAGCTGGCTTTTTATCAAGCCGCTCTAAGGTAGTCTGTATAGTGTGCTCTCGCCCCATTTTCACAGCCCTATAATATATTAAGTGCCATCACGCCCAGTGATATCCCGAGCGCAACCAAAAGTGCACCAGCCACGATATTGCTTACCAGATCACGCCATGTAACCTTGCTACCTTGCTCGCCGATCTGGTGATACTTTTGCCATGCGTTCTTCGCAACAGTTAACAGAAGAGCTACGATGAGCAGCATGACTAAAAGGTTCACACCCAACAAGACAAGACTGATAACAAGATTATGTGGATTTTCACCGGCGCCATTTCCATTAGGAGGAGTTATTGTTGGTATACCCACAGCACCAGCAGGGAAGGAAATCACTGCAAGGCTACAAGCCTGCGTACAAAGCCTTTTCATTCACTTATCCCCATTTAATAGGCAGGTAATACCTGCCTATTATATATTTTCGAATTAGCTAATAGCACTCGCGCCGAACACACCAACCGCATAATTGGCCATTGCAACACCAAGACAGATCAGCAACGCCCCGGCAACCAGGTTGCTCGCCAAGTCACGCCAAGTCACCTTACTGTTCTCCTCCCCCAGTTGGTGGTATTTTTGCCAACCGTTTTTTACGACGGTAATAAACATGAGCGCTACCAGTAGAAAAGCAATGACTGTAAGCCCCCACTTAAAGAGGTTTACTATCAATGTGAATGGATCATTACTAGCTGAGCCTCCTGGGGCATTTATCGTGGGTAGGCCAACCGCATTAGCCTCGCTGGCCATGAGAGCAACCATAAGACACGCCCCCCTCAGTCTATTACTAACCTTTTTCATTGGCATCCCTATACTCCTCACTTAAATTTATTAATGCACAATTGCTTGAACAACCAGCAATATCAATGCGCTCAAAACTACGGCGGTAATAACAGCCTTGAACATTCCATAATATGTTACCTTGTCAGTCCCCAATCCTTGATAACAGGCATAGGCTACGAACAGAATAAATATGAATGCAGCCGCGTACATACTACCTTGAAGCAAAATTGATGTTTGGCTGAATGTGGAATTAGCTCCGACAGCAGCCATGCATTGAGATACATTTCCACCTGAACAAGATGCGCTCATTTCTTATACCCCATTGGTAATGCGCGTTCGCGAGACAAATTTGCGTCCGGCCGGGGTAACGCATGCGCTCTTTGGTAATCCGTGTAGCCACCATCCAGGGGGACTATGGCTGCCGGATCCATGGGTGCAGACAGGTATTGCAAGATCCCGTCTTCGACGGTGCTTAGGTCGGCACGAATGCTTCCATACTCCATACGTAGCCGACTTTGGTTATTCATGCCCGCGTTCTCAGCTTCGTCGAGCAACTTGTTTACCCGAATCAACTGCTCTCGGACACGGCTCAGGATCTCACGCTCTTGCCAGGCATCAGCTACCGATGCTGTGGAAAAAAGGGCTAACACCCCAACGCTGATCACCGTCTTCAACAATCTCACTCAACACTCTCCATTTGCTTGGATCCGTGACACCGTAAAGTGCTAGGTCCCAGTGGTGCGGTCTTTGAGGCGTGGCATGTTTGTCAGTCAACTATCCACAATGGGATTCTAACTCGGGGCCTTGGGATAAAATGAGCGCTTAAAAATGAGGGGGTTTTCTGGCTGGGGTGGCAAGAGCCTTCGATGCTTCGCATCTTAAAGATCTATCAATAAAAAAGGGAGGCCTTAGCCTCCCTCATTGCAAATTGCCATTTTTACCAGTAGGTATCAACTACTTGCGGCTTGCTTAGCTATGAAACGACGTGCCATTGCTACCAGTGCCAGCCCTATCAGGCCAACTGGGCCGGTTGAACCACCACCACCACCACCATTTTCTGTAGGCTCCGGAGTCGGAGTGACAGGCGTTGTCTTTTTATTCACCTCAACCGGATCGTTACCTGTAATGAACAACTTGCCGCTTCCCTTCACAACAACTGTGCACTCCTCAAGAGGGGCGGCCGTCCCGCTTTTGCAGGTATTCGATTCGATTGCGAGATCCCCTTCGGTATAAGGGGCGAAAACTTCCGGGTCCTTGTGGAAGGACTGCACCTTGATCGTAACACTCCCCTCGCCCTTCACCTCGACCGGATAAGACCATGCAGCGATTGTTTCAAGCATCCATGCAGTGGTTTCTGCTTTATAGAACGCTTGGCACGATTGAATGAAAGTTCCATCACCTTGACCAGCAGAACCTTGAATTACCCCCCAAACCCCAGCTTCGTTATAGCAAGGACCGCCGGAGTCACCGGGCTGCGAGGTGCCAGTACCAATCCCGTTTACGGTGTCATATTTCAGTTCGTAAGCATCTGGTGACCATCTTGCGTCTGCTTTACCTACAGTCACATTTGAAGCACCTTTCAGTTTTCCACCAGAGAGGCTAGACCAGCCAGCAATTAACTGGGTAGAGCCGACCGCTGGTTCTGTGTTAATAACTTTTGCTGTTGCCGGCATTTTTTTATCCAGCTCCAGCAATGAAACATCATATACACGCGGCACGCTGCCATCATGCATAGGATGAATTACTGTGCGCTTAATATTCGCCACACTTACATCGATGTTACTGACAGTCTGGCCTGTCAGATCACCACAGTGGGCCGCTGTTACAACCCATTTCCCAGCGATTACGGTCCCAGAGCAAGTCCCACCCACCCGCACAAACTCAGGTGAGTTAATTTCTGCGCCATTGAAAATGGCGTGAGCAGGCGTAATTGCAGACATAAGCAGCGCGGCAACAACAGTCTTTTTCATATCATCCCTTATTTTGTTCAAATTTATCTTTCATTGCCAGTGACGTTCTAATTAGATTATCCAGTTTTATTACACTTCCTTTTAGCCTTGACACTTGTGATTGAGAGGAAAGGCCGTATTTCTTAGCTGTTTGCTCTTGTGCAAGACCATAAAGTAAATGATCTACCAGCGCATCAGCAACCGCTGGGTTTGTACTCTTAGTGTTTTCAATCAACAAACGAATATATTTTTCATCCATTAGCAGTAGCTTTTTCACTTTGCCCCACTCCTAGATTTTGATCCGCAGAAATAGAATATGACTATCATCATACATAGTCAACATTTAATTTCAGTTTTTGGCTTCATTTGCTCCCTCTGAATTACTGATGAACCCTGACTGCCAAGATGCCCATAGGCTATTCGCCGATTGCCCATGGTGTGGCTTCCTCGGCAGTCTATAAGCACCCTGCCACTCGGTGTCTGGTGAGATCCGCGCTAGTGGCCTCTACCAGCTGCTCGGCACAAAGGTCCTTTACGCCGCCGGAGAACACAAGGCCTATCTCAAGCTTCCGGGTGGCCACCGTCCAGAACATGGGGCATCACCGCGGCCGGCGAGCCCAAGGCCTATCCCTGCCGCCCGGGTGGCCACCGGCCGGCACCAGGGGCCCTACCGCGGCCATCGAGCCCAAGGCCTATTCCTGCCGTCCGGGTGACCACCGGCCAGAACAGAGGCATCACCGCGGCCGGCGAGCCCAAGGCCTATCCCTGCCGCCCGGGTGGCCACCGGCCGGCACCAGGGGCCCTACCGCGGCCATCGAGCCCAAGGCCTATTCCTGCCGTCCGGGTGACCACCGGCCAGAACAGAGGCATCACCGCGGCCGGCGAGCCCAAGGCCTATCCCTGCCGCCCGGGTGGCCACCGGCCGGCACCAGGGGCCCTACCGCGGCCATCGAGCCCAAGGCCTATTCCTGCCGTCCGGGTGACCACCGGCCAGAACAGAGGCATCACCGCGGCCGGCGAGCCCAAGGCCTATCCCTGCCGCCCGGGTGGCCACCGGCCGGCACCAGGGGCCCTACCGCGGCCATCGAGCCCAAGGCCTATTCCTGCCGTCCGGGTGACCACCGGCCAGAACAGAGGCATCACCGCGGCCGGCGAGCCCAAGGCCTATTCCTGCCGCCCGGGTGGCCACAGGCCGGCACCAGGGGCCCTACCGCGGCCATCGAGCCCAAGGCCTATTCCTGCCGTCCGGGTGACCACCGGCCAGAACAGAGGCAGCACCGCAGCCGGCGGGCACAAGTCCTATCCAGGGCTCCAACCGACCAGCGACAGGCACCGATGAGCCAAAGCTTATATGTCCTTCCCTTAGCCATGCGCCCGTTCATGTGCCCTATGCTCGTTTGCTCCCATCATCCTGGTCACTGACATTAGCTGGTTGAATTGTTGGCAATCAAACCAGGGTTGACTCCACCCCCTAGTTTCAGGATCCGCTTTGCAACAGTGTCATGTAGAAAAATGAGTAGCGCGATAATGACCCTTCTCGCTACACAAGCAACATGTTAACAGTAGCGTTGCTGGCTTGTTACGGTGGGGCCGTGACAGCAAGCGTGGATGATATTTGGGCCACCTCGCCGGCGACCCAGGACATTTTGTGGGCGCAGCAGTATGCCAAGCCTGTTAATCCTGCGAATAGCATGTCCCTGATTACCTTCAGTACAACTGACGATTCTTCGATAAATAGTGGTGTTTCATACACCAACACGACTGGCAAACCGATGTTGATGACGGTCCGAGGTTCTATCGGAAAGGATATTCCTTGGGCAATTGATCTCTATGTGAACGGTGTACGTGGAGCGTCGTTCGGAAGGGGGGATGGTGCTGGCGGAAATTGGGTCTCGAGTGGCACGGTAATGATTCCGCCTGGAGCAAGTTATAGGATCAATAAGACTCCTTCTGAGGTAATCCACTCAACGATACGCTGGTATTAGATGCCCGCTATCGATAACTATCGGTCATTATGAACCACACTACCTCTCCAACCAGTGTGGTTCTCGTCCCATCAAATACGACTTGGGGCTCCTAGGTTGGCTACATGATTGCCAAGCTGCTCGCCCCCTGGTGATGAAAATGGGCTTGTGGGGGCCAGCTACAAGCCCTGCTATAGACTGTATCCTACAACACGTTTTATTACTGGAGCGCCAGTCCAAACGCCTTGCCCCTGCAGCGTCACCCCCACACCAGACCGGCTCACTTTGATGAGAGCGTCATAGGGCCTATCAGCGTTTTCACCTCCCCGGTTGTAGATTCGCACATCCCCTCTAGTGACGGCTTCTTGAAGGTCGAACATCAACTGAGTGATTCCCCGACCATCTAAGTCAAAACTGACATAGAGCACATTGACGGTGGAAGGCACAGTGATACTCACTGCCGTGGAGGATCCGCTATAGAGGTCAACTCGACCGCCCGTTCCAGAAAACGAGGGATTGACTGCGGCAGCATAGGCTTGAGCCCACTGGGTATCATAAGTTGCCGGCGAGGCCGCCCAAACTTCATCGACGCCAGAGTACGCTTTGCCACAAAATAACAACGTTATCGCAATAATTGCCAAGCTATATCGAGAAGGGTCATTATCGTTACGAAGCTTCATTCAGATCTCCTTTATTGGTGTATTTATAGCCAGTTATTTGCTGCATTGTTGTTGGACCAAGACGGATGCATTTGCAGGAGCAGGAATAAACCATGCCTGAGTTCCATTCTGGTCAGTCTCCCATATTCGGACATATGCCCTGGTCCCATCAAACCGCCCTTCCACAGCCCCCATGTTGTTAAACGGGAAACCGTTTTTGCTATATGACAGAGGGATCACATTTACTTTTCGAGTTCCACGATTTGCTGGACAAGAGACAAGTGAAACAACTTGGTTGTTTTGTTGAACATTCCCCCATGCCAGCCCGGAAAGTACGGTACGGTTTGTTAGACCTGTGATTGAAAGATCCTTTACGTTCTCGATAGCATAACCAGCTGCATTCATGTCCCCTTTTAGCGCCCTTGATCCATCCAGCATATAAAAGTTATCGTGAGAAACTTCGGTGCCTGGCCGACCAATTTCGGCAACAATATTTGTGCCAGATACTGTAGCAAAAGGCAGAGATGACAGTAATCCAGCGGCAACATCATTTCGGTGGTCAGCTGGGACCTTTGCGAGTGGAATGGTCAATTCGAACCGTGGAATTGTTGGATTCCCAGCAACCCCATAAGTTCTAACAGATATAGCATCCCCCCAAAGAGTCTCTGTCATTGGCCGGCAGTTACCCGCACTCGCGTCACTTGCAGTACAGTTCCTAATGTACCCTTCATTAATTAGTACCTGGATAGAGGATGGAAAGTTGGTCGGCGTGACAGTGTTATTACTTTTTGCCAAGACCTGATACCTTTCAGCCGCTTTTGAAAACAGCTCAGTAATGCGATTGCCTTGCTGCACAGCAGCAGATTCAATTCTTTGTTGTCTCAGCTCATTGAAAATGATCATGCCGACAAAAATTAAAACTGGAAGAACTATTGAAAGTTCAATGAGCGTAAATCCACTCTGGCTCCTACGCATTATTTATCTCCAATGCCATGTGCCCAGCAATTTGTTGAACTCCTATACATCTCTCCAAACGAAGATAGTCTCGGAGACTTAATAGGAAACTGATATGATAATGTGCTAGCTGAAATATAGTCAGCACCTGAGTCAGTATATAGCTCACCGGCAAGAGCAGCATTTCTTACATCTATTGAAACGATAACAGAAACAGGTTCACCCCCACGATATCCAAAAGCGAAACTTGTCACCCATGGCGCAGGATATACAGACGTTTGTGGCACACCTGTTGTAATTAAATCAGTATGGGAAATGCTAATGCTAGTCAGGCAACCACTTGACACCTTAAGTCGCAGGGTAGTGTTAATTCCCGAATTCACATCAGAGGCAATACCATGAACCTTTATAGATTGCTCAACGATGTCAGCGTTATACCTAATAGCAGCCACGCCAAATGAGATAGTGACAAAAACAGCTATAGCCACCGAAAACTCAATCAACGTGAAACCACTATATTTTTTCATAAATTGACCTGTCATGTTCAAAAAACATGGAGGCGGCAATGCCACCTCCATAGCAAAGATAATTTACATCGTTCCCTTAACACTACTACCAGTGACGGTAATGGTTGTGCAGCCTGTAGCCGTCTGACAACGCCCAGTAGTCATAGGGGCCAAGGTGTCTGCAAGATCGGTAATGTAATCTGCCGGCAGGCCCGCCATAGTGATATCAACCAGACTGGGGTTAGTGGTATTAGCTACAACCGTGATATCACCACCAAAAGCATTTGCCGCCTTACCATCTTTGGCTGTACCACAGACGCTGGCATCAAGCAGTTTAGAGCCAGTCGCACATAGGACGCTCATGCTCACACCGTTTTTATTCGGTCTTCCTTTTTTCCAACGCTCCGTTGCTGTTGTAATTTGCTGCATCTGCTTTATGAGAGACTCTTGCTTAGTTTGATATTTGACACCTTCAGCAACTTGAAGAACGACCACCAAGAGGACGGCCGCAATAGCTACCACAATGGAAAACTCGATCAATGTGAAGCCGCCTTGTTTTTTTGAAACCATTTTTTTATTGTTCTGACTTACGTAGTTCATCATTCAACCCTTATATATTAATAAGTAACTCTAGCGGACTGCGCCACTACGAGATATATACCACCGGCCAATACAGCCATACCGCAACCTGCAGCCATCATAGTCAGCAAGTTTGCCAACTTTCCCAAACTAATAATCTGTTTTTTAAGCCTCCTTCGCTGTCTCATCGAGCTTTGCATTAGCACCGATGGAATGTCTTCACTATTACTTAAAATCTTAATCCTTTGAATTTCAGCTTGACCAAGCAATCCCACATCAAAAACATCACCATAGTTTTTCTTCCCTGATGCAATCTTCAACTTTATCTTCTGAATTTTTGCTCGCAGCCAACGACTTGAGCCATGCCCAATAATGCTCAAGCAATCATTAATGCCGACCCCGGCCCTCATAAGACTGGACACGCTAGCTAATACAGCTATCGCATTCAGATCCCTATACTGCTTAAATACAATGGAGTTATCAAGTGACTCTCTGTTAGAAACATTAGGTAACATCCACATCAATCCTATGAGGCCTGTGATGCTCATACATAACATCGAGAACATCCAGTTGTGACTGAATTCAGCAAGGCCCCATGCCACTTGTGATATACCACCCCATTTGTAGAGCGGTAGTCTATTTTGCATGTCCAGCATATATTCATAGGACGGACCACCCGCCACTATCAACAGCCCGACAATCATTAATGCTGGATACTTTACTGCATTTAAAATATCTAAAGTTAATCCAGATGCATCTCTGATGGTGTTGATTCCAACATCAAGCCCCATGTCTATGTCACCGGTTTCTTGACCGGCTGAAATTGTAGATATTATTATTGGAGAGAACCACCCTTGCATTCCAGATGTAACCGGCCGACCATTTCTGATAGCCATCAGCATGTCACCTGCGAGCGCCTTGGCTGATGCAGAACCGAACTCAACCAAGTTGATGCATATATCCTTTTCATCAATGCCAGAGTTTATTAGCTCCCTAAAATCCTCGAGGAATTCAATTTGGTTGGTTTTAAAAAAAACCAACTGGAGCCACTTCTTTGAAATAGTGTCAAAATTCACAGCAGCTCCTTAACTTGCTCGGCAGCAGAATGAATATCGCAAATACCATCCCTTACTTTCTTAAGAGCATAGTGCCGGATGTTTTTCCACCCGTTTTGTATTAAATGAATCTTCCATGCCAACGCATCACCTTTAGCTATAAATTGGCGGTCATCATCAGTTAATACAATGACCTCCATTACCAATGTTCTTCCCTTTTCACCTGAGACACATTTGCCGCAGCCACTGCTATTTTTCACTCTAGCGTGGCCCAGGTCATCGCCTAGTGCTTTGCGTAAGGTGGTCTGCTGCTCCTCAGTTGCCTTTTCATGTGGTATTGAGCAATGCGGGCAAAGAACTCTTATTAACCGCTGATGCGAGAAAACTGAAAATACATCAGGGCTACTTGCAATAACTGATGGAACACGTAAGTGCTCTACCAGTTTTGTTGCAATACCGGTCGCACTTGACGTATGTGTTGTTCCGATTAACAAGTGCCCGGATTCAGAAAGGTGAGTAAATTCCGCAGCACTTTTCTGGTCACGCACCTCGCCAAAGTAAATCACATCAGGATCTTGCCTGAGCATAACCTTCCCGTAATACGCAAAGTCTCGTTCTTTACCTTTCTTCGTAAGACCATAATCGATTCGCGTTTGAGATACCCCGTCAAGAGTCCATTCGGGAGGGTCTTCAAGGGTATTAATGTTTCGGCCATCCTCAATTGTTGATAATCCAGCCATAGCAACAGTGGTTTTACCTGAACCGGTAGGCCCAGAAAATAGAATGGCCCCTTGAGGCTGTTTAAATGCAAGCTCGATGATTTTGACATGATCATCATCCATCCCCATATCTGCGAACGAAGGAATATCATCTCGAATGGGAG
Source organism: Aeromonas sp. FDAARGOS 1402 (assembly GCF_019046925.1). Classification (NCBI taxonomy): domain Bacteria; kingdom Pseudomonadati; phylum Pseudomonadota; class Gammaproteobacteria; order Aeromonadales; family Aeromonadaceae; genus Aeromonas; species Aeromonas sp. FDAARGOS 1402. The sequence continues at coordinate 42,691 of NZ_CP077202.1, forward strand.
TCAACAATCTCAGTACGGTTTTGGTACAATCTTTGTCATCGCTACTGCTGCTAACTGGTAGCATTGATGTCCGCCAGTCCCATGCCTTCTGAACATTATTCACAGCTATGATCTTGCTAAAGCTTCCTGCATTTGGGATTAATGCTGAATAGCTTTCCTCTGAGCCACTGTGACCATTGAACACATAAGCCGTCAGTTCTGCACCATATTCCTTTGTCTGTGGCGCAGATATGTCAACTAGGCGCCCATCAATACGGCACTTTATTAGTGTTTTCTGTCCTTTCACTAAAATGTGTATATCAGAGCCACCCATTTTGATGCATCTAGCCAGCAATCCCATCAAGCGGTCTTCAACTTGGGTTGGTGCAACATCAGTGGCGTGCTTAGTGCTCTGGTGGGTGGACTCGACACTTAGAGTTGAGCCAACCTGTAAGGCATTCAATACTACTTCGCTGTCGGCCAGATTAATCTTAGGTTCCTTGCCATGCAGCAGAACCTTAACCTTAGCAATTATTGTATTTAAGTTGTCGCTCTTTGGATCTGAGGTGTAAACGACCCAGTTCTCATCAACAAAGCAACTTTTGTCCTCCCGGCAAAGAGCTAGGATTTCATCATCATCAATTAAAGACACTGTGCTTTTAATTGCCATATTCATATAAATACCCCAACCGTCAATAGGCCATATTAATGCAGCGAGCCAATTTTCCTTGGCTTGCACATAACTGCCTGTCATTCAGGGAAGTAATCTTGATCCCGTCGATTGTCTTACCTATCTGAGCAGGGGTCATTCTTCCAGACTCACCAATTGATACATACGCGGTCAATATCCCATCTACGCGGGCCGCATATCGCAGAGTGAGTCTGTCAAGTTTGCTACCGGGGGAATCCATCACCTTGGGCTCATTAAATGCGATCCCCGTTCCAACAGGCATTGGAGCACTTGGTGACACGGTTGCGCCTACAGGCAATTCGTCCTGTAGCAAGAAGGCCCCAGGAGGGGGGGAGCTTTTGGCAGGCTTCTCGGATGCAATTTTTTTCTTGGCGGCGTTACTCTCAACCAACTCTTCCACCGTGCTTGTTGCCAGTAAAGCCTCAGCCTTAGCCCTTCTTTCACCGAGGCGCATCAGCTCCTGGATGTTTTCCGGTAAATTCGGCAGCCTTACTGCTGACGGGGGTTCAATCACGTTTTGGCTTGAGACATTGCTCCCTGAATCAACCGGAGTTGATGCCTGGGAACGCTGCTCTGACTGTGCGATAAGCGCATTAAGTCGCTCATTTCGTTTAGCCTGTCTATTTTCTTGAGCCTGATATAAATAAACCGCACTTGCACATGCTACAGAAAGCAGCCCTAAATAGGTCACCAATTTTTTAGTGCTAATTTTTTTATTTTGTTCGTTCATTGTGCGCCACCTCCAAACTGAATTACCGCATTATTTAGGGTGCATTCCCCTTCCTTGCTAATGCTAAATGTCGCTGATTCTAACTTAATTGGCATTCCTTTCAGGGCATTACCAAGCTCGTTAATGAACCAAGGATTTGCTTTCGCGATGGTCAGACTGGCCTTTCTGCTTGCCCATACTCCATTAGTTTCAATGGGTTCATAGCTAGCTTTCAAAGCCGAAATTAGTGAAAGCTTTGAAAATATCTCAAAAACTTTGTCATCAAGCGCCTTGAAACTGGTGTGATGTGAACTCCAATAGGAACTCAGAGGGACAGGCACGCGAATAAATGGTGATGACCCACTGAAAGACATAGCTAGGATATTTTTTTCCGCCCATGCATTTAACACATTTCTATCGATCACAACGTCAGGCAATACCATATTAATGCTGCCTGGCTCGATTGTCCCCACAGGTAAATCCGTGACTACAGGGATAGTTCCAAATTTCGCGCACGTCACACCTAACTCACTAACCACATCTCCAGCAAGCTGCACATCTGTCCATGCTGCGCGATAGGCATACCAGGGATCCATCACTTCCGGCGGAGGCGGCGGCGGCGGTTCAGGCCATAGAAACCATGTAGCTGCCGCAATACCTGCTAAACAGACAAGAGATGGCTTAACCATTCTTGACAATGCAGACCCACGAAACTCTATGAGTTCAAAGTCATCAGGCTTTAGATTTAAAGCCTCAATTATCGTTGTCTCTACACCCCGAACAGGCAATTCAGTTGTAGAAAATATGCGCTCAGATGGATGTACCTGTAACCATTCAGACAGTTCCGTTGCATCGACAACTTCATCACGGCGAATTTCCCCGGCCTCCCAGAGCACGCAGCGATAGGCACGGTCAGAAGCAATTATGCACACCCACTTCCTAGGGGTGTCTTTCACTTCTTCAATGAGAGCCTCGGCAATACACTCGCCCCAAGCTATATCAGCTTCATCGGAAGCGACCCGCGTGATCAGGTCCCCATTCTCGAATATCCGCTCAAACTTAGCCGGGTACTCGACTCGCCACCGCTTCAGGACTTCCTTTGGCTTGCTGCCATGCGGCAGCGTTGTTCTGATAGTTCCCATAACTTTATATCCGCTTAGGGGTGATCAGAACAATAGTTTCTGTCATGCTGCTTGCGCCTGAATTCCCGCCCAAGAACGGATTCTTGAGTACAGATGTCTCATCTGATTTATTCGACTTCTGCTTGTATCCATTGAGCACGAGAGTCTCACCATATTTAAGACCAACATCTTGATCGAATTTTATTTCTTGCACCTGTGGTGCACGAATAGTGACGCCACTCACTTCTGTATCTTCCCAATTGATAACCTTGGATAGAACTCCAGAAATTTGAAGGTTTACCATGTCATCTGAAATATTTGGCATAACTGACATGGTGAGGCCATCACTAACTACAGCATCTTCTACTTCAACGCTTGCATCAGCATTTTCATTCGGCGTAACTGTCACTCTCGCAATATATGTCAGCTTTTCAGAGTTATCGATGGATGCAACTCTGTTATTTCTTGCAACAGTTCTCGGCTCATATTCGACACCAACATGCCCTTGAGTTTGTAGCGACTTCATCAGAACGGTCGTACCATCCCATTTTGGATTTGTCGAAGTAAATGAAAATCCATAATTCCCTGTATCGCCCAGGGTTGGCAGTGACGGACCAGCAAACTGCAGCTTTCCTTCTGAAACATTGCGAATAACATTCCAGTCAATGCCAAATTCAGATCCTTTACTCCCTTTGAATTGAAGCACCTTGACTTCAATCATTACCTGCCGTGCTATTGCCTGTTTTCTTGATGAAATATAGCTCTCAACCAAACTCATCCGATGCGGAGTTGTTCTAACCAGAATTGAAGCAGTCGAGGATGTTACAATTACATTCCCTTCCAATGGGTTCTTATCGTCCTTACTTACACCGTCACGACTCAGAATTGACTTTATAGCCGCCAAATAGTCATCAAAGGGATTTATGTCTACCACTTCGGTGGTTGCGTAAGTATCCGAATTACCAAGGGAGCTTGTAACAGTTCGGTTTGCCAATCCCTCACCGCTATTATTAACTGAGTTGGCTTTTCGTCCAAATAGGAATGAACTTTTACCCAAAAGTGAATTTAACTCGAATACTTTGGTTACATATCGTTCAAAATTTATTTTGTTCCCATGAACACTTACTGAGATATCAGCCTTTGCTGCTATCTCGTTCAGTGCCCCATTGATATCTCCCTGATAGTCTACTGAAATAATTTTGTCCTGGACCACATCAGGTCCATAGTTTACTGCAATTTTCTGATTTGCCGATTGCAGCAGGTTCCTTACTGCAAAGCTAAGCGGTATATCTTGCCCTTGAATTGCGGCGGGCTTTCTGACCCACCAAGGAGCCCCCTCCCCAATTGTCGGGTTCAAGTCCAAAGGGGGCTTATCGATGTAGATGCTTTTAGAGGATTCTTGTTTACCCTCATATGCCTTGATTTGGCCAAGTGTATCGTTAGCAGCATCTTTCTGCTCCAAATGGTCCATAGCACCACACCCTGAAAGAGCGATGATGACAGCCATTGCTATAGCGCTACGCGTTTTCATAATCAGTTCCCCTGCACAAAATAAACGTGTTGTGTTGACTTCAGTAGCTGTGGTTGCACTGGGTATGATTCGATCAACGCATTAAGTGCTGATGCTATATCCCCTCGTTCCGTGACGATTGGCCAGCTTGACGGAACGTAGTAATCATCCTGAGGGCGCCAGTCTTGTGCTGTCGTATTCCATCCATAGGACTCTGTTAGTCGAATTGCATTTGCTTTTAGGCTGCCGGCAGCGACATTAAATGTCTGCACCAACACCCCCGGAACATGAATTACTGCACTTTTATTCATAGCGTCATAACTAACAATGAACTTTCCATTTGTTTCATTGCCAAACGAAATCTGTGCTGCGGATATTGCCCCTTGGAAATCATTCGCGGAGAAATGCGTTTTCTTTGGAATGGATGTAAAACCAGTAGGCACTCCACCGGGAAAATAATAGAGAACTGTTTGATAACCGTTATCTCTGAACCATCTCGAGAATGCACGCTCCCAAGTTTCACCGGCTCGAACAATCAATGACGTTTTTTCTACTGTGACGACAATCGGTTTTGTTTTATTAATGGGAACGAATACCTTCCCACTCGTCACAATAGGTGCCTGGGATTTCATCAACACTGTGGGCGTGTTTACTATGGGGTTCGTTGCTGATTCAAGCATCGGCTTCATGGTACTACTTGCAGTCGCAACAGAAGCCCATTCGTGCCTAGTTGTTGCTTTCTCAACCTTTTGTTGAACAGCAGCAGCCAAGTCATTTTGCCCAGCTCCAACAGGGTTTTGTGCGACGGTGTTGGTTTGGTTGCGTGTCGACACGATCTGTGGGGCGCTGTGATCTTTATACACGTTGCTCGGGCTGCACCCTCCCACCAAGGCTGCGGCTACCGCCACCGACAGGAGCTTCAGTCGCACTTGATGATCTCCGTCGCTGTGATTGTCGCAGATCGATCCCTTTCATGAATCTGTGGCAGAAGCGGCAGTCCAGCCAGGAACGCTTCAAGAGCCTTTATCGGCTCTCTTTTATCGACCTCGAATCCGGCATCAAACTGCCAGTCGCAGTGAGCCGGGACGGTCTTAGACCAACGGATTGCCTGCAACCCCAACGCAAAGCGGAGGCTCTCCAACTGCCCACGTAGCGATCCCGGATGCACGCTGAAGTAACGTTGTTCGCGGTCCCGACGAATAAAATTGATCGCCTGCTGACGGTCATTGATGATGTGTCGTAGACGAGTGATCTGGCCGGTGATCCGAGCGTTATGCTTGGCATACTCATCACGCAAAAGGGCCAGGTCGTTCTGTAACAGTTCGATTTCAGTGTTGAGCTCTATGAGCGTCTTGTCGCCATAAGTATCTCGTGCCATCTCCGTCATTGGCAGAGTTCTTCTCTCAGGTCGAGAGTCGCCTGGCGAAGCCTGCACCTGCGGTATCCCCAGCAGGGCAACGACACTGAATGCCAAAATACTTTTTCTCATAGACGCCACCGTATAGAAAATCCTAGGTGGCGTTATACCGCACTCAAGCGGGAATAATTGCACAGCAAAAATGGGGGGGGTTTTCTGAGCGGTCTAGAGATCCGAGTGAAAAAAAACCCGCCAATTACTTAGGCGGGTTCTGGGTTTATGTGTTTTCCATCTGGCGTTGTCGCTGATGGATTCGGCTTGGCGTGAACTGACCCGACCATACTAGTCCTGTGTCTATCGTGACCTCTTGCCGTATCCTGACCTTCATGCTCTCACCACTCATGTCTTGGATCGTCGCAAGTAATCGACTCTCAACAGAGTACAGGAACTCGAGATCCTTCATAGCAAGTTTGAGTAAGGCTTTCTGTCGTTCTTCTTGCATTTTCGCCTTGCGATTTCGCATCTCAAAAATGCAAGGGATCGCGACAGCGATTACTGCGAAGAACCCGGAAATCAAGGCCACCGTGATACTTACGCTTTCCATGGTGTCCTCCCTTAGTATTCATCACTCAAGATGATTGTTGTATTCCGACGATCACCCTCCGTGATTACCCATATGAAACATTGGCTTTGCCCTGCTGGCAGGCTTGATAGGACTCGCTCCCCAGTCCTGATTGCATCAAGGTTTTGCAGTCCCTGTGTATGGTTCCACAGTAACCCCTCTCTATGTGAATCCAGCAAATCAGATGATGCTATCCCTAGCCGTTTCAAGGCTTCCAAAGCGGGTAGAGTTGCAGTACACATTCCTAACTTGAACATATTGAGCTCCTGATTCTGTGCCCTTGTGGCTTGAATTGTTAAGCCACCTTCTCTGCTAGCGCGTTGGCAAGCAGCAAGGGCCATGTAGGATCAACACCGTTCAGTGCATTTATGACTTGATCAGCATCTAACACGCTAGATGTGAAAGTTGAATTAAGTAGGTCTATGTCTGCGGCCGGCGTCCTTACAACAGTTTTTATGAAATTGCTTCCTTCACCTGGGCTCACACTTGCATAGAGGTTAGAGTTCCCCAGCCTTACAAGCTGGCCATTAGATATGAGTTTTCCAGTATTTGTTACTTCGAACATGATTTAGCCTCGTTGAGTTGGGGATTTGCGCCCGAGTTGGTGTTGGTCACGAGTGGCACATTGCAGACCGAGTGCCATAGAGACAGCCTTGGGCTGTTTCTGCATGTGCGCTGACGCCGGCGAAATACCGGTGAACGGACATGCAGAATCAGCCAACGAGGGCCTGGGTGATAGATCACGGGTGGGAATGCCGGCGCAGGGCTGGGGGATTGATGTTGGTACCTGGCCGAGGATGGCCTGTCCCCACGAGGGCACCGAGGACTAATACAGAGTAACCTAGAGGGCCAATATCTGGCAATCAGGTACAGATTCAAAAGTTGATGGCCATGCCAATTTTGGCATGGCCATCACCTTCAGATGAGGAAGTCGTCCAGTGATCGCCCTTTAGCAATCTCTTCGGCCAGGTACTTCGGGGTGCGCCCCTGCCCTGTCCAAGTTTGTTCGATTCCATCGACGACATAGCGATACTTGGGTGGTCTCGGAGTGCGCTTTTTCTTGGAGCTAGTATCCACACCTGCAGTATCCCCAAGAAGCTCTTTGGGATCGATGCCGGCCTGGGCAAGCAACTCCTGGAACTCGGCCAACTTGCTCTTTCGTTCTGATTGAGCAGCTATTTCTTTGTCTGCCTGAGTCTTACGTTCCAAGTACACCAACTCGAATTTCTCGTGGGCCTCTTGTACTTGTTCAAACGGCAGGTCACGAAGAGCAGCCCGGAGGCTTCGAATATTCAACAGAGTTTTAAAAAATTCTTGCATGCAACAGTCCTACTCAAAAGAACTAACTGGAAATTGCCAGCTATTAGTTCATGGTTTCGATCGTTCTCTGTAAACCCAATAAAGCCGAAGCCCTGAAGATGAGCTTTTCGCTTCAGTTTTCAATCATATCGTTATCACCGTTAAAATAAACGCGATATTTCTAACATGGCGGAGGGGCATCTCAACACTTCGTCAGTCTCACAGATCACCCCAATATTCCTCCGGGTCAGGGACTCTGGGTGCGTGTGTGGCGTGTCTCTGCTCCTCAACCCCATCGTCATAGCTCTCTTGCCACACCCTATATGGTTCACCCCCGAGCAATTCTGGATGAAATGGTCCTTCTCTTTGTTCTCCAAGACGCCGACCATTTGAATCGTTCCATCCCTGCCTGCGCCCTTCTGTTCGGCAATACCGGGAAATCTGCTCGATTTGCTCGCAGGAAAGTTGATTCACTTGAGCTCCACTCCAGCTCTCATCACCGAATGCATTTGAGGAAATCCGCGGCAACACCATTGGATCGCCGGAATTGATAATCAGTATTCCCATGTATCCCTCACACTATGAAATCTGGGTCGACAATCCAAGTCACACCTTTGCTCACAACCGCTATTGGTTTTACACGCAATACATATAAGGCATTCCGGATTGTTAATCTCCCAGTCACGAGATACCTAATTACTCTCAGAAAATATCTCATCTTTCCTTCCGGTGAGAATAAAATGTTGTCCTTCAGTCAGTGGACATAGCTACACAACATCTAGCCAGACCACCGACTTGATTATCCTCCATCCGTTACCCCATTTCATCCTCTTCCTTTTTGTCCATGGTCTGCTGCTAAATCACCACCTCGCCGCCGCTGGCCACCCTGGGTGCCGAGCTCATCGGCGACCCGGGGCACCAGGTCCCGACACCGGCCAGGGGGCCACCTGCAGCACCGGTTCACCCGCCCGGCCGCCGGCAATGGCCATCCTGGGCGCCGAGTACGCGGCGGCCCGGGGGCCACCTGCAGCACCGGTTCACCCGCCTGGCCGCCGGCAGTGGCCACCCTAGGCGCCGAACCCGCGGCGGCCTCGGGGGCTCACTGCGTACCGGATCCCGGCACCGGTCCGGGGGCCCACTGCGCACCAGATCACCCAACCTCCGCCGGTGGCCACCCTGGGCGCCGAGCTCATCGGCGACCCGGGATCCCGTACTCAGCATGCACACCGACAAAACCCCACCACCACCCAGGCCCCTCCGCTCCCCGGCGCCGGCCGGGGGCCCACCGTGCACCAGATCACCCACCCGCTGCCGGTGGCCACCCTGGGCGCCGAGCTCATCGGCGACCCGAGGCACCAGATCCCGACACCAGCCCGGGGCCCACCGCGCACCAGATCACCCACCCGCCGCCGCTGGCCACCCTGGGCGCCGAGCTCATCGGCGACCCGGGATCCCGTACTCAGCATGCACACCGACAAAACCCCACCACCACCCAGGCCCCTCCGCTCCCCGGCGCCGGCCGGGGGCCCACCGTGCACCAGATCACCCACCCGCTGCCGGTGGCCACCCTGGGCGCCGAGCTCATCGGCGACCCGAGGCACCAGATCCCGACACCAGCCCGGGGCCCACCGTGCACCAGATCACCCACCCGCTGCCGGTGGCCACCCTGGGCGCCGAGCTCATCGGCGACCCGAGGCACCAGATCCCGACACCAGCCCGGGGCCCACCGCGCACCAGATCACCCACCCGCCGCCGCTGGCCACCCTGGGCGCCGAGCTCATCGGCGACCCGAGGCACCGGATCCCGGCACCGGTCCGGGGGCCCACTGCGCACCAGATCACCCAACCGCCGCCGCTGGCCACCCTGGGCGCCGAGCTCATCGGCGACCCGAGGCACCAGATCCCGACACCAGCCCGGGGCCCACCGCGCACCAGATCACCCACCCGCCGCCGCTGGCCACCCTGGGCGCCGAGCTCATCGGCGACCCGAGGCACCGGATCCCGGCACCGGTCCGGGGGCCCACTGCGCACCAGATCACCCAACCGCCGCCGGTGGCCACCCTGGGCGCCGAGCTCATCGGCGACCCGAGGCACCAGATCCCGACACCAGCCCGGGGCCCACCGCGCACCAGATCACCCACCCGCCGCCGCTGGCCACCCTGGGCGCCGAGCTCATCGGCGACCCGAGGCACCGGATCCCGGCACCGGTCCGGGGGCCCACTGCGCACCAGATCACCCAACCGCCGCCGGTGGCCACCCTGGGCGCCGAGCTCATCGGCGACCCGAGGCACCAGATCCCGACACCAGCCCGGGGCCCACCGCGCACCAGATCACCCACCCGCCGCCGCTGGCCACCCTGGGCGCCGAGCTCATCGGCGACCCGAGGCACCAGATCCCGGCACCGGTCCGGGGGCCCACTGCGCACCAGATCACCCAACCGCCGCCGGTGGCCACCCTGGGCGCCGAGCTCATCGGCGACCCGAGGCACCGGATCACCCACCCGCCGCCGCTGGCCACCCTGGGCGCCGAGCTCATCGGCGATCCGGGGCACCAGGTCCCGACACCGGCCCGAGGGCCCACCGCGCACCAGATCACCCATCCGCCGCCGCTGGCCACCCTGGGCGCCGAGCTCATCGGCGACCCGAGGCACCAGATCCCGACACCGGCCCGGGGACCCACCGCGCACCAGATCACCCACTCGCCGCCGCTGGCCACCCTGGGCGCCGAGCTCGGCAGCGACCCGACCCGGGGCACCGGATCCCGGCAGCGGTCCGCCGGCCACCTGGACAATGCATCAGATCCCCCTCGGCAGTGGCGGCAGTGGCCACCATGGGCCCCGAGTTCGTCGGCGGCCCGGGGGCCACTGCAGCACCAGCCAGCTGGACACCCTGGGCGCCGAGCTCCTCGACGACCCAGGGCACCAGATCCCGGCACCGGCCCGGAGACCAACTGCGTACCGGTCCGCCGGACACCGCACCAGATCACCCGCCCGCCGCCGCTGGCCACCATGGCCCCCGAGTTCGTCGGCGGCCCGAGGGCCACCTGCAGCACCGGCCCGCCAGGCGCAGCACCGGATCACCCACACCGGCACTGGCCGCCCTGAGCGTCACCGGAGAATCGGAACCGCAATTCAGCATGCACACAGACAAAAGCTTCGACCCAGCGCACCAGCGGGAACATCCTGGCCACTTGCAGCACCGCGCCGCCGCTCTGCAGAACGATGCCGCGAGCACATCGATGGTGCAGGCCAACTCAGTGACCCACACATCGGTTGGGACTGGGGGCAACTCAGTGCCGGTATTCGGCGTGTGTTCAGGAGGTCATGGCTGGCGGGCTCGCCTGTGAATACCTGCAAACCTGGATCTACTTGCTAACGGAATGGATTAGGCCATCAGTCCTCTCATGGCTCCAGTTGCATTGTGAAGATCTGAGGGATGATCGACGTAAGCAAAAAATCGTCTACGGGTGCTATAAATGTCCTTTTTGAACGCAACAGCTTTTCTTGATTACTTGTTTTGCCCTCCCCTTCCTGGGCACAAAACCACCGTCATCGCAAAAACGGTGTCACAAAAAATCAGGAACAATCTTGAAGCGATCAAAATTGTAAAGCGGTGTTTGGCTGATGGCTCGCTGGCTGTATCTGACGTCGAGCGCGATGTCCTTACTCAGTATGCCGGATGGGGTCAACTATCAGGACTCTTTGAGCCAGAACACCCCCAGCATGCCGAATTGAAATCTCTTGTCACTCAAGCAGAATTCACGGCGTTGGAAGCATCTGTATTGACCTCCTATTACACCTCCGAATGGATTATCGATGCCATGTATCGTTCCGTCGCACGCCTTGGTGTGCAGGACGGTCCATTGCTCGATTTTGCTACAGGGTCCGGTCACTTCTTGGCGAGTCGCCCGGCGACTCTTTCAGCGATGAAATCCTTTGCTGTTGAGCTGGATGGCCTGACAGGGACTATCGCCCGCTTATTGAATCCTGCAGCCAAGATCTATGTCAACCAGCCGTTCGAGCACGTAAAGCTCCCGTATAGTGGCGACTTTTCCTTAGTTATTGGGAACCCGCCATACAGCTCTGTTCCTGCCAGGGATAGAGCATTTGGCACACTCCCACTACATTCCTACTTTCTGATTAGAGGGTTGAGCGAACTGCACCACGGCGGGCTTATGGCTGTTGTCGTATCAAGCTGGGTAATGGACTCCAAAGATAGCGATGCGCGGCTATCTCTCTCGGCCCGGGGAAATTTGGTTGCAGCCTGTCGTCTGCCAAATTCGGTGTTCAAGGGTGAAGGGGCCAACGTTGTTACCGATATTCTGGTCTTTCAAGCCTGCCAGCATCCGGAAGAAAACCCTTCATGGATCGACACCGTAGAGGTCCACGACGAAGCAGGCTCGGTATATCGTGTGAATCGCTTGTTTGTGGATCGTCCTGAACTCGTCGCCGGCAAAATCTCAGCACCTGGCACCTTCAATGTGTCTTGCAACGTTGCAGATCCTGGCCGTGATCTTGCGAGTGTTGTAACTGAAATCCTCGATATCCAGACCTCCAACCCTTTGTTTTTCCGTAAGTCTACTGCTCCGGTTGCAAGGAAAGGTGTCGTTTCTGCCCCCGCAGGTATGGACGATGTTGGACCATATGAATTTTGCCAAACTCCGGCGGGTGAGCTGATGCGTCGAGTGGCAGATCATGTTGATGAAAACGGGGTTAAGATGCCCACGTTCCAACAGTGCGAGTTTAAATCAGCCAAAGATAGGCTACGTGTAACGGCCATGCTGAGAGTTAAGAGGGTGTTGGCATCACTCATCAACGCAGAGCAGGGCAATCAGCCAGACGCCAACTTGCGAGCTCTTAGGGCTGATCTCAATGCGACCTATGACCGCTTTACTGCCGACTTCGGTCCGTTCCACGCTTCCAAGAACAAATCCGTTCTTGGGGAAGATCCCTGGTATTACCGCTTGCGAGCTCTCGAGTTGGACTACATCGCGCCGATCAGTGCCACGGTTGCCGAAAAAGAGGGCATCGCAGAGCGTAAAGAGCAATGGAGTAAGGGGAATTTGTTCACCCGCCGCGCAATCACCCCATTGATCACTCCCAGCCATGCCGCGAACCTTGCCGACGCCGTTCTAATCTCCGTGAGCTACAAGGGTGAGGTCGATCTTTCATACGTTCGGGATCTGGTCCGCTTTAAAGGAACAGATCGAGAACTTTTGCATCAGTTGGCCGAACAATCTCTGGCATTTGCCGACCCCGAAAGTGGCAAGCTGGTCATTGCGGCAAAGTACCTTTCAGGTTACATCCCCAGCAAGATTGAGGCTGCACAAGGGGCGGCCGAATCCGACCCTCTGTTTGCTATCAATGTTGCCAACCTGCAGCGAGTAATGCCCTCACCCATCAAGGCGGTAGACATTTTTGCACCGATGAACTCCCGTTGGCTGCCTAACCATTTCCACGCCGATTTTATCCGCCATCTGGTCGGTCATCCAAAATTGAAAGCACAAGTTACCCTTATCGACAACGAGTATCATGTTTCGCATGACTCTCTCCCTCAGACCGTCTTAACTTCTGAATGGGGTACGCAGCGCCGCGACATGACCTCCTTGATCATTGCGCTTTTGAACAATCGCACCATTGAGGTACGCGATCCACATCCGAGCATATCTAATACGACTGTTCCGAACCCGGACGAAACAATGGCCGCCCAGCACAAAGCAGAGGAAATTAAGGCGGCTTGGGAGTCGTGGGTGCTGGATGATGCCGAACGCCGCAACGATATTGAGCTTGCTTACAACGCACATTTCAACGGCTTTGTTGCCCCGAAATACAATGGCTCACACTTGCCTTTAGCTGGTAGTGCAGTTGACCTATATCACACACAGAGAAACGCCATTGCTCGGATCATTCATGAGTCGTGCACTTTGATTGATCACGCTGTCGGCGCCGGAAAAACGTTCACAATGATTGGTGCGGCAAGCGAACTAAGACGCATTAACAAATGTGAGCGTGTAGTGCTGGTCGCTCCCAATCACCTCGTCGCGCAGCATGCCACCGCCGCACAGTTCATTTTTCCAGGCATGAATATCTTTGTGCTCGATAAAACTATGATGACCCCGACCACCCGCCGCACAGCCTTAGCCCGCCTTGCAATGACAGACTTCGATCTATGCATCATTCCGTTGAGTGTGTTCGGGCTAATCCCAGCCCCTCACGATCTCTTGGTCGAAATGTTGGAAGCAGAGATCGATGATCTTCACCGGTGTTTGTCGGAGCTGAAACATGAGCGGTTATCTGTACGCCGGATGCAGACGCGGATCCAGCGCAAAGAAGCTGACCTTGCAGAACTTGTGAACAAACACACTGATGAAATGCTCGACTTTGCGGACCTGAGGGTCACAACTCTGATCATTGATGAGAGCCAATTCGGTAAGAACCTTAGCTATTCTTCATCCCTGCAAAGCGTTGCCGGAATGGGCCAGGCATCAGGCAGTAAGCGAGCCTTTGATCTATTTGTCAAAAGCCGTGCTGTTCTGCGAGCCGGTGGTCGTTATGTTGAGGCTACCGGAACACCAATCCTCAACTCTGTGGTGGAAGCACATCGACATCTGCGAGTGATGTCCCAAGATTTTGCTCAGTCAGCAAAGCTGACCCACTTTGACGCATTCAGTGCAGTCTTCGCTCAGCCAGTGACAGATTATGAATTGGCGGCGTCCGGGCGTGGCTACAAGATGAGAACTCGCATTAGTACATTCACAAATTTGACAGAGCTTCAAGCTATCTACTCAAGCTTCGCTGATGTAGTTACTTCTGAGCAGTTGCCAAATGTCTTGCCAAAACTAGCTGATGGCCGCAGTGCTATCCCTCCCCTCACGGGGGGCAAGATCATCGAATTGGTGATTGAACCCAATGAGCACCAGGAAAACGGCTTCGCTGAAATCGTCAGTGCATATTCTCGAGTCGATAACCGGGAGAACAACCCCCTAAAATTGCTCAACCGTGGGCGAATGCTCTCTCTCGATGCTCGGCTTGTGTACCCAGACGCACCGGACTACCAGGACAGCAAAATCAATACCGTAGTGCGCTATCTGCTCGATAAATATCAAAGTACAACTAGCGTTCGCGGTACTCAGATGGTCTTCATGGATCGTAGCATTCCCGCTCGCCATCGTGCCGGAGCTTCGAAAGAGTGGGCGGCAATTTTCAACCTTGCCAGACAGGGTGATGAAGAAGCGTTAGAGCGTATTGAAGGCCTAGACGAACTCGAACTTACCGCCATGGTCGGCAGTTCATTCAGCCTCTACGATGAGCTGGTAGAAAAATTGGTTGTGGGCGGCATCCCCCGCAACGAGATCGCAGTTATCCACGATTACCGGACAGACGCGAGAAAGGAAGCGTTGCGTGACATGATGAATGAGGGGCAGATCCGAATTTTGCTAGGCTCTACCGAATTGGCAGGCTCTGGGCTCAATATCAACCGGCGTTTGGTTTCGTTGGTTCACTTCGATCTCCCATATCGACCCGGTGATTTGGCTCAACGAGCTGGCCGCATTGAGCGCCAAGGCAACCTGTTATGGGCGAATGATCCCGAGTTCACCATTGATATTGTCGTGCCAATCACCCGTCGCTGTCTTGATGCTTGGCAACTGGGATTACTCAACACCAAGCAGCGTTTTATCAGCCGGTTCCGTCAACTCGATAGCTCCGTCCGGCACTACACAGAGCAAAATGAAGCGATTGATTATGCCGAGTTAAGCGCCATCGTAGCCGATGACCCGCGAATCCTGGCTCATGTCAAAGGCAAAGCAAAGCTGCGAAAGCTTGAGGCAGCCCGGAATAACTGGTTCCGGAATCACGTCAGATTGGACGACCAAGCACAATCCCTTGAGCAAAGAGTCGCAACCTTGGCGGCCAAAATGCAGATGATTCGAGCCGATGCAGCAAACATTGCGGCCACCGCGGATGAGTTGTTGATTACCGTGGATGGTGTGACATATGAAAAAATGGGGGTGGATTCGACGGCTACAGATCGTCTAAACATAACCACCGCCGCCCCGGCTGTCGGTTCAAAATATAGCAGACTGAACTACCGTGCAGATATTGGCAGTCAACACGACATGGCTACTTACCGGGGGGCTACTCTGGTCTATGAAAAGCCATATTTCGCCAAACTGTGCTTCGCCACCGAGTTCACAGTTCGCGGCCCCTCCGGTCATCACTACGAGCTGAGAAATGTAGAGCGCAATAGCATTAACGCTGTGATGGCGGCCTTCGTCGCGCTCGTCGATAACTTGCCGCGCTTACCAAACATAGCCACAGCCCAAATGGCTACTTGGACAAAGAACGCTACCGACTATCGTATTGAGGCTGCGAAGCCATTCAGCGCCCAAGCAGAGCTTGATGAACTGATCCCATTTTTGCGGCAACTTGAAAAGGAGTTGGCAGATTCTGCCATACATTCAGCACATCAAGTGGCCGCTTGAGGAATGATGTAGCCCCTGCTGACAGGTGGGGGGTTCGTTGACGAAAGACATTCGTCTGTTATTTGATAGCCCCAACTTCTGAATATTGGTTTGCCCTCCCTTGCATTGACCGATGCCGTGGGATCATAACCCCATTGAAACCAAAATAGGGTTATGAACATGAACGCATTGAAACAAGGCGCTTCCAATCGCACGGATGATTCTTTGGTGATGCTCACTGTTGATCAGGTGGTCGCAGCCCCCTGGGGCAACGTCCGTCGCGGAAACCGCAATAATGCCAAGTGGACGGAATTTCTCGCTGATGTGAGGCTGCGCGGGATCATCCAATCGGTGACGGTTCGCCCCCATCCAGAAATGGCAGGTATTTTCGAGCTGTTAGCAGGATATGGCCGTTGGGATGCCGCTAAAATTGTGGGTTGCCCTATCCCCGCCCTTGTCGTCAATTGCAGTGACTCAGAAGGCGTTGCCATTGGCATGATGGAGAACCTGCAGCGGGAAGACATGGGGCCGGTTGATGAAGCCCACGCAGCACAAACGGCACTAGCTCTATGCAATGGTGATTACGAAGAAGCCCGCAAGCAACTCGGTTGGTCACTGGGTCGCCTCAAACAGCGACTGCATCTTACTCGCTGCACTCCGGCAGTGCTTGATGCAATCTCAGCAAAATTGGTTTCACTTCGTCATGCCGATTTGCTCGCAGGTATCAGTGCTGAGGCGCAGAACGCTCTGTTGCCCTCAATTACTGAGAAAAACCTTAGCGTAGATGCGCTCAAAGCCTTGCTTGGTAAAGCTTCGGCACCGATTTCCTCCGCGCGTTTTGATGTTGGAGATTGCGCCTCCTGCGTTCACAACAGTCAGCAACAATCCAGCCTGTTTAATGAGTTCGCTGTTGTAGACGGGGCTGTTTGCCGGAATCTTGTGTGCTTTAAACAAAAGACTGCTGCTATGGTTGCGGCCCGCAAGGACGAACTCGCCGAGCGTTACGGCACCATCATTGTACTATCCGAAGTATCCCAAGGTTCGATTAACCATGTAAGCCATGACACGGTTGGCGCAGAGCAGATGTTTGATGGCTGTTTACCTTGCTCGAAGCGCGTTGCATTGCTCGATGACCGCATTGATACCGCGGGTGATGTGCTCGAAGATCGATGTACCGACCCAGATTGCTTCAAAACGTGTGTTTCTAAGCACCGTGATGCAGTGGCGGAAGCTGCAGAAATCACTGAAAAGGCGAACTGGGCGGCAGGGATTGATCCCACCCTCACCAACGCAGCCCAACCCTTGCAAAAGGATGAAGGGAATACGCAGGCTCCCAATGTGCCTAAAAGAAAGGCTGCCGATAGTGATCCCACTACCTCTTTGAGTAGTTCGGTGGTTGCAGACCACAAGATAATGCTTAGACGCGCAGCCGTTGAGGCGTGGGGAAGCGACGCTGAGGCTTCACAGCGTTTTCAACTATCAGTTGTTTTGTCGAGCCTTTTGTCCGTTGCTGGCAAAGCAACCTTTGGACGCGCCCTGCCGGATACCATCGCTGATAGCAGTAAAAGTATTGAGGCGTTGCGAAGCGAGATTGCCAGTACCATGAGCTTTATCGTCGAGCGATTAGACGGCACCGGCTACTGCCCCATGGTGGACGTTATGATGGCAACACTCCCCCACGCACCTAACGCTAAGGAGAAGGCTATAGCCCAATGGGTTCCCACACCCGAGCGACTGAAAAGTTACACAACAGATACAATCACCTTCATCTTGAAGGAGTCCGGCTACTTGACTGCCTATGAAGCTGCCCACGATTCCAAAGCACTGAAAAAACTTATCGGTATGAGCAAAGGCGACCTTATCAAGACTGTCGGAGCCTTTGCGTTCGATTGGTCAGGCTACGCCCCCAGCTTTTACCTTAAGGGGTTCGAATAGTCCCTCTCCCCTCCCCCGCCTAGCAGGCGGGGGACACCCCTTTAGGATCCCCTGTGGGGATTTCACAATATGTCCTGTTCCTGGGAGCCATCTAGCGGGGTTGTACTCCGCTAGGATGCGCAAGGGTGACAACATGCTCAGTTCATCCAGTCGGTACAATTTCAGGTTTTTCTTTCTTCCCTTACTCCAACCCATCAGAGGACTTTTGCAAGGTGACCCGGGAATTCAGATAATAAGTGCGACACTCATGGATGAATGGCGAGAGGTGGCCAACTGCTGATTGGTGGTACCCTTCTGCTCGCCAAAGTATAAGCAGTATCACCATGAGCTATCAGCAGTTGACCGAGGGGCAACGATACCAGTTATCGGTGCTTCGCGCACAGGGGATGTCCATCCTTGCCACCGCACGCGCCATTGGCGTTCATCGCTCCACCCTCTACCGGGAGCTGCGTCGTAACGCCGGGCCGCAGGGCTACCAGCCAGACAATGCGCATCAGCACGCCACCCACCGACGGGCCAGTGCGGCCAAATCTCGGCTATCTGCCGATGTCATCCAGTTTGTCGAGCTGACACTCGCCTGGTGGTGGAGCCCGGAGCAGATAAGCACGGTGGGCAAGCAGATAGGCCTCATGGTGAGTCACGAGTGGATATACCGCCATGTGGCCGCCGACAAAGCCCGGGGTGGCCAGTTGTACCGCCATCTGCGCCAGGGCCACAAGCGCTACCGCAAGGGGGCGAGCAGCCTGCGTTCTCCCATCAAGGAAGCCCGCTCTATTGATGAACGGCCGGCTATCGTCGATAGCCGGGAGCGGCTCGGTGATTGGGAGGCGGACACGGTGCTGGGCAAGCAAGGCACAGGTGCACTGGTCACCCTGGTGGAGCGCAAGAGCCGGCTCTATCTGGTCAAGCGGGTCGCGAGCAAACAGGCTGGGGTGGTGCGGGATGCGATAATCGAGATGTTAACGCCCTACATCGAGCAGGTGCATACTATCACCTTTGACAACGGCGGCGAGTTTGCCGAACACAAGGCGATAGAGGAAGCGCTGGGTGCCGAGACTTACTTTGCGCACCCTTACTCTTCGTGGGAGCGCGGTCTGAACGAGAACAGCAATGGGCTGTTGAGGCAGTTTATCCCAAAGGGAACAGACCTGAGAGAGGTCACGGACGAGGATGTCAGGAGAGCGGAGCAGTGGCTCAACCTACGACCTCGGAAATGTCTCGGATTCAGGCAGCCTGTCAAGGTATTCGAAGAGTACCGTCAGGCGGCATAGGCGAGTGTCGCACTTCGAAGTTGAATTCGCGACCTACCTGATGGGCACTTGCATTATCAAGTTACGGCGTAAGTTGACTCCACGCACCAAGGAGACAACCGTTATGATGGAATTTACCTTTAAATCCAGTTCATCTTTTACCGACGCAATCACCTTCGTTGCAGCTCATGCTAAAGGGAGCATTGCACCGATTCATAAATACCTTCTCCTGCAAATAGCAGAGAGCGGTGTTCTGTCAGTTCAAGCCACAAATGGTGGTTTCTTTGCGACCCGCATGACGAGAATGGATTCGTTCAACGGCACTGGTTCTATCTGCGTTGATGCGGCAAAATTCAATGCCATCGTTCACTCGATGCCCGTTGATGCAATCGCAACTGTCAAGTTTTGCTCTGACGGCAATAAATTATCTGGCGTTGTTCAAGCAGGGCGTAGTCGATTCCAGTTAGTGTGCTTGTCAGCCGACGAGTTCCCACAGCCAGAGATTTGTAATAACACCTCTCGTTTTTCCATCCAAAGCAGCGATCTGATTCCCACCCTGACCCGTCTAAACCGTATGGTTCCGGCTAATGATTGTCGACACACGCTCAATTCCATTTGCGTTGAGCTGGACGAAACGAGGGCCGTAGTTGTGGCATCCGATGGAATGCGGCTGGCTAAAGGAGAGATCCCTATCAGCAGTATTAGCGGTGATGTGCGGGGGCGTCAGCTGTTGATCCCTAAACAACAAGTGCAGCAGATAATTTCAATGACAAAATTGGGGTGTGAGCTGGTAGTTCTCTTTGATACTTCACGCCTTGCCATCATCTGTCCGGTATATGGTTGGAGGCTACAATTCAGCCTATTAGAAGGAAAGTACCCCAACTGGCAGCGTGTTATCCCGAGTCCCTCTGGTCATGGTTGGGCTGATCTAGGGGTAGATAGGGAATATTTCATTTCATGCCTTGAGAGAGCCAAGATTCTTGCTGATGGTCGCAAGCAAACTGTACGTTTCCAAGTTCAAGCTGGGGAGATCACTATCAGCTCGAAGAACGAAGGGAGCGACGAGGGGGCAACCGAGATCGTCCCCTGTAAGATGCCGTCAGGCTTAGACAGAGTATCGGCCATTTTCAATGTCGGTTATCTCGTCGATGCTCTGCGCGGATTGTCCGGCGCAATAGTCAATCTGACCATCGACACCTCGGAGCAGAATAGTGCGGTTCTCATGCGCTCTGAAACTGACATCACTGCATTGCAGGTGTTAGCCCAAGTAAAGGCTTGATGTTATCTAACAGCTTGATTATGTCGTTCTATTGGGGGGCAAGCTAATCGCTATGCCCCTTGCATCAGCCGGTATCGGGTTAACCTAAGTCCACTGAATCAAGAACCAGACCGGAGAAATATCCATGTTCCAGCCCCTGATTGAATGCCTTTCCACTCGCCTCGGGGTGAGTCAGTTCAACCTTCAAGTGTCCGGCTCGGCAGAGTTAACACAGGTGATCATCATCCCCGTTCTCTCGGCTCCTGCGGCCAATGTTACCGGGGCAGGCTATCAGGAGGGAGGACAAGCCTATCGTGCAGCCCTGACAACTCCGGTTATCGTTTCCGCACCTCTAAGTAACATTGATACTCGCTTAGCTGAGATCCTTGACGAGTATGCTCAAGCTCTCTCTGGGACATTGCGCCAGCCCAGCATCACTGAGCAATTGCAGAAAGCTGTATCTCAAGCGGCGGTCAAGGGAGTTGAGCCGAAGAAGAAAAAGGGGGAAGCCACAAAGCCAGTCACTGATGATGCTATTCCAGCAGGGGCAGGGGCAGGGGCAGGGGCAGGGGCAGGGGCAGGGGCAGGGGCAGGGGCAGGGGCAGGGGCAGGGGCAGTTCAGGAGAAGGTTGATACCCAAGCACTTTTTGACCAAGACATTTTGTCCTCTTTGGGTATCTAAGGGGAGTCCATATGCAAACCATCAACTTACTGCGTCGAACCTTTAAAATTGGCTCTGCTATCGTAGATGACCCTGTTCCTGGCCTGCCACTCGAAACGGCACAACAGATCCTATCAGCCACCTACCCACAGGTGCGCTGGACAACCTTGTACGAGACAGATGGCCTTCTGGTTGGGAATACATTGCAATACGAATTTCTAATACCCCCAGTTAAAACCAACGGTTAGATGTTGGAGGGGGGAGGGGATCAAAAACCGCCGCAAGGCGGTTTTATCATTTTGGTGCATAGATTTCAGTCGCCAGCTATCAGTCCTCTAGGGGTGGTTTGAGTGACCCATCACAGTTGATGGGGGGCTATCGTCGGTGAGCTGACAGCCGAAAAATACAGTGTATTTATGTTTCCAACTTGTTATTGATGGCGCAAGAGAGCAACAAAAATACACTGTATTTTTGGGAGCTTGAGCTGATCTTGCGTCTGAACAATCTAAGAGATACTGGCTGCATAGGAGGTGCCTTCATGCCGACTCATGATGAACTAGCCGCATGGCTGGATGTAATTGAGGCTGAACCAGAACAGCCGTTAGAGCCAGTTTCCGATCAAAATTACCTAGAAGCATTTGCCAAGGAGAAAATGAAATGGGTGCAGTTTGCTCAGAAAGTTGCGAGAGCACCAACCGAGCGGGATTTGCAATCCGGTTGGGCGTTCCGGCCTCGCTGACAGGGCAGGATCGCGCACGTTTGCAAGTACCCCCATCCTTGCGTCTGCGTGGGGCTGTGATACCAAGACCGGGGCTTTCGACTACAGATGGATTCCAATCATCTATTCACTCTCTGGGGGAAATTGCACCACTGTTGAAGTCTGTTGTTACGTTGGCTCACAAGAACGGATGGGGGGCCACGGAACTGACCTATTTGGTGGCAGCACAAACTCTAGCAGAGCGCCTGAGTCGTTTTGAGGATCTTGCGCATGTGGTATGCCAAGAGCTATCTACGCGAGCTGAGCGAGCAGGGGAGGCATGTGCCCGCGAACTGCGGGAGATACTGATAAACGTGGGTGGGGAAATATTGGCCGGAGAGTTTGACGATAGCTATTCAACGTGTAAGCAGATTCTTGATTTTAGTTTTGGCCTTGTTAACGACCGAAACGGTAATGAGTTCGGTCAGTCCAGCGAGCAATTAAGATTCCGGCTGTTTTCAGATCTAGAATTCATGGTATTTCCATCGTCAGTATCCAGCGACTACCTCGCAGCATTTCAAAACCTCATGTTCTCGCAACTCCCACTGGTAGGGTTCATCCCAAGCAATGCCTTCTTTGAATACACTCTCGACTGGATGACTGAGTGTTACGATCTTGAGTTACCCGAGACTTTGGAGGCCACCCAAATTCACGAGTTCATCGGCGTTCTGGAGCGGGCAGAAAGTGAATTATCCAAGATAGACTCAGCTCCCAGATTCGAAACAGAAGCCCCCGACTTTTTCGATAAACTCGCGCTTCTGGTCGGTGGCAAAGCAGAGGCAACATCTGTTCTTATGAAGGTAAATGATGCCAGTGATGAACTCGGTGGTGATGGATACTCAGCCATGTGGAGCTGTTTTGATTATTGCCATCAGAAAGCTGGCTGGGCTGAAATCGAGCAGTCAGTAAAGGAGATAACTGCTGAAGGGGGACTTGCGGCTGTGTTTGGCCGCTTGCGCGAGGTGGAAGATAACACCTCTCTGAGTGCCTTCCTATTGGGGGCTCAGACGATCATTGAAAGGGAAATGGCGACCTATAGGGTCTCGAAAGAGGTTTTCGACTACCAAGACGAGTCTGACATATCCATTGACTTTAAAATCCCCTTTGAGACAAAGGCACTTCCGCGCAGGGAGCTTGCAGATGATGCCTACAACACTCACAACGACTTTGCCATGAACGGGGATCTATGTACCTCTAGCGTTTGCGTCCACATCAATGATGATACTTTGATGGCCATGGAATCGTGGCAGCGAAGCATTGCAATTATGGCCGCTGTGTACGTCGCAGGAAACAACGTTAAAGAGGAAGCTGGTCATGCAAGTGGTCAGAAATAATACCTGTCAGAAGAAACAGACTTTACCCCGCCTTGCGCTCGTATTTTCCAGCTCTAGTGAGCAGATGGCAGACCTAACCGGCATTACACGACACGCCATCGTTGACGACAAACTCGGGTTAGGTGAACCCCTGTCAATGCAGACTATTCATGAGCTGTTGGCAGACCTCACAGGCTCTCTGGATCGCTCCCAGGGTAACACGAAGGGCAACTACCAATTCATCCCCTCTAACGTGCTACTCAGTAGCCCAAGCGCGATTACATGGTATCAGCCCTCGCGGGAAGGGATGTTATGGTTACAGGTGGGTGGTGAGCGTTGCGGTTTCAAGATCCTTTGGCCAGCTCTAGTGTTCAATGTCCAGAAAGGGTCGGCACGGCTATCTGTAGCCGCTTTGGACACCGACGAACGCCCTACACCCGAGAACCATGTCTACGATGTTCCTATGCCCAACTGCTACCACGGAGGAGGGTTTTGCCTTGGAAGTGCAACGTTGCCCCGAGAAATTGATTTCTCGACCTTGCCGGAGATTGAGGCTTGCATGTACGACGCACTTAAAACTCACAGTAACAACTCCCAAGCGGTAGCCGATGGCTCTACACCAACCGCGTTTTGGGTCGGGATGGACGTAGAGCGGAGAAAGACCGGCGTAATCCCAACAATAACTGCATCCCAGATGACGAGAATAGGCTATCTCGGTGATTGGATTGAACAGGTTGCATCACGATAAAGAAGGGGATAATTGCGAAAGTTGAGAAAAGGAGCAGGGCGATGAAGTGGAAAACCCCCATCGAGTATTTGTCTCAGGAAGTGGATGTTGTGCTAATTGGGTGTGGAGGGACTGGCAGTTTTGTCATGGGCGAGCTGTCAATGTTACATGATCTCTTGACCCGTCTTGGTCATCCCGGTATCAGTGTGACTGCCTATGATGGCTCTCCAGTTCGTGAAGCTAATTTAGGTCGCCAGAGGTTCCATGCGGCAGACCTGGGGCTCCCCAAAGCACAAGCCTTAGTCGATGCGGAGCGTTGCTATAACGGTTTCGCTTGGGAGGCTAGGGGAGACTATGAGGTGGGTCAGGAACTCCTTAATCGCCGCCGTCCAACCGTATTTATCACAGCAGTGGACAAGCCTAGTTTTCGTGTACAATTCGGG
Source organism: Aeromonas sp. FDAARGOS 1402 (assembly GCF_019046925.1). Taxonomy (NCBI): domain Bacteria; kingdom Pseudomonadati; phylum Pseudomonadota; class Gammaproteobacteria; order Aeromonadales; family Aeromonadaceae; genus Aeromonas; species Aeromonas sp. FDAARGOS 1402. The sequence continues at coordinate 66,782 of NZ_CP077202.1, forward strand.
TCGAAGTTTGCAACATTGAGCAAATCAAACCGCCTCTGGATTGATGCTGGCAACGATAACAAGACGGGGCAGGTAGTTTTAGGGGGGGCTGGGTTGCCGACAGCCTACGACTTGTTTGCGGGGCAGTATGAGGTGATGGTGGATGACCTATCCAAGAGCTGCTCATCAGCGGAGGCCGTCGCCAAACAAGATTTCGGGGTTAACTCAACGGCTGCCCGGGTTGTGGGCCAACTCATGTGGAACATGTTCCGGCATGGCGGCCTTGATTCCCACGGAGCGTTTTTCGACGTTCACCGGTTATCAGTTGACCCCATGCCCATTGACGAAAAAGTGTGGTCATCATTCGGATACTCTCCGCAGAGTCTCTGAATTCCATGAACACAACAACAAATAAAAACCGCCTTCAGGCGGTTTTTATTTTCTGGCATGTTGGTGAAACCCTATTGATGCTGTTGCTCCCATGCCCAGCTTGATCCTCACATTTTGAGCATGGCAAGGAGATCGAACAGTTGCTGACTGGAGATCTCGTCTGGTAGGGTCAACTCGAAAGTATTACCCTTTTTTTGCTTCACCGCGATCCCGGCAATCACATTCACATTGGTACGCTTTTCCGGCTTTTCACCCGCAAGTTCTGTAGCTTGTGCGGCAATGTCGGCCAGTGCTTTCGGTGCTGAGGGGTATGGTTCTTTACCCTGGGCCCATAATATCAGGGCTTCAACTTGTCCCTTCGTGAGTAGCTTTAGGGTTCTGCGCAGATTCAGTATTGTTGGGCGTCCAGTGCCAGTTCCATCCGGTAGCAGTTCATAGAGTGGCAGCGGAATCTCAAGTGCCCACTGTGAAGCGCGGACTTCTGACTCATGCACCCCGAATAACGATGCTACCTTGAGTACATCCAGCCCTTCATCTTTCATCACCCGGGCATAATGCAGCCCTTTATCATAAAGCGAGTTGGGTCGAGTGAGGTTAGCAATTCGACTGAGCTCGCGTAGCTCAGCCATGCTCAGATCCTCTGTTTCGTCGGTGTAAGCTATGGGCAAGCCTTTTTCCGCCAACAACGCACAGTATCGGCGACGCTGACCGTCAAATATCCCGTACCTGGTATCTGCCCCTCGTACTGCCAACACCTCCATTACGACACCACCAGAGCGAACTGAGCCGATCAGGTCATCTACAGTATCTTCAGTCACTCCCGACTTGGAGCGAATGTTCGCTTCGTGGATGTAGGTTAGCTCCTCAACATGTGCAGAGGGGATATAGACAGACGTCAGCCGCACGAGGCGCCCGCTTTTCAGGCGTATAACCCGGAAAGCACCGGTCGAACGAATCTTACTGGCCAATGCTTCTTCTGCATCCTGAAATCCCCCAGCCACATCCTCAGGCATGCTGAACACACCGCTTGATATGGACTGCGCGGCTGCTGATGTAGCAATGTGGGCCGCTAGGCCTTCGCTCATTGGCGTGCGCTTTTTATTCATCAGTTTGCTACCTCAAGAATGTTAGAGAAAAACTCAGCCACAACGTTCTCCGCAACGTTCTGGGCGCGTCTGAGTGACCTGGTATCTCCTGCATAATGTTTCGGTTGGATGGTGAATACGGTGCGGCCATCTTCAGTGACAGAAGAGAATGGCCTCAGTTGCTCCATCCTGTTGACAAACAACTTCGCAGGTTCAAGGTTCTTGAGCATCATGTAGTTATCCAGATGCTGTGGATTGGTGCCGTCAAATTTACTGCCCAGAAGCCACACGGATGCGGGATCAAGGTTTGGGGAGGGAATGTTCGCCAACAACCCATGAATGGACTCGAGGAATTTCAAGCTCGAGTCAAACTCCAGCGGGTCGAGGCCAATAGCAACAAACAAGCTGTCACTCGCTTGCAAGGTGTTAATCAAGGCCGCATCAAGGTGAGGTCCCGCATCAAGTAAGATGAGGTCGTAGTGATCACGAATCGGATCTATGACATATTTTGTCAGCAATTCGGTCATGTTGATGCCGGTATCTGCGGCGTGTTGGTATGCCTGCAGTGAAAAGAATCCATCTGCAGTTCCCGCTGGCATGACAAATAGCCCATCGCTAGAAGTAGGCAGCATCCAGGACCTTACCGTTTCAGGTGTAGCCCTGGTGGCAATGGCTTCGATTGCAGAATGTTGTGGCTCTTTACCAAGCCCGGCGAATCCAAAAGCCACGGAAGTTGACCCCTGAGGATCCATGTCGATGACCGCTACCCGCAATTGATGGCGGATCAGGTTGCGATGATGAACCAAACCGGTCGCGATGGTGACAGTCGATGTGGTTTTGCCGACCCCTCCCTTGAGGTTGAGGCAAGCAACAACCTTGGCGAGAGTATCGGAGCCTAGAGTGGACTTGATCTCGGCAAACGAACGCTGACCTGCAGCCTTATAAATCGCCCGAACATCGGCATGAGAAAATGTGTGTGGTTGGAGTGCGTTTTTCTCTGCGGGTAGCCGGCTGAACTCTCGACCACCTTCCCGCAACACCTTGATAGCCCCTTCAACCCTGGCTCGAGTCATTTCAGGTAAACGTTGCACCTGGTACATTGTGTAAACCGCACTTTGATACCCGTCCTCAATGGAAGTGTCCCGGCGGTCTTGCTTCACATCGGCTATGTAACCCAACAGCATTCTTGCTTGGCCGCGGAGTTTTTCGAAGCCAACCAGGCGTTGCTGCCTTGCCAATACACTGCTCATTCAACAATCCCCCTCAATTCCATGTTTTTAGATTTTTGGATGATAATTCAGGAATTATGGGTTTGTCTATTTTTTGGCTCCAGGCGCAACTGAAGGCGCTAGTTCTTCCCTCAGCGATATCCGGCCAACCAAAGCTAAATGCACATCAGATAGCCGATCACATTCTTTCATCAGCGGCATGATTAATCGGCAGAAATAGCTGCATCAGCAAATCAGCATCGTGGCCAAACACGGTCATTTTTCGACCCACGGGTGATACAAAGCGACTACGACAGTAGTTCAAAGGCGCTACGCAGGTAGCTCAACGGTGATACGACTTGCATCAAATGTGATTCGTTTATGATGCAAAGCGTTGACAACGGGTAAGCGCAAAAATGAGCACAAATGCAACCTACCCTTGGCACTTAGACAGCATCTCTTAGCGAGGACCTTATGTTACCAAGCAGAAAAGGCGCATCGAAACTCGAGCCCTACACAGTCGAAATCCTGGAGCTGAGGGGAAAGCATTCGCTTGAGGTGATCCGTGAGTACCTAGAGGAGAAGTACAACATTGAGATAACAAGGTCTGCAATTAACGCCTTCGTAAAACGTCGACAGAAAGGATTGGCAAACCGTAATTCGATGCCACAAGCCCCTCTCGAACCCATTAAGGCTCCTGCCGCCGTACAGCGTAGCCATGTAGCCGAGCAACAACCTTCTTCCACAACCGATAAGGCGGAATCGCCGGCTGTTGTTGATGTGTGGGCTGGAAAGGTAACACTCTGAATATTAAGGAATAACATAATGAAAATCGTTGTAGTATCTAAAACAGGATTTGTGGGTAAAACCGTTCTGTCTGCCCACTGGTTGAAAACCATGATGCCCGCCGCACAGCTCTTCTCGATTGAGGATATGAACCAGGCAGCTGATGCACTTGGTGTTGACGTAACCACAATGAACGGTGGCCAATTCTCTAATCTGATGAATTGCATCATGGTAGAGGATGAAGCCATCATCGATGTGGGTATGAGCAACGTCCGGTTCTTCATCGATGGACTTCGCAAGTTCAGTAACTCTTGCCAAGAGTTCGACTACTACTTTGTCCCCCTCACACCGGAGAAGCGTTGCCAGGAAGAGGCGGCAGAAACCATCAACACACTGTTGGAAATTGGAGTAGATCCGGCTCGGATTCGCCCTATTTTCAACAAAATCCCGGCCACATTCTTCTCCTTCGAGCAGTTCTCGGGCTTCGTGTCATACATGAAGAAGCACACCAAAGTGGAAACTGACTTCAAGTGGGCAGTCGAAGAAAACCCTGCGTTTGAAATGCTCTCGCGTCAAGGGCTGAGCCTCGCTACTGTGGTTGCTGATACTCGGGATTATAAGGGTGAGGCGAAGGAGCTTGTTATGAAGGCGCGTGCCGAGGGGGGGGAGCTCGATACCGGCAAGATAGAAGAGCTTACTTCCATGCACACTCTTCGTATGTGCTGTATTCCACTCCTTGAAAAGCTCAACGTTGTCTGGAGAGATTTGCGTCTCAAGCGGGCTGCTTAATGACTCCCCCCGGACAACCGGAGGCCCTATCGCTGAAGGGGGGCGTGTTGCCGGCAGAACATTACCAGGCAATCTTTGCATCAATGCTTGGTGATGTGTACGAAGCGATTCAAGCAGCCAGCCGCCTGCAAGGGGAGGTGGAGCGTAACCATGAACTGTTTGGAAGGATTGAGTCGCTATTAAGGTGGCTGTCCCGCGAGAGGCAAGAGATCCATGATGCAGCAACACGCTTCGGGGTCATGCTAGGGCGACTAGATGAAGAGAATGAACGATTTATTCGTTTGCATCGTTCCACTCTCGATGCGATGAGGAGTGAACTCGAATTCATAGCTCGCTCTGAATTGAAGGTGAGGGAAAGTAAACTGAATGTCGTTTCATGCACCCCCTGGCTGATAGCCATAATCAGCTCTGGCATTACAGGGTACTTGCTTGGAATAATGGCGAAATGATTAGAAGGCCGCACAGTGATTGTGCGGCCTTATCCATCGCACTTATCGGCGGGGATCAGAATGTAAGGAGTACCACAGCATGGCCCAAGTTGAATGCCCATCTTGTAAGGGTAGAGGAAAGGAAGTGGTGTTTCTCAACCCCACTACAGAACAGCGAGGTAGTTTCTCGCTGGATACCTGCTCAATTTGCAAGGGGAGCGGAAAAACCACAGTAGAGATCGCCGATCAGCTCACAAAGCGCCAAAAAACATGGGACAAGATCCTGAATGGATAATAGAGAAAAATCGACATGGAAGCGCGGGTTCGAGAGATCAGCAAGTAAAGGGAAGTTTGTGATGGCCATGGATGATCTGAAAACGGGTGATGTGAGAATTTTTGCCAAGAGCGGCAATACCGTCCGCCTTATTGAGCGAGAAGGTGAGGGCTGGGTCGTGGAGCGGACAACCGGGGCATCAGCGGGAAAACAAATGTGGTGCCCGTCCCGCTCCCTGGTCAAGTCACTCGATTCTGAGTAAGAGGAAAAACGGGACCATGAGGGCACCAGATCACCCGCCCGCCGCCGCTGACCACCCAGGGCCCCGAGCTCAGCGGCGACCCGGGGCACCAGATCCCGGTGCCGGCCCGGGGGCCCACTGCGTACCGGCTCCGCCACCGGTGGCCACCCTGGTCGCCGAGCTCGGCGGTGACCCAGGGTACCAGATCCCGGCCCCGGCCCGAGGGCCCGGGGCCACCTGCAGAACCGGATCACCCACCCACCACCGTTAGCCACCATAGGCGCCAAGCTCATCGGAGACCCGGGGCACCGGATCTCGGCACCGACCCGCGGGCCCCCACTGCGCATCGGACCCGCTTCACCTCTCGGACCTCCCATAACACCGAACCCACTCCGGCCCGGGGGCCCACTGCGTACCGGCACAGCCATCGGCCAGCTGGACACCGTACCGCCACCGGTGGCCACCTTGGGCGCCGAGCTCGGGGGTGACCCGGGGGACCAGATCCCGGCACCGGCCCGGGGGCCACCTGCAGCACCGGTTCACCTGCCTGACCGCCGGCAGTGGCCACCTTGGGCGCCGAGCTCGGGGGTGACCCGGGGGACCAGATCCCGGCACCGGCCCGGGGGCCACCTGCAGCACCGGTTCACCTGCCTGACCGCCGGCAGTGGCCACCTTTGGCCCCGAGCTCGTCGACGACCCAGGGCACCGGATCCCGGGGCCGGCCGGGGGCCCACCGGATAACCCACCCAGCGGCCGGCAGTGGCCACCTTGAGCGCCGAGCTCGGCGGTGACCCGGGGCACCAGGTCCCGGTACCGGCCCGCGGGCCCACTACGTACCGGATCACCGGCACTGGCCAGCTGGACATCTACAGCACCGGACACCCTAGGCCTCGAGCTCATCGGCGACCCTGGGCACCAGGTCCCGCCCCCCGCCCGGGGGCCACCTGCAACACCGGTTCACCCGCCCGGCCACCGGCAGTGGCCACCCTGGGCCCTGAGCTCGTCGGCGGGCCGGGGGCCACCTGCAGCACCGGATCCTCCGCCCGGCCACCGGCATTGGTCACCTTGGGCACCGAGCCCGCGGCGGTCCGGGGCCCACCGCGCACCAGATCACCCACCCGCCGCCGCGGGCCACCTTGGACACCGGATCCCGGCACCGGCCCGGGGGCCACCTGCAGCACCGGTTCACCCGCCCGGCCACCGGCAGTGGCCACCCTGGGCCCTGAGCTCGTCGGCGGCCTGGGGCCACCTGCAGCACCGGTTCACCTGCCCGGCCACCGGCAGTAGCCACCCTGGGCCCTGAGCTCGTCGGCGGCCCGGGGCCACCTGCAGCACCGGTTCACCTGCCTGGGCGCCGAGCTCGGCGGCGACCCGGGATCCCGTACTCAGCATGCACACCGACAAAACCCCACCACCACCCAGGCCCCTCCGCTCCCCGGCGCCGGCCGGGGGCCCACCGGATCACCCACCCAGCGGCCGGCAGTGGCCACCTTGAGCGCCGAGCTCGGCGGTGACCCGGGGGGCCAGATCCCGGCACCGGCCCGGGGGCCCACTGCGTACTGGCACCGCCACCGGTGGCCACCCTGGGCCCTGAGCTCGTCGGCGGCCCGGGGCCACCTGCAGCACCGGATCACCCGCCCGGTCACCGGCATTGGCCACCTGTAGTACCGGATCACCAACCTGGCGGCCGGCAGTAGCCGCCCTGGGCCCCGAGCTCGTCGGCGGCCTGGGGCCCACTACGCACCGGATCACCGGCACCGGCCAGCTGGACACAGCACCGCCGCCGGTGGCCACCATGAGTCCCGAGCTCGGCGGTGACCCGGGGCACCACATCCCGGCACCTGCCCGGGGCCCGCCGCACACCTGGTCCCCGGCAAAGAGCAAGCCACCCAGGATATCGAACCGTCCTGCGGCCCGAACAAAACCACCAGCGGTGTCGACCAAGGACATCGAGCTGAGCACAACCGTTGGAGCTGGCTGCCCTGGGCCTCGAGTTCGACAGCAGCTAAGGCCCGTTAGCGCCAACCCATCTCAGGGCGGCCCACGGCGCCGGCTACGCCTACCGCCACTCACCAACTCATCTGCACCTGTGCTCGCAGTCTTGGGCTACGAACCATAACGGACTCCCAATCTGGATAGTCAGTAAGGATCCAAAGCTGATGATCATCTAGCCGAACGTGGATCCAGTGATTGAATATCAAGTCTGATGGCCACCGAAAAGTATTGGCCACCACCAGAGGAAGGGAAGGGAAGGGAAGGGAAGCATTAGAGTAACGCGAAGTAATAGGCAAGAGCCGGCGAATCTATCAATGCTGCGACACTGACGCGGCTAATGCGGTAGAAACTACTGATGTAGCCCCTTATCTCTAAGATATCTCCGACATTCCATCAACAAAAAGCCCCGCGAGGCGGGGCTGTTTGGATCTTGCGTCTGTCATATGTCTATGTAGAGATCTTAACTGGGCGCGGCAACGGCTTACAGGCGATGATTGCGAGCTGCCATTCATGGTGCTGAGGGCTACCCCATATCTGATCTGACAATGAGGCCAACTCTTCATCTGAACGGATCTGGTGCAGTTCGCCGGTCATCAGTTGATAGTGGTACACGTACAGCCGACGATAAAGCGCCTCGGACATTCTGGCCTTCCAGAAGTGCATACCCTCCCCAGTCTGCATGTTATCACTCAGGATCACATCGTAACGGGCGAGTATATAGCCGAAAAATACCGCTGACGGCAGGTCTCGAAGAGCTGCCTTGTGGTGCTGATTGAACGAGCGCCAAACCCGTTGCTGGGTGGCTGGGCGACATTTCAAGTCTTCATAGTGAACGATGATCACCTGGTTGTAATAGGCGACCTCAGCCGTCTGATCATTGACCAAGGCGATCTCGAACTTGTCACCACCGAGTCGAGTAGTCACACAGACTAGGCGGTAGCCGGGCGGTAGAGCGAGCCCCAACTCCGGCGCAATCTCCTGGATGTGCTCATGCCCCACCAGAGCTTGATACATAGCCCCGTTGGTTGCGGTCACTTCCAGATCACGGAATGTTTCTGTGACCTTGTTTGCATCGATAATGAGTTGCGGCATAGCGTCTCGTAGTTGATTGCTCATATTTGATTCACGCCTACTCTACCACTCTCCATAAGAATAGACAAAGCCCCGCAAAGAGGGGCAGGACGACCAAAACGAACTATGTCAGGCAAATCACCGACTTATTTTATCCCGAGGCCTAGTGCATTTGAGCCGAAGGTAATAACAAGCTCCCAGGGACCCCAGGCAGTAGAGTAGGAAGGGCAGCACCGTCCGATATGGGTAGGTGCTAGGAACCATGCTCGTCGGCGGAATAGACATTATCTTGAAGTTTTTGAATTTCGTCGATTTTCCGTCCGCATCAGTCAGAAAATAAGCCCCAGCCCAGTCAATAGAGAGGTCACCTGAAAGAGTTATATCATTCGGAAGCACGACTTCAACATTGTGGCGAACAAAGCCAACAGAGTGCCATTTCACCCCTAAATGGATGACCCCTATCGCCATCCATAGCCAACACCCTCCGGCCAACAAGATAACTGGAACATACCGCATTTGACTCACTTGTACCTCCCCTAGAACAACGATGTTTGGCCCTAAAGCTTCATGACCTTTTTCCTACGACTACCCGCAGCCGCCCGGTTCCAGTCATCCCGCTTATTGCTCTCAATTGATTCCCTTCCTGCTTCCCATGTTCCGCTGAAAAAGTTGGCATCATCTATTCGACCAACAGCGATTAAGGGGGTCACCAAGCGCGAAAAATACACCCTCTTGTGAATCTGAGCCGCAACTTCAAGCGGCGATCGAGAAGAAGAGAGCATCTTTTTCAAGATGGCGATAGTTTCTGCGTTATCTCTATACCAGAAAGTGACTCGAAGATGAGCCGGTTTAAGCGGTATAGAGCGGAGTATCGTTTCAAATTCTGACTGTTTGCTTTTACGTGGATCATGGCTCGCGATCTGACGCAGCAGCGCGGCATCGGCATCACGCTCCACCGACTCAAACACCTTAGCTAGGCTGGTCAATTTGCGATCATCGCCCCCCTTGAGCAGGAGCCGAGCGCCGGCCGGTGACTTCTTGGCAGCCTTTCGCAATCCTGACATTATCCGCTCAACAACATCCAAGTTGGTTGATAACCACTCTTTAGGCTTGGTTCTGGCTGATGGACTCGTACTTGATGCCGTGAAACTGAGCCCCTGCAGTTCCTCCGCCACCTCAGTGCTATACGCCTTACCGCGGCCCCGTTTTTTGGGCACATCGATTACTGGAAGTGCAAGATCCGTATTCGCTACGGACCGAGCATCCCCAATTGAATGCGATTTGAAGTGAACTTCCGTAGCCAGAGTGAGCCGTTCGTCGCTGTCCTTTGACTTTACGTTGCGATAATTAATATCTACATCTATCAGTCCCGCACTCAGCAGCTCGTTAAGGGCCAGTGAGAGTTGCCGGCGATCGTTGTGGTTGTGTCGACCGGTCTCACGTGGATGAATCTCTCGCAGGAGCTCCAGAACCGTCATAGGCCGTAGATTCAGAAACACCCGGCGTCCAATTAGCTTGCCCGGCCTGGCTGCGATCCATAACGCTAGCAGCCGGGCCATCTGTGAGTTCAACTGAATGACTGCGCTTCGGTTTATTGGCACGAGCTTTTTAGTGCTCAGGTACAAGGTCCGCAGTTCTGGAGTCGGAGATATCTCTATGGTCCCATCAGGTTCTAACCTCAGAGTACCAACGATATTCGCAATCATGACCGATCTCTTACGGGTAGTCTCATCGGCATCATCAAGCGTTGGGTAAAAGAGCAGGGCAACGCTCTTGAGTCTTGCAAGCGAGTCCACGATTTTTTTGTCCAACAGGTAATCCGATGGCCGCATATCCTCAGGAATCGGTGAAAAAAATCGCTCTATGGTCATACGAATAGGCTTGATGATGGCCTGTTCAAACCTCTCCTTAGACAGACGCCCCAACCAATGCGTGATGCAGATATAAGAGACCAAATCCATCTGAGTGTTGAGCGTTGGCCCCCTCAAAGACATATAGGCGTGACCACTGCTAAGCGGAGTGGTCAGGTGGTAAATTCTATGCTCATCCAATGCAGGTGGCGTCTTCCCGCTTGCTAACACTCGGAACATCCCCGTTTTCAAGGTCATATCCAGGTGCAAATCAATGTTCTCCGGGGGAGGGCTTCGATCTGGGTACAAGGAACGGGCTTGAAACTTATCGTACTCAACCAAGAAGTCCGTATCGTGTTCGATCACAACCGGTGCTCTTGAGTTCGCCACGACAGTGACTTCAGGCGGTCCCTTTTCTTCAGCCCCCCCCACAGTCGATTCATTGGCCTCATCCACCAGCAACGTCATTTTGTCCATTGCCGGCCAAATGATCTCCAGGGCTTGCTCTACTGACAGTTCCGGTGCCGTCGACACGAAATTCAGCAGCATTGACACCGCCGATTTGTTAATTTTTGGTAAAAGCGGGGGAGCCATCACTTTAATAACGTCAGCAGGGAAGCCCTGCTTGGTTAAATACGCCCCTAAAATCGCGTTTGCGCAGCCAATTTTATCAACACTCATGTCTGTCACCCTCACCTGTGCATATGCTGAGCACAACCTGTTTAAAAGCTGTTCGTAAGCTGTTGCTATCTACAATTTCAGCCTCATTAGAGGCTTTACGGCATAGTAGATAAGAGACCACGGCATAGTAGATAGCATATCACGGCATATAACATAGAGCATCACGGCATAGTAGATAGGAGAACACGGCATAGTAGATAGGAGAACACGGCATATAACATACGAGTTAACGGCATATAACATAGAGCAAAAAAAATCTAATTACATCATGATGTTATGCCAACCCCCATCTTTAAAGATCTTAAACAGATCAAAGATATTAAAAGATCACTAGATCAAGAGATCATAAAGAAAGAGATCAATGATCTATAATAAGGTGCTATCGTTCTCTTCTCGATGGAGTCATTTTTCGGACTCAGAATCGGGTTGCAGCCCCCAAGCGAGCTAAAATTAGCCCCTATACAGCGCTCTGGTGGAGGGTTGGGCCTGAGGCAATGCCTTGGCATACCCCGGCTACGAACGCCCTAAAAACCGCCATTCCTGCGATTTTATGGATAGGTGCAAATCTGCTTAAAAAACAGTCCCATCCTATTGGATCCACCAAATGGATCCACTGGATCTATGGTTGATCCGTTTTTTAACAGGCCTTGTTTATCTCATCTCATCAATAACCAATTGCTAATCGTTGAGTTAAAACCACCCGAAATGGATCCAAGACACGTAAATCCAATACTCTGGGTTCGATCCTTGACAGGGTATGACAAAGCTCGACGATCTGGAGCGACAAAAACAGGCGCCCTAAGTTCAAAACTTGGTCTCATTCAGCATTCGTAAGATCCGATGGGGTTAACATACAACTTTCGGTGCGGAGGCATGTTATGAGAAACGTAGCAAGGAAAGGCGATCCCACCAGCACTGGTGGCGAGATCCAAGACGGGGACAGCAGCTGGATCAGCGAAGGCTCCCCAACCACATATATCGGGATGATGGCGAACTGCCCTGCTTGCAAAGTCGGACAGGGCCCTATCGTCGCCGTTGGCCCCCGCTCCATCATCGGCCCGGGCGGGCCGGTAGCGCTGCAGGGTGATTATGTCGCCTGCAGCTGTCCACCAATGAGCAACACCATACTCCCCGCCCAGGGGACGACCGTCGGCGACAATCAAGGGCCCCGAGCGGGAGCAGCCAGCGTCCCCGCAGAACCATCGGCACCAGCTCCCACCAGTTCGCCGGCGACCCCTCTTGTCCCGCTGGTTGACCCCACGGAACATCGGATCGGCATCTTCTTTGATGGCACCCAGAACAACCGGTACAACAGCAAGCTCAGGGAGCAGTGTGAAGAGGCAAGCACCGCGGCCTGCCAATCAATAGAGAAGCTGATAGGCAAGGGATCGTCATACGACGGCGGCGCCACCAACGTAGCCCGTCTGCATCAGGTCTATAGCGGCTCAGCAATCTACATCGAGGGGATCGGCACCAGTACCGGCAAAGCCGACTCGAATTTAGACATGGCCTTCGGCACTGGCGCAACTGGCGTCATATCCAGGTCAGAGGAAGGCCTGGCCAAGATCAGCACCATGATCGCCGGCCTCTCGTCCGGCCCGGTGGCGGTGGATGTTTTCGGCTTTAGCCGGGGTGCTGCCGCAGCTCGGCACTTCGTCAACATCCTTCTGGAATCCAACCAGGGGCGCGAGGTGCGCGTCGCCTTCGTCGGCCTCTTCGATACCGTGGCAGCAATTGGCCTGGACACCACTGATGACGACAATGCGCCGGTTCGCCTCTACATTGCCCCAGGGGCGGCGGAGAGGGTTGTCCAGTTGGCAGCCAAGGACGAGTACCGGCTCAACTTTGCGCTTAACTCTGTACAGCCAGAGCACACGGAACTCACGCTTTTCGGTACCCATAGCGATATTGGTGGCGGCTACCTGGCCCAAGTCGAAAAGACGCCGATCATGCGCCCCCTCGATGCCGTCCTAAAGTTTGGGGACGATGTGGCCTACAAGAGATTCGAGGCAGCAGCCAATGCTAGGCTCCAAGATGCTGCTGCCCAATACATGGAGTACGTGAAAGACAGCAGCCAGATCAAGCCGACCATCGGCACTTTCTCCGTTGTCTCCAAGAGCGATGCGCCAATGGTGGGCTATGTAGCCAATGCGATCATGACTCGCACAGTCAAACCGGATCTGCAGCTTCTTGCCGGCCACCTCATGCAGACCATAGCGCAGGAGAGCGGAGCGCCGCTTTCCCCTCTATCAGACCCGGTACCTGGGGAACTGGCCTTTCTGTTCAGCAAGTACCTTGATCTGTGGCATGGGAGCGGTGACATCACCCTATCCAAGGAACAAACCGAGCTGCTGATGACGGAGTATGTTCACTGCTCCGATAACTGGACGCCGGTCGGCCCCCTCTACGTGAACGCCCCCGCCCCTGGCCGGGTTCGTCGCATCTACCAGCAATCACCGGGGAAGTGACACGATGAAGCGAATAGCGATTGCCATAGCCCTTTCCATCACGCTGGTGGCTTGTGGAGATGCCCAGGAGAAGCAGCAGCACCGCAAGCCTCCAGAAGAACAGGTGATCAGTGAGCCAGCCCATGGGCTTGGAGTCCTGTTTGGGAAGCCAGACCCCAACTACACTCCACCTGGCACACCAGTTGATAGTCCGGGCTTTAAGGTGACTCTCCCAGAGGATCGCTGGGAAGATACCACTATCAGCAAACAAGAGGGCAAGCCAAGCGAGGCTGCTGGTGTAGATAAATGAGAGCTCGCGGGCGGATACTGGTGACACCTGAGCGGCAAGCTGCAATGATGAACTAATCAATCAACACGGAGGGCAAGCAATGTCCTTTACTGCGATCACCCTTGAGGCCGCCCAGGCCATTGAACCAACTGAACTGTCCGGCGTCATAGACGGGATACCGGTCAATCCTGCCGATCCACCAGCCAGAGACATCAAGAATGACGAGCGCGAAACCGAAGAGCTGATACTTTGGTGGCGCCAGCCGTACTTGCAATGGAACAAAAGAGGGCACTGGGAGATTAGATGCCTCGATGGCGGCGCATGGGACCGTCCCACGTTCATAGGCAGCCATGATGAGCTGGCCGGAGCCATCGAGCTGGCCAAGAAGCCTACCCGCGCGTATGCCATATGGGAGCGGCAGGCCATGGAGAACGGCGAAGCCCTAATGAGAACGCTGGGGCTTGATGAATGAGAAAAGGGCGTCTTTGTGGCGCCCATGTCTCACCGCTCGCGGCATCCTGCCCATTCAGGGGCTCAAACCGAGACCCACAACAACCTCAGTTCTGTTCAGCCTCCTGTTTTTCCTCTTACTTGTCGTGGTTGTCCAGGGGCTGCCACATCATGGCACCAGCGGCCTCGTTACAAGCGATGGCTTGCCACTGCTGGCCAGCCTCATCAACAGCGACACAGCCCGCGACCCAATGAGCAGGATCACGCAACTCGTTCACCCAACCCTGCACCTCGCCTCGATAGACCACAACCACGCCGCCACGGCCTGTATAGCCCTGCTCCTGCCGCCATTGAGTGGCCAGCTTGCTATCTGATGGCATCGTTATTCCATCCGAACTACTTCTACCGGTTTGCCGCGCAGCTTTCTGGCCGCTTTGGCGGCTTCCTCGGCGGTAATCCCCTCCACTAGGTAATGACCACCGCCGCGACTAGGGGTCGTCTCCCCCAGTTGCGCCATCGAATCACCCAACTCCAGCTGAATGCGCTCAGAGACCCAGCCATGGAGGCGCGGATAAACCGCAACCCGGCAAGCGCTGGCCTCGGTCACCGCCTTCTCGACATGTTCAGAAAATACCTTGGCCATCACTACTCCTTTGGTCTAACTCGTCCGCATCGGCGTAGGAGTACATATTCGTGATCAATTAGCTCTGATTCTCATCATCCAACCCGGAAGCGGTATATCCAACCATCGCGTTTTGGTAACGAACCGCAGCGATATGAATACGGACGGAAGACAAAAGCCCCGCCGCGGCAACGACTGCAGACAGCCATGGATTTGACCCATAGTTTGCTAGACCAAGAACCAGAAGCATGATGCTGATGCCGATCATGTGGCTGGCAGTTACAATGCCATGGGCTCGAAGTCTGGCAATCATTCTGTTCATTTGTGGCGTTTGTTCCTCGTAAAAATCAAGCGCTGAAGCGGTTCAGAAGCTGGAGGCGACCCAATAATCTCTGAGCTTTGCTATCCTGGCTCTGAGAGGAGTCATCCAGTTCTATATTATTCTTATCAAAAAGCGCTCTCAAGCTGGCTATGCCTCTCTGGGAGGCTTCATATCGAGACCGCCTCAGGATTTCCCTTACTTCACGGACAACAACCTTACACTCGTGCTCATCAAGCCAGCCGATGCCCCGACGAGTATATGGCAGGCTAAGAAGGTGCTGCATCCATGCATAGGCTTCGTGCTTATTCATTCTGCCGGAGTCGACCAGGGTGTTGATGCTGGCATGCGCCTCGCGTCTAGCCAATCGGGTATCTCTGTTGGCAACAGAACCGATCGCGATGTCAGTCCCTTCTCTGCAGCTAATGTAGCTATCGCAGGCATCACGGTTGCAACGGTAGATCATCGTTTTAGCCGGAGCGGCAGGATACACCACCTGTTTGCTGACGAGCTCCAGAGGAGAGCCACAAAACCGGCAGTCCTTTGGATGAAAATGACTATATGCTGTGTTGCGAGCCATATGCACAATCCTGATGAGAGGGTTGTAGCCATTGTCTCGTGGTACTCAGGAATGCAAGTTTGAGTTGCAGCCAGGCCGGCTGTGATAACTCATACTAGGCATGGGTAAGGGGGTCTACACCTGGGTGTGAAGTTGGGAGTGCAAAACAATCTCGGGTTTAGCCCAAAAATACCCCTGCTGCAGATTGAATCCGAGTATTTGAGATGAGATCGCTTGGTTGTAGGTTTCGATGCGTTCAGCGATGATGGGGATCCCCTTCTTCATACAGGCATCAATCCCTTCCAGCATAGAGGGGGGGTAGCCGTGCGTTTGCCCACACTCAAACTTCACTATGTCCCATTCAAAATCATGCAGTCGTGTAAGCGTGGAGTATTTCGTGCCGAAATCATCCATGACAAGTTCGACACCCATCGATCTAAGGCTATCCCATCGTTTTTGGAGCGTAGAGGCTGTGACCAGCTCGGTGACTTCTACCAAAATGTGGTGCTTGCGGGCCAGCTTGAGGATCAGAGTGCGCCATTGATGGAACTGGTGCTCAATTGCCAAGGTATGCTCACTCACATTGACCAGTAGTTTTAATTCTCCCTTAAGGAGCTGGTCTGCGAGCTCGAGAACGGCTTTATCGATGTCGAACCAAGAGTGGTAATCGGAGGTAGGAGGGGAGAACCTTGATAGGCCACTATTTCTCGCAAGCAACTCATAGGCATGAATCGCCTGCTTCTCTGTGTCGAACACTGGTTGCCTAGCAATGAGCATTAACTTTGGTCCCCTCTGAAATTGCCGCGAGAGAGTCTACCCCTCTGACGCCGAGTAAATCCTATGGTGAAATCGTGACCTATTTCTGGTGTTAGTTATCCACAGAATTGCTGGATAAGTATCCTGCGAACGTGTGGACAGTTCGCTGCAGCCATTGCCAGGACTGCATTACTGGCAGCACTTAGCTGCAGCGCCGTTGATATGGGTTATCTAGCACCAGGGAAGCCGGTAAGAGGCCAGGTCATGACATCCGCAAGCAGGTCTTCATATTCAGATTGTGCTGCCCGGCCAAGAGCTATTTGCAGCTTGATTAGGTTGGTAGCCAAAGCCGTGAAACCAACCACCTCGGTGCAACAGCTTTCGCCATTACGCGCCGCGGATAAAATGTCAAAGGAGTGATTGAAATCGGGCAGCCTGGCAGCGTCATGAATGGCATCGTAGATCAAAGCCAGCCGCGATATGGACTCAAAGGCCAGTTCCGGAAATGCATCCAGAGTTGAGCCTATGTTGTGGCCAAAATATGGTGCAATGACGGAACCGGCCTGGCAGGACAAGTCACTCGAGATTTTCTCGATTCTTTCCAGCATTGAATTCAGAAACTCCTGGGAATACCCAGCCCCCTGATCACCCAGTTGTTGCAACACGTCGTTCTTGATTTGCTCCTCAATGGACATCAGGATCAGTTGATACGAGGCGTGAACTGCTCGTACACAAGCAGTCAGTGGTCTGTGAGGAATGAGTTCCTTATGCCAGGTGGCCAAGGGATGGGACTTCAGTTCCGCATCGTCTGCGTCAGAGTAGGAGTAAGTTACGAGCGGCCGGCCATCGAGGTATATGATGTTGTGCACCATGACGACAAAGCCGTTCTTAGTAAGCCACAGGGAACCAGCTCTGACCCTTGAATCCCCCTGGTCAGTGGTGTTGGGTAGTGCGTGTATTGCGGTCATTTATTCCTCTCAACATTAGTGAATAGTAAGGCTGCGATGGTGCAGTTCGCTGGAGTCGATCAAGTATCGATGCCGGTATAGCTCGCTGGCCTGTTGGTTCAACGGCACCAATACCCACTCCACGTCTGAATGACAGATAATGGAGAAACAGTGGTCGTTGATAATGAAAATATCACCTGGGAAGTGCCGGCATTTTGATAGGAAATCATCACGCTGAGCCAACGTCAGTGGCTTGCACTCTGCGTAGTTCAGAATTTTTTCCCGTTCGCTAACCTGCACCGGCAGGTCTATGGTGGTGGCGATTGCTTTGCTGAAGTCCATAGGGTCCCCCCATTGTTTTTGATAAGTTGGTGACAGGATAAAGTGCTTTTTTGCAATGCAAGGGGGGCCCCCCGGGCGGCAAGCACCTGGACAGCTTCAAAAAGATTTGGTGAGTGCACCGGACCTATGTGGTGGCCGGTGCCTGGGATTGTGTGATTGATGGGAAGAGCGGGGAGGGGGGGGAGTCAAATTCATCCTGCCGGCGGTTCTCGGCGAACGGGATGCTATAGGGACTTCAGTAACAGTCCACGGAGAAAGTCCTGCTGTGAGATAGAGCAGGCTTTGAACCCGCGAAACACACCACTATCGACAAGGATTTCGTCATAACGCCCTGCGGTATCTCTATAAATCAGACGTCGCTTTCCAATTCCGTCGACCAACCCATCAACTAAGCGCACTACCTGTTCGGCGCTGTTGGTGATAGTTGCGCCGCGGTCAAGATCCAGAAGGATCAGCATGGTCTCGTCCTGGTACACAATGTCAAACCCGGGTGTTTGCAAAGCGTTTGCTCCCTATACCTCTGTTGAACCTACCCAGGCATCGCCAAGGTATGCATTCGCTCCCTGAAGCCGCTCCAGGGGGATATCGAGAGCACACAGGCTTTCATGTGTCCAACCTTCCGCCGGAGGGGAGTATTCAAAGATGACTACGGCCTTGTCGAACAGGTCGACGATCTGCAACTGACAGTGAATTAATGAGGGGGTCAGAATCACGCATTCACCAGGTAAAACATCAGTGATGAACTTCATGGCAAATCTATTCTCCCTGATTAACTCTGTTCATCTACAAGAACGGCGTGAATGGTGTTGTGCGGCATTGCTTTTTTGATCACTCCAGCCCTTTCAATTTCATTCACCAATTCGTCGCAAATGAGATGCTGCTCGCTTTTCTGATATGGCTTATGGGGGGAGGACAGGTACCACCCCGTCCCCCGGTTGGCAAGTTTCCATCCGGCACGCAGAAGCTCGATAATGTCGCGCACTTCCATATCTGTTCCCCAGTTTACTTCTCTATGTTGATCGCTGCCAAAAGCTTGTTCACCCTAACCATGTCTTCGTCGCTATGAGTAGGCCCGCTGTGGTACAAGCGACCGCACTCTTGGCATTCGAAGAGAAACCCGCCAGCCAGCGGTTCGCTGGTGAAAGACACGTCTGAATGGCATTCGCAACACAGATGCAGACCATCAGTGTCGACAATGGTCTGAACAGATTCATAATGGTCAACATTCGGTGCAAGGCAGTGCTTATCGGGGTCTGACGCTCAGTGGAACGAAAACTCACGTTAAGGGATTTTGGTCATGAGATTATCAAAAAGGATCTTCACCTAGATCCTTTTAAATTAAAAATGAAGTTTTAAATCAATCTAAAGTATATATGAGTAAACTTGGTCTGACAGTTACCAATGCTTAATCAGTGAGGCACCTATCTCAGCGATCTGTCTATTTCGTTCATCCATAGTTGCCTGACTCCCCGTCGTGTAGATAACTACGATACGGGAGGGCTTACCATCTGGCCCCAGTGCTGCAATGATACCGCGAGACCCACGCTCACCGGCTCCAGATTTATCAGCAATAAACCAGCCAGCCGGAAGGGCCGAGCGCAGAAGTGGTCCTGCAACTTTATCCGCCTCCATCCAGTCTATTAATTGTTGCCGGGAAGCTAGAGTAAGTAGTTCGCCAGTTAATAGTTTGCGCAACGTTGTTGCCATTGCTGCAGGCATCGTGGTGTCACGCTCGTCGTTTGGTATGGCTTCATTCAGCTCCGGTTCCCAACGATCAAGGCGAGTTACATGATCCCCCATGTTGTGCAAAAAAGCGGTTAGCTCCTTCGGTCCTCCGATCGTTGTCAGAAGTAAGTTGGCAGCAGTGTTATCACTCATGGTTATGGCAGCACTGCATAATTCTCTTACTGTCATGCCATCCGTAAGATGCTTTTCTGTGACTGGTGAGTACTCAACCAAGTCATTCTGAGAATAGTGTATGCGGCGACCGAGTTGCTCTTGCCCGGCGTCAACACGGGATAATACCGCACCACATAGCAGAACTTTAAAAGTGCTCATCATTGGAAAACGTTCTTCGGGGCGAAAACTCTCAAGGATCTTACCGCTGTTGAGATCCAGTTCGATGTAACCCACTCGTGCACCCAACTGATCTTCAGCATCTTTTACTTTCACCAGCGTTTCTGGGTGAGCAAAAACAGGAAGGCAAAATGCCGCAAAAAAGGGAATAAGGGCGACACGAAAATGTTGAATACTCATACTCTTCCTTTTTCAATATTATTGAAGCATTTACCAGGGTTATTGTCTCATGAGCGGATACATATTTGAATGTATTTAGAAAAATAAACAAATAGGGGTTCCGCGCACATTTCCCCGAAAAGTGCCACCTGACGTCTAAGAAACCATTATTATCATGACATTAACCTATAAAAATAGGCGTATCACGAGGCCTGTGGGAGGAAAATAAAGTGTCATCCTAACTACAGGACCCTGCAACGTAGCAATTCCTGCAAAAATCCATTTAAAACAATGACTTATTTCAATTCTGCCATCTGCAAGCGTTTTGTGGGGATGGAGGCCGGAATCATTAAAGTATCATCCTAATTTTCGCTCAACCTTGGAAAATGCTGAGAATCGTAAAAATAAAGTTTCATCCTTTCCGCTACTAGTTCAAGGCTTTCTTCCGGCCGCCGGCAACAACGCTGCTTGGCTGAGGCGATCCACTTGCGCTACCGCTCACTGATCAGATCGAACTTGAACTCGACGAGCAGCCAACCATCAGGCCGAGCGTGATCGCCAAAAAAAACGGATCATGCGAAATCCTTCGTTGAGTTTGGCGCGGGTTTTAGCAAATCAGCTGGCCCGCGATCCGGTTGAGAGTGATCCGAAGCGGTCCTTGACGACCGGCACAAATCGGCCGATTCTGTTGAAAAAGTAGCTTTAGCGGCAGCCTGCCGATCAGGTGTGCCTGCTGTCGAAGTGGCTGCAAGCCACTTCAAGTTGCCTTCCGGCGTTTCACTGAGCGTCCTTGCTCAGGTTTAAGGGTTAATTTGAGGGTTTCTGCTCGTAGCAGGCATACCTATCCCGTCAGCGGTGGCCCTTGAGGCAAAAGCTTGGCCATGCGGCGCAGGTTCTGCACCATCGCAGCCAAGGTGAATTCGTCAGTGGCACCCGTTAGGCCACGCAGTCGTAAACGGTCGAGTTTCATGATCCGTTTGAGGTGGGCGAAAAGCATCTCCACCTTCTTTCGTTCGCAGCGAGAGACGAGGTACTCCGGTGTCTTGGCGATGCGTCGAGCCACGTCGCGGGCAGCCTCATGGATGCTGCGGACGATCTTCCGATTCGGCGTGTTGGGGCAGCATTTCGCTTTCAACGGGCAGGTGGCGCAGTCGGTTTGGCTGGAGCGGTAAATGACGGTTTTGGCCTTAGTTACCCGCGACCTTTGCTGGGTGAAGGCGCGCCATTCACTGCGTAGCGGTTTGCCGGCTGGGCAGCGATATTCATTGGCGTCCTGACTCCAGTGAAAGTCGTTACTGGAGAGGCTGTCGTCCTTGCGCTCGGTCTTGTCCCACACCGGCACATGCGGTTCGATGTCCTTTTCTTCGACCATCCAGGCCAGCATCGGGGCGGTGCCATAAGCGGTATCGCCGATAAGGCGTTCCGGTGTGAGATCGAACTGCGCCTCGACACGCTCGACCATCGTCCTAGTCGAATCGACTTCGGCGGTACGGTGCGCCGGGGTAGCTTCCACGTCCATGATCACACCGTGCTCAGTGTCGATCAGGTAATTCGTGGAGTAGGCAAAAAAGGCCGGGCCACCTGGCGCTGCTGTCCAACGGGACTGAGGATCAGTGAGCGAAATTTTCTTGGGAAGAGCCTCAGCCAGCGCCTCTTCATCAAGGGCTTCGAGGTACTCGCGCACTGCGCGGCTGCTGAGCTTTGGATCGTTCCAATCGACCTCATCTCCCGCCACCCCACGTTGCCGGCTGGCATCCGCCTTAATGATGCTGGCGTCGACGGCGAAACCTTCACCCTTGACTAGGCCGGCTGCCATGCAGCGCCGCAGCACCTCATTGAATAACCAGCGGAATAGATCGCTGTCACGAAAACGCCCATGGCGATTCTTCGAGAAGGTCGAGTGATTGGGGACTTCGTCTTCCAGACCCAACCGGCAGAACCAGCGATAGGCCAGGTTCAGGTGCACCTCTTCGCACAATCGCCGCTCGGAACGAATGCCATAGCAGTAGCCGACGACCAGCATGCGCACCATCAACTCCGGGTCAATCGAGGGACGCCCGATGGGGCTATAGAAATCTGCCAGGTAGGCACGTAGATCACTGAGATCCAAGCACTGGTCGATGCTGCGCAGGAGATGTTGGGCCGGGACGTGATCTTCCAGATTGAACGAGTAGAACAGGCGCTGCTGTCCTCCCGGTAACTGTCCCATCATGCTGTTCGCCCCCACGCTCGCTGACAAAGCAATTTTGCCAACGGCATGGGGAGGCCGCTACTTTTTCAACAGAATCGGCCGCACACAGCCATTCGGCTCAACAGAACCCTGCCTTTACCCCACCAAACTCCGGAAACTCGCCCGGTAGTCCGTCGGCTTGAGATGCACATGTTGGCTGAGGTCGCCGGGTAGCGTGAACAGGCGCGGACCGTCCCGAAACTGGAACACGCGATACAGATGG
The DNA here is from genome assembly GCF_019046925.1 of Aeromonas sp. FDAARGOS 1402. NCBI lineage: Bacteria > Pseudomonadati > Pseudomonadota > Gammaproteobacteria > Aeromonadales > Aeromonadaceae > Aeromonas > Aeromonas sp. FDAARGOS 1402. The sequence continues at coordinate 88,978 of NZ_CP077202.1, forward strand.
AATTGATCGCCCGCCTCCTTGGAGAATTCGAGTTCGTTGTGGCTGACCAAGAAAGACGAGCCTACCCCGCCATTGGTGGTTTTCACCTCGATGAAGCGCTCATGGGCGTCCTCTTCGAACGACAGGATGTCGAACCCCGCACCGTCTCCCTGGGTGTCGGACACCCAATCCAGCCGCTGAAAAAGCTCTGGGTGGCCGAGCTCGGTCAGGCGTTGCTGTTCGTAGCCAATCACCCACTGCTCCCCTGCCCGGCCCAGCTTGCGGTTGGCTTCATCGCGAGCGGCATAATCGAACTTTCGCGGTAGGCGTTGCCGTAGAGATGCCGGGGTACGCACAAGCACTTCACGGGCGGGTGGTTCTACCAAAGCCGCTCGGTAGGTTTTGTCACCCGGAAGTTTTACCTCCTCCAGGGCATCGACAAGAGCGCCGACCGTCTGCTGATGTTCCAGAACGTAGGCGTGTACGGATTTACGCAGCAGCAGTTGGCTGTTGCCGCGTGGCTTGTAGCCGTTGATATAGGGCAGGCCCAGGGCATCGAGTACGGCGCTAATGTTCTGGTGCTTGAGCTCGACTGAAGACTTGCTGCGACCGTTCAGCAGTTGGCGCAGTGCCTGGTTGTGCTCGGACTTGTGGTACGGCTCCCCAGCCGCCTCGGCACGCAGCATGTCGAAATAGTCTTCGACCGTGGCCAGGACCTCTTCTTCGGACCAGTCTTCGCCGATGCGAATGATGCGAAACCCGAGCCGCGTCAGCGCCGGAACGACGGTCGTCTCGCCACCGGAGAAGCTGTCAGCAGTGAGCGGGCCCTGCTCGGGAAATTGCTTGCCGAAGGCCACACCGGCGATGGCCTTGGAATCGCAATCGGTGCCGGTCTTCGGATCACGTACCAGGAAGTCGCGGGACTTGCCGTAGCCGTGGCGCGCCAGGAATTTCGTGCGGCCCAGTTGCACGAACTCATCGATGGCAGCCTGCACGGCGGCGGGGCTTCGAAGCTGGGAGAGTTGAGACACAGGGTCCTTCCTTACTGTCATGGTGTGCCGGGAACCGCCGAGCCACGAGATTATGAGTAGCCCCTGAACAGAAACGTCACGATAAAAGCCGTGAACGCCACCAGGCCCATTAAATCCCTTGCGTATTTGCAGCCCGTGCTGTCCAAACCTGTACCAGGTCCGATCAACACGCTCCAACCATTGAGGTACGAAAACACCGCCTGACCGAACAAAAAATGCGTGATAGCCGCCGCAGCCATGACGCCGGAATCGTCAGACAGGCTGTAGCTGTTGACCATTGCCCTGTACGCCTGCATCTGAAATGGCTATTGCCCTGATGGGAGCCGGCTTTTCAGCCACCGACACCAGCGATGCCGTCAATATTCTTTACCCGATAACCATGACCGTACAAGCTAACAAGGCCTGGCAAGCCAGCGGACTTAAAAAGTCTTTTTTTCTACCATCCCACAAAAAAGTTCGTGGTGGAGAAAAGATAAGCTATGCAAGGCTTTAGGAGACGTGGTTTTTCAGGATGACGAAGAACGATTCGGCGCTAGGTGCAACATAGGTGCATCGCACGAGCGCTAGGAACGGCGAAAAAAGGCGGACGTGGCGAAATCGGTAGACGCAGCAGACTTTAAAATTGGAGTGCCCGCGGGGAAATCCGCGGAGTAGAACCGCTCAAAGTCGGGGAACGCTAACGGGCAATACCCTAAGCCAATCCCGAGCCAAGCCCCTTCGGGGGAAGGTGTAGAGACTGGACGGGCGGCGCCTAAAGCCTTCGGGCAATGGCGAAGGGACAGTCCAGACCACGAACGTCATCAGACGGCGGCGAAAGTCGAGGTGGTACGAAAATCTGCTTCTCTGTGAGAGTACGGGTTCGAGTCCCGTCGTCCGCACCACAAAGCCAAACATCCCTGCGATGATCGACCTCTGGGCGTTTGGTCGTGAGCCCGCCACCCTCGCGCTACGCTTTGCGCAGGCGTCGAAGGCGATCAGGTGCGCCCATCGATTCCGTCGAGCACCATCGCTGCGAGTTCATCGCTGGTGTGTGCACCACTATCGAGAACACGGGTTGTGCATGGAAGCCGTTCCCTTGCGGCCAAGCATCGGGCGACATTCGCTAATCGCCACTCTCGAATCTCCGCATTTCGATTCGGGTCAGGATGCATGGTCTGGTTCGCGATCCGGTGACGCAATAGGTCCTCGTTGAGCGTCAGAAAGATGTGCAGCAGCTGATCGTCGATCCGCCTTACCCCGTCGAGTATCTCAGTCAGATAGTCCGGGTGCACGAGCGTCATTGGGATGATGATGTCCTGCGAGTAATTCCTTCGAATCTCCCTGACCGCCGCGATCGTAAGTCCCCTCCACAAGGGGAGATCCTGATAGTCTCCGCTCGCTGGCATGGGGACCGTTTCTTTCACCACGAACCCGATTTCCTCGGGGTCAAAGATCAGCGATTTGGAACGCCGATCGCGCAGCCGCTTAGCGAGCGTCGTCTTTCCGGCGCCGAAAGGTCCGTTGATCCAGATTATCATTGTCGACGGCCTCTAACCTGAAGGCTCGCAAGAGCGCTCGACGGCCTCGTGCGGAGGCACGATCGGAGTGGTTCCGAAATGCTTCTCAAGATAGGTGACGCCGAACGTCACGATGTCCTGCGCGTCGAACAGGTAGCACTGAGCAAAGCCCACGACACCTTCTCGATGGCGACCGAGCTTCACGTAAGCATTTGCTATAGTTTCAACCGCATCCGGCTTTCCTTCGATAGCAAAGCAATCGAGAATGCCGTTTGAATCGTAATCCGATGCCGTTTTCCAGGCGACTTCACCGTCTCTTCCAAGCATCGGCATCTCATACGTCACCCACCGTTTGTTGGGGATATCGGCAACCGCCTCGGCGTAGTGCAATGCGGTAACGGAGTTTAGCGGCGCACCCAACAGCAGGGCCTTCCCGCCAAGGCGAACGAACCGCTCGACGGGCGATCCTTCCCCCAAGGCGTGACCGAGTTCGTGAGGCTCCGTCAGCGTTTCAGCCAGCGGACCAACCGCGACCATCGATGCATCGGGGTGCGCGCTGCGCCGCGCGCCGGGGGCTTGAACCAGAAATTGATTCAGCAGGCCGAACCCACGGTAAGTCCCGGCTGTTGCGGGATCGAACGGCAGCCAGGTACGGCGGGCTTCGTCATCCAGCCGAGCGCCATTCAGAGTCTCCTCGTAGGGTGATCGGTCCCACGACGCGTATCCCATCACAGTGCCAGTCGGCCCAACCGCGGAGCGTAACGCGGCAACGACCGTCTCCGCTCCTCCTTCGACCGGACCAATCGCTTTAAGTGAGGCATGCACCATCAAGAGGTCACCGGTTTGGACTCCGAGTTTTTGAAGCGCCTCCGTTATTGCCTTCCGCGTATGCATCGCGATATCTCCTCTAAACTGCAAAACACTATACGGGGTCTGACGCTCAGTGGAACGAAAACTCACGTTAAGGGATTTTGGTCATGAGATTATCAAAAAGGATCTTCACCTAGATCCTTTTAAATTAAAAATGAAGTTTTAAATCAATCTAAAGTATATATGAGTAAACGGCACTGTTGCAAATAGTCGGTGGTGATAAACTTATCATCCCCTTTTGCTGATGGAGCTGCACATGAACCCATTCAAAGGCCGGCATTTTCAGCGTGACATCATTCTGTGGGCCGTACGCTGGTACTGCAAATACGGCATCAGTTACCGTGAGCTGCAGGAGATGCTGGCTGAACGCGGAGTGAATGTCGATCACTCCACGATTTACCGCTGGGTTCAGCGTTATGCGCCTGAAATGGAAAAACGGCTGCGCTGGTACTGGCGTAACCCTTCCGATCTTTGCCCGTGGCACATGGATGAAACCTACGTGAAGGTCAATGGCCGCTGGGCGTATCTGTACCGGGCCGTCGACAGCCGGGGCCGCACTGTCGATTTTTATCTCTCCTCCCGTCGTAACAGCAAAGCTGCATACCGGTTTCTGGGTAAAATCCTCAACAACGTGAAGAAGTGGCAGATCCCGCGATTCATCAACACGGATAAAGCGCCCGCCTATGGTCGCGCGCTTGCTCTGCTCAAACGCGAAGGCCGGTGCCCGTCTGACGTTGAACACCGACAGATTAAGTACCGGAACAACGTGATTGAATGCGATCATGGCAAACTGAAACGGATAATCGGCGCCACGCTGGGATTTAAATCCATGAAGACGGCTTACGCCACCATCAAAGGTATTGAGGTGATGCGTGCACTACGCAAAGGCCAGGCCTCAGCATTTTATTATGGTGATCCCCTGGGCGAAATGCGCCTGGTAAGCAGAGTTTTTGAAATGTAAGGCCTTTGAATAAGACAAAAGGCTGCCTCATCGCTAACTTTGCAACAGTGCCCCCTCGGCTACCACCTCCATTGTCGTTTTCAGAAGACGGCTGCACTGAACGTCAGAAGCCGACTGCACTATAGCAGCGGAGGGGTTGGATCCATCAGGCAACGACGGGCTGCTGCCGGCCATCAGCGGACGCAGGGAGGACTTTCCGCAACCGGCCGTTCGATGCGGCACCGATGGCCTTCGCGCAGGGGTAGTGAATCCGCCAGGATTGACTTGCGCTGCCCTACCTCTCACTAGTGAGGGGCGGCAGCGCATCAAGCGGTGAGCGCACTCCGGCACCGCCAACTTTCAGCACATGCGTGTAAATCATCGTCGTAGAGACGTCGGAATGGCCGAGCAGATCCTGCACGGTTCGAATGTCGTAACCGCTGCGGAGCAAGGCCGTCGCGAACGAGTGGCGGAGGGTGTGCGGTGTGGCGGGCTTCGTGATGCCTGCTTGTTCTACGGCACGTTTGAAGGCGCGCTGAAAGGTCTGGTCATACATGTGATGGCGACGCACGACACCGCTCCGTGGATCGGTCGAATGCGTGTGCTGCGCAAAAACCCAGAACCACGGCCAGGAATGCCCGGCGCGCGGATACTTCCGCTCAAGGGCGTCGGGAAGCGCAACGCCGCTGCGGCCCTCGGCCTGGTCCTTCAGCCACCATGCCCGTGCACGCGACAGCTGCTCGCGCAGGCTGGGTGCCAAGCTCTCGGGTAACATCAAGGCCCGATCCTTGGAGCCCTTGCCCTCCCGCACGATGATCGTGCCGTGATCGAAATCCAGATCCTTGACCCGCAGTTGCAAACCCTCACTGATCCGCATGCCCGTTCCATACAGAAGCTGGGCGAACAAACGATGCTCGCCTTCCAGAAAACCGAGGATGCGAACCACTTCATCCGGGGTCAGCACCACCGGCAAGCGCCGCGACGGCCGAGGTCTTCCGATCTCCTGAAGCCAGGGCAGATCCGTGCACAGCACCTTGCCGTAGAAGAACAGCAAGGCCGCCAATGCCTGACGATGCGTGGAGACCGAAACCTTGCGCTCGTTCGCCAGCCAGGACAGAAATGCCTCGACTTCGCTGCTGCCCAAGGTTGCCGGGTGACGCACACCGTGGAAACGGATGAAGGCACGAACCCAGTGGACATAAGCCTGTTCGGTTGGTAAGCTGTAAAGTTAGATGCACTAAGCACATAATTGCTCACAGCCAAACTATCAGGTCAAGTCTGCTTTTATTATTTTTAAGCGTGCATAATAAGCCCTACACAAATTGGGAGTTAGACATCATGAGCAACGCAAAAACAAAGTTAGGCATCACAAAGTACAGCATCGTGACCAACAGCAACGATTCCGTCACACTGCGCCTCATGACTGAGCATGACCTTGCGATGCTCTATGAGTGGCTAAATCGATCTCATATCGTCGAGTGGTGGGGCGGAGAAGAAGCACGCCCGACACTTGCTGACGTACAGGAACAGTACTTGCCAAGCGTTTTAGCGCAAGAGTCCGTCACTCCATACATTGCAATGCTGAATGGAGAGCCGATTGGGTATGCCCAGTCGTACGTTGCTCTTGGAAGCGGGGACGGAAGGTGGGAAGAAGAAACCGATCCAGGAGTACGCGGAATAGACCAGTTACTGGCGAATGCATCACAACTGGGCAAAGGCTTGGGAACCAAGCTGGTTCGAGCTCTGGTTGAGTTGCTGTTCAATGATCCCGAGGTCACCAAGATCCAAACGGACCCGTCGCCGAGCAACTTGCGAGCGATCCGATGCTACGAGAAAGCGGGGTTTGAGAGGCAAGGTACCGTAACCACCCCATATGGTCCAGCCGTGTACATGGTTCAAACACGCCAGGCATTCGAGCGAACACGCAGTGATGCCTAACCCTTCCATCGAGGGGGACGTCCAAGGGCTGGCGCCCTTGGCCGCCCCTCATGTCAAACGTTGGGCGAACCCGGAGCCTCATTAATTGTTAGCCGTTAAAATTAAGCCCTTTACCAAACCAATACTTATTATGAAAAACACAATACATATCAACTTCGCTATTTTTTTAATAATTGCAAATATTATCTACAGCAGCGCCAGTGCATCAACAGATATCTCTACTGTTGCATCTCCATTATTTGAAGGAACTGAAGGTTGTTTTTTACTTTACGATGCATCCACAAACGCTGAAATTGCTCAATTCAATAAAGCAAAGTGTGCAACGCAAATGGCACCAGATTCAACTTTCAAGATCGCATTATCACTTATGGCATTTGATGCGGAAATAATAGATCAGAAAACCATATTCAAATGGGATAAAACCCCCAAAGGAATGGAGATCTGGAACAGCAATCATACACCAAAGACGTGGATGCAATTTTCTGTTGTTTGGGTTTCGCAAGAAATAACCCAAAAAATTGGATTAAATAAAATCAAGAATTATCTCAAAGATTTTGATTATGGAAATCAAGACTTCTCTGGAGATAAAGAAAGAAACAACGGATTAACAGAAGCATGGCTCGAAAGTAGCTTAAAAATTTCACCAGAAGAACAAATTCAATTCCTGCGTAAAATTATTAATCACAATCTCCCAGTTAAAAACTCAGCCATAGAAAACACCATAGAGAACATGTATCTACAAGATCTGGATAATAGTACAAAACTGTATGGGAAAACTGGTGCAGGATTCACAGCAAATAGAACCTTACAAAACGGATGGTTTGAAGGGTTTATTATAAGCAAATCAGGACATAAATATGTTTTTGTGTCCGCACTTACAGGAAACTTGGGGTCGAATTTAACATCAAGCATAAAAGCCAAGAAAAATGCGATCACCATTCTAAACACACTAAATTTATAAAAAATCTAATGGCAAAATCGCCCAACCCTTCAATCAAGTCGGGACGGCCAAAAGCAAGCTTTTGGCTCCCCTCGCTGGCGCTCGGCGCCCCTTATTTCAAACGTTAGACGGCAAAGTCACAGACCGCGGGATCTCTTATGACCAACTACTTTGATAGCCCCTTCAAAGGCAAGCTGCTTTCTGAGCAAGTGAAGAACCCCAATATCAAAGTTGGGCGGTACAGCTATTACTCTGGCTACTATCATGGGCACTCATTCGATGACTGCGCACGGTATCTGTTTCCGGACCGTGATGACGTTGATAAGTTGATCATCGGTAGTTTCTGCTCTATCGGGAGTGGGGCTTCCTTTATCATGGCTGGCAATCAGGGGCATCGGTACGACTGGGCATCATCTTTCCCGTTCTTTTATATGCAGGAAGAACCTGCATTCTCAAGCGCACTCGATGCCTTCCAAAAAGCAGGTAATACTGTCATTGGCAATGACGTTTGGATCGGCTCTGAGGCAATGGTCATGCCCGGAATCAAGATCGGGCACGGTGCGGTGATAGGCAGCCGCTCGTTGGTGACAAAAGATGTGGAGCCTTACGCTATCGTTGGCGGCAATCCCGCTAAGAAGATTAAGAAACGCTTCACCGATGAGGAAATTTCATTGCTTCTGGAGATGGAGTGGTGGAATTGGTCACTGGAGAAGATCAAAGCGGCAATGCCCATGCTGTGCTCGTCTAATATTGTTGGCCTGCACAAGTATTGGCTCGAGTTTGCCGTCTAACAATTCAATCAAGCCGATGCCGCTTCGCGGCACGGCTTATTTCAGGCGTTAGATGCACTAAGCACATAATTGCTCACAGCCAAACTATCAGGTCAAGTCTGCTTTTATTATTTTTAAGCGTGCATAATAAGCCCTACACAAATTGGGAGATATATCATGAAAGGCTGGCTTTTTCTTGTTATCGCAATAGTTGGCGAAGTAATCGCAACATCCGCATTAAAATCTAGCGAGGGCTTTACTAAGCTTGCCCCTTCCGCCGTTGTCATAATCGGTTATGGCATCGCATTTTATTTTCTTTCTCTGGTTCTGAAATCCATCCCTGTCGGTGTTGCTTATGCAGTCTGGTCGGGACTCGGCGTCGTCATAATTACAGCCATTGCCTGGTTGCTTCATGGGCAAAAGCTTGATGCGTGGGGCTTTGTAGGTATGGGGCTCATAATTGCTGCCTTTTTGCTCGCCCGATCCCCATCGTGGAAGTCGCTGCGGAGGCCGACGCCATGGTGACGGTGTTCGGCATTCTGAATCTCACCGAGGACTCCTTCTTCGATGAGAGCCGGCGGCTAGACCCCGCCGGCGCTGTCACCGCGGCGATCGAAATGCTGCGAGTCGGATCAGACGTCGTGGATGTCGGACCGGCCGCCAGCCATCCGGACGCGAGGCCTGTATCGCCGGCCGATGAGATCAGACGTATTGCGCCGCTCTTAGACGCCCTGTCCGATCAGATGCACCGTGTTTCAATCGACAGCTTCCAACCGGAAACCCAGCGCTATGCGCTCAAGCGCGGCGTGGGCTACCTGAACGATATCCAAGGATTTCCTGACCCTGCGCTCTATCCCGATATTGCTGAGGCGGACTGCAGGCTGGTGGTTATGCACTCAGCGCAGCGGGATGGCATCGCCACCCGCACCGGTCACCTTCGACCCGAAGACGCGCTCGACGAGATTGTGCGGTTCTTCGAGGCGCGGGTTTCCGCCTTGCGACGGAGCGGGGTCGCTGCCGACCGGCTCATCCTCGATCCGGGGATGGGATTTTTCTTGAGCCCCGCACCGGAAACATCGCTGCACGTGCTGTCGAACCTTCAAAAGCTGAAGTCGGCGTTGGGGCTTCCGCTATTGGTCTCGGTGTCGCGGAAATCCTTCTTGGGCGCCACCGTTGGCCTTCCTGTAAAGGATCTGGGTCCAGCGAGCCTTGCGGCGGAACTTCACGCGATCGGCAATGGCGCTGACTACGTCCGCACCCACGCGCCTGGAGATCTGCGAAGCGCAATCACCTTCTCGGAAACCCTCGCGAAATTTCGCAGTCGCGACGCCAGAGACCGAGGGTTAGATCATGCCTAGCATTCACCTTCCGGCCGCCCGCTAAATATCTCCTTTTGGGTTGTTAATAAAACATCCAATAAGTTGACTGTGCGTGAAAAAGAAAGTTTTGTGTGATGGCGTTGAAGATCGCACCGTTAAGCTCTTATGTGGGATGGTGCAGAGCTCGACGACTACCGATAAAACGCAACCGCCGCAAACAGACAAGAAAAAGCCCCAACTGATAACAGTTGGGGCTTCAGTATTGTGATTGGTGGAGCAATAGCACCCTGAACCCAAAACCTTCTCGCTCAACCGGTAGTGGCTGATAACAACTCGTGAGGGCTATTGCGGGTTAAGCATTTAGCGATGTCTAGGGCCAGACTGGACGTCTGAACGCAAGCCGCTGATACTGTACATAACCACAGTATCAGCGGAGGATACCCATGTCGCTGGCAAGGAACGCCACGGCGAGTCAATCGCCCACTCAAACAAACGGTTACGAACGCCACCAACCCGACCAGACGCTGCTCTACCAGCTGGTTGAGCAGCACTACCCAGCCTTCAAAGCCTCACTCGAAGCCCAAGGTCAACACCTGCCTCGCTACATCCAACAAGAATTCAACGACCTCCTCCAATGTGGCCGTCTGGAGTATGGTTTCATGCGGGTTCGCTGCGAGGATTGTCATCACGAGCGTCTGGTCGCCTTCAGCTGTAAACGACGCGGCTTTTGCCCTAGCTGCGGTGCCCGCCGGATGGCCGAGAGTGCGGCGCTGCTGATAGACGAAGTCTTCCCCAAGGAGCCCATTCGCCAGTGGGTGCTCAGCTTTCCTTTCCAGCTACGCTTTTTGCTGGCTCGCCATCCCCAGCTGATGGGCCAGGTCTTGAGTATCGTCTATCGTACACTCTCAACTCATCTGATCAAAAAAGCCGGTTACACCAAAGCCTCTGCACAAACTGGCTCAGTGACTCTTATCCAACGCTTTGGCTCCGCGCTAAATCTCAATGTCCACTACCACATGCTGTTTCTCGATGGTGTCTATGCCGAAGATGACTATGGCAAGCAACGCTTCCATCGTGTCAAGGCACCCACTTACGATGAGCTGAATACGCTCGCTCACACCCTCAGCCATCGCATCGCTCGCTGCATGGAAAAGCGTGGGATTTTGGAGCGTGATGCCGAGAATACGTGGTTGACACTGGAAGAGGGCGAAGACGATACGCTGACTCAATTACATGGTGCTTCGGTTACGTATCGCATTGCCGTCGGCCCCCAGCAAGGGCGCAAAGTCTTCACCCTGCAAACCTTGCCAGGGCGTGAGGATAAAGCCGACTCAAGCAGTCGAGTAGCCAACCATGCTGGTTTCTCGCTACACGCCGGTGTGATGGCCGAAGCGCATCAGCGGGATAAGCTTGAGCGCTTGTGTCGCTACATTAGTCGGCCAGCGGTTTCAGAAAAACGTCTGGCATTAACCGCCAATGGGCAGGTGCGTTACGAGCTCAAAACTCCGTACCGCAATGGCACCACCCATGTGATCTTCGAGCCGCTGGACTTCATCGCCAAACTCGCTGCGTTGGTACCTAAGCCGCGAGTCAACCTCACACGCTTCCACGGCGTCTTTGCACCGAACAGCAAACACCGAGTTCAAGTAACACCCGCCAAGCGGGGCAAGAAGCCCGACAAATCGGAAGGTCTCGATACTAACTGGCGTGACAAGAGTCCTGCAGAGCGCCACCGCGCCATGACCTGGATGCAACGCCTCAAGCGAGTCTTCAATATTGATATTGAAGTCTGCGAACACTGCGGCGGTCACGTCAAAGTGATTGCCAGCATCGAAGATCCGAAGGTCATTGAGCAGATTCTCAAGCATCTGAAACAGAAAACAGCCAAGGCGAATGCCGCCAAGCAGCGTGAGCTGCCACCAGAACGAGCGCCGCCACTGACTCCCAGCCTGTTCGATCCATCACAGAGTCGTCTCTTTGACTGACGACCCCAAATCCAACACTGCTCAACACTGCCAACTTTTAAACGGGGCGGTGGGGCAGTTTGTATCTCTCGAGCTATCAGGCTAGAGATTTTACCGCCAAATCGAACCTTATTAGAGCGGTTTAGGCTGGACCGGCAGTTAAAATTGGGGCTTGAGCGGTAAACGAGTGAGGGAATTTCAGGTAAGATACTTCGGATGAGGAGCAAAAAGGTGGTTTATACTTCCTATACCCAAAAAGGTTGTTTATACTTCCTATACCCTAAAAAGGCAGCTTTGGCTGCCTTTTGTATAATTCATATCGACTTATCAAAAGGACAATCCGATGAATGTCATTATAAAAGCTGTAGTTACTGCCTCGACGCTACTGATGGTATCTTTTAGTTCATTCGAAACCTCAGCGCAATCCCCACTGTTAAAAGAGCAAATTGAATCCATAGTCATTGGAAAAAAAGCCACTGTAGGCGTTGCAGTGTGGGGGCCTGACGATCTGGAACCTTTACTGATTAATCCTTTTGAAAAATTCCCAATGCAAAGTGTATTTAAATTGCATTTAGCTATGTTGGTACTGCATCAGGTTGATCAGGGAAAGTTGGATTTAAATCAGACCGTTATCGTAAACAGGGCTAAGGTTTTACAGAATACCTGGGCTCCGATAATGAAAGCGTATCAGGGAGACGAGTTTAGTGTTCCAGTGCAGCAACTGCTGCAATACTCGGTCTCGCTCAGCGATAACGTGGCCTGTGATTTGTTATTTGAACTGGTTGGTGGACCAGCTGCTTTGCATGACTATATCCAGTCTATGGGTATAAAGGAGACCGCTGTGGTCGCAAATGAAGCGCAGATGCACGCCGATGATCAGGTGCAGTATCAAAACTGGACCTCGATGAAAGGTGCTGCAGAGATCCTGAAAAAGTTTGAGCAAAAAACACAGCTGTCTGAAACCTCGCAGGCTTTGTTATGGAAGTGGATGGTCGAAACCACCACAGGACCAGAGCGGTTAAAAGGTTTGTTACCAGCTGGTACTGTGGTCGCACATAAAACTGGTACTTCGGGTATCAAAGCCGGAAAAACTGCGGCCACTAATGATTTAGGTATCATTCTGTTGCCTGATGGACGGCCCTTGCTGGTTGCTGTTTTTGTGAAAGACTCAGCCGAGTCAAGCCGAACCAATGAAGCTATCATTGCGCAGGTTGCTCAGACTGCGTATCAATTTGAATTGAAAAAGCTTTCTGCCCTAAGCCCAAATTAACAGACTATCAGCACTATCTAAGCCGCTGACTCTGGTTGTACACTAAAGCTATGGTTTGAAATTGGAGTAGGTTATGCAGTTATTAGGTTCAGTGGCTTCCCCTTTTGTTCGTCGTTTACGTTTAGTACTGGCAGGGCAACCTTATCAGTTTGTAGCGCTTAATATTTTTGAGTCTGAAGGCCGTTCAGTGTTGGTACAACATAATCCGGCACGCAAAGTGCCTGTGTTAGTGGATGGAGAGCAGGTTATTTTTGATTCAGGCGTAATTTATCGTTATTTGGCTTCGAAACTGAAATTCAAACCATTGAGCTGGGATCAGGAAAACGGTCTGACGACCATCAATGCCTGCACAGACTCCTTGGTTGAATTACTGCTTTGTAAGCGCTCAGGTTTTGACGTGACTGAAGATAAATTGTTTTTTAATCTTCAGCATGAGCGAATTCAGGCGACGCTAGAGGCACTTGAGCAACAAATCAGGGCAGGGCATTTCGGTGACTGGGACTATCCTGGTATCAGTCTGTTCACTTTAATCGACTGGATATTGTTCCGCGATTTAGTCGACTTAAAACCCTTCCCTGTATTATTACAGTTCAGAAATGCGCATTTAAACCGGCCGATGGTCGCTGAAACCGACCCGCGTTTAAGCTAAAAACAACAGGTCAGAGCCAAGACTCTGACCTTTATTATTTATTCCACACCAATAAAGCCGCCGGTTTGATGCGCCCATAATTGAGCGTAAATACCGCCTTTGGCGATCAGTTCCTGATGACTGCCTTGTTCCACAATACGACCTTGATCCAGAACGATCAGCCTGTCCATAGCTGCTATGGTAGATAAACGGTGTGCAATGGCTATAACCGTTTTGCCTATCATCAACTGAGTCAGACTATGCTGAATAGCTGATTCTACTTCGGAGTCCAGCGCTGAGGTGGCTTCATCCAAAATCAGAATAGGGGCGTTTTTCAGTAAAACCCGAGCTATTGCAATACGTTGACGTTGACCACCAGAAAGCTTGACTCCACGTTCGCCCACCTGAGCGTCGTAGCCACTGTTGCCTTTAGGATCGGTAAGCTCCTGAATAAAAGCATCGGCTTCGGCTAAACGGGCTGCTTCAATCATTTCCGCTTCGGTAGCGCCAGGACGACCATATAAAATATTTTCCCTTACAGTACGGTGTAGCAGGGAGGTATCCTGGGTCACCATAGCTATATGAGCGCGAAGACTTTCCTGTGATACAGTTTTGATGTCCTGACCGTCTATCAAAATCTGGCCTGAATTGACATCATAAAAGCGCAGCAGTAAGTTCACCAGCGTGGATTTACCAGCACCAGAACGGCCGACTAAACCTACTTTTTCACCGGGTTTAATCGACAAGTCCAGACCATCAATCACAGGACCATGTTCACCTGCTGCTTTGCCGTAGTTAAAGTTCAGTTGCTTAAACTCAATCTGACCTTGTGGCACTTCAAGCGGCTTCGCATCAGCTTTGTCGATGATTTGCTGAGGCTGAGACAAAGTCGCAATACCATCTGCCACAGTACCTATGTTTTCAAACAGTGCACTGACTTCCCACATGATCCACTGCGACATACCATTTAAACGCAGCGCCAGACTGACTGCGATGGCAATAGAGCCCACAGTGACGGCATTGACAGACCAAAGCCATATCGCCAGCGTGGCAATAGAGAACACCAACAGATAGTTCAGACCCTGCACACAAATATTGAGCCAGGTAGCCAGTCGCATTTGTCTGTACACAGGCACCAGAAACAGCTGCATGCTATCGCGGGCGTATTCTGACTCACGAGCCGTGTGTGAAAACAGTTTAATAGTGCTGATATTGGTGTAGCTGTCGACAATACGGCCTGTCATTTCTGAACGGGCATCGGCTTGTTCTGTTGCAACTTGTTTCAGTCTCGGCACAAAATAAAACTGCAAGCCGGTGTATATGACTAACCAGGCAATCATCGGCAGTACCAAGCGCCAATCTGCATCGGCGATCAGATACAACATAGAGCCAAAATACACCACCACATACACCATCACATCCAGCAGCTTGGTGGCCGTTTCGCGCACTGCCAAAGCCGTTTGCATCACTTTAGTGGCGATGCGACCAGCGAATTCATTCTGGTAGAAACCCAAACTTTGTTTCAGTAAATAACGATGCGCCAGCCAGCGGATCGACATAGGGTAGTTACCCAATATAGTTTGGTGGATCAGGGCTGAGTGAAAAAATACCAAACCAGGCAACACCAGCAACATCACTATGGCCATAGTGATCAAGGTATCCTGCTCTTCCTGCCAGAAAGTAGCCGGATTCTTGGTTACCAACCAATTGCGTATTCCGGTGAAGTTGAACAGTGATTCCGGAATCTGTGAACACCATTTCCGGAAAGTATGCGGACAGGGATTCTTCGAGCAGAAGCTGAGCTTTGAGGGGAGGCATCTTTTCGACTCACTGAACAAGCCAGCAGCCAAGCGCAGCGCGGCAGTTGTGGATCCAAGACGTTGGAACAGGACGGTTCATCTGACATCAGAGTACGTGCACTGAGGTGTCCGGAATCGGTGTACACGCAAGCCGGAATCAGCGTTCATTTTAAACCGGAATAGGTGTTCATTTTCGACCGGAATATGCACCAATCGACTAATTGCCCCATATAGCCAAATAAGGACACTTCTAATGCGGCCAGTAAGGCTGTCGCAATAGACATCAGGATCAGAGGCAACACCATGCCTTGACTGTAATGCAAACAAAATGCAAACAGGCCTTGAGGTGGCTGAGTTGGCTCTTTATCAGGGAAAGGGTTGGTTAAGCGTTCAAAAAAGCCCAGCATAAAATTCCTCTGCAGCAACGAAAAAGGCAGTTATTGTACGTCAAAGTTTAAAAAACAGATGTAACTATTTGATGAAAGCCCGGTTTAGAACGGCCATCTTATTTTATAACCGATAGCTTGTGACTCGCTTTTTTGCTGAACAGAACAGCAGATTGTTGAAAATAAATACAAAAAATCTGAAAAATCCAAAAGATGCTATATCACATGAACTCAGCAGCTTAGATTTATTGAAGGACCGTTAATAGGTAATAACTGGAAAATCTATAACTTAGCTTCTGTTTTGTCAGCTTGCAAAGGACTTTTTGCTTTCTACACTGAAAATACAGAGTACCCGAATCAGGGTGTTGTCTCGTCTTACAGGAGTGTTGAAATGGATGCCAAAGAATTATTGGTCTACATGAAGCAGGCAGAACTGCAAGCTGAGTTAGTCGTTGAGGCTGGTCAGCAACTGGACAGAGCCATCAAACAATTACATGACTGGTCTGAAGACTGGGATTGTCAGCGCCGGGCTTGTGAAGATATGTACGATGCCGTGCATTTAATTCTGATCCATAGCTATCAATTATCCCGGATTTTCTGGCCCGCCAAGTGTTGCGGAGAACTGGGGCTGGATTTGTGTCATAGAGCCATGGCGCTGCGAAGTGAAATCAACCTGCCTGATCTAAACCATCCACTGCGGAATGAGGCGTTATGGCGTCATGCAGATGAGCTGGATCATTCAGTGCGGGATAATACTGCTCTGCGTCGTTATCAAGCGCATCATTTAACCGGTTTTAATCAGGTGATCACCTGGATGGATAATGAAGCCATGTTTTGCTGGCTTGAACCTGCCAGTAAAACCTTTGTGTTTCATGCCGAGGAGTTTGCTTTAGCCCAATTACTGGATGCTGTGCATCAGGTTCAGCAAGATATTCAGAATTTTCTTAACAAGCAGCATCAGTCAAATCTAAAGGTGGCCAAAGCTGGCGTGCATCACTATGAGAAGCAGTGGGGGGCATTTAAAATAAGACAAGACAGATCTTGTCCACAGCTTTGTTGTTATGACTACTTATCTAATTTAATAAATCCGTAGGCAGAAATCTCGCTGAGCTTATGTTCTCTGATCTTTTTTGCGACTTCTGCTTGGTAGTCTTCAATGTACAGGTGCAAAAAATCTTTAAACTCTTCATCCAAAGCACGTCTATCCACAGAGTTACCGAACCGTTGCGCTTCGTATGCAAGCAGGCATAATCTATGCGCCCGGATCTCCATATCAGCGGCCACCTGCTTTTCGATAATGTTTAATGCATCTGACATTCCAATCAACTTCTTGTAGAAAAACAGACTTAACAGTAAAAAGCCAAACGTAATTGCAGACATAACAAAAGTCAGCATTCCTGAAGTTCCTTTCTGTGCTTGACGGCTCCTGATATGGACCATAAAAATATCGCTAAAATTGCTGCGATATTTATAGCTGGTATTCCATATTTGTATATACCACCCAATAGATCAGTGCCAAATATGACTCTGTCTGTGAATCTCGCTACCTGCAGAACAGAGTGCATCAAGATGCTTAAACAAATGAATTGAGTGATTTGTTCAACCGCCCATACGAATTTTCTATGAATAACCCAGATGATACCAAGCGTCAATGTTTGACATATCACCCAACTTGGGTACCAAAGTAAGCGAGCGAGCTCAGGAGATGTTTCAGATATCCCCATCAGCAAAGGAGCAATCCTGTCTTGAGCTAATCCCGATAAAGTGAGTATCAATATGGTTATTCGTGCAGATTTACTGGCCGACCAGACTAAGGACAGCAGTAGAGAACCTATGCACAACACCCATAAGTACTCAGCAAGAGTCGTAATAAATGTCCCCACAAACTACCTCTTATTTTGGTGGTTCATTACCCCAGCCACCACCTAATGTAGTCAGTGTTGGATTTATTGCTTTAGATTCTTGCTGCTCTGCAGCCAGCTTCGCCTTTGCTTCAGCAGATAAGGTGACAGTGTCTGCAGTAGAGGGTGCTGTTGTAGTGGTGGTTTTAGCCTGAGCAGCAGGAGCAACAGTTTGTATTGTTGATGTAGCCGCTGTGCCCGGAGTATTTAAGTTGATTTGCATAACTGTTCCTTACCATTGTCACTAAATCAGAAAACAAATGTACCGAGGGCTTTACTAAGCTTGCCCCTTCCGCCGTTGTCATAATCGGTTATGGCATCGCATTTTATTTTCTTTCTCTGGTTCTGAAATCCATCCCTGTCGGTGTTGCTTATGCAGTCTGGTCGGGACTCGGCGTCGTCATAATTACAGCCATTGCCTGGTTGCTTCATGGGCAAAAGCTTGATGCGTGGGGCTTTGTAGGTATGGGGCTCATAATTGCTGCCTTTTTGCTCGCCCGATCCCCATCGTGGAAGTCGCTGCGGAGGCCGACGCCATGGTGACGGTGTTCGGCATTCTGAATCTCACCGAGGACTCCTTCTTCGATGAGAGCCGGCGGCTAGACCCCGCCGGCGCTGTCACCGCGGCGATCGAAATGCTGCGAGTCGGATCAGACGTCGTGGATGTCGGACCGGCCGCCAGCCATCCGGACGCGAGGCCTGTATCGCCGGCCGATGAGATCAGACGTATTGCGCCGCTCTTAGACGCCCTGTCCGATCAGATGCACCGTGTTTCAATCGACAGCTTCCAACCGGAAACCCAGCGCTATGCGCTCAAGCGCGGCGTGGGCTACCTGAACGATATCCAAGGATTTCCTGACCCTGCGCTCTATCCCGATATTGCTGAGGCGGACTGCAGGCTGGTGGTTATGCACTCAGCGCAGCGGGATGGCATCGCCACCCGCACCGGTCACCTTCGACCCGAAGACGCGCTCGACGAGATTGTGCGGTTCTTCGAGGCGCGGGTTTCCGCCTTGCGACGGAGCGGGGTCGCTGCCGACCGGCTCATCCTCGATCCGGGGATGGGATTTTTCTTGAGCCCCGCACCGGAAACATCGCTGCACGTGCTGTCGAACCTTCAAAAGCTGAAGTCGGCGTTGGGGCTTCCGCTATTGGTCTCGGTGTCGCGGAAATCCTTCTTGGGCGCCACCGTTGGCCTTCCTGTAAAGGATCTGGGTCCAGCGAGCCTTGCGGCGGAACTTCACGCGATCGGCAATGGCGCTGACTACGTCCGCACCCACGCGCCTGGAGATCTGCGAAGCGCAATCACCTTCTCGGAAACCCTCGCGAAATTTCGCAGTCGCGACGCCAGAGACCGAGGGTTAGATCATGCCTAGCATTCACCTTCCGGCCGCCCGCTAGCGGACCCTGGTCAGGTTCCGCGAAGGTGGGCGCAGACATGCTGGGCTCGTCAGGATCAAACTGCACTATGAGGCGGCGGTTCATACCGCGCCAGGGGAGCGAATGGACAGCGAGGAGCCTCCGAACGTTCGGGTCGCCTGCTCGGGTGATATCGACGAGGTTGTGCGGCTGATGCACGACGCTGCGGCGTGGATGTCCGCCAAGGGAACGCCCGCCTGGGACGTCGCGCGGATCGACCGGACATTCGCGGAGACCTTCGTCCTGAGATCCGAGCTCCTAGGGATCGCCTCAGAAAACGGAAAATAAAGCACGCTAAGCCGTAAGTAAGCGTGCTCCTGTGAAAGCCACAGCTAAAACTGCGTAGTACACATAGAGGTATTTTTTTCTAGATTTATATCGAATTTCGTTATCGAATTTCGCTTATTATTGATCAACTCGTTGCAGATCATGAAGGCGAAAGTATGACGAATAACCCTACCGATGACAGCAGACCATGGTCGGTCTTTCTTATTTTTCTGCGGCTTGGATTGACATCTTTTGGCGGCCCCATTGCGCACTTGGGCTACTTCCGCGCCGAATTTGTCACACGGCGGCGCTGGCTCTCCGAACGGAGCTATGCTGACTTGGTCGCGCTTTGTCAGTTCTTGCCAGGGCCTGCAAGCAGCCAGGTCGGCATAGCGGTAGGACTGTCTCGGGCTGGATACAGCGGGGCGCTGGCTGCTTGGGCTGGCTTCACGCTGCCGTCTGCCATAGCCTTGATCCTTTTTGCGCTCGGCATCTCCAGCTATGGCGATTACGTCTCGCAGGGCGCGTTGCATGGCTTAAAAGTGGTGGCTGTGGCCGTGGTCGCTCAAGCAGTATGGGGCATGGCGCGTAACCTATGCACGGATGGGCTGCGAGTCACCATCATGGCAATTGCTACCTGCGTCGTTTTACTTGTGCCGTCCGCGTGGGGACAGGTTGGCGTGATTGCTATCGCAGGCATCGCAGGCCGGTTATTGTTCAAGCCAGCGAAAGTTGTTGAGCATGACCCCCTACCTATCACGGTCAGTCACCGGGCCGGCGTGCTTTGGCTCTCGCTGTTCTTTGTCTTGCTGATTGGCCTGCCGGTGTTGGCCGAACTGATGCCAAGTCAAACCATGGCAATGGTGGATTCCTTCTATCGTGTCGGATCACTGGTGTTCGGCGGTGGTCACGTTGTGCTGCCATTACTGCAAGCCGAAGTGGTGCCCTCCGGCTGGGTCAACAATGAATCCTTTCTCGCGGGGTACGGGGCAGCTCAAGCGGTGCCCGGCCCTTTGTTCACGTTCGCCGCGTTTCTTGGTGCCTCGATGAACACCGCCCCGTCGGGCTGGATCGGCGGCATTGTGTGTCTGCTGGCTATCTTCGCGCCCTCGTTCTTGCTGGTCGTCGGATCAATGCCATTTTGGGAGCGTTTGCGCCGCAATACAGGCATCCAAGCTGCGCTGGCCGGGATCAATGCCGCTGTAGTCGGCTTGCTGCTGGCCGCGCTGTATCAGCCTGTATGGACTAGCGCCATCTTTCAGCCGCAAGACTTCGGCTTGGCATTAGTTGCCCTTGTCGCACTTATGTTCTGGAAGCTCCCGCCGTGGCTGGTTGTCCTCGGTAGCGGTGCAGCTGGGTGGCTGTTGAGCGTCGCTCTGTGAGGCACAAAAAATGACTGACAAAGACCTCTACGGCGGTTTGATCCGCCTGCACATCCTTCACCATGCAGCCGAGGAACCTGTCTTTGGGCTGGGGATCATCGAAGAGCTACGCCGACACGGCTACGAGATGAGCGCTGGCACCGTGTACCCGATGCTGCACGGCCTGGAAAAAAAAGGCTATCTGACCTCACGCCACGAACGCACCGGGCGACGTGAACGGCGTGTTTATGACATCACTGAACAAGGCAGAACTGCACTTGCTGATGCGAAAACAAAGGTCAAGGAGCTGTTCGGAGAGTTGGTAGAAGGTGGTTGAGTTTTTGCTTCTATGTCAGGTTGAGCTATACCCTAACTGGATTGTCATTTTCAGAAGACGACTGCACCAGTTGATTGGGCGTAATGGCTGTTGTGCAGCCAGCTCCTGACAGTTCAATATCAGAAGTGATCTGCACCAATCTCGACTATGCTCAATACTCGTGTGGGCTCTGTTGCAAAAATCGTGAAGCTTGAGCATGCTTGGCGGAGATTGGACGGACGGAACGATGACGGATTTCAAGTGGCGCCATTTCCAGGGTGATGTGATCCTGTGGGCGGTGCGCTGGTATTGTCGCTATCCGATCAGCTATCGCGACCTTGAGGAAATGCTGGCGGAACGCGGCATTTCGGTCGACCATACGACGATCTATCGCTGGGTCCAGTGCTACGCCCCGGAGATGGAGAAGCGGCTGCGCTGGTTCTGGCGGCGTGGCTTTGATCCGAGCTGGCGCCTGGATGAAACCTACGTCAAGGTGCGGGGCAAGTGGACCTACCTGTACCGGGCAGTCGACAAGCGGGGCGACACGATCGATTTCTACCTGTCGCCGACCCGCAGCGCCAAGGCAGCGAAGCGGTTCCTGGGCAAGGCCCTGCGAGGCCTGAAGCACTGGGAAAAGCCTGCCACGCTCAATACCGACAAAGCGCCGAGCTATGGTGCAGCGATCACCGAATTGAAGCGCGAAGGAAAGCTGGACCGGGAGACGGCCCACCGGCAGGTGAAGTATCTCAATAACGTGATCGAGGCCGATCACGGAAAGCTCAAGATACTGATCAAGCCGGTGCGCGGTTTCAAATCGATCCCCACGGCCTATGCCACGATCAAGGGATTCGAAGTCATGCGAGCCCTGCGCAAAGGACAGGCTCGCCCCTGGTGCCTGCAGCCCGGCATCAGGGGCGAGGTGCGCCTTGTGGAGAGAGCTTTTGGCATTGGGCCCTCGGCGCTGACGGAGGCCATGGGCATGCTCAACCACCATTTCGCAGCAGCCGCCTGATCGGCGCAGAGCGACAGCCTACCTCTGACTGCCGCCAATCTTTGCAACAGAGCCCGCCGTGCTAGTCTGCTCGGTGATGGTGGAGTGAAGCCAACCCGCAATCGGGTTATGAATCTGCATCGCGATTCGCAATCAGCTGTCTCTTGAGCATGTCGAACTCCTGCGATGTTATCTCGCCGTGCTCGTGCTGCTACACCAACTTGTCCAACTCATCCGCCACACCGCTCCCCACCACCTGCGATGGCCAGGTTGTTTGCTGGGCGCATTGGCGGAGTATCGTCTCGACCCGGGACACCCACACCGGCACAACCTTACGGGAGTGATTCACTGTCAAAGAATCGGCCCGGTGCTCTGACGCAAGTATCGGGATGGTCACCATTTGTAAGCCGTAGACCTGAGTGGTGATCAAGACTTCGATACCACCGACCGTACCGGTACTAATCGACGACGGTCGTGTTCGTCGCCTGCCGCAGGGACTCTGCACACCTCCGTTTACGCATGTGCCTGGAGGAGTTGGAAATCGTCGTGTTCGGGAAACATTAAACACAGGATGGCAGCGATCTGAGCCAGCACATGATCAGCTAGCTCACCATCCGGATCGACGGCCCACTGCATCGTCGCGCCAGCGATGACCGAGTGCAGGAGCAACTCAGCTGCCGCAGGAGCACCTGGGGGCAGTCGCTTGCGGATCCCCTCCACCACCGCGCGGTTCCGCTGGATCGCAAGCGTGCGTAGCTCCGGCACCTGGAGCTCGTACCAGGAGATGAGATAGTTCACCGAGAAGTCGTTGCGAGTGTTCATGCTCCGAACGAGCACCTGCAAAAATTCCCAGAGCCCTTGCGGCCCTGCGCCTATCGGTATCGCATTCAGGTAATGCCGCACCTGCTCGACGCCGCGCTCCATCATCCTCACCAGCAGCGTATCGCGGTTGGTGAAGCGCTGGATTAACGCTGCGCGGGAGAGCCCCACCTCCTTTGCTACTCCGCTGAGCGTGAACTCTATGGGACCGCAACGCTTCAGCACTACGGTGGCGGCCTCGAGTACCTCGTCATCGGACTTGAGCTTGGGGCGGGGCATCAGTGTTCACCTTCTGTATGGGTTGGGGCGGAGGCTGTGGCTGCCGCCGCCATTGTAGCAAATTGAAGACGGAGCGAGAGTAGAGCCACGAGCCCCGCAAACACGGCCGATACAACGAGGCCAGGGAGCGGACCAGCAAGGTCGACAAACGCGCCGGCCGCAAGCATAACCATGGGCGAGGCTGACAGCATCACCGCCGAGACCGTGCCGAGTACCCGGCCGAGAAGTTCTGGCGGCGTGCGGTTGTAGATGGCAGCGTTGAGAATGGGAGAGACTGAGCCGGTCAGCAGTCCCACGAGCGCGCCCAACAACATCAGCACCGGCACGCCTGGCAACTGTGAAAGCAGAAGCGAGCCCACCGCAGAGCCACAAAATGCCACCGCCAGCCAGTTCTGCGCTGATATCCGGGCGCCGACCGACGCATGAATGGCAATGCCAAGGAGACCACCAGCCCCCATCATTGAGGAGAACAGCCCGAGCTCTGCTACTTGGCGTCCTGCATCTACAAACAGCGCAGGCATGATGACGCTGCCGTTGGCGCCAACGATGCCCACGAAGATCATCACTATACCAAAGAGAGGGCGCAGCAGGGGTTCGCTCCAGAGAAAAGCGACGCCGGCGCGCATGGAGAGAGTCGCCGTCGTGGTCATCGTCCGAGCGGCACGCGCGGGAAGCACCCACGCGCCGAGCAGACCTGCAAGGACGGAGCAGAACGCCGTCAGCCCGAGCGTTGGCGCAGCGCCAAGCAGGCCGATTGCGGCCCCCCCAAGGGCCGGGCCACCTAGAATCGCGACGTTCCCGATCACCGCTTTCAGTGACGAGACGCGCTCAACGGAGAGCCCGGCGACGTGGCCGAGTTTGGGCAGCTCACTGTCCTGCGCGGCCATACCGGGTGCGTCGAACGCGGCACCGAGCACCACGCAAGCGATCAGCCCAGTGTTCGAGAGGGCGCCAACGGCATCGAGCAGTGGGATGCTCGCCATGGCCACGCCGCCCACCACACCCGAGATCAATGCGACGGGCGCGCGCCCGAACCGATCGACGAGGCCACCACCAACCCACGCGCCGATGATGGTCGCGATGACGCTGCTAGCGGCCGTGGCGCCCGCCCAGGCCGCGCTCTTTGTATGAGACAGGACGAACCATGGAAGCGCGAGGGCCGCCACCGCGTTGCCGATCCGGAAGAGAAAGGTCGCCGCGAACAGCGTCGCGAGCGGGCTATATCGACGTTCGCTCATTCCGCTGCGGCGAGCTGCGCCTTCGCCGCAGCGAGGTACTCTTCGTTACCCGAGTCGAGGGCGAAGAGTGCGTAGGTGACCGCCCCGAACGCAAGGCGCTCCGCGATGTGGTGGGCGAGCCGCGGCCACACCCGGCCACCGGCCGCTTCATACGTGAGGAGGAGCTTCGCGAGCCCCTCTTCACCAAAGACCATAAGGTGCGCGGCCATGTCGATGGCAGGGTCATCAACGCGGGCCTCGCTCCAGTCGATCATCCCGCTGACGCGCTCCGTGTTGTCGATGAGCACATGGCCCACGTAGAGATCGCCATGCACCACCACGGAGAAATCTGGCCACGACGAATCGTCGTCGAGCCAGCGCTGCCACCGGTGGAGGCGCTTGTCGTTCACCACGAACTCGCGTCGGACGCGGTCAACGTCGTCGGCCACCTTCTGACGGGCCTGCGTCGGTGTACGGATGAGCATCCCCGCATCCACGGCGGCGGAAATGGGGACGGCATGCAGGGCGGCGAGCGCGGTCGCGAAGCTCTCCGCGAAGACCTCCGAGTCCTGCGGCACGACCCAGTCGGGCGTGGACGAACCAGGCTGGATGACCATCGCAGTCGAGTCTTCGAGCATGGGATAGGCAACGAGCTCGGCGTTGGCCACGCGCCAGTCCGGCACCGCGAACGGCAGGCGATTCTTGAGCATTGCCAGCACCCGCGCCTCTGGTTCGACCTTCGCGCTTACCTCGGCTCGGCGCGGGATGCGCAGCACCCACCGACGTCCATCGTCGACGGTGGCGATCACGATCCTATAGTCGAGCCCAAGCTCATTGACAGTCAGCGGGCCATGGAGCTTGAGCCCATGTCGGGCTGCAAGTGCGTACAGTTGGGAGGTATCGGCGGTCGTGACTACGGTCATGATTCACTCCTGAGGGCTTGACGGGTTTAGCCACCTAAATGTAACAGTCACGTCGGTTATATTCAATCCGGCACTGTTGCAAAGTTAGCGATGAGGCAGCCTTTTGTCTTATTCAAAGGCCTTACATTTCAAAAACTCTGCTTACCAGGCGCATTTCGCCCAGGGGATCACCATAATAAAATGCTGAGGCCTGGCCTTTGCGTAGTGCACGCATCACCTCAATACCTTTGATGGTGGCGTAAGCCGTCTTCATGGATTTAAATCCCAGCGTGGCGCCGATTATCCGTTTCAGTTTGCCATGATCGCATTCAATCACGTTGTTCCGGTACTTAATCTGTCGGTGTTCAACGTCAGACGGGCACCGGCCTTCGCGTTTGAGCAGAGCAAGCGCGCGACCATAGGCGGGCGCTTTATCCGTGTTGATGAATCGCGGGATCTGCCACTTCTTCACGTTGTTGAGGATTTTACCCAGAAACCGGTATGCAGCTTTGCTGTTACGACGGGAGGAGATATAAAAATCGACAGTGCGGCCCCGGCTGTCGACGGCCCGGTACAGATACGCCCAGCGGCCATTGACCTTCACGTAGGTTTCATCCATGTGCCACGGGCAAAGATCGGAAGGGTTACGCCAGTACCAGCGCAGCCGTTTTTCCATTTCAGGCGCATAACGCTGAACCCAGCGGTAAATCGTGGAGTGATCGACATTCACTCCGCGTTCAGCCAGCATCTCCTGCAGCTCACGGTAACTGATGCCGTATTTGCAGTACCAGCGTACGGCCCACAGAATGATGTCACGCTGAAAATGCCGGCCTTTGAATGGGTTCATGTGCAGCTCCATCAGCAAAAGGGGATGATAAGTTTATCACCACCGACTATTTGCAACAGTGCCCATCGGCGTAGTAGTGGATGTGGTCGATGACAAAGCCGGTGCGGGTCAGCGTGCGCCGGAGGATCGGCAGAAAATCGACCAGGAACGAAGTAGCGCGTGTGACGACGGCCGGTACGCCGACACGCGCCACGGCCTCGGCCCAGCGCGCGGCCGGCGGTTGGAGCAGGCCGTTGTGCACCGAACCGTGGTAGGTGCCGACCGCCAATGTGAGCCAGCGCTCTAGCTCGCGCAGCGTCAGGGCGGCCTTGTTTTCGGAATCGTAGTCGCCGCGCTGGTCAGGGTTGGAGAAGGTCGTTCCCGGCAGTTCGTCGTGAATCATCTGCATCGCCGTGCCGATGATCCGTTCCACGATGCCGCCATAGTGCGGCTGTCCCAGCGGGCGATAGTCCAGCCGGATGCCATGCTGCTCGCAACCCCGGCGCAGGGCCTCGCTCTTGAACTCGGCCGCGTTGTCTAGGTAGAGCAGCAAGGGCTTGCCGCTCATCTGCCAATCCATTTCCACGTTCAGTCCTTCCAGCCAAGGGCGCTTGTCGCAGGCGACATGCACGAGGCACAGGCCAACCGAAACGGCAGACGGCGCTTCCAGCGTGACGACCATGCCGAGCACGCAGCGGGTGAACACGTCGATGGCGAGGGTCAGGTACGGGCGGCCAATAGGTTGCCGGTCGCGGTCATCGACCACGATCAGGTCGATGACCGTATGGTCTATCTGCACCTGCTCCAGCGGCGCGGTCACGGCAGGAGGCTCGCCGCCCACACCTTGTAGGTCACGAGCGGCATCCTGGCCTTCCCGCCGGCGGATGACCTTGCGCGGGTCAAGGCTAGCGATCCGTAAGGCCACGGTATTGCGCGCCGGCACTCGCAGTTTTTGAGCCTTGCACACCTGAGTGACTTCGCGGTGAAAGGCCGCTAGGCTGCGCTTCTGCTTGGTCAGGAACCGCTTTTGCAGTAGCTCGTGGATGACGCGCTCGACCGGTTCCGGCAAGCGCCCCTTACCTTTACCTCCACCGGACTGGCCGGGCACCAGATCCGTCACGAGGCCGCTGCCTTGCCGGGCACGCCGGATCAGAACGTATACCTGGCGCCGAGACAAGCCCAGCGCCTGAGCCGCCATATCGGCCGCTTCGTGCCCGACCGTCTCCGACTGCGCCAACGGACTGATGATCTCCGCACGACGGCGCGCACGCTCCCAAGCCTCATCAGGCAGAGTGGCCACGCCTTGTTCTGGAATCCGTGGGGTGTCCGTCGCCATGCTCACCTCGCTTTGGTGCACACGAGTATTGAGCATAGTCGAGATTGGTGCAGATCACTTCTGATATTGAACTGTCAGGAGCTGGCTGCACAACAGCCATTACGCCCAATCAACTGGTGCAGTCGTCTTCTGAAAATGACATCCATGCCCAGCCCGTGCGCGAGCTGGATCACCGCCCGCACGATAGTTTGGTCACGGGCATCATCCGGGAGCCTGGCGACAAAGGATTGGTCGATTTTCAATGTGGTGATGGGGCAGCATTTCAGATGTTGCAGGCAGGAATAGCCGGTGCCGAAGTCGTCGGCGGCGAAGCGCACGCCGATGGCGCGCAAGGCGTCGAAACTGGCGAACAGGGCTGGATTGCCGAATGCGACCGATTCGGTCAGTTCGATCTCCAGAAGCTCGGCGGGCAGGGCCATATCGGCCAGCACCCGCTTTACCTCGTCGTCGAACGTTGGCCCAACCTGGCTGGCGGACACATTGATGGCAAGACGGAACGGTTGCCATGCCGGTCCTTGCCACTTGTGCATCTGGCGACAGGCCTCGCCCAGCACCCACGCGCCTATTTCCGGCATCAGGCCGAACGACTCGGCCAGCGGCAGGAACTGGCCGGGCGGCAACAGGCCAAGCCTCGGATGCCGCCAGCGCATCAACGCTTCCGCGCCAGCGATCCGGTGATCGCGCAGATCGACCAGCGGCTGGTAATGCAGGTCAAGCTGTCCGCGCGCCGCCGCCTGCGCCAACTCGGCCGCCGTCCATCCGGCGGGCTGCGAACTCGTCATGATCCGCCCCGGAAGGCGCGCAGCAGCCGCGTTACGGCCAGAACGAACAAGCCGGTCAGCGCGAGCGCGGCAACACCCCAATGCTCGCCAAGGAAGGCACCGGCGGTCGTCCCGGCCAGCACGGCGGCGAGAATCGGCAGATGGCAGGGGCAGGTCAACACGGCCAGCGCACCCCACAGGTAGCCGGAAACGGGTTGGCGCGTCTCGGGCGGCAGTTTGTCAGGGGCGTTCACGGCAATGCCTCCTCGTGCGCCCGCTCGGCTGGCATGGAGGCCAGTTGCGCGTCCAGATGGGCCAACGCCGCGCGCCGCCGCTCGACCAACTGGCGCAGCACGGCAAGCTGCGCTGCGGCTTGTGCGCCGTCCGCTGCGTCGAGCGCACGGCACAGCCGCGCCAGGGCATCCAGGCCGATACCCGCCTCGAAGGCCGCGCGCACGAAGCACAGCCGTTGCAAGGCCGCATCGTCGAACACGCCGTAGCCGCCCGTGGTGCAGGCCACCGGCCGTAACAAGCCGCGCACCAGGTAGTCGCGCACGATATGTACGCTCACCCCAGCGTTATGGGCCAGTTGCGATACCGTGTAGGCGCTCATCGCACACCTCCTTGTCCTCACCCGGCGCAGCAGGAAAGCTGCTTCACATCCTTGTTGAAGGTCTGCGCCGCGAGCTTCAACCCTTCGACCATC
Organism: Aeromonas sp. FDAARGOS 1402; assembly: GCF_019046925.1. Lineage (NCBI taxonomy): Bacteria > Pseudomonadati > Pseudomonadota > Gammaproteobacteria > Aeromonadales > Aeromonadaceae > Aeromonas > Aeromonas sp. FDAARGOS 1402. Next base: position 117,409 of record NZ_CP077202.1, read on the forward strand.
GTCAGGTAGGGGAACAACTGGTCGGCCAGTTCCTGCACCGTCATCCGGTTGCGAATCGCCAGTGCGGCCGTCTGGATCAGTTCGCCCGCTTCCGGGGCCACTGCCTGCACGCCGATCAGTCGTCCGCTGCCTTCTTCAACCACCAGTTTGATGAAGCCGCGCGTGTCGAAGTTGGCGAGCGCGCGCGGCACGTTGTCCAGCGTTAGCGTGCGACTATCAGTTTTGATGCCGTCATGGTGCGCTTCCGCCTCGCTGTAGCCTACGGTCGCCACTTGCGGGTCGGTGAACACCACGGCCGGCATCGCGGTCAGGTTCAGGGCCGCGTCACCGCCGGTCATGTTGATCGCGGCGCGAGTGCCGGCCGCTGCCGCCACATAGACGAACTGCGGCTGGTCGGTGCAGTCGCCTGCGGCGTAGATGTGTTCCACGCTTGTACGCATGCCGGGGTCGATGACGATAGCGCCTTGCGGGGTGAGCGTGACGCCCGTCGCATCCAGTGCCAGCTTGCGTGTGTTGGGCGCGCGGCCGGTGGCGACCAGCAGCTTGTCGGCGCGCAGTTCGCCGTGCGCCGTGGTGAGCACGAATTCGCCGTCCCCTTCACCATTGATATACGCGACCTGGCTGGCCTGGGTGTGTTCCCTCACCTCGATGCCCTCCATGCGGAATGCGGCCGTGACGGCTTCGCCTATAGCTGGGTCTTCGCGGAAGAACAGCGTGCTGCGAGCCAGGATCGTCACCTTCGCTCCGAGTCGGGCGAACGCCTGCGCCAGCTCCAGCGCCACCACTGATGAGCCAATCACGGCCAGGCGCTTAGGAATCGTCTCGCTGACCAGCGCTTCAGTGGAAGTCCAGTACGGAGTGTCTTTCAGGCCGGGAATCGGCGGCACGGCCGGGCTCGCGCCGGTGGCGATCAGGCAGCGGTCGAATGCCACCACGCGCTCGCCGCCGTCGTTGAGTTGCACGATCAGGTTGCGATTGTCCTTAAAGCGGGCGGAGCCGTGCAGCACAGTGATCGCCGGATTGCCCTCCAAGATGCCTTCGTACTTGGCGTGGCGCAGTTCATCGACGCGGGCCTGCTGCTGGGCCAGCAGCGCCGTGCGCTGGATGGTCGGCGTGGTAGCGGCGATGCCGCCATCGAACGGGCTTTCCCGGCGCAGATGGGCGATATGGGCGGCGCGGATCATGATCTTGGACGGCACACAACCGACATTGACGCAGGTGCCGCCGATGGTGCCGCGCTCGATCAGCGTGACACGTGCGCCTTGCTCGACGGCCTTCAGCGCCGCTGCCATCGCGGCCCCGCCGCTGCCGATGACGGCGATATGCAATGCGCCGCTGCTACCCGTCTTGTCGTTTCTGCCCAGCAGATCGCGCATCTTGTCGAGCAATCCGCCCGGCGTCGAAACTGAGGGGGCATCGGCCAGCGTGGCCCGATAACCGAGTCCAGCTACAGCGGCCGTCAGCGCGTCGGGTGACGTGCCGACCTCAATGGCGAGCTTGGCGCTGCCCTTGGCGTAGGAGACATCCGCTGATTGCACGCCGGGCACTTTCTCCAGGGCGTCCTTGACATGCACTGCGCACGAGTCGCAAGTCATGCCGGTGATTTTGAGAGTGCTCATACCATCGTTCCTTATTCGTGTGGGCCGCCGTGTCGCACGGTCAGCCGTCTTTCACAAGCGCTTGGCGGGGAGTTCGCAGCCGTCCAGTCCGCAACGGCGATGCGCCGGCGACACGAAGTCCCAGATCGACACCCCAATCATCAAGGCCAGGCCGACGTACATCAGGTTCGCCGTCCACCAGTTGCCGAGCAGCCAGACCGTGGCCGCAAACACGATGGCCGGGCCGATCATGCCGAGCAGACTGCGCAGCCATTGCCGATGACTGAACCAACCCAGCGCGTTCGCCAGGAAGGCCAGCGCGGCAAACAGCGGCAGCAGGCGGCTGATGAACAGTCCCTCGTACTGGCTCAAGAAGCCCAGCCCGATGGCCGCGCCGAAGCTGGCGAGGGCTGGAAAGCAGGCGGCGCAGCCCATCGCGGAAACGACGCTGCCGAGCGCGCCGGTTTTATCGGCAATGCGTGTCATCAGTCCCATGAAGCGGCTCTCGCTGTTGTCGTTGGCTTGCTGGCTCACTGCTTGACGCTGGACGGATAGCCGGCGTCTGCGGTGGCCTTGGTCAGCTTCTGTACGCTGGCCTTGGTGTCGTCAAAAGTGACGACGGCCTCGCGCTTCTCGAAGCCCACATCGACCTTGCTCACGCCTTCGACCTTGGAGAGCGCTTTCTTGACTGTGATCGGGCAGGCGGCGCAAGTCATGCCGGGAACCGCTAGCGTGACGGTCTGGGTAGCGGCCCACACCGGGGCAACAGCGGCGGCGAGGGCAAGGGAGGCAAACAGTTTCTTCATGATGAACTCCTGGTTAATAGAAAAATGGAACGACATAGGGAAATCCAAGCGCGACCAGGACCAGCACGGCCACGATCCAGAAAATCAGCTTGTAGGTGGCGCGCACCTGCGGAATCGCGCAGACCTCACCTGGCTTGCATGCCTGCACGGGCCGGTAAATCCGCTTCCAGGCGAAGAACAGCGCCACTAGCGCCGCGCCGATGAACAACGGTCGATAGGGTTCCAGCACCGTCAGGTTGCCGATCCAAGCACCGGAGAAGCCCAGGGCGACCAGTACTAGCGGCCCCAGGCAGCAGGTCGATGCAAGAATGGCGGCCAGCCCGCCGGCGAAGAGCGCACCGCGCCCGTTTTGTGGTTCAGACATACGTTGGCCCTTTTGAATTTGGATTGGATAGCGTAACCTTACTTCCGTACTCATGTACGGAGTCAAGCGATATGGAAAATAATTTGGAAAACCTGACCATTGGCGTTTTTGCCAAGGCGGCCGGGGTCAACGTGGAGACAATCCGCTTCTATCAGCGCAAGGGCCTGTTGCGGGAACCGGACAAGCCTTACGGCAGCATCCGCCGCTATGGGGAGGCGGACGTGGTTCGGGTGAAATTCGTGAAATCGGCACAGCGGCTGGGGTTCAGTCTGGACGAGATTGCCGAGCTGTTGCGGCTCGACGATGGCACCCACTGCGAGGAGGCCAGCAGCCTGGCCGAACACAAGCTCAAGGACGTGCGCGAGAAGATGGCCGACTTGGCGCGCATGGAAACCGTGCTGTCTGAACTCGTGTGCGCCTGCCATGCACGAAAGGGGAATGTTTCCTGCCCGTTGATCGCGTCACTACAGGGCGAAGCAGGCCTGGCAAGGTCAGCTATGCCTTAGCGTGCTTTATTCCGTTTTCTGAGGTGCCCCCTAATAGTGTTCTTCCATTTCGGTAAAAATCCCTACCATGGATTCCCACTCGTCCGGGGGGTAATGACTCCAACTTATTGATAGTGTTTTATGTTCAGATAAGGGGTCTGACGCTCAGTGGAACGAAAACTCACGTTAAGGGATTTTGGTCATGAGATTATCAAAAAGGATCTTCACCTAGATCCTTTTAAATTAAAAATGAAGTTTTAAATCAATCTAAAGTATATATGAGTAAACTTGGTCTGACAGTTACCAATGCTTAATCAGTGAGGCACCTATCTCAGCGATCTGTCTATTTCGTTCATCCATAGTTGCCTGACTCCCCGTCGTGTAGATAACTACGATACGGGAGGGCTTACCATCTGGCCCCAGTGCTGCAATGATACCGCGAGACCCACGCTCACCGGCTCCAGATTTATCAGCAATAAACCAGCCAGCCGGAAGGGCCGAGCGCAGAAGTGGTCCTGCAACTTTATCCGCCTCCATCCAGTCTATTAATTGTTGCCGGGAAGCTAGAGTAAGTAGTTCGCCAGTTAATAGTTTGCGCAACGTTGTTGCCATTGCTGCAGGCATCGTGGTGTCACGCTCGTCGTTTGGTATGGCTTCATTCAGCTCCGGTTCCCAACGATCAAGGCGAGTTACATGATCCCCCATGTTGTGCAAAAAAGCGGTTAGCTCCTTCGGTCCTCCGATCGTTGTCAGAAGTAAGTTGGCAGCAGTGTTATCACTCATGGTTATGGCAGCACTGCATAATTCTCTTACTGTCATGCCATCCGTAAGATGCTTTTCTGTGACTGGTGAGTACTCAACCAAGTCATTCTGAGAATAGTGTATGCGGCGACCGAGTTGCTCTTGCCCGGCGTCAACACGGGATAATACCGCACCACATAGCAGAACTTTAAAAGTGCTCATCATTGGAAAACGTTCTTCGGGGCGAAAACTCTCAAGGATCTTACCGCTGTTGAGATCCAGTTCGATGTAACCCACTCGTGCACCCAACTGATCTTCAGCATCTTTTACTTTCACCAGCGTTTCTGGGTGAGCAAAAACAGGAAGGCAAAATGCCGCAAAAAAGGGAATAAGGGCGACACGAAAATGTTGAATACTCATACTCTTCCTTTTTCAATATTATTGAAGCATTTACCAGGGTTATTGTCTCATGAGCGGATACATATTTGAATGTATTTAGAAAAATAAACAAATAGGGGTTCCGCGCACATTTCCCCGAAAAGTGCCACCTGACGTCTAAGAAACCATTATTATCATGACATTAACCTATAAAAATAGGCGTATCACGAGGCCCTTTCGTCTTCAAGAATTTTATAAACCGTGGAGCGGGCAATACTGAGCTGATGAGCAATTTCCGTTGCACCAGTGCCCTTCTGATGAAGCGTCAGCACGACGTTCCTGTTCACGGTACGCCTGCGGCCAAATTTGATTCCTTTCAGCTTTGCTTCCTGTCGGCCCTCATTCGTGCGTTCTAGGATCCTCCGGCGTTCAGCCTGTGCCACAGCCGACAGGATGGTGACCACCATTTGCCCCATATCACCGTCGGTACTGATCCCGTCATCAATGAACCGGACTGCCACGCCCTGAGCGTCAAATTCCTTTATCAGTTGGATCATATCGGCAGTGTCGCGGCCAAGACGGTCGAGCTTCTTAACCAGAATGACATCACCTTCCTCCACCTTCATCCTCAGCAAATCCAGCCCTTCCCGGTCTGTTGAACTGCCGGATGCCTTATCGGTAAATATACGGTTTGCTTTCACACCTGCGTCTTTGAGTGCTCTGACCTGAAGATCAAGAGACTGCTGACTGGTTGAGACCCGAGCGTAACCAAAAAGTCGCATAAAAATGTACCTTAAATCGAATATCGGACAACTCATGTCTATTATTACAAATTTACGATTTAATAGACATATTAATGTAACAGTTTTACGATGTCCGATAATTTATAACATTTCGTACGGTTGGAAAAATGTTACTAAATGCCCGTCAGGCAGGGAGGCCGATATGCCCGTTGACTTTCTGACCACTGAGCAGACTGAAAGCTATGGCAGATTCACCGGTGAACCGGATGAGCTTCAGCTGGCACGATATTTTCACCTTGATGAAGCAGACAAGGAATTTATCGGAAAAAGCAGAGGTGATCACAACCGTCTGGGCATTGCCCTGCAAATTGGATGTGTCCGTTTTCTGGGCACCTTCCTCACCGATATGAATCATATTCCTTCCGGCGTCCGGCATTTTACCGCCAGACAGCTCGGGATTCGTGATATCACCGTTCTTGCAGAATACGGTCAGAGGGAAAATACCCGCCGTGAGCATGCAGCGCTGATACGTCAGCACTATCAGTATCGTGAATTTGCCTGGCCCTGGACATTTCGCCTTACCCGTCTTTTATATACCCGGAGCTGGATAAGCAACGAACGTCCTGGCCTGCTTTTCGATCTGGCGACAGGGTGGCTTATGCAACATCGTATTATTCTCCCCGGAGCCACTACGCTGACCCGGTTGATTTCAGAGGTAAGGGAAAAGGCGACGTTGCGCCTGTGGAACAAACTGGCACTGATACCGTCAGCCGAACAGCGTTCACAGCTGGAGATGCTGCTGGGGCCAACTGATTGCAGCCGCCTGTCTTTACTGGAATCACTGAAAAAGGGCCCTGTGACCATCAGTGGTCCGGCGTTTAATGAAGCAATTGAACGCTGGAAAACTCTGAACGATTTTGGCCTGCATGCTGAAAACCTGAGTACACTCCCGGCTGTGCGCCTGAAAAATCTCGCACGTTATGCTGGTATGACTTCGGTGTTCAATATTGCCAGGATGTCACCGCAGAAAAGGATGGCGGTTCTGGTTGCCTTTGTCCTTGCATGGGAAACGCTGGCGCTGGATGATGCATTGGACGTTCTGGACGCCATGCTGGCCGTTATCATCCGTGACGCCAGAAAGATTGGGCAGAAAAAACGGCTCCGCTCGCTGAAGGATCTGGATAAATCTGCATTGGCGCTCGCCAGCGCATGTTCGTACCTGCTGAAAGAAGAAACACCGGACGAATCGATTCGTGCTGAGGTGTTCAGCTACATCCCAAGGCAAAAGCTGGCTGAAATCATCACGCTTGTCCGTGAAATTGCCCGGCCCTCAGACGATAATTTTCATGAAGAAATGGTGGAGCAGTACGGGCGCGTTCGTCGTTTCCTGCCCCATCTGCTGAATACCGTTAAATTTTCATCCGCACCTGCCGGGGTTACCACTCTGAATGCCTGTGACTACCTCAGCCGGGAGTTCAGCTCACGGCGGCAGTTTTTTGACGACGCACCAACGGAAATTATCAGTCGGTCATGGAAACGGCTGGTGATTAACAAGGAAAAACATATCACCCGCAGGGGATACACGCTCTGCTTTCTCAGTAAACTGCAGGATAGTCTGAGGCGGAGGGATGTCTACGTTACCGGCAGTAACCGGTGGGGAGATCCTCGTGCAAGATTACTACAGGGTGCTGACTGGCAGGCAAACCGGATTAAGGTTTATCGTTCTTTGGGGCACCCGACAGACCCGCAGGAAGCAATAAAATCTCTGGGTCATCAGCTTGATAGTCGTTACAGACAGGTTGCTGCACGTCTTTGCGAAAATGAGGCTGTCGAACTCGATGTTTCTGGCCCGAAGCCCCGGTTGACAATTTCTCCCCTCGCCAGTCTTGATGAGCCGGACAGTCTGAAACGACTGAGCAAAATGATCAGTGATCTACTCCCTCCGGTGGATTTAACGGAGTTGCTGCTCGAAATTAACGCCCATACCGGATTTGCTGATGAGTTTTTCCATGCTAGTGAAGCCAGTGCCAGAGTTGATGATCTGCCCGTCAGCATCAGCGCCGTGCTGATGGCTGAAGCCTGCAATATCGGTCTGGAACCACTGATCAGATCAAATGTTCCTGCACTGACCCGACACCGGCTGAACTGGACAAAAGCGAACTATCTGCGGGCTGAAACTATCACCAGCGCTAATGCCAGACTGGTTGATTTTCAGGCAACGCTGCCACTGGCACAGATATGGGGTGGAGGAGAAGTGGCATCTGCAGATGGAATGCGCTTTGTTACGCCAGTCAGAACAATCAATGCCGGACCGAACCGCAAATACTTTGGTAATAACAGAGGGATCACCTGGTACAACTTTGTGTCCGATCAGTATTCCGGCTTTCATGGCATCGTTATACCGGGGACGCTGAGGGACTCTATCTTTGTGCTGGAAGGTCTTCTGGAACAGGAGACCGGGCTGAATCCAACCGAAATTATGACCGATACAGCAGGTGCCAGCGAACTTGTCTTTGGCCTTTTCTGGCTGCTGGGATACCAGTTTTCTCCACGCCTGGCTGATGCCGGTGCTTCGGTTTTCTGGCGAATGGACCATGATGCCGACTATGGCGTGCTGAATGATATTGCCAGAGGGCAATCAGATCCCCGAAAAATAGTCCTTCAGTGGGACGAAATGATCCGGACCGCTGGCTCCCTGAAGCTGGGCAAAGTACAGGTTTCAGTGCTGGTCCGTTCATTGCTGAAAAGTGAACGTCCTTCCGGACTGACTCAGGCAATCATTGAAGTGGGGCGCATCAACAAAACGCTGTATCTGCTTAATTATATTGATGATGAAGATTACCGCCGGCGCATTCTGACCCAGCTTAATCGGGGAGAAAGTCGCCATGCCGTTGCCAGAGCCATCTGTCACGGTCAAAAAGGTGAGATAAGAAAACGATATACCGACGGTCAGGAAGATCAACTGGGCACACTGGGGCTGGTCACTAACGCCGTCGTGTTATGGAACACTATTTATATGCAGGCAGCCCTGGATCATCTCCGGGCGCAGGGTGAAACACTGAATGATGAAGATATCGCACGCCTCTCCCCGCTTTGCCACGGACATATCAATATGCTCGGCCATTATTCCTTCACGCTGGCAGAACTGGTGACCAAAGGACATCTGAGACCATTAAAAGAGGCGTCAGAGGCAGAAAACGTTGCTTAACGTGAGTTTTCGTTCCACTGAGCGTCAGACCCCTTATCCGTTTCAGCAGTCATGATATTCCCCTCATTAAATCAGCCCGAGGCGCTCGAGCTCTGCACGGAGGTCAGGGGCAAGGCCGTCAGGCTTAAAAGTCCTCCACCCCCCGCCAGAAATTTCGTGAACTTGCCGCTGAGTCCCTGTTTGAGTTATCCAGATTTGTCCATGTTCCTTAGCGGCATTAATTGCTGCATCACGGGTTCGGTGGCTTTTTATATCACGGTCTTTGCCTGCTCGCAGGCTGTAAAACGGAGCGTTCTTTGTGGCCATTCAGATACCACCTTCTTCAACTACCGGGCGCTTTGTCGGATCTAGCCAAGCCAGAGCTTCATTCTTGCATTCTTCGCGAGACGCGCTGTACCCGGCCTGCACCATGACCCGTCCATACTCAGCTGCCAGGTATTCATAAGCATCGGCCATGTCAGTCAGGGTCTGGGCTGCGTCGACATTTCCGGAATGGTACAGACCCTTTGCTTGCATTCGTACTTTGGGAATTCCTTTGATGCTCATGATGTTCTCTCTTTGGTCGGATAGATAATATTTCGATTAGTTGAATGTACCATATTGCTGAATGACGCAACTCCTGGTGCGCTCCCGGCTTGGTTAATCTAGGAATGACAGGTCGCAATCACGAATGAGGATCTGCTGTCGTGATCATGTCGGGGGGGGGGAGTAAGGATAGTTGGGGGGGGGCCACTAATGGGTGGCCATCCTAAAGTCTCGGTGGCGCGAGCCCCTACGATGGGGGCTTTGCGCTGCGCTGGGACACGCCAGAGCACGCAGCTCCGATGTCAACAATTAATAGCGAGCGGCGAATTCCTGGCCCTTTCTATGTCGGTAAATTTCCCGGGCCCGCTTATTGATTTCTCCGTTGTGTGACAAGCTCGCCAAGATCCCAACCGCAGCTATTAGCCACGGAATTGACCAGAGAGAAAAGTATCCAACGAAATCTTCATGTTGCCAAACATCATCCAAGCCACAGGCAAGACGAACTATGGCCGCAGCCATACAGATAGAGATGGTAATGACCCACCCGGGAATCACATCTACATGCGCTTTCGCGATGTCTTTACTCGTTGGTCCATGTCTCATGATCTCCGACCTCTTCTAGGCTGATTTCGATGGGATGAACCTACCATGATGCTGGACAACGCAACCCCAAGAGGTCTAGCAAGAAGGGGGGGCTGGTGGACCATCCCTGGCTCTCTCAGTTGATGGATCACCGGCAGTTATGTGAGAAACTCGATGAGTTGTGGGCCGCTGATGATAGTGACAGGGGATCCCTTGACCGCGTGCCAAGCTGATTTCGGCGTTCGTCCAGTGTGAATGAACAGGCCTTTACATTCCTGCTGCCGGCATTGCTCAGCAAATGCTCTCACATGGTCTGTGCTGATGAATTTTTGGTAGCGTTTTGCCTGGATTAGTACCAGTTCACCGCTTATGACCGCCTTTCCATCAACCCCCCCATCTCGGGAATAGCTTTTGTTTCGGATGATCATCATTCCCTTCAGTTCCAATGCGCTCAGAATGAGCTCCTCAAATGTGTATGGGTCGATCTTGCGGAGGTAGGCTATCTGGGCCTGCCACGTCGATAATCCCCGAATTTTTGCCAGTACAGAACCCGATTGCTCTATCCGTACCTCATGTCTTCCTTTTTTACCCCTTGGCCTGCGGGTTGGGTTTACAAATGCGAGCATGACGAGCAGTACAAGTAGAACCAGAATCGGCCAGGCCTGCAGGTGTAGAAGAAGAGAGGAAAGCGGCTCAGTGAATGAGGGTAGGGAAGGAAGAACAATCATGGTAACACCATTGGTGGGTGGTTGACGAAAGGCAGGCCCCCCCCTATCAAGCACCGTATGTGAGAAGAAGGCGGGGCATTTTGCCCCGCAGTGAGTTTCGGATCGCGCTATTCGCCGGCGTCCAGGATTTGGTAGGTACCGATGGCGGCCAACTCTTGCTCTAGTTGCTCTAGCCGCAGAAGGGCATCCGAGTCGTTCCCTGCATGCTGATGATCAAGGCACGTAGATATTCGGTCCCAGACAAACAACAACTCTTTCATGCTGAGGGATGATTCGTGGCTATCAGCAAGCAACTCCAATGCTTGCGATGTCTCCAGACTGCTCACCCTGGATAGGATGGCTACGACCTGGGATCTGGTCATGGGTACCTCCATTACAGATGCTTTTTGAAGAACCTTACAGCCAACCAGAGGGATACAGAGGACAGCACTGCACTCGGTACCAATATCCAGTTGGGGTGGATTGTGAATGGAATGGCCAAGTACAGCCCCCACCCACACCACATGCACGGTAAAATCATACGCTTGGCGTAGTGGTGCCTTAACCCAGACTCCCGGGCACCTCCGTATTTGCGTAGATCCCTGAGCATCAACCCATCAAAGAAGGCCACAAACATGAATAGCCCATACAGTGGCAACGTAAACAGCAAGATCACCGCACGGATTAGGCAGACGATTGTGATGTAGATGGCCGCGAGCAGGTACTGTTCGAAAACAGCAATCGAAGCAGACCAAGAGGTGAGCCATCGGTACCTCGCGGGGTCTAAAACATCGGGGCCCATAGGGGAACCGGTTACGGCCTGTGTGATGTAATGGATAGCCTCAGTCGGTGTCCAACCAAACAGCGCTGCATTAACGAAGTCTTCATTCAGATATCCCGCCTCATCGATCACCATTTTGAGGGCGTGCTGGGCTCCTTGCTCAGGCCAGAACCATATCATGCCGCACCATTCAATAATGACGCCGGTGACGGTGGCCCCTACCACCATTCCGATGGAGATGATGACAAACGAGAGGATATCGATCCGTTCATTCGGTGTGGCCATCAGGCAACCCTCGCAGCCAGTTCATCGGGGAGGCCAGCTGCAGTCTGACCAAACGGGTTATTGGCCGCGGTTGGCCTGTCTATGCTCTTCCAGGATCTCAAGTTGTTATACCAGCTATCCGAGGTCTGATAGTTCGATTCCATCAATGCACAGATCTCTTCCACGTCTTTCGGGATCGGTATGTTGTCTTTCTTGTCATCCATCAGCGGGAAACGCAGCTTGTAGAGCTTGGCGCCATCGAGTAGAGCGAAGGCCTGCCCCTTGGGCAGGCGAATAATGTCGGAGGGTTGTAGTAGTGGAACCTGGCGTGTAGCGATGGTGTCCGAGTTGTTCGACTCGAAGTGAATGGTACTGGTCACGTCGGAGTTATCACGTGCAGAGCTCAATGCGCCCAACTCGCTGATCGTGACCTCTGGCAACTGGTTGGTGAGAAGCTCAGCTGTTTCTATTGTCTTGACACGCAGCATGATGATCGCATTGAAGTTTGACAGCATTTGCTGGGCTTTGGCAGCATCGCCTAGTTTGGCCTCTAGGTCGAACACTGACTGGGTGTAGGCTGTAAACCTCACGCCAGAGCCACCGGACTTGTTGAGAATCGGGATAGCGAAGTCTGTCGCCAATTCATTGAATTCATCGCAGTGGAGGTAAACCTTCGGCAACACGCCATTTTTTGCGTCCACAAGCCCCTTCTCCATCCCGTATTTATACAGATAGCCACAGGTAGAGAGCAGGTCGGACAGCATGGAACCGCCAATGGCTTCAGCTACGGTCTTATCTGTCATGGCATCCAAACCGATATAGACCACTGCCTTTTGCCGCATGATGGTCATCCAGTCGATGATGGGTCGAGAGTCTTTAGCGTCGTATGTTGGGGCCACCAGCTCAACCAGCCGGCCAGATGTGACCTTCTCTACGAACGGCAGCAAGGATGCAGTCAGCTTGTCAAAGTAGGTCTTGTCGTACTGAATTGCGGATAGCAGGGCCAGCAGCACAGGATCAAAGATACGTTTCCCCTTTATGTAGGCTTCCAGGGCTGCTGTTCGCTTGGTCCGGCTTTGCATGTGCCGGGGTGGAGCCTTCATGTTCAACTCAATAGTGCTCACATCCTCACGCCAGCGAGCAATCCGGTGCTTCTCGAAGTAATACTCGCTGTAGTCGTTGAATAGCGGCTCCATGTCAGCAATATCGCCTTGGATCTGCACATAACTCGGCCGACTACCCATTGCAACCCTGGCTTGTGCAACGATGTTTACGAATCGCCAAGAGAACTCCGCAAATGCAGCACTGTTTCCCTCACTGGCTAGTTGGCTGGTGGCTCGGGTGGCCACTTCTGAAATCCTGGCGAATGAGCCCACGGCGTTATAGCGGCAGCTGATGTCGGGGAACCCTAAGTGGAAGATGTAGAACGGGCGGTTATGCCTCTTGGCTTCCGTATAGAGGCGCTTAAGGATGCCTGCGTCAGATTTGGGGTCCATGAAGACCGTGCAGCCGTCGCCGCGGGCAATATCTGATGCGACATATATCTCGGCGGCTCGGGTTTTCCCTACACGCGTTGTACCAATCACGATTTTGTGAGCAACCCGTTCTCCAAGGTCTTCGTAGACATCCCTTTCATGAGGCTCAACTGCATGCATGATCGGCGATCCCCCAACGGGGGGGAGGGGGCGGACAGGGTTCCATGGACTGTCTTTGCGAAGCGCTTTGGCGATCGACTCTGCCAACAGCCCTTTCCCCTCCAAGGTAATTTCTGCCCGGCGGGCCAGCTTACTTAGATTGCTGGGCTCCAGGTACTTCATCGCCTTGATGGATTGCGCCTCAATCATCCGTTGTGTGTGAATGGGCTTCCACTCAAAACCGCGGCCGATCCAGTTGAGACGTTGCGAACATGGAACGTCCTGGGGCTTCATCTCGTAGTAACTGAGGCGCGTAAGGTTGCGATGATACTTGCTGACGGTCCATCCGTCGTGAAACCTGCTGAGGGCCCCGGCCGCCAATATGCTGCCACAGGCATAGCTGACCGATGGCGTCATCATGAGAGTGTGAGGCGCCCACATGCACAGTGCTGCTCCCCCGGACATGATCGCAGAGCTATAGAGCTCAACAGGCGGGCGTAGCAGGGATTCGATTTCAAATTTGGCAGTCATGGATGCATTCCATATATGAGATATCGGGGGAGGGGATCCCGCCGGTGAGCAAGGGGCTCCGGCATGGTGGCGGCAGATGGGGGGTTGCCATCTCGGACTAGCTACTGAAAAAAACCAGACTTGGTGATCATAAGCGGGTAGCCTGGGGCGCCTAGCTGATCGGCCAGTGCATCAGCATTCATTGGCCAGAGTTGCATGGGAGCCACCAGCTTTTGCATGTACTCCCACTCTGTTTGGTTCCTTACCTTCGTCAACACACCTGACGAACCATACTGCTCCAACACCTTTCGGTTTGCCTGGAACCAGCGAATGCTGTACTCGTCGGTGCCGATGACGAACAGTGGTTGGGGGAGGTCCGGCAACTCTTTGATCATCTGGGTACCGGGAAGAACTACCGGCTTTATGAGTTTTGGTTCAATAGGGAAGATCCTTGGCAGTGCTGCAGATGAGGGTTTGAAATTCTCCATGGCAGTTTTGAGGTTAGACTTGATTTGATCCAGAGAGTCCGGTTTCTTCAAGTCGGAGTAAAACTGATCATCAACCCAATTCTTGATAGGGAAGGCACTCTCATTCTGGTAGATCACAACCCCTGGAGATGGCACCTCTGCATGTGCACTGCCAGCGATCATCGCCAGCATGATCCCCACAACGGTTATTGCATGGTTTGCTTTACATATTGCCATTGTTTATACACCGAATTGCGATAGGCTGCGGCTTTCGCCGCATCCTTTGGATTGTGATACTGGCCGGTTGCCTGCCACCAGTTTCGGGATTTTTGGTAATGCTCTGATAGGTACTCAGCAGCCGCGTTGAGGTTCGTCCATGGATCCGTGGCCGCCCAAAGGTCACCGCCAAACCTTCCAGAGTGCCAACGCCAATTCACCTGGGCAATGCCGATGTCTACGGATCGGTGTCCCTGGTCAATTAGCTGTTTGCAAAACTGATACAGCGCAACGCGAGTTTTGAACCTATACCCTTTCCCCTTGAAGTTTGCCGTCCATGGCCAAGGCACGATCCGCCCCTTGTTTGTCGACAACTTGCTTTCGGCCAATGAGATTGAATACAGAAGATCCGCCGGCACACGCTTAATCATGGCTACTTCATAGTAGGCTGGTGGAATTGGAGCTACTTGGGGCTTTGTTCCCTTTACCAGTTTCGTTGCATGGCGGCCTTGAACATCGGTTGAGGCGCTACCCTGTGAGGGGCTGGCAAAGGTGAGTATGGCCAGCATGACTGTTGCACTGATCGTCCTAGTCCTCATGGCTTCAACTCAACCGTGTTGTTGAGTTGGACCCTATATGCCACCGGCAACCCTGGGGCGGGTTTAAGGCGAGCGTAGTATCCACTGTCATAGTTTACGGTCGCTTTACCATCAGCCAGCATCTGAGTTGAGATCCCGACAGCACGAGAGAAGGACAACAGATTTTCATCGGATCTGGCGTTGATGACGAAAAGATCAAGGCGGTTGAGCTTGCTCGAACGGGTGGCAAGATTCTTGATGAATCCGGTGCACCTGACATCGCAGTTTTCTGCGTCAGCATAGGCAACTGTTCTCGTGTCTTTGATCGGTACCGCTACACTGTTGTTGCTTAAGCCCGCGGCCTTGGCGCTGTCCACCCCAGATTCAGCATTACGTTTGGCCCAAGCTCTTCTCTCCAAATCAGACATCCAAACCGGGTGGTTCGGGATCAGCGTCTTAATGTATTGATTAACTGCTTCATCAAACTGAACCTCCCTTGCCAGGCGGGCGCGTTCCATTTCGACTGAAAGCTTGGCATATCGGGTGCGATCATAATCAGTCTTGGCGTTGATCCCCATGACCATGGGTGGAGTCAGTTCTGGCTTATTGGCGTAATAGGCAGCATTCGGTCCGGTGGACATCAACTCCTTGTACTCCATCCATTCTGATTGTTTCATCCCCCAAGCCTTTGATTGCCGCAGATCCTCATTCGTCCACTGCAGATACGACGGCACTTCGTTAACTGCAGGCACGGAATCCCGCTGTGTTGTAGATTGGCCAATGGTTGTGAGATTGGAATTTGCTCCTGACCTCAGTTCTACGGCTTGTGCTGAGATGCTGAGTGTTCCTGCAAAAGTGGCGGATAAGATTGCATGCTTAAATTTCATCGTAAGTACCTCAGTGGTAGAAGGCAGCGCGAGCCATCCCGGCCATAAATGAAGATTGCTCCGCCAGAGTAGTAGGGCCTTGATGAGTCAATATAAAGCGAACGGAGGCCAGCAATGTCTTGTGGTGAGCAAGCGGGGACGGTAGCTACTTTCTTCGGCTCAGGAGCCTTCTCTTCGAAGCTTTTTGCTAGCGAACTTGAAAGGTTCTGGATAGTGCTGCACCCACTCAGCAACAAGACTGTCGCAGAAAGTAAAATCCATTTTGGCATCAGTAGCCCCCACTGGCCACGATCGTGAGAACCTTATCCCCCTGGATAAATACAGCCTGTCTCGATTGACGTTCAGCGCTCTCCAAACGCCACATTCCTATTTCATCACCAATTTGAAGGCGCTTAACTTCGTCACCATTCATCATGGTGACAAGCAGGATTCCACCCCAATCATCAACATCGAAGAGCGTGTGGCCATCGATGACCTTGACTACTTCAGGTTTGCTGACTGGTTGGAGTTTTGTGGCGGTATGATGTGACTCTGCAGCTCGTGCTGCTTGAGGTAAAGTCTGGTTACCGGCACTCTTAATCTTATTGATGGCTGCCTGAGAGGCCTCCTGACTAACCCTCAATGCATCAACAGACTCCTGAATATTGTCCACCATCTGACGAGTCTGTCTGGCCCAGGTCAAACTAAGATCGGTGTCCGTTGACAATTTTTCGGTAGATGACTTTAGTGAGTTAAGCTCTGAGTTAAGAGCTGACAAATCTGCTGCCTGTTGCTGCACATGCCGCGAAATTTCACCTACAACCGCATCTGTTTCATTGGTTTTCTTTACGGTGTTAGATTCGATTTTATCCATCCTCGCGACCATCTCAGTTCGTAGATCATCGAAAATCTGTTGAGTGTCTTGATTCTTTGGGAGTGATAGAAATGTGTAACTGGCTAAGCCAAAACTGAAAATTCCAAGAGCCAAACTGACATACGCCGCCGCAATGGTTCTTCCACCAATAGGGTCACCATCATACCTCTCATGTACGTGTCCCTGATTACGTTCCTGAGTCGATTGGTTTTCAGGCTCATGTTCCGTGAGTGGATGCACCGTAGGCTTTTTGTCCTTTCTCATTCGACGGAGGATGTTGCCATTTGATTTTTGCCTATCACTAGACTCTGCATGAATAGACTCCAACGAAGGTTCGACGGGCACAAGGCTTTCTACTAACTCTTCGGCACTATTCTTGAGTGAAGCATCCTGGGAAATCTCTGGAAGGAATTCGTCACTGCCAGGTTGAATGTCTTGATGCTGTGCAGTACCTGTGGTGTGTTCATCAGTGACTGTCTGTTCCGTGCTCTCTACTACTCCCCCAACAATCCAACCCGCACTTGAATCTTCTCCCATAAGTTCTCTGGCAACATCCATCGGGTCGATCTCATGGACTACATCGATATCATCTGTCTTATCTTTGCCGGTGTCAGTTTGGAGATAGGCATCGTCATTAACCTGGTTGTTGCTAACCAATATGTCGTCGTCCTGATTGTTTTTAAGAGTAGGTTTAACACCAAATGAAGAAAGAAGGTTATCTGTCTCGCTGCTCTTTCGACTGAGGAAATTGCTATCCTTTTTCATGGTTGTGCACCGTTATCTTCAATAATGGAAGGATCTGCATCATGGAGTAATGGGACAAATGTGACCACGCGATGTACGGGGTCGACAAGAAGCAGGAAGGCATCTCCAGCAAGTGTCTTTAGCGCAGCTTGGACCGTGACGTATGAGAATTTTCTTTGCACGCTTGGCAAGGGTAAGGTAAGCATCACCTTCGTGCTTTCCGGCAGATTAGACATCTCGGCCAGCGTGTACCCGGTCTGCTGAATAGTGTAGTTAATTGCTTGCCCTACTGTCTCAACGGTGGGCGGAAATGAAAAGCTCACAACGGTAAGAAGCGGATTGGATTGGCGCACTTCAGGAGTGGTGTCGATAGTGGTGTAACGCGAAATTGCATACCGATCTTCTTGTGTTGCCGCGGTGACACCCTGCGCAATCATCATCCAGATTGTCGCTACTGCCAGCGCACTTTTTACTGTCTGCATCTCAATGCGTCCATGGTTGATTTTAGTCGCCAATTTTACCATGACGTGATACCGGAAAATGGGTGCAGTTTTGGCAGTGATTTTTTCAGCAATAGGCAATGAGCTATACGAGGAACCTTGACGGAAAGAACTGCGACATCTAGCAGAGTGGGGTATTGCGAGAGATGGGTTCTACGGAGGGGAAACAAGTAATATAGGAAGGAAAGCTGGATAGACAATATTGCAGGTAAAGTTAAGGCGCCACCAGGCGCCCTAATAATATTCGTGTTTATCTTGAAATTAAAAAGCCGGTTTCTTTTCCTGGCCATTTTATTTGATGTTGGGGAGGAATTTACATTCCGGCCTCTGGCACCCCCTGGGCCTTTCGTCGGGCCAGATTTACTCTGACTAACTGGCCGATCGTTTTTGCCGACGATCTGCGCGGCGTTGTTGAGGTCATGTTCACCATGACGATTCCAATGCTATCGGATCACTCCGGGCTGATCAAGGGAACTAATCGACCACCAAAGAGCAAGGGGAATGGCGAAAGGAAGGGGGCAGGCTGCGCTGCCCTTAACCATTAAAGGGGGTGTGGGGGAAATGAGAGGGCCCAGCACCAATGCGCTGGCGTAGGCCTGCACATCCCCAGGGCGGATTGGGCTTGTATTGCCGCCGGCACTTGTAAGCGGACCGATCAATGCTTGCCGTGTTATCATAACATATTGAATTCTAATGTTTTATGCGTGTTTCTCGACTTTGCGGCGATCTTCCATTCCAGAAGCCTGGCGGACCGTAATATGCAATAAATGGCTCCGAATGGGAATCGGCGGGTTGCTTAGCTCAATCCGTGTGGCCCCAATGGGGTCTACTTTGTGAGGCCAACACGTACTTGAGGAGGTGTGCCGGCCCGTTCTTCATGATCACTTCCGTGCTATTGGCCGCTTGTCTTGTGGCGATAACCCCCACCGGCTGGGATTATTAGTGCAATGAATGTGATCTGTGTCACATATTTTTTCAGTTGCATGCGACCCCAAATGGCGTGGGCGGCGTGCTGTTACTGTGCCGCCTAATAAAAAAGACCCGCAATAATTGCGGGTCCTTCCTATCTTCTTGTTCGCTTGGCGAACAGGCTTAGTTGAGAGTTTATATAGTCGAGCTGAGTTTGGGTTTCTATGGCCAGAGTGCTCTCTGTTTCATCTAGCTGGAGATCGAAACCACTGTAATTCGATATCCTTCTGTTACTACCATCGATAATTTTCCATCTGAGGTAAATCCTGTTGTAACTCCGATGTGGGATTATTATTAATGGAAGAACATTACGAATCTTCAAATTAAGCTCATTGACGATATTTGAAATCTCGGCCTCTATATAGTCATCGCTCATCTGCTTCAAAGAGTTTAGACAGAGGCCACCCATTCCTTTCATCATGCCTCTTCGGCTGCTGTTTCCTTCACGATTTCAGGTTCGATATACGCGTCCGCAGGGTTGCTTTTCCTTTCAGCAACGTTATGGATTTCAGGGGCAAATTCATGCCGGGTTTCACCACGCATGTGACCAATCGATGGCGAGATCCCAATCGACTCATAGCGCTCAGCAGCCATGCGAGCTTTCTCGTTATTTGCTGAAACGTCATCTCGTGTGACAGGGGTGTGTCGATAGGATGCAGCGCGCGAAATGAGTGCTCGGCAACCCCGCATAACATCCCGAATGTAAGTGGTTCTTGCACTCGGGCTCAGCAGTGCGACATGGCTTGCAAGCATGACAAGACGAATGAAGGAATCAATTTCCAGGACTGCATACAGGAACTGATAGTAGAGCTGGCTACCACTACGAACCTGGTAGACTATGGGTTTCACGGAAAATGATTCAGATGAGGTGAAGTTCTCTGGTACCCGGTCTTCCATGTAGCTAATCAGTGACTGCTTTTTAGTTTTCAACTCTTCTCTGAACTCTGTGATTGCTGTCCAGATTGAATCAAACCAGAAGTCTGCGTAGGGATTGTCGAGTCGGATATCCCCTTCAAGGATCATCATTGATTGCGCCAACATGGTCAGATTGTGTGGGGTGAATTTTTTCTTCTGACCATTGTCGTCAGTACCGTCCTGATCCGATTCACGCTTTACGCCGGAGAACAGTGCGGCACCCTCATAGGTATGGATCTCGATTTTGATATGTGATCTGAGTCTGCCCAGTTCGGTTACCCGATTGTTCGGTGTGCTCGAGGCCTCTTCATTGCTGAGGGCTCCAAGAATCAGTTTGCTGCTCATTTTTCTATTTCTCCGTTTGTTGATCAAATGATGATGTCGACAGCGTGGTATACCTGTGTAGCCATTTTTTTGATGCTGGGTGTGATAGTGATGTTGAGTCCCATGCCACTACATGCATTGGTACATCTCCTGACGTCAGCCTGATTCCACTTTGAAATCCTACCCATAAGTACGCCGAGATGCTGCCCTGCATGCTTTAGTGAAATTTCTTCGCGCTCATCGCCTTGGTAAAATTCAACGATGAACCTGACGATCTGCGTGTAAAGATCCAGAGGGTCCATAACATCGAAATTTGGTTGGAAGAGATTCAGAGTATGGATCACAAGCCCTTCAAGACGTGGGTCTATTTTCGACGTTGGTCGCCCGGGGGTGTTTTGCGTCCCCATCCACTGAATGGCTGAAATTGGTGAGCCTGTAATGATCCCTATCTTCTTTCTGTGAATCTTTAGCATGGACAGAAGCTGTTGAGTTCGGATCACTTCGTTATGCTGTTCTGATGTCTCCCCGATGATCATAGCGATGTCTGGCGACAACCTTATGTGCTCCGGAAGTATCAATGTTGCAAGTGAGCCCAGCCTGCTTGGATTCATCCTGCAGTATTGAACGACTGACATAAGTTCATCCCTTTTTAGAAGGCATACATCAGCTAGGAAATCACAATTTGTGAAGCTGCTGCTGATCAGATGCAGTAGAAGGGCTCGGGGGAACTGAGCATTTGCATCTTCGTCGCGTGCAGGCATACCATTGGCGATGGCACTGTATACTGGGCGAAGATCGATAGTCCCAAAGCATCCGCTTGGGTCATCATGAATGTCATCCATCACTCGGCGTTTGAATTGAAGCGTCTTTATCCAGAATTCATTCTGGCAAAATTGCTCAAGCCCATACCCCGTTAGGTTGTGAGAAAAGGGGGTCGCATATGAACGATGTAGGATGGCGTGCCTGATTATCTCTGCCAGGAGTGAGCCACAGCATGCGATCAATTTGTCCCGTTTATTCGACATCACACTCTCCGCTGTTTAGTGCCACACTGATCGACATGCGTCGTATCAACCGCATTAGTCTGCCACAAGCTGCGTGAATTGTGTTGTCGTTTGATTCATCGATCATGGAGATGATTGTGGCGTTGGCCCAAGACGATCGTGATAGGTTGAATCGCATATGAATTGACTCTGCCATCTCGTTTTCATCGCGATATCCATTTCGAAGAGCTAATTTGTCCAGGCCGGCCGCCAGTGATTCGCTTCGTGATGATTGTGCCCCGAGTAGAAGTAGGGGGATTGCTCTGACCATTTGCACTCTGGTGGTGACGCTACGCAGATCAACACAGAAGCCACCATGGGTGAGCGTTGATAGCTTTATTCCATATGTTGAGGAAATTGATTCGGCTGTGAGATAGATTGCGTGATCAAGAAATGTGAGGTCTTGTTGTGCTTCAGAGATATGTTCTGGTGCCGTGGTGATCGTGATGTCCGGCATTTTGGCGACCAGAAGTGAAATGGCTTGGCCAACACTGTAACCTTCGATGGGACTTGCAGGATTGTTGTCCCACATATCCGGACCGTCGCAAATCTGCGAGAGAAGAGCGGCCACGTTCTTGATTTCCATGGCAGATGCTGACCGGAGCTTATCCGCACCAAACTTAACGATGCTGTTCCAGCTTGCTCGGTAGTCGCGAATAAACCGCTTCGATGAGGCCATCACCTCTTCGTAACTACTAGGTGTATCAATTGGGATTTCAAGCTGCTCGTTGCCGTAGAGCTCTGCAATTGCTAACAGTCTCTCCCCGCCATCAAGCCTTCTAAGATCCAATTCTTCTTCAAGCCCGTTCACTGATTATCCTCCCGCAATCACCACAAATTTTGTGTCTTTTTTTTTTGCGATATCTATCTGATATCGCCTAGTGTTATGAATCTGTTTGCATTGTCAAAGTCGAGGTCAAGCATTAGCTGCTCAGTACCCTGTGCTGTTAGCACCATCACGTGAAGATCAGCTCGTTTTCGCATTCCAACAATCTCAGCTGTGATCATTGTGCTACCCAAGATAGAACGCTCGAACGTCAGTACCGATGCAATGGCATGCTGAACTTTAGATACCGCTTCTCGTCTCGCTTTTGGATCCAGGTTCTTGTTTGCGCCATTTTGATCTAGAAAGGTGTAGAACAGCCCCGGACTGACGAAACAGAGCCTACGTTCTGAAACGATGTGTACCACGCCTGCTCTTGCATTTACCTGGAGTGCTCCAGTCATGATCTGTGCACGTAGCCACTCAATAAATTGGTGTGCGGTATCAGATCGACCAGAAATCGATTTTTTAATAGAGGGTGCCGCGGATTGCTGCGTCTCCTGACTTGCACCCGGCGCCTCGGTTCCTTGAACAAACCTTTTGAATTCGTCGCTTGTAGTTTTGACTGTTAATGGGTATTCAACGATACCTGCTTCTTCTTTGGCGGCAACTTCAGTGAAGCTCTGATCACCGGTGAGGTTAGGCTGGACCTGCTCATGATGCTGTTGAGGCTGTAACTCCATGCTCGGATTCTTGGCATCAGGAGCAGTGATGATCTTCGGCGTCGTCTGAGTAGAAGTAGCCTTCTGTTCCGAACGAACTTGTGATTGAGCAGGTTTAGCAATCGGCTTCGCATCGCTTGTTGATGAACCAGTTTTGGCCGGCTTAACTTCTCCAGGGATCTGATGATGATATTGTTCATCGACAGATGGACACAGAAGCCTACCGGTGTAGACCGGAAGCTTTGCATCTGGGTCTAGTACCTGGCGTTTGACCAGCACAACAGCAAGTGGCTTTTGATTTGGCGTGAACATCAGCGAGTGCATCGCCTTCCCATTCACGTTCAGGATCAACATGCCGTTGTCACCCATGGTGTCGTAAATCAGGCTGGTGTTATCCGGCAGGAACTGGTTCTCGGTACCGAGCGCAGATCGGATACACTCAACGAACCGCGGGGCGACACAAGCAATGAAGTGTTGGGATACCCAATAGGGTGAATTTTTCTTGTTCGGCTCAAAGTCACGTAGTGACAGTGTAATTCCCTTGATGGCCAGAGCATGGATTTGCGGCCTTTTTGCAAGAGAGCTATTCACAGTGGCTTGTGCGGCTACTGCAACTGGGGCATCTGCCATGGCGTCGCCTGTTGATTGCGAGTCGCACTCAATTACGCACCGACCGATATTTCCCCCTAGCTCCATTGCTTTACCGCCGATAGTGGCAAGCCATTCATCGCGGATGATTGATTTTTTCCAGATCCAACTCAGCGCTGCTTTTGGCATGATCTGGAATATCAGTGGAAGACTCGCGACTTCGTGTACGCCATGCTGGCGGCGGTCATTGTATCGGTAGATATACTTGGTACCCGGTGCCATGGGGCCGAGGTGTGGCAACCAGGGCGTCATGTTTGACCCCTTCATAACCACAACATCCACATCTGTGAGGAGTTTGCCAATATCGTGCAATGCACCCGCTGAAGTCATCGCGAAGATATACAAGGCCTGCCATTGAGAGATCTGTTCCTCTCCATCAGATATGTATAAGAATCGACCTGCGATTCGAGCTGAGTACACAGCCACTTCGATACTGTGCTCTAACAGACCACCAAGGTGAGCATGATGATGTCGTTCACTTGCGGGCAGGTGCTGGCACCAGGCAGCAAGATTTCGAAAGAGCTCCATGTAAATTTGATTGAACCGGGTCTCATCGAGTTGCGTGAACGCACTCAAGTTCTGCAGCAGGGGCATATGGCGTTTTAACAGGGCCTCAGGGCTCTCTGCGACGAGGGCGCTACCGCTTAGTGCATTTGCTTGCTGTGTGGGCTCAGCGTGTGATTTGTTATTGATTTGTCCGACTTGTTGCCTTGTTGTCCATTTGAACCACCAATTACGCACGCCTGCCTCTCCTTCACTTCTTGTAGTATTTTCTTCCAAACACTGATCACTCTGGGGTCAGCCTCTGGCATCACTTTTCTCTGGACTTGGGTTGGGTACATTCGACCGATGAAAGAGTGAAGGGCTTCATCTTCAGGGTTCCAGCTTTCCCCCTGGCAGTAGAAGTGCAGCCTCCCTAATGAACAGCTTGCTATTGCCATATGGGCGGCGGCTTCCGGTGTTTTCTCGGTTTGCAGGCAATGGCTTGCAACAAGCAGCAACGGAAGTTCATTTTTGGGGGCCATAGAGCTGGGCGTTGCTGAGTCAAAAATTGCACAGTGGGCGGAGAAATCTCTGATCGCTGTGTAAAGGACTCTCATCTCTGGCTCAAGAGCAAAGTTGAGTTTGTCCTTCCCGGTCAGAAATTCGTATAACTCACCCCAAGGGTTCACCGCTTTCTCTTTAACCAACACAACACCCCCCTTTAAGTTTTGTGGCATTATCTAGCAACTGAGAACGAATAAACGGCTGTCAATTTTGAGGGGGGTTTTTATGGCGGGTGTTTGGATTGTAAAGGGGGGGACGCTTCAGCCCATTAGACGTCTCGAGAAGTCTATAATCCTGCATCCGGACAACCGCGATAGCCTTGAGACGCAAGAGCTTCTTGCAACGTTG
Source organism: Aeromonas sp. FDAARGOS 1402 (assembly GCF_019046925.1). Taxonomy (NCBI): domain Bacteria; kingdom Pseudomonadati; phylum Pseudomonadota; class Gammaproteobacteria; order Aeromonadales; family Aeromonadaceae; genus Aeromonas; species Aeromonas sp. FDAARGOS 1402. The sequence continues at coordinate 141,759 of NZ_CP077202.1, forward strand.
CATCACAATAAGTATTGGCTGCTCTGTGGGTGTAAGAAGCCGGACGCAAGGATGTTTGTGCGCCAGGTTGCGGATGATAGGTACCTGATAGTCAATCATCATGAACATGGTCACCACGACCCGCATTGCCCTCTGCGCACGTCTCTTGGATTGGGTGGTGCATCGGAGGACTCCGGCCCTGATGCCGGCGATAACACGACGGCGATGAAGCAGCCGGAGTACCGCTTGATCTCTCCATACCGCAAAATTGACCTGCTTTCGTTGGATGGGGATGTCATTGATGATGCGGAATCACAGCGTAGTGCTGCTCTTGATGAATTGGGCATATCACCCGTTGATAATTCGGACAAACCGAAACGAACTCAGGCTGAGAACCCCGCTCAGAAGATAGATGTTCTTTACAAACTCCTTTGGCAACTGATGGACGACTCGTTCTGTACCTATCGTCATCACCGGCAGAAGATCTCGATCAACTCTCTGCAGATGAAGATACGTGCTGCAGCGTATCCGCTCAATCTCAAGGGGTTTGGATGCTTGCAGCAATTCACATTTGTTGGGGAGCAGGGATTGGACATGCTGCTTGGCCAACTGAATCGTGCCCATAAACGCGATCCGAAGACCCGGCACCAATTCCTTTTTTTGTGCGTGATCGCTGACTACACCTTGTTTAATGGAGCGGCATCTTGCGTCTTGCTCAACGGCTCTGCACTAATGTTGGGGCAGGCTAAGCGACCTCCATTGTTGCTCAATGGAATGCAGTCAGGTGATGGTCCGTTCATGCTGGCTGTGACCTTTGCATACGATAAGCCAACCGATGAGGGACCCTCAATCCTCCGTTGGGCGTTGCAACCGCTCGCCAGTGCAGAGACCCCTTTGCCTGTTGCCAGTTGGCCAGAGCGCCTGATTGTCATTGAGATGGCCCGCTGCCTGGACAACATTGATCCCAACATCAGCACTCGTTACCAGCTCTGGTTGCATAAGCCTGTTTTGCCAATGGTCGACCGGATGACTGGGGTCTGGATCCAGCCCGCGATCACGTTGATGGCCAAGGACCTTCGCGGTGAGCGTTGCCGTGTAGCCTTCAGGCTCCAGGGAGAGGGTGATAATATCGAGGCTTACAAACGAACCTTTGAGCATGTCCATACCTTGGATCTGGATAGCCCCAGTACGTTGGCTAAGTCATGCCAAGAGATGTTTGTTGCGTATTTCGGTTTGTCCGGCCACCTGTTCCGGTTTCATCCGGCCAGGCGTTTCGGTGTGATCCGGCCAGCATGATCTGACCTTCGTTTATCCTCTCTTTTTACCCGACTTCTTCACCCTGAACCAGTGTTTTTTTACGTTGTGACTCACCTGTTAATTCCAGTCGGTGGGCATTGTGGATCACTCTGTCTAACAGCGCATCTGCAACAGTTGGATTATCCATTAAGCCGTACCACTCCGAGACCGGTAACTGACTGACGATGATTGTGCTGCGTTGCTCGTAGCGATCTTCAATGACGTCCAGTAAATCGCTGACTTGTTTACCTTTAAATCCCTCAAGGCCCCAATCATCTAGGATCAACATATCTACCTTTTGTAGCTGTACCAGTTGTTTCAGATAGCTACCATCAGCATGCCCCATTTTCAGGCTTTCCAGTAACCGACCTAACCGGTAATACAGCACGCGTTTATTCTGTCGGCAAGCTTGCTCACCTAAGGCGCAGGCAAGATAGGTTTTGCCGCTGCCGGTGGGCCCGGTTATCAAGATATTCTGGTGGTACGTCAGGTGATGTCCTTGCATAAGTGGTGTAATTTGTTCAGCTCGCAAGCCGCGCTTTGCCGGATAGCGTAAGCCTTCTGGTGTCGCTTTAAGGCGCAGATTGGCTTGTTTGCGCAAGCGTTGTAAGCGGGTGTTATCCCGCGCCAGATGTTCTTGCTCGACCAGCAATCCCAATCGTTCATCGAAGCTAAGTTCGGCATAGGTATGGGGCGCAAGACGTTGTTGCTCCAGCGCACTGGCCATGGCCGCCAGCTTAAGCTGGCGCAGTTGGATAAGCAGTGAGTCCATTGGTGGTCCTTATTGGTAGTATTTTGAGCCACGGATGTTGGTGTGTGTGCCAGGGATAATGGTTTTAGTTTCATCCGGTTGCCAGCGCATATCTTCACCGTTTTTCAGTAGCTTTTTGATGACCGGTATATAAGGTAGTTGGCGACTGATGGCCAGTGCGCAGGCCTTTTCCAGCCGGTCACTGCCATAGCGCTTTTGCTCGCTCAGGAGTCCCAGGCAGGTGCGCTGCGCTTGGATAAGATGGTCTTTGTTACGCTCAACCGCTAAGACCACCGCCAGCGTGTTAGTGCCGATATGGGTTGCCCAGCTGCGAATGCGCTCAGGGCTCCATTCCAGATGGGCAGCATGGTTTTCTGGCATATGCGCTATATCAGTCGTGTGCCGGTAGCGGGTATAGCTGCGCGGATGCTGAGCGACGCATTTCGCCTGATGGTAAACCTTTATCAGCGTCTGCGTTGCACTGATTTCAACCCGCTCACCGACTAAACGGTGTGGCACCGAGTACCAGTGATAGTCGTATTGTACGTGGTAGTCTTTGGCGACTTTGGCAATGCGATAATCGGTGTACTCATAAGCGTAAGGCGGCAGTGGTTGTAATGCAGGCGCATCGAGCAAGTTAAACAACTGCTCACGGCTGGCACCGTTGTAATGCTTCATTGGCCGCTGATTGAGTTCTGTATTCAATGCGCGGATGGCCTGATTTAACGCTGCCAGTGAGTGAAATACCTGATGGCGCAGCCGGGCTAATACCCAGCGTTCCACAATCAGCACAGCCGATTCGACTTTGCCTTTATCCTGCGGTTTGCGTGGTCGGGTCGGCATCAACGCACAGCCATAATGTCTGGCCAGCGCTTTGTAATTGTCGTTAATCACCGGCTCGAACTTATCCGCTTTATCAACCGCCGCTTTGAGATTGTCGGGTATCAATAATGCGGGTACGCCACCTAAAAAGGTCAGGCAACGACTGTTCGCCATCAGCCAGGATTCCCTATCCTGACCTTTACAGGCTTCAATATAGGTGTAGTTAGATGCGCCCAGGGTGGCGACGAAGATAGCGGCCGGTTTTATCTCACCTGTTTCTGGGTTCACAATCGGCACTGTCGGGCCACAGAAGTCGATAAACAGCTTCTCACCGGCTTCATGATGCTGTCGCATCGAGCGTTTTTGTACAGCACACCAACGCCGGTAATGTTCACAGTACTGCGTGTAGCCAAGTGCTTTACTGCCGTGCTCTGCCTGATACTCCTGCCATAACAGCAGTTTGGTGACGCCTTTTCTACGCAGCTCAAGATGTACCTGCACCCACGACGGCAAGACCCGCTGCGTACTGTAATCACGGCCAGGAAATAACTGTTTGTCGAGGCTATCAAGCGGATAGTCGGCTGCCAGCGGCCAACTGAGGCCTAAGTTGTTAAAGCGGATAACCAAATCACTGATGGTTGCCCGGCCAATATTTAGCGCCTGAGAGATTTGCCTGTCACTTAACTTGGCCTCAAATTTGAGGCGGAATATATCCAGATAAGTTTGCATATCTGTCCTTACCATTTTCTTTTTACGTGTCATGACTACTCCGGCAAACAGTTAAAAAACTGTTATGCCAAAGACCGTAAAACGAAGGAAGAACAAACTGGCCGGACGATACCGAAACAGGTGGCCGGATGAAGCCGAAATCAGTGGCCGGATGATACCGAAATGGGTGGCCGACTCATGCCGAAATCGCTGGCCAGATCATCCCGAAATATGCATTTGTAATCGGAAAGGGGGTGATTGACAGTCATTATCGGGCTCTTGACAAAGAACGGGCTGAATTAGAAGCAATGGAAGAACAGAAGAAGTTAACCTATCGAATGCAGAATAGGGAGCTTGAAATTCGTGAGGAACTATCGCGAACTTCAGCTGGTCATCTAGATATTCCCCCTATGCCGATGGACACCCCAGAGTATGACATGCCTTATGATGAAGAGTTGGAGCGAACGATTGAAGACCCTGACTACTGAGCTGCGGGCAAAAAAAAACCACGCCTATGGGCGTGGTTTTTTGTTTTTTAACTTCGGGCCTTAATTCGCAGGATGCGTGACCGCTCAAAAGCGGCTGCATCCTCCCGGCACATAAACCAGAAACGAATTGCAAAGGCTAAGCCGACGACTTCAAGTGCTAAAACAATGTTGATCCACATAATGAGATCCTTGGCCGAAAGGCCTGGTTGAGGTAGCCCAGATGGGCGGATTGGAGGTTGGCAGCCGCGGTTAGCGGTACAGGCTGGTTATGCCATCGCCTGTCAACTCACTCTCGGGAGAGAGCGGTTTGGGCTGTGCACATGTGAGTGTGCTCAGGCCAAACATGACAGTCTGAGAACGACAAAACGCAGCCAAGGCTGCGTTTTGTGATTGAGGTGACTCCGATGCATTTCTGCGTGTGCTATGCGGATAAACCGAAGGAGAATGAGCACTTTGGCTAAGTTAGCCTATATGCGGTCGCCATGCAACGACAGTTATTTATTGCCCATGATGTTTGTAACCAATTTCTTGATCATCCCGGGTTCTTGTTTCCCCTCCAGGGGCAGGGGATGGCTCTGTTCACTGTTTGGTAAATGTCGGCGGGAACGTTCTTGCCTATCACGCTCGGCCCGATCCAACGCGACGCGATAAGTGATACTACCGCGCATAAAGCCAATCAAGGCGTTGAAGCTGAGGCAAAATGCCTGGCACAGTCTGCGGCTTGTTTCATGCTTGTCTTTGGGTGAGCGATTATGCGTCAGCAGTTCCATAAACTGCAGGTCACGGTCGCTGGGCCCGTCTGGAATAATGATGCCTGTTGGAGGGGTGATGTCGAATACTTCCAGGATCGCTTGCTCTGGAGAGTAACCCATATCGAAGACAAACTGGCGCAGCCTAGTGATGTGCTGCCGTGCTCGTTCTGCCCGCCGGTCGGCTTCAATCATCTCTAGTTTGGTGGCACTCATACCTGGGGTACATAAGGTTGTTGCGTTGATTGGCTTGATGTTGACCGCCAGATACCCTTTTTGTATGGCTCGTGCGCTGAACTCTACGATCATGCCGACTTCGGGGGGGGTCTCCCCCAGCCAGTTTTGAGGGGTAATGAAGTAATCGACGCCGGAGATGTCTGCGATGGTGCCGATGGGACCTGTATCATTGATCACTGTACCAACGACAAAGCCTCGTAGAGGGCCAAATGCGATGCTCATGATTTTCTACTGCTCCTGGTAAAGCCAGAGGCGCGAGATAAGCGGCTCATTGGCGGTTGTTTTTGCTTGCCGCGGAGGGCGTTTTTGGGTGATGTCGTAGTTCTTTAGAAGACCGATCTTCACTTTCTGAGCTCCGAGAATGAGAACCGGGGTCGATGCTACTTGCATACGACGACTGTTTCCTTCCACCAACCAGGCTTGTGGGTGGACTGGATTGGGGCGCCGGATGACAAGGCGAGCATCATCGGAGAGGGCGGATAGCAGCACAATTTCATCCTCTAGCTGTGCGACCCAACCAGCTGGATCGAGTACATGGCGCGGGGGTGAGTCCTGTGATGCTCTGAGCGTACCGATGATCTGTTGTTTGGTCATTCTCTGCATGGTGTTTTTATGAGCCCAACAGAACGAAATTGACCGGGCCGTGTCGCCGGCGATTGTGATTTGTCGGTAAAACTGCAAAGTGATCAACCCCTCGAACATGCCTTTGCTATGCAGGAACTCCCACCGGGTATTGGGTCCCCCGAGTATCGGACCTGAGTTTGTCACCAAGTCTCGGAAGGTTTTTCGGTCTGCATTTATGGCCTCAATTATACCGAACAGCTCCTCGCTGTGCCTGGAGTGAATCTGAATTGCTCCCGGCAAGCGGTACACTAGGCGAGTGTTTTCACCAGCGTCAGCGTAGAGATGGCCCCAGGCATGGTGAGCAGCATACAGAGCCTCAAGACCGTGAGCGGGAGTCACCGTAATAGAGGGAGTGTCGTGGCGGGTATCCTGCCTCGGATCGTGCGGGGGGAGGGCAAAGGTGCTGCCTTGGATGAGCTCGCTATCGTCTATAAAGTCTCGCAGCATGGCCAACAGCTGGTGTTGACGCCGCTCCAGAACGCGGAGCTGTGCAGCCAGTTCGTGTTTATTCATGAGGCATTCCATCGAGGGTTTCAAGCTGGTGTTATTATGACCAGTAGAGGGCACTTTCTCAACCAACATTCCTAGTGACTATTTTCAACCAGAGCACAGCCCTTCGGGCTGTGAGCTCCCCCTGGGCTATTTTGTTCTATACCTGCCCCCGAGTGCCAGGTTAGACCTCGAACCGACACTTCTGCTGTGCCGCGTTCGCGCGAAGAGAAAGGGGGAGAAAATGAAGAGAAAGAGAGAAAAATGAGATCCTAATTTAGTTCTCGGGCTACACGAAATGAACACCGGTTCAGCAGGTTGGTGTCTTGTAGCATTTAAGGATATAGGAATGTTGGTTGAGATTTCTGTTTTGGCCACATCCTTCGTCCGGCTCTACTCTGCAAGTCCCACCACCCTATGGCACCACCTAGTGGTTATCACTGCCTACTCACGACATAAAAAAGCCCCGCAATGCGGGGCTCTCTCTTGGATATCAGTCTATCACTGCATCCAATGTTGATCAGGCCTCAATGAGAGGTAAACCTTTTACTCTGAGCCAGTTCAGTACCGCCTTACGCAGATTCTGATCTGACTCTATATTCAGTACAGACTCGAGAATAACTTGAGCCAAGCAATCTCCATCATTGTTATTCGCATGATCGTAGTCGAAGATGCATCCAAGACGGGTGTAATCAACTAGCTCAACAAGCCAGGCTGAGGTTTTGCCACAGGCAGTGACCAAGGCATCCATTATATCGCTTGCCCCCCCTGTCGTGATTGAGAGGTCGCGTAAGTGCAATTGCCAAGTGTTAACAAGCAGGTAACCCATGGTGCTATCGAACATCGGTTTGGTAGCCATTGTGTTAGTAGCTGTTTCTTGCAATGAGTTGTGCATTTGTATTCCAAAAGCCCAGAGGGCTGGTTAAGCCTTCAAAACGAATGTTGAGGCGAAAGGCCGTTGGCCTAGTTGATGAAATAGAGGTATAGCCGCCCAAAAAATCAGACTGACGACCTATTCGTTATGGAAAAGAACATATCCTGCTCCGATTTTGCTGGCATCTCTGAACACCGGCCACAATCGTTCTGGGATTACTCCTTCATCGAGGGCGTCGTAGTTCGCCATATTAAAAAGAAACTCATAAGTTGGGTTGTCATGGTGATGGTTGCCCTTATGAGAGAAGGAGGCGTGCTCACGCACCCAATCCCACTCCGGGACGTCATATGCGCAGTCATAATCTCCGACGGTTTCAGGCATGCTGATTTCCAGCACGTGACAGATACGGCCGGCAGTGACTGCCGGTATCCGAAATTTTCCGTCTCTGAGAGCAATGACCTCGATTACTGCGTTCCGCATTAACGACGCGATACTCTCAACGACCCTTAGAAGCTCTGGAAGAGCGAGGTTTTCATAGGTTTCGCTAGGCACATAGCTACATAGGGAATCGCCTGATTTGACAGAATTCAGAAGATCTTGGTACGCAGAAAGCCACTGTTGTTTATCAATATGTGGGAATACTTGAGCCATCGCATGAGCGAAAAGCACATCATCGATTGCTTGGTTCATAAATTGGACCTCGTTGAAATTGGGCTTTACGCCCGGGTTGATGTTGGTCACGAGTGGCACATTGCGGACCGAGTGCCATAAGACAGCCTTGGGCTGTTTCTGCATGTGCGCTGACGCCGGAGAAATTCCGGTGAACGGACATGCAGAATCAGCCAACTAGGGCTTGGGTGATATATGACAGGTGGGGTACCTGCAGAATGCAGGGAGAGTTGAAGTTGGTGCCTGGCCGGGCGGCCTGTCCCCACGTGGGCACCGAGGACAACTGCAGGATACCGAATATCATGAACAGGAGCAACAGCATCAACATCAACTTAGGTTGCCCTAAGCGAGGCAAAGCAGCAATGTATGGGGGGGCACTGCCCCCCTACAAATGTGCAGAGTTTCCTGATCGAATTAGCCACCCCTCAAGGTTGCCATCCAACTCTGTGCCTGCGCCGTCAGTATCCCTCCGCCGGCGCTCTCCAGGAGCGTCCGCAAACTGCCGACCACGGCGCCGATCACTGGCCATTTGGGGTTAGGGGAGGCGGCCTGGGCCTTGAGGGTGTCCAGATCGGCCTGCAGCTCTGCACACGCCTCTCCCTGCAGCTGCCCTTGCGCGATCACCTGCTGCAGCCACGGCAACAAAGCCGCCAGCGCCTCGGTCTTCTGCTCGCCTGTCACCGTCTGTTTTTGTTGGCCGCCGGGCGAGCCCAACATCATTTGACCTCCGATGACATCCCCCCCAATGAAAATATTGGTCACCGATTCCGCCTGCTTCTGCTCCTGGGTTGTAAAGCTCATCCCTTCACCCTGGATCCCCAACTCATCCAGATCGAGTGCCCATTCAAGGACCTTAGTACGCACCGCGCCGATCAAACGCTGGACCTGGTTTGCTCCAAATCGAACTTGTGGTGCGATTGGCATTTTATAGAGAGCCGCTACCATCTTCGATTGAGACGGGTCCATGGGCAACACTACGTATTCTGTCCCTGAAGCCAATGGTTCCACTCCATCGATGGGGTAATAGAAGGGACATGTTGTCATCACCTCGTGAAGCTCTGCATTCATGACCGGTAGCAGTACAAGACCTTTCCCCGGGTTAATGGCGTAGAGTTGCCCCGTCAAAATCCGGTACGGAGGGATAACAGCCGACTCTGGGTAGCCATCAAGTTCGTTTTTGATCCAGCTAATCCAGTCAGGCTGCTTGAGCTTACGTGCGGCCACCAGTGCGTTTCGCAGTAGATCGGTTGTCTTGACTTCGGGATTACTGGCCATGGTGATTAGTTGAGGGATAAGGGCGGGCATCAATGCGTTCCTGGGCGATATTGGGTCCTCATTATACCCGGGTTCGGTCGTGCGGGTTGTAGTGCTACAAGCGGAGAGGATCCGCTCCGAGTCAAAAAAAAGGGAGGCCGAAGCCTCCCTCCAAAAAGTCACTTTTTGAACCAGTTTCACTGGCCTACGTGTAGGTGAAAGTGAAGAGAAATCTTCACTTGATACACGCAGATCAGCATCAAACCGCTAGCGATAATCATGCTTGATAGCATATAGATCTCCATATCAAATCAGGCGAATCCGTTCACCTGTGGGTTATTGGCCTCTTGGCTAGCCATAAAGACTCGCTCTTGTGCCCGTGTTGACATTATACGCCATGCCCCCCAACATTTTTCATAAATTACAGATAAATCATGCAGATAAAATATAATTCTCACGCTGGTATCACATCACTCGCCCCCCAATACTTGACCAGCCCTGTTTATCTACGAAGTATTCCCCGCGCCCACAATATGGGCGGCACCAGTTGATCTGGCTTGTATCTCGCAACGCCACCCGCCGCACGAAGAAAACGTGGCCTGCTGCCTCTGCCGGACTTGCTCAGTGGCCGTTAAGGGTTGCCAGCCACTTCAGCACCAGTTCGCTCAGAACTCCGCCGCCGGCGCCTTCCAGAATCGCCACAACAGTGCTGGCCACCGCAGCGATCACCGGCCATTTCCACTTGGGGGCGGCGGTCTGGGCCTTAGTAGTATCCAGCTCGCTCTGAAGCACATTGCCGTTTGCCAGCTGCAGTGGCATCTCCTGCGCCACCCCAGGCTGGTCCGTAGCCTGCTGCTCGCCGGTGATGGTTTGCTGTTGCTGGCCCCCGGGCGAGCTCACCATCAGTTGACCACCGTTGAACCCGCCCTCGATGCGAATGGTAACCGGCGCCAGCGGCTGGGGTGAGGAGGGCATTTCATCCCCCTCGATCCCGGCCTCAACCAGGTCGAGCGCCCAGGTCAACAGTTGGTCCCGGACCGCATCAACAAGTGCGCGGATCTGATTGCCGCCAACCACCCGTACTGGCTCCATTGAGATATTCAGGTCTTGCATCAGCATGGCCATCATCTCCGGCGGGAGAACCATGCTCACATTTTTCCCGGGAATAGCCACGTCCTCCAACCCGCTGATGGGCTGACCAATGCTGCATGTCGAGACAACTTCTGCGAATTCAGGGTGGTTGATGATGATTGGGATCAGCCCTCGAAAGGGATTCCGAGCTTTCAACTCACAACGTATGACACGATAGGAGGGCAGCTTGGCATCATCCGGATAGCCCCGCAGCTCATGGTCGATCCAGGTAGCCCACTCAGCCTGTTTTAGCATACGGGCGACCACCTTGGCCTTGCGGAGCAGATCGGTGGTCTTAACTGCCGGATCACCGACCAGGGCAATCAGGTCAGATAGCGAGGTGGACATCGAGGTGCTCCTGGGCGACGAGGGAGGCCCAGTGTACCCGATCTGGCCCGGTTAGTTGCAACGCTGCAAGCGGGTCGGATCCAGCCGGTCCGCTCTGACTGGATTTCAGTTTGGCTTTGGCCGTTGGCCCAGAAAACAAAGCGGGGCTGCAGCCCCGCCCATGCCCTCCGATATCGATCAGCTGCCGCTCAAGGTGGCCAGCCACCCCAGTGCCTGCGCAGCCAGCACCCCGCCGCCAGCCCCTTCCAAGATCCCCCGCACACTGTTGGTCAGCGTCCCAATCACCGGCCAGCTCTGCGTAGAGGCATTGGCCAGCGCCTGTAGGGCAGTCAGGTTGGCCTGCAGCTCGGCCTGCACCGGTGGCGAGAGTTTCCCCTCGTCTATCACCTGCTGCAGCCACGGCAACAAGGCAGCCAGCGCCTCGGTTTTATGCTCGCCGGTCACCGTCTGCTGTTGCTGGCCCCAAGGCGAGTTCAGCTGGACTTGTACACCGGTGGCATTCCCCCCAATGTGAATGCTCATCGAGGGCACCTGCTGCGCCTGTTGCTGCTCCTGGGCGGTGAATGTCATCCCTTCCCCCTGGATCCCAGCCGCCTCCAAGGCTAACGCCCAGTTCAACACCCGGTTCTTTATCGCATCGAGGCAGCCGGCAAGTTGGCCATGAGTCAGTGCAATCACCGGCTCCAAGTTAGTGCTCAGTATCTGCTGGATATGCAGTACCTCATCAGGCGGCCGCCGAAAACGCACAGACGCGCCGGCGGCCATCAATGTTTCGAGCTCCCGCAGCGGGTTGTTCAAGGGGGTAATCGACAGGCGTTCTGCTACCCCTCCATCCTCGACCAGCAAGGGAGTGGTGTCCCCGCCTGGGTGGATGGCATACAAGACGCCACGGGGGCGCCGGTAGGCCGGCAGCTCATCAAAGGTGTCGTAGCCATCGAGCTCGTGCTGTAGCCAAGCGGCCGCCTCGGTCTGCTGCAGTCGGCTGGCGGCCACCAGGGCGCGGCGCACCAGATCAGAGGTGGCCCCCCCCGGATCGCTGGCCAGGGTAATCAGTTCGGGGATGAGGGCGGGCATAGAGTGCTCCTGGGCGACGATAGAGTCTCTAGTTTAGCCGCCCTGCAAGCGGTGAGGATCCCGCTTGCCCTCGCTGGCTGGTTTGAGGGCGGGCTTTGGCCGCTGACCAAGAAAACTAAGCCCCGCAAACGCGGGGCTTGGTCATTCAATAACGGATCACATAACCCGTTTAAAGTAAGGTATATGATCGGCGCTCCAGATCTGCACTGGACGGTCAGGGATATTCACCCTTAACGATTTGCCTCGTACTCGGCTTTCCTTTTCCAACATGATTTGGCGGCTGACTCTGTGCAGCCTGTGCCGGTGATCCAGTGTCCTCTGAACAGACCGACCACTTTCACTGAAGATCCTTTGCCTTGCAGCGACACGGCAACCACTTCACCGTCTATCGCGATCCAGTCCTGCTTTGATACGAACATACAAACCTCGCTATCACGTGATGTTCAACTCACCGAAATGCTACGATCACGACGCAGAACAGATGCCATCAATTTCAGCAGCGCGGCAGCTTCCATTTTCCCAGGCCACTTTGGCCGTTGGCCCAGAAAACAAAGCGGGCCGCAGCCCCGTTCATACCCCGACCGATAGCGATCAGCCGCCGCTCAAGCTGGCCAGCCACTTCAGCACCAGCTCGCTCAGCACCCCGCCGCCGGCGCCTTGCAGCACGGCCAGCACGCTACTACGGCCAGCACGACGATCAGCGGCCATTTCCGTTTGGCGGTGGCGGCCTGGGGCTTGAGGGTGTCCCTGCTCGTTCTGCCGCGTGTCGCGGTCTGCCGGCTGCAGTGGTGCATCCGCGTTCCCCTGCGCCAACCCGGACGGGCAAGCGGCCTTCTGCTCGCCGGTGACGGTATGCTGTTGCTGGCCTCCCGGCGAGCTCACCATGACTTGGCCACCGTGGACTCCGCCCTCGATGTGAACGGTCACCGGTACCAACGGCTGGGGTAGGGAGGCATCTCGTCCCCCACGATCCCGGCCTTGGTCAGCTCGAGTGCCCAGTCCAACACCTTGTCACGGACTTGAAACTACGACGGCATGCAGTTGTGATGCGTCCAGTGATGCACGACCTGGTACTGATCGCGGCTTTCGCTGACAAGCCATCGTAAACGCGCATGCCCAGAGGGGAGTTGCACATAGAGGGAGCCTTGTGACCCCAGAACCTCCAACTTGCTGATCGAATCAAAACAGAGGTGAGCCTGAGCGGGAATCTCACCGTCAGCTTGGAACGTAACAGATCAAGTCAATTTGCCTGTCTGGACATCCCGCAGGTACACCGGGGCACGGATAAAACGGTATAGAGGAAGAGGATCTGACTCACGGTAGCCCCGCAGCTCCAGGTCGATCAGGCTAACTGGTCGGATAGCTGGCACCGGTGGGCGACTCACCTTGGCCTTGCGCAGCAGATCGGCGGTCTTGACGGCTGGATCGCTGGCCTGGGCGATGAGTTCAGGGAGTAGGGCAGGCATCGAGGCGCTCCTAGGCGACAAAAGAGCCCCAGTGTACCCGATTTGGCCTGCTCGCTTGCAGCGCTGCAAGCGGGGCGGACCCCGCTCGCCCTCGCTGACCCGATTGGGGGCGGGCTTTGGCCACTGACCAATCGTGCAAAACGGGTCGGAGAGCAGGTCAGCGCGTCAAGCTGGCTATGCAACTGATCATAGTAGCTGGCAGGCTGGGTATCTATTTCTTCTGATTGTTTTTTCTTATAGATACCCGACATGGCTCCTGCCATAAGTACCATAGGCATGGACTCAATGAAGGAGACTTGCCAATGACCAAGAGAAGAATCGATGCCGTCGAAGTGTGCGAAGGTATTTCAGAAAGGAGATAGAAAACAACGAGAAGAACAACATATGGCCTTCCATCAACGCCACGGTCAGGGTACTGCTCCGGCAAAGCCGGACCATGGCCCCCGTTTATGAAGAACTCTGCGAGCTGCTCCCCCTAGAACGGTACGTGACGAGTTTTTAGGATGCGCTGATCAGCACATTCACCTTCTGGGATGAAGATGACATGCGCAAGGCTAGGGAAGAACGTGGCAGGCTCATCCAAATCAACGAGGACATAGCGGATCTCGCAACTCGCTTGGGTGATTTGCTGAGGGAGAGAGAGACATCTGTAATCGAGCGGGATTTGGGTGTGAAAGAGAAACCGGTCTGGCGGCGCTATTTGATCGTGCGGGTGAGCACAACCCGCTCTATACCCTGTACCCCAGGATGAATTTATACGCCTTACGCACCGATACGAGCACAAGTATTGGCCGAGTATCGAAGACCTGCTCAGTGAGCTCGCAAGCGATGCGGAACAATCGGAGGTGTATGCCCACGATGCGGAAACGGAGGCTGGCACCTCATCTAGAAAGCCATCACAGTACGACGTCCTTCGCGCGTTCCAAGCAAAACTCGATGACTACGCACTCGGCGGCGAACTTCCATCCAAACTCAGACTGTCTGACAGCGCCATGGCCACCATCCTGAACTGTATCACGGAGCTCGATGCAGACTCCTTGGTCACAGCCGAATACATCAAGAGCTTTCGACAGAAGGAGCGAGCGAGAGCCAAATCACGGCAGAAGTAGGTCGCGAACCGTGGGGTTGACCGTTCACCCAGCATACACCGCAATGCCGTTGCGCCGCCCACCCCCCGGATATCGCTCAGTTGCCGCTCAAGGCGGCCAGCCTGCCCAACACTGTTTCCGTCAGTACCCCGCTGCCGGCCCTTCCAGGATCGCCCGCACACTGTTGGCCACGGCGCCGATCACCGGCCACTTGGGCTTAGGGGAGGCGGCCTGGGCCTTGAGGGTATCCAGCTCGGCCTGCAGCTCCGCACACGCTTCTCCCTGCAGTTGCCCTTGCGCGATCACCTGTTGTAGCCACGGCAACAAGGCCGCCAGGGCAGCTTCCTTCTGTTCACTGGTCACAGTCTGCTGTTGCTGACCGCCGGGCGAGTTTTGCATCACCTGAAGACCATGAGCATCTCCATTGATGTGAATGTGGGTCACCGGCGCCACCTGCTGGGCTTGCTGCCGCTCTTGGGAAGTGAAGCTCATACCTTCCCCCAAGATCCCCTCCTTTTCAAGCTGCAGTGCCCAATTCAAGACCTGATTTCTGACCGCCCCCAAGATCCGGTTCATGCTGGCCAACGTGAACCGACGAAGAGGGGTACAGTTCGTATCACATGCCGCCCGCAAAGCATCAGCTTCGCGCGGGGAAAATTGCATATGAATATCGTCAGATTCAGCGCACCACCCCTCAATCTCGTCAACAGGCGTGTCAAAGTGGCAGAGTTGCCATCGAAATGCAGCCTCTGCAGACGGAAAGACCACCCCCTTCAGCCCATGGTGCCCATCGATCAGGACTTCTCCTTGCACATGCCGATAGACTGGGATGGCATCATCCGGCCCGTATCCATTGAGCTCGTGTCCAAGCCAGGTAACCCACTCGGGCAACTGCAGGCGGTGGGCCGCCACTAGGGGGAACCGCAGAATTCGGAAAAAATCGTACGCTAAGCTAACGGTGTTCTCGTGACAGCTCTTTGACTAGGCTTTCTAAGGCCATTCTGATAGCCCTGACTTCCTGAAAAGCCATGGCTAAAATTTGTGCGGCTAAAAGGGATAACCGATGGTAAAGTAAGTTATCCCTGTCGAGATACTGAAAAGCGTTATCCTCGTTTTTCCCAAAACTGTTTTGCCAGTTCGCTCAGAGCGCTAGTTAACTGAGCGACAGATTTCGCACTTTGCAAATTATTCTGCCCGGTCTGTACATTGGTATCAGCAGCATCGCGTATATTGATAATACTGCGGTTTATGTCTTCACTTACTGCTCCCTGCTGCTCGACCGCAGTCGCTATTTGCGCGTTCATGTCGGTAATTTCGTTAACGCGTTGGCCAATTCCATCAAGAGCTGTAGCTGCTTCCTCTGCGTGAGCTACACTCGTGTGCGCTTGCCGACTACTTTGCTCCATGACTGTAACAGCGGATTGCGCTCGCTCTTGTAGAGCGCTGATCATGCTTTGAATATCCGTTGTCGATTGCTGTGTGCGAGCAGCAAGACTGCGAACCTCATCGGCGACAACAGCAAAACCACGCCCCTGCTCACCAGCACGCGCGGCCTCAATTGCTGCGTTGAGTGCCAACAAATTCGTTTGCTCGGCGATCCCTCGTATAACGTCAAGAACTTTTGATATCTCGTTACTTTGACCTTCAAGCTCATGAATAACCTGAGCGGCTTGCCTAATTTCACCTTCAAGGGCAGTGATTGACTGGCTTGTGTGGGCTACCAGACGCTGGCCAGATGCCGTCTCAGTGTCTGCTCTTCCGGCCGCATCTGCAGCATGCTGTGCATTGCTCGCAACCTCTTGAATGCTTGCCACCATTTGGTTTACTGCCGTTGCTATTTGATCTGTCTCTGCCTGCTGCTCAACTGTAAGTACATTGCTTGACTCAATATCCTTTAGTAGGCCTCGGTGTGTTCGCTAAGCCGATTTGATGCATCACCTATGCGACCTACTATGGCGCCTGTTTCAGCTTGCATCATTCGTAAAGCAAACTCTATTTGGCCAAACTCATCGGTGCGCCCAGTGTAGAGGGATTGACTTAATGGGTTATTGGAAATATTCCTGGCTCTTTCAACCAGTCTTCCAAGAGGAGAGAGAATAGCCAAAACACTAACAGAGCTTAAGCTTCCTGACATTAAAGTGGCTAACAATAAGCTGCTTATTGATGTATCAGTAAGCATGCCGGCAGCCATTGCGCTTGATATAATACTACCCCATATGAGCAAGAGTATTTTCACGGAAAAGCTAGCAGCCAATTTCGGCCTCGCGGCCTTCCCGCTTCTCAATTGAGCATATAATTTTTCCGCAGCCAAAACCTGCTCAGGTTCAGGCTTGGTCCTTACAGACTGGTATTCAACAATCGAACCATTCTTAGGGAAGGTGCGAATAAGCGGGGAAATTCTTCTCGGCTGACTCAGTCATTTCATTTCTTCATGTTTGAGCCGATTTTTTCTCCCGTAAATGCCTTGAATCAGCCTATTTAGACCGTTTCTTCGCCATTTAAGGCGTTATCCCCAGTTTTTAGTGAGATCTCTCCCACTGACGTATCATTTGGTCCGCCCGAAACAGGTTGGCCAGCGTGAATAACATCGCCAGTTGGTTATCGTTTTTCAGCAACCCCTTGTATCTGGCTTTTACGAAGCCGAACTGTCGCTTGATGATGCGAAATGGGTGCTCCACCTTGGCCCGGATGCTGGCTTTCATGTATTCGATGTTGATGGCCGTTTTGTTCTTGCGTGGATGCTGTTTCAAGGTTCTTACCTTGCCGGGCGCTCGGCGATCAGCCAGTCCACATCCACCTCGGCCAGCTCCTCGCGCTGTGGCGCCCCTTGGTAGCCGGCATCGGCTGAGACAAATTGCTCCTCTCCATGCAGCAGATTACCCAGCTGATTGAGGTCATGCTCGTTGGCCGCGGTGGTGACTAGGCTGTGGGTCAGGCCACTCTTGGCATCGACACCAATGTGGGCCTTCATGCCAAAGTGCCACTGATTGCCTTTCTTGGTCTGATGCATCTGCGGATCGCGTTGCTGCTCTTTGTTCTTGGTCGAGCTGGGAGCCTCAATGATGGTGGCATCGACCAAGGTGCCTTGAGTCATCATGACGCCTGCTTCGGCCAGCCAGCGATTGATGGTCTTGAACAATTGGCGGGCCAGTTGATGCTGCTCCAGCAGGTGGCGGAAATTCATGATGGTGGTGCGGTCCGGCAAGGCGCTATCCAGGGATAACCGGGCAAACAGACGCATGGAGGCGATTTCGTACAGAGCATCTTCCATCGCGCCATCGCTCAGGTTGTACCAATGCTGCATGCAGTGAATGCGTAACATGGTTTCCAGCGGATAAGGTCGCCGGCCATTACCAGCCTTGGGGTAAAACGGCTCGATGACTTCCACCATGTTTTGCCATGGCAGAATCTGCTCCATGCGGGACAAGAAAATCTCTTTTCTGGTCTGACGGCGCTTACTGCTGAATTCACTGTCGGCGAAGGTAAGTTGATGACTCATGATGAACCCTGTTCCATGGCTCCAGATGACAAACATGATCTCATATCAGGGACTTGTTCGCACCTTCCCTAATAGATCAAGCCCGAGTGAACATGCTCAGAGACTGGAAGCATTCCGGCTTTAGCATCGAGAGCGAAACCAGACTATTCAACAAGGCCGATCGAGAAGCCCTCGGCCAGTATGTCGTTCGCGGCGCTACCTGTGCAGAAAAAATTCAGTATGATCCAGCTTCCGACACGATAATCTGGACAGCTAAATAACTGATCCCAATAGTGCTACACCTTCGCTGTGCCATAGCCATTCCCCGGGAAAGAGACACGGTATCCATGAAGTGTTTCACTCGGGCCAGCAGGTTTGCCATCCCTATGCATTGATGATTGCGCGTGATGGTTTCATGTAACTTGTGCCATAGCCGTTCTATGTGATTAACCCAAGGGCTGTAAACTGGCTGGAACACCAGGCAGAACTTGGGATTCTTCTTCAACCATCGCTCGGTCTGTTTGCTTTTGTGAATGATGTAGTTATCGAGGATCAACGTGATGGTTTTGGCTCGTCGGTAGTGGTGGCGCAGCTTTTCCAGCATGGCAATAAACAGCGATGAGTTTTTCTTGATCCCGCTGACGTAAAGTACCCTTCCGTTGCCTGCGTGGAGAACGCCTGCCAGATAATGCTTGGCATTCTGCCCCGGTGTGACAACCCGCTTTTGCTGCGCTCTGAACATCCAGTCGGCTCCTAATTTGGGATTGAGGTCTATATCGACTTCATCCTCATAAAACACCGGATTATCGGCATCACAGCGGGCCAGCGCGGCGTCGATATTCGCCATTTTTTCCTGATAGGCTGGGTCTTTTATCCGCAAGGTCGGCACGGGCCTGCGCCAGACAATGCCCATACGAGGTAACCATCGGCGGAGCGTGGAGGCTGCCACATTGAGCCCTGTTAACCGATTGATTTTTATAGCCAATAGTTCGGTACACCAACGGCTGCGCTGATAACCAAAATCTTGCGGAGAAAACTGCATGAGCAGCACCAGTAAGGTGACAATCTTGGCGATAGGTAAGACTGGGGCACGGCCAGCCGGTAAGGCTTCTAGCGCATCTATGCCTTCATCTCGATACCACCGAAGCCAACGACCGATGGTCGAGCGCGCAGCGCCGGTAAGGTGATGAACATCGGTGATCGTGCGTCCTTCATGTAACAGCAAGATGGCCATCAAGCGACGAGCATGTCCTTTATCACGGGTGGCATGGATGATTTTGTGAATGCGGCGCCGTTGTGGTCGTGGCAGAGGTGGTAGGATAGGCATCAACTCAGTCCTTTGGGTGTGGCTTGTTTTGTTTAGCGACTAATCAGATCGCACAAACTGGACTGAGTTCCCTTCCTCCGGTGATCTACTATTCGGAACAGCTATTTAGCCCAAAGGGATTCTACAAAGGAAAAACAGAGACCTTCAAAGGCTTTGAATTCGTCGACCAGCTTGTGGCCCATTTACCACCAAGGCGGGTTCAATTGCTTCGTCGCTATGGCGTATATGCGGGCAAAGTCCGCAAGCAGTGGCAAGAGCGCCCCAATATTTATAGCCTGGCCCCAGAAAGTTGGCAAAAAGGTCATCCACGCGAATCCAAAATTGTTCCAGCCATACCTCAGGAGAAACCGGAAACTGTCCAAGTTTCCGATGCCTGGTCCAAGTTGCGCAAACAAAGTTGGGCACGGTTGTTACAGAAAGTCTATGAAGTTGACCCGTTTGTTTGCCCAAAATGCCAGGGAACAATGTCGGTTGTGGCGATAATCGAGGATCCCAAGGAGCTTGCCAAGATTATTAACTGGGCAAAGCAGCAGGAACGGGAGCAGCCAGTGGCCGTCTGTGCTCGTTCACCTCCTGAGCTTGCTTTGGTGTAGGTATAATACCCAAAAACGAAGTTTATGCGGAACAGGATAACACCTCGAAATCGGAGTTTATATGGCTTCGTGGGGAGTTATGTGTTTGAGCTTTGTCGCATTAACGCGAATCAGGGGTTGACGGCAGAAATAGACTGGAATTACACTTCTTGGAGTCGGCGTTGCCGGAAAATTCTGATTG
>NZ_CP077203.1:0-85668 GCF_019046925.1 Aeromonas sp. FDAARGOS 1402
TGACCTTGCTGCGCTCCAGATCCGATCCGGGATGGGGACCGCCGACATCAGCGCCTTGGTATAGGGGTGCAGGGGATTGGTGAAGATCTCCTTGCCGGTCCCCAGCTCCACCGCGTTTGCCCAGGTACATCACCGCACCCGATCGGAGATGTGTTTGACCACGGAGAGGTCGTGGGCGATGAAGATGAGGGAGAGACCCATCTCCTTTTGCAGGGATTTGAGCAGGTTCACCACCTGAGCCTGGATGGAGACATCCAGCGCCGAGACCGGCTCGTCACGATGATCATCTTGGGCTCGAGGATGAGCGCCCGGGCGATGCCGATGCGCTGGCACTGGCCGCCGGAGAACTCATGGGGTAACGGTTCACCAGGTTCGGCAACAGACCCACCTTGGTCATCATGGCGCGCACCTTCTCCTTCACCTCTTCCCTTGGCAGGGTCGGGTAGAAGGTGATGAGGGGCTCGGCGATGATGTCCCTATGGTCATGCGGGGGTTCAGGGAGGCCAGCGGGCCTGGAAGATCATCTGGATCTCCTTGCGCTTCTCCCGCAGGGCGTTCGCTCGAGCTTGGTCAAGTCTGCCCAAGCCACCCACCTTGCCGTCGGTGGCCGGTACACAGGCCGATGAGGGCACGGGCGAAGGTGGATTTTGCCGCAACCGGACTCCCCCACTAACCAGGGTCTCCCTTCGTAGAGGCGCAGGGTCACCCCGTCCACCGCCTTCAGGGCAGAGGGCTTGGCCCAGGGCCAGGCCTTGTCACTCTTGATATGGAAGTGAACCTTGAGGTCGACCTTCCAGCAGCAGTTTTCTTGTCAGTACCCATTTATTCACTCCCTTGATCATGGCATCCGATACCCAGTGGCACGCCCTCCCGGCCGTCGTTGAACGGCGTCAGGATCGGCGATTGCTGGCCACAAATCTCGCTCACCCGGTGGCAACGCTCCTGGAAGGGACAGCCGGTGGGCAAACGCAGCAGGTTGGGCGGATTGCCGGAATGGTGGGCAGCTCTTCCCTTCGGTGTCGAGGCGGGGAATGGCGCGCAGCAAGCCTTCGGTATAGGGGTGGCTCGGCGATAGAAGATATCGTTGACCCGGCCGTACTCCATGGTCCGGCCTGCATACATCACCAGCACCTTGTCGCAGATGCCGGCCACGACGCCAGATCGTGGGTGATCATGATGATGGCGGTGTTGAACTCGCGCTTGAGCTCGTTCATCAGGTCATGATCTGGGGCCTGTACCGTCACGTCCCGCCGTGGTCGGCTCGTCGGCAATGAGCAGCTGCGGTCGGCACAGGAGCGCCATGGCGATCATCACCCGCTGGCGCATGCCGCCGAGAACTCGTGGGATACATGTTCATCCGCTTGCGCGACTCGGGGATCTTCACCGCATCCAGCATGCGCACCGACTCCTCGAAGGCGGCAGCCTTGGTCATCCCCTTGTGCAGCATCAGCACTTCCATCAGCTGATCCTTGACCTTCTGTAGGGGTTGAGCGACGTCATGGGGTCCTGGAAGATCATGGCAATCTTCTCGGAGCGGATCTTGTTGAGCTTGTGCTCCGGCAGATTCAGATCTCGTCCCTGAAATTTGGCCGAGCCGGTGATGACACCGTTCTTGGCGAGCAGCCCCATGATGGCAAAGGCCGTCTGGGACTTGCCTGAGCCTGACTCCCCGACGATCCCCAGGTTTCGCCAGCAGAAAGAGAAAAGTTGAGGTCGTTGACGGCCACCACATTGCCGTCCGGGGTCTTGAACTCGACCCGCAGATCTTTCACATCCAGTAATTTCATCTCAGTACTCCTTATCGCGCTGTCGTGATGGGGGCCTGCCCGTGGTGAACGCGGTGCGTTCCTGAACGGGTCTGATGGCCCCTTGGCGTCTTGCCGGTCCCTGGGTATCAGCGATCCTTGGGATCCAGGCATCACGCAGACCATCCCCGAGGAAGTTGAAGCAGAACAGGGTCACCACCATGAAACCGGCGGGGAACAGGAGTTGCCAGATGGCCACTTCCATCGACTTGAGCCTTCATCCACAGGGCGCCCCAGCTGGTCATGGGCTCTTGCACGCCCAGACCCAGGAAGCTCAGGAAGGATTCGAACATGATCATCCCCGGCACCACAGGGTGGCGTAAACTGCCACTATGCCAAGCACGTTGGGCACGATATGACGGGTGATCTTCCACTTGGAGACGCCGCAGACGTGGGCCGCCTCGATGAACTCCTTGCTCTTGAGACTCAGGGTCTGGCCGCGCACGATCCGCGCCATGTCGAGCCAGCTCACCGCCCCGATGGCGAGGAAATGAGGGCCAGGTTGCGACCGAAGAAGGTCACCAGCATGATCACGAAGAACATGAAGGGGAAGGCGTTGAGGATCTCAAGCACCCGCATCATCAGGCTGTCGACCCGGCCGCCGATGAAGCCGGACGCGCGCCGTAGAGGGTGCCGATGATGACGGCCACCAGGGCCCCCATGATGCCGACCATCAGGGAGATGCGTCCGCCGAGCAGGGTACGCACGAACAGGTCGCGCCCCAGGCTGTCGGTGCCGAACCAGTGGCCGGTCTCCATGTCCGGGGCACTGCATGGCCCCCCAGTCCGGGTCATCGAACGTGTACTGGGACAGGTGGGCCCCACGATCACCGCCAGACCGATGATGGTCAGGATGTGAGGCTGGTCAGGGCCGCCTTGTTGCGCAGGAAACGGCGACGGGCATCCTTCCACAGGGAGCGTCCTTCCACCACTTCCACTTTCTGGGCGAACGCCCTCGACGGCTTCGCGCTTTTCAGTTGTGACTACCATGATGAACTCCCGGCTTAGTAACGGATTTGGGATCGATGACGGCATAGAGAATATCGAACCACGGCGTTAAAGGTGATGGTGAGGGCACCGACCAGAATGGTCAGACCGAGCACCATGGAGTAATCACGGTTGAGGGCACCGTTGAGAACAGCTGGCCGATCCCCGGCAGGCCGAAGATGGTCTCGATGACCACGGAGCCGGTGATGATGCCCACGAAGGCCGGTCCCAGGTAGGAGACCACCGGCAGAATGGCCGGGCGCAGCGCGTGCTTGAGGATGATGTGACGCAGGGGCAGCCCCTTGCGCGAGCGGTACGGATGAAGTTGGAGTTCATGGTCTCGATCATGCTGCCGCGCATGATGCGGAGATGGCCGAGATGTAGTACATCATCATGCCGAACACCGGTACCATGAACTGGGCGCCGCCCCCTGCCAGCCCCCCGCCGGGAACCAGCCCAGATAGATACTGAAGAAGAGCACCAGCAGCGGTGCCAGCACGAAGCCGGGTATCACCACCCCTGCCATGGCCGACGACATCAACAGGTAGTCGATGAGGGTGTTCTGTTTCAGGGCCGCAATGGTGCCAAAGGTGACCCCCAGGGTCACTGCCAGCAGGAAGGCGACCGAGCCTATCTTGGCGGAGACAGGCAGGGCCTGGCTCACCAGATCATTGACGGTGAAGTCCTTGTATTTGAAGGAGGGCCCCAGATCCCCCTGGACCAGGTTGCCGAGGTAAGTGAGGTATTGCATGCCGATGGCTTGTCCAGGCCATATTTGGCTTCGATGTTGGCCAGGACTTCCGGCGGCAGGGCGCGTTCGCTGGTGAAGGGGTTACCCGGGGCGAAGCGCATCATGAAGAAGGAGACGGTGATCAAGACCAGCAGAGTCGGGAATCGCTTCCAGTAGACGTTTAAGGATGAATTTCAACATAGACATTTCCTGTCCTGTACTGCTTCCAAAGGGTCGCGGTTGTAATAAAGGCCCGCCGTCTGGCGGGCCTGCTTGTTATGCGACTTGTTTCTTTACTCAGTGAGCAACGATGTACATGTCTTTGCTGTAGATGTTGTCCAGCGGGTTGGCCGGGTAGCCGCCCACGTAGGGCTTGACCATGCGGGAGGTCACGTACTGATAGATGGGGGCGATCGGCATGTCCTTGGCCAGGATCTCTTCGGCCTGGACATAGAGCTTGTTGCGCGCCTCGGCATCCACCTGGTTGCGGGACTCGCTCATCAGCTTGTCGAACGTCGGGTTGGAGTATTTGCCGTCGTTGTTGCCGTGAGTGGTCTGCATCAGATCCAGCAGAGGAGGCTTCGTTGTAGTCGGCAATCCAACCACGACGGGCCACATCAAACTGGCCTTGCTTGAGCGTCTCCAGATAGGTCTTCCACTCCTGGTTCACCAGGCTCACCTGCACGCCGAGCTTCTTCCACATGGAGGCGACGGCCACGGCCACCTTCTTGTGGTTGTCGTCGGTGTTATAGAGCAGCTCGAACTTGAGCGGGTTGCCCGGGCCGTAACCGGCTTCGGTCAGCAGCTCTTTCGCCTTGGTATCGCGCTCTGCCTGGGTCAGCTTGGACCAGGATGGTGCCACCGGCTTGAAGCCGTCCACGAAGTCGGGCACCAGGGCATAACCCGGGGTCTCACCCTTGCCCATCACCTTGTCGGCGATCACGTCGCGATCGATGGCGTAGGGAGTGCAGTACGCACCCGCACGTCGTCATAAGGTGTTGCGCTTGGTGTTGAAGGTGTAGTAGTAGGTGCCCACATAGCCGCTCACCTTCACTTCGTCCGGCAGCTCTTTCTTCATCTGCTTGAAGCGTTCGATGGGCATGTTGTAGGTCAGATCCACTTCGCCAGCCAGATAGCGGTTCAGCTCGGCGTTGGTGGACTGGATGGGCAGGTAGGTCACCTTGTTGATGACGGTCTTGCCGTTGTTCCAGTAGTTGGGGTTGCGCTCGACGTCGACACGCTCGTTGACCACCCAGCCTTCAGCACGTAGGCGCCGTTGGATACCATGTTACCGGGCTGGGTCCACTTGTCACCGAACTTCTCGATCACCTTCTTCGGGACCGGATAGGTGGGGGTGTGGGAGCATGCTGACGAAGTAAGGCACCGCCACTCCAGCTGCACCTCGAATATGATCGTCCACCGCCTTCACACCCAGAGTGTCGGCCGGCTTCTTGCCCGCGATGATGTCGGAGGCATTGATGATGGTCGGGATCTCCATGTACCAGGAGTAGGGAGAGGCCGTCTTGGGATCCACCGCGCGCTGGAAGGCAAAGACGAAGTCATGCGCGGTGACGGGATCCCCGTTGGACCACTTGGCATCCTTGCGCAGGTGGAACACGTAGTGTTGTTGTCCTTGGGTTTCCCAGGACTCGGCGACGCCGGGCAGGGTTTCGCCCTTGGGGCCGGAGGAGACGAGACCTTCGAACAGGTCACGCAATACGTTGATTCGGGGTACCTTCCACTTTCTGGGGATCCAGGGTGGCGGGTTCGGAACCATTGCCTTTCACCAGGGTTTGCTCGGGAGCAAGCTTGGTACCGGCGGGACATCGGCGGCGTGAGCCAGGTGGCGCCACCGAAAAGTGCAGTCAATAAAAGGGTATTAATAATTGTTTTTCTATGAGTCATTTCCATACTCCAACAAGAACATTCCATGCATTTGTTATCCACGAGACAAACACCTCGCTGCCCGCATAATTCCCTGACAATTCTGATAATGCAATAGATATCATCAGGAACAGGCCGCTTTCATGGTCAAAAAAACAACTTAAAACCATTTATACAGCATTTAAATATCCCGAGACGGTCATTTTTCGTACAGGGCCGCTCGATTCTAGGAAATGACCAACAAAAAAGAACAATATAAAAGCCGGTCACAAGGACCGGCTCCGACAAAAACGGACCTGGCTCACACCCAGACCGGGGAAGACTCCCTGATGCCCGCCACGATGATCTCGATGCCAAGGGACATCATGATGAGACCCATGATACGAGTCACCACGTTGATGCCGGTGTTGCCCATCAGCTTGAACAGCAGGGGAGCGGCGCGGAAGATGAGCCAGGAGCAGCAGGCAAACGCCACCACCACCACGAACATGCCGCCATCTGGGGCAGGGTCTTCTGGCTGGCATAGACGATGGAAGAGGAGATGGCACCGGGTCCGGCCATCAGCGGCAGAGCCAGGGGCACCACGGCAATGGATTCACGCGCAGCCAGTTCACCCTTCTCCTGCTTGTTGTGCTTCACCTCCCCCAGCTTGCCCTGCAGCATGGACCAGGCGATCAAGGTAATCAGCGAGCCACCGGCAATGCGAACGACGCCAGGGAGATGCCGAAACTGTCGAGGATGAGCTGTCCCATGCACATGGAGACCATCAGGATGATCATCACGAATGTGGGCGGTGTGTTGGTCTTGCGTCGCTCCTCCGGCGACATGTGGCCCGTCAGGCTCACAAAGACCGGCAACAGACCCAGCGGGTTGATGATCGCGAACAGGCCGACGAAAAATTTCAGGTATAAAAAGAATCTATTGCTGCCATAGGCGCCATCCAGAACCAATACGAGCCACAAGGCCAGCCCCCAAACTGCGCGTAAATTTACACCATGGCTTTCCCTTCTCCAATCAATAATCTCACCCTTACTGGGGCTTTTTAGTTAGTTCCGCTAATGTATCGACAAAATTCAACATATCGGGTTGTTAAGGGAGAGAGGTCGCCATTAACATCGCCGGTTGCCATGGCAGCGCGTTATATCAACCCTAACCAAGAAACGATATTTTCGGCAAATGGCACCCTTGCTTCTCACACACCTGCTTGCCGCCCCACCCGCTCCTGTGACCCCGATTTTTGGCCTTTCTCACCCTGGTACGGCACCAGTGGGGTCGGCTGTGAAGAGGTGACACGTTCCCTGCCACCGTCAGATGTGCTGTTTCGCCAGGGCGACTGGATGAAAACAACAACCCCTTTCTCAACATAAATGAAACGTCAGGGGCTGGGCGTTCTGCGCCATCACGGCAATGCCACCTCCCCCCATCCCGGTCAAGGCGAGATTCATCGGATCCCCTTCCCTAAGCAGATATTCCAAGGGTGCGTGACAGCAGCTCGTGATGCCAAGAAAGGATGACACACTCCCGTAACATAGTGGTGCGACAAGGGGTGAAACAAAATTTCTTTTGTTCTTTTGTTACATATGATCCAGTCAATCTTTTCTGACACATCCCGACCCTATATCGGCCAGAAAACAGTTACTAAGGCATGTAAATACCCCGTTATGGTGATTCTCGCCTTGACAAGGTGGCTATAATTCCCGGGCATTGCCAAGGTCTTACTAAACAGTTTTCAAATCATCAGGAGATAAAACATGGCAGTAACCAATTTGGCTGAACTGGATGCACTGGTTGCCCGCGTCAAAGAAGACAGCGTCAATTCGCCAGCTCTCGCAAGAGCAGGTAGACAAGGTCTTCCGTGCCGCCGCCCTGGCCGCCAGCAACGCCCGTATCCCCCTGGCCCAGATGGCCGTGGCTGAATCCGGTATGGGTATCATCGAAGACAAGGTTATCAAGAACCAACTTCGCCTCCGAATACATCTACAACGCCTATAAAGATGAGAAGACCTGCGGCATCCTGAGCCAGGACGACGAGATGGGCACCATCACCATCGCCGAGCCGGTAGGCATCATCTGCGGTATCGTACCGACCACCAACCCGACTTCCACTGCGATCTTCAAGGCCCTCATCTCCCTGAAGACCCGCAACGCCATCATCTTCTCCCCGCATCCCCGCGCCAAGAACTCCACCAATACCGCTGCCAAGCTGGTACTGGATGCTGCCGTGGCCGCCGGTGCGCCGAAAGACATCATCGGCTGGATTGATCAACCCTCCGTCGAACTCTCCAACGCCCTGATGCGCCACAACGACATCAACCTGATCCTGGCCACCGGTGGCCCGGCATGGTGAAGGCCGCCTACTCCTCCGGCAAGCCCGCCATCGGCGTGGGTGCGGGCAACGTGCCCATCGTCATCGACGAGACTGCCGATATCAGCGTGCCGTCCTCCATCCTGATGTCCAAGACCTTCGACAACGGCGTGGTCTGTGCCTCGAGCAGGCTGTTATCGTAGTCGACTCCATCTACAACCAGGTCAAGGAGCGTTTCGCGACCCACGCCGGCTACATCCTCTCAAGGAGACGAAGCGGACAAGGTGCGTAAAGTGCTGCTGATCAACGGCGCCCTGAACGCCGACATCGTGGGCCAACCTGCTACCAAGATCGCCGCCATGGCCGGTGTGACCGTGCCTGCCACCACCAAGATCCTCATCGGTGAAGGTCTGGAACTCTGCGCAGAAGACGAGTTCGCTCACGAAAAACTCCCCGACCCTGGGTATGTTCCGTGCCAAGAACTTCGAAGAAGCCGTCGAAATGGCCTGCGACATGGTCAACATCGGTGGTATCGGCCACACCTCCGTCTCATACCGACCAGGATCGCAATGCCGACCGCATCAAGTACTTCGGCGACAAGATGAAGACCGCCCGTATCCTCAAACACCCCTCCACCCAGGGTGGTATCGGTGACCTGTACAACTTCGCGCTGGCCCCGTCCTGACCCTGGGTTGCGGCTCCTGGAGTGGTAACTCCATCTCCGAACGTCGGTCCCAAGCACTTGATCAACAAGAAGACAGTCGCAAAACGGGCAGAAAAATATGCTGTGGCACAAACTTCCGAAATCCATCTACTTCCGTCGTGGTTCCCTGCCGATCGCCTTGGGCGACCTGGAAGGCAAGAAGCGCGCCATGGTGGTGACCGACCGCTTCCTGTTCAACAACGGCTATGCCGATGAAGTGGTTCGCCTGCTCAAGAAGCTGAACATGGAAGTGGAGATCTTCTACGAAGTGGAAGCGACCCCACCCTGTCCGTGGTCGCAAGGGCGCCGAGATGGCCAACTCCTTCAAGCCGGATGTGATCGTCGCCCTGGGTGGTGGTTCACCCATGGATGCCGCCAAGATCATGTGGGTCATGTACGAGCACCGGATACCGCGTTCGAAGACCTGGCCATGCGCTTCATGGACATCCGCAAGCGTATCTACAAGTTCCCGAAAATGGGCGTGAAGGCCGAACTGGTCTGTATCACCACCACATCCGGTACCGGTTCTGAAGTGACCCCGTTTGCGGTCGTGACCGACGACGCCACCGGCATGAAGTACCCCCTGGCCGATACGAGCTGACCCCCAACATGGCCATCGTGGATGCCAACCTGGTGATGGGCATGCCCAAATCCCTGTGTGCCTTCGGTGGTATCGACGCCGTGACCCACGCCATGGAAGCCTATGTCTCCGTGCTGGCCAACGAATACTCCGACGGTCAGCGCTGCAAGCCTGAAAACTGCTGAAGGACTACCTGCCCTCCAGCTACATCAACGGCGCCAACGACCCGGTTGCCCGCGAGAAGGTGCACAACGCCGCCACCATCGCCGGTATCGCGTTTGCCAACGCCTTCCTGGGTGTGTGCCACTCCATGGCCACAAACTGGGTGCGGAGTTCCACATCCCCCACGGCCTGGCCAACGCCCTGCTGATCAGCAACGTCATCCGCTACAACGCGAACGACAACCCGACCAAGCAGACGCGTTCTCCCAGTACGACCGTCCGCAGGCTCGCCGTCGCTACGCCGAAGTGGCTGACCACCTGGGCCTGACCGCTGCCGGTGACCGTACCGCCGCCAAGATCGAGAAGCTGCTGACCTGGCTGGACGAGCTGAAGGCCACCCTGGGGATCCCGGCCTCCATCCGCGAAGCCGGCGTGAACGAAGCGGACTTCCTGGCCAAGGTAGACCAGCTGGCCCTGGAAGCCTTCGATGACAGTGTACCGGCGCCAACCCGCGCTACCCGCTGATCACCGAGCTGAAAGCCATCCTGATGGACACCTACTACGGCCGTCCCTTCATCGAGGAAGCCCCAGCTGCGCCCGGTTGCAGCCAAGGTCGACGCCAAGGTGGACAACAGAAAAAATCCAAGGCCTGATAAACGCCACGGATGACAAGAGCCCGCGCACATGCGCGGGCTTTTTTGTTGTCTATCTGTTTAATTTTGCTAGCTTGTTGATAGGCAAATTCGACAGAAGAGCTAGTCCATGGCGCTGATACGGCCTCCATCGAGCAGTTGAGAGTCGGCCACTACATCCATCTTCCCACGGGTTGGACGAGCCACCCTTTCATGTTCAAGCCTTCAAAATCAAGGACCAGCAACAGCTCGACATCATCCGCCACCTCGACCTGACCCTGCTGATGGTGGATCCCGACAAGAGCGATCTGCGGTCGAGCCCCTGCTGCGGGCCGAACCCGTTCCTCTCTTGAGATGAGCGACACGGGGGATACCGCCCCCTCTTCTGAGGGCCCCACCTTCGACGAAAAGGCGTTCAGGCGCTCCCTTCGCATCGGGACAAGGCGTTCGGTCAATCCCTGTCAGATCTTCGCGACGCCCTTGGCGCCCTCAACCTCAAACCGGACGAAGGCCTGGCCAATACTGCAGATAGTGCGCAGCACCGCCGCCCGTCTGGCAGAACACCAGGGGCCGCTCGGTCTGCACCTCATCCGCAGCCAGAACACGGATACCCTGCTGCAACACAGCCTGAGCGTGGCCTTCATCGCCATGCTGATGGCACGGGAGCTTGGCATGAATCCCGTCGAGATCGAGGAGACCGGTCTGGCGGGCCTGATCCACGACATCGGCGAGCTCAGGATCCCGAGCCAGATCATCCAGAAGCGGGGGGAGCTCAGCAAGGCGGAGCAGAATTTCCTCAACATGCACCCCCAGTACGGACTGGAGATGCTCAACCAGTTGCAGGCTTTCGAACCCAGGATCCGTGAGGTCGCCTACCTGCATCACGAACGCCTCGATGGCAGCGGTTTTCCCCTCGGGATCAAGGGCGACAAGATCCCCCCCTCGCCCGCCTCATCGGGCTGGTGGATCACTATGACGAGCTGCTTCATCCGCGCAGCGGCCTCACCCGCCGGGGCCCAGCCAGGTGATCGGCCAGCTCTACAAGCTCTCCCAGAAGAAGTTCGAGCAAACCCAGGTCAGGTTGCTGATAAAGGTGCTGGGGGTCTATCCACCGGGTTCCCTAGTGCGCCTGGATGACGATGCCCTGGCCCTGGTGCTCTCCACCGAGCCCAGCATGCCCCTCAGACCCAAGGTGCTGCCCTACCTCAAGGGGCAGCGACCGGAAGGGGTGGCCATGATCGATCTGCGGGAAGATGCGCGAAGCATCGTCGCCACCCTCAGACAGGAAGAGCTGGACGATGCGCAACGCGCCTTTTTCGGTCTGGGTCGGCGGGTCTGTTACTATTTCGCCTTCTGAGTTATCCCCAGAAGCTGGGGATAACTCATTGGACAAACCTGAATAATTGCTAGGTCCCCTCGAAATCGTCCACCATTGGAGCTGGATAAAAAACGCCCAGCCGATGGCCGGCGGAGCATGCCACCTCCGTGTGGCGTATCCGGTGGATACATTCATGCTCGTATCAGCAATATCAAGCGGGCGCAGGTTACACAAATATCAATTTAACGTGCTGATTTATATGGTTTTATTTTTCCATTCTGGCAAACTGCCGCAGCGTTCAGCCCGCAGCCCACATCAAGACGGCTCAGGCTCACCCTGCGTCATGACAACGCCCGGCTCCGGCGTGGTGTTTGAGGAAGCTTTTTTATGCAACTAGTCCTCTCTCTGCTCCAGCAGATGAGTGTCAGCCTGGTCATCGCCTACCTTTTTTCCAAAAGCCCCCTGTTGCGTCCCCTGGCCAACTACTCCGTCAGGCTGCCCCACAAGGTGCTCATCTATGTCATCTTCTCCTGCTTTTGCATCCTGGGAACCTATGTAGGCCTCGACATCGATGACGCCATCGCCAACACCCGGGCGGTCGGTGCCGTACTGGGGGGACTGCTGGGTGGCCCTCTGGTTGGATTCCTGGTGGGGCTGACCGGCGGCCTGCACCGCTATACCCTGGGGGGGTTCACCGATCTCGCCTGCGCCATCTCCACCACCTGCGAAGGCTTGCTGGGGGGGCTGGTGCACTGGCGGCTGATGCGGGCAGGCAGGGTCAATGACCTCTTTGCGCCCAGGGTCGCCTTCTTTACCACCTTCGTGGCCGAGATCATGCAGATGGTGATCATCCTGCTGGTCGCCACCCCCTTCGACAAGTCCCTGCTACTGGTGCGCACCATCGCCACCCCCATGATCCTCGCCAACTCCTGCGGGGCGGCACTCTTCATCAGCATGATCCGCGACCAGCAGCGGATGTACGAAAAGTTCCCCGGGTCTTCTCCGCCAAAGCGCTCACCATCGCCAACCGTACCGTCGGCATCATGAGCCAGGGGTTCACTCCGGAGGCCAGCGGCAAGATAGCCCATATCGTTCAGAGGAAGAGACCGGCGTCGGCGCCGTCGCCATCACGGACACCGACAAGATCCTCGCCTTCATCGGCACCGGAGAAGATCACCACAAGCCGGGCACCCCCATCACCTCGGCGATCACCCTGCAAGCCATCGCCCAGAACAAGGTGCTGTTCGCCGATGGCAACAGCCAGCCCTATCGTTGCAGCATCTCCCCCAGTGCCAGCTCGGCTCCGTGCTGGTGATCCCCCTGCAGGGTGACGAGGGGTGATCGGCACCATCAAACTCTATGAGCCCAAGAAGCGCTCTTCCTCAAGATCAATCACCACCTGGGAGAAGGGATCGCCAACCTGTTGTCCCAGCAACTGCTGGCAGGCCGCCTGGAGCAGCTCAGCGCCTGCTGGTGCATCCGAGCTCAAGCTGGTGCAGGCACAGATAAACCCCCACTTCCTGTTCAACACCCTCAACACCATCAGCGCCATTACCCGCCGCGATCCGGGACGGGCACGGAACTGTGCTGCACCTCTCCCGCTTCTTTCGCAACAACCTCAAGCGCCAGAGCGGCCTGACCACGCTGCGTGAGGAGCAGGAGCACTGCCTCTCCTACCTGGAGATAGAGCAGGCCCGCTTTGGCGAGGGCTCACCGTCATCAACGAGATCCCGCCCCACCTTGCCGAGGTGCAACTGCCGAGCTTCACCCTGCGCCCTCATCGAGAATGCCATCAAGCACGGCATCTGCTCCTGCTGGAGAGGGGCGACTTCGCCTCTTCGCGAGGGAGACCCCCGAGGTGATCACCCTTTGCGTCGAAGACAATGCCGGGGCCTGGCAACCATCCGGCCAGGGGGATGGTCTGGGGATGAGCCTGGTGGACAAGCGCCTCAAGACGCCTTTGGCGAGCGCTATGGCATGACGTCCAATGGGAGCCAGAGCAATGGACCCGGGTCTCCCTGACGCTCCCACGACAACCCCGCACCACCGCCAAGGAGATGACATGATCCGCACTTGATCGTCGATGACGAGCCCTATGCCCGCGAGGAGCTGGCAGAGCTGCTGGCCAGCGATCCCGACATCGAGATCCTGGGCATGGGGGCAACGCCATCGAGGCGCTCGGCCTCATCCAGCAACTCAAGCCGGATGTGGTGTTTCTCGATATCCAGATGCCCAAGCTCAGCGGCATGGAGCTGGTGGCCATGCTCGATCCCCTGCCCCGCATCGTCTTTGTCACCGCCTTTGACGAGTACGCCATCCAGGCGTTCGAGGAGAACGCCTTCGATTACCTGCTCAAGCCGGTGGAGCCTGCGCGCCTCGCCAAGACCCTGGCGCGGCTCAGGCAGGACATCACCCCGCAACCGGTCGGGACCCTGGCCCCGACCATCCACCATATCCCCGGATACCTGCACAACCGGGTACGGCTGCTCCCAGCCTCCCAGGTGGAGTACGCCTTCTCCGATCTCGGCGGCGTCCATGTCGCCTGCCAGGGCGAGCTGTTTCACACCCAGCTCACCCTCAAGTCCCTGGAGGAGAAGACCCCGCTGCTGCGCTGTCACCGCCAGTATCTGGTGGCCCCGGCCGCCATCTTCGAAATCCGGTTGCTGGAGAATCAGCTGGCGGAGATCGTGACCCCGAGCGGGGCCCGGGTACCGGTCAGCCGCCGCTACCTCAAGGAGCTCAAAGACGAGCTGGGACTGGAATAAAACGGTGCGCGATGTGCGCCGGATCACAGTGGGCAACCGCTCGGGTCGCCATGTCGCCGCTCACCCTCTTTCACCTGCCGTTAACAGAAGTCCCCCCCTACACTGGCTGCGCACACCAAAAAATAACAAAGCAGGAGCGTAGCAATGATCTGGTTCTTCCTCTGTGTCGGCTTGTTGATAGCCGGCTACTTCATATACGGCAAATTCATCGAACGGATATTCGGGCCCAAACCCGAGTTGAAGACCCCCGCCATCACCATGGCGGACGGGGTGGACTATGTCCCCATGTCGGACAAGAAGGTCTACCTGGTTCAACTGCTCAACATCGCCGGCGTCGGCCCCATCTTCGGCCCCATCCTGGGTGCCCTCTATGGTCCGGTCGCCATGCTCTGGATCGTCTTTGGCTGCATCTTCGCCGGTGCGGTCCACGACTACTTCTCCGGCATGCTGTCGGTACGCGCCAGGGGCGCCTCGGTGCCGACCGTGGTCGGTGAGCACCTCGGCACCGCCGCCAAGCACTTCATGAACCTCTTTGCCGTGGTGCTCCTGATGCTGGTGGGCGTGGTCTTCGTCCTGAGCCCGGCGGGCCTGCTCGCCAACCTCACCTCCACCGATCTGGTCTACTGGATTGCGGCCATCTTCGCCTACTACATCCTCGCGACCATCGTCCCCATCGACAAGATCATCGGCCGCTTCTACCCCATCTTCGGTGCGCTGCTGGTCTTCATGTCGGTCGGCCTCATCATCGGCCTCATCGTCTCCGGCAAGGGCTTCTACAACACCGGGATGGACTTCTCCAACCTGCACCCGACGGACCTGCCGCTCTGGCCGCTGCTGTTCATCACCATCGCCTGTGGTGCCGTCTCCGGTTTCCACGCCACCCAGTCCCCGCTGATGGCGCGCTGCATGCAGAACGAGAGCTCCGGTCGCTTCATCTTCTACGGAGCCATGATAGGGGAAGGGATCATCGCCCTCATCTGGTGCACCCTGGGTCTCTCCTTCTACGACAGCACCGAGGCACTCAACGCCACCCTGGCCAGCGGCGGCCCCTCTGCCGTGGTGCACGAAGTCTCCACCAGCCTGCTCGGTACCGTGGGCGGCATCCTGGCGATCCTCGGCGTGGTGATCCTGCCCATCACCTCCGGTGACACCGCGTTTCGCAGTGCCCGCCTCATCGTGGCGGACTTCCTGAACCTGACCCAGAAGCCCATGGCCAAGCGTCTGCTCATCGCCATCCCCATGTTCATCCTTGGTTTCATCATCTCCAAGGCCGAGTTCGGGGTGATCTGGCGCTACTTCGGCTGGGCCAACCAGACCACCGCCGTCATCATGCTGTGGGCTGCGGCCGCCTACCTCATCAAGGAAGGCAAGCTGCACTGGGTATGCACCATTCCCGCCATCTTCATGACCGCAGTGGTCATCACCTACCTGGCCAACGCCCCCATCGGTTTCGGCCTCGAGATGAATGTTTCCACCATCATCGGTCTGGTGAGCACCGCCCTCATCACCCTCGCCTTCCTGGTGAAATTCAGGCCCTCCCAACTGAGAGAGGCCAAGGAGAGCTGAGGCGTCAGCTTCTCTTCATGACAAGGCCCGGCATTGCTGCCGGGCCTCTGCTTTTTGTGGTCACTCCCTGGCGGGGGGCTCGGCGGGATCGGGCGCCCGGGCCGGCGCCTGATACCACTGCTCCCTGGCCACCAGCACAGCCTGCTCCGGCTGGGCAATGAAGTTGGGGGACATGATCTGCACCCCGAACTCGTTGAAGACATCCTGAATATGGCCATGGAGCTCCGTTTTGACCACCGCAGGGAGTTCGTTCGCCTTCATTCTTACCTGCAACTCGTACTCCACATACCAATCCTGCAGATTCAACTGCCGCACCAGGGGAGCTTCATCCTGATTGAGCCGGGTGCAGCGCCGCGCGGCCAGCTCCAGCATGGCATGTACCTGACGCCAGGGGGTGTCATAACCGATGGTCACCTTGGTCAACAGGGCCACCCCCTTCTCGCCCGCCAGCCGTGTCAGGTTCACCACCTTGCCCCCCACCACCACCGCATTGGGCAGCGTGACCTCGTGATCCTGTCGCGTCACCAGCTTGGTCGAGAGGGCATTGAGCTCGCTCACCATCCCCTCCACCTCGCCGATCTGCACCAGATCCCCTGGCCGCAGTGCGCGGGAGTAAATGAGCACCAGGCCGCTCATGGCATGGTTCATGATACCGGCCGATCCCAGTGTCACCATCAGACCGAAGAAGACGCTGATCCCCTTGAAGGCATCGGAATCCGCACCCGGCAGATAGGGGTAGGCCACGGTCAGGGCAAACAGCCAGATCACCACTGACAGCAGTCGCCGGGTGGCGCCTATGGTCTCGGCGTGCAAACCCTGCACCCGAAACTGGCCACGCTCGATGCGGTCGAAGAGGATGGCCAGCATCTTGATGAAGAAACGGGTGATGACCACGATAAGCAGCACGGTTACCAGACCGGGCATGGCGGCAATCATGCCCTCCAGCATGTCGCCACACAGGGCAAACAGGGATTCCCCAAGCTGATAGCTCCAGGCCCGGGTCTGGGGGAACAGGCCGAGCACATAGGTCAGCCAGCCATAGGTGAGCATGAAGATGAGCAGCAGCGTGATGAGGCCGAGCAAGCGGACCTCGACATTCCCGGTGACCTGGCGCCAGGAGTGGGGGACCAGCCCCTTCTGCAGCAAC
This sequence comes from Aeromonas sp. FDAARGOS 1402, assembly GCF_019046925.1. Classification (NCBI taxonomy): domain Bacteria; kingdom Pseudomonadati; phylum Pseudomonadota; class Gammaproteobacteria; order Aeromonadales; family Aeromonadaceae; genus Aeromonas; species Aeromonas sp. FDAARGOS 1402. Next base: position 16,583 of record NZ_CP077203.1, read on the forward strand.
AGGCGGTTGGCCAGCCACTTTCTGACTCGCCGATGCCCCCGCTGCAACAGCCAGATGAGGCCGAAGAAGATCAGGCTGACCACCACCGCCAAGCCGACGGCTCTGAGCAAATAGGGGGTCGAGTGCAGCTCGAGATACTTGATGCGCACGCCGTCGAGCCGATGCAGGACGCGTTCGGCCGCCTGATCCAGGGTCAGTTCGTCGAATTCATCAAGGTCCCCTTCCAGCAACACCAGAATGCGCTTGCCATTGACCAGAAACTCCCGGCTCTCCTGGCCGTGTCGGCTGCCTTTCGTCACGGCCACAGGCGTCATGAGGTCGCTTGGCTCCATCCGCTGAACTCGCTCATGGGCCAGCCGTACCCTGGCCGCCCCATCCAGGTTGCCATATTTAGCCGTCAGCATGACGATGGGTTCATGAAGCAGGACCAGGGTCTGTGCCCGCTCCTGCTCATTGGGCTCCATTCTGGGTTCGGCGGTCCAGCCGAGGCGGGACCACAACAGGCAGATCAGCAACAGGCCAAGCCGCCATCCTTTGCCACTGCACCATTCGTTCATCAGGTTCACCTCTCACCTTGCCCGGGCATCCATTGCTGTTTGATTTTATCTAACCAAATCAATTTTGTGTGTTAAATGAGCAACCGATGAACCATGCCTGTACCGCCACACCAACTCTCCGATTGCAGACTTGCACCGACGGCATATGCTGTCATTATTGCCGAAGCCTCGACTCGACAATCGAAGCATTGTTAGCGACTCAGACGGGAGAAATCGATGGTACTTGACTACATTGCCCTGGGGATCCTGGTGTTTGTCGTCTTGGTCATGTTCTATGGCATTATCGTCATTCACGATATTCCATATGAAATTGCCAAGCACCGTAATCACCCCCACCAGGACGCCATTCACGTGGCAGGCTGGGTCAGCCTGTTCACCCTGCACGTGCTCTGGCCCTTCCTCTGGATCTGGGCCACGATTTATCGCCCCGATCGCGGCTGGGGCTTCTCGCAACGCCTACAACATGACGAAACAGAGATCAGCGCACTCAAAGAGGAGCTGGCAGCACTGCAGGCTCGCATGACTACGCTCGAACAGACCGACAAATAGGTAACGCCCCATGGACCTGCTACTTATTCTCACCTATACAGCCCTCTGCATAGGTATTTTCAAGATCTTCAAGATCCCGCTCAACAAGTGGACCGTGCCGACCGCCGTGCTGGGTGGCGTCATCATCATCGGCACACTCATCATGCTGATGAACTACAACCACCCCTATTCCGAGCTGGCTCGCAACTATTATGTCTCCACCCCGGTCGTGCCCCTGGTCAAGGGGCGTGTCACCGACGTCCCGGTCAAGCCCAACCAGCCGGTCAAGAAAGGGGATGTGCTGTTTCGCATCGACGCTGAGCCCTTCCAGGAGAAGGTCGCCAGCCTGACGGCGCGCCTCGCCTCCAACACCGATTTTCTGAAGGCTCTGGACGCCCGCCTGCGATCCGCCCGCCTGGACAGGGATCGCGCCCAGGAGCTGATGCGACGGGGCATCGGCAAACAGCGCGACCTCGACGTCACCCAGGCCAACGTGGATGACATCATCGCCCAGATAGATCAGCAAAAAGCGACCCTCAATGACCTGAGTGCCCAGCTCAACATCGCCAAGTACGACCTGGAGCTGACCGTGGTCTACGCCCCGAGTGACGGTCATGTCGTGCAACTGGCATTGCGCCCGGGCATGATTGCCGCCCCCTTCATGTTCCGCCCCGTGATGACCTTCATTCATGAAGATGCCAATTCCTATGTCGGCTGGTTCTGGCAGAACAGCATGCAGCGGCTCAAGGCGGGTGACGAGGCCGAAGTCGTGCTCGACGGCATTCCGGGTCGCATCTTCAAGGCCAAGGTGCAGTCCGTTATCCCGGCCATGGCTCCGGGCAACATCCAGGCACAGGCGGGTCTTATCGATCAGACTTCGGCCCAGGTACCGGGTCGCCTACCCATCGTGCTCGAGATCACCGATCCCGAGTGGGCAAACTACCAGGTGATCGCGGGCTCCAGCGGTCAGGCCGCCATCTATACCGAGCACTTCCACCACGTGGCCATCATGCGCAAGATCCTGATGCGCATGGGTAGCTGGCTCAACTACCTGTTCCCCTTCCACTGAGGTCCCTGACCTGCACGGGCCGGCATCTTGCCGGCCCGCTTCCTGTCAGCACGCCCCCCTCGCTGCATTTTCCCCGCAAGATCCCTATAATGGCGCCACCTTGCGCCACAGCCGTTCCCCATGTTCGTTCTCAGACCCTATCAGACCGACGCCGTCAACGCCGTCATCAGCCACTTTCGCAAACACCCGGATCCCGCCGTGGTGGTACTGCCCACCGGGGCCGGCAAGAGTCTGGTGATCGCCGAACTGGCCCGCAAGGCGCGCGGCCGGGTGCTGGTGCTGGCCCACGTCAAGGAGCTGGTGGAGCAGAACCACGCCAAGTACGAGGCGTGGGGGCTCAAGGCCGACATCTTCGCCGCCGGGCTGGATCGCAAGGAGGCGAGCGCCCAGGTGGTATTTGGCTCGGTGCAGTCGGTGGCACGCAATCTGGCAGCATTCGACGGGGCGTTTTCGCTGCTCATCATCGACGAGTGCCACCGGGTCTCGCTCGATGACGACAGCCAATACCACCAGGTGATCGAGCATCTCAAGGCCGCCAACCCTGCCCTCAAGATCCTCGGGCTCACCGCCACCCCCTATCTGCTGGGGCTGGGCTGGATCTACCGGCGCCACTACCACGGCATGGTCAAGAGCCACGGCGAGCGGCTCTTTGGTGACTGCGTATTCGAACTGCCCCTGCGCTTCATGGTGAAAAACGGCTACCTGACCCCGCCGCGCCTGGTCGACGCCCCCATCGTCCACTACGACTTCAGCAAGCTGGTGCCGCGGGAGAACGGCCTGTTCAGCGAGGCGCAGCTCAACGGCGAGATCAAGCGCCAGGAGCGGGTCACCCCCCATATCCTGAGCCAGGTGCTGGAGTATGCCGCCGACCGGCAGGGGGTGATGATCTTCGCCGCCACCGTCGAGCATGCCCGGGAAATTCATGGCCTGCTCGGTGCCAGAGGCCAGCAGGCCGCCCTCGTCACCGGCGAGACGCCGGGACCGGAGCGCGACGCTCTAATCAGTGCCTTCAAGGCGCGCGAGCTCAAGTTTCTGGTCAACGTGGCGGTGCTCACCACCGGTTTTGATGCCCCCCACGTCGACCTTATCGTGATGCTGCGTCCCACCGAATCGGTGTCGCTCTATCAGCAGATTGTGGGACGGGGCCTGCGCCTCTCACCCGGCAAGAGCGATTGCCTGGTGCTCGACTACGCAGGCAACAACTTCAACCTGTTTGCCCCCGAGGTGGGGGAGCCCAGGCCCCACGCCGGCACCGAGCCGGTTCAGGTGCCCTGCCCCGCCTGCGGCTTTGCCAACACCTTCTGGGGCAAGACCGACGAGGATGGCAAGGTGATCGAGCACTATGGCCGCCGCTGTCAGGGACTGTTTGAAGATGACGAGGGCAACCGCGAGGAGTGCGACTACCGCTTTCGCGCCAAGATCTGCCCCGGATGCGGCGCTGAAAACGACATCGCCGCCCGTCGCTGCCAGAGCTGTGACCAGCTGCTGGTGGATCCTGACGACAAGCTCAAGGAGGCCCTCAATCTCAAGGACTGCATGGTGATCCGCTGCGCCGGTTTGACCCTGAGCCCTGGGCGCGGCAAGCAGGGGGAGCGGCTGGAGGTGACCTACCACGACGAAGATGGCTTGACCCTGACGGAGTACTTCCCCTTTCACTCCCGGGGTGCACAGCGCTTGTTTCAACAACGCTTTGTGCGTCATCATTGGCCCGCCCCAGGCCTGGAGCCCGAATTCACGACCCTGGCGAGCGTGATGCTCGCGGCAGACCAGTTCCGTCACCCGGATTTCGTCATCGCCCGCAAGTCGGGACGCTTCTGGCAGGTGAAGGAAAAAATATTCGATTACGAGGGGCGTTACCGGACTGCCAACGCCCCGGCCTGACCCCATGGCAGGCGATACCCGGCAGTCACCCGGTTTGATTATCGGGGCGGTTTCTGATGCCGCCCTTTCGTTCAGTTAGAGGATCCTATGCAGCGGCTGTTGATTGGTTTTTGTGCTCTCTTTTCTCTGGCGGTCCAGGCCGCCCCGCTGACCCCGCCCAAGGGGGGCCAGTACGCCGTCATCGTACAGGGCAACAACGGGGTGGAATTTGCCCGTCATGCCGATGACATGATAGCCCCCGCCTCCACCATGAAGGTGCTCACCGCGCTCGCCGCCCGCCTCGAACTCGGCGCCGACTTCCGCTTCGCCACCGACATCCAGGCCCAGCCCGGCGCCAAACAGGGCACCACCATCAACGGCGACATCTGGATCAACTTCGTGGGCGACCCCACACTGTCGCGCATGGATCTGGTGGCCCTGTTCAAACAGCTAGGCGTCACCCGCATCCAGGGCAACGTCTATGTCAACACCGGCGCCTACAACGGCTACGAGCGCGGCAACGGCTGGTCCTGGGGGGATCAGACCCTCTGCTTCGCCGCCCCTGTCTCCTCGGTCATCATCGACAAGAACTGCGCCTACGGCACCATCACCGCCACCCAGATTGGCAAGCCTGCGGTGGGCAACGTGGCCACCGGTGTGCCCATCGGCATCGGCGCCGACAACGTGGAGGTGATGAGCTATGGCGACATGGCGCGCCAGTTCTGCGCCCTGGAGGTGGACATGGCCAAGGGCAACTTCTACGAGCTCAAGGGCTGCATTACCCCGAACAAGGAGCCGCAAGGGCTGCGCTTTGCCATCCACGACGTGGAAGCCTGGGGCTGGGACAACATCCGCTGGGCCATGAACCGCGCCGGCATCAGCCACGACGGCCTGCTGCGGGTCACCCATCAGGCCCCTGTCGGTGCCGACACCCTGGCCACCCACTACTCGGTCTCCCTGCCGGTGATGCTGTCCAAGATGCTGAAAAAATCTGACAACCTCTACGCCGATACCTTCCTCAAAACCGTGGGTCGTCACTACTACAACAAGCCGGGCAGTTATCGCAGCGGCACCATGGCGGTGCGCGCCATCCTGACCAAGCACGGCATTGACCTTGGCAACGCCACCCTGGCTGACGGCTCCGGCCTCTCCGCCCACAATCTCATCAGCGCGCGCCAGATGTTGTCGGTGCTTAACTTCATCCAGAAGAACGATGCCGAGCTCGACTTCATCAAGCTGCTGCCAAGCTCCCAGGTGGACGGCACCCTGGCCTGGCGACGCAGCGTCACCGCTCCCATGATGAAGAACAAGGTGCACGCCAAGACCGGTACCATCACAGGTACGTCGAACCTCGCCGGTTTCATCGACACCGCCGGTGGCCAGCGCAAGGCCTTCGTGATGTTCCAGCGCGGTCTCTCTCCCAGGATCCGGCGACCCACGAGCGCTACCGCGCCAGCAAGGCGCCCTGGCCCTGGACCGTCTTCGAAAAAGGCGTGCTGGAGAGCATCTACCAGCAGCAACCCATCCAGATCGTCGAGCAGTGATAGACGGGCTGCCTTGCCGGCAAGGCAGCCTCATTCCCCGGCCTTGGGGCGAAACAGGGACGCTGGCGCCGTCATCAGCAGTGGGCGCAATCGGAGATGGCGAACGTAAGCATCGCTATTTTCAGCTTTGACTGACAGGGCGCCAGGGCTATGCTGTGCCCAGCCTCATCTCAATGGCCTTCTTCAACGGCTTGTTTAATGGAGAGAAAAGATGTTTGTAGAGATTTTTGGTCGTCCCGGTTGCCCCTATTGCGTGCGTGCCAAGCAGATTGCCGAGCAACTGACCGAGGAGCGCGATGACTTCGAGTTCCGCTACGTGGATATCAACGTGGCCGGGCTGACCAAGGACGATCTCGCCGCCAAGGCGGGCAAGCCGGTCACCACTGTGCCGCAGATCTTCCTGGATGAGCAGCACATCGGCGGCTGCACCGATTTTGAGGCCTATGCCAGAGCCAATCTGGGTCTGTAAGCCCCGACACCATGAAAAAAGGCGCCTCTGGCGCCTTTTTTCATGTCGCCAAGCCTGCCTCAGGACACCGGCGTGAAGCGGCTCACCACCTGTCCCTGATGTTCAATCCACTCCATGAACATGGCGACGGGGCGGGCATAGACCTGACCATCCTGTTCGGATTGATAGATCACCAGCTGCTCCTGGGTTTCGGTGTGCAAAGCCAGGGCCAGAACCTGGTAATAGCCCCCCTTGAAATGGCGGTAGCGACCGGTGGCGGGTGCCTGCATGAGTGAACCTCGAGAGCGGGAAGATGAGCCCCGTGCCTGCGTGCTCCCCTGGCAGACCCGACGGGTCGGGGCCTTTTTTACCCCAGCCAATCGTGCCAGATGGGGGAGATATTTCAATACACTCATGTTGCATTATGAATCTGCCCCTCATCTTTCACTGATCTACCAAAGAGAGACAAACGATCATGCTGAATTTAACATTTCAACAACCCTGTTTCAGGGGTAAATATCAGGGATTTATTCCATAAATTAGATTGTTCTAGCATTCAATTCTGTGAAGAATAGGGGCAAAGAAATTTGATACTAAAAACAGCTTTTCTGCCAACGCGCCCCACGGGGAAGGAATCACGCTCACCATGTTCACTATCGACAAGTCGCACAAGCTCGACGATGTCTGCTATGACATCCGCGGCCCGGTGCACAAAGAAGCTCGCCGTCTCGAAGACGAAGGTCACCGCATCATCAAGCTCAACATCGGCAATCCGGCCCCGTTTGGCTTCGAAGCACCGGAGGAGATCATCAAGGATGTGATCCTCAACATGCCCCAGAGCCAGGGCTACTGCGACTCCAAGGGGCTCTTCTCCGCCCGCAAGGCGGTGATGCAGTACTACCAGCAAAAAGGGATGCGCAAGGTCGACATCGACGACATCTACATCGGCAACGGTGCGAGCGAGCTCATCGTGATGGCGATGCAGGCGCTGCTCAACAACGGCGACGAGATGCTGGTGCCCTCCCCCGACTACCCGCTCTGGACCGCGGCCGTCACCCTCTCCGGCGGCCATGCGGTGCACTACCGCTGTGACGAAGGGGCTGACTGGTATCCGGATCTCGACGACATCCGCGCCCGAATCACCCCGCGCACCCGCGGCCTGGTGCTGATCAACCCCAACAACCCGACCGGCGCCGTCTACGGCAGCGAGTTTTTGCTTGAAGTGATCGAGATCGCCCGTCAGCACAACCTCATCATTTTCGCCGACGAAATTTACGACAAGATCCTCTACGACGACATCTCCCACACCAGCGTCTGCACCCTGTGCGACGATGTGATGGTGGTGACCTTCAACGGCCTCTCCAAGGCCTACCGCGCCTGTGGCTTCCGCCAGGGCTGGATGGTCATCACCGGTCCCAAGGGTCGTGCCAAGGGTTATATCGAGGGGCTGGAGATGCTGGCCTCCATGCGGCTGTGTGCCAACGTGCCCATGCAGCACGCCATCCAGACCGCCCTTGGGGGCTACCAGAGCATCAACGAGCTGATCCTGCCGGGGGGCCGCCTGCGTCGCCAGCGGGACAAAGCCTGGGAGCTTTTGAACGAGATCCCTGGGGTCTCCTGCGTCAAGCCCAAGGGGGCGCTCTACATGTTCCCGCGCCTCGACCCCAAGGTGTACGACATTCGCGATGACCAGAAGATGGTGTTCGACCTGCTGCAGCAGGAGAAGCTCCTGCTGGTGCAAGGCACCGGCTTCAACTGGCCGGCACCGGATCACTTCCGCCTGGTGTTCCTGCCCCGGGAAGAGGAGCTGGAAGAGGCCATCGGTCGCCTCGCCCGCTTCCTCAAGGGCTACAAGCAGTAAGCAAGGCTCATGAAAAAGGCTCCCGCGGGAGCCTTTTTGTTGTCTGTCGCTTTCTATCCGCGCCATCAGCCGTGGAGCAGGGCCCCGGCCACCAGCACCGCCATGGTGATGAGGGCCACCCCGATGATGAAGGGCAGCACCCAGCGCACGAAGCGATCGTAGGGGATCCTGGCGAGCGCCAGCCCCGCCACCAGGTGGGCGGCGGTGGGGGCGAACAGGTTGATCCAGCCGGAGGCGGACTGATAGGCGGTGATCACCAGATCCCGCGAGATGCCGGAGAAGTCCGCCAGCGGCCCCATCAACGGCATGGAGACGTTCGCGAGCCCCGAGGTGGAGGGAATGAAGAAGCTCAGGATGATGTGCACCAGATAGGCCATCAGGATGAAGACCGACGACGACAGCCCGCTCACCAGTCCCTCGGCCCAGTGCAGTATGGTGTCGATGATGACGCCGTGCTCCATCACCACATAGATGCCGCGCGCCACCGCTACCACCAGGGCCACCCCGATGAGATCCCGCGCCCCGTTCAGGAAGGTCGCCACGTAGTTGGACTCCGGCATCCGGTTGATGAGGGCAATCAGGATGGAGGCGCTGAAGAACAGGGTGGAGAGCTCGTCAGAACACCAGCCCAGGGTGGGCAGCAGATCGATGCCCAGATCGGACCAGGGCACCACCGCATAGATCATCAGCAGGAAGGTGCCGAAGAAGACCAGCATGGTGAGCTTCTGCTTACCGCTGAAGGCGAGGTTGCCGCTCTTCATCTGGGAGAACTCGTCGTCATAAACGATGTCGGCCAGCACGGAGCGGGACTTGTTCTGCTGCACCTGCCTGGCGTAGCGCATCACGAACCAGGAGGCGAAGATCACCAGCAGCAGCCACTGGATGACCCGCAGCCCTATCCCCTCACCGATGGGGATACCCGCAAAGCCGGAGGCGATACCGGTGGCAAACGGATTGACGGTGGAGGCGAGCACCCCGACCCCGGAGCCGAGCAGGATGATCCCCGCCGCCACCATGCGATCGAAACCCGCCGCCATCATCACCGGCACGATGAGTGCCCAGAAGGCTACCGTCTCCTCCGCCATGCCGAAGGTGGAGCCACCCAGGGCAAACAGGGCGATCAGCACCGGTATGAGCAGCCGCTCGCGCCCGGCGAAGGTACGCACTATGGCCCCGACCCCGGCATCCAGCGCCCCGCTCTGCATGGTCACCGCCAGAAAGCCGCCGATGATGAGCACGAAGAGTGCCACGTCCGCCGCCTTGTGAAAGCCCTGGATGGGCGCCTTGAGCACATCGAATACCCCCTGCGGTTTGGAAGGGAGCTCGGTGTAACTGCCGGGTACCGGCAGCAGTCGCTCGTCACCGCTGTAGTCGGCCACGGCGGCTGCCGCCACCGGCTGCTGGGTCTTGGCCGTCACATAGTTGTATTTTCCCGCCGGCAGCACCCAGGTGAGGGCCGCCATCAGGGCGATGATGATGAAAAGCAGGGTATAAACCGTGGGGAGCTGGCGCTTCTTAGGCGCCTCATGGGATGTGGTCATGACTTTCGTACCTCGGCGGTGCCGTCTGTGATCCGGACAGCGCAAGCCTAGCGGGTTTGTTCGGGGAAAAAGGTGATCGCGGATAATAAACCTGAGGCAACAGGTTGAGTCTGCTGCAAAAAAACAGGGCCCGCAGGGCCCTGTCTGTGCTGGCGACCGACTTACAGCTCGACCACGTCGAATTGCACGTCCGGATTCACGTCCGCATCGTAGTCCACCTCGTCCAGGCCGAAACCGAACAGGCGCAGGAACTCCTGCTTGTAGCCGGTGTAGTCAGTCAGCTCGGAGAGGTTCTCGGTGGTGATGGAGGGCCAGAGATCACGGCAGGTCTGCTGCACGTCTTCACGCAGTTCCCAGTCATCATGCGGATGCGGGCCTGCTCGTCCAGCGCCATGTCGGCGCCGTACGGCGGGTGCGCATCATGCGGTCCACCTGCTCCATGCAGCCCTCGTGAATGCCCTTCTCCTTCATGATCTTGAAGGCCATGGAGATGTAGAGCGGCATCACGGGAATGGCAGAGGAGGCCTGGGTCACCACGGATTTGAGCACGGCCACGTGGGCGGTCCCCCCCTTGGCAGCCAGATCGCCACGGATGGCGGTGGCGGCGCGGTCCAGATCTTCCTTGGCACGGCCCAGAGTACCGTGCCAGTAGATGGGCCAGGTCAGGTCGGTACCGATGTAGGAGTAGGCCACGGACTTGGCACCGTCAGCCAGCACACCCGCATCGCGCAGAGCCGCCATCCACAGTTCCCAGTCCTGGCCGCCCATGACGGTGATGGTGCTCTGGATCTCTTCCTCATTCGCCGGCTCGACGGTGGCGGTGATGATCTGATCCTTGTTGGTGTCGATGGCGGTGGAGGTGTAGACCTCGCCGATGGGTTTGAGGGCGGAGCGCACCACTTCGCCGGTATCCGGCAGCTTGCGCACCGGAGAGGCCAGGGAATAGACCACCAGATCGATTTGACCCAGATCCTGCTTGATGAGCTCGATCACCTTGGCACGGCACTCGTGGGAGAAGGCATCGCCATTGATGCTCTTGGCGTAGAGGCCGGCCTCTTTGGCGGCCTTGTCGAAGGCGGCGGAGTTGTACCAGCCGGCGGAGCCCGTCTTGGTCTCGGAGCTCGGCTTTTCGAAGAAGACACCGATGGTAGCAGCTCCGCTGCCGAAGGCTGCGGCAATGCGGGAGGCCAGACCATAGCCGGTGGAAGCGCCGATCACCAGCACCTTCTTGGGGCCATTCTCGATGGCGCCCTTGGCTTGGGTGTAAGCGATCTGGCGACGAACATTGGCTTCACAACCGACCGGGTGGGTGGTGGTGCAGATAAAGCCGCGAACCTTGGTTTTGATGATCATGTGTTGTCTCATATCCGTTTGATGATGAAATCGGGGCATAAGATACCTCATTGCGGCCCGTTATGGTGCTCTGATGTGTTGAACTGCGGGGAAACAGGTGTAGCCCGCCGCGAAAAAATAAAAATCTTCTGGGGTAAAACGACAAACAGAGTCAGCCGCATTTATCAAACTCGGTGAATCAGGAATCACCCAGTTTGAAAGACCAACAGGGGTTTAAACCTCGATTTCATAGGTTGGTAAATCAGGCGCGGGCCCAATGATGGCGCCTCCCTGATAAACGCCTCTGGCCGATGGCCACCCCTCCCCCTCGCACGATTCACTACGCCCGCCCCCGGGCCTCCAGCGTGGTACTGGTTACCCTCGTTGCGGTGACGGTACCGACCAGCAACGGTTCGGCGCCGGGTATCAGCTCCCGGAACTGCTTGAACAGGTTCATACAAATCGCACCACACTCAGTTGCTGGCGCACCGTCATGGCCTTGTTCTGTAGCTCAGCAGAGACCCTGACGCCCCGGTTGTATCCCTTCCAGCCATCCACCGCGAGCAACGCCCCGGGCAGAATAAGCCCCGTTCGCCGGACAACGGCAGCTGATGGTCTGGGTGCGCTTCGGCATAGTCTTGGCCAGCCCCACCACACCTTGGGCGCGGGCCGCCACCACATCGCACACCAGCGGGTGGGTGATGGCCAAAAGCCTGCCGCTCCCCTGCTGTGCCTTGGCGCAGCACCCGCGCGTTGATGCCCTGATGGCCACCGCTGACATAGATGCCGTTCGCAAGGCTGCCCCGGCTGGAAGTCGCTGCCCAGCGTCGTATGATGAAGCGCGGGGGATGGCCACGTCGGCCAGCGCCCCATCGATCTGCCAGGGCACGGTCGGATAGCGCGGCTTGATGACCAGGTGCCGATCGCGCTGGTGCGGGCAACACGAACCCACCCGCCGCCTCGGCCAGGACTTGATCGCCTCGATGGGAGATCTGGCTGTCCAGGCTGAAAAATCCGCCAGGTACCAGCCAATCCGGCGCCTGCCAGTTCCAGGACCAGCCGAACGGCAGCAGCGCCTCAGCGAGCTGGGCCATGGTCGCAGCCCCGATCTCGCTCACTGCCTGGGGTAAAGACATGGGTCGGTGACACAAAATAGGCCGTGCGAGAGCGCCCGGTGAGGGTCGCCGACTCACGGGCAAATCTCTGGCTTGATTGCCAACCATCGCACACGCAATCCCACTGCTGGCCGTTGACGAAGATGCTTACCTCCTCCTCGTCCTCATCTCGGCTGCCGCGATGCGGGGGATCTGGGCCGTGAACTGCCAGGCCCAGGAGTCGGTATCAAGTTCGATGCCCAGCGAGTGGCGGGAATGTCGAGCCCGTCTCTGACTCGCACTATCTGTGCTGCGTTTGCTCACCAGGTAAACCCTCCTGGGTTGGAATAACGATGTGGGCTTGCCCGAACCAGACAACTCCAGGGATGCGCCCCCCCGGGGGCGGCCGAACGCCAGCTTGCGGCTGCGCTTGTCCGGGCGCTCTGGGAGATGGATGGGGCTTGGGGGGCGGCGTGATGCCCCAGGGGGGCTGTATCGCCTCGTCCCACCCATCCCCCAAGCTTTTGCGAAGGGGCAGACCCCACTGCCAGCGCTGGCCGGTCAGGGTGAACCCAGCCCGATACCCGGGCCCAGCCGCCCTGCCACTCGTTGTCCAAGCGCGGCAGGTCACGATAACCGCACACTGCCAGCACCCCCCCTGGTGGCCTCACGCCACGGCGAGCGCGGAGTGACATCGCAGCGCGGCAGGCTGGTAAAGCCGGTTCCGTGGGTCGTGCCCAGTGCCGGGCCTTCTTCAAAGCGATCCTGCACCAGGTTATCGCAGCGCGGCATCTGGGCCGCGACACCTACCAGAGTGCTCTCCAGCGCCGTGCCCTCTTGCCAAGACTGCTGATGGTGCGCCTGGGCCACCCCGGGTCGCTCCCAGTGGCTGATGACGCTGGCCACTACATCCTGGGCTTGCTGCCACTGACCCTGGCTGGTGTGGCTCGGCCCCCGAAACACGTTGATGTCATAGCCCGCCTCAATCTGGTAGAGCGCGGCCCGCGCCGTCACGGTCAGCGTTGCATCGATCACCACGCTGGCGGTGATGTCCGTGACCGTGGCAGGGGCCGTGCTGGCCAGGGTAGCCGGATGGATGGGCGTGATCGTGACATCTGTCAGCGGTGCCTGCCCCTGCCCCTGCAAGACGGCAGGCAGCACCAGCCCGGGGGAGCTGGCGAAGGTGGGCGGCAGACAGGTGCCCTGCAGCACGGCCACATAGCGCACCACCATAGCCGGGTTCAGCTCCAGGGCAGCGGACGACTTGCGGGCCTTCTGCAGCGCCAGGCGGGCGTCGGTTCTGGCCATGCTGACCTCTTGGCTCACGCAGAGCGGTTAGGGTTCGGTGAAGGTGGCATTGTTGATGCGCACCATGGCGCCCGCATACAGCTCGTTCGCCGGGATCTCGATGTCGGCCCCGCTGCCCGGTGGCCCCACATCCAGGTCTGCGATAAAGACCCCATCGCGGTTGGCCAACCGCCCCCACGCCTGGACTCCGTTGCCGGTGACCATCTTCTCGGCAAGCGGCTTGAGGGTCAGCACCCCGCCCGTCACGCTCTGTGCGCAGGGGTGGGTAAACTGCATGGCGACCAGCAGCACCTGGCTGGTGACGGCGGCCCCCGGGGCGGGCCGTGGCCCGGTATAAATGGTGAGGGTCGCCGGCCCCGCACTGCCTGAGTCGATGGCCGTGGCCAGCAGATCGGCGCGGGCGGTGCGCAACGTATCGGAGTAGGTGAACATATCAACCTCCTGACAGACCGACCCCCTCACCGGGGGCGTAGGGGGTGGGAAGCTGGAAATCAGCCGCCACGGCGTTGTAATCGGCCGGGCCGAACGCCGGATCATCCTGGGCGACCACCATGTAACGGCGGTTGAGCCAAAGCAGGTCGAACCGGTACTTGCCGTCAGATGCCCGGCTGTAGGTCTCGCCGATGAGGTTCCCCGCCTGTTCAAAGCACAGTACCCGGCGTCTGACCCCCTCCCCGTTGATGGTGACGGTGCTCTCGATGTAACCCTGCTCGGCGCTCTGTTCGCCATCCCGGATCCAGTTCAGATCCCGCCCCTGGCAAAGCGGCGCCGCCGTCACCGGCAGGGCAGACATGGGGCCGGCATAGACTGCCCCTGGACTGCCACGCCACTCAACATCCTGCGGCTCGAACTGGCTGCGGGGCTCCTGGTTGGCGGGAACGGCATTGAGCGCGGCGGTCTTGATCACCGGGTCACCCAAGCGAAATGGCTGGCGAGCGGTGATCTCCTCTTGTGTCAGGGGCCGACCATAAATGGCGACATCACAGGTCTGGCAAGAGCCGTTATTTACGGCGTTGTAGTAATAGGCCCCCACCGTCAGGTATTTGCCGGCTGCTTGAGAGAACACATCGAACGGCACCGTCATTGCCGAGTCTTTCACGCCGTCGATGTAAACCTCGGTCGCCGTGCCCGCCTCATTGAGCTGCACGACATAGTGATGATTGCCGACTGATAGGTTTTCCCAGAAGTTGGTCAGCGAGGGGTAACTGACAGGCACCGATGGGTTGGTCATATTCTGGTAACTGCACACACCCAGGTTGTCTTGATAGAGCAGCATGTATCGGCCCGCGTTCCCTGTAAGGGGCTGATTCACACCGATGGCGGTGCTGTATGTGCCATTTCCTTTTTCGCCATCCAGTCTGAATATCCCCTCAACGGCCTTGATCTTCGGCAAGCTGTCCTGGGCAATCCGCAGTGACCCACTAAATGGGGGCGTCAGAACCGATGGCACCAGTTGTGTCGTCATCGGTGGGGCTAAAAAACTCACCGAACCGACCGGGGTGAGATGACGGTTATTACCACTGAGATCATTGCCGTTACTGTTCAACGGCCAGTAAGCAAGCAAACCAGCGGTGGCCTGAATGAGATCAGAGAGTGTGGCCATGCTTACCTCCACGGTCCGGTCAGATCAAACGCCACCAATGTGACCAGCCCGGCGGTGGATTGTGTCTCCGAATAGCACGGCTGAATAAAGCGCACAATTTTCCCGGGCACGGCGGGCAAGTCAGCGAAATTCTTGCGATCCCAGCCCGCGATGGTGCCATAGGGCACAATCAGGCCCGGCATGAAGCCACGCAGGTTAGACCCTGTTTCAAAGAGCATGATGGGATCGGTGCTCATGTAAAAACCGTTATCCGGGCCGTTGGGGGTATTCATGCCGGTGCCAAACCGGGAAAAGATGCCTTTCAGCCACCAGTCAGCAGAGCCAAACAGTTGGCTATATGGCCGCGCCATTTTGCGATAGAGAGACACATCAAAGTTGAGGAACTGGTTGCCATAGTTGCTGTTGGATGCCCCAGCGCCTTGAGCCCAGTTTCTGGCCGTTTCTGTCGCCAGCAGGCTGGGATAATGGGCTATGACAGCATGATAGCGATCCCCTGGCCTGACCGACTTCAAATAGCCGAAGAGGTAGAAATGCTGGTAGTTCGAGGCGCCATAGGCGGGCAGAAAATAGAACAGCTGGGGATCACCGATAAGATCCCAACGCTTGTCGCTATAGCGCCCCGTGGCAGGCCAGCGGTGCTCGTAAATGGTGGTGAAGGTGTTGATGTCCACCACATCCTCGACCATGGCCACCTTCGCCAAATAGGCGTTGGCTGCACCGGTCCAGCCGCTGAATGCGGTGTTGTCGATGCGCAAGGAAACGTTGCCCGACTCGCTGACATTGGTGGGGCGATAGATGGCCACCTGGCCGTCACCACTCTCATGGGTCAGGGTCCAGCCGAGGGGTGCCACCTTCATCGACATGGTGCCGCTGCCGGCACTGCCCGGGTTGCCGCCGTCCAGCTCGAACCAGACTTCGGTGCTGCTCACCTTCTTCACTCGATGCTCGCCGTTGTAGGCGGCCGGGCTCGCCCCGCTCACCTCGATCACCGAGTCTTTGAGGTAGGCGTGCCCGCCGGAAAACGTGGCCTTGGCGGCCCCTTCGGCGGCATCCCACACCAGGGCATTGATCGTGAGGTTGCCGAACCCGGTCACCAGCAGCCTTGAGCAGGGCCGTCAGGGCCCGGCGGTGGTGTCCCCCAGGCTCGGGGCTCCCTGCATCTGACTCGCAAACCATTTCACGGAAACGCCATGATGATCTCCTATGGGGTGGGGCAGATTGCCCCACCTGGTTGGTCCTTATGGGGTGTTGATGTTGCCGCGCAGGGCCAGCTCAAACTTGTCGGTATCCTGTGACGCCACCGACTGCAACACGGTACGGATCGGCCAGAAGGGGGCGCCGGCTGCCTCGGTGTGTGAAACGCAGCACGTTGCCACTCGCCCAGCCTGACCCCCAGCCCCGCTTGTCCAGCAGGAAATAGGGCTGGCCGTTGTTGGGGTTGATGGGGGCCAAGTCGGTGTTTACATCCCCCGCCGCGATCTGGCCCACATGCTCCCCGACCAGCACAAAGGTGGTGCTGGAAGTGAAGATCACCGCCCAGCGCTCCTGCAGGGCGCCCCGGTTGGTGACCAGGATCGGGTAAACCGTGTCGTTGTATTGCGCCGTAGACTGATCGCCGATGAGGTAATCAGACCAGACATTGGTCCACGCCTTTTGATCGAACAGGTTGGTATACCTGGCCCACAGGTCGCCGATGATGAGGGCGCTGGAGACATAGGTATCTGCCGGGTCATAGGCATGGGACAGTGCCTTGGTCAGCAGCAGGCGCCCCGAGATCTCCACGTCGCTGACCAGGCTCATGTCCTCAATGCGATGCACGGCATAGAGGGTTCGACATAGCCGGTCAGGTCTAATGGGGTGCCGAGGGTCACCACGCCGCTATCCAGTTGACGCTGTAGAGGGTGGTCGCCAGCGCCTTGCCATTCTTGTCCTCCACATGGGCATGCGCCAGGCGGGTGCGGCCGGTGCTGAGCTGCTGCCCTGCACTGACCCCCAGCGGGAACGCCGACTTGCGGGTGCTGTGAACCACCACCGTGGTCCCCTTGCGGATGAAGGGCACCCGGCCATCGGACGGCAACCGCACCGGATCCAGCCCGATGATGTCGGCATCGAGGGGTAGATAGCTGAACACCACACAGTTGAACAGGATGGTGTCGGCCACCACGCTAGTGGGGCGCCAGATCTTGCCGTCCAGCCCCACCTGGTCAACGTCATACCAGGGCTGGCTCTCGTTGCCCGCAGCGGTGACGAACCGACCAAAGCGCACCGTCACCACCCGGTCTGGTAGTTCACCCGGCCATCCATGTCGGTGGTGGTGAAATAGCCGTCCCCGTCCGCCGTGGCCTCAATGCGCCGCCCGCTCGCGGTGTTGGCGCTGATGTAGAGGCTACCCGGCGCCACCGGCGCCCCCGGGGTGCGGAAGGTCACCTCATCCACCGACTGGGCACTGAACGAGGTGGCCAGGGACTGCAGCGACGGCTGCGCCGTCTGCCCGGCCGCCCAGTCAGACAGCACCGCCAACCCGTTCGAGTAGTCGATGGTCCCTGCCTGGATACCGGATCCCGTCTCCGGGTCCGGGTTGCGGTAGAGCAGGCCTTGGCGGTCTACATAGACCGCCCCCCCCAGGGTGAAGCGCAGCGACCCTTCCAGAATGGCCTCCGCAAACCCGGGGGTGACATCAATGCGCAGCGCCTGGGCGGTCAGGGTGGCGTTTTGCGCCAGCGCACTGTTGTTGTTGCGGTAGGTCACCTCGACCCAGCCCCCTCGCCATCGGGAAGGTGTACGCCGTGTTGTGGTACTCGATGCCGGTCATGGTCCAGCGCTGCACCGCCACCTGGTTGTTGCCCACCCATTTGGTGCCCACGGTCACCCAGGCATAGGTCGGCTTGGGCAAGGGGGCACTGCCATCCGGCATGAAATGCAGGGTGCCGGCGGCGTAGTTAATGGCCCAGGGTGTTGCCGCTGGCGTCCTTGAGGTTGCCCTGGCCGTCATCCAGCAGGGTGATCACCGGGTCGCGGTCTCTGGATCACCAGCTCCTTGATCGTCCACATCGAACTTGTGATAGAGCGCGTTGAATTTGACATGCACCGACCGGGGGTCAGGTTGGTGGCCCCGCCACCTGCCCCGTCCAGGGTGATAGAGAGGTGCCCCACCTGGCCGGGGGGTACTCAGGCGCCCCGGTTCAACGTGGCGCTCGGTCACCGGCTCACCGTACTGGTACTGGGCGATGTACTCCTGGCCCAGCGCCGGCAGGGTGATGTGATCGAGGATGATCACCCCCTCGGCATAGTTGATGGTGCCGGTGATGTCGCCGCGCAGGCGCCCGTCCCCCACCGCATCGTTGGCCGTTTGGCCGCTGCCCCAAGTCAGGATCACGCTCTTGGGGGTGATCCCGGTGTGGGGCAGTTGCCATGCCGATTTGCTGATGCTGATGGGCTGGTTGCTGCGGTTGGTGTAGTTGACCGGGGTCGCCAGCTGAACAGGATCGCGTGTCCACGTCCGGCAGGGCCCCCAGGGTCAGCATGACCGACCCGGTGGCCAGGTTGACGATCCCGGTGCCGAACGAGCGATCCGCGCCGAACAGCTCGCCGCGCCCGTTGTCCTTCAAGTCGTACCATTTCCCCTGCGCCATAAACGACACCGTGAGGGTGCCCGGTGCCGGAGTCGGCAGCAGGGTGATGGTGTAGGCATAGCCCCGGTTGTTGGCCTTGATGTCGATCCTGGCCGTGTCAGCGATACGGGACGGGCGAGACGCTGGCCAGAAGCTGATGGTTTTGCTGGCGGCCCCGTAGTTCGGGCACTGGGCGTTGAACTCCAGCTGACCACGGCCATAGTCGATAGCACCCACCACGGACCCGGCCACAACCAGCTCGCCCCCCTTGTCAGTGATGACGGCCGCACCGATGGTGATGGTCAGGGTGCCGGGTTTTCACACCCGTGCCGAGGAACAGGCCCCGGCTGGGGGCAATGCTGACCACGGTCGAGAAGCTGACCAGCCCCTTGCCAGAGTCCACCAGGCTGGCCACTCGCCAGCCGCTGTCAGATCCACCGCTGGGGTCTCGGTGCGGGCAGACGGCACGATCTGGGTAAAGATCGTCTTGGCCCGCACCTGCATGGCGCCCAGGTTCACCGCCTCCGCCAGCTTGGTGGTGGCGAAGTAGTTGGCGGCATCGGCCACCACGGTTTCCCGCAGGGCGGTTTTTGACGTTGGTCACCACATCAATAGGGGGTCGGCTGCTCCCCCTCGAAGGTGTAACGCAAGGGTCAGCCAGCTTGCAGGTCACCACGTTGCGCGTGAACTCGGGCACGTTGGGCACCTGGAACTTGGCCAGCTGCTGGGTGACTTCCAGCACCCGCACGTACTGCTCGAACTCCCCCGCCTTGCCCTCGTTGCCGACCGCACCAGGGTCTCCCCCACTTCCGGCAGGCGCACCTCGACGCGCTGGAAGAAGCGGATCGCCCGCTGGCCTTCGAGCTGGGTGTCGTACAGGAAGCCGCGCCACTTGGGCCCACGGGCCAGATAACGCTCCAGCACGTCGCGGGCATTGGCGCGGGTGTCGTGATGATCCCGGGTGTTGATGAGGCATAGCCCCACGTTCGGGTCAGCCGGGGGCACCTGCACGATGTATGGGCACCCCGATAGGTGTCCGTGTCATCCGTCTGCACCGCCAGAAACGCCTTTGCGCATGCTGACCACCCCATAAGTGCGGTCGAGATCGCTGATGTCCTGAAACAGGCCATTGTGCTCGCCGCTCACGATTTCATGACCGGTGATGCGGCCGCCGCCGTCCGTGGTGTCAGTCAACCGCTGGACTGGCCATCAGTTTGATGTCGCCGGAATGAATGGTCATCGGATCACTCGGTGAAGTTAAGAGTCAGGGCATAGGGCTCACCCGCCTCGGGTCAGCCATCTCGATCACGGGGATGGCCACAACACCAGGCCGCCGCCAGACCACCTCCCGCTGCTGCCCATCGAGCAAAGTGAGGGTCATCAGCGGGCCACCTGCGCCTCCAGCGCTTTTAAGCAAGAGCACCGTGGCGCGGGGGGCATGGCCCACCAGGGTGATGGGGCGTCCCTCCGGCGTGGCCGTTTCCTCGACCAGGAGAGCGCCAGAGAGCGTCGGCGTGACAACCTGCTCGACGGGCGACCAATCGAACTCGTCGCGCCAAACGAGATCATCGGGCAGAGCAGCCCGTTTAAGGTGACGTTCATGAGCGCAATCCTTGCTGTTTAAGGAGGTTGATAAAGGCGGCAGCATTGGCCTCATCGGCCTGAACTTCGGCCCGGGCGGAGCCTGATCTCAGCTCGATGATGATCCGCTGGGGCTGCCCCTGGGTGAACGAGGTTTGGGAAGATGGCCCGGCTTGACTGGCAGCGAGGTGGAGGTCTGCGCCTTCTCTGCTTCCTTGGCCTGGGCTTTGCTCAGTTCCTGCTGAGCTGCTTGGTGCGCATGGCCTCCATCTCCTTCTGGAACTTCTCGCCGTAATACTTGCTCCACTCGCTATAGGCCGGGATGTCCCTGACCTTCTGGCTGTAGCGGGCCAGCTCCTCTTCCACGCCGGCGAGCGTGTTGGCCAGGGCATCGGCGTTGCCCCGCAGGTTGTTGATGTCCACGGTCTTGTAGAAGAACGAGCCGGCGCCCACGCTGCGGGTCACCTCCCCCGGCCACCCCGAACCGCCCCCGCTCCTGCCGCAGCGCCACGGCGTTGCCGGTCTGCACAGCTTCGTCCTGTACGCCACGAAGGCCCGAGCGCATGGCATCGGGCGCACTCGCCTTTATCGAAGCCATCGCCGATCGCCGCCACCGCCTGTTTGGCATCGCCGCTGCCCCTTTGATCTTGTTCATCGCATCATTGGCGATGGCCATGGAGCGGGTGATGCGTCCCCGGTGAGCTGGCCCTGCTTGGCCATCGCCTGCATGCGCTCGATCACCGCGTCGATCTCGGCCTTGTTCTTCGCCTGGTTGAGAACGCCGCCGCCAGGTGGATCCGCTGTGCTGCACCAGGGTATCCAGGGCGCCGAGGGTCTCCTTGAAGCTCTCGCCGATGCGGCCATTGGCCCGCTCGAAGTCCAGCCCCAGGGTCTGGGCAGCCTTGCCAAGGTGGGGGGAGCTCTGCCGCCGTTTTCCTGGCGACGGCATTGATCTCATCCAGGTAGTCGGGTCTGCTTGGCCTCGGTACCGATCTCTTTGACGGCGGCGGCCCCTTGTCGCCAGCTGCCGGTCGCCTCGTCGTAATGCACCTTGCCCTCGGCCACGGCCCCGGTCCATGTCTTCCACACTGGTGATTGCAATGCCCAGCTGCGCCGAGAGCGCCGCCAGTTGGCCATTGAGCTGGGCCTGGGTTTGCGAGCGCAGGGTCTGCGCCTCTCTCAGGGCCAGCTCCGCCTGCACCCATTGGCGCAGGGCGTTGGCGAACTGGGTGATCTGGATGATGGATTCCACCGTCACAGCGGCCAGCACAGCCCTGATGGCCATGCCCAGCGCCCGCACGCCGATAGCCGCACCGGCTGCCGCCGTCCCTGCCGTGGTCATGCCACCCGCCGCCGTGGCCGTCGCCGCTGGCAGGGCGATGAACTGGCCATAGAGGCCGCGCAGATCGGCAATCCAGCTGGCGATTTTCAGGCCATACCAGGCCTGGGCCATCACCAGCAGGGCATCCCGCCAGGCATAGACGGTCTGGATAAAGGCCTTGATGGACTCCCAAGCCCGACGATGCCATCGGAGAGGCGCTGGGCCCACGCCTGCAGGCGGCCATCCTGGGCCATCTGGTCAAATTCACGGTTCAGGCTGGCCAGCTGGTTCTTGAGCCAGGTCAGCGCCCCGCTCTCCGCCACTATGCGGTAGAACTTGGCCAGGTTGTCCTGGGCGTTGGAGATAAGCCCCGAGAGCAGGCTCATGTTGTTGGCCGCCGCCCCGCTCGACTGGGCGGCGATCTCGTTCATCAGCGCCTGGATGGTGTCACGGCCGAGCTTGCCAGCCTCCGAGAGCTTCTGCAGCTCGGCGGTGTTCTTGCCGGTGACCTGCTCCAGCAGTTGCCACACCGGCACCCCGCGTTCGATCAGCTGCAGGATCTCCTCCCCCTGCAGCTCTGCTTGGCCCAGGCCTGGCCGAGGGCCAGGGAGATGCCCTGCACCTCCTCAAATCCCCCGCCGAGCTTGAACGCCTGATCGACGATGCCCTGCATGGCGCCGTTCATGGGGTCGATGCCAAAGGCTTTCAGGCGCACGAAGACCTGAGTCACCTCGTCGAGCTGCAGGGGTGTTCTTGGCGAAGTCCTGGATCCAGACAGAGGCCTCTTGCCGCTGGCAATCGACCCCATCACCGCCTTGAGCTGCACATTGAGCCGCTCGGCCTGATCGCCGGTCTGGAACATGGCCATCAGTTGGGTGGTCAGGGTCTGGATGCCGAACCAGGTACCGGCCAGGGCCACCAAGCGGCCAGTCAGGCTACCGATGGCCCCCTGGAAGCCGCCAGCGCCTTGCGCTCCCTGCACCAGGGAGCGCCCCAGCCGCTCGGTCTGGGCCGCGCTCTCACGCAGTTCGCGCTGCAGTCTGTTCTGTTCCTGGGCGAGGTTGCGGGTATCGAGCCCGGCTTGGGAAAGGCCACATGCAAGCGGCTATGGCTGGCCGCCTGGGCGACCTCAGCTGCTCCAGCTGCTTGACCTCGGAGGCCAGCAGTCGTTCCTGGTCGGTGAGCTGGTGGGCGCTGCCTGCTGCCCCCTGCTGCTCGCCGGCGCAGCTTCGACAAGCGGTCCCGGGAGAGCACGTGGCCAGTTCGAGCAGAGTCAGGGCGCGGCCGCTGGCCTCGAATTGATTGATCAGCTCCTGCTGCTGAGTCAGGGTTTCCAGGGTTTGCGCCAGGCGCTCGGTCTCGGCGGCGGTCTCGTCAGAAAGGGGGCCCAGTTCCTGCACCTGCCCCGCCAGCGCGGCCAGATCCTCGCGGCCAGTGACCTTGGCTGCCAGCTCCAGGGCAAGTTTGAGGGTGGGAGAGGTGGACATGGGGCATTCCTGAGAGATTCAGATATGCCCTATGATAAATTGGTAGAGATTATTATGATTTATTGCAGATTACAGAGGGCTATCACAGGCAGCGAACGTGTTCGTTTACGTTGCCTCATCCTAACATAGGATTTAAAGACATCATTGGAGGAGCAAGTGGATGAAGCACAATATCCTGGAGGTTCGAAATCACGAGTAATAAAAGCTGGCGAGCGTATCCGTCAGAATACAGCGACACCAGAGGACTTCCAGATTATTGAGGAATGGCGAGCTGCGCATCGTGGTGTACTGAATACTTTCCAAGCTATACTTCGAAACCGTACGAGTCACACGAACATCTCCGTGGCTCAGCGTCATAAGCGAAAAATGACAATCTTTGACAAGCTAAAGCGTTTTCCAAAGATGCAATTAGCACGAATGGATGATGTTGCAGGCTGCCGGCTAATTTTTCACTCTACTGATGAGCTATTAGCGTTTCGTAGCAAGTTCCATAAGGCCAGATTTAAGCATCGACTTCGAAATGATCCGGATAAGTATGACTACATAAAAACTCCGAAACGAACTGGATATCGTGGAATTCACGACATCTATGAGTATGATGTTAATTCTATTTCAGGAAAACGCCTTACTGGTTTGTACATTGAAATCCAATATAGAACACTAGTCCAGGGTAATCCCCCGAAAAACTGAGGTGCTCATAAGTAGAATTTTCTCGTATCTTGAACGCAGGAGGTTCTACATGAAAACATCACGCTTTAGCGATGCACAGATCATCGCCATCCTCAAGCAGGCCGAGTCTGGTTCACCCGTCCCTGAGCTCTGCCGTGAGCATGGCATCAGCTCCGCCACCTTCTACAAGTGGCGCTCCAAATTCGGTGGCATGGATGCCTCTCTCATGGCGCGCCTCAAAGAGCTGGAAGAGGAAAATCGTCGCCTTAAGAAGATGTATGCCGAGGAGCGCCTAAAGGCTGAGATCATCTCCGAGGCGATGGCAAAAAAGTGGTGACGCCATCTGCCCGCAGGGAGATGGCGACCAAGGCTGTGGCTCATTACGCCATTTCTATCCGTCTGGCTTGCCAGGTGTTCAAGGTGAGCGAGGGTTGCTACCGTTATCAGCCGTGCTGGCTGATGAAAACCAGGAGATTGCCGACTGGCTGCTGCGCCTCACCGCCAACCAGCGCAACTGGGGTTTCGGACTGTGCTTCCTGTACCTGCGTAACGTCAAAGGCTTTGGCTGGAACCACAAGCGGGTCTACCGGATCTATCGGGCGCTAGAGCTCAATCTGCGGATAAAACCCAAGAAGCGGCTAGTGCGGGCCAAGCCGGAGCCGTTGGCAGTCCCTGACCAACCGAATCACTGTTGGTCGATGGACTTTATGCATGACCAGCTCAGCGATGGTCGTTCGGTGCGGTTGTTTAATGTGATCGATGACTTCAATCGCGAAGCACTGTGCATCGAGGTGGATTTTTCCTTGCCTGCCTCGCGAGTCAAACGGGTGCTGGAGCAGGTCATCGAGTGGCGGGGCAAACCAGCCGCAATCCGCTGTGATAATGGTCCGGAATACATCAGCGAAGAGCTCAAGCAATGGGCGCAGCAGAAGAGGATTGCGCTGAGGTATATCCAGCCAGGCAACCCGCAGCAGAATGCCTACATAGAGCGATTTAACCGCACTGTGCGTTACGACTGGTTGGGCCATTACCTGTTTGAGTCACTGAATGAGTTACAGGAATTTGCCACGAACTGGCTGTGGGTTTATAACCATGAGCGGCCCAATATGGCGCTGGGCGGCTACACGCCGAAACAGCGCTTGGCACAGGCCGCATGACCTCTACTTTTGAGTGCTCCAAAAATGGGGGGATTACCCCAGCACGCATGGGCTACAGCTGTTGAAGTCATTGGCTTCATTACACAGAGTCAGCCTAAGTTTCAACGTGGTGATAAACGTTATGAAAAGGCAATGGCATTAGCAAGTGAATTGCTAGCTCGAGCTCATGAGAAACAGACAGGCCCCTTCCCAGGTGCAACTGATCAAGAAGTTCTGAACGAGTTTCTGGAACTCGATAGAGAACTCCACCTGATGCAGACGTTACGAGGCCTGAATGTCACGAAGAGTGATGTCACTGATAAAAGAAACTCTATTCTTAATTCTCTCTAGAAGGTGACCTAGAGGTTCGTAACTATCGTGACGCTACTGATGCATTACGAGCACTATTCGAGCTTGAGAAAAGGATGCCGGAACGAGATATTGTATTGGTTCGTGCCGATACCAGCGAAGAAGTTCGCTTAGCTTTCAGGAACTATTTTACTGATGCTAGTGATTTTGTTCGACTTGTGAATGATGCTTGTACGATTCTGGGTGGTAGAAAAATGTACAAAAGGCAATCAAAAAAAAATAGATCTTCAGGTCTACCCCAATAGGTATAGAGTAATTTTCCAATTATTTAAAGATGGCGGACCCCTTCCGCCATCTTTATGTTGAGCTACTCTACGAGCGCCCAACCTCAACCCATCCTTTCTGTGGCAAGCCGGTTTAGGCCACACTCTAACCATTTAAAAAAAGATGAGAATGATTGACAACCCACAAAAGGGTGAAACAATAAAAATCCACGATAAGAGATTTTAGACCAGCAACTGGGGTCATCTCACTTGGGCTACCTTTTTCTATACCCTACATCTTTGCTGCCTTCATTATCATAATTTTCATTCGTTTTCTCGGTGGTTTTTGAGCGATGCTCATTTGGATTCAGATAATAAGGGGGTATATATGGAAAAATCTTTTAGTTTTCTATTTATGAAATTTACTGGCTATAGTTTTGAAACAGCATGGGCAGTATTTGTAGTATTGTGGGCTGGTAGCCTGTTGACCTAAAATTTCTTCAAACAAAACGGCGGGTCTCCCCGCCGTTTCCTTTCCACCCGTCACACCGTCCCCGGCCGATCCACATAGAAAGGCGCATCTTCGCCGTCCAGGCCAGCAGCTCCCCCTCCAGTTTCGATCTCGATGGGCTTGTCGCTCAGGAAGTCCACCGCCTTCTTGGGGGCCAGACTGGCGCGGGGCACTGTCAGGATAATGGACTCCCCACCGATCACACTGCGCCCATCCAGGGTGAGCTTCGCCTTCACCTCCGGCTGCACGTTGCCGGCAATGCGGGTGCCGGTGACGGCGTTATAGCTGGCGCTGACGGTCACGGGCCCACCGTCTGCCACCGCGCCTGTCTTGGTGGCCCGCAGCAGCCCCAGGGCATAGTTGATCTCGAAGTCGGTACCGAGCACCAGCGGCGTGGCCCCTTCCGTCACCACCAGGCCGGTGGCCGAGAGGTTGGTTTTGCCCAGGCTCACCCACTTGGGGTGCGCCAGCAGGGTCACCGGCACCTCGGTCAGCGTCCCCGCCCCCTGGTTGATGGGGCTCTCCAGCCCCATAAAGGCGGCGGCCAGCAGCACCGGCGGGATCTCGCTGGTCTTGATGTTGACCGTGGCAGGCTTGGGCACGAAGTAGCTTTCCCGGGCCTGACCCAGCTTGTGCTTGCGCTTGCTCGGGATACTGATCTTCTCGCTGTCCGGTTTGACTTCCAGGCTGTTGACGTCCACCGGGCCAATCACCCCGTTCGAGACGTTGTTGGTGAAGGTCTCGATATAGAGATCCCCTTCCAGGTGCAGTGTTTCGCTCATGACCGTTCTCCCTTGAATTTCACTGTCGTCTTGAAGGCGAGGGGCAGATAGACCACCCCACCCTTGTAGCTCGGCTTGACCGGTGCGCTTTCACGCCGAAAGGTACTGTCACCGCAGGCCCGACCGGCCACGGCCTGCAACATGCGCCCCAGCCACACCCCGGCGCTGGCCTCCTTGGGGGTGGCCCTATGCACCAACACCAGCAGCCAAACCTGGTCAAACGCGCTTTGCCGCCCGCTTTGGCTGCTCTCGTTCTCTCGCTCTCCCTGGTAAATTACATGAATGGCCGGGGTGTGCTGCCCCAGGTTGGCCACCGCCTCCAGGTCGGTGGCCACAAACACCTCCTTGAGCCCTTGCCCTTTCAAGGGCAGCAGCAGCTCGCGCAGCCGCTCCCCCGCCGCCAGGTAGTCGAGTTCAGGCGTGGGGGCACTCATAGGAAGCCCCCAGTTCCCCGGCCAAAGATCCGGCCATCGGACTGCAGCTGGGCCAGGTTCTGGCTCTCCACCTGCTCGCCGTCTGCCGCGAGGCCCAGCGCCAGCTCTCCCTTGCCCACCGATTTGAGGAAGGCCAGGGCCGCCTCATAGCGCTTGGCGATCTGCTCCGGCGCCTGCTCGCCATAGAGGCGGTGGCGGGCGATATCGGCGCAGATGGGCACCAGGGCGCTCGGCACATGGGCCAGCGGCAGCGGGTAGCGTCCCGCCAGGTAGCCATCGATCAGGGCGCTGGCGTCCTGCAGGGCGACGGTGATCGCCGCGTCATCCAGCTCGCCGGCCGGGGTCATAGCGAGGCGCAACAGCTCCGCCTCGCCAAAGCGGGTCACCATATCGCTGACGCTGGCGTAGCTCATTTGCCTTTGCTCTTGCTGCTGGCGGGTGCGGCCGCAGGCTCTGCCGCATCAGGGGCCGGGCTCAGGCCGCCCACTGCTGCGTCCAGATCCCCGTTCGTCTGCGGTGCATCAGCCGACGCGAGGGCGACGTCTTCACCCAGGCGGGTGACCACCAGGCGCGGATCGGCCTCCAGGGTCTCGCACTGCACAGGCGACACAGCCAGCTCAGACTTACCAGGTGCAATCGCCAGGGCCGCGCGATAATAGACCTGACGAACCGTCGATGTGATGCCAACTCGAATAGCCTGTTCCATCTCGTGTTCCATCTCATGTTTCCCTCTGTCTCGTTCAATCCAGGATCCGGTTTAAACGGGGGTTAAACGCCCACACTCGCTCGTTTAACCCTGCCGTTAAACAGCGCTTACAGGTAGTCCGCCACCACCAGTTCCAGCTTGCCCTTGAGCTCGTTGCTGGAGCTGCTTTCCAGCTCGCGCTCCAGCATCTTGGTCGCCAACTTCTCCAGGGCGGGCGGCACCACCAGCAGGGTCGGCTTGATACCAAGCTTGCGGCCGCCGTCCGCCTGGAACTCCCGCATCCGGCTGTAGGCATCCCACAGGTTGTCGGGGGTCAGCGCCCGCTTGTTGGCGAACGCCAGCTGCCAGAAGCCAAAGCCGGCGGCGTCGCGGCAGTCCACCCCGTAGCGGAACTCCTTGCGGGTGAACACCGCCTCGTCGTCGATCTTGGTCATGGCGATGAGCTCGGGGGACTTGCGATCCTGGAAGATGATCGGCTTGAGGGCGCGGCTGGTATCGAGCAGGAACCAGGGCTCGCCGGTATAGGCGCCATCCACCACCAGGTTGGCCACCAGCGCCGGGGTGCCGGTGCCATCGACCTTGGGATAGACCGGGTGATCGGTATCGAAGAAATACTGGGCGTCGTAGCAGGGTGTGGTGAAACCGGCTCCCAGCAAACCGAAACAGAGCTCGTCGGGATGTACCCCGGCCGAGCGCCCCATCTCGGCGAACAGCGGGGCATAGATGCCCAGCTCGTCGTCCGCGATATCGTTGCGATCGACGGCCACGGTGGCTTCGAAGTCCTCGTTGACGATCTGGTAACCGTGGGTCTTCATCGACTCGATCACCCGATCCCCGACCCACTTGCGCAAGCTCGGGAACTTGCCGAGCCAGCCATAGGTGTTGGACTTGGTGGTCGATTTGATCACGGTGGCGATCTTGGTGTACTGGGTCGGCGCCTCGCTCTTGGCGTCCTCAAAGTTCTTCTTGAAGCCGGTGAAGAGGGACTGCAGCAGCGCGGGTGTAATCATGGCCATGGTCTATTCCTTCTCTGGTTAAACGGAACTGCCTTCGCGTGAAACGGGGCTTGCTCAGGCCTTGGCCTTGGCAAAGTCCTCGTGGCTGATGCCGAGCTGGTCGGCGGCGTACTTGTCCTCGGCCGAGAGCACGGCCTCCCCCTTCTTCTCCGGCAGGGTGACGGCAGCGGTCTGGCTCGCCGTGAGCGCGGCGATGGCCGGGCGCGGCTCCAGCAGGGCCTTGAGGGCGGCCACCCCCTTCTGGGCGGCATAGGCGGTCAGGTACTCCTCTTCGGCCGCCACCACCTTGCCTGCGGTGCGGGCCTCCTTGATGAGGGTCGCGGCATCGGTGGTGTCCACCTGGGCGGTCAGGGCCGCCACCTGGGTGACCAGGGCGTTATAGGTCGCCACCGGCACGTATTGCGCCAGGTCAACCTGGGCTCCTTGTTGTACTGAGGTCGTCTGCGCCTTGAGCGCGGCCAGAGCGGTCTTCTCGGCCGAGAGCGCGGCCTCCAGCTCCGGCGCCTTCTTGGCGCTGGCCTGCAGGCTGTCGAGCTCGGTAAGCGCCTTCTGCAGTTGCTCGTCGGTCGGGTCACCGGTCAGCTCGATGCCGAGCTTGGCCAGCAGCTTTTTCAGCAGTTCATTCATGGAGTTCTCCTTGGTGAGGGTGGCCGGCTGGCCGGGTTGGATCGGTTGAGCACTCAAGGCCGCCAGCGCCTGCATACCCACCACCCCGGGATCGTTGGTGATGGCGGTCATGCGCAGCTCCAGGGGGCGGCCCTGGGCGTCATAGGGGAATACGGCAGAGAGGAAGCGATACTCTTTGGCAGCGACCAGGGCGGCGGCCCGCTCGGTCCAGCGGGGTTTGATAAAGAGTCCCTCCCCCTCGCGCCACTCGATTTCGTCGCCGTTGTACCACCCGGCCGCCGGAGCGGGCTGGCCGTTCTGATCCACCTTGAGGGTTTGGTGGTCGTAGTCGATGAGGATGTCTTGACCGAGCGCCTTGGCCCGGTTGATCAGGGTAGTGGCGATGGTCTTGTCGAGCTGCCAGTGGCCACCAGGCACATCGAAGGGGCGGCCATCCCTGGCCTTGAACGGGCCCACCGGCAGTAACTGGTGCCAACCGTCGTCGCTCGGGCCAAGCACCGCATCGAGCACGGCCAGCCCCAGGGTAGTGGGTCTGGCATTCAAGATGGCCACGGCAATCGCAGATGGGGGCATCACTCTTACTCCGGCTGGACATAGCAAAAATCACTGGTGCCAGTGTCAGGGAGGAGAGAGAGGGGTGGGGTTTATGGTGGGTTACTGCAACAGCAGGGGGTGCCGGTACTGTTTAAGGGTGTTTAAACACCGTTTTGCTGGGCCAAGAGCGGACGGGCCATGCCATCGCACCGGCCCTGCCCCCGTAAACGCACTCAGAGGCTTAGGGCGCGTCCGCCGTCAGATAGCCTTCCAGCGTCTCCAGTACGCTCTGCTGGTCTGTTTCCGACAGCCCCAGATAGGGGCGCTCAGGCAGGTTGATCTCGGGGCGGCCGAACTGGTGAGCGGCGCCGTATTCCAGCGGGGTGCCGAAGTAGAGGGCCTGGGGATCGGCCTGATAGTTGAGGGTGTCGCGCAGATCGTCGTTCAGGCGCAGCACCTCGTCGGCATGGCGCGGCTTGCGGGCGCGGTACTTGTCCGAGAGCGGGGCCCAGGGATCTCCTTCCGGGGTCTCCTGCGCATCCCAGCGATCTCGGTGCGACAGCAGCAGTCCCTCGCCGATATCCGCCAGGGGCTCGCTCAAGTCGCCGGTGCGCTGATAGAGCCTGGCCAGCAGCTCATGGGCATCGGCCACCCCGTGGTGGCTGATGGCGATAAAGCTGCCCGCCATCAGGCGTCATCCTCGAAGGTGGTCATAAAGTGCATGGCCTCTTCATCAGCCGCAGCCATGGCGGCGGCCCAGAGATCCCCCAACAGTTCTGCCTCTTCACCTTCGGCTTGTTCGCACAAGGCATCCAGCGCCTTGGCCTGTGCCAGGGTAAAGGGGCCATCTTCTGCCAGCAGGGCGCTGGCTTGTTCCAACAGGGTCATCCTTTCTCTCCTTTGCGGCTGGCGGTCGTGGCCTGGGCCAGCATGGCCTCCACTCGTTTGGCCAGTTCGGGGAAATGCGTCACCATGGCATCCCTCGCCAAGACCCAGGCGGCAAATGCCTCGGCGGCGGCTTCCATCCTGGTCTTGCCGGCATACTCCGTCAGCAGTCCCACCCCCGTCAGGTCAGGCTCCCCGGCCCAGAAGTGAACCTGGTGACCGAGTTCGTGCAACCAGGTTGAGAGCCGCTGGGCTGATTCCCCCTGCTTGCCGCCGACGTTGGCGGAGATGCTCCAGTGACGGCGCAAGGTCTCGCCACTGGTCCCCCTTGGCAACCAGTGACGGGGCCCGGTGTTGGCATGGGCATCGGTGACCACCTCGGCCGCCGCCGCTTGCACCGCCTGCATGTCCACTGCTTTGAGTGTATCACCCGCCTTCACTTTGATAACCAGATGGCCCCAGCTTTTGGCCGTAAAGCCGTTGGTCGCGCTGGCCCGGCGCGTGTAATAGAGGGAGCGAACCAGGTAAGGGTCTGTGCCCAGGTACTCGGCGATGGCCGGCGCAACCTTGAGCCCTGCCGCCCCCTTGCCCATCTCGGTCTGCTTGATAAACAGGGTCTTGACCGGGTGCGCCTTGAGGAAGGCCGCCAAGGGCTCACGCTGGGGTGCGGGTAGCTGGGCCAGCAGATCGCTGACCCCCTGCGCCGTCACCCCCTTGGCGGTCGAAAAGGCGCTCTCCACCAACCGCTGCGGCAAGCGCTCGGCCAGCGCGGGTTTCGCCGCCTCCCGCTTGGCCACGGCCTCGGTCAGGGCGGCGGGCGTCTTTGGCCGGTAATCGAAACCCGGATCGATGCCACGGGGGATCCGGTGTATCTCCCCGGTCGCCTTGTCCACCCACTCATAATTGCCGTCATCCGGTGCCTGGCCCACCGTCAGCCCCCGCCGTTTGAGATCTGACTCGGAGAGCAGGAACTTCTTGCACTTGCAGCCATAGCCGTTGCTGGGGCTGTGGGTCTCCCACCAGGGATGGTCCACCGGCAGCACCAGGTTGTTCCACTTGAGGTGCAGCTCCCTGGGGTGCTCGGAGTCGCCGTGGCGATAGAGCGCATAGGGGCGCTTGTGCTTGATGCGCTCTATCTGGTCATCACGCCCGGCGTTGTAGCTCTGGCGCAGGTTGGTCTCGAAGATGACGCGAGAGCGCCACGACGCCGGGCCGGTATGCACCCAACCGTGGCGAGCCACGATTTCCTTGAACGCTTTCTGGAATGCACCGAGGGATTGCCCCTCGCTGATCGCCTTGTCCACCGCCCCGCGCAGGTCGGCCAGCAAGTCAGTCTTGGTCGCCCCCGCCACCATAAAGGCGCGGTTATGGGCGTCCCGCCACACATCGGCCCAGCGCTCGCTCGGCATATTCAGCTTCTGGCGAAAGAAGGCGATCGCCTCCTCAAACGGCAGACTGCCGTAACGAACGGGCATCAGTTGCCCTCCTCCATCTCCAGCATGCCGAGCAGTTCGCTGGCGGCAATGGCCTGGGCCAGCAGCGCCCCCAGTTCGTCATGACTGAGGTTGGGCTCCAGCGCCAGCAAGCCATCCCGGATCTCCTCCAGGGTGGTGGCCTGCATCACCAGTGCCTGGACAGCATCGGTCATGCCGGCGAGCAAAGGGGCCACCTCGGCCTGCAGCCGGGCCAGCTGGGCATCGTTGTTATCACCCCGGGCAGGGGACTTTGCCGCCAGCGCCGCCAACCCTTGCGCCTTGAGCGCCGCCTCCCCGGCCCCTGCCTGCTTGTCGACGATGACCAGCACCTCTTCCCCTTCCTTGGGTGCCGGGATCTGCAGCTTGTCCCGCACCCACTGGGCCGGGATCTGCATCCCCATGCCCACCAGGGCCCGCAGCGGATAGGCCAGATCGCGCATGTCCTCGGGCTCGGTCACGTCAAACTCCAGGCGCGGGCAGCGGCGCGGCCCCTGGAAGCTCTTGCCGTTCAGGGCAAACAGCGGATAGACCAGATCCCGGGTCAGGGTCGCGGCGAGCTGGCGAAGGTCTGCATCCCGTACCTCCTGGCGCACCTCGTTGTGGACGTTGCCGAGCGCATGGGTCGAGCTCTTGCCGTCGGCCTGGCTGGTCAAGGTTCCCCCCAGGATGGCCTTGCTCATGGAGCGCTCACACCAGTCCATCATCACCACAAAGGGATCGGCCTGACCGTTGGCCGCATTCTGGAAATCGATCTCCATCCCCCGGGGGATGATGCCGCCAGCGTTATGGCCGATGGAGAGCACCGCCTGCAGCAGGGTCGCCTTCTCCTTCTCGGTCGCCCCTTCCGGGTATTTGCCCAGGCGCACCGGCAGGCCATAGATCTCCAGAAACTCGGCGAGATCCCGCACGCTGTAGTTCTTGAACAGGAAGGGCCAGACCAGGGTGCGGATAAGGCCGGTGCGGGCGAGATACCCCGACTTCGACTTGGCCTTGTGCATGACCCAGCCGAACGGATTGAGGGCTGCCCCCTCCTTGCTACCGTCCCGCAGCCGCAACTGGTTCCAG
Source organism: Aeromonas sp. FDAARGOS 1402 (assembly GCF_019046925.1). Lineage (NCBI taxonomy): Bacteria > Pseudomonadati > Pseudomonadota > Gammaproteobacteria > Aeromonadales > Aeromonadaceae > Aeromonas > Aeromonas sp. FDAARGOS 1402. The sequence goes on from NZ_CP077203.1 coordinate 49,740, forward strand.
TCATCCGGGTGGGTCTGGAACCAGGCGGGATCGCGCCAGACGATGCCCTTGGGGAGCTGCAGCCCCTCCACCATCTCCCAGCCGCTGAACTCCTGGGCACTGAACCCCTTGAGCACCGCATCGGTGGCGTCAAAGATGGCGTCATCCAACCAGGTGAAGTCCTCCAGCAGCTCGCGGATCATCTCGCAGTCGCGCTGCTCGGCGGGGGTCGCATTGCGGGGCGGCTCTATGGTCCAGCTCACCCCGAGCAGGGACCGGCGCCGTTTGCCGAGCTCGCTCTGCAGGTGGGCGTCCTTCTCCTCCATGTCTTCGGCCAGCTCGCACTGGGCGATGAGGCTCCCCTCCTCCGCTTCTTTCAGCGCTGCTGCAGCCTTGCCCGGGGTGAGCCCCACCGTGGGATGCTCGCTGTAGTGACGACGCAGTTGGGCCAGCTTGGCGTCGTTCTCGGTCTGCGGCTCCTTCTGCAGGCGCAGCGAGTTGCCATGAATGTCGATGAGTCCGGCCATTACCAACCCCCTCTTTCATATCGGTGATAGTCGTCGTTGCGCTCTGAATCGTGTTTACCAGGTAAGGGGGTGAACTCGATGGCGCCCCCTTCCATCCAACTCGCCCGCACTGCCATGGCCAGCGCCACCGCAAAGTCGCCGTGACGCTGCTGGCCGCCCTGGCCGGTGTTCTTGCCCTTGTCGATCTTGGGTACCCCGTTGATGACCTGGATTTTGCCGAGGTCGTCCTGCACGTCTGCATGGCGCGGGATCACCAGGTTGTCGTCCTCGAACTCGGCCTTGAGCTTGGGCATCCACTCCCGGTACCAGGGGTCATTGAGCATCACGCACTCGATCATGCTGGCGCCCCAGCGCAGCCGAGCAGCTTCTGCCAGATAACCGCCGTTACCGGTGGCATCGAAGGCGGCCGCCGTGAAGCGGTGTAGCCCCTGCAGCAGGTAGAACAGGATTTGGCGCTGGGTCTCATAGGGGGCATTGACCAGCTCCACCACGAAGGGCACGGTCTTGCGCAGGCTGGTCGCGATGGATAGCGGAACAAACACCGAGAGATCCCCCTTGCGGGCGAAGTCCTCCCCCAGTACATGACGGCAATTGCGATCGAGCGCTTCCAGGCAGGGCTTGAGGTTCTCCTCACACCAGATCTCCGCCACCGCCTTGCGGGTCTCCTCGCTTTGCAGCTCGAAGTCCGCAGGGGAAGTGAAGCGCAGGATGGGGATCTCCGGCTGCATGGCCCGCTCGATCAGGGTGCGCTTGATATAGACGCCGCTGCTCTGCTTGGGCACGCAGAAATACTCCTCCAGCGCATCCTCTTCGGTGGCGGTGGCCTTGAGCAGCCCGGCCTTCCAGCTCTCCTCGGCCTCCGGCGTCCAGGGCGTGCCCTTGACCTGGCAGATGCGACGATAGAGCCCTTGGCGGCAGGCGTCGTCCAGGCTGATGGTGTGGATGGAATACTCTTTACGGCCCGCACGGCTGTCGTTGATGAGCTGGTTAAACAGGTTGTCCACGCCGTTGTGGGTGCTGATAAGCCGCACCTTGGCCCCCCACATAGTCAGCGCCATCGCAGCTTTCAGCACCTCGGCGAGCCGGTCGTGGAACGCCGCCTCGTCGATGGTGACATTGCCCTGCATCCCCCGCAGGTTGGAGGGGTTGCTGGAGAGCGCCTGCACCTTGAAGCCCGAGGCGAAATAGACCACGAAGGTGAGGATCGCCTTGTCCTCGTCGTCGGTGAACACCTCCTCCTGGATCTCGCCTGCTGCCTTGTTGTACGCCTTGGCCCACATGGCCACGGCATCGATAAACTCTCGCGCCATCTCCTTGTTGCTGCCTACATAGAAGTGGTGGCAGCCCCCGGCCGTCTTGGTCTTGGAGGCCGTCAGGGCGGCGTCGGCCGCCTCCGCCCAGGTGATCCCGGTGCGGCGGCTCTTCTCGGCGATCTTGAGCGGGCTCTCGTCGGCTATCCAAATCTTCTGGTAGGGCAGCAACACCTCGTCGGGGCTGTATTCAGTACCGAGGGTCTGGGCCAACTGCTGTGCGATAGGGGTCTGTACGATCGTGGTCATCAGACAATCCCCAGGATTTCGCGGCGTATCTCGGCGGCGGCCTCACCGCTCAGGCCCGCCTGGGTGACGATGGCCTCGGTCTTGGCGGCCACTTCCTCGGCAAAGGCCTGGCGGATCTCTTTCTCCCGGCGATGCGATTGCATGGCGGTGGATTCGAGCCGCTGGGCCGCCAACATGGCGTTTTTCAGCATGTCGATATCCACCGCCTCCTCCGGGTTCTGCACCTGGGCCAGCATCGCCTTGAACAGCTGGGAACGGCCGAGCTCCAGGATGAGCTTGGTGGTCTCTCCCATCGGCTTGTCACCGAGCTGGGAGGTGAGCGCCGCCGTGGTCTCCCGTAAGTCGCGCAGGTGCTGGCCCACCTGCTCCACCTGACTGGCGTGGCGGCTGAGCCCTGAGCGGGAGAGCTTGAGATCATCGGGTAACCCTGCGCCCTCGATAAGACCATTGATCTCGTCCAGGATGGCGGCCTGGCTGTTGCCCTTGTCGCGCAGCATCTCGTTGAGGGCGTTGCGGATAGCTTCGGGCAGCAGCCACACCTTGCTGGCGCGGCCCCGGGTCGGTTTCTCGGCCATGGTCAATCCTCCGCCCGAGGCTTCTTGACACCCGGCACGCTGGATCGCCCTTCAGCCACGTCCTGGCCCCGGCCGGTCAGGTGCGCCACCTGCACCTGGGCCAATTTCTCGATGCGCACCAGCCCCTGCTCATCCAGCCAGGCCAGCAGGGTCTTGACCCGATCCCGGGACACCCGGCCGGTACCCAGCTGGTCGAGGCAATCATTGAGGATCGACTCGTTGGCGGCCCCGCCGATATCGAGCAAGGATCGCAAGATCACCAGGCGTTGCTGGGCGTCCAATATCCCTTGAATGCTCATGTTCTCTCCTTGAGTTCATTTTCCAGCAGCAGGTCGGCGAGCCGGCGGGCCTGGCGCAGTTCCGGCGCCAGTGCCCGCAGCTCACCACGCAATTCGCTGATCTCCAGTTGCAGGGTGTGCAGCTCCTTCTCGGTCGGCAGATCCGAGAGTTGCTGCTCGACCCTGGCCACCCTGGCGGCCAGGCCGGTGACATCTTCACGCTTGGCGTAGGTCTTGGAGAGCAAGATGATGACGATCAACCCCACCAGACTGGCCAGGGCGTACAGGGGCCCCCAGTTTTTAACGATAAATTCCCACATCGGTGGCCCCCTTCGTCTGGTTCGGCAATATCGGGCCTAGCAGCGGCCTCCTGTTCCCCTTAACGATGAAATCCCACACGGATTGCCTCCTTGCGCTCGAATAGGGTCTGGCACTCGATGCAGCGCGGCGCATCGGGTTCGGCATGCAGCCGTGCAATCGGGATGGGCTCATCACAATCGCAACAGATGCCATCGCCACGGGGTTTGGGCCTTGCCCGGTGGGCGTCAATAAGGCGCCCGGTCCGCTCGGCGTCGAGCTGCTGGGCGCGGTCTATGGGGTCGCTCAAGGGTGTCTCCTTGCGAACCGATTACTTGATGACGTGGGTCGCCTTGAGGCGGCCCCAGATGGCCAGCAGGCCGCCGATGGCACTGGCCAGATCCACGGCGGTGGAGACCAGGCTGGTTTGGGTACCGACATCGACCGGCACGCCGAACAGGCCGGCGATACCGGCCCCCACGGCGATGACGCCGCCGATGACGGCGCGGCTCCTGAGCGCAGGCTTGGCTTGGGGTAACAGGGAATCAGGCATGATGGGTTTCCTTCTGTTGAGGTGGGGTAAGACGGGCACGGGCCCGCAGGCGATCCAGCTCCCCTACCGACCGCCAGCCCTGCTCGTACAGGGATTGGCGAGTGGCGTGATGGCTGTAGAGCGGGATGGCCTCCAGATCCGCACCGGCCAGGGCGGCCTTGAGATGGGCGCGGCGCCCATCCTTGAAGCAGGCAAGGTAACGGGGATTCTTGAGTTCGGGGATGCCGAAATACCCGGCGGCCTGGATCCCTTGCAACGCTTGGCGGCGCTTGTTGATGAGGCTGGGTTTGCTCATGCCGCCCCCTCACCGAACCGGGTCGAGAGCAGGTAACTCTGCAGGCGCAGCAGGCGGTTGCTCCAGCCGTGGGCATTGGCCCACTGGCTCGGGTCTTTGCGCACGATGCCGAGCATGAAGCCGGCGCGGATCTCAAGCAGCGTGAGCAGCAGGGCCCGACCACCATCTCGACCGGTCTTGGCGGCCAGCACCCGCAAGGTATGGGAGCCCAGCACCCCATCGGCCAAGACGCCGAGCGCCTGCTGCAACTGGCGCACCGAGCGACCAGGGCCGTGATGCACGGCGCCGTCGAACAGGGCAATGGCAATCAGCGGGCAGACGCTATCAACCCGATCGCAACGGGCGGGCAGCCAGTAGTTCGCGCGGTAAAACAACTGGGCGTGGGCAGGGGTCGCATCCCCGACGGCAATGTCCGGCCGACCATCCCGATCGAGGTCGATCATGCCGTCCTTCCTGCCGTCGGCGACATCGGCCATGCCGAACTTGGTATGGCCGCCACGGTCGGCCGGATGGTTGACCTCGCCCCCTTCCACATCGGGACGGAGCAACCAGGCAAGCGCTATGGGATAGGTATCAGGCAACATAAAAGGCCCCTCGATAAACTGCGTTATCGCAGCGTACCGAGGGGCCTTAATGGGGCGGGTTTATGGTGGGTTAGAAAGGTAACTCTGAAATGACAGAGGGATCAGGGGAAGACGATAATACCTAGCTGTTCCAGCAACTCTGGCTGCTGATATTCACTTATTTTTACCCCGTTTAGATTAACTCGTCGCGGATTCAACCCAGACAGATCACTATTTCGCAGATCGCACCCCTGCAGATTAAAGCTGGTCCATTCTATTTGTCCAAACTCTGAATCACTCAGATCAGATCCAGCCAAAGATGCTCTCTGCAAATTCGCTCCATTCCACCGGTTGCCACTGAGCTCGCATTTTTCCAGCAAGCAACCTTCGAAGTTGGCGTAATTAAAGTTGTTACCGGTCAAATAAGCGTCGCAGAAGTAACTTCTAAGGGTAATCTGGTTGACGAAGCTGGCACGGGAGAAATTAATCCCCATTGCCTGACAGTCACGCATTTCCAACCCCAAGCACTGGCTGTGACTCAAGTTCGCTAGGGTCAGATCACAGCGTAGGAAGCTCGCCTCACGCAGATTACATGCTTGCAGCTGACAACTGAGCTCCTGTTCCCGATCATAAAAACTACAGTCAACGAAGCGACACTCACTCAAATTCAACCGGGAAAAATCGCAACCAACGAAGCTGCAGCCACTAAACTGCTCGCCTTCTACCTCTTGCTGCTCGAAGCGCCGCCCCTCGAAACGCAAGCCATTGATCATTCTGATACTCCTCTGACGAAGACCGTCATGTGAATAAATTGTATTAACCTAAACTAAACTTCCTGAACTCAAGCTGTTTGCCTTGAATCACGAATTTGTATGTCCGTCACACCGACAAGATACATTCATTGAACTTTCATTCAAAAAAATCCTTCTGTACACGTTTCTTAGTCAGTTGCCGTTGCTCTGCCACCACCGCATAGGTCTGAGGCACCGATAGGCCATGCTTGCGGGCCAATTGGTCGATATTACGGCCATTGAACTCATCCCAGATCGCTCTGTCCCGCAGCGCGGCCTTGAGATGATCGCCGGTTGGGATGTAGTAGGCACGCCCCCCCATATAGTGAGCTTGCACCAATGCCAGCTTGCGGGCCTGGGCCAAGGCCTTATCCGCCGCCATCCCGCCGCGCCCAAGTTCACAGGCAAGCACATCGACCAGCTCGGCCAGTGCCTTGGGCCATTTGGCAGTCAGCTCGGCCGCCGGGATCTGATCCAACCGGTCCACCAACTGCCCCAAGGATTCATGGTCCTCGGCGAACAGGTCCAGATTCTCTTGGCTGCTATCCATGTTGCACCTCCGCCTGCATCTGCTCAAAGGCTGCCACAACAGCCTGATAGCCCACCACCCGACCGGTCTTTTCATTGATGGGGATAGTTTTAGGTTCTTCGCGGGATCTTGGGGAAGTGGAAGTTGACAGACAGGGTGCTGGTAAACTGGCTGTCTCCAAACACACCACCACCATCACCCTGCTGTCGCCGTGCATCATATTGATATTGCCTCCTTCTGGCCAGGTTATACCGTCATCGCCCAAGCGCTTTCTGCCAACCATCACACCCTGTTTACCCTTGAGCCTCGCGCCGACCTGTTGCCCCGTTGTCGCCGATGCCTGCAACCCACGCCATTGATCCACGACCAACGTATCCGCCGGGTGCGTGAGCGAGACCTATTTGACCGACAAGTCTGGTTACAACTGCCTGTTCGCCGCGTCGACTGTCTGCGCTGTGGTCGCGTCAGTGAACATATCGACTGGCTCCCCTCTGGCTCCCGCCTCACCCGGCGCATGCAGTGCTGGATTGAAGCGCTCGTTCAGTACCTCCCCATCCGCCATGTCAGCCAGCTCACCGGGGTCGGTTGGCACACCATCAAGGAGATCGACAAGCGCCGTTTGCAGACCAGTGTGGGCACCATCGAACTTGGGGAGGTGCGGCGGCTGGTGATGGATGAGTTTGCCCTGCACAAGGGACACCGCTATGCCACCGTGATCATGGATGCCGAGCGAACCCGCGTCCTGTGGGTGGGGCACGGCAACAGCCGGGCCGCTATCCGTCCCTTCTTCGAGCAGCTCGGCGAGCGATGCCAGCAGATTGAGGCGGTGGCGATGGACATGAACACGGCGTTCGACCTGGAGGTGAAGCAACACTGCCCGCAGGCGGAGGTGGTCTACGACCTGTTCCACGTGGTGGCTCGCTATGGCCGAGAGGTGGTGGACCGGGTGCGAGTGGAGCAGGCGAATGCACTGAAAAGCGATAAACCGGCGCGAAAAGTGGTCAAAAGTGCGCGTTGGTTGCTGCTACGTAATCGGGCGAAGCTGAGTGAAAAACAGGATGTGAAGTTGCAGGAGCTGTTGGCGGCGAATCAACCGCTGGCGATGGTGTACGTGCTGAAAGAGGCGTTGAAGGGCATCTGGTATGCGCCGAGCGTGTGGGAAGGATGGCGACGATGGCGGAGCTGGATGCGGCAGGTGAAGGAAAGCGGGCTAGCGCCGCTGCAACGATTTGGTCGAAATTTATCGAAATATATGCGGGGGATCCTGGCGAGTGCAAACTACCCGATGCACACGAGTGTGCTGGAAGGGGTGAACAACAAGATCAAAGTGATAAAGCGTATGGCATATGGATTTAGGGACTCAGAATACTTTTTTCTGAAAATCAAGGCGGCCTTCCCCGGAAAGCCGCGATGAACCTAGTTTTATTGGCCGCCTGCAGGGCCTTGACCATCTCCCGCTTATGCCAGTGCTTGAGGGATTCCAGCACCGAATAAGCCAACGCACCATCGAGCCAGGACACCTCGGCCACACCCACCCCGTTATTGATCCGCACCGTCTGACGCTCCACATAGTGATTGAGCGCCGTCTCACTGCCATCACGCAGCAGGCCGTGTTTGGCCATTGTGATCCAGATAGCCCGGATCACCCCTATTTCAGCCGTCCGAACCTGGGTACCGCTGACCGGGCTTAAACGCTTCTGCTTGCCTCCTTTTACGCCACGTTTAACAGTCGGTTTAAACCCTGCCCCCTTCATGGCTTGCAGCACCTTGTCCAGCTCCTGGATCGACAGCGCTGCCGCAGAGCACTTGCCACTCTGCTGGGTCAGCAGCTCACGATAGGTTTCGTCATCCAGCCCCAGGGAGCGGCGGCCCACCTGCACCAGCCGGATCAAGCGGGTGCGTTCATTGCTTGCTGTCATGACTTCTCCCCACTTTTGCCACCCAGATTTGACCGGCAGGCACATCGTTTCCATTGCGCCACTCAGGGCAATGACTATCGAGCCACTGCTCGGCACCTTGCTGGTTCAAGGGGCCAAACTTCATCACATAGACCAGCAGAGCCTGCCAATTAGACGCCGCCATGACTGACCTCTGCTGCTCTGGCTTGCTGCAGTTCCGCTACCAGTTGCCAGCGCATCTGGCTGGCTTCTCCTGCCAGAGCAAACAGCCCTTGGGCACGAGCCTCTCTATCAAACTGCTTGAGCTGTCTGCACACAGCCCGTTTATCAGGGGTCGCCTGTGCAATGGCGGCCGCGCTGAATATCTTGGTAAGCCGAATATCCATCTCTGTTTTGGTCATCGCCGTGCTCCTTGTTCGAGGCGGTGAAGACCTGGGCCCAGGTCGGCTGCTCATCAGTGCCCGGCCACCACGCCGGGCAGACAGAGGGGCTACCCCCACTGTTTCGCATGATCAATACTCAATCTCCTTATCCAAACGAGAATGGAGTGTCTATGAAGCCGTTGACCGCTCATGAGGTCCTGTTACCTCTCTACAACTTCACCCAACTGATGGTTGGCCATAACCCCAAGCAGCTGCACATCTCGATCAAAACGCAGGAGTGGCTCTTCACAAGGTTGTCCACCGCCCCCTTTCCCATCAAAGAAGCGATCGAATTGGAACCATCAAAGCGATCCGCGTTTTATGAGCTGCTTACGCAATACGTCATGTTTTTGACGATGAACTCTGACCTTAAATTTGGTTCATCGCGGCTTTCCGGGGAAGGCCGCCTTGATTTTCAGAAAAAAGTATTCTGAGTCCCTAAATCCATATGCCATACGCTTTATCACTTTGATCTTGTTGTTCACCCCTTCCAGCACACTCGTGTGCATCGGGTAGTTTGCACTCGCCAGGATCCCCCGCATATATTTCGATAAATTTCGACCAAATCGTTGCAGCGGCGCTAGCCCGCTTTCCTTCACCTGCCGCATCCAGCTCCGCCATCGTCGCCATCCTTCCCACACGCTCGGCGCATACCAGATGCCCTTCAACGCCTCTTTCAGCACGTACACCATCGCCAGCGGTTGATTCGCCGCCAACAGCTCCTGCAACTTCACATCCTGTTTTTCACTCAGCTTCGCCCGATTACGTAGCAGCAACCAACGCGCACTTTTGACCACTTTTCGCGCCGGTTTATCGCTTTTCAGTGCATTCGCCTGCTCCACTCGCACCCGGTCCACCACCTCTCGGCCATAGCGAGCCACCACGTGGAACAGGTCGTAGACCACCTCCGCCTGCGGGCAGTGTTGCTTCACCTCCAGGTCGAACGCCGTGTTCATGTCCATCGCCACCGCCTCAATCTGCTGGCATCGCTCGCCGAGCTGCTCGAAGAAGGGACGGATAGCGGCCCGGCTGTTGCCGTGCCCCACCCACAGGACGCGGGTTCGCTCGGCATCCATGATCACGGTGGCATAGCGGTGTCCCTTGTGCAGGGCAAACTCATCCATCACCAGCCGCCGCACCTCCCCAAGTTCGATGGTGCCCACACTGGTCTGCAAACGGCGCTTGTCGATCTCCTTGATGGTGTGCCAACCGACCCCGGTGAGCTGGCTGACATGGCGGATGGGGAGGTACTGAACGAGCGCTTCAATCCAGCACTGCATGCGCCGGGTGAGGCGGGAGCCAGAGGGGAGCCAGTCGATATGTTCACTGACGCGACCACAGCGCAGACAGTCGACGCGGCGAACAGGCAGTTGTAACCAGACTTGTCGGTCAAATAGGTCTCGCTCACGCACCCGGCGGATACGTTGGTCGTGGATCAATGGCGTGGGTTGCAGGCATCGGCGACAACGGGGCAACAGGTCGGCGCGAGGCTCAAGGGTAAACAGGGTGTGATGGTTGGCAGAAAGCGCTTGGGCGATGACGGTATAACCTGGCCAGAAGGAGGCAATATCAATATGATGCACGGCGACAGCAGGGTGATGGTGGTGGTGTGTTTGGAGACAGCCAGTTTACCAGCACCCTGTCTGTCAACTTCCACTTCCCCAAGATCCCGCGAAGAACCATAAAAAAGCCATCACCCCTGAAGGGTGATGGCTTTTTGCTTCTATCATCACGAAGCTAGTTGGGTCTGTGTCTTAAGTATTGCCATTACTCTCGCACTAGGGCGATCGCAGTGTCGTAAGACATCAAGTAAGGTCACATTGATACTTTCAGCTCCCGGGTAGCGGTAATGCTCACCCGCTTCACTCGATAGCCACTGATGCAATGATTCCAAGTTTTCGAATTTAGCTGGCCAATACCCCAGTTCAGGGGATAGGCGGACGTTGGAAACGGATAACCGTACAATGGGATGAATGCCATTGATCAGACTTTTCAGGTCCATAAGCTCTCCCTTGTTCAAACGTGCTGCAGCCAGTCGCTATGTGGGAACACATCTGGTCCGAAATTCACCAGAATATCGTTCCAATCCATGTCACTTTCAGCTCTGATAAGCTTCGGGTTGCATCTCGTAACCTTGATGCCAGCAGATAGCAGATTTTTCTCCAGCTTAGCTGCATTCACTTCTCCGGCCGGGTCAGCATCTTCCCAGATGTAGACGTGTTTTACTCCCATGCAAACAATCCAGTTTCCCATCAGTGTTGCATTTAGCAGTCCCCACCCCTGCATACCTATGGCTGATTCGACACTTAGAAGTGTCTCAAGGCCTTCGGCTACAGCAAGAACCGGAGTCGGTGGGCAAAGTTGCACGGCACCACCCGATATTGGGGCTGTTGACACTGACGGCCTCAATTTCTTCACTTTTGGCACAGGAGCTTTCAGCCCATCGTTAGTGATGAAGGTTTGATGGAGACTGACTGGCTTTCCTGAAGGATCTCGGATCCGGCAAAGGATGCAAGGATGCTTCCCAAGATCAAGTTTAAACGCCACTCCTTTGTGAAAAACCGCCTTATGAGATGCTATTGCCGCCTTGATGTGATCGGGCATTTGCGATATTGCCAAACGAGCCAATTTCGCAGATGGATGAGTCAAGTCGATAGCCTCTTCAATCAGTTCCTTCTGAGTAGATTGGCGCACGCCAGCGGGCTGAGTTGTTTTACGGCCGTCCTTATCGAGCCACCAGTAACGCATCCCGTGCGGCTCTAGCGTGATTATGCACGGGCCATAATTCATGTCGATGTATCGCACACCAGGGTGGAGCCTTACTTCCCCACCAAGGGAAGCCACCTTCGACAATATTTGCCGGTTCCTGAGATACCGAATGGCTGGCTCAGCTTGCGGCTTGGTCAAAGGCCAGGCTTCATCCCAGAGCTGGGCATTTTTATTCGCGACAGCTTGATCCCGCCGAGCATCTTCCTCCGCTCGTTCCTTCTCCCACGCAAGTTGCGTAGGCGATTTCGGAGGGGGGGAAAACACGCCTGACGTAATCCCATCCATGTAACCACTGGCGATCGCCAGCTGCTCGAGGACTTTCGGAAAAGGCCAGTTTGTTTCCTCCATTACAATGGAGAAACCAGACATAACCCCACAAGAGTTGCATACTCCAACGCCGGTTGCTTCTGAGTCGAGCTTGCCCCTGTGGATTAATCCAAAGGCTTCTCCACTACGACCACCGTGTCTTGGGCAACTGGTTTTAGGTGCCTTCTTCCCAGGAATGAAACCTCGGGTGGCATCACCGAATAGGCCTAGGTGTTTGTACGCTTCGACCCATAAACGGTTGTCATTGAGATATGCGGCCAAATCATCCGCAACGATTTCATAGTGCATGTCATTACTCCATGTGGTTGGTGTTCCCCATTTCGCCCGATTACAGGGGGTACGGGCTGGTGCTTGCACATTGCAAACACTCAGCAATGGATGTCCATTGCTCAGTGTTCGAAAGTCCCCCCTCCAACGTGGAGGGGGGGATGTCAGGCAGCCAAGATAGTGCCCTTGGCTAGTTTGAACAGCTCACGTTTAAGGCTGAGGATATCGCCTACAGCAATCCAGTTCCCTGGTTTGAAGTAGTAGTCCATAGCAGCTTTCCCGTTCGCGTACTGGCCGATAAAGATGCCAAAGACATCAATGCCATGTTGTCGAACCATATTGAAGGTATCAACGCAGTCAACGTCTGGTTCACCATCGGTGATCACGATCATACTCTTGCGTTCAGCTTGCTCTGGCATCAGGGCCAAAAATGCGTTGCTTAGACCTTCCCTCATGGGTGTTCCCCCACCGGCACAGATCAGATCGAGACGAGAGCTTGTAGTGGCTGGATCCTCCCTAAAACGCAGTAGGTCCACATTCCAATCCCCGAAGGACTGAATTCCAATTACAGCCCCATCGATCTGTTGAACTGCAAGAGCCAAAGCCAGGCAGGCATTTTTTGCCACCACCTCTTGGCAATTCATTGATCCAGACAAATCCAGCAACACCATGATGGCGCTATCGATGCCAAGGTTTCTGGCTTTGCTGCGGTAAACACGCAAATCACCTTGTTTGAACCGATTGAACCGGGAGGTGACAAAGCGCTTCCCTCGTCGACTCAATCCAGGAGCACAGTTGGTTTCTGTCTCTACGAGCTCCATAAGAGCTTGTGTGATTGGTCTCGATGCAGCGAGGACTTTAGGGAGTGTTACACTCCGGCCAATCTTCGTGTAAACAGCGTCCAAATGTGGCCTTAATGGAGTGTCGAGTTGAAAGCGGGAATCCGCTTCGATCAATGACGCCAGCATTTTTCCTTTGTCACGTCCCTCGACATCGGAGGATCCAGATCCGGCAGCTTCAAGACAGGCTTCTAACTCCTGAATTTGCTTTGACCTAACAACGTCATCAGCATTCGGCCCGCCAGCAGCCCCCGCTTCCGGTTGGCCATCTGCATCAGCGTCAGGTTGACCATCTGCATCAGCATCCGGCTGGCCATCTGCATCAGCGTCAGGTTGACCATCTGCATCAGCATCCGGCTGGCCATCTGCATCAGCGTTAGGTTGACCATCTGCATCAGCGTCAGGTTGACCATCTGCATCAGCGTTAGGTTGACCATCTGCATCAGCATCCGGCTGGCCATCTGCATCAGCATCCGGTTGGCCATCTGCATCAGCATCCGGTTGGCCATCTGCATCAGCATCCGGTTGGCCATCTGCATCAGCATCCGGTTGGCCATCTGCATCAGCATCCGGTTGGCCATCTGCATCAGCATCCGGTTGGCCATCTGCATCAGCATCCGGTTGGCCATCTGCATCAGCATCCGGTTGGCCATCTGCATCAGTGTCAGGTTGAGCTTCAGGTTCATGATCCGGCTGTTGAGTCTTCAGGTCTTCCAAAGCATCTTTGATCGCATCAAGCACCATATCTGCGCTATTCCAGCAATCATTGAAGTCAGAGGTTATCACTCCCATTTCTGAGATGATTTCAAGCCTGGTCAATAAAGCGATCGGGAAGCGTTGGCGTGCCAGATCTCTGGTTTGCTCCCAAACTGGGGTGAGCGGCTTGTAGTTAAGCAACTCGCTGCCAATGTAGTGCGCAATGTAATCCTCCAACACAGCTATAGCTGGAGTGTTCGCCCCTGGAACCAGCCTCATCCCCTTTGAGATAAACAGCTGCTCAATGGCTTCATACTCGCCACGAAGCCCCGGGTACTCTATAAGAGCCATCCGGTCTATCCGGCCGTCATCGAAGTAGTTCAGAAGCAAGCGGTGCACTTTACCTTTCGTTTTCAGTGACGCTTCATATTTTGCAAAGTCAGAGCCATATCGGTGGTGAGCCCCTTCGTGCATGCCAAACCCCATGGCGGCCGCGGCCTGAACGGGATCGCCTGCATCGAAGAAAGGCATTAACACCACACCTTGAGTTGTACCTGCAGTAGAATAATTTCCCCAGGTCGTCCTCAAACCGAAGTCGTTGGCCATCATTGCTAACCGAATTTGAATGGTCAGCATTTTGCTTTGAGTAGACTGCATTGTGTGTCTCCAATAATTAAAACCCCAGGGCAAGCCTGGGGTTGGTTGGGGTTGCCTTGATAAGGCGGATTAGTAAAAACCGGCCACTTGGGTGGGGGGAGTATTGGAGGTGGTCGATATGGCGGCTAACATCCCGGTGAGGAAGTTGTCCTGGGAAGTGGTAACAGAACCCGGTGCATCTGTTGGGTCTTCTTCCTCTTCGATCTCCAGCTTGGCAGTCCTTAGGGACGACAAGTAGCTCGGATCGCTCAACAACGTGAGCAAGCCCATCATTTTACTCAGCTCAGTAGCATCCAGTTGCGCAGCCCGTCTCTTGGGGAGAGAACTTTCGAACGCATCAATGCTGTCAATCGCCGGTTGGATAAAACTATCCAGCACAGCCATCTGTATGAGCTTTTCCTTGATGTTCGTCACATATCTCAGTGACTTGCGAGTGAACTTACTACCGTTGGACATCGAATACTGGAAGTCTCGCAAAGAGTTGCGAGCCATTTCAGAGATCGTATCAACAGCAGCATCGCCAAGCGGGTTGTTAACCACATCTTCATTCACGCGATACGAAAATGAAACCTGCTTCCGGACGTAATCCACGTCATAGAGCGAGGCTCGTATGCGAGAGGCGAAATCGTGGAGAGACACTGTTGCGGCTGCCTGTTGTATCCAGGAGTCGCATTCTGCGTCGTAGTTGAGTAAGAGCTGATCAAGATTTGCGTAGAAGCTGATTCTCATCAACTCCAGGCCGTCAGTGACCTCACTCAATAAATGGCGAGGCACAGCCCAAGCGCCAAGGACTTGGAAACCGACTTTGCTAAGCAGGGCGATACCCTCTTGGCGAGCTCGGCCTTGGAATGCGATCTTTTTCTTATCGAAGACCGATTTTGACCCTAAGCGAACCACATCAGCAGCTAACGCTTCATTTTCAAGTCCTAAATCAAGGGGCTTGTTATTCCGGGTCGCAGACCAGGTGGTGACTTTGAAATCCACCAGCACATAGCGCTGGAAAAATTCGACAAAGTTCATTGCGGTAAAGGATGACATGGGTAATTCCTTATCTCTGGACAAGGAGCTCCCATAGCGGGAAGACTCCCGTCAGGGTGGTGTTGGCCTATTTGGCCGGGTTGGGGTTGCGATCCGCGGATGCGGTGTGCCTTGAATCGCTGAGCACAAAACGCCACAAAAAGTAGCGCTCTCGGAAATGTCCACCAAACACATCCGACAACACTCTGATCTGGATTTTTTGCGCGACAAACACGACTCGACGAGTCACAAAGGCGAGGTTGGAAGCTACGGCCCAGAAAGGAGTCCGATTAGCCGTTCGGACATGGGCATACTATCTCAGGTGGGGACAAAAAAATCAACGCTGCCTAGGGGCAGCGTTGGTTTCACTCTCTTTAATTCTTAGGATTGCCATATCAAGCCAGGCACCCAACGTTGGGTGATTTCCTTGCCGGCAGTACCGGGACCAACATGGCCAAAAGTCCGGGTCGTTCTTTGGCCAGGGTGGCTCGTGAGCCTCTAGCGTCCGATTAACCAAGACCCTGGTTACAGCCTTTATGATCGCCGCAGCACCAGCACCAGAACATGGCAGTTTAGGAAGTCGCGACACGCTGTCTTTCAGTCCTTGCACTGTTCTGTACTCGGCCACTTTCCCTTTGATGCACAACGCATAAAGGGGCCTACAGTTCTTTGCCCAAGGCATATCAGGTAGTTCGTACCCCATTCGCAGTGGCACGATGTTGACTGTATCCCCGATGATGCCAATGAGAAATTCATTGGCCCCACCAGCTTGTTGCTTGCTTAACACATACTCAACCACGAGATCTACTTCTTTGCTGAGCGTGGTACCAAGAATGTCGTGCAAGCATCCTTTCAGTGTACTCATACAAATACCCCAAAGAAAACCCGGCTCTGGGCCGGGTTGGTTGGTTGGTGTTAGAAGGTTAGTAAAAAGCGAACTCAAACAGACCTTTATGTTTGCTGAGTATCTGCTTTACCGCCTCCTGGAGTTGTTGAACTGGCGCATCAGATATGCCGACAGACTGCAGATGCTTAAGTTGTTCGGATAAACACAGATCAGTAAAATTCCGACTCTGGTCATCGATCATGTCAAAAGCGTTGTGCAGAGCGAGCAGCAATAACATTACGACCTGCCCGGCATCTATCCTTTTGGTTACCCCCCGAAAGGGAATGTTGCCAGTCAAGTTGCATCCGTAAAGCCCTCCATCGCCTGGCATTGTTGGTGTGATAAACACCCCCTCCTCAGCTAGTTCCGCCATGATGTTTTGCCACGTAGCAACGACTTGCTCTGGTTCGGTAATTTTGGCTCGAAAGTACATGGTACTTAGTCCTCAACCCAAGACTGGCCAAAAACAGCTTTGCAAAGGTGCATCGCCGCTTCGTAAGTCGCCTCATCACCAACTAAACGATGAGCATAAGCCTCGTGGAAGGTTTTTTTGACCCTGTTACGGACTGATGTTGGGCTGGTACGAACCATCTCTCTCACCCAACGAAGCAGGCTGCGAATGGACAAAGGTTTATCCATCGCGACTCCGTTCGTCATCGTGAAATCGTTTTGTTGAGACTTTTCTACAGCAGTATTGATATCACGCATAACGCGAATCATTTCTGGTAGCAAAGCTTCGATTGCATTGACGTGCGAGGATGGAACTTTTTGTCCAAGATCTTCTTCCCAATCAGTAAGCTTGATTGCGATCTTGTTTTTGCAAATCGTGTTCATGTCTTCGTCACTCAACTCACTGGGCGCGAGTGGGATGAAGCGGTCGATAAGCGCATCACTCAACCCGGTAGTGCCTCTGAAGCCAGATAGCCCAGTGATACCACCGTTGTTGAAGGTGAACACACACCGGAACAGCTTGTGCGGCTCCAACCATTCACCAGTTTCAGCCAGCTCGATTCCATGGGTCATAAGCTCATAGAAAGCGACCAGCTCCGCTGGTTGCATGGCATCAGCTTCGTTGAGCAAGAAGATCCCGCCGTTGAGCAGAGCTTCCCGCAATGGACCAGACACGAACTCACCCGTGGCCGGGTTAACACGCCCGAGCAAATCCAGCTGGAAGCTGGTCTCCTGGGTGCCTTCGACCTGATATAGCGGCCACTGAGTTCGGGCTGCGTACTGGATGACTCCGGTTGTCTTGCCGGCACCATACCCGCCATAGGAAACGATGATGTCTCCATCTGGATCGGCCATAATCCTGCGCACATCATCAAGGAAGGCTGTTGTGAAAACGTGTGGTTTTCTTACCGGCACGCGGGGGTTCATCAAGTGATCATCACCATGGGGACAACGAACTTTGATGTTTGCATCCAGGCCAAATTCGCTGCCAGAAATGAAATTGTGCTGAGTCATAGAATCTCCGAAAACCTGATTGAGCAGGTTGTTTTTGTGTTGGGCTGATTGCCCGGGTTGGTGTTGGTCGCGAGTGACACATTGCGGACCGAGTGCCATAGAGACAGCCAGGGCTGTTTCTGCATGTGCGCTGAGGCCGGCGAAATACCGGTGAACGGACATGCAGAATCAGCCAACGAGGGCTTGAGTGATAGATCACGGGTGAGGACGTCGGCAGAGCGCCGGGATGTTGGTGTTGGCGTCAAGCCATTTGGCTCGCCCCCTGAGATAGACGCCGGGAGCAGGGACAGAATAGCCTTCCGTGGACCAGGTGTAAAGACGGCCACCCCTTACGGGATGGCCTGATTTACTTAACAAAAATCAACAGCAAGCATTTCAGCGGCCCCCTGACCGTTGTACTCGATCTGGCTGACTCTGATGGTCTCAGTTGATTGTCTTCTATATAGATCCGGGTTGGGTAAAGTGATGTTGGGGTTATGCTTTTGAACATCCTCTGTCCATTTCACATAGTCGATAACCCCTTGCCGCGGGGAGGAATGCAATCGTACACCTGCATACTCGGCCTTTACGTGGTTACCCATCATGGAGCGCAATGCTTTTTTCAGCTCGGCTTCCCGGGCCTTGGCCTCATCAATCTTCACCTTGATAGGAGACATGTCACGCCAGACTTGCAGCAGCTCCGCGGCAATTTGGGTCCATGCTTCCTGGTCTTTTTGCGTGCTCGGCTCGAAATAGTCAAGCTCTGTAATCGGCGGGGCTTCATCCCGTTCGTACAGGTCCCACCACCATTTTTGCCGCTCGATCAGCAGTTCTATTAGCTCCTCATCACGTGTGATGCGAAACACTATTAGCTTGCGATCATAGGCGCGATAAAAGGCCAAATAGCCAATCTTAGCTCCTGTCGCCAGTAGCTGGTCTTGTACCTGGGGTAGGTACCGTTGATAGGCCTCCGAGTTCCGGCGTTCTTGCATTACCGACTCGAAGGTTTCCCATGCCGGTACTTTGAGCTCAACTGGAGAGCCATCGGACATTAACCCATCCAACGAAACGCGAATAAAGGAATATGTCTCATGCTGCACACAGGTTGGTATCACCAGGTCAAGTATGCCTTGCGATTCCAGCCAGCGCTCGAACGCCTGTCGGGCCAGCGGCTCTTGCTCATTTCCTCTTCGCACCAAAAAGTTCTTGCTCAAGTCTGTGCCGGGCTTGCGCCCAGTTTTGACCATCCAAAATGCACGCGCACTTTCATGTGCGTATGGCCACTGGATTACAGAAGCAACACTAGATGCTCCTATGCCACCAGCTCGCCACTTATGCCATTCAGGGGTTCCCTGAACTAGGTCGACGTAGATCATGGGTGTGTCCTCTATCAATCAGCCGATGTTGAACGCTAGGGCGGTCAAATTTCGATCTGACATGGATTGCTTATGGGCAGAAGCCCGGGTTGGTGTTGGTCGCGTGTGGCACATTGCGGACCGAGTGCCATAGAGACAGCCTTGGGCTGTTTCTGCATGTACGCTGACGCCGGCGAAATACCGGTGAACGGACATGCAGAATCAGCCAACGAGGGCCAGGGTGATAGATCACGGGTGGGAATGCCGGCGCAGGGCTGGGGGATTGGTGTTGGTGCCAGGCCTCATGGCTTGCTCTTATAAGGCACCGAGAGCGATTTTCTGTTGTAGTCTATATAGGTGTTCAATAGCTGTCTAGGCCAATTAGCAGCCTCCACTTGCCGTTCAGACCGTGCTCTATGGAACCGGGCAATAGTGCAGAGCCTCTCGATGAACGGCTTACACAGCCTTGCCGTGTGTGGGGCAAAAAAAAGCCACCGATACGGTGGCTTGAAGTTGCGAGTTACATGGCTAGCAGAAGCTGATCACCTTCGACATAGCGTTTCAGTGGCCTATTTGGCAACTTAACCACCACATCTGGCAATTGAGCCATTACTAATCGCCGCCCTGTTTTGACCATCCGAACGAAGCTGAGATAAGTCACGTTAGGGTAGGCTACGTCACTAAAAACTGATGAGGGAGAAACCCCCTCCCCTGTCTCCAACTGACGTTGCAACCGGACTAGCTCGGTATCAAGATGCTTGCGCACCAATGAACCGACTTTGCCGCGGAGTTGCGATAAGCTGGCTGCAATCTGCCTTTTCCATCGCTTTTCCAGTTGCAGCGATGCTGCGTTGATCCCGCCGTTTGTTAACCGAGCGACCCTCACAGCAATCACAGAGGAAATCCTGCACTCCAGATCGAACCCTATACGTTTGGCTTGCTCTTGTGCCTCAACCTCCTGCTCAGCAAACAGAACATGCTCAACATCGGCCCAGAAGGCGGTGTTGTTCTGACGATGGTAGTCCAGCGTGAAGCTGATCCAACATAGCCTGCGCATTTGTCTCGCCCTGGCCAGATGTTTGATCTCGTGACGACGGTATTCCGCCTGGACGATTTGCCGGTACTCAGGGGTACTCAGAATTTCCAAGTCACTTCGGCAGTAGATGCCCATTAACGACTGGTCACCAGATAACCCCATTTGCCGCATACGTTGGCCACGTTGGGCCATCATATGCATATCTGCAACCTTGCTTGGTGTGATCTGCACCACACCAAAGCGCAGCAGATATAGAACTGCAGCAGTGTTCGTCATCTCACCAGCCTGGGCGGATTCTCTCATCCGGTCATACTCTTCCCAGATGATCCAGCTAGCAACATCACCATCAATGGTCAGTTGCTTTGCTGTCTCTACCGGCCCGATTGTGCGATTTCCATCATGAGTGCGAACCTTGGTGGCAGCCCTCCGATCGTCTTGGCCATCAAAGTAGGTGGCCGACAACATCGGATCGGACAGCCCATCGGTCAGCTCATCAGACCCCCATTTAAGATTTGGGATCTTCAGCCAAAACTCTTGCGGAATCTTGGTCGCCGGTACCGCTGTTGTTAACTCAACTTCTGTGAGCAGCTCTATGTTTCCATCCTCCCAGACACTGCGATAAATCTCTATCGCTTGGAATGGCGTTGAATGAAAGCAGTGGAAATCCCACAGCCAACTCACGTGTAACAACTGCTCAGGTGACACAATCCGGAACTGGGGTTTAGACATGCGCTGGTTATAGTCGTTGTCCTCAATTTCACCAAGGAGTAGTTTCATCTCCAGCTCCTCTGCCCTTTGCTGCTCCACATAGTCTGCAGAACAGCATAAACGCAGCAGTCGAGCTAAGAAACTAGGCGAAAACACGTCAGGCTGTACCTTAATGAATCCACCAGCGTAGATTGTCCTTCCAACAGGATGACGATCTTCCCAAGACCATTGCTTGACACCTAAAAGCCGTTGGATGTTGTTAAGGTTCACCATGTAGGCGTAACGGTCAACCAGGGTTTTAACCCCATTGACCTCATGATAAAGCATGTTTTCCATGCTTTTATCTGTACCACCTCGAAGGCAAGTCCAGCATCCAGTTCTAGCGCCGCAGGCATCAGAGACCTTCCTTTCGCTTGCACTCCAGATACATTCACCTGTTGCATCACGGTACAGCTCAGCCAGTTCTCTGTTATTGGCTTGGTAGCTTGGTAATGGCAAATGCGCTGATGCGTCGTTACCGCAGCTCATTAGCAGTTCCCACACATCCCCTTGCGACCAGTGCCGAATGGGGTATAGCTCCCACCCTGCACTTGTTTTGACCGGCGCTGTGGCGTGTCCTCCGCGCTTGGCGATATTACCAGCTCGGGTAGCGCCCTCTGCATCACGAGAACCCAGCACTAGACAAACCTTCTCACGCATATCTTTCGGCATGCGCTTGATCATCTGTGCCTTCACTCTGTTGCCTGTTGTTACCTTCAGGTCAATGCTGCATTGTGGCGAGGAGCTAGTGACATACGTGGGAAGGCCTCGGCCAGTCAAAACACGCCCTGTCCAAGACGATGCAAGACTTGGCTTGCCAACTACGATAGCCAGTGGCAATCGCTCCTTGTCGATGAGCTCCTGTATCGCGGCAAGCTGCCGGTCAGCGAGATTGCGCACTTCAGGATTCTCGACCTGTGTATCAGTGTGACTGATCCAGTGGTAGGCAGAGATCTCGTTGCCGCGGCCCTCACGAACTAGCCCTATCATCGCGAACAGCAGCAGATGTAGAGTACCCGTCGAATCCTTCCCCCCACTGAGCGCAAGAGAGATGGTAAACCCATCGAGTAAGGTGGCTCGGATGGCAAGTACAGCTTCAGTGATCATGCTGGACAGTGGCTGCCCGGTCGTATCACTGATCGCAGCCATCAGTTCCTCGTTGTTCAGCAAAGTTTCCCTCAGCTGATCCCACTTGTCGCCACGGTAAATTGTGGCCTGAGGCTGCGCCAAGGAGGGCTCCGCAATGCTGATTGCACAAGCTTGCTCATCAAGAAAATCGATGTGTTCGAAGAGATCGAAGTTGTCCATGTGTTGTCCTTAATTGGTTGCCCGGGTAGGGCGGGTTGGGGTTGGTCACTGGTGGCGCGTTACAGACCAAGCGCCATGAATGACCCGAGCGCAAAGCCCGGGGATTAGTTCAACTATCGAGATAGTCAGGGTGGTCTAGCAAAAACTGGTACGGATTCCCGTGGTATCGCAATAGCAGCGAAGCCCATTTCACACCACGCCTCCACGAACGAAGGTCAGTTAATTGATCAAGTCGCCCAGGAGCGTGATTGCGATATCCGAGTTTGATGGCATGAAGTACGCATTCATTAACAGAACTGAACAGTTCATGCGTGATGGGGCCATTGACATCGTAGAAGCTCACACGATACCCCCCCCGAGCAGAAGGCTCGGGGAAGACTACGGCTAGAGCCCCTTTCTCATCACTTAGCTCCAGAGAGAGCCCAGAGCCGCCGTTGGCTTCAATCAAGCTCAGACCGATCTGCACCCTAATCGAGTGCAAATAGTCTTGCATGACCTCCATGAGCCGGCCGAAGCAGATCTCTTGATCTTCAGGCTCACTGAATTTCGCCAGAAACTCGATCATCGAGGCGCTGGGTTCTTGACCTAACAGATCGTCATTAAAATGCGGACACTTCCGCACATGTGCTTTGGTTAAGAGCATCGGTTGTTCCTTAGAATTGCCTAGAGGCGGATTGGTATTGGTCGCGAGTGGCACGTTGCAGACCGAGTGCCATAGAGACAGCCAGGGCTGTTTCTGCATGTGCGCTGACGCCGGAGATATGCCGGTGAACGGACATGCAGAATCAACCTCGAGGGCTTGGGTGAAAGATCACGGGTAGGGCTCAGGGGGATGATGTGTGCCTGGCCAGCAGTCAATCGGACGATAGCCTGAACACGAAAAACCCCCAGCTTGGCCAGGGGTTTGTCTTGAGAGTATTGCTCCCGGGTTGATCGAATCACGGTACCAGGGACAGCTGTTGGGATACCCCGCCAACTCCTTGCCCCTCTCTTTGAATACGGTCAATTTCCTCAAGCATGATGTTGCGGATTTCCATTGCTCGATTGACCTCGACCACCAAACTGAAATGGCACTGGTGCAGAGGAACGCCCAACAACGCAGCAAGCTTCACATAGCCGCGTTTATTGTCTATGCGCCATTGTTCACACAGTTGGTCATAAGCTTGATGCAATATGCCACGCCAGCGGCGAGCGTCGCGGTCGGCCATCAAACCCAATGGCCATCCATCACCTTTGTGATAGCCACAGCTGCGGCCACAGGTGCAACGGTACATTGGGTAGCGATGGGCTTCCTGCCCTTTCCGGCTCACCTGCCGACCACAATCACAGGTGATCGTGAAAATAGGGCAATGCGCAGACTTGCGGCCGGCATGGTAGTCACAGATGAGCCTGGCAATGTAAGTTGCCTTCACTCGCTGGTCCTCTTTAAAGCCCGACTCTGCCGCAAGCCATGTCACGGCCTCTTCGGGCAGGCTCCAATCATCAGTCGATCCGTACCGGCGGCAAAGCCACTCACCGATCACTGCATACAGAAGCACATCAACACCATCGATGCCGCTTTGCTGGCATTGTTCTGCCAGTAGGCGGCGCAGTGCTTTGGGGGGGAGATAGTTCACATTGGACATATCAAGTTCCTTAATGGGGATTGCCTAGTTGGGCGGGTTGGGGTTGGTCGCGAGTGGCACATTGCAGACCGAGTACCATGAGACAGCCTTGGGCTGTTTCTGCATGTAAGCTGGCGCCGGAGAAATACCGGCGAACGGACATGCAGAATCAGCCTGCGAGGGCTTGGGTGATAGATCACGGGTGAGGAAGTCGGCAGAAGACCGGAGGATTGGAAGTTGGTGCCGAGCCAAGCGGCTCGTCCACTAATAGGCACCGAGGACTCAGACAGATTAACCTACGGGCCCGGTAATTGGCAACTAAGTGACCGTCCGGTTAGTTCAAAAAATGCCAGTCATGTCGGCGGGGTTGAAAAGTAACGATTTTATTTCTTGCATGAGCAGCTGCTATTCAGCGGGCTGGAGTAACACTTAATGCCAGTGGATAAGCTGCACAGTGGCAGTTTATCCACTTGGCCATCACATCAGGAGCCAGTAGCCGCTCCGGGTGAATCATCAGCTACCGGGGGTATCGGTGGTTGAGGTTTGAGGAGTTTGAGCCGGTTGCTCTGGTTCTTGCTGCTTCTGCCGTTTCTTATAAGGCCGGCGCTTGCCTGTGCTTGGTCGCCCTTGCGATGCCGCGACTAGATCCTGAATATCAATCCCGGAATCTGCCATTCTCTCGAATAGTTCGGTGATTTTGGCGGCCTTTTGATTTTGCTCCTCTTCCAGTCTCAGCAGCTCAAGCTCTTCATTCTCGATGTAGGTAGTCAGCAAGGCCTGCAGTTCTTTACGCTGCTCAAGCGTTCCAAGCTTCTTGGCTAGTGTCATAATGTTGCGCGGGGTATAGTCACGCTTGTTTTCTTGTTGCATCAGGCGTCCTTTAAGAAACCGTTATCCATTCCTCAGCCCAGAGGTGACTTCCGGGCCAGCAATCAAAACGCCTACATAATAGATGGACTGACCGCGGTATGCTAGCCAGCCAGCCCTGCACCTAATTAGGTGATTGACCCCAGGCGCACTTCTATCATCTCGAGATGCTTTCCTGAGGGGGCCAGCAAGTCTCGATTAAAACGAAATCTGTGTTTGACTGCCATGACAAGGTTTTTCTCACTCCCCCCCAATGCCGTACCGGTGCGATCAACGACCAACACAGTCTGACTCTCGCGATCAACCAAGCACAGCCATGGAGCTGGAGGCGGATTCATGATGTCCGATATGCTGAAATGAATCTCCTCTACGAAATTTAATTTCTGCATAATGCGGAGACGAACTTCTGTTGCCATAATGCGCAACCATGCATCATTGAACTCCCTTACATTTTCGGCGCAAAAATAAGGGAAATCCGGTGATAATATGGTCCCATACTTTCTGAAGTCCGGGGTCCAGCTTGGCGCCTGCATTGTGCCAAGTAATGTTTGCGCATATGCCGCATGGGTTTCCGACGCGAACAATGAAACGCGGTTCTCTAGCCAAGTTTCAACATCTTCTGGTTGAACCTCTTGGACCATAAATAAATCATTGTTAAATGACTTTTGAAGAAGGTACATATCTCATCTCTTAGCTCAGATGCCGTTACACAGGTCTAATTACAACGAAGACCTAGCCTTACGCGCATTGGCCATCACAGGTGCAGTAAAGCCACCGGGCTTGTGCGCGGCATAAAAATATTCCTGAGACAGGCTGATATAGCTGCAATCCTTATAATTAAAAATCAAATATCAGCATTCCTCTGCACACAGTTTAAGGCTGCAGCGGATAATGCAACCCGACCTTCCTGAGCCATAGGAAATGGCTCAGGAAGGGCTGGTTTGCCCTCTGACGAAAGAAAATAATATTTTATCTCCCCGGGATGTAGCTGACCGGAAGTATTTATACGTGAATGTTCTTGGTGTGTTCAGTGAAATAAGGGGGCCGTAAGCCCCCTAGTTTACAGGTTAATTAATATAGGTAATTGTCTGGCCGGTTAAGTTGCCGCTCATAATGGGCGTAGGTGGCTGTTGGGTTGAAATCCCAACCGTCATCTTCGTCCGTCATGGCCATCGAGATAACCTCATCCAGCCAGCCCTGCATTTCAAGCCACAGGAGCAGTTCATGTTCCTTGTGGCTCAGTTTTGAGCACCGTCGTAGATAGTTCCGCCTAGTGACTACCTGCCGGAAAATCCCAGCAAGCATGCGTTCGGGGTTGACATCTAACATGATGCAGCAATGCCTAAAGCTGAAGGGTGCAAGCTCTTGTTTGAACAACCATTCGATCCCCAACTCCCTCGATTCAGTGCCGCACTTTGGTGAAATCAGGCCATAAATGGCATCATTCAGTACAACACCGCATAGAGTTGCTATACCGTCATCGGACCAAACAAGCGAGCCCTCTTCAGGCCTGTCTTGCAGATCCGGTTGGTCTTCCTGGAACAGTTCCGGGAACAGCAACGGTAATGGCATTGCACTGTTATTGGTCAGTGAAACAGGCTCACTGACAACAGCCTTAGATTTCGTTGAGCCTTTTGGCTTTATTGCCCGTTCTGAGGGGATGAATAGCACATCCTTATCAGAATCAAACATGTCTCGTTGCCAAAGTATCATGGTGCCCTCCATAGAGAAGGAGGGCGGCCCGTAGGGCAGCCTCTCCCCTACGGTTCTTGGTTATGGGCTTTCGCCCGGGTTGGTGTTGGCCGCTAGCGCGATTTGCAGGCCTATTCGCGTGATCACCCGAGAGTAATTCGTCGTTTTCATCTATCTACGAATAACTCTTTCGAGAATGAGAAAGAGGACCAAAGGCCCTCATTCTGTTGTTACAAAGGTCTTAAACCGCGGCGAACCACGAGATCTTCATCCTTACCCATGAGTGACAGCCTCCATCTGGTCGAGAGCGGCTAGCACCCATGCGCGATCATCATCGCTCATTCTGGTTGACTTGAAGTACCCACGAAGAGCACCCCATTGCTTTGTCTGAACTGTCCGGCCAAAACCGATCCGGACATCCCCACGCAACCGATCTGAAGGTAAGTAACCACCCCATGGGAATTTGATAATTTCCTCTAGTGTGGTTGGTTTTGCATCGTCATGAGCCACCGGCGTTTCCGCTGGCTTCGCTTCGACCTGGGCGGCCGGCGTTTCTGCTGGCTTCGCTTCGACCTGGGCGGCCGGCGTTTCCGCTGGCTTCGCTTCGACCTGGGCGGCCGGCGTTTCCGCTGGCTTCGCTTCGACCTGGGCGGCCGGCGTTTCTGCTGGCTTCGCTTCGACCTGGGCGGCCGGCGTTTCTGCTGGCTTCGCTTCGACCTGGGCGGCCGGCGCTTCTGCTGGCTTCGCTTCGACCTGGGCGGCCGGCGCTTCTGCTGGCTTCGCTTCGACCTGGGCGGCCGGTCCACTATCTACGAGGACAGTAAGCCCCCCATCTTTAGGACTGATACTCGCTTGGCTTTCATCTGCTGCGTAAACGCCAGTTAATAACCGGATCGTTTGAGCAGTCGATTTGTG
The DNA here is from genome assembly GCF_019046925.1 of Aeromonas sp. FDAARGOS 1402. Classification (NCBI taxonomy): domain Bacteria; kingdom Pseudomonadati; phylum Pseudomonadota; class Gammaproteobacteria; order Aeromonadales; family Aeromonadaceae; genus Aeromonas; species Aeromonas sp. FDAARGOS 1402. The sequence goes on from NZ_CP077203.1 coordinate 76,431, forward strand.
GCCCAACGACCTATTGGGCATATGGCACCAGGCTTCTGTATTGAAGAAGTTCTCAGCCAGATACTCCCGGTGCACAAACCGCCCGCCATCAGCAGCTACCAATGTAGTCTCAATCCACTCATGCCCACGAACATCTTTAGCCATCTCAGCGAAGGTAAGGATGTTTTCGGAGTAGGTATGGATGATCTCTCTGACGCCAGCCTGTTTTGCAAGCTGCAGCCATCCATCTACACGCAGCCCGATCTCAATCCCCAGGTTGGTGCGACGAGCAAACAACGTCCCATCGAAAGGGTTGAGCTGGGTGCGCTCGATGAACCGAATGGTCTTCTTGAAATCCAACGTAGTCGGACTGTAGCCAGCGCAGATCACTTCTAAGAACAACAGGTCTCGAAGCGTGTCATTAACTTCGTCGATCTGGACACCAAGAATTTTATCTACGGTTTGAATAGCCATGTTTTTCTCCAAAAAAAAAGCCTCGTCAATGCGAGGCTGGTTGGTGTTGCCATTTCAGGCTGATTGGTTAGGCGCGGCGACGGTGGTCATATTCCTGTTGCCGGGGTCCCTGCTGTTGCTGGGGGCTGGCCTGGTGTTGCTGGGGATGCCCCCAGTTTTGCTGAGGTTGTTGCGAGCGTGAGGCTTGTTGAGGTCTTTGAGACTGCTGACTCTGCTGACTCTGCTGACTCTGCTGAGGCCGCCCTTGCGAGTTTTTGGCAAAGCCGGACTGCTTCAAACAAGCTATTGCCTCGACCGGAATGTGTACGTTGATACACGCCACCTTAACCTTTAGCCCAGAACGGGTTACCCCACCCTGTTCCCAAGATTCAAAGGCGAGCCGCCCAGAAATTTCAAGATAGTCACCCTTCTTGATGGCTGGGGTTTTTTCCCCAGAAAGCTCCACCCGAATGAACTGGGTACGATCTACCCACTGTCCTGATTTGGGGTCCCGATAACCATCATCGATTGCGATGGTTGCCGGGCCATACGGTCCATATTGACCCATCCGGATGTCGGCATGGCTCACGTAACCGCCAAGCCTCACCTCGTTTGTCTTGTTGCTCATTCTCATAGTCGTAATCCTATGTGGTTGATGTTGGGTGGCTGTACGCCTGCGACTTAAAACCCCTATCGCTCTTTGCCACTTGGCAAATCATCTCAGGAAAAAGCGTGCTTTCCTGAGCCGATTCACATAACTGCATGCGATAAGAGGCTGCCCTGGGGCAGCCTCTTTGTCACATTGGACGTGCTTGAGGGAAATCTTGTTCCCGTGAGTATTCAGCAGGCTGGTACGCCTGCTGTTCGACTTCATTTTCATCTGAGCTTTGGGGATGAAGGTTCATCCCTGCAGCCTGGGCGCGCCAACTAGCCTCTGCCTGAGCAGGTCTAGCAGGTCTAGCGGGCCTCGCGGCCGCGGGATTGACGGTAGCGCCGACGACCCCTGCTGCACGAAGACGTTCCTCAACAGCGCTCTCTACTGCTGCTTTAAAACGTACCTCCGACAACTCATTACTAAACTCTTGTTTGATGATGTCTGCAGCCATTGTGGCGGCTTCTGCCATCATGGCTTTTTTGCGATGGCCATCCAGTTCGCGCTGGTCAGCCTCAGTGCTTTTGAGCAGTTGTTCCCTCATTCCGCCGGCAAAGGCAAAAACGAGAATAGCGAAGAACCCCAAGACTATGATGGTTTCCATATTGCCTACCTTAAAATCTGGCGTGAGCCTAGTTAAGAGTTAACCTGTTGGTTGGGTTTGATGTGCGTGGTGCCGAATGGCTGCTAGATGGTTACACGGACTAGCTATTCAGGCATGTTGCCCGAAATTCATCATGCCGATACAACCAAGTATGGGTATGTAGAATCAAGGGAAACTGCATGATGCTGACGTATGATGGAATTGAGTGTGCAAGCCCCTGAAAAGGGGACTTGCAAATCACCAGGAACGAAATTTGGCTTTCGTGGGGTGGGATAAAGTGAGGGATCGCCATACGGCAATCACAGGTTTTGAAATCTGCCACCCGGCGATGCAGCAGGCAGAGAAAACGGCGAGTTCACCAGCGAAGGTTATGTCCATGAAATTTCCTATCGTGTCGTGGGTACATCAAACCACTCAGAAAGCAGTTTGATGTACCCACGACAAGGAAATTGGACGCTGGGATCTGTCAACAGACAGGGCGACTTGCTTAACCCCTTGGTCGCCTACTACTGCATAGCAGTAATTACTTTATAATCTCGCACGTTGATGGAAAATTTACAACCCCCAGCTTGCTCACTACTAGCCACGGGAGTCTTCGGCATGCGATCCAGGTGTTGTTCGCTGTAACCCTGCCCAGTGAAGCTCCCCCCCCCGCCGACCATCAATCTCTCAACAATCGCTCACCTCGTGCTTGCACCCTGTCAGGTTGCGATAATATGGAGCGGTAAGTCCTTCCGCTGAAATGAGACGAGGGTAGCCGGAATGAACGACAGGAAACTGGTGAGTGCCAGCAAAATCGGCAAGATGGCATGGTGTCCGCATGGCAGCAGCCTACAAGAACAAGGGGTGATTGCGAGTGCTCAGAGCCAGGCAAAGGCTGACTATGGCACAGCAAGTCATGAGAGCGTGACCGCGGCGGTGTTCGAACAACAAACACAGGACCAGCGCTGCTTCGTAGCGAGTTATGCACTAGGGTCGAACCATCCAGCAACACAGCGACTACGGGATTGGCGAGATAGCTATCTGAGCCATCATTACCTTGGCCGCATATTGATCAAGGCTTACTATGCATTGTCCCCCTTCGCCATCAAGTTGCTATCTCCCCTCCCGGGTGCACAGACTGCAGTTGCCTCACTGGTCCTGGCTTTCGCCCGGATGGTGGCAGGAAATAAGGATGCATAATTATGGCATTTCTCATTGCCTTCGTGGTTTTTGTCGCACTGTTGTACCTGGCTCGGCGCAGGTCACATCGGCCTGGCTCACCTTTAGGGATTGAGGGCAAGATAGTTTATGCCGACCAAGGGCGAAAATCGAAGCTGTTCATCAACAAAAAGTACGGAATAACAGCGAAACCTGACTTCATCATTGCCACCCAGAACGGTCAAAACGTGATGGTTGAATACAAGAGCCGTGCGGGCCGAGTGTACCAATCTGACATTGTTCAACTGTTGGCATCCGTCCTCGCTGCACGTTCAGAAATGCCGATCCATCGAGCAGTAGTCGTAACCAAGGGGACCCGGCGTGAGGTGGTGCTGGGGAGCGACGAGCAGATATTCAAGGAAATATCAAAATTTGTTTTGTTGGCTCGACGAGCTCAAGAGGGAGAAATTATCAAGATATTCTCATCTCATCCAGGAGTGTGCCGAAGCTGCTCGGTTGCACACAGCTGCCAACGTTGATAGGGGGTGATGAAAGTGATCAATCAGATATGCACCAATGCCTTGATTTGGGTTGAAAGAAAATCAGGAAATCTGATGCCTGTAAATGGACCTCTTGCATTTTCATATGTGGTCTACCAACTTACAAAGTCCACAGAAGCTGACTATGCAATCAATCAAATTCAATTAGTCTCAGGGTTGTTCACAGTAAAGGCTCATCATGGTGGATTGTCATTCAGTATCTTGGCTGGATGCATAATGCTACTTAGTGTCGTGGCTATTGCAAAAATTTGCCATAGGTTACGTTGGCCAATGCTCGGTGGTAGGGTGTCCATAGCTGCAGTTCTCCTGCCTGCTCTGGTTGCCTGGTGGATGTACTCCTTGTTCTATTGGCAAACAACTAGCGGGGATCTGTTCCTGCTGTACCCTGCCATGTTTGGCATCTGTTTTACGGTTCTGTTTTTGGCATTCAAGGTGCCATTCATTACGATTGTGGTTGGAATTTTCTCGGCCATTTACTTGAGAAACTCAAGCGCATTCTCCGCTGACCATGATTCGGGTAGGTCTGAATCTGACAGGGCAGAGGCTGAACTTGAAAACCAATACGATTGGCATCGTAATGGGGTTGATGACTGAACCACTATCCATCAGAATCGAAAGTGGGGCCAAAGGCCCCATTTTCATATCGTGAACATTTGTGGTCTATCAACGTCATTTCATGAATGAGGCTCCCATTTTTGTGGCTAGTCCGGCCCCCCCCTTGGCCATTGAGAGCAGTTTCCCGACGTTCCCAGATGAACCACCAAAGTCGGCGCCATGCGACCCAATTCCCGGCATGACAACCTGTATGCCGACCAGCCCCAGGATGAAGAACCAGACCCATGGCAAATAGGTGTAGAGCTGAAGAGCTGCGGCACGAGCATATGTTCCATTCGTGGAAACGGTAGCAAATATAACATCAACCAAACTTCCTACCCAGGTTGCCAACGCCACGATCGCAGCAGTGAACTCAACCCCGAAATAGAGACCCGCAAGCAGCAGGGTAACTTTGATGTCGAAGCCTCTAAATACCAAGATGATGGGTATAACCAACAGAAGAATCATTTGCGCAACAGCCATCTGAATCGGGATAGACTGGCGGAACACAATTGCGTCTGGAGCGTTGACAGCATTCGCAACCGATGTTGTGAATGCGGCGATCATCTGAGCAATTTCACTATCCTCATTGTTGGATCTGGTACCCACACTATCTTCAACGACTATCTTACCGCCTGGTAATTGGAAGGCATCACCAATAGCTCTTTTGGTACTACCAATCATCTCACCAGCAAGCCGATACGCGATCTCTTGCTCTGAGAGATTATGTTTTTCGGCCATCTGCTTCAGCATGACAGGAAAGCCATCGGTTTGATTTAGGCGCTGCAAGCTACTATCCATCAAATGAACAAAGGCTTGATTGCACCCCAGTATTGTTTGTCCGCCAGAACTATCACCGGTCATACCCAGGCCGGCGGCAACCTCACTATTAACGAGAACAACACTCCCTTCCTTCTTGTACTGAGCGATGAAATCAGGATGGCCTATCCACCAGGCACCATCAAACTTCGAACCCTGGGACACTTTGCCGGAAGCGGGTGCGAGACAACTCTTGCCCCATTGTTGGGCTAGTTCTCGATCTTGTGGGTTAGTGAAATTTGCGGTATTTACGTTTGAATTTATTGCTGCGATGTCCTCAGCGCATGGTGTTGTCGAGATAACCACGTTTGTGGTGATACTTGAGAAGTCATGCACGGCAGCCCAAAACAATGGCGCCTTGGTACTCGAGCTATTGAAATTTCCGACCATACTGATAACAGAGTTTGTTGGATTTGGTGCACCAGGATCAACACACGAATTTGCAGGCCGTGTTGTGATATTGCTTGTCACATCCACCACAGGAATAAAGGCCAGAATAAATACAGTAAATATGCCGAGTAAGCGCTTCCTCAGGAATTTAACGGCTAGCTCTCCGGCATTCCCTTCATCATCCCCCTGGGTCATGGCCTCAACTATAGACTGAACTATAGCCACAAAGAATGGAGCATAGACTAGGCCGCTTACACACAATGCTTCAACTACAACATCCATCATGTGTACCCCCATCAAGAGGGTGTACGGATCAATCCAATGGTTCGCGATCATGATGATTTTCCGCCCGACTTCATGAATGACTTGCCGGCGGAGTTCGCCATGCTTCCCGCTTGTTGCTGGATGCGAGCGCCTGTATTGAGCCCAGAGCTTACGTTCTGCTCCACTCCTTGAGAGGCACTTCCTATCATCTGGCTACCACCCTTAATGCCGACATATGCCATAAGGGCCATCCACAACTTTGGTAGCAAGTCATATGAGGTGTAACCAACTCTGGTCAAGATGCTTTCTTGCAGCCCAGACACGAATGTTGCAGAGCCCGCCCCAACCCCACCGTTTATACTTGAGTAGAAGAATAGATTGAGGGTGTTATCCATCCAGGTGGCCAGATTTACAAAGACCAACGTGAATTCAAGCCCAAAGTATGTAGCACTGATAGCAAGAGCGGTTTTTATATTGAAACCAGAGAATACCAGCAAAATTGGCGTGGCCATAATAAGAGCCATCTGCATAACACAGATTTGGATCGGTGTTGTATTCTTCAACACAATCGTGCCCGGCGCCTTTAGCAAATTTCCCACCGCAGTTCCTAGCCACCCAATCATCTCCTTCATGTAACCAGAAGCGCTGTCTGGTGCAACAGTGTGGTCTGTTTCGCCTGCGAATAGATTAGTGAGTTGGGCGCTTGCTTGTGGTTGCACTTTGGCTACCTTCGACATCGCCAACTTCTTCTCTGTCTCTGAGTCTTGTGAAGCGTTTATCAATATTTCCAGTGACCCTTGCGACTGGCTTCTTGCAGCCGAAACTGCTGCAGCCTCTATATGCTGGTATGCGACATCGCAATTTAGCCTCACCTCACCGCCTTCAGATAGCCCAACCGGCAAGCCAGCTGCGATAGCGGACTCCCTGCTTATTAAAACCGTATTTTGTTCCTTCTTATAAAATTCACGCAGTGACTGGGAGCCAGCCCAGGTAGAGTCGTCAAGACTTCCTCTACGGGTTGCATCACCAACTGCCGGACTGAGGCATGCTCGTTGCCAACTATCAGCGATCGTCTGGTCATAGCTATTTTCGAGATTTGCTGCCTGAATATTCACAGAAGCCATCTGCAAGTCAGCTGCACAAGGTGTATTGGCAATAACTGTGTTTGTAAATGTCGAAGAATAGTCATGAACCGCGAGCCACCAAACCGGCACTTTGGTGTAACCCCCTTGAAAATTCCCCATCATCATTTGCTGGTTAGTTGTTGGAGGTGCCTGGATTCGCTGATCTCCATCACAAGAATAGTTGCTAATGTTGACATCAAATCTCATCTGGCTGTTCGCCATTGGAACGAAGGCTAGAATAAACACTGGAAAAATGATCAATAGCTCTTTGCGAAGAAATTTCACCGCTAATTCACCGGCATTACCCTCATCCACGCCCTGAGTCATTGCCTCAACAATTGATTTAACGATCGCAACAAAAAATGGTGCATAAACCAATCCACTGGAGCAAAGAATTTCTGTGATCACACCCATTGAGTGCACACCCATCATAAGCGTGTACGGTTCAATCCACTCATTTACAATCATCAGAGTGCCCCATGCATTATTTCAACCGCAGTGAATGCCACAGCCATAAGGATTTGGCTTTGCCACAATAATTTCCTCCCATCTTTGGTTAATTCCTTTTTTGTTGCACGCTCTATTATTTTCGGGAGTGCAATTATTAGAATTGGCACAATGATCCATTTTGCCACTGTGGCACAACGGGCAAATTGCTGCCAAGCCTCACTATCAGTGTCGACAAGAAGTATCAACAATATCGAACAAAATAACACCGCAAGTATATAAATAACAAAAAGGAGGTATTTTCTCATTTCAGCTCCAGGGGTTTATAGAGAAAGCAATGGATAACCATTGCTTTCTACTGAAAGATATTAATTTGCAGTGCCAACAGGTAATTCATTAGTTGGTGTTCTGAACGAGCCCGGTTTGTTCTCCAGATTTGCTCTGCGCAAAATGTCTATCTGTGCGCTGCCGGCGAGCTCCTTCTTGAAGCGAAGTTCACGCTCAAGTAGGTCCATCTCCTGGATGAGCAGGGCTCTTTTGTGGAGTGCTTCAGACCGAACCGCTTCGTTGTTAGTCACGCTTTCATCCCTCAAACCAGCATCCATGATCCGTACAGAGTGAAGAAGTTTTTCGTAAGTGTTGGCCATTGAGATATCGGTCGCCAGTGCCGATACATAGGCCGCCTGTTCTGTTGGATGAATTTGCTTAATCGCAAGCAACAGGTCCCGGGTCACCTTAATACTCGATGTCGATGCGCTCTCGAGATCCTTGGTGGTGATGTTAGAACTAGGTCGCCTTGCAAGATCGAGAAGCTTGGCATTGGTTGCTTCAAACTCCTTGGCATATGCCGCTTTCGCACCTATGCCTCTATCCTCTTCACGAGGGGAAGCGTCACTGTCGGTATACATCCTGGTTTCACCCACAACATCCGAGATGAAGCTGTTGGCCTCCCGGGGTGACTTGAATACGGCCCCCATCCCCATAGCGTTAGTGGCTGATGTAGGTAAGGGTGAGCTATCGGTCGCAGCACGGCCTGCTAACGCATTGAACCCAGCATATGACGTGTGTTCGGTTACCTTGATAGGTTTACCAATCATTCCTCTCTTCTCAACACCGAACTCAACGCCTTTCTTGCCATCGTCATAACTCCGCCCGGCCGAACCATCCTTAAAGACGAGATCCTTTAACTGATAGTTTCCGTTCGCGTGCTTCTTGATGGCCTCCGCATATTCCTCACTCACTGTTAGATTCTTGAGAGCCCCAGCCGGCAATGCATCGAAAACCCCCTGCTGCATCTCCTGGCAGGTCATTACGTTGGTATTGAAAGCATCTGTAGCCGTCATACTCCCTGACATCAAACTGTCATAGAGATCAGGATTCGCTCTCTGAATTGCCATCCCGATGAGGCTAGTGGGATTCACTGCAGCCATCAGTTGACCAACCAGTGATGATTGCAGCTGTTTGAAGGAGCCGGAGTTAAAGCTGCCAAGCAATTCACTGTTCAAGCTCATAGCAGAACACGATAGATCTGCATTCCAACCGGCGGATGCTTTGCTGAATGGTTCGGTCGATGATGGTGCATCGATGGGTCGGCCACCACCAATCCGCTGATTTATTACAGCTCGCTCATCAAACTGAGCAGCCCAAGTTGCCCCACTAACCAAGGCTAGTAGACAAGCCACTGATAAAATTCGTTTTTGCATCGTCATCCCCAAGTTCATGAAACAGCCTACTTTAACTTGCTTGACTCAGAGAAATGGGGTGCATAAATGGACGTGGATTATCCTTCTTGCCAGAAGTTGCATTGCTTCAAGACCGTGATAACGTGGCCCCTGGTAATTGAAGGAGTTGTTTTATGGGTCAAGTCAAGCTTCCAAAGCCTGTCTACTACGATGATCTGAAGCATGCAGACACCGGGCACGAAATGTTCAGCTACCTTGTATTGGCGGCAGATCATTACCAAGTGCTGCATATTTCGGGATGATCTGGCCAGCGATTTCGGCATGAGTCGGCCACCCATTTCGGTATCATCCGGCCACTGATTTCGGCTTCATCCGGCCACCTGTTTCGGTATCGTCCGGCCAGTTTGTTCTTCCTTCGTTTTACGGTCTTTGGCATAACAGTTTTTTAACTGTTTGCCGGAGTAGTCATGACACGTAAAAAGAAAATGGTAAGGACAGATATGCAAACTTATCTGGATATATTCCGCCTG
>NZ_CP077204.1:0-80982 GCF_019046925.1 Aeromonas sp. FDAARGOS 1402
AATCCTTTGATCTTTTGGAGTTAGCGGCAGCCAGCCCATTAAAGCTGGGGAATGTCTATCTGGTTGTTCGGCGCTGGTTGGCCAATGGCCATCTGCGCGTGTCTACCAGAAACCATTTGGTCGCCGTATATCGTTCCGGGGCAGTCGTTATCAGTTGTGGATGCAGCGCTAACACTCAATCGGGTCAGGAAACCGCAGCACCAAGCACCGCAAGAGCGGCGGAACGGCGTAAAACGGTTCAACAAAAGATGTGGAACACCATGAAAATCAGCCGTTTTTTCACCCTGAATGACCTCGCGATCACGTCTGGGGTAGATGACAGCGGCGCGAGTACCTTCACCACCTTCCTGGTCCGGGCTGGTTTGTCCGGCTGGTGGACAAGATGAGCGTTTCAAAGTGAAGGGTGACCAGAATCGCTACCAGTTGGTCAGGGATACAGGGCGATTCGCCCCCATGGTCAGGGCCACACAGGGGGGATGCTGGGATCAAAACGAACAGCGTTTTTACCAGTTCGATGTGAAGGAGGCCCTCATGGACACGTGGCTTGAGGTTCTGCAAGCCGAGGTGGCGGCCAGCTCGTTGGCCGTGGTGGCCGACAAGCTCGGTCTGTCCCGCACCACATCAGCCAGGTCTGCAACCAGAAGTACCCGGGCGATCTGGCGCGGGTACAGAAGCTGGTGGAGGGGAACCTGATGGGCCCAAGGTGACCTGCCCCATTCTGGGGGAGATCCCGGTGCATCAGTGCCTGGCCCATCAGCGCCGACGGGCGGATGAGGTCGGAACCAGACCGATGGATATCAAGCTCTGGAAGGCGTGCCATAGCGGCTGCCCCATAGCCAGCTCAGTGAGGATCAGCAACTGCGCCGGCCGATGCGTCTCGCCGTCGAACAAGGCGGCAGAGGTGGGGACAGAAGCGTTCGTTATGACGCTGACGCCACCCTCTCCAGATTGCGCCGCCAGGCAAAAAGCGATGGTGAGAACGCCAGCAACAGCCTGCGCATTCTGGCAGAGCTGCTTGCCGAAGAGCTCAAGATCCTGGGCATCAAATACAACCGGTTGCTCGACAAGGTTGAGAAACACGGCCAATAAACCAGCGGGCTTGGGGTGTGCGGTGGGCCCAGTGAGACATCACAAGGAGAACGGGATGAACAGAAATCTGCAAAACACGGCCGACCAGCTGCGTCTCTGGTTGACGGCGAACGGTTGCAAAGTGCGCACCGGCCAGGTGCGCGATACCCCACTGCTGATGGTGACCGGTCCCTTGCCGCCGGAGATGACCGGCGGGCCGTGTGGGGGCGCGAGTACCTGGCTGGGTGGTCAGCGAGGTGGCCATGTTCGCTTTGGTGGCTGCCTGCTGCACTGGCGCCAGTGAGCGACCACCGAACAACAACGGGATAAATCAAGGAGAGCCTTATGCAAGAAGCACAGACCAAAGACACGACCCGATGCGGCAGAAGCCCAGGGGCACTGGGTACCGGAGAACCTGATCGCCCCGGCTGACAAGCTGCGCGATGAGGTGGTAATGGGCATCATCGCGGCTGCCAAGGAAGAGCGCTCACGCTGGCTGCTTTCAAGATCGGCGCCATGCAGCAGATCGCCGACTTTGTGGACCTCTCTGCCGAGCGGTACGGGGTGGCCTGGGGTGGCACCAAGGGCAATGTGAACTGCTCAGTTTCGACGGTCGTTACAAGCTGATCCGGGCCGTGGGGGAGCACGCAAATTTGATGAACGGATCCAGGCGGCCAAGGTACTGATCGACCAGTGCATCGCCCGCTGGAGTGATGGCGCCAGCCCGAGAATCCGTGCCCTGGTGGACCACGCCTTTCGGGTGTCCAAGGCGGTCATATCGACGTCAACCAGGTGCTCCTCTGCGTCAGCTCAACATCGACGACGCCGACTGGGAGCAGGCCATGCAGGGATCGCCGACGCCATCCAGGTGACCGGTACCAGCCAATACTGCGGCTCTACGAGCGTGACGCCCAGGGACGTTACGTCCAGATGCCTGGATCTGGCGAAGTTGTAAGGGAGGCGTGCGCGATGGATATCAACGTAGAACAGGCCGAAGAGCAGCTGCAGCTCTGTGAACAGATCAGCGCGACCGAAGGCACCTGCTATCCCGATGACACCTATGAGGATGGCATCAAGGCTGCCTTGTTGTGGGTGCTGGGGCTGGGCCCGGCGCCGCTGAGCGAGAGGAGTACCAGGATCTTATGCCGCTGCAGTTCGAGCAGTAACGATGCGAAACAGGGTGGCCGCGCCGCCCTGTCTGCCCGGCGTGGTGGCCGGGCATGATGAGCAGCCGACCTGGGCCCAGGTCTTCACCGCCTCGAACAAGGAGCACGGCGATGACAAAACAGAGATGGATATTCGGCTTACCAAGATTTTCAGCGCGGCCGCCATTGCACAGGCGACCCCTGATAAACGGGCTGTGTGCAGACAGCTCAAGCAGTTTGATAGAGAGGCTCGTGCTCAAGGCTGTTTGCCTGGCAGGAGAGGCCAGCCAGATGCGCTGGCAACTCGTGGCAGAGCTGCAGCAAGCCAGAGCAGCAGAGGTCAGTCATGGCGGCGTCTAATTGGCAGCCTGCTGGCCTATGTGATGAAGTTTGGCCCCTTGAACCAGCAAGGTGCCGAGCAGTGGCTCGATAGTCATTGCCCTGAGTGGCGCAATGGAAACGATGTGCCTGCCGGTCAATCTGGGTGGCAAAAGTGGGGAGAAGTCATGACAGCAAGCAATGAACGCACCGCTTGATCGGCTGGTGCAGGTGGGCCGCCGCTCCCTGGGGCTGGATGAGGAGACCTATCGAGCGCTGCTGGTCCAGCAGAGCGGCAAGCGTTCGGCGGCAGCGCTGTCGATCAGGAGTTGGACAAGTGCTGCAGGTCATGAAGGGGGCAGGGTTTAAACGACCGTTAAACGTGGCGTAAAAGGGGGCAAGCAGAAGCGTTTAAGCCGGTCAGCGGTACCCCGGTTCGGACGGCTGAGATAGGGGTGATCCGGGCTATCTGGATCACCATGCACCGCCACGGCCTGCTGTGTGATGGCAGCGAGACTGCGCTCAATCACTATGTGGCGCGTCAGACGGTGCGGATCAACAACGGGGTGGGTGTGGCCGAGGTGTCCTGGCTTGATGGTGCGTTGGCTTATTCAGTGGAGTCCCTCAAGCACTGGCACAAGCGAGAGATGGTCAAGGCGCTGCAGGCGGCCAGAAAACTGTCCCAATCAATGAGAAAACCGGGCGTGTGGCGGGCTATCAGGCCGTTGTGGCAGCCTTTGAGAGATGCAGGCGGAGGTGCAACATGGATAGCAGCAAGAGAATCTGGACCTGTTCGCCGATGACATGAATCCTTGGGGCAGTTGGTGGACGACTGGATCAAATCCCGGCGGCTGAGCTGACCGCCAAGTGGCCCAAGGCACTGGCCGAGCTGGTCGATGTGCTCGCCTGTGAGCTGGGGCGCAGCGGAATGGCAGCGGATAAGGCCTTGCCCAGGCCCGCAAGCTGGCATTGGTGCAGGCTCACTATATGGGCGGCCGGGCCTACTACCATCCCGACCGGGGAACACCTCAAGGCGGCGTTGCGTGATCGGGCCATCTGGGATGAGTTCAATGGCCGCAACATCGACAGTTGGCCCGTAAGCACGGCCTCTCCGTGCCGCAGACTTATGCGGTAGTGGCAGAGCAGCGGGAGCTTACACGGCGCGCCATCAGCCAGATCTGTTTAGGTAACTGAAGTAGCTGTCATTAAATTGCGCGCTTCTTCACAGATACAAAAGGACCTCATTTGACGAGGTTCTTTTTTATGGCTGATTACAGTGTTCGGGTGCTGTATGGATTGAGTTACTCTCGTACAAGAGTTGATGATCGATAAGTTGAATCAGGGATTAGGGGATACAATGCTTAAAAAAACTCAGATAGCATTTATTGGTGTGTTCAATATTTATCCTTCCAGCTTGTAATGGGCAAAGAACTTTGACTCCACAAGAGCAAGAGCTAGTCAATCAGCTTAAACAGGAACGGGGTCAGTTGGAGCAAGAAATCGAGACTGTTTCTGGCGAAATTGCACAGTACAACAGTGGACTGATTAAGACATCAAACAGGTCGAGAAGAAACACTGAAGTTGAGCAGAGACATAGTTAACCAGCGCATTCAAGCTATTGAAACTGGCGCAAAGGTGACTGTGATTGCACCTACCAGTCAACTGATTCGAGCGTGCGCAGTCACTGCAAAGCGAGATTGAACAGGCAAAACAGCAACTAGTTGAGGCTAAAGCAAAAGCAGCCCAGTATAGCGGTGGTTTAATTGCTGCAATCAGCCAGTCTACGGTAGCAACCAGGAACAGACACTGGCATGCTGAACAGCAATATTTAATTGCGAATATGGACTGTCATTAACAGACAAAGTATCTGCGGAACCCGCCAGTAAGCCTGTAGGGGCATCTACAGCAACCAAGCCAATACACTAGTGCCAGCGTCAGAGTCTACCGTTGATGAAAACGCTATGCTAGCTACCGATGGCCATTTGGTGTTTCCATGGGGAGACGAAGGAAATGTTCAAAGGCCATTTAACACCTGCCGGAAATGGCATTTTCATATTCAATACCCACCAAAACCACATCCTCAATATGAGCAGTATGTGGTGCAAATTTCAGATAAGGCTGGGTTGTGTTGGATTAAAGCAGTTGGAAAGGACATTTTGACGCAGTCAGTATCAGTTACAAACTTTGATGATTTTGAGAAAAAACTGGATGAGCGATACGGTGCACACAAAAGAGTAGATTTTTTAGGTCAGGTCAATTGGAGCCGGAAGATTGGATGACAGCCTTACCGAAGAAGGAACGTATCTTTTTACCACTTGGTCTGGTGCGGGAAGGCATTACCACATCTATCAAAGATTGGCTTATTGCTGTGCAAATGCTTCCGACAAAGGGTATTAGCAATTGAATATAGTTTTACCAACGAGCTGTGTGCGCAGAAAGTAAGACTAAAGATGATGCGGGCTTTATTTACTCAAGCATGAAGTCCCTTTCTAACCACCATAAACCCCGCTCCCATTAAGGCCCCTCGGTACGCTGCGATAACGCAGTTTATCGAGGGGCCTTTTATGTTGCCTGATACCTATCCCATAGCGCTTGCCTGGTTGCTCCGTCCCGATGTGGAAGGGGGCGAGGTCAACCATCCGGCCGACCGTGGCGGCCATACCAAGTTCGGCATGGCCGATGTCGCCGACGGCAGGAAGGACGGCATGATCGACCTCGATCGGGATGGTCGGCCGGACATTGCCGTCGGGGATGCGACCCCTGCCCACGCCCAGTTGTTTTACCGCGCGAACTACTGGCTGCCCGCCCGTTGCGATCGGGTTGATAGCGTCTGCCCGCTGATTGCCATTGCCCTGTTCGACGGCGCCGTGCATCACGGCCCTGGTCGCTCGGTGCGCCAGTTGCAGCAGGCGCTCGGCGTCTTGGCCGATGGGGTGCTGGGCTCCCATACCTTGCGGGTGCTGGCCGCCAAGACCGGTCGAGATGGTGGTCGGGCCCTGCTGCTCACGCTGCTTGAGATCCGCGCCGGCTTCATGCTCGGCATCGTGCGCAAAGACCCGAGCCAGTGGGCCAATGCCCACGGCTGGAGCAACCGCCTGCTGCGCCTGCAGAGTTACCTGCTCTCGACCCGGTTCGGTGAGGGGGCGGCATGAGCAAACCCAGCCTCATCAACAAGCGCCGCCAAGCGTTGCAAGGGATCCAGGCCGCCGGGTATTTCGGCATCCCCGAACTCAAGAATCCCCGTTACCTTGCCTGCTTCAAGGATGGGCGCCGCGCCCATCTCAAGGCCGCCCTGGCCGGTGCGGATCTGGAGGCCATCCCGCTCTACAGCCATCACGCCACTCGCCAATCCCTGTACGAGCAGGGCTGGCGGTCGGTAGGGGAGCTGGATCGCCTGCGGGCCCGTGCCCGTCTTACCCCACCTCAACAGAAGGAAACCCATCATGCCTGATTCCCTGTTACCCCAAGCCAAGCCTGCGCTCAGGAGCCGCGCCGTCATCGGCGGCGTCATCGCCGTGGGGGCCGGTATCGCCGGCCTGTTCGGCGTGCCGGTCGATGTCGGTACCCAAACCAGCCTGGTCTCCACCGCCGTGGATCTGGCCAGTGCCATCGGCGGCCTGCTGGCCATCTGGGGCCGCCTCAAGGCGACCCACGTCATCAAGTAATCGGTTCGCAAGGAGACACCCTTGAGCGACCCCATAGACCGCGCCCAGCAGCTCGACGCCGAGCGGACCGGGCGCCTTATTGACGCCCACCGGGCAAGGCCCAAACCCCGTGGCGATGGCATCTGTTGCGATTGTGATGAGCCCATCCCGATTGCACGGCTGCATGCCGAACCCGATGCGCCGCGCTGCATCGAGTGCCAGACCCTATTCGAGCGCAAGGAGGCAATCCGTGTGGGATTTCATCGTTAAGGGGAACAGGAGGCCGCTGCTAGGCCCGATATTGCCGAACCAGACGAAGGGGGCCACCGATGTGGGAATTTATCGTTAAAAACTGGGGGCCCCTGTACGCCCTGGCCAGTCTGGTGGGGTTGATCGTCATCATCTTGCTCTCCAAGACCTACGCCAAGCGTGAAGATGTCACCGGCCTGGCCGCCAGGGTGGCCAGGGTCGAGCAGCAACTCTCGGATCTGCCGACCGAGAAGGAGCTGCACACCCTGCAACTGGAGATCAGCGAATTGCGTGGTGAGCTGCGGGCACTGGCGCCGGAACTGCGCCAGGCCCGCCGGCTCGCCGACCTGCTGCTGGAAAATGAACTCAAGGAGAGAACATGAGCATTCAAGGGATATTGGACGCCCAGCAACGCCTGGTGATCTTGCGATCCTTGCTCGATATCGGCGGGGCCGCCAACGAGTCGATCCTCAATGATTGCCTCGACCAGCTGGGTACCGGCCGGGTGTCCCGGGATCGGGTCAAGACCCTGCTGGCCTGGCTGGATGAGCAGGGGCTGGTGCGCATCGAGAAATTGGCCCAGGTGCAGGTGGCGCACCTGACCGGCCGGGGCCAGGACGTGGCTGAAGGGCGATCCAGCGTGCCGGGTGTCAAGAAGCCTCGGGCGGAGGATTGACCATGGCCGAGAAACCGACCCGGGGCCGCGCCAGCAAGGTGTGGCTGCTGCCCGAAGCTATCCGCAACGCCCTCAACGAGATGCTGCGCGACAAGGGCAACAGCCAGGCCGCCATCCTGGACGAGATCAATGGTCTTATCGAGGGCGCAGGGTTACCCGATGATCTCAAGCTCTCCCGCTCAGGGCTCAGCCGCCACGCCAGTCAGGTGGAGCAGGTGGGCCAGCACCTGCGCGACTTACGGGAGACCACGGCGGCGCTCACCTCCCAGCTCGGTGACAAGCCGATGGGAGAGACCACCAAGCTCATCCTGGAGCTCGGCCGTTCCCAGCTGTTCAAGGCGATGCTGGCCCAGGTGCAGAACCCGGAGGAGGCGGTGGATATCGACATGCTGAAAAACGCCATGTTGGCGGCCCAGCGGCTCGAATCCACCGCCATGCAATCGCATCGCCGGGAGAAAGAGATCCGCCAGGCCTTTGCCGAGGAAGTGGCCGCCAAGACCGAGGCCATCGTCACCCAGGCGGGCCTGAGCGGTGAGGCCGCCGCCGAGATACGCCGCGAAATCCTGGGGATTGTCTGATGACCACGATCGTACAGACCCCTATCGCACAGCAGTTGGCCCAGACCCTCGGTACTGAATACAGCCCCGACGAGGTGTTGCTGCCCTACCAGAAGATTTGGATAGCCGACGAGAGCCCGCTCAAGATCGCCGAGAAGAGCCGCCGCACCGGGATCACCTGGGCGGAGGCGGCCGACGCCGCCCTGACGGCCTCCAAGACCAAGACGGCCGGGGGCTGCCACCACTTCTATGTAGGCAGCAACAAGGAGATGGCGCGAGAGTTTATCGATGCCGTGGCCATGTGGGCCAAGGCGTACAACAAGGCAGCAGGCGAGATCCAGGAGGAGGTGTTCACCGACGACGAGGACAAGGCGATCCTCACCTTCGTGGTCTATTTCGCCTCGGGCTTCAAGGTGCAGGCGCTCTCCAGCAACCCCTCCAACCTGCGGGGGATGCAGGGCAATGTCACCATCGACGAGGCGGCGTTCCACGACCGGCTCGCCGAGGTGCTGAAAGCTGCGATGGCGCTGACTATGTGGGGGGCCAAGGTGCGGCTTATCAGCACCCACAACGGCGTGGACAACCTGTTTAACCAGCTCATCAACGACAGCCGTGCGGGCCGTAAAGAGTATTCCATCCACACCATCAGCCTGGACGACGCCTGCCGCCAAGGGCTCTATCGTCGCATCTGCCAGGTCAAGGGCACGCCCTGGACGCCGGAGGCCGAGGAGAGCTGGAAGGCCGGGCTGCTCAAGGCCACCGCCACCGAAGAGGATGCGCTGGAGGAGTATTTCTGCGTGCCCAAGCAGAGCAGCGGCGTCTATATCAAGCGCACCCTGATCGAGCGGGCCATGCAGCCGGAGATCCCCATCCTGCGCTTCACTTCCCCTGCGGACTTCGAGCTGCAAAGCGAGGAGACCCGCAAGGCGGTGGCGGAGATCTGGTGTGAGGAGAACCTCAAGCCCTGCCTGGAAGCGCTCGATCGCAATTGCCGTCATGTACTGGGGGAGGACTTCGCCCGCAAGGGGGATCTCTCGGTGTTTGTTCCGCTATCCATCGCGACCAGCCTGCGCAAGACCGTGCCCTTCGTGGTGGAGCTGGTCAATGCCCCCTATGAGACCCAGCGCCAAATCCTGTTCTACCTGCTGCAGGGGCTACACCGCTTCACGGCGGCCGCCTTCGATGCCACCGGTAACGGCGGTTATCTGGCAGAAGCTGCTCGGCTGCGCTGGGGCGCCAGCATGATCGAGTGCGTGATGCTCAATGACCCCTGGTACCGGGAGTGGATGCCCAAGCTCAAGGCCGAGTTCGAGGACGACAACCTGGTGATCCCGCGCCATGCAGACGTGCAGGACGACCTCGGCAAAATCCAGGTCATCAACGGGGTACCCAAGATCGACAAGGGCAAGAACACCGGCCAGGGCGGCCAGCAGCGTCACGGCGACTTTGCGGTGGCGCTGGCCATGGCAGTGCGGGCGAGTTGGATGGAAGGGGGCGCCATCGAGTTCACCCCCTTACCTGGTAAACACGATTCAGAGCGCAACGACGACTATCACCGATATGAAAGAGGGGGTTGGTAATGGCCGGACTCATCGACATTCATGGCAACTCGCTGCGCCTGCAGAAGGAGCCGCAGACCGAGAACGACGCCAAGCTGGCCCAACTGCGTCGTCACTACAGCGAGCATCCCACGGTGGGGCTCACCCCGGGCAAGGCTGCAGCAGCGCTGAAAGAAGCGGAGGAGGGGAGCCTCATCGCCCAGTGCGAGCTGGCCGAAGACATGGAGGAGAAGGACGCCCACCTGCAGAGCGAGCTCGGCAAACGGCGCCGGTCCCTGCTCGGGGTGAGCTGGACCATAGAGCCGCCCCGCAATGCGACCCCCGCCGAGCAGCGCGACTGCGAGATGATCCGCGAGCTGCTGGAGGACTTCACCTGGTTGGATGACGCCATCTTTGACGCCACCGATGCGGTGCTCAAGGGGTTCAGTGCCCAGGAGTTCAGCGGCTGGGAGATGGTGGAGGGGCTGCAGCTCCCCAAGGGCATCGTCTGGCGCGATCCCGCCTGGTTCCAGACCCACCCGGATGACTGGAACCAGTTGCGGCTGCGGGACGGTAGCAAGGAGGGGGCAGCCCTCAATCCGTTCGGCTGGGTCATGCACAAGGCCAAGTCGAAGTCGGGGTATCTCGCCCGCACCGGCCTTATCCGCACCCTGGTCTGGCCCTTCCTGTTCAAGAACTACAGCGTGCGGGATCTCGCCGAGTTTCTGGAGATCTATGGCCTGCCGGTGCGCCTGGGCAAATACCCGGAAGGGGCGACCGAGAAGGAGAAGGCGACCCTGCTGCAGGCGGTGCTCTCCATCGGCCATAACGCTGGCGGCATCATCCCCCGGGGGATGGAGATCGATTTCCAGAATGCGGCCAACGGTCAGGCCGATCCCTTTGTGGTGATGATGGACTGGTGTGAGCGCTCCATGAGCAAGGCCATCCTGGGGGGAACCTTGACCAGCCAGGCCGACGGCAAGAGCTCGACCCATGCGCTCGGCAACGTCCACAACGAGGTGCGCCAGGAGGTACGGGATGCAGACCTTCGCCAGCTCGCCGCGACCCTGACCCGGGATCTGGTCTATCCGCTGTTTGCCCTGAACGGCAAGAGCTTCCAGGGGCCGCGCCGCTGCCCGCGCCTGGAGTTTGACGTGACCGAGCCCGAGGACATGCGCGATCTGGCCTATCCGCTGCGGGCCCTGGTGGGCATGGGGATGCAGATCCCGGCCCAGTGGGTGCGGGACAAGCTGCAGATCCCGGCACCCAAGGAAGGGGAAGAGGTGCTGGTCATCGTCGACAAGCAGGCAGGGGCCGGGGAGGCGGCGCTCAAGGCGCAAGGGTTGGCGGCGCTGGCGGCAAAGTCCCCTGCCCGGGGTGATAACAACGATGCCCAGCTGGCCCGGCTGCAGGCCGAGGTGGCCCCTTTGCTCGCCGGCATGACCGATGCTGTCCAGGCACTGGTGATGCAGGCCACCACCCTGGAGGAGATCCGGGATGGCTTGCTGGCGCTGGAGCCCAACCTCAGTCATGACGAACTGGGGGCGCTGCTGGCCCAGGCCATTGCCGCCAGCGAACTGCTCGGCATGCTGGAGATGGAGGAGGGCAACTGATGCCCGTTCGTTACGGCAGTCTGCCGTTTGAGGAGGCGATCGCCTTCTTTCGCCAGAAGCTGAATATGCCGAGCGAGCGCTGGGCCGATGTGTGGCGGGACGCCCATAACCGCGCCTTTATGGTGGCGGGGGCGACCAAGACTGACTTGCTGGCCGACCTGCGCGGGGCGGTGGACAAGGCGATCAGCGAGGGGCAATCCCTCGGTGCATTCCAGAAAGCGTTCAAGGAAATCGTGGCTCGCCACGGTTGGGTGCATACCGGCCCGGCGTCGTGGCGCTCTCGCGTCATCTTCGAGACCAACCTGCGCCAGAGCTACAACGCCGGGCGTGATGACCAGATAGAGCGCATCAAGCACAAGCGCCCCTATGCGCTCTATCGCCACGGCGACTCCGAGCACCCCAGGGAGCTGCACCTCAAGTGGAACAACCTGGTGCTGCCGGTGGACCATCCCTGGTGGGAGACCCACAGCCCCAGCAACGGCTATGGCTGCAAGTGCAAGAAGTTCCTGCTCTCCGAGTCAGATCTCAAACGGCGGGGGCTGACGGTGGGCCAGGCACCGGATGACGGCAATTATGAGTGGGTGGACAAGGCGACCGGGGAGATACACCGGATCCCCCGTGGCATCGATCCGGGTTTCGATTACCGGCCAAAGACGCCCGCCGCCCTGACCGAGGCCGTGGCCAAGCGGGAGGCGGCGAAACCCGCGCTGGCCGAGCGCTTGCCGCAGCGGTTGGTGGAGAGCGCCTTTTCGACCGCCAAGGGGGTGACGGCGCAGGGGGTCAGCGATCTGCTGGCCCAGCTACCCGCACCCCAGCGTGAGCCCTTGGCGGCCTTCCTCAAGGCGCACCCGGTCAAGACCCTGTTTATCAAGCAGACCGAGATGGGCAAGGGGGCGGCAGGGCTCAAGGTTGCGCCGGCCATCGCCGAGTACCTGGGCACAGACCCTTACCTGGTTCGCTCCCTCTATTACACGCGCCGGGCCAGCGCGACCAACGGCTTTACGGCCAAAAGCTGGGGCCATCTGGTTATCAAAGTGAAGGCGGGTGATACACTCAAAGCAGTGGACATGCAGGCGGTGCAAGCGGCGGCGGCCGAGGTGGTCACCGATGCCCATGCCAACACCGGGCCCCGTCACTGGTTGCCAAGGGGGACCAGTGGCGAGACCTTGCGCCGTCACTGGAGCATCTCCGCCAACGTCGGCGGCAAGCAGGGGGAATCAGCCCAGCGGCTCTCAACCTGGTTGCACGAACTCGGTCACCAGGTTCACTTCTGGGCCGGGGAGCCTGACCTGACGGGGGTGGGACTGCTGACGGAGTATGCCGGCAAGACCAGGATGGAAGCCGCCGCCGAGGCATTTGCCGCCTGGGTCTTGGCGAGGGATGCCATGGTGACGCATTTCCCCGAACTGGCCAAACGAGTGGAGGCCATGCTGGCCCAGGCCACGACCGCCAGCCGCAAAGGAGAGAAAGGATGACCCTGTTGGAACAAGCCAGCGCCCTGCTGGCAGAAGATGGCCCCTTTACCCTGGCACAGGCCAAGGCGCTGGATGCCTTGTGCGAACAAGCCGAAGGTGAAGAGGCAGAACTGTTGGGGGATCTCTGGGCCGCCGCCATGGCTGCGGCTGATGAAGAGGCCATGCACTTTATGACCACCTTCGAGGATGACGCCTGATGGCGGGCAGCTTTATCGCCATCAGCCACCACGGGGTGGCCGATGCCCATGAGCTGCTGGCCAGGCTCTATCAGCGCACCGGCGACTTGAGCGAGCCCCTGGCGGATATCGGCGAGGGACTGCTGCTGTCGCACCGAGATCGCTGGGATGCGCAGGAGACCCCGGAAGGAGATCCCTGGGCCCCGCTCTCGGACAAGTACCGCGCCCGCAAGCCGCGCCATGCCGACGAGGTGCTGCGCCTGAACGACGATCTGCGCGACACCCTCAACTATCAGGCCGATCCCCAGGCCCTCTACTTCGGCACCCCGCTGGAATACGGCGCCGCTCACCAGTTCGGCCGCCCCGAGATCAACCTGCCTGAGCGCCCCTATCTGGGGCTGTCGGAAACAGACCAGCAGAGCGTACTGGAGACGCTGGAAGGCTATCTGACGGCGGACGCGCCCTAAGCCTCTGAGTGCGTTTACGGGGGCAGGGCCGGTGCGATGGCATGGCCCGTCCGCTCTTGGCCCAGCAAAACGGTGTTTAAACACCCTTAAACAGTACCGGCACCCCCTGCTGTTGCAGTAACCCACCATAAACCCCACCCCTCTCTCTCCTCCCTGACACTGGCACCAGTGATTTTTGCTATGTCCAGCCGGAGTAAGAGTGATGCCCCCATCTGCGATTGCCGTGGCCATCTTGAATGCCAGACCCACTACCCTGGGGCTGGCCGTGCTCGATGCGGTGCTTGGCCCGAGCGACGACGGTTGGCACCAGTTACTGCCGGTGGGCCCGTTCAAGGCCAGGGATGGCCGCCCCTTCGATGTGCCTGGTGGCCACTGGCAGCTCGACAAGACCATCGCCACTACCCTGATCAACCGGGCCAAGGCGCTCGGTCAAGACATCCTCATCGACTACGACCACCAAACCCTCAAGGTGGATCAGAACGGCCAGCCCGCTCCGGCGGCCGGGTGGTACAACGGCGACGAAATCGAGTGGCGCGAGGGGGAGGGACTCTTTATCAAACCCCGCTGGACCGAGCGGGCCGCCGCCCTGGTCGCTGCCAAAGAGTATCGCTTCCTCTCTGCCGTATTCCCCTATGACGCCCAGGGCCGCCCCCTGGAGCTGCGCATGACCGCCATCACCAACGATCCCGGGGTGGTGGGTATGCAGGCGCTGGCGGCCTTGAGTGCTCAACCGATCCAACCCGGCCAGCCGGCCACCCTCACCAAGGAGAACTCCATGAATGAACTGCTGAAAAAGCTGCTGGCCAAGCTCGGCATCGAGCTGACCGGTGACCCGACCGACGAGCAACTGCAGAAGGCGCTTACCGAGCTCGACAGCCTGCAGGCCAGCGCCAAGAAGGCGCCGGAGCTGGAGGCCGCGCTCTCGGCCGAGAAGACCGCTCTGGCCGCGCTCAAGGCGCAGACGACCTCAGTACAACAAGGAGCCCAGGTTGACCTGGCGCAATACGTGCCGGTGGCGACCTATAACGCCCTGGTCACCCAGGTGGCGGCCCTGACCGCCCAGGTGGACACCACCGATGCCGCGACCCTCATCAAGGAGGCCCGCACCGCAGGCAAGGTGGTGGCGGCCGAAGAGGAGTACCTGACCGCCTATGCCGCCCAGAAGGGGGTGGCCGCCCTCAAGGCCCTGCTGGAGCCGCGCCCGGCCATCGCCGCGCTCACGGCGAGCCAGACCGCTGCCGTCACCCTGCCGGAGAAGAAGGGGGAGGCCGTGCTCTCGGCCGAGGACAAGTACGCCGCCGACCAGCTCGGCATCAGCCACGAGGACTTTGCCAAGGCCAAGGCCTGAGCAAGCCCCGTTTCACGCGAAGGCAGTTCCGTTTAACCAGAGAAGGAATAGACCATGGCCATGATTACACCCGCGCTGCTGCAGTCCCTCTTCACCGGCTTCAAGAAGAACTTTGAGGACGCCAAGAGCGAGGCGCCGACCCAGTACACCAAGATCGCCACCGTGATCAAATCGACCACCAAGTCCAACACCTATGGCTGGCTCGGCAAGTTCCCGAGCTTGCGCAAGTGGGTCGGGGATCGGGTGATCGAGTCGATGAAGACCCACGGTTACCAGATCGTCAACGAGGACTTCGAAGCCACCGTGGCCGTCGATCGCAACGATATCGCGGACGACGAGCTGGGCATCTATGCCCCGCTGTTCGCCGAGATGGGGCGCTCGGCCGGGGTACATCCCGACGAGCTCTGTTTCGGTTTGCTGGGAGCCGGTTTCACCACACCCTGCTACGACGCCCAGTATTTCTTCGATACCGATCACCCGGTCTATCCCAAGGTCGATGGCACCGGCACCCCGGCGCTGGTGGCCAACCTGGTGGTGGATGGCGCCTATACCGGCGAGCCCTGGTTCCTGCTCGATACCAGCCGCGCCCTCAAGCCGATCATCTTCCAGGATCGCAAGTCCCCCGAGCTCATCGCCATGACCAAGATCGACGACGAGGCGGTGTTCACCCGCAAGGAGTTCCGCTACGGGGTGGACTGCCGCGACGCCGCCGGCTTTGGCTTCTGGCAGCTGGCGTTCGCCAACAAGCGGGCGCTGACCCCCGACAACCTGTGGGATGCCTACAGCCGGATGCGGGAGTTCCAGGCGGACGGCGGCCGCAAGCTTGGTATCAAGCCGACCCTGCTGGTGGTGCCGCCCGCCCTGGAGAAGTTGGCGACCAAGATGCTGGAGCGCGAGCTGGAAAGCAGCTCCAGCAACGAGCTCAAGGGCAAGCTGGAACTGGTGGTGGCGGACTACCTGTAAGCGCTGTTTAACGGCAGGGTTAAACGAGCGAGTGTGGGCGTTTAACCCCCGTTTAAACCGGATCCTGGATTGAACGAGACAGAGGGAAACATGAGATGGAACACGAGATGGAACAGGCTATTCGAGTTGGCATCACATCGACGGTTCGTCAGGTCTATTATCGCGCGGCCCTGGCGATTGCACCTGGTAAGTCTGAGCTGGCTGTGTCGCCTGTGCAGTGCGAGACCCTGGAGGCCGATCCGCGCCTGGTGGTCACCCGCCTGGGTGAAGACGTCGCCCTCGCGTCGGCTGATGCACCGCAGACGAACGGGGATCTGGACGCAGCAGTGGGCGGCCTGAGCCCGGCCCCTGATGCGGCAGAGCCTGCGGCCGCACCCGCCAGCAGCAAGAGCAAAGGCAAATGAGCTACGCCAGCGTCAGCGATATGGTGACCCGCTTTGGCGAGGCGGAGCTGTTGCGCCTCGCTATGACCCCGGCCGGCGAGCTGGATGACGCGGCGATCACCGTCGCCCTGCAGGACGCCAGCGCCCTGATCGATGGCTACCTGGCGGGACGCTACCCGCTGCCGCTGGCCCATGTGCCGAGCGCCCTGGTGCCCATCTGCGCCGATATCGCCCGCCACCGCCTCTATGGCGAGCAGGCGCCGGAGCAGATCGCCAAGCGCTATGAGGCGGCCCTGGCCTTCCTCAAATCGGTGGGCAAGGGAGAGCTGGCGCTGGGCCTCGCGGCAGACGGCGAGCAGGTGGAGAGCCAGAACCTGGCCCAGCTGCAGTCCGATGGCCGGATCTTTGGCCGGGGAACTGGGGGCTTCCTATGAGTGCCCCCACGCCTGAACTCGACTACCTGGCGGCGGGGGAGCGGCTGCGCGAGCTGCTGCTGCCCTTGAAAGGGCAAGGGCTCAAGGAGGTGTTTGTGGCCACCGACCTGGAGGCGGTGGCCAACCTGGGGCAGCACACCCCGGCCATTCATGTAATTTACCAGGGAGAGCGAGAGAACGAGAGCAGCCAAAGCGGGCGGCAAAGCGCGTTTGACCAGGTTTGGCTGCTGGTGTTGGTGCATAGGGCCACCCCCAAGGAGGCCAGCGCCGGGGTGTGGCTGGGGCGCATGTTGCAGGCCGTGGCCGGTCGGGCCTGCGGTGACAGTACCTTTCGGCGTGAAAGCGCACCGGTCAAGCCGAGCTACAAGGGTGGGGTGGTCTATCTGCCCCTCGCCTTCAAGACGACAGTGAAATTCAAGGGAGAACGGTCATGAGCGAAACACTGCACCTGGAAGGGGATCTCTATATCGAGACCTTCACCAACAACGTCTCGAACGGGGTGATTGGCCCGGTGGACGTCAACAGCCTGGAAGTCAAACCGGACAGCGAGAAGATCAGTATCCCGAGCAAGCGCAAGCACAAGCTGGGTCAGGCCCGGGAAAGCTACTTCGTGCCCAAGCCTGCCACGGTCAACATCAAGACCAGCGAGATCCCGCCGGTGCTGCTGGCCGCCGCCTTTATGGGGCTGGAGAGCCCCATCAACCAGGGGGCGGGGACGCTGACCGAGGTGCCGGTGACCCTGCTGGCGCACCCCAAGTGGGTGAGCCTGGGCAAAACCAACCTCTCGGCCACCGGCCTGGTGGTGACGGAAGGGGCCACGCCGCTGGTGCTCGGTACCGACTTCGAGATCAACTATGCCCTGGGGCTGCTGCGGGCCACCAAGACAGGCGCGGTGGCAGACGGTGGGCCCGTGACCGTCAGCGCCAGCTATAACGCCGTCACCGGCACCCGCATTGCCGGCAACGTGCAGCCGGAGGTGAAGGCGAAGCTCACCCTGGATGGGCGCAGTGTGATCGGTGGGGAGTCCATTATCCTGACAGTGCCCCGCGCCAGTCTGGCCCCCAAGAAGGCGGTGGACTTCCTGAGCGACAAGCCCATCGAGATCGAACTGGAGGGGGAGCTGCTGGCCCTGGACGGCGAAGATGCGCCTTTCTATGTGGATCGGCCGGAGACGGCGTAAGGGTTGGGGAATAAGCAGCGGCGGGGGGGCCGCCGCTTTGCTTTTCCTTGGACGTCAGATTACGCTTCGCTAATCGAATCTACGAACTACTATACGCAGATATGAAGAGCAAAGGGGAAAGCTTAAATAACAGGAATTACCAACCCTGACTCTCGGATTAACGCATCTATTAATTTTAATAATTTAGATGTGTCATAACTACCATTTCTCAGCATATCCTCGGACTGATCGTAGAAATGCTTTGAGTAGGACTCTTTGAAATCCAATACACCATGCCATGCTTCGATATCTTTTTTGAAGTTACTCCATGTAATTTGAGCTGGGGGGTATTGATCTAAATGAAGGTCAAGATAGCACTCAATTGCTGCTGCCCGCCCATTGATATCAGAGGTGTTAATACCTTCAGGCCCGAGAGTTTTAAAATCTCTTAATTCCTCAAGGTCAGGCAGTAGCATTGCTCTCATGTTGGATGGAAGGTTCAACCTCTCAAGCTTACGAAAAGCATCAACACCCTCTGCATCGTTATCGAAAACAAATAACACCTGATTAAGAACTTCTATTCGTAAAAGTCCCTCTGCGAATTTCACAAGGTTACCAGTTCCCCAGAAGGGATGGCTCTCATCGACATCTATGAAATTGAAAAAATCAGCTACGTCAGGGCGTAGGACATCAAGTACTCGTCGAATAATGCGCGCGTCTGATGAACCTTCAGTAGCGATCAGAACCTTTTGCTTTTGTATCGCTCCAGCTCGGAATGCTTCGCGTTCGACCCAGCCCGCGTAGACAATATGACCAAAAGCCCATCTAACCTCAACGTCTGTATTCGCTTCATTTAGGGCAAAGATCTGCAGCATAGATTCCGCGCTGAGAATGCAAACATTCGCAGAAAGGTAACTGGCTTCAGACCAATAAAGATTTGAGTTCTCATTCCAAGGAATGCGATCAAACAAGTCGATGTCATCGGCAAAACGCCCCTGAGAGATTATGTCTCGGGATGGCATATTGTGATTGACATAATCATCATTTAACTCGGCTAGCGGATAACGACATGCCAAGTTGCAGAATTCTTCAAAAGTGAGATGTTTTTTAACAGAATTTGCCGCATCACAAATATCTGATATTTCTTCTGCATATGAGACTACTGATTGATATTCAGTGCGTGCATTCTCAAGCGTATAACCTAGTAAATTAAGTCTAGGTATAACGCGAGACAATTTTCTAGCAAAAATCTCCTCTGCTTCACCAAGGTCCGGTTCTTCTTCTGGATGCTCTTCATCATCTCCGTAGTTTATTACTTCTGATTTATCACGTCTTAGATCACCATTCTGAAATAAAAATCCATAATCTTTCCCCATGCTATTTTTAGAATATGATAGGGAGACGTTTCCAAGGCGTAGCTCTATCGAAGTTCCCATTTAATTTCCCTTCTCATTATGAATGTTATTGTTGCGGATTAAAGTGGGCGGTAATTGTACTGCTAAATAGCGATGAGATAGGAGATGGGGCTAATCCGATAGTATAGTCTTTCATATAATTCCACCTCACCTTAATCATTACCACGAAAATAAGCTTTAAATCATTGCACTACCAAATTATCTCTAAAGCATTACATATTCGCCTAGCTCCCTCTGACTGTGAAAGCTGAGGTGAAACTGCCACTCGGTCATATTAATTGCTTGTGGGCTAAGGGGAAAGAGTGAGATGAGTTATTCATGAACAACATCAACTAATCAATCAATAATGTGGCTTCACCGACGGGGAGAAGAAAGGAAATCTGGGGCATTCATCTTTCAGCAAATCATACTCGGCAAAGGATGGTTTTTCTATGATATATCTCAGTAATTGGCCATAAACCCTCCCATCTTGTCATCTCTTTACCATGGGGCATATCTGAATCTCTCAGGAATGCCCATGTCTACCTCTTCCAACCTAAAACTCGCGTTAGAACTCGCGGCCAAAGTCACCGGCCGCGAGGATCTGGCCGCGCTGGCGGGGCAGGTGCAGGAGTTGGGCCCACTCTCTGACGAGACTGCCGCCGAGACCGAGCGCCTGGCGCAAACCCTGGAAGGATTGACCCAGCAGCGCGACCTGATCGCTCAGTTCGAGGCCAGCGGCCGCGCCCTGACCCAGCTCGAACTGGCCACCATACTCTCCCGGGATAAGTTGGCCGAACTGCGCCGCGAGCAGCAGGGGGCGGCAGGTAGCGCCCGCCAGCTCACCGACCAGGAGCGACTGCTGGCTTCCGAGGTCAAGCAGCTGGAGCGCCAGCTGATTGCCCAGCACAGCGAAGTTGGCCGCCTGCGTGGGGGCCTATCCCAAGCTGGGATCGATACCCGCAACCTTGCCCAGGAACAGAACAGACTGCAGCGCGAACTGCGCGAGAGCGCGGCCCAAACCGAACGGCTGGGGCGTTCCCTGGTGCAGGGAGCGCAAGGCGCTGGCGGCTTCCAGGGAGCCATCGGTAGCCTGACCGGCCGCCTGGTGGCGATGGCCGGTACCTGGTTCGGTATCCAGACCCTCACCACCCAACTGATGGCCATGTTCCAAACCGGCGATCAGGCCGAGCGGCTCAGTGTGCAGCTCAAGGCGGTGATGGGGTCGATTGCCGGTGGCAAAGAGGCGTCTGCCTGGATCCAGGACTTCGCCAAGAACACCCCGCTGCAGCTCGACGAGGTGACCCAGGTCTTCGTGCGCCTGAAGGCCTTTGGCATCGATCCCATGAACGGTTCGATGCAGGGCATCGTCGATCAGGCTTACAAGCTGGGCGGCGGATTTGAGGAAGTGCAGGGCATCTCCCTGGCCCTCGGCCAGGCCTGGGCCAAGCAGAAGCTGCAGGGTGAAGAGATCCTGCAGCTTATCGAACGCGGGGTGCCGGTGTGGCAACTGCTGGAGCAGGTCACCGGCAAGAACACCGCCGAGCTGCAGAAGCTCTCGGAAGCGGGCAAGCTCGGCCGGGACACTATCCAGGCGCTAATGAACGAGATCGCCGCCCAGTCGAGCGGAGCTGCGGCCAACAACATGAGCCTGCTCTCGGGGCTTATCTCCAACGCCCAGGACAACCTGGCCAAGTTCTACCGCATGGTGGCGGAGAACGGGGCGCTGACCTGGCTCAAGAACCAGCTGGCCAGCCTGAACCGTGAATTCGACCAGATGGCCCAGGATGGCCGCCTGCAGGCGTGGGCCCAGCGCCTCTCCGACGGCATCGTCGGGCTTGGGGAATCCATCAAGGCCTTCATCCAGACCGTCTATGCCTGGCGAGATGCCCTGCTGGTGATGGCCCAGGCTTGGTATGGCCTGAAAATCGCGGGCTGGATTGCCGATCTGCGCGGCCTCTATGGTCAGTTCATCGCCCTGCCGGCGGCGACGGCCACGGCGGCGGGGGGCATGACCACGGCAGGGACGGCAGCGGCCGCCGCCTCTATCGGGATGCAAGCTCTTGGGATGGCGATCAAGGGGTTGCTGGCCGCCGTCACTGTCGAGTCGATATTCCAGATCATCCGTCTGGCCACCGCCCTCAAGGAGTGGATGCAGGCCGAGCTGGCGCTGCGAGAATCCCAGGCGCTGCGTGCGCAGACCCAGGCTCAGCTCAATGGCCAACTGGCTGCCCTCTCTGCCGAGTTGGGAGTGGCTATCACCAGCATGGCGGATCTCGACCGCCTGGTCGCCGAGGGCAAGGTACATTACGACGAGGCCACCGGCAGTTGGCGAGCGGGGGCCGCCGCCGTTCAGGCGCTCGGCACTGAGGCCAAGCAGACCCGCGACTACCTGGATGAGATCAACGCCGTCGCCAGGAAAACGGCGGCAGAGCTCCCCGCCACGTTGGGCAAGGCAGCCCAGACCCTGGGGCTGGACTTCGAGCGGGCCAATGGCCGTATCGGCGAGAGCTTCAAGGAGACCCTCAGCGCCCTGGATACCCTGGTGCAGCACAGCGGCTCCAGTTCGGCGGCCTGTGAGGAGTACCTGGCGGCAGCGTTCAACCAGGCGAAGAACAAGGCCGAGATCGACGCGGTGATCGAGCGCATGAAGGCAATGACCAAGCAGGGCCAGCTCACCGGGGATGGCATCACCCGCTCCATGGCCATCGCGGCTGACGCCATGAGCAAGGTGAAGGGGGGCAGCGGTGACGCCAAACAGGCGGTGGCGGCGATCGGCGATGGCTTCGACTCGGCGGCCGCCAGGGCCAAGAGTGCCACCGATGCCATGCGCTCGGGCCTTCGTGGCGTACAGGATGAGGCGGAGCAGACCGGCAACGCCGTGGCCTCGGCCGGTGGCGGGGGCGGTGCGGGCAGTGGCCGGGGGGAGGTCACCCGCAGCGTGGGGGCCGGCTCGTTCTTCTACAAGACCGTGGACATCAACAACCTGCGCGGCAACGCCGATGCCCTGGCCAATACCCTCGCCGGCGTGGAAGAGGAGCTGGCCCGCTACAGCCAGAAGGTCAGGGACATTCCCGCCTATAGCGAGTGGAGCAAGTATTACGGCGAGAAATTCCAGAAGGAGATGGAGGCCATGCGCACTAAGCTCCAGCAGGAACTGAGCAAAGCCCAGGCGAAAGAGACCCAGCAGGCGCAAGCCCCCACTTCGGCCGCCGGCCAAGCCAGGCCATCAAGCCTGCCCCAAACCTCGTTCAATCCGGGGCAACCCCAGCGGATCATCATCGAGTTGCGTGCATCGAACGGTGCCAAGGCCGAGGTGCAGGCCGATGAGGCCAATGCCGCCGCCCTTATCAACCTCCTTAAACAGCAGGGACTGCGCTCATGAACGTCACCTTAAACGGGCTGCACCTGCCCGATGATCTCATCTGGCGCGACGAGTTCGATTGGGCCCCCGTCGAGCAAGTGGTCACGCCGACGCTCTCTGGCGCTCTCCTGGTCGAGGAAACGGCCAAACCGGAGGGGCGCCCCATCACTCTGGTGGGTCATTGCCCCCGCGCCACCGTGCTCGCACTCAAGGCGCTGGAGGCCCAGGTGGCCCAGCTGATGACCCTGACCCTGCTGGATGGACTGCAGCGGGAGGTGTTCTGGCGCAGGCCCGGCATCGTGGCCACCCCGTTGATCGAGATGGCCGACCCCGAGGCGGGTGAGCCCTATGCCTTGACCCTTAACTTCACCGAGGTGATCCGATGAGCATTCTTTCCGGCGACATCAAGCTGCTCGGCAGCCAGCGCCTGACGGACACCCCCGATGGCGGCGGCCGGGTGACCGGCCACGAGATCGTCAGTGGCGAGCACAACAGCCTGTTCCCCGACATCAGCGATCTCGACCGCGCCTATGGGGTGGTCAACCTGCGCAAGGCCTTCTTGACGGTGCAGACCGACAACACCGACACCTATTACGGCGCCAACACTACTGTGCTGCTGCCGCCGAGCGACCCCAACGTGGGCCTGTGCCTGATGAGCACCGGGGATCACCACGACACCCGCGCCGAGGCCCGCGACGTGCTGGAGCGCTACCTGGCCCGTGGGCCCAAGTGGCGCGGCTTTCTGTACGACACCCAGCTGGAAGGGCAGCGGGCGATCCGCTTCTTCCAGCGCGTCGAGGTGCGCCTGCCGGAGGTGGGGGAGACCCTGGTGCTGGTCGGCAACGAGGGCAAGGCCGGCGAGTTCGAGCAGTATGTGCGGGTGCTGGAGGTGACCCAGCAACTGGCCAAGTTCCAGATCCCCGGGGTGCCCGAGTTCACCCGCAACGTGGTGACCTGCAAGCTGGCGGATCCGCTGTGCTACACCTTCGAGGGGGAGCAGCCGACCCCCTATGACGTGGTGACCAACCTCAAAACCGCCCTGCGCGAGACCGTGGTGGCCGATGCGGCCAACTACTTCGCCACCACCAAGCTCGCGGAAAATGCGGCGTTCGGGGCCATGCAGGTGAAGGCCAAGACCATCTTCACCCAGCTGGTGCCGGCGGCCAGGAGCGAGACCCCGGCGGTGGATCTGACCGCTGCCGGCGAGCTGGCCAGCCTGGTGGATTCCGGCAAGGCCCTGGTCACCTTCTCGACCGTTGCCAGCATCGCCCCGAGTCGGGGCCTGTTCCTCGGCACCGGCGTCAAGCCGGGGACGCTCAGCATCACCATCGGCGCGGCAACCATCACCGACAAGGGGGGCGAGCTGGTTGTCGCCGGGTCTGTGGTGGGGGCTATCGACTATGGCCGGGGCCAGCTGGAGTTCAACGCCCAGTGCCCGAACTACGGCACCGCGAGCAAGAGCGTCAGTTTCTGGCCGGCGGCCCGCCCGTCGCGTATCGCCGACACGGCCCAGATCGAGATCAAGGCCAACAACCGGGGCTATGCCTACACCATCACCCTGCAGCCGACCCCGGCGCCGGGCACCCTGACGGTGTCGTTCATGGCGCAAGGCAAATGGTACGACTTGAAGGACAACGGCCGGGGCGAGCTGTTCGGGGCAGACAGGTCATACGGGTCCGGTGTGGTCAATCTGGCCACCGGCTCGGTCATGCTGACCCTGGGGGCGCTGCCGGACGTGGACACGGCGATCCTGTTCAGCTGGGCCACCCCGGTCAACTACACCAACCGCAGCGGCCAGGCCATCAGCATCAGCAAGAGCGCCTGGCAGCTGCCCCACACCGGCATCACCCCCAAGAGCCTGATCCTGACCTGGGGCGCGGGCCTGACTGCCAACGATGCGGTGGGGGATGGGCGGATCCGGGGCGACATCACCGGCACCATCGACTATGCCGAGGGCATCATCGATCTGGAGCACATCACCCTGCCGGCGCTGGGCCAGGAGTACGTGGCCCAGTACCAGTACGGCGAGCCGGTGACCGAGCGCCACATCGAGCCCGGGCGCCTCAGCACCCCCGGCCAGGTGGGGCACCTCTCCATCACCCTGGACGGTGACGGCGGCGGTGCGCTCAACCTCACCCCGGGGTCGGTGCGGGTGAAGTTCAACGCGCTTTACAACATCGTGGCGGCCGATGAGCGGATCCTCTCCATCGAGAAGAAGGACCCCATCATCACGCTGCAGGACGATGGGCAGGGCAACCTGAAAGACGCCAGCGGCAACGTGCTGGGCGCCATCGACTACGGCGCCGGCACCCTGCATTTCATGCCGGACGGCACCGCCCTGCTGCCAGAACCCACCTATGCCTGGGTGCCGGCGGGCAGCCATCAGGACCCGGTGACGGGCACCTGGTACACCGACATGCGCTGGACCCTGACAGGCTTCCAGTACGTCAACACCGCCTACACCTTCCCCGATGGCGAGGGGGGCTGGGTCGATGTGACCTACCGCAACAACAACAGCGCCCTGGCGCAGAATGCCACCCTGACCGCCCAGGCGCTGCGGATCGACGTGACCCCGGGCTATGCCGAGGCGATCCTGGAGGGCTCGATGCGCTTCACCCTGGGGGGCAGCACCTACGTGGACCGCCAGGGGTTGCTCTACCGCAACCCTGACCCGGAGACCGGTGCCGGCATCCAGGCGGGCACCATCGACTACAGCAACGGGCTGGCGGTGCTGGCCGACTGGGCGGCAGGGCAGGGGGCCCAGCCGTCGCTGCAGTCCCTGGCCACCTCGTTCAGCGTTCAGTCGGTGGATGCGGTGACCTTCCGCACCCCCGGGGCCCCGGTGGCCCCGGGCAGCCTCTACCTCAGTGCCAACACCGCCACCGGGCGGCGCATCGAGGCGACGGCAGACGGGGACGGCTATTTCACCACCACCGACATGGATGGCCGGGTGAACTACCAGACCGGGGTGGTGTGGGTGCGCTTTGGCCGCAAGGTCACGGCCGCCGGCAACGAGGGGCAGCCCTGGTATGACGCCGAGCAGGTGGGGGAGGACGGCAAGATCTGGCGCCCGCTCAGCGTGGTGGCCGACACCATCCGGTTCAACTGCGTGGTGTTCAGCTATCTGCCGCTCGATGCCGACATCATCGGGCTGGATCCGGTGCGGCTGCCGTCCGATGGCCGGGTGCCGTTCATCCGCACCGGCAACATCGTGGTGGTGCACAGCACCCGCAAGGCCGCCTTCCCGATGGGGGTCAGTGCCGGGCAGCAGCTCAACACCGGCCGCGAACGGCTGGCTTATGCCCATGTGGAGGACAAGGACGGCAAGCAACTGCCCCAGGCGCTCTACAGCGTCAACCTGGACAGCGGCGTGGTGACGCTTGCCAGCCCCTTGAACCTGACCGGTTACGCCGAACCCCTCTACGTGGTCCACCGCATCGAGGACATGAGCCTGGTCAGCGACGTGGAGATCTCGGGCCGGCTCAGACTGGCCAGGCCCTTGTCCCACGCCTATGACGCCGCCGACACCCTGGTGTCCAGTGCGCTCATCATCGGCGACTTGTGGGCGCGTTACACCGGGCTGTTCGATCAGAAGAGTTGGACCAATGTCTGGTCTGATTACCTCATCGGCGACCAGTCCACGGCGCAGTACAACGACACCGACTACCCGATCCAGGTCTCCAACCGCGCCACCCTGCAGGAGCGCTGGGCCATCATCTTCAACTCCAGCACCAACTTTGTGCTGGTCGGGGAGCATGTGGGCCAGATCGCGGTGGGGGACGTGAACACCGACTTGGCGCCCATCAACCCCAACAACGGCCAGCCCTATTTCCTGCTGGATCACCGTGGCTGGGGGGCAGGCTGGTCGAGCGGCAACGTGCTGCGCTTCACCACCCAGGCGGCGGCGTACCCGCTCTGGGTGATCCGCACCATCCTGCAGTCGGTGGCAGCCCAGGAAACCGACAAGTTCGAGCTGCAGCTGCGCGGCAACGTCAACCGCTGACAGGTAGCAGTGCA
The DNA here is from genome assembly GCF_019046925.1 of Aeromonas sp. FDAARGOS 1402. Classification (NCBI taxonomy): domain Bacteria; kingdom Pseudomonadati; phylum Pseudomonadota; class Gammaproteobacteria; order Aeromonadales; family Aeromonadaceae; genus Aeromonas; species Aeromonas sp. FDAARGOS 1402. The sequence goes on from NZ_CP077204.1 coordinate 25,989, forward strand.
GGAAAGTGACGGCGCCGAGGGCCTGCACCCCGTTGACGCGCTAGCCACTGATGCGAGTGGGGCAATCTGCCCCACCCTGACTGATTCAACTGGAGAACACCATGGCTACTTTCCCCGTGAAGTGGTATGCGAGCGAGATGCAAGGCGCCCCCAACCTGGGGGATACCAGCGCCGGGGCCCTGACGGCCCTGCTCAAGGCCGTGCTGGTGACCGGGTTCGGCACCCTCACCCTTAACAGTCTGGTGTGGGACGCCGCCGAGAATGCCGCCAAGGCGACCATCTCTGGCGGTCACGCTTACCTGAAAGACTCGGTGATTGAGGTGACCGGTGCAAGCCCTGCCGCCTACAACGGCGAGCACCGAGTCAAGAAGGTGAGCACCACCGAGGTGTGGTTCGAGTTGGACGGTGGCAACCCCGGGGCTTCTGCCAGCGGCACCCTCACCATGAAGGTGGCCCCGCTCGGCTGGACCCTGACCCACGAGAGTGCAGACGGCATGGTGGCCATCTACCGCCCGACCGATGTATCGGCATCTGGCAACGTCAGTTTGCGTATCGACAACACCGCATTCAGCGGCTGGACAGGAACCAGCAGTGCCTATCTGGCTAAGGCCCAGCTCGTCGAGGATGTGGTGGGCATAGATACCTATACCCTGATCTACGATCATCGCTGGCCCGCGACCAAGCGCTACAGCGACGGGCGCTGGGATCTCATAGGCGACAGTCAACTGCTCTTTTTCCTGCCCGCGTATGCCGCCCACAACTACCAAGCATTGCTGATGTTCGGCTATATCAACTCGGTGCGCCCCGGTGACCGTTATCATGCGCTCTTGGCGACATACTGTGTCCAGAGTGCGAATGATACTGCGCGCCGTTGGGACGCATCGACTTCATCACCCTCTTACGCTTATGTGTATAACAACTTGCTTTCCTTCGATGAGTCCAGTCACAGGGTCATAGCCCGAGCTTACCATCAGCTTTATGGTACGACCGTGTGGTGGTTGAAGGGGGTATTTCCCAGATTTGGTACGGGGTTGACGGTCCCCAACGGGCCGGATAACGGGTTCTATCTGTGTACGGATCCCATCATGGTGCTGGAGACCAATAACCACCTGCGGGGCCATCTCCCCGGGGTCGTGGTGCCCTATGCCAACCTAGCCGCATGGGGTCGTAAAAACTTTAAAGACATGCCAGCACTGCCCGGCAAGATCGTGCGGTTTGTCCAAGCCACCTACAACGAGAATAGTTTTAACTATGCTCCCACCCTGATTGGCTTTGATCTCACAGGTCCCTGGAGGTAAGCCATGGCGCTTGGCGATGTTGTCTACGAGAAGGTGATTGATTTCGCTGTTACCCCCAACGTACCCACGACCCTCTTTGGCACGGGTATCTCCGCAGCCTACGAGTCCGTCAGCAAGACCCTGCAGGCCAGCATCGGCCTCGCGCAGGGCGGCGTTATTTTCAGTGGGGAGCCTACCTGTCAGGAGTATGACGCCGAGTGTGAACTCACGCTCAAGATAGTGTCGGACTCTGCGGGTAGAAAGCACGTTGGGGGTTGGTTAGTGACTCCCACGGGCACCCAAGCTAATGGATACCGCTTCTTTGCGCTCGATAACACCTTCGGGATAAGTAAATGGATCAATGCGGTTGAGTCCTCAGTTCAATCCGCCTCCAATAGCACTGGTAGCGGGTTAGTGGTGGGCCAGAGCTACCGGGTGAAATTCACGAAGGTCGGCACCAACCTGACGCTGTATGTCAATGACGTACAGGTCATGCAGGCCAGTGATAACACCCACTTTAATCTGAGGCCTGCCCTGTTCCTCTACGGCTGTACGGTGCAGGTCTCAAAGATTATCTGGCGGCATCTCGATTCGGCGCTCACCTTGGGGGAGGTGAGAACCCACCGCATGAGGTTCACCCCTGCCAATCAGGAGCCGCGCAGCGTGTTCCAGCCGCAGGACGTGGCTTGGGTCAGTGGGGAGGGCAGAGGCTATGCGGGCCCCGTGAACCCCACCCAGCTAGACACGAATCTCCTTTGTTCTGGGCTGGACAGGTACTGGCTGCGGGATGGGGTTCAGAACGTGCTGCAGGGCTACATCGAGAGCACGGTCACGATCAACGGGGAGGGGGTCGCCCGCCGGGTGCTCTGCTTCGGCCAGGCGGGCAACCTGGTCGGCGAGACCATGAGCCGCGCCAGCGATGGCAAATACCGGTTCGATCTCTTGTGGCTCAACCGCCGCTATATGCTGGTCGCCCAGGACGATCCGGCGTTCGGCCCCGCCGACTACAACGCCGTGGCGGCCGACTTCCAGCTCCCCACCCCCTACGCCCCCGGTGAGGGGGTCGGCCTGGCCTGATAGGGCCGCACCAGGAGGTACTATGTTCACGTATGCAGATGCCCTGCGCACCAGCCGCGCCCAGCTGCTGGCCACCGCCATCGACGAGGGCAGCGCGGGGCCCGCGACCCTCAAGATCTACACCGGCACCCGCCCCGCCCCGGGGGCGGCCGTCACCAGCCAGGTGCTCTTGGTGACGCTGCAGTTCACTCACCCGTGCGCCCAGAGCGTGACGGGCGGGGTGCTGACGCTCAAGCCCCTGGCCGAGCAGATGGTCACCGCCAGCGGGGTCCAGGCCTGGGGGCGCATCGCCAACCGGGACGGGGGCTTTGTGGCGGATCTCGACGTGGGGCCACCGGAGAGCGGCGCCGACATCGAAATCCCCGCCAGTGAGCTGTTCACCGGCGCCATGGTGCGCATCAACGACGCCATCTTTACCGAACCCTAACCGCTCCCCGTGAGCCACGAGGTCAGCATGGCCAGAACCGACGCCCGGCTGGAGTTGCAGAAGGCCCGCAAGGCCAGCGCCGCCCTGGAGCTGAACCCGCTCATGGTGCAGCGCTATGCGGCCGTGCTGCGGGGCACCAGCCTGCCGCCCAGCCTGACCTGCTCCCCGGGCCTGGTGCTACCGAGCGCACTGCAGGGGACGGGGCCCGCGACCCAGGCCAGCCTGGCGGTGATACCGGTTTACCCGGCTGCCCTGCTGGCCACGGCGCCGCAGCCGGTGGTCGAGATCGGTGCCGCCGTGGTCATCGAGGCGACCCTGGCCAGCACGGCTCGCCCCCTGCTGCCTGCCATCGAGGCCGGCCACGACATCAATGTGTTCCGGGGGCCGAGCCACACCAGCACCGATCATTTCGAGCGGGCCGCGCTGGTGACCCGGGCAGTGCAAAGCGACTGGCAGCAGCCAGCCCTCGTTTCTTCCCCCTGTCAGAATCATTGGCAGGAGGCCAGCCCCCTGCAGAGCGAGTGGACCGGCCTGGCCGAACAGCTGCCCCGGGAGGATGGCACCGTGCTTGTGCCGTTCGATGAGGGGTTGGCCCTCGACGCAAGCAATGGCCATGGGTTCGACAGCCTGCCCCCCGGCCATGCCGTGACCCGTTCGCTCTGGGTCGAGGGGGCCCCGGTGGGGCGCTGGCAGGTGAGCGGGTTTCGCAACCCCCCGCGCCAGGACAAGGTGTGGCAAGCCGACCACTGGCAGGAGGCCACCCCGCTCGGTTTCACCCTGGGCGGCCAGCGCTGGCAGCTCGGCCTGCAGCTGCACAAGGGCTGGCTGTCGCGCTGGGAGGAGGCAATGCAGCCCCCCTGGGGCATGTCGCCACCGCCCAAGCCGACGACGCCACCGGTACGCCCGGACAAACGGACCAAGGTGCTGGCGTTCGGCCGGCCCCGGGGGGACGCCTCCCTGGAGTTCGTCTGGTTCGGACAGGCTCAGATTGTTATCCCAACCCGGAGGGTTTATCTGGTGAGCAACACAGCAAGCATTGTACGGGTGAGGGATGGGGTCGATATTCCAACCACCTCGCTGAGCATCGAACTCGACACCGACTCCTGGGCCTGGCAGTTCACGGCCCAGATCCCGCGCGTCGCGGCAGCGGCCATGACGGACGATGAAGAGGTCAGCATCCACGTCAACGGCCAGCAGTGGGACTGCGTATGCGATGGCTGGCAGTCGAGCGAGAGCTTTGCCCGGCAGTCGGCGACCCTGACCGGTCGCTCTCGCACCGCTTATCTGTCGCCGACCCACGTACTGGCGCAAGCGGTGAGCGAGAGCGCCTTGGCTACCATGGCCCAGCTGGCGGAGGCGTTGCTGCCGTTTGGCTGGACCCTGGATTGGCAGGCAGCGGACTGGCTGGTACCGGCAGGCTTTTTCAGCCTGGACAAGCAGACCCCGATCGAGGCGATCAAGTACCTGGCCGAGGCGGCAGGCGGGTTCGTGCTGCCGCACCAGCGCAACCGGCACCTGGTCATCAAGCCACGCTACCCGACCGTCCCCTGGCAGCTCGACGGGGCGCTGGCCGACATGGCCATTCCCCGCGCCATCATCACGACCCTGGGCAGTGACTCCCAGCCCGGGCAGGCGGCGAACGGGGTCTGGGTCAGTGGTGGTCATCAGGGCATCAGCGCCCGGGTGCTGCGCCAAGGCACGGCAGGGGAGAAACAGGCACCGACCATCACCCACCCGCTGGTGTGCGATGTGGTGGCGGCCCGTGCCCAGGGGGTGGTGGCCCTGGCCAAGACCATGCCGAAGCGCCTGCAGGCCATCGAGCTGCCGCTATCGAACGACACCGGACTCATCTTGCCGGGGGCGTTGCTCGCGGTGGATGGCTGGAAGGGTTTTAACCGGAGCGTGCGGGTCTCTGCAGAGCTGCAGGACAGGGCTATGAAGGTACGCCAACAACTGAGCGTGGAGCGATTTGTATGAACCTGTTCAAACAGTTCCTGGAGCTGGTACCCGGTGCCGACCCTTTGCTGGTTGGTACCGTGACCGCTGTCGGTGCCACGACGACGACGCTGCAAACGATGGGGGGCGGTGTGGTGGTGGTGCGAGGGGGAGGGGTGGCCATCGGCCAGAAGGCGTTCTACCAGAGTGGTGCTATCATAGGGCCCGCTCCTGATTTACCAACCTATGAAATCGAGGTTTAAACCCCTGTTAAGCGTTTTTCAAACTGGGTGATTTCTGATTCACCGAGTTTGATAAATGTGGCCTCTGCTCTGTTTATCGTTTTACCCAGTTGCGTTTTTCATTTTTCGCGGCGGGCTACAGCTCGGTGCTCAAGGTGGCCACTGCCGGCCGCTGGGTGGGTGATCCGGTGGGCCCCCGGCCGGCGCCGGGGAGCGGAGGGGCCTAGGTGGTGGTGGGGTTTTGTCGGTGTGCATGCTGAGTACGGGATCCCGGGTCGCCGCCGAGCTCGGCGCCCAGGCAGGTGAACCGGTGCTGCAGGTGGCCCCGGGCCGCCGACGAGCCCAGGGCTCAGGGTGGCCACTGCCGGCGGCCAGGCGGGTGAACCGGTGCTGCAGGTGGCCAATGCCGGTGGCCGTGCGGGTGATCCGGTGGGGAGGTGGCCCCCGGGCGGGGGGCGGGACCTGGTGCCCCGGGTCGTCGACGAACTCGGGGCCCAAGGTGGCCGCCGGTGGGTGGGTGATCCGGTGCCCAAGGTGGCCAGCGGCGGCGGGTGGGGGGGGGTGATCTGGTGCGCGGTGGGCCCCGGGCCGCCGCGGGCTCGGGGCCCAGGGTGGCTACTGCCGGCGGCCCGGCGGGTGAACCGGTTCTGCAGGTGGCTCCCGGCCCGCCGACGAGCCCAGGGCTCAGGGTGGCCACTGCCGGCGACCAGGCGGGTGAACCGGTGCTGCAGGTGGCCAATGCCGGTGGCCGTGCGGGTGATCCGGTGCTGCGGGTTGCCCCCGGGCCGGCGCCGGGATCCGGTGCCCTGGGTCGTCGACGAACTCGGGGCCCAAGGTGGCCAGCGGCGGCCGGCGCCGGGGAGCGGAGGGGCCTGGGTGGTGGTGGGGTTTTGTCGGTGTGCATGCTGAGTACGGGATCCCGGGTCGCCGCCGAGCTCGGCGCCCAGGCAGGTGAACCGGTGCTGCAGGTGGCCCCGGGCCGCCGACGAGCCCAGGGCTCAGGGTGGCCACTGCCGGCGGCCAGGCGGGTGAACCGGTGCTGCAGGTGGCCAATGCCGGCGGCCAGGCGGGTGAACCGGTGCTGCAGGTGGCCAATGCCGGTGGCCAGGCGGGTGAACCGGTGCTGCAGGTGGCCAATGCCGGTGGCCGTGCGGGTGATCCGGTGGGGAGGTGGCCCCCGGGCGGGGGGCGGGACCTGGTGCCCCGGGTCGTCGACGAACTCGGGGCCCAAGGTGGCCGCCGGTGGGTGGGTGATCCGGTGCCCAAGGTGGCCAGCGGCGGCGGGTGGGGGGGGTGATCTGGTACGCGGTGGGCCCCGGGCCGCCGCGGGCTCGGGGCCCAGGGTGGCTACTGCCGGCGGCCCGGCGGGTGAACCGGTTCTGCAGGTGGCTCCCGGGCCGGCGCCGGGATCCGGTGCCCTGGGTCGTCGACGAACTCGGGGCCCAAGGTGGCCACTGCCGGCGGCCCGGCGGGTGAACCGGTTCTGCAGGTGGCTCCCGGCCCGCCGACGAGCCCAGGGCCCAGGGTGGCCACCGGTGGGTGGTCCGGTGCTGCGGGTTGCCCCCGGGCCGGCGCCGGGATCCGGTGCCCTGGGTCGTCGACGAACTCGGGGCCCAAGGTGGCCAGCGGCGGCGGGTGGGGGGGTGATCTGGTGCGCGGTGGGCCCCGGGCCGCCGCGGGCTCGGGGCCCAGGGTGGCCACTGTCGGCGGCTGTGCGGGTGATCCGGTGGGGAGGTGGCCCCCGGGCGGTGGTCGGGACCTGGTGCCCCGGGTCGCCGATGAGCTCGGTGCCCAAGGTGGCAACTGCCGGCGGCCCGGCGGGTGAACCGGTTCTGCAGGTGGCTCCCGGCCCGCCGACGAGCCCAGGGCTCAGGGTGGCCACTGCCGGCGGCCAGGCGGGTGAACCGGTGCTGCAGGTGGCCAATGCCGGTGGCCGTGCGGGTGATCCGGTGGGGAGGTGGCCCCCGGGCGGTGGTCGGGACCTGGTGCCCCGGGTCGCCGATGAGCTCGGTGCCCAAGGTGGCAACTGCCGGCGGCCCGGCGGGTGAACCGGTTCTGCAGGTGGCTCCCGGCCCGCCGACGAGCCCAGGGCTCAGGGTGGCCACTGCCGGCGGCCAGGCGGGTGAACCGGTGCTGCAGGTGGCCAATGCCGGTGGCCGTGCGGGTGATCCGGTGGGGAGGTGGCCCCCGGGCGGGGGTCGGGACCTGGTGCCCCGGGTCGCCGATGAGCTCGGTGCCCAAGGTGGCCACTGCCGGCGGCCCGGCGGGTGAACCGGTTCTGCAGGTGGCTCCCGGCCCGCCGACGAGCCCAGGGCCCAGGGTGGCCACCGGTGGGTGGTCCGGTGCTGCAGGTTGTCCCCGGGCCGTCTCCGGGATCCGGCGCCCTGGGTCGTCGACGAGCTCGGGGCCCAGGGTGGGAGCGGGGAAAGGGATCCGGTGCTGCGTCCGGCAAGGTGTATCTGGCGGGCAGCCGGCCACCGCTGGCTGGTATGTGTTGCAGGAGGGGCCTGTCCCGCCTGGCTGTCGGGACCTAGAGCACCCATCACTGTGGGTGGTGCCTGCTGATGGGGTGCGGATTCAAGGTCTCGGCCTTGGCTGTTGGGTGGCGTTGTTACCCCTTGAGGCCTGCGTCCGATCCTGTCTCAGCCGTTCCTTTGTGCGAAGCTCAATACCATTGGCGGGGGTAGGGGGGAGTTCTGGGAAAAATGAAGGGAAATGAAATGGGTTACGTATGAGAGGCGCTATAGGAGAGTTGGATTACCTTGCGCAACGCTGAACGAAGGAGGGGGTTTACCTTGCCAAATGAAATGAAGCGCGTAATAGTATGTTAACATTTTCATGTGGTCAGGCATTGTAATGTAGCCAAACCACACATTTGGTTAGTTGTAATTTGAGTCCCGAACTGCCATGCTGTGATTGCTGCTGTGAAAAACCATCACCTCAGCTGACTATTAATTTCGCTTACGGAGGTGTGTCACAATGCCTAAAGACAAGCGGAGAAAAAAACATAACAACATGAAACCAGACAAACTCACGGCGGCTCAATTGGCTCGCCAGGCAATTGCTGCTGATAGCATCAAGCTTACCCTAGATCCGGTATTCCCGGCTGATGGGGATACTACGAACGCACTTGTACTGCGCTTACCGCTTTCTATGCGCTTTGCAACCTACACCTACGATGTAGAGTTTTTACTTGGTTCATACCTTCTTGGTAAAGCATTGGATGTTTGGAAAAGCATTCCTCGTGATGCTATTGGTGAAGCTCCGAAAATGTTCATCCCAATTAGCATGCAAATATTGGCTGATTATCGTTTCGTTGAAACCGTGACAAAGCATGTCGCACTGCTAGCACACAATAAACATTTTATTTTAATGGGAACCCCAGATTCACTAGGCATGTTTCCCGAACGTTTAGATACCAAAGGGCTTGCCGAAATATATGATGCAGTCGGCATTCAAGTTGGTATCGGTGATATTCAATCCAATCATTTTTATCCATCCCTCCTGCAGGAAGGAATCAGTTCAGTTCTCCCATCACACCGATTCGCTGTCGCGAACTCTGCTAAATTGATATTGAGCGAGATGAAGAACGCTGCTAAAACGGTAGGGATCCGTTATTACGAGCCAACACCTCGTCCATGGGAGATGACACTTCCTGAAAGTGCAGCCGATTTCGGTGCCTTTTGCGCCTGAGAGTGCAGATCTACATCGTGAGAGATGACGATTCGAGGCGTTTTGGGAAATGGGTAGCTCAAGGCGCTAGATTTCAAAGAGAGTGGGCTTTTTTGACGATTCATCAATCGCATTCAAGTTCGTATTAAGCCACTTTCCTTTTGGAATGCCACTGACACGCCAACACGAAAAAGCCTCCCGCCAATACCCCGAGTGAAGTGACAGAAAATACATCGCTCCCAAATGCCGCCAACATAAGACAATTGTTGGTCATTGCCATTGCAATTCCGAACCCAATCGCTGCTCGGCGGCGAATAACCAACAGCGATGCCAGGCGGGCACGGGCACCTGTGTCGTATGGGTACTGGAATAATTGCCAACTTAAGCCCTGGTAGTTCGCTGATACCCCGCCATACAGGCACCCTAGTCCTATGGCCATGATCAGCGCTGTGAGTGCATAATAACCAGCTGCGAAATCTGCTCCAGACCCAAACCGCAGTGCGCAACCGGCCGCAACCGTGGACCCCAGAAAGGCCAGCGCGACAAATCGGTGGTCAACCCCCAAAAACAAGCTCCTCACACATCCTCCTTCTTCTTTGTTTTCCAGCTCATCAACCATATCGTGACTGGTAGCATATGGCCATGGATTCATTCACATCGCATGTAATGTCGCAATGTAGCAATGATTACAACGACAAGTGCAATCCTACCCCCAGCAGAAATCTAACGCAATAGAATATACATTTCATTGCGTTATGTATTTTTAGTGGGTTATCTTGACGGCTGGTATAGATTGTGAATCGGATTTTAGCGCCGCTTACCTCCATGCACGCTTCTGGTTGTTGTGTAATGTCGTATGTAGGGACATACTACACACTACAAAGTTAATATTTTTGAGCGATCATCATTGGGAGGGGATATGAAAACGAAGGTAGCCTTGCAGCGAGACGATATCTGGAATGCCATTGAGGAGGTTGCCTCTACTGGCCATGCGCCAACATACAAGCTCATTATTCAAAGGCTAGGCCGTGGCTCTAACTCCCAGGTCGGCCCGGTGTTGAGGGAATGGCAAAGCGCAAATCGCCCTGCCCCGAGCAGCACTAATGTGCCTTCGTCGGTATCGGCCGCCGGCATGGAACTCATCGAGCAGGTGTGGCGCATTGCGGCAGAATGCTCACAAATGGACCTACTTGCCGAGCGGCGTCGAATGGATGATCAGGCCAAGATGAATGAATCAGCAATCGAGGCAATCGAGGCAGAGAATGTTGTGTTGGTGGAACAACTCGAACGGCAGCAGGCACTTAATGACCAGATGAATGCGCAGGCTCAGGAGCTTCAAAATCGGCATGCCGAAGTTTCAGAAGCCCTAAGTTCTTCCAAGTTGGAAGTGGCTAGACTAACCTCTGCGCTCGAAATGGCATCAGATAATTTGCAGGACGCCAGGATTCTTGTCGATGACACTCAAGCAATAGCCCAGAATGAAAAAGAAAAATCGACAGCGTTTCAGCTCGAAGCCACCCGTTTACAATCAGCCCTCGATATGTCGACTGCGCAACGCGTTGAATTACAGAGTCAGCTTGCTGAATCCCATTCCACCGTAGGTCAACTTCAATCTGAAAATTCCTCGTCAAAGGCGGAATTGCTCCAGGCCAAAGATCAATTACTTGCCCAAGCAAGTCAGCTTGACGCCACACAAGAAGCATTGCGTTCATGCCAGCGGAATAGCATTGAGCTAGAGCATAAGGCTCTCATGTTTCAGAACCAATTGACCGACATGGATACAGTAAAGAACGAATGCGAAACCCTGCGTCAGCAGTTGCAAAATGCTGGGCTTGCAGAGCAACAGTTAGTTATGAAAGTACATAAACTTGAATATGATATTGTTCAGCTTTCAGAACAAATTCTTGCTGCCAACAACAATGCCACGGTCGCACAGGATGAACTAAAAGCGGCAAGAGTTGTAATTATTCAGCAGGAAGCAAAACTGCAGACTATGAACGAAATGCTACGCATGTTAGGGGGGAAGGTTAGTTGAATAAATTCAAGGGTGAATTAATTCCCGCGGACAGCAGGGAGTCTACCATGCAGAGGCAGTCAACAACTCTCGCTCGGTACGGTGATAACACACTTGCTGGCAGAATTGACCAATTTCCTGATTCACCATATACAGGATACCTCGCTACACTATCTTCTGGCAGCCGTTCGACGGCGAAATCAACATTAGGTAAAATAAGCCAGCTATTGTATAGCTCAGAACCTGAAGTTGCTCCGTGGCATCTTATGACGTCCAATCATTACCAGATAACAATGCGTTATCTCGAACAACAAGGGTTAGCCCCAAAGACGATACATCGACATATGAGCATGATTCGCTCAGTATTAAAAACTGCAAAATTGCTACGGATGATCCCGGATGAAAATCAAGGCGAATATGATGCTATCATGGCGTCAAAGAACATCAAGGGTTCGCAAGGGCGTGGCGAAATTCGCCCCCACAGGAGCTTAACTGACGAAGAAATATCGTGTTTATTCAGTATGTTGGGGGCAGATCAAAGCCCAAAAGGACTTCGTGATATGGCAATGCTGTCTGTTATGAGGGGGTGTGGATTACGGCGGATGGAAGTTGTTGGCCTACAGATTGAACATATTCGGTGGGCTGGTGCTATTGATGGGGAATTGCTGGTATACAAAGGTAAAGGGAATAAGCCAAGAACACTGCCCATGCCTAGAGGGCTGCGTGAAATATTTGGAAATTGGACAGAGGTCAGAGGTGATGACCTTGGGCCATTATTCTGCTCAATCAATAGAGGTGGTAAAGCGGTACGATATACAGAGAATGATGTAATTAGGAAGCGGATTCCGACTCACATGCTTGGGCAATTGAGACCTCTCGACCGTTCAAGCGTAAACCGTATGATGGAGCAAAGGCTGATCTTGGCTGGTATTGAGAGAGCCACGCCACATGACCTAAGGTATACCTTCGCACAAAAAAATCTAAAACGTAGTGACATTCAAACAGTGTCAGATTTGATGGGGCACTCAAACATATCAACCACCTCGATTTACACTGAAACGAGTAGGGATGAAATGCGAGCTGTTATTGCAGAGGAAGATGTATTTAGCCGCTATTCCGAGGGGGGGGATAATTAACCAAGAATTATAAACCGCCTCAATGTTCATGGCGCCAATGAGTGGTAATTGGCGCCAAGTAATAATCGGATCAAAACTGAGTTCTTTGGATGAGCGGCATTATGAGATTGCTTGCAAACCCCGGGGGGGCATTTTTCGCAATGGCATCAATGACCAGGGTAGACAACCAAAATGAATCACTTCCGTTGAGGGTTATCGAGCGGCGATGACCTGCAAAATGTATCACCAATTGTATCCCTGCCCCATTGTTTGAAAAGTCGTAACTATGGTTTTTCCCTTCTCCATGAAATGTGCCTGTGCAAGTCTTCTTAATGCCAGTTAGGACGGACGCAACTGCATGCAGCTCCTTGAATGAAATGTTAATCCCCCACTTATTCTCCCAGTGCGCATTGCTTCCGGACATGGGGGCCAACTCAAGTCGCACAGTTAGATAACCGGCCTGAGCCTTCACTGCCTGGAAGGTGGCGGCCATTGATAGATCCTGCCGGTAAACCTTGAATGTTTTGCCGAATTCTTGCGTCATAACCCACTCATTTTCATATGTTTTCTGGCATTCTACAGGCTATCTACAGGGATGCAAAAACCCCCCTGTCTTTTGACACCCGATTATCGGAAGTGCTTTGAGCTATGCTGCCGAGGGAAAAATTGATAGACAGACACTATGGCAACAGATACACAAACTGCCCCTTCATTGGGCGAAATCATGATCATGTACGCGAGCATTCTTCCATCCCGCTGCCAGATCGAATTGGAGTCAACAGAGATCATTATTGACTCTAGATCCCCTTCTGTATTGACATGGCTTCAGCAGTGCAGGGATCAAGGCATTGACTTAGCTTCAAATCATACTGAGGCTATCATGATGTGGCTGAGCAGAGCTGAAGCACCACGGTTTGATGAGGTCGAAACATTGTGGGGTTTTGAGCCTGTTGTCATGAATGGCAGTTAATATCGGCATGCATGATACGTAGAGTCAGATTTCCAACTGTGTTCACCAATTCGGCTTTCTATTCGACTCCTCTTGCTGCTTTCCGTGCACAAGAGTAATCTGGCCGCAGTCCTCGGAGCCTGTGAGGGGATCGGCCCATCGGCCTGGCCCCAATTTTCAATTCCCGGACCTCACCTTGCCGGCAGTTCCTTTTCGCAATCTATCATTCAAGCCCTCGTTGGCTGATTCTGCATGTCTGTTCACCGATGTTTCTCCGGCGTCAGCGCACATGCAGAAACAGCCTAAGGCTGTCTCATGGCACTAGGTCTGCAATGTGCCACTTGCGACCAACACAAACCCGGGCAATCCGTCCAGGCTTATCAGCAAAGATACAGGCGGTGAAATCCACCGGCTGAGCAAAAATAATGGAGTTCGATATGCACCAATATAATGAAAAATCAGGAGCGTTCTATGAATAACAGTGGTGGTTTTGTGGTTGTCATCGCAATCGCGGTGCTTCTTGCTTTATTATGGCTTTCCAAAACAATTGGCGTGCCGCTTGATACTGTCGTTGATGCAGGCCGCAATCTCATCCCCGTCATCATTGTAGGCGTTATTACGGTGGCTTTGGGGTATGCGAGGTATTGGCCAATCCTCTTGGGCTGGTCAGTGTTGGCAATAAAACCAATACTGGTCTACAAGTACGCAGGCACAATACTTGCTCAATCATCTACTGTTAATATTCTTGCCGTTCTGGTTGTCGCCGCAGGATTCATGTTTACGCACTGGGTCAATAAGTACGTGTAGCACTGCTACTGATATCAGTAAAAATCGATCGAACCCCGCTATGCGGGGTTTTTTTTGCTTTCAGTTCACCTCTGGACGTGGAAGTTGCCCACGGTTCAGGGCTAGCCGTGACAACCAATGTTCGGCCTGCTCGGATAGCCATGATGTCGCTGCAGATATGCCCCCAGACCGTGCATCCCGACCTGACGTAGCACGTTGGCCAGCCATGGGCAACAGCACCACCCGCTTGGCGGCCTCCCCTGCCCTGGGCCGGCACATGCCGCGCCTGCGCCGGTTTTGCAGTCGCCACTCTTCATGGTTGCTGGCGGGGCACTCCTGGAGGTCGTCCGGGTGAAGATGGCCAAGCGCCTGGCCATGATCATGAACAAGGGGGGCGATCTGCATCGGGAGCCTCGTCGCGGGGGTGAGTCGGTGATCGGCAGGATGCCAGATCCCGGGGGCCGCTGTCAGTGGCAATAAATCCGCACCGGCCCGGCGCCGGTTTGGGTGTTTTACCGGATGGCGCGAAAAGTCAAAAGCGCGGGGGGAGCCAGGGAGGGGGCGGCGCGGGCCAGATCCTTGGCAGATCCACTAGATATAGTGGCACCGGCCAGCTGCAGCAACACAACATCTTGGGGTGTGGGGGTGGCCAAGGGGCATTTGGCTTTTGGTCAGCGGCCAAAGCGGCGGGTAAAAGGACACTGCCGCGCTGCGCTTACCGCCCAGCGTTGACCCTGGTTGCAGCACTGCAACGGTCAGGCCGTGACTTATCAAGCCATCCCCTCGGTTGGCCGGCTTACCCACACATGACACAATGGCATTTTTGAGTCTGCCATAGGGGGCATGATGACGCCGGAGCGTATGAGGCAGTACGGCAAAGGGCTGGGGTTATGGCAAGACAAGCGGTTGGCAACCGCCGAACCGATCTCCTATCTACGCAAAGACCACCCGATCAGCGTCACACCCGTGGCGCAGGCCCAAGGCTGCTGGCTTGAGCCCACCTATGACGGCACCCAGTCGGTTAACCCGCTGGCCAACGGCGTGTTTCTGTGGACCGAGATCATCGGCGCCGGCCATGCCTTCGTGTCGGTGCATCAGGACAACAACCCCTATGTTTACACCTACGGGCGGTTTGGCCGCACGGGCGGCTCCCTGGGAGCCGTTGGCGATGGGGTGCTGAACTTCTTCCAGTTCGGGGATGCGCGAACCTACTACCAAACAGCCTTGTACGGCGTGAGCGCCAAGGCATTTCGCATTGATGACGCGGATCCCGCGATCACCCGCGCCTACTTCGAGCGCCTGTGGAAAAAGGGGACGCCGGCGATCCCCACCCCCACCATGGGCGACATGACCCGGCGCGGTGGCCACACCATCGATCAGTACGATGTAACCGGGAAGAACTGTACGACCCACGCCACCGATGGCCTGAAAATGGCGGGATCCGTGGTGTTCCAGGGCGGCTATACCACCCACTCCCAGATGCGGGTTGAGTCGGAAGAGGACTTTGCCGTACCGTTGTCGCTGCAGCGTTACCTGATGAAGAAAAGTGCCGAGCCCTCGATGCTGGTTGTCGATATGACCAGCGAGTTTCGGCGGCAATACCCGAATACCGATGGAGTGATGCCGGCGAACGAGGACAACCCAGACACCCGCGCATACCGGGCCATGGCCGAGGCCGCGTCTGCCCTTGGCACAGTCTCGCCGTACTCTGGCGGCACGGTAGGGGGGTTATTAGGTGGAGAAAACCATGTCAGCAAGTAAGACCAAAACCGTGTTGCGTTGGGCCGGCATTGCGCTGGTGTCGCTGGGCTATTACCTCTGGCTGGGGGTGGCCTCGACAAGTTTCGGGCACATTGCGGAGAAGGAGAGCGTGATCGGGACCGGCCCCGTCTCGTTGGAGTATCACCGCGCCATGATGGACGCGGTGATGCAAGCCACCGGTGTGGTGTTTGACGCGGCCTCCCTGGGCTTCCTGATCTGCGTCCCCCTGATCCTCATCATCTTCCACAAAGTCAGGTGACCGCCTCCCCCGCTCCGACCGTGATCACCGGCCTTGCCGTCACACATTGCCCCGCCCTGCGGGGCTTTGTTTTATTGGTCAGCGGCCAAAGTACCGGGGAAAACCGGCCAGCGAGGGGCCGGGATCCTGCCGCTTGCAGCCCTGCAACCGACAGGGCCAAACCGGGTACAAGGGGTCGTTTGCGGGAGGGGGCGGAATCCTACGCTAAGGCTTTGGCCAGCGATATTCTCCGGTGAGATTGATGTGTTCCCATCCGAGCGGCGAAACATGGGCCAAGAGATCGGGCGATAGCAGCTTTCCATCGCGTTTCTGGTTTGCAACGACCTCGCCGAGCTTCATGGTGTTCCAGAAGATGATGATGGCGGCGAGCAGATTCATGCCGGCGATGCGGTAATGCTGGCCTTCGGCGGAACGGTCGCGGATTTCACCGCGGCGGTGGAAGCTGATTGCCCGCTTCAGCGCATGATGAGCTTCGCCTTTGTTGAGCCCGATCTGGGCACGCCGTTGGAGTTCGGCATCCAGAATCCAGTCGATCATGAACAGGGTGCGCTCGACGCGACCGACTTCCCGCAGGGCTGTCGCGAGCTCGTTCTGCCGCGGATAGGAGGCGAGTTTCCGCAGAATCTGGCTTGGCGCGACGGTCCCGGCAGCAATGGTGGCGGCGATGCGCAGGATGTCGGGCCAATTGCGCTCGATCATGGCTTGGTTGACCTTTCCGCCGATCAACGCTCGCAGGTGCGCCGGGGCGGCCGACGGATTGAACGCGTAGAGCCGTTTGGATGGCAGGTCGCGGATGCGCGGAGCGAACCGGTAGCCGAGAATGGCACATGCGGCAAAGACGTGATCGGTGAAGCCGCCCGTGTCGGTGAACTGCTCGCGGATATGGCGTCCAGCATCGTTCATCAGCAGGCCATCGAGGATGTAAGCCGCTTCGCTTGCCGTTGCAGGAATCACCTGGGTTGCGAACGGCGCATATTGGTCGGAGACGTGGCTATAGGCTTTCAGGCCCGGGGTATTGCCATATTTCGCGTTGACCAGGTTCATGGCCTCACCTTGCTCTGTAGCGACGAAGAACTGTCCGTCGCTCGAAGCCGACGTGCCCATGCCCCAGAACCGGGCCATGGGTAACGCTGCCTGTGCCTCGACCACCATGGCCAGCGCCCGGTCATAGGCTTCGCCCTCGACATGCCACCGTCCAATGCGGATCAATTCCCAGAAGGTGTGGGTGTTTGTCGCATCCGCCATTTTGCGCAAGCCGAGGTTGATCCCTTCCGCCAAGATAACGTTCATTAGCCCGATCCGGTCAGCGCAGGGTGCTCCTGTGCGCAGATGGGTGAACGCTTCGGTGAAGCCGGTCGCCGCATCCACCTCCAGCAGGAGATCGGTGATGCGCGTGGGCGGGATCTGCTTGTAGAGATCGAGCACCAGATCTTCGGCGCCTGTCGGCGCGGCGGCTTCGAGTTTCTCGATATGCAGAACGCCGTTCTCAATCGACCCGCCCGGGATCGTGCCTGCGCGAGCGGCACGGCCAAGCTCGCGCAACCGCATGTCGAGGCGAGCTTGCCGGTCTGCCAGCCATTCCTCCGGCCGCAATGGCACAGCGAGACGACCGCCTTCCGCGATGGCTTGTGCCGGAACGAGTGCGTGTTTCAGATCGCCATAGCGCCGGGACCTAGTAAGCCAGACATCTCCGGAGCGGAACGCATCGCGCAGATGGAACAGCACCGCGATCTCCCATAGGCGAGCGTCGCCAGCCCTCTGGGCCCGAAGGTGGCGATGCCATTTCGAGCTGGGCCGCAAGAAGCTGGTCATCGCGGCATCGTTCAAACCGGTACGAAGGACCGTCACCGCTTCCAGAAGCGGCAGTGCAACGGGCGCAGCTCGCAGATCGAGCAGGCGCAACATGCGTGGAGTGAATCGGCGGAAGCGGTGATAACCGTCGAGCACATGATTGAGCGGATCGTCGGCCATGGTGGCGGTCAGCCTGATTGCCATTGCAACAAGGGTTTTTAAGCCGTCCCACCCTGACCCACTCGCGATGACATCGCCCAGCGGCTGGCCATCATCCTGTGCATCGACCAGGGCGCCCCCGATCTCGGCGAAGGATTTCAGGGTGTCACGCACCACCCCCGCTTCGTCTGCGACCTTTGCATGGCAAATACGCTCCGAAGCACGGTAGAGACGGCCGACGATCCGGTCGTGGGTTTCGACCACTGCGTCGGCCAACATCGCCTGCCATTCCGAGACGCAAACAGCCAAGATCGCAAGCCGCCTGTCCTCCGGGAGATCGCGCATGCCGTCGGCATAATACCGTTCACCCTGCCTGCGCAGACGAGTCACCCGATGGGCAGGAACGCCGGCAAGCAGATCCTCGGGGAGATCGACGCGTTGCAGATATTCGAGCCGGTCGAGCAGCCGGTTGGCCGACGAAGAGTTCGAGCCAGGCTCGAACTGGCGCAGCCACACAAAACGGGTCACCCGATCATCAGCCGTCTCCTCGAGCAATGCCAGCAACTGTTCTCGGATCGGCATAGGCAGCCGACTGGCGATCCTCGTCTCGATGCGTCGCTCGGCATCGACGAGAGCCGCGGCACAAAGCCGCTCGATCGTGGATGTCGCGGGAAGGACAGTGCGGGTGCGTCGGCACTCGGCTACGAAGCGACGGGCGATATCCTCGTTCGACACCGCCATCTCGGCTTCTCGGAACAACCATTCCTTCAGCTCCCTCGCACCACGTCCGGAGAAGGTGCGGAAGCCGTAGAGCCCCCGTAACTCGGCAAGATGCTCGTGCCGTGTTTCCTCGCGGGCAGCATAGTCTACGAGATCGTCGGCACCCAGGCCAAGCTGCGCTCCGATAAATTCGATGACCTCTGCAGGGATCAGTTCGCCTGGAGCCAGCACCCGGCCGGGATAGCGCAGGACACACAATTGCAGGGCGAAGCCGAACCTGTTGTGAGCGCGCCGACGCAGCCTGATATGCCCAAGGTCTTCATCACTCAGCGTATAGTGCTTGAGCAAATCCGTCTGTGAAGTCGGCAAGCGCAACAGCGCGTCTTTCTGCCGATCGGTTAGAGTGACGCGACGCGGCATACATGTTCCTTTTTCAAAATCTGATAGCGTTCAAGACGCTTTATTTATGAAGCTGGTTGAGATACATTTCCAGAGGTCAATGCAATCGTGGCCGAAGCGCCGCCTCAAACCAACGTTTGTGATACATGCTGATCGGATATGCCCGCGTCTCCAAAGCCGATGGCTCGCAGTCTCTCGACCTGCAGCACGACGCCTTGCGCGCCGCAGGTGTCGAACGGGACAATATCTATGATGATCTTGCTTCCGGCGGTCGTGATGATCGCCCTGGCTTGACTGCCTGCCTCAAGTCATTGCGTGACGGCGATGTGCTGGTGGTCTGGAAGCTCGATCGCCTCGGACGATCGCTTGCCCATCTGGTCAACACGGTGAAGGAGCTGTCAGACCGCAAGATCGGCCTGCGGGTTCTGACTGGAAAGGGCGCTCAGATCGACACCACGACTGCGTCCGGTCGCATGGTGTTCGGAATCTTCGCCACCTTAGCCGAGTTCGAGCGGGATCTGATCCGAGAGCGCACCATGGCGGGTCTCGCCTCCGCGAGAGCGCGCGGTCGCAAGGGCGGACGAAAATTCGCGCTCACCAAAGCTCAGGTGCGTCTCGCGCAAGCCGCCATGGCCCAGCGCGATACTTCAGTTTCCGATCTCTGCAAGGAACTCGGCATCGAGCGCGTCACTCTCTACCGATATGTCGGTCCCAAAGGCGAGCTCAGAGACCATGGAAAGCATGTTCTCGGACTTACGTAGCAACTCGTTTCTTTTCGCAGGTTGAGCCACCTCCGCGCTTCATCAGAAAACTGAAGGAACCTCCATTGAATCGAACTAATATTTTTTTTGGTGAATCGCATTCTGACTGGTTGCCTGTCAGAGGCGGAGAATCTGGTGATTTTGTTTTTCGACGTGGTGACGGGCATGCCTTCGCGAAAATCGCACCTGCTTCCCGCCGCGGTGAGCTCGCTGGAGAGCGTGACCGCCTCATTTGGCTCAAAGGTCGAGGTGTGGCTTGCCCCGAGGTGATCAACTGGCAGGAGGAACAGGAGGGTGCATGCTTGGTGATAACGGCAATTCCGGGAGTACCGGCGGCTGATCTGTCTGGAGCGGATTTGCTCAAAGCGTGGCCGTCAATGGGGCAGCAACTTGGCGCTGTTCACAGCCTATTGGTTGATCAATGTCCGTTTGAGCGCAGGCTGTCGCGAATGTTCGGACGCGCCGTTGATGTGGTGTCCCGCAATGCCGTCAATCCCGACTTCTTACCGGACGAGGACAAGAGTACGCCGCAGCTCGATCTTTTGGCTCGTGTCGAACGAGAGCTACCGGTGCGGCTCGACCAAGAGCGCACCGATATGGTTGTTTGCCATGGTGATCCCTGCATGCCGAACTTCATGGTGGACCCTAAAACTCTTCAATGCACGGGTCTGATCGACCTTGGGCGGCTCGGAACAGCAGATCGCTATGCCGATTTGGCACTCATGATTGCTAACGCCGAAGAGAACTGGGCAGCGCCAGATGAAGCAGAGCGCGCCTTCGCTGTCCTATTCAATGTATTGGGGATCGAAGCCCCCGACCGCGAACGCCTTGCCTTCTATCTGCGATTGGACCCTCTGACTTGGGGTTGATGTTCATGCCGCCTGTTTTTCCTGCTCATTGGCACGTTTCGCAACCTGTTCTCATTGCGGACACCTTTTCCAGCCTCGTTTGGAAAGTTTCATTGCCAGACGGGACTCCTGCAATCGTCAAGGGATTGAAACCTATAGAAGACATTGCTGATGAACTGCGCGGGGCCGACTATCTGGTATGGCGCAATGGGAGGGGAGCAGTCCGGTTGCTCGGTCGTGAGAACAATCTGATGTTGCTCGAATATGCCGGGGAGCGAATGCTCTCTCACATCGTTGCCGAGCACGGCGACTACCAGGCGACCGAAATTGCAGCGGAACTAATGGCGAAGCTGTATGCCGCATCTGAGGAACCCCTGCCTTCTGCCCTTCTCCCGATCCGGGATCGCTTTGCAGCTTTGTTTCAGCGGGCGCGCGATGATCAAAACGCAGGTTGTCAAACTGACTACGTCCACGCGGCGATTATAGCCGATCAAATGATGAGCAATGCCTCGGAACTGCGTGGGCTACATGGCGATCTGCATCATGAAAACATCATGTTCTCCAGTCGCGGCTGGCTGGTGATAGATCCCGTCGGTCTGGTCGGTGAAGTGGGCTTTGGCGCCGCCAATATGTTCTACGATCCGGCTGACAGAGACGACCTTTGTCTCGATCCCAGACGCATTGCACAGATGGCGGACGCATTCTCTCGTGCGCTGGACGTCGATCCGCGTCGCCTGCTCGACCAGGCGTACGCTTATGGGTGCCTTTCCGCAGCTTGGAACGCGGATGGAGAAGAGGAGCAACGCGATCTAGCTATCGCGGCCGCGATCAAGCAGGTGCGACAGACGTCATACTAGATATCAAGCGACTTCTCCTATCCCCTCGGAACACATCAATCTTACCGGAGAATATCGTTGGCCAAAGCCTTAGCGTAGGATTTCGCCCTCTCCCGCAAACGACCCCTACAATGGGCCTCCCTTGTCGACCCATAGGAGCATCCGATGCCCGCCCTTATCCCCGAGCTGATCGCCATGGCCAGCGATCCGACCGTCAAAACCACCGACCTGCTGCGCAAGGCTATGGTGGCCGCCCGCTTGCTCAAGCAGCCCGAGTGGGCCGCTTGGATAGACCATGAACTGCAAGGCTATCCGCAGCCCGGGGATTTACCGCCCTACCGTGTGCTGCAAGGTGAGCTCAAAGTCGATGTGCCTGGTCATGGGAGGCTTCCATTGCCAATTAGGAATGCCGAGATGAACAGGTTAATAACGGAATCCCGGTTTGGTCATCCGATGGGGGCCTTGGAGGACCTGGCTGTACCTGGTGAAGTTGTTCGTTCGTTCTTCACCCCCGAACAGAGCCAATTTCTGATACAAGAGCTTTCACTGCCAGGCGTGCCAGAACTCGCCTTGGGGTCAAACCAAGTTCGTGGGCTTATTGAGGCGGTCCGAGACAAGCTGCTGACTTGGGCACTCGACTTGGCCGAGGCGGGGATCCAGGGGGACGGGATGAGCTTTACCTCCCAGGAGCAGCAGCAGGCCCAGCAGCTGGCGCCGGTGAACATCCATATCGGGGGGGATGCCCCCGGTTTTCAGTTCATGCAGAGCTCGCCCGGCGGCCAGCAACAGCAGACAGTGACAGGCGAGCAGAAGGCCGAGGCGCTGGCTGCATTGTTGCCGTGGCTGCAGCAGGTGATTGCACAAGGACAGCTGCAGGGAGAAGCGTGTGCAGAGCTGCAGGCCGAACTGGACACCCTCAAGGCCCAGGCCGCCTCCCCTAACCCAAAATGGCCGGTGATCGGCGCCGTGGCAGACAGCGTGCGGGCTGTGCTGGTAGGCGCCGGCGGGGGAGTGTTGGCGGCGCAGGCGCTGGGCTGGCTGGCCACCTTGAGCGGCAGCTGATGGAACGGGGGACGGCTGCCGCGTTGCGCTGATCCCGCCGCTCACCCGACAAGGGAGGATGGTCGGTGGTGCGCTCGAGCGGGGCGGCATGGTACGCTTGCGAGACTGTATATGGATACAGTGTTTTGCGCGAAACAGCGTGGCTTGGTAGTTCTGGAGGGTGACATGATGGTTTGGGTTTGGGATGCGTTGAAGATGCTGATCGCGGGGATCAGACAGGAGGGCATGACAGCGCTGCTGATCCTGCTGTTTGTTGCCGCTGGGATCTGGATACTGGAGGCGTTGAAAAAAAATCGTTATGGCGCCAGAGCGGGGTTCACGGTTGTGCAGGTGTTGCTGGTGATAGGCGCCCTGCTGTTCTTCTGTTGGGCAGGGTATACCGCGGGTCGGCCAGGCAATGACGATACAAAATGGATCCACGAGGTGGGCCAGTACGGCCTGTAACGATGGTGCCCAGATCACGCCCTGCTTATGCGGGGCGTTTGCTTTCTTGGTCAGCGGCCAAAGCGGCGGGAAAAACCGGCCAGCGTGGGGCCGGGATCCTGCCGTTTGCAGTCCTGCAATCCAAACCACCGAAACCGAGTACAATGGGGGCCTAATATCGCCTAGGAGCACGTCCATGCCCGCACTCATCCCCGAACTGATTGCCCTGGCCAACGATCCGGCCGTTAAAACCGCTGATCTGCTACGCCGCGCCCTAGTGGGGGAGCCCGCAGAATTCGGAAAAAATCGTACGCTAAGGTTTTCCGGGCATCCGTAAGGGCCGAAACTTCCCGTCTTCCAGTCTGCGGCTCTGCCGCCAGACGTAATCGCCGGTTAGGTTGATGTGCTCCCAGCCCAGCGGCGACAGGAATTGCAGCAGCTCGCCGTCCACCGGCTTGCCGGCCTCGACCAACCCCTGGGTGGCGCGTTCCAGGTACACCGTGTTCCACAGCACGATAGCCGCCGTCACCAGGTTGAGGCCGCTGGCCCGGTAGCGCTGCTGCTCGAAGCTCCGATCCCTGATTTCCCCAAGGCGGTTGAAGAACACCGCCCTGGCCAGCGAGTTGCGCGCCTCACCTTTGTTCAGGCCGGCATGCACGCGGCGGCGCAGTTCAACACTTTGCAGCCAGTCCAGGATGAACAGCGTGCGCTCGATCCGGCCCAGCTCGCGCAGGGCCACGGCCAGTCCGTTCTGGCGCGGGTAGCTGCCGAGCTTGCGCAGCATCAGCGAGGCGGTGACGGTGCCCTGCTTGATCGAGCTGGCCAGGCGCAGGATGTCGTCCCAGTGGGCACGCACGTGCTTGATGTTCAGGGTGCCGCCGATCAGCGGGCGCAACGTCGGGTAGGCTTGCACGCCCTGCGGCACGTACAGCTTGGTTTCGCCGAGGTCGCGGATGCGCGGCGCGAAGCGGAAGCCTAGCAGGTGCATCAGGGCAAAGACGTGATCGGTGAAGCCGGCCGTGTCGGTGTAGTGCTCCTCGATCCGCAGGTCGGACTCGTGGTACAGCAGGCCGTCGAGCACATAGGTGGAATCGCGGACGCCGACATTCACCACGCGGGTGCTGAACGGCGCGTACTGGTCGGAGATATGGGTATAGAACAGCCGTCCCGGCTCGCTACCGTACTTCGGGTTGACGTGCCCGGTGCTCTCGCCCCGGCCACCCGCGCGGAAGCGCTGGCCATCGGAGGATGAGGTCGTGCCGTCGCCCCAGTGGGCGGCAAAGGCGTGGCGATACTGGTGGTTGACCAGCTCGGCCAAGGCCGCCGAATAGGTTTCGTCGCGGATGTGCCAGGCTTGCAGCCAGGACAGCTTGGCGTAGGTCAGGCCGGGGCTCGACTCGGCCATCTTGGTCAGCCCGAGGTTGATCGCATCACCGAGGATTGCGGACAGCAGCAACGTCCTGTCTTTGGCCTCGGCCCCGTCCTTCAAGTGGGTGAAGTGGCGGCTGAAGCCCGTCCAGTCGTCCACGTCCATCAGCAGTTCGGTGATCTTGATGCGCGGCAGTAACTGGCTGGTTTGGTCGATCAGCGCCTGCGCCCGATCCGGCACCGCCGCATCCAGCGGGGTGATTTTCAGCCCTGACTCGGTGAGGATGGCATCGGGCAGCTCGTTGTCCTTGGCCAGGCGGGTGACGGTGGCCAACTGCTCGTCCAGCAGCTGCAAACGCTCTTCCAGGTACTGGTCGCTGTTCGGGTTGATCGCCAGGGGCAGGGCCTGCTCGCGCTTGAGTGCGGCGAACTTCTCGGCCGGCAGCAGGTAGTCGTCGAAGTCGCGGAACTGCCGCGAGCCCTTGACCCAGATGTCGCCGGAGCGCAGGGCGTTCTTCAGCTCGGACAGGGCGCAGATTTCGTAGAATTTCCGGTCGAGGCCTTCCGGGGTGATCACCAGCGGCTTCCAGCGCGGCTTGATGAAGGCCGTGGGTGCATCGGCCGGCACCTTGCGCAGGTTGTCGGCGTTCATCTCACGCAGGGTCTGCACGGCTGCCAGCACGCCTTGCGCGGCCGGCCCGTGCTGTTCCCCAACTTTTCGCTCGGCGAAGAGTATGAACATGCGCCGCCGGCGACGAATCGCCAAATCTCACCGTATCTCCCGAGCGGACGATTTCGCACCGGTCTGCCCGTCGAAGGGCTTGCGATCGAACGGGGCGACCTTTTCTATGCATGTCCGCGAGCCAGCGTCTTTTATGGCACGGCGCTCGACGCCGACCTTCGGACGCGCGGCGTAAGCACGCTTGTCATGGCCGGGATAAGCACCACCGGCGTTGTTCTTTCAAGCGTCGCCTGGGCTAGTGATGCGGACTACGACGTGCGTTTGGTCCAGGACTGCTGCTACGACCCGGATCGGGATGCCCACGAAGCTCTGTTGCGTTCCGGGTTCGGCGGACGTGTACAGGTCGTGTAATTTTCGGGCCTCGCATGATCGCGGCCATAGCCGCAGGTGGATTGGTGCGAGGCAGGGCCAGTCCAAGTCAGGGTGCGGTCATCGCGGCGCCTGCAACTCTCAAAAACCCATCGCCGTAGCGGAGGTCTTGTAATCGCATGTCATTACGCACGCCCGATTTATTGTTCACAGCGATAGCACCTGCCATTTGGGGCAGCACCTACATTGTCACCACCCAATACCTGCCGAACTTCTCACCGATGACGGTCGCGATGCTGCGGGCGTTGCCGGCGGGTTTATTGCTCGTGATGATCGTCCGACAGATTCCAACGGGAATCTGGTGGATGCGCATCTTCATCCTCGGCGCACTTAATATTTCGCTATTCTGGAGCTTGTTGTTTATTTCGGTCTACCGCCTGCCGGGCGGGGTCGCGGCGACGGTAGGCGCTGTGCAGCCGCTGATGGTCGTGTTCATCTCTGCCGCTCTGCTAGGTAGCCCGATACGATTGATGGCGGTCCTGGGGGCTATTTGCGGAACTGCGGGCGTGGCGCTGTTGGTGTTGACACCAAACGCAGCGCTAGATCCTGTCGGCGTCGCAGCGGGCCTGGCGGGGGCGGTTTCCATGGCGTTCGGAACCGTGCTGACCCGCAAGTGGCAACCTCCCGTGCCTCTGCTCACCTTTACCGCCTGGCAACTGGCGGCCGGAGGACTTCTGCTCGTTCCAGTAGCTTTAGTGTTTGATCCGCCAATCCCGATGCCTACAGGAACCAATGTTCTCGGCCTGGCGTGGCTCGGCCTGATCGGAGCGGGTTTAACCTACTTCCTTTGGTTCCGGGGGATCTCGCGACTCGAACCTACAGTTGTTTCCTTACTGGGCTTTCTCAGCCCGGGGACCGCCGTGTTGCTAGGATGGTTGTTCTTGGATCAGACGCTGAGTGCGCTTCAAATCATCGGCGTCCTGCTCGTGATCGGGAGTATCTGGCTGGGCCAACGTTCCAACCGCACTCCTAGGGCGCGTATAGCTTGCCGGAAGTCGCCTTGACCCGCATGGCATAGGCCTATCGTTTCCACGATCAGCGATCGGCTCGTTGCCCTGCGCCGCTCCAAAGCCCGCGACGCAGCGCCGGCAGGCAGAGCAAGTAGAGGGCAGCGCCTGCAATCCATGCCCACCCGTTCCACGTTGTTATAGAAGCCGCATAGATCGCCGTGAAGAGGAGGGGTCCGACGATCGAGGTCAGGCTGGTGAGCGCCGCCAGTGAGCCTTGCAGCTGCCCCTGACGTTCCTCATCCACCTGCCTGGACAACATTGCTTGCAGCGCCGGCATTCCGATGCCACCCGAAGCAAGCAGGACCATGATCGGGAACGCCATCCATCCCCGTGTCGCGAAGGCAAGCAGGATGTAGCCTGTGCCGTCGGCAATCATTCCGAGCATGAGTGCCCGCCTTTCGCCGAGCCGGGCGGCTACAGGGCCGGTGATCATTGCCTGGGCGAGTGAATGCAGAATGCCAAATGCGGCAAGCGAAATGCCGATCGTGGTCGCGTCCCAGTGAAAGCGATCCTCGCCGAAAATGACCCAAAGCGCGGCCGGCACCTGTCCGACAAGTTGCATGATGAAGAAGACCGCCATCAGGGCGGCGACGACGGTCATGCCCCGGGCCCACCGGAACGAAGCGAGCGGGTTGAGAGCCTCCCGGCGTAACGGCCGGCGTTCGCCTTTGTGCGACTCCGGCAAAAGGAAACAGCCCGTCAGGAAATTGAGGCCGTTCAAGGCTGCCGCGGCGAAGAACGGAGCGTGGGGGGAGAAACCGCCCATCAGCCCACCGAGCACAGGTCCCGCGACCATCCCGAACCCGAAACAGGCGCTCATGAAGCCGAAGTGCCGCGCGCGCTCATCGCCATCAGTGATATCGGCAATATAAGCGCCGGCTACCGCCCCAGTCGCCCCGGTGATGCCGGCCACGATCCGCCCGATATAGAGAACCCAAAGGAAAGGCGCCGTCGCCATGATGGCGTAGTCGACAGCAGCGCCGGCCAGCGAGACGAGCAAGACCGGCCGCCGCCCGAAACGATCCGACAGCGCGCCCAGCACAGGTGCGCAGGCAAATTGCATCAACGCATACAGCGCCAGCAGAATGCCATAGTGGGCGGTGACGTCGTTCGAGTGAACCAGATCGCGCAGGAGGCCCGGCAGCACCGGCATAATCAGGCCGATGCCGACAGCGTCGAGCGCGACAGTGCTCAGAATTACGATCAGGGGTCTGTTGGGTTTCACGTCTGGCCTCCGGACCAGCCTCCGCTGGTCCGATTGAACGCGCGGATTCTTTATCACTGATAAGTTGGTGGACATATTATGTTTATCAGTGATAAAGTGTCAAGCATGACAAAGTTGCAGCCGAATACAGTGATCCGTGCCGCCCTGGACCTGTTGAACGAGGTCGGCGTAGACGGTCTGACGACACGCAAACTGGCGGAACGGTTGGGGGTTCAGCAGCCGGCGCTTTACTGGCACTTCAGGAACAAGCGGGCGCTGCTCGACGCACTGGCCGAAGCCATGCTGGCGGAGAATCATACGCATTCGGTGCCGAGAGCCGACGACGACTGGCGCTCATTTCTGATCGGGAATGCCCGCAGCTTCAGGCAGGCGCTGCTCGCCTACCGCGATGGCGCGCGCATCCATGCCGGCACGCGACCGGGCGCACCGCAGATGGAAACGGCCGACGCGCAGCTTCGCTTCCTCTGCGAGGCGGGTTTTTCGGCCGGGGACGCCGTCAATGCGCTGATGACAATCAGCTACTTCACTGTTGGGGCCGTGCTTGAGGAGCAGGCCGGCGACAGCGATGCCGGCGAGCGCGGCGGCACCGTTGAACAGGCTCCGCTCTCGCCGCTGTTGCGGGCCGCGATAGACGCCTTCGACGAAGCCGGTCCGGACGCAGCGTTCGAGCAGGGACTCGCGGTGATTGTCGATGGATTGGCGAAAAGGAGGCTCGTTGTCAGGAACGTTGAAGGACCGAGAAAGGGTGACGATTGATCAGGACCGCTGCCGGAGCGCAACCCACTCACTACAGCAGAGCCATGTAGACAACATCCCCTCCCCCTTTCCACCGCGTCAGACGCCCGTAGCAGCCCGCTACGGGCTTTTTCATGCCCTGCCCTAGCGTCCAAGCCTCACGGCCGCGCTCGGCCTCTCTGGCGGCCTTCTGGCGCTCCTGCTGCGGCGTCCGCTCGTGGGCCGTGGCGCGGGTCCGCGCGCCGGCCTCGTGCGCCTGGCGCTCGCGGGCGAGGTCCAGGGCGGCCGTCTTCACGTTCTGCCTTGCGCAGATGAGATAGGGGAGCCCGCAGAATTCGGAAAAAATCGTACGCTAAGGTTTTCCGGGCATCCGTAAGGGCCGAAACTTCCGGTCTTCCAGTCTGCGGCTCTGCCGCCAGACGTAATCGCCGGTTAGGTTGATGTGCTCCCAGCCCAGCGGCGACAGGAATTGCAGCAGCTCGCCGTCCACCGGCTTGCCGGCCTCGACCAACCCCTGGGTGGCGCGTTCCAGGTACACCGTGTTCCACAGCACGATAGCCGCCGTCACCAGGTTGAGGCCGCTGGCCCGGTAGCGCTGCTGCTCGAAGCTCCGATCCCTGATTTCCCCAAGGCGGTTGAAGAACACCGCCCTGGCCAGCGAGTTGCGCGCCTCACCTTTGTTCAGGCCGGCATGCACGCGGCGGGGCAGTTCAACACTTTGCAGCCAGTCCAGGATGAACAGCGTGCGCTCGATCCGGCCCAGCTCGCGCAGGGCCACGGCCAGTCCGTTCTGGCGCGGGTAGCTGCCGAGCTTGCGCAGCATCAGCGAGGCGGTGACGGTGCCCTGCTTGATCGAGCTGGCCAGGCGCAGGATGTCGTCCCAGTGGGCACGCACGTGCTTGATGTTCAGGGTGCCGCCGATCAGCGGGCGCAACGTCGGGTAGGCTTGCACGCCCTGCGGCACGTACAGCTTGGTTTCGCCGAGGTCGCGGATGCGCGGCGCGAAGCGGAAGCCTAGCAGGTGCATCAGGGCAAAGACGTGATCGGTGAAGCCGGCCGTGTCGGTGTAGTGCTCCTCGATCCGCAGGTCGGACTCGTGGTACAGCAGGCCGTCGAGCACATAGGTGGAATCGCGGACGCCGACATTCACCACGCGGGTGCTGAACGGCGCGTACTGGTCGGAGATATGGGTATAGAACAGCCGTCCCGGCTCGCTACCGTACTTCGGGTTGACGTGCCCGGTGCTCTC
This sequence comes from Aeromonas sp. FDAARGOS 1402, assembly GCF_019046925.1. Classification (NCBI taxonomy): domain Bacteria; kingdom Pseudomonadati; phylum Pseudomonadota; class Gammaproteobacteria; order Aeromonadales; family Aeromonadaceae; genus Aeromonas; species Aeromonas sp. FDAARGOS 1402. Next base: position 55,200 of record NZ_CP077204.1, read on the forward strand.
GCCCCGGCCACCCGCGCGGAAGCGCTGGCCATCGGAGGATGAGGTCGTGCCGTCGCCCCAGTGGGCGGCAAAGGCGTGGCGATACTGGTGGTTGACCAGCTCGGCCAAGGCCGCCGAATAGGTTTCGTCGCGGATGTGCCAGGCTTGCAGCCAGGACAGCTTGGCGTAGGTCAGGCCGGGGCTCGACTCGGCCATCTTGGTCAGCCCGAGGTTGATCGCATCACCGAGGATTGCGGACAGCAGCAACGTCCTGTCTTTGGCCTCGGCCCCGTCCTTCAAGTGGGTGAAGTGGCGGCTGAAGCCCGTCCAGTCGTCCACGTCCATCAGCAGTTCGGTGATCTTGATGCGCGGCAGTAACTGGCTGGTTTGGTCGATCAGCGCCTGCGCCCGATCCGGCACCGCCGCATCCAGCGGGGTGATTTTCAGCCCTGACTCGGTGAGGATGGCATCGGGCAGCTCGTTGTCCTTGGCCAGGCGGGTGACGGTGGCCAACTGCTCGTCCAGCAGCTGCAAACGCTCTTCCAGGTACTGGTCGCTGTTCGGGTTGATCGCCAGGGGCAGGGCCTGCTCGCGCTTGAGTGCGGCGAACTTCTCGGCCGGCAGCAGGTAGTCGTCGAAGTCGCGGAACTGCCGCGAGCCCTTGACCCAGATGTCGCCGGAGCGCAGGGCGTTCTTCAGCTCGGACAGGGCACAGATTTCGTAGAATTTCCGGTCGAGGCCTTCCGGGGTGATCACCAGCGGCTTCCAGCGCGGCTTGATGAAGGCCGTGGGTGCATCGGCCGGCACCTTGCGCAGGTTGTCGGCGTTCATCTCACGCAGGGTCTGCACGGCTGCCAGCACGCCTTGCGCGGCCGGCGCGGCGCGCAGTTCCAGCACCTCCAGCAAGGCCGGCGTGTAACGGCGCAGGGTGGCGAAGTTCTCGCCGACCAGGTGCAGGTGGTCGAAGCCTTCCGGCCGGGCCAGCAGCTCGGCCTCGCTGACGCTCTCGGTGAACTCGTCCCAGGGAATCACCGCCTCGATGGCGGCATAGGGGTCGCTGCCGCTTTCCTTCGCTTCCAGCAGCGCCTGGCCGATCCTGGAGTACAGGCGCACCTTGTCGTTGATCGCCTTGCCCTGCTTCTGGAACTGCTGCTGATGCTTGTGCTTCGCGCCGCTGAACAGCTTGACCAGGATGCGGTCATGCAGATCGACCAGCTCATCGATCACGGTCGCGGTGCTCTCCAGCACCACGGCGGCCAGGGTCGCGTAGCGGCGCTGCGGCTCGAACTTACCGAGGTCTTTGGGCGTCATCTGCCCACCCTCGCGGGCCAGCTTGAGCAGGCGGTTCTGGTGGATGTGCCGGCCCAGGCCTTCGGGCAAGTCCACCAACTGAAATGTCTTCAGCCGCTCGATGTGTTCCAGCATGTGCCGAGAGTTGGGTTTCAGCGGTGCCTGGCGCAGCCAGGTCAACCAGGTGATGCTGCTGCCGGCCTTGAGCTTCAACAGCTCGTCCAGCTTGGCCCGATGCGAGTCCGTGAGTGGTTCGACCAGGGCGCGGTAGACCCGCCGATTGGCTCGCGCAATGGCTTCCGAGCAGGCCCGGTCAATCACGCTCAGCGCCGGCAGGATGCGTCGTTTCTGCCGTAGGCTCTCCAGGGCCTGACCGGCCAGCAGCAAGCCTTTGTCGGTCTGCTGGGCCAGCTCGGTTAGCTCGCGCACCAGGGCGCGGAAGTCGGACAGGCCGAACGGGGCCAGTTGCAGGTAGGTGCGCAGTTCCTGGGCATGCTCGCGACGGGTCACGTCGCGCTCGCCGTACTTTGCCCAGCTCGCCGGCTCGGCCTGGACTTGCTTCGCCACCCACAGGATGACCGGCTCGGGCAGCTCGCTGTCGGTTCCCAGCGCGTAACCGGGGTAGCGCAGCAGGCAGAGCTGCACGGCGAAGCCGAGGCGGTTGGCGTCGCCGCGTCGCTGGCGGATCAGCGACAGGTCGGAGTCGTTGAAGGTGTAGTAGCGGATCAGGTCATCCTGGCTTTCCGGCAGCGCAAGCAGGGTGTCCCGCTCCGTGGCCGAGAGGATCAAGCGACGCGGCATGTGTCAGTCGTCCGTGCGGAGGTACTGGTAGAGGGTTTCCCGGCTGATGTTGAACTCGCGGGCAAGCTGCGCCTTGGGCTCGCCGGCCGTCGCTCGCTGCCGCAGGGTAGCAGCCTGCTCATCGGACAGGGCTTTCTTGCGGCCCCGGTACGCGCCACGCTGCTTGGCCAAGGCGATGCCCTCACGCTGCCGCTCGCGGATCAGGGCGCGCTCGAACTCAGCGAAGGCCCCCATCACCGACAGCATCAGGTTGGCCATCGGCGAGTCCTCGCCAGTGAACACCAGGCCCTCCTTCAGGAACTCGATGCGCACGCCGCGCTGAGTCAGCTTCTGTACCAAGCGACGCAGGTCATCGAGGTTGCGGGCCAGCCGATCCATGCTGTGCACCACCACTGTATCGCCTTCGCGGACGAAGCTCAGCAGCGCTTCGAGCTGGGGGCGCTGGGTGTCCTTGCCCGATGCCTTGTCGGTGAACACCTTGCTCACCTGGGTTTGTTCCAGCTGGCGTTCCGGGTTCTGGTCAAAGCTGCTGACCCGGACGTAGCCGATGCGGTGCCCCTGCACGATGTCTCCTTGGTTGAAGGCGGCTTAAGTGCACTTTCTGTTCCGTTGTGCCTCAAAGCCCATTTCTGTCAGGCTGAAATCTATAACCTTCGCGGGCATGTGTCAAAAAATGGGAAAGCAGACTCTATTCTGACTGTCGTTTTCAGAAGACGGCTGCACTGAACGTCAGAAGCCGACTGCACTATAGCAGCGGAGGGGTTGGATCCATCAGGCAACGACGGGCTGCTGCCGGCCATCAGCGGACGCAGGGAGGACTTTCCGCAACCGGCCGTTCGATGCGGCACCGATGGCCTTCGCGCAGGGGTAGTGAATCCGCCAGGATTGACTTGCGCTGCCCTACCTCTCACTAGTGAGGGGCGGCAGCGCATCAAGCGGTGAGCGCACTCCGGCACCGCCAACTTTCAGCACATGCGTGTAAATCATCGTCGTAGAGACGTCGGAATGGCCGAGCAGATCCTGCACGGTTCGAATGTCGTAACCGCTGCGGAGCAAGGCCGTCGCGAACGAGTGGCGGAGGGTGTGCGGTGTGGCGGGCTTCGTGATGCCTGCTTGTTCTACGGCACGTTTGAAGGCGCGCTGAAAGGTCTGGTCATACATGTGATGGCGACGCACGACACCGCTCCGTGGATCGGTCGAATGCGTGTGCTGCGCAAAAACCCAGAACCACGGCCAGGAATGCCCGGCGCGCGGATACTTCCGCTCAAGGGCGTCGGGAAGCGCAACGCCGCTGCGGCCCTCGGCCTGGTCCTTCAGCCACCATGCCCGTGCACGCGACAGCTGCTCGCGCAGGCTGGGTGCCAAGCTCTCGGGTAACATCAAGGCCCGATCCTTGGAGCCCTTGCCCTCCCGCACGATGATCGTGCCGTGATCGAAATCCAGATCCTTGACCCGCAGTTGCAAACCCTCACTGATCCGCATGCCCGTTCCATACAGAAGCTGGGCGAACAAACGATGCTCGCCTTCCAGAAAACCGAGGATGCGAACCACTTCATCCGGGGTCAGCACCACCGGCAAGCGCCGCGACGGCCGAGGTCTTCCGATCTCCTGAAGCCAGGGCAGATCCGTGCACAGCACCTTGCCGTAGAAGAACAGCAAGGCCGCCAATGCCTGACGATGCGTGGAGACCGAAACCTTGCGCTCGTTCGCCAGCCAGGACAGAAATGCCTCGACTTCGCTGCTGCCCAAGGTTGCCGGGTGACGCACACCGTGGAAACGGATGAAGGCACGAACCCAGTGGACATAAGCCTGTTCGGTTCGTAAACTGTAATGCAAGTAGCGTATGCGCTCACGCAACTGGTCCAGAACCTTGACCGAACGCAGCGGTGGTAACGGCGCAGTGGCGGTTTTCATGGCTTGTTATGACTGTTTTTTTGTACAGTCTATGCCTCGGGCATCCAAGCAGCAAGCGCGTTACGCCGTGGGTCGATGTTTGATGTTATGGAGCAGCAACGATGTTACGCAGCAGGGCAGTCGCCCTAAAACAAAGTTAGACGGCAAGAAAAGGTTCCACGAACTCTGATGAAAAACTACTTTAACAGCCCTTTCAAAGGGGAACTTCTTTCTGAGCAAGTGAAAAATCCAAATATCAGAGTAGGCCGGTATAGCTATTACTCTGGCTACTATCACGGGCACTCATTTGATGAATGCGCGCGATACTTGTTTCCAGATCGTGATGACGTTGATAAATTGATCATTGGCAGCTTTTGTTCTATAGGAAGCGGGGCTTCCTTCATCATGGCTGGCAATCAGGGGCATCGGCATGACTGGGCATCATCCTTCCCCTTCTTCTATATGCAAGAGGAGCCTGCTTTCTCAAGAGCACTCGACGCCTTCCAAAGAGCAGGTGATACCGTCATTGGCAATGATGTCTGGATAGGCTCGGAGGCAATGATTATGCCTGGCATCAAAATTGGAGACGGTGCCGTGATAGGTAGTCGCTCGTTGGTGACAAAAGATGTAGAGCCTTATGCCATCATCGGGGGAAATCCCGCAAAGCAAATTAAGAAGCGCTTCTCCGATGAGGAAATCTCATTGCTCATGGAGATGGAGTGGTGGAACTGGCCACTAGATAAAATTAAGACAGCAATGCCTCTGCTGTGCTCGTCAAATATTTTTGGTCTGCATAAGTATTGGCGCGAGTTTGCCGTCTAACAATTCATTCAAGCCGACGCCGCTTCGCGGCACGGCTTAATTCTGGCGTTAAACATCATGAGGGAAGCGGTGATCGCCGAAGTATCGACTCAACTATCAGAGGTAGTTGGCGTCATCGAGCGCCATCTCGAACCGACGTTGCTGGCCGTACATTTGTACGGCTCCGCAGTGGATGGCGGCCTGAAGCCACACAGTGATATTGATTTGCTGGTTACGGTGACCGTAAGGCTTGATGAAACAACGCGGCGAGCTTTGATCAACGACCTTTTGGAAACTTCGGCTTCCCCTGGAGAGAGCGAGATTCTCCGCGCTGTAGAAGTCACCATTGTTGTGCACGACGACATCATTCCGTGGCGTTATCCAGCTAAGCGCGAACTGCAATTTGGAGAATGGCAGCGCAATGACATTCTTGCAGGTATCTTCGAGCCAGCCACGATCGACATTGATCTGGCTATCTTGCTGACAAAAGCAAGAGAACATAGCGTTGCCTTGGTAGGTCCAGCGGCGGAGGAACTCTTTGATCCGGTTCCTGAACAGGATCTATTTGAGGCGCTAAATGAAACCTTAACGCTATGGAACTCGCCGCCCGACTGGGCTGGCGATGAGCGAAATGTAGTGCTTACGTTGTCCCGCATTTGGTACAGCGCAGTAACCGGCAAAATCGCGCCGAAGGATGTCGCTGCCGACTGGGCAATGGAGCGCCTGCCGGCCCAGTATCAGCCCGTCATACTTGAAGCTAGACAGGCTTATCTTGGACAAGAAGAAGATCGCTTGGCCTCCCGCGCAGATCAGTTGGAAGAATTTGTTCACTACGTGAAAGGCGAGATCACCAAGGTAGTCGGCAAATAATGTCTAACAATTCGTTCAAGCCGACGCCGCTTCGCGGCGCGGCTTAACTCAAGCGTTAGCTTGACCCTTCGGGCGGAGGAGAAAATGTCATCAATTTATAATAAAACTAAAAGTGGATTTTGTCGGATTTGTGGAAATTGTAAGAAAGACAGCGTTTTTCTTCCAGTTTTGAAATTGGGCGTAAACCCACTTTTAAATGGGGGCCGCGCCTCATCGACATCGACATCCTTTTCTATGACAACATGATCATGAACGACGATATCCTGGCTATTCCTCATCCCTTCGTCGATGAACGTGCTTTTGTCCTGGCACCCCTGGCTGACATTGCGCCCGATTACGAACATCCCCAGACCCAAAAGTCTGTAGCCCAAATGCTGGCTGACGTATCCTCATCCGTAGATGAGGCCACAACGGCCGTTTACCGTTTACCGGATCAACCAAACTTCATGGGCACTTAACCCCCACCCTAACCCTCCCCCTAAAATGGGGAGGGAACATCTCCCTCTCCCGGTGGGAGAGGGCTGGGGAGAGGGTGTAAAAAATTTTCAAGGAACTGCTATTGATGTCAACCACACTAACCAGCTTCAAATGGGGTGAACGCACCTACATCATGGGCATCCTCAACGTCACTCCAGACAGCTTTTCTGGAGATGGCGTTATGGTTGAAGAAGATGTCATCGCCAAAGCGGTAGCCCAGGCCAAACAATTTGTAGCCGACGGCGCAGACATCATCGACATTGGCGGCGAGAGTACCCGCCCTGGCAGCTCACCTATAAGCGCAGAGGAAGAACTGGCGCGGGTGCTGCCGGTGGTGCAGGCCGTACGCCAGGCTGTGGACGTCGTTATTTCCATCGACAGCTACCGCGCTTCCGTGGCCGAAGCGGCCCTGGCGGCAGGCGCCAGCTGGCTCAACGACGTCAGGGGGCTGCGCATGGACCCGGACATGGCCGGCCTGGCAGCACAAGCCGGCTGCCCCATCGTCCTTATGCACAACCGCAGCAAACCAAAGAACATAGCGCAAGAAAAAAAGCTGGGCGGGCGCTTCATCGGGGTAAAATACGACGACCTCATCACCGACGTTAAACGTGAATTACAAGAAAGCATCGACATCGCCTTAAAAGCCGGCGTAAAAGAGTCCCAAATTATCCTGGATCCCGGCATCGGCTTCGGTAAAACCGTCGAGCAAAGTTTGCAACTGCTCGACCAGATTAATCAGTTCAAAACAATGGGATTTCCCATCTTAATAGGTCCGTCGCGCAAATCATTTATTGGCTATACGCTCGATTTGCCGCCAGACCAGCGCATAGAAGGAACGGCGGCCACCGTCGCCATTGGCATTGACCGAGGAGCCGACGTTGTGCGCGTCCATGACGTCAAAGCAATCGTTCGGGTCGCCCGTATGACAGATGCAATCGTGAGACGTTAAAGGATTTCAGTGCTATCAGTCACTAGTGAAATGCGTAAAACGTAATGCGTAAGGTTTATTACGCATTACGCATTACGAATCAAACCACAAACACACTGAATTTAGACACATTTTATAGGAGCTGCACATGATCGATTTTGAACTAGACCAGGAACAAAAGATGCTAACCGATGCCATCCGCCGCCTGGCGGAAGAGCGCATACGGAAAGTGTTTCGGGATGCGGACGAAGAAACTGATAGGAACTGTCATTTCGGGTTTTTTGCGGTTTCGGGTCAAAATTCGGTTTTTCCCCCGAACTACGACTGTTTTCGCACCCCGAACAACTAATCCAATCAGAATTTTCCGGCAACGCCGACTCCAAGAAGTGTAATTCCAGTCTATTTCTGCCGTCAACCCCTGATTCGCGTTAATGCGACAAAGCTCAAACACATAACTCCCCCACGAAGCCATATAAACTCCGATTTCGAGGTGTTATCCTGTTCCGCATAAACTTCGTTTTTGGGTATTATACCTACACCAAAGCAAGCTCAGGAGGTGAACGAGCACAGACGGCCACTGGCTGCTCCCGTTCCTGCTGCTTTGCCCAGTTAATAATCTTGGCAAGCTCCTTGGGATCCTCGATTATCGCCACAACCGACATTGTTCCCTGGCATTTTGGGCAAACAAACGGGTCAACTTCATAGACTTTCTGTAACAACCGTGCCCAACTTTGTTTGCGCAACTTGGACCAGGCATCGGAAACTTGGACAGTTTCCGGTTTCTCCTGAGGTATGGCTGGAACAATTTTGGATTCGCGTGGATGACCTTTTTGCCAACTTTCTGGGGCCAGGCTATAAATATTGGGGCGCTCTTGCCACTGCTTGCGGACTTTGCCCGCATATACGCCATAGCGACGAAGCAATTGAACCCGCCTTGGTGGTAAATGGGCCACAAGCTGGTCGACGAATTCAAAGCCTTTGAAGGTCTCTGTTTTTCCTTTGTAGAATCCCTTTGGGCTAAATAGCTGTTCCGAATAGTAGATCACCGGAGGAAGGGAACTCAGTCCAGTTTGTGCGATCTGATTAGTCGCTAAACAAAACAAGCCACACCCAAAGGACTGAGTTGATGCCTATCCTACCACCTCTGCCACGACCACAACGGCGCCGCATTCACAAAATCATCCATGCCACCCGTGATAAAGGACATGCTCGTCGCTTGATGGCCATCTTGCTGTTACATGAAGGACGCACGATCACCGATGTTCATCACCTTACCGGCGCTGCGCGCTCGACCATCGGTCGTTGGCTTCGGTGGTATCGAGATGAAGGCATAGATGCGCTAGAAGCCTTACCGGCTGGCCGTGCCCCAGTCTTACCTATCGCCAAGATTGTCACCTTACTGGTGCTGCTCATGCAGTTTTCTCCGCAAGATTTTGGTTATCAGCGCAGCCGTTGGTGTACCGAACTATTGGCTATAAAAATCAATCGGTTAACAGGGCTCAATGTGGCAGCCTCCACGCTCCGCCGATGGTTACCTCGTATGGGCATTGTCTGGCGCAGGCCCGTGCCGACCTTGCGGATAAAAGACCCAGCCTATCAGGAAAAAATGGCGAATATCGACGCCGCGCTGGCCCGCTGTGATGCCGATAATCCGGTGTTTTATGAGGATGAAGTCGATATAGACCTCAATCCCAAATTAGGAGCCGACTGGATGTTCAGAGCGCAGCAAAAGCGGGTTGTCACACCGGGGCAGAATGCCAAGCATTATCTGGCAGGCGTTCTCCACGCAGGCAACGGAAGGGTACTTTACGTCAGCGGGATCAAGAAAAACTCATCGCTGTTTATTGCCATGCTGGAAAAGCTGCGCCACCACTACCGACGAGCCAAAACCATCACGTTGATCCTCGATAACTACATCATTCACAAAAGCAAACAGACCGAGCGATGGTTGAAGAAGAATCCCAAGTTCTGCCTGGTGTTCCAGCCAGTTTACAGCCCTTGGGTTAATCACATAGAACGGCTATGGCACAAGTTACATGAAACCATCACGCGCAATCATCAATGCATAGGGATGGCAAACCTGCTGGCCCGAGTGAAACACTTCATGGATACCGTGTCTCCTTTCCCGGGGAATGGCTATGGCACAGCGAAGGTGTAGCACTATTGGGATCAGTTATTTAGCTGTCCAGATTATCGTGTCGGAAGCTGGATCATACTGAATTTTTTCTGCACAGGTAGCGCCGCGAACGACATACTGGCCGAGGGCTTCTCGATCGGCCTTGTTGAATAGTCTGGTTTCGCTCTCGATGCTAAAGCCGGAATGCTTCCAGTCTCTGAGCATGTTCACTCGGGCTTGATCTATTAGGGAAGGTGCGAACAAGTCCCTGATATGAGATCATGTTTGTCATCTGGAGCCATGGAACAGGGTTCATCATGAGTCATCAACTTACCTTCGCCGACAGTGAATTCAGCAGTAAGCGCCGTCAGACCAGAAAAGAGATTTTCTTGTCCCGCATGGAGCAGATTCTGCCATGGCAAAACATGGTGGAAGTCATCGAGCCGTTTTACCCCAAGGCTGGTAATGGCCGGCGACCTTATCCGCTGGAAACCATGTTACGCATTCACTGCATGCAGCATTGGTACAACCTGAGCGATGGCGCGATGGAAGATGCTCTGTACGAAATCGCCTCCATGCGTCTGTTTGCCCGGTTATCCCTGGATAGCGCCTTGCCGGACCGCACCACCATCATGAATTTCCGCCACCTGCTGGAGCAGCATCAACTGGCCCGCCAATTGTTCAAGACCATCAATCGCTGGCTGGCCGAAGCAGGCGTCATGATGACTCAAGGCACCTTGGTCGATGCCACCATCATTGAGGCTCCCAGCTCGACCAAGAACAAAGAGCAGCAACGCGATCCGCAGATGCATCAGACCAAGAAAGGCAATCAGTGGCACTTTGGCATGAAGGCCCACATTGGTGTCGATGCCAAGAGTGGCCTGACCCACAGCCTAGTCACCACCGCGGCCAACGAGCATGACCTCAATCAGCTGGGTAATCTGCTGCATGGAGAGGAGCAATTTGTCTCAGCCGATGCCGGCTACCAAGGGGCGCCACAGCGCGAGGAGCTGGCCGAGGTGGATGTGGACTGGCTGATCGCCGAGCGCCCCGGCAAGGTAAGAACCTTGAAACAGCATCCACGCAAGAACAAAACGGCCATCAACATCGAATACATGAAAGCCAGCATCCGGGCCAAGGTGGAGCACCCATTTCGCATCATCAAGCGACAGTTCGGCTTCGTAAAAGCCAGATACAAGGGGTTGCTGAAAAACGATAACCAACTGGCGATGTTATTCACGCTGGCCAACCTGTTTCGGGCGGACCAAATGATACGTCAGTGGGAGAGATCTCACTAAAAACTGGGGATAACGCCTTAAATGGCGAAGAAACGGTCTAAATAGGCTGATTCAAGGCATTTACGGGAGAAAAAATCGGCTCAAACATGAAGAAATGAAATGACTGAGTCAGCCGAGAAGAATTTCCCCGCTTATTCGCACCTTCCCTAAGAATGGTTCGATTGTTGAATACCAGTCTGTAAGGACCAAGCCTGAACCTGAGCAGGTTTTGGCTGCGGAAAAATTATATGCTCAATTGAGAAGCGGGAAGGCCGCGAGGCCGAAATTGGCTGCTAGCTTTTCCGTGAAAATACTCTTGCTCATATGGGGTAGTATTATATCAAGCGCAATGGCTGCCGGCATGCTTACTGATACATCAATAAGCAGCTTATTGTTAGCCACTTTAATGTCAGGAAGCTTAAGCTCTGTTAGTGTTTTGGCTATTCTCTCTCCTCTTGGAAGACTGGTTGAAAGAGCCAGGAATATTTCCAATAACCCATTAAGTCAATCCCTCTACACTGGGCGCACCGATGAGTTTGGCCAAATAGAGTTTGCTTTACGAATGATGCAAGCTGAAACAGGCGCCATAGTAGGTCGCATAGGTGATGCATCAAATCGGCTTAGCGAACACACCCGAGGCCTACTAAAGGATATTGAGTCAAGCAATGTACTTACAGTTGAGCAGCAGGCAGAGACAGATCAAATAGCAACGGCAGTAAACCAAATGGTGGCAAGCATTCAAGAGGTTGCGAGCAATGCACAGCATGCTGCAGATGCGGCCGGAAGAGCAGACACTGAGACGGCATCTGGCCAGCGTCTGGTAGCCCACACAAGCCAGTCAATCACTGCCCTTGAAGGTGAAATTAGGCAAGCCGCTCAGGTTATTCATGAGCTTGAAGGTCAAAGTAACGAGATATCAAAAGTTCTTGACGTTATACGAGGGATCGCCGAGCAAACGAATTTGTTGGCACTCAACGCAGCAATTGAGGCCGCGCGTGCTGGTGAGCAGGGGCGTGGTTTTGCTGTTGTCGCCGATGAGGTTCGCAGTCTTGCTGCTCGCACACAGCAATCGACAACGGATATTCAAAGCATGATCAGCGCTCTACAAGAGCGAGCGCAATCCGCTGTTACAGTCATGGAGCAAAGTAGTCGGCAAGCGCACACGAGTGTAGCTCACGCAGAGGAAGCAGCTACAGCTCTTGATGGAATTGGCCAACGCGTTAACGAAATTACCGACATGAACGCGCAAATAGCGACTGCGGTCGAGCAGCAGGGAGCAGTAAGTGAAGACATAAACCGCAGTATTATCAATATACGCGATGCTGCTGATACCAATGTACAGACCGGGCAGAATAATTTGCAAAGTGCGAAATCTGTCGCTCAGTTAACTAGCGCTCTGAGCGAACTGGCAAAACAGTTTTGGGAAAAACGAGGATAACGCTTTTCAGTATCTCGACAGGGATAACTTACTTTACCATCGGTTATCCCTTTTAGCCGCACAAATTTTAGCCATGGCTTTTCAGGAAGTCAGGGCTATCAGAATGGCCTTAGAAAGCCTAGTCAAAGAGCTGTCACGAGAACACCGTTAGCTTAGCGTACGATTTTTTCCGAATTCTGCGGTTCCCCCTAGTGGCGGCCCACCGCCTGCAGTTGCCCGAGTGGGTTACCTGGCTTGGACACGAGCTCAATGGATACGGGCCGGATGATGCCATCCCAGTCTATCGGCATGTGCAAGGAGAAGTCCTGATCGATGGGCACCATGGGCTGAAGGGGGTGGTCTTTCCGTCTGCAGAGGCTGCATTTCGATGGCAACTCTGCCACTTTGACACGCCTGTTGACGAGATTGAGGGGTGGTGCGCTGAATCTGACGATATTCATATGCAATTTTCCCCGCGCGAAGCTGATGCTTTGCGGGCGGCATGTGATACGAACTGTACCCCTCTTCGTCGGTTCACGTTGGCCAGCATGAACCGGATCTTGGGGGCGGTCAGAAATCAGGTCTTGAATTGGGCACTGCAGCTTGAAAAGGAGGGGATCTTGGGGGAAGGTATGAGCTTCACTTCCCAAGAGCGGCAGCAAGCCCAGCAGGTGGCGCCGGTGACCCACATTCACATCAATGGAGATGCTCATGGTCTTCAGGTGATGCAAAACTCGCCCGGCGGTCAGCAACAGCAGACTGTGACCAGTGAACAGAAGGAAGCTGCCCTGGCGGCCTTGTTGCCGTGGCTACAACAGGTGATCGCGCAAGGGCAACTGCAGGGAGAAGCGTGTGCGGAGCTGCAGGCCGAGCTGGATACCCTCAAGGCCCAGGCCGCCTCCCCTAAGCCCAAGTGGCCGGTGATCGGCGCCGTGGCCAACAGTGTGCGGGCGATCCTGGAAGGGGCCGGCAGCGGGGTACTGACGGAAACAGTGTTGGGCAGGCTGGCCGCCTTGAGCGGCAACTGAGCGATATCCGGGGGGTGGGCGGCGCAACGGCATTGCGGTGTATGCTGGGTGAACGGTCAACCCCACGGTTCGCGACCTACTTCTGCCGTGATTTGGCTCTCGCTCGCTCCTTCTGTCGAAAGCTCTTGATGTATTCGGCTGTGACCAAGGAGTCTGCATCGAGCTCCGTGATACAGTTCAGGATGGTGGCCATGGCGCTGTCAGACAGTCTGAGTTTGGATGGAAGTTCGCCGCCGAGTGCGTAGTCATCGAGTTTTGCTTGGAACGCGCGAAGGACGTCGTACTGTGATGGCTTTCTAGATGAGGTGCCAGCCTCCGTTTCCGCATCGTGGGCATACACCTCCGATTGTTCCGCATCGCTTGCGAGCTCACTGAGCAGGTCTTCGATACTCGGCCAATACTTGTGCTCGTATCTGTGCGTAAGGCGTATAAATTCATCCTGGGGGTACAGGGTATAGAGCGGGTTGTGCTCACCCGCACGATCAAATAGCGCCGCCAGACCGGTTTCTCTTTCACACCCAAATCCCGCTCGATTACAGATGTCCTCTCTCTCCCTCAGCAAATCACCCAAGCGAGTTGCGAGATCCGCTATGTCCTCGTTGATTTGGATGAGCCTGCCACGTTCTTCCCTAGCCTTGCGCATGTCATCTTCATCCCAGAAGGTGAATGTGCTGATCAGCGCATCCAAAAAACTCGTCACGTACCGTTCTAGGGGGAGCAGCTCGCAGAGTTCTTCATAAACGGGGGCCATGGTCCGGCTTTGCCGGAGCAGTACCCTGACCGTGGCGTTGATGGAAGGCCATATGTTGTTCTTCTCGTTGTTTTCTATCTCCTTTCTGAGAATACCTTCGCACACTTCGACGGCATCGATTCTTCTCTTGGTCATTGGGCAAGTCTCCTTCATTGAGTCCATGCCTATGGTACTTATGGCAGGAGCCATGTCGGTATCTATAAGAAAAAACAATCAGAAGAAATAGATACCAGCCTGCCAGCTACTATGATCAGTTGCATAGCCAGCTTGACGCGCTGACCTGCTCTCCGACCCGTTTTGCACTATTGGTCAGTGGCCAAAGCCCGCCCCCAATCGGGTCAGCGAGGGCGAGCGGGGTCCGCCCCGCTTGCAGCGCTGCAAGCGAGCAGGCCAAATCGGGTACACTGGGGCTCTTTTGTCGCCTAGGAGCGCCTCGATGCCTGCCCTACTCCCTGAACTCATCGCCCAGGCCAGCGATCCAGCCGTCAAGACCGCCGATCTGCTGCGCAAGGCCAAGGTGATCGCCCACCGGTGCCAGCTATCCGACCAGTTAGCCTGGATCGACCTGGAGCTGCGGGGCTACCGTGAGTCAGATCCTCTTCCTCTATACCGTTTTATCCGTGCCCCGGTGTACCTGCGGGATGTCCAGACAGGCAAATTGACTGATCTGTTTACGTTCCAAGCTGACGGTGAGATTCCCGCTCAGGCTCACCTCTGTTTTGATTCGATCAGCAAGTTGGAGGTTCTGGGGTCACAAGGCTCCCTCTATGTGCAACTCCCCTCTGGGCATCGCGTTTACGATGGCTTGTCAGCGAAAGCCCGCGATCAGTACCAGGTCGTGCATCAACTGGACGCATCACAACTGCATGCCGTCGTAGTTCAAGTCCGTGACAAGGTGTTGGACTGGGCACTCGAGCTGACCAAGGCCGGGATCGAGGGGGACGAGATGCCCTCCCTACCCCAGCCGTTGGTACCGGTGACCGTTCACATCGAGGGCGGAGTCCACGGTGGCCAAGTCATGGTGAGCTCGCCGGGAGGCCAGCAACAGCAAACCGTCACCGGCGAGCAGAAGGCCGCTTGCCCGTCCGGGTTGGCGCAGGGGAACGCGGATGCACCACTGCAGCCGGCAGACCGCGACACGCGGCAGAACGAGCAGGACACCCTCAAGCCCCAGGCCGCCACCGCCAAACGGAAATGGCCGCTGATCGTCGTGCTGGCCGGTAGTAGCGTGCTGGCCGTGCTGCAAGGCGCCGGCGGCGGGGTGCTGAGCGAGCTGGTGCTGAAGTGGCTGGCCAGCTTGAGCGGCGGCTGATCGCTATCGGTCGGGGTATGAACGGGGCTGCGGCCCCGCTTTGTTTTCTGGGCCAACGGCCAAAGTGCCTGGGAAAATGGAAGCTGCCGCGCTGCTGAAATGATGGCATCTGTTCTGCGTCGTGATCGTAGCATTTCGGTGAGTTGAACATCACGTGATAGCGAGGTTTGTATGTTCGTATCAAAGCAGGACTGGATCGCGATAGACGGTGAAGTGGTTGCCGTGTCGCTGCAAGGCAAAGGATCTTCAGTGAAAGTGGTCGGTCTGTTCAGAGGACACTGGATCACCGGCACAGGCTGCACAGAGTCAGCCGCCAAATCATGTTGGAAAAGGAAAGCCGAGTACGAGGCAAATCGTTAAGGGTGAATATCCCTGACCGTCCAGTGCAGATCTGGAGCGCCGATCATATACCTTACTTTAAACGGGTTATGTGATCCGTTATTGAATGACCAAGCCCCGCGTTTGCGGGGCTTAGTTTTCTTGGTCAGCGGCCAAAGCCCGCCCTCAAACCAGCCAGCGAGGGCAAGCGGGATCCTCACCGCTTGCAGGGCGGCTAAACTAGAGACTCTATCGTCGCCCAGGAGCACTCTATGCCCGCCCTCATCCCCGAACTGATTACCCTGGCCAGCGATCCGGGGGGGGCCACCTCTGATCTGGTGCGCCGCGCCCTGGTGGCCGCCAGCCGACTGCAGCAGACCGAGGCGGCCGCTTGGCTACAGCACGAGCTCGATGGCTACGACACCTTTGATGAGCTGCCGGCCTACCGGCGCCCCCGTGGCGTCTTGTATGCCATCCACCCAGGCGGGGACACCACTCCCTTGCTGGTCGAGGATGGAGGGGTAGCAGAACGCCTGTCGATTACCCCCTTGAACAACCCGCTGCGGGAGCTCGAAACATTGATGGCCGCCGGCGCGTCTGTGCGTTTTCGGCGGCCGCCTGATGAGGTACTGCATATCCAGCAGATACTGAGCACTAACTTGGAGCCGGTGATTGCACTGACTCATGGCCAACTTGCCGGCTGCCTCGATGCGATAAAGAACCGGGTGTTGAACTGGGCGTTAGCCTTGGAGGCGGCTGGGATCCAGGGGGAAGGGATGACATTCACCGCCCAGGAGCAGCAACAGGCGCAGCAGGTGCCCTCGATGAGCATTCACATTGGGGGGAATGCCACCGGTGTACAAGTCCAGCTGAACTCGCCTTGGGGCCAGCAACAGCAGACGGTGACCGGCGAGCATAAAACCGAGGCGCTGGCTGCCTTGTTGCCGTGGCTGCAGCAGGTGATAGACGAGGGGAAACTCTCGCCACCGGTGCAGGCCGAGCTGCAGGCCAACCTGACTGCCCTACAGGCGCTGGCCAATGCCTCTACGCAGAGCTGGCCGGTGATTGGGACGCTGACCAACAGTGTGCGGGGGATCTTGGAAGGGGCTGGCGGCGGGGTGCTGGCTGCGCAGGCACTGGGGTGGCTGGCCACCTTGAGCGGCAGCTGATCGATATCGGAGGGCATGGGCGGGGCTGCAGCCCCGCTTTGTTTTCTGGGCCAACGGCCAAAGCCAAACTGAAATCCAGTCAGAGCGGACCGGCTGGATCCGACCCGCTTGCAGCGTTGCAACTAACCGGGCCAGATCGGGTACACTGGGCCTCCCTCGTCGCCCAGGAGCACCTCGATGTCCACCTCGCTATCTGACCTGATTGCCCTGGTCGGTGATCCGGCAGTTAAGACCACCGATCTGCTCCGCAAGGCCAAGGTGGTCGCCCGTATGCTAAAACAGGCTGAGTGGGCTACCTGGATCGACCATGAGCTGCGGGGCTATCCGGATGATGCCAAGCTGCCCTCCTATCGTGTCATACGTTGTGAGTTGAAAGCTCGGAATCCCTTTCGAGGGCTGATCCCAATCATCATCAACCACCCTGAATTCGCAGAAGTTGTCTCGACATGCAGCATTGGTCAGCCCATCAGCGGGTTGGAGGACGTGGCTATTCCCGGGAAAAATGTGAGCATGGTTCTCCCGCCGGAGATGATGGCCATGCTGATGCAAGACCTGAATATCTCAATGGAGCCAGTACGGGTGGTTGGCGGCAATCAGATCCGCGCACTTGTTGATGCGGTCCGGGACCAACTGTTGACCTGGGCGCTCGACCTGGTTGAGGCCGGGATCGAGGGGGATGAAATGCCCTCCTCACCCCAGCCGCTGGCGCCGGTTACCATTCGCATCGAGGGCGGGTTCAACGGTGGTCAACTGATGGTGAGCTCGCCCGGGGGCCAGCAACAGCAAACCATCACCGGCGAGCAGCAGGCTACGGACCAGCCTGGGGTGGCGCAGGAGATGCCACTGCAGCTGGCAAACGGCAATGTGCTTCAGAGCGAGCTGGATACTACTAAGGCCCAGACCGCCGCCCCCAAGTGGAAATGGCCGGTGATCGCTGCGGTGGCCAGCACTGTTGTGGCGATTCTGGAAGGCGCCGGCGGCGGAGTTCTGAGCGAACTGGTGCTGAAGTGGCTGGCAACCCTTAACGGCCACTGAGCAAGTCCGGCAGAGGCAGCAGGCCACGTTTTCTTCGTGCGGCGGGTGGCGTTGCGAGATACAAGCCAGATCAACTGGTGCCGCCCATATTGTGGGCGCGGGGAATACTTCGTAGATAAACAGGGCTGGTCAAGTATTGGGGGGCGAGTGATGTGATACCAGCGTGAGAATTATATTTTATCTGCATGATTTATCTGTAATTTATGAAAAATGTTGGGGGGCATGGCGTATAATGTCAACACGGGCACAAGAGCGAGTCTTTATGGCTAGCCAAGAGGCCAATAACCCACAGGTGAACGGATTCGCCTGATTTGATATGGAGATCTATATGCTATCAAGCATGATTATCGCTAGCGGTTTGATGCTGATCTGCGTGTATCAAGTGAAGATTTCTCTTCACTTTCACCTACACGTAGGCCAGTGAAACTGGTTCAAAAAGTGACTTTTTGGAGGGAGGCTTCGGCCTCCCTTTTTTTTGACTCGGAGCGGATCCTCTCCGCTTGTAGCACTACAACCCGCACGACCGAACCCGGGTATAATGAGGACCCAATATCGCCCAGGAACGCATTGATGCCCGCCCTTATCCCTCAACTAATCACCATGGCCAGTAATCCCGAAGTCAAGACAACCGATCTACTGCGAAACGCACTGGTGGCCGCACGTAAGCTCAAGCAGCCTGACTGGATTAGCTGGATCAAAAACGAACTTGATGGCTACCCAGAGTCGGCTGTTATCCCTCCGTACCGGATTTTGACGGGGCAACTCTACGCCATTAACCCGGGGAAAGGTCTTGTACTGCTACCGGTCATGAATGCAGAGCTTCACGAGGTGATGACAACATGTCCCTTCTATTACCCCATCGATGGAGTGGAACCATTGGCTTCAGGGACAGAATACGTAGTGTTGCCCATGGACCCGTCTCAATCGAAGATGGTAGCGGCTCTCTATAAAATGCCAATCGCACCACAAGTTCGATTTGGAGCAAACCAGGTCCAGCGTTTGATCGGCGCGGTGCGTACTAAGGTCCTTGAATGGGCACTCGATCTGGATGAGTTGGGGATCCAGGGTGAAGGGATGAGCTTTACAACCCAGGAGCAGAAGCAGGCGGAATCGGTGACCAATATTTTCATTGGGGGGGATGTCATCGGAGGTCAAATGATGTTGGGCTCGCCCGGCGGCCAACAAAAACAGACGGTGACAGGCGAGCAGAAGACCGAGGCGCTGGCGGCTTTGTTGCCGTGGCTGCAGCAGGTGATCGCGCAAGGGCAGCTGCAGGGAGAGGCGTGTGCAGAGCTGCAGGCCGATCTGGACACCCTCAAGGCCCAGGCCGCCTCCCCTAACCCCAAATGGCCAGTGATCGGCGCCGTGGTCGGCAGTTTGCGGACGCTCCTGGAGAGCGCCGGCGGAGGGATACTGACGGCGCAGGCACAGAGTTGGATGGCAACCTTGAGGGGTGGCTAATTCGATCAGGAAACTCTGCACATTTGTAGGGGGGCAGTGCCCCCCCCATACATTGCTGCTTTGCCTCGCTTAGGGCAACCTAAGTTGATGTTGATGCTGTTGCTCCTGTTCATGATATTCGGTATCCTGCAGTTGTCCTCGGTGCCCACGTGGGGACAGGCCGCCCGGCCAGGCACCAACTTCAACTCTCCCTGCATTCTGCAGGTACCCCACCTGTCATATATCACCCAAGCCCTAGTTGGCTGATTCTGCATGTCCGTTCACCGGAATTTCTCCGGCGTCAGCGCACATGCAGAAACAGCCCAAGGCTGTCTTATGGCACTCGGTCCGCAATGTGCCACTCGTGACCAACATCAACCCGGGCGTAAAGCCCAATTTCAACGAGGTCCAATTTATGAACCAAGCAATCGATGATGTGCTTTTCGCTCATGCGATGGCTCAAGTATTCCCACATATTGATAAACAACAGTGGCTTTCTGCGTACCAAGATCTTCTGAATTCTGTCAAATCAGGCGATTCCCTATGTAGCTATGTGCCTAGCGAAACCTATGAAAACCTCGCTCTTCCAGAGCTTCTAAGGGTCGTTGAGAGTATCGCGTCGTTAATGCGGAACGCAGTAATCGAGGTCATTGCTCTCAGAGACGGAAAATTTCGGATACCGGCAGTCACTGCCGGCCGTATCTGTCACGTGCTGGAAATCAGCATGCCTGAAACCGTCGGAGATTATGACTGCGCATATGACGTCCCGGAGTGGGATTGGGTGCGTGAGCACGCCTCCTTCTCTCATAAGGGCAACCATCACCATGACAACCCAACTTATGAGTTTCTTTTTAATATGGCGAACTACGACGCCCTCGATGAAGGAGTAATCCCAGAACGATTGTGGCCGGTGTTCAGAGATGCCAGCAAAATCGGAGCAGGATATGTTCTTTTCCATAACGAATAGGTCGTCAGTCTGATTTTTTGGGCGGCTATACCTCTATTTCATCAACTAGGCCAACGGCCTTTCGCCTCAACATTCGTTTTGAAGGCTTAACCAGCCCTCTGGGCTTTTGGAATACAAATGCACAACTCATTGCAAGAAACAGCTACTAACACAATGGCTACCAAACCGATGTTCGATAGCACCATGGGTTACCTGCTTGTTAACACTTGGCAATTGCACTTACGCGGACCTCTCAATCACGACAGGGGGGGCAAGCGATATAATGGATGCCTTGGTCACTGCCTGTGGCAAAACCTCAGCCTGGCTTGTTGAGCTAGTTAGATTACACCCGTCTTGGATGCATCTTCGACTACGATCATGCGAAATAACAATGATGGAGATTGCTTGGCTCAAGTTATTCTCGAGTCTGTACTGAATATAGAGTCAGATCAGAATCTGCGTAAGGCGGTACTGAACTGCTCAGAGTAAAAGGTTTACCTCTCATGAGGCCTGTTCAACATTGGATGCAGTGATAGACTGAATTCCAAGAGAGAGCCCCGCATTGCGGGGCTTTTTTATGTCGTGAGTAGGCAGTGATAACCACTAGGTGGTGCCATAGGGTGGTGGACTTGCAGAGTTAGAGCCGGACGAAGGATGTGGCCAAAAAGAAAATCTCACCCAACAATTCCTATATCCTTAAATGCTACAAGACACCAACCTGCTGAACCGGTGTTCATTTCGTGTAGCCCGAGAACTAAATTAGATCTCATTTTTCTCTCTTTCTCTTCATTTTCTCCCCCTTTCTCTTCGCGCGAACGCGGGCACAGCAGAAGTGTCGGTTCGAGGTCTAACCTGGCACTCGGGGGCAGGTATAGAACAAAATAGCCCAGGGGGAGCTCACCAGCCGAAGGGCTGTGCTCTGGTTGAAAATAGTCACTAGGAATGTTGGTTGAGAAAGTGCCCTCTACCTGGTCATAATAACACCAGCTTGAAACCCTCGATGGAATGCCTCATGAATAAACACGAACTGGCTGCACAGCTCCGCGTTTCTGGAGCGGCGTCAACACCAGCTGTTGGCCATGCTGCGAGACTTTATAGACGATAGCGAGCTCATCCAAGGCAGCACCTTTGCCCTCCCCCCGCACGATCCGAGGCACGGATACCCGCACGACACTCCCTCTATTAGCGGTGACTCCCGCTCACGGTCTTGAGGCTCTGTATGCTGCTCACCATGCCTGGGGCCATCTCTACGCTGACGCTGGTGAAAACACTCGCCTAGTGTACCGCTTGCCGGGAGCAATTCAGATTCACTCCAGGCACAGCGAGGAGCTGTTCGGTATAATTGAGGCCATAAATGCAGACCGATAAACCTTCCGAGACTTGGTGACAAACCTCAGGTCCGATACTCGGGGGACCCAATACCCGGTGGGAGTTCCTGCATAGCAAAAGGCATGTTCGAGGGGTTGATCACTTTGCAGTTTTACCGACAAATCACAATCGCCGGCGACACGGCCCGTTCCAATTTCGTTCTGTTGGGCTCATAAAAACACCATGCACGAGAATGACCAAACAACAGATCATCGGTACGCTCAGAGCATCACAGGATCACCCCCGCGCATGTACTCGATCAGCTGGTTGGGTCGCTCAGCTAGAGGATGAAATTGTGCTGCTATCCGCCCTCTCCGATGATGCTCGCCTTGTCATCCGGCGCCCCAATCCAGTCCACCCACAAGCCTGGTTGGTGGAAGGAAACAGTCGTCGTATGCAAGTAGCATCGACCCCGGTTCTCATTCTCGGAGCTCAGAAAGTGAAGATCGGTCTTCTAAAGAACTACGACATCACCCAAAAACGCCCTCCGCGGCAAGCAAAAACAACCGCCAATGAGCCGCTTATCTCGCGCCTCTGGCTTTACCAGGAGCAGTAGAAAATCATGTGCATCGGCATTTGGCCCTCTACGAGGCTTTGTCGTTGGTACAGTGATCAATGATACAGGTCCCATCGGCACCATCGCAGACATCTCCGGCGTCGATTACTTCATTACCCTCAAAACTGGCTGGGGGAGACCCCCCCCGAAGTCGGCATGAAAGTAGAGTTCAGCGCACGACGAGCCATACAAAAAGGGTATCTGGCGGTCAACATCAAGCCAATCAACGCAACAACCTTATGTACCCCAGGTATCGAGTGCCACCAAACTAGAGATGATTGAAGCCGACCGGCGGGCAGAACGAGCACGGCAGCAGACATCACTAGGCTGCGCCAGTTTGTCTTCGATATGGGTTACTCTCCAGAGCAAGCGATCCTGGAAGTATTCGACATCACCCCTCCAACAGGCATCATTATTCCAGACGGGCCCAGCGACCGTGACCTGCAGTTTATGGAAACTGCTGACGCATAATCGCTCACCCAAAGACAAGCATGAAACAAGCCGCAGAACTGTGCCAGGCATTTTGCCTCAGCTTCAACGCCTTGATTGGCTTTATGCGCGGTAGTATCACTTATCGCGTCGCGTTGGATCGGGCCGAGCGTGATAGGCAAGAACGTTCCCGCCGACATTTACCAAACAGTGAACAGAGCCATCCCCTGCCCCTGGAGGGAAACAAGAACCCGGGATGATCAAGAAATTGGTTACAAACATCATGGCAATAAATAACTGTCGTTGCATGGCGACCGCATATAGGCTAACTTAGCCAAAGTGCTCATTCTCCTTCGGTTTATCCGCATAGCACACGCAGAAATGCATCGGAGTCACCTCAATCACAAAACGCAGCCTTGGCTGCGTTTTGTCGTTCTCAGACTGTCATGTTTGGCCTGAGCACACTCACATGTGCACAGCCCAAACCGCTCTCTCCCGAGAGTGAGTTGACAGGCGATGGCATAACCAGCCTGTACCGCTAACCGCGGCTGCCAACCTCCAATCCGCCCATCTGGCTACCTCAACCAGGCCTTTCGGCCAAGGATCTCATTATGTGGATCAACATTGTTTTAGCACTTGAAGTCGTCGGCTTAGCCTTTGCAATTCGTTTCTGGTTTATGTGCCGGGAGGATGCAGCCGCTTTTGAGCGGTCACGCATCCTGCGAATTAAGGCCCGAAGTTAAAAAAAAAAAACCACGCCCATAGGCGTGGTTTTTTTTTTGCCCGCAGCTCAGTAGTCAGGTCTTCAATCGTTCGCTCCTCCAACTCTTCATCATAAGGCATGTCATACTCTGGGTGTCCATCGGCATAGGGGGAATATCTAGATGACCAGCTGAAGTTTCGCGATAGTTCCTCACGAATTTCAAGCTCCCTATTCTGCATTCGATAGGTTAACTTCTTCTGTTCTTCCATTGCTTCTAATTCAGCCCCGTTTCTTTGTCAAGAGCCCGATAATGACTGTCAATCCACACCCCCTTTCCGATTACAAAAGCATATTTCGGGATGATCTGGCCAGCGATTTCGGCTGAGTCGGCCACCCATTTCGGTATCATCCGGCCACTGATTTCGGCTTCATCCGGCCACCTGTTTCGGTATCGTCCGGCCAGTTTGTTCTTCCTTCGTTTTACGGTCTTTGGCATAACAGTTTTTTAACTGTTTTGCCGGAGTAGTCATGACACGTAAAAAGAAAAATGGTAAGGACAGATATGCAAACTTATCTGGATATATTCCGCCTCAAATTTGAGGCCAAGTTAAGTGACAGGCAAATCTCTCAGGCGCTAAATATTGGCCGGGCAACCATCAGTGATTTGGTTATCCGCTTTAACAACTTAGGCCTCAGTTGGCCGCTGGCAGCCGACTATCCGCTTGATAGCCTCGACAAAGTTATTTTCCTGCCGTGATTACAGTACGCAGCGGGTCTTGCCGTCGTGGGTGCAGGTACATCTTGAGCTGCGTAGAAAAGGCGTCACCAAACTGCTGTTATGGCAGGAGTATCAGGCAGAGCACGGCAGTAAAGCACTTGGCTACACGCAGTACTGTGAACATTACCGGCGTTGGTGTGCTGTACAAAAACGCTCGATGCGACAGCATCAAGAGCCGGTGAGAAGCAGTTTATCGACTTCGTGGCCCGACAGTGCCGATTGTGAACCCCAGAAACAGGTGAGATAAAACCGGCCGCTATCTTCGTCGCCACCTGGGCGCATCTAACTACACCTATATTGAAGCCTGTAAAGGTCAGGATAGGGAATCCTGGCTGATGGCGAACAGTCGTTGCCTGACCTTTTTAGGTGGCGTACCCGCATTATTGATACCGACAATCTCAAAGCGGCGGTTGATAAAGCGGATAAGTTCGAGCCGGTGATTAACGACAATTACAAAGCGCTGGCCAGACATTATGGCTGTGCGTTGATGCCGACCCGACCACGCAAACCGCAGGATAAGCAAAGTCGAATCGGCTGTGCTGATTGTGGAACGCTGGGTATTAGCCGGCTGCGCCATCAGGTATTTCATCACTGGCAGCGTTAAATCAGGCCATCCGCGCATTGAATACAGAACTCAATCAGCGGCCAATGAAGCATTACAACGGTGCCAGCCGTGAGCAGTTGTTTAACTTGCTCGATGCGCCTGCATTACAACCACTGCCGCCTTACGCTTATGAGTACACCGATTATCGCATTGCCAAAGTCGCCAAAGACTACCACGTACATACGACTATCACTGGTACTCGGTGCCACACCGTTTAGTCGGTGAGCGGGTTGAAATCAGTGCAACGCAGACGCTGATAAAGGTTTACCATAGGCGAAATGCGTCGCTCAGCATCCGCGCGCTATACCGCTACCGGCACACGACTGATATAGCGCATATGCCAAAAACCATGCTGCCCATCTGGAATGGAGCCCTGAGCGCATTCGCAGCTGGGCAACCCATATCGGCACTAACACGCTGGCGGTGGTCTTAGCGGTTGAGCGTAACAAAGACCATCTTATCCAAGCGCAGCGCACCTGCCTGGGATCCTGAGCGAGCAAAAGCGCTATGGCAGTGACCGGCTGGAAAAGGCCTGCGCACTGGCCATCAGTCGCCAACTACCTTATATACCGGTCATCAAAAAGCTACTGAAAAACGGTGAAGATATGCGCTGGCAACCGGATGAAACTAAAACCATTATCCCTGGCACACACACCAACATCCGTGGCTCAAAATACTACCAATAAGGACCACCAATGGACTCACTGCTTATCCAACTGCGCCAGCTTAAGCTGGCGGCCATGGCCAGTGCGCTGGAGCAACAACGTCTTGCGCCCCATACCTATGCCGAACTTAGCTTCGATGAACGATTGGGATTGCTGGTCGAGCAAGAACATCTGGCGCGGGATAACACCCGCTTACAACGCTTGCGCAAACAAGCCAATCTGCGCCTTAAAGCGACACCAGAAGGCTTACGCTATCCGGCAAAGCGCGGCTTGCGAGCTGAACAAATTACACACTTATGCAAGGACATCACCTGACGTACCACCAGAATATCTTGATAACCGGGCCCACGGCAGCGGCAAAAACCTATCTTGCCTGCGCCTTAGGTGAGCAAGCTTGCCGACAGAATAAACGCGTGCTGTATTACCGGTTAGGTCGGTTACTGGAAAGCTGAAAATGGGGCATGCTGATGGTAGCTATCTGAAACAACTGGTACAGCTACAAAAGGTAGATATGTTGATCCTAGATGATTGGGGCCTTGAGGGATTTAAGGTAAACAAGTCAGCGATTTACTGGACGTCATTGAAGATCGCTACGAGCAAACGCAGCACAATCATCGTCAGTCAGTTACCGTCTCGGAGTGGTACGGCTTAATGGATAATCCAACTGTTGCAGATGCGCTGTTAGACAGAGTGATCCACAATGCCACCGACTGGAATTAACGGTGAGTCACAACGTAAAAAACACTGGTTCAGGGTGAAGAAGTCGGGTAAAAAGAGAGGATAACGAAGGTCAGATCATGCTGGCGGATCACACGAAACGGCCATGGCCGGA